>CAVWQY010000001.1:0-695815 GCA_963757255.1 uncultured Thermoleophilia bacterium
GAAGCGAGGGGATCCCCCGGGCGCTGGCGGCTCTGGCGGCTAGAAGCAGCCCGACGTGAACGGCTGGCCCGTCAGGCCCGTGATGTCACCGAAGGCGGAGGCGTTAGTCTCGGTCGCACAGGGCTTGGCCAGATGCAGGACGCCGCCGCTGTAGCTGGCTTTCGGACAGCCGGTATTGCCCGGATCAAACACCCCAGGCACAAGCGCGGCAGCCGCTGTGTCGCGAGAACCAGCGCGGCCGCGCACATCAACAGAACAAGCAATCTCCTCTAGATAGTGCCTCCTCGGAATCCGCCAACGGCACCTAGGTCACTGCCGTCGGACTCGGGATAGTTGTTTCGCTCAAGACTCCACTTCCCGATATCCGGAGCTTCATCCACATCCGAGGTAAGAAGGAGTAAAGGGAGCGCTCGACCCAACGCTTAGACCCGAGCGCTCGTCGTGTTTCGTCATCAAGCCGTTCCGGCGTGAGCAGCGAGAGCTTCGCGTACTCGCCACTCGCACGAGCTTCGACCGCCGCCGCTGCTCTACGCTGGTTTCATGCCCGACGCAATTCGGCGGGTCAGCCAGGGGTTTCGCGAGGTGTATCTCAGCCTCGAAGAGAAGCCGCTCGTGATCGTGTTGCTCGCGGCGGGTGCAACGATCGCAGTGGCGGTGAGCCTTGCCTCCTACGCCGGCTGGCCGCACGTGTCGCGCCTCGTCGTCGAGAGGCACTCCTGGGCGTGGCTGGTGGTCTGCCTCGCGGGTGAGCTCGTTGCCTACGGAGGCTACGTACTGACGGTGCGCGATATGGCGCGTGTCGATGATGGCAAGGAGCTCGACCTTTCGGCGAGCGTCACGACGGTTGTCGCCGGCTTCGGGGTCTTCGCTGCAACCCGCGCCTCGGGCGGCTTCGCCGTCGACTACTGGGCTTTTCGCCAGGCCGGGGCAACGCGAGACGAGGCGACCCGGCGTGTGCTCGGGCTGACGTTCCTCGAGTACATCGTGCTCTCGGCGGGCGCGCTCGCCGCGTCGATCCTGCTCTACTTCGACCTCGACGGTCACGCAAGCGACGGTGTCACGCTGCCGTCGCTGATTCTCCTGCCCGTGCTTGCGCTCGGCCTGTGGTTGACGGCGCCGCGCCGGGTCGATCGCCTCTCGGCGGTGCGTGGCAACTGGCTGAAGCGGACCTTTGCCGACTCGGTCGCGGGGGCGGCTCGCGTGCGTCGCCTGATCACGAGCCCGCGCGAGCACGGTCTCGGCGTGGTCGGCAACGCCCTCTACTGGGCCGGAGACATCCTCTGCCTCTGGGCCGCGATCCAGCTCGTCGACGGACAGATCACCGTCGCCAAGCTCGTGCTCGCCTACTCCGGCGGCTACGTCCTCACCCGCCGCGCTCTGCCGGCCGGCGGAGCGGGGCTCGTCGAGGTCGCACTGACCGTTGCGCTCACCGGGATGGGCATGCAATTCTCGCGCGCGCTCCTCGGCGTCCTCGTCTACCGGCTGTTCAACTTCTGGTTGCCGATCATCCCGGCGCTCGCCTATATGCCCGCGGTTCGCGACCTACGGGCTCGCTTCGCGCGAGCGCAGGATCAGTCCAGACCGCAGTCGGATCGTCCTAGCCTCTAGGAGCGTGCTGCTCGATGTCCACTGCCTCGCCGATGTTGGTCGGCGGGCGTGTCGAGTACTCGGCTCTCGCCGGATGGAACACCCTGAGGTAGATGCCGTTCGCCGAGGCAGCGTCACGGCGGCGAGCGCTAGCCCTTCTTCCTATCGACCGCTCGTTGGAGGGACGCCTTGTTCATCTTCGAACGTCCCTCGATCCCTAGGTGCTTGGCTTCGTTGTAGAGCTGGTCGTAGGTGCGGCCTCTCGAGCGGTCGGTGCCCGATCGAAGTCCGCCACGTCTCCCCGACGAGATGTCATCGGTTGACGTGCGCGATCGCTCGCGCGACTCGCCTGCGCGAGCACGCTCCTTGTTCACGGTCCTCGCAGCGATCTCCTCGGCGAGAGGTTCCGAGCGGCCTTGTTTGAGTTCGCTTTCCTTGATGTGCTTGTACTGCCGTGCTCGTTTCGTGCCCTTCTTCACGCCACGCGGTGGCATCGTGCCTCCTTTCGGATCTTCGGTCGCGGGTCGCATTTCCCGCGTTCGCCGTGTGCAAACACGCAAGTGTGTGCCGAACTCCGCGGCCGGCCGAGGTGGCGCGGTCTTTCAAGAAGGTGTGGAAGGCGGTTGCTGGAGAAGGCGATGCGCCCAACGCGACAGATGCGCAACGGGCTGGGGCGAGATCGTAATCGCAGCCGCACTCCAGGGCGCAATGTTCGGTTGCAGTCAAACCGACGCGGGACCGCGCCGGGGCTTCAGGGTTCGCGACACTGACAGGTGTTTGGCCAGGCGATCAGTCCCGCAAGCCGAGCACCTAGCCCGTGGTGGGATGGCCTTGCGCCTCGGTCCGAGGATGTCCTTCCTCGATCTGACGTTGGATTTGCGTGAGAGCTACGTCGCCTCCCGCAACTGGCGCGCAAGTTGGTTGCGCACGTATCTGGATTCGCGGCTCGTTCGTTTTCTCGGTGCTCGCGGATCTCGCCGGGAGAGCTGGGATGCCCCGGGGCCGCGAATCACAACGGGGGTGACAGAACGCTATGAGCAACGCAGACGACGCCAAGGGACGGGTGAAGGAAGCCGTCGGCGACCTGACCGACGACAAGGACCTGAAGCGTGAGGGCAAGATCGACCGCGCAGAGGGAGCCGCGAAACAGAAGCTCGACGAAGGCGCCGACAAGGTTAAGGACGTCGTCACCTCTCACGACTGAGCTACCAGGGCGAGGCGGGAGGAGTCGCGTTCGTACGGCATCTACCCGTCTCGCCTCTTTCTCTCGGCGACGCAAACGACTCCTGGGCACGTTGGACAAGATTCGGTCCCAGCGCACGACGTCGACAGAACCGCACAAATCACAGATGCTGCTCCGCTCAACCACGCCAGATCGGGGTGGTTGAGCGGAGCGTAATGGGCGGTACTCGGCTCGAACCAGTAGCCCAGCCCTGTGGCTACGGACCGGCCCCGAGCGCCGGTTCACTTACAGTGGGCAAGAGGGCGGCGTTCGGCGTTCGGGGATTTAGACACCTCATAGTTACTCGCCGGAACCGCCACGTGCTCGGAGTGTTCTCTGAGGGTGCGGGCTGTGCACGCTCCGCCTCTCCGTGATCGCGCGGCTGTCCCCTACCGCGCCTCCCGTTCGTGGTGCTGGCAACACAACTGAACGGAGGTCACGATGCTGAAGAAACTGGTGTATGTGGCGCTGTTGGTGAGCGATCAAGACAAGGCGCTCGACTTCTACACGAACGTCGTCGGTCTCGAGAAGCGGGTTGACTCCGCGACATCGGTCGGGCCGCGATTCGTGACCGTCGGCGTCAAGGGGCAAGACTTCGAGCTCGTTCTGTGGCCAGGCACACCCGCCAAGGCCGACCTGGGGGGCGCGGTCTACACCATCGAGGTGGAAAACATCCGGATGGTGTTCGAGACACTGAAGTCGCGCGGAGTGAACTTCGAGGCACCCGGGATCCTGGAGTTCCCATGGGGTTACGTCGCGAGGTTCCAGGATCCGGACGGGAATCGGCTTCAGGTGCGAGAGGGTCTAGGGGAGGCTCGGCTCTGAAGCAACGCAGCTGGACGTCCGAGATCGGCATCCAACCGACGTGGGCGCGCCGCAACGGCGGCAGTAGAGGGTCGAACATCCGGGCAACGGATTTCGTCGGGCAAGATCGCCGCTGAGGCTACGTCCTTCCGGTCTATCGGGGCCAAAGACAACTCTGTAGTAAGAGAGCACGGCCTGGTGGGCCGGGGGCTGCTTGGGGTTGCTTGGTGGATCAGGGTTGTCGGTGAATCAGACGCTCGGGGTGACGGGCAGAGCCACGGTCGTGACGCCGTTGCTCACCGTCAGGAGCGAGCTGCCCTTGACGGTCACGGTGCTGAACGGGTTGCCCTGGGGGTCGATCCAGCCCATGTAGTGCTCGCCAGCGGGGCCACGTGCTCCACTTGGACCAGTCGATCTTGGAGTAGTCCAGCGCGCTCGCGGCGCCGGGCGTGACGCCGGTCTGCAGGTAGCCGGTGACCTTGCCACTGCCGTTCGTCAGCGCCTGCACGTTGGGCGTGTTGCTGACGGTGCCGATCGTGCCCATGTCGGACTGCACGATGTCCATCGGCGGGTCGCCCGGCTGCCAGACGTTCTGGGCCGAGCAGTAGTGGGTCGCGACGTAGTGGACGGTGTCGGGCGCGAGGCTGAACGTGATGTTCTTGGCGTCGTTCTGGAAGGCGGCGTCGTTGTGGTAGCCGAGTGCGGTCTGCACGTCGCCCTTGCCGATAGAGGTGGTGCCGTCGGTCGCTCCGGCCTCGCCCGATCCGATCCCGATCGTGCTCCTACCGGCTTCGAGTACCGGATGCGGGAATGGCGGCACCCGACCACCGGCGATGTCCACTGGCTACTCGGCGGAGAAGTCCGCCCAGCACGCCGAAGACGACGAGTAGCCTCACCAGTCGTCCAGTCAGGGATTAACACAGCTCTGTAGTCACTTCTCCGATGCCGACGTAGCCGCCGACGCCGCTTCCCTTGGGGATGTAGGCGAACACGCGATGGCCGGTCTTTAGCTGCTTGAGCGACTTCGAATACCAAGCACCTCCGCCCGCGGCGATGAAGCCGTAGCGGCGCGCGTCGTCCCAGTTCCTCCGAATGTCTTCGCCAAACGCGACGTAGAAATCTCGTTCGTTCCAGACTGCCTGGTAGCGATTCGCATCGCGGTAAGCGTCTGTGAGTGCCGCGAGAAGCTCGTCCGAAGGGTCTCGCACGGTGTTGCCCTGACCGATCGGCTTTCCGATCAATGACTCGATGCGCTCGATGTGTTGCCATGCGAGTCGAACGAACACGCTCCGCCACAAGGAGATGAAGGTGCCGTTGTCGTTCCAGAGAGAGGCTAGCCCGGCCTTCTCGCCACGCACCCAAATCAGCAGAATCTCGCGCCCGTCGCCGAAATAGGTGTTGAGTGTGGCGAGTCGTTCGCCTTCGAGCGCACGAGCCCACTCAAGCAATCTCCTGAGATCAGGTTGGTTCTCTGAGGGCGCGCGCTCGATCGCCTGCTCGAAGGCTTCCTCGACCGTCGATCTGTCGACTGCTCGCGGGAGCGGCGCGGCGGGACGCCGTTACGACTGGAGGTTCGGGTTGATGGTCTGGATCGACAAGCTGTGGGACGAGTGTCCAGTGCACTCGAATGGACCGCTCGACCATGGCGGTGGTCGGGCGAGCGGTGATTCGCGGTTCTCGAGCAACCCGATGTGTCTTCCGCACGGCGCACTGACAGACCACCAAGCTGCGCAGCTAGACTCACCCCGGCTACTCCAGGGACAGAGCGCGGCTGACGCTGCGTCGTCCGTTCTGGAGGATTTCCGATCGGGCTGGCCGAGCCGTCATGGACGGCGGTCCGCTGCGAGATCTCCGCGAGGACGCAGCCGGCCGCACGATGGCAGCACCCGCTCATGACCGCTCTTGACTTTCCGGGTTGGAAAGTCTACGCTGGACTTTCCAACAGGGAAAGTGAAGGAGCTTGAGATGAGCTATCCGAACGAAGCCGAGGCGCGGCTGGCACTCGCCGACGTCGAGCAGGCAAGGCAGAGGGTCATCGACCGGATCGGTATGCCGTGGTGGTACTGGTGGGGGCTCGCCGGATGCTGGGTCGGGCTCGGCGTGTTGAACGACGTCGGCGTCGCGGCGTGGCTCGTGACGGCCGCGACGCTCGTGGTCGGCGCCGTGCACGCGAGCGTCTCGCAGCGACTCCTCGGCGGGCGCCAGCGGACCGGCGAGGTGCGTGTCCGGCGCGACGTCGCCGGGCGCAGATCGGCGCTTCTCGTCATCGCCTTCCTCGTCAGCCTCGTGGCGCTGACGATCGTCGCCGCGCTCGCGCTCGACGCCGACGGCGCAGGGCATCCGGCGACCGGAGCGAGCATCCTCGTCGCGGCCGTGATCGTGCTCGGCGGCCCGCAGGTGATGGCGGCAATCCGCGCCGACGCAGCGCGGCGCGCCGGCGCATGAGCGGTCCACGGTTCGACGAGCTTATCCATCCGGCGACGCGGCTCTCGATCATGTCGCTCCTGGCAGCCGCCGACTGGGCGGACTTCGCCTTCGTCCGCGATCAGCTCGGCCTCTCGGACTCGGCCCTCTCCAAGCAGCTCGCGACTCTCGAAGAGGCCGGCTACGTCGCGATCGAGCGGCCACTCAGCGAGCGACGACGACGCGTCCGTGCGCGGCTGACACCGCTTGGGCGCGAGCGCTTCCGGGGGCACGTGGCCGCGCTGCAGGCACTCATCGCAGGCGGACCGCTCACGACAGCGTGAACGGTCCGCCTGCAGATGCAAACAGCGGCTCTACTGAAGCGCTCGTCCGGACGCGAGGTCGAAGAACTTCACTTGAGGGAGATCGACGGCGAGCCTGAGCAGCTGTCCCTCGTCGACCCTTGTGCCCGCCGGCAGCCGGGCCACAAAGGTCGTCTCGTCCGTCTCGGCCAAGCCTGAAAGCGCATTGCCCTGCTCAGGAATCGAGTCGAGAACGTCAGCGCTCAGAACAGGCTTCGCGTCGACGCGCACGTGCAGGAGCGTCTCGAACCCGAGCGACTCGGCGATCACGACGGTTCCAGACAGGGTGGGTTGCACCTCCGAGGTCGCCAGCGAAAGCGACTCGGCGCGGATGCCCACTGCGATCGGGCGTCCCAGCACCGCGGCGAGCTGCTTCCGGTCAAGGAGCATCTCGGGGAACGCCAGTGTGTGCTCTCGGATGCGGCAGATCACCTCGCCTCCCCGCTGCTCGAGGCAACCCTCGACGAGGTTCATCGCCGGGCTACCGAGGAAGCTCGCGACGAACAGGTTGACCGGGTGGGTGTACACGCGGTCGGGCGTGTCGAACTGCTGCAAGACACCGCCGCGCAGCACGGCGACGCGATCGGCCATCGTCATGGCCTCGACTTGGTCGTGGGTCACATAGAGGGTCGTTACTTCGAGGTCGCGTTGGAGTCGGACGATCTCCGTCCTCATCTGCACACGCAGCCTGGCGTCCAGGTTCGACAAAGGCTCGTCCATCAAAAAGGCCTTGGGTTTGCGCACGATGGCGCGACCCATCGCGACTCGCTGACGCTGCCCGCCGGATAGTTGGCTCGGCTTCCGGTTGAAGTAGTCGACCAGTCCGAGCACTCCCGCGGCGCGCTCGATCTGCGGCCCGCGTTCCGGTTTCGGGACTCCTCGCACACGCAATCCGAAGCCGATGTTGTCGTAGACGTTCATGTGCGGGTAGAGGGCGTAGTTCTGGAAGACCATCGCGATGTCACGGTCACGTGGTTGCACCGTGTTGACGACCCGGCCGCCGATCCGGATCTCGCCGCCGGTGATCGCTTCCAGTCCGGCAACCATGCGAAGCGCAGTCGACTTGCCGCAGCCGGACGGCCCGAGCAAGACCGCGAACTCACCGTCCTCTACGGTGAGCTGGAGACCGTCGACGGCGGGTACGCCGCCGCCGTAGACCTTCGTCACGTCGAGGAACTCGATGGCAGCCACTTCACCCTCCCTCTGCTGACTCGACCAACGGAGATGCGTGCTGGTTCAGAAGGCGATCGACGTCGGCAGCCGTTGGCCCACACGCCGAGGCGCGCTCGCATTGCACCGCTCCAGATGCGGCGCCGTCGGCAAGCGCCTCCCGAATCGCACGGACGACTTCGTCCATCCACTCGCGCGCCGGCGGCCAGAAGTGCCAGAGGCTGCTGGAGCCGTGCGTCTGGCCGAGAAAGCGATGCACCGTCGTGCGCACCCCGGCCTCGTGCAGACGACGTGCGTACGCCTCACCGCTGTCGCGAAGCGGGTCGAACTCTGCGGTGATGACGTGCGCCGGCGGCAGGCCCGCGAGGTCGCCGGCGCGCAGCGGAGAGGCATAAGCGAGCTCGCCGGCGGCGGGGTCGGGGAGGTAGTCGGCCTGGAACGCATCGATGCCTGTCCGCTCGAGGCCGTAGCCCTCGCCGTAGAGCGTCATCGACTCGTGCTCGAGGCTGGCGGCGCTCATGTCCGTGACGGGCATCTCGAGCAATTGGAGGGCCAGCGCCGGCCCCCCGCGATCCCGTGCCATCAGTGCCAATACGGCAGCGAGGTCTCCGCCGGCGGACTCACCGCCGACTGCGATTCGGGCCGGGTCGACGTTCACGTCGGAGGCGTGGTCGACAAGCCAGAGGAGCGCGGCATAGCAGTCCTCGGGCGCCGTCGGAAACGGGCACTCCGGTGCGAGCCGGTACTCGACGGTCGCGACGACACACCCAGCGCTGCGGGAAACGTGCGCGCATTTCGCCTCGTTCGGGACCCAGTCGATCGAGCCCAGCGTGAATCCCCCACCGTGGATGTGGAAGAACGCCGGATGCGGCCCATCACCCTGCGGCGCGTAGACGCGAAGCCCGATCCTCCCTCCGGGCACGGGAACTGCGAAGTCGTTGACGGACGCGACCTGACCAACGGCAAGCCCTGTGTCGGTCGCGTACTCCTCGAGCGCGGCGCCGATCGCATTCCGCCGGTCCGGCAGGGACAGCCCGGTGAGGCGCTCGCCGAGGCGCCTGTCCCAGTCGAGAAACGCTTGAACCTCAGGAGAGAGAGACATCGAGCTCCGACTCGTCTGGAGGAGCGGACGCGATGGCGAGTCGAAGCTCCCCGTGCTCGTCGAAACGAATGGGAACCGGGTCGATCAGCTCGCCGACGAAGTCGCGATCGCCCGCACCGCGGAAGCCGATGAAGCGCCAGTCGTCCGGTTCGATCTCGACGACCTTGCCCGCGTAGAGCGGACCGATGGCACCGTCCGTGTCCGCGATCGCATTGCCGCTCGGCAAGAGCTCGCCGTCGACGTCCGAGAAGACGAATGTCCCGGTCCCGCCTCGCCGGCCGAGCCGCTCGCGTCGCGCCGCCGAGTGGTCTTCGTCCAGGCAGGAGAACAGGATCAGCTTCCGTCCGTCGATGTGGGCCAGCTGGGGGCATTCGACCTGTGCGAACTCGCCGGCCTGCGTGACCGGCGGATGGACCTCCCAGTGGACGAAGTCGGCGGAGCGCGCATGTGCGATTACCCCCGCACCGTCGGCCGGCCCTCTCGGGGAACGCGCGGTCAACAAGACGTGCACCCCGGCACCGTCCGGCTCGACGAACAACCACGGATCGCGCCACGACTGGTCGCGCCACCGCGTGAGGTCGAGCAACTCGTACCACCGACCGTCTGCCTCGAGCACCGGGTTTGCGGGGTGCTTCGTCCAGTGGACGAGATCGTCGGACGTCGCGAGGCCGATGCGCTGGATCAAGCCCGAGTCGTTGGTGCTGATCCCGGTGTAGAGCATGTGCCAGCGCCCGTCACGCTCGATCACGCTACCCGTCCAGGTGGCAAGGTCGTCCCAGCTGCCGGGCTCGCCCGGAGCGAGTGCATCCGGCAGGACGGTCCAGGCACGAAGGTCAGTGGAGACCGCGTGCCCGATCGACGCGTTGCGGTGACGGAGGTCGGAGCGGCCGAGGGAGCGAGGCGCCTGGAGATAGAAGACGTGATGACGATCTCCGTCGAGCGCGAACCAGAAGTCCCAGACCCATTTGTCGGGAAGGCTGAGTGCCATCGCTTCGGATCAGCCCTTCAGCGAGCCCTGCAGCAGGGCTGCGACGAAGTGACGCTGAAAGACGAGGAACACGATCAGCGTGGGAAGGAGAATCAGCAGCGAGCCTGCGGAGAGGAGCGGAATGTCCGCGCCCCACTGTCCCTGAAACGCACCCAGCGCACCGGCCATCGTCCGTTTGGTCGGGTCATCGACGAGGACGATCGTGAGGATGAACTGATTCCAGGTCCAGACCGAGAGAAGGATCCCAAGCGACGCAAGAGCAGGACGAGCCAGCGGCACGTGGATCTCCCAGAAGAGCTGCCAGGTAGAGGCACCGTCGACACGCGCGGCCTCGGAGAGCTCCGAGGGCATGTTGATGAAATGCGCGCGCATCCAGTAGACCGCGAACGGCATGTAGAGACCGATGAGCGGGAGGATGATCGCCCAACGCGTGTTCAGGAGGTTCAAGCCGCGGATCTCGTAGTAGATCGGGACGATCACGCCCTCGAACGGCAGAGCCAGGCCGAGTAGGAAGACGACGAACACGATCTGGCCGCCCCGTACTCGCAAGTGGCCGAGCCCGAATCCCGCCATGGTTGCGATGGTCATCGAGATCGGGACGACAGCGACGACGATGAGCACACTCGACTTGAAGATCGCGCCCATGTTCGCGGTGTGGAATGCCTCGACGAAATTGTGCCAGTGCGGGTGTGACGGCCAATCGAGGCCATTCGGATACGTGCCGGACTGGTGAAGAGCAGTCGTGAACAAGCTGAGGAACGGCAACAGCGTCACGACCATCAGCGCCACGAGTAGCGCGCCCCCGGCCCAGCTGTGACGGCGCGAGACGATCACTGGTCTCGTCCGCTCCGGGCGAGCCACTGGATCGGGAGAATGCAGATCAGTACGAGCAGCATCAGCACGACGGCGAGCGCGGAGGCGAGCCCTACCTGCCGATTGAAGAAGGCAAGCTGGTAGATCTCGAGCCCCGGCACCATCGTCTGGTTGCCCGGGCCGCCTCGAGTCGCGATGTAGACGATGTCGAAGGCCGACAGTGCGGCGATCACAGTGATGGTCACGCAGACGGCAATCTCCTGACGCAGGCTGGGCAGCGTGACGGCAAAGAACTCGCGAATCGGGCCGGCCCCATCGAGCTGAGCTGCCTCGTACAGCGTCGGATCGATCTTCGACATGCCGGCGAGCAGCAGCACTGTGCAGAGGCCGAGCAACACCCAGGCCCCGATCACGCCGACCGCCGGCAGCGCCGTGCCGAAGTCGCCGAGCCAAGCGCGCGTCACGCTTCCCAACCCGACGAGCTCGAGCCCCTGGTTGACGACGCCGGTGGAGGAGAGCACCCAGTTCCAGGCGATCCCGGCAGCCACGAGCGGTACGACCTGAGGCAAGAACAGCACAGCGCGCGCCGTGCTGCTGACACGGCGGGATGCGATCCGCCTCATCACCGTCGCGACAAGGAGGCCGAGGAGAACCGGGATCGCGCTGAAGAAGATCATCAGCTCGAACGCGTGCTTGAGCACGCCCGTCAGTTCACTATCGGTAAAGACCGTCTTGAAGTTCGCCAACCCCACCCACCGGGCAGGAAGCACGCCGTCCCACTGGTACAGCGAGTACTTGAACGTCTGTATGACCGGCCAGAGCACGAAGACCGCGTAGGCGATCAGCGCAGGGAGTACGAACAGCCAGCCCTGCACACGAACGTCGCGGACTCTCGCAAGGAGAGTCCGCGACGTCGTTTCCGCTAGCCCCGAGCGGCGACGCGGGGCCGTCTCCCCCGCCTCGGCCGCTTGCACCGAGCGGTGCTGCACTAGCCCCCGTTCTTCACTTGCGCCACGTAGTCGGACTGGACGGACTTGAGGACTCCGTCCGGTGTCTCCTGCCCGGCGAAGAGCTTCTGCACCTCAGGTGTCCACGACTGCGCATAGATCGCGCCGGTCGCGTTCGCGATGAAGTCCATCGCTCCATTCTGCGCCGCGACGACCTTGCCCGCAGCGAGCGTTTGCGAGATCAGCGAACCCTTCTTCTGCGCGGGCACCGGCAGATTCGGTGGGCCGCCGGGGTTCGACCCACCGACGGCGACGTTCAGCTTGCGCGCCGCAGGGTTGGTCGCAACCCAGTTGAAGAAGAACGCCGCACAGTCGGCGTGCTTGGCCTTCGCCGCGATGCCGTACGTGAGCGGAGCGGACATCGCGGTGTGGTTCTGGCCCGCCTTGAGCGTCGGCATCAGGAAGAAGCCGACCTGCCCGGGCATCAGCTTGTCGAGGTTTCCCGACTCCCAATCGCCGTCGAACATGAACAGGCCCTCGCCGTGCTGGAACTTGCTCATCATCGTCGGGTAGTCGGTGGCGTTCGCGTCGCTGTTGAAGTAGCCGGCCTTGATCCAATCCTGCAGATGAGTGGTCGCCTGCAGGTTCGACGGAGTGTTGATGTTCGCCGCCGCCCGCTGGAAGATCCAGTTGTTGATCGGCGCCGGCTGTCCGTAGATCGCCATCAGCTGCTGCAGCGGGAAGAGCAGGCCACCGGTTGCGCCACCGTTGAACTGCACGATCGGCGTGACACCGGCCGCCTTCGCCTTGGCGAGCAGTGCGTCGAACTGCGCGAGCGTCGTCGGCGTGCCGGTCATGCCGACCTTCGCTGCGAGTGTCTTGTTGTAGAAGACTCCCGTGAGGCTGTAGTTGAGCCCAAACGCCCAGAGGGAGCCAATGCCACGCGGACGGCCGGCGGCAGGCATCCGAACCTGCGCGAGCTGCGAGGCGGGGAACTTGCTCCATCCGAATGCCCTGAAGTAGCCGTCCAGGTTCTTCAGCAGATGGTCTTTCACGAGACCGCTCACCTGCGGCAGCCGCATGATGTCGGGCGGATTCGGCCCGTTGAGGACGAGCGGCGCGTTCTGCGTGATCGTCGCGAAGGCATCCTGGCGAATCTTCCAGGTCACGTTCGGATGCTGCTTGTGGAAGAGGTTCATCAAGTCGATCGGAACGGCGAACCCGGTCTCGACATAGGCGTTCATCTTCACCGGAGCCGTGCCACACCCCGGCCTCGCCGCGGCAGCAGCCTCAGTCTTGCCGGATGCGGACGCGGGAACGACGCTCGCAGCCACGACCGCGGCGACGAGCGCACCGCCGACCGCGATCCCAATGAGCATCCGGTAACCAAGTGCACGCCGCAGTAGCCCCTTCGGCTCTTCCGTCGGTTCGAGCATTACTCCTCCCTTCGGTACTGGATCGCGCAGAGCCGCAGACACGCAACGTCGGGCCATCCCCACAGGGTGCCCGGCTGCCGCTACGGTCTCTCGACACTGCCGGTTCGAGGGTTGCTAAATCGAATCAGCAAAGGAGATAACCTCATCTCGACCCAAGATGTCAACCCATTCTGGCGATAGCCGACCGAAGCCGTACACCGCAACAAAACGGGTGACGCTTGCCGACGTGGCGCGGCGCGCCGGCGTGTCTCAGACCGCCGCGTCGTTCGTGCTCACCGGCCGCCGCGAAGAGATGCGGATCTCCGTCGACGCCGAAGCTCGGGTGCTCGAGGCTGCACGTGAGACCGGTTACCGGCCGAATATCGTCTCGCGGAGCCTCCGCACCGGAACGACGCACACGATCGGCTTCATCTCCGACACGATTGCGACGACACCGTTCGCCGGCAACCTGATCAAGGGGGCCCTCGAGGCTGCTCGCGATCGAGGTCATCTGCTGCTCATCGCCGAGACCGAAGGTGACCCCGCGCTCGAAAAAGAGCTGCTCGAAGCGATGGTCGACCGCCAGGTCGATGGACTCGTCCTCGCCGCGATGTACACGCGAAAGGTCGCGGTGCCGAAGCTGCTGCGGTCACGCGCAGCGGTTCTGCTGAACGCCGTGCCGGCACGTCCCGCGCCACTCGTCTCCGTCGTTCCGGATGAGCTCGCCGCCGGACGCACAGCAGCTGCAACGCTCCTCGACGCGGGCCACAGGAGCGGGATCTACCTGATCGGCGCGGGACCTCGACCGGGGCAAGGGCCGGCCGGCAGTCTCGCGGCCGTCGAACGTCTGCAGGGCATCAAAACGGTGCTCGACGAAGCGGGTGTGCGCGCCGCCGGGGCAATCGCCTGCACGGACTGGGAACCGGAGCTCGGGCATGCAGCCGTCCGAAAGTTGCTCGACGCCGGTGCACCCATCAAGGCTCTGGTCTGCTTCAACGACCGGCTCGCCATTGGTGCCTACACCGCGCTTGCCGAGTCGGGCCTCGCGGTCGCCTCCGACGTCTCGGTCATCTCGTTCGACGACGATCCAATCTCGAAGTGGGTGAAGCCGGAGTTGACGACGATCGCGATCCCTCACTACGACCTGGGCCGGCGGTCGATCGAACTGCTCCTCGACGGTCCACACGCTGGAAGCGGCGGTGGACTTGTCGAGCGCGTCCCGATGCCGTTGCGGCTGCGTCGCTCCGTGGCGGCGCCTGCCTCATAGCTCGGCCGCGGCGATTCTCGAACGCGTCAAGATACAGATGCTTCGAGCTCGAGAAACCCGCGAAGCCAGTCCTCCGCCGCAGCAAGGTGCATGACGTCGGCGGCGGCGGCGCGTCCTGCGTCCCGCGCGACAAGAGCGTTGTAGATGCCGACGTGACTCTCGAGCGTGGCCTCGGTCGCGCCACGCGCAATCAGCGAGTGCCATAGTCGTGCGCGCATCGTCCCGCTCGAAAGGTTCTCGATCAGAGACGCCAGAGTCGCGTTCCCGCACGCATCGAGGATCACCTTGTGGAAGGCCGTGTCCGCTTCGATGAAGGCCGGGGGATCGTCGGCTTCCTCCATCCGACCGAGGCACTGCGTCAACCGTTCGAAGTCCTCATCCGTCAGCCGCGGAGTGGCGAGCCGCGTCGCCTCCGGCTCGAGCAGACGGCGGATTTGATGGATCTCGATCAGCGAGCCGATGGACACGAGGTCGCTCACGAAGCCGACTCCGGTCAGGAGCAGCTCCGGCGTGAGCGTGGTCACATACGTTCCGTCGCCGACGCGCGACTCGAGCACGCCGACCAGCGCGAGCGCGCGCGTTGCCTCACGCAGAGAGCTCCGCGAGACGCCGAATCTCTGCGTCAGCTCGCGTTCTGTCGGCAGGCGCGAGCCCGCCGTGAACTCCCCGGAGCTGATGAGCTCCTTGATCTTCGCGATCGCCTGGTCTGTGGCGCTGCCGGCGCTCATGTCCGGCCGATAGCGTAGAGGCGCAGGGCGTTGCCGCCAAGGATGGCGTCGGCGCCGTCCCCCGCCGCAGACCGGATCGCGTTCGTCGTCTCGAAGAAGACGTGCTCGTAGCTCCCGTTCAGCAGCGCGACCGGCCAGTCGCTCCCGAACAGGAGGCGCTCGGAGCCGAACGCCTCGACCGCGGCGCGCACGGCCGGCTCGAGGTCGGCGGCTGCCCAGTCGGGCCGCGGGACCACCGTGTTCAGCCCGGACACCTTGGCTACGACATTGGCGCACGCCGCCGCCCGCTCGAGCTGCCCCTGCCATGCGGACATCTCGGCCCTGCCGATCGGCGGCTTGCCCAGGTGATCGACGACAAGCGTGAGCGCCGGGTAGCGGCGTGCCAGCTCGGGCACGTCGCCGAGGTGGTCGGGGAAGACGGCGGGCAGCTCGAGCAGCAGGCCGCGCTCCTCGAGCAGTGCGAGTGCCGGCTGGACCTCGTCGCGGAGGAGCCAGTGCGGGTCGCTCTCCATGTGGATGAGGTGGCGGATCGCGCGGAGCTTCGGCTGCCCGACGAGCTCGTCGAGACGCCGGCGCGCCACGCCGACGTCGTCGAGCCGGCACCAAGCCGTCACGGCCCCCACCCACGGCGCGTTCGCGAGCAGTTCGAACAGATAGTCGGTGTCCTGGTCGTCGGCAGCGCTCTGCACGAGCACCGTCGCGCCGACACCGCACGCCGCGAGCAGCGGCTCGAGGTCGCGCGGCTCGAACGGCCGATCGATCGCCTTGTGCTCCTCGGTCATCCACGCCTGCGGGATGCGGGCGGGGTTCCAGAAGTGGTGGTGGGCGTCGACGATCATGAGATGGGTGGCCCCCACGGCGGCAAGGAGCCGCCGCGGGGGCTCGAGAACTAGCCGGTGACGATCCCGGTGCCGGTGTCCACGTTCTTCGGCACCTTCTTGCCCTGCACGGCGGAGTACAGCGTGGCCACGCCCAGCGAGCCGATCTTCACCGGGTGCTGCTGCACCGTCGCGTTCTCGGTGCCGGCCTTGACCGCCTTCAGCTCGTCCGGCAGGCCGTCGAAGCCGACCAGGATGATTCCGCCCGGCTTGATGCCGGCGTTCTTGATCGACTGGATCGCGCCGAGCGCGGGAGGCCCGCAGGCGGAGTAGATCGCCGTCAGATCCTGGTTGGCGGTCAGCATCGTCTGCGCCGCTTGGGCGCCCTTGGTCTGGTCGCAGTCGGTCTCGAGCTTCGAGACGACCTTGATCTGCGACTTGAGCGCGCCGAGCCCGTTGAGCATCCCGGTCACGCGGTCGTCGAGCGCCGGCACGCCTGGAACGCCCTCGAGGATGCCGAGCGTATCGCCGGCCTTCAGCTTGCCTGCGAGCCACTTGCCGGCGAGGACGCCGCCCTTGAGGTTGTTCGTGGCGACGACGGACGTCTTCTGCTTCCAGGTCGGCAGGTCGTTGTCCATCAGCACGACTTTGACCCCGCTCTTGACCGCCTTCTTCAGGGCGGGGATGACGGCCGGGCTCGTGGGCGTGATGGCGATGCCCTTCACGCCAGATGCGACCATGTTCTGGATCGCCGCGATCTCGCCGGCGTCGTCGGTCGCCGACTTACCTTGCGCGTAGACGACCTGCACGTTCTTGTGCGTCTTCTGCCACTGCTTCGCGCCACCGACGAGCGTGAAGTAGAAGTCGACCGGGAACTTGGTGATGAAGCCGAGCTTGACCGAGGCGGACGCCTTGGTCGGCTTGGCAGTTGCGGTGACACTCGAGACTGCAGCGACACTCGCCACAAGGAGGACGAGGGCGGTTCCTGCAGTCAGCCGTTTCTTCGACATGTTCGTCCTTTCGTAGGTGAACGCGGCGCTCGCGCCGCGGCTGGCGATTCGTGAAGCCCGGTCGCCGCGTGCTCTGCAGTAGCGCGCGGCGCCGGTGGGGAGATCGGCTCGATCTATCGCACCACCCCCCACGATCAGCGACACGATCTCCGCGTGCGTCTCCGCACTCGGGATCAGCTCGCCAACCTTGCGGCCCCGCCGCATGATCACGGCTCGATCAGCCACTTCGATGACGTGATCCATCGCGTGGGAGACGACGATCACGGCCTTGCCTTCCTCGCGGAGGCGGAGGATCAGGTCCAGGACTTGACGCGATTCGCGCACGCCCAGGGCGGCGGTCGGCTCGTCGAGGATGACGATGCGCGACGCGAAGGCGGCGGCGCGGCCACGGCGACCGCCTGGCGCTGCCCGCCGGACATCAGCCCGACGGTGCCGTGATCGTCGAGCCCGACCTGGAGTCGATCGAGCGTGCGGCGCGTCGTCACGGCCATCTCGCGGCGCTTGAGCAGCCGGATCGAACGTGGCAGCCACCTCGGCGCCGCGAGCTCGCGGCCCGCATAGAAATTGTCAGCCGGGCTTGAGGTTGTCGAACAGCGCGAGATCCTGGTACACCGTCTCGATGCCGAACGCCCGGGCGTCCGCCGGCGTGTGAATCGTCACGCGCTTCCCGTCCAGCTCGATCGTTCCGCGGTCGAGCCGGAGTGCGCCGCTGAGGCACTTGATCAGTGTCGACTTGCCGGCGCCGTTGTCGCCGAGCAGCGCGAGCACCTCGCCGCCGCGCACCTCGACGTCGACGTCGTCGAGGCCGACCACCGCGCCGAAGCGCTTGCTCCCACCGCGGACGGCGAGGACGCTCATCCCACCCTCAGCGCGCGGGCGAGCCGCACGCGGCCTTCGATGTATCCGCGCAGCACGTCCGCCTCGACCGCGACCAGCACGATCACGCCGATCGCCATCAGCTGGTAGAAGGCGTTCACGTTGTGCAGGTTGAGCGCGTTCCGGATCACGCCGATCGTGAACGCCCCGACCAGCGCGTTGCCGACGTTGCCCCGGCCGCCGGCGAACGCCGCCCCGCCGATGATCACCGCGGCGATCGAGTCGAGCTCCGAGAGGTCCCCCGCCGTCGGCGAGCCCGCATCGATCAGCCCGGCGGTGAGCAGGCCGCCGACGCCCGGCGGCGAGACCGCTCAGGGCATAGACGCTGATCAGGATGCGGCCGACCGGCATGCCCGCCCGGCGCGCACCGTCGGGATTGCCGCCGACGGCGTACAGCCATCGTCCCCAGACGAGGTACGTCGTCCCGACGACGGCGACCAGCGCGAGCCCGAGAACGACGAACGCCGAGTACGGCAGCCACCCGATCGAGCCGCCGCCGAGGGTGTCCACCCCGCTCGGCATGCCGGCGATCAGCGTGCCGTTCGCGGCCCAGAGAGCGAGGCCTCGCACGATGCTCAGCGACGCGAGCGTCACGATGAACGGATGCGGCACACGTCCGACGACGAAGACGATGCCGTTGGCGAGACCGACCGCCAGACCCGTGCCCAGGATCGCCAGCACGACGAGCGCGGTCGAGTGGACGTGCATGTACACGATCGCGCCGACGACACCCGAGAGCGCCACCGTCGCCCCGACTGACAGGTCGATGCCGCGGCTGACGATCACGAGCAGCTGGCCGAGCGCGAGCACCGCGATCACGGCCGTCTGCGAGAAAACGTTCCCGAGGTTGCGGCCCGTGAAGAAGATCGGCGTCGTCAGGCTCACGAAGACGATCAGCAGAAACAGAATCAGCGCAGGCCCGGCGCGCAGGGCAAGCAGCGCCGCCTGCAGCAGCCGGTAGCTGCGATCGACCCCACCCCGGCGGCGTTCCGCGTTCGGTTCGATCGACTCCGCCATCTGGCCCATCCCTAGTCCACCATCGCCTCGGCGCCCGACCACACCCGGCCGTGCGGGTAGGCGTAGTCCGCGAGCGACGACTCCAACATCTCGATGCTGTAGCCGGGCGCCTCCGCAAGGACGTAGTGACCGTCGACGACGAGCGCCGGATGCACGAAGTGCTCGTGCAGGTGGTCGACCCATTCGACGACGCGTCCGTCGAGTGAGCCGCTCACGCTCAGGTAGTCGAACGCCGCGAGGTGCTGAACGTACTCGCAGAGACCCACACCACCCGCATGCGGGCAAACGCGGACGCCGAATTTCGCAGCCATCAGGAGGATTGCGATCACCTCGTTGACCCCCGCCACACGGCATGCGTCGATCTGGACGACGTCGATCGCGTCCGCCTGGAGCAGCTGCTTGAACACGATTCGGTTCTGCACGTGCTCGCCCGTCGCGACCGCGATCGGCGCGATCTCCCGGCGGATGCGCGCGTGGCCGAGGATGTCGTCAGGGCTCGTCGGCTCCTCGATCCACCATGGGTCGAACGCCGCCAGCTCGCGCATGGCCGCGATCGCCTCGCCCACGTCCCAGACCTGGTTCGCGTCCATCATCAGGGTGCCGGAATCGCCGAGCGCGTCGCGGATCAGGGCCGCCCGGCGGGCATCCGACGCCGGGTCTGCGCCGACCTTCATCTTCACGTGGCGAAAACCGTCGGCGAGCGCAAGACGGACGAGCCGATCCACCTTCTCGTCGTCGTAGCCGATCCAGCCGGCCGAGGTCGTGTACGCCGGATAGCCCCGCTCGCGCAGCGCGCGCTCGCGCTCCTCGCGCCCCGGCGCCGCGGCGCGAAGTAGGTCGACAGCCTCGTCGGGGGCGATCGCGTCGGAGATGTAGCGGAAGTCGACGGTCGACACGATCTCCTCCGGCGACAGATCGGCGAGAAGCCGCCAGACCGGCACACCGCGTGTCTTCGCCCACAGGTCCCAGACCGCATTGACGACCGCAGCCGTCGAGATGTGCATCACGCCCTTCTCCGGCCCGAGCCAGCGGAGCTGGTCCTCAGAGACGAGGCTCCGCCAGAATCCGGCGAAGTCATCGGTGATGCCTTCGAGCGTGCGCCCGACGACGAGCGGCTCGAGCGCGCTGATCGCTGCGACGCAGACCTCGGTCCCGCGGCCGTTCGTGAACGTCAGTCCGTGACCCGAAAGCTCCGGGTCGTCGGTGTGGAGGACGACGTAGGCGGCCGAGTAGTCGGGGCTGCGATGCATCGCGTCCGACCCGTCCAGGGAGCGCGAGGTCGGGAAACGGACGTCGTGGGTTGTGAGGGCTGTGATCCTCACGTTAGCTCGCTATTGGTCTGATTGATTTGCCGATAAACGAGGCAAAAAGCTGGACATCCGGGAGCATGGTGCGGCATAGTACGCCGATTGGTCTGATCTTTCAAGGTCGCTAAGGATATATGCTCATCATATGAATACTGCTCGCTACATCGGCAACGGGGCACTCGAGGTGGTCGACACCGAGGTCGCTCGGCCTGCGCCGGGGGAGGTGCAGCTCGAGGTCGCGTACACCGGGATCTGCGGCACCGACCTCCACATCCTCCACGGCGCGATGGACGCGCGGGTGACGATGCCCGCCGTGCTCGGCCACGAGATGGCCGGCCGCGTTGCGTCGATCGGCGACGGCGTCGAGGGCTGGGCGGTCGGGGACCCGGCGACGGTCATGCCGCTCGTCTCATGCGGCGACTGCGCCGCGTGCAGAAGCGGCGCCTCGCACATCTGCTATCGGCTGGTCTTCCTGGGGATCGACGCGCCCGGGTCGATGCAGTCGCGCTGGAACGTGCCGGCGGACGTGCTCGTCCGCTTGCCCGCCGACCTGTCGCTGCAGACTGCAGCGCTCGCCGAGCCGACAGCCGTCGCCGTGCACGATGTACGCCGATCCGGGCTCGCTCCGGGCGAGCGCGCCGTTGTCGTCGGAGCCGGGCCGATCGGCCTGCTGATCGCGAACGTCGCACGGTCGGCCGGCGCCGAGGTCGTGGTCTTCGAGCCGAACGAGCTTCGTCGCCAAGTCGTCGACTCGCTCGCTCTCGTGGCCGTCGACCCGCTCGCCGAGGACGCTGCGACCTGGGTCGATCGACTGGACGGAAGGCGCACGGCGCGGACGTCGCGTTCGAGGTCTCCGGCACGGCGGTCGGCATGGGGACCGCGATCGGGTGCCTCGGCGCACGCGGACGCGCAGTCGTCGTGGGCATTCACTCGACGCCTCCGCCGGTCGATCTCTTCCGCGTCTTCTGGCGTGAGCTGACGTTGATCGGCGCGCGCGTCTACGAGCGAGGCGACTACGAGGAGGCGGTGCGCCTTCTCGCGGCGGGAGCGATCCCGAGCGACACGCTGATCACGGACGTCGTGCCTCTCGACGGGGTGACGGAAGCGTTCCGGGCGATGGACGCCGGCGAGTCGATGAAGATCCTCATCGACTGCAGGAGCTGATGTTCGATCTCTCGGGCAGGCTCGCGCTCGTCACCGGATGTCGCCGCGGCATCGGCCTCGCAATGGCGGAGGCGCTCGCGCGTCGCCGGCGCCGACATCGTCGGTACGAGCCTCAGCCTCCCGGATGGAGAGTCGGAAGCGCGCACGCGCGTCGAGGCAGCCGGACGCTCGTTCGTCGCCTATCGAGCGGATCTCGGCGAGCCGGGCGCCGCCGCCGGCCTCGCACGGACTCTCGCGCACGACGGGCACTCGATCGACATCCTCGTCTCGAACGCGGGGACGATCATGCGCGCGCCGGTCGTCGACCACACCGACGAGATGTGGACGACGGTCATGCAGACCAACCTGACGTCCCCTTTCGTTCTCGCACGTGAGATCGGACGTCAGATGGTCGAGCACGGGCGCGGGAAGATCATCTTCACCGCATCGCTCCTCAGCTTCCAGGGCGGCATCAACGTCGCGAGCTACGCCGCGGCGAAGTCGGGACTCGTCGGCCTCGTGCGCGCGCTGTCGAACGAGTGGGCGCCACACGGCGTGAACGTCAACGCGATTGCGCCCGGGTACATCGCGACCGACAACACAAGGGCGCTTCGCGACGACCCCGACCGGTACCGCGCGATCCTCGAGCGCATCCCGGCCGGCCGCTGGGGGGAGCCGGGCGACCTGGCCGGGGCAACCGTCTTCCTCGCGTCGGCAGCGTCCGACTACGTCGACGGCATCGTGCTGCCGGTCGACGGAGGCTGGCTCGGGCGATGACCGACGCGCTGTCGCGCGCCTGTCGTCCGCGCGTCTTGCCGGTCGCGACAGTGTCGGACGTCGCGCTCGCAGCACCGCTCGCGGCGGCGCTCGCTGCCGGAGGAGCCACGGCGATCGAGGTGACGTTTCGAACGGACGCCGCACCGCACGTCATCGCGGCGCTTGCCGGCTCGGGGCTCGTCGTCGGTGCGGGCACGATTCGCACCGCCGCGCAGGTCGACGAGGCGGTCGCCGCGGGCGCGGAGTTCGTCGTCTCCCCTGGGCTCGACGACACGGTCGTCGACCGGTGCCTCGTCGCGCGCGTGCCGGTCCTGCCGGGCATCGCGACGGCGACCGAGCTTGCACACGCGCTCGCACTCGGGATCTCAAGACGTCAAGCTCTTCCCCGCCGAGCCTCTGGGCGGCGCCGCGCTGATCTCGGCGCTCGCAGCACCGTTTCCCGAGGCTCGCTTCGTCCCGACCGGGGGGTTGGGGGTGCACAACGCGGCCGACTACCTCCAGCTGTCGCAGGTCCTGGCGATCGGCGGCAGCTGGATGGTCGCGTCGAAGCTCCTTGCTGCGCGGGACTGGGACACGGTGACGAAGCTGACAGCCGAGGCGATCGCGCTGGGCGCCCAGCCATGAAACCGCGGCACGACATCGTCGCGCTCGGCGAGGTGATGCTTCGCCTCGATCCGGGCGAAGGACGGATTCGCAACGCACGTGGTTTCCGCGTCTGGGAAGGCGGCGGCGAGTACAACGTTGCCCGCGGACTGCGCCGCTGCTTCGGTCAGCGCGCGGCGGTCGTGACGTCGCTCGTCGACAACGAAATCGGACGGCTGGTCGAGGACTGCATGCTGCAGGGCGGCGTCGACACGAGCCATGTGCTCTGGCGGCCGTTCGACGGCACCGGCCAGCGCCCTGCGCAACGGGCTCAACTTCACCGAGCGCGGGTTCGGCGTGCGCGGAGCCGTCGGGGTGTCCGACCGCGGGCACACCGCTGCGGCTGCGCTACGTCCCGGTGACGTCGACTGGCACGAGCTCTTCGACGTCGAAGGCGCACGCTGGTTCCACACCGGCGGCGTCTTCGCCGCGCTCTCCGAGACCACCCCCGCCGTGATCGCGGAGGCGATCGACGCCGCACGCGCGGCCGGCACGACGGTGTCGTACGACCTCAACTACCGGCCAAGCCTGTGGAAGGCGCTCGGCGGCTTCGAGGCGGCGCGGTCCGTCAACCGCGGGCTCGTCCGCAACGTCGACGTGCTGATCGGCAACGAGGAAGACTTCACCGCGTGCCTGGGACTCGACGTCGCCGGCGTCGACGAGCGCCTGACGGGCCTCGACCCGTCGGCGTTCGAGGCGATGATCGACCAGGCGACCGAGCAGTTCCCGAACCTCAAGGTCGTCGCCACGACGCTGCGCGAAGTCCGCACCGCGACCCGCAACGACTGGGGAGCTGTCGCCTGGTCTGCCGAGAGCGGCTTCGTGCACGCGACGCAGCGGCGCGACCTCGAGATCCTCGATCGCGTCGGCGGCGGCGACAGCTTCGTCGCAGGTCTCGCGTACGGGCTGCTCTCGGGCATGGCGCTGCAGGATGCGGTGGAATGGGGCGCGGCGCACGGCGCGCTCGCGATGACCACGCCCGGCGACACCTCGACCGCGACGCTGGACGAGGTTCGGTCGCTCGTCGGCGGAGCGGGTGCGCGCGTCAGGCGCTGATGGTCGCGATCGACGGCCTATCGCTCGGCTGCGCGCAGCTGGGGAACCTCTACCGGGACGTGCCGGACGAGCGAGGCACGCGCAACTGTCGACGGAGCGTGGGCTGCCGGAGTTCGGTACTTCGACACCGCCCCGCACTACGGCCTTGGCCTCTCCGAGCGACGGCTGGGAGCCGCGCTCGCCGGGCCGACCACGCGATGACTACGTCGTCTCGACGAAGGTCGGTCGCGCCCTCGACCCGGTGGAGGTCGTGGTGGGGCTGGACGACGACGGATTCGTGGTCCCCGCTACGCACCGGCGGCGCTGGGACTTCAGCCGCGACGGGATCCGGCGCTCGCTCTCGGAGAGCCTGGAGCGCCTCGGTCTCGACCGGGTCGACGTCGTCTACCTCCACGATCCGGATGACCACTGGGACGAGGTGCTGGCGACCGGCTATCCGGCGCTCGCTGAACTTCGGGCAGAAGGCGCCGTGTCTGCGATTGGCGCCGGCATGAACCAGTCCGAGATGCTCGCCGACACTCGTGCGGCACACAGACGTGGACGTGCTGATGCTGGCGGGCCGGTACACGCTCCTCGAGCAGGACAGCCTCGACGACCTCCTTCCTCTCTGCCGACAACGGGATGTCGGAATCGTCGCCGCCGGTGTCTTCAACAGCGGCCTGCTCGCCCGCCCTCGGCCGGCCGACGACGGGCGCTATGACTACGGGCGATGCTCCGTCCCAGATCGTGCGACGGGCGCGCGCGATCGCCGCGGTCTGCGAACGCCACGGCACGACATTGCCCGCAGCGGCGATCGCCTTCCCGCTCGCGCACCCGGCGGTGCTCAGTGTCTGTGTCGGGGCGCGGTCGGCGGAGCAGATCGAGCAGAACGCTTCGCTGTACCGCGAGTCGATCTCCCCAGATCTGTGGGTCGAGCTGAAAGCGGACGGGCTCCTTCGCAAAGACGCACCGGTGCCTCCGTGACCGACACCGTTTGACCTAGCTCACGACGCGCCGCGGATCGCCAGCCCGGTCTCCAGGTCGAAGAAGTGGAGGGCGGCGAGATCGACCCAGACGTCGATCGCATCGCCCTCGGACGCCGTTGTCTGCGGGCCGAACCGGCCGACGATCGTCGCCTCCTGCGATGCCGTCGCCGGCGAGCTGATCGACGAACGCGGTCGTCACCGACGTCCTCGGCCAGGTCGCGCATGTCCTCGGTGACTGCCTGGCGCCCGGCGATCGTGAAGTGGACGAGCACCTCCGCCCCGAGCGCCTCACGCAATTCGACGCGTCCTCGGAGGCGCCCGCCCGCATGAGCCGTTCGCAAGCGAGGCGTCCTCGAGGTTCTCCGGGCGGAGTCCGACCACGACCGTCCTGCCCGACGTAGGAGCGCGAGCGCGGCTGGTCGACCTCGAGCCGCGAGTCGCCGAGGACGACGGTGACGCCCCGCCGCTCTCGCTCGACGCTCCCTCGAGCATGTTCATCGCCGGGCTGCCGATGAAGCCGGCGACGAAGATGTTCGCGCGGACGGTCGTAGAGCTCCTGCGGCGGCGCAACCTGCTGCAGCTCGCCTTTGCGCATCACGGCGACACGGTCGCCCATCGTCATCGCCTCGACCTGATCGTGCGTGACGTAGATCGTCGTCGTGCCGAGGTCGTGCTGGATCTTCTTGATGTCGGCGCGCATCTGCACGCGTAGCTTCGCGTCGAGATTCGACAGCGGCTCGTCCAGCAGGAAGACGGCGGGCTCGCGCACGATCGCGCGGCCCATCGCCACCCGCTGCCGCTGACCGCCCGAGAGCGCACGCGGCTTCCGACCGAGGTACGGCTCGAGGCCGAGGATCCGCGCCGCCTCGTCGACACGACGGCGGATCTCGTCCTTCGGCACCTTCGCGATCTTCAGCGGGAACGCGATGTTGTCGCGGACGCTCAGGTGAGGGTAGAGGGCGTAGCTCTGGAAGACCATGGCGATGTCACGGCTCTTCGGCGAGAGATCGTTGACGACCCGTTCGCCGATCCGAACGACGCCGCCGCTGATGTCCTCGAGGCCGGCGACCATCCGCAGCGCGGTCGTCTTGCCGCACCCGGAAGGGCCGACGAACACCATGAACTCGCCGTCGTCGATTTGCAGGTCGAGCTTGTCGACGGCGCGCGTGCCGTCCCCAAACAGCTTCGTGACCTCTTCGAACTCAACCTTCGACATTGCTCACTCCTTTACGGCTCCGCCGACAAGACCCCGGACGAGCGCTCGCTGCGAGAAGACGAAGACGATCGCGACCGGCACGACTGCGACCAACGTTGCGAGTGCGAGCTCCGGCTTGAAGATCTTGACCGACTGCCCGCCACCGCCGACCGCTGGATTGAAGGAAGGCGTCGACGAGAGCAGGTCCCAGAGGCCGACGGTGATCGGGTACTGGTTCGAGTCCGCGAGGAAGACGTAGGGCAGGAAGAAGTTGTTCCAGTCGGAGACGAAGCTGAAGAAGAAGACGAGCGCCACGACCGGCTTCGCCAGCGGGAGGGCGACGCGCATGAACGCCTGCAGCTCGCTGCAGCCGTCGACCCGTGCGGCGTCGAGCAGCCCCGGCGGGAGCGCGGTCGCGTAGTAGAGGTAGGCGAGATAGACACCGAACGGGAAGAACGAAAGCGGCAGGATGACCGAGAGCGTGCTTCCGATCAGGTGCGCCGCGTTCAGCTCGAGAAAGATCGGCAGGACGAGCGCGGCCGCAGGCACGATCATCACGACGAGCGTCAGCGAGAGCACGAGCTTGCGACCCGGGAATCTCCCGATCGCGAGCCCGTACCCGGCCGGGATCCCCACCGCAAGCGTGATCGCGGTCGCGCTGAGCGCGTAGTAGAGCGTGTTGGCGATCCAGCGGCGGTAGATGTGGTCGCTGAACGCGTCCAGATGCTTCCACGCGAGCGCCACGTGGTGGAAGTCCCCGAACGAGAACGGACTGCTCGAAATGAGCGCCTGGTCGCTCTTGGTCGGGGCGAGGATGAGCCAGAGGATCGGCGCGACGAAGAAGACGGCGAACGTCGCGAGGATCGCGGCCCGCACGCCGAGGCCGAGCACACGGACGTGCATCAGTCGTCGGTCCTGAAGAGCCCGCTGCGCGTGACGATCAGCACGGCGCCGACGAGGCCGATCATGAGGAGGTCGACGGCGATGGCGGCGGCGCCGTTGAAGTCTCCGTAGCGGAAGGCGAGCTGATACGCGAGTTGGTTGGCTGACCACGTATCGGGAACGAGGCCGAAGCTCGCGGTTTGCACAACCTGGGGCTCGACGAAGAGCTGGGTTCCCGTCGCGAAGGACAGGATCAACATGTAGGCGATCCACTTGCGGATCAGCGGCAGCTTCAGGCGGAGCGCGATCGTGATCGGGCCCGCGCCGTCGATGCGGGCGGCCTCTTCGAGATCGGGCGGAATGGTGTTCAGCGCGCCGTACATGACGACGATCCAGCCGCCGGCGCCGGTCCAGAACGCGATCATCGCGAAGATGTACGGCAGGTTTCCCGGGGCGATCGACTGGGCGAAGATGTTGGCCCCGAGCAGATGGTGCAGGAGGAACGCGGCGGGACTGACGGACGGGTCGAGCATGAACAGCCAGACGAGGACGGCAGCCGATCCGGCCAGAGCACCCGGGATGTAGAAGAGGAACCGGTAGGTGGACGAGACGCGGCTCGCGCGGCCGTGGAGCAGCAGCGCAAGACCGACCACGAAGATCATGAGGGCGGCGAGCCAGACGCACGTGTACACAAGGACGTGCTTGAACGCCGGGATGAAGCGGAAGTCGTGGTAGGTCCGTACGAAGTTATGGAAGCCGACCCATCCGCCGCCGACGTTCGTGAAGGCGAGATCGAGCGCGTAGATCGTCGGGGCGATGCCGAACACGACCAGGAACGGCAGGTACGGCAGGACGAAAGGCAAGCCCTGCAGGGCGCGGGGGCCACGCCTGCGCGTGGCCCCCGCATATTCCGACGTAACGGCAGACGACGCCAAGGCCTACTTCCGGACGACCTTATATCCCGCCGCCTGGGCGTTCTGTGCGAGCCCGTCGCCGAATGCCGGCATCAGCGAGCTCAACGACTTGCCCGCCACGAGCTGCGTGACGACGGTGTTCGACCAGACGGGCTGGTCCGGATACGTCACCATGCTCCAGCCGGTCCAGACCAGGGGCGCGGCGGCCTTCATGGCCGGCCCTTCGGGAGCGGCGAAGTAAGGATCCTTGTTGAAGGACCTCAGCCAAACGGTGGCCATGGGGCCGTACGACGGATACCCCGGCGACAGCGCGTTGACTTTCGACTTCACCGCCGGCGCGGTCGTCGCATACTTCACGAAGTCGATTGCAGCCTGCACGTTCTTCGTGTGCTTGGAGACGACCCACGGGCCGCCGCCTACCTGGCCGGTCACGAGCGGCTCGGTTCCCCAGCGCAGGGGCAGTGCCGCCGTGAGCTCGCCGGCCGGGACGTGCAGCGTGCCGCCGAAGATGTCCTTCGCGTACCACACTGGGCCCGGCATGAGCAGGATCTTGTCGCTGTCGCCGCCCCACTTGGTGGCGAAGTCCGCGGTGAAGACGCTCTCAGGCGGAACGACTCCGCTCTTGATCAGCGGATCGAGCAGATCGGCCATGCGGGTGCAGTGCACGTCGCCGGAATTGATCCTGACGGTATTCGTCGCGACGACCTGCGAGATCGGGCACCTGTCGGGCCACAGGTAGAGCCAGGCGCCGTAGGAGTCGCCGATGTTGCCGATGATGTAGCCGGGATGCTGCGCGGCGACCTTCTCGCCCAGCGCCGCCCACTCCTGCCAGGTCGTTGGGACGGTGTAGCCGAACTGGCTCATCAGCTTCTTGTTGACGTAGAGCACCTCCTGGGCCAGGTTGTCCTGGAGGCAGACCAGGCGAACGTCGACCGTGCACTGCCTGAGCGACGGCGCGGGCCAACCACTGAGGAGGTTCTTCGGGAAGACGGTCTTGAGGTCCAGTGCGTAGTCGAAGGGCTTCTGCGCCATCCACACCGGATCGTTGGCCTGTTCGGTGAAGATGATGTCCGGCCAGCCCTTGCCGGTGCGGTTCCAGAGCTGGATCTTCGTCTGCATCGTGGTCGCGCCGTTGCCGTCGCCGTCGTACGTGACGATGTGCAGGTGAACCTTCGGATGGGTCTTGGCGTACAGCTTCGCGACCGGCAGGCGGACGGCGTCGACCCAGACCGTGAGTGACCCGGAAGCGCCGCTGGAACCGGCCCGTCCGCTCGAAGCGGCGACGAGTGCCGCCGCGGCTGCCGTCGCAATGACGAGCGCTGCGAGGACCAGCCACCGACGATTGATTTTCATGCGGGACTCTCCTTCTTGGGATTGACCATGCCTTCAGCTCCGGGACCCCGCCCGGCGCTCCTGGACGAAGTCGGGCAATGCGATGCCCGGGGTCGTAGGGGCTTGGACAAGACCGTCCGGGCCGACGCGGGACTCGCGGACGACCGGGTTGGAAGTCACAAGCGACTCGTAGTAGGTGTTGTTCGGGATCGCCATGCAGAGGTGGACCGCCGGCTCGGTCGGGCCATGCACCTCGGCGCGCAACCGGAATGAGTCCGCGAGATGCGCGATGCGCATTGCGCCGGTCATGCCCCCGCGGTGATTCGCACTCGTTCGCACGTACGAGGCACAGCCGGAGGCGATGAAGTCGGCCGTGTTGAGATGGCTTCCGTCGGAGGTCTCGCCGACGAGTAGCGGCACGTCGACCCGCTCCGACAGCCACCGGTACGCGGTGACGTTGAACTCGCGCATCGGCTCCTCGTACCAGCGGTACCCGGCCTCGGCGAGCGCATGGCCGAGATAGACGGCGCCCGGGAGGTCAAACGCCGCGGACCCGTCGTACATCAGGTCGACGTCGGGCCCGACGTGCGCCCGGACGCGCTGGCACAGGTCGGCGTCCGCCTTGGCGTCGCCCCAGGCGTGCAGCTTGATTGCCGGATAGCCGAGCTCCAGGCACTGGTCGCACACATCGAGGAACTCCTCGACGGTCGCGAACGTCGTCGTCGACGCGGTCGCTGGAATCGAGTCCCGATAGGTGCCGAGCAGCCTGTGCACCGGAACGCCGAACACTCGTCCTTCGAGGTCCCAGAGCGCGACGTCGACGACGCCGATCACCCAGATCGGGAACTCTTCCGTGCGGTCGAGCTCCCACAGCCGATGCCACAGCCACTCGCGTCGATCGGCGCGCTCACCGACAAGCTCGTCGCGGAGGATCCGGTCGACGATGTCGGCGAGCATCGGTCCGCTCCACTCGTGGTAGGCCTCGCCCACCGCACCGTCGTCCGTCGTGATGCGGAGCACCGCCGTGGTTCGTGCCGGATGCGACCCGCGAAGGCCCCGCCGCCACACGTAGGGCGGCGTCACCGCCGGGAGGGGAATCAGATCAACGTCTACCGAGGCGATCAGCATCCGAATGATCATCATACGAATGACCACCCGTTGTCAAGAGCCTCGTCCTAGATGCGTTTGGGGCGGCGCCTGCGCTCCGCCCACCGGGCCTCGATGTGGGCGGAGATGAGGTCGCCGGCGAGGGCTCCGTCGCCGGTTGCGAGCGCGTCGAGGATCGCGCGATGCTCGTCCGCTGTCCGCTTGAGGGCGGCCTTCGAGGCGGGCGTCGCCGCCAGCGGAGGGGTCACGCCGCCGTGGCGGTGGATGACGCGGACGATCGTCACGCCGATCTCGTTGCCCGACGCGCGCATGACGATCTCATGGAAAGCGTTGTCGAGCACGCGAAATCGGTCGTAGTCGTCGTACACAAGCTCCATCGACTCGACCAGACCCGAAAGCTCGGTCAGCTCGGCATCGCTCAGCCGTCCCGCCGCCGTGGCCGCCATCTCGCGCTCGAGAACCCGGCGGACTGTCATCAGATCGTCGAGCAGCGACATGTCGTCGTCATACGCGAGGCCCATCCGTAGCACGTCGGGGTCGAGCAGATCCCACGAACTGCGGGGCTGCACCGTCGTGCCTCGACCCTGCTCGACACGGACGAGACCGCGGCCCTCGAGCAGCTTCAGGCCCTCGCGAACGACGGTGCGGCTGAAGCCGAACTCTTCGCAGAGCGCCGGCTCGGTCGGAAGCACGTCGCCCGCCGAGAGAACGCCGCCGATGATCTGGTCGCCCAGCGCCTCGAAGATGACCGACGCGAGCCGTGCCGGTCGCCGCTTCAGGTTCGCGCGGCGCTGGGCGACCGCCTCGGCGGCGGGGTCCGTCGTTGTCGTCTCCACGCTGATCATCATATGTTCGACGGTTCAAGCATTAACATATGACGAATGATGATAGATGAGGTACTGGTGGCGGAAGCCGTTGTCCCCTTTTCGACGATGTCGAGCCACGACGACTCGGCTCCCTACCGCATCTCGCTCTGCGGCAGGTCCGATGCGCGCGCTACCGCCCTCCTTCGCCTCGACCGGCGGCCGACGTCGGAAACCGACGTCGTCAACGCCACAGGCGAGATCATGACGAGGGTCGAACTCGTCTTTTCGCGCTGGGAGCTCCGCCAACGTCACGACGACGTCCTCGTCGCGGTAGCCGACATGTCGCCGATCGCCGTCCGGCCGTTTGCGCCCTTCCCGTGCGTGGTGCGCCTGTTCGGAGGCGGGACCAGAGCCTGATTCGTGCGCAGGACCGGGTGCCTCGCCGAAACGGCCGCGCCGCCGCGCCGCGCTCGCCGCCCGTGCCGTGGTGCTGCTTGCGTTCGGGGTCTTCTTCGTCATCCCGCTCGCGTGGCTCGTACTCGCTCCCACAAAGACCGACTACGAGCTGCTTACGCGCAGTCCGCTCGCGATCGGTGACCTACACAACGTTTGGGTCGCGTGGCGGGACCTGGATGCGTTCGACAACCACGTCTACCGCCGTTGGATGGAGAATTCGCTGTTGTATTCACTGAGCGCCACGGCGATCGCGCTCACGGTCGCCGTGCCGGCAGGGTACGGCCTCGCCACCGGGAAGTTCCGCGGCCGCAACCTCGTGCTCTCGCTGACGCTCGTCGCGATGCTCATGCCGGCCTCGTCGCTCGTGCTCCCGATCTATCTCGAACTGAACGCCATGAAATTGATCGGCAACGTGTTCTCGATCATCTTGCCGTTCGCGTTCTTCCCGTTCGGCGTCTATCTGGCGTACATGTACTACGCGACGGCGCTGCCGCCAGGGCTGCTCGACGCCGCACGCGTCGACGGCTGTAGCGAGCTGCAGGCGTTCCTCCGCGTCGCATTGCCCCTCGCGAAACCGGTGGTGGCGCTCGTCTTCTTCTTCAGCTTCGTCGCGGACTGGAACAACTTCTTCCTGCCCTACGCGATCCTGCCGGACCAGACCCAGTTCCCGGTGCAAGTCGGCCTCACGGACATCTTCAGGTCGTCACGCCCAACGCTGGCACTCGCAACGCTGATCGCGGCGCTACCCGTCGCAATCGTCTTCGTCGCTGCGCAGCGATCCCTCGTACGCGGAGCGGTCATCGGCGCGACACCTGTTGACAGGTAACCAGGTCACGACCGAAGATGCTGCGGCTAGCGGCGCGTTGCCGCGATTAGTTTTGGCCGCACGCCTCGCGACTCGAGCGGCCGGTGAGGAATGGGGAGAAACTACGGGGATCTGTTGCTTTGCGAGAAAACAACAACTCCCAATTTCCGGGGGTTTCAAGCGGATGAAGAGACTCGAACTCTCGACCTTCTGCATGGCAAGCAGACGCTCTAGCCAACTGAGCTACATCCGCACGCCTGCATCATAGCCAGGCTCAGCCGGCGCCGAAACGGGCCTGCATCGCCTGCGCGACCGCCTGGAGCCCCGAAAGCGGTCGGATCATCACGGTGAAATCCTCGATCTGGCCGGCCTCGTTGTCCTCGAGGATGTCGACGCCCTGGAGGTCGCGATTGCCGACATTCGCCTCGAAGAACAGGATCGTCGTGCGACCGTCGCGCCACTCGTTCGTGTAGCGGAAGTTCTCGAACACGGTCCCGACGGCCTTCAAGAGCGCGGCCACCATCTCGCGGCCTTCGTAGGCCCTGTACACGGCCGGGCTGTGGAAGACGACGTTCTCGGCGATCGTCGCGAGTGCCGCGTCGTCGTCGCCCGCCGCGATCGCAAGGCCGAAGGGATGCGTGACGGTCATACGACGGCGTCCAACGCTTCGTTCACGAGCCGGTCGGCCTCCTCGTTGTGCGCGCGCTTCACGTGCCGATACTCCACCTTCCCGAGCTCGCGCGCCAGCTGGCCCGCTTCGACCGAGAGCTCGCGCAGCGCAGCGTTCTTGACGCGGTACTCGCCGCGCATCTGCTTCACGAGCAGCTCGGAGTCTGAGACGACTTCGACCTCGGGCACCTGGAGCTCGAGCGCCTTGCGCAGGCCGGCGACGAGGGCGCTGTACTCGGCGACGTTGTTCGTCGCCGTCCCGATGTGCTCTCCGTGCGAGGCAAGCACCGTCCCGTCCTCCGCCTCGAGCACGTAACCGTACGCCGCGGGGCCCGGATTGCCGCGAGCGCCGCCGTCGGTGAAGAGCCGCGCCTTCAACGCTGGATCAGTTGTTGTCAATCTGCGCGCGCTGGAGCTTGCCGCTGTAGTCGACATAGACGGACTTCCACTCCGTGAAGACGTCGAGCGCCGCCTGGCCCGCCTCGCGGTGACCGTTGCCCGTCTGCTTCATCCCTCCGAAGGGAAGGTGCACCTCGGCGCCCGTCGTACCCGCGTTGATGTAGGTGATCCCTGTCTGGAGGTCGCGCATCGCCTTGAAGGCCTTGTTGACGTCACGCGTGAAGATCGAAGACGACAGCCCGTACTTGACGCCGTTCGCGGCGCGGACGGCATCCTCGAAGGAATCGACGGGGATCAGCGCCGTCGTCGGGCCGAAGATCTCCTCCTGCGCGATGCGCATGCCCGGCTCGACGTCCGCGAACACGGTGGGCCGGTAGTAGAAGCCCTGACCGTCGACGCGCTCGCCGCCGGTGAGCAGCTTGGCGCCCTCGCCCTTGCCGATCTCGGTGTAGGAGTGGATCTTCTCCACCGCCGCGACGTTGATCACCGGGCCGATGTCGGTGTCGTCCTCCCACGGGGAGCCAATCCGCAGCTGCTCCGCGCGCGCGACCAACTTGCTCTGCAGCGCGTCGTAGACGGCGCGGTGCACGATCACCCGCGACGCCGCCGTGCAGCGCTGGCCCGCGGTGCCGAACGCCGACCAGACGATGCCGTCGACCGCAAGATCGACGTCGGCGTCGTCCATCACGATGATCGCGTTCTTGCCGCCGAGCTCGAGGTGGACGTGCTTCAACTCGTCCGCCGCGGTCTTCGTGACGATCACTCCGGTCTCGCGCGACCCGGTGAACGTGATCACGGGGACGTCGGGATGGCGGACGAGCGCGTCGCCCGCCTCCTCGCCGAAGCCGTGCACGATCTGCACCACGCCTTCGGGCAGCCCAGCCTCGAGCAGGATGTCGACGAAGCGCTGCGCCAGGAGCGGCGTGTCCTCCGCCGGCTTCAGCACGACGGTGTTGCCGCACACGAGCGCGGGCATGAGCTTCCACGCCGGGATCGCGATCGGGAAGTTCCACGGGGTGATCGCGCCGACGACGCCCACGGGCATCCGCACGCTCATCATGAACTTGTCGCGCAGCTCCGACGGCGTCGTCTGGCCGTGGAGGCGACGGCCCTCGCCGCCCATGTAGTAGGCCATGTCGATCGCTTCCTGCACGTCGCCGCCGGCCTCGGCCTTGACCTTGCCCATCTCGCGCGTCATCAGCTCCGAGAGCTCGGGCTTGTGCTGCTCGAGCAGCTGCGCGAAGCGGAAGAGGATGTTGCCGCGCTCGGGCGCCGGGACGAGCCGCCAGTCCTCCCACGCGGCGCGGGCGGTCGCGACGGCGCGGTCGACGTCTGCCGCGGTCGAGCGCGGGAACGACCCGATCACCTCGGCCGTCGAGGGGTTCAGGGATTCAAAGGTTGCGGTCGCTGTCATGCGACCGATCGTAGCCGCAGACCTCGTGAACCAGGTTCAGTCTTCGACCGGCAGGTCGGTGTCGGGGAACTCCCCCGTCACTCTCGGGCGGCGCCGGTCGCGGATCAGGCGGCGCTCCCGTTCCGCCGCGGACTCGTGGCCGTCCCGGCGATCCGGGCCTCCGCGGCGGTCGACGATGACCGTCACGTTCGGATTGTCGCTGTAGTACGCGACCATCTTGTCGTAGAGCTCCGGCTCGAGCTCGCGTGGGATGACGCAATAGATCACGGTCTCAGTGTACGAGCGGAATCGGCGGGTGCCAGAGGTGTGATCACAACCGCGCGATATCGGGGAGCACACGGCCGTCGTCCTCCATGTGCGCGTTCCACTCGGTGAATGCTCCTTCCAGCTCATTCGGGTCGTGGCCCCGGTCCTCGAGACGGACCGGGTTCTCCAAGTCGGGCGAGACGCGGTACTGGTACCAGGAGATGTCCCAGGCGACCGTGACGACGACCTCGGCGTTCACGCCCGAGAGCGGCGTCACCGAGACACGCGGCGCGCCGAGCGACTTGCCGATGCCGCCGATCGTGCGCCGGTACTGGGAGGCGTTGAAGAGGTCGGCCGCCTCGACCATCGCGAGCTCGGGCTCGGAGAGGCGGCGCAGGATCGGCTCGGAGGCGATCGTCTCGTCGACGGTGCGCGGCCGGGTGCCGAGCAGCGCGGCGAACAGCCCGCCGGCGCGTCTGCGCCGCTCCGCTGGAACGGTCGGCGAGGTGGGCGCTCCCTCGCGGATCCAGCCGTACTCGACGGCCGCCTCCATGCAGAGCGGGCACACGTCGACGTAGTCGCTGCCGCCGTTCGGGGAGAAGCGCGTCGCCCGCTCGCCCATCAGCAGTCTGCGCTCGCAGATCGCACACGTACGGTCGACCGTTGCCCGCGTGACGCGCGTCATGGCTCGAGGGTAGCGTTTCGACGTCCCGGAGTGCCCTCCTTGCAGCGATTTTGCCGCTGCGAGGGTTACGCGGGAACTGCCTCCTTGTCCTGCTTGGCGGCCTCGATCAGCTTCTGCGCGATATGCGCCGGCACCTCCTCGTAGCGCAGGAACTGCATGTGGTAGTCGCCGCGCCCGCCGGTGAGCGACGTGAGGGCCTGGCTGTAGGTCAGCACCTCCGCCATCGGCACCTCCGCCTTGATCGTCGTCATGCCGCCGTTCGGCTCCATCCCGTGCAGCCGGCCGCGGCGTGAGTTGAGGTCGCCGTTGATCGCGCCGACGGCCTCGTCGGGCACCGTCACCTCGAGCTCCATGATCGGCTCCAGCAACGTCGGCTGTGCCTTCTCGTACGCGGCGCGGAACGCCATCGAGCCGGCGATCTTGAACGCCATCTCCGACGAATCGACGTTGTGGTAGCTGCCGTCGACGAGCGTCACCCGAACGCCCTGCACCGGAGCGCCCGCGAGATCGCCGTGAGCGATCGCCTCCTGGATGCCCTTGTCGACGGCAGGGCGGAAGTTGTGCGGGATCACCCCGCCGACGATCTTGTCGACGAACTCGTAGCCGACATGGTCGTCGATCGGCTCGAGCACGATGTGGCAGTCGCCGAACTGACCGCGCCCGCCTGTCTGCTTCTTGTACCGGCCCTGCGCCCGCGCCTCGCCCTTGATCGTCTCGACGTACGGGACGCGCGGCTGGTGGAGCTCCATCTCGACGCCGAACCGCCGCTTCGCGCGGTCGACCGCGACCTCCACGTGGATCTGGCTCATCCCGGAGAGCAGCTCCTCGCCCGTCTGCCGGTCACGGCGCAGCCGCAGCGTCGGATCCTCCTCGGAGAGCCGGCGGAGGGCCTGGGCGACCTTGTCCTCGTCGCCCTTCGTCTCGCGGCGTGACGGCGAAGCTCATCACCGGCTCCGGGAAGCCGATCGCCGGCGGCTCGAGATCGTGCTCCGCGTCGACGAGCACGTCGCCGGTCTGCACGTCCTTCAGCTTCGCGACCGCGCCGATGTCCCCCACGCCGAAGCCGTCTGCCTTCTCGTGATCCTTGCCCTGCATCGTCATCAGCGCGCCGATCCGCTCCTTCGAATGGTCGCGATGGTTGACGAGCGTCGTGTCCGACTTGACCTCGCCGGCATAGACGCGGAACACCGAGATGCGCCCGGCGAACGGATCGGCCACGGTCTTGAAGACGAACGCTGCGATCTTCGCGTCGGTCTCGATCGGCGAGCCCTTCTTCGCCGGGCTGGGGACGCCCTCGACGATCAGGTCGAGGAGCGCGTGGGTGCCGAGGTTCTTCGTCGCGACCCCGCACGCCACCGGGTAGATCTCGTCGCGCGTGACAGCGTTCTTGAGCGCGGCCGCGATGTCGGCCGCCGGGATCTCCTCGCCGCCGAGGTAGCGCTCCATCAGCGCCTCGTCCGTCTCGACGACCGCGTCGAGGAGCTTCGTCCGGTAGCTCCTCGACGAGCTCGGCGAGGTCGTCCGGAATCGCGACGGGATCGCCCTCCCGCCCACCTTCGGCATCCAGATACGCGCAGTTGTGCAGCAGGTCGACGACGCCGGCGAGCTCATGCTCGGAGCCGATCGGCAGCTGGATCGCTATGCAGCGATCGGACAGTTGCTCCTGCACCGCGGCCAGCACCCTGAAGAAGTCGGCGCGCTCGCGGTCGAGCATGTTCACGAAGACGACCCGCGACAGCCCGAGCTCGTCGGCGCGGTTCCAGACGCGCGCGGTGTTCACCTCGACGCCCATCACGCCGGAGAGGACGACCAGGGCGCCCTCGACGACGCGCAGCGACGCGACCGTGTCGGCCTGGAAGCCCGAGTCGCCCGGTGTGTCGATCAGGTTGATCTTGCGGCCCTGCCAGTCGAGGTTGCAGAGCGCCGCGGAGAGAGACATCTGGCGGCGCTGCTCGTCCTCTTCCCAGTCCGCGACGGTGCTCCCCGCCTCGATCGCTCCGAGCCGGTTCGTCTTTCCCGCCTGGAAGAGCAGAGCCTCGACGAGCGAGGTCTTGCCCGTCCCGCGGTGGCCGACGACGGCGACGTTGCGGATCTTCCCGGCTTCGATGGGCATCGAGTCCTCCTGCGGTGGGGGTGGGCGCTCTGGGTGGAACGAATCTTATTGCGGCACGAAGGCCAGAGCGAGAACGGCCACGGCCGCCGAGACGGCGACGCCGCCCACCGCGGCCGGAGCCGCCTGCTTCGAGAACCGGCCGAGCAGGCCGAGGCCGACCGACGCGACCGCCGCGCCCGACGAGCGCGAGGAACCACGGATCCGCCCGATCGGTGCCGGCAAGCAGCCCGTGCGCCGTCGCGGCGACCCAGACGCCGAGCGTCGCGTAATGCGCGCGCCGCCAGAGGTGATGCGGGATCTGCTTGCGGAGCGCGTTCGTCACCCCCACCGCTGCCATCAGCTCGGCGGCGACGATCCCGAGGCCGACCGCGAACGGCCGATAGCGGTCGGCGAACGGCACCAGCTCCTGCCCGAGCGAGATCGGGACGACGCGGTCGAGCAGCAGCGAGAGCGCATGGATGCCGATGAAGACCGCCGTGACGATCGTCAGGAAGCGGTGCACGTCCTCGACTGCGAACCGCGGCCAGCGGAAGGGCGCTCGCGCCGACATCGAGAGGCCGAGCACGACCGAGGCCGAGAGAAGCAGGTAGGCGACGATCCCCGCGGAGCGGGCCAGATACCAGACGGTCGGGCTCACCGTGCCGGGCTCACGCTGCGACGCGAGCGGTCAGGCAACCGCGCCAGCTGTCGTTGCAGGTCACGTCGCCGCTCATGGCGACGAACCGGCCCGCGAGCCCGCGTGCATCGAGCCACGCGGGCCCGACTCGCCGCATGAGCAGCGCGGCCTTCGCGGCCACGTCCGCCGCGAGGCAGCTGCCGGCCGCAGCCGTCACGTCCCTCCACGGCGTGACGGCCGGCCGGCCGGTCGCTGGGTCGATCAGGTGATGCTGGATTGCCCGCCCCCGGAGCCACGTTCGGTGCGCGACGCTCGAGGTCGCGAGGCCGCCGCCGGTGAGCTGAACCGAGTCGCCGCCCGGGAGACCGACCTCGACCGGCACGTTGGTCGCAATGTCGCCGCCCGCGCACACCCAGCCCTCACCGAGCAGTGCGAGCGCCTCGTCGGCCGTGCGGCTCTTCACGACTCCGTTCAGGTCGAGCACGACCGGCGCGCTGCGCAGAAGGATCCGCCCCCGCAGCGAGAGCGACGCGACAGGGTGGATCGCCACGGGCCCGACCGGTTCGCCGTCGAAGGGGAGTTCGGCGAAGTCCCGGTCGTAGCCCGCAGCGATGATGGCGCCACCGACGGCCGGAGTGACCCGGCCGCCGGTGGCGCTCGCTGCGTCGAGTGCGTGGGCCAGCATCGACGCGAAGTCCTCCGACACCAACGCAACGCCGAGGGGGGTGGCGTTGACGCGGTTGAGCTCGGAGGCGGAGCGAAAACGGCTGAAGCGTGCGTCGCGCTCGTCGAACAGCGCACGCACCGCGTCGAGCGGAGCCCCGTCCGGCAGGACGATCTCGCAGCCCATCGACCGGAAGGCGCTCATGAGCCGCCGCTCTGGACGGAGGGAGCGCCGCCGCTCGACGGGCCGATCGAGCTGTTGCCGAAGTCGCCGAACGACTCGGACTGGGAGTCGTCACTCGTCGAGGCCGTGCCGTCGGAGACGACGGCGCTCGGCGACGACGTCGCCGAGTTTCCGCCTGCGTGCGCCACGCGCGCGACCACGGCGAGGCCCGCGAACGCCGCGGTTGCGGCGGCGACGACGCCGAACCGCGCGAGGCGCAGGTTGCGGCGGGTCGATTCCAGGCGGGAGGCTCGTTCCATGCCTCCAAGCAAACCAACGCGGCCTAAGGTCTCCTTAAGACTCGCCTGAGGAAACGGTCAGACTCGTGCGGCTGCGCCCGCGAGCCGGGCCTTCAGGCGGAGGATCGCCTTGGTGTGGAGCTGCGAGACGCGGGACTCGGTCACGCCGAGCACCTCGCCGATCTCGCGGAGCGTCAGCTCCTCGTAGTAGTAGAGCGTGACGACGAGCTTTTCGCGCTCGGGCAGGCGGGCGATCGCGTCGGCGAGCGCCTCGCGCATCTCGGACTCGTCGAGCGCATCCGCCGGGCGCGGGCCGGTCGTGTCCTCGATCGTGTCGAGCAGAGACACCTGGTCGCCTTCGCCCGAGGTCGACCACAGCTCGTCAAGCGCCGCGATCGACGAGCGGGAGATGTCGGTCAGCGACTCCTCGAGCTCGTCGACGGAGATCCCGATCTTCTGCGCGATCTGCTCGTCGGTGGGTGCCGTGCCGAGCCTCGCCTCCAGCTCGCCGATCGCCCGCTCGATCTCGCGCGCCCGGGAGCGGACCGAGCGCGGCACCCAGTCGAGCGCGCGCAGCTCGTCGATGATCGCGCCTTTGATCCGGGAGATCGCGTAGGTCTCGAACTTGATGTCGCGGTCGGGGTCGTACCGCTCGATCGCCCCGATCAGGCCGAGGAGCCCGTACGAGACGAGGTCGCCTTCGTCGACGTGCGCGGGCAGTCCGGAGCCCAGCCGCCCGGCGACGTACTTGACGAGCGGCGCGTACGTCAGGATCAGCCGATCGCGAAGGCCCTTGTCCTTCGTACGCCGGAATTCCTGCCACAGCGACTTTGTCTCCTCCCCTGCCACGAGTGGAGAATACGCGCTAGGCGCGCGTTTTCCTTATTGCGGACCAGGAGAAGGTCGCCATCCAGGCCGCGAGAGCGGCCGCAGCGGCCGCGATCACCCATTCCCCGGCCGATGCCGACCAGAGCGCGATCAGCCCGAATGCGACCGCGATCAGCGAGAAAAGGCCGGCCAGGAGCACGCGGCGATGCTACTTCGCGGCTCGGGTGAGCAACGGAAGGCGCCGATACAATCGGCACGCGACGCCGAGGGGCGTAGCTCAGTTGGTAGAGCGTCGGTCTCCAAAACCGAATGTCGCAGGTTCGAGTCCTGTCGCCCCTGTGCCTCTCTTCGAGCCGAAACCCTGCAGCGATGCGGGGTTTCTGCCTGTCCGGGCCGCGTGCCTAGAATGTCTCCCCGGTTCCGAATCGAGAACCGACGAGGTGCTGAGGGGGTGACGTGGTTGACCTATGAGGATGCAGTTGCACGGCTGATCGAGTTGGCGCGGGAGAACGGCGGCATGGTCACGGCAGGTCAGGTCGAAGCCGATCCCGAGCTGACGGCCCACGAAGAGATCACCTCCGCCGCTGCACGCGCGCTCGGCGGCAGCACGAACGTCTTCAGCGCGGACGAGCCCGACGGGCGGACCTGGTTCCCGTTCTCGACGCTGATCTTCAGCGAGATCCCCGCGAAAACCCCTCACTAGACGCGGCCGGCACGACGGGGCCGCCTACGGCTGTGCCTTTGCCGGCCGTGCGCCGGTGGCCCGGAGCGGAGCGATCTTGCCGAGCGCGTCGAACCAGAACGGCGCGCCGAGCGTGAGTGCGGCGGCCGTCATGATGAGGCCGATCGTCTTCAGCAGGGCCGTCACGAGCCAGTCCCAGCCGCCCTTCGGGCGCGCCTCGGCCGTCCAGCCGATCGGCAGCCGGAGCTGCTTGAGGCTGTCGACGCTGTTCGCGACGTCCGTGACGCGCAGCGCTGCCCCGGCCGGCTGGTTCTCGGCGCGGGCGACGACGGCGGCACGGACGGTCTTGTCCTTCCACAGATGGTCTGCGATGCGGATCGTGTCGACGTTCAGCGTCAGCGCGATGCCCGCGGCGAGCACCCACATCACGAGCTGCACGCGGCGCCGGTACCAGCCCGAGACCCGTTCCATCGCATCGTCGAACCACGACTCGACCGACTGCCGGAAGACGGCGGCGTCACCCTTTGCATCGGTCCACAACGTCGTCAGCGCGGCCTGCGCCTGCGCGCTCGGCACTGCTGCGATCGCTTCCTCGACCGTCCGCCCCGCTCCCTTGCCGTCGAAGTCGAGGAGCGCCGACGCGAAGACGCGCGCGGGCAGGTAGGCGGGATAGCGCAGCTTCCGCTTGCGCGAGACGGGACGGATGAGCGCGTTCACGAGCGGATGACCGTAGAGGGCCAGCGCGAGCTTCATCCCGTTCGCGGGGTTCTCGGGATCGAGCAGGTTCGCGATGCCTTCGCGCAGGAAGATCGCGCGCCAGCTGAGGATGCTCGCAATCGTCTCGTTCAGCGCCGAGCAGACGAGCGCGAGCACGAGGTAGACGAAGATCAGACCGAGCGCGACGTCGAGTGCGGCGAAATTGAGCATCCGAGCCTCCCGCACCGACTATCTCAGGCGCTCCGGACGAACCGAACGGCCGCCTGCTGCGAAGGAGGGAGGGCGGCGGACCGCCGTGCGGCGCGGCGGTCCGCTTGACCCTCCAGGGAGCCGCTCTCGCTCGGAGCCCGAAGCGCGAGCGGCAGCGGCACGCTATCGCCCAGCACGAGCATCGCCAACGGTCGAAAGACCAGGCTCACGGAAATGCGCGCTCCGTCCCGCCCGACGGAGCGCGCGCCGCTACTGCTGCCCTCGTGTTACTGCGTGAAGAGGCGGAAAAGGAGCCCGCCGGTGTCGATGCTACGAAGCTTGCGCCGCAATTCGGTCTGGATCATGGGGCTCCTTCGGTGGCCGCTCGGGTGAGGAATCCGAGGCCCCGCCGCACAGGGCCTCGTGACGATCACTGTGATCGATCGAGCTCACTTGACCAAGCACCCATCCGGTGGTTCACCGCCCGGATTCACTCCGAAGGCCGATCGACTCATTCTGGGGATTGCGGGCCGACCCGTGCTCGGCGACGATCGGCGTAGAGGTCAGGGTTTCTTCCGGTCGCCCGTGAGCCGCAGATGGGTGACGGAGTCTCTCTCGGGCCTCCGAGTGCCGCGCGAGTCGTTCTCTCGGCCCACGACGCCAGTCGCGCGAGGGCAGAGGGCGCTCCGCGGCCTCTACGACTCGGCGACCACCTCGGGCGCGCGGCCCGTGGCGAGCACGCAGCCGATCAGCACGAGCACGAAGCCTGCGCCCATCCCCCAGGTCACGTGCTCGCCGAGCACGCTGACGCCGAGCACGGCCGCGACGACGGGATTCACGTACGTGATCACGGTCGCCCGCACCGGGCCGACCTCTCCGATCAACGCGAAGAAGACGAGAAAGGCGATCGCGGTGCAGAGGACGGCGAGCCCGACCACCGAGGCAAGGACGCGGCCGGAAGGCAGAGTCGAGGGCCACCGCGCCGCGGCGAGCGGCGCGTAGGCGATCGCTGCAAGCACGAGCGACGCCGTGACGACGTCGAGCGCCGGCAGGGCGGCGAGGTGGCGAGAGAGGATGATCGGCCCGATCGCGTAGCAGACTGCGACCAGCCCGATCTCCACGATCGCGAACGTGTTGACGGTGCCGAGGTCGAACCCGACGATCGCAGCGACGCCGACAAGCCCGACGAGCAGCCCGGCCCACCGGCGCGATCCCTGCTGCTCGCGGTCGCCGGTCAGCGTCACGACGAGCGCTCCGACGAGGGGGACGGCGGCGATCAGCAGGCCGGTCAGCGAGCTCGAGACCTTCGTCTCGGCGCGCGCGAGCAGCACCCAGGGGATCGCGACCTCGATCGCGGTGTAGGCGAGGAGAGGCCGCCAGCGCTCGAGCAGCGGACGGAGGTCACTGCGGAGCAGCGCTACGGGCGCGAGGAGCAGTGCGCCGATCGCCGTGCGCCCGAAGACGAGCGTGACCGGCGCGAGCTCGCGCACGGCAACGCGGATCATCAGGTACGGCACACCCCAGATCACGCACATCGCGGCGAACAGGAAGATCCCGCGCCGGCTCAGATGCGACCACCGTCGGGCTCGGTCAACAGACGGATGACGCAGAGCACCGCGACGACCGCCGCGATCACGTCGTTCGCGACGCACCACTGGCAGATCGCGTGGATGCGCGCAATCTGCGCCCAGAGCAGGTAGCCGCTGAAAGCGACACCGGTGAGGGCGATCACGGTACCCACGAGCGCTGCCGTCACCCCGCGGACTGCCGCGGTGCCGATGAGCGCGACGTAGGCGATCAGGCCCAGGACCGCGACGGGGATGCCGGCAAGCTCCGCGTAGCTCGAACGCTGCACCTTCTCGCAGCCGCCGGTCGTGCAGATCGGCGAGGTGTGGGTGTAGTGCACGACCGTGAGGTACGTGGCGACTGCGGCGCCGATTGTGGCGCCTGCGGCAATCGCACCGCGGAGCCTCACTGGAGTGCTGCGTCGAGCGCTGCGGTGAACGTCGCCGGATCGAGCCCGGTCAGCGAGAGCTGCTGCGGCAGGCCGGGCGGCCGCGACGCGAGGAAGGTCGGCGTACCCTGCACTGCGCTCGCGTTCGCTTCCTTCGCCGCCGCGAGGAGCTTTGCCGTGACGGCGGGCGACTTCGCTGCGGCGACCAGCTTGTCCGGGTCGGCGCCGATCGCGACTGCGGAAGAGCGGATCACGGCGGGCGTGATCCAGCCGCTGTTCTCCTCGCCCTGGCGCTGGTAGAGCTCTTCGACCATCGACCAGAGCTTGTTCTGCTCTCCGGCCGCGTAGATCGCACGCAGGCCCGGGAGCGAGTTCGGGCCGATGATGTCGATCCCGCGATAGACGAGCTTCACGCGGCCCGTCCTGATGTAGCTCTCGACCACGGTCGGAAGCGTGTCGACGTTCCACTGCCGGCAGAACGGGCACTGCGGATCCTCGAACACGGTGAGCGTGACGGGTGCACTCGCCTTGCCGAGCGTGTCGCCCGCCTGCGGCACCCCGGCGAGGGTGTTCTTCGCAGCCGGGGTCGTCTGCGTCGACGCGGTCGTCGTCGTCTGCTCCGCGGCCGAGTTCTTGCCCGTTCCGGCCGACGAGGATCACGACGACGACAACGACGGCTGCGGCTCCGAGAGCGGCGCCGAGCAGGAGCAGGCGGTTGCGATTCACGACACCAGCATGCCCAAACCTCCGGCGCTAGGCTCACGTTCATGGCGCTTCTGCAGAGCCAGGTCGAGCAGACCGGCGATTTCACGCGCCGCAAGGAGCAGATGCAGGCGCTCGTGGACGAGGTACGCGAGCGCAGCGCGCAGGTCGCGGTGGGCGGCGGTGCGCGGGCGGTCGAGCGGCATCGGTCGCGCGGGAAACTGCCGGCGCGGGAGCGGATCGACCGGCTGGTCGATCCCGGCAGCGCCTTCCTCGAGCTGAATGCGCTCGCGGCCTGGGAGCTCTACGACGGCGAGGCGCCCGGAGCGGGGATCGTCACCGGGATCGGCGTCGTCGAGGGGCGCGAGTGCGTGATCGTCGCGAACGACGCGACCGTCAAGGGTGGCTCCTACTTCCCGCTGACCGTGAAGAAGCATCTGCGCGCTCAGGAGGTCGCCGAGCAGAACCGGCTGCCGTGCATCTACCTCGTCGACTCGGGCGGTGCGTTCCTGCCGCTGCAGGCAGAGGTCTTCCCCGATCGCGATCACTTCGGGCGGATCTTCTTCAACCAGGCGCGAATGTCTGCGAAGGGGATCCCGCAGATCGCGGTCGTGATGGGCTCGTGCACGGCCGGCGGCGCCTATGTCCCGGCGATGAGCGACGAGACGGTGATCGTCCGCGGGACCGGCACGATCTTCATCGGCGGCCCGCCGCTCGTGAAGGCCGCGACCGGGCAGGAGGTGACGGCCGAGGAGCTCGGCGGCGCCGACGTTCACGCGCGTCAGTCCGGGGTCGCGGACCACTACGCGACGAGCGACGAGCATGCCCTCGCGATCGCGCGGCGGATCGTCGCGGACACGCACGGGCGCAGGCCCGAGCCGCCCTGGGAGGTCGCGACGCCCGAGCCGCCCGCGGTCGACCCCGCCGACCTCTACGGGCTGATTCCCGACGACCACCGCACCCAGCTCGACCCGCGCGAGGTGATCGCGCGGATCGTCGACGGCAGCCGCTTCGACGAGTTCAAAGCCCTCTACGGCGAGACGCTCGTGTGCGGCTGGGCGCGAATCGAGGGCTACCCCGTCGGGATCCTCGCCTCGAACGGCGTGCTCTTCGCCCAGAGCGCGCAGAAGGGCGCCCACTTCATCGAGCTCGCGTGCAAGCGCAAGGTGCCGCTCGTCTTCCTGCAGAACATCACCGGCTTCATGGTCGGCAAGGAATACGAGGCCGGTGGGATCGCCCGCGACGGCGCCAAGCTCGTCACCGCGGTCGCGTGCGCCGAGGTGCCGAAGTTCACCGTCGTGATCGGCGGCTCGTTCGGCGCCGGCAACTACGGCATGTGCGGCCGGGCCTACTCGCCGCGCCAGCTCTGGATGTGGCCGAACGCGCGTATCTCCGTGATGGGCGGCGATCAGGCGGCGACCGTGCTCTCGATGGTCGGCGACAGCGACCCCGACGAGATCCGCGCCAAGTACGAGGCCGAGGGCAATCCCTACTACTCCACCGCCCGCCTCTGGGACGACGGCATCATCGACCCGCTCGACACGCGCCGCGTCCTCGCGCTCGGCATCACCGCCGCACTCAACGCGCCGATTCCCGAGACGACCTTCGGCATCTTCCGGATGTAGCCGCAGCTGCCCGGGCGTTAGGGTCCGAGCCATGAGCTACTCCATGATCGACATCACACAAGTCGAGGGCGCGGGGCCCGGCGGGATGGTCAAGTTCCTGCGCCGCGAGCTCGGCGTCGAGGCGTTCGGCGTCAACTGGTTCGAGCTGCCCGCGAACGCGGAGGGACGGGAGCACAACGAGGCCGCGTCCGGCCAGGAAGAGGTGAACATCGTGATCAGCGGCGGGGGCCTCTATCGAATCGACGGCGAGGAAGTGCCGATCAGCGCGCCGATGGCCCTCCGCTTCGACCCGGAGACGACCCGACAGGCGGTCGCCGGCCCGGATGGCCTGACGATGATCGCGGTCGGCTCGCCCCGCGGCAGCTACGAGGCGCGCGGCCCGTTCTGATGACCGCGAGCGCGCTGCGGATCGAGCGCGACGGCCCGGTGCTGCGGGTGACGATGGCGAAGCCGGAGCGGCGAAACGCATTCGACGCGTCGCTGATCGCCGAGCTGACCGAGGCGTTCGCCGACGTCGGCGATGTGCGCGCGGTGCTGCTCGCGGGTGAAGGCGCGTCGTTCTCGGCCGGCGCGGACGTCGACTGGATGCGCGCCTCGGTCGACCTGTCGTACGAGGAGAACGTCGCCGACGCTCTGCGACTGCGCGCGATGCTCGAGGCGATCGACTCCTGCCCTGCTCCAGTCGTCGCGCGCGTGCAGGGGCACGCGCTCGGCGGAGGCTGCGGGCTCGTCGCCTGCTGCGACGTCGCGATCGCGGAGTCGGGCACGCAGTTCGCGTTCAGCGAGGTGAAGCTCGGCATCGTGCCCGCGGTCATCTCGCCGTTCGCGCTCGCGAAGATCGGGACCGGGGCCGCGCGACGCTACTTCGTGACGGGTGAGCGCTTCGACGCAGAGGTCGCGCTGCGCATCGGCCTCGTGCACGAGCTCGCCGACGACCTCGACGCGGCGGTCGAGCACGTCATCGACGAGCTGCGTTCGGCGGGACCTCACGCGGCCCGTGCAGCGAAGGAGCTCGCCCGCGGGCCGCTCTCGGCGCAGGAGACCGCGGAGCGCATCGCTCGTGCGCGCACGAGCGCCGAGGGGCAGGAGGGCCTGCGCGCGTTCCTGGAGAAGCGCACCGCGGGCTGGCGCGAGCCCTAGATTCGTTGCGCAGCCTCGTGCTCCTGACGAGCGTGATCGTCTTCTTCGACACGCTCTTCTTCGCAGCGCTGACCCCGCTGCTCCCGCACTACGCCCATTTGCTGGGTCTCAGCCGCAGCGGCGCGGGCGTGCTCGCCGCCGCCTACCCGGCCGGCGCGTTCGTCGGCGCGATCCCGAGCGGCATCGTTGCCGCGCGGCTCGGGGCCAAGCCGACGGTGATGATCGGGCTCACCCTCGTCGGGGCGTGCACGATCGCGTTCGGCCTCGCCGACAAGGCGTGGCAGCTCGACGCTGCCCGCTTCGCGCAGGGCCTCGCGAGCTCGTTCACGTGGACGGGCGCGCTCTCCTGGCTCGTCCTGGTCTCACCGGCGGGACAGCGAGGCGCCCTGATCGGCCGTGCGTTCGCCGCCGCGGTCGTCGGTGCGCTCTTCGGCCCGGTGGTCGGCGCCGTCGCCTCGTTCGCGGGGATCGGCTGGACGTTCGGCGCGATCGCAGTCGCCTCGATCGGTCTCGTCGGCTGGGCGGCGGCGATCCCGGGCGCACGCGCCGAGCGGGCTCATGACGAATCTGGCCTGCTGGGTGTGCTCGTCGACCACAGGGTGCTCGGCGCCGCGTGGTTCGTCGTCCTCCCCGCGCTCCTGTTCGGAACGCTGTCGGTGCTCGCGCCGTTGCAGCTCTCCGCACTCGGCCTCGGCGCGATCGGCATCGGCGCCGTCTTCCTCTCCGCCGCGGCACTGGAGGCGGTGAACAACGTCGTCGTCGGGCGGATCACCGACCGAGAGGGGCCGCTTCGACCGGTGCTCGTGGCGCTCGTCTCATCGACCGTCATCGCCGCGTTACTGCCCTGGCCCGACGACCGGTTTGTCCTCGCAGCGCTCGTAGTCTGCGCAGGGCTCGCATTCGGCACGTTCTTCACGCCGGGGATGACGCTCCTCTCGAACCTCGTCGAAGAGCGTGGCCTGCCGGTCGGGTACGCGTTCGCGCTCGTGAACCTCGCGTGGGCCCCGGGGCAGACCGCTCGGCGCCGCCGGAGGCGGCACCCTCGCGCACGCGACCTCGGATGCGGTCCCGTACCTCACGCTCTCGGCCATCTGTGCCCTTACGCTTGCCCGGTTATGGCGAGCGCGCAAATCGACAGGCTGGACGACAGGATCGGCGCCGGGATCGAGCGGCTCGTCGTCGCCCATCATCGACACCGCCTGAAGCGCCACGGCTGGCAGCGAGCCTCCGACCCGCCCGACGACGGCCTCTGGTGCGCCGGCGACCCGCCGCCGCGCGACGGGAACGCGTTCGAGGTGCTCGTCGACGGAGAGGAGGCGCTCCCCCGTCTGCAGGATGAGATCGCGCAGGCGGAGGAGTCGGTGCTGCTCGCGGGCTGGTGCTTCGAGCCGGCGTTCCGGCTCTCGCGCGGCGGGCCGACACTGCGTGAGCTGCTGGCGGAGACCGCAGAGCGCGCGGACGTTCGCGTGCTGGCGTGGGCGGGCGCGCCGCTGCCGCTCTTCAACCCCTCGCGCGCGGCGGTGCGCGACGACCGTGAGTCGCTCGTGAAGGGCACGCGGATCCGGATGGCTCTCGACGCCCGCGAACGGCCGATGCACTGCCATCACGAGAAGCTGGCGGTGATCGACGGCAAGACCGCCTACGTCGGCGGGATCGACCTCACGTCGCTCGGTGGTGACCGGCTCGACTCGCTCGACCACCCCGCGCGGGGAGCCGTCGGTTGGCACGACGCCTCCTCACGGGTCGCCGGGCCGCTGGTCGCCGACGTCGCCGGACACATCGCACTGCGCTGGCACGAGGTGACGGGCGAGCGCATCGACCTCACGTGCGACGACTCGGAACAGGGCTCAGTTCGCGCGCAGTTCGTGCGCACGATCCCGAACGGGATCTACGACGCGCTGCCCCTGGGCGACTATCGGATTCTGGAGGCGTATGTGCGGGCGCTGCGCTCGGCGCAGCACCTCATCTACCTCGAGAGCCAGTTCCTCTGGTCGCCGGAGATCGTCCGCATCCTCCGCGCAAAGCTCGAACAGCCGCCGACCGATGCGTTCCGCATGGTGGTCGTGCTGCCGGCGCGCCCCAACAACGGCAACGACGACACGCGCGGGCAGCTCGGCGTCCTCGTCGCGTCCGACCACGACAAGCGCCTCCTCGCCTGCACGCTCTACCAGCCCGGGCGGGCCAAGCAGGTCTACGTGCACGCGAAGCTCGGGATCGTCGACGACCGCTGGCTGGCGATCGGGTCCGCGAACCTCAACGAGCACTCGCTCTTCAACGACACCGAGGCTTGCGTGATCACCTGCGACGAGGACGTCGTACGCGCCGCCCGCCTGCGACTCTGGCGCGAGCACCTGCGCCGCGAGGACGTCGACGGTGACCCTTCGCGCGTGGTCGACGAGCTGTGGCGCCCCGCCGCGGAGGACGACGCGCACGACCGCCTCGGGCTCCTGCCGCACGTCTCACGGCGCACGCGTGCCTTTTTCGGGCCGATCAACGGCCTCGTCGTGGACGGCTAGGCTCGGACGCGTGAAGAAGGTGCTGGTCGCGAACCGCGGCGAGATCGCGCTGCGCGTGTTCCGGGCCGCGCGCGAGCTCGGTCTCTCGACCGTCGCGGTCGTCGCGCCCGACGACACCGGCTCGCTGCACGCACGCTCGAGCGACGAGACCGTCGAGATCGCGTCGTACCTCGCCGCCGAGGAGCACATTCGCGCCGCAGAGGAGAGCGGCGCCGACGCCATCCATCCCGGGTACGGCTTCCTCGCCGAGAACGGCGACTTCGCCGAGGCGGTCGCGGCCGCAGGGCTGACCTGGGTCGGGCCGCCACCCGCGGCGCTGCGTGCGGGCGGCGACAAGCTCGCGGCGAAGCGCATCGCCGCACGAGGCCGGCGTCCCGACGATCCCCGAGGTCGACGACCCGCCGCTGATCGTCAAGGCGGCCGCAGGCGGCGGCGGACGCGGCATGCGCATCGTGCGCAGCGCGCGACGAGCTCGACGAGGCCGCTCGAGGCGGCGAAGCGCGAGGCGAAGGCCGCGTTCGGCGACGACCGCGTCTACTTCGAGCGCTACCTCGAGCGGCCGCGGCACGTCGAGATCCAGCTGCTCGCCGACACGCACGGGCACGGTGCTCGCGCTCGGCGAGCGCGACTGCTCGGTGCAGCGCCGCCACCAGAAGGTGCTCGAGGAGTCCCCGTCGCCCGCGCTCGACGCCGAGCTGCGCGCGCAGATGAGCGACGCCGCCGTCCGCTTCGCGCGCGCGATCGGCTACGTCGGCGCCGGGACCGCCGAGTTCGTCGTCGACGGCCGCGACTTCTACTTCCTCGAGCTGAACGGGCGGATCCAGGTCGAGCATCCGGTGACGGAGGCGGTGACCGGCGTCGACCTCGTGCAGTGGCAGCTGCGGATCGCCCGCGGCGAGACGCTCGACCTGCCGTCCGCAGCCGCACGGCCACGCCGTCGAGGTGCGGCTCTACGCCGAGGACCCGCGCACGTTCCTGCCGCAGGCCGGCCGCATCGAGCGGCTGCGGCTCCCGACGTCGATCCGCGTCGATGCCGGCGTCGCCGAGGGCGACGAGGTCGGCACGGGCTACGACCCGATGATCGCGAAGCTGATCGCGGCGGGCGAGACCCGCGACGAGGCGCTCGACCGACTCGCGGCCGCGCTCGCCGAGACCGAGGTCGCCGGCGTCACGACGAACCTGCCGTTCCTGCGCTGGCTCGTCGCCCATCCTGCGCTGCGCGCCGGCGAGGACGACGACCGCGTTCCTCGTCGAGTATCCGCCGCTCTCGCCGCCGCCGGCGCGCCTGCCCGACCCGCGTCTGGCGCGGCGCGTTCCGGCTCAACCTGCCGCGCCGCGCGCTGCAGCCGCCGCCCGACGTCGACGCCGCCGCGCACGCGCACGGCGACGCCGCGGCGTCGAGCACGGTGACCGCGCCGATGCCCGGCACGGTGATCAAGGTGCACGTTCGCGCGGGCCGACGCGTCACGGCGCGCGCAGCCGCTCGTCGTGCTCGAGGCGATGAAGATGGAGACGCCGCTCGCGTCGCCCGTACGACGCGACCGTGCGCGCCGTGCACGTGCAGGAAGGCGACCGCGTCGCCGGCGGCGCCGTGCTCGTCGAGCTCGACGACTGAGAGGCTAGAAGAGCTTCTGGAGCTTCATGGCTGCGCCCATGTCGCCCTTGATCTTCAGCTTGCCCGTCATGTACGCGGTCGTCGGGTTCTGCTCGCCCGCGACGATCTTCTCGAAGGTCTCGCCTGTGGTGCTGATCGTCGCGTCGGCGTCGCCGGCGCCTTCGGTCACCGTGATCTTGCCGTCGGCGACGTCGACGAACCACTGACCCTCGCCCTCGATGTCGAAGAGGTACGAGTTGCGTCATCCCGGCGAGCTTCGCCGCGTCGGCCCGCTCTGCAAGGCTGTCGAAGAAGTCCTTGGCTGCCACCGCGCAGCCTCCCCTGACGTCGAATTCAGACGTGGATGACCTGCGCTCAACCGACGCGGCGGTCCGGCAGGTGCCGCTCGATCAGGAGCAGCGAGAGCTGGTTCTGCGCCGCGGCGAGCCGGCGGCGGTTCTCCTCGAGCGCAGCGGTCGGAGCGCCGCTGGCGCGCAGATCCTGACGCTCCGCGACGATGCGGCTGATCTCGGCCGTCAACGTCTCCACGGTGTGGCGAAATGCGCTGGTGTCGCGGGCGGGGTGCATTGCCTGAGGTAATCGGCGCCTCGTACGCCTTCCATTAGCACCGGTTGCCGAGTTCGGCGCGGAGAGGGCATTTCCTCGGTAGCATCGCGCCCCGGATGCGGGTCGAGATCAGGGAGCGGAACGACTCCGACGTGCGCGCAGGCGTCGACCGCGAGCTCCCCCCGGGCGAGGTGCTGCGCGACGGCAGCGAGCTGCGCGTCAGGCATCGCCGTCGACGCGGTGGCGACGGCTTGCGCGCGGCCGCCGCGGGCGCGGCCACGCGTCGCTGCGACGGACGGGCGGCACGATCGCCTGGAGCCTGGACGACTCGCTCGGGCTTCCCGCCGAGGAGCAGGTGCGCGCGCTCGTCGAGGGGACGGCGTACGGCGCCTACGACCCCGGCCTGTTCAAGGGCGGCTACGACCGCGCGCCCGGGGTCGACGCTCGCGCTCGACGCGCCCGCCGAGCTTCGCGGCGCTCGTCGAGCGGCAGACCGTCGATCGCCCGCCACCTCGACGCCGCGCGCGATCTCGCGAACCGGCCCGCCGAACGACCTGAACCTCCGGTCGCGCTCGCCGAGCACGCGAAGAGCCTGCGCGGGCGGCCACCTCACCGTCGAGTCGCTACGGCCGCGACTGGATCGAGGCGCAGGGGATGGGTGCGTTCGCCGCCGTCGCGCCGGCAGCGCCGAGGACCCGCAGCTGATCGTCATGCGCTACGACCCGCCGGCGCGACGCGCCGACGTGACGCTCGGCCTCGTCGGCAAGGCGATCACGTTCGACTCCGGCGGCATCTCGCTGAAGCCGCAGCTGCGCATGCAGGACATGAAGGGCGACATGTGCCGGCGGCGCAGCGGTGATCGAGGCGACGGCCGCGATCGCCGAGCTCGGCCTGCCGGTCCGCGTCCTCACCGTCGTCGCCTCGACCGAGAACATGCAGGACGGCAACGCGTTCAAGCCCGGCGACATCCTGCGCGCGTCGAACGGCAAGACGATCGAGATCATCAACACCGACGCCGAAGGCCGGCTCGTCCTCGCCGACGCGCTGCACTACGCGCGATCGAGCGGCGCGACGCACCTCATCGACTTCGCCACGCTGACCGGCGCGATGTCGGTCGCGCTCGGCGACCTCTACGCCGGCTGGTTCTGCGAACGACGAGGCGTTCGCGGCGCAGATCGACGCGGCCGCAGCGACGAGCGGCGACCTCGCCTGGCGCTTCCCGCTCCACCCGCGCTACCGCCGCTACATCGACTCCGACTTCGCCGACATGAAGAACGCGTCGGAGCTGCGCGAAGGCGGCGCGGTGCTCGCCGCCGAGTTCCTGCGCGAGTTCGCCGGCGAAGGGCCGTGGGCGCACTTCGACATCGCAGGCCCCGCGTTCCTGCAGCGCAAGCGGCCCGACTACGCGCTCGACCAGGGCGGGACCGGCTACGGCGTGCGGCTGATCGTGGAGCTCGCCGCAGGCCTCGCACGATGAACTTCGACCTCGAGCCCGAGCACGAGCTGCTCCGCGACACGGTCCGGCAGTTCGCGCTCGAGAAGGTGGCACCGGTCGCCGAGGAGCTCGACCGCGAGCAGCGCTTCCCGTACGAGCTCGTCGCCGAGCTCGCCGAGCTCGGGCTGATGGGCATGACGATTCCCGAGGAGTACGGCGGGGCGGGCAGCGACACGCTCTCGCTACGCGCTCGCGGTCGAGGAGCTGACGCGGATCGACTCGTCGGTCGCGATCACCGTCGCCGCGCACCACTCGCTCGGGACGCTGCCGATCTACTACTTCGGCACCGAGGAGCAGCGGCGCCAGTGGCTGCCCGAGCTCGCCTCGGGCACGAAGCTCGCGGCGTTCGGGCTGACCGAGCCGAACGCGGGCTCCGACGCCGGCGCGATGCGCACGACCGCCCGGCTCGAGGACGGCGAGTGGGTGATCGACGGCGCGAAGATGTTCATCACCAACGCGGGCACCGACATCACCGCGTGCGTGACGATCACCGCCCTGACCGGCGAGGGCGAGATCTCGAACATCATCGTCCCGAACGGCACGCCGGGCTACGTGATCTCGGAGCCGATGCAGAAGCTCGGCTGGCGCGCCTCCGACACGCGCGAGCTGTCGTTCCAGGGCGCGCGCGTGCCGGAAGGGAACCTGCTCGGCCCTCGCGGCGAAGGCTTCCAGCAGTTCCTGCAGATCCTCGACGGCGGCCGCATCTCGGTCGCCGCGATGGGCGTCGGGCTCGCGCAGGGCTGCTACGACCTCGCCTACGCCTACGCAAAGGAGCGGGAGCAGTTCGGCAAGCCGATCTCGAAGTTCCAAGCGGTGCAGGAGAAGCTCGTCGACATGGCGACCGAGATCGAGGCGGCCCGCAACCTCGTCTGGAAGGCGGCCTGGGAGAAGGATCAGGGCCGCGACTTCGCCCGGACCGCCGCGATGGCGAAGCTCTACTCCGGCGAGCTGTCACACCGCGCCGCGAACTGGGGCGCTGCAGATCCACGGCGGCTACGGCTTCATGGACGAGTACCCGATCTCGCGGCTCTACCGCGACCAGAAGATCCTCGAGATCGGCGAGGGAACGAATGAGGTGCAGCGCATGGTCATCGCGCGCCATCTCGGCCTCTAGCGTCGCCCTGGCCGCGCTGCTCGGCGCCGCGCCCGCAGGCGCACACCTCTCGCTCAACCCGTCGACCGTGAGCACCGGGCAGCTCGTCGACCTCGTCTTCTCGGTCCCGAACCAGGACGACGCGTATGGCGTCGACCACATCACGCTCGGCATCCCGCCGGACTTCAAGCTCGACGACGCCGAGACGAAGGCGGGCTGGTCACAGTCGCGCGCCGGGCAGGCCGTCACATGGTCGGGCGGCCAGATCCCGAAGGGCACCTACGCCCGGTTCGGCATCCGCGGCACCGCTCCGTCTCGCGTCGAGACCGTCCTCTTCAACGTGCTCGTGGGCGATCGCACCGGCAAGTCCATCACCTACCGCGTCCCGCTCGAGGTCACGACCGGCGGCGTCGAGGACACCGGAGCGCGCTCGCTCGCGAAGTGGGCGCTCGTCGTGGCGATCGCTGCCGGTGGGATCGCGCTCGCAACGGGGTTCTTCGCGCTCTACCTCTGGCTGCGGCCGCCGCCGCCGTAGCCGTAGCCGCTGTTATCTTCAGGAACCGTGCTGCTCTTCCGGCAGTTCGTCGACGACGGTCTCGGCTGCGCCTCGTATCTCGTCGGCGATGACGAGCGAGGGGTCGCGGTGGTGGTCGATCCGTCGTTTCGCATCGAGCAGTACCTCGATGCGGCGGCAGAGGACGGCGTCCGGATCGAGCGCGTGCTCGAGACGCACACGCACGCCGACCACCTCTCGGGTCACGGCCGCTTCGCGCTCGAGCACGGCGTGCCTGTCGCGATCCACGCGCTCGCCGAGGCCGAGTTTCCCCATGAGCCGCTGACGGACGGACAGTTGGTCGAGGTCGGCGGCACGCGAATCAGGGTGCTGCACACCCCCGGCCACCGGCCCGAGCACTGCGCGTTCGTCGTCGACGAGCGCATCGTGCTGACCGGCGACTCGATGTTCGTCGGCGACGCAGCACGCCCCGACCTCGCCGTCGACGCGCGCGAGGGCGCCGACGACCTCTTCCATTCGCTGGCCAGGCTTGCCGAGCTGCCCGAGGGCGTCGAGGTGTACCCAGGCCACGTCGCGGGCTCGCTCTGCGGCGCCAACATGAGCCCCGATCGCTCGTCGACGATCGGGAAGGAGCGGAAGACGAACCACGCCCTGGCGTTCCGCGAGGTGCAGGAGTTCGTGCTGGTGTCGGCGTCGGTGTCGACGCCGCGCCCGCCGACGACCGAGCACGTCGTCGCGCTCAACCGGGGACCCTGGGTGCCGGAGCCCGAGGAGCCGACGGAGCTCTCGGACCGCGGGGAGGCAACGGTGCTCGACGTGCGCCCGTTCACCGACTACACGGAGGGCCACGTTCCGGGCTCGATCAGCGTTCCCGTCAGCGGCGGCGCGTTCGGTACGAAGGCCGGCTTCGTGCTCGTGCCCGGCGAGCGGGTCGTGCTGCACGCGCGCACGCGGGCCGAGGCGCTCGAGGCGGCCCACGGGCTCTGGGCGGTGGGGATCCGCGACCTGGCGGGCTACGTCGTCCACCCGCACGCGACGGAGCAGCTCGCGACCGTGGACATCTCCGACTTGGATGAGATGCTCAACTCTGCCGACGTGCAGGTGGTCGACGTGCGCGAGACGACCGAGCGCGACAGCGGCTACATCCCCGGGTCGCGCAACATCCCCTACCGGCTGCTGCGCAAGCTCGGCTCGGGGGCGCTCGACCAGTCGAAGCCCGTCGTGACGATCTGCGAGTCGGGGCCGCGCGCCGCGATCGCGGCGTCGCTGCTGCAGCGCGACGGGTTCGACGCGCGTGCCGTCTCCGAGGGCGGCATCAACGACTTCGCGGGCGAAACGGTCTCGTTCCGCCGCTGCGGCGCCTAGCTGGTCCGGCGGCGCCGCTACCGCAAGCGGTGCAGCACGTAGCCGCGGCCCTCGAGCGCCGCGCAGAGCTGTACGCAGTGGTCCTCGTCACGGGTGACGACCGTGAGCTCGACTCCCGTCTCCGCGATCTCGATCGCCATGCCCTCGCGGTGATGCTCGACGGAGAGGACGTTCCCGCGCTCGGCCGCGACGAGCTCGAGCAGCTCGACGAGCGAACCGGGGCGATCGGGGATGCGCGTGCGCACGACGAGGTAACGGCCCGCGAGCGTGAGCCCGTGCCGCATCACCGAGATCAGCATCGTCGGGTCGATGTTGCCGCCGGAGAGCAGCGCGCAGACCGCGCCGCGTGCCACCGCCGACCTTGCCGGCGAGGAGCGCCGCGACGGACGCGGCGCCGGCGCCTTCGACGACGAGCTTCGTTCGCTCGAGCAGCAGCGTGATCGCGTCGCAGATCTCCTCGTCTTCGACGTGCACGAGGTCGTCGAGCAGGTCGTCGAGGATCGACATCGTCAGCTCGCCCGGGTGCTTGACCGCGATGCCGTCGGCGATCGTGCCCTGCCCGCTCTTGCCCGCCTGGACGCCGACGATGCGAACGCGCGGCCGCAGCGCGCGTAGGGCGATCGCGATGCCGGCGGCGAGCCCGCCGCCGCCGACCGGCAGCACGAACGTGTCGACGTCGGGCAGCTCGGCGGCGAGCTCGAGCCCGATCGTGCCCTGGCCGGCGATCACGATCGGATCCTCGAAGGCATGCACGAACGTCGCGCCCGACGCGGAGGCGCGGACGAACGCCTCGGCGAGGGCCTCGTCGAAGCCTGCGCCCGCGAGCACCGTGTCCGCGCCGTAGCCGCGCGTCGCCTCGAGCTTCGCCATCGGGGCGTCCTGCGGCATGTAGACCGTCGCCTTGATGTCCAGCTCGCGCGCAGCGCGCGCCACGGCCTGGCCGTGGTTGCCCGCGCTGGCCGCGATCACTCCCGCAGCACGCTCCGCGTCGCTGAGGCTCGCGAGCTTGTTGAAGGCGCCGCGGATCTTGAACGACCCGGTGCGCTGCAGGTTCTCCGCCTTCAGCCAGACCGGCCGGCCGGCTCGCCGGGAGAGTGACTCGGAGCCGTAGACCGGCGTCAGCCGCACGTGCCCGGCGAGACGATCGCGTGCCGCGTGCACGTCGTCGAGGCTGGGCGCAGTCTGCGTCGAGGCTGCCTCAGGGCTCAATGTGGAACACCTTCTCCAGGATCTCACGAACGGCCGTCAGCGGGTCGAGCTTCCGCGACTGGACCTCGTCGAGCAGCCGCAGCAGCTCCGGGTCCTCGCGCACTGCCTCCTCGAGGCGGCGCCGCGCGCGCGTCGAAGCGACGGCGAACACCTCGTGCGCGAGGTTGCGGCGACGGCGGCGCTCGAGCTCGCCTTCGGACTCGAGCCAGGCACGGTGCTCCTGGATCTTCTCCCAGAGTGCGTCGACCCCCTCGCCGCGCATCGCCTCGGTGAGGACGATCGGCGGCTTCCAGCCCTCGTGCGGCCCGAGCGAGAGCACCTGGCGCACCTCGTTCATCATCGTCTTCGCCATCGGGTGGTCCATCTTGTTGATCACGATCACGTCGGGGATCTCCATGATCCCGGCCTTCAGCGCCTGGATCGAGTCGCCGGAGCCCGGCATCAGCGCAAGCACGACGGTGTCGGCGATCGACATCACGCCGACCTCGCTCTGGCCCGTGCCCACCGTCTCGAGGAAAACGACGTCCTTCCCCGCGGCGTCGAGCACGAGCAGCGACTGCAGCGTCGTCTCCGCAAGGCCGCCGGGATGGCCGCGGGTCCCCATCGAGCGGATGAAGACTTCCGGGTCGAGGAAGTGATCGGTCAGGCGGATGCGATCGCCGAGCAGCGCGCCCTGGGTGAACGGGCTCGACGGATCGACCGAGATGACGCCGACCGTTCGCTCCGCGGCGCGGACGAGCCCGATCAGCACCGAGACCAGGCTCGACTTGCCCGACGCCGGGCGGGCCCGTCAGCCCGACCGCGTACGCGTGCCCCGTCTGCGGGTAGACGTCGCTGACCACTTCGTAGGCGAGCGGATCACCGTTCTCGACGAGCGTGATCGCGCGTGCGAGCGCGCGCGGGTCGCCCGCGCGCACGGCCGCGACCAGCCCTTCCCTCGTCCAGTCGCGGCGCCCGTTCACGCGAGCGCCTCCTCACGCGGCAGCAGCCGCGCGGCGAACGCGGCCGCGACCACGAGCGAGCCGGCTGCGATCGCGTACACGGCGCGCGCGCCGAGCGCGTCGATCGCCGGGCCTGTGGCGAGGAAGACGACGAGCATCATCGTGTAGTTCACGCTCATGATCGCTGCGAGCGCTCGGCCGCGAACCTGGTCGGCGGCGCCCCGCTGCACGAGGGTGATGTTGACCACCACACCGACGCCGTTTCCCACCGCCGCGACCGCCATCGCGACCGCGGCGATCCAGATGTCGGGCGCGGCGGCCGCGCCCGCGGTGCCGAGCGCCCAGAGCAGGAGCGCCCGTGGATAGACGGCCCGGATCCCGAACCGGCGCACGACGGTGTTCGCCGCGAGCGCGCCGACGACGAGCCCGACGCCGCTCGCCGACCAGAGGAGCCCGAAGCCGAAGTCGCCGGATCCGAGCGTCTGCTTCGCGAGGAAGATCTCCGCCAGGTTGACCGAGGCAAGCGCGATCATCGCGATCGTCCAGGCGACGAGCACGGTGTAGAGCGGCGGCGAGCGCAGCACTGTCTGGAAGCCTTCGCGCAGATCGCTCCAATGCCCGCGTCCGATCGGCCGTTCGGACTGCAGCAGGCGCGCGGGGATGCCCGCGACGAACACTGCCGAGACGCCGAAGGTGACGGCGTTCACCCAGTAGGCAAGGTCAGGCCCGGAGGCCGCCGCCAGCGCTCCGCCGACGAGCGGGCCAAGCGCGGTCGAGCCCCATTCGACGAGCTGGAGAATCGCGTTGGCGTCGGGCAGCTCCTCGTCGGAGACGAGGTTGGGGACGCCCGCGAGGACCGCGGGCCGGAAGAACGCGTTGCCGACCCCGGCGACCACGGACAACGCGACGATCGCCGTCGCGCTCCCGGCGAAGGGCAGCACGCAGAAGACGAGGAGACGGCCGAGGTCGGAGCCGATCATCAGCCCCTTGCGGGAGAGCCGGTCGACGAGCGGCCCGAAGAGCAGGCCGAGCACGATCGACGGGAGCAGGTTCGCGATCAGCAGCGCGCCGACCCACCAACCCGAATGCGTGCGGTCGTAGACGTCGACCTGCAGCGCGATCGAGCGCGAGCCAGGTGCCGATCCCCGAGGCGAGGGTGGCGAAGAAGAGCAGGCGGAAGCGGCTGTTGCCGAACACTGCGGCGCGGCGCAGGTTGGGCCGCGCGTGCGCTTCGACGCTCACGCGGGCGCGCGCAAACGCCCGAGTGCCGCAGAGAAGACGTCGATCTCCTCGGGGGTCCCGACCGAGATGCGGATCGCGGTCGGCGAGCCGAACCCGGCGAGCGGGCGGACGATCACGCCTTCGTGGAGAAGCCGCTCGAAGAGGGCGTTCGCGTCGTCGCCGGTGTCGACGTAGAGGAAGTTCCCGACCGACGGGACCGGCTCGAGGCCGTGGCTGCGCACGACGGCCTCGAGGCGGGCGAGGCCCTCCACGTTGACCGCGCGGCGGCGCGCGATCTCGTCGGCGTCCGAGATGCTCGCGAGCGCGGCGACCTGCGCGGGCGTCGTCAGGTCGAACGGCCGGCGCACCTTCGCCATCGCGGCGCAGACTGCGCGCGGCCCGACCGCGTAGCCGATGCGAAGGCCGGCGAGCCCGTAGATCTTCGAGAACGTGCGCAGGACGACGACGCGCCTTCCCGCCTTCAGGTAGCGCTCGACCGCGTCCGGATAGTCGGCCCGGTCGATGTACTCGAAGTACGCCTGGTCGACGACCGTGAGCACGTGCTCGGGCACGCGGTCGAAGTACGCGTCGAGCTCGTCTGCCGTGTTCATCGTCCCGGTCGGGTTGTTCGGGTGGCAGATGTAGACGAGCTTCGTGCGCGGCGTGACCGCCGCGAGCAGCGCGTCGAGGTCGTAGCGGTGGTCGCGCAGCGGGACCGTGACCGGTGCTGCGCCCTGCTTGCGCGCGTAGATCACGTAGCTCGGGAACGACGGCCAGCCGCAGACGACCTCGTCGCCGGGATCGAGGATCGCCTGGCTGAGCATGTCGATGCAGCCGTCCGCGCCTGCGCCGACGCAGGTCTCCTCGGCCGCGACGCCGTGGCGCTCGGCCAGCGCGGCGTGGAGGCGGTAGGCGCCGCCGTCGGGGTAGCGGTTCAGCTCGAGCGCCGCGCGCGCCATCGCCTCCTGCGCGGCCGGGAACGGCCCGAACGGCCCCTCGTTCGAGGCGAGCTTGATCACACGGTCGAGCCCGAGCTCGCGCTGGACGTCCTCGACGGGCTTCCCCGGCTGGTACGGGGTCAGGCCGTCGACGCCCGGGCGGAAGAAGCCCGCGCCGAGCTCCGAAGCGGCATTCTCCACGGCCGGGGACCCTACCGTCGAGGGCGGCCTTCGGGGTTCGTTCCACCCCGGCCGACGTCGCCGAGCGAGCTGCTGCGGCCCTGGTGGGTCAAGGCGTACCCGGCCTCCTCCCCACCGCGAGCCTAGCGTCGTCTGCGTTACGTGTCTGTGCCGAAAGCGTGCCGGATGTGTGGCGCGACGACGTCTCCCGGCGACCCCGTAGGCTGCTCGCATGCCGGAGCTCGGCCTCTTCCCGCTGCCGATCGTGCTCGTTCCCACGGAGCGGATTCCGCTGCACATCTTCGAGCCGCGCTACCGCGAGCTGATCGAGGAGTGCGTCGAGAACGAGTCCGACTTCGGCTTCGTGCTCGCCACCGGCGACGGTGCGGTCCATGAGATCGGGACGCGGGCGGCGGTGCTCGAGGTGCTGGAGGTGCTCCCCGACGGACGGATGAACGTCGTCGTCGAAGGAGGCGAGCGCTTTCGCCTGCTCGAGCTGACCTCCGGCCGGTCGTTCACGACCGGGCTCGTGGAGCCGGTGGTCGACGACGACGATCCGCCGGCGGAGGCCGACGTCGACCGGGCGCTCGAGGTGTTTCGCGAGCTCGCCGAGACCTCGGAGAGCGAGGTCGACTTTCCGGAGCCCGACGTCGCGCAGCTCGACTTCGAGCTGGCGGCAAGGGTCGAGTTCGGCGTCGATGCGAAGCAGGAAGTGCTCGCAATGACCTCGCCGAGGCTGCGCATGCAGCGACTCGCAGTGCTGCTCGAGTCCGCGCTCGAAGCGGTGAGGCTCGAGCAGGCGATGCGCGAACGCGCGAGCAAGAACGGCAAGGTCGCGCCGGCGGAGCGCGACTAAACACGAACGTCGGTCAGGCGACGACGAGGCCGGCGCCGCCGCGCCGCGCGTCGCCCGCGGCCGCCAGCGACGTATCGGGAAGCACCTCGACGGCGTTCGTCCCGCCGAAGAACAGGTTGCGGCGTCGCCAGCGCACGACGTCGTAGCCCCAGGACTCGACCTGTTCGAGCACTGCAGGATCGAAGCCGCCCTCGCAGTGGACATGCGGCTCGTCGACGTGCACGCGCGGCGCGTCGATCGCTGCCGCGACACCGAGGTCGTGACCGACGACGTTGACGATCACCTGCATGATCGCGCCTCGCAGGCGCACCGAGCCCGCGCTGCCGACGACGAGCCGCGGCCCGGTCGCACCGCGCACGACCGTCGGCGCCATCATGCTCGTCAGCCGCCGACCGGGCGTCGTGGGCCCACCTCCGACCAGGTCGTACTCGCCGAGCATGTTGTTCAGGTGGATGCCGGTGCCGGGAACGATCACGCCCGAGCCGGAGCCGGTGGACGAGGAGAGCGAGGCGGCGTTCCCGTCGCCGTCGACGACCGAGACGTGCGTCGTGCCGCCGGCAGGGCGATGCTCGGTGGCGCCGGGCGCCTCCGCTTCGATCCGCGCGACGGCCGCGGCCAGCGCTTCGGGCGAGAGCAGCCGCCGGGCGAGCCCGCCGCGGTGGAGCGCCGGCGTCGAAGCCGTCGCCGCGCGCGCGTGTCTGCTCGCGCATCACATCGACGAGCGCGGCGATCGCCTCGGCGCTTCCCGGCGCACCGCGTCCCGTGCGTTCGAGCAACGCGAGCCCGTAGGCGATCAGGATCCCGCCCGACGACGGCGGCGGGTTCGAGATCACCTCGAAGCCGCGGTACGGAACGCGCACCGGCCGGCGCCAGACGACGCGGTAGCTGCTGAGGTCGTCCAGGGTGAGCAGCGCCGCCACCCGCCTCCACCGTGTCGACGATCGAATGGGCGAGCTCGCCCGTGTAGAGCGGGCGAGCGCCCTCCTCCGCGATCCGTTCGAGCGTCTCGGCGAGGTCGGGGAGCTGCATGAGATCGCCCGGAAGCAGGCGGGAGCCGTCGGCGCGGCTGTAGAGACGGCGGCCCTCGTCGCTGTGGCGCAGGATCAGGTCGAGGATCGCGTGCAGGTGCGCCTGCGGCCGGCGTCAGCTCGACGCCCGCGCGGGCGAGCTCGATCGCCGGCTGCAGCAGCTCGCGCCAGGGCAGCCGTCCGTAGCCCGCGTGCAGCGGCCTCGAGCCCGGCCGCCGTTCCGGGCACGGCGCACGAAGCCTCGCCGATCCGGAAGACCTGGGTCGTCTCGCTGTCCCCGCCGAATGCCGACGTCGATCGCGTGCATGCTCGCCGCTTCGGGCGACGGGCAGGCCGCGGCCCGGCGTCGCCACGAAGAAGTCGGCGAGCCGCGGCGGGCGGCCGTCGCCCGGGACGACGAGCGCGAAGCCGCCCGCACCCGGGCCGGTGAGCGGGCTCTCGGTCACCCAGGCCGCGAATGCGGCTGCCACGCAGGCATCGACGGCGTTTCCGCCCTCCTCGAGCACCCGCGCGCCCGCCGCAGCCGTCAGGCCGTGGCCGCTGCGATCGCGCCGCTCATGCGATTGTCAGTTCCGCCGATGAATCATGTGGACGAGATGTGGGAATTCGCACCTAAATCGGAATCTTCACCGTTTACCTACTAACCAGACCCCAGGGAACGAGTCATCAGTTGTGAAAGGCCAGTCATGACCATCTCACGCTCAAAGCTCGTTCTCTCGGCGGCCGCATTGTTCGCGGTGATCGCCGTTGCTGCAACTCCCGGGTTGCTGGGCAACCACGTGAAGTCCGGGCTCGACGCCCTGGCCGGCGCCGAACAGCACTGGCTGGTGGTCGGGGTGATCGGATTCGTGCTCGCGTTCGTGTGCACCGTCGGCGCCTGGCGCGCAGCACTCGGCGCCGCGGGCGGCCGGATCAGCGCGCACCGCGCCGGCGCGAGCATCGGCATGGGCTCGCTCGTCAACGCGTTTGCCCCCGCGAAGCTCGGCGACGCGGTGAAGGTGGCGCTCTGCTCCCGCTCGATCGACTCACCGGGACGGATCTGGACGACGGGCGGTGTCTATGCGGCGCTCGCCGCCGCCCGCTCGCTCACCCTCGCCGCGCTGCTCGTCGTCGCGTCTGCGAGCGGCGCGATGCCGCTCTGGCCGGTGTTCGTCCTGTGTGGTGCAGTCGCAGCGCTCGTGCTTGCGGCCTCGTTCTCCGGTCGTTGCAGACGCCATCCACGGATCGCACAGCTGCTCGCCGGCTTCGCCGCGCTGGAGCGGTCGCCGCGCGAGGCATCGCGGTCGTGCTCGGCTGGACGGTCGGAATGGTGCTGGCCCGCCTCGGGGCGACGATGGCCGTCGCTGCCGCGCTCGGGCTCCCGCATCCCGTCCTCGCCGCGCTGCTGATCCTCCCCGCCCTCGACGTCGCCTCGGTGTTCCCGCTCACGCCCGGTTCGATCGGCGTCGGAAGCGGCGCCGTTGCCGTCGCGCTTGCGAGCCGCGGCATCGGGATGGGCCAGGCACTCGGAGTCGGCTTCGCGATCCAGGCGCTCGAGACGTTCGTCAGCATCGCCGTCGGCTCGGCAGGCGCGCTCTACCTCGCGTGGCCGAGCGACGCCGTGCGACGGTGGACGTTCCGCGCCGCGACGGTCGGCGTGACCGCGTCGTTCGCGGCAGCGGTCGGTATCACCGTGCTCAACCTGACCTAGGAGTCGCGCAGGAACGACGGCGTCTCGAGCGCGTCGCCCGACGCGGCGGTGATCACCGCGCTCCGTCTGCCGGAACTGCGCAGCCCGAGGCCGGTCGCGACGACCGTGATCCACATCTGGCCGTTCAGGCGATCGTCGATCGTCGCGCCGAAGATGATGTTCGTGTCGTCGGTCGCCGCCTCGCGGACCGCCTCCGCCGCCTCGTTGACCTCGTAGAGGGTCAGGTCGTCGCCGCCGGCGATCGAGAGCAGGATGCCGCGGGCGCCGGTGATCTCGGTCTCGATCAGCGGGCTGCGAAGCGCGCGCTCGGCAGCTTCCTTCGCCCGGTTGTCGCCTGTCGCGTAGCCGATGCCCATCAGCGCCGAGCCGGAGTCGGCCATGATCGTGCGCACGTCGGCGAAGTCGAGGTTGATGAGGCCCGGGTTCGTGATCAGGTCGCAGATGCCCTGGACGCCGTGGCGCAGCACGTCATCGGCGATGCGGAACGCGTCGAGCATCGAGGTCGACTTGTCGAGCACCTCGAGCAGGCGGTCGTTCGGGACGACGATCAGGGTGTCGCAGGCCTCGCGCAGCATCTGGAGGCCGTCATCCGCCTGCTTCCGGCGGCGCGTGCCTTCGAACTTGAACGGCATCGTCACGATCCCGACCGTGAGCGCGCCGAGCTCGCGTGCGATCCGCGCGACGACCGGAGCCGCACCGGAGCCGGTGCCGCCGCCCTCACCCGCCGTGACGAAGACCATGTCCGAGCCGCGCAGCGAGCGCTTGATCGCGTCGTAGCCCTCCTCGGCCGCCCTGCGGCCGATCTCGGGGTCGGCGCCGGAGCCGAGGCCCTCGGTCAGCTCGCTGCCGATGTGGATCTTGGCGGCCGCGTCGCTCATCTGCAGCTGCTGGATGTCGGTGTTGACCGCGATGAAGTCGACCTGCGTGATGCCTGCGTCGATCATCCGGTCGACCGCGTTCAGGCCCGCGCCGCCGACGCCGACGACCCGGATGATCGCGGGGTACGACGTGCTTTCGCGGGCGCGCTCGAGACGCGCCGGCTGGTCGGGCAGCGGGTCGAGCCAGCGCGCGACGCGGCTGTTCGGCTCGTCGGCGTCCGGCTGGAGTCGGGAGCAGGCGCGACCGCGCGAATCGGGGTCGGCGACACGGGAGGCTCGGCGTGCTCGACGACAGGCTCGGGGCGCCTGGCCCGTGCGGGCTTCGCCTGCACAGGCTCGACCGGCAGCTGCTGCTGTCCTTCGACCGGCTCCTTGCCCTGGCGCTGTGCCGCTTCGGTTGCCCGGAAGAGGTCAGCGAGCGGGCCCTCACGCATGCTGGCGCGATTTCTGGCCATCGAGAACCTCCTTTGCGAGATCGCGGTACATGTCGGCGGCTTCGCCATCGGGCTCGTAGGCGAGCACCGATTGGCCCTTCACGGGTGCCTCCGCGAAACGAATCGTCTTGCGGATCCGCGTGTGGTAGACGAGGTCGCCGAAGTTCTCGCGCAGGATCTCGTCGGCCTCGCGGGAATGCGTCAGACGCTTGTCGTACATCGTCGGCACGATCCCGATCACGGAGACCTTCGGATTCAGGTTCTCACGCACCATCGCAAGCGTGCTCTCGAGCTGGACGAGCCCGCGCAGCGAAAGGTACTCGGTCTGCACCGGCACGATCACGCCGGTGGCCGCGACGAACGCGTTGATCGTCAGCAGCCCGAGCGACGGCGGCGTGTCGATGAAGATGTAGTCGTAGCGGTCCCTGATCGAGGCCAGCGCCTTGTCGAGCGCCCGCTCGCGGCCGATCTGGCTCGAGAGCGCCATGTCGGCGCCGGCGAGGTCGATCGACGAGACCGCGATGTCCACCTCGCGGGTCTCGATCACCTGCTCGATCGGCAGCCGGTGGACGAGCACGTCGAACATCGACTGCTCGATCGTGTCCGGATTGAGGCCCTGCGACATCGTCAGGTTGCCCTGCGGATCGAGGTCGATCAGCAGCACACGGTGGCCCCGCTCGGCGAACGCGACGCCGAGGTTCAGCGTCGTCGTCGTCTTCGCGACGCCGCCCTTCTGGTTCGCGAGGGCGATGATCTGTGTCTGCGCAGGGGCCGACTCGCTCGCAGGGCGAACGTTGGGACGCGGGAGGAGGCGCGCGAGACCCATGTGAGAGGGCTTTTCGGTTCGGCTCACCTCATTCCTTCCGCCTCCCCTCGAAGTTTCTTCGTCGCCGCCCGCGCCCGCGCGTCGCCTTCGACCCTCGCCCACGCCTCGGCCTCGCCGACGAGCGCCCGCAGCTCGCCGAGCAGACCCCGGGGTCGACCCGTCCGCGGTCGAGCGCCTCGATCCGCTCGAGCCGCGCCAGCACGCGGTTCGCCACTCCGTCCGCTTCGTCCATACAGCGACCGTAGCCGGAGAAATGTCACGTGTCTGTGCCGCCTTTGCGACGATTTACGCGACGCGCAGCACGGACGACGGCCGCGGGCGCAGGCCGAGCAGCGTGTCGTCGAGCGCCGTCACGAGCTCGGCGCGGCTTCCGTGCTGAAGCGTCTCGACGAGCGCGCGCCGGACCGCGTCGCGAGCGTCGCGGCCGAGCCGCTCGGCGCGCAGCGCCTCGAGCAGCTCGTTTCGCTCCCGGCTCTTCTCGGCGAGCAGGACCGCAGCGCGCATCGCCGCGGCCCAGTCTCCACCGTCGTCTCCGAGCAGGCAGGTCAGGCTTTCGCGCACCTGGGCCGACCGGAACGGCTCCTCGGAGAACAGCGAGAGCTCCCAGCGGTCGAGCGCCTCGCCGAGCTGGCGGTCCTCGTCGGCGAGGGTGAGCTTCGCGCGCAGGTCGGCGGCGAGACGCGCGCGGATCTTGTCGAGGCGCGTCGAGTCGCCGCGGGGCTGCGTCGCCGCGATCGGCAGCAGCGGCGAGACGCGCAGCGGCCGAAAGTCGAGCCGCTCGAACACGACCGGGCCGGCCGCGATCGCGCCGGCGGTGGCGAGACGCAACGCGGTGACCGCATCGGCGAGCTCCGCGGCCGCGTCGGGAGGCTCGGCGTCGGCGGCGTCCAGCTCGCGCGAGAGCTCCAGGATGAGCAGGCGGTCGATGTCACGGCCGAACTCGGCCGGCATCAGGCCGCGTGCCTCGGGCCAGAGGCCCGAGATCTCGCCGGAGACGATCGGGCGCAGCGTGATGCCCGCCCCGAGGTCGGCGTCCTGGCCCGCCGAGAGCCCGACCACCGGCGCGAGGGCGACATAGGTCCGCGCGGAGCCGAAGAGGGTGTGCTCGAAGTCCGCGTAGGCGGACTCGAATGCCTCGTCGTTCCAGTCGAAGCCGCCGCAGCGCTCGGCCGTCCAGGTCAGCATCGGCAGGAGGATCGACCGGAAGAGCGCGTCGTCGCCGGTGTCGCCGATGCCCGAGTGCGCGCGCGCGAAGATCGCAGCAGTCGGCTCGCGCTTCAGGTCGTCGATCGCGTTCCGGGTGTCGGGGAGGCGACGCAGTGTAGGCGCCTGCTCGTCGACGAAGCCGCGGACGAGCGGCCGGTACTCGTAGAGCGACGGTCCTTCTCGCGTCGTGTGCTCCTCGAACGAGAACGGCAGCTCGACGCCGCGCTCGGCAGCGAACGCCGCGAGGCAGAACGAACGGAGGGACTCGTAGAGGTGCGGTGCCCGGTGCGCCACGAGGACACTTTACGAGCCGCGCGGATCGTCTCCTCTCTGGCACGTCGGGCACCAGTAGGCCATCCGGTTGTCGTCACCCTGGCCCCAGGAGCGGATCCGCGTGCCGCAGCGAGGGCACGGGCGACCGGCGCGGCGGTAGACCTGGTGGCCGTTCGCCCGCCCCGTGTCGACCGACGCGCGCATCATCCGGGCCGCCGTCTCGAGCGCGAGCCTCCGTTCGGGCTCGGGCACGGCGGCCAGGCGCCGCCACGGAGAGAGCGAGGAATCCCAGAGCGCCTCGGCGAGCCACATGTTCCCGATCCCGGCGACGAGCGACTGGTCGAGCAGCGCCTCGCCGAACCAGAGGGTGCCGTCGGCGCCACCGAGGCGCGCGAGCATCTCGTCGAGCCGCGGTGGGCATTCGAGGATGTCGGGGCCGAGTCGCTCGATCGCCCGCGCGTGCAGCTCGAGCACGGGCCCGTTCCAGAGAACGCCCTCGAGCGTCTCGCCACGGAGCACGAGCCACGGCTTGCCGGCTCGCGCCTCACCCCGCGGCCGAAGCGTCCAGCGTCCGGAGATGCGCAGATGCGAGCGGAGCACGACCCCGCCCTCGAAGCGAAGCAGCAGGTTCTTGCCAATCGCCTCGACCGACTCGAGCGTGCGCCCATTCACGCGCTCCGCGACGCGCTCCGCCTGCGCGCGAGGGTGCGGAGAGGCCGCCTCGATGCGCTGGCCGACGAGCGGCTGCAGTCGTCGCGCCGCCCGGTGAAGGGAATCGCCCTCGGGCATGTCGCCACCCTAGAGGCTTGACGTGGGCTTCCAGGCACTCACGGATGGTGGCTCAGACGCGGCGCATCTCGCCCGGGTCGGGCTTGAACGTAGGCACCGCTATGCCCTGCGCCCGACCCGAACGACCTGCTTGGTCTGAGCCATCCCCGCAAGCACCCCAACCCACATCAAGCCTCTAACCTCCACTCGTGGAGTTCCCGCGACTCGCGTACCCGATCGTGCAGGCGCCGCTCAGCGGCGGGCCGTCGACGCCCGAGCTCGCCGCCGCCGTCTCCGGCGCGGGCGGGTTCGGCTTCCTCGCCGCGGGCTACAAGACCGCCCCCGAGTTGCGGGTCGAGATCGCACGGGTGCGCGAGCTCACGGACGCTCCGTTCGGCGTGAACATCTTCGTGCTGACAGACCGCGAGGTCGATCAGGACGCTCTGACCGCCTACGCCCGCGAGCTGGCGCCGGATGCGAAGCGGTACGGGATCGAGCTCGGCGAGGCACGGTTCGACGACGACGAGCTCGCCGAGAAGCTCACCGTTCTCGAGGAGGCACGCGTTGCCGTCGTCTCCACCGTGTTCGGCTGCCCGTCGGCCGCGATCGTCGGGCGCCTGCACGACGCCGGCTCAGCGGTCTGGGTGACCGTCGGTGCCCCCGAGGACGCGGCCCCGGCCGCCGCGGCGGGCGCCGACGCGCTCGTCGTCCAGGGCACCGAGGCGGGCGGCCATCGTGGCGGCTTCGACGAGGCGAGCGACATTGCGCTCCTGCCTCTGCTGCGGCTCGTCGCGCGCGAGACGGAGCTGCCGCTGGTCGCGGCCGGTGGGATCGGAGACTCCGCCGCCGTTGCCGCCGTCCTCGCCGCCGGCGCGTCCGCGGCCCAGATCGGCAGCGCGTTCATGCGCACGCCCGAAGCGGGAACCAGCGCGCCGCATCGCGCCGCACTCGCGGGCATCGCTCCCACTGCGCTCACCCGTGCGTTCAGCGGCCGCCGCGCGCGCGGCATCGTCAACGGGTTCATGGGGGCGCACCCGGACGCCCCGGCCGCCTACCCCCACATCCACTATCTGACTGCCCCGCTCCGCGCGGCCGCACGGGCGGCCGGCGATGCCGATGCGATCAACCTGTGGGCCGGCCAGGCCTACCGGCTCGCCGAAGAGCTGCCTGCTGCCGAGCTCGTCCGGCGGCTCGGCGCCGCCGATCGGGCAGCGAGCTAGGGACGGAGGACGGCGCGGCGGGGCCCGGCGAGGAAGCCGGCCTCGACGAGCAGCGGCATCGCGTCGCTCTCGCTCACGGGCTCGCCGTCGAAGCGCTCGACGGCCAGGCGCTTCGCGCCGCCACCACGCACGTGCGCGACGAGCGCCGCGAGCGCCGGGCGCAACCAGAGCTCGTCGGGATCGAGGAGCGGGACGAGCGAGCGCCCGCCACGCTCGACATAGAGCACCGGCTCGCCGCCGAGTGAGACGACATAGGCGCCGGCGACACGTGCGGCACGCGCTCCCGCGCGTTTCGGCCACGGGAGCGCAGCACCGTAGGGCTGCGCAGGATCGGCCGCCGCGAGCACCAGCGGGTCGCGATCCTCGTCGCGCTCGCGCAGCTCGCGCACCCGTTCGACGGCGCCGCCGAGCGCGAACTGCGCGCCGCCGAGGCCTTCGACGAAGTACCCGCGCCGGCAGAGGCCGAGCGTCTCGAGCGCCCGCAGCTCCGCATAGACGGCGCCGTACCCGCCGGGGATGCCTTCGGCGCGGACGCCGTCGCGCGTGACGATGCCCTGCCGCTCGAGCAGGAGCTCGGCGAGCGCGCGCCGCTCCGGCATCCCGGCGAAGAGGCGCTCGGTGCGCGCCCAGCGCCCGGCGGTCGCCGTTGCTCCCTGGGCGCGCCTGCGGGAGAAGCGGCGCGGGCGGCGCTCGACCTTCGCGGTGCCGAAACGGCGCGCGGCACGCAACGGCGTCCACGCGTCGTTCGTCACCTCGCCCGACCACACGAGATCCCACAGCGCGGGCAGGGCGAGGCCCTCGTCGAGCCCGGTCTCGTCGAGCAGATCGAGCCAGAAGAGCGCGCCGCGTTCGAGCGCCGCGCGGATCCGGTCGTGCTCGTCGGCCACCGGGCGCGGGGCGGCCGGTACCTGGCCGAGGACGGCTGCGTCCTCGCGGAAGTACAACGCCACCCGGTCGGGCCCGGCACCGACCCACACAACCTCGCCGCTCGCGGTCAACGCGTCGAGGTGCTCCGGCCGGTAGCCCGGGACCCGCCGCGGGAGGATGTCGGCTTCCCACAATGCGACCGGCAACGCGAGGGCCTGGAGCGGCACGAGCGCTTCGCGGAGCGACGCCCGCCGGTCGACGCCGTGCCAGGACGGCAGGAACCTGGCGAGCGCTTCCTGCTCGACGGCCTCGACCTCGCGCCGAAGCGCGGCGAGCGAAGCCCGGCGCAGGCGACGCAATACATCGGGGTCGCACCACTCGCGCTCGGTCCCGCCGGGGCGCAGCTCCCCGCGCACGAGCTGCTCCGCGCGCTCGAGCGCCAACAGCGTCTCCGAGACGTCGCGGCCGAACCGCTCGTTCGCCTGCTCGGTGGTGAACGGCCCGCGGCCCTTCGCGAAGCGGAGGACGAGCTGGCGGAGGGAATCGGGACCGCCCTCCAGGAAGACGTCGGGCAAGCCGGAGGGGGTCATGACGCCGAGCGCGTCGCGGTAGCGGCCCGCGTCGTCGGCGGCGATCAGCCGTTCCTCGCCCGCGATCCGGACGAGGAGCGCTCGGCGTTCGCCGACGAGCGGGGCGGCGAGCGCCGGGTCGTACTCGCCTGCGCGCAGGTCGCCGCGTAGCCGCAGCTTGTCGTGCAGCTGGTCGGGAGTCTTCGGGTCGCCGCGCAGCTGGCGCTCGACCTCGTCGACGGCATCGCCGTCGAGCAGGTCTCGCAGCTCCTCCTGGCCGAGCAGCTCTCGCAGGAGATCACGGTCGAGCGAGAGCGCCTGCGCACGGCGCTCCGCCGGCGGCGTGTCGTCCTCGTACATGTACGTCGCGATGTAGTCGAAGAGCAACGACGCGCTGTACGGCGACGCGCTCTGGGTCTCGACCTCCACGAGGTCGAGCTCACGCGTCTTCAGCCCTTGCAGCAGCCCGCGCAGCGCAGGCAGGTCGAAGACGTCCTGCAGGCACTCGCGATAGGTCTCGAGGATGACCGGGAAGCTGCCGTACTTGCGCGCCACCTGCAGGAGCGACTGCGCCTTCAGCCGCTGCTGCCAGAGCGGCGTTCGCTCGCCGGGACGCCGCCTCGGGATCAGCAGCGAACGGCCCGCGTTCTCGCGGAAGCGCGCGCCGAAGAGCGCGGTGTCCCCCACCTCCTGCACGACGAGGTCCTCGACCTCGGCCGGGTCGATCATGAAGTCCTCGGTCGGCGGCGGCACATCCGACTCGGGGAAGTGCAGCGCGATGCCGTCGTCCGACCAGATCGACTGCGCGGCGATGCCGTGCGCCTCGCGCAGGCGGGCCGCGATCGCCATCGCCCACGGCGCGTGCACGCGGCTGCCGAACGGCGAAAGGATGCACACGCGCCAGTCGCCGATCTCGTCGCGAAAGCGCTCGACCACGATCGTGCGGTCCGAGGGCACCGCGCCCGTCGCGTCGTGCTGCTCGCGCAGGAAGGTCATGAGGTTGCGCGCCGCGCGCTCGTCGAGGTGGTAGTCGCCGCGCAGGCGCTCGTGGGCCTTCGCGTCCTTCAGGGCCGAGAGCTCGCGCGAGGCGGCGCCGATCTTCTGGCCGAGCTCGAACGGACGGCCGATGCCTTCGCCCTTCCAGAACGGGACGGCGCCGGGAACGCCCGGCGCGGGCGAGACGAGCACCTGGTCGCGCGTGATCTCCTCGATCCGCCAGGTCGACGCGCCGAGCAGGAACGTCTGGCCCGCACGCGCCTCGTAGACCATCTCCTCGTCGAGCTCACCGACGCGGCCGCCTCCGCCGACGAGGAACACGCCGAAGAGGCCGCGGTCGGGGATCGTGCCGGCGTTCGTCACGGCCAGGCGCCGGGCGCCGTCGCGCGCCCGGATCACGCCTCCGGTGCGATCCCAGACGATGCGCGGGCGGAGCTCGGCGAACTCGTCGGAGGGGTAGCGGCCGGCGAGCATGTCGAGGACGTTCTCGAGCTGCGCGCGGCTCAGGTCCCGGAAGGGATACGCGCGCGTGACGAGTTGGTGCAGATCGTCGACGCTGATCTCCTCGTCGGAGGAGATCGCGACGATCTGCTGCGCGAGCACGTCGAGCGGGTTGCGCGGGATCTTCGTCTCCTCGATGTCGCCCTCGCGCATCGCGCGCGCGACGACGGCGGACTCGAGAAGGTCGGCGCGGAACTTCGGGAAGATGCGCCCCTTCGACACCGCGCCGAGCTCGTGGCCCGCGCGCCCGATGCGCTGCAGGCCCCGGGCCACCGACTTCGGCGACTCGACCTGGATCACGAGGTCGACCGCGCCCATGTCGATGCCGAGCTCGAGGCTCGACGTCGCGACAAGGCACGGGATGCGACCCGCCTTCAGATCCTCTTCGACGATCTGTCGCTGCTCGCGCGCAAGCGAGCCGTGGTGGGCGCGGGCGATCTCGCGCAGGGGCTGGTCGGCGTCGCCGCCCTGGTTCGCGAGCTCGTTCAGACGCAGCGCGAGCCGCTCGGCGAGTCGCCGGTTGTTCACGAACACGATCGTCGAGGTGTGCTCTTCGACGAGGCGGAGGATCTCGGGGTAGATCGACGGCCAGATCGAGTTGGTGCCGCCCTCCGTCGAGGTGAGGAGGGCGCTTCCGTCCGCCTCCGGCGGGTTCTCGTACGAGACCGTCCGTCCGAGCTCCCGCAGGTCCTCGACCGGGATCACGACCTCGAGGTCGAGCTCCTTCCGCGTTCCGGCGTCGACGAGCGTGATCTCGCGGGCGCCGCTGACGAACCTGCCGATCTCCTCGAGCGGTCGCTGGGTCGCCGAGAGCCCGATGCGCTGCATCGGATTCGTCACCAGTGCCTCCAGGCGCTCGACGGAGAGCGCCAGATGCGAGCCGCGCTTGGTGCCCGCGATCGCGTGTACCTCGTCGAGGATCAGGGTCTCGACGCCACGCAGCGTCTCGCGGGCCTGCGAGGTGAGCATCAGGTACAGCGACTCGGGCGTCGTGATCAGGATGTCGGGTGGCTCCTTCAGGAGCTCGCGCCGTTCCTTCTGAGGGGTGTCGCCGGTGCGAACCGCAACCCTCAAGTTCGACTCGAGGCCTGCGAGCGGGCCGCGCAGGTTGCGCTCGATGTCGTAGTTCAACGCCTTGAGCGGGGAGACGTAGAGCACGCGCAGGCCCTGCCCCGGCTGCTCGTGGAGCCGGTCGATCGCGTAGAGGAAGGCCGTGAGGGTCTTGCCGGAGCCGGTGGGAGCCTGGATCAGGACGTGCGAGCCGCTCGCGATCGCCGGCCAGCCCTCGACCTGCGCCGGCGTCGGCGCGGCGAACGTTCGCTCGAACCAGGCCCGCGTCCCGGGCGAGAAGACGGACAAGGGATCCATCGTCCCAGGTTACCCCCGCCCTCACGGGCGGCCCAGGAAGCTCTCAGCCCGGTCACAGAAATGGGCTTTACCGTTCCTGTCATGACCGACCCGACATTCACCCGTCGCACCACGCTCGCCAAGCTCGGGAGCGCCGTGCTCGCCGCTGCCGGTGGCGGCTCACTGCTCGCCGGCGAGGCCGAGGGCGGCAACCGGGCCGTCGAGACCGGCGCCGTCCAGTGCGTCCTCACGCCCGAGCTGACCGAGGGCCCCTACTACATCGCGGGCGAGAAGCTGCGGCGCGACATCCGCGAGGGTCACCCCGGCGCGCTGCTCACGCTCCACCTGGCCGTGCTGAACGCGTCGAGCTGCAAGCCGATCAAAGGGGCTGCCGTCGACATCTGGCACGCCGACGCGGCGGGTGAGTACTCGGGCTTCGGCTCCGACTCGTCGAGCCGCACCTTCCTGCGCGGGATTCAGAAGACGAACGCGCAGGGCACGGCGACGTTCACGACGATCTATCCCGGCTGGTACCACGGACGGGCGGTGCACATCCACGTCAAGGTGCACGTCGGCGGGAGCGTCGTGCACACCGGGCAGCTGTTCTTCCAGGACGCCCTGACGAAGACCGTCTACAAGGCTGCGCCCTATGCCTCGCGAGGCGCTCCCGACGTGCCGAACACGCGCGACTCGATCTTCGTCAACGGCGGCAAGAGCTCGATCCTCGCCGTGAAGAAGAGCGGTGCCGGCTACGTCGGCTCGATCGCGATGGGCGTCCACCCGTAGCAGACAGCCGAATGGCTTAGTCTCGTCCCGTGACGTACTCGATCGTGGCGCGGGATGCGGCGACCGGCGAGCTCGGCGTCGCCGTGCAGTCGCAGGCGTTCAACACCGGCGCGGCCGTGCCCTGGGCTCGGCCGGGAGTCGGCGCGATCGCGACGCAGTCGTTCACCGACCGCCGCTACGGCTGGGCCGGGCTCGAGCTGCTCGCCGAGGGCGCCGCGCCGGCCGACGCACTCGACCGCCTGCGCGCCGCCGATGATCTGCCGGAGCTCCGGCAGGTCGGGATCATCGACAGCCGCGGGGCCGTCGCCCAGCACACCGGAGCGGGGTGCGTCTCCCAGGCGGGCCACGCGAGCGGCAGCGACTGGGCCGCGCAGGGGAACATGCTCGCCTCCGACCGCGCCTGGCACGAGATGGGCGCGGCGTTCGAGCAGACGACCGGCACGCTCGCCCAGCGCCTGCTTGCAGCCCTCGACGCGGCCGAGGCCACCGGGGGCGACTGGCGCGGCCGCGGCGGTGCGGGGATTCTCGTCGTACCGAGCGAGGGTGACCCCTGGGAGCGGGTGATCGACCTCCGCGTCGAGGAAGGCGACGGCTCGCTCGTCGAGCTGCGCCGTCTCGTCGACCGCGCCGAGGCCTACCGGGCGGCCAATCGCGCGACGCACGACCGCGCCGAGCTCGGCCGCGCAGGCGGCCTCCCGCCGAACTACATCCAGTGGCTCGCGTTCCTCGACGCCGCAGGTGCCGGCGAGATCGACGAGGCTCGACGGTCTGCTCGGCGCGATCGAGCAGGTCGACCCGCGCTGGCGAGACGTGGTCAGAGCCGTGTCGCACGACCCCGGATTGCCCGCGCTCGAAGAGATCCTTTCCGAGTAGCATCGGGTCATGCCCGCAGCGCTCCACTTCACCGACGACCCGAAAGCCTGCACGCTGCTTGCAGAGGACCCCTTCGCGCTGCTCGTCGGCTTTGCGATCGACCAGCAGGTGCCCGTGCCGAAGGCGTTCGCCGGCCCGTACGTGCTCCGCGAGCGCGCCGGCACGCTCGACCCGGCGAAGCTCGCGGCGATGGACCTCGTTCCGTTGTTCGCCGAGAAGCCCGCGATCCACCGCTTCCCCGGCTCGATGGCCGAGCGCGTGCGCGAGCTCGCCGCGGTCGTCGCCGACGACTACGGCGGCGATGCCTCACGCATCTGGACCGAGGCCGCCGACAGCGCCGACCTGAAGAAGCGCATCGGCTCGCTGCCGGGCTTCGGCGAGATGAAGATCAAGTCGCTCGGCGCCGTGCTCGCGAAGCAGTTCGGCGTGAAGGCGGCCGAGGGCCTCGCACCGGACCACCCCACACTCGGGCGACGTCACCTCGCCGGACGAGCTGCAGCGCTACCAGGAATGGAAGCGCGCGTACAAGAAGGCCGCGAAAGGCGCGCTAGCACTCGAGTACCTAGCGCGGGTCCGGCCGGTCGACCTGCCAGTGGCGGGCGACCGACGCGAACCACTGCCCGTCCTCGCGCGGCGTGAGGGAGAAGAGGGTGATCGAGCGCTGGCCGAGCTCGTGATCGCCGTACAGCACCTCGATCCCGATCCGCCGCGGCTCCTCGATCGCCGAGCGCGCCGCCGCGAAACCGGGGTCGGCCGGGTCGCGAAACGCGCCCTGCCAGAACCCGACCTCACCCGGCGCGATGTAGAGGTCGCGCGTCAGCCGCCGGAAGTCCTCGAGCGGCGCGTGGTCGCCCCGTCCCAGCTCCAGGTCGAGCTGCGTTCGCAGGAACCAGCCGTGGAGCACCGCGATGCCGCTGCCGACGTTGCGGACCGCGATCGCCAGATAGATGGCCCCGTCCGTCACCTCGGCGATCCCGCCGCTGCCCGAGACGTGGAACCACTTGTTGTCGGAGAAGCCCACCTTCTGCGGCGGATCCTCGGGACGCGAAGGCATCAGGACCGGGCGCAGCCCCGCGAGCAGTGAGCGTTCCGCAGCCCTCGCCGCGCGGTTCGCCGACCGGACCGACGCGAAGGTCGCGAACGCGAGGACGAGGGTCGCGCCGGCCGTCGCGATCGACGCGACCGCGACCCAGTCGACCGCGAGCATCACTCCAGCGCCTGGAGCGCCTTCAACGCCGGCCCGAGCGACTGCTTGGCGTGGAGCACCGGCTCGAAGAGATCGCCGTGCTGCTCGACGCGCTCGAGCGCAACCTGCATGGGGAAGTCTCTCGGACGCACGTCCTCGGTCAGCTCCTCCCACCGCAGCGGGGTCGACACGGGCGCGCCCGGCTTCGGCCGCACCGAGTAGACGGAGGCGATCGTCTTGCCCCAGCCGTTCTGCCGGTGGTCGACGAGCACGCCCGCACGCTTCTTCTTCAGCCACTCGGTCGTCACCTCGCCGGGATGCTGCGCTTCGAGCCTCCGTGAAAGCCGCTCCGAGAACTCGTAGGTCTCCTCGAAGCTCGAGCGCCGGACGATCGGGACGAGGACGTGGATCCCGTCGGCGCCGCTCGTCTTCACGTACGACTCGAGCTCGAGCTGCTCGAGCGCCGCACGCACGTAGTGCGCCACGCGCACGGCGAGCGCGAACGCGCCCTCCTCCTCCGGCGGGTCGAGGTCGAAGAGCACGAAGTCGGGCCGGTCGGGCTTGTCGACCCGTGAGTACCACGCGTTCATGTCGATGCAGTGCATCTGCACCATCCACAGGACCGCCTCGGGGCAGTTGACGAGCGGGAAGTCGACCAGCCGCGACTCGCCCTTGCCGCCGCGCGGCCAGGTGCGGAACTCGCGGGTCGGGATCCAGTCGGGGATGCCCTTCGGCGCCTGCTTCTGGAAGAACGCCCCGGCGGCGATCCCCTCGCGCCAGCGCTTCATCGTGAACGGCCGGTCCTTCAGGTGCGGCACGAGCACGTCGCCGATGCGGCCGTAGTACTCGAACAGATCGCCCTTGGTGACCCCGTCGTCGGGAAAGAGGACGCGGTCGGCCGAGGAGAGCTTCACCTCATGCGTCAATCGCGCACCGTCCAGTTGACGTGCGCGACCATCGGAAAGGTGAACGGGCCCGCGGGCAGCATCGCGTCGAGGTCGAGCATGATCCGCTCGCGCTCCTCCTCGGGCCGGTGCGCGATCCAGCTGACCGATTGTGCGAACTCGAGCACGCCCGCCCGCTCCTGCGTCTGCTCGTGCTCGATGTTCGCTTCCCGCAGGCCGCCGAACGGCCAGCGCCCGATCACCTCCGCCCACGACGGCCCGGACTGAACGGCATCGAGCGAGGGACGGTGCAGCGTGCGCAGGTACGCGCGATAGGGCTCGGGAAGCGGCGAGGTGCCGGCGGGCTCGTTCCAGATCAGGCACAGCACGCCGCCGGGCCGCAGGACGCGTGCGATCTCCGCCATGGCGTCGTCGTTCGAGAACCAGTGGAACGCCTGCGCGGCGAAGACGGCCTCGACCGACGCCGCCGGCAGCGGAATCGCCTCGGCGTTGCCTGCAAGGCTCTCGGCCGCGGGCACCAGCTCCTCGAGGATCGCGCGCATCCCATCGAGCGGCTCGACGGCGATCACGCGGCGATAGCGCTCCGCCAGCACGCGCGTCAGCTTGCCCGTGCCCGCACCGAGGTCGAGGACCTCCGCTTCCGGGCCGAGCGGCAGCAGATCGAGGACCGTGGCCGGGTAGCCCGGCCGGCCGCGCTCGTACTCGGCGGCGATCCGGTCGAAGCTGCGGGCCGGGTCGATCATGCGCGCGCCCGCCGGATCGCACGATACGTCCACAGCGAGAAGCCGAGCCAGGCCACGACGAACACCGGCGTGAAGCTGGACGGATGCGGCTGCGTGTACTCGACGAGCGTCGAGGAGAGCAGCAGGACCGTGGCGATGACCCAGCCGAGCTTGAGCGCTCCGACGTGCGCCGCGCGACGTGCCCTCACGACCGGCGGCGCGCCGGTCAGCCGACGCCTGAAAGCAGAAACGCTCTCGACTCCTTCAGCATCTCGCGTGCGATCACGAGCCGCTGGATCTGATTGGTGCCCTCGTAGATCTGGGTGATCTTCGCGTCGCGCATCATCCGCTCGACCGGATACTCCTGGATGTAGCCGTAGCCGCCGAGCACCTGCACCGCATCGGTCGTGACCTCCATCGCGACATCGGTGCAGTAGAGCTTCGCCATCGCCGAGAGCTTCGTCAGCTCGGAGCCGGTGTCTCCCTCGTCGATCAACTGCCCGACCTTGTAGAGGAGGCCACGGGCTGCCTCGCACTTCGTCTCCATGTCGGCGAGCATCCCGGCGATCAGCTGGTGCTGACCGATCGGCTTGCCCATCGTCTCCCGCGACCTGGCGTACTCGACCGCGTAGTCCGTCGCGCCCTGCGCGAGCCCGAGCCCCTGCGCGCCGATCCCCGGCCGTGAGCGGTCGAGGATGCGCATCGCGAGCTTGAACCCCTCACCCTCGCCGCCGAGCAGGTTCCCGGCCGGGATCCGGCAGTCGTTGAAGAAGAGCTCACCGGTGGTCGAGCCCTTGATCCCCATCTTCGGCTCGATCCGCCCCACCTCGAACCCCGGCGCGTCCGCCTCGACCACGAACGCCGAGATCCCCGCGTGCCCGAGCTCCGGATCGGTCTTCGCGAACACGACATAGACCGACGCGACGCCCGCGTTCGTGATGAACCGCTTGCCGCCGTTCAGGACGTACGAGTCTCCATCGAGCTGCGCGGTCGTGCGCATCGCCGCGCTGTCCGACCCCGAGTCGGGCTCCGTGAGCGCATAGGCGGCCAGCCACTCGCCGCTCGCGAGCCTCGGCAGGAAGCGCTGCTTCTGCTCCTCGGTTCCCGCGAGCTTGATCCCGAGCGAGCCCAGCTCCTGCACGGCGATGATCAGACCGCTCGTCGCGCAGACCTTCGAGAGCTCCTCGACCGTCACGAACGTCATCAGCGAGCTCTCGCCGATCCCGCCGTAGGCCTCGTCGAACATGATCCCGAACAGGTCGTTCTCGCGGAAGAGCTCCACGATGTCCCACGGGAACTCCCCGCTCTTGTCGATCTCCGCCGCCCGCGGCGCGATCCGTTCGCGCGCAATCGTCCGCACGAGCTCGCGAATCTCGCGCTGCTCGTCGGTGAGTGGGTCGAGCGGCATGGTCCCGATTGTAGTCGGGGTCTCGACCAATCGAACGCGCGTAGATTCTGCGAAGACGTGATTCTCGCGAACGGCCTCATCCGCACGCTCGATGCCCAGGTGCCGACCCAGCGCGCACTCGCGATCGCGGGCGACAAGGTGGCGGGCGGCGTCGGCGTCCACGAGACGGCGCTCGCCTCCCCGGAGGTGCTCGACCTCGGCGGCAGGGTGGTGATCCCCGGCTTGACCGACTCGCACGTGCACTTCCCCACCTGGGCGCTTGCGCAGGACGAAGTGAAGCTCGACGGCTGCTCGTCGCTCGACGAGGCGCTTGCGCGCATCCGCGCTGCGTCCGTCGAGCCGGGCCGCTGGCTTCGAGGCTACGGCTGGCGCAGCGGCGACTGGCAGCCGCAGCGCGAGCCCACGCGCTCCGACCTCGACGCGGTCAGCGGCGGGACGCCGGCCGCGATGATCGCGAAGGACTACCACTCGCTCTGGCTCAACTCCGCGGCCCTCGCGCTCGCGGGCGGCGACCTCGAGGTCGCCGGCGGCGTGGTCGAGCGCGACGGGGCAGGAGAGCCGACGGGCGTGCTGCGCGAGGAGGCGGCCTGGCGGTTCAAGGACCGCTACATGACGCTCGCCGACGAGGAGTACCTGGCGGCGATGCGCGTCGGCATCCGGCTCGCGAATGCGCGCGGGGTCACCGCGGTGCACGACAAGGACGGCTGGCTCGGCGCCCTGCGACTCTGGCAGCAGCTCGAGGAGAGCGGATCGCTGACGCTGCGCGTCTGGCAGTCGATCCCGCACGACCGCCTCGACGAGGCGGTCGCGATCGGGCTCCGCTCGGGCTTCGGCAGCCCGCACCTGCGGGTCGGCTACCTGAAGGTGTTCATGGACGGGACGCTCGGTTCCCGCACGGCGTGGATGCTCGACGGCTCCGGGGTGCAGATCACGAGCGGCGAGGAGCTCGCCGAGATCGTGCGCCGCGGAGCCGAGGCGGGCTTCCCGGTCGCCGTGCATGCGATCGGCGACCGTGCGAACCGCGAGGCACTCAACGCCTTCGCAGAGACGAAGAGCGTCTGGGGGCCGCGCGGGCTGCGCCAGCGCATCGAGCATGCGCAGCTGCTCTCGCCCGAGGACCTGCCGCGGTTCGCGGAGATCGGCGTGACCTGCTCGGTGCAGTTCTCGCACGCCCCGTCCGACCGCGACCTCGCAGACGAGTACTGGGCGGGCAAGACCGACGGTGCGTACGCATTTCGCTCACTGCTCGACTCGGGCGCGCGCGTCGTGAACGGCAGCGACGCGCCGATCGAGGAGCTCGACCCGCTCGCCGGGATCAGGGCCGGCGTGCGCCGGACGATCGACGAGCGTGACGCGTGGCATCCCGAGCAGTGCATCACCGTCGACGAGGCGTTCCACGCAACGTGCGTCACGCCCGCGTGGCTCGCACGCGACGAGCGCCGTCGCGGCACGCTCGTTCCCGGCCGCGACGCCGACCTCGTCGTCCTCGACCGCGACCCGTGGGAGGACCTCGATGCACAGGTGGTGGCGACGATGGTCGCCGGCCGCTGGGTGCACAACCCTCCGCCCTGGGACTGACTGGAGCTGCCGGCGGCGGTTTTTCGTGCCCCTTACGCGCGGGGAACCGTCCGCTGGCGAACGTCGGGGATTGTGAGTGCGACGAACCCCGAAGCATTCAGGAGGTACCGAGATGAAGCATCGCCTACTGTTCACCCTGGCGCTCGCGACCGTTGCCTTCGCAACCGTTGCGGCCGTGGCACTCGGCGGCGGCAAGGGCCGCCTGTACGAGTTCCGCGGCGAGCTGCTCAACGCCAGCGCGAGCTCCGTGCAGGTGCAGGTCGACGGCGGCAACCACGCCGCGCTCCGCGCGCTGCTGGGCCAGAGCCAGAACCAGTCGTTCACGATCGACTCGAGCACCCAGATCCTCGTCTGGTCGCACGGCGTGCCCCACGTCGCCGCGATCACCGACCTCAAGCAGGGCGATGACGTGACCGTGGATGTCCGCGCGCACGCCGGAGCGCCGCTGTCGCAGATCGAGAGCACGCCGGCCGGCCGCCTCGGCGACCACGGCACGCCGTCGAACGGCGGCGCCAAGCCGCTGTGGCTCTACGTCGGCACCGTCACCGGCGCCCAGTCGGGTGGCCACGTTGCGCTGCACGTCTCGAGTGGCAACTGGCGGGCCCTGCAGTCGATGCTCGGCCAGTCGCTCGACCAGTCGTTCACCTATGACGACAGCACCATCTTCCTGCTCTGGCAGGGCAAGGTGCCGACCGTGATCGACGCCTCACAGCTGAAGGCAGGCGACCGGATCACCGTCCGCGTCCGCGCACCCCGCGGCGACACGCTCGCGCAGGTCGAGGCCGTGCCGGCCAGGCACATCGGCGACCACGAGCCGGGCGATCCGGGCACCCAGAACTAGTCAGACCGAGCACTGCCGCGGCCGGGAGGCTCTCCCGGCCGCGGCTCTCGTTCACAGCTCCTTGAACGCGAGCAGGAGCTCGCGGGCGGCGGCGATGCCCTTCGGGACGTACTCCGCGACCAGCCGCTCGTTCGGCGAGTGCACCTGGGAGTCGGGCAGCCCGAACCCCGTGATCACCGTGGGGATGTCCTCGCTCGGCGAGCGCCGGCACGATCGGGAGCGTTCCGCCCGTCCGGATCAGCGCCGGACGCCGGCCGAGTGCCCGCTCGAACGCATCGAGGCCGAGCTGAACCGCCTTCGCGTCCGGCGGCACGAGCCCCGGCGGTGACGTCCCCCAGAGCTCGATCTCGAGCTCGGCGCCAGCCGGGGCGGCGGCCCGCAGGAGCCGCTCGACCTCCGGCGCGATCTCCTCCACGTTCTGACCCGGCGCGAGCCGGATCGAGACGTTCGCAACCGCCTCCACCGGCAGCACGGTCTTCAGGAGCTGCGGCGAGCCGCTCGCGATGCCGTTCACGTCGAGCGCCGGCTCGGCGAAGGTGCGCAGGTAGAAGTCGGCTGCGGCGCGATCGTCCTTCGCCCGCGCGCCCTGATCGGCCAGCTCGTCGGCGCCGGCCGGCAGCTGGCTCCAGCCGGCCAGCTCCTCGGCGGTCGGAGGCGTGATCCCCTTGCGCAGCGACTCGGCCACGGTGCCGTCGTGCGGGATCAACGCGTCGAGGGTGCGGATCAGCGCGTGCGCCGCGTTCAGCGCGGCGCCGCCGTAGATCCCTGAGTGCAGGTCGCGCTCGCCGGTGCGGAGCGTCACATGGAAGTACGCCATGCCGCGCGTCGCGAGATTGAACGCCGGCACGTCGCGCCGGATCATCCCGCTGTCGAAGATGATCGCGGCGTCGGCGCCGCGTTCGTCGGCCTCGAGGAACTCGACGATCGAGTGGCCGCCGGTCTCCTCCTCGCCGTCGCAGCAGAACCTGACGTTGACCGGCAGCTCGCCCGCCCGTGCGAGCTCGCGCGACGCGGAGAGAAGCATGTAGAGCTGGCCCTTGTCGTCGACCGTGCCGCGCCCGTACAGATACTCGCCGCGGATCTCGGGCTCGAACGGCGGCGACTCCCACAGCTCGAGCGGGTCGGGCGGCTGGACGTCGAAGTGGCCGTAGCAGAGGACGGTCGGCGCGTCGCCGCCGCCGGACGCTTTCAGCTCGCCGATCGCGAGCGGCGCGCCGTTCCAGTCGACGAGCTCGCACTCGCCGCCCGCGGCGCGGATGAACGAGCAGACCCACTCGCCCGCGCGCTTGACGTCGCCGGCATGCGCCGCGTCCGCGCTGATCGAAGGGATGCGGAGGAACTCCGCGAGCTCGTCGAACCACTCTTCCGCCATGAGGCGGCGAGCCTACCCCACGTTGGCGTCAAACACCGCGCGTTATGCGACTTCGCGGAGCTTCTGGCTGTCGGCGAGCGCGCGGAGCTTCTTCAGCCCCTGGTTCTCGATCTGCCGGATCCGCTCACGCGTGACCTGGAAGGCCCGGCCGACCTCGTCCAGCGTGCACGGCTGCTCGCCGTTCAAGCCGTAGCGCAGCTCGAGCACGCGGCGCTCGCGGTAGCTGAGAGAGCTGAGGCACTTCGTCAGCGCCGCAGCGCGGAACGCGGTGTCCGCCGCCTCGTCGGGCAGCGGCGTGTGCTCGTCCTCGAGGAACTGGCCGAACTCCGACTCCTCGTCGTCGCCGACGGGCTTCTCGAGGGAAACCGGCGTCTGCGAGGTGCGGCGGATCGTCTCGACCTCCTCGATCGACATGTCGAGGTCCTCGGCGATCTCGGCGTCGGTCGGCTCGCGCCCGCGCTCGGCCCGCAGCTTGCGCTCCGTGCGCGTGATCTTGTTGAGCTTCTCAACGACGTGCACCGGCATCCGGATCGTGCGCGCCTTGTCGGCGAGCGCGCGGGCGACCGCCTGGCGGATCCACCAGGTCGCGTACGTCGAGAACTTGTAGCCCTTGCGCCAATCGAACTTCTCGGCCGCACGGACGAGGCCGATCGTCCCTTCCTGGATCAGGTCGAGGAAGGGCAGGCCCTGGTTGCGGTAGCGCTTGGCGATCGAGACGACGAGACGGAGGTTCGCCTCGACCATCTCCTGCTTCGCGGCATGGTCACCGCGCTCGATGCGCTTGGCGAGCTCCACCTCCTTGGCGGCCGTCAGCAGATCGACCTTGCCGACGTCCTTCAGGAAGAGCTGCAGCGAGTCTGCCGAGAAGTCCGCAGCTCCCGGCTCCTCGACCTCCTCCGGCGCCTCCTCGAGCGCAGCGAAGAAATCGGTGCTCGGCTCCGGGTCGAGCTCGTCGAGCGGTGTCGTCTCCTCGTCCTCTTCGGCGACGACCGCTACCGGCTCTTCCTCGTCCTCGACTGCCGGTCCCTGAATCTCCTTGGTGCTCATCGGCTCCCCTCGTTGCCCTGAGCGTTCAACCCGCGCGCTGTTTGTGCGGATGGGCAATGCTGCCAGCGCACCCGGACGGACGCATAGGCCGTACGGCTCATCTTCCTGTCGGCTTAGTCCCATGTGTCTCTAGACCACCCAGGAACGTGTTTGCTTCCCTGCCGAGTGAAGTCTTCGGCCCGAGTGAGCGTGCGAGCCGAAATTCGGTGATCGCCTGACCGCGCTGCCCGGTCCACGCGAGCAGCAGGCCGAGGTGGTAGCGCACCGACTGGCTCTGCGGAAAACGGCGCACGAGCGGCCCGAGACGCGAGAACGACGCCGAAAGGTCGTCCTCGTCGAAGCGGCCGACCGCCGCGGCCACCTGCGCCTCGGCGCTCTCGGGGTGAAGCTTTGCGGCCTGCGCGTACAGCCGCTCGGCGGAGTGCTGGCGGCCGGCGCGCTGCAGCACGACGCCCCGGAGCAGCAACGGGTCGTTCCCCGTCGGCTCGAACAGCGGGTACAGCCCGTCCGCCGGGGTGAAGTACTGGGGATGCAGGATCTCGTCCGCACGCATCTCGTAGAAGGTGTCTCGTCCGCCCGACTTCGCGGCGCGGAACGCCTGCTCGGACTCGACCAGGTAGCCGGCGCAGAAGAGGACGACGCCGTAGTTGAACTGCACGACCGGGTCCTTCGGCGCGGCCTGGGCGAGCGGCTCGAGCGCATGGGCGGCCGCCCGCGGCGACTGCGCCATCAGGGCGGTCACGTTCGTTGTGTAAGCCGAGGAGACACCGGGCACGATCAGCGGCTTCGGTTGCGTCTTGCACTGCGCCTTCGGCTGCGGGGGATCCTGGCCGGTGGCGAGGACGACTCCGGTGACGACGGCGGCCGCCGCAACCGCGAGCAGGCCGACGATCAGGCGAACTCGGCGGGTCGGCGACACGCGACGAGGGTAGATGATGGGGTCGACCGTCGGGAATGCGGCAGGTACCCGCTACCGTTTGGATAGATATGCCTACCTATCGGGAATTGCTGCAACAGACCAAGGCGGAGATCGAGGAGCTCAACGCCGCCGAAGCCCAGGATCTCGCCGGCGCGCACTGGATCGACGTGCGCGAGGCGGACGAGTGGCAGGAGGGCCACCTCCCGGGTGCCGTGCACGTGCCGCGCGGCTTCCTCGAGTCCCGCATCGAAGGCGTCGTGCCCGACAAGTCCGCGCCGGTCGTCCTCTACTGCGCCGCAGGCAACCGCTCCGCCTTCGCCGCGAAGACCCTCCAGGATCTCGGCTACGAGCACATCTACTCGCTTGCGGGCGGCTTCACCGACTGGAAGCGAAACGGGCTCGAGATCACGATGCCCCGCACGCTCTCGCCCGAGAAGCGCACCCGGTATTCGCGCCACCTCCTGATCCCGGAGATCGGCGAAGAGGGCCAGCTGAAGCTGCTCGACTCGCGGATCCTGCTGATCGGGGCGGGCGGGCTCGGCTCGCCGGCCGCGCTCTACCTTGCGGCAGCCGGCATCGGCCGGCTCGGGATCGTCGACGCCGACATCGTCGACGAGACGAACCTGCAGCGGCAGATCGCCCACTCGCTCGACACCCTCGGCACCCCGAAGGTCGACTCGGCGAAGCGCGCGATCGAGGGCCTGAATCCCGACGTCGACGTGGTCACGTATCGGGAGCGCCTCACGTCTGAGAACATCGACCGCATCCTCGACGACGGCTGGGACCTCATCGTCGACGGCGCCGACAACTTCCCCACGCGCTACCTCGTCAACGACGCGTCCGTTTGGCGCGGCATCCCCGTCGTCCACGGGTCGATCTATCGCTTCGAGGGCCAGGTCACGGTCTTCAAGCCGCACGAGGGGCCCTGCTACCGCTGCCTGTTCCCGGAGCCGCCGCCGCCCGAGCTCGCGCCGTCGTGCGCCGAGGGCGGAGTGCTCGGCGTCCTGCCGGGCATCGTCGGCACGCTCCAGACGAACGAGGCGATCAAGCTCGCCGCCGACATCGGCGACCCGCTCATCGGCCGGCTGCTGCTCTTCGACGCCCTGGCGACCGAGTTCAGCGAGGTGAAGATCGAGCGCCGCGAGGACTGCCCCGTCTGCGGCACCCACCCGACGATCACCGAGTACATCGACTACGTGGAGTTCTGCGCCCGTTGACGGTCGTGAGGGTGCCACCGGTCCTGCGCGAGGAGGCGGGTGGAGCACGTGAGGTACAGGCATCCGGCGCCACGGTGCGCGAGCTGCTCGACGACCTCGCCGTCCGTCTTCCCGCACTCGGCTCGCGCGTCTACGCCGAGGGCGCGATCCAGCCGTTCGTGAACGTCTACGTCGACGGCGAGGACGTGCGGACGCGCGGCGGCCTCGACACTCCCGTGCGCGACAGCTCGACGATCATCCTTCTGCCGGCCATGGCCGGCGGCTGTGGTCGCTAGCGGCTTGATGTGGAGTTGGGGTGCTTGCGGGGACGGCTCAGACCAAGTAGGTCGCACGGGTCGGGCGCAGGGCATAGCGGTGTCTACGTTCAAGCCCGACCCGGGCGAGATGCGCCGCGTCTGAGACGTCATCCGTGAGTGCACGAACTCCACGTCAAGTCGCTACCTCACTTCTGGGCCTGATCGGCTCGACGCCGCTGGTCGAGCTGGCGCACATCGCGCCGCCCGGCCGGCACATCTACGCGAAGCTGGAAGGGCAGAACCCGACCGGCTCGATCAAGGATCGCGTCGCGCTTGCGATGGTCGAGGCGGCCGATCTGCCGCCGGGCGCGGAGCTGCTCGAGCCCACGAGCGGCAACACCGGGATCTCACTCGCGCTCGTCGCGAAGCTGAAAGGACTGAAGCTCACCTGCGTCATGCCCGCGAACGCGACGCCCGAACGGCGCACGCTCCTCGAGCTGTACGGCGCGACGATCATCGAGTCGCCGGGCGAGCTCGGATCGAACGGCGCCGTCCGGCTCGCGCAGGAGATCGTCGCGGGCGACGACCGGTACACGATGCTCTTCCAGTACGCGAACGAGGCGAACCCACGCGCCCATTACGAGGGCACCGGTGCTGAGATCGCGCGGGACCTCCCGCGCGTCGACGCCCTCGTCGCCGGGCTCGGCACCGGCGGGACGCTGATGGGGACCGGCGCGCGGCTGCGCGAGACGTTCCCCGACGTGCAGGTCGTGGCGGCCGAGCCGCTGCCCGGCGACCCGGTGATGGGCCTGCGCTCGCTCGACGACGGCTACGTGCCGCCGATCCTCGACATCACGAAGCTCGACCGCAAGCTGCTCGTCTCGAACGCGGAGGCCGCAGCCGCGGCGCGCGCGCTGCTCGCGCGCGAAGGGCTGTTCTCGGGCGTCTCGGCCGGTGCGGTCGTCCACGTCGCGCGGCGCGTCGCCGAAGACCTGCCGGAAGGCGCCGTCGTCGTCTGCGTGCTGGCGGACGGCGGCTGGAAGTACCTGTCGGCGCCGTTCTGGCACGGGGTCGAGATCGACGAGGGAACGCTCTGGTGGTGATCCCGGCGACGATCCGCGACGAGTTGCGCAGCCACGCCGCCGAAGAGGCGCCGAACGAGTGCTGCGGCGTGATCGTGCTGAAAGACGATGTCGCGGAGCGCTACGTCCGCGGCCGTAACCGGCTCGCTTCGCCGTACCGGTACGAGCTGGAGATCGACCCGTCCGTCTGGTTCCTCGAGGACGACGGCTACGAGCTCGCCGTGTTCCACTCGCATCCCGAGACGGAGCCGCGCCCCTCACGAACCGACCGCGAGCTCGCAGGCCTGTGGGCCGGCCGGCCGTTTCTGATCTACGGCCTCCGCCTGGACGAGCTGCGCGCCTGGCGGATCGCGCGCGAGGCCGTCGAAGAGTTGCCGCTCACGGCCGTTTAGGACGTGTCCCGGGGACTGTCCCCGGGACATGCCCGAAACGGACAGGGAGCTACGTGACCTTGAACGAGCCCTTCATGATCGTCGCGTGAGGATCGCAGACGAACTTGTAGGTGCCCTTCTTCAGTGTCACCGTCCACGTCGACGCGCCCTTGGCCGGGACCGAGGTCTTCTTGTTCACGCCCGGGCCGGACAGGTGGAAGTTGTGAATCGACGACTTGTCGCTGATCTTGACGGTGTACTTGCCGGCCTTCAACGACGTGACGGCCTTGGAGCCCTGCTTCAGCGTGATCGTGAAGCCGGGGCCGACGACGCCCGTGAGCGTCGGGGTGGCCGCAAAGGCGGAGGGCACGGCGAGCGCTGCGACGGTCGCAGCAATTGCAACGAACTTCATGAGACTCCTTGACGGGTCGGGAACGCGTATCCACGACAGGGTACGCTCGCGCGCATGGGTCTCGCGGATGTCGTCTCACCCGAGTCGCTCGTCGAGCCGCAGGGGCGCTGGCTCACGGATCTGATGGGCCGCGGCGTGCACGGAACGGCGGACGCGGTCGTCCTGCCGTCGAGTGTCGAGGAGGTCGCGGCGGTTATGCGCTGGTGCTACGAGAACGACGTGCCGCTGACTGCGCGCGGCGGGGGCACCGGCCTCGCCGGCGGCGCGATCCCGGTCGAGGGCGGCGTCGTGGTCGGCTTCGAGCGGTTGAACCGGATCCGCCAGTTCGACCCGTTGCTCTGGCGCATCCACGTCGAGGCCGGCGCGACCACCGGCGACATCCAGCGGGTCGCCCGCGAGAGCGGCCTGCGCTTCCCGCCCGACCCGGGCGCTGCCGAGATCTCGCAGATCGGAGGGAACATCGCCTGCAACGCGGGCGGGCCGCACGCGTTCAAGTACGGCGTCACGGGCCACTGGGTGATGGGGCTCGAAGCCGTGATCCCGCCGGGCGAGATCGTCCGGTTCGGCGGCCCGATCCGCAAGGACGTGGCGGGGTACGACATCAAGAGCCTGCTCGTCGGCTCCGAAGGGACTCTGGGCCTCGTGACGGCAGCGTGGCTCCGGCTCGTCCCTGCGCCCGAGCTCGAGCTGCCGGTGATCGGCCTCTACCGCGACGCCGAGGCGGGCATCTCCGCGATCGAGCGCGTCTTCGGCTCGGGGGTCGTGCCTGCCGCGATCGAGTATCTCGACGCGGTCACGCTCGAGTTCTCGGGCGGCACGTATCCGTTCGGGATCCCGGCGGACGCCGCGTTCATGGTGATCACCGAGGCCGACGGCGCGGTGCCGGAAGCGCAGCGCGTGGCAGCCGAGCTGCGCGAGGCGCTGTCGGAGGACGCGGTCGTCGTCCACGCCCCGCAGGACCCCGCCGAGGTCGCCGACCTCTGGCGCTGGCGCGCCAGCGCCGCCTTCGCAATCCTCGCGCAGCGCGGAGGGGCCTTCAGCGAGGACATCGCCGTTCCCCTCGACCGGCTGCGCGACGTGGCGCGCGCCACGATCGAGATCGGCGAGCGCAACGACGTTCCGGCGCTCTCGTTCGGGCACGCCGGCGACGGCAACATCCACTCGACGTTCCTCTTCTCCCCCGACAGCGCCGACGAGGAGCGCCGGGCCGATGCGGCGTGCCACGAGCTGTTCGAGCTCGCACTCCGGCTCGGTGGGACCGTCAGCGGCGAGCACGGGATCGGTTGGCTGAAGCGCGGGCAGCTCGTGCACCAGTTGGGCCCGGAGGGCTACGACCTGCATCTGCGGCTCAAGCGGGCCTTCGACCCGAAGAACCTGCTGAACCCCGGCAAGAAGATCTAACACCATGCTCGGCGAGTCCTTCGCCGCGCTCCGCGAGCGGCAGTTCCGCCTGCTCTTCACCGGCCAGATCGTGTCGCTCCTCGGCGACGCGATCACCGGCGTCGCGCTCGCCTTTGCCGTCCTCGATCTGACCGGGTCGGCGACCGACCTCGGCTACGTCTTCGCGGCCAAGACGATCCCGCTCGTCACGTTCCTGCTCGTGGGCGGCGTCTTCGCCGACCGCCTGCCGCGCCGCGCCGTGATGCTGGCCGCCGACGTCGTGCGCGGCGGCGCGCAGGGCACGGTCGCGCTGCTCGTGCTCACGCACAGCGCGCAGGTGTGGGAGCTCGTCGTCCTGCAGGCGGTCGCGGGCACCGCCACAGCGTTCTTCAACCCGGCCTCGACCGGCCTGACGCCGATGACGGTCAGCCCCGAGCTGCTGCAGCAGGCGAACGCGCTGCGCGGCCTCTCGATGGCGGCCACCGGGATCATCGGCTCGGTGATCTCCGGCGCGCTCGTCGCGGGCTTCGGCGCCGGCTGGGCGCTCGCGATCGACGCGACGACGTTCGGCGTCAGCGCGATCTTCCTCGCCCAGCTGCGGCTGCCCCCGCACGCAACTCTCCCGCCGCAGTCGTTCTTGAGGGACCTGCGCGAGGGCTGGCACGAGTTTGCCTCGCGAACTTGGGTGTGGGTGATCGTGCTCTCCGCTTCGATCGGGAACATGATGACGGCGATCTTCGTCGTGCTCGGTGCGGTGATCGCAAAGACGTCGCTCGGCGGTGCCGGTGCGTGGGCGGCGATCCTCGCCTCCCTCGGTCTCGGCTCGCTCTTCGGCGGACTCGTCTCGCTGCGCATCCGCGTCCGTCATCCGCTCTTCTTCGCCTCGAGCATGGGCGGCTTCCTGGCCCTGCCGATGGCGCTGCTCGCACTGCAGGCACCCGCGGCCCTGGTCGCAGCTGGGGCGTTGCTCGCGGGCGGCGGCAACATGATCTTCAACTCGCTCTGGGAGACGTCGCTGCAGCAGCACATCCCGGCGTCGGCGCTCTCGCGCGTCAGCGCGTACGACTGGTTCGGGTCGCTTGCCTTCCAGCCGCTCGGGCTCGTGCTCGCAGGGCCGGCGGCGGCGGCGATCGGCATCTCGACGACGCTCTGGGTCGCGACGGCCGTAACGCTCGCGATGGCAGTCCTCGTGATCGCGACTCCGAGCGTGCGGCAGCTCGAAGCAGCGTAGTCTCGCGGCGTGAGCTACGACGCACTCCGGCGGCGCGCCCGCGCCGCGCTCCTCGAAGGCGCCGAGCGCGCCGGCGCCCGTGCGCACTTCCGCGCGATGGGAATCGACCCGGCCCGTCTCGGCAGCCCGATCATCGGGATCGCGTCGACCTGGACGGGGACGATGCCGTGCAACCTGAACCAGCGAGAGCTGGCCGAGCGCGTGGCGGACGGCGTCGCCGCGGCGGGCGGCGTCGCGCTCGGCTTCAACACGATCGCCGTCTCCGACAACCAGTCGCAGGGGACGCCGGGCATGCGCGCCTCGTTGATCTCGCGCGAGGTGATTGCCGACTCGATCGAGCTCATGGTGCGTGCGCACGACTTCGACGCGCTCGTCTGTCTCGTCGGCTGCGACAAGACCGTGCCCGCCGCGCTGATGGCGCTCGCACGCGTCGACAAGCCCGCGGTCGTCCTCTACAGCGGCCCGATGCGCGCCGGCCGGCTGCACGGACGCCAGGTGACGATCCAGGACGTCTGGGAGGCGGTCGGCGCCGAGGAGCGCGGCCTGATTCCGCGCGCCGAGCTCGACGAGCTCGAGCGGCATGCCTGCCCGGGCGCGGGAACCTGCGCGGGCCACTTCACCGCCAACACGATGGCGGTCGCGCTGGACTGTCTCGGCATCGCCTCGATCGGCGACGGGCTCATCCCGGCCGACGAGCTCGACGCCAAGGGCGCGGCAGCGGAGCGCGCGGGCTCGCTCGCCGTCGGGCTGGCGGCGTCGGACGGGCCGGCGGCAGGCAGCTTCCTCGACCGACGGGCGCTCCTGAATGCGATGGCCGGCATCGCAGCGACGGGCGGCTCGACGAACGGGATCCTGCACCTGCTGGCAATCGCGCGCGAGGCCGGCGTCCCGCTGACGCTCGACGAGCTCGCCGAGGTCGGCGCGCGCACTCCGGTGATCGCGAGCCTCGCTCCCTCCGGCCGGCATGTGGCCGAAGACCTGCACCGTGTGGGCGGCACCGCCTCGCTGATCCGCGAGCTCTTGCGCGGCGGTCACCTCGACGGCTCGGCACCGACCGTCGACGGCACGACGCTCGCCGAAGCAACGGGTGACGCGGCGCCGCCCGACGGCGAGGTGCTCTTCACCCTCGAGGAGCCGTTCAAGCCGACCGGCGCGCTCCACGTGCTGCGCGGCAACCTCGCGCCCGACGGCAGCCTGGTGAAGCTCGCCGCGGGCAGGCGGCTGCACCAGGGGCCGGCGCGGGTGTTCGACAGCGAGGAGGCGTGCACCGACGCCGTGCGGGCGGGGAAAGCGCAGGCGGGCGACGTGCTCGTCCTGCGCTACGAGGGCCCCGCCGGTGGTCCCGGCATGCGCGAGATGCTGAGCGTGACCGCCTCCGTGGTCGGAGCGGGGCTCGGCGAATCGGTCGCGCTCGTGACCGACGGGCGCTTCTCCGGGGCGACACGCGGCCTGATGGTCGGTCATGTTGCGCCGGAGGCCGCGCGCGGAGGCCCACTCGCCGTCGTCCGGGACGGAGACACGATCACGATCGACATCGACGCGCGACGACTGACGCTGGAGGTCGCCGACGAGGAGCTCGAGGCGCGGCTCGCGGCCTGGGAACTGCCGGAGCTCACCGAGCTCGGCGGTGTCTTCGCGCGCTACCGGCTGCTCGTCGGCTCGGCAGCGGAAGGCGCGGTGCTGCGGAACACCTGAGCGGGTGGGCCGCTCACGCCGGCGTCGGTGACGTAGACGCTCCCTGCGGGCGCCGCGGTAGTGATGAAGAGCGCCCGGCCGTCGTCGCCCCCGAAGCAGCAGGCGGTCACGTTCTCGGCGGGAACGGCGACCACGCGATCGAGGCTTCCGTCGGGCGTGTAACGGCGGACGGCGCTGCCCCCGTAGAGCGCGAGCCAGACGCCGCCCTCGTCGTCGACGGCGATCCCGTCGGGCGTTCCGTCCAGCCGGTCGATCGAGGCGAACTGCCGTCGTCCGAGGATCGAGCCGTCACCGGCGTCGAAATCGAAGACGTCGATCCGGAACGTGTGCGAGTCGATGTAGTACATGAGCCGTCCGTCGGGCGACCAGCCGAGGCCGTTCGAGAGCGTCACCGAGTCGAGCATCCGCTCGAGCACGCCTCCCGTGTAGCGGTACAGCGCGCCCCTGCCCGGCGCGAAGTCGAGCGCGTTCGTCCCGATCCAGAAACGGCCCGCCGGATCGCACGCCCCGTCGTTCGTGCGCACGTCCTCGTCGTGCGGGAAGGCGGCCAGCGAGCGCACCGACTCGCTCGCGAGGTCGACCAGCGCGAGCCGGTGGGCGAGCGCGACCAGTACGTGGCCGGTGTCCGTGGGCGCCGCGGCGCCCACGCGCGCGCCGAGCGCGATCGCGCGGTCCTCCCCGCTCCCCGGGTCGGAGACATGGAGCAGGCCGCGCTCGATGTCGACCCAGAGGAGTCGCCCGGTGGCCGCATCCCAGCGCGGCCCTTCACCGAGCAGCGCGTCGCTGCGAATCGCCTCCTGAACGTCGCGTGAGACCATGCTGCGATGAGCTTCGCAAAACTGGGTACCTGACGATGCAAGGACTGGTCACGCGTCCCGGCGTCGCCGATTCCACGCGCGTCGCCGACGTGCCCGCCGCGCGCGCCGGCCACGGGCAGCTCCTCCTGCGTGTGCTGGAAGTCGGCGTGTGCGGCACCGACCGCGAGATCTCCGAAGGCATGTTCGGCGTGGCGCCCGACGACCAGGGCGAGCTCGTGCTCGGCCACGAGCTCCTCGGCGCCGTCGAGGAGGGCGGCCACGGCTTCTCGAAGGGCGACCTCGTGACCGCGACCGTACGCCGCTCGTGCGGGCACTGCCTCGCCTGCACCGAGGAGTCGCCCGACTCCTGCCTGACCGGCGACTACAGCGAGCGCGGGATCACGCGCCTCGACGGCTTCGCGCGCGAGCAGGTCGCCGAGGACGCGTCGCAGCTCGTCCTCATCCCACCTTCGCTCGGTCGTCTCGGGGTCGTCGCCGAGCCGACGTCGATCTGCGAGCGGGCGATCCGGCATGCGCAGACGATCGGCGGCCGCCAGCCGTGGCAGCTCGAACGCGCGCTGGTGCTCGGCGCCGGTGCGATCGGGATGCTGTCGACGTTCCTGCTCCGGCTCCGCGGCATCGACGTGACGACGGCGGGCCTCGAGCCTCAGGTCGAGCTCGTGGGCGCGTGCGGCGCGCACTACGTCTCGACGAGCGAGGTGCCGCTCGCCGAGCTCCGAGAGGACGCCGGCGGCTTCGACCTCGTGATCGCGGCCGTGCCCGACGCGCAGGTGATGGCCGACAGCCTCGCCCTGCTCCGCCGGAGCGGGGTCGCCTGCCTCCTCGGCATCGACGGGCGCAACCAGACGGTCGGGATCGACGGCCCGGTGCTGGGCGTCGATGCGGTGCTCGAGAACCGCGTCGTCTTCGGCAGCGTCAACGCGCACCGGCAGGACTGGCTCGCGGGAGTCGAGGCGCTCGACCGGGCGCGCGAACGCTGGCCCGGCGTGCTGGAGGGCTTCGTCGACCTACGCGTGCCGATCGACCGCTTCGCGGAGGCGCTCGACCACCGCGGCGGCAAGGCGACGCTCGTGCTTGCCTGAACCTGGTTCCTAGGCGTTTACAGCGAGCGGTACGAGATCGTCTCGCGCTGCCCGCTCTGCCCGGAACGGACGATCGCGTCTCCCACCTCGGATGCGCGGTAGCCGTCCTCGAAGGTGGCGCCGAACGGCGCCACGGTGCCGTCCGAGGCGATCACCGCGAGCATGTGGTGCAGCTCGTGCACGAACGTGTCGCCCCATCCCATGATGTGACCGGGCGGCCACCAGTCCTCCCAGAACGGATGGTTGGTCTCGGTGACGAGAACGGTCCTGAACCCACGCGCGCGATCGCCGTCGGCGCGGAAGACCTGCAGCTCGTTCAGCCGCTCCATGTCGAACGCGAGCGACCCCTTCGAGCCGTTGATCTCCCACTGGAATGCGTTGCGCCGGCCGAGCGCCAGCCTCGTCCCTTCGATCGTGCCGACGGAGCCGTTCTCGAACTCGACCGCCGCCTCGAGCGCATCGTCGACCTTGCGCCCCTCGACGAAGGTCTTCACGAAGCCGGAGACCGACGCAATCTCGCCGTTCAGGAACCGCCCGAGGTCGATCACGTGCGTGCCGATGTCGCCGAGCGCCCCCGATCCGGCCTCGTCAGGAGCGAAGCGCCACGTGTCGAGCGACGGGTCGTCGGCCCAGTCCTGGAGGTAGCGGCCGCGGAAGTGGCGGATCTCGCCGAGCTCACCGGCGTCGATCATCTCCCGCGCAAGCCGGACCGCCGGCACGAAGCGGTAGTTGAACGCGCAGAGGTGCTTCACGCCGGTCGCAGCGACGCGGCGCCAGATGTCGAAGCTCTCGTCGGCGTCGCGGCCGAGCGGCTTCTCGCAGATCACGTGCTTGCCGGCTTCGGCCGCTGCGATCGTCGGCTCGGCGTGCAGCGAGTTGGGACCGCCGTTGTCGAAGAGGCCGATCCGGTCGTCGGCGACGAGCTCGCGCCAGTCGCTCGTCGCGTACTCGTAGCCGTAGCGGCTCGCCGCCTCGGCAACCGCCGCCTCGTTGCGCCCCGCGATGCCGACGAGCTTCGGCTCGAGCGGCGGCGGCCACGTCATGTACGCGATCGACTTGAACGCGTTCGAGTGGGCCTTGCCCATGAACGCGTAGCCCAGCATGCCAACACCGATCTCGGCCATGACGCGATACTACGCAGGTCGGTTCGTTCAACGCGAAGGAGTGACTGTGGCGGAAGGTGTCAAGTGGGGGATCATCTCGACGGCCGACATCAACCGGCTGGTGATTCCCGGCGCACACGCGTCGCCGAAGGTCGATCTCGTCGCCGTCGCGAGCCGCGACCAGGCACGCGCCGACGAGTACGCGAAAGCCTGGGCGATCGAGCGCGCCTACGGCACGTACGACGCACTGCTCGCCGACCCCGAAATCGAGGCGGTCTACATCTCGCTCCCCAACGCGTTGCACTGCGAGTGGTCGATCAAGGCCCTCGAAGCAGGCAAGCACGTGCTGTGCGAGAAGCCGCTCTCGCGTCATACCCGCGACGTCGAGGCGGCATTCGACACCGCCGAGCGCACCGGCCGGCTGCTGAGCGAGGCGTTCATGTACCGACACAACCCGCAGACGAAGCGCGCGAAGGAGCTCGTCGACGGGGGAGCGATCGGGGAGCTGCGGCTCATTCGCTCGACGTTCAGCTACTCGCTCTACGACGAGGGAGACATCCGCCTGCAGACGGACCTCGAGGGGGGCGCGCTGATGGACGTCGGCTGTTACAGCGTCAGCGGGTCTCGCCTCTTTGCCGGCGAGCCCGAGCACGTGTTCGGCGAGGCGTGGTTCGGGCCGACCGGCACCGACTGGGTCTTCGCCGGCACGCTCCGTTTCCCCGGCAACGTGCTCGCGCAGTTCGACTGCGCCACGGCGATGCCTGACCGCGACGAGCTGGAGGCGATCGGCAGCGAGGGCTCGCTCTTCCTCGACGACCCCTGGCACTGCGAGGTGCCTGGGATCGAGCTCCGGCGCGACGGGAAGGTGGAGCGGATCGAGCACGAGGTCGTCGACTCCTACCGGCTGGAGCTCGAGAACGTCAGCGACGCGATCCGCGGCGAAGGCGAGCTGCTGCTCGCGCGCGCCGACGCGGTCGCGCAGGCGCGCACGCTCGAGGCGCTGTACGAGTCGGCGGCGAACGGCACGACGGTCGCGCTGTGACCCCCGAGACGGCACGGGAGCGGGCGGCTGACATGCTGGCCGACGCGGGCATCGTCCTGACCGAGGCCGAGCGGCAGGGCATCGAAGTCGCCGACTTCGGCCTCGGCCGCCTGGAGGAGCTCGGGCTGCAACTCGTCGTCTACGTGAACACGGAGCGCGTCTGCGCGAAGGAGCTCGTCCTCTTCCCGCGCCAGACGTGCCCGGAGCACCGGCATCCGCCGTTCGACGGCACCCCGGGCAAGGAGGAGACGTTCCGCTGCCGGCGCGGCACCGTCCACCTGCACGTGGAGGGAGCCGGCGAGCTCGTGCTCCAGCCGGGCGACCAGGCGACGATCCCGCCCGACACGCTGCACTGGTTCCAGGCGGGCGACGAGGGTGCGGTCGTCTCGGAGTTCTCGACGCAGAGCCGCGACGAGCTCGACGTCTTCACCGATCCCGCGGATCGTTCGCTAGTCGACGGCTGGTGTCAGACACCGGCACCAGCCGTCGAGGCAATCGCCCGCAGCGCCAGCTGCTCGTCCACCTCCCCCGGAAGGCCGCTGACCCCGACCGCGCCGACCCGCTCGTCGCCCTCGAAGACGGCGACCCCGCCCAGGAAGAACGTGAAGAACGGGTCGAAGCTCGCGCGCTCGACGGCGTCCTCCCTCACCTTCTCGGCGAGCTCCCGCGTCGACCGCGCGTCGCTCCTCGCGGCCGTGTAGGCCTTCCGCTGGGCGTTCAGGCGAGTGTCCGGCGCGGCGCCGTCCATCGTCGCCGCCGCCACGAGCTCGCCGTGAGTGTCGGCGACGAACACGGAAACCGGGCTCGGCGCCTCGGAAACGACGACCTCGACGATGGCGCGGGCGCGGGCGAGCCTCATGCCGCCCATTTTTCCAAACACGGCGTTCACGCGCAGCCGGGCTACCATCGCAGACGATGAGCGCGCATGCCGCACCGGCCCCGGGCGGCCTCATGCTCACCATCCGCGGACGGGCCTATCCGGTCCTCCTGCCGAAGCTGACGGACCCCCGTCTCCACCTCGCCGCGACGATCACCTCGCTGCAGGTGATCGGCCAGATCGGGTTCCACTTCCAGCTCTCGATCGCGCAGATCCTCGTCGCGCTTCTGCACATGCGCCGTTCTCGAAGTGGGCATCGCGCTCCGCAAGCAGCACGTGCTGATGTGGCCGGCGAGCGCGCTCCTGACGGGCAACGGCGTGGCGTTCATCCTGCGCGTGCCGGGCACACAGCATGGCGACTGGTGGAGCATGAACGGCTGGTGGATCTACGCCGGCACGGCCGCCGTCGCGCTGCTCTCCAAGTACCTGATCAAGTGGCACGGCGAGCACATCTTCAACCCGTCGAACATCGGCCTCGTCCTCTGCTTCCTGATCCTCGGCCGCAGCCGCGCGACCCCGCTCGACTTCTGGTGGGGCCCGATGTCGGTGTGGCTCGCGCTCGCGCTCGGGGTGATTCTCGCGGGCGGGTTCACGATTCTCGGGCGGCTGAAGCTGCTGCGCGTCGCGCTCGGCTTCTGGGCCACGTTCGCCGTTGGGATCGGCGTGCTCGCCCTTTCGGGGCACACGATGCTCGCGCACTGGCATCTCGGCCCGATCACCGGCTTCCACTTCTGGCTCGTGCTCATCACGTCGCCGGAGGTGCTCGTGTTCCTGTTCTTCATGATCACGGACCCGAAGACAGCGCCGCGCTCGCCGACCCACCGACTCATCTATGCGGTGTCACTCGGGCTGCTCGCGTCATTGATGATCGCGCCGACGACGACGGAGTTCGCGAGCAAGGTGGCGCTGCTCGCGTCGCTGGCCGTCGTGTGCCTGGCCGTGCCGGTGCTGCGCCGCTGGCCCGTCCCGGTCGACCGGCGCCTCGCGCTGGTGGCGATCCCGGCCGTGCTCGTCGCGTTCGGCGGCATGATCGCCTTCTCACACACCAAGTCGGGCACGGCATTCCGCGCGCTGCCGTCCGGCGCGCTGCCCCCGATCACGATCCTGCCCTCACACGGCGTGCAGACCCAGCTCGATCTCCACACGGCACAGCTGATCGCGCACGACCTGCTGTCGAGCGTTCACGCGACCGCCGCCGACCGGCTGACCCTGCACCTTGCGCCCGGACGTGACCAGGACCCGCCGTTCGCGGTCGCCCAGCTCGCCGGCCAGACCTATCAGCTGCGCCAGCAGGCGAGCGGCCACTGGACGCTCGCCGTCGCGGCGCCGACCCAGGTCGCATCGCCCGGCCCAGAGAGCTCGGCCCTCGCCGGCCTGCGGCTGACGAACCTCGCGCCGTCGCTCGGGCTCGACTTCCAGCAGGGCGCGTTCCGCTTCGGCATGTCCAACGACACCAAGGCGATGATGGGCGGGGGCGTCTGCTGGCTCGACTTCAACAACGACGGCTGGGCAGGACCTGTTCGTCGTCAACTCCTACGCGAGCGCGGACGCCTCGGAGTGGGAAGCGCACGGCGGCCTCCCCCGCACCGCGTTGTTCGAGAACGTCGACGGCACGTTCAAGAACGTCAGCGCCTCCTCCCACGCCGACCTGCCTGTCCAGGGCGACGGCTGCGTCGCCGCGGATCTGAACGGCGACGGCCACACCGACCTCGTGGTGACGACGACAACCGGCGTCGACGTGCTCTGGAACACGGGGCACGGGACATTCACCGAGGCGCAGCTCCCGGCGAACGGCTGGTACACCGGCGCCGCCGTCGCGGACGTGAACGGCGACGGCCGGCCGGACATCTTCGTCGCCGGCTACTCCGACCTCGGCGAGCCGGTGCAGAACTCCCTCGCCGGCTTCCCGACGAACGTGGCGGGCGTCCGCGACCTGCTCTATCTGAACAAGGGCGCCGGGCGTTTCAAGGAGGTCGGCGACCAGGCAGGCCTCGAAGCCTCCAGCTTCCGCCACGGGCTCGGCGCGACGTTCTCGGACGTCAACGGCGACGGCCGCCCGGACATCTATGTCGCGAACGACGAAGACCCGAACCAGCTGTACGTCAACGTGCCCTGGCCCGGTGGCGCGAACGCCGATCCGGCAGGGCTCGGCTTCCGCTTCGAGGAGCGCGCCGCCGCTGCCGGCGTCGCCGACCCCTATGCCGGGATGGGAGTGGCATGGAGCGTCACGCCGGGCGGGCGGCTCGGCCTGTTCGTGACGAACTCGCGCAATGAGCCCTCCGCCGCCTACGTACAGACCGCGGGCGGCGCGTTCGCGAGCGTGCGGCGACGCTTCGACCCGGCGCTCGGCACCGCGTTTGCCGGCTGGGGCGCGACGTGGGTCGACTTCGCGAACTCGGGGACGCCCGGTCTGCTGCTCGCCGCCGGGGCAATCCCGGTCACGAGCCTCTCGGCCGACGCGGAAGCCGTGCGCGTCCTGGCGCCCGTCACCGGCGCGAGAGCCTTCGGGAACGCCAAGGGCGTGATCGCGGCCAAGGGTATGCGCCTGAACGGACGCGGCGTGGCCGCGGCTGATGTCGCGAACGATGGGCGGATGGATATCGCGATCAACACGATCGGCGGCAAGCTCGTGCTCCTCCACCCCACGGGCCCGAGTGGGCACTGGCTCGACGTGGAGCTGTCCCGATTCGCCCCTGGTGCGGTCGTCACCGCCGTTCTCCCGGACGGGCAGCGCCTGACGCGCATCGTGCAGGCAGGAAGCAGCTATCTCTCGTCGGAGGACCAGCGCGTCCACTTCGGCCTTGGGGCGACGACCTCGGTCAGGTCGCTCACCGTGCGGTACCCATGGGGGGGCACGAGCGTGCGCAGGAACGTCACCGCCAACCGGGTGGTGCAGATCGCGTCCCCGCTGCCCGTGACGATCGCCGCCGCCACGGCTGCGAGGCCCGAGCTCCAGAGCTGCACGGCCGCACCGCAGCACGGCCGGTCGATCGCGCGGATCTGGAACGACGCGGCGGTCGACGTGCTCCGGCTCGGCGGCGCGTCCGAGCCGGTGCAGGCCCGCGACCTCTTCGACCTCGCGACGACCGTCTCGCGGGCCTGGCACGCGACCAGCGGGGAGCAGGCCCGCGAGACGGCGATCAGCTATGCCGCCTACCGGCTGCTCGTCTGGCGCGCGTCCTACGGGGCGAACCTCGACCGGGCCTTCACGCTCCTCAGCGGGCAGCTCCGCGCGCTCTGCCTCTCACCCGATTTCACGCGCACGTCCGGGAGCTCGGCGGCAGCGGTCGGTAACCGCATCGGCGCCGCCGCGATCGCCGCCGGCCGGAACGACGGCTCGAACGAGGCACTCCATTACGCCGACCCGACCTACACGCCGCTGAACGAGCCGCTGGTCGTCGGGGCCGCCGGCTCGACAGTGCATGACCCGACCTTCTGGCAGCCGTTGGCCCTCTCGGTGAAGGCCGCGCAGGGCGGCGGCTCCGTCCCGGCAGACGTTCAGACGTTCGAGAACTCGCAGTGGGGCCGCGTGAGCACCTTCGCGCCGCGCGTCGCTGCCAGCGCGCCGCGGCTCGGCGACCCGTCGAGCGCCGCGTACAAGCAGGCCGCTGTCGCGGCGATCCGCGCCACGTCGCAGGCCGCCGCCCCGTCGGTCGTGGACGCATCGCCGCTCGGCTGGAACCGCATCGCCGCGTCGCTGCCCTCAGTGACCGGGGCCGCCGCGCGTCTGGAACGCGACGTCAGGCTCGATCTCGCCCTGAACGGCGCCCTCAACGACGCAGCCGTCTCCGCCTGGGGCGCGAAGCGTGCGTACTCCTCCCCGCGTCCGATCTCGATGATCCGCTACCTGGCCTTCAACGACCAGTTGCCGCTCGTTCCCGGGCTGATCAAGCGCGTCGGCGGGCAGCAGGTCGTCCTGCGCGCCGGCCGCTGGGTACCGGGCGCGCGCTGGAGCCCGCTCGCCCCGACGCCGCCGTCGCCGGGCTGGGCGTCCGGTGACAGCGCGTTCGCCTACGCGGCGGACGAGGTGCTCACGGCGTTCACCGGCCGCTCGTTCGCCGGACCGGCCGCCCTGGCCGCGGCGCAGGGCCTCGACCGCGGCACCGAGCTGCCGGGCGACGTCGCGGCGGGCCGGGCCCTCGGCACGAAGATCGGCAGGCTCGTGTCGCGCAAGCTCGCGCCCTGACGAGTACAGTCGCCGTCGCCTTGCTCCAGAAGCTCCAGACCCCGACGGCAGGCACCGTCATCGGCGCGCTGCTCATCCTGCTCGGCGGGATCATCTACGTGAGCGGATCCGCGACCGCCGGCACCTTCTTCGCGCTCGCCGGATTCGGGTTGATCGTCAAGTACCGCGTTCTGCCCGCGCGACGCGAGCGCAACAAGTAGCGGGCTACCGGCCGGAGCGGGCCTGCAGGCGAACGGCGATCGTGTCGAGCGTGACCGCGGCCAGGAGCACGAGGCCGGTGATGATGTAGATCCAGCCGTTCGACACGTTGAGGGTGTTCAGCCCGTTCTGGAGCGTCCCGATCAGCACGGCCCCGAGCAGCGCGCCGCGCACCTCGCCGCGGCCGCCGAACAGGCTCACGCCGCCGATCACGGCGGAGGCGATCGCGTTCAGCAGCAGGTTGCCCGGCGGGAACGTCAGCGCCACCGAGTTCACCTGCGACGCGAAGATGATCCCGCCCAGGGCGGCCATGGCGCCGGAGAGCATGAAGACGAGGACACGAATGCGCGGCACGTTGATGCCGGCCCGGCGGGCAGCCTCGGCGTTCCCACCGACGGCGTACACGTGACGCCCGAAGGTCGTCCATTTCGCCAGGAACGTCAGCAGGATGAAGAAGATGATCACGATCACGCCTGAGAGCGGCAAGCCGAGCGACGTCGCGATCACCTTGCCGTGGTTCGCGATCGCGACCGTGCCGAACGCGGCAATGGCGATCCCTGCCGTCTTGAACACGAACGCAGTCCAGTTCACCGCAGCGATCTGCGTGCCCCGGGCAGCGATCCGCTTGTACATGACACTGAGCGGATACAGCGCCGTGATGATCAGCGCGACGATGTAGCCGCCGACGTGTGAGAACGCGTAGCTGTCGGTGTAGTTGATCCAGCGGTCCTGGATGATGATCGTGCCGCGTTGCTCGAGCTGGTTCAGGATCACGCCCTGCCAGATCAGGAAGCCGGCGAGCGTGACGACGAACGACGGCACCCCGACGTAGGCGACGATCGACCCCTGAACGCCGCCGATCGCCGCGCAGACGGCGACCGCGATCAGGATCGCGAGGATGCCGTTCAGCTGGTGCCCGCTTCCCGGCAGCTGCAGCTCCGCCACGACGAGCGCACCGATGCCCGCGAGGTACCCGATCGACAGGTCGATCTCGCCGAGCAGCAGGACGAAGACGACGCCGAAGGAGAGCATCGCCGTGCCGGCCATCTGGTTGATCAGGTTGGTGAAGTTGACGGCGGTGAAGAAGTTCGTCGCCGTGAGCCCGAAGAGGACGACGACGAGGATCAGGCCGAAGATGATCGGGGCCGGACCGAGGTTGCCGGTCCTGAGGTTGAGCCAGGCCCGGTGGTAGAGGCCGGCGAGGCCGCCCGGGGCCTCTTCCGCCTCCACGGGCTTCGGGGCGTCGGGGCCGACGACGTCGGCGGAGGTCATGCCGTGCCTCCGGCCGGCTCCGTCGACGGGATGCCCGAGACCTTCGTGGGCACGCCGGCGGTGATCGCCTCGACGACTGCTTGCTGCGTCGTCGAGCGACGGTCGAAGATGCCGACGTTCCGTCCGAGCCGGAGCACCGTGATCCGGTCGGCCGTCTCGAAGATGTCGTGGAGGTTGTGCGAGATGATCACGACCGAGAGCCCCTGCTCGCCGAGGCGGCGGACGAGTGCGAGCACCTGCTCCGTCTGCGCCACGCCGAGCGCCGCGGTCGGCTCGTCGAGGATCACGAGCTTGGAGTTCCACTGGACGGCCTTCGCCACCGCGACGGACTGGCGCTGGCCGCCGGAGAGCGTTGCCACCGGCTGCCGGATCGACGAGATGGTCGTCACCGCGAGGCTCTTGAGCGTCGAGGCGGTGGTGTGCTCCATGGCCGCCTCGTTGAGGATCTGCCACCGGTTCACCTCGCGGCCGAGGTACATGTTCTGGACGACGTCGAGGTTGTCGCAGAGGGCGAGATCCTGGTAGACGACCTCGATCCCGAGGCGGGCCGCGTCCTTCGGGCCGTGGATGTTGACCTCCTGGCCCTCGAAGAGGATCTGCCCACTGTCGTAGGCATGGGTGCCGGCGATGCACTTGATCAGCGTCGACTTGCCGGCGCCGTTGTCGCCGACGAGCGCCATCACCTCACCGGGGTTGACCTCGAAGTCGACGTCGGTCAGCGCCTCGACCGAACCGTAGGTCTTCGTGATGCCGCGGAGTTGGAGAAGTGGGGTCTCGCTCATCGTCACTTAGTCGTGGTGGAGGCGCCCCGAGAGGCGCCTCCACCACGGATCGTGCGTGATCCTACTTGCAGTACTGCCTGTACGTACCGACGCACACGTCGCTCCGCTTCAGGAACTTGTCCGTGAAGAGGCGCGTGTAGTTGTGCTTCGTGATCCAGACGACCGGGAGCGCGTTGGTCGGCTCCGGATGCTTGCCGTTCGGCCGGGTCCCGTTCGACTTCGGCTTCTGGCCCTTGATGAGCGCGACCGCAGCCTCAGCGGCGGCGTTCGCCTCGTCAGGCACGTACTTGTAGACCGTGCCCGACTGCCAGCCGGAGATGATGTTCTGGACGCCCTGGACGGACGCATCCTGGCCGGAGAGCGGGAGCGGCTTCAGGTGCTTCGCCTTCAGGTCGGCGATGACCGCGCCGGCGATGTTGTCGTTCGCCGCCAGCACGCCCTGGATGTTGTTGTTCGTCTTCACGAGCATCTGGCTGAAGATGGTCGCCGCGTTGTTCGCATCCCAGTCGGGCACGAACTGCTGCGGGCCCCGCTTGATCGCCTTTGTTGCGAAGAGCGGGTTGAAGACCGCGAGGTTGCCGGACTGGAACCAGTACGCGTTCTGGTCGGTCTGGCCGCCCCAGAGCTGAGCGACCGTGCCGCCCTTGTAGGTGCCGTTCGCCTTCATCGCGGCGATGACACCGAGGGCCTGCGCCTTGCCGACCGCCTTGCCGTCGAAGGTCACATACACCGACGCGGTACCGCCGGTGACCTGGCGGTCGTAGTCGATCGCCTTGCCGCCCTTCGAGGTGAAGAGCTTCTCGATCGACGCAGCGGAGCCGTTGTCAAGTGCGGTCTCGATCACGACCGTCGCGCCGGCAGCGATGCAGGCCTGCGCCTGTGCCTTCTGCTTGAGCGGGTCGTTCAGGGCATTGTTGATCGACGCGGAGACGCCCGCCTTCTTGAAGGCCGCCTTCATGTCGGGGGCGTCGAACTGCACCCAGCGAACCGACGACTTCGTGTCAGGAAGCAGAACGCACACCTGCACGCTCGCCGCCTTCTTCGCCGTGTGGGCGGAAGCGGACGCGACAACCAGCGTCGCGATTCCCGCGAGGCCGACGACAAGCAGCAGCGTCGACCATCTGAAAACCTTCTGCACTTGGACTCCTTTTCGTTGTTTTTCTGACCGGAGCTTGAGCGCGCAGGGGGGTCTGGCCGCGCCGCGAACCGATCGGGCGGAAGTTCTTGACTCATCAACGCTCCCGTATCTGGCGCTCCGAGTCAAGTCCGAACAGACAATTAGACTCCGCCGAGCCGCGCAGGTTAGGGTCAGGCGCATGAAGATGTCTTTGGGGATTTGGGCGTTTGGGGCGATGGCGACGCGGTTCAATCCGGGTGGGTATAAGCCGGAGTTGGCGGGGGTCTCGACGGTGGAGAAGGTGGAGACGGCGGTTGCGGGGTTGGGCGGGCTGATGGACGATTACGAGTTCCACTATCCGCAGGAGCTCTCCCGCGAGAACCTGGCGGCGGTGCAGCAGGCGCTTGGGGGGCATGGGATCTACTGTCTCGCGAGCGGGCTGCACCTCGATCCGCGCTTTGCGAAGGGTGGGTTTTCCTCTCCCGACGACGCGACCCGGGAGGCGGCGCTCCGGTTGACGTTCGAGGGGATCGAGTTGGCGGGGGAGTTGGGGGCGCAGTTCATCATCTGGCCGGGGATCGAGGGCTACAACTACCCCTTCCAGACCCCCTACGGCTCCTCCTGGGCGCGGTTCATCGACGGGGTCGCCGCAGCGGCCGCCCATGCGAAAGACACGTGGGGTGACGGTGTTTTTGGAGCACAAGAACTCGGAGCCGGCGATGAAGATCTTCATGCGCAACATCGGGATGGCGCTGCATGTGATCCACACCCTGCGTGCCCAGGGGATCGACAACGTGCAGGTGAACATGGACTGGCAGCACCTGATCATGAACGGCGAGAACCTGGCCGAATACGCCGCCCTCCTCGCCGGCGAGGGGCTGCTCGGGCCACCAGCACGCGAACTCCGGCTGGGGCACCTTCGACGACGACAACATGGTCGGCGCGACCGCCTTCATGGAGACACTCGAGCTCGCGGTCGAGCTGCGCCGCGCCGGCTACGGCGACAACGGCGAGCGGCTCGGCTTCGACCTCTACCCCTACACCGAAGACGCCGTCGGCGCCGTCAAACGCTCGATCCTGCAATGGAACTTCATCGACAGGGTCGCAGCCAAGATCGACGAGCCCGCCCTCCACAACGCCCAACAGGCCAAAGACGCCGTCCGCGCCTACGAACTCGTCTACGCCGCACTCGGCGCGTGACACAGGCCCTCATCGGCCTCGACGTCGGCACGACCGGCGTCAAGGCGATCGCGATCGCCCACGACGGCAGCATCATCGCGACCGCCTCCGAGGAGTATCCGCTCTCGACGCCTCAGCCGGGCTGGGCCAAGCAGGATCCCGAGGACTGGTGGCGCGCGGCCCAGGCGTGCCTGGAGCGGCTTCCCGAACGGCCCGATCGGCTTCTCGGGGCAGATGCACGGGCTCGTCGTGCTCGACGCCGACGGCCGAGTGCTGCGTCCCGCGATCCTCTGGAACGACCAGCGCACCGGCGCCGAGTGCGCCGAGATCGAGTCGCGCGTCGGGCTCGAGCGCCTGATCGAGCTGACGGGCAACCGCGCGCTCACCGGCTTCACCGCGCCGAAGCTCCTGTGGCTGCGCCGCCACGAGCCGGAGGTCTACGCGCGGATCCGGCACGTGCTGCTTCCGAAGGACTATGTTCGCTTCCGCCTGACGGGCGAGCATGCGATCGACGTCGCCGACGCCTCCGGGACGCTGCTCTTCGACGTTGCCCGGCGGCGCTGGTCGAGCGAGGTCTGCGACGCGCTCGACGTGCCACTCGAATGGCTGCCGCCCGTGCACGAGTCGACCGAGATCGCCGGCGCGGGCGATCAGGCGGCGGCCGCGCTCGGCGTCGGCATCGTCAGCCCGGGTGCCGTGTCGGTGGTGCTCGGCACGTCGGGCGTCGTCTTCGCCGTGCTGCCGGCCTACGCGCCCGACGCCGCAGGCCCGCGTGCACGTCTTCTGCCACGCAGTGCCCGGAACGTGGCACGCCATGGGCGTGATGCTGAGCGCGGCCGGGTCGCTCGCCTGGCTGCGCCGCGCCGTCGGCGCAGGCTACGGCGTGCTCGACGAGGAGGCGGCGCGGTGGGCGCCCGGAACCGAGGGACTGCTGTTCGCGCCGTACCTGGCAGGTGAGCGCACCCCGTATCCCGACCCGGACGCCCGCGGCGCGTTCACGGGCCTCTCCCTCCGTCACGACCGGGGCGCGCTCGCGCGCGCGACGCTCGAGGGCGTGGCGTACGGGCTGCGCGACTCGCTCGAGCTGCTGCGTTCACTCGGCGTCCGCCCCGAGGTCGGCCGTGCCTCCGGCGGTGGGGCCACGAGCGACCTGTGGCTGCGGATCGTCGCCTCGGTGCTCGACCTGCCACTCGAGCGGACGGAGTCCGAGGAAGGCTCGGCGTTCGGCGCAGCTCTGCTCGCGGGGATCCGTGACGGTTTCTTCGAGAACGCGGCCGACGCGGTGGCGCGCTGCGTGCGCGTTCGCGACCGCGTCGAGCCCGACGCCGCCTGGACGGCGGCCTACTCAGAGGGCTACGAGCGCTTCCGCCTGCTCTACCCCACGCTCAGGCCGCTGGCTGGTGTCTGACACCTTGCCCCGCGGCACGAGCTCGTAGCGCGTTTCGAAGAGGTGTCTGACACCTGTTCGCGTCGCAGCGCGAGCCCGAAGCTCAGGCGGGTGTCAGACACCACCACCGCCGCCGCTTGCGTCGCCGGCTTCGCCGGCTTCGGCCGCGCGCGCGTGCCAGGGCTGGAAGGTGACCGTCAGCCGATCGATCCGCTGCCCCTCGACCGCGTCGACGCGGAAGCGAGGCCTCGTGCGTCACCTCGTCGCCCGGGCTCGGCCGCGCGCCCGAGCTGGCCGAAGACGAAGCCGGCGACCGTGTGGTAATCCTCGAGCGGCAGGTCGCAGCCGAACCGCTCGTTGAAGTCGTCGATCGGGAACGTGCCGTCGATGCGGATCGTGTCGTCGTCGACGCGCTCGACAGACTCGTCCGGCAGGTCGAACTCGTCCTCGATCTCGCCGACGATCTCCTCGAGCAGGTCCTCCAGCGTGACGATGCCCTCCATCGAGCCGTACTCGTCGATCACGACCGCGAGGTGCTGGTTCGTGCGGCGGAACTCGCTGAGCAGCGCGGCGAGGTCCTTCGTCTCCGGGACCATGTACGCCGGCCGGACAGATCCTCGATGTTGACCGCCGCGAGGCCGCGGTCGTGCATCGCCTCGATCAGGTCGCGGACGTGCAGCACGCCGACGATGTCGTCGAGCGACTCGCGATAGACCGGGTAGCGCGTGTACGGCGAGTCGAGGACGGCCTGGAGCGCCTCGTCGCGGCGGTAGCTCGACGGAGATCGCGACCACCTCGGGCCGCGGCACCATCACGTCCGAGACCTCCTTGTCGGCGAAGTCGAAGACCTTGTAGAGCATCTCCTGCTCGCCGTGCTCGATCTCGCCCTGCTCGGCCGAGCTCGAGAGCAGCATCCGCAGCTCGGCCTCCGAGTGCGCCTCGTGCTCGGCGCCGGGCGGCTCGAGGCCGAGCAGGCGCAGGATCGCGTCGTCGAGCGTCTGCAGCAGCCAGATCAGCGGCCGCAGGGCGATGAAGAACCACCGCACCGGGCTCGAGACGGCGAGCGCGGTCCGCTCCGGATGGCCGAGCGCGATGCCCTTCGGGACGAGCTCGCCGATCACCACGTGGAGGTACGTGATGATCAGGAGCGCGAGGATGACGGCGAGCACCGTCGCCATGACGGCGTCGAGCTTGTGTGCGAGCACCTGCTCGCCCAGGGCACCGATCGCGAGGTCGAGACGGTGACGCCGAGCTGCATCGCCGCGATGAAGCGCGGCGGGTTCGACGTGATCCGGAGCACCGCGCGGGCGCGCCGGTTGCCCTGCGTGCTCGAGCTCCATGATCCGCGTCCGCCGCGACGTGACGAGGCCGTACTCGGCCGCCACGAAGAAGGCGTTCAGCAGGATCAGGCCCAGCAGGGCGAGCAGCTCGAGGACGAAGGTCACGTCGCGCCCACCGGCGCGTCGCGTACTGGGCGGCAGGTCGTCGTCCACGCGAATCAGTGGGCGGAGTATAGCCGCGGGCTGGACGACACGAACATATGTTCGTATACTGCGGGGATGCGCGTCGAGTACCGCGAGGAGCCGTGCAAGGTCGCGCTGAACCGCGTCCAGGGCATGCCGTTCGAGTGGTCGCTCAATCCGTACATGGGCTGCGTCCACCGCTGCACCTTCTGCTACGTCCGGGCGTTCGAGCAACGCGCCGACCGGCCCTCCGACGACCGCTACGGCACGTCGATCCGCGTGAAGGTGAACGTCGCCGACGTGCTGCGCGGCGAGCTCGCCGGCGCTCGTGGGACGGAGGCGCGATCGCGATCGGCGCCGCGACCGATCCGTACCAGCCCGCGGAGGGCCGCTACCGGCTGACGCGCGCGTGCATCGAGGTGCTGCGCGACGCCGCCAACCCGTTCTCGATCATCACGCGCGGCCCGCTGATCGTGCGCGACGTCGACGTGCTTGCCGAGGCGGCGCGGCGTGACCGCGTGTCGCGTCACCTTCTCGGTCCCGACGCTCGACGAGGACGTCTGGCGGACGACGGAGCCCGGGACCGCGCCGCCCCGGCAGCGACTGCGCGCGCTGCGCACGCTCGTCGAGGCCGGCGTCCGCGCCTCGGTCGGCATGGCGCCGATCCTGCCCGGGCTCTCCGACCGCCCACGGCAGATCGGCGCGAGGTCGTCGCCGCGCGCGAGGCCGGCGCGTGCGGCATCTGGGCGAACCTCCTCTACCTGAGGCCGGGCACGCGCGAGCATTTCCTCGACTGCCTCGCCCGCGACTGGCCCGAGCTGCTGCCCGGAGTACGAGCGCGCTGTACGCGCGCCGCGCCTACCTCCCACGCCGGTCGCAGCCCCGGCACGCGAGCTCGTCGGTGCCCTTGCGCGCGAGCACGGGATCCGCGACCGGCGACCGGTGCAAGCTGCGCCTGCCGGCAAGCGGCCGAACAGCTTTCCCTCTTTTGAGCATACAATCCTCCGTCCCATGGCAGACGAGATCACCGCACTGATCGTCGACGACCACGAGGTCGTGCGCGAAGGCCTACGACTTTCGCTCTCGCGCGCGCCGCACATCCGCGTGATCGGCGAGGCGTCCGACGGTGCTTCTGCGGTCGAGCTCGCCGAGCGACGCAAGCCGGACGTCGTGATCATGGACGTGCGGATGCCCGGCATGGACGGGCTCGAGGCGACGAAGCTGCTGACCGAGAAGGTGCCGGACTCGAAGGTCCTGATCTTCACCGCGTACTCGGAGCGGTCACTGCTCGGCCGCGGGCTCGAGTCGGGCGCGAAGGGCTACATCCTGAAGGAGGCGCCGCACCAGACCCTGGTGCGGGCGATCGAGAAGGTCGCGGCGGGCGAAGGGTACGTCGACCCCGCGTTGATGCCCGCCTTCCTCTCCGGCAAGGACCAGACGGACATGCTCACGACGCGCGAGCGCGAGATCCTCCAGCTGCTCGCGGACGGCATGTCGAACGCCGATGTCGCAGGACGGCTCTTCATCTCGCAGGAGACGGTCAAGAGCCACGTCCGGCACATCCTCACGAAGCTCGAGGCCGACACACGCACGCACGCGGTCGCGATCGCGCTTCGCGAAGCGATCATCGATTAGAGGCTCACTCTTGAGCGACTCGGAACCGCTCGACCGTCTGATCGCGGCCGAGCAGGACGAGCGGCGGCGCATCGCCCTGTTCCTCCACGACGGGCCCGTCCAGAACCTGGCGGGCATCGCGCTGATGCTCGACGCCGCGCTCCACTCGGTCACGACCGGCAACATCGACGACGCGACGAAGATCCTCGCGTCCGCGCTCGAGCGGCAGCGCGACGACGATCCGCGAGCTGCGCGACCTCTCGTTCGCGCTCGAGCCGGTCGTCCTGCGCGACCAGGGCTTCGGCCCGGCTCTTCAGGAGCTCGCCGAGCAGGTCGGAGCGAGCGCATTTCCTGCGGATCGACCTCTACGTCGACGAGGCCGAGAAGATGGGCGAGACGGCGCAGGTCGCGCTCTACACGATCATCCGGGAGCTGCTCGACCAGGCGGTCCGCCGCGGGCCGCCGACGCGCGTCACGGTGCGAATCGCGCCCACCGCGGACGGTGGCATGGAAACGACCGTCGCCGACGACGCCGAGCCCGAGCGCCGCCGCCGCTCCCTCGAGTTCGTCGAGGAACGGGTCAAGCAGCTGCACGGCTCGATCTCGGTCGACGCGGACGACGCGGGGACGAAGGTCCGGGTCACGCCTGCCGCCGTACGCCACGCGGCGCTAAGGACTAGCCTTCCGCCGATGAGCGACGGCGACGGCCATCTCCTCTTCGTCTGGTCGCCCGCGGGCTACACGCTGCGCGAGGAGCCCGGCGAGCTGCCGCGCGTGGGCCACGAGTTCGAGGAGGGCGACCTGAAGCTCGTGATCTCGAAGATCGGCCCTTCGCCGCTGCCGGGCGACAGCCGCCCGTGCGCCTTCTCGATCGGGCGGTAGCCTCTTCAGCCCGCTGCGACGTCCTCGGCCGCGGCAAGCCCGAGCACGAGCGCCTGGGCGAGCCCGCTCGCGTAGCCGCCGGTCGCGACGCCGCCCACGTCCACGCCGGCAGCGTGCAGTCCGTCGAGCGCCGAGCCGTCCTCGCGCGAGCACGCGGGCACGGTCGTCCACATGCAGCCCGCCGATCGTGTGCGTGATCGACGCGACGACTCGCACGGCGGCGAACGTCCCGGCAGGGGGGTCGAAGGGCAGGTCGGCGAGCGGCGTCCGCGCTTCCGGCGGTGCGGTCTCCACCAGCTCGGCGACCGTCCGGTCGCGGACGCGCTGCCGGAGCGCTTCCTCGTCGAGCAGGTAGTACGCCTTCGCGTCGCGGCGACCGGCAGTCGCCTGGACGACGTTCGTCTCGGACCACGAGACGTCGCCGCCGTCGAAGAACTCGACGCCGTCCTCGTCGAAGATGCGCGCGAAGCGGCCGTAGAGCTGCGAGACCGAGACGAGTTGCGTCTCGTCCCACGGACCGTCCGGCATGTTGCGGCCGTAGAACTCGTTCATCCCGCCCGACAGCGCCGCACCGCGACCGAGGGCGTGGCGCAGCCCGTCGCCCTCCGACCACGGGCTCGCGCGGAGCCGCAGCGGGGCCGCGGGAGCGATGTACCGCGTCACGAGCTCCGATGACGCGCCGAAGCCGCCGGTGCAGAGGATCGTCGGCTCGGCCCTGAGGCCTTCGGCGGAGAGCTCGATCTCACCTGCGCGCGCGGCCAGCGACTCGGTGAGTGCCTTCGGGTCGAAGCGCTTGCCGACCGTCCGCGGGTTGCCCGTCTCCTGCCAGACCACCGGCGCGCCGAGCGACTCGAGCCAGGCAAGCGCGTCGTCGAAACGCTCCCAGATCAGCCGTTGGAGCCGCTCGTCGCCTGCTGCGCATTCGTCTCGGAAGTCTTCCCAGTCCCGGTGGCGCCAGATCACGCACGACGACAGGAGCATCGAGCCGCCGATCCGCGTGCCCTTCTCGCGCACGACGACGTCGCAGCCGAGCTCGCGGAGCCGGGCGGCGGCGACGAGGCCGGCCATCCCGGCCCCCGCGACGACGATCACGTCAGTGAGAACGTGGGCTTGTGCTCGACGTACTCGATCCGCACGCGCTCGGGGCCCCAGAGGAACGCGGCGTACGTGTTCGCGGCATCGACGACCGACTGGACCTCGATCCCGAGCTCGGTCGCGTCGGCGATCACTTCGTCCGCGGAGTCGACGAGCACTGCGACGTGATTCAGCAGCGGCCGTTCCGGCAGCGCCCGGGTCGCCGGCTTCGAACTCGATGTACGCGCCGCCGACCTCGACGCGGTCCGGCCCGGCGGGCGCGAAGCCGTAGCGCTCGTACTCGACGGCGGTGCTCGCGGGATCGCTCGAGCGGAGGGCGACGTGATCGAGGTCGTACTCGACGTCGGTCTCGCCCTCGACGAGCCTCACGCGGATGCCTTCTCCGATGTCGAACACCTCGGAGGTGCCTGCCGGCAGCGCCGCGCGTGCGGCGCCGAGGTCCGAGACGCGAAGGCCGACGTGCTCGAACGCCCCGGTCTCGCGCGGCCCCTCGGCGTCGAACAGCGTGAGCTTGCCGCGGCGGGCATCGCTTCCGAGCAGGGTGAACGCCTCCTGGCGGTCGATCACGTGCATGCCCAGGTGCTGCTCGCAGAACGCGGCAATCGGCTCGCGGTCGGCGACCCAGAAGGCGACGTGGTCGAGAGTCTTCGGTTGCATGACCGGCCAAAGCGTAGCGACCGCCTCACAGGTGGCGAAACGGCCGGCTCCCGGTCCCCGTCGTGGCGACGGGGCCCGGGAGCCCGGCAGCGGTCACTTGCGCCGTGTGGCCGTGCGCGACCGAGAGGCCGCCTTGCGCGTACCGGTCTTGCGAGCGGTGCTCTTCTTCGCAGTGCTCTTGCGAGCAGTGGTCTTGCGAGCGGTGCTCTTCTTCGCGGTGCTCTTGCGGGCGGTGGTCTTCCGGGCGGTCGTCTTCCGGGCGGTGCTCTTCTTGCGAGCGGTGCCCTTCTTCGCCGGGCTTCTCCGGACCGCCGACTTGCGCGCGCCGCCCTTCTTGCGAGCGGTGCTCTTCTTGCGAGCGGTGGCCTTCTTGGCCGTGCTCTTCCGAGCAGTCGTCTTGCGGGCGGTGCTCTTCTTGCGAGCGCTGCTCTTCTTGACCGAGCTCTTGCGAGCGGCGGTCTTCCGGGCAGTGGTCTTGCGAGCACCCGTCTTGCGTGCGACGGCCTTGCGAGCCGTGCTCTTGCGTGCGGTGCTCTTGCGTGCGGTGCTCTTGCGAGCCGTCGTCTTCCGAGCGGCTGTCTTGCGTGCGGTGCTCTTCTTCGCGGTCGTCTTGCGAGCCGCGGCCTTGCGGCGAGGCGCCGCCTTCTTCTTGATCGACGACGAGCGCTTCTTCGATGCGCTCTTCGCAGACCCCGAGCTCGCACTCCGCGATGTGCTTCTGCCGGAGCTGCGCGAGCCCGAGCGAGCGGAAGACCGCGTGACCGCTGCAATGGCGGGCGCGGGTTCGGCTGCAATGCTCTCGGAGCTCGACGAGTCGGCGTTGGACGAGTCGGCGCTGGACGAGTCGTCCGTTACGCCGGTCCCGCGCCAATCCTCTTGGGTCATCAATAGACCTCCTGGGGTGGATTGTGCGTGCACGATTCCCTACCACGTTGCTTTGTAACGTGCAACGCGGACAGCATGGTTCGTTCGCACGTTGCTGAAAAGGAAATGCACGCGTCGGTCATGTGTCCGCGCCGCACGTGCACCGTACGTGAATTGACTACAACGTCAACGAAGGAACCGTCGTTGCAACGCGCGATTCGTGCGCGATCAAGCGGTCGCGCTGAGCAACGGTTCCGCCGTCGGCTTGTCGACGCCGCCTGCGTGCTCGAGCGTTACTGCAACGGTCGCTCCGGCAGGCACGGGTGTCGTCAACGTCACCCGTTTTCCCGTGAACGTGCCCGCGCGTTGCGCGACGTTCGCGTTGATCACCCACGCCTCGTAGACCTTCCCGTGCGGCGGCGCCGGCAGGTCGGCGGCGAGCGCCGCCTTGCCCGACGGCGCGACGACGAGCACGCCGCGCACGTCGGACAGGGGGATGTGCCGCGCCTGGGGGTCGCCCAGGATGCTCACCGCGGCGCGCTCGCCCGAGAGCGTGTGGTCGAGCGACGCGGCCCAGAGCCCGAACGCGACGGCCGCCGCCGTGGCCGCGACGGCGACCGCGGCCGCCACCGACAGGGCGAGCGAGCGGCGGGGCCGGAGCGGGACGACGTTCTGGCCCTCGGCCCGCGCTGCCTCGACGATGCGCGAGCGCAGCTCCGCGGGCGGCGCCGGGCCGGCAACCGCGAACGCGAGGGCGCCCGCCGCCCCCTGCAGCCCGGCGAGCTCGCCGCGGCAGCGCTCACAGTCGTCGAGGTGCTCCTCGAACCGCGCACGATCTTCCCCGTCGAGGGCGTCGAGGGCGTACAGCGCAGAGAGCTCGTGAAGGTCGTCAGCCATAGTGATCCTGGGCCGTATTCGCCGGGGGCTCCCCGGCGGTTCGGATCTACTCCAGCGGTTCGTTCTGGACGTTGTGCTCGGTCGCGTAGGCGTCGACGAGTGTGTTCACCGTCTCCATGCCCTCGCCGTAGGCGTAATTGACCTTCACGAACGGCTCCCATTTGTCGGGCAGCGCGTCCTCGGGAAAGATCGCCTCGACCGGGCACTCCGGCTCGCAGGCTCCGCAGTCGATGCACTCCTCCGGGTCGATCACGAGGATGCGGCCGGCCTCGTGAATGCAGTCCACGGGGCACACGTCGACGCAGGAGCGATCTTTGATGTCGATGCACGGCTCGGCGATGATGTAGGTCACGGGTGGCCTACTCTACCGACGCAAGCAGACCGTCGATCAGCTCGCGGGTGCGCTCGAAGAGCGCGGATTTCGCGACCACTTGGTCGAACCCGGCAGCATGCGCGCGGCGCAACCCGGCGGTGTCCGTGTGGTTCGTGTAGCCGAGGATCGGGACATCCGGATAGGTCTCCGTGACGTCCGCGGCGTCGATGCGCGCGATGTCCGCGATCACGAGATCGGGCGGCTCGACACCGTCTGCCGTCACGAATCGGTGCTCCGTCAGGACCCCCTCGAGCTTGCCACGGATGAAGAGGTCGACCCCACACAGCAGGATCGTCGCCATGTCTGATCGCGACGTTAGCAGCGTGGAAGGACACTACGAGCACGGGCTCGAGCTCGGGGCGCGCGGAGAGTGGTTCGAAGCCCACGAGGCGTTCGAGCTGGCCTGGCGCGCGTGCGCGGCCGAAGAGCGCGACTTCTTCCAGGGCCTGGTGCACGTCGTCGTGTCGTCGTACCAGCGCGAGCGCGGAAAACCGGTCGCCGCCGAGCGCCAGCGCGTGAAGGCGCTGCGCCGGCTGGCGCCGTACGTGCCGCGGCACCGCGGCATCGACGTCGAGTCGCTGCGCGACGCGCTAGAGCGTTCCGAGCCCGACCTGCGAGAGCACCTGGTTCAGGCCGTCGCGTAACCACGCGTCGCGGTGGAAGAAGAGCAGCAGGCCGAGCGCGACGAGCGTCGCACCCGAGACCACCTGGACAGCCCCGTAGTGGTCGCGCACCCAGCGAAACGCGCTCATCGCGCGTGCGAACGCGATGCCGGCGAGCACGAACGCGGCTCCGAGGCCGAGCGAGTAGGCGACGAGCAGGACGACCGCGCGCGCGATCGTCCCGGTCGAGCTTGCGAGGACGAGCACGGAAGCGAGCACCGTGCCGATGCACGGCGCCGCGCACACCGCGAAGGCGCCGCCCAGGAGGGCGCCCGACCCCGTCCGGCGCGCGCCCTGCAGCAGGCCCGGCGCGACCGTTCCGCGCGGCCACGGCAGGAGCCCCATGAACGCGAGGCCGATCACGACCAGCACGAAGCCGGCGATCTGGGTCTGGGTCGACTTCGGCACGACGCTCGCGATCGCCGCCGCCCCCGCGCCGAGCACGACGAACACCGCCGTGAAACCGAGGATGAACGGCACGCTGCCGACCACGATTCGCCGTGCGGAGCCCGGCTTGCCGAGTGCGCCCACCTCGAGCGACGACACCGCGGCGAGGTACCCGGGGACGAGCGGCAGCACGCACGGCGTCACCACCGAGAGGAGGCCCGCGAGAAACGCGACCGGCAGCTTCTCAGCCATCGAAGCGGGCCAGCTCCTCGTCGACCCGCCGCTCACTCTCCGCGTCGAGCGCCGGGCCGGCTGCCGGGTCGGCACCCGGGCGAGTGCCGCTGTGCGACCACTTCCAGGCGCCACCCCCGATCACCACGGCACCGAGCGCGATGCCGCCGAAGGGCAGCAGCCATGCGAGCAGGTCGAAGCCGTGGGTGCGGGGGACGCCGTAGATCCCGTCGCCGAGCTGCGCGGCGAGGGCGTTCTCGATCCGGCTCTTCGTCCAGCCGAGCGCGATGTGGGCCGCAATGAACGCCTTCATTTGCTGCGCCACGTCGGAGTTCGACTCGTCGAGCGGAACGTGGCAGCTCGGGCAGACGAGCTCCGCCTCGAGCTCGCCCTGTGTCGGGTGCTGCTCGCTCGCCGGCGCGGCCGCTGCGAAGGCGAGCATCGCGAGCGCGAGCAGCGCGCACGCGACGACGGCCCGTTTCACGCGTTCAGCGCGCGCTTGATGCCTTCGTCGACATCCGCGCGCTCGGTGCGGGCGATGATGTGCGGGGGCACGACCCGCCCGCGCCGGTCGACGAAGAACGTCTCGGGAGTCCCGGTCACGCCGTACAGGCCGGCGACCGTCCCGACGCCGTCATAGATGCTCGGATATGCGACGCGGTAGCGCTTCAGGTACGCCTTCGCCGGGCCGTGCAGATCGACCTCGTCGATCCCCAGGAAGACGACGCCTTTCTCCGCCCACTGCGCAGCGGCGGCGTTCAGCATCGCCTGCTCGTCCTTGCACGGGACGCAGTCGGAGGCCCAGAAGTTGAGGACGACCACCTTGCCGCGGAACGAGGCGAGCGACAGCTTGCCGCCGCCCCCGAGGCGCGGCATCGAGAACGCAGGCGCGACGACGCTGCGGCCGTGGTCGACCTCACGCGCGACCTTGCCGCCGTGGCTGTGCGCGACGTCCCAGACGAGCAGGCCGAGCAGCGAGAGCACGGCGGCGACCGCGACGACTCGCAGGACCCGCATCAGACGATGTATACCGTCGTTCCGACGTCGACGTGCTCGAACAGCCATTCGGCGTCCGGGACCTGCATCCGAATGCAGCCGTGCGAGGCGCTATAGCCGATCGACCCCGGCTCGTCGGTGCCGTGAATGCCGACACCGGGGGCGTTCAGCCCCATCCAGCGCGTGCCGAGCGGGTTCGACGGGCCGGGCGGCACCGGCTTGAGGCCCTTTGCCCAGGAGTCCTGCGTCGGTGGGTACCACCACGGGTTCTTCCACATCACGACGATGTGCCAGCGCCCCGCCGGAGTCGGGTAGATCGACTGGCCGGTGGCGACGGGGAAGGCGCGCTCCAGCTTCGTGCCGTCGTACAGAGAGAGGCGGTTCGCCGAACGGTTGATCACGATCGACTCGGCGAACGCGTCCGCGGTCACCGCCGGGGCGATCGCGTGTGTGCGCACGCGCACCGGCAGTCGCGAGTTGGAACGCAGCGTCGAGACGATGCGCTCGGTCAGCAGCTTCGCATCGAGCCGGCGGCCGGGACGGTCGCCTCTGATCGCGGGGTGCGCATTCGGGAACGTCAGCGTCGCGTCGACCGGCGCGCTGTTGAAGCGCTGCGCGATCTTCGCCACCCAGGCCCGCACCGGTGCCCCGCGCACGGCAACCGCGAGCGAGACGTTCGTGCGAGGCGCGGCGATCCGCGCTCGCGCGACCGCGGTGGCCGAATACGCGGCCGCAACCGTCGCCGGGTCGAGCTCGAGGCGGCTCCGGTTGACGACGACCGCGAGCGGCTTGCGAAACGCGTGCTGCACCGTGGCCACCGCCGCCGCGGGCTTCAGGCCGCCGACCAGGACGCCGGCGACGCGAACGCCCTTCGGGATCGTGGCGGAGACCGACGGGGTCGTCACCTTCGCCGGGGTGGTGGACGTCGTGACGGCAGTGGTGGTGGACGTCGTGACGGCAGTGGTGGTCGCCGTCGTCACCCCCGTCGTCGTCGCAGGGGCGGTCGACGTCGTGAGGGACGTGGTGACGTCGGCAATCACGGCGCCGGAGAAGACTCCAGCAACCACGAAGCCCGACGCGAAGAGGCCGATCGCGAGCAGACGCTTCACTGCTCAAGCAGTGTAGCCAGGGCCATCGCCGGGATCGTCCGAGACGATTGCGTCGACGCCGAGCCCCGCGAGGCGGCTCACGACCTGCGGGTCGTTGGCCGTCCAGGCGAGGACCGGCGCGCCACGCCTGTGTGACGCTGCGATTGCGGCGCGCGAGCAGAGCGTGTGGTGGAGCGAGAGGATGTTTGCGTCGGCGGCGCGAAGGAGCAGCGGGACCCGCAGCGGCATCGCTTGACGAAGCGCGGCGGCACCCGCCTGCGTGAGCGCGCGCGGCCATCGAAACCGCGAGACGCCGAGCCGGTCGCGCGGGTAGCCGATCGCCCGCGGGACCTCCGGCGCGAGCCGCGCGAGCCGCCGCGAGCTGCCGGCGAACGCGGTCGCGAAGATGGCCCGGTCCACCAGCCCATGGCGGCGCACGGCCGCCACGACGTCGGCTTCGTAGCCCGGCAGCTTCACGTCGAGGTGCACACCGAGCTCGTGCCCGCGCAGATAGTCGAGCGCGCGTCGAGGTCGATCGAGTCGGCGGGCAGCTCGAGCTCCGAGTGCCCGAGCAGCAGGCCGGGCGAGATGTCGAACTCGACCAGGTCGACGCCCGCCGCAACCGCGACCTCGAGCGCAGCGAGCGTGTTCTCCGGCGCGACCGCAGCAGCGCCGCGGTGGCCGATCACGAGCGGCCTTCCGTTGCCCGCGGCGCAGGTTCACACGCTTGATGACGACGACCGCGCAGTCGTCGGTGAGGTTGCCGCCCGAGTACGCCCGGCACGCCTCGATCACCGCTTCGGCGATCGCCTGCGGCGCGGACGGCGCCGACGCGGCGAGCACGGCGTCGAGCCGTTCGATCCCGAAGAGCTCGCGCCCGGTGCGCGCCTCGATGACACCGTCGGTGTAGATCACGACGGCGCCACCGACGGGAAGCTCGGCGCTCACTTGCTCATACGTCTGCGTCGGCGTCGATGCCGAGCGCGAGCCCTCCTGCCTGCAGGCCCTCGACGCGTCCGTCCGGATGGACGAGACGCGGTTCCGGGTGCCCGGCGCTCGCACAGAGCACCTCGCCGCCGGGATCGATGGTCAGGTACGCCATCGTGATGAACTTGCCGACCGCGATCTCTCCGACGACGACGTCGTTCGCGTGTGCGAGGAACGCCGACGGCTCGGAGTGCTCGCGTGCGAGCGAGCGGAAGATGAACTTCGCCATCGCCATGTCTGCCGTCGCATCGATGCCGTGGCCCGTGACGTCGCCGAGGACGACCGCGAGCCGGCCGTCGGCGAGCTCGAGGAAGTCGAAGACGTCGCCGCCGACGTCGACCTGCGCAGCCGACTCGTAGACGGCGCCGACCTCGAGGCCGGGGACGGCGGGCCGCTCGCGCGGCAAGAGCGACTGCTGCATCGTCTCCGCGAACCGCTTTTGCTGCTGGTAGAGGCGCGCGTTGTCGATTGCGAGCGCAGCCTGCCGCGCGATCGTGCGCGCAGTGGCAAGCGTGTCGGCATCGATCGGTGCGGCCGGGTCGAGCGAGAGGATCGTGAGCTCGGCGAGCAGCTCGGTCGCCGTCGCGATCGGCAGCAATGCGGCAGTCGAGCCCTTGCCGAGGAACGGCACGAGCAGCGCGTGGGCTCCGCCGAGGCGTGTCGCGGTCGCAACGTCGAGAGGCTGTGGCTCGAGCGAGCGCGCCGGCCGTGGCTGGGGCCGGGAGAGAATCGTCCGCACGGCGTCGCTCAGCCGCGATTCGGCGACGTGCACCGCCTGCGGAACGAATTGGTCGCCGCGCTCGTCGGGAACACGAATCACCGCCGCATCGACACCGAGCACCTCGACGATCGTCTTCGTGACCGCCGCGAGCGTCGTCTCCAACGACAGGCTCTGCGCGAACGACCGCGAGATCTCGTAGAGCGCGTTCACCTGGCGAGATGTCTGGCGCTCCGACGCGAGGACCCTCGTCAGCGCCTCGCCGAGCTCGGTCGCCTGCTCGTGCAGCCGCGCGTTCTGGACCGCGACGGAAAGCTGTGCGGCGAGCGCGGAGAGCAGCGCGACCTCGCTCTCGCCGAGCGCCCGACCGCCGAGGAACGCGACGAGCAGGCCGATCGGCTCCTCGCGGACCCGCAGCGGCACTGCGAGCGCCCCCGCCTGCCCCGCTGCCTCGAGCGCCGCACGAACGCGTGCGAGCGGCGGCTCGGATCCGCCGGCCTCCGCGAGCACCGCCGCGCGGGCGCGCAAGGGGCCGAGGACTGCGTCGAGCAGCGCAGCCGCAATCTCCTCGTGACCCGGTGCGAGCCCCCTGCCGGCAGCGGCGACCAGTCCGTCCTGCTCGTGCAGGTACACCCCGACCTGGTCGATCTCGAGCAGCTCGGCGATCCGCTCGACGGCGGTTTCCAGCGTGTGGGCGAGTGACAGCAGCGAGATCGCCTCGCCCACGACGTCGAGGAGCGCCCGGCTGCGGCCGAGCTCGAGCTCGACCGCGCGGTACCGCTCGCCGGCACGCAGCGCGTGCCCTACCCGGGCCGCGAAGGCCGCGAGGGCGGCGAGCTCGGTCTCGCGCGGGACGGTGTCCCTGGGATAGAAGAGCTGCAGCACCGCGAAGGCCGGCTGGCCGAGGGGCAGCGTGACCGCGAACGGGGCTCCGTGGGGCAGCGACAGGTCGTGCTCGACCGCGGCGGGCTGCCACGATTCGAGTGCCGAGTGGACGAGCTCGGCCGATCGGCCGAGCGCGGGGTCGAACGAGCCGAGCGACGCAATCAGTTCCAGCTCGGTCTCCGCGTCGACCCGCCACAGCGCCCCGGCACGCGCGCCCGTCGTCTCCATCGCGATCCGCACGGCCTGCTGGGCGGCCCTTCGGACATCGCCGCCTGAAGCAAGCGCCTCACCGGCCAGCTCGAGCCACCTGACGCGCCTGCTCGCCGCGGCGGTGCCGCCCTCCGCCGAGAGCGTCTGCACCGCGAGCGCGAGCTGCGCCGCAACGAGATCGGCGACGGCGCGTTCGTCGTCGGTGAAGGGCGAGGCGATCCGGAGCAGCTCGACCGAGCCGACCACTCGGCCGCCGGCACGTGCGGGCACGGCGAGCGTGCCGGCCGCGCGGACGCGTCCGGCGGCGCGTCGGACCGCCTCCGATACGCCGCCCGCTGCGATCGGCTCGGGGGGCGACCGCGTGCCGGCGACCTCGGCTGCAAGCGCCGACCCCTCGGGCGCGACGGCACGTGCCGCCAGGTGCCCGTCGACGTCGATCACGCGCACGACCGCGAGGTCGGCGTCCGCGGCGCGAGCTGCGACGCGGACGATCGCGGACAGCGCAGCGCGCAGATCCGCCGTCGAGGCGACCTCTGCCGCGGCGTCGGCGAGCAGTTCGACGGGCAGCCGCCCGGCCTCGACGACCATCGTAAGGGGGAATATTGCCTACACTTTCCCCATGGCTGAGCCAGTTCGCACCTCTCCGGCGCCTCCCGAGGACGCGCCGTCACTCGACCCGCTCGCGATCGAGCACGCCTACCGGCGCGAGCGGGCACGCCGTCGAGCCCGCACGGAGCGCCAGAGCGCGACGCGGCGCTCGAACGTTCGCTTCTGGGTGACCCTGCTCGTGCTCGTGTTCCTGGTCGCGTTCGCGATCCTCGCGGCCTGGCACGAGCTGCAAACCCTCTTCGGCGTTTAGAGGCTTGACGTGAGTTTCACGCACTCACGGCATGGTGACTCAGACACGGCGCATCTCGCACGGGTCGGGCTTGAACGTAGGCACCGCTATGCCCTGCGCCCGACCCGTGCGACCTGCTTGGTCTGAGCCATCCCCTCAAGCACCTCAACCCACATCAAGCCTCTAGACGCCCCTGCCGACCGGGCCGAGCCCCATACTTAGCTCCGTGGATCCACCCGACTACATCGAGCTCGAGGTGAGCACCCCCGGCACCGCGCCACAGCCGGGCTATTCGAGGCCGCCCACCGGCATCTGGGCCGTCGGCGAGCGCCTTACCTGGGTCGCGGGCCTCGTGCTCGCGCTCTCGTCGTTCATGGGCTGGTACGCCGGCTCGGGCGTCGGCGTGAAGCTGGCCGTGATCGGCTGGCACACCGGCGTCCTCGGCAAGCTCGTCTTCTTCATCGGCGTCGCCGTGCTCGCGCTCGTCACGTTGCGCGAGTCGGGGTTCGAGCTTCCTGCTGCCGTCCCGGAGAGCCTGCTCGTGCTGGCGCTCGGAACGCTCGCGGCGATCTTCGTCCTGATCCGCGTCATCTCGATCCCCGACTCCATGCTCCCGGCCGACGGCCGCGGGATCGGGATCTGGATCAGCCTGGTCGCCTCGCTCGGCGTGATCGCCGGCGGGTTGCTCCGCGCAGCCGAAGAGCTCTAACGTTTCACGACTAACCGAACCAGGTTCTACCAACCCGAACCTGGTTCCCGGCGGCTCAGGCCGGGACGAGCTGCTTGGCGCGCTCGATCAGCTGCTGCGGGTCGAACGGCTTGCCGATGAACCCACTTGCACCGCGGCTCGCGACGTCGGCGGCGAGCTGGTCGTCGACCTTGCCGCTGAACATGATCACCGGGATCGACCCGTGGCGCTTCTGCATCCGCTGGAGCATCTGCCAGCCGTCGATGCCCGGCATCACGACGTCGAGCAGCACGAGCTCGGGAGCCTGGTCCTCGAGCGCCTCGAGCGCCTCGTCGGCGCTCGCCGCCTCGCGCACGGTGTAGCCCTCCATCTCGAGGTTGACGCGGATGAACTCCCGCAGGCGCTCGTCGTCGTCGACGACGAGCACGAGCGGTCCTCCGCTACGCGCGCCGGGGCCGGAGCGCGCGAGGAACGTCTCGAGGTCGCCGCGCCGGTACCGGCGATGGCCGCCGGGCGTGTAGAACGCGGGCACACGGCCCTGGTCCGACCATTTGCGGATCGTGGACTGGGCGACACCGAGGAACTTGGCGGCCTGTCCGAGGGTCAGCCAGTCGGGTTCGCCTGTCGGTGCTCGTCTTCCGGGATACGTCATTGACGTCGAAAGTAACCAAACCTCATGGTACCTAAACCCGGATCAGCGACTTTGTACTGTCACCGTCACCGTCTCGAGGGCCGCAGGCGCAAGCGGCAGCGGCCTCAGCGTCCGAACGAGTGTTTGGGTGCCGCCCGGTGCCGGGTTGTCGTGCAACGCCTCGCCGAACGCCAGTCCGACGAGGAAGACGAGCACGAGGCCGCCGGCGAGGAGGAGGCCGCGCCTCACGGGTGGTAGTCCGTCGCGCCACGCGCATAGACGTGGAACGCGGCATCCGCGACCGTGCCCGGCTCGGTCGCCGGCGCCTCCTCGGGGTCGGCGTCGTCGAGCAGCTCGCCGGTCCAGCGCTCTGCGCCGTCATACGCGTCGGCGAGCTCGGCGAGCGTGAAGATCTGCCCGATTCGCAGGCGGAGCGCGGCCACGATCAGGTCGACCTGGCCCGTCAGCCGCACATAGTGGGGAGGGTCGGCGCGCGTCGCCTCGACTCGGCGGTCGCCGTCCTGCCACTGCTGACGCGCCAGGTCGAGGTCCACGTCAGGGAGTACAGCAAGAGTCGGGCCACGGTGACGGAAGCTCGGCGAGGATCCGCTCACCGAGCTCGTAGCCCGGCCGGGCGAGCGCGAACGCCGCGTGTGCGTGGAGGCACTTCAGGCTCCCGCTCCGGGTCGAGCCGCCGATGCCCGCATCGAGCTCGGGCCGAAGCGCACGCTGCTCGGCCTGCGCGGTGGCGAGGCTGAGCGCGAGCTCCGGCTCGGTCTCGGCGGCGCGCGTCCAGCGCTCGACACCTCCCGCCGCTTCGAGGCGCGAGATCGCGGCGACGAGGTAGTGGCACGTGACGTAGTACTGGGTCGGGAACGGGCGGCCGCTCTCGTCGATCGGCGCCTGCTCGGTCACTGCCGGGCGGCCGAAGGGGCAACGCACCGCAACGCGCCTGAACGCACGCGGCGCACGGCCGAGCTGGCGTGCGACGATCTCCCTGTCCCCCACGCGCCGCAGGCTAGACGATCGGTCAGCGCTTGCTGTGCGCGTGGCGCCAGGCAGGAATGCCCTTCACGATGAAGAGCCGCTCCCCGGGCTTCACGAGGCCAAGGCGCCGAGCTTCACGCACGAGCTGACCGCCGGTCGCCGACCTGGCGAGCCGTTGCTCGAGCCGTGCTTTCTGGTCGCGAAGTGTGGCGACCTCGGCGTTCCGCACCTGCAATTCCTTCTTCGTATGCAGGTAGGTGTGCGCCGGCTTCCAGTACAGGAACGCGACCAGCGTGAGCCCGGCGATCGCGAGCAGGCGGGTTGGACGCAAGCGGGGCATCCACCCTCGTTCTCTGCCGCGCCGCGATTCCCTCGCGGCGGCGAGCGCCGGTCAGGCGATGTCGACCTTGATCACGTTGGTCGAGCCCGGCAGGTTGACGGCGGTCCCCGCGGTCAGCACCACGCGGTCGCCCTTGTCGATCCCCCCGGAGTTGAGCGCCGACTCGAGCGAGCGCGACCAGAGATCCTCGACGTTCTCGGTCTGCGGCATGAGCACCGGCGTGACGCCCCACTCGAGCGCCATCTGCTGCAACGCCGTCTGATGATGCGAGAGCCCGACGATGGGACGGCGCGGACGCAGCCGCGCCACGCCGGAAGCGGTGCGGCCGGTGAACGTCGGGACGAGGATCGCTCGCGCGCCGATCGTCTCCGCGAGATCGCAGGCGGCGTTCGACATCGCGCGGCTGACGGTCGTCTGCTCGCCGGCCTCCGGCGCCTGGTGGCGGTAGCCCATCGACGGCTCGACGGCCCGAGCGATCTGGTCCATCGTCCGGACTGCCTCGATCGGATAGTTGCCCGTCGCCGTCTCGGCGGAGAGCATCACCGCCGACGTGCCGTCGAGGATCGCGTTCGCGACGTCGCTCGCCTCGGCGCGCGTCGGCTCCGCGTGCTCGATCATCGACTCGAGCATCTGCGTCGCGGTGATCACCGGCTTCCCGGCCTCGAGGCAGCGCAGGATGATCTTCTTCTGGAGCAACGGCACCGTGGCTGCGCCGATCTCCACGCCGAGGTCGCCCCGGGCGACCATGATCGCGTCCGACTCCTCGAGCACTTCCTCGAGCGCCTCGACCGCCTCGGCCTTCTCGATCTTCGCGATCACGCGTGCAGGCGAGCCGAACTGGCGGATGATCGCCTGAAGGTCGCGCACGTCGGCGGCCGCCCGCACGAACGACAGCGCAACGAAGTCGACGCCGAGCGCGAGCGCGAAATCGAGGTCGTCGAGGTCCTTCTTCGTGAGCGACGGAATCGGCACCGGGACGCCGGGGAGGTTGACGCCCTTGTGGGACTTCACCTCGCCGCCGACGATCACCAGGCAGCGCGCGCGGCCGTGCTCGACCTCCTGGACGAGCAGCCGCACGTGGCCGTCGTCGATCAGGATGTCGTGACCGGGCCGCAGCACCTCGCTGATCACGGCCGGCGCCACCGGCAGCTCGCCGTTCGCCCCGTGCTGCTCGCCGACGACGATCAGCTCCTCGTCCTTGAGGAGGATGCGCGGGGCGTCGAGGTCGCCGATGCGCAGCTTCGGCCCCTGGAGATCGGCGATCAGCGCAAGCGGCTTGCCGGTCTCGGCCTGGACCTCACGCACGATCGCCGCGCCGGCGGCATGGGTCTCGTGGTTGCCGTGCGAGAGGTTGAGACGGATCGCATCGACACCCGCGTCGACGAGCGCCCGAAGCGCGTCATGCGTCGATGAGACCGGCCCCATCGTCGCCACGATCTTCGTCCGCCGCCTGTCTGCTGCCATCCGCCTCCACAGTAGCGACACGTCGCCGGCGACGAACGTGCTGGTGTCTGACACCTTTTCGCCCTGCGGCCCGCGTCGCGGCGCTCGAGGCGCTCAGCGCTTGGCGCGAGGGAACGCGTCCCAGCCCGGGTACTGCGCCTTCGGCCCGAGCTCCTCCTCGATGCGGAGGAGCTGGTTGTACTTCGCGACGCGGTCCGAGCGGGCGGGCGCGCCCGTCTTGATCTGGCCGGTGCCGAGCGCGACAGCCAGGTCGGCGATCGTCGCATCCTCCGTCTCGCCGGAGCGGTGCGACATCACCACCGTGTAGTCGTTCGCCTGCGCGAGCCGCACGGCCGCGATCGTCTCGCTGAGCGTGCCGATCTGATTCACCTTGACGAGAATCGAGTTGGCTGCGCCGCGATCGATCCCTTGTTGCAGCCGGACCGGATTCGTGACGAAGAGATCGTCGCCGACGAGCTGAACACGGTCGCCGAGCAGGCGCGTCTGCGCCTCCCAGGACTCCCAGTCGTCCTCCGCCGCGCCGTCCTCGATCGAGACGATCGGGTAGCGCTCGACGAGCTCCGCCCAGAATGCGGGCAGGTCGGCGCTCGTCTTCTCGCGGCCTTCGAAGCGGTAGACGCCGTCGGAGAACACCTCGCTCGTCGCGGGATCGAGGGCGATCGCGATCCGCTCGCGATGTCCGGCACGCTCTGCGGCTTCGAGGATCGCTTCGATCGCCGCCTCGCTCGACTCGAGGTCGGGGGCGAAGCCGCCTTCGTCGCCGACTCCGACCGAGAGCCCGCGCTCGGTGAGGACCTTCTTCAGCGAGTGGTAGACCTCGGCGCCGATTTGCAGGCCCTCGGAGAACGAGTCCGCGCCGACCGGAACGACCATGAACTCCTGGAGGTCGATCGAGTTGGTCGCGTGCACACCGCCGTTGATCACGTTCAACATCGGGACGGGCAGCGTGGTCGCGCCGTCCCCGCCGAGATGCCGGAAGAGCGACACCCCGGCCTCGCCGGCAGCCGCCTTCGCCGTGGCGAGCGAGACACCGAGGATCGCGTTCGCGCCGAGCCGTCCCTTGTTGGGCGTGCCGTCGAGCTCGATCAGCGCTGCGTCGAGACCTTCCTGGTCGGCAGAGTCCCGTCCGCGCGCAACACGCTGCCAGCTCGCCGTTCACGTTCGCGACCGCGGTCGCGACGCCCTTGCCGCCCCACTCCGGCCCGCCGTCGCGCAGCTCGACCGCTTCGTGGACACCGGTGGACGCCCCCGACGGGACGATCGCGCGCCCGAGGTGGCCCGACTCGAGGCGGACGTCGACCTCGACGGTCGGGTTGCCGCGCGAGTCCAGCACCTGCCGGCCGTGCACCTCTGCGATTGTGCTCACTCTGTCTCCTTGGCCTGGTCGTAGTAGGCGTCCTGCTCGTCGAGCGGGAGCGTCGTCCAGTCTTTCGCATCTGCGGACGCGAGCTCAACTGCTCGGTCGACGCGCGTCCGGAACCGTTTCGCAGCCGCGCGGACCTCGAGCTCGGGGTCGACGTTCAGGCGCCGCGCCACGTTGACCGCCGCGAACAGCAGGTCGCCGAGCTCGGCGGCGACCCGTGCGTCGGGCTCCGTCTCCGGCGCGGGGTCCGTCGGCGGCAGCTCCTCGCGAAGCTCGCGCAGCTCGTCGTCGAAGTCGGCGAGCGCGCCGGCGAGATCCGGGTACTCGAACCCGGCCGACTTCGCTCGCTGCTGCACCTTGCGCGCGTACGCAAGCCCGGGCAGGTTCTCGGGGACCTCGTGGAAGACGCCTTCGCGTCCCTCGTCGTCGCGCTTGATCTCCTCCCAGCGCTCCTTGACGCGAGCCGCGCTGTGCGCGTGCTGATCGCCGAAGACGTGCGGGTGCCGCGAGACGAGCTTTGCATGGATGCCGCGCGCAGCCTGTTCTAGATCTCCTGTTCCACGCTCCTGCAACAACAGTGCGAGGAAGTAGACCTGGAACAGGAGATCGCCGATCTCGTCGAGCAGCTTCTCGTCGTTTCCCGACTGCGCCGCATCGGCGACCTCGTAGGCCTCCTCGACGGTGTGCCGGACGATCGTTCGCGCGGTTTGCTCGCGGTCCCACGGGCACTCGCGCCGGAGGCGCTCGGTCAGCTGCTGCAGCTCGATCAGCGCCTCCGCGAGCGACACGGACGTGCTCGACACGAGCGTGCTAGCCGGTCGTCGTGGCGCTGGTCGTCGTCGACGCGCAGGGGTCCGGCGACGGCTTGTAGCCGACCTGGTACTTGATCTGCGGACCCCGAGCAGAAGCTCTTCGTCAGGCTGCTGACCCAGTCGGTCATCGCCTGATTCTTGTTGGTCTGAAGCAGCTGCTGCTTGATCGAGTTCGCGACCTGCTTCTCGGGCGTCGTCGAGCGCGGCTTGACGTTGCCGACCGGCTCGATGACGAACCAGCCGTACTGCGCGTTGTGCACCGGCGCGTGGATCACCTTCGTCTTCTGCGCGAACGCGACCTTGTCGAACTCGGGCACCGTCTGGCCCTTCGAAACGGTCAGCTTGCCGCAGTTGTTCTTCGAGCTCGGATCCTGCGAGTACTTCTTCGCGAGCTTGCACCACGTCTGGTCGTTGCCGCTCTTCAGCTGGCTGTAGATCGAGTCGGCGAGCGGCTTCGTCTTGACGAGGATGTGCCGCACGTCGCGCGTCTGGGCGGTCGAGTAGAGCTGCGGGTGCGTGATGTAGTACTGGTGCACGTCGCTGGCCGAAACCTTGACCGCCGTGGTCACCTTCGCGAACACGGCCTCCGAGATCAGCTGCGAGCGAATGTCCTGGCGAACCTGTGCATCGGTCAGGTGCTGCTTCTTCAGCTGCGCCTGGTACTTCGTCTCGCTGCCGCCGAAATACTGCTTCTTGATCTGCGCGAGCCGCTTGTCGATGTCCTTGTCGCTGATCTTGATCCCGAGCGACGCGGCCTTCGCCTCGCGCTCGGCCTGCTGGACGAGCAGCGTGACCGCCTGGCCCTGCACCGTCGCATAGTCGGCCGTGCCTGCCGCCGGGAACTTCCGGCCCTGCTGCGCGAAGCTCTGCTTGGCCTGCGTGATCAACGCGACGTACGCCGCTTTGTTGATGTGCACCTTCCCGACGACGGCGATGTCGTTCGAGCTGAGGCTCGCGCTGCTACCGCCGCCGCAGCCTGCAAGCAGCGCCGCGACGAGCAGCATCGGGAGAATGTATTTGACCTTTTTCATAGGAAAGCGCCGACTATGCCGCCCGGCGCGCGAGCAGCATAGCATCGACCAAATCGAGGGCCGCACTGAATTCATCGTGTCTTAACGTCACTTCCCGATTGCCCGTGGAGTACACCGCGGTCTCGACCTGGGCGCGCAATTCGCGCAGCTCGCCCGAGCCGAGGACGACCGGTCCGACCGACGCGCGCCCGCCGCGGAAGACCAGATAGTCGGCGCCGAGCCGGGCCAGTTTCAGCTTCGCCTCCTGGATCGCGAACAGGTTCTCGACGGGCTCGGGCACCGGCCCGTAGCGATCCTCGGTCGAGACTCGCAACTCGTGCAGGTCGTCCTCCGTCTCGGTGAGCGCGATGCGCCGGTGCAGGTCGATCTTCAACGCCTCGGCCGCGATGTAGCCGGCGGGGACATACGCGTCGACGCGTGCATCGACACGCACCGGCCGCGTCGCGAGTCGGCGCTGGCCCGAGAGCTCGGCAACGGCCTCGTGCAGCATCTCGACGTAGAGCTCGAAGCCGAGTGCGGCGACGTGACCGGACTGCTCGGCGCCGAGCAGGTCGCCGGCGCCACGGATCTCGAGGTCGCGCATCGCGATCGCGAAGCCGGCGCCGAGCTCGGTGTGGTCGGCAAGCGTCGCGAGACGCGCGCGCGCCTCCGGAGCGAGCTCCTGTGCATCGGGATAGAAGAGATAGGCGTGGGCGAGCACATCGCTCCGTCCGACACGGCCGCGGATCTGGTAGAGCTGCGCGAGCCCGAGCTGGTCGGCGCGCTCGACGATCAAGGTGTTCGCCTGGGGGATGTCGAGACCCGACTCGATGATCGTCGTCGACACGAGCACGTCCGCATCGCCGGCGAGGAACTTCAGCATCTGGTCCTCGAGCTGACGCTCCGCCATCTGACCGTGGCCGACGAGGAAGCGGAGGTTCGGGCACATCTGCTGAAGCTTCGCGACTGCCTCGTCGATCGTCTCGACGCGGTTGTGCAGATAGAACGCCTGCCCGTTGCGGGCGACCTCGCGCTCGAGCGCCTGCTTGATGAGATCCTCGTCGTACTCTCCGACGAACGTGCGGATCGGGCGGCGGCCCTCGGGCGGCGTCTCGATCACGGAGATGTCGCGCAGACCGGCGAGCGACATGTGCAGCGTGCGCGGGATCGGCGTCGCGCTGAGTGAGAGGACGTCGACCTCGAGTCGAAGCTGGCGGAGAAGCTCCTTCTGTGCGACGCCGAAGCGCTGCTCCTCGTCGACGATCACGAGGCCGAGCTCCTTCGGGACGACGTCGCGTGAGAGCACGCGGTGCGTCCCGATCAGCACGTCCACCTTCCCGGCGGCGAAGTCGGCGAGCACCTGCTTCACCTCGGCCGGCTTGCGGAAGCGCGAGACCATATCGACGCGGACAGGGAAGTCGCGGTAGCGCTCGCTGAAGGTGTTCCAGTGCTGCTGCGCGAGCACCGTGGTCGGGACGAGCATCAGCACCTGCTTGCCGTTCACGGCGACGGCGAATGCCGCCCGGACCGCGACCTCGGTCTTGCCGAAGCCGACGTCGCCGCACACGAGCCGGTCCATCGGGCGCGGCGCTTCGAGGTCCTCCTTCACGGCCTCGATCGCGGTGCGCTGGTCGTCGGTCTCGCGGTACGGGAACTCGCTCTCGAGGCGCTCGACCCACTCGTGGTCGACGTCGTACGCGACGCCGGGTTGCGTCTGACGCTGCGCATAGAGCTGGATCAGCTCGCCGGCCATCTCGCGGAGATGCTCCCGCGCCCGCGACTTCAGGTTGTCCCACGCCTTGCCGCCGAGCTTCGAGAGGGCGGGCGCCTTCGCGTCCGCGCCGATGTAGCGGCTGACCTTGCCGATCTGCTCGTGCGGGACGTAGACGCGGTCGTCGCCGCGGTAGGCGAGCAGCAGGTAGTCGCGCGTGACGCCGGCGACTTCCTTCGTCTCGAAGCCCTGCAGCTGCGCGATCCCGTGGTCCTCGTGGACGACGTAGTCGCCGGTGCGCAGGTCGGAGAAGCTCTGCAGGGCGCGGCCCGGCGCGATGCCGGCGCGGGGCGGCCGCTTGCGGAAGATCTGCGTGTCCGGCAGGAGCGCGACCCCGAGCTCGCGCCAGACGAAGCCGCGGCGGGCCGGGGCGACAGCGAAGGTCAGGCCCTCGGGCGCCTCCCCCGGTTCGAGCAGCTCGGCGTTGACGCGGCGCAGGAGCTGCTGCTGGCGGAGCGCCTCGCCGCGATGCGGGAACGCGACGACCACGTCGAGCTCCTGGCGCAGCAGCCCGCCGAGCTCGTTCTCGGCCTCGGCCAGGCCGCGCGCCGCGATCGCCGGCCGCTGCGCGTCGAAGGAGAACGGCTGTCCTTGCGGCAGCGGGGTCAGCTGCGTCGCGCCGTCGAGCTCGACGCTCGGCAGCGACTCCTCGGCCCAGACCGCGCGCACCTCGTCCGCCTGCCAGACGAGGTCCGGTCGGCGGTCGAATGCCGGCACGAGATCGTCGGGGACGGTGGCGGCCGGCGACTCCTCCCATTCCTCCGGGCCGAGGTCGAGGTCGACCAGCTCGGCCGGCGCTCGGCCGCCGGATAGACCGTCGCGCGCTCGAGCTGGCGAAGCGCGCGCTGCGTGAACGGCGAGAACGCGCGGATCTGCTCGATCTCGTCGCCGAACAGCTCCACGCGCAGCGGCTCGCGGCCGGTCGTCGGGAAGACGTCGACGAGCCCGCCGCGCACGGCGAACTGGCCGCGCTCCTCGACACGCTCGACGCGCTCGTATCCGGCCGACGCCAGGTGCTCGGCCAGCGAGTCGATCCCGGGCTCGTCGCCCGGTGCGAGCTCGAGCGCGGCCGGGCGGACGGCGGGCGGCGGCAGGCCCTCCGCGATCGCCGTGGCCGAGGCGCAGACGAGGCCGCCCCGCTCGAGCACGGCGAGCGCTCGCGCCCGCTCGCCGACGAGGTGCGGCGGCGGCTCGAGACCCGACGCCCAGTGGACGCCGCGCGACGGGAAGAGCGCCACCTGGTCTTCGCCGAGGAACCACGTCGCCGCCTCGGCGACGTCGCGCGCGTCGGCGTCCTCGGGCAGGAGGACGACGAGGCCGTGCTCGAGCTCGTCGTGAAGAGCGGCGAGCACGAGCGGCAAGACCGGCTCCGAGACCCGCGCACGCGTCGGCAGAGCGGCTGCGAATCGCTGCAGGCGCTCCGCGGCGCGAAGCCGCTCGACGAGGCTGTAGAGCACGGGACGGTCCATGACGATCGGCCGAACGAGGCGTTCGGCCGGGCTGTCTCATGGTACTCAGTGGGAGGGGCTAGAAGAACCGGCGGGCGCCGTCGTACTCCGACGAGTACCAGCCGTTCAGCGACGAGATCGAGACGCGCGTGCCGGTGTGCGGGGCGTGGATGAAGCGGCCGCCTCCGAGGTACAGGCCGACGTGACCCACGCCCTCGAAGAAGAGGAGGTCACCGGGCCGCAGGTGGCCACGCGAGACACGCCGCCCCATCGAGAACTGGGCGCCGGAGTAGTGCGGAAGTGCGATACCGAAGTGCGAGTAGACGAAGCGCGTGAAGCCCGAGCAGTCGAAGCCGGTGCGCGGCGAGGAGCCGCCGTAGACGTACCGGACGCCGAGGAACCGGCGCGCGAAGCGAACGACGCGCGCGCGCCTGTGCGCCACAACCGTTGCGCGGCTGACGTGAGTGACCTCGTGCAACTTCGCGGCCATGGCGCCACCGGCGCGGACGGAGAAGCACGCAAGAACGACGAACGTGAGCAACGCAAAGCGAATGCGATCGGACAAAGGAGGCTCCCTTCGGCAGAGGCGGCGCGCAAGGAAGCGGCCGCGCTGTCGTTGGCTTCACCCATGTCAGCAGCAAGCCGACGGGACGGCCACCCCCTGAAAAGGGGGCGTGGTATCCCCCGAGCGGGGTAGGTCCACAGGGATAGCACGCGATGGGTCTCGCCGACCGAAAGACCCGCTCATACGCGATTCCCGCGCACGCCGTGCCGGCGCGCGACCGGGTGCGCTTCGTTACGAGGGTTTGGCGTTGATCGCGCGCTGCGCCGCTTCGAGGCCCTCGGCGTCGAGCGTCTCGACGGCGTCCGCGGCCGCGGCGACGAGCCGGTCGGCGTCCTCGTGCGCGTCGAAGTCGGAGAGCACGTAGTCCGCGAGCGGCCGCGGGTCGCCGCGCTCCGGCCGCCCCACGCCGACGCGCAGGCGCAGGAAGTCGGGAGTGCCGAGGTGCTGGGCGACGGAGCGGAGACCGTTGTGCCCGGCGAGACCGCCGCCGATGCGCGCCTGCAGCCGTCCCGTCGGCAGGTCGCTCTCGTCGTGGACGAGAAGCACCGAATCGGGCTCGAGCTTGAAGAAGCGCATGGCATCGCGCACCGAGCGTCCCGAGTCGTTCATGTACGTCTCGGGCTTCAGCAGCGCGATCTTGTGGCCGTCGATTCGGATCTCCGCCAGCTGCCCGTGGAACTTGCCGCGCCACGACCCGTCGTGGCGACGGGCGAGCTCGTCGACGACGAGCCAGCCGACGTTGTGCCGGTTGCGCGCGTACTCGCGGCCCGGGTTGCCGAGGCCCGCGACGAGCAGGTCGAGCGATGTGCCGTGGCGACGCGGCCACAGGCGCATCGGTCAGCTCTCGTCGGTGCCGGGCTCGCCGCCGTCGGCGTCGGTCTCGCCGGATGCCTCGGCGGAGGCATCCTCCTCGCCCTCGACGGCACCCTCTTCGCCCTCGACGCCGCCTTCGACGGTCTCGGGCTCTTCCTCGACGCGCGGCTGCGTGACCGAGGCGAGCACGACCTCTTCGGGATCGTCGAGAAGCGTGACGCCCTCGGGCAGCTTCACCGCGGAGAGACGCAGCGTGTCTCCGATCTGCAGCTCCGAGACGTCGGCCTCGAGATGCTCCGGGACCTCCATCGGGAGCGCCTCGACGGTCACCTCGCTCGTCACCTGCGTCAGCACGCCGCCCTCCTTCACACCGGCGGCCTCGCCGTGCAGCGTGATCGGCACGGTCGCGTGGATCGGCTGGTCGAGGCGCACTTCCTGGAGGTCGACGTGCGTGATGTGGCCGCGAATCTTGTCCTGCTGGTACTCCTTGAGCACCGAGGAGTGCGTCTTCCCACCCTCGACGACGACGTCGAGCACCGCGTTCAGACCACCCCGCGTGGTGAGCGCGCTGCGCAGGGCGCGATCGGTGACGGTGATCGCGATCGGATCCTCGCGGCCGTAGAGAACGCCGGGAATCAGACCGAGGCGGCGCAGGCGCCGCGATTCCGCCGAGCCGAGGACGGCACGGTTCTGGACCAGCAATTTGACGCGCTCTCCAGCCACGGCCGGGGATTGTAGCGAGGTCGGCAAGACGGGGCTCGGGTCGCCGTACCCGTTTTGGCCCGAAGATCGCCCAGAAGCGGTCATCGGGGAAGGACGATTCCGCTCCGATGCTGACTGTGAATCGTCATGCGGCCGCCACAACGCCTACACGTCCCACGGACCGTGGAGATCGCGTTGGCGGCGACGGTTCTGCTCTTTCTCGCGTACACCGCCCACGCAGTGACGAACGTCGGGGGCGACGCGCTCGATCCGTTGTTCCAGAAGTGGGTCAACGACGCGGTCCCGGCGGCGTGCGCGCTGATCTGTTTCGCCCGGTCGTACCGCGTGAAGACCGAGCGCGCTGCGTGGCTCCTCTTCGGGCTCGGCATCGCGTCCTGGGCGGCCGCGAACGTCTACTACTCGCTGTTCGTCATCGACGTGGTGCCTCTGCCGATCCCGTCGGTGGCCGACGGACTATGGCTCGCGATGTACCCGTTGTTCCTGGCAGCGCTCATCGCTCTGATGCGGTCCCGCCTGAGGAACGACGGCGCACGGGTCTGGCTCGACGGCAGCATCGCAGGGCTGGCGTTGGCATCGCTGTCTGCGGCTCTCGTCCTGCCGTCCGTTCTCTCGGCGTCGGCGGGCTCGACGACAGTCGCACTCCTGACCAACGTCGCGTACCCGGTGGGCGACATGGTTCTCCTGGGCGCGGTCGTGGCCGCGCTCTCCACCGGCCATTGGCGACTCGACCGCATGTGGGGCAGCCTCGCGATCGGCCTGGTCGGCATTCACCGTCACCGACGGGCTCTTCCTCTGGCAGAACGCGAACGGGACATACGTCGTCGGCACCTGGGTCGACGCCGGCTGGTTGCTCGCAGGGATCCTGGTGGCGGCCGCTGCCTGGCAGCCGCTCCAGCAGCGGGTAGCCGTGCGACGAAGCGATCGCAGCGTGCGCTCCTCTTCCCGGCGGCCTTCGGTTCGCTGGGACTCGTGGTCCTGATCTGGGATCACTTCGAGCGGGTCACGCCGATTGCCCTGGTCCTTTCGTCGGCGTCGGTTGCCGCCGTCGTCGTGCGAATGGCTCTCACGTCTTCCGAGAACCTGCGGATGCTCGGCCGTCTCCGTCAGGAGGCTGAATCGCTCGCGCTGAAGAATGAGCAGCTCCTCGAGGTCGACCACCTCAAGGACGAGCTTCGCCAGGCGCAGAAGATGGAGGCGCTCGGACAGCTCGCGGGCGGGGTCGCCCACGACTTCAACAATCTCCTGACGGTCCTCGCGGGCCACGCCGAGCTCCTGCGCCCGAAGGTGCGCGACCGACGACTCGGCCGACCCGCCAGCTCGACGCGATCGCGACCGCGACCGAACGCGCGACCGAGCTCACCCGGCGACTGCTGACGTTCAGCACGCGGCAGGTCACGCAGACCGGGACCGCCGATCTGAACGACGCCGTGCTGGAGACGCGGGAGATCATGGCCCCCGCTCTCGGAACGTCGATCCGGCTCGTGACGGCGCTCGAGATCGACTTGCCCCTGGTTCGCCTCGACCCCGGGCAGCTCTCGCAGGTGCTCGTGAACCTCGTCTTGAACGCCCGCGACGCGATGCCGAAGGGTGGAACGATCGAGATCGCCTCCAGCGGCACTCGTGGCGCCACCCTCGACGACCGCCAGGGACTTCGTGCTGCTGACCGTCACCGATACCGGCGAAGGCATGGACGAGGCGACCCGGGCGCGGATCTTCGAGCCGTTCTTCACGACGAAAGGGACCGATCGCGGCACCGGGCTCGGCCTGGCCACCGTCTACGGGATCGTCGAGAGCAACCGGGCGGCTTCATTGCGGTCGAGTCGACCCTCGGCGTGGGCTCGACGTTCCGCCTGTCACTCCCGACCGCGGCGGCAGCCGCGGCGCCGCACCTCCCGGATGACGAGACCGAGCATCCGCTTCTGCCTCAGCGTGTGCTCCTCGTCGAGGACGAGCGCGAGGTCCGGCAGCTCGTCGTCCAGCAACTCGAGAGCCACGGGCACGCGGTCGTCGCCGTCCCCACACCGATGCAGGCGCTCGAGCTCTTCGAGCCTGGCGAGTTCGACGTGCTGATCACCGACGTCGTGATGGCGAGGATGAACGGGTGGGAGCTGGCCCAACGGGTTCGAGCGCAACAAGACGACCTGCCCGTCCTGTTGATGTCCGGGTACACCGACGGCGCAGTCGACCTACGCGGCGCGTCGGCCTCGACGGCGTTTCTGCAAAAGCCGTTCACCCGTGACGCGCTCGAGGCCAAGATGCTGCAAGTCGTGGCCGAGCCTCACATTCCTGAGATCGCAGTGCCTGTCGGCGCGACCGCAGAACCGGGCTGATCGATCTAGAAGAGCTGGTTCTCGCCGCCGAAGATCGCCGAGACGGAGTCGTCGGCGAAGACGTTCATGATCGTCTCGGCGAGCAGCGGCGCGACGGTGAGCACCGTCATGTTGTCGGGCTTCGTGATCGGGTCGATCGGGACGGTGTCGGTGACGACGATCCCGGCGAAGCCCGCCTGGCTCGAGCTTCTCGAGGCCCTCCTCGGAGATCAGCGCGTGCGTGACGAAGACCCAGACGTCGGTCGCCCCGTGCTCCTTCAGCGCCTTGGCGCCCGCGATCAGCGTGCCGCCCGTGGTCGTGATGTCGTCGCCGATGATCGCGATCTTGCCGCGAACGCGGCCGGTCACCTCGGTGACCGCGACGACGTCGTGGGCCGGACGCGTCTTGTGCATGATCGCGAAGTCGGCGTCGATCATCTCGGCGAAGCGAACCGCGTGCTTCGCGCGGCCCGCGTCGGGCGCGACGGAGACGACGCCCTCGCCGGTCAGCCCGAGGTCGCGGAAGTGGCGCGCGAACAGCGGCAGGCTCGTCATGTGGTCGACGGGGATCGTGGAAGAAGCCCTGAATCTGGCCCGCGTGCAGGTCCATCGTCAGCACGCGGTCGGCGCCGGCGAGCTGCAGCATGTCGGCGACGAGGCGCGCCGAGATCGGCTCGCGCGGCTTCGCCTTCCGGTCCTGCCGCGCGTAGGGGAACCAGGGGATCGACCGCGGTGATCCGCTTGGCCGACGCGAGCTTCGCCGCCTGGATCATCAGCAGGAGCTCCATCAGATGCTGGTCGACCGGCTCGCAGCCCGTCTGCACGAGGAAGAGGTCGGCGCCGCGGATCGACTCGCAGTAGCGGAAGTAGGTCTCGCCGTTCCCGAACGTGTGGAGCTCGATCTCGCCGAGCTCGACGCCGAGCTGCTCGGCGATCCGCTGCGCGAGGTCGGGATGCGAGCTGCCGGAGAACACCATCAGCCGCTTCTGCGGACCGCGCTCGAGCCAGTGGCCGGGCGCCGGCTGGGTCACGGGCGCGGTGGACTCGAGTCCGGGAAGGACGAGCTCAGTCGTCGCGCTGCCGGGCTGCATATCCCTCCTTGTTCTCCTGGCGGGCACGGGCGATCCCGAGTGCGTCCGCGGGGACATCCTTCGTTATCACCGAACCTGCTGCGATCCAAGCCCCGTCTCCGATCTCCACCGGCGCGACGAAGCCATTGTGGATGCCGGTCCTGACGTTGCTGCCGATCGTCGTGCGGCCCTTGGGCTGACCGGGCTTGTGCGGGAAGTTCGCGGTGATCGCGCCGGCGCCGATGTTCGTGTCCTCGCCGATCTCGGCGTCGCCGATGTACGACAGATGCGGGACCTTCGTGCGGTCGCCGATGCGTGAGTTCTTGATCTCCACGAAGGTGCCCGCCTTTGAGGACTCGCCGAGGACCGTTCCAGGGCGAAGGTAACAGAAGGGCCCGACCGTCGCGCACCGCGCCGATGTGGGCGTCGATCGCGACGGTGTTCGCGCGGATCTCGGCGCCGGTCGCGACGCGCGTCGCGCCGCGCAGGATCGTGAACGGATGGATCGTCGCGTCGGGCTCGATCTCGACCGTCGGGTCGATCCAGGTCGTCTGCGGGTCGACGATCGTGACGCCGGCGAGCATGTGAGCCTCGTTGATCCGGTCGCGCAGGACGGCGGCGGCGTGGGCGAGCTCGACGCGCGTGTTCACGCCCTCGGTCTCGTCGGGATCGCGGCGCGACGTGGGCCGCGACCTTCTCGCCCGCGCCGACGAGGATCTCGATCGCGTCGGTGAGGTACAGCTCGCCCTGCACGTTCTTCGGCTGGAGCTGCTCGAGCGCCGGCCAGAGCGCCTCGCTGCGGAAGACGTAGATCGAGGTGTTGATCTCGCGGATCTGCACGCTCCTCCGGCGTCGCGTCGGTGCCCTCCGACGATGCGCAGCACCGACGCCGTCCGCGTCGCGCACGATCGCGGCCGTAGACGCGCGGGTCGGCCGGCTCGGCGCTGAGGATCGTCGCCGCCGCGTCCTCGCCGGCGATGCGTCGCGACGAGCTCGAGCAGGAGCTGCGAGGTGAGCAGCGGCGTGTCGCCGGAGAGCACGAGCACGTCGCCGTCGTGCGCCGCGAGCGCGGCGCGCGCGGTGCGCACGGCGTCGCCGGTGCCGAGCGGCTGCTCCTGCACCGCGACGGTGACGTCGTTCCGCGGAACTGGTCGCGCCCGGACGGGCGAGGCGACGACGACGAGCGGCGCTGCGCCGGCCTCGCGGCCGGTCTCGATCACCCAGTCGACCATGCGGCGGCCGAGGATCGGGTGGAAGTGCTTCGGCACCGCGGAGCGCATGCGGGTGCCGAGGCCTCCGGCCATCACGACTGCTGCGAGCGGCGTGTCTGTCATCGGGGGTTCAAGATGGCTGGGGCGCCAGGATTCGAACCTGGGATCGCGGGACCAAAACCCGCTGCCTTACCGCTTGGCTACGCCCCACGGTGCGGGCGAGTATAGGTGCGGTTGCTAGCTGCGGCGCTCGGTGAACAGGAAGATGAGCGCGGCGATCGCGAGCAGCGCGACGACCCCGATCGCAACCGCGGTAGACGATCGCAAGCGCGATCGGGACGCAGAGGACGAGCAGCTGGAGGCGGCAAAGATCCAGCTCACCTGGCGCACCGAGATCGGACCGGCTGTCCGCGCCCGGCGAACCACCAGAAGCCGACCGCGATCGCGGCGAGCGCGACCGCCTCCCACCAGTGCAGGACGTGCACGAGATAGAGCAGGCCCTCGGACGAGGGCGACGGCGATGGTGAAGCGCAGCCGGCGCTCGCGCAGCCAGCGCCCGGGCCGGCTCGACCCGTGTTCGATCACGTGCGCACCGACCATCGACATCAACCGTACCACGCCGGAATCGTGATCCAAACGCGCCCGAGACGCTTCAGCGCGGCGGCTGCACGCGGCGGCGTCGGCACGGCTGGTGGAACAGGCCGTAGACGGCCGGTCCGGCGCCGCTGACGTCGGCGCGAAACGCACCGTGGCGCGAGCAGTTCGCTCGCGAGCGGCGAGCTCGCGAGGTCGTTCGGCGGCAGCGCGGCGAGGTCGCGCGGACGGCGCACGGCGCGCAGCGCCCGCGCGGAGCGCGTCCAGCCGCTCCTCGCCAGCCGGCTTCGCCGCCGCGCGCGTCGAACTGCGGCGTAGACCTCGGCGGTCGAGTGCTTGAGTGCGCCGCTCGGCAGAAGCAGCAGCACGACGAAGTCCTGCGGCAGGTCGAGCGGCTCGAGCTCGTGCCGTCGCCGGTTCCGAGCTGCGGGCCGTCGTCAGAGAAAGAACGGCACGTCGGCACCGAGCTGCGCGGCGACGGTCGTGCAGCTCGGCGGCCGAGAGCGGCTCCGGCGAGCTGCGCGTTTGCGAGCCGAAGCGCCGTCGCGGCGTCGGAGCTGCCGCCGCCGAGACCCGCCGCAACCGGGACGTGCTTCTCGATCAGCACGCGCCAGCCGTGCGGTGCGGCGAGCGCGGCGAGCGCGGTGCGGACGATCGTGTCGGCCGGGAACCCTCCGACGCTCGTCTCGGCCGCGGGCTCGACGGTGATGCGGTCGCCGAGGTCGACGCGCTGGTAGACGGTCGCAAGCTCGTGCTTGCCGTCGGCGCGCCGCGGCCCGACGACGAGCGCCAGGTTGATCTTCGCGGGCGCCGGGGCGATCATCGCAGCGCCTCGGCGCAGCGCGACGAACTCGTGCGGCTCGAGCACCTCGCGCGCGCACGTTCGCGGCGCGCCCGATCGTCGCGAGCGCGGCGACGGCGCGGTCGCGCGACGCGAGGCCCGGCGAGCGAGAGCGAGTTCGCAAGCGTCTTGCGCCGGTGCGCGAAGGCCGCCTCGACGACGCGCTTGACCTCGCGGCGTCTGCACCCGGCCCGATGCGCCGGAACGCGACGAGCGCGGACTCGACGTTCGGCCTCGGCCGGAACACCTCGCGCGAGACCGGGATGGAGGCCCGTGCGCTCGGTCGCGAGCTGGACGAGCACGGAGACCGCGCCGTACGCCTTCGTCGACGGCACGGCGAAGAACCGGTCGGCGACCTCGCGCTGCACCATCACGCACCAGAGCACGAACTGGTCGCGGCGAGACTCTCGGCGACGAGCGGCGTGGCGATGTTGTACGGCAGGTTCGCGACGAGCTTCGTCGGCGGCGGCTCGAGAGCGCGCGAGGTCGAGATGCGAGCGCATCGCCCCAGTGCACCGTCGTGCTCGCGGATGCCCTCGAGGTGCGGCTCGAGCCGGCGGTCGAGCTCGGCTGCGTGGACGTGACGCGACCCGCTCGGCGAGGAACCGCGTGAGCACCCCGAGCCCGGGCCCGACCTCGAGCACGACGTCCGCGGGATCGAGCTCCGCGAGCCGGCCGATCACGCCGAGGATGTTCTCGTCGACGAGAAAGTGCTGGCCGAGGCTCTTCCGCGGCGCGACGCTCACAGGCCGAAGACCGCGTTCGCGTTCGCTCGATCTGCGCGCCAGCTCGGCGGGGTCGACGCCGCGCACCTCGGCGAGCACGCCGTAGGTGATGTGCGACGTAGGCGGGCTCGTTGCGGCGTCCGCGCACCGGCTGCGGCGCGAGGTACGGGCTGTCGGTCTCGGCGAGCAGCCGGTCGGCCGGCACGCGACGCGCGGCGGCGCGCAGCTCGTACGCGTTCTTGTAGGTGACGTTGCCGGCGAACGAGACGTACCAGCCGTGCTCGAGCGCCGGCTCGAGCAGCGGCGGCGACGAGAAGCAATGGAGGATCACCGGGCCGTCGTGCCGACGAGGCGCGCGCAGCGTGTCGTCGTCGGCGGCGCGCGTGTGGATGACGACGGGCTTGCCGATGTCGCGTGCGAGCGCGAGCTGGGCGTCGAACAGCCGCTGCTGCGCATCCGTGCGGTGCGTAGTCGCGGAAGTAGTCGAGCCCCGTCTCGCCGACGGCCACGCCTTCGGATGGGCGAGCAGCGCGCGCAGCTCGTCGAGCGTCGCCGCGCTCGATCGTCGCCGCCTCGTGCGGATGGATGCCGAGGCACGCGTACACGCCGTCGTGGCGCTTCGGCGAGCGCGAGCGCCGCGTGCGCGCCCGCGAGCGTCGTCGCGACGGCGACGACACGCGTGACGCCCGCGCGCGCGCGCGCGCTCGAGGACCTCGTCGGCGTCGTCGCCGAGATGCGCGTGCGTGTCGATCACGCCGGGTTGGTCATGCGGCGTCGGCGGCGCGCATCCGCGCCAGCTCCTCCTCGACGACCGAGTCGTCGAGCTTGCGGAAGAGCGGCCGCGGCTCCAGCAGCGCCTGGCCGGGCGGGAGGTCGCTCGGCTCCCAGCTGCCGATCCAGCACGCGTAGTCGCCGGTCAGGACCTCGTGCGTCTGCCGTCCTCCTCGTCGACCTCGCGGAACTCGAGCGGGCCGGCGATGAAACCCTCGTAGCCGAGCAGCTCGTGCACGCTGCTGCGAGGTGTGCGGCAGGAACGGCGTGAACATCGTCTTCAGGCTGTCGACCGCGCGCAGCGAGACGTAGAGCACGGTCGCGGCGCGGTCGCGGTCGGTCTTGACGAGCGCCCACGGCGCCTGGTCGCTGACGTACTGGTTCACGCGTCGAGGCGAGCCGCATCGCCTCGCCGAGCGCGGCGCGGAACCGGCCCTGCCTCGATGTGCGTCGCCGACCGCGTCGAAGCCCGCCGTCGACGCCGGCGAGGAGCGCCGCGTCGCGTCGTCGAGCTCGCCGGGCTGCGGCACTGCGCCGAAGTTGCGGTGGGCGTTCGTGAGCGTGCGGTTGACGAGGTTGCCCCAGTTCGCGAGCAGCTCGTCGTTGTTGCGGCGCACGAACTCGGCCCACGTGAAGTCGGCGTCCTGCGTCTCCGGGCCCGCGGCGACGAGGTAGTAGCGCAGCGGGTCCGGGTCGTAGCGGTCGAGGAAGTCGCGCAGGTAGATCGACGTGCTCGCGGCTCGACGAGAACTGCTTGCCCTCCATCGTCAGGTACTCGGTCGCGAAGACGTTGTCCGGCAGCTCGAGCGGTGCGATGCCGGCGCCGTACTCGCCGCCCTTGCCGTAGCCGAGCAGCATCGCCGGCCAGATCACCGTGTGGAAGACGATGTTGTCCTTGCCCTGGAAGTACGCGTGCAACGCGTCGGGGTTCTGCCACCACTCACGCCACGCGTCCGGGTCGCCGGTCAGTTGCCGCCCACTCGATGCTCGCCGAGAGGTAGCCGATCACCGCGTCGAACCAGACGTAGATGCGCTTGTTCGGGTCCTCGGCGTAGCCCGGCGACCGGGATCGCGGACGCCCCAGTCGAGATCGCGCGTGATCGGCCGCGGGCGGAGCTCGTCGAGGAGCCCGAGCGAGAAGTTGCGGACGTTCGGGCGCCAGTCGTCGTGCCGCTGCGATCCAGGTGCGGAGCGCGTCGGCGAACTGCGGCAGGTCGAGGAACAGGTGCTTCGTCTCGCGGAACTCGGGCGTCGTGCCGTCGATCTTCGAGCGCGGGTTGATCAGGTCGGTCGGGTCGAGCTGGTTGCCGCAGTTGTCGCACTGGTCGCCGCGCGCCTCGGGGAACCCGCAGATCGGGCACGTGCCCTCGATGTAGCGGTCGGGCAGCGTGTGGCCGGTCGTCGGCGAGAACGAGACGAGCATCTCGTGCTCGACGATCGCGCCGTGCTCGTAGAGCGTCTTGAAGATGTCCTGCGTGACGCGCTGCATGGTTCAGCGTCGTCGTGCGCGAGAAGCAGTCGTACGAGAGGCCGAGCCTGCGGAAGTCCTCGCGGAACGCCTGGTTGTAGAAGTCGGCGACCTCAGCGTAGGGCTTCCCCTCCCGGTCGGCGGCGACCATCACCGGCGTTCCGTGCTCGTCCGTGCCGCTGACCATGAGGACGTCGTTGCCCTTCAGCCGGTGATAGCGGGCGAACACGTCCGAACGGGACGCCGAAGCCCGCCACATGTCCCAGGTGCCGATGGCCCGCCGCATACGGCCAGGCCGGCGCCACCAGGATCTTCTTCGCGTCGTTGCCACTGCGAGCCATCATACGAGCGGCCGCCGAGCGCCCCCTCCGGCGAACGCGCCGCGAGCAGGGCGGCGAGCACGAGCAGCACTGCCGGGCGGCGAGCGCAATGCGCCGGGCGCTGGACCGGCCGGCCGGCGCCGCGAGCGTGATGACACGTGGCGTCGCGCACCCGAACCTGCGGTGCGGGCAGGCAGCGGCTCGGCCGGGCGGACGACGGACGGTGCCTCGTGCGCGGAGCGCTGTGGTCGCGCCGAGTGCGCAGCGCGTGGTGGTCGTGCCTCGGCGCGGCGCACGGGCGCGATCGCATCGTGAACGCGGACGACGCGAACGGTCGGCGGCGCGACGCTGACCCTCGGCCGCGGACGTGACGTCCGACCGCTCGTCGCTGCCCGATGGAGCGGCTGTGGAGCGACGGCGCGTGACGGAACGGCCGCCTCGTCGCCGAGCTCCGCAGCTCAGCCTCAGCGTGCACCGTGCTCTCCCTCGGCGCTGCGACCGTGGCGGGCGCCTGCGCGTGGGCATGCACCGGAAGCGAGTGAGCGGCCGACTTGGTCGCGTGGACGGCCGCTGGTGGACGGCGGCGACCGGCGGCGCAGCGGGCGCAGGCGCGCTCGCCGGTGCGGTGTCCGCCGGAGCCGACACGGACGCAGGCACGACTGTCGGAGCGGGCGCGGGCGCAGGCGCTGGCACGGAAGGCGACGGTGAGCTCACCGAGGGTGCCGGCGAGGCGACCGGTGCGGGTGCCGCCTCGGGCGCCGCAGGCACCGGTGCGGCCGGCTCGGCGGCAGCCGGCGGCGCGGGCGCGGACGGCTGCACAGTGCGGACCGGCAGAAGCGAGAGCGGGTCGACGTAGCCCTGAGGCTCCGCCGCGATGCGGACGCCGAGGTGCACGTAGGGCTGCGGGCAGCTCGGCGTCACCGCTCGGGCCGATCGTCCCGACGCCGTCGCCCTCGGCGACCGTCGCGCCCTTGGCCACGGCGAGCGAGCCGAGGTGCGTGAGCGTCACGGCGTAGCCGTCGGCCGTCGTGATCGTCACGCACTTGCCCGACGCCGGCACCGTGCCGGCGAACGTCACCGTTCCCGCCACGGGCGCAAGCACGGTCGCGCCCGGGTCGCCCCCGATGTCGATGCCGCGATGCTCGCCCGCCGCATACGGATGGGCAGGGTCGAAGACGAACGGCTGAAGGACGGCGCCGGCGGCCGGCCACGTCCAGGCGCCGGCGACGGGCGCGATCAGCGAGCGCGGCGAAAGCACGACGACGAGCGAGCAGGATGCGACGCATCGGACACCACCTTCGTTGTCTGAGGAGTGAACGTCAGCTCACGATACGGCCGGCACGCCTGTTGTCAAACAAGATTACAGAGTTGTCACAAAGACGCCGCGGTAGAGGTCGTTCTTGGACGTGTCCGTGAGCCGGGAGACGACCTCGGCGGCGACGCGCCTGGGCGTTCCGGCCGCGACGAGCTCGGCCACGGCCGCCCGAGCGGCGGCCGGATCGGACACGGCCTCTGCCGCCGCCGACGACCAGCGTGATCTCGCCCTTCGGCGCCTCGGCGAACCGCTCGGCGACCTCGTCGGCACGCCCGCGGACGACCTCCTCGAAGCGCTTCGTCAGCTCGCGGCAGACGGCGACCTCCCGCCCGGCGTCGAACGCCGCGAGCGAGCGCAGCGTCGCGGGCAGCCGCTTGCGGCGACTCGAACGCGACGACGGGCCAGTGCCCATGCGCCGAGCTCGCGCCAGAGCGCCGGCGAGCTCGCCCGCCTTGCGCGGCAGGAAGCCGACGAACGCGTAGCTGCCGCCGCCGAGGCCGCTCGCGACGAGCGCGGTCTCGACGGCCGACGGCCCGGGCAGCACCGTCACCTCGACACCGGCGTCGAGCGCCGCGCGCACGAGTCGTCCGCCCGGGTCGGAGATCCAGCGGCATCCCGGCATCGGTGACGAGCGCCATGCGCTCTCCGGCCTCGAGCCGCGGCAGCAGCTCCGCCACGCGCGCCGCCTCGTTGTGCTCGTGGTACGAGAGGAGCCGCGCCCGGATGCCGTGCCGCTCGAGCAGGCCGCGCGTGTGGCGCGTGTCCTCGGCGAGCACGACGTCGGCGTCGCGAAGCTCGGCGAGCACGCGCAGCGTGATGTCGTCGAGATTCCCGATCGGCGTCGCGCAGACCGCGAGCGGCACTACCGCAGCGCCTCGAACGCGAGCAGGCCGGCGCCGATCAGGCCGGCGTCGGCACCGAGCTCTGCGACGCTCGATCTCGACCTCCTGGCCCGCCGGCGCGAGCGCCTCGCGTCAGCACCGCGAGCCGGGCGGCGGGCATCAGCAGGTCGAACGCCGCGACGCCGAACCCGCCGCCGATCACGACGCGCTCGGGCCCGAAGATGTTGACGAGCGAGCCGATCGCGACGCCGAGGTGATGGCCGACCTCGTCGAGCACCGGATGATGCTGCTCGACGAGATCGTGGGCCGTTGCGTCCGGGCCGAGCAGCACACGCGCGAGCTTGTCGGCCGCACGCCCCGAGCAGTACGCCTCGACGTGGCCGCGCCCGGAGCACGCGCCCTGCACGGCTCGCCGTCCTCGACGATCACCATGTGGCCGAGCTCGGTCCACGCGCGGAAGAGCTGCCCGTCCGCGATGACACCGCCGCCGACACCGGTGCCGAGCGTGAGCATGACGAGTTGTCGCGTGCCGCGGCCCGCGCCGTGCACGTACTCCGCGTAGGCGGCGCAGCTCGCGTCGTTCTCCATCGCGATCGTCAGCCCGAGCCGCTGCTTCCATCTCCTCGCGGAACGGCGTGTCGCGCAGCGGGATGTTCACCGCGCCGAGCGCCAGGCCGCTCCGGTGGTCGATGCGCGACGGGAATGCCGAAGCCGACCGCCGCGACGCCTTCCTGCGGCAGCGCCCGCACGAGCGTCGGCGAGCGCGTCGAGCAGCGCGGCCTGCGAGGTGGTCACCGTCGGGCGCTCGACGCGTCTCGTGCACCTGTCCGTCGGCGTCGATCACCCCGGCGAGGATCTTGGTCCCGCCGAGGTCGACCCCGATCACACGCTTGGCGCTCATAATCGCTGGGTAACGTAACCCGCCGGATGGCGCGGGAAGAGAAGCCGTATCGCGTCTACCGGGGCGGCCGGGCCAAGGGGAAGGTCCCGACGGCGACCGCCGCGCCCGGGACGCACCCGGAGAGACGGCGCGGGCGGTCGCGGCGCGAGCGGCGGCGGGCCGCCGGCGGAGTACCGCGGTCCGGGCGCGCGCACCGGTCCCAAACGGCGCCACTGGGGCCGGTGGATCGCGCTCGTGCTCGGTGCGCTCGTCGTGCTGATCGTCGTCTGGGCGGTCGCGAGCTGGTTCTCGTTCTCGAGCGGCGTCTCCGACGCGAACAAGCGGCTCGACCCGAACGCGAAGCTCGCGCTCGACCAAGCAGAGCGGCCTGCTGATCTCGCACTCGACGACGATCCTGCTGCTCGGCACCGACAACGCCGCAGATCGACGGCCGCGCGGGCGACCGTCACTCCGACTCGATCCTGCTGCTGCGCACCGACCCGGCAGCATCACCGGCTCTACTACCTCTCGATCCCGCGCGACATCGCAGGTGCCGATCCCGGGCTACGGCACGCAGAAGATCAACGCCGCGTTCCAGATCGGCGGGCCCGCGCTCGCGATCAAGACGATCCGCGACGTTCACGGGCCTCGCCGATCAACCACGTCGTCGTCGTCAACTTCGCCGACTTCAAGGATCTGATCGACGCGCTCGGCGGCATCGACCGTGAACGTGCCGAAGCCGATCCGCTCGAACCGCTTCGACTGCCCCTACCCGACCGCGACGCAGTGCCAGGCAATGGCAGGGCTGGCGGTTCGCCAAGGGCCCGCAGCACATGAGCGGCGAGCGCGCGCTGATCTACTCGCGCATCCGCGAGAACATGCTCGACCCGGCGGAGACCGACATCACGCGCGGCGCGCGCCAGCAGGCGGTGATGGAGGCGGTCGCTCTCGAAGTTCACGTCGCCGGCGCACTGCTCGTGCGCATGCCGTTCGACGGGCGAAGCTCGTTCGTGAAGCCGCTGACGACCGACCTGAGCGCGGGCGCAGCTGGTGCAGCTCGGCTGGGTGAGGTTCCGCGCCTCGAACTCCGGCTCGATCCACTGCCGGCTCGGCGGCGATCTCGGTGGCGGCGGCACCGGCAGCCCGAGCGAGGACAACCCGGCGACGCTCGCGATGTTCCTCGGCAAGTCGGCGCCGCAGCCTCCGACCGATCCGTTCGGGCCGGGCTGCGTCACGGGTCACACGCTGCAGTAGGGGCCGGCGGGCGGCGGCGATGACCGGTGAGGGGTGGCGCCCACTGGATCCGGAGTCAAAGCCGGTCCCATCCCTAGCCCCCACCCACCCGGGGAAACCAACGTGAGTGTCGCAGCGAATCCGTCACCGATGAGTGACGCGATCGTGAATTCTGCGTGCCGATTTCTCCCGGGCTGCCGCCGGGGCGCCGTCAGGCTTCCGCGGCCTTCTTGCTCTCCCCGCCGGACTCCCCGGAGGAGCCGCCGGCGTCGCCCGAACCGCTGGACCCACCCGACTCGCCCGACCCGCCGCCGTCCGACGACGAAGAAGACCCGTCGGAGGAGCCGCCGTCCTTGGACGGCTGCTTCGACTTGCGCCCGTAGTCGGTCGAGTAGAAGCCGGAGCCCTTGTAGTGCACCGCGACGGGATGGAGGACGCGCTGGAGCGGCCCGGCGCCGCAGACCTCGCACGTCTCAGGGCTCGGTTCCATCATGCCGTGGAACGCCTCGAACACGTGGCCGTTCGGGCATTTGTACTCGTAGAGCGGCATGGATCGGCAAGGCTAGCACTGACCCCGAGCGACACCCCGTCGCACGACTCGCACTCGAAGCGCGGCCGGTAGCCTCGCCGCTCGTGAAGCGCGCGGTCCTCGTCACGCTCCTCGTCGCGCTCGCCGCACCCGCCGGCGCGGCTGCGCACGCGACGCTCCTTCGCACGGTCCCCGCCAACGGCGCCGTGGTCGGACGCGCCCCTGCGCTGGTGCGGGTGCTGTTCGACGATCGCATCCGAGTCGCCCCCGGCAACGCGGCCGTCGCGAACTCAACCGGCCGATCGGTGCTCGCCGGGAAGCCGCGAACGAGCGGGGACATCCTGATCCTGCCGCTCCGGTCCGGTCTCGCCGAACGGCGCCTACAGCATCCGCTGGAGCATCGTCTCCGACGACGGGCACCGCGAGGAAGGCGTGCTCGCGCTTCGCCGTCGGCCGCGGCGGTGCGTCGCCTCGCTCCGTGCTCGGGGCGTCCACGCCGCTCGGGTGGAGCGACATCGTGCTGCGCGCGATCTACTACCTCGGACTGCTCGCAGCGGGCGGTGCGGCGGTCTTCGGACTGAGCATGCGGGGCCTCGCCGACGATCGGCTACGTCGACCGCTCGCGCATCTGCTCTTCTTCGCGCTGCTCGCCACGTTCCTCGGCGCCAGCGGCCTCGTCCACGGGGCACCGCCCGGCACCCGCTTCGCGCTCGTGCTGAAGATCGCGCGACGGTCTCCCTGGTCGGCGGTGCGGCCGCGGCGCTCGCACCGACGTATCCCGCGCTCCTCGCGCTTGCCGGTGCCTGCGCCCTCGCACTGCTCGCCGCCCCGACCCTCTCCGGGCACTCACTCGATCCCGACCAGCCGCGAGTGCTCGCCCCGCTCGTCGACCTCGCACACGCGGCTTCCGCGGCGGTCTGGTTCGGCGGCCTCCTCGCACTGGCGTTCGTCGTCCCGAGGGCCGCCGACGAGCGCGAGCGGCGGGCGCTCGCCCGCCGCTTCTCGACGATCGCGCTCCTCGCGGTGATCGTGCTCGGCCTGACCGGGCTCGGCCGCGCGCTGACCGAGCTCTCCGCGGTCAGCCAGCTCTGGTCGACCTCCTACGGCCGCGCGCTGCTCGTCAAGTCGGCGCTCTTCCTGCCGCTGCTCGGCGTCGGCTGGCTGAACCGCGCGCTGCTCGCGGGCGCATTCGCCGCCTCAGGCGCTCGGTGCTGATCGAGATCACGGTGCTCACCGCGATCGTCATCGTCGTCGGCGTGCTGACCGAGCTCCGGCCCGGAAAGCTGGCCGCGACGCGGCACCCGCAGCGCCGGCCTTCCAGGCGCCGGGACCGCCGCCGCTTCCGCCCGCAGCAGCCGTCGTCGACGCACACGAGCTCGGCACGCTCGCCGTCGCGATCGCGCGCGTGCCGGGCCAGGCGACGATCACCCTGCTCGGCCCCGACGGCACCGCCGCAAGCGGCCATCGTACAGGTCGACGGCGCGCCCGCGCGCGCGTGCGGCGCCGGCTGCTACCGGGCGCCCGCGCCGGCGGGGCCGCTGCACGTGAGCGTCGACGGCCGCACGATCGTGTTCAACCTGCCCGCGACGGCGCCGGACGGCCGGGCTTTGCTCGCACGCGTCCGCCGCGCGTACGCCGGCTCGCGCACGATCGTGTTCGACGAGACTCTCGGCTCCGGCCCGACCGACGTCATCCAGACACGCTTCCGGCTCGTCGGCACCCGACCGGCTCTCGTATCAGATCCGCGGCGGCCCGTCGGCGGTCGTCATCGGCGCCCGACGCTGGGACCGCGATACGCCGGGCGGCCCCTGGCTCCAGTCGCAGCAGACGACGACTCCACGTGACGCAGCCGTACTGGGTGACGGCGCGAAACGTGCATCTCGTCGCGCCGAACGTGCTCACGTTCCTCGACCCGAGCGTCCCCGCGTGGTTCCGGATCACCGTCGCCGGCGCCCATCCCAAGCGCGTCGCGATGACCGCGGCCGCGCACTTCATGGTCGACCGCTACGTCGGCCTTCGACGGCCCGGTGACGGTCTCCCCGCCGCCCTCGCGGTAGCGCTGCGCCTCGTCGCCGACGAGCTCGAGGAAGCACGGCGCGTCCTCGAACGCCGCGAGGCCGACCGGAGCGCCGCGCGGCCGGCGCGAGCCGCGTCGAGGCGCGGCGCACCGTCGCGATCGCCCCCGCCGCGCCGACCAGGCCGCCGAGCGCAAAGGAGCGAAGCCTGCTGCCGCGACCTGCACCGTCCATGCGACGATCCTACTCGATGCGGATCACGACCCTCGGCGACCTCCTCCTCGACGTGATCGTGCAACTCGACCGGCCCCTCGTGCACCGGCGACGACCAGACCGCGGTCACGCGCACAGGCGCGGGCGGCCAGGCCGCGAACGTCGCCGCCTGGGCGCGGACGCTCGGCGCGGAGGCGCGTTTCGTCGGCAAACGCGGCGACGACGCGGCCGGCGAGCTCGTCGCCCGGGAGCTCCTGGAGCGCGGCGTCGAGGTCGTCGGGCCGGCGAGGGCCGCACCGGCGTCGTCGTCTCGCTCGCGTCGGCCGGCGACCGCACGATGGCCTCTGACCGGGGCTCGGCGCCGGAGCTCGATCCGCGCGAGCTCGACGACGCGTGGTTCGATTGCGACGTGCTGCACCTCTCCGGCTACTCCTTGCTGCGCGAGCCGATCGCCGGAGACCGCGGTCGCCGCGGCGCGCGCCGCCCGCGGGCACGGCGCCCAGGTGTCCCTCGATCTCTCCACGTGGACACTCGTCGACGACGCGTTCTGCGCGCGACGTGAACCAGCGTCGCCCCCGACATCGTGTTCGCGAACGAGCGCGAGCGAGCGGCCGTCGGCGAGCTCGAAACGCGCTGGGTCGTGAAGCGCGGCGCCGACGGGCTGACGCGTCGACGGCGCGACTACGCGGCGCTCGACGCCGAGGTCGTCGACACGACCGGCGCGGGCGACGCGCTCGCGGCCGGCTTCCTGATCGGCGGCGTCGAGCTGGGGCTCGAGGCTGCGGCCCGCTGCTGCGCGAAGCTGGGAGCGATGCCGTGATCCGCATCGCGGACGAGGTTCGCGAGCGCTCAGAGCGACGGCACGGGCGTCGTCGCGCTCGAGACGACGCTGATCGCGCACGGCTTCCCGCCCGGCGAGGGCGTCGAGGTCGGCCTCGCGTCCGAGGGCGCGGTGCGCGCGGGCGGCGCGGTGCCGGCAACGATCGGCGTCCTCGACGGCGAGCTCGTCGTCGGGCTGAGCGAGGCCGAGCTCGAACGCTTCGACGCGTCCGCGCGCAAGCTCGGCCCGCGCGACCTCGCGGCGGCCGTCGTGCAGAACGCGCTGTCGGCGCGACGACGGTCGGCGGCACACTCGCAGTCGCCGCCGCGACCGGGATCCGCTTCATGGCGACCGGCGGCCTCGGCGGCGTCCACCGCGGCTGGCCGACCCCGCCGGATGTCTCGGCCGACCTCGCAGCGCTCGCACACGCGCAGGCGCTCGTCGTCTCCTCCGGCGTCAAGTCGCTGCTCGACGTGCCCGCCACCGCGGAGCTCCTCGAGACGCTCGGCGTGCCCGTGCTCGGCTGGCGCACCGACGAGCTGCCGCTCTTCTACGCAGCGCGCGGCGGCCCGCCGGTGTCGGCGCGCGTCGAGTCCGCGGACGAGGCCGCGCGCATCGCGCGCTGCCCACTGGCAGCTCGGCGGCGGCGGGCTGCTGCTCGGGCGTCCGCCGGACGAGAGCCTCGACGACGTCGAGCCGCTGATCGAGCGCGGCGCTCGCCGATGCCGCGAAGCAGGGCGTGCACGGTCAGGCCGTGACGCCGTTCGTCCTCTCGTTCCTGCACCGCGAGAGCGGCGGGCGCACGCTGCGCGCGAACCGCGACCTGATCGTCGCGAACGCGCGGCTCGCCGGCGAGATCGCCGCGGCGGCGGCCGCAGCCGCCGCCTGACCGACGCGGGCTGACCGGCGCGAGGCCTCGTTGGACGTGTTGCTCCGTGCGCGCGCACGCACGCGACGGTCCCATCCCGAACCCCCACCCACCCTTGGGGAGAAAGGAAGGAGACCGCCCGCCGAAGCTACCGCTCGAGCTGGAACTCGCGTGTGACGAATGGCGGAAACTTGTGCGCCGATTCGTCCACAGGCATCGGCTACTCGAGCGTGCGGAGGAAGTCCTCGATATCGAGCGCGGGCAGCGTCTCGATCTTGGTCGAGCCCCGGGCAGCCAGTGCGACCGAGACCTTCGCGACCGTGGCGATGTCGGGCGCCTCGACCACGTTCACGAAGTCGAATCGACCCGAGCGTCGCCCACTGGTGCAGCACCTGCAGCCCAGCTCCTCGACGTCCTTGTTCACCTGGCGGAGGCGCTCAGGGTTCGACTTGATCGTCTGCACGCCCTGCTGGGTCAGGGTCGACAGGAGGATGAAAATGGGCATCGCGTCTTCTCCTTCGATCGGATCGGCGGGAGCCTACTCCTGGCTGCCTGATCGACGTAGAGGAGTGCGCCTCCGAGGTAGAGCAGCGGGCTCAGCACGAGGTCGGAGGCGAACAGCGCGACGCGCTGGCCGGTGTCGCCCTGCGAGTGCAGCAGCCGCCGTCAACGCCTGCTCGCCGATCCCGACGACGAGGACGAGCGTCGCGAGCGACCCGAGCGCATGGACGTAGTCGGTCGTCGCCGAGCTCGCGGCCGCGGACGAGCGACTCGCGGAAGCTCGTGTGCTCGACGAGCGCCGCCGGCACGGCGAGGCCGATCAACGCGAACCACGCGATCGCCGGGGAGAAACAGAACCGCGCGCAGCGCAGGGAACGGCAGGTAGATCAACCCGCCGACGAGGAACGCCGTCAGCGTCGGCCGCACCTGCAGGACGAGGCTGCACCCCAGACGTACGCGGCGACGACGAGCGGGCCGACCGCGAGGAAGACCAGCACCTGCCCGCCGCGCTGCTGCACCGATCGCGATCTGGTCGGCGACGGCGAGCGGCACTCCGAGCGGCAGCGCGCGCCAGAAGTTCTCGCCGTAGGCGCGGATCGTCTCGCCGACGAACTGGCCGACCGTCCGCTCGGCGGGCGGGAGCGGCGGCGGCAGCTCAGGCACGGCCGACCTCGGCGATCAGCGCGGCAGCACCGCAGCGAGGGCCGCTTGCGCCTCGTCGATCCGCCAGCGAGACCGGTCGGGCTCACCGATCGCGTTCGCGACGACGCGCACCTCGACCGCCGGGACCCCGGCGAGCACGCGGCGCGCAGGACGCCGAAGCCCTCCATCGCCTCGATCTCGCACCCGCTCGAGCCGCCGACCCGTGCGCTCGTCCCGATCGGCTCGACGTGCGCGTCCGGGATCGCCCGGACGGCCGCCTCGACCAGTCTCGGCTCGGCCGCGACGCGAAGCTCGACCCAGGCCGGGTTGTCCGCGTCGCAGTAGAGCGCTTCGCTCCCGATCACGAACGACGGCGACTCGAACGTCCGCGCGCCGGCCGATGCCGACGTGGAGGAGCGCGTCCGGTCGCGCCGCCGCGAGCGCGGCCGCCGTGCGCGCGGCCGCATCGACCGGGCCGACGCCGCAGACGAGCGTCTCGGCGCCGTCGACGCCGTGCAGCTCGGAGCGGGTCGCGGCGACGACGAGGATCACGGCGCGCACCGTATCCCGTCACGCGGTCGATCTGCGAGGATCGGCGCATGGGCTACCACTGGATCGGTGTCGACGACCTCACGTACGAGGAGCGCCCACCGCAGCCCGGCGAGGAGCCGCGGCGCTGTCGCCGACCTGACGACGGCCATCGAGCTCCAGCAGTCGCGCGCCCGGGTCTGGCGCTATCCGCCGCACTCCACCGGCCGCCGGCACCAGGATCACGTCCAGGAAGAGGTGTTCGTCGTCATCTCGGGCACGCTGACGATGCTGCTCGGCGACGAGCCCGAGCGCGTCGACCTCCGTCCCGGGAGCGTCGTCGCCGTCGAGCCGATGACGCCGCTCCAGATGCGCAACGAGACCGACGAGGAAGTCGTCGCGTTCGTCTACGGCGCGCCGCCGCTCCAGGAGGGCGCCGACTTCCTGGACGACGTCGAACTGCCCCCCAAGCCTTAGGTAACGGCGACGGCCGCCTCGGCCCGCTCGAAGACGAGGTCGCCGTGCTGGGCGTCGACGCGGATCGTGTCGCCGGCGACGAAGTCGCCTTCCAGCAGCCTCAGCGCGAGCGGGTTCTCGAGCAGCCGCTGGATCGCGCGCTTCAGCGGACGGGCGCCGTAGGACGGGTCCCACCCTGCCTCGGCGAGCACCTCCTTCGCCGCGTCCGTGAGCTCGAGCGCGAGCCCGCGCTCGTCGAGCCGCTCGCGCAGCCGCCCGAGCTGCAGCTCGACGATCTCCCCGATCTGCTCGCGTGAGAGCGGCCTTGAACTCGACGATCTCGTCGATGCGGTTCAGGAACTCGGGGCGGAAGTGGTCGCGCATCGCCTCGGCGCTGCGGATGTTCGAGGTCATGATCAGCACCGCGTTGCGGAAGTCGACGGTGCGCCCCTGACCGTCGGTCAGGCGTCCGTCATCGAGCACCTGGAGCAGCACGTCGAAGACCTCCGCGTGCGCCTTCTCGATCTCGTCGAGCAGGATCACGCAGTACGGCCGGCGGCGGACCGCCTCGGTCAGCTGCCCGCCCTCGTCGTAGCCGATGTACCCGGGCGGCGCGCCGATCAGGCGCGCGACGGTGTGACGCTCCTGGTACTCGCTCATGTCGAGGCGCACCATCGCGCGCTCGTCGTCGAACATGAACTCCGCAAGCGCACGCGCGAGCTCGGTCTTGCCGACGCCGGTCGGGCCGAGGAAGACGAACGAGCCGATCGGGCGGTCGGGATCCTGCAGCCCGGTCCGCGAACGGCGCAGCGCGTTCGCAACGGCGGAGACCGCCTCCTCCTGGCCGACGACGCGCTGGTGCAGCCGCTCCTCGATGTGAATGAGCTTCTCGGTCTCGCCCTCGAGCAGACGGTCGACGGGAATGCCCGTCCACCGTGCGACCGTCATCGCGACGTCGTCCTCGTCGACCTCTTCCTTGACCATCGGGTTCGCGATCGTCGTGTCCGCTCGCCGCGAGCTCCTGCTCGAGCGCGGGGAGCTCGCCGTAGCGGATCTCCGCGACGCGCTGCAGGTTGCTCTCGCGCTCGGCGCGCTCGGCCTCCATGCGGAGCTCGTCGATCTTCCGCGTCGCCTCCTTGACCCGCTCGAGGACCTCCTTCTCCTTCGCCCAGCGAGCGGCGAGCGCGTCCCGCTCCTCTTTCGCCTCGGCGAGCGCGCGCTCGACCGGCTCGCGGACGGCGGGCGGCTCCTTGGCCAGCGCGGCAAGCTCGATCTCGAGCTGCATCACGCGGCGATTCGCCTCGTCGAGCTCGAGCGGGCTCGAGTCGATCTCGATCCGCAGGCGCGACGCTGCCTCGTCGACCAGGTCGATCGCCTTGTCGGGCAGGAAGCGGTCGGCGATATAGCGGTGGCTGAGCACGGCCGCGGCGACGAGCGCCGCGTCGCGGATGCGCACACCGTGGTGCGCCTCGTAGCGCTCCTTCAGCCCGCGCAGGATCGCGATCGTGTCGGCGACGGACGGCTCGCCCACGAAGATCGGTGCGAACCGCCGCTCGAGCGCCGCGTCCTTCTCGATGTACTTGCGGTATTCCGTCAGCGTCGTCGCGCCGACGCAGCGCAGCTCGCCGCGCGAGAGCAAGGGCTTCAGCAGGTTCGCCGCATCGACCGCGCCTTCGGCCGCGCCTGCGCCGACGATCGTGTGCAGCTCGTCGATGAACAGGACGATCCGGCCGTCCGAGTCTTGATCTCCGTCAGCACCGCCTTCAGCCGCTCCTCGAACTCGCCGCGGTACTTCGAGCCGGCGAGCAGCGAGCCGATGTCGAGCGCCCACACGCGCCGGTCCTTCAAGCCTTCGGGAACGTCGCCGGCGATGATCCGCTGCGCAAGCCCCTCGGCGATCGCCGTCTTCCCGACGCCGGGCTCGCCGATCAGCACCGGGTTGTTCTTCGTGCGCCGCGAGAGGATCTGGATCACGCGGCGAATCTCCTCGTCGCGTCCGATCACCGGGTCGAGCTTGCCGTCCTCGGCCGCCTCGGTGAGATCGCGCCCGAACTTCTCGAGCGCCTGGTAGCTCCCCTCCGGATCCTGCGACGTCACGCGCTGGCCGCCGCGCACCTTCTCGATCCACGCGACGATCTCCTCGCGCGGCACGGGCTCGAGCGCGAGGAACAGATGCTCGGTCGAGACGTAGTCGTCGCCGAGCTTCTGCCGCTCGTCGTCGGCCTGGTCGAGCACGCGCGAGAACGCGGGCGAGACCGCGGGCTGCTGCTGGCCGCCCTGCACCGTGGGCAGCGCGGCGACCTTCCGCTCGACGTCCGGGCGCAGGCCCTGCCAGTCGGCGAAGAGCTCCTGGTCGAGCAGTGCGAGCAGCAGGTGCTCCGGCGCGATCTCCGGGTTCCCGCGCCGGCGCGCGAGGTCCTGTGCAGCGCCGACCGCCTCCTGGCTCTTGATCGTCAGCTTGTTGAAATCCATGTTCCGTTCTCCTTCCGCGGGGCCGGCGGCTGCGCGGGCCGGTAGACGACCAGGTCGCGCCGGTAATGGCGGTGCACCTCGTCGAGTGCGCGCTGCACTCTCGCCTCCATGCGCTCGAGGCGGCGGCGCATGCTGCTGCAGCTCGTCCTCGAGCTGCAGCACGCGCTCGACGCCGGCGAGGTTCAGGCCGAGCTCCGTGGTGAGGCGCTGGATCAGCCGCAGCCGCTCGATGTCGGCGTCGGAGTAGAGGCGCGTGTTGCCCGCGGTGCGCTCCGGGCGCACGAGGCCGCTCTGCTCGTAGATGCGCAACGTCTGCGGATGCATGCCGACGAGCTCGGCCGCGACGGAGATCATGTAGCGCGGGCGGTCGGCCATCAGTTCCTCGCCTTCTGCAGCTCCTCGAGCAGCTCGCGCTGCTTCTTGTTCAGTCGCTTCGGCACCTCGATCCGGACGCGTGCGAGCACGTCGCCCTTGCCGGAGCCCTTCAGGCGCGGCGCGCCGCGGCCCTTGATCCGCAGCAGCTTGCCGTCCTCCGTGCCCACGGGATCTTCAGCGACACGGGGCCGTCCGGCGTCTGCACCTCGACCTAGCCGCCGAGTGCGGCGGTCGAGAACGACACGGGCACCTGGACGACCAGGTCGTCGCCTCGCCGCTCGTAGACCTTCGACGGCTCGACGCGCGTGACGACGTAGAGATCGCCCGCCGACGCGCCGCCGTAGCCCGCCTCGCCCTTGCCCTTCAGCTTGATGCGCGTCCCGTCCTTGACGCCGGCGGGGATCTTCACCGTGTAGCGCTTCGTGCGCCGCTCACGGCCGGAGCCGTGGCACGTCGGGCACGGGGTCTCGACGATCGAGCCCATGCCGTGACAGCGCGGGCACGGCTGCTGCAGCGCGAACAGCCCCTGCGACGTCGCGACGACGCCCGAGCCGTTGCACTGCGGGCACCGGATCGGCGCCGTCCCGGGCGCCGCACCCGTGCCGTGGCACGTGTGACATGCGAGCTCGAGCTGCACCGGCACCGTCGATCTGCACGCCGCTGCAGCGCGTCCTCGAACGAGACGCGCACCTCGACCTCGACGTCGTTGCCGCGCTGACCGCGCTGCGGCTGCTGCTCTCCGCGCCCACCGCGGCCGAACAGGCCGCCGAAGATGTCGCCGAGATCGAAGTCGCCGAAGTCGAACGTCGTTCCGCCGGGCGAGAACCCGCCGGTCGGACGGCCGTTCGTCGAGCCGAACCTGTCGTACTGCTTGCGCTTCTCCGGGTCGGAGAGGACGTCGTACGCGCGACTGCACCTCCTTGAAGCGCGCCTCGGCCTCCTCGTTGCCCGGGTTCTTGTCCGGGTGGAACTCGCGCACGAGCTTGCGGTACGCCTTCTTCAGCTCCTCCGGCGACGCGTTCTTCGAGACTCCGAGCGACTCGTAGAGGCTCTTAGAGGCCATCGGCCTCCGGCTCGGCGGCTGTGCCCCATCCGACGGCTGCGGCCCGGAGGAGATCACGACCCGCGCCGGGCGCAGCACGCGGTCGCCGAGCGTGTAGCCCTTCTGGAGCACCTGGATGATGGTGCCCTCCTCCGCCTCGGAGGGCTGCGACGAGCAGCGCCTCCTGCGGGTGCGGGTCGAACTTGCCGCTCGTCTCGACCTCCGACAGGCCTTCCTTCGCGAGCGCGTCGGCGAGCGAGCGGTGCACGAGCCGGACGCCCTCTTCGAGCTTGCGCCTCCTCGTGCTCGGTCGCCGCCTCGAGCGCGCGCTCGAGATCGTCGAGCACGGGCACGAGCTCCTTCACCAGCCGCTCGTGGGCGCGCGCGGCCAGCTCTCTGCTGGTCGCGCGCCACCCGCTTGCGGTAGTTGTCGAACTCGGCCTTCAGCCGCTGAAGCGCGTCGAGGTAGTCGTCGCGCTCCTTGACGCAGCGCGGCGAGCGGATCCTCGACGACCTCTTCCGTCGGCGGCCGGAACCGTCTCTTCGACGTGCTCCTCACTCACTTCTCGTCGACCACTTCGTACTCGGCGTCCTCGACGACCTCGTCGTCGGAGGGCGCGGACTCCGCCGTTGCCTGTCGAGCCGCCGGCGTCCTGCGAGGACGCCTGCGCGTAGATCGCGGAGGCGGCCTGCGTCCACGCCTCCTGCAGCGCGTCGGCCTTGGCCTTGATCTCGGCGACGTCGCTCGACTCGAGCACGCCGCGCAGCTCCATGATCCGGCCTTCGACCGTCGAGCCGACGCCCTCGTCGAGCTTCTCGCGATGCTCGGCCAGCGACTTCTCGATCTGGTAGGCGAGCGACTCGGCGTTGTTGCGCGTGTCCGCGAGCTCGCGCAGGCGCCGCGCCTCGTCGCTGTGCGCCTCGGCCTCCTTGATCATCCGGTCGATCTCGTCCTGCTGCAAGGCCCGAGCCGCCTTCGATGCGAATCTGCTGCTCGTTCCCGGTGCCGAGGTCCTTCGCCGAGACGTTGATGATCCCGTTCGCGTCGATGTCGAACGCGACCTCGATCTGCGGGATGCCGCGCGGCGCCGGCGGGATGCCGACGAGCTCGAACTTGCCGAGGGTCTTGTTGTAGGTCGCCATCTCCGACTCGCCCTGCAGCACGTGCACTCGCACCGACGGCTGGTTGTCCTCGGCGGTCGAGAAGACCTCCGACTTGCGGGTCGGGATCGTGGTGTTGCGCTCGATCAGCTTCGTCATCACGCCGCCCTTGGTCTCGATGCCGAGCGACAGCGGAGTGACGTCGAGCAGCAGCACGTCCTTGACCTCGCCCTTCAGGACGCCGGCCTGGATCGCTGCGCCGACTGCGACGACCTCGTCCGGGTTGACGCCCTTGTGCGGGTCCTTGCCGATCAGCTCCTTGACCTTCGCCTGCACCGCGGGCATGCGCGTCATGCCGCCGACGAGCACGACGTGCTCGATGTCGGCCGCCGTCGAGGCCCGCGTCCGTGAGCGCCTGCTTCGTCGGACCGACGGTCCGCTCGAGCAGGTCGTGCGCGAGCTCCTCGAGCTTCGCCCGCGTGAGCTGCAGGTCGAGGTGCTTCGGGCCGTCCTGCGTCGCGGTGATGAACGGCAGGTTGATCTGCGTCGTCATCGTCGAGCTGAGCTCGATCTTCGCCTTCTCGGCGGCCTCGTAGAGGCGCTGGAGCGCCATCGGGTCGATGCCGAGGTCGATGCCCTGGTCGCGCTTGAACTCCGCGACCATCCAGTCGACGACCGCCTTGTCGAAGTTGTCGCCGCCGAGGTGGTTGTCCCCGTTCGTCGACTTCACCTCGAAGACGCCCTCGCCGAGCTCGAGCACGGACACGTCGAACGTCCCGCCGCCGAGGTCGAAGACGAGGATCGTCTGGTCGCCGCCCTCCTTGTCGAGCCCGTAGGCGAGCGCCGCCGCGGTCGGCTCGTTGACGATGCGCAGCACGTTCAGGCCGGCGATCTTGCCGGCGTCCTTCGTCGCCTCGCGCTGGGCGTTGTTGAAGTAGGCGGGGACGGTGATCACCGCGTCGCTGACCGACTCGCCGAGATACGCCTCGGCGTCCGTCTTCAGCTTCTGCAGGATCATCGCGCTGATCTCCGGCGGCGCGTACTCCTTGCCCCCGGCCTCGACGCGCACGTCCTCGTTCGGGCCCTTCTTGACCTTGTACGGGACGATGGTCATCTCCTCGGTGACCTCGTCGAACTTCCGCCCCATGAACCGCTTGATCGAGAAGACCGTGTTCTCGGGGTTCGTGACCTGCTGACGCCGTGCCGGAGCGCCGACGAGCCGCTGACCGTCCTTCGTGAACGCCACGACGGACGGGGTCGTCCGCCCACCTTCGGCGTTCGGGATCACGGTCGGCTCGCCGCCTTCGAGGACGGCCATGCACGAGTTCGTCGTGCCGAGATCGATACCGATCGTTTTTGCCACGTTGGTCTCTCCTTCTTGATGCTCTGCTGGAACTGAGAAAATCTAAGTCTCGTTATAGCAGATCATCTCCAGACCCAGGTGCGCGCTTGAATCCCGGCGCACCCTCGCATACGGTGGCGTGAATGGAGTCCGAGGCCCGGCAGGAGATCGAGGCGACGGTCGCCGCCCGCCGGGAGCTCGGCCCGGGCCACGACGAGCAGCTGATCGAGGGCTTCCTGAAGCGGATGGAGTCCGAGCTCGACCGGCGGATCGACGAGCGGGTTGCGGCCCGCGGGCCGCGCAAACGCGGCGGGTCGCCCCTCCACCCCGGGAACCTCGCGCTCTGCATTCCCATCATCGCCGTCGCGGGCGGGGTCGGCGGGGGCCTGCCGGGCGTGATCGTCGCCTTCGTGGCGCTCGTCCTCGTGTTCGCGCTCGCCGAGACGCGCCGCTAGCGGGTCGCGCCGATCAGGGCGCCCCCGGCCACGACGAGCACCGCCCCGAGCGCGAGCCGCCGTCCCATCCCTTCGGTGTGGCGGATCAGGAGCACCGAGAGGGCGACCCCCCAGAGCGACTCCGTGGCCACGAGCGGCGAGACGACGCTGACGCGTCCGCGGAAGTACGCCTCGAAGAGGCAGATGTACGAGAGGCCGAACAGCACGCCGGCGGGCGCGAGGCGCTTCAGCTCGAGTCGGGTCGGCGCCCGCCGCGTCCAGACCGCCGCGACGCACGCGCCGCCGACGAGGGTCGCAGCCGCGGCCGTACCCGGGGTCGCGTGCGTGTGCAACGCCCGCACGACGTTGTCCCGGGTCGCGAAGAGCAAGGCGGCGCCCGCGGCGTAGACGAGGCCGATCCGCTTGATGTGCCCGGGCCGGTCGCGCTCGGCCGCAAGCAGCACGCCGCCGGCGACGATCCCGAGAGCGCCGAGGACGAGCGGCCAGCGCAGGGGCTCGTTCAGGAAGATGAGCGCGATCGCCACCGCGACGATCGGCGCGGCGCCGACCATCACCGACGTCCGCGAAGCACCCGCCTCGCGCACCGCGAGCGTGAACAGGATCTGCGAGCCGCCGGGCGCGAGCAGGCCGGCGAGGAGGAACGGCCAGGCGCCGTGCAGATCCGGCTGGAAGGCCGCCGCGACGAGCGCCAGCACGAGTGCCGGCAGCATGGTCGCGAGCGCCGCCCCACTCGCATCGTCGAGGCCGCGCAGGCCGAGCCGCAGGGCGACCGTCATCCCGCCGAAGAGCGCGGCGGAGGCGAGCGCGAGGAAGACGGCGCTCACGTCGCGCGCTTCGCGATTTGCCCGAGCCAGCGGCGGCGAATCAGTGCCGAGCAGGGGCCGACCACGCGCCAGTACCGAAGAAAGGAGCGCCGGGCGTGATCGTCGACGGCGGCGATGCGCGTCTCGGTCGTGAGGCGCTCGCCGTCGGCGCGGAAGTCGGTGACGACCCGAACCTGGCCCGAGCGGGCCGATGCGAACGAATGGATCCCGCCACCGGGGCGCCAGGGCGTTCCCGCGCCACCGAAGACCACCTCCCCCTCGGCTCTCGCGAGCTCACGCAGGCCGAGCGCCGCGAACGCGTCGGCGATCGTCCCCTCTGCTCGCAGCCTGCGCAGGCGGAAGAGGGCGCGCACGATCGGGTCGCCGGCGACGGGCGTTGCGAGCGCGAGCGCGATCGCCTCGTCCGGCGGAAGGGGGAGCGCGACGGAGTGCACCTCGTGCACGTCGTAGCGCGGCAGGACGTCGTCGATCGCAGGCACGGCGACGATTCAACCCCATCCCCCCGCTCATGGCCGGTTTAGACCTGTCCCGGGGACAGTCCCCGGGACATGCCTCGCAGGGGCTTGCCGGTTCGGGACGTGTCCTGGGGACTGTCCCCGGGACATGCCTCGAATGGGCGGCCGGTTCGATCGCGTTGCCCGAAGAAGCTACGGTGGTCGCGATGGATGCACCCGCGCTCGACACGTTCGGACGGCCGCTCCGCGACCTGCGGATCTCGGTCACCGACCGCTGCAACTTCCGCTGCGTCTACTGCATGCCGAAGGAGGTCTACGGCCGCGACCATCGCTTCCTCGAGCGGCGCGAGCTCCTCACCTTCGAGGAGATCGCACGCATTGCGGGCGTCTTCGTCGACGCCGGCGTCCAGAAGATCCGGATCACCGGCGGTGAGCCCCTCGTCCGCCGCGACCTCGAGCGGCTGATCGAGCTCCTCGCCGCGCTCGACGTCGACCTGACGCTGACGACGAACGGCTCGCTGCTCCCCGCAAAGGCGCAGCTGCTCGCCGATGCCGGCCTGAACCGGATCACCGTGAGCCTCGACTCGATCGACAACGCCACCTTCCAGGCACTCAACGACGTGGAGTTCCCCGTCGACCGGGTGCTCGAAGGCATCGACGCCGCGGTCGCCGCCGGGTTGCCGGTGAAGGTGAACGCGGTCGTCAAGCGCGGCGTGAACGACGACCAGATCGTCCCGATGGCGGCGTTCTTCCGCGGCCGCGGCCAGACACTCCGCTTCATCGAGTACATGGACGTCGGCCACACGAACGGCTGGCGCCTCGACGACGTCGTCCCCGCCGGCGAGATCGTCGCCGCGCTCGACGCCGAGTTCGGGGTCGAGCCGGTCGATGCCGCCTACCGCGGTGAGGTCGCCCGCCGGTGGCGCTATCGCGACGGCAGCGGCGAGTTCGGGGTGATCGCCTCGGTCACGCAGCCCTTCTGCGGCGACTGCACGCGGGCCCGCCTCTCGGCCGAAGGTCGCCTCTTCACCTGTCTCTTCGCCGTTCGCGGCCACGATCTGCGCGCGCTGCTGCGTGGCGGCGCCTCGAATGCCGAGATCGACGCGGAGCTGCGCCGGGTGTGGACGGGCCGGATCGACCGCTACTCCGACCTCCGCTCGGCTGCCACCGAGGATCTGCCGAAGGTCGAAATGAGCTATATCGGCGGCTGAAAAGCCCTTTGCGGGGCCGAATGGGCGTTTGGGGGTTCGCCAGCCCCCGGAAGGGCGTCTAGACTGAACATGTTGTGTCGACCGTGGCTGCAGTAGGGCGGCGCCATTTGCCGTGCGGGTGGGCCGATCTCGGTCGCCAATTGGCGATCTGGTTCGGCTTCGCGGTGCTCTACCAGCTGGCCCGCGGAGTGGCCGACCGGAGCCCCTCGAGGGCCTTCCAGAACGGCCTCGCCGTCGTCGACCTCGAGACGCGGTTCACACACCGCCTCTACGAGCTGACGTTCCAGAACTTCGTCGACCAGCGGCACCTGCTGGAGACGGCCGTCTCGTGGACGTACTGGAACTCCGAGTTCACGGTCGTCGGGCTCGCGGTCTTCTGGGTCTACCTGCGCCGGCACGACGCCTTCTACAAGCTGAGGAACTCGATCCTGCTTGCGAACACGATCGGCCTCGTCGGCTACGTCTTCATGCCGACCGCTCCGCCGCGGCTGCTCGGCGTCGGCTTCGTCGACCAGCACCACGACGGCCTCGTGCGTCTCGCGGCGAACCCGTACGCCGCGATGCCGAGCCTGCACGCAGCGGACGCGCTGATCATCGGGGTCGTCCTCTGCTCGCTCTGCCGCAACCACTGGGCCAAGCTGTTCTGGGCGCTGTGGCCGGCCTGGGTCTGGTTCGCCGTGATGGCGACGGGCAACCACTTCTGGCTCGACTGCGTCGCGGGCATCGCCGTCGCCATCCTGGCGATGACGATCATCTACACCGAGCGCTTCAATCGCGTTCTTGCCGCTCGTCGGCCGTAAACGACCGCCTGCCGAACGAGCGCAGGGGCCGGGCGAGGACGCTGCTACGGTCCCGCCCGTGACCCGGACAGCCGCGATCAAACAGGGCTACACGACCGGCGCGCGCGCGCTCGCGTCCCGTTCCGTCAGCCGCCTGATCCACACCAGGGTCACGCCGAACGCCCTGACGACGACGGGCGTGCTGCTCTGCGGCACCGCATCCGTGCTCGTGCTCTTCGAGGGACGCAACGAGATCCTTTTCTACTGGCTCGCCGCCGTCGTGTTCGTCACCGGCTCGCTGCTCGACATCCTCGACGGCGCACTGGCGCGGGCCGGCGGCAAGACCACCCCGTTCGGCGCGTTCCTCGACTCGACGACCGACCGGGTGAGCGAAGGCTTCATGCTGACCGCGATCGCGTACATCCTCGCGACGCAGCATCGCCCGGTGTTCGTCGCCGTGGCGATGGCGGCGGTCGCCGGATCGTTCCTCGTCTCGTACACGCGCGCTAAGGCCGAGGCGATCGGCCTGCGCGGCGATGTCGGCATCGGCTCCCGTGCGGAGCGCGTCGTCGTGATCACGGCCGGTCTCGTTCTCGCACCGTGGGGCGTGCTCCCATGGTCGCTCGTCCTCCTCGCGGCCACCGCGTGGGTGACGGTCGGCCAGCGCGTCCTGCACGTCCGCAAGCAACTGATGGAGGCAACGAAGTGAGTGAATCGAACGGCACTGCCGTCAATGGAGGGTTGCGCGGACGCCAGCAGGACAAGGTTCGCGTGGCGATCATCGGCGTCGGCAACTGCGCCAACTCGTTCATGCAGGGACTGACGTACTACAAGGACGCCAAGCCGGACGAGTTCGTCCCCGGCCTCATGCACGTCGACCTCGGCGGCTACCACATCAGCGACATCGAGGTCGTGGCGGCGTTCGACGTCGTCAAGGGCAAGGTCGGCGTCGACATCTCGGAAGCGATGTGGGCGCACCCCAACGACACGATCAAGTTCGCGGAAGTCGCTCCGACCGGTGTGAAGGTCTCACGCGGCATGACGCTCGACGGCATCGGCAAGTTCCTCTCGGAGGTCGTCGAGAAGGACGAGAGCTCGACCGACGACGTCGTCGGCATCCTCCGCGACCGCAAGGTCGACGTGGTCGTGAACTACCTCCCCGTCGGCTCCGAGGACGCGACCCGGTGGTACTGCGAGCAGATCATGGCGGCTCCCTGCGCCATGGTGAACTGCATGCCTGTCTTCATCGCGCGCGAGACGTACTGGAACGAGCGCTTCCAGGAGGCGGGCGTGCCGATCGTGGGCGACGACATCAAGTCACAGGTCGGCGCCACGATCACCCACCGCGTGCTGACCTCGCTCTTCCGCGAGCGCGGCGTGCATCTCGACAAGACGATGCAGCTGAACGTCGGCGGCAACTCGGACTTCCTCAACATGCTCGAGCGCGACCGCCTCGAGTCGAAGAAGATCTCGAAGACGAACGCGGTCACGTCGATGCTCGACTACGACCTCGGAGCGAAGAACGTGCATGTCGGCCCGTCCGACTACGTGCCGTGGCTGACCGACCGCAAGTGGGCCTACATCCGCCTCGAAGGCACGAGCTTCGGCGACGTGCCGCTCAACCTCGAGATGAAGCTCGAGGTGTGGGACTCGCCGAACTCGGCCGGGATCGTGATCGACGCCGTTCGGCTTGCAAAGCTGGCGCTGAACAACGGCATCTCCGGCTCCCTGGAGGGCCCGAGCTCCTACCTGATGAAGTCGCCCCCGCGGCAGATCCAGGACGACGACGCCGCCGAGCTCGTCGAGGAGTTCATCGAGCGCAACCGGCGCGACGTCTCCGCGCCGGCTCCGGCTCAGATCTAGCGAGGGACCGAGGCCGCCCGCAAGGGCGGCCCCGTCTCCCGGCTACGCTTGCTCCGATGCGGATCTGCCTGGTGACGCCATTCGCGTGGTCACAGCCGCACGACGTGAACGATCACGTCGCGGGCGTGGCTGCCGCGCTCCGTGAGCACGGCCACGAGGTGACGGTCCTCGCCCCGTCGACGCGGGCCGCCGACCTGCTCGCGGGGCGCCGCGCGCTCCAACGAGGCGAGCGGCCGGACGTGATCGCAGTCGGACCTGCGATCCCGGTGTCCCGCCGCTCGCAGCTCGGCGTGCCGGTGGGCGTCCAGGCAAACCTGAAACTGGCGCTCGCGCAAGGCGACTACGACGTGGTCCACGGTTTCGAGCCCGGGCTGCCGTCGCTGTCGTACCTCGCCCTGCGCGACACCGACGCGCTCGCGGTCGCCACCTTCGCGTCGCCCGGCCGGCTCGGCTATCCACCCGCGCGCTCGCAGCGCGAGAAGCTGCTCGGCCGCCTCGACGCGCTGATCGCGCTCTCGGAGGCCGTGCGCGAGGCAGCCGAGGAACGATTCCCCGGCGACTACCGCGTGCTGTCACCCGGAGTCGACACCGAGCTCTTCGCACCGGCCCCCAAAGAGAAGACGATCGTCGTCGAGCTGCGCCCGAACGAGCGCGAGGTCGCGCGGGGCATCGTGCACGCGCTACGCGACCTCCCCGGCTGGGAGCTCGTGCTGCTGCGGACGCGCCCGCTGATCGGGCGGCCCGCGATCCCGCGCGCGCTCGCGCAGCGCGTGCACCCACGCACCGCCCGCGACGCAGCCTCCCGCGCGGCGTTGCTGAACTCTGCGGCGATCTTCGTGCCGGGCGTCGAGGGACTGCGGCGCGTGACGCTCGAGGCGGCGGCCGCCGGCTGCGCGATCTCGCGCCCGCGCGGCGTCGAGAACCAACCCGAGCTCGCGGCGGCGGCGGCCGCGCGGCTCGCTGAGGACGACGGCTTGCGCGAGCGTGAGGGAGCAGCCGCACGCGCCGACGCCGAGGGCCAGACGTTCGCCGCGGTCGCGACCGAGCTCGACTCGATCTACGCGGCGGTGGGGAAGCTGCGGCGCAGGCGCCGCCCGACGGAGCCGCTCGCCGACCGGCCGTGGATCGTCGCCGACCTGCACATGCACACGTCGTGGTCGCACGACTGCAGCATCGACGCGGCCGAGCTCGTCGATCATGCGGAGGCCGAAGGCCTCGGCGCGATCGCCGTCACCGATCACAACGTCTTCGGCGGCGCGCTCGAAGCCGCGGACTACGCACGCAACCGGAAGCTGATCGTCATCCGCGGCGAGGAGGTCAAGACGGACGACCAGGGGGAGGTGATCGGGCTGTTCCTGGACCGGGAGATCCCGCGCGGGATGAGCTTCACCGACACCGTGGCGGCGATCCGCGAGCAGGGCGGCCTCGTCTACGTGCCGCATCCGTTCGACCGTCTCCACGCGATCCCGAACCCGAAGACGCTGCACCGGCACCTGGCGGACATCGACGTGCTCGAGGTCTACAACGCCCGCCTGCTCTTCGAGGCCTACAACGACGAGGCGCTGCGGTTCGCCCGGAAGTACAACCTGACGATGGGCGCCGGTTCGGACGCCCACGTGCTCCAGGGGGTCGGGACCGGGGCCGTGCAGATGAGGGCCTTCCGCGACCCGGAAGAGTTCATGATCTCGCTACGGAGCGCCGAGATCCTCCGGCGCCCCAAGTCGCTCGCGTATCTCCAGTCGCTCAAGTGGGTTGCACAGGTCAAGGAGAAGGTCCGCTAAAGCCGAAAGGTCCCCCTGCCGCTGTGGCCTCTCCCGTGACCACCGACGAGATCTATGAGCGTTATCTCCGCAAGGCGATCAACGAGATCAATCGCCTTTCGCACGAGATCGCGCAAGCCGCGGACGGCGCTCCGACCGCGCTGCCGACAGGGCACCCCCTGGCGAACATCTTCCTGCTGAAGTTCGGCGCGCAGGCGCAGGAGCTCCAGGAGGGCGTGGCCTTCCACGGCCGGGCCGGCAACGCGCTGATCAAGTCCCTGCAGCGCCTGCGGGTCGACCCGATGGAGGTCTACGGCACGAACGCCGTCAAGTTCGCCGGCTGCGAGCCCGGGCTCGCCCGGGAGTGGCTCGGGCGCGAGCTGCGCATCGTCGAGCCCAAGCTCGTGGTCGTGATGGGCGAGGATGCGCTCGAGTTCCTCAACGGGATCGCCTTTCCGCTCTCGCAGCCGCTGACGGGCACCCTGGGAGAGCTGCAGCGCTTCACCCCGACGATCGAGGCGCTCGCCGTCCCGGACATCGACTCGGCGCTCGACGAGGCGCCCGCGAAAACCGAATTTTGGAACGCGTTCAAATCAGTCGGTCCCTGGTGGGCCGCTTTGCCGCCTTACTAGCGCTGCTCGTCGCCTACTACGAGCTCGCGCCGCACCTCTGGCGCGTGAGCACGTGGTGGGACGTCGTCTGGATCGCGTGCGTGCTCATGCCCGCCGTGTTCGGCCTGGTTCTGCTGGCGCTCCCGTTGCGGGAGGACCCGCGGCTGCTCCCCGCCGGGATCGTGTTCGTGCTCCTGGCCGTCCTCCTGACGGTCACGCACGTTGATGTCGGCGCGAACTTCGCGCGGCTGGGCGCAACGACCTGTCTCGGCTGGTGGTTCCTCGGCTACTTCGAGACGCTCGCGTGGGTCGTGCTCGTTGCGGCGATCATCCCGTGGGTCGATGCGTACTCGGTCTGGCGAGGCCCGACGAAGTCGATCGTCAACAACCACGAGCACGTGTTCACCGTGCTGTCGTTCGCCTTCCCGGTCCTGGGCGAGCATGCCGCGGCGAATCTCGGCGTGCCGGACCTGCTCTTCTTCGCGCTCTTCCTCGCCGCCTCGGCGCGGTTCGGGCTGCGCGTCTACGCGACCTGGGTCTGCCTGGTCGCGGCCCTCGGCGCGACGATCGCGATCACGGTCTGGCTCGACCTGAACGGCCTGCCCGCGCTGCCCGCGATCGCGATCGGCTTTCTGGTCCCGAACGCCGACCTGATCTGGCACCGCCTACGCGGCCACCCCGGCGAGGGCGATCGCGTCCGTGCGAGTGCCTGACACTTAAGAGGGCAGGCCGGGGTCGGTCAGTGCGCGCACGTAGCGGTCGGCGGAGCGGCGGACGACTGCCGAGCCGTCGCGGTCGATCACGCGGTCCCACCACGCGCCGTGGATCGTGTCGAACTCGAAGGGCTCGAGCGCTGCGGCAATCCCGCGCACCTGCGACGGGGAGAGCGGGATCAGGTTCGGATACGAGTACATGAACGAGACGAAGCGCCGGTCCGGGATCACCTGGACGATGTCGCCGCTCAGGAGGGCGCGGCGTTCGCCCCAATACAGCACCTGCCCGCCCTCGAAGTGCCCGCCGCAGCGAACGAGCGTCACGCCGCCGCCGAGCGTGTTCGTCTCGCCTTCCCAGAAGCGAACCGCCGGGTCGGGCCGCATCACCCACTTCCGCTCCGCTTCGTGCAGATGGATCGGGCAGGCGAACGTATGGGCCCATTCGACCATCGCCCCGTAGTAGTGCGGGTGCGAGATCGCGATCGCCGCGAGACCGCCCTCGGCCGAGACCCGCTCGACGATCTCGTCGTCCAGATGGCTGATGCAGTCCCACAGCACGTTGCCGACGGCGCTCTTCACGAGCAAGGCGCGCTGGCCGATCGCGAATCCCGGGTCGCTGCCGATGCCGAGGATGCCGTGGTCGTCGCGAATGTCCGCAGACCGGGTGTCGCGCACCTCGTCCCACGTCAGCCACACCTGGCCCTCGTCGTGCGGGATGTACTGGCGCGCGTCCTCGCAGATCGAGCAGGCGCCGGGTGGCTCGTCGCCCGGCGGGTACTGCGTGCCGCACGCCTTGCAGACGAACGTCGTCATTCGCCGTCGACGGCCGCCGTCCCGTCGCGCTCGAGCAACGCAACGCATTCCACATGGGGCGTGTGCGGGAACATGTCGAGCGGTCGCGCCTTCACGAGCCGGTAGCCGTAGTCCTCGCTCAGCCGCTTGAGGTCACCGGCGAGCGTGGTCGGGTTGCAGGAGACGTAGACGACCCGGGGAGCGCCGATCTCGCCGAGCCGCTTCAGCGCCTTGCCGGCGAGGCCCGCGCGCGGCGGGTCGACGACGACGACGTCCGGGTCGCCGGCGCGCTGGCGCAGGTCGTCGAGGACCTCGCCGACGTTGCCGGCAAAGAAGGCGGCGTTGCCGATCCCGTTCAGCTCCGAGTTCTCGATCGCGCAGGCGACGGACTCCTCGGAGATCTCGATGCCCCACACCGTCATCGCCTTGGCGGCCATCGACAACCCGATCGTGCCGATGCCGCAGTAGAGGTCGTACACGGTCTCGCCCCCGGTCAGCCCCGCATACTCGCGCGCGAGCGCGTACAGCTGCGTCGCCATCTCGGTGTTCGTCTGCAGGAACGCGTTCGGGCGGACGCGGAACCGGAGCCCGTCGATCTCCTCCTCGATCGCATCCTCGCCCCAGAGCAGCTCGGTCGGGAGGTTCGTGACCTCGGCCACGCCGGTGTTCACCGCCCAGTGGATGGAGCGCACCTCGGGAAACTCCGTCAGCACCTCGATCAGCCGCTCGCGGTCGAACCGCTCGCCCCGCGCCGTCACAAGCTGCACGAGCGCCTGGCCGGTGTTCCTCCCCTCGCGGATCACGAGATGACGCAGATACCCCTCGTGCGTCTCCTGGTCGTAGGCGAGCAGCTTCTCCTCGCGTGCCCATTCGCGCATGCGGTTGCGAATCGCGTTGCCGACGTCGCTCGCGAGCCAGCACTTGTCGATCTGGAGCACCTCGTCCCAGCGCCCCGCCTTGTGCAGCCCGAGCGTCGGGCCATCGTCCGTCTGCGCGAACGAGTACTCCATCTTGTTGCGGTAGTGGAACTGCGAGCTCGCCGGGACGATCGGCTCGAGCGGGATGTCGGCGAGCCCGGCGAGCCGCTGGAGCGAATCGCGAACCCACTGCTCCTTCGTCGCCACCTGCGCCTCGTAGCCGAGATCCTGGAACCGGCAGCCGCCGCAGGCCGGGTAGTGGGCGCAGGGCGCCTCGACGCGCAGCGGGCCGGCGGAGAGGATCTCGGTGGCGAGCGCCTCGGCGTGGCGGCGCTGAACCTTCGTCACGCGCGCGCGAACCGTGTCGCCGGGAAGACCGCTCCGCACGAAGACCACGAAGCCGTCGAGCCGGGCGACCCCGTTCCCCCCGTAGGCGAGCGACTCGACCGTCAGCTCGAGCTCCTGGTCGCGCTGAACGGGGGCAGCCATGTGCTGGAAGGTACCGGCCGGGGTGCTCAGGCAAGCACGGTCACGTAGACGCTGCGCGTCCGCGGGCCGTCGAGCTCACAGAAGAAGACCCCCTGCCACGTGCCGAGGGCGAGCTCGCCCTCACGCAGCGGGATCACGACCTGGGGGCCCATCAGGGCCGCACGTATGTGCGACGGGGCGTTCTCCTCGCCTTCCTCGATGTGCTGCCAGCCCCACTCCTCGGGCGCGATCTTCTCGAGCGCCTGCTCGAAATCGCGGGCGACGAGCGGGTCGGCGTGCTCGTTGATCGTGAGCCCCGCGGTCGTGTGCGGGACGTAGACGAGGACGGCGGCGCCGTCGGCGCCCGCGGCCGCCGCGCGCACCTGCTCCGTGATGTCGATGAGCTGCGTGTGCCGCTCGGTAGTGATCGTCAGCTCTCGCACCGGCCCGTATCCTAGGCACCGGTGTCAGCTGTCCCCCCGACAAGCCGCGAGCTCGACGCGTTCCGCGAGCGTGGCGACCGGTTCATCGCCGACCTCGACGAGGAGTACTACCTCCACTTCGCGGGGCTGAAGGAGACGCTCGACGTCGAGGAGGTCTATGACCGCTACGAGGAGCTGACGACGCTGGAGACGGCGCAGAAGATGAAGGGCGGGCCCACCGAGCTCTGGCGGTTCGCGTGCGAGGGCTTCCTGGGGAACCTGACCCGCGCGCACCAGGAGCGGCTCGCCAAGGCCGAGGCGGAGCTCGACGCGACGGTGGACGGCGAGACGATCTCGTATCGGATGCTGCGCACCGTGATCTCGAACGAGCCGGACCGCGACAAGCGGCGGCGAATCGAGGAGGCGCGCATCCGGCTGCTCGACGAGCACCTGAACCCGGTGTACCTCGACGCCGCCGAGATCGACCGTGCAGCAGTCCGGCAGCTCGGCGCACCGAACTACTACGAGCTCTACGAGGGCTTCGACTTCAACCTGGCGTCACTCGCCGAGGAATGCCGTGCCGTCCTCGACGACACCGAGAAGCTGTGGGAGCGCGAAGGCGATCGGCTGTTCCGTGCGCGGCTCGGGATCGGCCTCGGCGACGCGCGGCCGTGGGACGTGCCGCGCCTCTTCCGCGCGAGCGAGCTCGATCAGATGTACCCGTCCGACCGCATGCTCCCCGCGCTCGAGTCGACGCTCAACGACCTCGGCCTCGACCTGCACGCACAGGAGAACGTCCACCTCGACCTCGAGTCGCGGCCGCTGAAGTCCCCACGGGCGTTCTGCGCGCCGATCGAGGTGCCGGGGAAGGTGATGCTCGTCATCCAGCCGATCGGGGGAAAGGACGACTGGGAGGCGCTCTTCCACGAAGCAGGGCACACCGAGCACTACGCGAACACGAGGGCCGACCTGCCGATGGAGGCGAGGCGCCTCGGCGACATGGCGGTCACCGAGGGCTGGGCGATGCTCATGCAGCATCTCGTGACCGACACCGCGTGGCTGAACCGCCGCCTCGACGTCCCGCGCGTCGAGCAGCTTGCCCACGACGGCGCCGTCTCGCTGCTCTATTTCGTGCGCCGCTACTGCGCCAAGCTTCTGTACGAGATCGAGTACTTCCAGTCCGACGACCTGCCGGCGATGCGAGGGCGCTACTTCGAGATCCTGAGCGACGCGCTGAAGCTGCCGGTGAACCCCGAGAGCTACCTCGACGACATCGACGGCAGCTTCTACGTCACCGGGTACCTGCGTTCGTGGGCCTTCGAAGCGCAACTGCGTGAGTTCCTGCGCGGCGAGTTCGGCAACGAGTGGTTCGCCCGGCGCGACACGGGCGACCTGCTGCGTGAGCTGTGGTCGCTCGGCCAGGGTCCGACGGCCGACGAGCTCCTGCGCGACGTCACCGGGCGCGAAGCTCGAGATGGCCTCGGTCGCCGCGCGCGTGCGCGAGAACCTCGCCTGAGCCGAACGGCGGGCCGTGACGCTCGGACTCCTGATTCTCGGCTTCGCCGTCGCGTCGGCGGTGGTCTGGATCGCCGGCGTCCGGCTCGCGACGTCCGTGGACGTCCTCTCGAAGCGCCTCGGCTTCGGCGAGGCGCTCGGCGGCGCGATCCTGCTCGCGGTCGCGACGAACCTTCCCGAGCTGGCGATCGTCGTCACGGCCGCGCTCGCGCACAACCTCGACATCGCGACCGGGAACATCCTGGGCGGGATCGCCATCCAGACCGTCGTGCTCGTCGTGCTCGACGGCTTCGGCGTGCGCGACAAGCCCCTGACCTACCGGGCGGCCTCGCTGCAACTCGTCGTCGAGGGCGCACTCGTCGTCGCGCTGCTTGCGATCGTCGTCGACGGCACGCGCCTCTCGCCGGATGCAATCTACTTTCGCGTCACCGTCCCGGCGGTGCTGATCCTCGTCGTCTGGCTGATCGGCCTTTACCTGATCCAGCGCGCCCAGCGTGGGCTGCCGTGGCACGAGCACGGCCTGCCGCCCGACGGCCAGAAGGTCCCGCGCGGACATCGACGGGCGGTGCGCGCCGAGCGCGGCCCGTCGACCGGGCGCGCGGCCGTCGTGTTCGCCGTCGCGGCGGCCGCGACGCTCGCGGGCGGCGTCGCCCTCGAGCGCCTGTCGGAGTCGATCTCGACCCGGATCGGGCTCTCGGGCGTCCTCTTCGGGGCGACGGTGCTCGCCGCTGCGACGTCGCTCCCCGAGGTGTCGACCGGGCTCCAGTCGCTCAAGATCGGCGACTACCAGCTCGCCGTCTCCGACATCTTCGGCGGCAACGCATTCCTGCCCGTGCTCTTCCTGCCGGCGACGATCATCTCGGGGAGCGCCGTCCTGCCGCAGGCGCACGACACGGACGTGTACCTGACCGCGCTCGGGATCCTGCTCACGGTCATCTATCTGTGGGGCCTGCTCTTCCGGCCGCAGCGGCAGGTCGGGCGTCTCGGCCCCGACTCGCTCGCCGTTCTCGCCCTCTACGTGCTCGGGATCGCCGGACTGGTCGTCGTCTCGCACGCCTGATCGAACCGGTCCGCGGGGTCGCGCGAATGACGCGCATCAAAACCGGCGGAACCGCCGGTGAACCCCCAGGATAGGAGAGCTTCATGCCCAAATTGGCAGTCGCCCTAGGGGCGGCGCTGCTGATGACGCTCGCCCTCGTGGCGGCCGTCGTCCGGGGCTCGGGCCCCGGCACGGCGAAGGCGTCGAGCCACCGGGAAGCACCGCTGATCTCGGAGGACCCGTCGGCGGACAACACGGACGTGTACGCGTTCCGCTCGCCCGACAAGCCGGACACGCTGACGATCGTCAGCAACTTCATCCCCGGCGAGGACCCGGCGGCAGGCCCGAACTACTACACGTTCTCGCCGTCGGCCCGGTACGACATCTACGTCGACCGGAACGGCGACGGGAAGCCGGATGTCTCGTACTACTTCCAGTTCCAGCGGAAGACGGGGCCGTTCTTCCTCGGCGACACCGTGCAGCCGTACACGGTTACCCGGGTCGCCGACGGCATGTCGAAGGTGATCGCGCACGGCACGACGCCGCCCGACAACATCGGCCCGCGGTCGACGCCCGACTACCACGCGACCGCGATGAAGGCCGTGACGCCGCTCGACGGCGGCGGCCAGGTGTTCGCCGGCCAGCGTGACGATCCGTTCTTCGCGGACGTCGGCGACATCTTCGACCTGCTCGCGATCCGCAAGGGCACGGGCAGCACCGGCGGTGGCAAGGACTTCCTCGCCGGGTACGCCGTGCATTCGATCGCCCTGCAGATCCCGATCTCGCAGGTGGACACGGCATCGCACACGATCGGCATCTGGTCGGCCGCCGACCGGCACCGGACGAGCATCGGTGGACGCGGGGGGATCGGGCCGTGGGTGCAGGTCTCGCGCCTCGGCAACCCGCTGATCAACGAGGTCGTCATCCCCACCGGGCTGAAGGACCTCTGGAACCGCTCGAGCCCGGCGAAGGACGCGCAGTTCGTCCAGTACTACAAGACGCCGATCCTCGCCGCGGTGATCAACAAGCTCTACAACCTGGGCGTCCCCACCGACAACCGCAACGACCTGGTGCAGGTGCTGCTCACCGGCATCCCGGGCGTCACGTTCACCGGCTCGACGCCGGCCGACGAGCTGCGGATCAACCTGTCGGTTCCGGTCACTCCCGCGGCGCAGCAGTCGCGTCTGGGCGTGCTCGGTGGAGACAATCAGGGCTGGCCGAACGGCCGCCGTCTCAACGACGACGTCGTCGACATCGCGGAGCAGGCGGTCGGAGGCTTCCTCCTGGGCCACAAGCTCCCGCTCGGCGACGGAGTCGACGACGGCGACACGGCGGCGATGAGCCAGTTCCCGTACGTCGCCGACCCGTTCAGCGGGGCCGACGACACGCACGGGCAGCAGAAGTAATGACGAGGACGCGGCTTTCGGTCGCAGGGGCGGTGGCGGCAACGGCCGCCGCCGCCCTCCTCTTCGGAGGACTGTCCGCGACGGGCACGTCCCGGGGACAGTCCCCGGGCGAGGGCGCTTCGGGACAGCTCGCTGCCGGCTTCGCAGCCGGCGACACCCAGGCGCTCGTCGTCCAGCTTCAGAACGGCCTGCGTTCGCAGCCGACGAACGTCCGCGGGCTCGACCTGCTGGGGCTCGCCTACCAGCAGCGTGCGCGCGAGACGGGTGACCCTTCGTACTACGCGAAGTCCGAGGGCGTGCTCCGGCGCGCCCTGCGCAACGCGCCGCACGACCTCGATGCAACGGGCGGCCTCGCCTCGCTCGACCTTTCGCGCCACCGCTTCGGCGCCGCCCTCGTGCTGGGCCGGCACGCACTACGGATCTCGCCGACGACCGCTCGCAGCTACGGCGTCGTGGGCGACGCGCTGATCGAGCTCGGCCGCTACCCGGAAGCCTTCCGCGCCTTCGACACGATGGCGCGACTGAAGCCGGGTGTCTCGTCGTACGCCCGGGTCGCCTACGCGCGCGAGCTGCTCGGCAACGACGACGGCGCCCATGCCGCGCTGCTGCTCGCACGCGATGCGGCCGCAGACGAGCGGGAGCCGCTCGCCTGGACCGAATGGCAGCTGGGAAAGCTCGAGCTCGCCCGCGGGCACCTCGCCGCGGCCGACAGGTACATCCGCGAATCGCTGCGGACCTTCCCCGGCTACGTCTATGCGCTCGACGCGCTCGCGCAGGTCGAGCTCGCGCACGGGCGCCTCGCGCGGGCGACCTCGCTCGAGCGGCGCGCGGTCGAGACGATCCCCCTGCCGCAGTTCGTCGGCCTGTACGCCGACCTGCTGCACGCCGGCGGGCACCTCCGAGCCGCCCGGATCCAGTACGCAACCGAGGACGGCATTCGCCGCCTGCTGATCGCGAACGGCGTGCGCACCGACCTCGAGACCGCGCTGTTCGACGTCGACCACGGCATTCGCCTGCGAGCCTCGCTCGCCCTCGCACGCAGGGCCCAGCGGGAGCGCCCGTCGATCGACGGCGACGACGTCCTGGCCTGGGCGCTCGCACGCAACGGACGCTGCGGCGAGGCCCTCCACTACTCCCGTCTCGCGCTGCGCCTCGGGACACGCGACAGCGCCAAGCTCTTCCACCGGGCCGAGATCGAACGCTGCCTCGGCCGCGACCCGCGTCCCTTCGCGCGGCGCGCGCTCTCGCTCAACCCCCACTTCTCCGTTCTCTGGACTTCGACCCTGAGGAGGCTTGCATCGTGAAACGGCTCCTGACACGGCTCCTGCTGCTCGCCACGGTCTGCTACCTGGTCGTCCCGGCCGCCGTGGCCTCGGCTCATCCGCTCGGGAACTTCACCATCAACCGCTTCGCGCGGGTCGAGGTCGCCGGCGACCGGCTGTACGTCCGCTATGTCGTCGACATGGCCGAGATCCCGACGCTGCAGCGGGTGCCGATTCGCATCGGCGGGCTCGGGATCACCGTCGACGGCCGCCCCGTACGGCTGACCGTCGAGCGCACCGCGCTCGCCCATCCGCGGGGGGCGGCCGGCCTCCACACGACGCGGTTCCAGGCGATTCTCGTCGGCCCGCGCGTCCCGCGCCGCTCGAGCGTCTCGGTGAACGACCGGAACTACGCCAATCGCATCGGCTGGAAGGAAATCGTCTTCGGCGCGAGGACACACTCGACGTCGAACGAGCTCCGCGCGTACCCGAAGGACCTGCTCAGCAGCCCGCTCGACGTCTCGCGGGCCTCGGCGGCGCTCGAGCCGACGAGCGAGCCGCCGCCCGTGCTCCTCTCGGGCAAGGCACTCGCCGCTCCGGACCGGATCGCCGACTCGGGCTTCGCATCGCTCGTCGGGCGCCGCCACCTGAGCGCGCTCGTCGTGCTGGCGTCACTCCTGCTCGCGGTCTTCTGGGGCGCGGCGCACGCGCTCTCACCGGGGCACGGCAAGACGATCGTGTCCGCCTACCTCGTCGGCTCGCGCGGGACGCCGTGGCACGCGGCTCTGCTGGGCCTGATCACCACCGCGACGCACACCGCCGGCGTCTTCGCGCTCGGTGGCGTGACGCTCCTGCTCTCGCAGTGGATCGTCCCGGACCGTCTCTACCCGTGGCTCGACCTCAGCGCCGGGCTGATGGTCGTCGGCGTCGGCGCGTTCGTGCTCGCGAGCCGGGCGCGCCATGCGCACGCCCACCACCACGGTCACCATCACCACCACCACGAGCACGAGCACGGAGCACGCCGCTCGCTCGTCGCGGTCGGCATCTCCGGAGGGCTCCTGCCTTGCCCGTCGGCGCTCGTCGTGCTGCTCGCTGCGATCTCGCTGCACCGGGTCGCGTTCGGGATGCTGCTCGTGCTCGCCTTCAGCCTCGGCCTGGCCGTCGCGATCACCTGCGTCGGCCTCGTCGCCGTCCTCGCCAAGCGCGCGTTCGCGCGGTTCGACGGACGCGGACGGCTTCTGGCCGTGCTTCCAGCCGTGAGTGCCTTCGTGATCGTCGTCGCCGGCGTCGCAATGGTCGCGCGCGCCCTCCCGAAAGTGAGGCTCTGATGTTCGGACTCGACTCGTGGCTCGTCCATTTCTCGGACGGGACAACCCTCCTGATCGTGGTGGCGGTCGCCGTCCTCCTCGGGCTGCGGCACGCAAGCGATCCCGATCACCTCGCCGCTGTCACGACCCTCGTCACGAACGGACGAGGCGGGGCGACGAGACTGGGCCTGACGTGGGGCCTCGGGCACGCGTCCTCGCTGATCCTCCTCGGCGTGCCGATCGTGCTCTGGAAGCGCTATCTGCCGGCGCAGGTCGAGGAGAGCGCCGAGGTGACGATCGGGCTCGTGATCGTGGCGCTCGCGCTCTGGCTGCTCCTCCGCTGGCGCCGCGGCGCGTTTGCGCACGACCACACCCATCTCCGCGTGCCGCCGCGCCGCACGCCCTGGCAGGCGTACGCGATCGGGCTCGTCCACGGGATCGGCGGCAGCGGCGGCGTCGGCATCCTGCTGCTCGCGGCGATCCACAGCCACACGCTCGCGCTGGTCGCACTCGGGCTCTTCGCGGGGTGCACGGCGATCTCGATGGCGATCCTCTCGACCGGCTTCGGGTACGTGCTCGGCCGCCCGCGCATGCAGCGCGCGTTCGCCCGAATCGTGCCCGCATTCGGGGCCTTCGGGGTCTGCTTCGGCATCTGGTATGCGCTCGGGGCGCTGGCGCTCGTGCCGTACGTCTTCTGATCGTCGGCTCCGGCCCATAGGCTTGGCGGAGCCGCCGATGCCGCCCCCGCTTGCCGAGCTCACAGACGAGGAGGTGCTGGCGCGCGTCGCGCGCGCAGACGAGGCTGCCCTCGCCGAGCTCTACGACCGCTACGGCGGCGTCGCCTACGGCCTTGCCCACCGGATCCTGCGCGACCAGTCACTCGCGCAGGACGCAGTCCAGGAGGCGTTCCTCGCCGTCTGGCGGACCGCCGCCTCGTTCGACCCACGGCGCGGCAAGGCCTCGACGTGGCTGCTCACGTTCGTCCACCGCCGCGCTGTCGACGTCGTCCGCTACGAGGACCGGCGCCGGGCCCGGCCGTTGGACGACGCGCCGGTCGCCTCCGGCGACGCAACGGACGAGACGGCCGCCGTGCGCGAGCAGCAGCGCGCCGTCCAGGCGGCGCTCGCCCAGCTGCCGCCCGACCAGCGTGAGGCGCTCGAGCTCGCGTACTACGGCGGCCTGTCGCAGTCGGAGCTGGCGGAGCGGCTCGGCGTGCCGCTCGGGACGGTGAAGAGCCGCATGTTCGCGGCGCTCTCGAAGCTGCGCGACCTGCTCGGCGAGACGATCTAGGTGCGCCCTCCACTCCCGGCCCGCCGATGACCTTCGAGGAGCACGTCCAACGGGCGCTCGACGAGCTGCCGCCGGACCTCGCCCAGGCGCTCGAGAACGTCGCCGTGGTGGTCGAGGAGGAGAATCCGGACGATCCCGATCTCTTCGGGCTCTGGGAGTCCCACGAGTACCTGCCGACGAAGATCTCGATCTACCGGCGGCCGCTCGTCGAGTCGTTTCCCGACCCGGTGGAGCTCGAAGCGGAGATCCGAATCACCGTTTTGCACGAGCTTGCACACGAATTCGGCCTCGACGAAGACCGCCTCGACGAACTTGGGTATACATAGGAATACCGCTCGGCCGGTCCGCGTTTTCCTGAATATGCGAACGCTGACAGACATCAAACAGGAGATCGACCGCCTCTCCGATCGTCGCTCGGAAGTGATGCGGGCGCTGTCCCAGGAGTTCGACGCGACCCTGAAAACCGAGCATCTCGAGCTCGAAGACCGGATCGCCCAGCTCTGGGACGAGCAGCGCAACGCACGTGCCTTGCTCCGAAATGGAGACCGCGAACTGATCATCCAGAGAGCCCGCCAGGAAGAGCGGCTCTCCCGCGCGGCCTAGCGGCCGGCGCTGCCTCACGCGTGAGGCGTCCCCGCCAGGCAGGCGGGGGCGTCTCCGTGGTGCGGGCCGGGGCTCGACGACGCGAGAACCGAGCGAGCGCCCGGCTACTATTCGGGCGCTCGGGGCGTTAGCTCAGCTGGGAGAGCGCCGCCTTTGCAAGGCGGAGGTCGCCGGTTCGATCCCGGCACGCTCCATGGTCGGCCTGTCGATATGTCTCGATATCTGCGAGCCGGTCAAGTCGAACGACGCGGTTGCGATCGGGTGGCTCCGGCGATCGAGGGCGCGCCGCTGCGCGTTCCCGGCTACCGGGCCGGGTCGATCGTCGTCCGCATCACGGTGTGGTTCTTGCCTTTGGGCCGCACGTAGCTGAAACCGGCCTGCTCAAACAGGCTGCGGGTGACGCTGTAGAGGAACGATGCCGTGATCTTCTTGCCGCCCGTGTCCTGGGGATAGGCCTCCACCACGCCGCCGCCGGCCTTCGCGATCAGGTCCAGCGCGCCCTGGAGCGCCACGGCCGAGACGCCGCGGCGCCGGTAGCGCTTGTCGACGAAGAAGCACGTCAGGCGGTAGTCCGGCAAGCTGTCGAGCGCGGCCTCGTACTCCTTGCGGTGCTTGATGTTCGGCAGCTCGTCCGGGCTTCCGAACTGGCACCACCCGACAGCGACGTCGCCGTCGAAGACCAGCGCGGCATGGGCTCGGCCCTCGCGAACGAGTCGCTCCTTGAGTGCTCGATTGGCGTCATACGAGAACTCCTTCTCGGCGTGGAACGTGTGGAACCACGTGCACCAGCAACCGCCCCACACGCCGTTGTGCCGTTCCGCGAGGCCCGCGAACGCGTCCCACGTCTCCGGAGTCAGCGGTCGAACGGTGAGCGTCGCGGCGGCGTGCTCGGTCACCGGCCGCAGCTTAACGGGCGCAATGGTCGACCACCCCGGCGGGCGGGCAGGCCGCAGGCCGCCGTCTTCGGCGGCCGGTACGACTCCTGACGCAGCCCGAGCTCCCATGGCGGAGAGACGCGGCGGCGCTCGTTCAGGATGAGGGCGCCGCCGCGTCGGAGCCATCCCGTTCGGGCCAGGCGGCCACGAGCTCGGCTCCGAGCAGGATGACGGTCACCCCGACCTGAACGACCAGCAGAAAGCCGAGGACGGCGGCGAGCGGCCCGTACACGGCGGTGATGTTCCCGTAACGGGCGAGGTACAGCGCGTAGACAGCCGTCGCCGCGTGGAACCCGACGGTCGCGAGCAGAGCGGGGACCCAGATCGCCCTGAATCGCGGAGCGACCGGCGGCAAGCTGCGGTAGAGACCCACGAGGACTCCGAAGGTCAGCACCCCCGACGTGAGGACCTCGGCCGCGACCCCGACAACCTGCCCTTCGGTCGACGCGCCGAGCTTCTGGCTCAGATCGTGGCCGATCTCCGCGAGCACCTGCGCGAGCAGCGTGGCCCCGAACGACGCGACTGCGAGCAGGCCCACAGCGAGCACGAGCGCGAAGTCGAGCAGCTTGCTCTGGACATACTTTCGCCGCCGATCGTTCTCCCAGATCACGCGGAAGGCGATTCGGATCGATCCCATCATTCCGCTGGCAGCCCAGAGCAGGAGCACGAGCGAGACCAGTCCGGCGATCGTCGGTGGAACCCGAGAGCTCGTCAGCGCGTGCTCGACGCTCGAGTCGAGCGCTCGCCCGGGCACGACCGACGCCAGCCAGCGTGCGACCGCGTCGCGGGCGTCGTCCGGCAGCACGACGTCCGCAACCGAGACCACGAACGCCACGAGCGGCACGAGGGAGAAGAGCATCCGGAACGAAACCGCCGCCGCGAGCTGGGACGTCGCGTGGCGGGTGTAGCCGCCGGCCGCACCGAGCACCGCACAGCCGAACGGGCGCCTTCCGAGCCGGGCACTGAGCTGGCGCGCGCCCATCGCGCCATCCTACGACGGGCTGCCGTCGGGATCGCCTGCGGCCCGCGCGAGCTGCCAGAGCTCGCGGAGCGTCGCGCTGCTGAAGCCGGGCTGGAGCGCCGCGGGCGAGAGACCGGTGGCTGCGGGCGGCAAGAGCACGGTGAGCGCGCCCGGGGCGATGGTGAAGCGGAGCGGCGAGTCGAGGACGACTGCCTCCCCGTCGATGCCTGTCGCGAGCGGCCCGCTGGAGGCCACTTCGAACTCCGGCGCCGTCCACTCGCGCCAGCCCTCGAAACGGGAGACCTGTCCGAGCGCGCTCAGCGACACGAGCTCGGCGGCCTGCGCGGCGTTCGCAATGGCGACCGCGACGATCCCGAGTTGGCCGCTGTCGAGACGGGACCGCGAGCCGAGGCCGCCGAGGCGGTCGAGCAGGTAGGGGTTGTTCGAGATGAGGATGAGCTGCGCCGTCTCCTGCTCGCGTCCATCCGGCCCACGGAAGCGCACGTCAAAGGGCGTCGCGCCCGGCCCGAGCAGCGTGGGCAGCATCGTCTGGACGGTCTCGAGCTTCGCGTCCCGGTAGGCATCGGAACGGACGATCTCCGCGTAGATCCCGAGCGAGACGTTGTTGACGAAGATCCGCTCGTTGACGAAGGCAAGGTCGATCCTGCGCTCCCAGCCGTCGATGAAGGCGTCGAGCGCGCCGACCACGTCGTCGCGATCGAGCCCGAGGTCGAGTGCCAGGTGGTTCCGGGTTCCGGCGGGGATGCAGACGTACGGGAGGTCGTGCTCCATCGCCACCTGGGCGACGAGCGCCTGCGAGCCGTCGCCGCCCGCCATCCCGATCACGTCCGCCGACCTTGCCGCCTCATGCGCGAGCGCCCGGAGATCGTCGCCGGGCTCGAGCACCACGGGCTCGATCCGCCGGCGTCGAGCTTCGCCCACGAGGTCGAACCGCTCGACTTTGCCTCCTCCCGATCTGGGGTTCATGAGCAGGATCGCCCGCCGGGGGCGCGCGCCGGAACGAGGCTTGGCCGCGGCCGCCGCTCCCTGGGCTGCCGTTCTGCGGAACGCGATCCGGGTCGCGGCAGCGAAGAAACCCGCCGCGAGGACGAGCACGACCAGCTCGTTGAGCGCTCCCAGCACGATCAGCGCCACCGCGCCGGCGATGAGGACCGCAGCCGCGCCCACCGCTGCGAGCAGCCGGACGGCACCCTGTCGAGTCACGGCGACCCAGCCGACCGCCCCGGCGATCAGGAGCGCCCCGAGCGCTGCCAGGAGCGCAGGGACATTCCGCACGACGAGCACCGCGAGCGAGACCACGACGCTCAAGGCGGCGACAAGCGCCACGATCGCCGCAGTGCGCCCTGAGCGCTGTCTCGTCCCGTGGATGCGGCCAATCCTAGTCGCCGCCGGCGCTCGCGGGCACGCGAGTCGTCGCACCCCGCCCGGGGGAGCAGACTGTGCGGATGTTCCTGCTGCACACGGCGCGACTCGAGCGCTTCTTCGTGCGGCCGCGGCGTGCGTTGCCACTGGGAGCCGGACTGCTCGCGCTGTTCGTCGTGATCGCACTGCTCGTTCCCACTCAACCGCTCGCGGTCGAGCAGCACTGGGCCGACTGGATGCGCGAGATCCAGACGCCGCTCCTCGAGCACGTTGCGCTGATCTTCAACTACCTCGGACGCGGGCTCGGACGCGCCCTGGTGCTCATCGGCATCGGGGTCGTCCTGGTCGCCGCAAGGCGTTGGGCGGCGCTGCTCGCCTACGCGGTGGTCGAGGCGCTGACGCCGTTGCTCAGCGCCGTGGTCAAGGCGCTCGTCGACCGGCCGCGACCTCCGGACGGCCTCGTCCATCCCGCCGGCGCCGCCTTCCCGTCCGGCCACGCAGCCTTTGCCGGCGCAACGTGCGTCGCGGCCGTCCTCCTGTTCACGAAGCTCGGCAGGAGGCAGCGCCTCTGGTGGGCGCTCGCGGTCGCAGGGATCGCCGGCATGGCGTGGAGCCGCACCTACCTCCAGGTGCACTGGCTGCTCGACGTCCTTGCCGGCTCCCTCCTCGGCGCGGGCATCGCGCTACTGGTTTTCGCCTCCTTCCAGCTCGTGCTCCCTCGGCGTGCGCCGGCTCGGCAGCCGCCGGGTGAACCACAGCGCGAGGACCGCGAAGAACGCGACCGCGAGTAGTGCAAGCTTGAGCCCATCGAGCTCCGCCGAGGCGTAGTCGCTCGAGATCGCCGCAGCCTCCTTCTCGGAGAGGCCTGCGTCGAGGGCAACCTTCTCCACTTCGGCGACCGTCACGATCGGGATTCCCTTGGTCGCGACCTCGGCAAACTGCTCCTGTGTGGCCTTCGAGATCTCTGGGCTCTTCTCGATGCGGTCGATGAAGCCGCTCGTCAGGGTCAGGAGCAGCACTGAGCCGATCAGCGCCGTGCCGAGCGAGGCGCCGAGGTTCTGGGCGGTGCCCTGCAGCCCGCCGGCCTCATTCGCGTCCCGCGGGTCGGCCGCCGACATGATCACGTTGCCGAGCTGCGACATCAGCAGGCCCGCGCCCGCGCCGAAGAACAGGAGGGCGATTGCGAACGCGCGGGCGTTCAGCGTGGCGTCGATCGTCCCGACGAGCGCGAACGCCGCGATCACCATCGCGGCCAACCCGATCTGAACCACCAGGCGAGGAGCGAGTCGCACGGCCAGCTTGGGCCCGGCGAGCGCGGCAAGCAGCAGCGCGATCGAGAGAGGAAACAGGCGCTTGCCCGTCTCGAACGCATCGAAGCCGAGCACGACCTGGAGGTACACCGGGAGCACGAAGAACGTGCCCATCAGGACGAGTTGCTGCATGAGCAGGGTCGAAGCGCCTGCGCGGAGCGCCGGGATCTTGAGCATCGAGATGTTGAGCAGCGCGTCCTCGCCACGCCGGGCCCGCCGCTCCTCCCAGATCGTGAAGAGCCCGAGCAGCGCGAGGCCGGCGAGGATCAGGAGCGGCACGATCGAGAATCCGAACGGCGTCAGCTCGTGGCCGCCGACCGACGGTGCGGCACGCGGCTTCACCCATCCCCACTGGCTGCTCTTCAGGATCCCGAACACGGCAAGCCCAAGACCGAGCGCGGACAGCGTCGCGCCGACGTAGTCGAGCTTCGGGACACGGTCGACGGCCGGTGCCGGGCGCATCATCCGCCGCCGCACGAGCAAGATCGTCGCGACGATCACGACCTCCCCGGCGAAGACCCAGCGCCAGCTGAAGGTCGTCGTCACGTAGCCGCCGATCAGCGGTCCGGCCGCGATCGCCGCGCCCGCGACGCCGCCGACGATCCCGTAGGCGAACGCCCGATCCTTTCCCTCGTAGGTCGAGACGATCAGCGCAGCGATCGCCGGGATCACCAGCACGGCACCGAGGCCCTCGACCAGCGACCAGCCGAGCAGGAGGACGGTGAGGTTCGGGCTGAGCGCCGTCGTCAGAGAGCCGAGCCCGTAGACGGCAAGCCCGATCGCGAAGGCGCGGTCACGACCGAGGATGTCGCCGAGCTTCGCGCCGACCAGCATGAATGCGGCCATCACGAGCGTGTAGGCGGTGATCGCGGCCTGGACGCCGAGAATCGTCGTGTGCAGGTCGGCGACGATCTGCGAGATCGAGACGTTCATGACGCTCGAATCGAGCACCATCACGAACTGCGCCGCAGCGAGGATCACGAGCGGCAGCCATTTACGCACCGGCTAGCCCGCCCGAGGCCGGTCGGTCTTGGAGTCTCTCACGGTCGCGGCCAGTCTTTCAGGTCGAAACTCGGGAGCGTTGACTATGCGTCGATGCCCTTGCGTCGCGGTGCCGCGCGGAGGTGGATGCGCCCGCCGTCCCTGCCAGGAGGCTGAGGATCTCGACGGTTGGTCGTCTGCCGACTAGTGCTGGTGGCAGAGCTTGTCGGTGGTGCTGAACGTGTCCGAGAGCGCGTTCATCTGCTGCTCGTAGCTCGTCTGCTCGGCGTCCGCGGGATCCAGGGCGCCGATGCTCGTTCCTTCCCAGCCGATGTCCGGGAGCACGCCCGGGCCGATCACGGTTGCGCGATAGCGCTCGCCGATTCCCGCGGGCCGTGCGCCGGCCGGGTACCCCGCGTACGGCTCGTGCGGGTAGAGGCCGTAGCAGAAGTTGCCGCCCGGGTTGTGCGTGAGAAAGCTGTTCTCGCGCTTCCACCCGGGGCCATACCCGGCTGCGTTCAAGACGTCCAGGTAGATGTTGCGACCGTAGGTATCCGTCGGGTTCCCGTTCGCTTCCGAGCCGTAGCCGTGGACCGGCACGCCGAGGTAGCTGAGCCGGCCGAAGAGATGCTGCGCCTTCTGGGTGTTCACCCAGTCGAGGTGGATCTCGAGGACGGGCAGCGGCCCTGACCAGTGCGACAGGTGCAGCTCCCAGACGCTCTGGACTGCGAGCCAGGGCGTCTCGCCCAGGTCGGGCAGCGCCCGTTGCCAGGACTGCAGTGCCCAGAAGCTGCCGTCGGACGCGGTGCACGCGGCGACGAGCCAGGGAAGCGCCGGGCCGGAGTAGGGATGGCAGCTGTTGCGGAAGCTCGTAGCAGCGGCCCGAAGCCGTGCGAGCCCGGCGTAGGCCGCGGCGATCTTCGGAGCGAGCGAGTAGCGGAGTGGGTTGTCGTGGGCGGCAGTTGCCTGCACCATCTTTGCCTTCAGCGACCGGAGGCCGGCAAGCGCGCCCTTCACGGCCGGGTTGTCGAGGTAGCCGCTCTTGTAGCCGCCGGAATAGTCGAGCCTGAAGACGACCTGGCTCGTCGTCTGGCTCGGCATCGAGGCGTTCTTTGCCCCCCAGGCGAGCACGCGGATCGACTTGCCGTTGGCGTGGTAGCTGACGAGCGCCTGGCCGGCGCTCGAGACCTGCAGTGCGGCGGCAGTCGTGTTGCGGTCGATGATCGTGCTCGACCACGCGGGCGCTGCCGTTGCACAGCCGAGGGACGTGAGGCACAGCAGGAGAATGGTGGGGCGGCGCAGACGCATCACACCATCGGCATCGGCATCCAGGCACGGCAGCAAGCTCGCCCGAATCGGTCGCCTGGTATCCCCCGAATCAGGGGCCGGCCCTCGTTTGGACGAAAAGGGTCAAGTCGGCGGCCGATCGCGCCGACGAACGTAAGGTGCTCGCAACACACCCCACGCTGAAGCGCGCCCTCGTGATCTCCGGCGGCGGCGCCCTCGCGGTGCTCGGTTTCATCGTCCTGCTGGAGCTCGCCAGCAAGCCGTGGCCTTTCTCACACACGAGCCCGACGCTGGTCGCAATTGCGACCGCTCTGCTCGTCGTCTCGCTCTTCTTCCGGATCAGCGGTTGGCAGCAGCTGTTCCACCTGAAGGAGCGTCCGGACCGGGCCGCCTGCTTCACCTCCGCCGGCGCCGCCGCGATCTCCTCGAGCGTCCTTCCTGCCAAGCTCGACTACGTCGTGAAGGTCTGGCTGCTGCGGCGGCTCTCGAAGCGGCGCTTTGCGGTCCAGACGGCGATCTTCTCCCTCTGCGCACTCGCACTGGTCGACGCGGTCGTGCTCGTGCCGCCCGCGGCCACCGGCGCCTTCGCGATCGACCGCCCCGCAATCCGCATCCCGCTGATGATCGTGATGCTGATCGGCCTCACCTGCGCGGCAGGGCTGATCGCCGGCAGCCGGATCGAACAACTCTGGCTCGTCCGTCACGTCGGCTTTCTCGGCCGGATCGCGACCTCACTCAGCCACCGCCGCGCCACTCACCGCGAGAACCTGATCGCCTTCGTCCTTCTCAACTGTTCGCTCTGGCTCCGCGCAGCTGCGCTCATGATCATGCTCGTGGCGCTCAGCGTCAGCTTCTCGCTCACGACCGCACTCGTCTTCATCTGCCTGACCGCCGGCTCGGCGTTCGTGCCGATCCCGAGCTTCGGCCCAGCCGCCGGGACCGCCGCGCTTTCCGGGCTCGGGCTCGGGCTCGCCAACGCCGCCACCTTCGCGCTCGCGGTGACGATGCTGAGCGTGCTCGCCGCCGCGATCTCCGTCTTGCTCGCAGGTCTCTGGTACTTCGGCCGCTCCAGGCTCGCGAAACGGCCGATCGCTCAACCAATCCCGGCTTAGCCGGTACGCTCGCTGCAGATGGTCTTGGACCCTGCGGCCGAAGATCGGGAGCCAATCAGCCCGGAGCTCGTCCTTGTCTCGAGCCCCGAGGAGGCGCAGCGTGCGCGTGAACAGCTCCCCGAGCTGCCGGGCTTCGCCATCCCCGCGCGGGCCGTACCGGCTGCCCTGCCTGCTGCCCCGCCGCCGCCCGACACCCCTCCTCCAACGATCGAGCGCCCTCCCCCTCCGCCGTATCCTCGCATCCCGGTCCACGAGCTCCTGCCGGATCCCGCGCCGCGCCGGAAGCGTGGACTGGTCCTCGCCGCCTGCGCCGTGGGGGCGGCGCTCGCCGCCGCCGGCTATCTCGCGGAGACGCGGTGGCACGACGACTCGGCGGCCCCCGCTGCGGCAGCGCCGCCCGCGCGGACGCCGACCGTGGCAGGACCGGCGAGCGTTCCGAGCACGAATCCCGTGACGACGGCGCCGAAAGCCGCCATCCATCCGGCCGCCACCGTCACGCGGCCGGCCGCGACCACTGTGAAGTCGGCGCCGGCCAAGAAGGCGGTGCCGGCGAAGAAGACGGTGCCGCTGAGAAAGACGGTGCCGCTGAAAAAGACGGTGCCGCTGAAAAAGACGGTGCCGGCGAAGAAGGCGCCACCGGTCACGAAGACCGTGCCGAACAAGAAGGCCGTGCGCTCCGCCAAGCCGGTCGCCAAGCCGCCGAGCCCGGCCGGCTTCATCCCGGCCCGGACGTGGGCCTGGGTGCCGAGCCAGGGTGGCGGCGGGTACGAGGTGACCTTCTTCCTCGACGGCCGCACGGTGCTGCACTCCTGGCCGAAGGAGCCGCGGCTCGTCTTGCCGAAGGGCTTCCGCTACCACCCCGGCCACTACCGCTGGACGGTCCGCGCGGTGGGTGGAGCCGCGAAGGCGAAGCTGATCGTCGACGGGAACTTCGTGCTGACGCCGGCTGCGGCGGCAGCGGCGAACGCCTGACCGCGTCGCGCGCCTAGCCCTCGGCGTCGGCGAGCAGCGCGCGAGCGGCTTCGAACTCGGAGCGCGGCACGAGGACGACGCGCGGGCCGTCCGATGCGATGCCCTCGAGCAAGGAGTCCGTCGCCTCGGTGACGCGGTGACCGCAGTCGATCCCGTTCGAGCGAAGGAGCCCGCACACGACCTCGGCCTCCGTCTCGCCCGCGACCGTGGTCACGACGACACCATCCTCTTCGTCCATGCAGGGAGGCTACTGCACGACCCTGCACCTCGTTTGACTCCCGAGTCAAGACCGGAGTAGCGTCAGATATCCGTCAATCGATTTCGCCCGGGGGGACGAAGGGGGTACGAGCAATGCCTGTCTTTCTCCGTGCGATCGCCGTGGTGGCGATCGCGCTTGCGTTCCCGGCCGCAGCATTCGCAGGCACGTCCGGGCTGCAGCCGTTCCCGACCAACCTCGACACGGTCCGCGACCATTCGCAGTTGACCGGCCTGCGGGTGAATCTCCCGCTGCCGTCCTGCACCGCTCGGCCGTCCGACTGCGCCGACGACGCCGTGCTGAACACGCTCGACGGCTTCAACATCCAGCCGCGCATCACGATCCCGTTCTCCGGCCCGATCGACCCGACGACGGTCTCGAGCCACACCATCTTCCTCGTCGGGCCGCGCGACCACGTCGTGGGGATCAACCAGGCCGTGTGGGAGCCGCTCACGAACACCCTCTCCGTCGAGAGCGACGAGCAGCTCGCGCAGGACTCGACCTACCTCCTCGTCGTCACGCGCGGGATCCATGACGCGAGCGGGCACCCGCTCGACGCGATGTCGTTCGGCCACGGCGGCGACAAGGGCAGCCACTCGAGGAACGACGACGGCACAAAGGACTACAACGACGCCCTGCAGCGTGCGTTGCACTCGGCGTTCGCGGGCGGCGCGAACCCGCGCGACATTGCCGATGCGAGCCTCTTCACCACGCAGAGCATCACGGCCATCTCGCAGAAGATCCGCCGCGAGATCCGGTCGGCCCCTGCGCCCGTCCCCAACTTCAACCTGGCACCGGACGGCTCCCGGACCGTCTTCCCGAACTCGCCTGCGCTCTCGATCACCTGGAACCAGCAGACGACGGTTGCCGGCCCGCTCTCGCCGACTCCGGTCCCGGTTCTGGCGACGCAGATCTTCCCGGGATCGATCGCGACGATCGCGTACGGGTCGTACGCCTCGCCCGACTTCGAGAACAGCTCGCAGATCATTCCGCCGGTCGGCACGCGGACCGGCGTCCCGGCGGTGCAGAGCGTCAACAACCTCGTCTTCACGCTCTTCATCCCGTCCGGCACGGCCCCCAGAGGAGGCTGGCCGGTCGCGGTGTTCGGCCACGGGTTCACCGACTCGATGAACGGCGCGCCGTGGGTCGTCGCCTCGTCTCTCGCCCACGCGGGCATCGCGACGATCGCAACCAACGTCGTCGGCCACGGCTTCGGCGCGGCGAGCACGTACACCGTCTCGAGCCCGGGCTCCCCGACCGAGACGTTCCCGGCCGGCGGCCGCGGCTTCGACCAGGACGGCAACGGGACGATCGCCTCGACCGAAGGCGTCAACGCCGCCGGCGGCTCGATCATCTCGAACAGTGACGGCCTGCGCCAGACCGTGTTCGACCTGGTCGAGCTCGTGCACATGCTCCAGCACGGCGTCGACGTCAACGCCGACGGCAAGCCCGACCTGAGCCGGTCGCGGATCTACTACTCCGGCCAGTCGTTCGGCGGCATCTACGGTGTCGAGCTGCTCGGGCTCGAGCACACGATCCGCGCAGGCGTGCCGAACGTCGCGGGCGGGCCGATCGTGGAGATCGCACGGCTGTCGCCCAGCTTCAGGCCGCTCGTCGGCATCTCGCTGATCACGCGCTCTCCGTCGCTCTACAACGCCGTGCCGAACGCGACGCTCACGAGCTTCAACGAGAACGAGCCGTTGCGGAACCTGCCGCTCCTCGTCGACACCGTGCCCGGCGCGGATGCGATCCAGGCCTACCTGGACAACTCCGAGTGGGCGCAGCAGCCGGGGAACCCGGAAGGCTGGGCGCCCTACATCACGAAGCCCGTGATCTTCCAGTTCGCGCGCGGGGACCAGACCGTGCCGAACCCGACCGCAACCCGCGTGATCCGGGCGGGGAACCTCGCCTCGCGGACAACGCTGTTCCGCAACGACCTCGCGCAGCCCGCGTTCGGAACGAGCAAGAACCCGCACACGTTCCTGACGAACGTCAGCGGGCCGGGAGCGACGTTCGCCCTCGAAGCACAGAACCAGATCGCCACGTTCTTCGCGAGCGACGGCGCGACGGTGATCGACCCGGACGGTGCCGGGCCGTACTTCGAGACGCCGTCGTCGATCCTCCCGGAGGACCTGGACTACATCCCGTAGCGGGAACGCCGAGGGAGCCCGGCGCGCCCTGAGGAGGGGCGCGCCGGGCTCCTCGCAACCCTTAACCTCGTTAACCAATGAGGGACGGCGGCTGGTAGCCTCCGAGGGTGAAGAAGCAATTCCTCTCGGTCGATCCTCCGGATCTCGGCTTCTGGCAGACGGCGAAAGGGCTCGCCCGGCTCTGGCGCCAGCAAGGCCGGCTCGTCACCATCGGGCTCCTCTGCGCGTTCGTCTACAGCGGGCTCTCGCTCGCGATCCCGATCGTCATCCGGCACGCGATCGACAGCTCGATCGACCCGACCAACGGGAACCCGAAGCCGCTCTGGCCCTACCTCGTCGTGGTCCTGCTGCTGGGGATCGCCCGCTTCGCGTTCAACTTCACGCGCCGGTACGCGACCGCCCGCACCGGCATCCGGGTGGAGGCACGCATGCGCGAGCTGCTCTACCAGGCGTACCTCCGCTATCCGCGCGCGTTCTACGACCAGCACGCGACCGGCCAGGTCGTCTCGCGGGCGACCAACGACCTCTACCCCATCCGCTACTTCATCGGCTGGGGCATGACCCAGGGAATTCAGTCGCTGATGATGATCTTCGGGATCGCGGTCGTCCTCTTCCTCGTCAACCCGACGCTCGCCGCGATCGCGCTCGTCGCGATGCCAGCGGTGTTCGTGCTCGCGTTCACGTTCGCGCGCAAGGTGATGCCGGTCTCCCGCCGCGTGCAGCAGCTGAAGGCCGACGTCACCGAAGCCGCGGACGAGGCCGTCGTCGGGATCGAAATGGTGCAGGCGTTCGGCCGCGAGGACGACGTGCAGGAGCGCTTCGCAGGCCGGGCGGAAGCGGTGCGGGACGGCGTCCTGCGTCAGGCGCGGATCGAGGCGGCGTTCCTGCCGGGCCTGCTCTTCCTGCCGACGCTCTCCATCGCAGCGGTCGTGCTCTTCGGCGGCCGGAAGGTAATCGGTGGCACGCTCACGTACGGCGAGTTCTTCCTCTTCTACCAACTGCTCCTGCAGCTCGTCTGGCCACTCGAGGCGCTTGGCTGGATCCTCTCGCTCGCCCAGCGCGCAACCGCGTCCGCGTCGCGAAGCTTCGCGTGGCTTCAGGGGATCGAGAGCATCCCCGAGCCGGAGCAGCCGGCGGCGCTCCCGGCGGCAGCCGGCCTCGGCGTGCGCTTCGAGGGCGTGCACTTCAGCTACAGCTCCGGCTCCGAGGTGCTGTCCGGCGTCGACCTCGAGCTCGCACCGGGCGAGGTGATCGCCGTCTGCGGGCCGACCGGCGCCGGAAAGACGTCGCTCCTCAACCTGCTCCCCCGCTTCTACGACGCGACGGAAGGTCGCGTACTCGTCGGCGGCGTCGACGTGCGCGACCTCGCGCTCGACGACCTGCGCACCGCCGTCGCGATCGTCACCCAGAAGCCGATCCTGTTCTCGATCCCGCTGCGCGACAACCTCACGGCTGCTCGCCCCGACGCGCCGTGGGACGAGGTCGTCGCCGCATGCGAGGCGGCCGGCGTCGCGCAGTTCGCCGTCGCCCTCCCCGACGGCTACGACACGCTGATCGGCGAGCGCGGCGTCAACCTCTCGGGCGGGCAGCGCCAGCGCGTCGCGCTTGCGCGCGCGCTCGTCGCCGGCGCGCGTGTCGTCGTGCTCGACGACCCGATGTCCGCCGTCGACACCCAGACCGAGCGCCACCTCGTCGAGAACCTGCGCCCCGCGCTTGCGGGCCGCACCGTCCTGATCGCGACGCAGCGGCTCTCGACGGTCGAGGTCGCCGACCGCGCGGTGGTGCTCGACGATGGCGTGATCGTGGAGTCGGGCACGCCGACCGAGCTGCTCGCGCGCGGCGGCGTCTTCGCCGCCCTGTTCGGAGAGGAGATCTCCGCTGCAGCGTAAGCAGAGAGTCGGGCTGACCCGGCTCAGCCTCTACCTCGTCGGCCACTGGCGGCGAGTCGCGGTCCTCTCGCTGGTCGGCATCGCCTCGGCGGCGGCCCCGGTGACGGCGCTCTTCATCGTGCAGGACGCGATCGACAACGGCATGCGCGCGGGCGACCACGGCCGGCTTACCCGCGACGTGATCATCTACCTCGGCATCAACGCGCTGGCCTGGGTGCTCCAGTCGACTCTCGTACGGGGGCTCGCGAGCGTCGGGCAGGACGTCGTGCTCGGCCTCCGGGAAGACCTCTTCGACCACCTGACGACACTGTCTCTGCGCTACTTCTCCGAGCAGAAGGCCGGGTGGATCATCGCCCGCCTGACGTCGGACGTGGACGCGATCTCCGACGTCCTTTCGCAAGGACTGACCACTCTCGTGGTCAACACGCTGACCCTCCTCGCCGCGGTCGTCGGGCTCTTCGTCCTCGACTGGCGCCTCGGCGCCGTCGCGCTCGTGATCCTGCCGCCGACGCTCATCCTGACGCGCTGGTTCCAGGTGCGGTCGCATGCGGCGTTCCTCCGCGTGCGCGAGACGATCTCGTCGTTGACCGCTCAGATCGCGGAGTCGGTGTCTGGCATGGCCGTGATCCAGGCGTTCAATCGCGAGCGCGCGTTCCTCGGCGAGTTCGATCGCGCCAACGACGCGAACCTGCTCACCAACACGCACGCGCAGTACCTGAACTCGCTCTTCTTCCCGGGGATCGAGTTCCTCGGCATCGTCGCGATGGCGTCCGTGCTCTGGGTCGGCGGGCAGATGCTGTCCGATGGATCGCTGACGATCGGAACGCTCGTCGCGGCCGTCTTCCTGCTGAACCTCGTCTTCCAGCCGCTCCAGGAGCTGTCGGATCTCTACGGACAGGTGCAGTCGGCCGGTGCAGCGATGGAGAAGATCACCACCGTCCTCGACACCGAGGCGGAGATCCACGACGAACCGGGGTCGCACAAGCCCGACCGCATCGAGGGCGACCTGCACATCGACCACGTCACCTTTGCCTACGGCAGCAAGCCGGTCCTGCATGCGATCGACATCCACGTCCCACCGGGCGGCTGCCTCGCGCTCGTCGGCGAGTCCGGCGGCGGCAAGTCGACGACCGCGAAGCTGATCGGCCGCTTCTACGACCCCGACGACGGCGCGATCCTCGTCGACGGTCACGACCTTCGCTCACTCGAGCTGCGGGCGTACCGCCGCCAGCTCGGCGTCGTGCTGCAGGATCCGTTCCTCTTCGCGGGAACGATCGCCGACAACATCCGCTTCGCCCGGCCCGAGGCGACCGACGAGATGGTCGAGGACGTGGCGCGCTCGGTCGGCGTCGACCGCATCGCCCGCCGGTTCGAAGAAGGGCTCGGGCACACGGTGCGCGAGGGCGGCGCCGGGCTCTCCGCCGGCGAGCGTCAGCTGATCTCGATCGCGCGTGCGCTCCTCGCCGACCCGAGGATCCTCATCCTCGACGAAGCGACCTCGAACATCGACCGGCCGACCGAGATCCTGATCGAAAAGGCACTCGACCGGCTGTTGCGCGGGCGGACGTCGATCATCATCGCGCACCGGCTCGCAACGGTCCGTCGCGCCGACGAGATTCTCGTGATCGAGCACGGCCGCATCACTCAGAGCGGGACGTTCGACGAGCTGCTCGCGGCAGACGGGCCGTTCCGCCGGCTCGCGAAGGACATGACGGGAGCAGAGGTTCAGCTACAGGCCGGCGAATCGTCCGGCTTGCAAGCCGCGGCGTCGCCGGTCGTCGGGAGCCGCGAGAGCAGCTCGGCGAGCGTCTCGAGCTCGGAGCCCGAGTAGCGGCTCGTGAAGACCTCGTCGATACCGCGCAGATGGGTCCTCGCGGCCTCGCGCAGCTTCTGCAGGCCGGTGTCGGTCAGCTTCGCGTAGGAAACGCGCGCGTCGGAGGCACACGTCTCCTTGCGGACGAAGCCGGCGCGCTCGAGCCCTTCGAGCAGGCGGGTGATCCCGGACGCGGTCAGCAGGATCGTGCCCGCGAGATCGACGCGGCGCATCATGCGGCCTTCGGCGTGCGAGAGGTGCAGCAGGACCTCGTAGTCGTTCAGCGTCAGCCCGTGCTCGCGCTGGAGCTGGGCCGAGAGCTCGCGGGTGATCGCCGCGTGGGCGCGTAGGAAGAAAACCCAGGACTGGAGCTGCTCGGGGGGTGTGATCGTCGTGGCCATAGTTGCGCCCTCAAGTGTAGCGCGTCGCAGAGGCCTTTCGGGCCTCCCGATAGGTTCTCCCATATGGGGCACGCAGGCAAGGGCCGGGGCGGAATCGAGGTCGAGGGCCTGGTGCGCCAGTTCAAGAACGTCCGCGCCGTCGACGGGATCGACCTCAGCATCCAGCCCGGAGAGATCTACGGATTCCTCGGCCCGAACGGCGCCGGCAAGTCCACGACCGTCCACGTGCTGACGACGCTGCTCCCACCCACGGCCGGCCGGGCGACGGTCGCCGGCTTCGACGTGGCCCGCGAAGGCTCGAAGGTACGCGCCTCGATCGGGGCCGCGCTCCAGGAGGCCGCGCTCGACCCGTTCCTCACCGGCCGGGAGCACCTGCGGCTCCAGGCGTCGCTGCACGGCATCAAGGGCGACACGCGGAAGAAGCTCCTGCAGGCGCTGCTCGACCGCGTCGGCCTCTCCAACGCCGCCGACCGCAAGGTGCGCACCTATTCCGGAGGCATGAAACGCCGGCTCGACCTTGCACTCGCGCTGATCCACGATCCGTCGATCCTCTTCCTCGACGAGCCGACCACCGGCCTCGACCCGCAGAGCCGCACGGCGCTCTGGGAGGAGGTCGCGCGCCTGGCGCACGAGGAGGGGGTCACCGTCTTCCTGACGACGCAGTACCTCGAAGAGGCCGATGTGCTGGCCGACCGGGTCGGGATCATCGATCGCGGCCGGATCGTCGCGGAAGGGACTCCGGCGCAGCTGAAGGCGGAGATCGGAAAGCCGACGGTCGAGGTCGTGCCCGAGGTGAGCAGCGACCTCGACCGCCTGCGCTCACTGCTCGGCCGCTTCGGCGCCGCCACGGCGGCCCGCCCGGGCGCGTCCGCCGTGCAGATCAACGGGCACGGCGACCTGCCCGCGGTGATCCGCCTGCTCGACGCGGAGAGCCTGCGCGCCGCGGAGATCAAGCTCCACCAGCCGAGTCTCGACGACGTGTTCCTCGCCAAGACCGGCCACACGCTCGAGGGATCGGAGCCGGAATGATGGTCGTCCTCAACCAGGTCGGCCTGATCGCGCGCCGGTCGCTCCGACGGACGATGCGCCAGCCGGGCGTGTTCGTCCCGCCGCTCCTGTTTCCCTTGATGCTGATGGCGGTCAACTCGAGCGGGCTTCGCGCAGCCACGGACCTCCCCGGGTTCCCGACGGACTTCTACCTCGCGTTCTTCATCCCCTTCTCGTTCATGCAGGGCGCCCTCTTCGCGTCCGGCATCGCGGGCACCGACCTGGCGCGCGACATCGACACCGGGTTCCTGAACCGGCTTGCGCTGACGCCGGTGCGCGGCTCCGCCCTGCTGCTCGGCCAGATCGGCGGCGCGCTCGGGCTCGGGACGATCCAGGCCTGCCTCTACCTCGGCGTCGGGCTCGTGGCCGGCGTGCACATCGATGCGGGCATCGGCGGCGCGGTGCTGATCATCGTCCTCGCCATCCTGATCGCGATGGGCTTCGGCACGCTCGGTCTCTGGATCGCGCTTCGCACCGGGTCGGGCGAGGGCGTGCAGTCGCAGTTCCCGCTGCTCTTCTTCGTGCTCCTGATCTCGAGCATGAACCTGCCGCGGAACCTGATCGAGGTGACGTGGTTCCGCGACGCAGCCACCGTCAACCCGGTGAGCTATCTGATCGAGGCGATCCGCTCGCTCGTGATCGTCGGCTGGGATGCGGAGGCGCTCCTGCTCGGATTCGGGTTCACGTTCCTGCTGATCGCGGTCTCGATGACGCTCGCGGCCCGGCAGCTCAAGGTGAGGATGACCCGCACATGATGGGGCGCATCGACGTCGCCCTCGCGCTGGCGTACCGGCAGCTGACCATCCTGCTCAAGAACCCGTCGCTGTTCCTGCCGCCGATGCTCTTCCCCCTGGCGAACTTCGTTGCATTCGCGGGCGGGCTCTCGCAGCTCCGCCACATTCCCGGATTCGACTTTCACGGCGGCTACACGGCGTTCCAGTTCGTCTTCGTGCTGCTGCAGTCGGCGGTCTTCGGCGGCGTCTTCGCCGGGTTCGGGATCGCGCGCGACTTCGAGCGCGGGTTCGCCCGGCGCCTGCTCGTCTCCGCGCCGCATCGCGGCGGGATCATCCTGGGCTATGCGATGGCCGCGCTCGTCCGCTGGTCGATGATCGTCGTCGTGCTGACGGTCACCGCGCTCGTCGCAGGCATGCAGGTGGGCGGCGACGGAGTCGACGTGTTCGGGCTCTTCCTGCTCGCTGCGCTCGCGAACCAGATCGGCCTCCTCTGGGCCTGCGGCATCGCGATGCGCTTCCGTTCCGTACAGGCGGGGCCGCTGATGCAGACACCGGTCTTCCTCTTGCTCTTCCTCGCGCCCGTCTACGTGCCGCTGTCGCTCCTCACGGGATGGATCCACGCGGTCGCACGCCTGAACCCGGTGACGTACCTGCTGGAGTCGGGCCGCGGGTTCATCCAGGGCGAGCCGACGCAGGTCGCGACCGCGTTCGCCGCCATCGCGTGCCTGCTCGCCTTCTTCGGCATCTGGGCGCTGCGCGGGCTCCGCATCGCCGAGCGCGTCGGCGCGTGAGCTTTCACAGATCGCGGCGCGCGAACGCCGCCAGCGCGGCCGCGATCACGAGCACCAGGTAGAACGCTGCCCAGAGGAGCAGGGGCGTCCCCGCGCGGTGCGAGCCGCCGAACGGACCGAGCTGGAGCACGAACTTCGTGAAGCCGGTGGTGTCGACGGTGAGGCGGTGCAAGGCATCCTCGTAGAGCGCGTCGAACGGCACCACCCACCAGACGATGCGCGCGATGTGCTGGAGCTTGTGTGAGTCGATCGCATGGCCGATCTCCCCGAGCAGGCCCGAAAGCAGCCCGGCCCCGAAGATCATCAGCGTCGCGATCCCGTTCGCGATCGGCGCGAGGAAGACCGAGCCTGCGAGTGCGACGGCCGAGACGACGACGATGGCCGCGGCGAGCTCGATGCCCGGCGACACGACCCGGTCCGGGTCCAGCCGCCGGCCCAGTCGGTGATCCCGAGCGCCGCGAAGTAGACGATGAGGACGTAGAGCACGCACACTCCGGCCGCGCCGGCAAAGCGGGCGAGCAGGAGCTGCGCGCGACCGATCGGCCGGACGACGAGCGGCTGCAGGAGCCCGGCCTCGGCATCGCCACGCACGACGTTCAGGGTGAGGAACACCGCGAGCACCGCGCCGAGGAACAGGATCGCGAACATCGCGAGCCCGAAGACGATCGCTCCCGCGAGCGCCTTGGAGTCGAGATTGCCCTGCCCCGGCCCGGCGAACCCGCGGGTGTCCTTGAACGCCTCGTGCGTCCCGTAGGCGTACAGCGCGAGGAAGAGCGCCGTGAGCACGAGCACGACGGCGAACATCTTCCGGCGCAGGCTCTCGCGCAGCCCGTAGAGGACGATCGCCGTCAATCGACCACTTCCAGGTAGACGTCCTCGAGCGAGGAGGCGACGACCCGGACGTCGTAGACGTCCTCGCCCGCCTCGACGAGCTCGCGCACGATGCGGGGGACGTCGTCCCGCCGCGCGTCCGGGAACCGCTTCGTGCCCGTCCCGGTCTCGACCTCGACCCCGCCCTGCCGCCGCAGCTCGTCGGGCGTCCCGGCAGCGACCACGCGCCCGTGGTCGACGATCACGACGTGATCGCAGACGAGCTCGATCTCCGTGAGGAGATGCGAGTTCAGCAGCACCGATGCGCCGCGCGCACGCAGCTCCTCGAGCAGGCCGCGCACGACGCGGCGCCCGGCCGGGTCGAGCGCGCTCGTCGGCTCGTCGAGCAGCAGCAGCGGCGGCGCCCCGATCAGCGCCTGCGCGATCCCGAGCCGCTGCTGCATGCCCTTCGACATCGCCGCGACGCGCGTCCGGCGCGCCTCGGGGAGGCCGACGAGCTCGAGGAGCGCGACGCGCTCGCGGTCGCCGGCGGTCGAGCCTGCAAGCCGCTGGTGCAGCGTCAGGACCTCGTCCGCGCTCATCCAGGCGGGAAAGCGGAAGAGCTCCGCCAGGTAGCCGAGCGAACGCCGGGCCTGAGCCGACCCCGCGGGCGCGCCGGCGACCTCGACCGTCCCGGCGGACGGCCGGACGAGGCCGCACGCGATCTTCACGAGGGTCGACTTGCCGGCGCCGTTCGGGCCGAGGAGGCCGACGAGCTGCCCGGGCTCGACCCGAAGATCGACCCCCGCGAGCGCCTCGACCCCTCCGAAGCGCTTCTCGAGGCCGCTGACCGCGAGCACGGGAGCCACTCCGACACCCTACTGTCGTCGGTACTTATTTGACGTATCAGCTTTGGTTATGGTACTTCTTCACCGCCCCGATGGACTTTGTGGACTAAGGGCCTCGACGATTCCCCCGCCGAAAGGACTGCACTGCTGATGATCTTCCACCGCAAACGCGCTTCGACCGTCAACCGCGCGGCGCTGCTGCGCCGCGTCGCCGCAGCAGGCGCCGTGCTCGCCCTGGCCGCCCTCGTCCCGCAGTTCGCGGCGGCGAAGCACGCCGGCACCACGCTCAACCTCGTCGCCTACTCGACGCCGAAGCCGGTGCTGACGAAGCTGATCTCGGCGTTCGAAGCCACGCCGGCGGGCAACGGCGTGTCGTTCACCGCGTCCTACGGCGGCTCGAGCGCGCAGGCGGCGGCCGTCGTCGCGGGCCAGCCCGCCGATGTCGTCATCCTCAGCACGGGCACCGACATGAACCTGCTCGTCGACCACGGTCTCGTCGACCCGAAGTGGAATCGGCAGAGCTACGACGGCGTCGTCTGGAACTCGGTCGTCGCCCTCGCACTGCGCAACGGCAACCCGAAGCACATCAAGAGCTGGAACGACCTGATCAGGCCGGGCGTCGGCGTCCTGATCCCGAACCCCTTCACTGCCGGCATCGCGAAATGGGACATCCTCACGCCGTACGTGGCGCAGCGCCGGCTCGGCAAGACCGACGCGCAGGCGCAGGCGTTCATCAAGACGCTCTTCGACCACGTCGTCTCCCAGGACTCCTCGGGCAGCAACGCGACGAACACGTTCCTGTCGGGCAAGGGCGACGTCCTCGTGACGTTCGAGAGCGAAGCGATCAACGGGAAGATCCCGTTCGTCATCCCTCGGCAGACGATGTCGATCGACATCTACGGCGCCGTCACGAAGCAGAGCCAGCACAAGGACGACGTGAACGCGTTCCTGCGGTTCGTGAAGTCGCCGGCCGGCCAGACGATCCTGGGGCAGAACGGCTATCGGCCCGTCAACAAGCAGGTCTTCGCCCAGTTCAGCAAGAGCTTCCCCGTTCGGCCGGGCGAGACCACGATCGACAACAAGCTGCTCGGCGGCTGGCGCGCGGTCGACAAGAAGTGGTTCGATCCGACGAACGGGATCATGGCCAAGATCGAGAAGGGCCTGGGAGTGTCGACCACTGGCTAGCGTCGAGGCCGCCGCCCCGAGGCGCGGCCTGTTCGTAGACGTATCGACGGAGAGGGCCGGCGCGGCCCTCTCCGTCGGCTTTCTCACGTCGTTCCTGCTCGTGATCGTGGTCCTCCCGATCGCCGCGCTCATCTGGGAGTCGAGCGGCCGCGGCTTGTCGGGCTTCTGGGATGTCGTCTCGTCGGAGGAGGCGGTTTCGGCGCTGAAGCTGACGGTCGAGATGGCGGGCCTGGCCGCGATCGTGAATGCGGTCTTCGGGACGGTCATCGCCTGGGTGCTCGTCCGCGACGAGTTCCCCGGCAAGTCGTTGATGAACAGCGTCATCGATCTCCCCTTCGCCCTGCCGACGATCGTCGCGGGTCTCGTGATCACCGCGCTCTACGGGATCCACACGCCGCTCGAGCTCCACACGTCGTTGTTCAATTTCAAGGCGGATGTGACCTTCACCAAGTGGGCGATCCTGATCGCGCTGCTCTTCGTGACGCTGCCGTTCGTCGTGCGAACCGTGCAGCCGGTCCTGATCGAGCTCGACCGGGAGATGGAGGAGGCAGCCCGCTCACTCGGCGCTTCCGAGCTCTCGACCTTCCGGCGGATCGTGCTTCCGAACATCCTCCCCGGGATCCTCTCGGGGATGACGATGGGCTTCGCGCGGGGGGTCGGCGAGATCGGCGCGATCATCCTGATCACCGGCAACCTGCCGTTCAAGACCGAAGTGGCATCCGTCTTCGTTTTCCAGCGCATCGCCAGCGATCCGCACGGCTCCGCGGCCGTCTCGGTCGTCCTGCTCTCGGTGTCGTTCCTCGTCCTGCTCGCGATCGGCGGGCTCAGGCGCTACGCGACGAGGTTCGAGCGTGCGTAAGTACTCACTCCGTTTCGTCGCTCTCGGCTATTTGTCGCTCATCCTGATCGGCCCGCTCGTGATGATGGTCTGGCGGACGTTCGAGGATCTCGGCGGCGCGTGGGACGCAGTCACCAGCCACAACACGCTGCTCGCGTTCAAGCTCACGTTCATCGTCACGGCGATCGCCGTCCCGATCAACACCGTCTTCGGGATCGTGTGCGCGCTCGCGATCGTGCGGGGGAAGTTCCGCGGTCGAGGCCTGCTGAACGCCTTCGTCGACTTGCCGCTCGCGTTGTCCCCGGTGATCGTCGGGTTCTCGCTCGTCCTGCTCTACGGGGCCAACGGATGGTTCAACTGGCTCCAGGGCCAGGGCGTGCAGATTCTCTTCGCGCTGCCGGCGATCGTGCTCGCAACCGTCTTCGTCTCTCTGCCCTTCGTCGCCCGTGAAGTCGTGCCCGTCCTCCGTGAGATCGGCACCGAGCAGGAGCAGGCCGCGCACACGCTCGGCGCATCCGGCTGGCAGACCTTCTGGCGAATCACCCTGCCGTCGATCCGCTGGGCGGTCATCTACGGCGTCGTTCTGACTGCGGCGCGGTGCCTGGGCGAGTTCGGCGCCGTCGCGGTCGTCTCCGGGAACATCGAAGGCAAGACCCAGACGGCGACCCTCCGGGTCGACGACGCCTACCAGTTCGCCTACGGCAACTACGCGCCCGCCTACGGCATCTCCCTCGTCCTCGCCGCTACGGCGATACTCATCCTCGCGACGATGCTCACAGTGCAACGGAAAGGAGAGACGGCCTGATGTCGATCTCTGCCCAGAACATCTCGAAGCGGTTCGGTGAGTTCGTCGCCCTCGGAGGAGTGTCGCTCGAGGTCGAGAGCGGCTCGCTCACAGCGCTCCTCGGACCGAGCGGCAGCGGCAAGTCGACGCTTCTGCGCGTGATCGCCGGCCTGGAGACGCCGGATACCGGGACGGTCTTCATCTCCGGGAAGAACGTCACGGGACGCGTGCCTCAGGACCGCGGCGTGGGGTTCGTCTTCCAGCACTACGCGGCGTTCAAGCACATGACGGTTCACGACAACGTCGCCTTCGGCCTCAAGATCCGCAAGCGGTCGAAAGCAGAGATTCGCAGCAGGGTCGCCGAGCTGCTCGCGCTCGTCCAGCTGACAGGGTTCGGCGACCGGTACCCCTCCCAGCTGTCCGGCGGGCAGCGCCAGCGCATGGGGCTCGCGCGCGCCCTGGCGGTCGACCCCGAGGTGCTCTTGCTCGACGAGCCGTTCGGCGCGCTCGACGCCCGCGTTCGGGCCGAGTTGCGTCTCTGGCTACGGCGACTGCACGACGAGACGCACACGACGACGGTCATCGTCACGCACGACCAGGAGGAGGCGATGGAGGTCGCCGACCGCGTCGTCGTGATGAATCACGGGCACGTCGAGCAGGCCGCCGGCCCGCGCGAGCTCTACGACGCGCCCGCGAACGAGTTCGTGATGTCGTTCGTCGGCCAGGCGAACCGCTTCGGCGACAGCTGGGTGCGGCCCCACGACCTGCAGCTCGTGCTCGAGCCGAACGGCGCATCGACGCGCGAGGCGATGGTGGAGCGGATCGTGCACCTTGGCTTCGAGGTGCGCGCGGAACTCGTCCGCGACGACGGGGAGGCCCTCGCCGTGCAACTGACGCGCGACCAGGCGGAGACCCTGGAGCTCGAGCGCGGCCAGATCGTCTACGTGCACCCGACGCGCGAAACCACCTTCACGACGTGACCTTCGGGCCGTAGTAGCGGCTGCACGGCGAAGCGTACGTAGATCCTGGCAGCGCCTTTGCGCGTTGCCGCTGATTCGGAAAGCACGCGTGTGTGCGACGCTCGGCACCGAGGAAGGAGGTGCCTCGATGACAAGCGTTTCGCATGAGCCTGCGGCGTATCGACGCGAGCGGCCTCAGTGGGCCGAGTTCCTGCGGATCCGCGAGATGTGGGCGTCGTTGGCGATCAGCATGGTGTGGCTCGCCGTCATCTTCGACGCCGTGTACGGACCGAATTTCGTGAGCACGAACGGGGCTGGAACGCAGTCGACGACGATCCCGTCGGGGGTCTTCGTGGCGTTCTTCGCGTTCCTGGCGACCGCGTCGATCGCGAAGCACGCGCTGCGCCACGACACGTAGCAGGCAGGGAAGGGCTCCGGTTCACCTGAGCTCGCCCGGCACTCCGCCGTGACCCTTTGGGCCACGGCCGGGGACAGTCCCTGGACGCGTCCGGCCGAGCCATGTCCCGGGGACAGTCCCCCAGACGTGTCTGGTCGAGCCATGTCCCGGCGCGCCATGTCCCGGGGACTGTCCCCGGGCCATGTCCGTTCGGGCTACGAGTCGGCCAGCGCCTCGGTGAGCCAGCGCCAGGCTTCCCGGACGATCGCTGGGTAGGTGTGCAGGTAGTACGGGAGCGCGATCACCGCCTGCGACAACGCCCAGCCGCGCCCGCGCGCCCAGGTCGCGTCGTCGATCTCGAGCAGCTCGCGGAAGACCGGGCGCGTTTCCGCATCGAGGACCGCCCACGCGACCTTCACGTCGCAGGCCGGATCGCCGACGCAGGCAGCGCCCCAGTCGAGGACTCCCGTGATGTGCCCGTCCTCGACGAGCAGGTTCCGCGCGTCGAGATCGCCGTGGATCCACACGGGCGCTCGGTCCCACTCAGGCGCCGCGAGCGCCGCTTCCCACGCCGCGGTCACGGCCGCAGCGTCGATCGCATCGCCGAGCTCGGCGATCCCCGCGCGCGTGGCTTCGTCGCGTGGCCCGAGCGGGCCGCCGCGGCCTCCGGCAGGCGGTCCCGACGTCGGATCGATACGCCCCAGCGCGGCGAGGAGCTCGGCGAGATCGACCGCCGCGCGAGGCAAGTCGAGGGGCGCGCTCGCGGCGTCTTCGCCGTCGAGCCAGCGGTAGACCGCCCACTCGTGTGGATACCCCGCGCCGGGCGTGCCGCGGGCGACCGGCAACGGCACAGAGAGCGGAAGCTGCGGCGCCAGCACCGGCAGCCACTCGAGCTCCTTGTCGAGCGACCCGCCCGACCACCTGCGCCGGCGCGGCAGCCGGACCGAGAGCTCGTCGCCCAGCCGATAGATCGCGTTGTCGGTCCCGCCCGCCGGCAGCGCCTCGATCGCAAGCCCGGCCCACTGCGGAAACTGCGCCGCAAGCAGTCGGCGGACGACCGCTTCGTCTAGCTCGAGCTCGTCGTCGTGCATCTGGTCAGTGCGGCAGCCAGGCGTCCGGGTCGGCGCTCAGCGCTTCGACTTCCGGCGGCAGCTCGCCGCGCGCCAGATCTGCGAGGGTCACGTTCTCGAGCACGCTGCGCAGGCTCGCGCGCACCGCGATCCAGACGTCCCGCAGGCGCTCGGCGCTCCCCGCATAGACGACCTGCTCCGAGCGCACTCCGCGCACATTCGCGAGCGGCCCTTCGACGGCGCGGATCACGTCGGCCAGCGAGATCTCTTCCGCCGGCCGCGCGAGCCAGTAACCGCCCTCCACCCCGCGACGCGTTGCGACGAGTCCCGCATTGCGCAGGTCGGCCAGGATGTTCTCGAGGAAATGCGGTGGAATGTCCTGGGCCTGCGCGATCCGTTCGCCCTTGATCGGGCCTGCGCCGCCCGCCGCGAGCTCGACCGCCGCCCGGATCGCGTAGTCCGCTTTCGCCGAGACCTTCACTCGCTCATTCTGCCGTCCGTCGACCCGGCACTCGGTTCGAACACGTCGAGCAGAATGCGGATCTCGCAAACTTCCCGGAAGCCGAGCTGCGCGAGGATCGGCCGCGACATCGGCGAAGCCTGCGTGACGACCACCGGAGTGCCGCGGGCGACCGCGTCCTCCCAGCGCGCCGCGACGAGCGCCCGGTAGGCCCCGCGGCCGCGCGCCTCCGGGAGCGTCGACCCGCCGAAGAGCGTGACGCCGTGCTCGGCAAACGATGCCGAGCCACGGGCAACCGGCTCGCCGTCGACGTATGCGAGGTAGACGACGTTGTTCGGATCCCGCTCCGGCGACACCTCGGTGGGCATCGGCGAGCCGAACGCGATCGCCGCGATTCGGGCCGCGGTGAGCTGCTCCTCGTCGGTCTCCGCCCTGCGAACCTCGACGTCCGGCGCAGGCCCCGCGGGCGCGGCGGTCAGCACCATGCCGATCGCGAGCGGGGTCGGCTCGTCGTCGACGAGCCCGAGTGCGAGCAGGCGCTCGACGAGGTCGGAGGGCGTCGCGTGCGTGCCGACCTCCCAGGTGCAGCCGGTCCGACCTTTCGCGCGCAGGCGCGCGTGGATCTCCTCGCGGACGTGCTCGATCTCGTCGTCGCGCAGGCGGAACCGCTGCGCGACGTTCCACCCGGGCTGGTCGCCGCGCCCCATCCAGAGGACGTACCGGTCGTTGAAGTCTCGCTCGTCGTGCCTGCCGAGAGGCGTGTACGAGTTCGCGTTCTCGGCCAGCTCGAGGATCGCATCCGTCACTGGTATAGCTTCGCGTGCCACGCGCTCCGATAGATCTTCTTCAGGTCCTCCACGCGCGAGACGTAGGCCCTGGTCTCGGCGAACTGGATCGGCTTGCCGTCGGCGCGCCAGCGGTCGACGTTCCCCTGACCGGCGTTGTACGCGGCCAGCACCAGCCGCTCGTTGCCGTACTTCAAGAAGAGATTCTTCAGGTACCAGGCGCCGTAGCGGATGTTGATCTCGGCGTTGTAGAGATCCTCGGTGTGGAACGCGGCGCCGTGCGTGCGGACGGCGATCCCATGGGCGGTGCCGGGCGTCAGCTGCATCAGCCCGATCGCGCCGGAGGACGACTTCGCATGCGTGTTGAACTTCGACTCCTGGTACACGACCGCGGCTACGAGGGCCGGATCGAGGCCGTGCTCGTCGGCGTGCACGCGGATGAACTCCGAGTAGCGAAGGGGATAGCGGATCCGCTCGTACCAGGGCGGGCTCGTTTCGTTGACGACGAGGAACGCACCGGCGGCGAGGCCGAGCACCACGACAACGATGAGCAGGCGCCTCAAGAAGAGAGCTCGCCCATGACCGAGGCGACAAACGCGTCGAGCTCCTCGATCGACCCCGTGTTCTTGAACGAGTAGTCGGCGAGCTTCAGCTTCTCGGGGTCGGGAAGGAGGCGCGACTCGCGATCGTCGGTCGCCACATGCGAGCGCGCGCGGCGGAGCTTTGCCGGCGCCGTGATCACGACCACCTTGTCGAATCGCTCCTCGCCGCCTGTCTCGTAGAGCAGCGGCACCTCGGTGACGCTGACCTTCGGCGCCACCGGCAGCTCGGCGAGCGCGTCCCGCCAGCTCAGGTATTCGGCCGAGACGAGCGGGTGCAGCAGATCCTCGAGCCACTCCAGCGCCTCGCGGTCGTTGAAGACGACCGTGCCGAGCGCACCGCGGTCGATCTCGCCGCTCGGGGGCGACGATGCCGTTCCCCATCCTGGCGACGATCGCTGGCCTTGACGTCGTCGCGGAGCAACAGGTGATGGACGATCTCGTCGCTCGAGACCGTCGCGGCGCCGTGACGCGCGAACGCGGCCAGCGCCTCGCTCTTTCCCGCTCCGATGCCGCCGGTGATCGCGACGGCTACGGGACGGCTCACTCCTCGGGGGCGGACGCTTCCGGCTCCGCTGCCGGAGCGGCGTCCGCTGCTTCGGCAGCGGCCTCCTCGACGGGAGCCTCTTCGGCGACCGGCTCCACGTCGTCCTCGGGCACGCTTTGGACCGGCGCCTCTTCGATCGGCGCCTCTTCGTTCGGCGCAGCTGCGGCGGCAGCGGGCGGCACGAGCTCGACCTCGAGCACCGGCGCGACCTCGACCTCGGCTTCGACCTCTCCGGCGGGCGGCTCGTACTCCGACTCGAGCTCCGTCGCCTCGGCCTCGCCCGACTCGGCGCCTCGGCGAAGACCTCTTCCGAGAGGTCGATCGCGGGGCGCGGCGCCGTGTGCACCGACTCGGCGCCGTCTGCGCGCGGCTGCACGACGTCGGTGTCCTCGACGCGCTTCAGCGAGAGCGAGAGACGGCGGCGCTCGCCGTCGACCTCGATGATCTTCACGTTCACCGGCTGGCCCTGCGAGACGACCTCGCGCGGGTTCTCGACGTGATGCTGCGCGAGCTCGGAGATGTGCACGAGGCCTTCGACGCCCGGGAGGATCTCGACGAAGGCGCCGAACGTGACGACCTTCGTCACGCGGCCCTCGACGACGTCGTTCTCGTGGTAGCTCTCGATCACCTGCTGCCACGGGTCGCTCTGGGTCTGCTTGAGACCGAGCGAGATGCGCTGGCGCTCGCGGTCGATGTCGAGCACCTTGACCTGGACGTCCTGGCCGATCTCGAGCACCTCGGACGGATGGTTGACGTGCGACCACGAGAGCTCGGAGATGTGGATCAGGCCGTCCATGCCGTCGAGGTCGACGAACGCGCCGAAGTCGACGATGTTCGAGATCTGGCCTTCGACGACGTCGCCGGGCTGAAGCTTGTCGAGAATCTGCTGCCGCTGCTCCTTGCGCTCCTCTTCGAGCACGGCGCGGCGCGAAAGCACGACGTTGTTGCGCGAGCGGTTGAGCTCGATCACCTTCGCGCGCAGCTCCTGGCCGAGGAACTCGTCGAGGTCCTGCACGCGGCGGATGTCGACGAGCGACGCCGGCAGGAAGCCGCGCACGCCGAGGTCGAGGATCAGGCCGCCCTTGACGACCTCGATCACGCGGCCGTTGACCGGCTCGCCGGACTCGGCGCGCCTGCTCGATGTTCTTCCACGCGAGCTCGAAGCGCGCGCGCTTCTTCGAGAGGATCAGGCGCCCTTCGGCGTCCTCCTTCGTGAGCACGAGCGCGTCGATCTCGTCGCCGATCGACACCTCGTCGGCCGGGTTGACCGAGCGGCGGATCGAGAGCTCGGAGACCGGGATGACGCCCTCCGACTTGTAGCCGATGTCGACGAGGACTTCGTCCTTGTCGACCCGCACGACGGTGCCGTGCACGACCTGCCCCTCGTTGATCTCGGGGAAGGTCGAGTCGTAGTCGGGGATCAGCTCGCCGTCCGGGCCTTCGACCCAGACGCCGGGCTCCTGCTCCATGATGTCGTTGCTAGCCAAGCGGCCGGGAAGTATAGCCACGTTGCGAATACGCCCGACACGCCCCAGCGGATTGGACGGCCGGGACGCCTTTAAGCGTCAACTAGCTCTTCGCGTCGGCCCAGTTGTCGCCGACGCCGACGTCGACGGCGAGCGGCGGATCGAGGTCGTAGGCGCCGCACATCTCCTCGCGCACGAGCTCGCGCACCTTCGACACCTCGGGCTCCGGCACCTCGAGCAGCAGCTCGTCGTGCACCTGCAGCACGAGCCGCGCGCCGCGTCCCTCGTCGCGCAGCCGGCGCGCGATCCGGATCATCGCCACCTTGATGATGTCCGCGTTCGAGCCCTGCATGACGAAGTTGACGGCGATGCGCTCGCCGAAGCCGCGCGTCTGGCGGTTCGACGCGCGGATCTCGGGCACCGGCCGGCGGCGGCCGAGCAGCGACGTGACGTAGCCGTCGGCGGCCGCCTGCTCGATCGTGCGCGCGATGAAATCCTGCACGTGCGGGAAGCGCGCGAGGTACGCGTCGATGTAGCGCTGCGCCTCGTCGCGCGGGATCTCGAGGTTCTCCGAGAGGCCGTACGCGGAGATGCCGTAGACGATCCCGAAGTTGATCATCTTCGCGATCGAGCGCTGCCCCGACGTCAGCTTCGCCGGCTCGACGCCGAGCACCTCGGCGGCGGTCGCGGTGTGGATGTCCTCGCCGCGCTCGAACGCCTCGCGCAGCTTCGGCTCGCCGGAGACGTGCGCGAGGATGCGCAGCTCGATCTGCGAGTAGTCGGCGGAGAGGAGGCGATGGCCCTCCTCGGCGATGAACGCCGAGCGGATCTCCCGGCCGAGCTCGGTGCGAATCGGGATCGACTGCAGGTTCGGGTCGGAGGTCGACAGCCGGCCGGTCGCGGCGACGGTCTGGTTGAACGTCGTGTGCAGCCGCGCCGTCTGTCTCGCGAGATCAGCGACGGCAGCGGCCCGAGATACGTGTTCAGGAGCTTCGAGTACTCGCGCCACTCCTCGATCACCGGCACGATCGCGTGCTCGTCGCGGATCGACGCGCAGCACCTTCGCGTCGGTCGAGTAGCCGGTCTTGCCCTTGCGCCCGGTGGTCAGGCCGAGCTGCTCGAAGAGCACGCGGCCGACCTGCTGCGGTCGAGCCGATCATGAACTCCTCGCCCGCGAGCTCGTACGCCAGCGACTCGAGCTCCTCGACGCGGTCGGCGAGGCGCGCCGTGATCTCGCCCATCCGATAGGTGTCGATCTTCACGCCGGCCGCCTCCATCTCGGCAAGCACGGCGGTGAGCGGCAGCTCGATCGTGCGGTACAGGTCGGTGACGCCGCGCTCCTCGAGCCGCTCGAGCAGCGGGCCGATCAGGCGGCGCGGCGTTTCGGCGCGGCGAACGAGCGCGGTCGTCTCCTCGTCGGCCGCGGGCGTCGGCACCAGCTCGACGCCGTACTCCGCGGCGAGGTCGTCGAGCTCGTACGCGCGCGCGGCCGGGATCGATCAGGTACGCGGCGAGCAGCGTGTCGTCGCGCGCGTCGACGCGCAGCGTCTTCGCGTCGTGCACGACGAGGTCGCCCGTCGACCTTCGCCGGCCGCGGGCCGATCACGACCTCGTCGCCCGCTGCGACGGCGGCTCGATCGCCGTCGGCCGCGTAGCCGACGACGCCGCGGAAGTCGAGCTCACCCTCGCGCCACGGCACCTCGATCCCGGTCACCTTCATCGGCGCCGAGGGCACCGCGACGTCGAGCTCGTCGACGCGGTTCGAGCAGGGTGCGGAACTCGAAGCGGCGGAAGATCTCCTTCAGCTGCGCGCGATCGGGCGGATCGAGCACGAGCTGCGCGGGGTCGCAGTCGATGTCGAGGTCGCGGCGCATCGTCGCGAGCTCCTTCGACGAGCCGCGCGAGGTCGGCGTTCTCGGTGATGTTGCGCGCGCGCGCCGGCGAGAGCTCGGCGGCGTGCTCGATCACCGCCTCGACCGAGCCGTACTGCGCGATCAGCTGGCCGGCGGTCTTGTCGCCGATGCCGGGGACGCCAGGGATGTTGTCGGAGCGTGTCGCCCTTCAGCCCGATGAAGTCCGGCACCTGCTCGGGCGTGACGCCGTAGCGCGCCTCGACGCGCTCGGGCGTGTAGACGTTCACGTCCGCGACGCCGCGCGGCGTCATCATCAGGCAGATGTTCTCGCTGCAGAGCTGGAACGCGTCGCGGTCGGTCGAGACGACGCAGGTCTTGATCCCCTCGGCGTCGGCGCGCGTCGCGAGCGTCGCGATCACGTCGTCCGCCTCCCAGCCCTCGAACTCGAGGTTGCGGTAGCCGAACGCCTCGACGATCGGCCGGAAGTGCGGGAACTGCTCGCGCAGCAGGTCCGGCATCGGCTTCCGGCCCTCCTTGTAGACGACGTCGCCCGCCTCGGCGACCGCCGCGCGGTGCACCGGCCGCGAGTCCCACGCGACCGCGACGCCCTTCGGCCGGTAGTCGGCGAGCAGCTTGAAGAGCATGTTCGTGAAGCCGAGCAGCGCGTTCGTCGGCTGGCCGTCGGTCGTCGCGAGCTCCTCGGGCAGCGCGAAGAACGCGCGGTACGCGAGGTTGTTGCCGTCGACGATGAAGAGATCGCACTCGCGCGCGGGCGCGTCGTCGAGCTCCAGCTCGGCTCCGGTCAGCGTCTTCGGCACTACCGGCGAGGGTATCGTCCGAGCGCCGATGCCGAGGCTCGAGATTCACCCACTTTCCGAGCTCCGCGCCGGCTGCGCGGCGCTGCTCGCCGAGCGCCACCGCCGCCAGCGCGCGCGCCGAGCCGCTGCTGCCCGAGATCGAGGATTTCGCGGCGCAGATCCCGGCGGAGAGCGGTGCCGTCGCGACTCGCGGCGGCGACGGCCGTCGCCTACGTCGTCGGCGACGGTCAGCGACACGCGCGCCGAGGCCGGCGTTCGCGGGCTGCGCGGCCGCCGAGCCCGAGGCGCTGCGCGACCTCTTCGCCGCACCTGGCGCAGGCGAGTGGCCGTCGCGGCACCAGCTCCCGTCCCGGCGAGCGACGCCGGCGCTGATCGACGCGTGGTTCCGGCTCGCGTTCGGCTGCCAGTGCGATGGCGGCTGTCCGCGAGGCGAAGCCGGTCGAGCCGGTCGACTTCGGCGGCACGATCCGGCCGAGCACGCCGGACGACCTCGCAGGCGGTCGCCGGCTTCGACCGCGTGCTCTGGGCGCACCAGGCGCGCTCCCCGAGCTTCTCGGACTGGACGTCGGCATGCCGAGGACTTCGAGGCGGAGTGGGCCGACCTGTGGAGCGAAGAGCGAGTATCCGCTGCATCGTCGTCGCCGAGCTCGACGGCCGCATCGTCGGTCACGTCCTGCTCTATCGACCGGCCGACGGGCGACCTGCGCGTCCCGGAGCAGAACATCGACCTCGCTCATGCGGCGACGCTCGAGAGCGTCCGCGGCAGGGGCGTCGGCCTCGCGCTCACCGCCGCACGTCATCCGTGGGCGCACGAGCACGGCTACCGGTCGATGACGACCGACTGGCGCTCGCCGAACCTGCTGTCGTCGCGCTTCTGGCCGCGCCGCGGCTTCCGGCCGCAGTACCTGCGCCTCTACCGGGCGGTCCCGTGATGCCGTCCGCCTCGACGCTCGCGCTCTTCAGCCTCGCGGTCGATCGCGCTCGCGGTCGTGCCCGGGCCGGCCGTCGCGTACATCGTCACGCAGAGCGTCGACAAGGGCCGGCGCGCCGGGCATCGTCTCGGCGCTCGGCATCGCGAGCGGCGGCCTCGTGCACGTCGCGGCCGCGACGGTCGGGCTCTCCGCGCTGATCGCCTCGTCGGCCAGCGCGTTCACACGTCGTCAAGCTCGTCGGCGCGGCGTACCTGATCGCGGTCGGCATCCGGCGCATCCTCACGCGCGACGAGCCGGAGACGACGGTCGAGGTCGAGCCGGCGCCGCTACGCCGGCTCTACGCGCAGGGCGTCGTCGTCAACGTCCTCAACCCGAAGACCGCGCTGTTCTTCCTGGCGTTCCTGCCGCAGTTCGTCGACCGCGAGCGGTCGGTCGCGCTCGCAGGTCGCGATCCTCGGCCTGCTGTTCGTCGGCGATCGCGCTGCTGTCCGACCTCGCGTACGCACTGCTCGCCGACGCGCTCGCCGGGCGCGTGCGCCGAAGCGGGCGCGCGGCGCGCGTCCGCCGCTTCGCCACGGGCGGCATCTTCGTCGCGCTCGGCGTCACCGCGGCCGCGGCGCACCGCGAGCTGATGCCGCGCGATCCCGCTGCTCGCGGACTCGCGCATCGTCGTCGCCGACGTCGGCCGACGACGACGTCGTCCTCCGCCCGCCCGGCCGCACGCGAGGCGCTCGAGGACGTCCCGGCCGCGGTCGCGTCCGCGCTCGCGTTCCCGCTCGCCGGCGAGCCGCTGGAGAAGCTCGTGACGCGCGGCGGCACGGCGACGGTCGTGATCGAGCAGCCGTCGCTGCCGATTCCGGCGGCGACGCTCGGCCCACGCGCACATCGCGATCGCGGCGGTCGTCGGACGAGCTCGAGCGGCTCGGCGTCGCGAAGGTGACGATCCTCGTCGCGGGCGGCCTGCTCCGGCGCACGTCCCCGCGGGAGATCGGCGCTGCTCGTCCCGCCGGAGTTCCGCCGCCGCTTCAAGGGCCGGGTGATCGTGCACGACGCCGAGGCCGACGATCTCGTCGAGCTCGGCCGCAGCCGGAAACGTGCCGCTGCGCGTCAACCCCGCGCTCGTCGAGACGGATCTCGTCGTCACCGTCACCGCAGCCGAGACGGTGCTGCACGGCGGCCCGGCCGCACTGCTCGCCGCCGGCGGGCCGCGAGTCGCTGCGCGCCGCCGGTGCGCTGTCGCTGCTCGAGACGAGCGCCTCGCAGGGCTGGCGGCTCGCGGTCGAGACCGAGCGGCGCCTCGCCGCGCGTGTGCCGGTGACCGGAGTCTCGCTCGTGCTCAACACGCCCGCGTATCGCCGGCCCGCTCGTCGGCTACCCGCACGACCAGGAGGCGATCGAGCGGATGCTCGGCTCACGGTTGCGCCGGCTGTTCCAGCTCGCGCCGGCCCGCTGCGCCAGCGGATTCTCGAAGCGGCTGCCGCGCGAGCTCACCGCCGCCGCGGCGTACGGCGGGACGCCATCGGTCGCGCACGCGGAGGCGCTGTTGCGCGGCACCGTGTTCCGCGGCGCTGAGCTCGACGAGCCGCGTCGACGCGCTCGTGATCGGCATCCCGCCGACCACTCCCTTCATGCCGCGCGAGCGGCCGAACCCGATCAGCGCCGCGTATCTCGGGCTCGGGCTCGCGTTGCGGCTCTGGCGCAACATGCCGCCGATCACCGCGGGCGGCACGGCGATCCTCGTGCACCCGTTCCCCCGCCGGTTCGCCCGCCCCACGCAGGACCCCTACCGGGCGCTCTTCTACGACCAGCGAGAGCGCGCGCGACATCGGCGCGATGCGCGAGGCCGAGCGGGCGGTGGTCACGGATCGGCGTGCGATCGACGACTATCGCGCCGGGCACGCGCTGCCATCCGCTCCAGCCCTTCGTCGAGTGGAGCGCATGCGATGCCGTCACGCACCGCCTCGGAGCGGTGCTGATCGCAGGCTGCCGCGACGCCACCGCCGCGAGGCAGCTCGGCTTCGTCCCTACCCACAGTCTCGGAGCGGCCCTCGACATCGCGAGGGGCAGCGGCGCGCAACGGATCGGCTACCTCCTGTCGCCGCCGTACTTCCCGCTCGTCGTCTCCGGCTAGATCGACCATCTAACGTGTGACGCATGGAATCGGTGATCGAGACGAAAGCGCTGACCAAGCGGTTCGGCGAACGCGCCGCCGTCGACGGAGTCGACCTCCACGTCCCCGCGGGCGTTGCGTTCGGTTTCCTCGGCCCGAACGGCGCCGGCAAGACCACGATGATCCGCACGCTGGTCGGGCTCACGCGGCCGTCCTCCGGCGAGATCAGCCTGCTCGGGCTGCCGCAGCCCGCCAAGCGCCGTGAGGCGCTCGCCCGCGTCGGCGCGATCGTGGAGGAGCCGCGCTTCCACGGGCACCTGACGGGGCGCGAGAACCTGAAGATCGTCGCGGCGGCACGTGACCGGGCCGCCGAGGCGCGCATCCCGGAGTCGCTGCAGCGCGTCGGGCTCGCGCAGCGCGCCGACGACCGCGTGAAGGACTACTCGCTCGGGATGCGGCAGCGCCTCGGCATCGCTCGCTGCCTCATCGCCGATCCCGCGCTGCTGATCCTGGACGAGCCGATGAACGGCCTCGATCCTGCAGGCATCCTCGAGATGCGCCATCTGATCCGCGACTTCGTCGACGAAGGGCGCACCGTGTTCCTCTCGTCGCATCTGCTGGACGAGGTCGAGAAGACGTGTGACCAGGTCGCGATCATCGACCAGGGGCGCGTCGTCGTCCAGGGCGCGGTCGCCGACATCGCCGCGACCGGCGATCCCACCGTGCTGCTCGCGGTCGACGACGCCGAGGCCGCGCGGCGGGTGCTCTCATCCGACCCCCGCGTCACGCACGTCGAGGTCGAAGGCACGGAGCTGCGCGTCACCCTCTCGGACGGCCTCGGCGCGGCCGAGCTGAACCGTGCGCTCGTGACTGCCGGCGTGGCCGTCTCACGGCTCGAGCCGGCCCGCGCCTCCCTCGAGGAGAAGTTCCTCGCGGTCACCTCGAGGCTCGAGGGCAACCAGTGAGGCTCATCCAGGCGGAGATGCTGAAGCTCTGGCGGCGCCGCGGGACGATGATCTGGTGCGCGCTGCTGACGATCGGCTCCGTCCTGATCGCGGACATCATCGTGCTCTCGCTGCATGCAGCGAACCCGGCGAAGCACGGCCCGGCCGGAGGCGCGGAGAACCTGAAGAACGTCGCCTTCCTGATCGGCGGGCTCGGGAACGTCGCCGCGATCCTGATCGGATCCGCGGCGGGGACGCAGGACGTCTCGGCCGGAGTGTTCCGCGACCTCGTCGTGACCGGGCGCCCGCGCCGCACGCTCTTCAATGTGCGCGTGCCGGGTGCGCTCGCGATCTTCCTGCCGATGCTTGCGGTTGCCTATGCGATCGAGGTCGGCTCCGCATATGCCTTCTCGGGCAGCCTCCCGTCGCCGACGGGCGGCGAGGTCGGACGCTATGCGGCGTACCTCGTCGCCTTGACGACGGTCGACGTCATATTGGCGATCGGCCTCGCGGCGTTCGCAAGCGCGCGGGTCGTCGTCGGCGTGCTGATCGCGTGGAATGCGATCGTCTCCCACCTGCTGATCTCCATCCACAGCCTCGGCGGTGCGCGCAAGCTCATCGACGTCGCGGCGGCGGAGCACTTCCTGCCCGCCGGCGCCGACACGAGTGCGATCGAGATGTCGACGGCCACCGCACTCGCCGTGCTCGTCCTCTGGTCGGCGGTCTTCATGGTGGCCGGCCGGTACTGGACCGAGCGCCGAGACGCGTAGAAGTGAGGTCCTGGGCGGCTGCCGTCTCGGTCGTGATCGCGGCGCTCGTCGCGTCGGCCGTCGCAGGCTCGGCCGCTCGCATGCCGCCGCGTACGGTCGTGACGTTCCACGGCGACGCGCTCAACGTCGCGGCCGCAAGCGACCGGGTCGCCTGGACCGATTCGGTCTTCCGGATCCATGTCAAAAGCCTGCGCAGCCGGCGTGAGTCGGTGCAGGCCTACGGGGTCCAGTACTGGGCGTACGGCAACGACTCGCAGCTGACGTTCGCGGGCTCGCGCCCTGCGTGGCTCGGCGCGACCGGAGGAGGCTCCAAGCCCGTCACCCAACGAGTCTGGTCGACGTCCCCCTCGGGAAAGAGGCGCCTCGTCGACCTGGTGGCGCACGACGAGTCGGGAAGCGGCACCTATGTCACCGCGCTCGCGGGCTCTCCCGCCGGGGGAGCCTTCGGCGTGGCAAGCCTGAAGGACCTCTCCGGCTCGGGGTGCTTCTGCGAGTTCCTGTTGAGCGGCGGTGGCGTGTGGGCGTTCGGCGCCGGATCGGCGCATCGCGTCCCCGGGCTCCCCCCGCCTGCGTTGCTCGCCCGGTGGGGCGGTGAAGTCGCGCTCGTTCCGGTCGACCCGTCCGTTCAAAAGGAGGCAGACCTCGCCCCCGCGCCTGATGCGCCGGTCGAGGTCCGATCGCTCACGGATGCATCGACCATCAGCTCGTTCACCACCCCGCGGCCGCTCTACGACCTCGAGCTGACCGACCGGTATGTGTTCACGATCGTCGGCTACGGAAGGGCGACTCAGATCCAGGTGCACGACCCGGCGACGGGCGCCCTCGTTCGCTCGATCCAGTCCGGCTCGCTCCGCTACATCGATCAGGTGGGGGTCGTGAACCCGCCCACCTTCGCCGCCGCCGGCAGCTGGCTGATCTTCGGCGAGCCGCACTCGGTCTGGGCGGTCGACGGCACGAGCGGAACGGTCTCTCTCGTCACGCACACCCTTTCGGTAGTCCGTGACGTGTCCACCGACGGACGCTCCGTCACGTGGGCCGAAGCTCACAACGTGCGCGGCACCGCGAACCAACCCCCACGGGTGCAATGGCTCTCGCGGATCCGGACCGCAACAATCCCGTAGAGTCGGACCGATGGACGTGCCCAGCCGCTTCATGGCGGTGCAAGACGAAGAGGAAGGCGAGCAGATCTGCGAGCGGCTCCGCGCCGGCGGAATCAAGTGCGCTGTCCAAGCACTGCCGGATGTGAACACGACGACGGCGATCTGGGGCGGCCAGGGCGCCGACGCACTCTTCGTCCTCGTCAACGAGGGAGACGTAGAGAAAGCCCGCGCTCTGCTTGCAGATCGCTGACCGGTGAAGCGCCCTGGGACGGCGTGACGAGCGGCGTGCCGCAGGCGAGACTGGAAGATGTCGGCTCAGGTCTGGCGCCGGTATCGCCGGGCTGGTTCGTCATGAACGTGCGGGACGCTGCCTGGGTGACGAACGAGGTGTTCGGCGCCCGCTGCCTGTTCGAGGCGGACGTGCCCGTACTGCGGGAGCGACCGGAGATCGAGCCGCAGCGTTTCCAGCACCTCGGGATCAAGCTCGCGGTGCTCGACCCTGGCCAGCCAAGCGGTCTCTACCACGCTGATTCCGCGGAGGAGGATTTCCTCGTTTTGCGCGGCGAGTGCGTGGCTCGGATCGAAGCCGAGGAGCGGCGGCTGGAGCAGTGGGACTTCCTGCACTGCGCGGCCGGCACCCATCACGGCTTCGTCGGCGCGGGCGACGGGGCGTGCATCCTGCTGATGGTCGGCGCCCGGATCGGCGGTCGCACGTTCGACTATCCGGAGCAGGAAGCCGCATCGTCGCAGGAGGCCTACGTCGACTACCCGGATTGGCGGCCCGGCCCTCGACCGGACGCGTTCGGCTGAGAGCGCCTCGATCGAGCGCGCCTAGGACGAGAACGCGGGTGCGTACTCGAATGGTCCGGCGACCGATGTCGTGTACGCGCGTAGCGGTCGAGCTTGGAAGGCGCTGCCCCACTTGGGCTCCGGCGGCATCACGCCAAGTTCGATGGCTGGACGGAACCCGAAGCGGCCGTAGTACTGGGGAGACCCGAGCAGGACGACCAAGGGGACATCCTGCGCGTCCGCAGCGCTGAGAAGCGCGTTCATTAGGGCGCTTCCGATCCCTCGTGCTTGGTGGTCGGGAAGGACGCCGATCGGACCCACTGCGACCACGGAGTCGAAACCGACCTTCGCGCGACTTGCGGTCACATGACCGACAACCGCGTTCTGAGCCAGCGCAGTAAACGACAGCTCAGCAATCACGTCCTTCGCCGCCCAAAGTGCGACAAAGATTCCCACCTCGAGTGGCACACGGTCGCCGTGATCTTGGCGCTTGAACGCTTCCGCGTAGACAACCTTCGCTGCTTCGTAGTCGCGCGGCTCCTGTGGTCTGACGATCACACGCACATGGTCGCACTCGCCAGCACGTTCGGGTGGGCCAGACACTCCAAGCCACGCTCGATTGACAATCGACCGCGACCCTCATCGGGTGAAGGTGAGATGCGTAACGCCGCTCGGCGTCGACACCGCCTCCACGTCGTACTGCTCGTCCAGCGCCTCCAGACCGTCCCACAGCCTGACGCCGCGGCCGAGCAGAATCGGGACCTGCACGACATGCAGATGGTCGACGAGCCCGGCGGCGAGGAACTCGCGCAGCATCGTCGGGCCTCCGCCGATGCGGACGTCCTGGCCGTCTGCCGCCTCCCGAGCAACGGCGAGTGCATCCACCGGCGCGAGATCGAGGAAATGGAACGTCGTACCGCCGTCCAGCTCCAGCGGCGGCCGCGGACGATGGGTCAGCACGTACGTCGGCGTGTGGAACGGCGGATTCGGCCCCCACCATCCGCGCCACTCCGGGTCGTCCTGCCAACCCGGAGGGCCGAACTTGCCGGCGCCCATGATCTCCGCGCCGATGCCGTGCTCGTGACGCTCGGCGAAGGCGTTGTCGACGCCGGCGGTGCCGGCGGCGGCGTCCCAGAATCGGGTCGCGAACATCCACTCGTGGAGCCGATGCCCGGCGTGGCCGAACGGCGCCTCCAACGACAGGCCGTCGCCGGTGCCGAACCCGTCGAGCGAGATCGAGAAGTTGTGAACCCGGACGCGAGACATAGGAGCTCCTTCGGTTGTGATGGCGACCTCAGAGTGCGTGACCCATCTCGAGGCGACAATTCATCGGCCGGAACCGATAGCGGGCTACGAATCGAGATTCTCCGCGGTGCGGCAGTGTTGCGGAATGACGCCCGGTCATCTGTCGCGGATCTCAGAGCGCCGATGAATTTTCGGTGTGCCACCGGTCTCTACTCCGTACGGATTCGTACGCACAGTTCCGCCGACACCCCGGATCGACAGGAGCCCCTCAATGACCCAGCCAGTGACCGAGCTCGACGCGCGCTTCAGCGACCCGGCCGCGGTCGCGGCCGACTGGGGTCAGACTCGCCGAACGCTCGAAGACGCCGAGTTGTTCTGGATCGCGACCGTCCGGGCGGACGGTCGGCCGCATGCGACGCCACTCGTCGGCGTCTGGCTCGAGGACGCTATCTATTTCGCGACCGGCGTCGGCGAACAGAAGGCCGTGAACCTGAGAACCAACCAGAACGTGATCCTGATGACCGGTTGCAACGAATGGAAGCGAGGGCTCGACGTCGTGGTCGAGGGCGAGGCCGTCCAAGTGGTCGACGAGGGTGTCCTCCAACGGCTCGCAGAGGCGTGGGAGACGAAGTGGGACGGCCGCTGGCGCTACGAGGCGCACGAGGGCGGATTTCGGCACGAGGCAAACGCCGACGCGATCCTCGTGTTCTCGGTGAAGCCGACCAAGGTCCTCGCGTTCGCCAAGGGCACCTTCGGGCAGACGCGCCACCGGTTCAAGCAGGAATAGCGCTGGCTCTCCCCCCGTACGGATCCGCAACCCCCGAGACGTTCGCGCCTAGACCAACGAATTCAGGAGGCAACTTGAAGCTTCTTCTTACGTCCGCCGGCATCAAGAACCCGAGCATCCACAACGCACTGGTCGAGCTGCTGGGAAAGCCGATCGCCGAGTGCGACGCCCTCTGCATTCCAACGGCGTTGTACGGGCATCCCTCGGCCGGCCCTCGCCAGGCGTGGCGGTGCATCAGCGGGCAGGAGACTGGCACCCCCACGGTCGGACTTGGCTGGAAGTCCATGGGGGTGCTGGAGCTCACCGCCCTGCCGAGCCTCGACGCGGAACGCTGGGTTCCGCTGGTCCGTGAGACTGACGTCCTGCTCGTCGAGGGCGGCGATGCGACCTACCTGTGCCACTGGATGCGGCAGAGCGGACTGGCGGACCTCCTGGAAACGTTGCTCGAGACGGTGTGGGTTGGGGTGAGCGCCGGAAGCATGGTGATGACCCCCCGAATCGGTGACGACTTCGTGATGTGGCCCTCGGCGATCGACGACCGCACCTTGGGGATCGTCGACTTCTCGATCTTCCCGCACCTCGATAACCCTGACCTGCCGTGGAACACGATGGCCACCGCAGAGGAATGGGCGGCCCGTTTGTCGGGCCCCGCGTACGCGATCGACGACGAGACCGCCTTCAAGGTGGTCGACGGTACCGTCGAGGTCATCTCCGAGGGGCACTGGAAACTGCTCACGCCCTAGGACTGACCCCGAGAACGGGTTGGTCTACGCGGCGCCGTTGTTGGCGGCGTTGTCGAGCCAGGTGCCGACGACGATCGACCAGAACTCGGGCTGTGGCCTGAAGCCGAGTGACGCGTAGAAGTCCCCAAGGTCGTTTGTCTGCAGCCCGACGTGCTGTCCAGGTACCTGTTGAAACAGGTGACGGATCATTGCCGAGGCGATGCCTCTACGCCGGTAGGCCGAGGCAGTCCAGACGTCAACGAGATATGCGTTGCAGACCCCGTCCGAGAGCAGCCGCGCCATCCCGACAATCCGGTCGCCGTCCCGAGCGAACGCAACATGCTGAGACTGTTCGAAGGAGCGACGAAGTGCCTCAGCGCTCCGTCCGTTGTCGAACTCATCCGCCGCCAAATCAGCCTTCGCCTTCACCCAGTCGATGCCGTCTAGCGAACTATCCACTCGCGCGGACACAAACCAAACGATCGCATATACAGGGCCGCCGAAGAGCCTGCGCGGGAGCAGAGACGCTCGCGTGGGCCAGTGTGCAGTCCGTTGAGGATCGGCCATCCTCCGCATCTCGGGTTATAGGATCGCGCCCGTGCGTGCCACTGCGACGACCCGAATCGCATGTGCGCCAGAAGGTGTTTTCGACACGCTGGCCGACCTCCGCAACGAGACGCAGTGGAACGCCCGCGTCAGCAGCGCTGAGCTTCGGAGCGACGAGCCAATCGGATTGGGCTCGCGTTTTGGAATCGTCAACGGCGGGGCGTCCTATGACGTGACCATCGCCACGTACGATCGGCCGTCACGGCTCGTTCTCGAGGCGAGCGGGAAGCCCGATCTCACGATCACGTACACGTTGAGTGCGACCTCTGATGGTACGGAGCTCGAGAGTGAACTCGACTTCCGCCCGAGAGGATCTCTCAAGCTGCTGTTTTCGTTGCTCGCCCCGGTGATCAGACGCGACGTGCCCAAGCAATACGGATCGCTGAAGGCGCTCTGCGAACTCCGAGGTGTAGCGAGGCGCCGGCGGAAACGCAAGATGGCCAGATCGGACAAGCTGACGTAGGGGGCACACCATGCGCCAGTGCTCCGGAATGACGCCTGACGAATAGGCAAGCTACGGCCATGATCGTCGTGGTCATCACCGGTCCGATCGCGAGCGGCAAATCGACGCTTGGTCGTGCCGTTGCTGTCGAGCTCGCGGACCGTGGAACGGACTCGGCGGTGGTGGATCTCGATCTCGTGTACGAAATGCTCGACCCGAGAGGTGGATCGGGTGTCGCGAAGAGCGACGAGCACCTTTGGTCTCAGTCGCGGAGGGTGGCCGGTCGACTGGCGGGCACGTTGCTGACCGAGGGCCGAAGTGTCGTGGCTGAAGGGAACTTTGCCGGAGTTCAGTCGCTTGCTGAGTTTGAGGGAGAGTTGCCGGCAAAGGTTCGGCTACACCTCGTCGTGCTCGACGTCGACTTCGAGACCGCACTGCGGCGAACGGAGGCGGATCCTTCTCGCGGACTCTCGAAAGATCCGGTGTTCTTGTCACGCCACTTCGAGGCATTCTCGGCCCAATGGCAGGATCGTGAAGTGCTTCGGCTCGACACTGACGCACTTTCGCTTGCTCAGGCAACGGACGCCGTGGCGGCTTCGGTGGCGCCGACAGGGTGACACCCGCCTGGGCCAGTGTTCCGGAGTGACCCCAGAGTGTCTGCGCTTAGGATTGACCCCATGGTTCCTGAAGCGCCGTTTGAGTCGACCGCCACCGGGTTGGTGCAAGCGGGGCCCGGCTGGTTTGTGGTGAGTGCCCGGGATGCGCGGTGGCGGTACGCAGAGGGCCGCGGGGCAGTCTGCCCGTTCGGGGATGAGGCGGAGTTCCCCCAGGTAGGCGTGAACCTCTACGCGCTCGCGAAGGGCGAAGCAATGGGCATGTACCACTGGGAGGCCAACCAAGAAGACTTTCTCGTGCTGTCCGGCGAGGGACTCCTGCTGGTCGAGGGCCAAGAGCGGCCGTTACAGAAGTGGGATCTCGTCCATTGTCCGCCGCGGACCAAGCACATCATCGTCGGCCTCGGCGACGAGCCTTGTGTTGTTCTGGCCATCGGCGCGCGTCAGCACCAGAGCGGGGAAGCGTGGGGCGGCTACCCCGTGGAGGAGATTGCAACTCGCCACTCCGTGGGAGTCGCTGAGGAGACAACAGATGCTGAGCAGGCCTACGCGGGCGTTATCCACCGCCGCGCAACGCGAGCTCGCGAGGAGTGGCTGAGCACCTAGGCGGCTCCACTCGCCTGGGCGAGTGTTCCGGAATGTCCCCCGAGCGAAGACCGCCTAGTCGGCTGATGGATCTGCTGACTCGGTAACGAAGGAGAGCTCCAACCACGTTGTCTCGGGCTGCCGGTTGCGCCACCGCTCCAGTGACACCGTGAACCGCTCGCCGGTCGTCGGGTGGGGCACCTTGCCCTCGTAGCCTCCGAACCGCTTGACAAATGAAGCCAGGGTTTTGCCTCGGAGGAGCTTACGACCGTCGACGACGATCTCTCTTGAATCAGGTGCGATTTCGTTGACGACTACGCGCGGGCGCATCGAGAGGCTCGCTCGACGTCCGAAGAGCACAAGCTCAACCGCTTCACGCACTCCTTCTCCCTGCGCCTCGATGTCCGGGTGTATCCAGACTCGCTCGGTCACGACGCCTCCTCCCGTTCCCCCCGCGATGCCGACGCCAACCGGGACTCGCTCGAAATAAAGACCGGCGCCGTCGGGGTCGTTCCAGTACAGCGTGTCAAGCTCGAAGAGGAGTTGCCGAAGTGTTGACTCGTCGCACAGCACAAGGCGGACTTGGCAAGTTAGATAGATCGAGCCGCCGTAATCACCCTGCATGACCACCACTGCCTCGTCAGCGTTCTTCGCATCGTCGAGGGATCGAAATGCGTCGTAGGACTCGCCGTGAGCATCCGCCACGAGGCGTCCCACGGGTCGCTCATGATCGGGGAGCGTCTCGTGAGAAGGCATCGGCTCCTCTGATAAGGGCGGGAACTCCGTGGGCTCCATCGCTGCGGAGGATAGTGCGTGCGGGTTCGCCACTCAGGCTCCACGACGTCGCCTGGACCAGTCTTCGCGATGTCCTCTGATCGGTACTCAGGGTTCGGTTGCGAGTTCTTGGGTGAGGTCGGCCAGTCTTTCCGTGTCTGCCGGTAGCTGCAGTCTTGAGAGGAAGTGTCGTGCGGCCTCGATGTCAATCTTCCCGAAGTAGTCGAAGCGGCTGTTGAAAAGGCTAGTGAAGATGAACGGGTGCCAGCGTGGTTCGGCGATCAGTTGCTCGTAGAGGCTGGCTTTGAATGGGAACGGGACCGGCCCTGAGTGATTCAGGATGCGTTCGAGTCCGCGTTGGCTTGTCTTTGGATGGAAGGCCGTCTCGGTCCACGCCTCGCGGACCTCATCGGGATTCTCGTAGTAGTCACACCAGAGTGAGTAGGCGACCGGATCCGCGAGCCTGTCGTCAGGATCCGAGACGAGGTCGCGATACTCCCGCCAGAAAAAGGCCTTCGCTGGCTCGCCGCGCGAACCGTCGGACAACGCGGCACGGATGTACATGAGGTTGGCGTAGCAGGGCATTCGGCGGTAGAGCGCGAACGCGAGAGCAGCCTCGTCGAGCGCAGGACGTTCGCCAGTCCAAACCATCTCCTCGGCATCGTGTGGAACCTCATTCAGACCGTCCGGCCACTCCACACGGCCCTGACTACGCAGGCCAGTTCCGGCCGCTGTTTTCCAGGCCCACTCACACGCGTCCGAGAAGCGCGCTTCACCGACGAAGGCAACCACTTCGCCCATCCCGAGGTCATCCGTCACGCGACGACCGACGTCCGACAAGACCGGCTTTCTGCAATCCGACAGACAGGCTGCTGCTCGTCGCCTGGGCCAGCGTTCCGGAATGACGCCCGAACTTCGCCTCTCTGAACCGGGCTCAACCGTCGGAGAAAACGTCGGCGTGGCACGCCGGGCAGGTCTTCTGTCGCAGGCCAGCCGTGGTCGTCTCGGCGAGTCCGAGGCCCGCGGCCTTGCTTACGCAGAAGTCGCACTGCGGCGTCTCGAAGCCTGCGGGAAGCTTATGGACGGGGCCGTCCTGGAACTCCCGCAAACGACCTTCAAGATGTGCCGTCGTCAACGCGAACAGTCGACCGTCTTGCGGACACACCGCGACGAAGTTGGCGGTACCGCAGTGCTGGCATGTCCGCGAACTGGCATCCACTCGCGAAACTTATCGCTTGACGGTTTCTGCGCGTGCGGACGGGAACCGCTAACGATCGTTGCCTTTCTGGTGAGCCTGTGCTCGCAGCCACTGGTCATGTGTTCGATGTATCTGAGAGCGACCTCGGCCGCTCTGCGGTTCGGAGAATCTCGCTTCGTCTCCTGGCGTAGGCGGACGAGTGTTGGCGTTCGAGGTAACCCGATGAGCAGCCGCCAGAAGCTGAGGGCGTTACGTCTTTTCCGATCCGCATAGTTCGTGAAGTACAGGTCGAGCGACCACTCCACGTCGTCGTCACCCACGCATCGACCGAGAGCTTTGAGGGCCTCCAGCGGAAGCGGCCCTTCTTCTTCTTTGTTGAAGCGTCCGGTCCTGACGCCCTCGAACGCGTTGAGGAGTCCTTGTTGGTGGTTCAAGCAGCCGTGCCAGCCGACAGCCCGGAGCAGCCTGAGAGGCTGCTGCTCGACTTGTTGCAGGGGTCGGTGGTAGCCGCGCAGGCGTACGCTCGGCGACAGGGGCTCGCCGATGAGCTTCCTGCGCTTCTGAGTCTTGTTCGCCAGGTCGCCAGCGAGTTTCCCTAAGGCATCGGAGAGCCGCACGGTCGCCGTTGGGTTCATCGCACGCGCCGTATGCGCCTCTCGCCTGGGCCAGCGTTCCGCTACGTACCCTGAGCAACCTGCTGCAGGGCGTTGTGCCTTGACCCGCCTGTTCTGAGGCGGGAGCATGCTGGGTTATGGGCTGGTGGCGCCTGGTGATGTTGACGATGGTTGCGGGAGCTGTCGGGGCGGCGGTTGCGTCATCGGCGCGGCTTGGCTCGGTGCAGGCTGAGATTCCGCTTGGTCGGGGCCCGTGTTGTGTGGTGGTAGCGGGGGGCAGTGTCTGGGTTGGAGTCCACCGGAGTGGAACGATCGACCAGGTTGACCCGCGGACGAACAAGATCGTCTGGACGATGCAGGTGCCGCCTCAGGCGATCGACTACGGGAGCCTCGTTTCCGCGTACGGCTCGCTTTGGATCGTCGGCTCTAAGGGCAGGGTGGACGGTGTTAGCCGCCTCGACACACGAACACACTCGCTGCTTCGCGTCCAAGGAATCGCCCACGCGAACGCGCTGATCGCCTGGGGCGGCCGCCTGTGGGCATCCACCGACAGCGGCCCGTTCATCTATGAGATCAACGCGGCGAAGGTGGAGGTTGAGCGGCGGCTGACGGTGATGGGCCGCCGCAGCTACACCCTCGGCGCTGCCGCGGCCGGCGCCCTCTGGTGCGCCGTCGTCAACAGCGGGTTCACGAGCACGGGCGAAGGCAATTCCGTCTCGACCAGGATCGACCCGCACAGTGGCAAAGTGACCGCGAAGCTGACCCCGTTCGGCTCCGGCGGATACGCGACCCTCGCGCAGGTGCGGTCGATCGGCGCCGTCGACGGTTCGATCTGGGAAACGCAGCAGGGTGATGCCGCCGGGCCAGGCATTCCCTGGACGCTTGTGCGGGCCGATGCCTCCGCCGCCAAAGTCACGAAGCGCCTCAAGCCGCCGATCAGCGGGGCAGGCGACGCGTTCCCCTACGTATCGAACGCGGGCGACGGAACGCTCTGGCTCCAGACGGGGCCTGCATCGATCGAGCAGATCAACCCGCGGACCGGGAAGCCGGTTCGGACGATCGTGATCCCGCTCCATCCAGGACGCGCCGCGACTGACTACTGGAACAGTGCGATCGCGCACGGGTTCGGTTCCTATTGGATTACAACCTGGCCGGGCCAGAGTATCTCGGACCCAGCGACCGGAACCCTTGTCCGCGTCGCAGCACCGTCCTAACGAGTACCGCGACGGCGCTTGCACACGAACTGTCAGCGCTTCGAGTGGAATAAATGCCGACGCTCGGCTGGGCGAGTGTGCTCACGCCTGAACGTCTCTTGCCGATGCGTCGAAGGTCGAGCACCGAGAGTGCCCCTGGTCACCGGGCTCACGAGCCCGGTCCGGCGCGGGCTACGTCTCGCCGAGGTAGGTCTTGCGGACCTGCTCGTTCGTCTTCAGCGCCTTCGCATCGTCCGCGAGCACGATCCGGCCGGTCTCGAGCACGTAGCCGCGGTTCGCAGCGTCGAGGGCCATCAGCGCATTCTGCTCGACGAGCAGGATCGACGTTCCTTGCTCGTTGATCTGCCTGATGATGTCGAAGATCCGCTCGACGAAGATCGGCGCGAGCCCGAGCGACGGCTCGTCCAACAGCAGCAGCTTGGGCCGCGCCATCAGCGCGCGGCCGATAGCGCACATCTGCTGCTCGCCGCCGGACATCGTCCCGGCCTTCTGCGTGCGCCGCTCCTGGAGGCGCGGGAAGAGCTCGAAGACGCGGTCCATGTCGATCTTGATCTCGGCGCGATCGTTGCGCTGGAACGCGCCCATCTCGAGGTTCTCGGTCACCGTCATCCGCGGGAAGAGGCGGCGGCCCTCCGGAGACTGCGCGATCCCGCGCTTGACGATGTCGTGCGCGGCGACGCTCGTGATGTCCTTGCCCTGGAAGCGGATCGAGCCCTGCCGCGGCCGGTTCAGCCCGTTGATCGAGCGCAGCGTCGTCGACTTGCCGGCGCCGTTCGCTCCGAGCAGCGTCACGATCTCGCCCTCGTGCACCTCGAGTGAGATGCCCTTGAGGGCGTGGATCGAGCCGTAGTACGTATGCACGTCGTTGAGCTCGAGGATCGGGGTGGCGCCGTTGGTGCTCACGAGAGCCCCTGGCGCTTCATGTCCTCGACGGCGGCCTTGCCCAGGTACGCCTCGATCACGCGCTCGTCCTGCTGGACCTCGCGCGGCGTGCCCTCGGCGATCTTCTCGCCGTAGTCGAGGACCGAGACACGGTCGGAGACCCCCATCACGACCCGCATGTCGTGCTCGATCATCAGCACCGTCACGCCGCGCTCCTCGCGCAGATGACCGACGAACGACGTGAACTCCGCCGACTCCTGTGGGTTCATCCCCGCCGTCGGCTCGTCGAGCAGCAGCAGCTGCGGGTTGGTCGCGAGGGCGCGCGCCACTTCGAGGCGCCGTTGGTCGCCGTACGGGAGGTTCTTCGCCGTCTCTTGCGCCTTGCGCCGAAGGCCGGTGTACTCGAGCAGGTCGAGCGCGCGCTCGCGCGCCTCCTTCTCCTCGCGCTTCACGAAGGGCGTGCGGAGGATCGAGTTGAACAGGTTCGCCCTCAACCGGGCGTGCATGCCGACGAGCACGTTCTCCATCGCGGTCATGTTCTGGAAGAGGCGGATGTTCTGGAACGTGCGCCCGATCCCGCGCTCCGTGATCGCGTGCGGCGGCTTGCCGGTCACGTCCTCGCCGAGAAACGTGATCGAGCCGCCGGTCGGCTTGTAGACGCCGGTCAGCATGTTGAAGAAGGTCGTCTTGCCGGCGCCGTTCGGCCCGATCAGCGAGATCACCTTGCCGCGCGGGACCGTGAAGCTGACGTTGTTGACGGCGATGAGACCGCCGAACTCCTTGCGCAGCGAGTCCGCGACGAGGACGTTCCCGTCGGTGTCGGAGCCCGTAGCGGCAATCGTGCTCATATCTCGGACCCTGCGTGCTGCACGTCGTAGAGCGGCTCGTCCTGGATGCCACCATCCTCATGCAGTTCGGCGGCCCTACGCCGCGACGGGATCAACCCCTCCGGTCGGAAGAGCATCACGATCAGGATGATCAACCCGTAGATGCCGGAGGCGAAGAGCGGGACGTCGAGACCGTTGCCCTGGTCACCCGGCACCGGCGGCAGGTTGCCGATCACCGAGATGTGCGCGTTGAGCCACGCGCCTGTGTTCGCGAGGCCCTCCTGGTTCAGGTACGCGAGGAAGCCCGCGCCGACGATCACGCCGGGGACGTTCCCCATGCCGCCGAGGATGACCATGCAAAGGATGAACACCGAGATGTTGAAGAAGAAATCGCCGGGGAACGTGGCGCTCTTGAACGATGCGTAGTAGGCGCCCGCGATGCCGCCGAAGAACGCGCCGGTCGCGTACGCCCACGTCTTCGTGCGCATCAGGGGCACGCCCATCGCGGCGGCGGCCGTCTCGTCCTCGCGGATCGCAATCCATGCCCGTCCCAGCCGCGAGTACTGCAGCCGCAACGAGCAGAAGATCGTGATCAGCAGCAACAGGATCGCAGTCCAGAAGAAGACATCCGTCGACTGGATCTGGTGGCCGAAGAGCGTCCGCGAACAGCACGTGAGGTAGTTGGCAGGCAGGAAGCCGCCCGTCGCGCTGGAGACGTGATGGCCGAAGCCGATCGGGTCGAGCGGCGTGATCCCGTTCGGCCCGTTGGTCAGGTTGAAGCCGAAGAGGCTGTCGCCGTTGCGGGCGATCTGCGGGAGGATCTCCCCGAAGCCGAGGGTCACGATGGCGAGGTAGTCGCCGCGCAGCCGCAAGGTCGGCAGGCCGATCAGGATCCCGGTCGCGGCGGTGACCACGCCGGCAAGCGGCAGCAGGAGCCAGATCGAGATGTGGATCCCCGCCAGCTTCGGGTCGATGCCGACCGCGCCGAAGTGGATCGTCTGGTGCGAGAACTGAAGTGACGTGAACCAGGCTGCGGTGTAGGCGCCCATCGCGTAGAACGCCACGTAGCCGAGGTCGAGGAGTCCGGCGTAGCCGACGACGATGTTCAGGCCGACGGCCATCATGATGAACACGAGCATGTAGACGCCCGTCGCGACGTCGGGCCACACACCGAAGACCGGGATCGTGAAAAGCTTCGGCTGGTAGAACGGATAGAGGATCGCCGCCACGAGCATCGCCGCCGGTATCACCCAGTCGCGGTACTTCGGAGGAGCGAGCGAGATGGAGAATGCAACGGCGAGCAGGACCGCCAGCGATCGCGGCCCGAAGATGAGAAAGAGCGCGACGAGCGCGGCTTCCCCTGCGACCCGTGGATAGAACGGCACGCGCCGCAGCCAGTAGATGGCGGCGATCGTCGCGACGGCGAAGCCGAGCGCATGGTCGAGCGTGAAGTAGAAGAGCACGGCGACGAAGAGCTCGACCCCGATCGAGATGCCCGCCCGCGTCAGGGTGGGAAGCGCCCGCCAGCGGGCGCGCAGCTGGTTGCGCAGGCCAACCTGCTCGTGCACCTGCTCCGTTGCGGCCTGGGTGCCGGGCTGGGTGCTCACCCGCCCTCCGGCGTGCGTTCGCCGAGCAGCCCTTCAGGCCGGAAGACCAGGATCAGGATCAGGATCGCGAACACGATCGACTGCGTCCAGTCGGAGCCGGGCGCATGCCAGTTGAGGCCCTCGTTGAACGCCTGGATCAGCCCGATCAAGACGGCGCCGAGCACCGCACCCGGCAGGTTGCCGATGCCGCCGAGCACCGCGGCCGTGAACGCGATCAGGCCGAGCTGGAAGCCCTGGTCGAACCGCACCGTCGTGACGTACATCGCGTACAGAAGACCTGCTGCGCCCGCGAGCGCGCCGGCGATCATGAACGTGAACGAGATCGTCCTGTTGACGTTGATGCCCATCATCGCGGCGGCGTCCTTGTCCTGCGCGGTCGCGCGCATCGCCTTGCCCTGGCGCGTGCGCTGCACGAGGTATGTCAGCCCGAGGAGGACCGGGACCGTGATCGCGACGACGATCAGCTTGTTCCACTGGTAGTCGACGCCGCCGATCGAGAAAACATCCGTGTGCGGGAAGACATCGGGAGCGGTGATGTAGTTCGGGCCCTTCCACGCGAGACCGATGTCCTCGAGGATGAAGCTGACGCCGATCGCGGTGATCAGCGGTGCGAGGCGCGGCGCGGATCGCAACGGCTTGTAGGCGATGAACTCGATCGTCGCATTGAGCACCCCGCACGAGAGCATCGACAGGAACAACGTCGCGATCACGATCGGGATGATCACGGCGCCCTGACCGGGATGCAGGTTGAAGAGGCCCGTCGCGTACGTGATCGAGAACATGCCGCCGAGCATGAACACGTCGCCGTGCGCGAAGTTGATCAGCTCGAGGATGCCGTAGACGAGCGTGTAGCCCAGCGCGACGAGCGCGTAGACGCAGCCGGTTGTGATCCCGATCAGGAAGACCTCGAAGAAGTCGCTCGGCGCCTTCACCGCGTTGACCGAAAGCCAGAAGATCAGCAGCGCGACGAAGACGAGGCCGAGGCTGCTGATCAGGCCGGGACGCGGAATGCGAGCGGAGAGCGTCGGGGCGGATGCGTCTGCTGCCACAGTTGGTGCGACTTTACTGCGTCCGAGGCAAAAGTCCTACGGAACCGGCGAGTACGATTCGCCGGCACGCCGAAGTGGCGGAACTGGCAGACGCGCCGGACTCAAAATCCGGTTCCCTTCGGGGAGTGTGGGTTCGATTCCCACCTTCGGCACTCAGGCTCTGACGAACTTTGCGCCGGTGCCGGGCGTAGACTGACCGCGTGCTCGCCTTCCGTCTCTGGATCTTTCGGCTGATCCCGTTCCTCGACCGCTGGGCCGAGGCCGCACCCGCTTGTTGTGGAACGTGCCCGACGTGCGTCGGCACCGCCGCCACCGGCGCGGCGATGACGTTCGTCGGCTCGCTCCGCCGCGACCGGGACTGACCCGGGCAGCCGGCCCTACTCCGGCAGCAAGCCGTGCCGGAAGCGCGACGGTTGCGCCGGTGAGAAGCGCCCGTAGGCGACTTCGCCGTCCTGCGTGTCCTCGGGTGCGCTCGCGTTGTACCCGGCCGCGACCTCATCGGCGCAGTAGAAGCCCCAGGGCCCGTCCTTCTGGAACTGCCGCGACGACGCGGCGAGAATCACACACGCCTCCTCGCCGGCGCCGACGAACACATGGCGGGTCTCGGGCGGGCAGTGCACGAAGTCCCACTGCCTGAGTCTTCGCTCTTGCCCTTCGACGATCAGGATCGCCTCACCCGCGAGCACGAGGAAGTCCTCTTGCTCCGTCTCCCAGTGGTACGTCGCGTTCGGCTCCCCCGGCGGCAGCACCTGGATCGACATGCCGAGCATCGGGAAGTACGTCTCGGCCTCGAACTCGTCGCATCCCGTCAGCGGCAGGCTGTCGCCGCGGCCGGGACGGTGGAACCAGCGTGCGTCGCGCGCGTTCATGACGAACCATCCGGCGCTCGCGGGGACGAGCCCTGCACCCTCGTCCGTCAGCTGTGCCTCGGGAACCATCACCGAGATGACTACCCGATCTCGTCGGCTCCTGCGTCGACCTTGCCGCCCTGCGGCCGGGCCTGGCCGTCCATGTCGACCGCCGGATAGTCCCCCGGCGTCTGGTCGGCAGCTCCGGCGGCGCACGTGTCCGACGGAGCGAGATGGAAGTCGCCGGCGCTCGTCACGCTGGAGGTCGGGCTCACGAAGGCGGCGTGCAGTTCCTCGGGTTGCTTCCGCAGCCCCTTCCACCCATGAAGACGTTGTTCGTGTAGCTGTCGCCGCTCCCGCCGAAGCCGCAAGTCGCGCTCGACATGATGTTGCTGCGGAAGATGACGGTCGGGTTGTTCCAGCACCCGCCCTTCACGCCCGCCCCGTTCACGAACGTGTTGTTCTCGATCAGGATCGGCCCGTTGCACCGGTCACCGTCGCGAGAGCTGTCGGAGCCGATGTCGATCGCCTGGCCGGGGTCCTGCGGCTGGTTGAAGATCGAGTTCTCGATCGTGATCGGCCCGGGCGTGCCGCCGGCGTACGGGCGGAAGATGATGCACTGGCCGGGACAGCCGTAGAAGCTCGAGTTGGCGATCACGAGGTTGGAGATCCCATAGCCCTGGATGGTGTCGACGTGCTTTCCGACACCGCACTGCGTGTCGGGCGGGGCCGTCACCACCGAGAAGGTCACGTGGTCGAAGACGACGTCGTCGATGCTCCCTGCGTTGGCCCGGAAGTCGACCATGTCCTCCTGCTTCGTCTGGCAGGTGTTGTCGGGCCCGAAGGTGCTGTTCGTGACGCGGAGGTGGTCGCTGTCGAAGAAGGCGCAGTGCAGGGCCACGTGGTCGAGCGAGATCCAGATCACCGCGGTGTGGGACGAGCCGCTCACATCCGCGCAGCTCTGCGAGCCGTTGGCGTTCGCGTTGATGCACTGGAGCTTGACGTACGCAACGCTGATCGAGAACGAGGGCATGCTGACGGCGCCGTTGTTCGAGCAGGCCGACCCGGGCGCCGACGTGAACGTGACCTGCGAAGAGGGAGCTGCAGGCCTTGCTGCCACCGCGGATCGACTGCGACCCGTAGCTGCCGGGCTGCACCCCGACGATGTCGCCGCACTGGGCTGCGGCATACGCCGCCTGGAACGAGCCGCACGCCTGCGAATCGGCGTAGTTGCCGCTGGTCGCCTGGCGCGTGCAGCTTCCGCCGCTCCCGTCGACCCAGAGGTTGGCACCGGACGTCTGCGCGCGGCGGCGGCGGCGTGGGCGGCGGCACGGTCGCCTTGACGACGAACGTGGCGCGCAACGTCTTCGCGCTGCGCAGCTTGATCACGCACTTCCCGGCTCCCTTGCACGGGCCGCTCCAGCCTCGGAACCGCCAACCTGCCTTCGGCTGCGCGACGAGGCGCACGGTCGCTCCCCGAGACGCGCGCGTCTTGCAGGTCGTCGCGCACGAGATTCGGTTGGGCGAACCGACGACCTTGCCGTGCCCGACGACCTTCACCGTGAGCGTGACCGGGTGCGCGATCGGGTCGCCGCGGCGATACCGCCGGTCACGACGAGGAAACTTGCCAGCATGAGGACGGCCACCGATCGACGGATGGCCGCGCTGCGGGGCGACGCGCGCAAGGTCGCAAGGGTACTCGGTGCACGCGGATGTTGCCCAAACGTCGGAAACCCGCATTAGGCTTAGCCCGATGGCCGGTCACACAACGGAGGAACCGAGCGCCGACAGGTATCTGCGCGAGTTGTGCGAGACGCTCGTCGAGCAGGCGGGCGTCTCCGCTTCCCTCGTCTCGCGCGTGATCGGCGAGATGTTGATCGAGATGGCCGAGTGCTCGACCAGCGGCGTCTCCCTCCGAAGCGGCCACGGCTACGTGATCGAGAACTTCCCCGTCACGCTCGAGGTGATCACCAAGCGCGAGCCGCGGACCGTCTCTCTCCACGAGGAGGCTCCGGATCCAGCCGAGGCCGAGCTCCTCCGCGAGCTCGGCTACGAGTCGCTGCTGATGGTCCCGCTCGAGGCGGCCGGCGAATGCTGGGGGCTCGTCGAGCTCTACCGCGAGCACGGCGGGGCCTTCTCGGCCGAAGACGTCCGGCGCGTGCAGTCGCTGCTCGTGCCGGCGCAGGAAAAGCTGACGAGAACCGCCGTCGAGTCCCGCGGGGACTAGGGCCTTCAGCGACAGCCGCGAGCAGGCGCGCGAGCTGCTCCCGGTCCTCGTCGGGCCAGATCGCGGCCAGCGCCCCCTCGGCCGCTTCCTCGGCGGTGACGCGTGCCTCGTCGGCGACCCGCCGCCCCGTCTCGGTGAGCGTGACGAGCGCGAGGCGGGCGTCGCGCGGGTTCGACTCGCGACCGACGAGCCCGATCCGCTCGAGCGGGGCGACCTGCCGGGCGACGCCCGACGGGGTGATCCCGAGGCGCGCCGCGAGGTCGACGCGGCGGAGCTTCTCGCCGGGTGCGCCACGGAGCTCGAGCAGCAGCGCGAGGTCGGACAGGCTCAGCCCGTGGTGGTGGCCGAGCGGCGCGTCGACGTGGCGAAGCACGAGCGTGCGCGCCAGCGAGAGGTCGAGCACCGTGTCGAGGGGTGCCCGTTTCGGAGTAGCCATGCCATCAACATATCATCAACCACTCACCGACCGCTCAAGCAGGGGTCAGACCCCTGTCATGTCCCGAGTGGACAGTTCGCGGGCGATTGCCGCGATGTGCTCCGGCGTCGAGCCGCAGCAGCCGCCGACGATGCGGGCGCCCTGGGCCGCATAGGCCGCGAGGTGGCGGGCGAGGTCGTCGGGGCCGGCGTCGTAGACGACGGCGTCGCGCACCATCCGGGGCACGCCCGCGTTCGGCTTCACCCACAACGGCAACCCATCCGCAGCCGCGAGCAGCTCCTCGACGATCCGGTCCGTGTCGTCGAGCGACTTGCCGCAGTTCGCGCCGATCGCCGCGACCCCGAGCGGCGCGAAGGCTTCGACGACCTGCGTCGGCGTCAGCCCCATCATCGTCTTCGTTCCCTGGTCGAAGCTGTACGAGACGACGAGCGGGAGGTCGCTCACGCTCGTGATCCCCTCGAGCGCCCAGAGCCCCTCGTCGAGCGAGAAGAACGTCTCCAGCACGAGCAGGTCGACCCCGCCGTCCGCGAGCGCGCGCGCCTGCTCGGCGTACGTCGCGACGGCCAGGGCGCGGGTCAGTGGCCCGAGGGGCTCGGTGAGATGCCCCGTCGGCCCAAGCGATCCGGCGACCAGGACGTCGTCGCCCACCGCTTCACGGGCGAGCTCGGCTGCGCGGCGGTTCACCTCGACCGCGCGTCCGGCGAGGCGCTCGTCGGCAAGGCGAAGCGACGTGCCGCCGAAGCTGCACGTGAGCACGAGGTCGGAGCCGGCCGCGACGAACCGGCGGTGCAGCTCGCGCACGTGCTCGGGCTCGTCGATCACCCATTCCTCCGGAGCGACGCCGGGCTCGATGCCCATGTTCTGGTAGTTCGTCCCGGTCGCCCCGTCGGCCAGCAGGACGGGGCGCTCCGCGAGCAGGTCGAGGAAGGAGGAGGGCATCAGCGCGACGGCGCCTCGACCGCGTGCCGGTAGAACGCCGCGCGCGCCGGCGGCAGCGGTGTGTTGCCGCGGATCAGGTCGGCGGCCTTCTCGGCGACCATCATCACCGGCGCGTAGATGTTGCCGTTCGTGACGTACGGGAAGACGCTCGCGTCGACGACGCGCAGCCCGTCGACGCCGTGGACGCGCAGGGTCGACGGGTCGACCACCGCTCCCTCGTCGATCCCCATTCGGCAGGTGCACGACGGGTGCAGCGCCGTCTCGGCGTCGCGCGCAACCCAGTCGAGGATCTCCTCGTCGGTCTCCACGCCCGCGCCGGGCGAGAGCTCGCCACCGTTGAACCGGTCGAACGCCGGCTGGCCGAGGATCGAGCGCGCCGCGCGGACGCACTCGACCCACTCGCGGCGGTCCTGGTCGGTCGAGAGGTAGTTGAAGCGCAGCGCCGGATGCACGCGCGGGTCGCGCGAGGCGATCTTCACCGACCCGCGCGCGTCCGAGTACATCGGCCCGACGTGCAGCTGATAGCCGTGCGCCCTTCGGCGCGGTTCCGTCGTAGCGGACGGCGATCGGCAGAAAGTGGAACATCACGTTCGGGTACGCGACGTCGTCGTTCGAACGGATGAAGCCTCCCGCCTCGAAGTGGTTCGTCGCGCCGGGCCCCGACTTGAAGAGCAGCCACTTGAGCCCGACGAGCGGCCGGTTGCCGCCACTTGTAGCGCAGGGGCGACGGTCACGGGCAGCTTCGAGGAGCACTGCACGTAGACCTCGAGGTGGTCCTGCAGGTTCTCTCCCACTCCCGGCAGGTCGTGCACGACGTCGACGCCCAGCGCCTCGAGCTCGGCCGCGTTGCCGATGCCGGAGAGCTGCAGCAGCTGCGGTGAGTTGATCGCGCCGCCGCAGAGGATCACCTCGTTCGCGCGGATCACCTCGCCGCCGGCGCGCACGCCGACCGCACGCGTGCCCTCGAACACGACCTGCTCGACGAACGTGCGCGTCTTCACCTCGAGGTTCGGGCGGCCCAGCACAGGGCGCAGGTAGGCGCGCGCGGCGCTGAGGCGGCGGCCCTTGCGGATATTGCGGTCGAACCTCGCGAAGCCCTCCTGCCGGTAGCCGTTGACGTCGTCGGTCAGCGGGTAGCCGGCCTCCTGCACCGCGTCGAAGAACGCGGCGAAGAGCGGCCCGTCCGCCGGCCCGCGCTCGACCTGCAGCGGCCCGTCCCCGCCGCGCCATTCGTCCGCACCGGCAAGGCAGGTCTCCATGCGCTTGAAATACGGCAGGCAGTGCGCGTAGTCCCACTGCTCGAGCCCGGGATCCTCGGCCCAGCGCTCGAAGTCGAGCGGGTTGCCGCGCTGGAAGATCATCCCGTTGATCGAGCTCGAGCCGCCGAGCACCTTGCCGCGCGCGTGATAGATCCGGCGCCCGTTCATGTGCGGCTCCGGCTCCGACTCGTACTTCCAGTCGTAGAAGCGGTTGCCGATCGGGAACGAGAGCGCCGCCGGCATGTGGATGTAGAGGTCCCACCACGAGTCAGGCCGCCCGGCCTCGAGCACGAGCACGCGCGTGGACGCATCCTCCGTCAGCCGGGCCGCGAGCGCACAGCCGGCCGAGCCACCGCCCACGATCACGTAGTCCCACGTGCTGCTCACGAGATGACGACGGTCTGCAGCTCCGTGAACGCCTCCATCGGCGCGCTCCCGCCCACCCGGCCGATCCCGCTCGCAGTCCCCGAGCGTCCGCCGAACGGCAGGTGCGGCTCCCAGTAGTTGGAGCTGTCGTTGATGTTCACCCAGCCCGTGCGCACCTCGTCGGCGAAGCGGAGGCCCTTGGTGAGATCACGCGTGAAGATCGCCGAGAGGAGCCCGTACGGCGACGCGTTCGTGAGCTCGATCGCCTGATCGAGCGAGTCGATCGCGACGACGGGCGCGACGGGCCCGAACGTCTCCTCGACCGCGACGAGCGCATTGGCAGGCACGCCGTCGAGCACGGTCGGCTGCCAGTAGAGCCTCGTCGGGAATCCTTCGGCGCGCGCGCCGCCGCTGACGATCGTCGCGCCACGCTCGAGCGCGTCGGCGACGTGCTCGTCCATCTTGTCGGCGACGCCCGCATTGTTGAGCGGGCCCATCGTCGTCGAGTCGGCGAAGGGATCGCCGAGCACGACGCGCTCCGCCACGAGCTTCCGCAGCCGCTCGACGAACTCGTCCCGCACGGCTCGGTGCACGAGCAGCCGCTCGCCGGCCGTGCAGCTCTGGCCGGCGCAGAGAAAGCACGCCGTGACCGTCGCCTCGGCCGCGAGGCCGACGTCGGCGTCGTCGAGCACGACGACCGGGCCGTTCCCGCCGAGCTCCAGCACGACCGCCTTCCCCGCCGCCGCCTCGGCGACCTTGCGGCCGGTCTCCGTCGACCCGATGAAGCCGATCCCGTGCGTCCCGGGATTGCGCGCGATCTCGTCGCCGACCGTCGAGCCGGGCCCGGTCACGAGGTTGAACACCCCGGGCGGAAGATCGGCCTCGACGACACACTCAGCGAGCGCGATCGCCGCGACCGCCGTCGACGACGCCGGCGTCCAGACGACGGTGTTGCCGGAGGCGAGCGAAGGCGCGATCAGCTCGGCCGGCATCGTGTACGGCCAGTTCCACGGCGTGATCACGCCGATCACCCCGCGCGGCCTGCGCACCAGCAGCACGCGCTTGCCGGGCGACATCGAGTTCGCAAGGCGTCCCTCCAGCCGCTTGCCGTCCTCGGCTGCGTTGCGCCAGTACGCGACGAGCTCCTCGACCTCGTCGCGAGACTCGTGCAACGGCTTGCCCTGGTCGAGCGTCAAGCGTGTGCGCAAGCTCGTCCTTTCGGCGCTTCGATCACGTCGGCGACACGACCGAGCGCGGCTGCGCGCTCGAACGCCGTCAGGCGCGACCACCCGTCGGCCGCGCGGTTCGCGACCCCGATCGCCAGCTGCGCATCTTCCCGGGAGCCCAGCGGCACCTCTCCGATCGCCTCGCCGGTCGCGGGCGACTCGGCCGTGAACGTCTCGCCGGAGAGCGAGCCCGTCCAGCGGCCGTCGACGAACATCTCAGTCGCCAAGCTCGGTCCGCCGGCGGTCGACGTACGCCTTCAGCTCGTCCCTCAGCGCCGGCTCCAGCTCTGGCTCGACGTACTCCTCGAGCGTCTTCTCGGAGATCTCCGTCGCGCGCGCAGCAGCGTCGCGGCCGCCGAGACGATTCCACCGCTCGTAGTTCTCGGTCGAGGAGAGCAGCGGCCGGTAGAAGCACTCGCGGAAGCGCTCGAGCGTGTGCACCGCGCCGAGGAAATGGCCGCCCTGCCCCACCTCCTGGTGCGCGCTGTACGCGAGCGTCTCCTCGTTGATCTGCAACGGCTGGAATACGTGGTGGAGCATCCGCAGCAACTCGACGTCGACGATGAACTTCTCGTAGCAGGAGACGAGGCCCGACTCGAGCCAGCCGGCGGAGTGCATCACGAAGTTCGTCCCGGCGAGGAAGGTCGGCCAGAGCGTCATCGCGGCCTCGTACGCCGCCTGCGCGTCGACCGTCTGCGACGAGGTCAGCGCACCGCCGCCGCGGAACGGCAGGCCGTGATGGCGCGCGATCTGGCCGGTGCACAGCAGCCCGATTGCCGACTCGGGCGTGCCGAAGCTCGGCGAGCCAGACTGCATGTCGGTGTTCGAGAGGAACGAGCCGAAGACCACGGGACAGCCGGGGCGGATCGTCTGGACGAGCGCAATGCCCGCCAGCGCCTCGGCGACCTGCTGGGCGAGCGATGCGGCCACCGAGACCGGTGACATCGCACCCATCAGCAGGAACGGGGTGATCACCATCGCTTGATTCGCATTTGCGTAGGCGTGCAGCGCCTCCAGCATCCGCTCGTCGTAACGAAGAGGCGAGTTGACGTTGATCAAACTGATGATCGCAGGCGTCTTCTCGAGCGACTCGCGCCCGAAGACCATCTCCGCCATCGCAATCGTGTCCTCAGCGTTCGCTCCCGACGTGACCGAGCCCATGAACGGCTTGTCGGAGAGCCTCAGCAGGGCGTAGACCATGTCGAGATGCCGCGAGTCCAGCGGCTTGTCGTTGGGCTCGCAGATCGTCCCGCCGGGGGTGTCGAGCTGCGGGAACGCCTGGGCGAGGCGGACGAGATTCTCGAAGTCGTCGTAGGTCGCCTCGCGCCGCTCGAGGCCACGGCGCACGAACGGGCAGCCGTACACGGCACCGAACGCCATGTGCTTCCCGCCGATGTGGATGTTGTTGGCCGGATTGCGCGCCTGGAGGTCGAACTCGCGCGGCGCCTTCGCCACCTGCTCGAGAATCCAGTCCGGGTCGAGCTTGACGAGCTGGCCCTCGACCTGCTGGCCCGCTGCCTCGAGAACCGCGACCGTCGGCTCGTGGGGCTCGGACGTTCCGAAGTCGACGCCGAGCTCGGAGACGATGCGGCGCCAGCCGCGGTCGAGCTCCTGCATCGAGAACTCGTCGAGGATCTCGTACCGCGGCAGTTCGTTGATCAGCACGGACTGGCTACCTCCAGTAGTTGTTCGAGAGCATGTTCAAGGCCGACGTCTCCCGTCTCCCGCACTTCGAGCGGTAGCCCGAGTCTCGCAGCAGCGGCCTCAGCTTTCGCGCGCAACTCGTCCGTCGGTGCCTGGGCGAGCCAGACGACCCGCTCGTAGTGGCGGAAGTAGTCGTCGCGCAGCTCCGGGTGGCGGTCGAGCCCGAGGCCGCGCCAGACGACCCGGTCGAACGAACGCACGAGAAAGTCCGTCAGGTAGTACGTGCCGAGCTCATGCTCCATTCCGCCGAAGAGCTGGTAGCAGTCGGCTCCCGGGAGCCGCCGCAGGTCGTCGAGCGCGCCTCGCGTGCCGCAGTCGGCATACGCGACGACGTCGCCCGCCCGCCGCGTCGACCGCCGCGCGGATGCGCTCCGGCCGGTTGTGCAGCTCGGGCGGGAGCGGGCGTACCTCGAGATCCCACCCGCGGCGCTTCGCGATCTGGTCGATGTGGAGCGCGAGCGCGCCGCACGCGACGACCACGGTCGTCATGCGGGGAACGAAAGCTGGTCGATGAACAGGTCGTTGAAGTCGGTGCGGCCCGACAGCTCGACGTAGTCGACCTCGTCGAGCACCGCAGTCGCCGCAGCGCGTTCCGTCACCGACAGTGCGGCGATCTTCGCGCCCTCGCCGGCCACGTTGCCGGCGGAGACGATGCGCACGAGCGGCAGCTTCGGCACGAGCCCGATCTTCACCGCGCTCGCGGCGGTGAGGTACGAGCCGAACGAGCCGCCGAGGAGCACCTGCGAGATCTCCGTCGGGTCGACGCCCATGTCGTTGCAAAGGATCTGCCAGCCGGTCGCGATCGATGCCTTCGCGAACTGCAGCTCGCGCACGTCGCGCTGCGAGAGGAAGACGTCGTCGTGGAGGTAGAAGACGTTCTCCTCCCCGATCTTGCCGAGCCGCGGCGACGAGCCGAGCACGAAGCGGCCGGAGTGATCGAGGATGCCGGCACCGACGAGCTCGGCGACCGCGTCGACGAGCCCGGAGCCGCACAGCCCGACGGCCTCGACGTCGCCGATCACCGTCAGCTCGACTTCGCCGTCGACGATCCTCACGCCTTCGATCGCGCCCTCCGCGGCGCGCATGCCACAGCGAATCTGGGCCGCCTCGAAGGCGGGGCCCGCAGGCGCTGCGGTCGCGAGCGCGCGCGCCGACGAGCCGAGCACGATCTCCGAGTTCGTGCCGACGTCGATGAAGAGCCGCGTGCGCTTGTCGAGCGTCAGGCCGGTCGCGAGGATCCCCGCGACGATGTCCGGGCCGACGTACGCGCCGAGCGCCGGGAAGAGCACGGCCGGCGCGCGCTCGTGCACGCGGACGCCGAAGTCGGTCGCCTTCGCCTCGGGGAGCCGGCGCGCGACGATCGTGAACGGCGCCATCGAGAGCGGCTCCGGATCGATGCCGAGCGCGATCTGCAGCATCGTCATGTTCCCGGCGACGACGATCTCGTAGACCTCGGCGGGATCGACGCCTGCCTCCTCGCAGACCTCGAGCGTGAGCTTCATCAGCGTCTCGTGCGCGCGGTCGCGCAGCGTGTCGAGCGCGGTCGGATCGAGCATCGTGGCGCTGATCCGCGAGATCACGTCGGCCCCGAACGGCTGCTGGGCGTTGAGGATCGAGCTGACTGCCACACCCTGGCCGGTCTCGAGGTCGAGCAGCGTGGCCACGACGGTCGTGGTACCGAGATCGAACGCGATCGCGTGGCGGCGCGCCGTGGTGTCGCCCGGCTCGACGTCGACCAGCAGGTCGTCGACCAGCACGGCGGTGACCTGCCAGTCGGCGTCGCGCAGCGTTCGGCCGAGCGCGCGCAAGAGCTCGAGCGGTACACGCGGCTCGACGTCGTCCATCGCTTGCAGCACACGCTCGAGATCGGAGACCTGGTCCTCGAGCGTCGGCTCCGTCAGCTCGAGGAACCGCTTCTGCACGGCCGGGCGCAGGATCACGTGCCTCCCCACTCCGACGAGCGCCGCCTTGGGGCGGGTCTGCAGCGGCGGCACGTCGACGACGAGGTCGGCCTCGGCCTGCGCGCGGCACGCGAGGCGCCAGCCGGCCTTCAGCTCGTCCGCGCGTGAATGCGCGCGGGTCGACCGAGGAGATCGCCTGCTCGCCTGTCGCGACGCGCACCTTGCACTTCTTGCAGGTGCCGTGGCCCCCGCACGTGGAGTCGATGGCGACGCCGTTCCAGCTCGCGCCGTCGAAGAGCGTCGTGCCGGCGGGGACGCGCGTCTCCTTGACGGCGCCGTCGGCCTGCTGGAAGACGAGCCTGACCCGGTCCGGGTGGACCTCTTCCAGCACGGGCTCCGGCTCGGCGCTCACGCGGCGGCGGCCGCCTGCTTCGCGCGGAAGGCGGCGATCCACGCCGCACCCCATTCGTCGTGACCCAGCAGGAAGTCGGTCGCGCGGACCGACTCGACGATCTCCTGCGAGCGGGCGTCCATGATCGCGCTCGTCAGCCCGTGGCTCGCGGCGACCGCGAGGAACGCCGCACCGAGCGTCTCCCGGCCCGGCATGCCGAACGACGTGTTCGACGCGCCGCAGGTCATGTTCACCCCGAGCTCCTCGCGGATCAGCCGCACGGTCTCGAGGAAGAGCGTCACGGCGTTGGCGAGGGCGCCCACCGGCATCGCGAGCGGGTCGATCAGCACGTCCTCGGGCGGGATGCCGTGGTCGCCGGCCGCCGAGACGATCTTGCGGGCGATCTCCAGGCGCCGCTCGGGCTCCATGGGTATGTCGTCGTCGTTCGCGAGCCCGATCACCGCGGCGCCGTGCTTCGCGACGATCGGCAGGATCGCCTCCAGCCGCTCGTCCTCGCCGGTGACGGAGTTGACGAGCGCCTTGCCCTGATAGGCGCCGAGCCCGGCCTCGAGCGCCTCGATCACCGACGAGTCGATGCAGAGCGGGACGTCGGTCAATCCCTGCACGAGCGGGACGGCGCTTCGCATCAGCTCGACCTCGTCCGCGAGCGGGTCGCCGACGTTGACGTCGAGCATGTCCGCGCCGCCCGCGATCTGCTGCGCGACGTCGAGCTCGATGCGCGAGAGGTCGCCCTTCTGAAGCTCGGCCTGGAACTTCTTGCGACCGGTCGGGTTGATGCGCTCGCCGATCACGCAGAACGGCTGCTCCGGCCCGATCACAACCGTCCTGGACGCAGACTCGAGAACGGTCTTCATGCAGGTACGGCCGAGCGGCGTTTCGCGATCAGGTCCTTGGCCAGGCGAACCGCCGTCGAGGCGTCGGCGGCGTAGCCGTCGGCTCCGACTGCGTCTGCGTACTCCTGCGTCACCGGCGCCCCACCGACCATCACGATCACGTCGTCGCGGATGCCGGCCTTCTGGAGCGCGTTGATGTTCGCCTTGAACATCGGCATCGTCGTCGTGAGGAACGCCGAGAAGCCGACGACGTCGGGCTGATGCTCCTGGATCTGCTGCACGAACGTCTCGGGCGCGACGTTCACGCCGAGGTCGTAGACCGTGAAGCCGGCGCCCTCGAGCATGATGTTCACGAGGTTCTTGCCGATGTCGTGCACGTCGCCCTTGACGGTGCCCATGACATACGTGCCGATCGGCTTCGCGCCGGTCTCGGCAAGCAGCGGGCGGAGGATGTCGAGCGCGCCCTGCATCGCACGCGCCGCGATCAGCATCTCGGGCACGAAATAGTCGCCGCGCTCGAAGCGCGCGCCGACCTCTTCGAGCGACGGGATCAGCGCGTCGTAGAGCATCGACTCGCAGCCGAGGCCCTCTGCGAGCCCTTTGTTCACCAGGTCCTTCACCTCGGGCGCATTGCCGATGAGGGTCTCGTCGTACAGGCCTTTGAGAATCTCTTCGTGGGTCATGCGGCACCTCGCTGGTCGTGGTCGTGGTTGCCGAGCCGCAACGAGAGGAGGCGCGCCTGCTCGAGCAGTGCAGGCGCGAGCTCAGCGATGCGGTCGGGGGTGAGGCGGATCGTCGGTCCGGAGATGGAGAGCGCCGCGACGGCGATGCCGTCGGGGCCGAAGACGGGTGCGGCGAGCGCGGAGAGGCCGCGCTCGAGCTCGTCGATCGCGATCGAGTAGCCGCGGGCGCGAATCTCACGCATCTCGCCGGTCGCAGGCGGCGTCGCGGAGAACGCGCGCAGGACCTTGCCGTTCGCGGTGGGCTCGTACGGGACGCGGCGGCCGACCCAGTTCGTGCCGCCGACGAAGTGGCGCGAGTCCTCCTGTGCGAGGTGCTCCACGCCGAGCGGCGTCGGGACGCCGAGGTTGATCGTCTCGCCGGAGAGCTCGGCGAGCGAGCGGAGCGCGGGCGTCGCCAGCTCGGCGAGGCTCTCGCCGGAGTCGCGATGGGCGAACCGGAGCAGCACGGGGCCGGGCGAGACGCGGCGGTCGCCCGCGCGCTGCAGCAGGCCGCGGCGCTCGAGCGCGCCGACGAGCCGCGAGGTGGTGGACTTCGGCAGCCCGGAGCTCTCGGAGAGCTCTCCGACCCCGAGCGGCCGCGCCGACTCGACGATGCTGACGAGCAGCTCCGCCGCGCGATCGATCGCCTGCGTCCCGGATTCGGCCGCCATCGGCCCATATTGTGGAACAGCAGTTCCACAGTGTCAAGTTGGGCCCGTCCGGCGCGAACCCGAGAGCCTGCTACGCCTGCGGCGGGGACGAGCTTTCGTCAGGGCTTTTCGGCTGCGAGATCTGGATGACGTGTTGGAGCAGCTTCCAGGTCACGTCCGGGTTCGCCAGCGCGAACTCTCGAAAGTCCCACACCGGGATCTCGAGGCAACGGAGCTGCGTGCTTGCCGTCACCGTCGCCGTCCGCTCGGCCTCGATGACGAGCGCCACCTCGCCGAAATGGTCACCCGCCGAGAGAGTCGCGACATCCTTCCCGCGGACGCTGACCACCGCCTCGCCCTCCGTGATCACGAAGAAGCCGACTCCGCTCATCTTTCCCTCCTGCACGACCGGCGCTCCCGGCTGAAAGGTGCGCTCGCGGAACTTGTCGCCGAGCTTCTTCAGCTGCCGACCTTTCAGATCCGCGAACAACGGCACGCGCTTCAGATTGTCAGCCGCACTCGTCACGTAGGGCAGATGCTACAAGCGGTCAGAGTCGTCCATCGACTCGACGAGCAGCGTCGAGACATCGACGACGCGCAACTGCTTCCCCATCGAGCGCACGCCGTCGTCGAGCATCACCGTGCAGAACGGGCACGCCACGGCGAGCGTCTCCGCTCCGGTCTCCGCGGCCTCGCGGACGCGCTCCTCGTTGATCGGCTTGCCGCGCTCCTCCATCCACATGTGCGCGCCGCCGGCGCCGCAGCAGAACGTGCGCTCACGATTGCGCGACATCTCGACCGGCTTCCCGACCGAGGCGACCAGCTCACGCGGCTCGTCCCGCACGTCGTTGTGACGCGCCAGGTAGCACGAGTCGTGGTAGGTGATCTCGCCCTCGCCCGCCCTCGGCTGCAGCTTCCCGTCGCGCACGAGCTCGGCGAGCAGCTGCGTGTGGTGCATGACCTCGTACCGCCCGCCGAAGTCCGGGTACTCGCTGCCGAGCGAGTTGAGGCAGTGCGGGCAGCTCGCGACGATCTTCGTCACGCCTGCGTCGTTCAGCGTCGCGACGTTCTGCTCGGCGTACTGCTGGAACACGTACTCGTTGCCCATCCGCCGCGCCGGATCGCCGGTGCACGCCTCGCGCGCACCGAGGATCGCGAAGTCCACGCCCGCCTTCTGCAGCAGCTTCGCCGTCGACTCGGCCGCCTTGCGCGCCCGCTCGTCGTACGCGGCCGCACAGCCGACCCAGTAGAGGACCTCCGGCGGCGCCTCGCCCTCCTCGAGCACGCGCACGCCGAGCTCCTCCGCCCAGGACGCGCGGTCGCCCTGCGGCTTGCCCCACGGGTTGCCGACGCGTTCGACGTCGCGCAGCATCGTCTCGGCCTCCTGCGGGAAGCTCGACTGCATCATCACGAGCTCGCGGCGCAGGTCGACGATGTGGTCGACGTGCTCGATCGACACCGGGCATTCGTGCACGCACGCGCCACACGTGACGCAGTCCCACACCATCTCTTCGGGGACGCCGTTGCCCACGATCGGCGACAGCTCGCCGCCGGCGAGCAGGTTCGGCCCCTCGGCGAACACCTGGTCGCGAATGCCCATGATCAGCAGCTTCGGCGAGAGCTGCTTGCCGGTCGCGTACGCCGGACAGACGTCCTGGCAGCGCCCGCACTCGGTGCAGGAGAACGAGTCGACCATCTCCTTCCACGTCAGGTCGCCGATCGTCCCGACGCCGAAGCGCATCTCCTCGTCGGGCACGTCGAAGCGCAGCGGCTCGAGTCGCCCGCGCTTCCGGGTGCGTGAGAAGTAGACGTTGACCGCCGCCGTGGCGATGTGCAGGTGCTTGGAGTACGGCAGGTACGCGAGGAACGCGAGGATCACGGTCACGTGCGCCCAGACGAAGAAGCGCTCGCTGAACCGAGGAGCCGGAATCGCCCCCGAGACCCAGTTCGAGAGGAACGACGCCTGCGCCGGCCATTCGTTCAAGCCCGCCGCGATGCGGGCGGCATGCCACCCGAGCAGCGTGAGGACGACGAGCGCGATCATCGTGAGGATCAGGTCGGCCTCGCCGAGGTGCGAGCCCTTGAAGCGCGCGGGACGAAGCACCTTCCGGATCCAGAAGGCCGTCGCGACACCCGCGAGCACCGAGAGCACGAAGACGTCGACGAGGGCCATGAACCATCCCTGCGAGCCGAGCCAGGGAATCGTCCAGTCGCGATTGATCGCTCCGATCATCGCCATCACGATCGTCGGGAAGAGGACGAGGAAGCCCCAGAAGATCGCGGCGTGCATCGCACCGGGCAGCAGCCGCTGGAACAGCTTCTTCTGACCGAGGACGATCACCGCCTCGTTGCGGACGCGCCCGGCGACGTCGTCGGTGCGGTCGAGCGGCTTCGCCGCGCGGACGAGGCGCGTGAGGAAGAGCGCGCGCCGGCCGAAGAGCGTGCCCGCGACCGCCAGAAGCGCCGCGAGCGCGACCGCGCCGGCGAGCGTCGCTATGACCCTCGGACCTTCCGCAGCTCGGCCGAGATCGCCGGGACGATCTCGTGCAGGTTCCCGACCACGGCGTAGTCGGCGTGCGAGAAGATCGTCGCCTCCGGATCGTCGTTGATCGCGAGGAGCGTCTTCGCTCCCTTGCACCCCGCGATGTGCTGCGTCGCGCCGCTGATCCCGCACGCGATGTAGAGATCCGGCGAGACCTTCGTGCCCGTCTGGCCGACCTGGTCGGTGTGCGGGCGCCAACCGGCGCTCGTGACCACGCGCGAGCACCCGACGGCTCCGCCGAGCAGCGCCGCCAGCTCCTCCAGGATCGCGAAGCCCTCACTCGAGCCCACGCCGCGCCCGCCCGAGACGACGACCTTCGCGTCGGCGAGCGAGATCCCGCCCGTGCTCGTGCTCACGGTGTCGACGACGCGCACCGCCGTGTCGGCCTCGACGAGCGCCGGTGTGAAGTGCTCGACGGGCCCCGCCTCGCCCGATGCGGCCGCAAACGCGAACGGCGCCGCGGTCATCAGCTTCGTCTCCCCGTGAACGCGCGCCTGCTCGAGCAGCGACCCGCCCCACCGCTGCCGTGTCACCTCGTCGCCGCGAGCCTCGACCACATTGGCGGCCATCGGCAGATCGAGCTGCGCGGCGACGTGGGCGAGCACCTCGTTGCCGCGGTCGGAGCCCGGGGCGATCACGACCGAAGGCGACAGCTGCTCGACGAGCTGGACGATCGCCGCTGCCCAGGCCCTCGGCGCATACGCGCCGTCGATCTCCGCAACGTGGAGCACGTCGACCGGCGCTGCCGCGCTGCCGACCGACACGCCGTGGAGCTCCGAGCCGAACGACCGGGCGAACGTGACGGCCTGGAGCGACAGCTCGTCGTCCGGCTCCACGAAGACGACGACGCTCACGCGACCCCCAGCTTCTGCATCACCTCGACGATCGCCGCTGCAGCCTCCGGCCCGTGCCCCAGGACCTCCGCCTGCTTGCCCTGACCCTCCGGCACGACGAGACGCAGCTTCTCGAGCTTCGCCGCGGGGCGGTCGACCGGCCTCGCATCGAGCGGCTTTCGATTTGCGCGCAGCTTCGCCGGCACCGACGGGTAGCGGGGCAGGTTCAGGCCCTCCTTCACCGTGACGACGGCGGGCAGCGGCGACGTCGTAGACGTCGCGCCCGGCGGCGACCTCCTGCTCGCAGCGCGCGCGTCCGTCGGCGACCGTCAGTCCCTTCAGGCCGGTGACGACCGGAAGCCCGAGCGCATACGCGACCCGGATGCCGACCTGGTAGTTCCCGGCGTCCGCGGACTCGTTCCCGAAGACGATGAGGTCGAGCGGCTCTTCCCCACGGATCACGTCGACGATCGCGGCCGCGGTCGCCTGGGCGTCCCACTCCTCGGCGGTGACGAGGTGAATCGCGCGGTCGGCCCCGAGCGCCATGCACTCGCGCAACTGCTCTTCGGCTTCGGCGGGGCCGAGCGTGAGCACGACGACCTCGCCGCCGTCCGCCTCCACGATCCGTACGGCCTCTTCCACCCCGCACTCCTCGTGCGGCGAGATCGTGAAGCCGAGGTGCCGCGTCTGGATCGCCTGCTCGTCGTCGGTGAGCACCATCTTCCCGCCGGTGATCGGCACCCGCTTCACGCAGCAGAGGATCCTCACGCCTTCACCCGCGCATTCTCCGGGTCGAACACCGGGGTCGAGTCGTTCGTCGCCACGGTCACCGGATAGTGCTCGGCCATGTACTCGACGAGCAGCGACTCGCCCACGTTCGCCTGCTCCGGCGGCAGGTAGGCGAGCAGGATGTGCTTGCCGATCGACGGCCCGGCGCCCGCGCTCGTCACGTACGAGCGGCGGCCTTCCGCATCGACGAGCGGCTCGCCCTGCAGCGAGAGCACGGGCTCCCGCCCGAGCATGTAGCGCTTGACGCCGCTCGACGATGTGTGGTCGTCGACCGTGAGCGTGCAGAGCACGGCGACGGGATCCGACTCGCGGTGGCCGACATGCGCCGCTTTCCCGACGAAGTCGGGCGACTTCACCCTCCCCCACGCCATCCCGGCCTCGACGACGTCGTAGTCCGCGTCGAGCTCGAAGCCGAACGCGCGGTAACACTTCTCGAGCCGGCCGGTGGTTCCGTACACGCCGATGCCCGCGGGGACGATGCCGTGCGGCTCGCCTGCCTCCTCGACGAGCGACCAGAGCTTCGCGCCCTGCTCGATCGGGACGTAGAGCTCCCAGCCGAGCTCGCCGACGTAGGAGATGCGCGATGCGAGCACGCGCAACGAGTCGATCTCGATCGTCCGGCAGCTCGCGAACGGAAACGCCTCGTGCGAGACGTCGTCCGAGGTGAGGCTCGCCAGGATGTCGCGCGACCGCGGGCCCCAGACGCCGACCGTCGTCCACGCCGAGGTCAGGTCGGTGACCTGCGCGCTGCCGTCCTCGGGCACGTGGTCGGCGTACCACTTCAGGTCCGCCATGCCGTGCGCGCCGCCGGTGACGACGCGGAAACGCTCGTCCCCGAGCCGCATCACCGTCAGGTCGCTCTTGAACGTGCCGCTCGGCGACAGGACGGGCGTGTAGACGACCTTGCCGATCGCGACGTCCATCTGGCGCATCGAGACCTGCTGCACGGTCGTCGAGGGCGCCGGGGCCGGTCACGTCGAAGATCGAGAACGCCGTCAGGTCGAACATCGCGGCGCGGTCGCGCATCGCGAGGTGCTCCGCGTTGATGATCGGCGACCACCAGCGCGAGTCCCACTCCGCCTCGCGGCGGGTGATCCGGTCGCCGAACTCGTCCAGGAGCTTCGCATTCGACTCGTACCACTGCGGCCGCTCCCAGCCGGCCGCCTCGAAGAAGACGGCACCGAGCTCCTGCTCGCGCGCGAAGTACGGCGAGAGGCGCACGCTGCCGGTTCGACTCCCACTGCTCGGACGGATGGACGATCCCGTACGTCTTGTTGAACCCCTCCGCCGCGCGCGCCTGCACGTGCCGCTTCGAGCGCTGATGGTCGTAGAAGCGCGCGATGTCGGACGACTGGAGGTCGATCTCCGACTCCCCGTTCGTCATCCACTCCGCGACCGCTCGCCCGACGCCGGGCCCTTCCTTCACCCAGACCGCGGCGGCCGACCAGAGGCCCTTCACCTCGGGCGTCTCGCCGAGCAGCGGCAGGCCGTCGGGGGTCAGCGACAGAAGGCCGTTGATCGCGTACTTGATCCCGACCGATTCGTCGTTCAGCACGTCCGGGATCAGCTCGAGCGCGTCCTCCATCTGCTGCGTGAAGTCATCCTGGGTGAACGGGAACTCGGTGGGCGAGAGCGCCGCCTCCTCGTTCGACGGAATCTCCTCCGGGTCGTGGAGGATCGGCCGGTGGGCGTACGAGCCGATCTCGAGCCCGCTCCCGTCCTGGCGCTCGTACATGTTCGTGTCCATGTCGCGGACGATCGGGAACTCGATCACGCCCTTCGTGTCCTTGAAGTGCGGCACCGGGCCGACGTCGATCATCTGGTGCACCGCCGGCGTCAGCGGGATCGGTCGCGCCCGCCATGCGCGCGATCTTCGGGCTCCAGACGCCGCAGCAGACGACGATCACGTCGGTCGCGATGTCGCCGCGCGAGGTCCGGATCCCGCTGCACGCGGCCGTCCTCGACGTCGATGCCGAGCACCTCGGTGTTCGCGAAGACGCTGAGCGCGCCCTTCTCCTGCGCGCGCTCGCGCATGATCGTCCCGAAGCGCAGCGAGTCGACGATGCCGACCGACGGCGTGTAGAAGCCGCCGAGGATCACGGACTCCTCGATGTACGGGCACGAGCTCCTTCACCTCGCGCGGGCGTGATGATCCGCGAGTCTTCGATCCCCCAGGCCTTGGCCGAGGCGACCCGCCGCCGCAGCTCCTGCATGCGCTCCTCGGTGCGCGCGACCTCGATGCCGCCGCTCGCGGTGAAGACGCCGAGCTCCTCGTACTGCCGGACCGCGTCGAGCGTCGAGCTGCGTCATCTCCTTCGAGTGGTCGACCGGGAAGATGAAGTTCGAGGCGTGGCCGGTCGAGCCGCCGGGGTTCGGGAGCGGGCCCTTGTCGAGCAGGACGAGGTCGCGCCAGCCGAGCTCGGCGAGGTGGTAGGCGAGGCTGTTGCCGACGATGCCCGCCGCCGATCACGACTGCGCGCGCAGTGGTCGGCAGCGTGGAGGTCTCAGTCATACGCTGATATATCACGATCGCGAGGAGCACGTCACGCATCGCCTGCTTCGAAGTGCTCGACGTGCGTCGCGCATGAGCTGCGGCGGCTCGCTCGCCCTTCCCGCGCGGGATCGCCTCGAGCAGCTCGCGGTGCTCGAGCACGGCGGCCCGCAGCGTCGCGTCGCGTCGAGCGCGAGCATCCAGATGCGCAGCGCGAGCGCGTAGTACTCGCTCGAGCGTCTCCTCGAGGAACTGGTTGTGGCTGCAGCGGTAGATCGTGCGGTGGATCCGCTCGTCGAGGTCGATCAGCGCGCGGTCGTCGCGCCGCTCGCGGGTCGAGGAGCTCGTCGAGCAGAGCGCTGAGCTCGTCCAGATCGGCCTGCGTCGCGCGCTCTGCAGCGAGCCGCGCGGCCTCGGGCTCGAGCACGGCCCGCACCTCGCACAGCCGCGCGAGATCGCGCACGTCGACGGTCGTCACGAACATGCCCGCGGCGCGGGTAGACCTCGACGAGCCGCTCCTGCGCGAGCCGGCGGAGCGCCTCGCGCACCGGCGTCCGGCCGATGCCGAGCTGCGCCGTCAGCGCCGGCTCGCGGATCGCCGCGCCCGGCGGCAGCTCGAGCGTGACGATCAGCTCGCGGATCGCGAAGTACGCCTGGTCCGCGAGCGAGACGCGCCTCACCGGCGGCGGGCAGGAGGCGCGAGCGGAACAGCCCTAGCCACGGAGATATATTAGTCGTATCCTCGCGTCGATCAGTCGACCGAAAGGACGAACGTGACGACGACGATGCCCTCGTCGCTCCGAGATCGCGCAGGAGGCCACGCTCCGGCCGATCACCGAGATCGCCGCGGCCGCCGGGCCTCGAGCCCGACGAGGTCGAGCCGTACGGCCGCTACAAGGCGAAGATCGATCTCTCCGTGCTCGACCGGCTCGCCGACCGGCCGGACGGCAAGCTCGATCGACGTCACGGCGATCACGCCGACGAAGGCGGGCGAGGGCAAGACGACGACGTCGGTCTCGCTCGACGCAGGGCCTCGGGCACATCGGCAAGCAGGTCGCGCTCTGCCTCCGCGAGGCCTCGCTCGGCCCCGTGTTCGGGATCAAGGGCGGCGCCGCCGGCGGCGGCTACGCGCAGGTCGTGCCGATGGAGGACATGAACCTCCACTTCACCGGCGACATCCACGCGATCGGCGCCGCGAACAACCTGCTCGCCGCGATGCTCGAGGCGCACCTGCTGCACGGCAACGAGCTCGAGCATCGACCCGCTCTCGATCAGCTGGCGCCGCTGCATCGACATCAACGACCGCGCGCTGCGCGACATCGTCGATCGGGCTCGGCGGCCGGGCGAACGGCTATCCGCGCCAGACCGGCTTCGACATCACGGCCGCGTCCGAGGTGATGGCGATCGTCGCCGTCGCCTCCGACCTGCAGGACCTGCGCGCGCGGCTCGGCGCGATCACCGTCGGCAGCACCTACGACGGCGAGCCGGTCACCGCCGAGCAGCTGCGGGCGGCGGGCTCGATGGCCGTGCTGCTGAAGGAGACGATCAAGCCGAACCTCGTCCAGACGCTCGAGGGCCAGCCGGCGTTCGTCCACTGCGGGCCGTTCGCGAACATCGCGCACGGCAACAACTCGGTCGTCGCCGACCGCGTCGCGCTGAAGCTCGCGCGACTACGTCGTGACCGAGAGCGGCTTCGGCTCCGACATGGGCATGGAGAAGTTCTTCGACATCGTCTGCCGGCTCGGCGACCTGCGCCCGGACGCCGTCGTGCTCGTCGCGACGGTCAAGGCGCTGAAGCACCACGCCGGCGACCCGGACGGCGGCGCCGATGCGATCGAGATCGGCGTCGGCGAACATCGCCCGGCACCTCGGGATCATGCGCGAGTTCGGCCTGAACGCCGTCGTCGCCGTGAACCGCTTCCCCGACGACAAGCCGGACGAGATCGAGCTCGTCCGGCGGCTCGCGCTCGAGTACGGCGCCTACGCGGCCGAGGTCAACGACGGCGTTCAGCGCACGGCGGCGCCGGCGCCGCCGCCCTGGCCGAGGCGGTCGTCGCCGCGGCCGACGAGCCGTCCAGCTTCGACTTCCTCTACCCGCTCGATGCCCCGATCGAGGCGAAGATCGAGGCGATCGCCAAACGGGCGTACGGGGCCGACGGGGTCTTCCTTCAGCCCGCCGCACGCGCGAAGATCAAGGAGTTCACAAGGCCGGCCTCGACCGGCTCCCGATCTGCATGGCGAAGACGCACCTCTCGCTCTCGCACGACCCGTCGCTCGCGAACGCGCCGACCGGGTTCACCGTGGGCGTCCGCGACCTGCGGGCGTACACCGGCGCCGGCTGGATCGTCGCACTCTGCGGCGACATGCAGACGATGCCCGGGCTACGGCAAGACGCCGGCGGCGATCGAACGTCGACATCGACGAGCACGGGGAGACCGTTGGCCTCTTCTAACGGCATCGAGCAGAGCTCGGCGAACGATGCCGCGCCGCTGATCCGGGCGGAGGGGATCTGGAAGATCTTCGGCAAGAACGCCGACAAGGTGATCGGCACGCCCGACGCCGAGCTCTCCCGCGCGCGAGCTGCGCGAGAAGACCGGCTGCGTCGCCGCGGTGCGCGACGTCTCGTTCGACGTGTACCCGGGCGAGGTGTTCGTCGTGATGGGCCTGTCCGGCTCCGGCAAGTCGACGCTCGTGCGCACGCTGATCCGGCTGATCGAGCCGACCGCCGGCCGCGATCGAGATCGACGGGCGCGACGTCACCGCTGCGAACCGCGACGAACTGCTCCAGCTGCGCCGGCACACGTCGTCGATGGTCTTCCAGCACTTCGGCCTGCTCGCCCACCGCACCGTGCTCGACAACGTCGCGTTCGGGCTCGAGATCCAGGGCGTAGTCGAAGGCCGAGCGGCACGCGCGCGCCGCCGAGGTGCTGCGGCTCGTCGGGCTCGAGGACGCGGCGAACCAGTTCCCGAACGAGCTCTCGGGCGGCATGCAGCAGCGCGTCGGCCTCGCGCGCGCCTTCGCGGTCGACCCGAAGGTGATGCTCTACGACGAGCCGTTCAGCGCGCTCGACCCGCTGATCCGCCGCGACATGCAGGACGAGGTGATCCGCCTGCAGCACGAGACCGGCAAGACGATGGTCTTCATCACGCACGATCTGCCCGAGGCGCTTCGGCTCGGCGACCGCATCGCGATCATGCGCGACGGCCGCATCGTCCAGCTCGGCACGCCGGAGGATCTCGTCGGCTCGCCGGCCGACGACTACGTCGCGAACTTCGTCCGCGACATCCCGCGCAGCCACGTGCTGACGCTGCGCTGGATCATGCGCGATGCGCAGCCGGGCGAGGAGGACGGGCCGAAGCTCGACGTCGGGACGACCGTCAAGAACGCCATGCCCGTGATCGCGACGCAGCGAGCGGCCCGTGTGCGCCGTCGAGAACGGCAGGATCGTCGGCGTCGTCGACAAGGCACGCGGCGCTGGCCGCGGTCGCGGGCGAAGGCGACTAGGATGGCGGTCGCCGAGGCCGCCCGCCCGGCGCCCCGCGTCGCTCCCGCGGCCGTGGTGGCGCGGCAGCACGGGCGGCATCGTCCTCGATCGTCGCTCGCGATGCTGATCGCCTTCCTCGCGCTGGAAGAACCACGCTCGCCTGGCCGGCGGCGCTGACGTGGAACTCGCTCTCGGCGATACCTCGACCGCTTCCAGATGTGGCTCAGCGAACAACCGGAACCTGCCCAGCCCGAACGTCGATCTTCCGGGCGTTCAACGGCTTCGCCTCGTTCCTCGACGACCTCGTCTCGTGGCTGACGCAGCTCTTCCACTGGCTGACGTGGCCCGGGACGGTGGCGCTCGGAGCGCTCGATCGTGCTGCGCTTCGGCGGCCGCAAGGCCGCACTCGGCGTCTTCGCCGCCTTCGCGAGCTTCGCCGCGCTCGGGCTCTGGGAAGAGAGCGTGCGAGACGTTCGCGCTGGTGTTCGCGGCGGTCGGGCTCTCGCTGCTCGTCGGCATGCCGCTCGGCGTGCTCGCCGGCCGGTCGCAGCGGTTCCAGAAGGCGATCACGCCGGTGCTCGACGCGATGCAGATCATCCCCGCGTTCGCCTACCTGCATGCCCGGTCGTGATCCTGTTCTCCGTCGGGCCGGGGGCCGCCGTCGTGACGACGATGATCTACGCGATCCCGCCGGCGATCCGGATCACGCGCTCGGCATCCGCGGCGTCGCCGCGAACACGGTCGAGGCGGCGACGGCGCTCGGCGCGACGCGCCGGCAGGTGCTCTGGAAGGTGCAGCTCCCGCTCGCGCGGCGCATGCTGCTGCTCGCGGTCAACCAGACGATCCTGTTCGCGCTCTCGATGGTCGTGATCGCGGGACTGATCGGCGGCGCGGGGCTCGGCGATGCGGTCACGAACGGCCTCTACACCGACCCGGCGCTCGCGATCCTCGCGGGCGCGGCGATCGTGATCATGGCGATCGCGCTCGACCGCTCGACCGAGGCGATGGCGAACCGCACCGATCCCGCGCATGCGTCACCTCACCGCCGAGCGGAGTCGCATGCTGCGGCTCTACACCGTCTGCGTGCGCCGTCGCGGTCGGGCTGTCGGTCGCACTCGCGTATGTCTTCGACGCGGGCTCCGACTGGACGCGCTGGACTGCGCAGGACTGGCTGCGCGGCTATGTCCAGCGTGCGCTCGACTACGTCCAGAACCCGAGCACGTTCCTCTTCCGCGACATCACTAACCCGACGGGGAACTTCATCGTCGAACATGGCATCCAGCCGTTGCGCAGCTTCTTCATCGAGACGCCGTGGCCGGTGATGCTGCTCGGGCTCGTGCTGATCGCCTTCCTGCTGAGCGGTTTGCGGCCCGCGCTGATCTCGCGCGCTCATGTTCCTCATCATCGGCGTCATCGGCGAGTGGGCGACCGCCATGGACACCTTCTCGCAGGTGCTCGTCGCGACCGTGCTGACGCGTGATCGTCGGCTTCGTGTTCGGCGTGTGGGCGGCCGAGAGCAAGCGCGTCGCCCAGGTCGCTGCGACCGATCAACGACGTGCTGCAAACGCTGCCGCAGCTCGTCTACATCATCCCGTTCATCTACCTGATGCCGGTCTCGGGCGTGCCCGGCGTCGTCGCCTCGGTGCTCTACGCGTCCCCGGTGATGATCCGGCTCGTGCAGCGCGGGATCGAGGACGTCTCGCCGGACGCCGTCGAGGCGGCGAAGGCCTTCGGCGCCACGCGGCTGCAGGTGCTCCTGAAGGTGAAGATCCCGCTCGCGCGCGACGCGATCATGCTCGGCGTCAACCAGGCGATCATCATGGTGCTCGCGGTCGTCGTGATCGGCGGGCTCGTCGGCTCGGGCGCGCTCGGCTACGAGGTCGCGCAGGGGCTGCAGCGGAACGCATTCGGGCAAGGAGTGATCGCGTCGATCGCGATCCTCGCCCTCGGAATCGCACTCGACCGCGTCACCCAGGGTCGAGGCGTGGCACGTGCACGGAGTGAGAGCTAATGGTGTCACTGACGAAGGAGGAGCGGATGTCGAAGATCCCCAGGGGTCGCGGGCTCGCAGCGGTGGTCGGCGTACTTGCCGTCGCCGCCGTGGCGATCTTGGTCGCAGGCCCGGCCGGCGCACGCAGCAAGGCGAGCTGCGGCACGGTGACACTGAACGAGCAGGCGTGGGCGGGCTCGACCGCCAACACCTATGTCGCCAAGGCGGCCCTCGAGAAGTACCTCGGCTGCAAGGTGAACATCACCCAGATCGCCGAGATCCCCGTCTACCAGGCGCTCGCCGACGGCAAGACCGACGCCGTCCTCGAGGATTGGCAGCACGTCGACCAGTACAAGCAGTACATCGCGAAGCAGCACACGGCCGTGATGGGTGGGCCGAACGGTGTCGTCGGTCACATCGGCTGGTACATCCCGACGTACCTGATGAAGGCGCACCCCGAGTTCAAGACCTGGAGGGGACTGAAGGGCAAGGAGTCGCTCTTCAAGAGCCCGGAGTCCGGCTCGCAGGGGATGTTCCTCGGCGGCGACCCGTCCTACGTGCAGAAGGACCAGCAGCTGATCAAGGCGCTCGGCCTGAACTTCAAGTTCGTGAGCGTCGGGGCCGAGCCCGCGCAGGTCGCGCGGTGGAGCCAGCTCTACAAGCAGCACAAGGCGGTGCTCTTCTACTGGTACACGCCGCAGTACCTGAACACGCAGTACCAGCTCTCGGAGGTGAAGCTGCCGCCGAGGTTCGCGGGCTGCAAGGACGACTCCACCACCGGTGGCAACGTCGCCCAGTACAAGTGCGCATACGCCAACACGATCCTCGAGAAGGTGTTCAGCAAGAAGTTCGCGACGAGCGGCAGCCCGGCCTACGCCGCGCTCAAGAACTTCAAGTGGACGAACCTGGACCAGGAGACCGTGGCGAAGTGGATCGCGGGCGACCACATGGACCCGGACAAGGCCGGGAAGCAGTGGATCACCCAGAACGCAGCCAAGGTCAAGAAATGGTTCGGCAAGTAGCCGACGGCCTGACCGGGCTTTGCCGAGGGGCGCCGACGGCGCCCCTCGGCATTCACGGGCAGGGCTGAGTGGATGCACGCGCACGCAATTCCACATCAAGCCTCTAGTCGTGCCAGGCGGCGCCGCGAACGCCTTCACGCGACATCAGCGTCCGGACGACGACCTCGCGCGAGAGACCACGCGGGAGATGCAGCTTGACCTCGAGCGAGCGCTCGTCCGTGCTGAGCTCGAACGAGTTCAGCCGTGCGCCGAGCTGCTCTGCGGCCTCGACGACGACGCGCGGGCTGCCACTGGCGGTCAGATCGACGTCCAGGCGATGGACGTGCTCGCGGTCGAGCAGCCGCCCCACGTAGCGCAACGGCCAGAGCATGATCATGACGAGGACCGTCGCGATCAGGGCCGCTCCGTAGGTGCCCGCGCCACAGGCCATGCCGATCGCCGCGCACGATCCAGAGCGTCGCCGCCGTGCGTGAGCCCCCTGATCGAGAGGCCCTGCCGGATGATCGCGCCCGCGCCCAGGAAGCCGATCCCGCTGACGATCTGTGCCGCGATGCGTGACGGGTCGAGCCGCACGAAGGCCCCGTTCCCCGTTTCGAGCACGTCGTGAAAGCCGAATGCCGAGACGATCGTGAAGAGCGCAGCTCCGACGGCAACGAGCATGTGCGTCCGCAGCCCCGCCTCCTGCTCACGAAACTGTCGCTCGATTCCGATGATGCCGCCCAGCACGGCGGCGAGCCCGAGCCGAAGCAGCTGCTCGTTCCAGGCCAGGGTCGGAAGCGCCGCCATGACAGGGCTGACGAAAGCCAGCATGGTTCGACGGTACGCTCACGCCGCGGATGGACGCCGTCGTGTTCGACTTCAACGGGACGCTGTCGAACGACGAGCCGGTGCTCATGCTCGTCTACGCCGAGCTCTTCGCCGAGCTCGGCCGGCCGATGACCGAGGCCGAGTACTACGAGCACCTCGCGGGCCACACCGACGAGGAGATGTTCGAGCGCTGGCTCGGCCGGTCCGACCCGGCGCTGATCGAGGAACGGATCGCGCGCTACCTCCTCCGGGCGGCCGACGGCTCGACGGTGGACGAGGAGACGCGCGCCGCCGTCCGCTTCGCGGCCGACCGCGTGCCGGTGGCGGTGGTCTCGGCGGCGCTCCGCAGCGAGATCGAGCCCGTGCTCGAGGCGGCCGGGCTCGGAGACGTCGTCACCACCGTCGTCTCGCAGGACGACGTGGCCGTCGGCAAGCCCGATCCGGAGTGCTACCTGACGGCGGCCCGGCTGCTTCGGTGTCGAGCCGGACCGGATGCTCGCCTTCGAGGACACCGACGTCGGCCTGACGGCAGCCAAGGCGGCCGGCGCGCACGTCGTCGGGCTGACGCGCACGCTCGGAGCGGCTCGGATGTCGGAGGCCGACGAGCTGGTGGAGCGAATCGACGTGCCGCTGCTGGAGCGCCTGCTGTGCTCGTGATCGCGCATCGCGGCGCGTCCGTTGACTTCCCCGAGAACACGCTCCCGGCCTTCGCGCGCGCGATCGAGCTCGGCGCGGACTACGTCGAGTGCGACGTCCACGCCGGCCGCGACGGCGCCCTCGTCGTCACGCACGGCGCGCCCCGGGCGCGAGCACCCGCGACTCGAGGAGGTCCTCGACCTCTGCCACGGCCGGATCGGCGTCATGGTCGAGCTGAAGCGGCCGAGCCGCTACCCCGGGATCGTCCCGCGAGCGCTCGCGCTGATGCGCGACGACGACGTGCTCGTCTGCTTTCAGCGCGACGCGCTCGAGGAGTCTCGCGCGCTACGGCCGTCGATCCGCACCGTGCAGCACGTCGGGCTCGGCGTCTCGATCCGCCGCGCCGCCGGCGCGTGGGCGGCAGGGTTCCGGGACGACCGCGTGACGGCGCGCGGGCTCGAGACGAGCGCGCCGCCTCGGCCTGGAGACGACGGTCTACACCGTGAACGAGGAAGCGCGAATGCTCGAGCTCGAGCGCCTCGGCGTCACGGGCGTCTTTACGGATCGTCCGGATCGAGCACTGGCAGCCCTGGGCCGTCGTCCGGCAGGCTGAGCAGCTTCGCGCCCTCGGCGGGCACGCGTGCGACGACCTGTGCGCCGACCGGCAGCGCGGCGGCACGGGCGGTCGACATGTCGGCGATCAGGCCGGAGCCGCCCGTGCTCACCTTGAGGCGGGTGACCGGGCCGAGGAACGTCTGGGTCAGCACGTCGCCGGTCATCGTGTTGCCCTTCGCGGGAGCGCCGTTCGTCGCCGCTTCGAGCTCGAGCGACTCGGGACGGATCAGCACGAGCACCCGTTCGCCGTTCTGCCGCCCGCGCGCAGCGTCGAGGGTCAGGCGCGTCCCGGCATGGTCGACCTCGCCCGTCGAGCCGTCCACGATCGTCGCCTCGAGCCGGTTCATCGTGCCGATGAACTCTGCGACGAACGGCGTCGCCGGCGCGGTGTACATCTCGGCCGGCGATCCCATCTGCTCGATCACGCCCCCGTACATGACGGCGACGTGGTCGGAGATCGCAAGCGCCTCCTCCTGGTCGTGCGTGACGTACAGCGTCGTGATGCCGAGCTCGAGCTGGATGCGGCGGATCTCCTCGCGCAGCTGCACGCGCACCTTTGCGTCGAGCGCCGACAGCGGCTCGTCGAGCAGCAGCACTCGCGGCTCGATCGCAAGCGCGCGGGCGAGCGCGACGCGCTGCTGCATCCCGCCCGAGAGCTGATGGGGGTAGCGGTCGACGGCGTGGCTGAGACCGACGAGCTCGAGCAGCTCGGCGACGCGTCCCGCACGGTTGGGCTTGTTCTTGCCGCGGATCTTCAGCCCGAACTCGACGTTCTGCCCTGCCGTCATGTTCGGGAAGAGCGAGTAGGCCTGGAAGACCATCCCCATGTCGCGCTTGTTGGGCGCGACGGTGCGTCACGTCCTTGCCGTCGACCACGATCCGGCCCGCGTTCGGTCGATCGAAGCCGGCGACGAGGCGGAGCGCGGTCGTCTTGCCGCAGCCGGAGGGCCCGAGCAGCGAGAGGAACTCGCCCTCGCCGAGCGAGATGTTGATCCCGTTCAGCGCCTTCACGGTGCCGAAGTCGCGATGCAGGTTCTGCAGCTCGAGGTAGCCCATCAGGTCACCCGCCTGAGGAGCCGCCGGCGGCCGGGCCCGCCGCCGACGAGCAGGAGCCCAGCCATCGCAAGCCACGTGATCACGAAGCTCAGCAGGGACAACGCAGCCGCCTCGTAGGGCTGTTCCTGGTTGACCTGGTTGATGAAGGTGGGGAAGGTGCTGAACAACGCAAGGCTCGCGATCGTAAACTCACCCATGACGATTGCCAAGGTCAGGAATGCGCCGGAGAGCGCGGCCGTCCGGACGTTCGGAAGGATGACGCGCAGGAACGTCGTTCCCCACGAGGCACCGAGGCTCTGGGCCGCCTCGGTGAGCGTGTGGATGTCGATCGCGCGGAATCCCGCGTCGAGCGATCGGTAGACGTAGGGGAACGCAAGGATCACATACGCCGCGACGAGGAACGTGTACGGCTGCTCGAGGAACCAGAGCGGGGCGTGCACGGTTCCGTTGTAGAGCTGTAGCAACCCGACGACAAGGATGATCGGAGGGACGACGAACGGGAGGATCGTGACGAACTCGATGTACGTCCTCGCCTTCGGCAGCTTCAGGTGGACCCAGTACGCAGTCGGGACGAGCAGGACGAGACTGATCACGATCGTCTCGAGCGAGAGAACCGCCGACAAACGGATCGTCTTCCAGAACTCGTGGTCGTGGATGACGGCGGAGTAGGCGCTCAGGCTGTAGCTGTTGTTCGGACCGGTCTTGAGACTGAAGAGCAGCGTGGCGACCAGGGGCACGAGGAAGTACGACCGCCCCGAGAAACAGCCAGACCGCCGACGAGACCGAGAGCCTCGGCTTCATCGCGTCCACCGCGAAACGCGCCGCTGCAGCAGCGCATAGATCGCCATCGTGATCGAGATCACGACGATCATCCCGAATGCAAGCGCCTGGCTGAGATGCGGGTTCGAGAGGACGTCGCCGCCGATGTTCTGCCCGATGAGCAGTGGCACGAGGTTGATGGCGCCGCCGGTCAGGGCGTAGGCGGTCGCGTACGCGGAGAACGCGTTGCCGAAGAGGAGAATCATCGCCCCGAGGATCGATGGAAGCAGCACCGGTATCCCGACGTAGCGCCAGTAGTGGAAGGCGCTCCCACCGAGGTTTGCCGACGCCTCCCGCCATTCCGGCCGCAGCCCGTCGAGCGCCGGCGCGATGACGAGAATCATGAGCGGGATCTGGAAATAGAGGTAGACGACGGACACGCCCGTGAACGTGAAGAGGCTGAACCCGTGCTGGTAGAGGTTGATGCCGAAGTGGTCGCTCAGGAACTTCGTCACGATTCCGAGCGTGCCCAGCGTCGCGATGAAGGCGAAGGCGAGGGGAACGCCCGCGAAGTTCGCCGCCACGCCGGAGAAGGTCGAGAGCGTCGACCTGATCCAGGTGGGCGTGCCTCGCTTGACCGCGGCATACGCCAGGATCAGGCCGAAGAGCCCGCCCAGGCCTGCCGTCAGCGCACTGATCTCGAGACTCGTCTGGAAGGCGTGGACATATTGCGGCGTGTTGATGACGTCGGAGACGTTCTTGGTCGTGAAACCGCCGTGTTCGCCCTTGAACGCCCCCAGGATGACGACGGCCGAGGGCAGGAGCAGGAAGAAGAAGGCATAGGCGAAGAACGGGACCACGCCGAGCCAGTTCAGCGAGATGCGTCTCCGGCCGGGCGCGGGGCCCGGCCGGAGCGCATCGACGCTCTGAGGATCGCTCAGGTCGTTAGCCCCCGAGAACCTTCGGGCCCCACTGCTCGGCGACGACCGCCTTCGCCTTGGTGATCTGACCGAGGCTGGCGAACTTCACACCCGCGTAGATCGACGCAGCCGGCAGGGCTGCGAGCATGCTCTGCGGGACCACCTTGCGCGCGACCAGATCGGGGAACCGCGCGGGATGGGCGAAGCCCTTCAGGAAGAGGAGCTGCCCCTGATCGGAGTAGAGGTACTCCTCCCAGAGACGCGCTGCCCACGGGTGCGGGCCGCTCGCGTTGATCGCCTGACAGTAGTACCCGCCGTAGACGCCGTCCTTCGGGACGTTCACCTTCCAGTTGACGTTCCCGAGCCCTGACTTCGCCGCGAGCTGGTTGTAGTCCCAGTCGATCGTCACCGGGGTCTGGCCGGAGGCGATCGTCTGCGGGGTGACATTGATCGGCTGGAAGTTCCCGGCCTTCGCAAGCTTCGCGAAGAAGTCGATCCCGGGGGTGATGTCGTTCAGTGAGCCGCCGTTGGCGAGCGCCGCCGCGTACACGCCGGAGAACGCGGCGTTCGCTTTCCGCGGATCGTCGTTGAGGGCGACCTTGTGACCGCTGAAGTCCGAGCTGAGCAGGTCGTTCCAACTCGTCGGCACACGCTTGACGACGTCGAGGTTCGCGCCGAAGGCAATCGCGCCCCAGTAGTCACCTGTCCAGTAGCCGCGCGTGTCTTTCATCGCACGCGGGACCGTCGCGTACGTCTTGACGAAGTACTTCGAGAACAAGCCGGAGTTCGCGCCCTGCACCGCAAAGCCGGGGCCGACGTCGACGACGTCGGGGGCACGGCCTTGTCCCTTCAGAGAGACAATTGCCTGGATCTCGTCGCCCGAGCTGGCCTCAGGGGACGCGTTCGTGATCGGAATCTTGTACTTCTTCTGGAAGACGCTGATGATCTCGGGGTAGTCGGCCCAGCCAGGAGGAAGCGCGATCGTGTTCAGATGCCCCTCCTTCTTTGCCTCCGCGATCAGCTCCGCCATCGAGATCGAGCTGCCCTTGAGCGGCGGCGACGCCAGGCGCGCTCGAGTCGCTCCCAACGCTGAGCCCGCACTGCCCAGCATCGTCAGGCCGAACGCCGCTGCCGCGCTGCGGCGCAGCATCGACGAGCGGCTCATCCCTTCTTCTTCGAGCTTCGCCCAGAATTCGACTTCTTGGGCCTCGTAATCCTCCATGCACTCGCCTCCAGGGTTGGGTGGTGGCAGTAGCAGATCACGCCGGAGGGGTGGATGGCAATGGTTTCGAGCCGCCACTTCACCAAATTGACCCGAAAGCGTCACACGAATTCGGGGCTCCGCCTCAAGAGTTAGGCTCGTCCGTGTGACTCCGTTCGACGCCGAGGGCGAGTGGCTCCGCTGCGCGCTCCACACGCACACGACGAACTCGGACGGCGAACTCGCACCGGACAAGCTCGTGCGCCACTACGAGTGGGCCGGATACGACGTCCTGGCGATCTCCGACCACTGGGCCCGAACGGACGTTCCGTCGTCGAAGAAGCTGCTCGTGATCCCCTCGGCCGAGCTGAACGCCCTCGCCCCCACCCGCGCGGACGACGCGCACGTGCTGGCACTCGGGCTCGACGCGGATCCGGTCGTGCCCGAGACCGACTTCGCGCCGCTGCAGGAGGTCGTCGACTGGATCCTCGAGCACGGCGGCGTTCCGTTCCTCGCCCACACCTACTGGAGCGGCCTGCGCACCGAGCAGTGGGAGAGCTGCGCGGGCCTGCTCGGGATCGAGGTCTGGAACGCCGGCTGCGAGCTGGAGCTCGGGCGCGGCGACGCCTCGCTGCACTGGGACGAGGCGCTCGAACGTGGGCGGCTGTTCTACGGGCTCGCCACCGACGACTCGCACCATCCGGGATACGACAGCGGCTTCGCGTGGACGTGGGTGCGGACGGCCGAGAAGACACAGGCCGCGGTGCTCCACGCGTTGAGGACCGGCTCGTTCTACGGCTCGACCGGCCCGCGCATCGACGCAGTCGAGGTGACGGACGACGAGGTGACGGTGCGCTGCAGCCCGGCGGCGAGCGTCACCCTGTTCACCGGGCGCAGTCGCGGGGCACGCGTGAACGCCGGCCGCCTCGGGTATCCCAAGAACGCCGAGGTGCTCGAACGCGACGAGGCGGGCCTGATCACGGCCGCACGGCTCGAGCGCCCCTTCCGCGAGCCGTACGGCCGTATCGAGATCGCCGCCGCCGACGGGACGAAGGCCTGGACGAACCCGCTTTGGATCGCGTAGCTGCAATCGAACGGCTCGGGTCGCGCGGCTTCGACCTGCTCGTGATCGGCGGCGGCATCATCGGCGCGGGGATCGCAGAAGCCGCGACGGCACACGGGCTCGACGTTGCGCTCGTCGAGCGAGGGGACTTCGGCTGTGCCACCTCGAGCGCGTCGTCCAAGCTCGTGCACGGCGGGCTGCGCTACCTCCAGATGGGCGACGTCCGGCTCGTCCGCGAGGCCCACGAGGAACGCCGCGCGCTGATGAACGTCGTCGCGCCTCACCTCGTGCATCGGTTGCCCTTCGTCTTCCCGCTCTACCGGGACGGCCCACACCGGCCCTGGTTCGTGCGCACCGGCGTCCTCCTCTACTCCGCGCTGGCGCGGGCGAGACTAAACGGGCGCGTGAGCGAGCAGCGGGCACTGCGGCTCGTGCCGCAGCTGCGCACCGAGGGGCTGCACTCCTCGGCGCTCTACGCCGACGCCTGGACGAACGACAGCCGACTCACGATCGCGAACGTGCGGGCTGCGGCCGACCGCGGCGCCACCGTCCTCAACTACGCCGATGTCGTCGCCGTCCACGCCGGCGGTGCCGTGGTGAGCGTCGACGGCGAGGAGGTGGCGGTTCGAGCACGCTCGATCGTCAATGCGACCGGCCCGTGGCTCGACCGCGTCCGCCGCCTCGAAGACCCGTCTGCCGCTGCCTCCATCCGCCTGAGCAAGGGGGTGCACGTGATCGCGGACGGCGGCGAGGACTGGAAGGCGGCCCTGACGATCCCGCACGACAAGGTGCGCGTCAGCTTCGCGGTCCCATGGGAAGGCAAGCTGCTGCTCGGGACGACCGACACACTCCACGAAGGGGAGCCCGAGGAGGCGCACGTCACCGACGACGACGTGCGGACGGTGCTCGCCGAGGCCGAGGTTGGGGTGACCGGCATCGGGCGCGTCCGCGCGTCGTTCTGCGGCCTGCGGGCGTTGCCCGGCGGCCCCGGGGCCACGGCGAACGCCCGGCGCGAGACCGTCTACACCCGGGGCAGCGCCGGAATGCTGAGCGTCGCGGGCGGGAAACTGACGACGTACCGGCGGATCGCCCTCGATGCGCTCGAGCAACTGGATGTCCGCAACCTCGACCGTCGGCCCCGGCCGCTGCCCGGCGCGACGGGCCTGAATGCGATCGCGTGGCCGGTCGAGATCGACCCGGCGACCCGCGCGCACCTCGTGCACCTCTACGGCTCGCTCGCATCAGACGTGCTCGCAGACGCCGTCGACGACCCGTCGCTGCTCGAGCCGATCGTCGAAGGGCGGCCGGACCTTCGCGCGCAAGACCGCTACGCGCGGGAATGCGAGTGGGCCGTCACCGACGAGGACGTCCTTCGCCGCCGCACGACCGCATGGCTCGCCGGCAGCACCATCGTCGAGAATGCGACGTGATGCGAGTCCAGGTCCTCTACTGGCAGGAGATCCCGTCGCTCGTGCGCGTGACCGCGGACGACGGCAGCCAGCTCTCGCGGCAGCTCCCGGAGTGGTTCCAGACCGAGATCGATCGCGTCGCGATGGAGCAGGGGCTCGTCGGGAGCGACGCCTACCTGGAGCAGTGGGAGTGGCGCGAGCTCGAGGCGCGCGACGGCGCGCCGAACGACGTGCTCGACGCCGCCGAGGCGGAAGTGGCCAAGGGCCACCCCGCCTGACGGCGCCGAGCACCGTTCTCGAGCGTTACGGAAGAACCGTGAGCGCTTGCGACTGGATTGCGACCAGCCGAGCCGCCGTGACCGTGAACTGGTCGCCCGGCGAGGACGTGCTGCAGTGGATCGACGCCGTGAAGGTGCCTGCTGCGTAGGTGTGCGGCAGCATGAGCGTGTTCGTCGTGTCGAACCCGCCCCCGAGCCTGACCACGAAGTGATCGCGCGGGCCGCCGTCGCCCGGGATGAGGTAGCACGTCGCCGTCGCTCCTGAGACGCTGACGAAGTTCAGCTTCGCCATCAGGAGATACGGTGAGCCGCCGGTGAATCGCGAGCGTCGAGACGTCCTCGCCGGCGCTGTCGACTACGACGGGCGTCTGGGATCCGGTCGCGAGCACGTTGCTCACGCCGTTCGCACCGTTCGTGCACCGGGATCGCCCTTGGCACCGGGACCCATCGGCTCCGCTCGCGCCGGTGTCGCCCTTGTCGCCCTTGGCACCGGAGCCCCGTCGGCGCCAGGCGCGCCGGTGTCACCCTGTCGCTCCGCACCAGGAGCCCCACGGCCCAGACGCGCCGGTGTCACCCTTGGCGCCCTTGGGCCAACAGGAGCCGCCATCGGCTCCAGCCAGCGCCAGTGTCCCCTTCGGCCCGCAGGCCCATGGCTCCAGCCGGGCCGAGCCGGGCCAGCGGGCCCAGTCGCGCCGGTGTCACCCTTGCCGCCCTTCGACCCGGAGCCCCATCGGCTCCAGCCGCGCCAGCGGTCGCCCTGTGTCGCCCTTCCGTCCGCGCCCAGCCGGCCCCAGTCGCGCCGGTGTCCCCCTTGTCGCCCTTCGCCCCGGAGCCCCGTCGGCCCCGGTGCGCCGGTGTCACCCTTGACGGACGCGTCGCCGGCGGGGCCCGCGTCGCCCTTTGCGCCCGTGGCGCCGGTCGCGCCTGTTGCCCCCGTGGCGCCGGCCGGGCCCTGCGGGCCGGCGGCTCCCGTGGCACCGGTCGCGCCCTGCGGGCCGGCTGCACCGGTCGAGCCGGTGGCGCCGGTCGAGCCGCGAAGCGACGCGACTGCAGAGCGGCTGAGATCGCCGGCCGTCAGAGACCCGTTGTGGATCTCGCGCGACGTGATCGACCCGGGCTTGATGTCTGCTCCCGTGATCAACCGCCGCACCGTTGCGCTCGAAGCCGACGTGATGGCAAGCGTCACCGCGAGTGCAACGAGCGCCAAGGCGATCTTCTTCATGTGGAACCCCCCTCGTACTGGATGTCAGTGGAATGGTTCGAATACGTCCTGGTTTTTCACCGTAGAGGCGCTCTCGACGATGCGCCCTCGCTGAAAGGTCCGGATGTGGCTAGCTCATTGGCCAGTCCACCTGGACGCCGGGACCTACCCCGATTTGGGTAACCGGCCCGTGCACCGCCGGGCGAACGTAGACTCGGTTCGATGCGGATCGGCGTGCTCACCGGCGGCGGCGACTGCCCGGGACTGAACGCCGTGATCCGCGCCGTCGCCCGGCGCTCCTGGTCGCGCGGCCACGAGGTGATCGGGGTGCGCGAAGGCTGGCGCGGAATGGTCGACCAGCTGTTCGTGCCGCTCGGGCCGCAGCAGATCTCCGGGATCCTGCCGCGCGGCGGCACGATCATCGGCACGAGCCGCACGAACCCGTACAAGGTCGACGGCGGGGTCGAACGCGTGCAAGCCGCATTCGGCGAGCTGGACGCGCTCGTCGCCATCGGCGGCGAGGACACGCTGGGCGTCGCAGCGAGGTTGTATGGCGAGTTCGCGGCCCCGGTCGTCGGCGTCCCGAAGACGATCGACAACGACCTCAACGGGACCGACTACACCTTCGGTTTCGACACCGCCGTCGCGATCTGCACTGAGGCGATCGACCGCCTGCACACGACCGCGGAATCGCACAACCGCGTGATGGTGGTCGAGGTGATGGGGCGCCATACAGGCTGGATCGCAGTGCACAGCGGAATCGCCGGCGGCGCGGACGTGATCCTGATCCCGGAGCGCCCCGTCGACATGGAGCAGGTGTGCGAGGAGATCCGGCGCCGCCATTCGAGTGGGAAGAACTTCTCGATCGTCGTCGTCAGCGAAGGCTGCGAGCTTCCCGGCGCCGAGGACAAGGGCGAGGTCGACCAGTTCGGTCACAAGCTCCTCGCGAAGCGAGGAGTCGGCGAGACGATCGGCGACGAGATCGAGAGCCGCACCGGCTTCGAGACCAGGGTGACCGTGCTGGGCCACGTCCAGCGCGGCGGCTCCCCCACCGCACGCGACCGCATCCTCGCGACGCGGTTCGGGCTGAGGGCAGCCGACCTGATCGAGGCGGGGGCGTTCGGCCAGATGGCCGCGCTCCGCGGCGACGACGTGATCGCGGTCTCGCTCGAGGAGGCGACGGCCGAGCTGAAGACCGTGCCGGACGACTGGTACGACGTCGCCCGCGCGTTCTTCGGCTAGACCTCCGCGAGCGGGAAGCTGCGGTGGCGGCGCGGCGGCACGAGGTAGTTCTGGCGGTGCGTCGTCGAGAGCACCTCGTTGAAGCCCTGCTCGCGTGCGCGCGGCTTGAAGGCGATCTTCCCGCCCGGGAGCACACCGTCCATCGCGCGCCGGTTGCGGTGAAAGTCGTCGCTCGTCGGGTTGAAGACGACGAAATGCACGCCGGCCGCAGCCGTCGCCCCGATCTCGTCCGGTCGCACCGACCAGGCGAACGGGTTGTCGAGCGTGTTGAAGTCGGCCCGCACCGGAATCGCTGCGCCCTTCGGGTAGACCGTGCCGTCGGCAGCGACGAACTGCCGATCGAGGCGTGAGGTGGTCTGGATCGAGGCGCTGTGCCCGATCCGCCCCGAGCTCCGGTAGTCGCGCCGCACGTCACGGACGGTCGACACATCCTCCGGGCCTTGAGCCACGGTCTGCGTGCCCTGCTTGACGGTCAGGTTCGGCCGGAACGCCGTCGTGACCCGCTCGTCGAAGTCGAAGTTCAGGTACCAGGCCTCGAGATCCTCGTGGATGTGCGAAAGGTGCATGTGGGTCCCGTGGCGGAAGTAGTCGCTGTCGCGGAAGTCGACGTAGCCGAGCGTCTCGAAGTTCGCGATCGCCCCCGGGCCCATCCCGGCCTTCTGCGTCGAGGTGAAGCCGAGGAAGAGCTCCGAGGTGTCCGGGATCAGATCGGCGCCGGGGACGCCCGCGGCCATCGCCATCTGCTTGGGCAGGGACTGGCTGCCGTCGAAGCCGCCCCCGGCGAAGCCGCGCCGAATCGACGTGAACGTGAAGAGCTTCGAGTCGCGGAGCCGCTTCGTCGCGTCCTCGATGTGCTCACGCAGGTCCGAGCGGAGCAGGATCGCGACGTCGTTCCCCTCGAGCCGGGTGTCCGCGGGATCGCTCTGGAACCGAACCGCGTCGACCAGCACCGGCTGGCCCGCCCGGCGGTCGCGCGGGAGTCGGCGTGCCGTTGCATCGGGGACAAGCCTCCTGAAGTACGGCAGTCCCCACGCGACCGTGATCCCGAGGCCGGCGGGCGTTGGCGCGTACTCGCCCTCCAGGCCGGCGAGCAGCTGGTCGAGCTCTCCCTGGGCGTCGCCGAGGTCCGTACGATCCGCCGTGAGCCGCGCGGTCACGATCTCGTGGTGGAGTGGCGGCACCAGCACCTCGATGTCGTCGGAGCGGACGACCCGGATCCCGTCGAGGAGGTGCTGCTCGGGCCGGAACGCACCGGCCGGCACCGCGGCGCGCGACGGTGTGCTGCCGCTCAGCCGGTCGACGAGCTCGTAGATCCCGGTCGCACCGAGGGCGCCGGCGGCCGCGCCGGCGAGGGCTTGCCTGCGTGTGAGCTTCATCAGGCGGGGGTGGGCTTTGCCGGCTTCACGAGCACGAGCGCTGCGAGCTCCTGCTTCAGGTAGCGCAGGACGTGGTTGTAGGAGAGCGGCGGCGCGACGTGCTCGGAGAGCGTGTAGAGGTTGCCGTACCGGCGCCAGAGGAGCAGCAGGTGCCACTCGTCGGCATCCTGGTTCACCGTGTAGAGGCGGGTCGTGATGCCGCCTGCGGTGATCGTTCCGTTCGGCGAGTCGAAGCACGGCACGTTGCGGCTGTCCACGCCGCCGGTGCGGCACGTGGGGATCTTCGTCACGCCCGGGTACGCACGCAGGTTCACGTGCAACTCACCGCCCGCGGCGCCACCGCCAGTCTCCTGCCAGACGAAGCTCTCGAGGTAGCTCCGATCGGGCGAGACCGAGTTGATGTTGTTCCACTTCCCGCCGATCTGACCGATCAGCGGGTCAGGCAGCCACCCGGGGCAGTAGACGGGCGCGTGGATGCGGTTCGCGAGCTTCTGCCAGCCGAGGGGATGGGCGCACCTCGTCTTCGGTGCCGTGGCGGGCGCCGCGGCGGCGTTCTTGGCTTCGCCGCAGCCGCTCGCGAGCAGCGCGCAGGCGGTCATGAGCAGGGAAAATCCCAGAAGGGCTCGCACGGGCGCCATGGTAGCCCGAGTGACGAGCGGCTAGACGTCGAATGGCCGGTGGCCGACGAGGTCGGTCACGTGGCCGCGCGGAACGAGCACCGCGTCGATACCGGCCCGCTCGAGCGCGAGCACCTCGTCGCGGCTCGTGATGTCCACCCGGGCGATCGCGAGCTTCCCGGCGGGCACATCCGGCAGCAGCTCCAGCACGGCGTCGAGGGGATCGGCCTCGTCGTCGATCTCCGCTGCCCACAGCATGAAGATCTCCGGGTCGAGCTCCTCGAGGACGAGCTCGAGCTCCTCCTCGTCGCGCACGTCGACGACCACCTCGAGGGCGCCGTGTACGTGGTCGCTCTCCGGCCTGATCGTCACCGCGTCGGCATCCTTGGGCGTTCCCGGCCCGATCCAGAGCAGCGGGAGCTTGGTGGCGGCCCGGATGCCGTCGATCACATGCGTGACCGCGAGTGCCTTCGCCCCCTCTCGCTCGGCATCGCGCGCAGCATCCACGTCGTCGACGCAAACGATGATCGCGATCCCGTCACCCTCGGAGATGCGCTGACTGAGACGTCGTGACCCGGGCACGTGCGACCGCAGCGTAACCATCTCGGCTAGAAGCCGGTCGGCGCGCTCGGCTCGAGCCGCTCCAGGCCGGCCCAGTCGGCGCGAGGCGGTGCGAAGAGCTCGACGAGAAATGCGCCGTCCGCGCCTGCGTGGACGGCGTGCGGCACATCGGCCGGGATCACCCACATGGAGCCCGGCCGGAGCTCCTTCGTCTCGTCCCCGATGCGGAAGGTGAGCGTGCCGCGAAGGAGGATCCCGGTCTGCTCGTTCACGTGGTGGTGCTCCGGCACCTCGGTGTTCGGATCGAGCTCGATCGCCGCGAGCGTCGCCTCCTTGCCGTCGACGGAGCGAGCGACCACTCCATTCCAGATCTGCAGGGGCACGACCTCGCGGATGTCGTCGAAGGCGCTCATGTGCCGATCGGGTGCCACACGGTCTTCAGCTCGAGGAACGCCGAGATCTCCCACAGCGACTGAGCGTCCGGATCGGCAACCACCACACGCTTGACGTTATCTGCCGCAGCGCGTTCGAGGTCGGCCCGAAGGCCGTTCGCGCCCGTGATGTCGATCGCGTTCACATCCATGTGCGACGCCAGCCACGGCGCCAGCTCCGCGCGCCGGCCCGTGAGCAGGTTGACGACGCCGCCGGGCACGTCGCTCGTCGCGATCGCCTCGGCGAGCTCGATCGCCGCGAACGGCTGGGTCTCCGAGGCAAGGGCGACGACGGCGTTCCCCCCGGTCAGCGCGGGCGCGAGCCGCGAGACGAGCCCGAGCAGCGGCGGCTCGTCGGGCGCGATGGTCGCGACCACGCCGGTCGGCTCAGGGAACGTGAAGTTGAAGTACGGACCGGCGACGGGATTCGTCGAGCCGAGCACCTGCGCGAGCTTGTCGGCGAAGCCCGCGTACCAGACCCAGCGGTCGATCGCGCGCTCGACCTCGTCGCGGCCGCTGCAGAGAGCGGCGAACTCGTCGGCGCGCGCCTCCATCATCTCGGCGATGCGGTAGAGCACCTGGCCGCGGTTGTACGCCGTGGCGGACGCCCACTTCGGCTGCGCCCCGCGGGCCGCCTGCACCGCGTCGCGCACGTCCTTGCGCGAGGCCTGGGCGACATTCTGGCCGTCGGCCTCGTACGTGCGGCCGCTCTCGCTGCGCGGGAACTTGCCGCCGATGAAGAGCTTGTACGTCTTGTTGACCGGCAGCCGCTCAGCCACCGTTCGCCTCCGCGTCGAAAGCGAGGTAGGGCTCGAGCCCGTGCAGGCCGCCCTCGCGGCCGAAACCGGATTCCTTGTAGCCGCCGAACGGGCTCGTGGGGTCGAACCGGTTGAATGTGTTCGCCCAGACGACGCCGGCACGCAGACGTTCCGCCATCCAGAGGATGCGCGAGCCCTTCTCCGTCCAGATGCCGGCAGAGAGACCGTACGGCGTGTTGTTCGCCTTCTCGACCGCCTCTTCGGGCGTGCGGAACGTGAGGACGCTCAGGACCGGGCCGAAGATCTCCTCCTGCGCGATGCGGTAGCTCTGCGCGACGTTCGTGAAGACGGTCGGCGCGAACCAGTAGCCCTGCTCGGGCAGCCGGCAGGGCGGCTGGTAGATCTCGGCCCCCTCCGCCCTCCCCGCCTCGACGAGCTCTTCGATTCGCTCCAGCTGCATCTTCGAGTTGATCGCGCCGACATCGGTGTTCTTGTCGAGCGGATCGCCGACGCGCAGAGTCGCCATGCGCTGCTTCAGCTTGTCGACGACCGGCTCGTAGATCGACTCCTGGACGAGGAGGCGCGAGCCTGCGCAGCACACGTGGCCCTGGTTGAAGTAGATCCCGTTGACGATGCCCTCGACCGTCTGGTCGATCGCGCAGTCGTCGAAGACGATGTTCGCGGCCTTGCCGCCGAGCTCGAGCGTGAGTTTCTTGCCCGAGCCTGCGATGTGACGCTGGATCGCCTTGCCCACTTCGGTCGAGCCGGTGAACGCGATCTTGTCGACGTCGGAGTCGACGAGCGCGGCGCCCGTGCGGCCGTCGCCCGTGACGATGTTCACGACGCCCGGCGGGAGCTCCGCCTGCCGGAGGACGTCGCAGAAGAGGAGCGCGGTGAGCGGCGTCGTCTCCGCAGGCTTCAGCACGACGGTGTTGCCGGCTGCGAGCGCCGGCGCGATCTTCCACGAGAGCATCAGGAGCGGGAAGTTCCACGGGATGATCTGGCCGGCGACTCCGAGCGGCTTCGGACGGCGGTTCGGAAACGCGTATTCGAGCTTGTCGGCCCAGCCCGCGTAGTAGAAGAAATGCGCCGCTGCGAGCGGGAGGTCGACGTCGCGCGACTCCTTGATCGGCTTGCCGCCGTTCAGCGACTCGAGCACGGCGAACTCGCGAGAGCGCTCGGCGAGGATCCGCGCGATCCGGAACAGGTACTTCGCCCGAACGGAGCCGGGCAGCCTCGACCAGGTCTTGAAAGCGTCGCGGGCCGCCGCGACGGCCGAATGGACGTCGGCGGCGCTGGCCTGCGCGACCTCGGCCAGCGGTGCCTCGTCGCGCGGCGAGATCGTCGTGAAGTGCTCCTTCGCATCGAGCCATTCGCCGCCGATGTAGAGGCCGTAGCGCTCGCGGAGCTTCAGGATGTCGGTGCTCTCCGGCGCGGGGGCGTAGGTCCAGCCCAGCGGGACCGGCGAGCGGTCCTGGCGTTTTTCGACGTCAGTCATTCGTAAAGTAATCCTTGGACTGGTAGACGCCGGTCCTCTCCTTGCGGAGCTGCATGAGGATGTCGTTGACGAGGCTCGACGCGCCGATTCGGTAGAGGTCGGGCGTCAGCCAGTCGGGCCCGAGCGTCTCGTGCACCTGCACGAGGTACTGGATCGCGTTCTTCGAGGTACGGATGCCCCCGGCCGGCTTCATGCCGACCTTGCGCCCGGTCTCCTCGTGCACGTCGCGGATCGCCTCGAGCATCACGAGCTGCACCGGCAGCGTCGCCGCGCCGGGAAGCTTGCCCGTCGACGTCTTGATGAAGTCGCCGCCCGCGGCCATCGCAAGCAGCGACGCGCGGCGGACGTTGTCGTACGTGCCGAGCTCCGCGACCTCGAGGATCACCTTCAGGTGAGCGTCGCCGCACGCCTCTTTGACGCGCACGATCTCGTCGAAGACCTTGGCGTAGCGGCCGGAGAGGAAGGCTCCGCGGTCGATCACCATGTCGATCTCGTCGGCGCCCATCGCAACGGCGTCCTCGACGTCCCTCACCTTCACCTCGAGCGGCGCCTGCCCGCTCGGGAAGTACGTGGCGACGCTCGCGATCTTCACGCCGCTTCCCGCGAGGCGCTCCTTGGCGGTCGGGATCAGGTTCGGGTACACGCAGACTGCCGCGACCGACGGGATGTTGGGATCGCTCGGGTCGGGGCGGATCGCCTTCGAGCAGAGCGCGGCGACCTTTCCCGGGGTGTCCTGGCCCTCGAGCGTCGTCAGGTCGCAGCAGCGGAGCGCGAGCTCGAGCGCCCAGACCTTCGCGTCCTTCTTGATCGATCGCTTCGCGAGCTCGCCCGCGCGCGCCTCGACCGCAACCTGGTCGATCGAGCCGATGCGGGGCAGCCGCTGCTTGAGCGGCAGCTCGAAACCACGGGGAAGCACCGGCGTCGCCACTCTCCCGAGTGTAGCTCCGTCCCCGCGACGGCCTCCCTACGGCGTCCGGCGGCGCAGCGTCGCGGCGCCGAGGATCAGGGCGAGGACGGTTGCGCCGAGCGTGACTCCGACGTCGAGCCATAGCCGAGCGTCGATGCGGTCCGCGGTCACGCGAGCGAGCGCGTCGTAGGCGTAGGTGACCGGCAAGGCGGCGGCGACGATCCGGAGCGCGTGGGGCATGTGCTCGCGCGGGACGAGGAGACCCGAGAGCAGGATCTGCGGCAGGAGCACCGCCGGCATGAACTGCACGGCCTGGAACTCGGTCGACGCGAACGCGCTCAGGAAGAGCCCGAGCGCCATGCCAAGGACGGCGTTCGCGATCGCAAGCGCCCCGACAGCAAGCACCGGCCCAGAGGTCTCCAGACCGAGCCACCAGAACGCAACGGTGCTCGTGACCACCGCCTGGACGGCGGCCACCACCGCGAAGGCGAGCCCGTAGCCGAGCAGCAGGTCGAGCTTCGCGAGCGGCAGTGACATCAGGCGCTCGAGCGTCCCGCTCGTCCGCTCGCGCAGCATTGCGATCGACGTGATCAGGAACATGACGATCAGCGGGAACAGGCCGACCAGTGGAGGGCCGACCCGCGCGAACGTCTCGGGCGACTCGTCGAAGACGTAACGAAGCAGCGTGAGCAGGACCGGAGGCACGACGAGTATGAGCGCGAGCGTGCGCCGGTCGTTTCGGAGCTGCGCGAGCACCCGAACGGCAGTTGCGAGCGCGATTCTCGCGTTCATCCCTCTCCTGCGAGCGTGATGAACGCGTCCCCGAGGTCGTCCGTCCCGGCCCCGCGCCGGATCTCGTCCGGCGACGCGGCGGCGATCACGCGACCTTCGCGCATCAGCACGAGGTGGTCGCAGTGCGCGGCTTCGTCCATCACGTGGCTCGAGACGAGAAGCGTCGCGCCTTCCTCGGCGAGGTGATGGAACGTCTGCCAGAGCTCCCGGCGGAGAATCGGGTCGAGCCCGACGGTCGGTTCGTCGAGCACGAGCACCTCGGGACGGCCGAGAAGCGCGACCGCGAGCGAGGCTCGCGCCCGCTCGCCGCCGGAGAGGGAGCCCACTCGTGCCCCGAGCTGCCGCCCGAGCCCGACGGTGGCGGCGACCTCCTCGATCCGCCCGGCGCTCGCACCGACGATCCGGGCGAAGTACTTCAGGTTCTCGCGAATCGACAGATCCGCGTACACGGAGGGGGCCTGTGTGACGTAGGCGACGCGGCGTCGCTGCAGGGGGGTTCCCGCCGGCTCGCCGAGTACGAGCACCTCGCCCGACTCGACGCGCTGTACGCCGACGATCGCGCGCAGAAGCGTGGTCTTCCCGCAGCCGCTCGGCCCGAGCAGGCCCGTGACCGAGCGCGCCGGGATCTGGAGGGACAGCCCCGGAAGCACGAGCACGCCGCCCCGTCGGACGTTGAGCTTCCGAACGTCGATCGCGATCTCCGGGTGCGCCGCGTTCATCCCGAACCGACCGTAACGGCGGCCGCATTCTCGCAACAAGTCAACGACCGCTCAAGCAGGGGTCAGACCCCTACAGGCCCCGAGTGGACGGGTCCGTTCAGAGCCCGAGGCGCTCGAGCATCGTCTCGTTGCGGCGCCACTTCGGGGAGGCCTTCACCTGGAGCTGCAGGTAGATCGGGTGGCCCAGCAGCTGCTCGATGAACGGGCGTGCGGTCCGGCCGATCTCGCGGACCATCGTGCCGCCCTTGCCGATCAGGATCTGCTTCTGGCTCTCGGTCTCCGTGTAGAGGCGGACGTGGACGCGCTTCTCGTCGATCTCGACCACCTCGGCGGTGACTGCGTGCGGCACCTCTTCCTTCGTCACGCGCAGCGCCTGTTCACGCACGAGCTCGGCGATCCGCGCCTCGAGCGGCATGTCGGTGTCGGTGTCCGCGGGGTAGTACATCGGGCCCTCGGGCAGGAGCGAGATCAGGTCGGAGCGCAGCTCGTCGATCCCGTCGCCCGTCTTCGCGCTCACCGGATGGAGTGCATGGAAGTCGCCGAGCGTCGAGGCCACCTTCATCTGCGTCGCGACGTGACCCGGCTTCAACCGGTCGATCTGGTTCACCACGATCACGACGGGAACACCGAGCTGGAAGACCTTCCGCGCGACGTAGCGGTCGCCGGCGCCGATCCGCTCCCGCGCATTGACGACCAGCAGCAGCGCGTCGATGTCGTCGGCCATCGTCTCGTCGACCGTCACCTGCATGCGCTCGGTCAACCGGTCGATGGGCCTCTGCCAGCCGGGAAGGTCGACGAGGACGAGCTGGGCCTCGTCGGTCGTGTGCACGCCGCGGATCCGGTGCCGTGTCGTATGCGGCTTGTCCGAGACGATCGCGACCTTCGTGCCCGTGAGGGCGTTCACGAGCGTCGACTTGCCGACGTTCGGCCGCCCGGCGACGGCGACGAACCCTGACTTCACTCGGGAAAGTCCCAGCTCTCCGGCAGCAGCTCGGCCGGCGACGCCGAGCCGATCGACCCGTCGTTGCGCCGGAAGGTCACGTCGGGGATCCGCCACTCGTGCAGCCACTGCCGACAGCCGCCGCACGGCGACGCGGAGATGCCGATCGCGCTCACGTCACCCGGCTTGTAGCCCGCTGTCGCGGCTGCCGAGAGCGCCGCCTTCTCGGCACAGATCCCGAGCGGATAGGCGGCGTTCTCGACGTTGACTCCGGTGAACTCGCTGCCGTCGGTCGTCCGGACGACGGCCCCGACGTGGTAGTTCGAGTACGGCGCATACGCTTGCGCCGACAACGCCTCGGCCCGCTCGACGAGCTCGCTCACCCGAAGACCTGGAAGACGACGAGCGCCGCGAGCGCGCCGACGATCGCGCCGTAGGTGACCTCGAGCGCCGAATGCACGCCCGACTCCACGCGCGTCTGCGCGACGAGGAACGCCATGATCAACGCGATCGACGAGATCAGGAACCGGTGATCGGCGCCGGCGATGTACGTCGCGGCCATCCACCCGGCGAAGGCCACCGCAGCGTGCCCCGACGGGAGCCCGCCCCGCAACGGCGTGCCGCGACCCGTGTAGGCCTTCGTCGCGATCACGATGATCACCGTCAGGACGAGCGCGACGAGGGTCAGTTCCGCCGGCTCCTGCCGCAGACGCACGAGCAGTCGCGACGACCGGTCGGCGATCTGCCCGGCGAAGACGAGGTAGCCGACCCCGACCGCGTTCACCGATGCGATCAGCACCGACCCGGCCGCGATGTCCTTCGCCAGCTTCGCCATCGGGTCGAACGCGGTCGTCGCGATGTCGATCGCGGCCTCGAGCGCGGTGTTGATCATCTCGGCGATCAGGACGAACGTGATCGAGATCAGAAGAGCGATCAGCTCGAGCTTCGTGACGTTCACCACCAGGGCGGCGATCAGGACCACGAACGCGACCGCGAAGTGGATGCGCATGTTCCGCTGCGTGCGAAGGACGTGGATGATCCCTTCGAACGCGTGATTGAAGGAGTCGAAGATCGTCGGCGGGCGGCGCGAGGTCACGCGAGCAGCTCCTCCTCCCGCGTTTCCATCGCGTCGCCGTGCTCGTAGCCGAGCAGGTGCAGGAGGCCGTGCGTCAGCGGCCACCGCCAGTTCTGGCCGACCACCTGGGGGCACAGGACGACGTCGCCGAGCGCGCGCGGCATGCCTTCGGGAAGCTCGTCGCGGCCGTCGATCGGGAACGAGAGCACGTCCGTCGACTCGTCGAGGCCGAGGTGGTTGCGCTTCAGCTCGCGCATCTCCTCCGGGCCCACGAACGCGAGCCCGAGCTCGCCGTCCTCGACACCCTCCAGGCGGAGCACCTTGCCGGCGAGCGCAACCGCAGCGGGCTCGTCGACGTCGGCGCCGCTTCGGTTGTCGACGTCGATCGAGATCATCGATTGCGCTCTTCGGTGTGTTCCTTGTAGGCCTCGACGATGCGCTGCACGAGCTTGTGACGGACGACGTCGTTGTGGTCGAACTGCGTGAACGAGATGCCGTCGATGCCCTGGAGCACGTCCTGCACGTGGACGAGGCCCGAGCGCTGCTCACGCGGCAGATCGATCTGCGTGACGTCGCCCGTAACGACGACCTTCGATCCGAAGCCGAGGCGCGTGAGGAACATCTGCATCTGCTCGGGCGAGGTGTTCTGCGCCTCGTCGAGGATGATGAAGCTGTCGTTGAGGGTGCGCCCGCGCATGAACGCGAGCGGCGCGACCTCGATCGTCCCGCGCTCCATCAAGTTCATCGCCTTGTCGGGCTCGAGCATGTCGTAGAGCGCGTCGAACAACGGGCGCAGATACGGGTCGACCTTCGCGAGCATGTCGCCGGGCAGGAAGCCGAGGCGCTCCCCGGCCTCGACGGCGGGCCGCGTGAGGATGATGCGCGCCACCTCACGCTCGTGCAGCGCCGCAACCGCGCACGCCATCGCGAGATAGGTCTTGCCGGTGCCCGCAGGGCCGATGCCGAACGCGACGGTCGAGTTGCGGATCGCATCGACGTAGCTCTTCTGCCCGACCGTCTTCGGCGCGATCTTCTTGCCGCGGTGCCGCCAGACGACCGCGTCGAACACCTCGCGCACATCCTGTCCAGCCTCGACCGCGCCCAGCACCGCATCGACGGTGTGCGCCCCGATCTGATGACCGCCCTCGACGAGCTCGACGAGCTCGTCGACGAGCGCACGAGCTTCGGCGACATGCGCTTCGTCGCCTTCGAGCGTCAGTTGATTGCCGCGCAGCCGGATGGTGCAGTGCATGCGCTCGCGCATGGCGAGCAGCACTCCATCGGAGATCCCGGCCAGTTCGGCCGCAACGGCATTCGAGACGTCGAGCGTTTCCTGCACGGGTGCAGTGTAGGTTGCCTCCGTGGAGCGGAAGTGGTGGACGCTGGTGTCGGTGTGCGTGGCAACCTTCATGTTGCTGCTCGACATCACGATCGTCAACGTGGCGCTGCCGGCGATCGAGAGGGCGCTCCACGCCACGTTTTCCGACCTGCAATGGGTCGTCGACGCCTACGCGCTCGCGCTCGCAACGTGCGTCCTCACCGCCGGCGCGCTGGCCGACCTCTTCGGCCGGAAACGACTGTTCGTGATCGGGATCATCCTGTTCACGGTCGCCTCGGCGGCCTGCGGCCTGGCCAGCGACCCGCTCTTCCTGATCATCGCGCGTGGCGCCCAGGGGATCGGCGGCGCGATCATGTTCGCCACGGCCCTCGCACTGATCTCGCAGGAGTTCCACGGCAAGGAGCGCGGCACCGCCTTCGGGCTCTGGGGCGCGACGATCGGGCTCGCCGTCGCGATCGGGCCGCTCGTCGGCGGGATGCTCACCTCCTGGCTCTCGTGGCGCTGGATCTTCCTCGTCAACATCCCGATCGGCGTCGGTGCCGTGGTGCTCGCGATCACGAAGCTGCGGGAGTCGAGCGACCCGGAGCACAGCCGACTCGACCCCGTCGGGCTGGTGACGCTGACGAGCGGCCTCTTCTGCCTCATCCTGGCGCTGATCGAGGGGAACTCGCACGGGTGGTCGAGCGGGCCGATCGTGGGGCTCCTCGTCGCGAGCGTGATTCTGTTGACGGCGTTCGTCGATCTCGCAGGCGGTGCAGACGACCTCGATGGTCGACCTCACGCTCTTCCGCCGGCCCGCGTTCGTCGGCGCGCAGGTCACCGCGTTCGCGATCTCGTCGACGCTCTTCGCGATGTTCCTCTACCTCACCCTGTACATGCAGGACGTCCTGCGCCTGACGCCGCTCGAGACCGGCGTGCGCTTCCTGCCCCTCAGCCTCATCTCGTTCTTCGCGGCGCCGGTGGCCGGCCGCCTGTCGGCGCGTGTGCCGATCCGGTTCCTCCTGGGATCGGGGCTCGCACTCGTTGCGCTCTCCCTCTGGCTGATGAGCGGCATCTCCGTGGACTCGGATTGGACGACGCTCCTGGCCGGGTTCATCGTCGGCGGGGTCGGGATCGGTCTCGTGAACGCGCCGCTCGCCTCGACCGCGGTCTCGACCGTCCGTCAGGAGCGCGCAGGAATGGCCTCCGGCATCAACAACACCTTCCGGCAGCTCGGCATCGCGACGGGCATCGCAGCCCTCGGCGCGATCTTCCAGAACAAGACCGGCACGAGCACGTTCGGGACGACGGGCCACCTCTCGCTCGCCGCGAAATCGGCGTTCGTGTCCGGCCTGAACTCGATCCTCGTGGTGGCCGCGGTCGTGGCGGCGATCGGCGCGGTGCTCGCGCTGATCCTCGTACGCCCGCAGGACTTCGTCGCGAGCGGCCCGCCGCCGCAGGACGCCTGAGCAACGACCGCCCGTCAGGACGGGGCGTGGCGGCTCTCGGGGTAACGGAGCAAGCCGTCGTCCGGGATCGGCTCCCACGGCGCGGCGTAGGCGACGAACTGGTGGAAGCCCGGCCGGACCCCCGGATCGTCGTCGAACGCCCCCATCCGGACACCGATCGAATCGGGGTGACCCTGATTGCAGCCGTAGAGCGCCGAGCCACAGTCGCCGCAGAACCATTTCTCGCCGCCGTGGTCAGGCGTCCACACGCGAAGCCGGTCCTCGCCCGCGACGATCCGAAACGTGCCGGGTGAGGGATACGCATTCACCGATGCCGCCGTTCCGGTCCGACGCTGGCAGCGCTTGCAGTGGCAGTAGCCGGCGGCGACGAGCGGCCCCGTCACCTCGAAGCGGACGGCCCCGCAGTTGCAGCCACCTGTGATCGGGCCGCTCACGCGAGCTTTTCGCGGACGAGCTGGCTGACCGACGAGCCGTCGGCGCGGCCGGCGATCTGCGGCATCACGTCGGCCATCACGCGCCCCATGTCGCGCATGCTCGTCGCCTTGTTCTCGGCGATCGAGTCGTCGACGATCCGCTCGATCTCATCCTCGGAGAGCGGCTCGGGCATGAACTCCTGGAGGATCTCGAGCTCGTTCTCCTCCTTCTCCGCCTGCTCTTCGCGGCCGCCCGTTCGGAACGCCTCTGCCGCCTCGATCCGCTTCTTGCGCTCCCGCTGGAGCACCTGGAGCTCCTCCTCGTCGGAGAGCGGGCGCTGCAGGTCCTTCTCGGCCGAGCGGAGACTCGAGAGGATCAGCCGCAGCGCGTCACGCCGCTCGTTGTCGCGGGCGCGCATCGCATCCTTGACCTCCTCCTCGAGCCGGGCGAGCACGCTCATGCCTCTGACACCGCCGTCGCGACCGCAGTCGGCACGTCGGCCTGCGACTCGGGGCCGCCGCCGAGGATGTGCCAGTGCAGATGGAACACCGTCTGACCCGCGCTCGGGCCGACGTTCACGAGCACGCGGTAGTCGGTCAGGCCGACCTTCTGCGCCGTCTCCGCGACGAACTCGAGCATGCGCTTCGTCTCCTTCGCGTCGAACTCCGAGATCTCCCGGAAGGTATCGACATGGCGCTCCGGCAGCACGAGGACGTGCACCGGTGCCTGTGGATTGATGTCGTTGACCGCGACGAACCCCTTCGCCTGGTTCACGTAGGTGCCGTCCCGGACGATGCTGCAGAAGAGGCAGTCCTCAGGCGGCTTCGGCACGGACCCCCTCCTCCGTGACGGCGGCGCCGCGCACGCGGACGAGCTCGCCGACGGGTGCGTCGACGAGCCACGGCGTGTAGTCGTCGCCGTAGCCGCGGCCCGGCCGGTCGACGAGCACGGTGTCGGTGCTGCCGAGCTTCCCCTGCCAGCGGCGCACGCACAGTTCGTGCGAGAGCGCGCGCAGCCGGGCACCGCGCTCCTTCTTCGCCGCAGGCGGGACGGGGTCGGCCGCCTCGGTCGCGGTCCCGGGCCGAGGCGAGTACGGAAACACGTGCACCTTCGACAGGCCTGCACGCTCGACCGTGTCCAGCGTGCGCTCGAAGGCCGCGTCGTCCTCGGCCGGGAAGCCGACGATCACGTCGGAGGTCAGGTTGAACTCGTCCGCGAGCGGCGCGAGCCGGCGCAGGTACGTGGCGGTCGAGTAGCGGCGGCCCATCGCGGTGAGCACGCGGTCGTCGCCCGATTGCAGCGGGACGTGCAGGTGCTTCGTCACGGTGGGCGTCTCCCGCAGGGCGGCAACGAGCGACGCGCCGACGTGGTTGATCTCGATCGAGCTGAGCCGCAGCCGCTCGAGCCCCGGCGTCGCGCCCGCCTCGCGGACGAGCCTCGGCAGGTCGAACCCCGCTTCGCGGTCGCGGAAGCAGCCGAGGTTGATCCCCGTGAGCACCACCTCGCGATGGCCCTGCTCGACGCGACGACGAATCTCGGCGAGGACGGCCTCCGCGCTGCGGCTGCGAGAGGCGCCGCGCACGAGCGGGATCACGCAGAAGTTGCAGCCGAAGGAACAGCCGTCCTGGATCTTGACGAACGCGCGCACGCGGTCGATCCGGGCGTCGGCCTGCACGCACCCGATCGCGCCGACGTCGCCCGCCACGAATGCGGCGGTTGCCTCGCTGCGCTTCGCGACGACGGTCACGTTCTCGGGCAGGCCCGCGAATGCGTCGCGCGACAGGTTGGCGCCGCAGCCGGTGACGTAGACGCGCCGATGGCTGCGCGCGGCCCGCGCGGCGGCCTTGCGGCTCTTGGCGAGCGCCTCGTTCGTGACGCAGCACGTGCTGATCACGGCGACGTCCGTGCCCGGGCCGTTCAGCTCGTCGTGGCCGTCCCGAAGCAGCGCCTCGCGGACCTCGTGCACGTCGGCATGCGAGACCTTGCAGCCGAGGAAGTCGACGCGGAACGTCGCCACGCAGGTGATCGTACTGAGGTTACGAGCTCGAGGTCTTGCGGTGCACGTCGGCGGCCCAGCCGTCGATCTCCCGGCGCTCCACGTGCGTGTAACCGGGGAGCCGTGGCTCCTCCGACATCAGGTAGCCCGAGGTGAGGAGAACGTCGGCGCTCGTGCGTTCCGGCAGCGCGAGCACGGCCGGGAGCGAGATGTTGGCGACGACCGTGCCCGCGGGGGGCAATTCCTCGTCGCGCAGGACGAGCCGGGCGCCCACCTCGACGCCGTTCGCGCGCGCGTTCTCGAGCGTCGCCTCGATCGAGGCGGCCTCGAGATCGACGCCCACGACCGGCTCGAAGCCGAGCAGCGCCGCGGCGATCGAGAGGACGCCGGAGCCGCAGCCGACGTCGAGCAGCGAGCTCGGCTCGAGCTCCTGGAGCAGCGAGAGGCAGATCTGCGTCGTCGGATGGGCGCCGGTGCCGAACGCTCGGCCCGGGTCGATGACGACGAGGAGCGCGTCCGCCGGCGGCTCCTCCCACGGCGGGCCGATCCAGAGGCGACCGACCCGGACCGGCTGGTGGTACATCCGCCAGCGCTCCTCCCAGCCGCTCTCGACGTCCGCGCTGTCGGCCGCTCCGAAGAAGTGCCAGATCTTCTCCTCGCCGGCGGCGTCGGTGTAGGCGACGAGCTCGACGCCTCCGGAATGCTCGACCTCCTCGAACCCCTGCGGGAAGAGCTCGATCATGGTTGCCCGCGCCTCCTCGGCGCGTCGCTGCAGGACCTGGACCGAGACCCGCCGCAGGCGACTCACCGAAACGCGCTCTTCAGCTTCTCGAAGAAGCCTTCGTCGGCCCGGTAGGTGTGCTCGTCGCTCGTCGCGTCGAAGTCTTCGAGCAGCCGCCGCTGCTCGTCGCTGAGGTGCCGCGGCACGGAGACGTTCACGAGCACGCGGTGGTCTCCGCGGCCGAAGCCCTGGAGCACCGGCATGCCCTTGCCGCGCAGCACACGCACCTCGCCCGGCTGTGTTCCGGCCGGGAGCTCGAGCTCAACGGGCCCTTCGAGCGTCTCGACGCTCATCGTCGCGCCGAGCGATGCCTGGACGATGGTCAGGTCGACCTGCGAGTAGATGTCGTTGCCCTCGCGCACGAAACGCGGGTCGGGTCGCACGCGAACGAGGACGTACACGTCGCCCGAGCGCCCTCCGGCCGGAGCCGCGTGACCCTCGCCGGACACGCGGATGCGCTGCCCGTCGTGGATGCCCGCGGGCACCTCGACGTCGAGCGTGCGCGTCTCGATCACGCGCCCGGCGCCCTGACAGGGCTTGCAGGGGTGCTCGACGATCTGTCCGCGGCCGCCGCACTGCGGGCACGCCTGCGTTCGCACGAACTCGCCGAAGACGCCGCGCGAGACCTGGTGCAGGCGACCGGTCCCCTCGCAGCGGGTGCAGGCGATCGGTTGCGTGCCGGGCTCGATGCCGTTGCCGTTGCACGTCGTGCACGGCACCGCCGCCTCGTAGGGAACGCCGACCGTGATGCCCCGAGACGCGTCGACGAGCTCGATCTCGATCTCCGCCGCGACGTCCGCTCCTCGACGGCGCGAGTTCGCGCCGCGCATCGCGGCGCCGAAGATGTCGTCGCCGAAGAACGCCGCGAAGAGGTCGCCGAGGCCGCTGATGTCGACGTGCGTCGGCGTGAACCCGCCCGAGTTCAGCCCCTGATGGCCGTACCGGTCGTACAGCGCGCGCGTCTCCGAGTTGGAGAGCGCCTCGTACGCCTCGCTCACCTCGCGGAAGCGAACCTCGGTCTCTGGCTCGTCGGAGACGTCGGGGTGCAGCTCGCGGGCGAGCCGGCGGAACGCCTTCTTGATCGTCGCCTCGTCGCAGTCGCGCGGGACGCCGAGCACCTCGTAGTAGTCGCGTTTCGTGGCGGCCATCAGTCGTCTCCGTACGCTTCCTCGACGAAGCGCGACAGCTCGTGCGCCGCCGACCGCACCGAGCGGAGTGCCTTGTCGTAGTCCATCCGCAACGGGCCGAGCAGGCTGACGGCGCCGAGTGTGCGATGCGAGAGGCCGTAGGTCGTGCCGACGAGCGCGAGCTCGCGCAGGCCAGGCTGCTCGAGCTCCTCGCCGACGCGGGCGAACGACCGCTGGGGCACGCCGCGCTGCGCGAGCATGTCGAGCAGCGCCGCGCGCTTCTCGAGCGCCTCCATGAGGCTCCGGTATGCGCCGATCTCCTCCGCGCGCATCTCGTCGAGCAGTCCCGCCGTGCCGCCGACGAACAGGCGCCGATCGTCGTCGGCCGCCTGCTCGAACGTCCCGCGGACGACGAGCAGGAACGCACGCTCTCGGGTGCTCAGGCTCGGCTCGTCGAACGTCAGCTTGACGGCGCGCGAGCCGATCCGCGATCCGACGAGCCGCTCGTTCAGATACTCGGCCGCCCACGTCGCAAGCCCGGGGTCGACAGGCTCGGAGAAGGCGTAGCGGAGATTCGTCACGCCGCCGGCCGAGGTGATGACGACGACCATCACGACGTTCGGCTGGAGCAGGAGCACCTCGACATGGCGAACCGTCGCCGCCTGGAGCGCGGGCGCCGAGACGAGCGCCAGGAGCCGGGAGACCTGGGAGAGCAGCTCGGTCGTCGCCTGCAGCGCCTCCTCGATCTCCGCGCGCTCTCCGGGCAGGTCGAGCGGGAAATCGGCCGGCTTCTGCTCCTCACGGCTCAGGAGCTCGTCGACGAAGAGCCGGTAGCCGGCCTCCGTGGGGATCCGCCCCGCCGAGGTGTGCGGGTGTGTGAGCAGGCCGATCCGCTCGAGCTCCGCGAGCTCGTGCCGCACGGTCGACGGCGAGACACCGATGCCCGTCCGCTCGACGAGCGCGCGCGAGCCGACGGGCTGGCCCGTCGCGACATACCCCTCCACTACGAGCCGGAGGATGTCCCGCTGCCGGTCGGAAAGCAGGATTTCCATCCGCCCATGGTAGGCAGTGCGCGGGAGGTCGGCGCCGGACCGCCCCTGGTCGTGGCGTTACGCGAGCAGGCGCGCCGTCACGCCGCCTCCGAGGAAGCGGCCGCGCGGCGTCAGCACGAGCCGGCCGGCTTCGCGCACCGCGAGCCCGAGGTCCTCCAGCCGCTCCAGCTGGACGTGGTCGAGCGACTCCTCCAGCCCGGCGAGCGGCAGCGGCTCGTCGAGGCGCAGCCCGAGCATGATCCGCTCCGTGTCGCGGACGCGCGGTGGCAGCTCCTCCAGCTCGCGCGGCGGCAGCTGCCCGCTCTCGAGCGCCTCGAGGTAGCGCCCGAGGGACGGCGCGTTGCGCCAGCGCAGGTTCTCGACTGTGCTGACGGCGCCCACGCCGAGGCCGAGGTAGTCGTGGCCGAGCCAGTAGCCGAGGTTGTGACGCGCCCGCAGGTCTCGCCCACCGGCACGATCGGACGTCCGGCAGAAATTCGCCGTCTCGTACCAGCGGTAGCCGGCGGCGGTCAGCGTCTCGACGACGCGCTCGAAATACGTCTCCATCGACTCGGCCTGACGCTCCAGCTCGGCCCCGTGGGCGTGCGTGAAGCGAGTGCCCGGCTTGGCTTCCAGCTCGTACGCGGAGACGTGCTCCGGCTCGAGCGCCAGTGCCTCGGCGAGGTCGCGGTCGAGCTCGGCGGGCTCCTGGCCCGGGATGCCGTAGATGAGATCGAGGGAGATGTTGTCAACACCGGCATCACGGAGACGATAAACAGCCCGCCGGACGTCGTCGGCGCTGGCAACGCGGTCGAGCACCGCGAGGAGCCTTGGAGCGAAGGTCTGCGCGCCCAGCGAGACGCGATCCACCCCGCAGCGCACGAGCAACGCGGCGAGCGCGTCGGTGACGGTCTCGGGATTCGCCTCGACGGTCACCTCGGCCGCCGCCGGCAGCGCGGCGAGCAGCCGCTCGAGCGCGGCAGCATCGGTGAAGGTCGGCGTACCGCCGCCCAGATAGACGGTCTCGAGCTGCGCGTCGATCGCAGAACGCCGAAGGTCGAGCTCGCGGAGCAGTGCGTCGACATAGCGGCCGTGGTCGCCGCGCCGTCCGACCACGGTCACGAAGTCGCAGTAGCCGCAGCGCGACGAGCAGAACGGCAAATGGAGATAGAGGTGCCGCGCGCCTGCCATGGAGGCTAGAGGCTTGATGTGGGTTGGGGTGCTTGCGGGGATGGCTCAGACCAAGCAGCTCGTTCGGGTCGGGCGCAGGGCATAGCGGTGCCTACGTCCAAGCCCGACCCGGGCGAGATGCGCCGCGTCTGAGCCACCATCCGTGAGTGCCTGAAACCCACATCAAGCCTCTAGCGCTTGGCGGGCTCGTTCAGGTTCAGCACCGCGAGGAAGGCCTCCTGCGGCACCTCGACGCCCCCGACGTTCTTCATCCGCTTCTTGCCCTTCTTCTGCTTCTCGAGCAGCTTGCGCTTGCGGCTGATGTCGCCGCCGTAGCACTTCGCAAGCACGTCCTTGCGGCGGGCCTTCACGGTCTCGCGGGCGATCACGCGCGCTCCGATCGCCGCCTGGATCGCGACGTCGAACATCTGGCGTGGGATCTCTTCCCGGAGCTTCTCGACCAGCTGCCGTCCGCGCTCGTAGGCGAAGTCGCGGTGCACGATCAGCGAGAGCGCGTCGACCGGCTCGCCGCCCACGAGGATGTCGACGCGGGCGAGGTTGCCGGGCTGGAAGCCGGTGATGTCGTAGTCGAAGCTGGCGTAGCCGCGTGTGCGCGACTTCAGCTGGTCGTAGTAGTCGAGGACGATCTCGCCGAGCGGCAGCTCATAGGTGAGGTGCACGCGCTCGGGCGAGAGGTACTCCATGTGATCGAAGCGGCCACGACGGTCGTTGTTCAGCTCCATCACGGCCCCGACGAACTCTTTCGGGACGATGATCGACGCCTTGATGTAGGGCTCCTCGACCTCCTCGACCGACTCGGGCAGGTCGGACGGCGTGTGCACCTCGATCCAGTCGCCGTTCATCGGCCGCACGCGGTACGCGACGTTCGGCGCGGTCACGAGCAGGTCGAGGTCGAACTCGCGCTCGAGCCGCTCGCGGACGATCTCCATGTGGAGCAGCCCGAGGAAGCCGCAGCGGAAGCCGAAGCCGAGCGCCTGTGAGGTCTCCGGCTCGTAGAAGAGCGCAGCGTCATTCAACTTCAGCCGCTCGAGCGCGTCACGTAGTTCGGGGTACTGGTCGGAGTCGGTCGGGAAGAGGCCGGCGAAGACCATCGGCTTCACCTCCTTGTAACCCGGCAGCGGCTCGGTTGCCCCGCCGCGGTCAGAAGTGAGGGTGTCGCCGACGCGCAGCTCGGAGACGTCCTTCAGGCCCGTGATCACGTAGCCGACCTCGCCGGCGCTCAGCGTCTCCACGGGGCGGTTGGTCGGGGACATGAAACCGATCTCCTGCGCCTCGAACCGCGTGCCGAGCGCCATCGCCCGCAGCCACTCGCGCGGGCGGAAGACGCCGTCGATGACCCGCACGAAGGCGACGACGCCGCGGTACTGGTCGTACGACGAATCGAAGATGAGTGCGCGCGCCGGCGCGACGGGATCGCCGGCGGGCGGCGGGATCCGCTCGACGATCGCGTCGAGCACCTCGGTCACGCCCTGCCCCGTCTTGGCGGAGATTCGCAGCACGCGCTCGGCGTCGTCGCCGATCAGATCCGCGACTTCGGCCGACGCGCGCTCGGGGTCGGCAGCGGGCAGGTCGATCTTGTTCACGACCGGCACGATCTCCAGGTTGTTCTCGATGGCGAGATAGGCGTTCGCGAGCGTCTGCGCCTCGATTCCCTGCGCGGCGTCGACGACGAGCAGCGCGCCCTCGCACGCCTGGAGGGAGCGCGACACCTCGTAGGTGAAGTCGACGTGCCCCGGCGTGTCGATCAGGTTCAGCTGGTGGCCCTTCCACTGCACGCGAACGGCCTGCGCCTTGATCGTGATCCCCCGCTCGCGCTCGAGGTCCATCGAGTCGAGCAGCTGGTCGCGCATGTCGCGTGCGGCGACGGTGTCGGTCAGCTGAAGAATGCGATCGGCGAGCGTCGACTTGCCGTGGTCGATGTGCGCGATGATCGAGAAGTTGCGGATGTGTTGCTGGTCCATGGCATGTCAGCGGCGCGAAGGCCGGCTCCGCAAGGAGAGTAGCGCCTGCATCTCGCGCACCCGCAGCGCCCGACAGGTCGCGAGGTAGACGAGCACGCCCGCGGTGAGCGCGACGCCGAGGGAGACGATCTGGGCCGGTGTCGAGTGGCCGAGGGCGTCGTCCAGCACGCGCCATACCGGATACGCGACGACGGCGAGCAGCGCCGAGGCGGCGAGCACACCGGCGAGGGAGCGGCCCGAGCCTTTGAGCACAGCTCCGCCGGCGCGGCTGCGCAGCAGGAGGAGGAGCGCGGTACTGCCGGCGATGTTCACGAACGAGGTCGAGAGCGGGATCCCCCAGACGCCCAGGTGGTAGAAGGCCGCGTCGAGCGCCGCGTTCACGCCGAGGTTCCCCAGTGCGACGAGGGTCGGGATCCAGTTCGACTGGAGGCTGAAGAACGCGCGGTTCAGCATCAGCATCGTCCCGTTGAACGTGAGGCCGAGGCTGAACGCCGCGAGGGCGCCGGCGACCACCGTGGTCTGGTGCGCCGTGAACTCTCCGCGCTGGTAGAGCAGCCGGATGATCGGCTCCGCGAGGACCGCGCAGATCACGCTCGCCGGGACGAGCAGGAAGGCGATCTGCCGAAGGCCACGCGAGACCGTGTCGCGGAACCCAGCCATGTCCCCACGCGATGCGAGGCGCGCCAGCGACGGGAAGAGGACGGTCGCGACCGCGACCGAGAACATCCCCTGCGGGAGCATGTAGACGCGGAACGCCTTGTCGATCGCCGTCGGGGCGAGGCTCGGGTCGATGAAGCGCGAGGCGAAGAAGGTGTCGATCAGCGCGTTGACGTTGATCAGGCCGAGACCGAGGGTGACGGGGATCATCAACTTGAAGGTCTGCGCAACCGCCGGGTCGCGCCAGTCGATCACGAGCCGCAGCCGGTCGTCCCTGCCGCGCAGCCACGGAAGCGGCAGCAGCACCTGCAGGAGTGTCGCGACGAGGATCGAGCCCGCGTAGACGTAGAGCTTCCCGTCGGTGGTGTCGGCGCGAGGGACGCCGAGCACCAGGCCAAGGATGATCGCGAGGTTCCAGGCAACCGGCGTCAGCGCCGGGATGCTGAACTCCTCGTAGCTGTTCAGGATCCCGACGATGACCCCGGAGACGCCGAGCAGCGCGACGATCGGGAAGAGGATGCGGGAGAGCGTGACGGCGAGGTCGAGGTCGACCGGGTGGAACGGCCGCATGAGCAGCGGCGCCGCGAGGATGAAGAGCGCTGTCAGCCCCCCGAGCCCGAGGAGCATCAGCCAGAAGATGCTGGAGGCGACGCGCCAGGCCCGCTTGCGCTCGCCCTTCTCCAGCAGGTCGCTGAAGACGGGGACGAACGCCGACGAGAGCGCGGCGTCGGCGACGAGAGCCCGGACGAGGTTCGGCAGCTGGAACGCGACGGTGAACGAATTGATCGCCCCGGCGGCGCCGAAGTAGTAGGCCGCGACCATCTCGCGGACGAGCCCGAGCACACGCGAGAGGCCTGTGGCCAGCGAGAAGAAGAGCGTCGAGCGAGCGAGCCGCCTGCGATGAGCCGCGCCCGGGGGGACGGGGCCCGTCGCGCCGTCCGGAGCCGCGGTCTCCCCCGCGCCGATCGTCGCGTCGTCGGCCACCGGCGCCAACGTTACGCGGGCGAGCGGCGGAAGCGCTCTCTGCTACCATCGCGGCGCCCGCTGAGCGGGCTTTTTATCGACTTATGCCGAACATCCAGCAGCAGAAGAAGCGTGTCCGGATCGCCGCCCAGGAGCGGATCGAGAACCTGCGCTACACCTCGTCGATCAAGACGCTCGCCAAGCGGCTCCAGACAGTCGTCGCCGACGGTGACGCCGCGGCGATCGAGGCCGAGCACCGCGGCCTCGTGCAGCTGATCGACCGTGCAGTCGCGCGCGGGGCGCTCCACAAGAACGCCGGCGCGCGGAAGAAGTCGCAGGCGGCGCGTGTCGTGGCCGGCTCCGGCTCGACCCTCTAGCTACAAGGCGGGCTCGAGCAGCTCGGCGTGCTCGCTTTCGGGCGGGTACCCGTACACGTAGACGACGAGGTCGTCGTCACCGTGATTCACCGTCTGGAGCGCCGTGCCGGGATCGATGTGAACGAGGCCGCCCGTGGGCACATCCGTACGCTCCGGCGGATCGCCGAGGTACATGGTGAGCGTCCCGGCGAGGACGACGAACGTCTCCTCCTGGAGCGGGTGCCGGTGGCGGCGGCCGCTGGCGCCCGGCTCGTAGCGCCACACGTTCGCGCGGGTATGCGTGAAGCCGGCCGCATCGCTGAGCTCGGCGACATGGCGCGCGGGCTCGTCGGGCTCGTGGGGACGGGTCGTCCACGCAAAGTCGTCGGGACGGATCACGCGAAAGGCCATCACCCAACTCGTCAGCGAGGGCCGGACGCCGTCTCGCGTGGCCGCGTGATGTCGACGAGCGCCCGTTCGAGCTCGAGCTCGTTCGTCAGCCGTGAGCCGCCCTTCAGCGCGTGGTCGAGATCGGCCAGCCGCACGAGCGCGTCGTCGAGCTCGGCGGCGCTGAAGTTCCGCACCTGCGCAAACAGCTTCTGCGCCGGGTAGGGCTTCATCCCGAGCTTTGACGCGGCGTCCTGCGGCGTGAGGCCCTGCGACTCGAGCCGGTGCGCGGCCCGGGCGTTGCGAATGTGCTTGTTGAGGCTGCCGACGACCCGCGGGATCGTCCTCGAGAGCGGGTCGGCCGTGCGGTCGAGCATCTTCTCCGCCTCGCGCAGCACCGCTCCGACGTCGCGGACACCCCAGGCGTCCGTGAGGTTCCAGGGCGGCGACTCGGCCCGAGGAGCGACGAGCGCGTCGACGTCGGCTTCTGTCACCTCGGCTCCGTTCGCCCAGGTCGCAAGCTTGTCCACTTCGCTCGCGAGGTCGTAGAGGTCGTCGCCGACCAGCTCCGCGAGCAGGCGGCAGGCCTCCGGCTCGGCGCGCGCGCCGTGCACCTTGAACTGCTCGGCGATCCAGCGGGCGACGGCGCGCTGCGCGACGTCCCAGAGCAGCACCTCGCCCTTGCCGGAGGCGACTGCTTTCGCGATCGGTGCATCCTTCTTCAACTCGCCGCCGACGAGCGCGAGGGTCGTGCCCGGCATCGGCAGCTTCAGGTAGTCGGCGATCGCCTTCGCGTCCGGCGGCTTCCACGCCTCGACCCCGTCGAGCACGACGAGGCGCGAGCCCGACCCGAACAGGCCCATCGCATTGCAGGCAGCGACGGCGGCGTCACCGCTCGTCTCGCCTGCGGGATGGACCTCGACCGCGTCCGCCTCGAAGCGCGCACGCAGCCGCCACACCGCACGGTCGACCTTCGGCCGGTCGCTGCCGGCGATCAGGTAAGCCGGCTTGAGCTCATCCGCCATCGCCGCCAAGCATAGGCCGCGAAGCCGAGGGCGCCCGCCGCTGCGACCGCGGCGCCACGGCCGTTGGCCTGCGCGAAGGGGACGGCGGAGACGAGCCGGGCGCACGCGGCGACGTAGGCGGCGATCCACCCGTTCGCCGTGGCGAGGAGCGCCGCGACCGCGGGTGAGACCGGGTCGACGGCGGCCGTGACGAGCGCCAGCCCCAGCAGGGGCCCCACCGCCGGCTCGACGAGTGCATTCGCGACGACGCCGAGAAGCGGCACCGAGCCGAACTGCAGCCAGAGGATCGGGGCCGTCGCGAGGCTGCACGCAGCGGAGATCGCGACCGCCGCGCCGAGCTTGCGTGGCAGCGGGTAGCCCTCGAGAACGTGCGCGACCCGGCCCGCGACGAGGAAGATCGCGAGCACCGCGGCGAACGACAGCTGGAAGCCGGGATCGAAGAGCGTGTACGGGCTCCAGCCGAGCAGGACGACGACGGCGAGGAGGAGCACGTGCCACGGGTCGCGCTGCCGACCGCCGAGCCAGGCGGCCGAGACGGCGGCGCCCGAGACCGCGGCCCGGATCACCGAAGGCTGCGGACCGACCGCGAGCACGTACGCGGCGATCGCGGCCAGCGCCCCGACGTGCCCCGCCGAGCGCGGCGCGCCGAGCAGGACGCCGAGGCCCAGCACGCCGCCCGCGAGGAGGACGACGTTCTGTCCCGAGACCGCCAGCAGGTGGTAGAGCCCCGACCGCCGGAAGCTCGTCTGGAGCGAAGGCGAGAGCCCGTTGTCGTCCCCGAGCAGCACGCCTTCGAGGACCGCGCGCCGTTCTCCCGTGAGACCGGGCGCAGAGGCGCGGCGCAGCCAGCGGCGGATCCGGTCGGCGACCCCGCCGAGCCCGCCCCGTCGCCCGACGACATGCCACTCGTCGACGTGAAGGACGACGTGGATGCCCTGGCGGCGGAGGTAGGCGCGCTCGTCGAAGCCGTTCGCCGGACCGCGCGGCAGGCGCACGACGGCAAGGAGGCTCACGCGGGCGCCCTGCGGCGGCGCGCGCCCGAGCGGCAGCTCGAGCTGCACCCGCTCGGCGAGCGGGCGCCCGTCGAAGCGCCGGACACGCCCCGGCAGCCGCTGGCCGAACTCGCCCACGCGCGGCTCGCCGGTCACCTCGACGAGCGCCCGGGCGGAGCGGTCGACCTCGGCCTTGAGCGGGCTGCGGTCGAGCTGATCGAGCCTGACGCCGCCCCACCACCAGCCCGCGCCCGCGGCCACCAGCGCGACGTACGCGAGCTGCGCAGGGCGCGGTGCGGCGAGTGCGATCGCGATCGCTCCTGCCGCAAGCAGCGCCACCGTCGCCCCCGGACCGGGACGTGCGAGGTTGGCGCAGGCGATCCCGGTCGCGAGCGCGGCTGCGACGACATGGGCCGGTAGGACACGCGTCATGGCACGACGAGGGGCCGAAGGTCGGAGAGGCGCGCCGGACCGATCCCGGGGATCGCGTCGAGGCCGTCGACGGAGGTGAACGGCCCGTGCGCCTGGCGGTACGCGACGATCTTCTCGGCGGTTACTGAGAAGTGATTACTCCAGAATACGAGCTACAGTGCCTGGGCCAACCAAGAGAAGGAGCCAGCAGTGAGAGTGATCGGGTACGTGCGGGTGTCGGATGTGGCCGACAGAGCTGGGGAGCGGTTCATCGCTGTCCCGGAGCAGCGCGAGGCCATCGAGAGGTTCGTGGCCGGCAAGGGCTACGAGCTGGTGGACATCGTTGAAGACCTGAACGAGTCGGGCGGCACCCTGACCCGACCCGGGCTCATCGAGGTGTTGGAACGACTCGACCGAGGCGAAGCCAACGCCATCGCCGTGCCGTATCTGTCCCGCCTCTCCCGTCGTGTGATCGAGGGGCTGGGCCTGGTGCAGGACGTGACCGCGAAGGGTCAGTTCGTCCTGGTGGCCGATCTTGACCTGGACACCTCGACGCCCATCGGCCGCACCGTCCTCACTGTTCTATTGGCGTTCGCCGAGTTGGAGCTGGAGCAGCGCCGGGGCTCCTATGCGGCAGCCCAACGGCGCGCTCTCGAACGCGGGGTCTATCCGGGCTCCACCCCGCTCGGTTACCTGCGTGATGAAGACGGCCGGATGATCCCGAACCCGAAGACCGCACCGACGATCCGCAAGATGTACGAGCGCCGGCTGGCCGGTGACTCCTGGGCGACCTTGGCCAAGATGCTCGATAAGAAGATGCCGCGCGAGGACGGGCGGCTCTGGAGGCCGAGCACGGCGGCCGACATGCTCACGACCTCGATGAACATCGGTCGCCTGGAGCGCACGGTCGGCGGTGAGCGGATCCTGATCGAAGACGCGCACGAACCGCTTGTACCGCGCTCGCTCTGGGAGGCCGTCGTGAACGGGAAGGGCTCAGCAAACGGACCTGTACGCCGACCGGAGCCGGCAATCCTGGCCGGACTCGTCAGGTGTGCAGGCTGCGGTGGGCCGATGTCCCGAGGTGGTCAGCGCCGGAAGAACGCAGCCGGCGAGTGGGTCTACTTCGACCACTACATGTGCCTGACCCGCTGCGAGAACCAGGCGAAGATGAGCGTCCGGATGACCGACAAGTTCGTGCTCGGCCAGGTGCTCGACAGGCTCGCGTCATCACGGGCAGTCGGGACGAGCAAGCGCAAGGGCGTGGACATCGAGGCGGTCGAGCAGGAGCTGGAGAAGGCTGAAGCCGAACGCGCCGCCTACCTGCGCGCCGTCAGTGCTCTGGATGTTGGCGAGGCCGCCTTCGCCGTTGGTGCACGGGAGCGGCAGGAGCGGGTGGTTGCCGCGCAGCAGAAGCTCGCCAAGGTCGCGGCGCAGTTGCGCTCAGCAGGTCCTACTTACCGGGAGATGCTGGAGCGGCTGCGCGATTCCGAGAGCGATGGGGAGCGCAACGTTCTACTCCGCACCTTGATCGATTCCGTCGTCGTGGAGAAGTCGGGCAAGGCGGGCCGTAGGGGTGACCCCGCCCAACGGTTGCGCGTCATCTTCCGCAGCGACGATCTGGGAGAAGGCAAGCTCGAGGTCAACGAGGGCATCGGCGGGAAGCGGCCGGCCGTCGCCGCGTAGCGTCAGCCCGAGCGCGTCGGCAGCGGCCTGGGCTCTTGCCCGTTGCAACGCCCTCGCAACGTCCGCGAGCTCGGGGTGGAGATCCAGCACGACGGCCTGGCTGCCGTAGCGGTCTTCCAGCTCAAGCAGTTCTTCCCCGTGCTCAGCCAGGAGCTCACGCTCGGCTGCGGTGAGGATCGACTCACCCATCAACAGGCTCGCCCTCCAACTCATGCAGCCATGCTCGCATCTGTTCGATCACAGCCTCGGCCTCGGTCTCGGTCAGCTCAGAGCTGGGGACACCGGCAACCTGGCGGCACTGCTCGGCCCAGTCCACCTGCGGCGCGGCTTCTTGGAGCTTTTGGAGGAGACTGTTTATCTGCTGCTTCTGGAAGATCGTCGTCTTAGACGGTCTGGGCTCAGGCTCCGAGGGCATCTCCTCTGCCCCGGCAGGTGAGTAGCCAGCGAGGGCGACGATCTGACCCAACGGCGCGCGCAAGGCCCTCGAAATCGCCCTCGTCTGGCTCATCGACCTCAGCGCGAACTCGTCCCGCTTCGCCCAGGTGGACTCAGAACGGGAGCACATCGACTCGGCAGCTCCGACGATGCGACCGTCCAGGGTCTTGACGACGACGCGTGCCTCCCAACCGGCACCGTCTTCCAGGGGGCGTGTCCACTCGACAATCGGGACGATCCCCAACAGTGCGCCAAGCGTTGTCCAGGCCTCGCAGGTCAGGTGCTCGCGCCCGGAGATACGGGCGAACATCTTGCGATCCCTGACCACGTTCACCAGCTCCGTGGCCAGGTCGGCCATCCGCCGGAGGGCAAGCTGGGGGTCGCTGCCGAACAGCGTCACGGGCGCTGGCGGCGGGTTGTCGATCACGTCGGGGAGCAGGTCTCCCTCGGGGGCGGCGGTGGTCATGGTCATCTCCTCCTTCATGGGTTATGCGGCCTTTGGTGGGTCAGGGCGCAGGTAGGGCGCGGTCGGAAATAGCTCCTCCGTTTGGGGCCGTTGCTTCCGTCGCCGGGGCCGTGGTGGCACAGGCTCGGCCGACCCGTACTGGCGCTCGTAGAGGCAGCGCGGGCACACCCAGTGACCGTCAATGACAAGCCGTGCGCCGTCGATGGGCTCCTTGCAGGTGATGCAGGTGGACCTCACGGCTGCCCCTTCTCCGGGTACTCCTGAGCCAGACGCGCGTACAGCTCCTCCCGGCACTGGTGGCAGAGCCCAGTTAGGACTCCGATCCGGCAGCCGTGCCGAGGGCAGAGGTGGTGATGGGTCGGAGCGGCACAGGGGTAGAGAGCGCGCAGGTCAGGGTCAACGCGCCTCTGCTCCACGAACCGCCTCCAGGTGGACTGCCTGCTCATCCCTCGGGCTCCTCTGCGAGCTGGCAGCCGCAGCCGAGGTAGATCAGCCCGGCGACCCGTCTGGTGACGTTGTGGAGTCCTCCGTGGAGGGGGCACGGCAGGGTCTCGACCGGATTGGTGGCACCGTGGCGGGGGGTAGGCCCCCCTGCTGCGTGCCATGAATCTTTTGGCTCTGTTGAGCCAGTTTCAGGCAAAAGGGTGGCAACCCTTTTTGGGGTTGCCAGGAAAGTTCCGGCCCCAGTGAGCTGCCACCGATACGGGTCACCCTTCGTCCCCTCACCGAGTCTCTGAACGAGCCCGTGGCCGACGAGTCCGTCCAGGCGGCGGCGCAGCGTCCGGTCGCTCAGGCCTCCCCCCGCTGCCTGCACCAGGTCCTCGCGCGTCATCGGCTCAGAGCCGAACAGGCCGAGCACGTCATCTCTGCGCGCGCGGCCCTGGGCTGCCTTCACGGTCCCGAGCGAGCGCCAGCCGTCCTCGTCGAGCTCGACCGCGATCTCGTCGGGCGCCGGCGAACCGGGAGACGATCTTCACGACCCGCGCCGTGCTCGGAAAGCCCCGCCGACTCGGAGCGGGCCGCTCGACCTCGACGATCACGTCGGCCGAACCGGTCAGGGCGGTGCCGCCCCGGACGCGCAGCCCGTACGTCGCCCTCCGCCTTGCGCTGATGGGTGATCAGGATCACGCAGACGCCGAGCCCGAGCAGCTCGTAGAGCGGCTCGATCATCTCGACGATCGTCCCGGTGTCGGTCTCCGACTTCGACGAGGACAGGCCGACGAACTTGTCCCAGGTGTCGACGACGCAGATCGCCGACCTCGGGGCGGGCGCGGCAGAACGCGACGACCTCCGCGATCGTCTTCGGCCAGGTGCGGCCGGCGCCCATCTTCCGCTTCGAGATCACGAACACGCGCTCGTCGTCGATCCCGAACCGGTCGACCTTCTCCTCGACCGTCGCGGGCGGCTCCTCGGTCATCAGCAGCGCCGACGTCGATCCGGCCGGCAGCCCGATGAAGCGGTCGCGGTCGCTGGTGAGCGCGCCGAGCAGCCCGTAGACGAACGTGCTCTTGCCGACCTTCGGCAGGCCGGCGACGACGACGAGGGCGCCCCGGGCGGCGAGGTGGTCGACGAGCCAGGCGGCGTCGTCCTCGCTGCCGCCGAGGAACTCGACCAGGGAGACGATCAGCGGTGCCTGGGCTCGGTCTCGGGGCTGGCGGGGCTCCTGCCGCCCTTCGTGCAGGTCCTCGAGGATCCGCTGCGCCTCAGCCCTGGCCAGCACGGTCTCGGTCGGGTGCTTCGCCGCCCAGGTGACCGCGCCCCTGTGGGCCTTCAGGACGAGGCCGTCGTCCAGGGGCGGCTGACAGAGGGCACGGTTGACCTGGCGCAGGCGCTCCAGGGCCTCAGCCTCAGGGACGCCATCGCGGACCAGGCCGAGGGCTTCGTGGAAGAGACCATCGTTGCGACTGCCCACCGGCAGCGGCTCCCCCAGCTCAAGCCGCCTGTGGGTCTCAGCCTGCTCCTCCTGCCCGAGCGCCTGGAGCTGCTGGTAGGTCTCAGCCGGCAGGGTGGCGATGCTGCCGTTTCTGACGTACTCGTACGGGATGCCGACCTGATGCAGCGCTGGGGGCAGGACGAGGTAGCCGTCCCCGATCCAGGCAACGGAGCCGTCCTTCTCGCTGATCTGGACCTTGACCGGCTGGCAGCCGTCCTCGGGTCGGAAGTAGACGTGGATGCCGCGCCTGGACTTCACCGTCACGGTCGTCGGGAACTGGAGCCCCAGCCGGCTGAGGAGCGCGGCCACCCTGGGCTCCATCTCGGCCAAGTCCGGGGTCGCATCGTCGGGCACGTCCAGGTCGATCTCCACCAGGACGAGCCGGCTCGCGGACGCCGCGCAGACGGGGTTTCTCGTCCGGGCCCTCTGGGCGAAGAAGGCGGCGGCGAAGGCCTCGTCAGGGAGGACCTTCGCCGCCTTCCAGGCGGCAGAGCCCGACCGGGAACACTCTTTGGCTGCCGCGCCCTGGATGCCGTTCGTCCAGGCGATGGCCAGCCCCAGCCGCGCCGCCCTGCGACCGTCCTCCTCAAGCAGCTCTCTCGGGCGCGGGTCGTTCACCTAGAACGGGATGCCGTCGTCGGTGCTGCCTTCGACAACGGCAGCCGGGACATCGCCAGGCACGGGCTCGGCGTTTGCCTGGGTCTCGACGCCGTAGCTCTGGCCGGGGTTGCCGTACTGGGTCGGGTAGTCCTCGCCCCTGTAGATGACGACGCGATCCCCGACTGCCGGGGCTGCCCTGTCAAGCTCTCGCGTCAGGGCTGTGTAGGCACGCACCCAGCAGGGCTGATCGTTCTCGTCCCAGAGCAGGTAGATCGGCCGGTCGTTCGCCTCGTCTGTGGCCCGACCCCGCCACCTGCCGATAAAGGAGTCCTGCGGATCAAGCTGGATGCGGTAGGAGCCCCACTCCGCCGGGATCGGCTTGGACTCAGCTCGCTCCTGAGCGCGAGCGAGAAGGTCTTGGTGATCGCTCATGCCGCCGGCTCCTCATCGAAGGAGCCGAACAGCAGCCTGTCCATCTGGTCCAGGCGCTGCTCTAGCTCGATCAGACGCCGCTCCAGGTGTTGATCGAGTGGACCGCCAGTCAGGTAGCCGGCTGTCATCAGCGCCACCGTCAGGCGTTCAAGTGCCTGACCATTGCGCGGCTGCCGTTCAAGCTCCCAGACCGTGTTCTCAGACACCCTTGCCCGACGAGCAAGCTCGCGCTGGGTCAGGCCGACGTGCTGGCGCATCCGCCGCAGCGCCCGCCCCCCGACACCACCCGGCGCTGAGGATGGGATACCGTTCTCATTCACGAGAGTTGCCTCCTCTTGGTTGTGGGGAGCCCGACCTGAGGCGGTCGGGCTCCCGTTCTCATCCACCACCCCCTTAGGAGAGGGCTTCAGGGGAAGCTAGGCAGGTGATCCGCCTGTCCTCGTCGCGCGGTGGATCAGTGGTTACTGGCCATGCGCTGCCCGCCGCTAGAAGGCGGATCGAAGGCGGATCAAAAGCGGATCAGAGGCGGATCACTCAGAGCGGATCAGTGACCAACGCCCTTCGCGCTTGTCCCACCGGAGCCCTGGCAGCTTGGCGATGGGGCGTTGCAGGTCTCTGTCCCAGTCGGCCGCCCCGGAGTCGAACCAGCTCCAGAGCCGGCGCGCTCTCCTGTAGACATCTCGGATGCAGCCTGTAGCCCCCGCGCAGTCAGCCGGTTTTCAAGCAGCAGCCCGATAGCAGCCACCAGCTCCTTGTCGGTGTAGCCCACCTTGCCACTCAGGTCGAGCACCGCTGGCTGCTCATCGTGCTCAGGAGCTTCGGCCGGGGTGTCCTCTGTAGGCGGGGCGAGCAAGAAGCGCCGGGACAGCTCGACCAGGGAGCCGGCGTCTTCCTCGGCTTCAAGCTCTTTCTGCTCCTCGGCCTGGAGCCGGGCCTTGCGCTGATCCCAGCTCTCGTCCACCGAGAAGCCGCCGGGTGCATCGCCTCGCGGCGCTTGCGCTCGTACTCCTCGCGCTCGGCGTCCTCGTCTATGGGCGGCTGGTCAGGTTCGCCGCGTTCTGCCACGGAAGCATCTTGTCGGGGTCTCAACGTCCCCCATTATCCCTCCCCCTGGATGTGCGAAGGGCCAGGACAAAAGCCCCGGCCCCCCGGCAACTGGCAAGCGTTGAGACCCGCAGTCGCGCCGTGAGCATAACCCGCACCTAGGATCAGCCCTGTGGGCGATGCTGAGCAGCCGCGCGTACCCCCAGACCTCCACCTGCTCAGCCGCCGCTCCGAGTTCGGTTACACCAGCCGGATCGACCAGAGCCCTGAAAGACGAGCAAGAAGCAGTCAGTCCAGACGGCAGCGGAGGCAGACCCAGCAGGCCCACCTCCGCGCCAAACGCCAAAAGGCTGATGCCTGGAAACCGGCTAGGTCCAGCTGATCTCGGCCAGCATCGTCGCCTACTCGCCCATCGCTGACCGGCCCACCCTCTCCGACTTGAGGGTGATTACGAGGACGCTGGAGCGGATCGACCGCAGGCTGGCGGCTAGCCCAGCCCGAAGCTCGAACGGCTCATCCATCTGCTCCTCAAGTCGGTGGGCAAACTCGCGCCAGTCCGCCGCCTGCGCCCGTTCGTCGCGCCTTCAGGGTCAGGGTGAGCCAGGCCTCCGGGCTGAAATGCATCCAGCTCGCGCTGCCCCTCTCCCAGCCAGCGGGTCAACGAGCGTGGGCCGATGCCGGCAGGCGCGCAGCAGCTTCACGGGACAGACCGAGCTCGGTGTAGAGGACGAGCTCGTCCACCAGTTCGGAATCCAGCTTCCAGGGGTTGGCCTCGGGTTGCCATCAACGCATTTTGGCCGTTTTGTCCGGGTCGTCTTCGCAGTTTTTTTCGCCAGAAGGCGGCCCTGTCGAACGATGGAGCGCGTCCGAGGTCGGCCCCCACCCATGCTTCAGGCTCGCAGCATCACGTTGACCACCTCGCGGGCTCCCGCGTTGGTCGAAGGAGCAGGCCGCTCTCGGCGGTTCGAGTTCTGCCCTCAGCAGGCGTTCTAGGACGCCTGGAGCGGTCTACCGGGCGGCCCCGGGTTCGGAGCCGTGGTGGACGCGCCAGAGCCACCGCGTCTCGTCTCGGACTAGGACGCCTGTGACACGCAGAAAAATACGAGGATCCGCGGATGTCTGGCGCGTACCAGTCGCGACTAAAGTGGCTATCGACACAAAACTTGAGGAGACGTCAATGAGGTCCGTCTTCTTCCTCATCGCCGCCGCAGCCTCGGCCGCCGCGCTCGCACCCACCGGCGGAGGCGCGGCGCCGCGCGACCACACGCCGCCGTCAGCGCCGACGGTCGACGGCGATTCGATTAGCGACAATCTCACGCCAGCGTTCCACTTCGCCGCTAAAGACAATCGAACGCCCGCGACGCGCATCCGCTTTAGGTGCGCCATCGATAGCACTGTTCTCCGCCCGTGCTCGCACTTACGAGAGCATCTGCACCGCTTAGCTTCGGAGCACATCTGATGCGCGTGCGAGCGATCGACCTCGCGGGCAACGCCAGCAAGATCAGACGCTACGCCTTCACAGTCTCCGGTTATTGGAACGCCGGCAGTGACTTCGTGAAGGCCCCGAACGACGCGAACCCATCCCGTGACAGGTACGGCAACACGACCTGGTTCGACCTCTACAGCGGGACAACCAGCCACGATCCCGCCGGCTACCACCTGCTCCCGTTCTACACCGTGTTCGACGTAGCACCGAGGAGTGGCACAGCACTCCAGAGACTTGACGGCTTGCCCGGAGTCTGGGTGGGCGGGGCCTGGAGTGACGTAGCAATGCGCCCGGGCACGCCGGCCACTCGGTCAAAACGCGATCCTCGGCTGGCGCAGCCCGCTCACCGGCACGGTCACCCTCGACGCCATGATTCAGGCGAACGAAACCTGGTGCACGATTCCGACCAACGGCCTCCGCTGGTCGATCGATCAGGGCGCCGCCACTCTCCGATCCGGACACCTCGCGGTGGGCGAGATCGCGCAGGTCACGCAGCTCAGCACCACCGTCACGACCGGTGAGCCGCTTTACGTCGTCATCGACGCGGAGGGCGACTCGAACTGTGACCAAACATGGGTCGACTTCAACGTGCGGACAGGTTAGTGCGCACCATGTCCGGCGAGCGGCTGTGGATCAAGACGAAGAACAAGGCCACCGCTCGCTTGGCGTAAGAACTAAGCGGCAGTCGGTTCGACTGGGCCAGCGTTCCATACGAGTGACCAGAGGGAGGACGGAAATCGAGAATCTGATGACCGCCGTCGGCAAGTGGTCTTGAACAGCGAGGCGCGATACTCTTTCGTCATGGCCACGGCTCATGCCGAGGCCGAGGCGACGGCCCACCTTGCAGCACTGAACGAGCGTCGGGCTCGCGCTGCTGCTCGCGTCAGTGACCTCGAGCAGGAGTGGCGCTCGCAGCAGTGGCGGCAGCGCGGGATGCATCAGCCGCGCTGGCCGAAGGTGAGCGACTCGGCCTCACCGCGACAAAACGGCACAGCCTGGAGGAGGCCCTGGCCGCATCTGCGAAGGGCAAGGCAGATCAGCCGTGGCCGGAGCGGGTCGAGGGTGCCAAGTCGGCGGTACGTGACGCCGACCAGGCGATCAGGGCCCACATCGCCTCACACCTGGGCGAACTGGTCGAGGCCCTGGAGGCCGACGGCCGGGTGGCTGCCGAGAAGGTCAACGAGGCGGCCGCAGCTCTGGTCGCTGGCTGGCTGGAGCGGGAGCAGATCGCCTCAAGCATCGCCCAGCTGCGTCACGAAGGTGGCCCCGGTAGCCCCTGGTGATGTGAGCTGGTCGGTAGCCGAGGAGTGCTTCCGGGCTGCGGCGGCTCTGCTCAACGCTGACGGTGAGGTGGGCCCGACGCTGACCCGTCTTCGTGACCCCTGGGCTCATCTGCTCGGTGGAGTGCAGGAGTCAGTCCCGGCTTGAGCAGCGGGCTGGATCAGCTTCGCTCAGAGGTAGCCCGTAACCACGGCCTCGGTGAGGATGCGCTGCCCTTTTTGACCGGGCAGACCCTGGAGCAGGTCGAGAGTCAGGCGGGTCAGCTCGCCAGACTCGGGGCGGCTGGTCGTCCCAGCCAGGAGCCTGCCCAAGTTGTGTTCGCTACAGCCAGAGCTGCGAAGGCAGGCCGACAGCGGGCGCTGTTGGCTGCGGCGACTGCAGGCCTGCCCAGCCGCGCAACGAGAGGGGCCAGTTCGGCTCCTTCGACGGTGGTGCACGTCAGCCGTTGCCTGTAGCGAGATGCTGGACGGGAGCACAGCGAGCTGGTTGTCAGGCTGGCGGCCCAGTCCAAGCTGGGCCGCTCAGACTTCTGAACGACGAAAGGCCCTCACGGGCCTCTCAAGTCGGTCAATGCACGATTCAGGAGTACGTACAGAACCTATCGGTGTGCCCCAGCCGAAAGGAAGACGCACTCGGGTCATCTTCCGGCTCCGTCCGTGAGCCACGGCAAGCTCGTCGGGATGCTTGCCTCCGTTCACGTTCACATGACGAGCAGCAATCTCATCGCCGTCACGGCGCTGGTCTTCACGCTCGCCTCCTTCTGGGTGCTCAACGCCCGCAGAGGGCGTCTCCGTTCTATTCGCCCAGGCGCGTATGCCTTCGGCGGTTCGGGTGATGCGCTGCGGCTTCGCTTCCCCTTAGTCCTGTTCAACAGCGGGGCGGTTGCCCGCCTCGTTGGCGACCTGCGACTGGTCATCGAGGGCGAGGATGGCAAGCCGACGCTTCGTTGGGTGACGACACGGAGCAAGCTTCGCCCCGGGAGCGACGACGGCTTTGCCTTCCCGACGCCGTTCGCTGTGCTCGGTCGCAACTCGCGGGAGCTGATCGCGGAGTTCGAGCCGGGACGCCTGCTCGACCGGGCCAGCGAGCTCACGGTGTCCCCCATCGGCTCCGACTCCAGGCACTCGCCGAGGTCCGGCCGAGATACATGGATCGACATCACGACGTTCGACTGGTGGGCACCGCCCGACGTGAAGCGTGACGGGTACTTCGCCCACCGAAACGAGCGAGTGTGACCAGGTACCCGACTAGAGCGAGAGCGATGTGAGCAAGTTGGCCACCGCAGCCGGCACGGTCTGCGAGCCGTATTGGCGTCCCGCAATTGGCCGTTGTCAACGACGGCTTGCCTGACCGATGCGGCGAAGGCCGGCGTTGAAAGGTCGCGCGGCAGTCCCCGAAGGCGATTGAGGTTTTTTCGCGCGTCGTCGTACGAGTGCGAGCGGACGAACCTGTCAACGGTCACCTCGGCCATCGCGCCTCTAGTGCAGCCGGATGGCCTCGGAGCGCCCGCCATCCGCTCGGCTAGCACGTCCGGGCCGATGCCGCGTGCCTGCATCGCCTGGTACCGCCGATGAATCCGTACGGGTTGATGTCCACCTTGAGCGGCAGGACGACCACATCGTCGCGGGCGACTGCAGCGCCGACTTCCTGATCTGTCCATTGGCTCTTCGGAAAATCACTGGTCAGGTAGACCGCCAGTGCTTCGCAGTCGCGGAGCGCCATCCTGATCACGTCCTCCCAGTGCGCGGTGGGGTTGATCGACTCGTGAGCGACGAACCCAGCGATCCCTTGAGACGCGAGTGCCGAGCTGAGAAGCTGAACCTCCACCTTGTGGGCGCTCGTGTGGCTGACGAAAAGCCGAAGGAACCGACCGTGTGGGTAGAAGGTCGGTTGCCAGATGTCGCCTGCCGCATCCACGTTCGAGGCGCGGATGTTAGCCCAGGAGTAATCGCAACTCGTAGTCACCGGGCCGACGCCCGGCAGCGTGTCGAGCTCCTCGGCAGTCGCCGAGTTGAGCGAGACCGGCCCCGACGTGACCGGCGAGCCGGGCGCAGCACCCGCCGAAGAACCGGCAACCGGAGAACCGCGAGCCGCGACGAGCACCTGCTCGCCGTCGGCGAGCGGCGCCGCCAGGTTGACCGCGGTGCGCTCGGCGGACCGCGTCAGGCCGCCGGCGCGCGCGACTGCATCGGCGACGCGCGCGCCCGGCGTGAGCCGGTAGACGCCCGGTCGACGGACGGCTCCGGCGACGTCGACGACGAGCCGCCGGCCGGCGGGCGCTGGCCCGGCGCTCGCCGCGGCCGCCTGCCCCGCGGCGGCGGGCGGGGCGAGCGGCGCGACGACGAGCGGCGTGGCGGCCGCGTGGCCTCCGAGGTGCCGCCAGCCTACGAGGAGCGCGACGGCGCAGAGGATCGCGGCCGCGAGCAGCCGGCGCTGCAGCACCGTGAGGGAAGGTGTGGGCACCGTCCAACGGTGCCGACGGAATCGTCACGGGTGGGTGACGGCACTGTGCCGAAAGCGCAACAAATCGTCCCCAGCGAGCGGCGCCGGCGCCGGGCGGGGCCGTCCTAGACGACGATGTTGACGAGCTTGTCCGGCACGACGATCACGCGCCGCTCCTCGCCGTTCAGATGCGCCTGCACCTTCTCGGACGCACGCGCGAGCGCGATCAGCTCGGCCTCCGGCAGCCCGGCAGGCACCTGGATGCGGTCGCGGACCTTCCCGTTCACCTGGAGCACGAGCTCGATCGTGTCGCGCTGCAGCAGCGACTCGTCGGCGACCGGCCACGGCTGCTCCCAGAGCCGCTCGTGGCCGAGCGTGACCCACAGCTCCTCGGCGATGTGCGGCGTGTAGGGCTGCAGGACTGACACCACCGTCTCGGCCGCGAAGCGCGCGGCGGGGTCGCCGGGCGCCTTCGAAAGCTCGTTGACGAGCTCCATCACGGCCGAGATCGGCGTGTTGAAGACGAAGCGGCGGTCGATGTCGTCGGTGACGCGCGCGATCGTCTCGTGCGCCTTGCGCGCGAGCGGCGTGTCGACGCCCTCCGGCGACGGAGGACCTGCAGCAGCCTCGTGCACGACACGCCACAGCCGCCGGAGAAAGCGCGCGGTCGCGTCGATGCCGTCGGGCGTCCAGTCGATGTCCTGGTCGGCGGGGCCGTAGAAGAGGATGTAGACGCGGATCGAGTCGGCGCCGAACATCTCGATCAGCTCGTCGGGCGAGATCGCCGCCCTGGGACTTCGACATGCGCTTGCCGTCGAGCCTCACCCACCCCTGGTGGAACAGCCGCTGGAAGGGCTCGCGAAAACCGAGCATCCCGAGGTCGTTCATCGCCTTCACGAAGAAGCGCGAATAGAGCAGATGGCCCTTCGCGTGGTCGATCCCGCCGATGTACTGGTCGATGGGCATCCAGTAGTCGGCGATCGCGCGATCGAACGGCGCGCTCTCGTTGCGCGGGTCGGTGTAGCGCAGGAAGTACCACGACGAGTCGACGAAGGTGTCCATCGTGTCCGCTTCGCGGCGGCCCGGCTTGCCGCAGACCGGGCACGGCACGTTGATGAACTCCGCGTTGGATGCGAGCGGCGGCTCGCCCTTCGGCCGGTAGTCGTCGACCTCCGGCAGCAGCACCGGCAGCTCGTCCTCGGGCACGGGCACGGCGCCGTGGTCCTCGCAGTAGATGATCGGGATCGGGCAGCCCCAGTAGCGCTGCCGCGAGAAGCTCCAGTCGCGAAGGCGGAAGTTGATCGCGGGATTGCCCTTGCCCTGGGCGGAGCAGCGACTCGACGATCTCGCGCTTCGCCTCGTCCGACGGGCGACCGTCGAACGGCCCGGAGTTGATCAGCCTGCCGTCGTCGTCGATCACGGGGACGATCGGCAGCTCGAAGCGCTCCGCGAACTCGCGGTCACGTTCGTCGTGGGCAGGCACCGCCATGATCGCGCCGGTGCCGTACTCCATCAGCACGTAGTCGGAGACCCAGATCGGGATCTTCTCGCCGGTCACGGGGTTCGTCGTGTACCGCCCGGTGAAGACGCCCGTCTTCTCGCGCTGCTCGCGCTCCTCGGTGGGGCGCGCGCCGGCGACGCGCGCGTACGCACGCACCTCCTCGGCGCCGGCCAGGCCCTCGGTCAGCTGGTCGACGAGCGGCGACTCGGGCGCGATCACGAAGAAGGTCGCACCGAAGAGCGTGTCCGGCCGGGTGGTGAACACCGGGATGTCGAGCTCGAGCTCGTCCACCCGGAAGAGAATCTCGGCGCCCTCGGAGCGACCGATCCAGTTCGTCTGGATCTTCTTCGTCCGCTCCGGCCAGTCGATCGTCGCCAGATCGTCGAGCAGCGCGTCGGCGTAGGCCGTGATCTTGAAGAACCACTGCGCCATGTTGCGGATCTCGACGATCGAGTTGCAGCGCCAGCACCGGCCGTCGACGACGTGCTCGTTCGCGAGCACCGTCTGGTCGTGCGGGCACCAGTTGACCGGCGCCTCCTTGCGGTAGGCGAGCCCGTGCTCGAAGAACTTCAGGAAGAGCCACTGCGTCCACCGGTAGTACGACGGCTCGTGCGCCGAGACCTCGCGGTCCCAGTCGATCGCCCACCCCATCCGGCGCATCTGCTCGATGATCGACGCGATGTTGCGCTCGGTGATCTCGAGCGGGCTGCCCGCCCTCCTTGATCGCCGCGTTCTCCGCCGGCAGCCCGAACGAGTCGAAGCCCATCGGGCGCAGCACCGTGTGCCCGGTGCGACGGCGGAAGTGCGTGATCACGTCGCCGAGCGTGTAGTTCAGCACGTGCCCCATGTGCAGGCTTCCGGACGGATACGGGAGCATCTCGAGCATGTAGAAATGGCGGTCGTCCGCCGCCCCCGGCTGCCGGGTTCTCGACCGCGAAGGCGCGCTCCGCGTCCCAGACGGCCTGCCACTTCCTCTCGATTGCGTGTGCGTCGTACTCGTCCATCGTCTTCCTCTGCTTGGCGCGGTCTCCCAGAGACGAAAAAGCCTCTCGCGTGAGAGGCCGTGGGGAGCTCACCGCGGCAGCGCCGCGTCTGCTCCCTGGCTCAGGTAAGAAGGTGATTCACTGCCCTGAGTGTAACGATGGAGCCCTGATGCAGCCAGCCACGGAGACCCTCCTCCTCGACCTGCTTCCCGACGGCGCCGCCGTCGTGGACGGCGAGCTCACGATCGGCGGCGTCGGGGCCTCGGAGCTCGCCCGGACGTTCGGGACGCCGGTCGTCGTCTACGACGAAGCGACCATCCGCGGCCAGGCCCAGGCCTACCTCGCGGCCGCCCCGGGCGCGCTCGTCGCCTACGGGACGAAGGCGTTCCCGTCGATTGCGGTGCTCCGGCTGCTCGCCGAGGAAGGGCTCGGCGCCGACGTCTCGACGGTCGGCGAGCTCGAGTTCGCGCTTCGGGCCGGGATCGCCGGCGAGCGCATGGTCATCCACGGCAACAACAAGGAGGACGAGCTCCTGCGGCGCGCCACCGACGCCGGGGCGCTGATCGTCGTCGACTCGCTCGACGAGCTCGACCGCGCGCAGGCGCTCGGCGGCACCCGCTTCCTGATCCGCGTCACGCCGGGGATCGAGGCGGACACGCACGAGGCCGTGAAGACCGCGCACCACGGCTCGAAGTTCGGGCTCCCGCCCGAGGACGCCGTCGAGGCGATCAGGCTCATGCCGGAGGCCGAGGGGCTCCACGTGCATGTCGGCTCGCAGCTGATGCACTTCGGCGCCTCGCTGATGACCGTCGACTGGGTCGCCGGCTTCGCAGCCCGGCTGCGCGCCGAGCTGGGCTGGACGCCGCGGACGATCGACCTCGGCGGCGGCCTGGGCGCGCGGCACGTGCTCGAGGAGCCGTCGTTCACGATCGGCGAGTTCGTGGGCGGGATGGTCGGCGAGCTCGCGCGCGCCTTCCAGCTGCAGAGCCTCCCCGCGCCGGCGCTGATCCTCGAGCCGGGGCGCTCGATCGTCTCCCGGGCCGGCGTCACGCTGTACACGGTCGGAGTCGTGAAGAAGGCCAGCGCGGCGACCACGTACGTCACGGTCGACGGCGGGATGTCGGACAACCCGCGCCCGGCGATGTACAACGCGCGCTACACCGCGCTGATCGCCAACCGCGCCGACGAGCCGGTGGCGGGCGTCTACGCGGTGGCGGGCAAGCACTGCGAGTCGGGCGACGTCCTGATCGAGCGGGTGGAGCTGCCCGAGCCGCGCCGCGGCGACCTGCTCGCCGTTCCCGTCACCGGGGCGTACACGCTGGCCATGAGCTCGACCTACAACGCCGTTCCCCGCCCGGCCGCGGTGCTCGTCTCCGGGGGCGAGGCTCGATTGATCCGCCGGCGCGAGACCGTCGAGGATCTCCTCGCGCTCGAGGTCTGAGCGCTCTTCGCTACCAGGCCCGCCAGGACTCGCGCGAGAGGAACAGGCCGTGGCCGCGGCCGTTCGTGCAGTTCAGGCCGGTGCGCCGCGAGACACACGTGAACGGGCCGCGCCGCCAGGTCCTGCCGTAGGCGAGGGACGTGAAGACGGGCCGCTCCGACGCGGGGTCGTAGAAGATGCCGCCGCTACACGAGACGCTTCCCTTCCGGGTCGCGGGAAGCTCGAAGCCGTGCCAGTCGAGGCTGGTCGGGGGCGCGATGCACCGATGCTGCAGGGCGGCCGAGTAGTTCGCGTGCGCGATCATGCAGACGAGGCTCGACGCCGATCCGCGCGCCGCAGGCACGAAGGTGCACTGGATGTTCCGCGACGGCGTGCGGATGCCGGGAAGCGGCTTCAATGCGGCGGAGCCCCAGGACGCGGCGGCGAGCGCGGCAACAACGCCCGCGACGAGTGGGACAGCGCGCTTCATCGGGCGGCCAGGTTACATGCGCGTGCGCAGCGCGAGGACGTCGGCGACGAACGGCTTCGTCACCTTGTACGGCCCGTAGCTCTTGACGGCGCGCTCGCCCTGGTACCAGCCGGCCAGCGCCAGGTGCTCGTTGCCGCCGAAGGCCTGCAGCAGATGACGGAGATAGAGCACCCCGACCTCGATGTCGCCGTCGACCGTGTGCGGGATCGCGCGCCCGGCCAGCACGTTCTCGACATAGAGACGGGTCGTTGGCAGCGTCTGCAGGATCCCGCGGGCACCGGCGTCCGAGACCAGGTGCGTCTGGAAGCCGGACTCCATCCACGCGAGCGCGCGCACGAGGTGCGGATCGACGCCGAGGCGCGATGACCAGGCGTCGAGCATCGACCGCACGTCGACCTTCGGGGCCTCGAGCGAGCGCGTCGAGATCGGAAGGCGTAGCCGCTGCCCGATCACGATTGGACGCGCGGGATCGATGTGGTTGACCGCTGCGAGCGCCGGGACCGTCGTGCCATAGCGCGCGGCGAGCGCAGTCAGCGTGTCGCCGACGCGAACGACGTGCACCGAGGACGGGACGCTCGCGGGGCGCACGCGGACCGGGACGCGGTCTTTTCGAACGATCGCCGAGAGCGTTCGCGGCCCCATCACCGCATCCGTCGACAGGTGCAGGAGGCGCTGGTAGTGCCGCAGTGCGGCCGCCGTCTCCTTGCCGAGGTAGCCGTCGAGCGCGCCGGTGTAGACGCCGCGCCTCGTCAGCAGGAACTGAAGCACGGAGACATCCCAGCCGAAGTCGCCGGGGCGCAGTGTCCGGGAGCCGAAGAGCGGGCGCCCGAGCGGGCCGAGCGCGGCGCGCACGCGCGCATTCGCAGGGCCGCGGGGCAGGCCGTGCTTGGCCTCGAACGCGTCGATCGCCGCTGCGGTCTTGGGCCCGGAGAGGCCGTCGATCTGGGCGAGGTAGAGCCCGTGCGCGCGCAGCGCCACCTGCAGCCCGGCGATCTGCGGGTTGGCGGCAGCCCCAACCGCGGGAGCGGCTGTCAGTGCGGCGGCCAAAGAGATGAGCGCAATCAAGCGGCGCACGAAGATGGGGTTTCGGCCCCCGCACCGCTGTTCCTGCCTTAGTCGACTACGGCCTCGCAGACTGCACGGCGCCGAACGGCACCCAGTGGCCCTTGTGCCAGCGCTGGAGCTGGACGGACGAGATCGGGAACCGGAAGGTCGGCGTCGTGTGCACCGTCACGCCAGGCACCAGGAACGGGTTGTTCGTCTCGTTCATATGGGTCACCGCGGTCATCAGGCCCTTGCGGGTCAGGTTCGAGCCGGCTTTCTGCAGCGCGTCGACGAACGAGAACGCCTCGGCCATGCCGGCGACCAGGAAGCCGTCGGAGGGATCGCCGCCGGGCACGTATTTCTTGATGATCTTCGCCGCGAGCGCGACGCCTGCGTCCTTCGCGAAGGCCGGGGTCGCGGGGTCCTTGCCCCAGAGAATCGAGATCGTGCCTTCTGCGGTCGATTGCGGATTCAGCTTCATGATCGACGTGGCCGACGCGACGTCGTTCACGTAGATCTTCGGCTTCCAACCGAGCTTGTTCGCGTAGACGAACGACTGGATCGCGAACTTGCCGAACGCGAAGATCATGAACGTGTTCGCGCCACTCGCCTTCAGCTGCGCGACCTGCGACTGCACGTCCGACGTCGTCGGGTCGTAGCCGACCGTCTGCACGACCAGCTTGCGCGCCTGCGCACCGAGGCCCGCGCGGAACCCGCTGAGCAGGTCCTTGCCGTAGTCGTCGCTCTGGTAGAGCACGGCGATCTTCGCCTGCTTCGCGTCGGTGGCGAGGATGTGGCGCGCGTAGATCTTCCCTTCCTCGGCATAGGGCGGCAGGTAACCGATCGTCCACGGGTACTTCGCGTAGGCGCTTCCGAACGTCGTCGCGCCCGCGGCCGAGAACACCTGCGGGACGCCGGATGCGTTCGTGAAGTCCCGGATCGCGAGGTTGCTGTTGGTGCCCACCACCGAGAAGAGCGCGAACACGTTGTCCTGCTGGATCAGCTCGCGCACGTTCTGCACCGTCTGCGACGGGTCGTACGCGTCGTCGAGGTACTTGAAGTCGATCTTGCGCCCGTTCACGCCGCCGCGCGAGTTCACGTACTTGAAGTAGCCGTCGGCGCCCCTCAGCACGCCGGCGGCCGCGGCAGCCTCGCCCGTCAGGGGGCCGCTCGAGCCGATCGTGATCGTCGTCGCGGAGACACCCGGAGTGGCCAGTGAGCGCGCCCCGGCGACGGCGGCGACGACGAGCGCGAGCAGGACGACCGAGAGCGCGGCGGTGTTCTTCGTCACTCCGTCCGAGGGTAGCGGCGATTCGAGACACTCGACGCGACCTTCAGCACGAGCGGCAGCACGAGCATGAGCACGATCAGCACGACCCCGTAGAAGAACGTCGTCGGCCCGCCCTGCTTCGTGTCGACGTGCGGGATCACGCCGACGACGTCCGGCAGGAACTGGATCAGGAGCGCGCCGAAGATGGCGCCCCAGATCGACCCGAAGAAGCCGACGACGGAGCCGACGAGGAGGTAGAGCGAGAGCTGGATCGGGAACGTGTCGGGGCTCACGTAGGCGACGTTGATCGCGAGCAGCGAGCCGGCGACGCCGGCATACGCGGCCGACAGCCCGAACGCGGCGACCTTGTACGCCGAACGGTTCACCCCAGAGGCGACGGCTGCGAGCTCGCTGTCGCGCAGCGCGCGCAGCGAGCGGCCGAAGCGCGAGGCAAGCAGCCACCAGACGACCAGGAACAGCGCGACCCCGATCGTCCACGTGAGCGCGTAGAGCCACTCGTTGTTCGTCAGGTGCACGCCGAGGATGTTCACCCCGGCGCCGTGGCCGGTCTCGGTCGGCCTGCCGAAGAGCGTGATGCCCGTCGAGCCGCCCGTGAAGTGGTCGAACTTCTTCAGCACGGTCGGGAGCGCGAGCGCGAAGGCGAAGGTCGCGAGCGCGAGGTAGAGGCCCGGGAGCCGCAGCGCCGGGATTCCGGCGACGAGGCCGATCCCGCCCGCGACCGCTGCCGCGGCCGGGATCGTCCAGACGTCGCGGACGCCGTGGTTCGTCATGAGGATCGCCGTCGTGTAGCCGCCCACTGCCATGAACGCGCCGTGGCCGAGCGAGATCTGACCGCTGTTTCCCGTAAGCACGTCGAGCCCGAGAATCGCGATGAAGTACACGCCGACGGTCGCGAGCTGGACCGTCCGGAAGTCCGAGAGCGCGATCGGCAACAGCGCGAGCACGACGACCGCGCCTCCGAGCACTCCCAGCCGCAGCCTCATGCGCGTCTCACCGCCGCACGGCCGAAGAGGCCGGCCGGCCGGATGAGGAGCACGCCGAGGATGACCGCGAGCGCCGTCGCGAGCCGCAGCTCGCCGCCGACCCAGTGCACGTAGGTGCCGACGAGGTTCAGCAGCACGCCGAGCACGAGACCGCCGACGACCGCGCCGATCGGCGAGTCCATGCCGCCGAGCACCGCGGCCGCGAACGAATAGAGCAGGACCGTCTGCATCATGTTCGGCTCGAGGAAGAGCGACGGGGCCGCGAGGATGCCCGCGACGGCGCCGAGCGCGGCGGCAAGCCCCCAGCCGAGCGCGAGCATCGCGCCGACCCGCACGCCGGCGAGCCGGGCCTCGACCGGGTTGACGGCGGTGGCGCGCAGCCCGAGCCCGAGCTTCGTCTTCGAGAAGAGAAGCCCCATCAGCACGACCGCGATGATGGAGACGGCGATCACGCCGAGGTCCTGCTTCGAGAACGCGACACCGCCCACGTTGATCGGCGAGGTCGAGAACGGCCCCTTGAACTGCTTCGCTGCGCCTCCCCAGATCCAGGTGGTCAGGCCGTTCACGGCGATCAGAAGGCCGATGGTCATGATCAGGATCCCGACCGGCGGGCCGTTCTGGATCGGGCGGATCAACGTCTGCTGGATCACGATGCCGCCCGCCAGCGAGAGGGCGAGGGTCGCGCCGAACGCGGGCCAGAACGCCCAGCCGTGGTCGAGCAGCGTCCAGCACACGAAGGCCGAGAGCGTCGCCAGCTCACCCTGCGCGAAGTTGACGATGCCGGTCGAGCGGTGGATGAGCACGATCGCGAGCGCCAGCAGGCCGTAGATGCCACCCGAGGCGAGACCACTGACGACCTGCTGGAGGAAGTTCGTCATCAGTACCCGAGGTAGCTCCGGCGTACGGACTCGTCCTTCTGGAGCTCCGTCGCCGGCCCGCCCAGAACCACCCGGCCCGTCTCGAGCACGTACGCGTTCCGGGCGGCCGAGAGCGCAAGCGTCGCGTTCTGCTCGACGACGACGAGCGTCGTCCCGCTCTCGTTCATCTTCCGGAGCGTGTCGAAGATCTCGAGCACGACGAGCGGTGCGAGGCCGAGTGACGGCTCGTCGAGGAGCAGCAGCCGCGGCTTCGCCATCATCGCGCGGCCGAGCGCGAGCATCTGCTGCTCTCCGCCCGACAGCGTGCCCGCCTGTTGCTCGCGACGCTCGTAGAGGATCGGAAAGAACTCGAAGACGTGCGCGAGGTCGCGCTCGGAGAGCCCGCGCTGCACCCAGGCGCCCAGGCGGAGGTTGTCGAGCACCGAGAGCGTCGAGAAGGTGCCGCGGCCCTCCGGCACGTGCGCGATCCCCTCGCGCGCCATCGCCTCGGGCGTCCGGCGGAAGACCTTGTGGCCGTCGAGCAGCACGTCTCCCGTCGTCTTCACGGTGCCGGAGATCGCGCGCAGCGTCGTCGTCTTGCCGGCGCCGTTCGCGCCGAGGATCGCGACGAAGTCGCCTTCGTCGACCGTCAGCGTGACGCCGTGCAACGCGCGGATCGCGCCATAGCGCGCGCCGACGTCGCGCAGCTCAAGCAGCGACAAGCCGCTCTCGCAGCCGGTCGATCTGATCGTCGTTCAATCCGGTCGCGCGCAGATACGCCGCGACGTCGCCGTACCGGCGCTCGATCTCCCCGAGCGCACGCACCATTCCCTGGGCCGGCGTCCGGCTGAGCTTCTCGCGGCGCGTGCGCTCGACGCCCTCGACGGGCGCATCGAGCCACAGCCGCTCGAGCTCCGGGCCGAGGTTGCGCTCCGAGACCGCGTAGTCGGCACCGATCTCGGCGTAGCCGACGCCTGCGAGGCGCAGCAGGAGCGCCGCCACGAGCCCCGTGCGGTCCTTACCGCCGGCGCAGTGCACGACGACGGTGCCGTCGGCGTCCGCGATCGCCGCGAACGCGCGCCCGAAGCGGTCGCGGTAACGCTCGAGGAAGTCGACGTACGACCACGCATAGTGGTCGGCGACGTCGTCGACCGAGTCGAGATGCTCGTCGAGCGTCTCGATGTACTCGGGATCGATCGTCTCACCGAGCACCGAGATGTGCACGACGTCGATGTCGACGTCACGCGGCTGATCTTCGGCGAGCTCCTCGGGCCACCGCAGGTCGACGATCCGCACCACCCCGTGCGCGGCGAGCGAGCGCCAGCCCGCGTCGGTCAGCTTGCGGACGTTGTCGGAGCGAACGAGGGCGCCGGCGCGCGTGCGACGGCCGTCCTCGGTCGGCAGGCCTCCGAGGTCACGGACGTTGAGGCAGCCCTCCCAGGCGAGTGCCGTCATGCTCAGGCGGCGGACGGCTCTGCGCCGAGGTACGCCTCGATCACCGCCGGGTTCCGCTGCACCTCTTCGGGCGTCCCCTGGGCGATCAGGCGGCCGAAGTCGAGGACATAGATGCGCTCGGCGATGCCCATCACGAGCCCCATGTGGTGCTCGACGAGGAGCACGGTGAGGTTGAAGTCGGTGCGGAGCTTCTTGATGAACGCGCCGAGCTCCGAGACCTCCTCGTGGTTCAGCCCTCCGGCCGGCTCGTCGAGCAGCAGGAGCCGCGGCGCCGCGACGAGCGCCCGCGCGAGCTCGACCCGCTTCAGCGTCCCGAACGGCAGGCCGTCCGCCGGACGGTCGCGCGACATCCGCGATCCCGACGTAGTCGAGGACCTCGAGCGCACGGACCCGCGGCGCGTCGCCGGCAAACGGCTTGGTGCGCGTGTGTGCGCCGACGAGGACGTTGTCGAGCACGCTCATCGTCCGGAACAGCTCGACGTTCTGGAACGTTCGCGCGATCCCGCGCCGGACGACCCGGTGCGGTGGCGTGCGCAGCAGGGTCTTGCCGTCGAAGTCGAGCTCGCCGGAGTCCGGCTTGTAGAGGCGGGTGACGACGTTGAAGAGCGTCGTCTTGCCGGCGCCGTTCGGGCCGATCAACCCGACCACCTCGCCCGGCTCGACGTCGAGCGAGACCTCGTCGATCGCGACGATCCCTCCGAAGCGGCGGGTCACGTTGCGGACGGAGAGCAGCGCCATCGGGCGGAGCTCTAAAGACGCTGCCGGAGGCCGCGCAACCCGCAAACCCCGATTTCGTTCTTCCACGAGACTCGGAAAGTGAGGTTCGACATGAACGGAAGGACAAGAGCTGGAGCGACGCTCGCTCGGGCGGCCGCAGGCGCGGCGCCCTCCTGTGGGTCGGCGCCCAGGTGGGACGCGCATTCGACCGGCGGCTACTGGGCCGCTGCGGGATCGTCGCGGCGGCAGGGGCTGGTGCTCGCCCTCACGCAGCTGCGCGGGCGGGACGGGCATCCGCTCGCGATGTTCGTCTTCGTGTTCCTGCCGGTGCTGATCGTGGCCGGCTGGGTGCTGCTCGCGATGCAACCCGAGGGCAACTGGTTCCGGAGCCATGTGCTCGCCTGGTCGGGTCGACCTCGGCGTTCGGGACGTCGTGGTGAGCCTCGGCACATGGGCCGGCGTCCTCGCGTTCGGGATCGGCTACACGCTCGGTGCCGCGTCGAGCCGGCAGCCGCGGCGCACGCCGTCGAACTGGGATCAGGTGCAGTACGTGCCGGTGCACGATCCCGTCGCCGCCGACGAGCCCGTCACGGCCGAGCGGCGCGAGGTCGTCGACCGCAGGTCGAGGCACCTGCGGAAGACGCGAGGCCGTCCCGCAGTGATCACGGGAGGCTGCGCTGCACTGCAGCCGCTCACCCAGCTCGCCGGATCGGTCACGGGCAGCGCGCAGGCGAACCGTTCGCAGACGTAGACGGCTGCCTGCCCGTCGACGAGCGTTCGGCCCTCGAGCAGCGGCACGTCGTCCGACGGGCCGAAGGCGACGACGTCGGTCGGTGCGGCAGTCCTGAGGGCGGCGGTCGCGACCGCCGCCTCGGGGGCGCCGACGATCGCCAGCTCACGGTGTGGCGCCAGGTGCTGGTCGAGCGCGACGAGCAGCCAGCCGAACGCCGACGGGGCGCGCACGAGCAGGTCGCGGACGAGCCGCAGCACGGAGACGCCCTGACGCTCCAGCTCGTCGTCGCCCCAGATCCGTGCGAGGCGCAGGAGCACGTAGGCCAGCATCGCGTTCCCACTCGGCGTCGGGTGGTCGTCGAGCTCCTTCTTGCGGGCGACGAGCGGCTCGCCGTCGACGGCCGTCTGGAAGAAGCCACCCCCCTCGGGATCGGCGAACAGCGCGACGGCAAGCGTCGCCAGCCGATGCGATTCGAGAAGCCAGCGCGGCTCTCCGGTCGCCACGTGCAGCTCGGCGAGCCCGTGCGCGACATCGGCGTAGTCCTCGAGATACCCCGTGCCCTTCGCGACACCGTCGCGCCACGTGCGATGCAGCCGTCCCTCCGGCGTCGAGAGCGGACCGAGCAGGAAGTCCGCGAGCGCAACCGCCGGCTCGATGCGCCCTGCCTGCGCGAGCGCGGCGAGCAACAACCCGTTCCAGGATGCGATCGCCTTGTCGTCGCGCAGCGGCTGCGGCCTTAGCTCGCGCTGCGCCAGCAGCCGCGCACGTGTGGCCTCGTCGAGCTCGCCGCGCAGCACGAAGCGACCGTCCTCGAACGGCAGCAGGAGCTCGTCGGGTGCGCCCTCGCCCGGCGCCCAGGTGAACGTCAGCCCTTCGACGCCGTCGGTGTCGGCGTCCTGGGCCGAGGCAAAGCCGCCGCCCGGGAGCGCGAGCTCGCGCAGGACGTAGTCGATGGTCTGCTCGGCGACGTGACGGTAGCGCTCGTCGTCGAACTGCCTGGCGGCGCGCAGGTAGACGGACGCAAGCAGCGCGTTGTCGTAGAGCATCTTCTCGAAGTGCGGTACGAGCCAGCGCTCGTCGACCGAGTAGCGGTGGAAGCCGCCGCCGACGACGTCATACATCCCGCCGAGCGCCATCCCGTCGAGCGTGCGCCGGGTCATCTCCTCCTCGCCGCGCCGCAGCAGGAACTCGAGCACCGGCGCGGGCGGGAACTTCGGCGCCCGCCCCCAGCCGCCCCACTGCGGGTCGAAGCCGGCGCGCAGGCCCGCCTGGGCTTCCGCGAGCAGCGACGCGTCGAGAGGATCGGGCGACGGCGTCAGCCGGGCGCCGGTCCGGATGTGCTCCGCGAGCCGCCCGGCCGTGTCGGTCACCTCGTCGCGCCGAGCCTCCCACGCCTCGGAGACGGCCAGCAGGATCTGCTTGAACGACGGGAGGCCATGCCGCGGCTCGGGCGGAAAGTACGTCCCGCCGAAGAACGGCTCGCCGGCAGGCGTCAGGAACACGGTCATCGGCCAGCCTCCCCGGCCCGTCAGCTCGACGACCGCGTCCATGTAGATCGAGTCCAGGTCGGGCCGCTCCTCACGGTCGACCTTCACCGAAACGAAATGCTCGTTCATCACGCGGGCCGTCAAGCTGTCTTCGAAGGACTCGCGCTCCATCACATGGCACCAGTGACAGGCCGAGTAGCCGATCGAGAGCAGGATCGGACGGTCCTCGTCGCGGGCGCGCGCGAGTGCCTCCTCGCCCCACGGATGCCAGTCGACCGGATTGGACGCGTGCTGCAGGAGGTACGGCGAGGTCTCTTCCGCGAGCCGGTTCACCCCAGTAGCGTAGGCCGCATGGCAACCCTGCCCGGCGGCACCGTGACGTTCGTCTTCACCGACATCGAAGGCTCGACTCGCCTGCTCCAGGAGCTCGGCGACGGCTACGCCACCGTCGCGCGAGACCACCGTCGGATCGTCCGCGAGTCCTTCGAGGCACGCGACGGGACGGAGATCGACACCCAGGGCGACTCGTTCTTCTTCTCGTTCGCGCGTGCTCGTGACGCCGTGGCGGCGGCTGTCGCGGCCCAGCGGGCGCTGCGAGACCACGAGTGGCCGAAGGGCTCGGAGGTTCGCGTCCGCATGGGCCTGCACACCGGCGAGCCGCAGGTCGGCGAGGAGGGATACATGGGGCTCGACGTCGTGCGCGCCGCCCGCATCTCGGCCGCTGGGCACGGTGGGCAGATCCTGATCTCCGAGACCACCCGGGCACTGCTCGGGAACCAGGTTCCGGAGGGCGTCGCCGTGCACGACCTGGGCGAACAACACCTGAAGGACATCCAGCACGAGCACATCTACGAGATCTCGGTCGACGGTCGCGGCGCAGGCACGAAGCCGCTGAGGACGAAGCCGCCGGACGACGACCTCGGAGCGCGGCTCGAGCAGCGGATCAACGCGTACGTCGAGAACCGGCTCGAGCGGACACTGGGCGGCGCCGACGATGCGGCGACCCTCACGTCGCTCGGCGCCGGTGGGCTCAAGCTCGCCGCCGGCGGCATCGGCGTCCTCGTCCTGCTCGCTGTCGCGGTCGTCGCGATCATCCTTCTCTTCAAGCTCGCCCTGTGATGCGTCGCTACGAAGACTTCGTCGTCGGCGACGTCTACCGCTCCGCGCTGGGGCGGACGGTCACCGAGACGGACAACCTGCTCTACACGATGCTCGCGATGAACACGAACGAGCTGCACTTCAACGACGAGGCAGCGAAGGCGACCGAGTGGGGGAAGCCGCTCGTCAACTCGACGTTCACGCTCGCACTCGTGCTCGGGCTGTCGGTCGCGGACACGACGCAGGCGGGGGCGGTCAACCTCGGCTGGACGGAGATCCGCCTGCCGCACCCCGTCTTCGTCGGCGACACGATCTGGTCGGAGACCGAGGTCACGGCCGCACGCGAGTCGAAGTCACGGCCCGAGCACGGGATCGTCGCGGTGCGCACCCGCGGGATCAACCAGCGCAACGAGGTCGTCTGCGAGTTCGCGCGCTCCTTCCTCGTGCCGAAGCGGTCCGCCGCCGTCGACCGCTTCCCCTCCACGAACGAGCCCTGGGGCGTCTGAAACTCAGCAACCTGGTTCGCAAACCCGGCGAACCAGGTTGGGCACGGGCCGCGGCAGGTCTAGGCTTGGAGCATGGACGAGCTGCGTGAGCTCTTCGACCTGACGGCCGGCCTCGCCGGGGACTTCTACGAGTCGCTCCCCGAGCGCGCGGTGTTCCCGCGCGTGACGGCGGCCCAGCTGCGCGAGACGTTCGCCGCGCCGCTCCCGGCGGAGCCGACCGATCCGCGCACGGTGATCGCGGAGCTGGCGGCCGCCGCCGACCCCGGCATCGTCGCCGAGGCGGCGGGACGCTACTTCGGATTCGTGATCGGCGGCGCCGTCCCCGCCTCGCTCGCCGCAGACTGGTTGACCTCGGCCTGGGACCAGAACGCCGGCCTGTACGTCGGCGGCCCGGCCGCGTCCGTGGTCGAGGAGGTCGCGGGCGACTGGCTGCTCGAGCTGCTCGGCCTCCCGGGGCACGCCTCCTTCGGCTTCGTCACGGGCGGCCAGATGGCGAACTTCGCTGCGCTCGCCGCCGCACGCCACCATGTGCTGCGCAACGCGGGCTGGGACGTGGAGCAGAGCGGCCTGAACGGCGCGCCGTCGATCCGCGTGATCGTCGGCGAGAAGCGGCACGGCACGATCGACCGCGCTCTGCGCATGCTGGGACTGGGAGCGCCGACCGACATCGTCCCCGCGGACGACCAGGGGCGGATGCTCGCGGAGCACCTGCAGATCGCGGACGAGCCGACGATCGTCTGTGCGCAGGCCGGCGAGGTGAACACCGGCGCGTTCGACCCGTTCCACGAGATCGCGGACGTCTGCGACGCAGCGCCGAATGCGTGGGTGCACGTCGACGGCGCCTTCGGTCTGTGGGCGGCCGTCCCCGACTCCCTCTGCCACCTCGTCGACGGCGTCGAGCGCGCGGACTCGTGGGCGACCGATGCCCACAAGTGGCTGAACGTGCCGTATGACTGCGGGATCGCGTTCACCGCGCACCCGGAATCACACAGCGGTGCGTTCTCGGCCCGCGCGCCGTACCTGATCGCCGACGGCGACACGCGCGAGCAGATCGACTGGAACCCCGAGCACTCGCGGCGTGCCCGTGGGTTCACCGTCTACGCCGCGATCCGCTCGCTCGGCCGCGCCGGGATCGTGGAGATGGTCGAGCGGTGCTGCCGGCATGCGCGGCGCTTTGCGGCCCGGCTCGAAGAGCTCGGGGCGGAGGTGCTGAACGACGTCGAGCTGAACCAGGTGCTGTTCCGCTTCCGCTCCGACGCCGAGACGAACGAGGTCCTGCGCCGGGTGCAGGAGAGCGGCGAGGCGTGGATGGCCGGGACGACGTGGGACGGCCGCGCCGCGATCCGCATCTCGGTGTCGAACTGGCAGACGAGCGACGAGGACGTCGAGCGGACGCTCGAGGCCTACGCGGGCCAGCTCGCCGCGCGGTAGAGCGAACCCTCGAGAGGCCGGCCGAGCAATCCTTCGAGCCAGCGCGAGACGGCCGTCAAGGCGTCCACGTCGACGCCGGTCCGCACGCCGTCCCGCTCGAGCTGCCAGACGAGATCCTCCGTCGCCACGTTGCCGGTCGCCTGGGGCGAGAACGGGCAGCCGCCGAGCCCGCCGACGGAGGCGTCGAGGATGGTCGCGCCGCCTTCGAGCGCGCCCCACGCTGCGGCGTAGCCGGTGTTGCGCGTGTTGTGCAGGTGCGCGCCGACCGGTGGCCCGAGAATCGAGACGCGCTCGACGAGGCGGTGCACGCGGCGAGGAGTTGCGACACCGATCGTGTCGGCGAGGACGAGCTCGTCGGCGCCTTCGAGGCGTTCGCACAAATCGGCAACGGCCGCCGGGTCGACCTCGCCTTCGAACGGACAGCCCCACGCGCACGACACGGTCACCGTGACCGGCTCGCTCGCGGCCGACGCGATCGCACGAACGCGAGCGACCGCCTGATCGAGTGTGGCGTTCCCGTTTCGCTGGTTGAAGGTCTCGGTCGCCGCAAGCGTGCAGTTGACCCGGTCGAGGCCGGTCCGTGCGAACCGTTCGTAGCCGCGCTCGTTCAGCACGAGCCCGGACAGCTGCGCCCCGTCCCGGCGCGCGAGCGCGACGACCTCCTCTGCGCCCGCCATCTGCGGGACGAGGTCGTCGCGGACGAACGACACCGCTTCCACTCGCGGCAACCGGGCCGCCGCGAGCCGCGAGACGAGCTCCGCGCGAACCGCCGGCGCCAGCGTGTCGGGCTCGTTCTGCAACCCGTCGCGCGGCCCGACGTCGCAGATCGTGACGTCCATGCTCTACGCGGGTGCGGGCGCGGGGCTCGGCACGATCTCGACCGTGCCGCGCGAACGGGTGGGAAGCAGCGCGACGACGAGGCTGGTCGTTGCGACGCCGATCCACTGCCAGCCCGTGAGCGTCTGGCCGAACTTGAAGTAGCCGACGAGAATCGCGCTGACCGGAAACGCGAGCTCTGCAAGCGTTGCCAGGACCGCAGGGGTCACGTGGAGGCCGTAGTAGTAGAGACCGAGCGCGACGAAGCCCGTGACGAACGCCAGCAGCGCGATGTACCAGAAGTCGTGCCACGAGGCGAACGCGGGCGCCCCGAGCACGAGGAGCGCGATCGCGGCCGCGGGCAGGCCGAAGGCGAAGCGGAGCGTGGCGACATGCTCGAAGCGCATGTCGCGAGCGAGGTAGCGGCCGAGGACGGTGCCGAGGGCCCACAACGTGGCAGCACCGAGGGCGTAGAGCGACGGCTTGAGGCCGTGCACCGTGGGATGAAACGGGTCCGGGACGCCCATCAGCCACACGCCGACGATCGCCGGGACGAGGTAGAACGCGAAGCGCGCCCGCGGCCGCTCGCCGAGGATGACACCCGCCGCGATGACCGCGATCACCGGCTGGACCTTCTGCAGAACGACCGGCGTCACGTAGTCGGTCCCGACGGTGAATGCCTCGGTGAAGAGGATCGTCGCAACGGCGGACGAGCCTGCTCCGATCACGACTGCGGCGAGCACGTGCCTCCACCCGAGGCGCCGCAACGCTGCAAACGCCCCCATGAGGAACGGCAGCGTCAGCGCGACGAGCACCACGTGCTCGCCGAACACGATCGTCGCCGGTGCCGTCGACTTGGCGAGCGGCTGGCGGATCCAGGCGTCCAGCCCCCAGAGGGCTGCGCCGGTCGCAACGAGGATGATCCCGGTCGATCTGCGCATCTCGTTCAGCCTACTTACCGGCACACGCGAGGCCGCGTGCGTGTTAGCTGATGCGCTTCCAGGCTTCCGTCAGGACGTCGCCGAGGATTCCGACGATCTGGTCGAACTCCTCCTTGCGCGCCACGAGCGGCGGCGAGATCTGGACGACCGGATCGCCCCGGTCGTCGGCGCGGCAGATCAGCCCCTTCTCGAACAGCTGAGGCGACACGAAGCCGCGCAAGAGCGACTCCGACTCCTCGTGGGTGAACGTCTCGCGCGTCTCCTTGTCCTTCACGAGCTCGAGCGCCCACAGGTAGCCGGTGCCGCGCAGGTCGCCGACGATGTCGAGCTCGAGCAGCGTCTCGAGCTGCCCGCGGAACGTCGCCTCCTGCTCGGCGACGCCGGTGACGATCCCGTCGCGCTCCATGATCTCGAGGTTCTTCAGTGCGATCGCGCAGCCGACCGGGTGGCCGCCGAACGTGATCCCGTGCGAGAACATGGCGGTCTCGCTGTTGAACGCGTCGTACACCCTGTCCGCGACGAGCACCGCGCCGATCGCGGCGTACGAGGAGGAGAGGCCCTTCGCACAGGTGATCAGGTCGGGCTTGATGTCGTACTTCTCGCTCGCGAACCACCAGCCCGTGCGCCCGAAGCCGGTGATCACCTCGTCGGCCGCGAGCAGGATCCCGTAGCGGTCGCAGATCGCGCGGACGCCTTCGAAGTAGCCGGCGGGAGGGGTGAACGAGCCGCCGGCGTTCTGCACGGGCTCGAAGATGACCATCGCGACCGTCGACGGACCGGCCTGCACGATCGAGCTCTCGAGATCGTCGAGCAGGAACGCAGTGAACTGCTCCTCGGTCTCGTCGGCGGGACGGTGGTAGCGATTCGTGTTGCGGACATGCACGACGTCCGGGACGAGCGGCTCGTACGGCGCCCGGAGCTCGGGGATGCCGTTGATCGAGAGCGCGCCCATCGTCGTGCCGTGGTAGGCAGTGCGCCGGGAAACCACCTTCCAGCGGCGCTCGCCCTTCGCAGTGTGGTACTGCCGCGCGAGCTTCCAGGCCGACTCGACCGCCTCGGACCCGCCGGAGACGAAGAACGCGCGGTTGATGTGCGACGGCGCGAGGCGCGCGAGCTCGGCGGCGAGCTCGATCGCCCGTGGGTGCGCGTACGACCAGTTGGTGTAGAAGGGCAGCTCGCGCATCTGGGCGAGCGCCGCCTGGCCGATCTCCTCGCCGTAGGAATAGCCCGCGTTCACCGAGAAGAGCCCGGCGAGCGCGTCGAGGTAGCGCTTGCCCCTGTCGTCCCAGAGGTAGCAGCCTTCGCCGCGCACGATCACGGGCGCCTCGTACCCGTGCATGCGCGTGAAGTGCAGCCACAGATGGTCGCGCGCACCGGCGCGGAGATCGGTCACGGCCACCGCGCGAGCATACGCGCTATTCAGGCATTCAGATGCCGCTAGTCGCTGATCCCGTGGTCGAGCACCCGGTCGGGCCGGACGCGCACGATCACGCGGTTCACCGGGGTGTGGAAGTCCTTCCCTTCGTACTTGTGCGACAGGTCGTTGATGTGCTCGGCCGCACCGGTCTCGTCGAGCTCGGCTGCGCCCTCGACCTCGAGGTACTTGTAGGGATCGTCGTTGTCCCAGATGCTGACGCTGACGCGCGGGTCCCTCCGCAGGTTGCGGCCTTTCGCGCGGGCGTTGGTCGTGTTGAAGACGACGTTCTCGCCGTCGGTGTCGATCCAGACCACGCTCGTCTGCGGGCGCCCGTCCTCGCCGACCGTCGCGACGACGGCGAAGTTGTTGCCCCGAAGCAGCTCGAGGTGCTTGTCGGTGAGTGTTGCCATGACGTCCTTCCTTTCAGTGACTCGTCCGCTACGGGACCGTGGTCGGGATGTTCTTGATCTTTCCGGAGACGATCTCCTGCTCGATCTGCTTCGTCTTCGCCTCGATGCCCTTCGGCGCCTTCGGCGAGAACTTGCCCAGGCCGACACCCTGCTGCTCGAGACCGAAGACCGCATCCTTCCCGCCCTGGAAGTTGCCGTTCTTCGCATCCTTGATCGAGAGATACACCGCCTCGTCGACGCCCTTCAGCGCCGAGGTGAGGATGTACGTGCCGAGGAAGCCCTGGTCGGCGTCGACGCCGACGCCCCAGACGCCCTTTTCCCTCGCGGCGTCGAGAGCGCCGAGCCCGCAACCACCTGCGACCTGGAAGACGACGACGGATCCCGCAGCGATCTGGTTCAACGCGATCTCCTTGCACTTCGCCTGCACCTCGAAGTCCTGCGAATAGGCGTTCAGCGTCTTCACGCCGGGGAACGCCGCCTTCGCGCCCGCCTGGAAGCCCGCGATGTAACGGTCGACCGGCGGTTGCTTCTGGCCGCCGACGGTCGAGACGGCGGTGCCGCCGCGCGCCTTCGCCGCGAGCCCGGCGGCGTAGCCGGCGAGGTACCCGACCTGCTGCTCCTTGAAGAGCAGTCCCTGGACGTTCTTCAGATGGCCCTCGTCGGCGTTCGACACGTCGACGATCGCGAAGTGCGTCTTCGGATACGCCTTCGCGACGGTCGCGATCGCCTGGATCTCGGTGAAGCCGACGCCGATCACCAGGTTGTAGCCCTGGCGCGCGAGCGTGCTCAGGTTGGGGACGTAGTCGGCGGGCGAGGCGGACTGCAGCACGCGCTGCTCCACCCCGAAGTCCTTGACCGCCCGCTGCAAGCCGACGTAGGCGAGATGGTTGAAACCGCGGTCGTTCAGGCCGCCGAGGTCGGTGACGAGCCCGACCTTGAAGGTGCCGCTCCCGGCCGTCGTGGTCGACGCGGTGGTTGTCGCGGCCTCCTTCTTCGAGCCGCAGCCACTCGCGACGAGGGTCAGCGCGACGACGAGCAGGGCGAGGGGGATCAGCTTCTTCACGGCACTCTCCGGGGTTTTAGACTGTGGGACGAAAACCGTGACCGATTCTACTTCTCCCGGCTACCACGACGTCATCGGTGCCGTACTCCGGGCCCGCGACGGGCTGCTCGAGGTGCTGCTCTCCTCCGGGACGCTCCCCCGGGCGAACCTCGCGCCGCGCGAGCCGCTCGAGGCGGCGCTCGGGCGCGCGGTCGACGTCGCCGCCCTCGCGCACGTCGAACAGCTCGAGACGCGCGTCCTGCGCGACGGGACGCTCGCGACCGCGTACCTCGGGCTCGCGCCGGTGGAGCGCGCGCCCGCCGGTGACTGGCGGCCGGTCGGAGCGCTGCCGCGTCTCTCGGCCGACGATGCGGCGCTGGTGCTCGCCGCGCGCACGCGCCTGCGCGCCAAGCTCTCGTACACGAACGTCGGCTTCGCCCTCTCGCCGACCACGTTCACGATCTCGGAGCTGCGCGAGATCTACGTCGCCGCCCTCGAGCACGACGTCTCGGCGACCAACCTCCAGCGAGTGCTCGTGCGGCGCGGGGTGCTCGAGCGGGTCGACGGGCGGCGCGCGCCCGGGCGCGCCGGCGGGCGGCCGGCCGCGCTCTTTCGCTTCGCGGCGGACCGGCTCGAGGTGACGGACGAGTTCGCCGCGCTGCGACCGCCGCGCTGAGCCGTCTCAGGAGACGGCGTCCGCGAGGATCTCGCGCCAGCGGCTGAAGAGGAGCTGGTGCGTCCCGTCGACGAGCCGCAGCGTTGCGTGCGGCAGCCTGCGGGCGTACTCCTCTCCGATCGACGGCGGGCAGACGTGGTCACGCTCGCCCCACCAGAGCGTCACCGGCGCGCGAACCTCGTCGAGCTCGAACCCCCACGGCCGCCCGAGGTAGACGAGCTCGCGTGCGAGCCACAGGCCGCCGCTCGCGAACGACTCCGTGCGGCCGCGAGCGTAGGCCGCATCCGAAGCCGCATCGCCCGTCGGGGGCGGTGGCTTCCTTCCCCACGACTCGAGCCCGCGTGCGGCGAGCCGCGGAGCCACGCGGGCGAGCCGCATCACTCGCAGCACGTCGCGGGGGAGCACGGAGATCCCGTCCGCCGGCGGCATCGAGCCGACGAGCGCGACTCGCGAGACGCGCAGCGGCGCAGCCGCCGCGACCGCGAGCGCGTGCGGCCCGCCGGCCGACCAGCCGATGACGGCGAATCGCTCGACGCCGAGTGTGTCGAGGAGCGAGACGACCTCCGCCGCCCACGAGGTGAGCGTGCGGCCCGGTGACGAGGGGCCGCACCGGTCGACGGCCACGAGGCGCACGCCGAGCTCGGCCGCGATCGAGTCGTCGGGGTGGCGCGAGTGGCGCGAGTCGCCCCCACCGTGCAGGTACAGGACGGGAACGCCGCGCGGGTCGCCGACGTCGTCGAAGGTCAACCGAGCTTCTTCACGAGCTTGACGCGTGCCTGTCCCCGGCCGTCGTAGTCGGCCTCGACGGCCTCGACCTCGAACCCGAGCGCACGGTGGAAATCGACCGACCGCTCGTTCACGGGCGAGGTGATCGCCCGGACGACCGTCCTCGGCGCAACCGCGGCGAAGAAGCGCTCGTAGAGGGCACGCCCGAGGCCGGAGCCGCGCCGCGCCGGGTCGACGCCCACGAAGTGCACGTACGCCTCGTCCGGATACGTCTGGGAGCGGAATCCACACAGGAAGCCCGCGAGCTCGCCGTCCGCATTGGCGACGAACGACGTGTCACGGAAGTGGACGAAGAACAGCTTTGGAAGCATCGGCGCCATCGCACGGCCACCCCACCACTCGTCGACCACTGCGATCACGCGAGGGTGGTCGGAGGGCTCCGCATGCGTGATCGCGGCGTGGGGCACGGACGAGAGCATAGGGTTGCGCGGGTGCGCATCCTCGTTCTCGGCGGCACCCAGTTCCTCGGCCGTCACGTGGTCGACGCGGCGCTGCGCGGCGATCACGACGTGACGCTCTTCAACCGCGGCCAGACACGTCCGGAGCTGTTCCCCGGCGTCGAGAAGCTGCGCGGCGACCGCGACGGCGACCTCGGCGCGCTCGCCGGCCGCGAGTTCGACGCCGTCGTCGACACGAGCGGCTACGTGCCGCGGATCGTCCGCCGGACGATCGCCGCGCTGCCCGAGGTCGGGCACTACACGTTCGTCTCGTCCGTCTCCGTCTACGCCGACCTCTCGACCCCACCGACGGAAGCCTCGGCGGTCGCCGAGCTGCAGGAGCCGACGGAGGAGTGGCGCGACGCCTACGGTGAGCTCAAGGCCGACTGCGAGGACGTCGTGCGCGAGCGGTTCCCGGACGCCTTCATCCCGCGCCCCGGCCTGATCGTCGGCCCCTGGGACCCGACCGGCCGGTTCACGTACTGGCCGCAGCGCCTCGCTGCCGGAGGTCGCGTCCTCGTCCCCGCGCCGCCGGAGGCGCCCGCGCAGGTGATCGACGTGCGCGACCTCGCCGCGTGGATCGTGCGTGCCGCAGAGAACGGCACCGCCGGGACGTACAACGCCGTCGACCGCGCGACGACGCGCGGGACGCTGATCGAGACCTGCGACCGCGTCGCCGGCGCGGATGCCGAGATCGTATGGGTCGACGGTGACTTCCTCGCGGAGCACGACGTCTCCGAGTGGATGGAGCTGCCGCTCTGGCTGCACGACGAGACGCATCGGGGAATGCTCTCGATCGACCCGGCCGCGGCGTTCGCCGCCGGCCTCGAGACGCGCCCGCTCGCCGAGACCGTGCGCGACACGCTCGCCTGGGTGGAGAGCGGCGACGCACCGGCCGACCCGCCGGCCGGGCTCGACCGCGACAAGGAACAGCGCGTCCTCGATGCGTGGCCCTCGACCTAGCTGACTGCACCCCACTCCGTCCGACGCGGTTCCTAAGCTTCGGCGCGTCATGGAATTCGACTACATCCGGCGGGGCGCGGCCGAGTTCGTCGGCACGTTCGCGCTGATCTTCATAGCGGCCGGCGGGGCTGCGTTCGCCCGCGCGCCGGCCGATCTCGCGCTGGCGAACGGGCTCGCGATCGCTGTCATGGTGTCGGCGGTCGGCTTCATCTCGGGTGGTCACCTGAACCCGGCGGTGACGCTCGGGTTCGTCGTCACGAAGCGAATCGCCCCGATGCTCGCGCTCTGGTACTGGATCGTGCAATTCGGCGCCGCGGCGCTCGCCGCGCTGCTCCTCAAGTGGGTGCTGCCGACCGGCGCGCAAACCGCCGGTCACCTCGGTGTGCCGGCGCTCGGCTCCGGCATCGGCGCGGGGGCCGGCGTCGTGATCGAGGCGGTGCTCACGTTCTTCCTCGTCTGGGTGGTGTTCGCGACCGCGGTCGACCCGCGTGGCGCGTTCAAGCAGATCTCAGGGCTTGCAATCGGCTTCGCGATCGCGATGGGCGTGCTGATGGCCTACGCCCTCACCGGAGGCGCGATGAACCCTGCGCGCGCGTTCGGCCCGCAGCTCGTCGGCGATCACTGGGCGAACTGGTGGGTCTGGTATGTCGGGCCATTCGCGGGTGGGGTGATCGCGGCCGCGACCTACGAGCTGCTCTACCTGCGCGCCGTGCAGCCGGAACCGGTAGGCCCGGCAGACACCGGAGTGCTGGAAGACCGCCCCGGCGACGCAGCAGTCTCCTAGCCCGCCTCCCGAATCCGATAGTTTCGCCCCGATGCTCTCGACAGCACTCGTCGTCGCCGGCCTCTCCACGGGCAACAAGATCGCTCTCGCCGCGGTCGGCCTTGCGTTCATCGCCTTCTCGCTCGTGTGCTCGTTCGTGCTGCCGGCGCGGAGCCCGAACTTCCCCGGCAAGCACGTGGGCCTGTTCGTCACGATCTGTGCCCTCTTCTTCGTTGCGATGATCACGGCCGTCCTCGTCTTCGGGGTCGAGGCGAAGGAGCCGGCGGAGGCAAGCGGAAGCAACCCGAGCTCGACGACCACGACCACCTCGACCTCGCCGCCCACCACGACTGCGCCCGCGTCCACAGCAGGAACGGGAGACCCGGCGGCCGGGAAGGCCGTGTTCGCCTCTGCCGGCTGCGGGGGCTGCCACACGCTGAAGGCCGCGGGCTCGACCGGCACCGTCGGCCCCAACCTCGATCAGCTGAAGCCGAGCGCTGCAATCGTCGCCCACCAGGTCGAGGTCGGCGGAGGGCCGATGCCCTCCTTCAAGGCCACGCTCAGCCCGAAGCAGATCCAGGACGTCGCCGCGTTCGTTTCGAGCTCCGCGCACTCCTGAGACGGCACCGCGAAAACTGCCCCTGAATGTGCGAAACCCGCCCGGGGGAGGGCGGGCTCGCCGCAGTCAGTTCGCCGGTTATCAGGGGGGAGCCGGCACACGCATCCTGGCGCGGACGGGCACCCCGTCGCATCGTCCGGAAGGGTGATTTCCGCCTACCCCATCTGGGCCGGTGAGACGGAGAAGGAGGGATTCGAACCCTCGAGGCAGGGATTTCCCCACCTAACGCCTTAGCAGGGCGCCGCCTTCAGCCACTCGGCCACTTCTCCGGAGGCGCGCATCCTACCGCAGCCCTCACGCGCGAAAGCCCGCGCGGGGCGGGCTTTCGCGGGAAGCGGAGAGAGAGGGATTTGAACCCTCGATGCACCTTTCGGCACATACGCGATTTCCAGTCGCGCTCCTTAGACCGCTCGGACACCTCTCCGTGTTGGTGACCGGAGGCCAGGGATTCGAGCCCTCGATCCGCCGAACGACACGGCTGCGATTGTGCCTGGTACGCCCCGGTGTTCGCGCCACAGGCCGAGGGAGCGGCCGAGCGAGCGCGTCACGAGCCGGCGATCCTCGAGCCGTGCAGCCGGTCCCACCGGGCCGCCAGGTCTGCGCCGTCCAGCTTCTCCGCCGCGTCGAACGCGCGCGCCGCACGCTTCGAGGTGTTCCTCCCCAACGCGCCGCCGAGCACCCACTTGCGGGTCAGTCGGACGAGGCGAAGCCTGTCGTCGGCGAGATCGGGTGGATGCTTCGGATGCAGGTACAGATCGACCGCCACCTTCTTCACGAGCGCGGAATCGGCCGGCGCACCGGACAGCTCCAGACGGAACGCAACCAGCGAAGAGAGCAGCTGCAGCTCGCGCACCCCGGCGCGCACCGTCAACCCGACCGACAGCGAGCTCGAGGCGATCATCGCCACCGGCAGCCGTGTGAAACGGGCGCCCCGCGCGACCATCCGGACGACAGGGACAGCCAGTACGACGACACGCTGGATCTTGTCCGCGAGCGCCTCGGTATCGGCGTCGTCTGCCAGCAGCCGCCTCGCCTCCGCCGCCGAGCTCACACGCTCGTCGCTCAGAAGCACACGATCAACCGCAGCATCGGCAAGCGCACCGACCGCCTCGACGAGCGCGGCGACCGCCTTACGGGCAGCAGCCGTCGCATCGCTCGCTGCGGAGACCGCGCCGGCCCGCAAGCGCGACGGCGTCCCCTGCTCTGGATCCGCCGGCATGCTCGCCACCCTAGGCGATCCGGTCAATGCGGGACGCGCCGAAACCCGCACAGCGAGGCGGGTCTCGGAGGATAACGAGCGGAGGGGGAGGGATTTGAACCCTCGATCCGCCTAACGACGGATAACGGTTTTCGAGACCGCCGCATTCGACCGCTCTGCCACCCCTCCGATCGGGCGTCAGGGTACCGACGTCGGACGCTAGAGGCTTGATGTGGAATTGCGTGCTTGCGGGGGCAGTGCCAGACCAAGCAGCTCGCACGGGTCGGGCGCAGGGCATAGCGGGGCCTACGTTCAAGCCCGACCCGGGCGAGCTGCGCCGCGTCTGGGCCGCCAGCCGCGAGTGCGCGTGCATTTCACATCAAGCCTCTAGTCGTGGATGCGCGCGATCAGATCCTCGCGGCGCAGAACGCGCACTCGGTGCGAGGAGCGCGCGAGGCGCACGTCGAAGCCCGCGTCGCGGGCGAACAGCACCTTGTCGCCCGGCTCGATCGCCGCCACATCCGGGCCGACCGCAGCCACGATCCCGCTCCGCACCTGCGACGCCTCGTTCGCCGGCACGATCAGGCCGCTCGGCAGCTCGGACTCGTCGAGGGGCTCCAGGACGATGTAGTCGTCGAGGGGCTCGAGCGTCGCGTTCTTCATGGAGTGACCTTCCAACACGACATCACGATACTCCGTGAATGCGCATCGGCCGACACGAAGTCCCGGTCACGAACCCGGACAAGGTCTTCTTCCCGGGGCCCGGCCTGACGAAGGGAGAGCTCGTCGCGTACTACGTGAGCGTCGCCGAGCTCGTCCTTCCCCACCTCCGCCGGCGCCCATTTCACATGAAGCGCTTTCCGAACGGCGTCGAGGGCGATTTCTTCCACCAGAAGCGCGTGCCCGCGAACCACCCGGACTATGTCGACGAGGTGTTCGTGCAGTTCCCGAGCGGCCACTCGACGGTCTTCGCGATCGTCGACGACGCGGCGGCACTCGCGTGGGTGGCGAACCTCGGCTGCATCGAGCTGCACACATGGCATTCGCGCGTGCCCGAGATCGAGAAGCCGGACTACCTCCTGATCGACCTCGACCCGACGAGCGACGGTCAGTGGCCGTTCGTCCGCGACATCGCGCTCACCGTCCGAGAGGTGATGGACGAGCTCGGGCTGCGGTCGTATCCGAAGACGTCGGGCGCGACCGGGCTGCACATCCTCGCGCCGATCAGGCGCGAGCTCGCGTTCCCCGACGTGCGCCGCCTCGCGAAGGCGCTCGCGGAAGAGGTCGAGCGACGCATCGGCGACCAGGCCGTGGCGACGACCACGTGGCGTGTCGCCGATCGCGTCGGCGTCTTCGTCGACTTCGGCCAGAACGCGCGTGACCGCACGATCGCGTCCGCATACTCGGTGCGGCCGACGCCGGACGCCCGCGTCTCGGCTCCGGTGCTCTGGGACGAGGTCGCAACCGTCGAGCCCGAAGCCTTCACGCTGACGACGATGCCCGCCCGGATCGAGGCAGTCGGCGACCCGACCGCCGGCATGTGGTCGCGGCCGCCGTCGCTCCGCCGCTGCTTCCAGCCGCTCGGGCTCGATCCGCCCTAGCCGAGCAGGGCGTCGATGCCCGGGGCGTTCGGGTCGCGCGGGGGGCGAAGCTCGCGCCACGTGCAGTCGGCCGGTGCCTTGTCGTCGCGCCACCGGAGGAACTTCGTGCCGTGGCGGAAGCGGCTTCCCTGCACCTTGTCGTAGCGCACCTCGATCACGACCTCCGGCTGCACGCGGCTCTCCTCGAGCTCGCCCGTGCCCCAGCGGTTCGGCTCGGACACGCGCCCTTCGGACTCTGCGTCGACGAGCGGCAGCAGCCGGTCGGCGACCTCCTTCCGCAGCCCCGCCGCGACAGCGCAGGATCCGACGTAGTCCATGCCGCCGTCCTCGCGATAGAGCCCGAGCAGCATCGTCGCGATCTCGCGCCGGTCGCCCTTCCAGCGGACACCGACGACCACGCAATCGGCCGACTTGTGCTCCTTCACCTTCACCATGCCGTCGCGCGAAGCCGGTAGGTACGGAACGCCGAGCCGCTTCGCGATCACGCCGTCGAGGCCGAGCGCCTCGAACCGCGCGAGCCAGCCACGTGCCTCGGCGAGCTCGGACGTCGCAGGCGAGATGCGAAAGCCCTCCAGCGCCTCGACGCGGGTCCGCCGTTCCTCGAGCGGGAGCTTCCAGACCGCCTCGCCGTCCCACACGAGCACGTCGAAGACGATGAACTCCGCGGGGATCTCCGCCGACAGCCGGCGGATGCGCGACTCCGCCGGGTGCAGCCGCATCTGCATCGCATCGAAGTCGAGCGCGCCGTCGCGGGCGATCACGATCTCGCCGTCGAGCGCGGAGTGCGGCGGCAGCAGCTCCCCGAGCGGACGCAGTTCGGGGAAGTAGCGAAGGAGCGGCCGTTCCTTGCGCGACCAGATCGCAAGCTCTCCACCGGCGTTCTCGAGCACGCCGCGGAAGCCGTCCCACTTGGGCTCGTACTGCCACCCGTCACCTTCCGGAAGCTCGCGCACGAGCTCCGCCTCCATCGGCGGGAACGGGATCTCGGGCGCGGGCATCGAGCCGAACGCTACTGCTTCGGCGCGAGTGAATAGGGTTGCCGACGTGAGACGTGTTGCGATCACCGGCGTCGGCGCGGTCAGTCCGCTCGGGCTAGACGCGCCGTCGACCTGGCGTGCGGCGCTCGCCGGCGAGAGCGGCGTCGGCTGGATCACCACGTTCGACACCGACGGGCTGCCGGTGCGTATCGCCGGCGAGGTGACGGGATTCGACGCGTCGCACGTGGTCTCGGCGAAGGACGCCCGCAAGCTCGAGCGGAACGTCCTCCTCGGTGTCGCTGCCGGCCGCGAAGCACTCGACGACGCAGGGCTGAACGGCTTCGACCCCGCCCGGGTCGGCGTCATCTTCGGATCCGCGATCGGGGGCGTCCCGGGCATCGTCGAGCAGGCAGAGATCCTGCGCGACCGCGGGCCGGACCGGGTGTCGCCGAGCTTTCTCCCCAACGTCCTCGTGGACACCGTCTCCGGCCAGCTCGCGATCTCGCTCGGGCTGAAGGGCCCGAACTACGCGGTCGTCTCGGCGTGCGCAACCGGCTCGCACGCCGTCGGCGAGGCGGCGGAGATGATCAAGCGCGGAGCCGCCGACGCCGTGCTCGCCGGCGGGACGGAGGCGTGCCTCATCCCGCTGATCCTCGCCGGCTTCACCTCGATGCGCGGGCTCGTGGCCGAGGACAAGGATCCCGCGCTTGCTTCGCGCCCGTTCGACTTGACCCGCGCCGGGTTCGTGATGTCGGAGGGCGCCGGCGCACTGTTCCTGGAGGACTGGGAGGCGGCGGAGCAGCGGGGCGCCGACATCTACGCCGAGGTGCTCGGGTACGGCGCGTCGAACGACGGCCACAGCCTCGCGCAGCCCGAGCCGGAGGCAACCGGGGTCGCGGCGATGATGACCGCCGCGCTCGACCGAGCCGGCGTCGACCCGACCAGCGTCGGCTACATCAACGCGCACGGCACGTCCACCCCGCTCGGCGACATCGCCGAGACGAAGGCGATCAAGGACGTCTTCGGTGCGCATGCCTACGAGCTGGCTGTCTCGTCGACCAAGTCGATGATGGGCCATACATTCGGCGCCGCGGGAGCGATCGAAGCGATCATGTGCGCGTTCGCGCTTCGCGACGGCGTCCTGCCGCCGACGATCAACTACCGCGAACCGGATCCTCAGTGCGATCTCGACTACGTCCCGAACGAGGCGCGCCGCGTGCAGGTCGACGTTGCGCTCTCGAACGCGATGGGCCTCGGCGGCCACAACGGCTGCGTGCTGCTCGGCCGCGCCGCCTAGAGCCCTGCGATCGTCTCCGGCTGCAAGTCGACGATCGATGCGAGGACGACGTCGGCCTGCGCGACCGCCTCGTCATCCGGCGGGAAGTGCAGGTTCGGCACGGCGACGACGAGCATCCCGGCCGACTTCGCCGAGCGAATGCCCGCGTGCGAGTCCTCGATCGCAGCGCAGCGACCGGGATCGACGCCGAGCCTCCGCGCGGTCTCGAGGTAGACGTCCGGAGCAGGCTTCCCCCGTGCCACTTCCTCTGACGAGACGGCGGCCTCGAAGAGCGAGTCGATGCCCGCAGCGCGGAGCACGACCTCGATCAGCTCGGGGTTCGACGACGACGCGATCGCGAGTGGCCAGCGTGCGCCGATGCGCCGCACTGCTTCGACAGCGCCGGGAATCAGCGGCGGTGACGCGCCATACCGCTCGAGCATTCGCTCGACGATCGCGGCGTTGATCTCCGCGGGCGTGCCGGGCACGCCGAGCGACTCCGACATGTAGCGCGACCATTCGGGCGAGCTCATCCCCATCATCGCGCGCGTCGCGGCCTCCGTGAACGTGCCGCCCACCTCGTGCGTATACGCCTGGCGAACCTCGTCCCAGACCTGCTCGGAGTCGACGATCACGCCGTCGAGGTCGAAGACGACAGCGTCGGTCACACCGACCGGTACCCACGGTGCACATAGGCGAGGGACGTGTCGCCCCGGCCTTCTTCGAGCGAAACGATCTCGCCGACGAAGAAGGTGTGATCGCCGGTTCGCAGCTGGTCGACCGTTCGCGCGACGATCCAGCCGACGGCCCCCGTCAGCAGACGCGGGTCGTCCTCGCGCACACCGATCCCGTTCCAGAGCGCGATCGGGGGGACACCCCGCGCGAAATGCTGCGCGAGCGCCTCCTGCTCGCCGGAGAGCACGGACACCGCCCATTCGTCGGCTTCGCGGAGCAGCTCGTGCAGCGATGCCTCGAGTGCGATCGAGATGCCGATGAGCCGAGGCTCGAGCGACAACGACGTCAGCGACGAGACGGTCAGTCCCGCGCGACGGCCGTCGACCTCGGCGACGACGACCGAAACGCCCTCCGGCCATCGACGAAACAGCGCACGCTGCTCGGCTCCACGTTCCTCCATGAAGCCGAGCCTAGCGGTGGGCCCGAGCTAGTTCGCCCGGCAGAGCTTGTCGCCGAGCTGAGCGATCTCGTCGTTCGCGAGCAGGTCGGCGCTCTTGTCGTACGTACCGGGCGACGCGCCCTCCCAGTAGACGTCGGGAGTCACGCCCGGGCCGATCGACGTCGCGCGATAGCGCGTGCCCTTGCCCGCGGGGCGAGATCCGTGCGGGTTGACGCTGTAGCAGAAGGCCCCCGTCGGGTTGTGCGCGAGGAAGCTGTTCTCGCGCTGCCAGCCCTTGCCGTAGGCCGAGTCGAAGGTGTCGACGTAGAGGTTGCGCCCGAACGAGTCGAGCGGCTGACCGCCCGGCGTCGAGCGGAACCCGTGCACGGAGCTGCCGTCGTAGGTGAACGTGCCGAAGAGGTGATCCCACTGATGCCATGCCCAGTCGGTCTTGACGTCGAGGGCGGCGATCTCGCCGGTCCAGTGCGAGAGCCGCAGCTCCCAGACGGCCTGGGTCGCGGTCGGCGTCACGCCGTAGTTGGGGAGCGCGCGCTGCCAGGCCTGGACCGCCCAGAAGGAGCCGTCGGGAGCCGTGCAGGCCGCGCCCGGGACGAGCCAGTGCAATTGCGGGCCGTCGTAGGCGCCGCAGGCCTTGCCAAAGGTCTTCCAGTAGTCGCTCTTGTACGTGCCGTAGCCACCCGAGTAGTCGAGCTTGAACTCGACCTGCGCGCGCGCCGTCGTCGGGGCGATCGCATTGACGGCGCCCGAGGCGAGGACGTGCTTGAGCTTGCCGGCGGCCGTGTAGGTGAGCATCGCCTCGCCCTTGGCGTTGACGGCGAGCTTCACGCCCTTGGCGTTACGGTCGATGAGCTGCGACGCACTCGCACTGGAGGCGAAAACGGCGGTGAGAACGAAGACGAGTGCAATTGAGACGCGACGCAAGATGACCCCTTCTGGTCGGAACCTGGCTTCTGGGCACACATACCTTCGCCCGTTCCGGCTGCGACTCGATCCCTCGTACGGGTAAACGCCCTGGTACGTTCGCGCCCGTGAGCCGCCGGGAGCGCCTCGAACTCGCAGTCACCGCCCTGGTCGTGGCGCTCGCGGCGGTGTGCCACTACGGCGGTCTCGGAGCCGTGACGACGTTCGTCGTGGCAGCGCTCGCCCTCGCCGGTCTCGCTCGAGCGGTCGGCACTGCGACCGAGCAGCTGGGCGCGCGGCTCGGGTCCGGCGGAGCGAGCGTGATCCAGTCGGCGCTCGGCAACCTCCCCGAGCTCTTCATTGCGCTGTTCGCCCTGAACCAGGGGCTCTTCAGCGTGGTCCAGGCCGCGCTCGTGGGCTCGATCCTCGCCAACAGCGTGCTCGTCCTCGGCGTGGCCTTCATCGTCGGCGGCCTCAAGAACGGGCCGCAGAAGTTCGACTCTTCCCGGGCGAGGAATGTGTCGATGCTGACCGTGCTCGCGGCGTCGACCATGGCGATCCCGTCGTTCGCGCACGAGTACCACGCACCCGCAGCCGCGCACGCGGAGACGCTTTCGCTCATCTGCGCAGGTGTCTTGCTGGCGATCTTCGTGCTCACCTTGCCGTCGTTTCTCCGCAGCGCGCCCGGCGAGGAGCACGCGCCCGCACGATGGTCGACGACGCTCACGGCGGTCGTGCTCGGGTGTGCGGGCGTGCTGGCCGCGCTGACCTCCGACTGGTTCGTGACGGCGCTGACACCCGCGATCCACACGCTGCACATGAGCGAAGAGTTTGCGGGGCTCGTGATCGTCGCGATCGCCGGCAACGCCGTCGAGAACGTGGTCGGCGTGCAGCTCGCTGCTCGCAACAAGCCGGACTTCGCGGTCGCGGTGATCGTCAACTCGTCGCTGCAGGTGGCGCTCGCACTGACACCGGTGCTCGTCTTCGCCTCGCTCCTCTTCGCGACGCACCTCACGCTCGTCTTCCCGACGCTGCTCGCTCTGGTGCTCCTGATCTCGGGGATCCTCGGCGCGCTGATCGTGAACGACGGCGAGTCGACGTGGCAGGAAGGCGCGGTGCTCGCCGGCTTCTACGTCGTGATCGCCGCCAGCTTCTGGTGGGGCACCTGACACTTCGGGACATGTCGGGGTCGGAGCTGTAGGGGTCTGACCCCCGACATGTCCCGAGCGGACATGTCGAGTGTCACGAAGGACGCATGGCAGCCCTCGGATCTGGCTCAACAGCGCCGTCGAGGTGGCCGTCGGCGGACATGTCTCGGGGTCTGACCCCGTTGGCGCCTTTTCGGCGGTCAGCGGGCCACGTCGGCGACCGTCGCCTCGGTCAGGCGCACGAGGTCGGCCGGGGCCAGCTCGAGCTGCAGGCCGCGCTTGCCGGCGCTCACGAGGACCGTCTCCCACTCGAACACCGCCGCGTCGATCGTCGTCGGCAGCCGCTTGCGCTGGCCGAGGGGGCTGATCCCGCCCACGACGTAGCCGGTCGCGCGCTCCGCCTCGGCGCGGCCCGCGAGGGTCACCCGCTTGCCCGCCGCGCGCAGGTCGAGCTGCCGGTCGGCCGGGACGATGAACACCTCGAGCCGGCCGTCGACCGAGGCGACCAGCGTCTTGAAGAGCCGCCCGGCGGGCTCACCCAGCGCCTCTGCCACGCCGAGCGCGTAGTCGCCGTCGCCCAGTTCGACGCCCTCGTACTCGCGCAGCCGATACTCGATCCCTGCGCGCTTCGCAGCCTGCACGGCCGGTGTCACTCCGCGAGCTCCTCGGCGAGCAGTCCGAGTGCGTAGAGCCGCCACGCGAGATCGATGTCGCCCGCGAGGAAGAGCGCCCCCTCGCGCACGGTCGGAAGCTCCCGCACACGCAGGACGAGCGCGTCGATCCCATGCACGAGCTGCTCGCGGCGGTCGTCGGTGTAGAGGTCGGCCGCGATCGCCTTCACCGACCGGTCGTCGACGTCGAGCTCACGATGCGGATCGCCGCCCGCGGCGACGAGCAGCAGCGCGCGCCTGCGCGCGCCGTTCAACTCCGAGTCGTCGATCTCGACCGACGCACCGGCGACGTAGGCCAGCACCGGCAGCGGATCGCCGAGCTCGCCGGCCTCGACCCGGGCGAGTAGATCGTCAAGAGGATCCAACATGACTACCATTGTCGTCATGGACGAGGTTCTCTCGAAAGCAGAGGAGTGGCGCGCCGCCGGCGAGGAGGTCGCGCTCGCGACCGTCGTCGCCACTCGCCGCAGCGCCCCGCGGCCGCTCGGGTCGAAGCTCGCCGTCACGTCGACCGGCCGCCTGTTCGGCTCGGTCTCGGGCGGCTGCGTCGAAGCCGACGTGGCCGAGCGCGCCAAGGCGATCATCGCGGGCGAGCCCGCGGAGGTCGTCTCCTACGGGATCGCCGACGACGAGGCCTGGACCGTCGGTCTGCCGTGCGGCGGCGAGATCGACGTCTTCGTCGAGCGTTTTGCGGGCCCGCCGGAGCTGGAGCACGGCACGAGCTACGTCGTCGTCGCCGGCACCGGCCTCGGCGAGCGGTGGCACGACGACACACGCAACCGGACCGAGCTCCGCGAGGAGGCAGACCGCTCGATCTTCGTCGAGGCGATCGCGCCGCCGCCCCGGCTCGTCGCGGTCGGCGCCGGCGACATCGCCGAAGCACTGTGCGCGCTCGCGCGCCCACTCGGCTGGCACACCGTCGTCGTCGATCCTCGTCCCGGGCTCGCCACGACCGAGCGGGTGCCGAGCGCCGACGAGCTCATCATCGCCTGGCCGGACGAGATCGAGGTCGACGGCGACACCGCCCTCGTCTCGCTCGTCCACGAGGAGCGGCTCGACATCCCGGCGCTCCGCGCAGGCGTCGAGGGCGGCGCGTTCTACGTCGGCGCGCTCGGCTCACGACGTGCGCAGGAGAAGCGGCGCGAGAAGCTCGGCGAGCTCACGGACGGCATTCGCGGCCCGGTGGGCCTCGATCTCGGCGGCGAGACCGCGCCGGAGATCGCGCTCGAGATCCTCGCGGAGATGCTCCAGGCGCACAAGCACGGCGCGCCCGTGCCGGCAGCCGGAAGCTAGGCGGACGCGGCCGTGCGGGCCGGGCCACGACCCGCGACGAACCCGAGCCCGAGCATCCCGATCCCGAGCAGGAAGTGCAGCCAGTTGTCGGCGGTGTTCGCCGGCAGCCAGTCGCCGGCGCCGATCACGCCGAGCAGCCACAGCGCGAGGTAGACGACACCGCCGCCGACGAGGAAGTTGCTCGCACCTTCGGCCGTCTTCGCGAGCGCGAGGCCGACGAGACCGAACACCAGGTGGAAGAGGTTGTGGAGGATCGACACCTGGAAGATCCCGAACAGCTTCGCGCTCGATCCATGCCCGGCGAAGCTCATGCTCCCGTAGTGGGTGGTGATGCCGGGGACGAACCCGAGCACGCCCACCACGACGAAGACGACGCCCACCACTGCGGCAAGCGACTGAACCGACACGCGATCTCGCATCATCCCGTCCGATTCCCGGACGGGGCCGCGACTCCTTCGCACCGCCGCCGAAGCGTCAGTTGTCGGCCGGGACCGGAACGGTCGTGGTCGTCGGCGCGGGCGAGGAGCTGCCATCGTTGCCACCCCACCACCACCGCCGTCGCCATGGCCACCGCCTCCGTCGACCTGCGAACCGTCTTCACCGCCGCCCGACTGGTCGCCTCCGTCGCCCGAGCCCGGGCCCTCCTGCGACTGAACCGTGACGGTGACGACGCTCGGCGCCGCCCCGCCGGCGTCGCCGATCCGTGCCGCCGCCGTCACCATGCTGAGAGCCGGAGGACGAACTGACGGTCGGCGAGCTCGCCGCGGGTAGATCCCCGCCGCCCCCACCTCCACCGCGACCCTGCGAGCCGGTCTCGACAGCGGGGTCGCCACGTCCAGTCCCGCTGCTGTCGTCGCCTCCATCCGCGCGCTCGACCGCCGTCGAGCGAAGCCCTCGCGCACCGCCGCCCCGCCGCCGCCGGCCACCTCGGCTCGCTCCGCAGCCGGCTCGTCGCAGACGCCTGCCCCGACTGAGAGACGTGCGAGACGCGGGAGACGAACGAGGCATGCGCGGCGGGGGCGGGCCGCGCCACCACCGCCGTCCTCGCCGGGGCTGCCGGTGCCACAACGGTGCGCACGGGTCGCGCGGGACGAACCTGCGCATGCCGAACGAACTGCTCGACGTGTGGATGTTCGAAGGTCGTCGCAGCGCCGGGCACGCCTGCCGCGAACGTCACGGTCGCAACCGCGGCCCCGACCTTCGCGGCGACCGGTGCCCCGCCGCCTGCGAGGAGGCCGCGGAGCCAGTCGAGCGGGATGCCCGGGAGCAAGCCGAGCGCACGGCCCCGCACACCGAGACTGCCCCGGCATTGCGGGCACGAGCGAAGGTGGCCCTTCAACGCGCGCCGCTCTTGCGCGTCCAGCGGGCCGGCCGCGAGCCGCTGCACGGCGACGCAGTTCAGCCGGTCGCCGAAGACGAGGTGCTCCGCAAGCCGGTTGCGCGCGGCGAACAGCGACTGCTCGACCTGAGCCGACGTCAGCGACAGCTCGGCAGCGGTCTCGTCGATCCGCAGACCGTGCAGCTCGCGGAGGACGTAGACCCGCCGCTGCCGCTCCGGCAGGGAGGCGAGCGCCGCGACCAGCTCGCCGGCGAACGGCGCCGAGTCGGCCGCGCCTTGCTCGGGCAGCTCCGCCGAGGGCACCTCGCGCCGCCGCACTGCAAGATCGATCGCAACGTTGTGCGCGATCCGGTAGAGCCACGGCTTCATCCGATCGGGCACACGCCCCGCGCGCAGCGCGCCGTACGCCTTCAGAAGCGTCGACTGGGCGACGTCGTCGCCCGCAGCCCCGTCGCCGAGCATCTGCGCGCCGTAGGCCGCGAGCCGATGGACGTAGCGGCGGTACAGCTCGTCGAAGGCAGCCGCCTCGCCGGAGGCGAGGCGGCTGCCGAGGCTCTCGTCGGAAAGCCGCTTGGCAAGCAGAGGGCTCACGTCATCCCATGGTTCGGGATCGAGAAGCGCACGGATTGCGCCTAGTGATCTCCGCCGCCGTCACCACCACCGCCGTGATGACCGCCATCACCGCCGCCGTGGTGCTCGCCGCCGTTGCCGTTGCCGTTGTCGTTGCCGTTGTCGTCGTCGGCATGGTCGGCATCGTCGTCGCGCGAGAGCTGCGTGAGGGTGAGCGTCCCGTCCGCCTGCTGGACGAACACCGCGAGCACCTCGTCGCCCGTCATGAACCCGGTCAGGTCGAGACCGGTCGGGACGTTCAGGACGAGCGTCATGTGCTCGGAGCTGATCGTCACCGTGCCGGTACCGAGTGTGAGCTGCCCTTCGATCGAGCCGCCCGGCGCCATCGCCGTGACCACGGTGACATCGTCCTCGTCGAGCTCACCGGCTGCGCCGATCGTGGCCGCCACGGCCACCTGGCTTCCCGGCAGCGGTCCGCTGTCCCGAGCGGAGGCGGTCGACCGGCTCCCGCGATGAATCGAGAGCACGGCGCCGCCGGCCGAGACCATGAGCTGGGTGCGGGTCTTTGCGAGCAGGAGCCCGCGGAAGCGAACCGAGTGCGCGCGGCCGACGACTCGGACGTTCGCAGCGGCAAGGGTGCCGTTGCGCAGCGTGTGCGCGGTCAGCGAGACGCGCTGACCGACGTGCAGTCGTGCGGCCGCCGACGTGTGCACGATCGCGACCTGCGCAGACGACCGGGTGACGGCGACGAGGTGCGAGGCCTTCTGGACCTTCAGCACGACGCCGCTCGCGAGGGCCCCGGCCGGAGCAAGCAGCGCGGCCGAGACGGCGAGCAAGAGAATCAAGCGCTTCATTGAGTGGCTCCTTGCGGTCGGTTACACAGTTGAGACGCCAACCGGAGCCCGGCCTTGCATGGGAGATTCGTTCTCGCGCAGGCTCGACCGTATGCGAGCCCAGTGGGCGGTGCGACCGTTGGGATCTCGGGGCGGTCGCACCGCCCACTGGGGTGGAGCGACTTAGACGCCGACGGCCACGTCGTGATGCTCGAGCAGGTCGTGCCCGACATGAACACCCTGCAGCACCACCTTGAGCGCACCTGTCTCGGCGGCATTGCCGAAGACGTCGTACGCCTCCATGGTGTCGCCGAGCGGGAAGTGATGCGTCGCGAAGGGGGTCGGATCGAGCCGGCCACCCTCGATCAGCTTCAGGAGCGTCGGGGTCGTCCTCGCGTCGACGAGCCCGGTCGTGATCATCACGTCGCGGATCCACAGCCGCTCGAGGTGAAGCGTGACGCACTCCCCGTGCACACCGACGTTCGCGACGCGGCCACCCGGCCTGATCAGCTCGGTGCAGAGCTCGAAGGTGGGCGGCAAACCGACCGCCTCGATCGCGACGTCTGCGCCCAGGCCGTCGGTCAGTGCCATCACCTTCGCAACGGCGTCTTCGTTGCCGTTGTTGATCGCCACGTCGGCGCCGAACTCGATCGCCTTCGCAAGGCGTGAGTCGTCGAGATCGATCGCGATGATCCGGCTCGGCGTGTGCAGCTTCGCAGTCATGATCGCCGCGAGGCCGATCGGGCCCGCTCCGACGATCGCGACCGTGTCGCCGGGCTCGACGCGGCCGTTCAGGACGCCGATCTCGTACGCGGTCGGAAGGATGTCCGCGACGAAGAGCACCTGCTCGTCGGTCAGTCCCTCAGGAACCTTGTAGACCGACGTGTCCGCGAACGGCACGCGGGCGAACTCGGCCTGGAGGCCGTCGATCAGGTGGCCGAAGATCCAGCCACCACCGCCGACACAGAGGCCGTACTGGCCGCCCTTGCAGAACCGGCAGCGGCCGCAGGAGGTGATGCACGAGACCAGCACGCGATCGCCGGGGACGATCGTCGTGACGGCCGAGCCGACTTCGACGACGACGCCGACGGCCTCGTGGCCGAGGATCGTTCCCGGCTGGCACGTCGGAACGTGGCCCTTGAGGATGTGCAGGTCGGTGCCGCAGATCGTGGACGTGTCGATGCGGACGATCGCGTCCGTGGGCTCGATGATGGACGGGTCGGGCGCAGACTCCCACGCCTTCTCTCCCGGCCCGTGATAGACGAGTGCCTTCATCAGATCTTCCCCTCTCGGTGCAGGAGCAGGTCGCGAAGAGAGGCGCGCACGCCCCTCTTCGCGATTGGTCGGTGCTAGCTGACGGTTACCGTCAGCGTCAGGACGTTGTCTTCGCCGGTCGTCTTGACGCCGGCCATGTAGTCCTCGCCGGGCCGGGTCGTGATCTTGTAGACGCCCGCCTTGCTGAAGGTCACCTTCGAGGACGCGCCCATCCGTGCGAGCATCGCCGGGGCGAAGGGACCCTTCGAGCCCATCATCCCCATGGCGGTGCCCGCCTCGAGGCGGGTGATCGTGACAGCAGGTCCGCTCGTCACGACAAGCTTGTGCGGCATCACGTCGTTGTTCGTGATGCTGATCGAACCGCCGCGGTGAAGAGTCACGCTCTGGCTCGCCTTGTAGGCATCGCCGTTGAGCGACCACGCGTGACAGCCGTGCTTCTGGTGGCGGATCACGAGAGTCGAGTGCGCACTGGCGCTGCCCGACGCGAAGGCGACGGCGCTCGCGAAACCTGCGACGGCAACGACCACGGTCAGCACGGCGAGCATCGGAATCGTCGGCTTCTTGCTCATGAGGGCTCCCTTGGTTGGATCACGCCACTGTCGCTGCGTCCGCGACGGCCATCATCGGCCCCGACGCTGAACCTGCTCGCTCGTTTACCGCGACTCGGCTGCGGGTTACCCGCAACGCGGGCCGGCGGGGTCAGGTGATCAACGATTCGCGCAGCGCGGTCGCGACTGCCTGAGTGCGGTTGTCGGCCGTGAGCTTCTTCATCGCACGACGGAGATAGGTGCGCACCGTATGTCCCGAGATGTGGAGCTCCCGGCCGATCTCGTCGTTCGTCTTTCCGTCGGCGAGCAGGCGCAGGATGTCGCGCTCGCGCGCCGAGAGATCGACCACGGGCCTACCAACGCTGGCCCGGACGAGGGCTGGAGCGAGAAGCGGGTCGACATAGATCTCGCCGGATGCGGCGAGCTCGACGGCGCGAATCAGCCCGTCCGGCTCACCGTTCTTGCGGACGAAGCCGCGCACACCCGCATCGACCGCGGCACCGAGCAGCTCGAGCTCCTCCTCGCCCTCGCCGGCCTGGATGATCGCGGCGGTGTCGGGACGGCGCAGGCGCGCGAGCCGCACCACCTCGATGCCGTCCAGACGCTGCAGGGCGAGGTCGAGAACGGCGACCGTCGGGCCGTGCTCGTCGATCAGCGCCAGCGCCGTCGCCACGTCGCTGGCTCGCGCAACGACCTCGATGCCGTGAGCAGTGAGGAGGTCCGAGATCGCCGCGGCGCGCGCGGGCTCCTCGTCGGCGACGACACAGGTGATCACAGCTTCGGAGAACCGCTTGGCAGGCATCAGGGCCGCTGCCCGTTGGCAGCGGCCGAGCGGATGGTAAATCAAGTCGGCGGATCGAGCGGAATCGGCGACAGGACCGGGCCCGCGCAGAACCGATACTTCAGTCCACGCGAGGCGCGCCTCGCCGCAACCTGCCAGATGCGTGCAGCGTCCGTGCGAGCCAAACCAGGGCTTTGCCGCTCACGACCCGAATCAACGCAGCACGTCACGAGCCCGCCCTGGAGGCACGAATGTCAGATTCGACGGAGGCCGCAGCCGACACCCTCGACGCCACTGTGCTTCTGGGCGTGCTCGCGCGGCTGCACGAAGGCGACTTCACCGCCCGGATGCCGCTCGAGTGGACCGGCGTCGCCGGCAAGATCGCCGACGGCCTCAACGAGGTCATCGTCGCCAACCAGGCGCTCGGACGGAGCTGGCGCGGGTCAGCCAGGTCGTCGGCAAGGAGGGCCGGCTCTCGCAGCGGCGTGCTCGCTGCGGAGCGACGCAGAGCTGGTCGGAGAGCGTCGAGTCGGTCAACAGCCTGATCGACGATCTCGTGCGCCCGACCATCGAGATGCAGCGCGTGATCGGCGCGGTCGCCGACGGCGACCTGAGCAAGAAGGTCTCGGCCGACGTCCGCGGCGAGATGCTCGAGCTGAAGAACACGATCAACGCGATGGTCGACCAGCTGAACGGGTTCATCTCCGAGGTGACCCGCGTCGCGCGCGAGGTCGGCACCGAGGGCAAGCTCGGTCAGGCGGCGGCGGTCACGATCGAGGTCGGCGGCGTCTGGAAGGACCTGACCGACAACGTCAACCTGATGGCCGGCAACCTGACCGGCCAGGTCCGGAACATCGCCGAGGTGACGACGGCGGTCGCCAACGGCGACCTGAGCAAGAAGATCTCGGTCGACGTCAAGGGCGAGTTCCTCGAGCTGAAGAACACCGTCAACGCGATGGTCGACCAGCTCAACGCGGTTCGCCGGCGAGGTGACGCGCGTCGCCCGCGAGGTCGGCGTCGAGGGCAAGCTCGGCGGCCAGGCGCAGTCGAAGGAGGTCGGCGGGGTCTGGAAGGACCTGACCGACAACGTCAACCAGCTCGCGGCGAACCTCACCAACCAGGTGCGCGCGATCGCCGAGGTGGCGACGGCGGTGACCGAGGGCGACCTGACCCGGCAGGTCGCGGTCGAGGCGAGCGGCGAGGTCGCGGTGCTCAAGGACAAGCTCAACGAGATGATCCGCAACCTGCGCGAGACGACGCGGCAGAACATCGAGCAGGACTGGCTGAAGACCAACCTCGAGCGCTTCACCCGCATGCTGCAGGGCCAGCGCGACCTCACCGACGTCTCGAGCATGATCCTCTCCGAGCTCGCGACGCCTCGTCTCCGCCCAGCACGGCGTCTTCTACGCGATCGACCAGCGGCTGACGGACGGCGAGCCCGTCCTGGAGCTCCAGGCCGGCTACGGCTACAAGGAGCGCAAGCACCTCGCGACCTCGTTCCGGCTCGGCGAGGGCCTGGTCGGCCAGTGCGCGAAGGAGAAGAAGCGGATCCTGCTCACCGACGTTCCCGGCGACTACGTGCGGATCAACTCCGGCCTCGGCGAGTCGACGCCGCTCAACATCATCGTGCTGCCGGTCCTCTTCGAGGGCTCGGTGCGCGCCGTGATCGAGCTCGCGTCGTTCTCGCCGTTCAGCGCCGACGCACCAGGCGTTCCTCGACTCGCTCACCGAGAGCATCGGCCTCGTGCTCAACACGATCGAGGCCAACACGCTCACCGAGAACCTGCTCAAGCAGTCCCAGTCGCAGGCGGAGGAGCTGCCGCTCGCAGCAGGAGGAGCTGCGCGAGTCGAACGAGGACCTCGGACGGCAGGCCGCGCCTGCTCGCGGAGCAGAACATCGAGGCCGAGCGCAAGAACCAGGAGGTCGAGGAGGCCAAGCGGCTCGTCGAGGAGAAGGCCGAGCCAGCTCGCCGTCTCGTCGAAGTACAAGTCCGAGTTCATCGCGAACATGTCGCACGAGCTGCGCACGCCGCTGAACAGCCTGCTCATCCTCGCCGAGCAGCTCGAGGACAACCCGGACGACACCATGACCGACGACCCAGGTGGAGTACGCGAGCGTCATCCGCTCGTCCGGCAACGACCTGCTCGAGCTGCTGAACAACATCCTCGACCTGGCCAAGGTCGAGTCGGGCACCGTGACGATCTCGAGCTCGCCGACGTCTCGCTCGGCGAGCTGCGCGACGCGCTGCTCCGCGAGTTCGAGCACGTCGCCGAGCGGCAAGGGCCTCGGCTTCTCGGTCGAGCTCGCGCCCGGCACTCCCGACGACGATCGTCACCGACCCGCAACGGCTGCGCCAGATCCTCAAGAACCTGCTCGCGCAACGCCTTCAAGTTCACGGAGCGCGGCGCGGTGCAGCGTCGACGATCGGCCTGGCCGACAGCGGCTGGAACCCGGAGCGTCGAGTCGCTCGTCACGGCCGCGTCCGTGGTCGCCTTCACGGTCACCGACACCGGCATCGGCATCGACGACGACGAGCAGCAGCGCATCTTCGAGGCGTTCGCCCAGGGCGACGGCACGACGGCGCGCCAGTACGGCGGCACCGGGCTCGGGCTCTCGATCAGCCGCGAGCTCGTCGGCCTGCTCGGCGGCGAGATCACCGTGACGAGCACGCCGGGCGAGGGCAGCACCTTCACCGTCTACCTCCCGGGCCGGCTCGCCGCGGTGGCGCTCGGGCGCACTGCCCGCAGCGCCCCGTCCCACCGCCACTCGCCGCACGACCCGTGGAGACCGGCGGTCGAGGCCGGCAACGGTTGGTCGAACGGGCATGCGAGCGTCATCGCCGGGCTCAAGATCCTCGTGGTCGACGACGACTTCCGCAACATCTTCGCCCTGACCGCGCTGCTCGAGCGCGGCCAGGCGAGCGTCACCGTGGCCGAGAGCGGCGCCGAGGCGCTCGAGCGCCCTCGAGGCAGACGCCGGACATCGACCTCGTGCTGATGGACATCATGATGCCGGTCATGGACGGCTACGAGACCATCCGCGCGATCCGGAAGCAATCGAGCAGTTCAAGACCCTGCCGATCATCGCCGTCACCGGCAAGGCGACCGCCGGCGAGCGCCAACGGTGCATCGACGCCGGCGCCAACGACTACGTGCCGAAGCCGATCAACACTGCCGAGCTGCTCGCAGCCGTGCGGCCGTGGATCCGCGAGGCCGACCCGGAGACGATCGTCGCGAGCCTGATCGCCACCACCGAGCGGTCGGGGAGCACGACCGGCGGACGAGAGGCGAGCGTGATCGCAGGCGTGAAAGTCCTCGTGGTCGACGACGACGTCCGCAACAACTTCGCGATGACCGCGCTCCTCGAGCGAGGCCAGGCCGCGGTGACCATCGCCGAAAGCGGTGCCGAGGCCCTTGCCGCGCTCGAGGCCGCCCCGGACATCGACATCGTCCTGATGGACATCATGATGCCGGTCATGGACGGCTACGACACCATCCGCGCGATCCGGAAGCAAGAGCAGTTCAAGACGCTGCCGATCGTCGCCGTCACCGGCAAGGCAACCGCCGGTGAACGCCAGCGCTGCATCGACGCCGGCGCCAGCGACTACGTCCCGAAGCCGGTCGACACCGGCGAGCTGCTCGCAGCGCTCAGGCCGTGGCTCCCGGCCGCGACCGAGCCGACCGCATGACCGCAGCCCTGCGGCTCGTCGATCCGTCGACAGCCGAGGAGCCTGGGGTGTCAGGCCCGCCGCAGGCCCCGATCCTGGTCGTCGACGACAGCGCCGAGAAGCGCATGGCGCTGAAGGCGGTGCTGGCGCCGCTCGGCTATGCGATCGTCGAAGCCGACTCCGGGACCGCGGCGCTGCGCTGCGTGATGGCCCAGAACTTCGCCGTCATCCTGCTCGACGTCCAGATGCCGATCATGGACGGGTTCGAGACGGCCGCGCAGATTCGCCAGCGCCGCGAGTCCGAGATGACCCCGATCATCTTCATCACTGCCTACCAGAGCGACGAGATCCGCCGCGGCGACCTCTATGCCGAGGGGGCAGTCGACTTCATCTTCGCTCCGGTCCCGCCGAACGAGCTTCGCGCAAAGGTCTCCGTCTTTGCGAACCTCTTTCTCAGGGCGGATGAGCTCGCCAGGCAGGCCCAGGAGGTGCAGTCCTCGGCCGACTGGCTGAAGCTGCTGACCGACGCTGCGCCGATCGGGATCTTCCGGACGAACTCCCAGAACCGCTACGTCTACACCAACCCGGTCTGGTCCGAGATCACGGGCATCGCGGGCAAGGATGCGATCGGGCGCGAGTGGGATTCCGTGTTCGCTTCGGGCGACGACCTGATCACCGAGCTGCCCGGCGACGCAGAGGCCCGCGCCGATCCCTGGCGCCGCTACGAGATCCGGCTTCCGGGCGCGGAAGACCGGGTCGCACTGGCAACGTCGAGGTCGATCCCGGGGAGCGAGGGCGGGATCGCGGGCTGGGTCGGCACCCTCGCCGACGTCACGGCAGCCGCGCGCGAGCGCGAAGCCGAGCACGCGCGGCGCGAGGCCGAGGAACGCTACCGCCGCATCGTCGAGACGACGATGGACGGGATCTGGCTCATCGACGCGGACAACCGTACGACGTTCGTGAACGAGCCGATGGCCCGCATGCTCCAGACCACCGTCGCCGAGATGCAGGAGACGTCGATCTTCGAGTTCTGCGACGACGACGATCTCCGTCGGGTCGAAGCGGAGCTCACCCGCCGGCAGCCGGGCGTCAGTGCACGACTCGAGCTGCAGCTCCGCAGAGCCGACGACACGGTGATGCACTCCGTCCTGAACGCGAGCTCGATGCTCGACGAGGAAGGGACGTATGTCGGCGCGCTCGTGATGGTCCACGACGTCACCGAGCGGGTCGAGCAGGACGAACGCCGCCAGGGGCTCGAGGAGCAGCTGCGGCGGTCGCAACAGCTCGAGTCGATCGGGCACCTCGCCGGCGGCGTCGCGCACGACTTCAACAACCTGCTGCTCGGGATCCGTGGGTTCGGCGAGCTCGCACTCTCACGCCTCGCCCGCGGCGACGACACGACGATCGCGAAGGCTCACATCGAGGACATGCTCGAGGCCGCGGAGCGCGCGACGCAGCTGACCCGTCAGCTGCTGGCGTTCGGGCGGCGCCAGGTGCTGCAACCGCAGGTGCTCGATCTGTGCGACGTCGTCGGGAGCATGGAGAAGCTGCTGCAGCAGCTTGTCGGCGACGACGTCGAGATCGTCACCTCGTTCCCCGACGGGCCGGTCCTCGTGGCAGCCGATCGCACACAGCTCGAGCAGGTGATCACCAATCTCGCCATGAATGCCCGGGGCGCGATGCCCGACGGCGGGAAGCTGGCGTTCGAGGTGGCGGTCTCCAGCGAGCGCGGCGTGGAGGCCCTGCTCGCGGTCTCCGACAACGGCACCGGAATGGACGCCGAGACAGTCACGCGCGCGTTCGAGCCGTTCTTCAGCACGAAGGGCGACGCCGGCACCGGCTTCGGCCTCGCGACGGTGCACGGCATCGTCAACCAGAGCGGTGGGCGCATCACTCTGAACAGCAGGCCCGGCGAAGGCACCACGTTCTCCATCTTTCTGCCCTTGAGCTCGGAGGCCCCGACCGCGCAGTCGTTCGTGCCCGCCGATGCGGAGGGAGGAGCGGACACGATCCTCGTGGTCGACGACGATCCAATGATCCGCGGGATCGTGATCGCGATGCTCGAGGATGTCGGGTACAACGTGCTCGAGGCAGACGGCGCGGAGGCGGCGCTCACGCTGGCGGCCACATGGACCAAGCCGCTCCACCTCATTCTCACCGACCTCGTGATGCCCGGAGGCTCGGGCGGTCGCGAGACCGCTGCGCTGGTCCAAGGCTTGTTCCCCGGCGCGAGGGTTCTCTACATGTCCGGGTACAGCGACGACGCGGTGATCCGCGACGGCGACGCATTCGAGCCCGGCATCGGCTTCATCCAGAAGCCGTTCGGCGCGGTGGAGCTGGCCCAGCGGGTGCGCGAGATCCTCGACCTCGAGCTGCCGCCCGTCTGAGACCTGCTACGTGACGACAGGCCCCGCGTGCCAGCCCGCGGCGTCGCGCCAGAAATGCTGGTAGTGGCCGTTCTGCAGCTGCGCCACTACCTCGAGGTTGAAGCCGTAGCTTCCCTCGAGCAGCCCGACGACTCGGCTGACGTTCGTACCGAACGTCGCGGACTTCTGCCAGGTCGGCGTGCCGTGGTTGTTCCGCCACCAGTGCTGGATCTGCCCACCACTCGCGACGCACAGCTCGAAGTCGCCTAATCGAGCTCGTTCTGCGCGCCGAACTGACCCTCGATGAGACACGGGGCACTGTCGATGCCGGTCCCGAAGTGCGACACGAGGTGCCAGGCGCTCTGCGCGCCTGCCTGCCGGAAATGACGCAGCTCGCCGTTCGTGCCGGTGCAGACGTAGTGCAGCTCGCCTTGCCCTGACTCGAGCACCCCGGTGACACCGAGGCGGCTCTGCACCAGGCCGGGCCCAGCGTGCGCGATCCCGGTCCCGAACTGCTCGCGCAGGTACCAGGTGCCCGGAGGGTTGGTCCACGGAAAGCTGTTGTGCTTCGTCCAGTGCTCCAGCACCCCGGTGCTGCGCAGGATCACGGCTTCGTAGTCCCCGGGCGCGCCGCGCGTGCTCTGGATGAAGCCCGGCACGCCGATCGGGTCGCTCTGGCCCGAACGTCGTGAGATCGAGCCAATCCTGAGCGACCTGGTCGAAGGAGGCGTGGCGCACGCGACCGTCACCTGTGGTGCCCGGGCTCGGCGGCGCTGTTCGGTACAGCAACTCGTAGTTGCGGTTGAACGTGCTCTGGATCGCCACCGGCGAATCGACCGCATCGTCGTGAAAGGTGTCGCGCCAGGGATCCGCAGGATGCACGACACCCACTCGATTCCACGCGGGCGCCGAGGTGCTGTTCTCGCGCCACCAGTGCTCGATCGTGGCACCGACCTGGACGAAGAGCTCGAAGTTGTTGTGGGCGGCGCCGTTGCCGCTCTCGAGAAGCACGCCGCTGCGGAGCCGACGCTTGTCCAGGGGTCCGCATTGACGTTGCGTACGCCGACGAAGTCCACCGGCTCCAGAAGGTTCGCCGAGTAACCGATCAAGCCAAAGCCTCCGTTGCCCCAGGTCGTGTCCCACGAGTTCTTGACGATCCAGTAGCCGCCTGCATCGTCGAACCCGACGACCAGGAGCGCGTGGGTGCCGTTGGTCTGGGTGGTCGACGGGACATACACCTGCGTGCCCGTGTACGAGCCGAAGTCGGCCGGTAGGACGAACATCATCGCCATCGGCCCGACCGAGTCGATCCAGGCCTTCTTTTGCGCCACGTCGCTGGTGGCGAATGCCACCGGCGTGCGGAGCGTGCGACCGGAGCGGTCGGAGGTCGGGGCGATCGGCAGCGAGTCCGCGCCCTCCCGCGAGGTGTACTCGCTTGCGGCCTCGGACCACGGGAAGCAATCCGGATCCGCCAGGCCGTGCGCCTGCACGAACGCGGTCGCCTCACCCAGATTGCCCATGTCCCACGACTGCTTCCCGATCCCCCGCGCGAGGTCGGCCTCGGAGCGCCGGCACCACACGCACTGCTCGATTCGCACCATCGCCTCGAACATCGCGGTGGAGGCAAACGCCCAACAGTTTTGCGAACCACCCTGGGAGCGAACGCTGCTGATCCAGTTGGTGCCGAAGCGATTACGCCAGTCGACCGCAGTCATGTCGCCTCCCCCTCGTGCTTGCCGTCGCCCGGTGCGGTGCCCGGCGAGTGCGGCGCCTCTCCCTCGTCGAGGATCCCGAGCTCGACCCAACGGGCGCGCAAGAACGGATTGGCGGGCGCGATGCGCCTCAGGTACTCCGCAAAATCCCCCGTCCAGCGCTCGGCGCCGGCGATCTCGGTCTCCATGATCCCGCCGGTCGGATAGACGAGCAGGTGATCGTCGTCGCGCAAGCGCGGGTCGACCTGCCAGTCGAGCCCCCGCTCGGCGAGCACCCGACGCAACTCGCCCGCGGTCTGCGGTGTGTTCCGATCGTGACTTCCTGCGGCCACGTGTTCATCGCCCTTGTCCACCGGCGTCCCTTCGTCGGTTTCCGATCCTTACGTGACAGCCAGACGCGCGAGAGCAGGGGGATCTTCCGCGCAGGTGGCTACTTCACCGCGAAGATCTCGGTCACGGCGCGAGCAGGGCGCCGCGCGCGACTTCGTCGTGCCCGGTCGCTTCGCGCAGCTCGGCGTTCAAGCGTGCGAGCTCGTCGACGAACTGCGTGTCTGCGACCTCGGTCGGTAGCCCCTTCATGACCGCCAGGAGCTCGGCGCGCCGGCGGTCGGACCAGCGCTTGCCCTTCGCAGTCGCCGCGATCCGAATCGCACGTCCGTCGTCCGGGTCGAAGCGCCGGTCGACGAAGCGCAGCTCCTCCAGCACGTCGACGGCACGGCTGGCGGTTGCAGGGGTCGTGTCCATCCGGGAGGCGAGATTCCGGAGGCGCAGCGGCCCGACTGCCACGATCTCGATGAGGGCCAGCCGTTGCGTCACGGTGAGCGGCTCGACGTCCGCGATCCGCCGGCTGATCCGCAGGATGATGGCGTAGAGCTCTCCGATCTCATCGAGGAGAGCCTCCGCGCGAAGGGCGCTTTGGGGCACGTTCCGACTATAGGCTCGGCGCCGCCGGTCCGCGGATGCTTTTCGGAGTCACGACGCGGTCAAAGCGCTTTGTGCGAGCCATTCTCGTCTTCCGACCAGGGCACTGCGGCCCCGCGCTCGAAAATCAGCGCTCTCGCGCGCTCGGGAGTTCATGCGTTCTGGATGAGGGACCCCACCCGGCGGCCCGTCAGACTCGCGCTGTGACCGCACTGGCTGCCGGTTCGAGACTCCTCGGCGCAGGGACACTCGGCGTGCTCGCCGCAGTCGCGCTCACGTCGTGTGGTGGCGGCAATACCGCAGCGACGGCGACCAGGACGTCCGCGACGCGCACCGCGCCGACGTTCTCGACCCCGACCCGGTCCACGCCCGCGACGACAACGCAGCCCGTATCGACCAGAATCGAGACCGAGACTGCGGAAGCGGCCCCGGTGACCAGCACTGTCGTGGTCACGCAGACGGCACCGGCAGTGACGCAGACGGCACCGGCGGTGACCCAAACCGCGGTCTCGCCGACCGTGACGAGCACGGTGACGACGACCGCGACAACGACAACGACAGCCGGCCTGAGCCCGGCCGCTGCGGCAGCGGCGGGTGCCGCAGCGGCGTCGAACAACGACGCATCGAGCAGCACCACGCAGTGGGGGTGGATCGCCTTCGGCATCCTCGCTGCGGCCGTTGTCATCGGCGGGGTCGTCTGGTGGCTGAAGAAGCGCTCCGATGACAAGAAGGCGAGCGGAACGGCGGCGCCCTGAGCACGACGGCCGGCGGGCGCTCGCCGTTTCGGCCCGCGAAACGCCAGCCACTCCTGACACGTGCCTTGCCGGTCACCGCGGAGCTCCCGCGGTATCGGCCTCCGACGGCGCAACGGGACGTCCTCGCGGGGGTCACGGTTGCGGCGCTCGCGCTTCCTTCCGCGATGGCCTATGCCGAGCTTGCCGGGCTCTCCCCCGTCAACGGGCTCTACGCCCTCCTGCTTCCGACGGTCGCCTATCTGCTGCTCGGCTCTTCCCGGCAGCTGATCGTCGGCCCCGAAGGATCGATCGCGACGCTGGTTGCGGCCGCGGTGCTGCCGCTCGCCGTGTTGGGATCGCATCACGCGGGGCAGCTCGCGGCGACGCTCGCCCTGCTCGTCGGCGGGTGCTTTGCGCTTGCCCGCGTCGCCCGGCTTGGCTGGGTGGGCGATTACTTCTCGCGGCCGGTGCTGATCGGATACATCCACGGCGTAGCGGTCGTTCTCCTGGTCGCGCAGCTCGGCAAGCTGTTCGGCGTCACGATCAAGGCGCGCGAGCCGATCCCGCAGCTGGTGGAGCTCGTTCGCGAGCTCGGCGACGTCAGTGGGATCACGGTCGCGGTCAGCGCCGTCGCCCTCACCTGCCTGATGGTGTTTCGCGTCTGGCTGCCGCGATTCCCCGCAGCCCTCGTCGTGGTGGTCGCGTCGATCGGTGCCTCCTGGGCGCTCGACCTCGCCGGCCGCGGCGTCGCCATCGTCGGCCCAGTGCCGGCCGGCCTGCCGAGTTTCGACGTGCCGAGTGCGTCGTTCACCGAGATCGGGCGGCTGCTCCCCGCCGCGGTCGCGATCTTCCTCGTGTCGTTCGCCGACGAGATCCTGACCGCCCGCTCGTTCGCCGGACGGCACAACCAGCACGTCCGGGCGGGGCAGGAGCTGGTGGCGATGGGTGCGGCGGACCTCGCGGCCGGGCTGACACAGGGCTTCCCGATCGGTGCAAGCGGTTCGCGGACGACCGTGAACGACTCGATGGGCGCCCGCACCCAGATCTCGGGAGGCGTCGCAGCCGCAGTCGTCGTGGTGATCCTGCTCTTTCTGACCGAGCCGATCCAGTACCTGCCCAAACCGGTGCTCGCCGCGGTGATCGTGTCGGCCGCAATCGGCCTGATCAACCCTGACGCGTGGCGGCAGCTTGCGCGCGTCGATCCCGTCGAGCTCACGCTCGCCGCGGTGACCATGGGGGGCGTGATCATCCTCGGCGTCCTCAACGCACTCGTGATCGCGGTCGGCCTGTCGATCGTCGACGTCGTGCGGCGGAGCGCTCGCCCGAGCGACGCGGTGCTCGGATGGGTCCCGAGCCTCGGGCGCTATGCGGACGTATCGCTCCATCCGACCGCGCAAACAACGCCGGGCGTCGTGGTCTATCGCCTCGACGACAGGATCTTCTTCGCCAACGCGCGCTACTTCACGGGACGCGTCCACGAAGCGATTCGCGGCGCGCCGCAGCCCGTGCACTGGCTCGTCTTCGACGCCGAAGCCGTCACGCACGCCGACTCCACCGGCCTGGAGGCATTCGACCGGCTGGCCGCCGAGCTCCGGCGCGAGGACGTCCACCTCTCCGTCGCGCGCCTCCGCACCTACATGCGGGAACGCTTCGAGATCCTCGGTCTCGAGCAGGCAATCGGGCCGGAGAACTTCTACCCGTCGGTTCGCACCGCGGTCGACGGATGCGTGGGCGCGATGTCGGCCGAGCGCGATCCGATTCCCGAAGACTCGTAGGATCACGCCCTGAGCACTTGGTCGCTCGCTACAGCCGCCGGAATCCTGCTCCTCTACGCGGGGCTTTCGCGTGCCCTCGACCGGACCTGGGTCTCCGCGCCGATCTTCTTTCTCACGGCAGGTCTGATCTTCGGGACCAAGGGGCTCGGCTGGATCGACTTCGGGCCGAGGAGCGAGCAGGTCCGCGTGCTCGCCGAGGTGACGCTGACGCTCGTGCTGTTCGCGGATGCTTCGCGGATCGACGTGCCGGCGCTCCGGCGTGAGTACCGGTTGCCCCTGCGGCTCCTGGGGATCGGCCTGCCGTTGACGATCGCAGCGGGCTGGGCGGTCGGGGCCGGGCTGTTCGGCTCCTTCAGCCTGGCCGAGGTCCTGATCCTCGCCGTGATTCTCGCACCGACGGACGCCGCCCTGGGCCAGGCGGTGGTCACGGACCCACGCCTTCCCTCGCGCATCCGCCAGGGGTTGAACGTCGAGTCGGGGCTGAATGACGGCATCTGCGTTCCGTTGTTGTTCATCGCGCTCGCGATCGCCGAAGCCGAGGCCGGCTCGGAGACGAACCACGGCGCATTCGTGCTCGTGGCCGAAGCGATCGGCTACGGCGTTCTCTTCGGCGCCCTCGCCGGGATCGTCGGCGGACTGGTGGCGCGGCTCGCGCGACGGTACCGCCTGATGGAGTCGGCCTGGAGCCAGATCCTGCCCGTTGCGACCGCCGGTCTCGCCTACGGGCTCGCGTCGCCTCCGGGCGGGAGCGGCTTCATCGCCGCGTTCGTCGCAGGCTTCGCGTTCGGGACAATTCACCACGACAGCGACGGGCAGACGAGCTACCTCCTCGACCAGTTCGGCGGGCTGGCCAACTGCGTGACGTTCCTCGTCTTCGGCGCGGCGATCGCCGGGACCGTGCTCGCGGGGCTGAGCTGGAGCGCTGCGGTCTACGGCCTCCTCAGCCTCACCGTGGTGCGCATGCTCCCCGTCGCCGTCTCGCTCTTCGGCTCGCATGCCAGGTTGCGAACCGTGGCGTTCCTGGGCTGGTTCGGGCCACGCGGGCTCGCGTCGATCGTCTTCACCGTCATCGCGCTCGAGAACGGCACGCTGCCGCATTCCTCGGCAATCACCGTCGCCGTCGTGTTCACGATCGTCCTCTCCGTCTACCTCCATGGGCTTTCCGCCAAGCCTCTGACCGAGCGCTACGCCGTTTGGTACCGCGCCCACGCCGACGATCGCCTCCCGCCGATGGAGAGCGTGCATGCCGGGGCCCAACGCTGGCGACGCACCCAGGCCGAGCCCGTCGCGAACGCGTCAAGACCGTCTCCGTAGGCACGAGCGCCGCGGTTAGCGGCGTGTTAGCGGCACAGCCGAGGCTGCGGCCATGAGACTCCTGGCCGTCATCTTCGTCATCGGGCTCCTCACGGGAGCGCCGACAAGTGCAGAGGCCGCGTCGTGCAGTCACGCCGACGTCGTCTTCTACTCCAACAACTCGGTTCTGCTCGCGCAGCGGCTGCATGCGGCGCCGTCCGCCTGTGCCGACTACTTCATCTCGGTCACGCCCGCCGCTGGCGGCGGCCCGCGCGCCGGTGTCGCCCCGACGATCCGCTCGAACGGCACGCAGTTCCATGCGATGCCCGAGCTCAGGCTTCCCGATTGGGCGACCTACGTCGCTCAGAACGGCAACGACTGGTACGCCGCGGGCGTCCATGTCCGCGACCTCATGGTCACTGCGGGGTTCGACGTCGCGGCGGGCGACACCTGGGCGATCAACGAGGTCGGCACGCCGTCCGGCGCGCAGATGGCGACCGACGTCTTCAACAACGTCGACGACTCTCGCCTGCACCTCGAGCAGTTCGTCGACGGTCTCTATACCGGCGAACCGGGCATGCCGGCCGCACCCGGCCTGATCTTCGTCGCCAACCCGACGCAGATCACGACCGACCTCGCCGCCTACAAGCACGGGCTCGACAGCTGGTACCAGGACGCCGGCTTCTGGACCGCGCTCGGCGGCAAGGTGCGTTTCTGGGCGCAGGAGACGTACGCCGATTCACGCAACTGGGGCGTCGACGGCTCGGCACTTGCCGAGCGCACGGCGCCCCTCGAGGACTACTTCCAGCACGGAGAGCTGTTCGCGCAGGCGGACCGGAAAGCGTCCGCGGCGGCGCGCGACTTCATCACGGCGACCTACACGCCGGTCGGCAACTCGGCGTACGCCTGGACAGCGCCCGAGCTGAACGCCGGCGGCATCGGGTTCGGGCTCACCAACCTCGACCTGCCGCTGATGCAGAACTTCGTCTCGAGTCAGACCTACGCCTTGCGCGCGGCCAACGCTCGGTTCGGCTACGCGTGGTGGCAGAAGAGTGGCAGCGCCACCGCGGCGCAGTTCACCTCGCTCGCCGATCGCCTGGCCGCGTCGATCCAGGGTTCGGACACGGATCCGGTGGGTGCGTGCGGTGCCGACCTCAGCTGGTGCGACGGCCCGGTCGAGGGCGCCGCGTTCACCGAGGCCTGGAAGACGTTCGACGACACGGTGGCGCCGGTGCTCACGGTGCCGCGACGATGAGCATCGATGCGACGGGTCCCGACGGCGCGGTCGTCACGTACGCCGCGACGGCGACCGACACGTGGGACCCGGCGCCGACGGTGGAATGCGCCCCGGCCTCGGGCGGGGAGTTCCCGATCGGCACGACGACCGTCACCTGCACTACGACGGACGACAGCGGCAACACGGCGACTGCGTCGTTCGACGTACACGTCGCGGGTGCAGCGGAACAGGCTGCCGAGCTCGCAGGCTCGATCCGCGCGGCCGGGCTCGCTCGCGGCGTCCAGGCGGCACTGGTGGCGACGCTCGCGCGCCCAACCTGCCCGCGGCTCCTTGCCTTCGAGACGCTGGTCCGCGTCGGCGAACGCGTCGGCCTCATCCCGCAAGCGGACAGTGACGCCTGGATCGTGGATGCGCAGCGCATCTCGAGAGTGAGCGGGTGCGGCTGAGTGAGAGCTGCGGGAAGCGATCGGGGACGGCTACCGGGCAAATACCATCGCTGTCACCGCGACCCTGCGGCCGGCAGCTGATCGTCCCCGTGGAAGACCGCTTCGATGTTGTTCCCGTCCGGGTCGATGACGAACGCTGCGTAGTACCCGGCGTGGTACTGCGGGCGAAGACCCGGCGCGCCGTTGTCGCGGCCGCCGGCTTCGACCGCGGCGCGGTGGAACCTGTCGACGGTGTCTCGGTCGGCTGCTGCGAAGGCCACATGAACGGGAGCGGCCGGAGGCTCCCCTTCCCCGATCCAGAAATCTCCACCGCCCTCGATGGCGAACCCGACGGACCCCTCCGAGCTCTCCACGACCTCCACTCCGAACGGCTCGAGAGCCCGCTCGTAGAAGCTGCGGCTGCGTCTCGCGTCGCGAACTCGCAGGGCCAGGTGGTCGATGAGTGGCCCAGTCATACGCCCAGCCGCGCCGCTTGAACAGAGTGAAGAGGCCGAGCGGTTGTCAGGATCTTCGAGTCCGATTCCGAGTACGAAGAAGATCGCGAGGGGCTTCCCGACGTGTCCCACCATCCAGCCGAAGTTCTGGCCGAAGAAGCCGGCCCGTGATGAAGGAGAGCGGCAGGAAGATGGTGGCCATGATCGTGAGCTGTTTCATCACCGTGTTGAGCCGGTTGGAGACGGTCGACAGGTAGACGTCCATCGAGCTGGTGAGGAGGTCGCGGTAGGTGTCGATCAGGTCGCTGATACGGATCAGGTGGTCGTAGATTCGCGGAAGTAACGTTCGTCCTCCTCGGTCATGCCCGGGAGCTCGGCGACACCGCCTGAGAGGCTTGCGAACATGTCGCGCTCTCGGTGTGATCGCTTTGCGCATACCGACCAGCAACCGTTTCATCTGGAAGATCTCTTGTAGTTGTGCGTCGGTCGCATTCAGGAAGGTCTGGTATCTCGAGCTCGTCGATGCGGTTGTTGAAGTCGGCGAGGATCGGGAAAAAGCTGTCGACGAGTGCGTCGATAATCCGGTAGAGGAGTTTGCCGGGCGTCGATCGACCGGCTTCTTGCTCTTGACGTAGCGTTGCCGCACGTCGGTGAACGCCGGGGCTTCGTCCGGTGGACGGTGACGAGGAACTTTTCCGAGAGAAGCAGTGCACTTCGACCGAGGCGGTCGTCGTCGGGGACGGCTCCGTAGACCACGATGAAAACGAAGTCGTCATATTACGTCGAGCTTGGCCGTTGCGAGAACTTCTCCGAGACCTCGACGGCGAGCGGATCTGAACTTGCCAAGACGTCGCGGAGAATCGCGTAGTCGGCCTCGTTGCGGCTGATCGACGTCGATCCAGAAGAAGGCGTTCCCGGCGAGGAGCTTCTCCACGTTCTCCCGGTTGAAGTAAATACTCCTCGCTGCCACGGTCGTGAATGACGGTGCAGGTGTTCGGCGCCGAGCGTCGGCTGTCCGGAGGCGCGTCTTCAACGGGCACCCCTGGAACGGTAGCGCGCGACGGGGGTTTGCTCATCGGGTCATGTTCGATCGGCCGGCGCGGCGTGAGGCGCCCGCGCCCGCGGCGAACGCACGTGTGGCATAGCTCGAAGCCGGCGAATGCCGCGGCAACGGCGGGGCCGAACGTCAGCCGCAATCTGGGGATGGCGCCGTGCAGCATCCAGGTGAGGCTACCGCCAAGCACGACGACGATCGGGGACGCGCGAGCAGCGGCGGATCAGCCCGCAGCCCTCGCACTGACGGATCGTCGTCGACATGAGCGAAGCGTACGTCGCAGTTCGCTCCCGCGAACTCGCACGCTCGTGCTGCGGCCGAAGAAGAACGCCCCAGACAGCCCAAGAGCGCGCTTGCGGCTGACAGCGTAGGGTCGTGCGGTGCGCAAGTGGCTCCCGCTGATCATTCTCGCTTCGGCCCAGTTCATCATGGTGCTCGATTCGAGCGTGATGAACGTCTCGATCTCGCAGATCGTCGCCGACCTGAACACGACGGTGACCGGTGTGCAGAGCGCGATCACGATGTACACGCTCGTGATGGCGGCGTTCATGCTCGTCGGCGCGAAGCTCGGTGACATCCTCGGTCGCGACCGGGCCTTCGGGCTTGGGCTGGCCGTGTACGGGCTGGGCTCGCTGATCACGTCGCTCAGCCCGAACCTGACGGTGTTGCTGATCGGCTGGTCGGGTGTCGAGGGGCTCGGAGCGGTGTTGGTGATCCCCGCGATCGCCGCGCTGATCGCTGCGAACTATGAGGGTAAGGATCGCGCGTTCGCCTACGGGATGATCGGCGGCGCCGCGGGTGCGGCGATTGCCGCCGGGCCGCTGATCGGCGGCTACGTGACGACGACCTGGAGTTGGCGGTACGTCTTCGTCGGCGAGGTCGTGGTCGTGATCGCGGTGCTGATCGTCCACCGACGCATGAAGCGCGCCCCCAAGCCGGAGCAGCCGCCGAAACTGGACTACGGTGGCGCAGCGCTCTCGGCGATCGCGCTCGGGCTGATCGTGTTCGGGATTCTGAAGAGCAGCACCTGGGGCTGGATCAAGCCGATCGCCGCGCCGACGATCAACGGCCACGAAATCACACCGCTCGGATTCTCGCTGGTGCCGTTCCTGATCATCGGCGGCTTCGCCGTCCTCGGCTACTTCCTGGCGTGGGAGGAGCGTCGCGAACGGCTCGGCCGGAGCACGCTGCTCAACCGTGCGCTGCTGAAGATCGAGACGCTGCGCGGCGGGCTGTCCTCGCTTGCCGCGTTGCAACTGATTGTGATGGGGACGTTCTTCGTCCTGCCGGTGTACCTGCAGGTCGTGCTCGGCTTCGACGCGTTTGAGACGGGCAAGCGGCTCTTCCCGATGTCGGTCTCGATGCTGGCCGCTGCGCTCACCGGGCCGAAGGTGGCAGTGCGGTTCGGGCCGCGAGCGGTCGTCCAGGTCGGCCTCGGAGCGATGGCGATCGCTGCGCTCGTGCTCGTCGGGACGATCGACGTGACCCTGAACGGGACGGCCTTCGCCTGTCGCTGATCTTCTTCGGCATCGGCGCCGGGCTCCTGATGTCGCAGCTCGGCAACGTGATCATGTCCTCCGTCGCACCGGACGAGACCAACGAGGCCGGTGGACTGCAGGGGAGCGCGCAGAACCTCGGCGCATCCCTCGGCACGGCCCTGATCGGCTCCGTGCTCCTGCTCGGGCTGCTGCACGGGTTCAACTCGGCGATCCAACAGAACGCGGCGTTGCCGTCCGACGTGAAGACGCAGATCTCAGCCGCCACCGAGAAGGGCATCCCAATCGTCACCACCGAGCAGGCACACCAGGCGCTGCTCGACGCCGGGCTGAAACCCGCCGAGGCAGATGCTGTCACGGCCGACTACGGCGACGCCCAACTCGAGGCGCTGAAAACATCCATGCTCGCAGTCGCGTTCCTCGCGGTGATCTCATTCTGGTTCACCCGGCGGTTACCCGGACGACCCAAAGAAGCCGCCTAGTACACGCCGGCCGGTGACGAGCGAAACACAGCGGCGGGGGTGGGATTTGAACCCACGGACGAGTTGCCCCGTCAGCGGTTTTCAAGACCGCCCCGTTCGGCCGCTCCGGCACCCCGCCGCGCCGTGAGTCTATGCGCGGGTGTGACCGAACCCGGTTTGCTCGTTGAACCGGGTTCACGCTCCGAACCTGGTTCGTGCCAGCGCTATTTGGCGACGTGCGCGGGGGCGCCGAACTGCTGCAGCACGTCGGGGACGTCGCCGCCGAAGTTCTCGAGGATCGCGAGCGCCCAGCGGTCCGTGACGGCGGTGCCGTTCAGCGTGTGCGGCGTCTCGAGGCGCTTCTCGTCGACGCGGTAGCGAATGCCCGAGCGCCGCGCCTGGTAGTCGGTCGTGTTCGAGCACGACGTGATCTCGCGGTAGCGCGCCTGCGACGGGAACCACGCCTCGATGTCATAGCGCTTCGCCGCCGCGCTCGAGAGATCGCCCGCCGCGGTGTTCAGCACGCGGTAGGGCAGCCCCACCTCCTGCACGAGCGCTTCCTCGAGCGCGAGCAGCCGCTCGTGCTCGTCCCACGACTCGTCAGGCGCCATGTACGCGACCATCTCGACCTTCTGGAACTGGTGCACGCGGAACATCCCGCGCGTGTCGCTCCCGGCTGCGCCCGACTCGCGGCGGAAGCACGACGAGAACGCGCAGTAGCGAATCGGAAGCTGCTCGAGGATCTCGCCCATGTGCATCGCGATCAGCGGAACCTCCGAGGTGCCGACGAGGTAGAGGCCGTCGGCGGGGATCTCGTAGTAGTCGCTCTTCTCCGAGGGGAAGAACCCGGTGCCGTACATCGCCTCCTCGCGCACGAGCACCGGCGGCAGCACCGGCACGAACCCCGCGGCGGTCAGCCGGTCGATCGCGAGCCGGTAGAGCGCGAGCGAGAGCAGCGCCGCGTCGCCGACGATGAAGCCGAAGCGCGCGCCCGACACGCGCGCGCCGCGCTCCATGTCGTAGTTCCCGAGCTCGAGGTGGTCCTTCGCGCCCTCGGGCGGGGTGCGTTCGCCCCACTCCCGGATCACCTCGGCGTCCTCCTCCCGCATCCCGTCCGCGGCCGAGTCGGCGGGCACGTTCGGCACCTTCGCCAGCGCCGCCTCCCGCTCCGCCTCGGCGGCCGCCAGTTGCTCGTCCAGCCCCTTCAGCTCCTCCTTGACCTGCTTCAACTGCTCGAGCTGCTCGGGGGTCGGCTTGCCGTCGAGCTTCTGGCGCGCGCGCAGCTCGTCGACCTTCGGCACGAGCGCGCGCCAGCGCTCGTCGGCGGCGAGCAGCTCGTCGAAGGCGTCCGCGGCGCCGCGCCGGGCGAGCGCCGCCGCGGACGGCGTCGGGATCGTTGCGGGCTGCGCGAAGGTCGATCATCGCTTCGAATCTACAAGTGCTTCGAGCACCTGCGCCACACCTTGTTCCTCGGCCGAGGGGCAGACCCAGTCTGCGACGGCCTTCACGCGGGGATGCGCGTTCGCGACGGCGATCCCGTAGCCCGCCCACTCGACCAGCTGCACGTCGTTCTCCCCGTCGCCGAACGCGATCGTCTGCTCGGGAGTGAAGCCCATGTGCGCCGCGAGGAAGTCGAGCCCCGAGCCCTTCGTGATGCCCGGAGCGGCGAACTCGAGGAAGTACGGCAGCGACTTCGAGATGTACATGCGCTCGCCGAAGCGGTCCTTCATCCGGCCCTCGACGCCGTCGAGCGCGACGGGATCGCCGGCACAGACGAGCTTGGTCGGCGGCTCGCTGAGCCAGTCGAGGAGGTTCCCGACCTCGTGGATCTCGAGCTTCTGGAAGCCGGCGTACGAGCGCGCCGCCTCGGTGACGGCCGACACGTACAGCTCGTCGTCGACATAGACGTTCGGGGCGTACCCCTCGGACTCGAGCGCCGCGATCGCCTCGCGGGCCAGCCCGAGCGGGATCGGCTCGTGCCGGAGCCAGTGGCCGTCTGCGTCGGCGACGACGGCGCCCTGGTAGCAGATGACCGGCTCGTTCAGGTGGGCCGGTTCGAGATACCGCCGGACCGATTGCACCATCCGGCCCGTCACCACGATCACGTCGATGCCGGCGGCGCGCGTCGCGCGCAGCGCCTCCAACGTCCGCTCGTGCAGGTGGCCGTCCTCCCACACCAGCGTGTGGTCGAAGTCCGTCGCGACGACGTCGACGCCGCGCGGAAAGTCAGGGGGTAGGGAGATCAGCCGTTCGGGTTGCCGCCGGTCGCCTTGACGACGTACGCGGCGACATCGGCGATCTGCTTGGTGGTCAGCTGGCCCTTGAACGACGGCATCGCGCCCGCGCCCTGCGTCACCCGGGTCACGACCAGCGAGAGCGCCGGCTTCGCCTGGTCGAGGTTCGGCCCGACGGTGCCGTGCGCATTCGCATCGGCGAGGGTGTGGCAGCCGACACAGCCGGCGCTCGTGAAGACGGCCTTCCCCGCCGCCGCGTCGCCGTTCTTGTACTGCGGCGGCACCGTCACCGCCTGAACCGTCGGCACCGTGCCGACGACCGTCGTCGGGAGCGGCAAGACGACCTTTCCGCCCGGCTTCGAGTCCGAGCAGCCTGCGGCGAAGACGAGCAGCGGCAGCAGGATCGCGATCGGGGCGAGGCGGCGCACGAGCCGCGAGTCTATACAGCCCGGCGCAGTCCGACACCGGTGATCGCGCCCCAGAAAAGCACGTCCTGCGGCGTGTCGTTTGCCACGAGCGAGACGACGATTCCGACCAGGAAGGCGTCGACGATCCGTGCCCGGGGACGACGCGTCGCAACCCAGACGAGGACGGCGATGCAGAGCGCGCAGACGACGGTCCGCCCCCACGTTCCGGTCGCCCCGTGCCAGGAGACGACCCAGCGATGCCAGATGTCGTGGGGCAGTCCTCCGTGCAGGACCGCGTGGGTGACGTGGCTCGACCCTCCGGTCGCCGCATCGAGGCCGACGAACGCGAGCCCCGCGACGATCGCGACGGCTCCTGCCGCGATGAGCCGGCGCGGCGAGACGCCGAGGAGCAGCACGACGTAGGAGCTGAGCAGCACGAGCACACCGCCTCCGTCGGCGCCGGCGCGGCTCCAGCCGAACGTGAGCAGCGTGAGGGGGGCCGCGAGCACGCCCAGGACGAGCGCCGGTGCGAGCAGCAGCGTCTCGAGCTCGTTCGACATGCCGAAGAAGCGCCCGGCGCCCCAGGGATGCGGCCCGAGCAGCGCAAGCGACTGCGTCTCCGGCGAGACGACGAGCACGACGAGGTACGCGGCGAAGAAGAGCCAGAGCGCGCGCCAGGGCGCGAGACAGCCGAGAAGCGTCAGCAGCGCGAAGAGCGTCAGGCTGGTCGAGCCGAATGCCGAGAGGACGAGGGCGGCCGTCACCGCCGCGGCTCCGCCGACCACCGCGCGCCGCGGCGCGAAGAGCGCGAGCGCGATCAGGATGATCGCGAGCAGGATGCGGGTCCGCAGCGCGTTGCCGCGGGCTCGGTCGAGGCGCGACTTCAGCTGGGCGAGGTTCGCGTCGCCGCCGCCGTGGAAGTCCCCGCTGCGGAGCTCGGCCGAGCCGATCAGCCCGTCGATGCGCGTCTCGTGCGAGGTGATCGTCCCGTGCCAGCCCGGGCCGACGACGCTCACGACATGCAGCGGCCCGCCGCTCGGGTCGACCCAGACGGTGGTGGCGCAGGGCGTCGTCGACACGGCGACGTGCTCGAGGACGCTGTGCTGCGGTCGCGCGACGACGAAGCCTCTCGCGCCGCCCGCGTGGGTGCCCGCGACGACGCACCGTTCCGCGCGGCACGGGCTGTTGACGTGCTGTTAAGGGCAAACGGCAGGACGAGCAAGAGGCCTACAATCAGCCGCATGAAGCGCAAGTCATATGGACGCGACGCCGGCCTCACCGCCCGGATGGTCTTCACCACCTTCCTGCTCGGACTGCTGTACGTGATGTTCGTGGTCGCCCTGATCGTGTTCGTGAAGATCGGGATCGTCCCGGTGCTCCTGATCGTGATCGGGTTCGCGCTGTTCCAGTACTTCACCTCCGACAAGCTTGCACTGGCGGCGGCCGGCGCGAAGGTCGTGTCGCGCGAGGAGTATCCGGCGCTGCACGACATGGTCGAGCGCCTGTGCGCGCTGGCCGACCTGCCGAAGCCGAAGGTCGCCGTCATGGACACCCCGGTGCCGAACGCCTTCGCGACCGGGCGCTCTCCCAAGCACGCCGCGGTCTGCGTCACGACGGGCCTCTGGGACCGCCTCGAGCCGAAGGAGATCGAGGGCGTCCTGGCCCACGAGCTCTCGCACATCGCGAACCGCGACGTGCTGATCATGACGCTCGCGAGCTTCTTCGCGATGCTCGCCGCGATCCTGACGCGGTTCGGCCTCTACGCCGGCATGTGGGGCGGCGGAGGCGGCGACGCGACAACAACAACGGCCCGCCGCTCTGGCTGATCGTCTTCGCCGTCTCGATCGCGGTCTACGCGATCAGCTTCGTCCTCATCCGCTCGATCTCGCGTTACCGGGAGTTCGCGGCCGACCGAGGCTCCGCCGTGATCACCGGTTCGCCCGAGTACCTGATGAGCGCGCTCCAGAAGATCTCGTCTCAGATGACGCTGATTCCGAACCGCGACCTGCGCGCGGTCGAGGGAATGAGCGCGTTCTTCATCATGCCGGCGAGGGTGAAGAGCGCCGCCGCCGAGCTCTTCATGGATCATCCGCCGCTCGAGAAGCGCCTCGCCGCGCTCGCCAAGATCGCGCGCGAGATGGGCCGGCCGGTCGCGTAGACGCGCCCTTGGGACTGCGCGACGCCCTGTTCGGGCGCACGAAGCTCTCCGAGCCCCAGGACGACCGCCTCTTCGCGCTCACGACGGCTGCGGTGACGCTGCAGATCGAGCTCGGGCTGAAGACGGCCGGTGTGGGAGCGATCTCGTTCAAGCCTCAGTCGTCCGGCGAGTTCCGGAGCGCGTTCGACGACATCGACAAGCTCACCGACGCGGTCGCCCAGTCGTCCGGCTCGCAGATCGAGCGAAAGACCGACAGTACGGCTACGACTGGGTGATCGTGCACGACCCCGACCTCGAAGACCTCGTCACGAGCGTGCACGGCGATCGCAACCGGGCTGACGGAGCAGGGGTTCGGCTCGCAGCTGCTTGCGGCGGCGTTCAAGTTCGAAGGCGGCGAGCACCCGGTCTACTGGATCTACGGCTTCAAGCGGGGCGCGTTCTGGCCGTTCGTGCCGTGCGGGCGAACAGAAGCGCGACAACGCGACCGAGCTCGAGCTGAAGGCGAAGCTCGAGCAGGAGCTGCCGATCGAGCAGGACCTGACGCGTTGGCTCGCGCTCTTCGACGCGCCGATCTAGGCGTTTTCGTTCAGTCGTCGGGGCCGACGCGCACGAGCATCTTGCCCGTGTTGTCGCCGCGGAAGAGGCCGGCGAACGCGATCGGGCAGCTCTCGATCCCGTCGAGAACCGTCTCGCGATAGGCGATCTTGCCGTCGGCCACCCAGGGCCCTACCTCGGCGGCGAAGTCGCGGAAGCGATCCGTGTGGTCGCTGACGATGAACCCCTGGATGCGCAGGCGCTTGCTGACGACGAACCCGAAGTTGCGCGGCCCGGGAGCCGGAGCCTGGTCGTTGTAGCGCGAGATCGCCCCGCAGGCGATCACGCGGCCGAACGGGCGCAGAGCGCCGAGCGCCGCTTCCAGCTGCTCGCCGCCGACGTTGTCGAAGTACACGTCGATGCCGTCGGCGAGCGCCTCCTTGGCGCGCGTTTCCTTGTAGTCGAAGGCCTCGACGCCGAGGGAGCGAAGCCACTCGACCTTCTCGGCGGAGCCGGCGCTGCCGATCACGCGCAGGCCCTTCAGCTTCGCGATCTGAACGGCCGTGCTGCCCACGGCTCCCGCAGCGCCCGACACGTAGATCGTCTCCCCCTCCTGCACCCGGCCGATGTCGACGAGCCCGACCCAGGCCGTCAGACCGGGCATCCCGAGCACCCCGAGCGCGGTCGACGGCGGCGCGAGCGCCGGATCGAGCTTGCGCAGCCGGTCTCCGTCGACCACGCCGCTCTCGCGCCAGCCGAGCATCGAGTTGACCCAGTCGCCCTCGGCGAAGCCTTCGTGCTTCGACTCGACGACACGGCCGACAGCCCCGCCCTCGATCGGGCCTCCGAGCTCGAACGGCGCGACGTAGGTCTTGATGCCCGTCATGCGGCCGCGCATGTACGGATCGACGGACACGAACACGTTGCGCACGAGCACTTCGCCGTCTCCCAGCTCCGGGTGGGCCGCGTCACGCAGCTCGAAGTCGGACTCCTGCGGCTCGCCCTGCGGATGCGCGGTGAGGACGATCTCCCGGCTCAAGTGCCCACCGGGAGATCGGGGATCAGGCCCTCGCCGGTGAGGAGCTCGCGGGCCTCCTCGAGCGAGAGGTCCTCGGGCGGGATGATCGCATCGGACGGAGAGAGATCCTCGTCGGCGAGCTTCTCGCCGCTCTCCCGCACCGCATCGGCGAGCGCCTGGAGCCCCGACCAGAGGGCGCGCTCGTCCGCCAGCTCGACCGCAAGCGAGACCTCGTTGTCGAGCTCGTTCAGGCGGCTGAGCAGCGAGTCGTCGACGCGGTATTGACCCTCGCCCATCACGCGGACGATCATTTCGCCGGCTCCTCGCTGCCCGCCGGAATCTCCTTCGGCGGCTCGGCCCCGCCGCCGATCTCGGCCTTCATCTTCGCGAGCTCGTCGTCGACCTCGGAGCCCTGCGAGAGCTCGGCGAGCTGCCGGTCGATGTCGTCTCCGCCCGTCCCGGTGAAGTCCTCGAGGGCGCCCGAGGCGGTGAGCTCGTCGATCGCGCTTGCGCGCGCCGTCATCTGGTCGGTCTTGTCCTTCGCGCGCTGGATCGCAAGCCCGACGTCGGCCATCTGCTCGCCGATCCCGGTCGCCGCCTCTCCGATCCGCACCTGCGCTTCGGCGGCGGAGTACTGCGCCTTGATCACTTCCTTCTGCGTGCGGAACGCCTCGACCTTGGCCTGCAGCGTCTTCTGTCCCTCGACGAGCTTCGTCTGCTGGGCCTCGAGCTGCTGGCCCTGCTGCATGATCCCGTCGAGCTGCGCCTGCACAGCGGTCTTGCGGCTGAGCGCCTCGCGGGCGAGGTCCTCGTTGCCGGCCTTCAGCGCCGCGCGCGCTTGGCCGTCCAGCTTCTCGACCTGCTGCTGCATGCTCGTGTACTGCAGCTCGAGCCGCTTCTTCGCGGTGGTCACGTCCGCCACGCCGCGCTTCACGTTCTGCAGCTGGCGGAGCTGCTCCTCGTACGAGTAGTCGAGCGTCTCGTTCGGGTTCTCGGACTTGTCCAGGAGCTTCGAAAACTTCGATTTGACGATCAGGGTGGCGCGTCCCATCAGGCCGGGCATGGTCGTACTCCTCAGGTCGGGTTGTAACGACTAGCCTAACGGCGTGCTGGTCGCTCGGAGCATGCATGACCGCTTCCTCTCGAACGCCTATCTCGTCGCCGACGAGGAGGGTGGGAGCGCCGTCTACGTCGATTCCGGCGCGCCGCTCGCACCGCTCCTGCAGGCGGCCGAGGAATGGCGGGTGACCCCCACCCACGTGCTTCGGACGCATTCACACGCGGATCACGTCGAGCACGAGGGCGAGCTCGGGCTGCCAGTCGTCACTGGGCCGCTGACCGTGGGCGGCCTGACCGTGGAGGCGATTCCGACCCCGGGTCACGCCGACGACATGATCGCCTTCGTCGTCAACGGCGAGGCGGTGTTCTCCGGCGACACGCTCTTCAAGGACGCGGTCGGCGGTGGGGACTACGAGGTGATCCGCCGGTCGGTGATGGACGTCTTCATGGCGATGCCGCACGACCGCCGCGTGCTGCCGGGCCATACCGACGAGACCACGATCGGCCGCGAGTGGGACGAGAATCCGTTCGTCCGCGTCTGGCGCGGGATCGAGCCCGAAGGCACCGAGCGCGTCCACGTCGGCGGGCGCGACGCGACGCTGATCGTCTGGTCGCCGGATTACGACGGCAACGGCAAGGCCTGGGTGCGCTTCGACGACGGCGTCGACACGATCGTCGGCGGCTCGCGCGTCGAAAGAGCCTGATGGCGATCACCGATCCGCGGGTCGAGGAGTACGTCGAGCGCCTCACCTCGCCACACGATGCGCTGCTCGCCGAGCTCTCGGAGGAGACGACGGACGCGCTCGGCTCGGCGGAGATGCTCACCGGCCCGGTCGCGGGCCGGTTCCTCGAGACGCTCGTCTGGTTCGGGCGGCCGCAGCGGGTGCTCGAGATCGGCACGTTCAGCGGGCACTCGGCGCTCGCGATGGCGGCGGCGCTTCCCGAGGACGGCCACATCGACGCATGCGAGCTCGATCCGGAGCGCGCGGCGTTCGCGCAGCGCTTCTTCGACCGCTCGCCGCACGGAGCGAAGATCACGCTCCACGTCGGGCCGGCGCTTAAGACGATCGACCGGCTCGAAGGCACGTTCGACTTCGTCTTCCTCGACGCCGACAAGGGTGGGTACGTCGGCTACTACGAGGCGATCGTGCCGCGCCTCTCCGAACGCGGCCTGATCGTCGTCGACAACACCCTGTCGAGCGGGCGCGTCGTCGACGGAGACGGCCCGATCGTCGAGTTCAACGAGCACGTGGCGAGCGACCCGCGGACGCTGCAGGTGATCCTGAGCGTCCGGGACGGCCTCACGCTGATCCGCCGCGCCTGAGCCTGAACCTGGTTCGGGGTTTGACCAGCCAGGTTCTCGAGTTCGAAACTCAGGAACCTGGTTCGCAAGCCGGCGAACCAGGTTCAATCTCCGGACATGTCCGAAAGGGACGGTAGGTTGGCGCGATGCGCCTGATCGTCGCCCGCTGCGAGGTTGCCTACTCCGGCCGCCTGAACGCCTTCCTGCCCGAGTCGACCCGGCTGCTGATCCTGAAGGACGACGGCTCGGTGCTCGTGCACGCCGATGCCGGCGGCTACAAACCGCTCAATTGGATGACTCCGCCGACCATCTTCGAGGACGGCGGCGACACGCTCGTCGTGCGCAAGCGCGCCGGGCGGAGTGAAGACCGGCTCGAGATCAAGCTCGTCGAGGTGCTCTCGGACGTGACCCACGACATGGGAGAGGCTGCCGCACTCGAGAAGGACGGCGTCGAGCGCGACCTGCAGCTGCTGCTCGCAGCAGACCCGGCGCAGATCGACCCGGGCCTGCGTCTCGTCAAGCGCGAGTGGCCGACCGACGTCGGCCCCGTCGACCTGATGTGCCGCGACGAGGACGACGGCTGGGTGGCGATCGAAATCAAGCGCGTCGGCACGATCGACGCCGTCGAGCAGCTGACGCGGTACCTCGACTGCATCCGCGCCGATCCGTCCCGCGCCGCCTGCCGAGGATTCCTGGTCGCGCAGGCGATCAAGCCGCAGGCCGTCGCGCTCGCCGAGAGCCGCGGCATCGCCTGCGTCGAGGTCGACCTCGCGGTGCTCCGCGGCGAGCGCGAGCCCGAGCTCACGCTCTTCACGTTCTAGCCCGTGTAGAACGCGAGCAGCCGCTTGCCCTCGGCCTCGACCTCGCGCCGGGCGCGCGGAGGCAGGGGCGCGAACGGATCGAGCACGAGCTCCTGCCGTTCGATGCGCCAGGCACCGGCGACGAAGCCGTCGACCGTGAACGTGTTCTTCGTCGTCGCGTTCTTCTTGTTGATCACGATGTCGCGGTACTCGTCCGGAAGGATTCGCGACCGGTCGCGGTGCGCAAGGATGATCGAGTCGAACGCCGGCAGGAAGCGCACCGGAGCAGGCGCGCCGGCTGATGTGAGCGGCGCGCGCGGCAGGTCGTAGAGCGTCACGCCCCGCTCGTCCTCGAAGGTGCGCAGGCCGTCGAGCGCCGGATCGATCTGCCGGTATCTGAAGAAGGTGAACTGGGCGACGTCGTCGCGCGACGCGGGGCCGTAGGCCGCGAGGTAGCTCCGCACCACCCGCGTTGCGCTGAGTTGCGGATCCGGCAGCGGCTCGCGCCAGAGCACGTACGGCGACGCCTTGGTGTGCGGCCACGGGCCGACCGGCGCCGTCCGCCGAAAGGGCAGTGCGCGCCAGGCGAACGAGACGGTCCACGGATCGTCTGTGCCGAGCACACGATGACCGAGCGAGGTCAGGTCCTTGCCGGTCATCGGCTCGTCGGGGACCGCCGCGCGCAGCGCCTCGATGTCGACGCCGAGCCCGGCCGTCCGGCCACGCTGCGCATCGATGCACGCGGAGATCAGAGACGGGAACTCCGCGCCTGCCATCACGTGGAGCGTCGACCGCAGCGATCCCGTCTTGACGACCGTCCCGTCGGCGAGCGCCTTGCTCAGCTGCTCCTTGCGGAAGGCGGCGACACGCGACCACAGCGCGACGTACGGCGACGGTGCGTATTGCGCCTGGAGCGCGACGAGCCGCGCGACCGCCTTCACGATCGTCAAGTGCCTGCGCTCCAACAGCATCTGGCGCGCGAGCAACGTGCGGTTCAGCTCGCGCAGTGAGAGCGCCCTCACGGGACGACGACGGCCTTCAGCAGGTCGCGCGGCGGATCGGCGAGCAATGCCGGCAGTCCCGCGAGCGGAACACTGTGCGTGATGAGCCGCTCCCACGGATAGGCGCCACTCGCGAGAAAGACGAGCGCCGCGCGTACCGTCGCCGGCGTGTGGTGGAACGAGCCGCGAAGGGTCAGCTCCTCGTAGTGCAGGCGGTAGGCATCGACGGCGGGGCGTGCGTCACGCGGCAGGCCGCCGAACATGACGACGGTGCCGCCGCTCCGTACGAGTGCGACAGCGTCGGCCCAGGCCTGCTCCGTCCCGCTCGCCTCGATCACGATGTCGGCTCCGAGCCCGTCCCCCGCCTCCGCTCCGAACAGGTCGACGAGCGCGCGCCGTTCCTCGCGGCCGCCGACGACCACCGGCCACCCTCCGGCGTCCGCGACGCACGCCGCGAGCATCAGCCCGATCGGGCCTGCACCGAGGATGGCGACGCGATCGCCGGCGACGATCCCGGCGCGCTCGACCCCGCGGAGGCAGCAGGCGAGCGGCTCGACCATCGCCGCGACCTCCGGAGCAAGGCCGCGCGGCACGGGGTGCAGGTTCACGGCGGCGATTCGCTCCGGCACCACGAGCCATTCCGCGTAGGCACCCGCGAGGAAGACCAACTCGCGGCACTGCTCGCCGCGCGCACAGCCGTCGCACGCGCCGCATGGGGCCGAGTTCGCCGCGACCACGCGGCCGCCGTCGACGATCCCGCAGAACTCGTGGCCGAACGGCGACGGCGACTCGCGCGCGAGCAAGGGATGGCCGCGCTGGAACGTCTTCAGATCCGTGCCGTCGGTGAGAGCGAGCTCGATCTGCACGAGCACGTCCCCCGGTCCGGGCTCCGGCCGCGGAACATCCTCGACCCGCAGGTCGCCGGGGCCGTACAGCAGCGCCGCCTTCACGGCGTGAAGACCACTTTCAGTGCGCCGCCGCGCCGATAGAGCTCGACGCCCTCGCGGAACCGCTCGAGCGGCAGCGTCGTGACCGGAGGGAGGACGAGCGACGGCAGCGCCTCGACTGCCAGCCGGAACGAGTCAGGTGACGCGGAGCGGGAGCCGACAACCCGGAGCTCGTTGCGGTAGACGGTCTCGAGCGACGTCGGCACGGCGCCCGGAGGCGCAGCGAAGACGAGCAGCGTGCCGCCCGGCTCCAGCCGCGCCAGCGCGTCGTCCACTCCCGCGGGCGCCGTCAGCACGGAAGCGACGACCGGGTGGTCGTCCAGCTCGGCGCCGAGCTCTCGCGCTCCCGCCAGGCGTTCGGGACGCGGGTCGATCGCCACGACAGAATCGCCGCGGCGGACGAGCACCTGGATCCACAGTCGTCCGATCGCGCCGCAGCCGACCACGAGCACGCGGCCGCGCGGTACGAGCTCCGCGGCACGGAGGACGCACGCGAGCGGCTCGACCCAGATGCCGTCGAGCTCGCCGAGCGAGTCGGGAAGCGGAACGCAATGGGTGGCACGCAGCTGCTCGGCGAAGCCGCCGGGCGAGATGCGGAGCTCGCGGAACTCGACGCACGTCGAGTGATGTCCGGCGCGGCAGCGCTCGCAGACACCGCACGGCACCCGGTGCATGACCGTGACACGCGCACCGTTCTCCAGCTCGCCGGCGACCTCGTGACCGAGCACGGTGCCCGGCGCGGCACGGCCGAGCTTCTCGACGTCGGAGCCACAGAGGCCGCAGGCGCGGACGCGCACGAGCCGGCCGGCGCCCGAGGGCTCCGGCAGCTCGGCGAGCTCCGGGAGCCCGTCCGCGTCGAGAACGACCGCGCGCACCGCCCTATCGTAAGGACGGTGCGCGCGGTTGCCTGTCGAGAGCTAGCCCTTCAGGTTGACGGGGAACGAGACGAGGATGCGGGTGGAGATTCCACCGAGCAGATCCTCACCCGACTTGCGCGCCCGCACGAACACGGTGAGCAACTGCTGCACGGACGACGCGGGGAACCGCGACGCCTTGTGGAACGTCAGCGTCGCCCAGCCGTCGGAGCCGGTCACGGCTTCGTCCGGCACGTTGAACTGCTCGAACGGGACTGCCGTCGCGTAGACGAGTGCGCCCTGGATCGAGCGGCCGCCACACGCGGAGACGTGGAAGCGAAGCACGAGGTCAGAGGTCGACCGCAAGACGGTCGCCGGCGACGCCTGCTGGCCGTCGATGAGGAGCCGTGCCGGCGGGGAGACTGCCGCGACGTCAGCGGGCCCCGTGCCCGTCGGGCACCCCGTGGCGGCGGGCGGCGGAGCGGCCGCTGCGATGACCGCGGTCGGCGCCGACTCGATCTGAGCCGACCCGTCCGCGTTCCTCGCCGTGACGCGTACGCGAATCGTCTGACCGTGATCGGCGTTCTTCAGCGTGTACGTCGAGTGATTCGCCCCGCCGATGCTCGAGCAGTTGCCGCCATTTGGGCCGCACCGGCGGAACTGGTACGAGTAGTTGATCGGCGTCGTGCCGTTCCACGAGCCGGACGACGCCGTGAGGAGCGAACCGACCGTTGCCGTGCCCGAGATGGTCGGCGGCGTCGCGTTCGTCGGCGCCGCGCCGCTCGCGGCGTTGCCCGTGCCTGCCGCACCGAAGGCCGCGCCGATCACGAGCGCTGCGACGGCGAGCAATCCTGCCGTCAGCCCGCGAGTACCGAGTTTCCTGTGTAGTGACATGCATTTACCCCCTAGGTGGTGCCATTGTCGGAGGGGTTGATGCCCTTCTCGCCGTAGGCCATGCCGAATCTGCGTAAGGGTTCCGTCAGGATTTGTAAGCTGAGGCACCGCTACACTGTGTGGCCCTCGGGGCTATAGCTCAGCTGGGAGAGCGCCTGGATCGCACCCAGGAGGTCGGCGGTTCGAGCCCGCCTAGCTCCACCTCACGGAATCCCCGCTCACGCGGGGTTTCCGCGTTTCGGTCTGGCTCGCACCGTGCGGTGATCAGCCAGCCGTATTCATCCCTTGCGGATGAGGCGACTCGAGCCAAGCGTCCGCCATAGTCCCGAGCGAGAGTTCCAACGAACCGCGGGAGGTCGCGATATGGCAATTGGACCAGTGCAGTTGATCGTCTTGGGCTTCAGCCACCCTGAGTTTCACGGTGAGATCATCGAGGAGCTGGAACGGCTGCGCGCGAGCGACACCGTGCGTGTGATCGACTCGCTCGCGGTGCACAAGGACGCGGACGGAGAGATCGAGGTCGTCCATCTCAGCAACCTGAGCAAGGACGAGGCGATCGAGCTCGGCACCAAGGTCGGTGCTCTGATCGGTCTCGGCATCGAAGGAGAGGAAGGGTTCGAGGCCGGCGCTGTGGCGGGCGCAGAGGCAGCTGCAGACGGCATCCACCCGTTCTCCGAAGACGGAGCGTGGGACGTGCTCGAGGAGATCCCGAACGACTCTGCCGCCGCGCTGATCCTGATCGAGCACCACTGGGCGGTGCCGCTGCGCGACGCGGTTGCGCGGGCGGGAGGCTTCCGCATCAGCGACGGCTTCATCAGCCCGCTCGACCTGATCGCAATCGGGCTGGTCTCCGCAGAGGAGGCCGCAGAGCAGCACGCCCTGGAGAGGCAGGGAGCGACGGTCGCCTAGCGCGCCCGCGCAAACCGAGACGGAGGAGGTTCGAATGTTCGGAGCAAGAAGAGTCGCACGGCGCACGTCGCGCCGCGTCGCACGCCGCCGCTAGCACGGCGGCTTCGCTGGGTATCGGCGAGATGCCGCAGACGGGCCACCCGCCGCGCCGGGTGGCCCGCGACCCGGCACCCTTCAGGATCGTGGCGATTCCCCCTCTCTCCGTTCTCGACCTGGCGCCGATCGTCGACGGCTCGACCGTCGCCGACGCACTGCGTCACTCGCTCGACCTCGCGCAGCACGCCGAGCGGTGGGGGTACAAGCGGTTCTGGCTCGCCGAGCACCACAACGCGATCGGGATCGCCAGCGCGGCGACCGCGGTCGTGATCGCGCACGTCGCGGACGGGACGGAGTCGATTCGCGTCGGGGCCGGCGGGATCATGCTGCCGAACCATTCGCCGCTCGTGATCGCCGAGCAGTTCGGGACGCTCGAGGCGCTGCACCCTGGCCGGATCGACCTCGGTCTGGGCCGTGCGCCCGGCACGGACCAGCTCACGGTGCTCGCGCTGCGGCGAGATCCGATGAGCGCCGACACGTTCCCGCGGGACGTCGTCGAGCTGCGGCACTACCTTGCGGATGCGCAACCGGGTCAGGCCGTGCGGGCAACGCCCGGCGCCGGCTCGCACGTCCCGCTCTGGATCCTGGGCTCGAGCCTGTTCGGCGCCCAGCTCGCCGCCATGCTCGGGCTGCCCTACGCGTTCGCGTCCCACTTCGCCCCCGACGCGCTGCTGCCGGCGCTCGAGGTCTACCGCGACAAGTTCGAGCCGTCCGAACAGCTGCAGCAGCCGTACGCGATGGTGGGCGCGAACGTGATCGTCGCGGACGACGACGAGGCGGCGCGCAGGCTGTTCTCCTCGACCCAGCAGTCCTTCACCAACATCCTGCGCGGCCGCCGCGGGCAGCTGCCGCCCCCGATCGACGACATCGAGGACTACTGGGCGCCGCCCGAGAAGGAGCGTGCCTCGGCAATGCTGCGCCGGTCGTTCGTCGGCTCGCCGAAGACCGTCCGTGCAGAGCTCGGCGGGTTCGTGGCCGAAACAGCCGCGGACGAGGTGATCGTCGCCGCGGCGATCCACGACCACGCCGCGCGGCTGCGATCGTACGAGCTCCTCCGTTCCGCGGCAGAGCTCTAGTCGGTCCACCAGTCCTGCACGGTGACGCCGTCGCCGCCTTCGGGCCGGTCGGCGCCGACGGCGATGATCTCGAGGCCGTCGGGCCCGCCTTCGAGGGCGCGCACGGTGCTCGGTGCGATGCGAACGACATCCCACTGGCGGAGCTCGACGATCTCGTCGTTGAGCCTGATCCGGCCGGAGCCGCTGACGACGACGTACGCCTCTTCCTGCTCGCGGTGGCTGTGACCGATCCGCGAGCGAAACCCGGGGCCGTAGCGGAAGTAGCTGACACCGAGATGCTCCGAGTCGAGGTGCTTGCGGCCGAAGCGCGCCTCCACCTCGGGCGTGTCGGCGGCGGAGTCGTCGATCTCCTTGAGGTTCGTGATCGTGTAGTCGGACATGGCGCGATGATCTCAGACGGGCGCCGCGGGCAGTGCCACGGTCGGCTCGGCCGGCAGTCCCGAGGAAGTCCGCGACCTCGAACGAGCTCTCGGCGAGACGCTCGACGGGCGCGCCGAGCGCCTCCAGAAACGCATCCGGCGGCTCGAGGAAGTTGACGGCGTCCGTGCGGTAGTGCATCGGCACGACGAGCCGCGGCCCGAGCGCGCGGACGATTGCGGCCGCCGACTCGCCGCCGACCGTCGGGCCGTCGCCGACCGGGAGGATCAGCACGTCCACGTCTCCGATCGCCTCCTGCTGCTCGGCGCGCAGCCCGGCCTGGCCGAAGTCGCCGAAATGAGCGACGCGCAGCCCGTCGAGCGTGAAGCGGAAGATCGTGTTCGGCCCGCGCTGGTCCCGGCTGACGTCGTCGTGCTCCGAAGCGACGGCGACCACCTCGCCGATCGGCGAATCGAGCGTGCCGGCCGTCGAGCGCACGATCTGCGGCGAGCCGCCGACGACGTCGACCGCGTTGTGGTCGCCGTGCTCGTGCGTGACGAGCAGCAGGTCGGCTTCGACGCCGTCGATCGGCGGGTAGTCGAACTTCAGCCCGCCGCGTGAGCCGCTCTATCGGGCCGAACGGGTCGATGAAGACCGTTCGCTCGCCGCGCAGCAGGAACGCGGACTGGCCGTACCAGCGAATGTTCATCGAGTGCCTCCTCGCATCACGTCGAATGTCAGAGCTCGGCGATCCGCCGCAGCAAGCCGATCGCGCGAACAAGGGCCAGCTGCTCGGAGGTGGTCAACTCCTCGGCGATCGCCTGCGAGAGCCAGTCCGCGCGCCGCCTGCGCTCGTCTTCGAGCAGGCTGCCGCCCGCGCTTGGTCAGCTCGACCATGATCTGGCGGCGATCGACCGGATCCGCGTGGCGATCGACGAAGCCCTCTTTCTCCAGCTCGGCCACGGTCTGCGCCATCGACTGCGGCCGCATGCGCTCCCCGGCGGCCAACCCGCTCGTCGTCAGCGGCCCGGCTCGATCGAGCCGGCTGAGGACCGCGATGTGCGAGATCGGCAGGGCATTCTCGGCGCGCAGCCTGCGCACGAGCTGGCCCAGGACGATCCGGAGGTCACTCGCGGCGCTCTGCACGTCGGTCGCAACCGGCATGACCAAACTCTACAGGTAAACTGTTCAGTTCTCCTGTAGGATTATGAGGTGAACGAGAGCAGCGCAGATCGGTACAAGTGGATCGCGCTCTCGAACGTCACCCTCGGCGTCCTGCTTGCGACGCTCGACGCGTCGATCGTCCTGATCGCGATGCCGCACATCTTCCGCGGCATCGGCCTGAACCCGCTGGAGCCGGGGAACAGCTTCTACCTGCTCTGGATGATCCTCGGCTACCTCGTCGTGACGAGCGTGCTCGTGGTCGGCTTCGGGAGGCTGGGCGACCTCTTCGGCCGCGTGCGCATGTACACGCTCGGCTTCGCGATCTACACGGTCGCGTCGCTCTTGCTCACGATCGACTGGATGCACGGACGTGCCGGTGCCGACTGGCTGATCGGGTTCCGGCTCGTGCAGGGAGTCGGCGCGGCGTTTCTGATTGCGAACTCGGCGGCGATCCTCACCGACGCGTTTCCGTCGCATCAGCGCGGCATGGCGCTCGGGCTCAACAACGTCGTCGGCATCAGCGGCCAGTTCATCGGCCTGATCATGGGCGGCTTGCTGGCGCCGGTGAGCTGGCGCCTGATCTTCCTCGTCTCCGTTCCGTTCGGGCTCTTCGGAACGGTGTGGTCGTACCGGAAGCTCAGGGAGATCGGGGTGCACAACCCCGCTCCGATCGACTGGATCGGGAACCTGACGTTCGCACTCGGCCTCGTCCTGGTCATGATCGGGATCACCTACGGCATCCGCCCGCACGGCGACAGCACCATGGGCTGGACGAGCCCGTTCGTGCTCGGTTGCATCGGCACCGGGATCGTCCTGCTTGCCGTCTTCGCGATCTTCGAGACGCGCGTCCCCTACCCGATGTTCAGGCTGCAGCTGTTCCGGATCCGGCCGTACACGTTCGGCGTCCTCTCCAGCTTCCTCTCGGCGATCGCACGCGGCGGACTGATGTTCATGATGATCATCTGGCTACAGGGCATCTGGCTGCCACAGCACGGCTACAGCTTCAGCGCGACACCGCTGTGGGCGGGCATCTACATGCTGCCACTGACGATCGGGTTCCTCGTCGCCGGCCCGGCGTCCGGCATCCTCTCCGACCGCTACGGGTCGCGCCCGTTCGCGACGGGCGGCATGCTCGGCTCGGCGCTCGCCTTCGTGCTGCTCGACAGGCTGCCGGTCGACTTCTCGTATCCGGCGCTCGCAGGGATCCTGCTGCTGATGGGTCTGTCGATGGGGGCGTTCGCGTCGCCGAATCGTGCGGGCGTGATGAACAGCCTTCCCGCCGAGCATCGAGGCGTCGGCGGCGCGATGAACCAGACCTTCCAGAACTCGGCGCAGGTCCTGTCGATCGGCATCTTCTTCACGCTGATGATCATCGGCCTCGCCGCGACCCTGCCTGCGACCCTCACGGCCGGGCTCGAGGCGCACGGCGTGCCGGCCGCGACCGCAACGCACGTTTCGCACCTCCCCCCCGTCTCGGTGCTGTTCGCGGCGTTCCTCGGCTACGACCCCGTGCGCCAGTTGATCGGCCCGCGAGGTGCTCGGGCACCTCTCCCCCGCGAACGTCGCCGCGCTCACGAGCCACCACTTCTTCCCGAGGCTCATCTCGGCGCCGTTCCGAGACGGCCTCGACAAGGCGTTCGGGTTCGCGATCGGGGCCTGCCTGCTCGGAGCGCTCACGTCCTGGTCGCGAGGGGAACGCCACGTCGAGGACGACGTCACGAGCGGCCCCGTCGGGCTCGCCGATGCGTCCGAGCCGGAAGTCCTAGTCGACTGACGGGTAGGCGATGCCGCTGCGGGTGCTCGTTCTCACCGGAACGCCACCTCGCCAATCGAGCTCGAGCAGGTAGCGGGAGTTCGACAGAGCGTCGACGTACCCGATCACCCGCTGCGTGCTCGTCGAGATGACGTCACCGTCGTCTGCGACCCAGAGATAGCGGCCGTCGAGGCTGTGCTGCAGCCAGCCCGCCCGGCCGCAGTCACCTCCGCACGGATCCTCCTTCCCCTTCATCGAGTGGGTCAGGCGGATGTCCGCAATGTGGCGAGGCGGGTGTGCGGGCGTCCGTGAGACGTCGTAAACGTGGACGAAGCTGTTCGGGACGTCGATGACCGCAAGCTGGCGCCCGTTGGGCGTCAGCGAGATGCCGTGGCTCGGCGTCCCGAGCGAGTGGTGCCAGGCGAAGCGGATCGGCACGGTGTAGAGCAAGCGCCCCGTGCGCAGGCTCGAGACCTGGAATCCGAGAAACCCGGTCGCCGTCGTGTAGGCGAGGCCACGGCGCTCGTCGACCGTAAAGGGGCGCACGCCGCCCTTCAGGGGCCCGACCCGCTTGACGATCCGGTCGGTGCGCACCGAGGCGACGACGAGGAAGCGCGAGTTGCGCGGGCCGAGGTAGACCAGCCTGCCGTCGGGCGAGACGACCGTGTTGTGCGGGCCGGGAGCCGCGTGCAGCTCGTGTGTCACCTCGCCGGTACGGGCGTCGACCACGTACCAGAGGTCGTCCATCGTTCGCTCGCCCTCGGGCACGAAGAGGGTGCGGCCGTCGGGAGTGACCGCCAGGCTGTCGGTGCCCGTCGGGAAGGCGCGCTTCCAGCGCACCCGGTTCCGGAGCAGGTCGTAGGCGAACACGGTGCCGTTCCCGCTCGAGCCTCCGTTGCCGCCGACGCTCGCATACAGAGTCGCGGTCGCGGGGCTCACAGCGACTCCGCGCACGGAGTGCAGGTCGGGGACCCGGATCCGCTCGACCAGGCGGAACGGCGGCTGGGCGGCGAAGATGTCGATCTCGCGGTCCGGGAACACGTACTCGTAGCGGTGGAAACCGGCTGCCCCCGGCGCGCCTGAGCCACGGAACAGCACGCGCGCGGAGCCGGTCGGAACGACCCGGGCGGGCCAGAACGGCGCGTGCGGAACCGCTGCGCGACCGCCGCAGCCCGCGAGGAGCACGCAGGCTGCCGAGGTCGCCGGCACGACCCGGGAGGCGTGTCGGCGCCACATCGTCCACATCGTGCCCGGCCTTCGCGCCCCGGCGGCGGCGTCAGGGAAGCCGGAACGCGACAAGCTCGTAATGCTCGAACGCGAGTGTCGGGTAGTCCGTGCCCGCTCCGACGAGCAGCTGGTCTCCGGACACCGCCGGGCACGAGTTGATGCCGGCCCGCATCTGCGCCCGCCAGAGGACATGCCCGTCGCTCGTCGAGAGGCCGTAGACGCGTCCGTCGAGCGTCGCGGTGAACACGACGTCGTTGGCGACGGTGGCACAGCCGAACGTCGGCGCAGGAAAGCGCCTCGTCCAGATCGGCCGGCCCGTCGCCGCATCGAGAGCGGTCAGCTCACCCCGCCCCCGCCCCGCGACGTCGACCGACTGCAGCGGCTCGTAGCCGGTGGCGCTGCCGCGCATGCAGAGATCGACCACCGGCACGAACAGGCGGCCGGCCGAGTACGCCATCGGTGTCTCGACTCCGCCGAAGAGACCGGGGCAGACGAGCACGCGGTGCTTCGGCAAGGCGCCCGTGTCGTTCCGGTGGATTCCGACGCCGGCCTGCCACAGGCGCCGGCCCGTCTTGCGATCCCACGCGTAGACGACGCCGCCCTTCCCCGCGCCGAAGACGACGTGGCGTGCCGTGCCCGCCACCTCCAGGTCCGCCAGGATCGGAGAAGCGGCGAGGTCGTAGTCGCGAACGTCGTGCGCGATCGCCTGGTCGTACCAGAGCAGCGTTCCCGTGGATCCGTGGAGCACCAGCAGCGAGTCGGTGTAGAGATCCGGGCCTCGATACGCGCCGCCGTTGGGCAGCCGCGGGGTCCCGCCCCAGGGGAAGGGGTTCGAGTTGCCGATGTAGAGCCGGCCGTCGGCATCGACCGAGCCGGTCCACCACGCGCCGCCGCCGGCGGCCTGGCTGGGCACGGCCCAGTTGCCGAGGATCGTCCCGAACCTCCAGCGGAGCTCGCCGGTGGCGGCGTCGAGTGCGTACAGCGCACCCTTCCCGCCGGGCGGCAACCCGGTGGTGCTCGTGTAGACGAGGCCGCCCGCCACCTGGGGCGCGATGTCGATCGCCTGCTCGAGCGGCTTCGTCAGCCTGTGCAGCCAGACGAGCTTCCCGGTTGCCGAGTTGAGCGCAAAGCTGCTTCGGCTGGTGTTGCCGTAGATCCGGCCGTAGCCCGCCGCAAGGCCGTTCGGTCCCCCGTTCACCTGGAGGAAGCGCGTCCGCCAGACGCGGCGGCCCGTCCGTGCGTCGAGCGCGAACACGTCGCTGTCGAGGTCCTGGAGATAGACGCGGTCGTCGAGAACGAGCGGCGTCGACGCGAAGATCCCCACGGCGGTCGGATAGCCGGCGAAGCCGAAGCGCCAGGCGGGCCGGAGCCCGGCGACGTTCGCCGCGTCGATCGCCGACCCGCGGACCGCCCGCGTACCGGCCAGGTTGGCGTTCGGTGCCGTCCAACCGCCCGGGTTGCGGCGCGCCTCCGGCGGCGCGACGTCAGCGTGGCGGCCGCCACCGCGCACGGCAATGACTACCGCCACGGCGGTCGCGCCGAGAGCGCCGGCGAGGAGGACGGTTGCGATCGCGCGTTTGTGCGTGCTCAGGCGGTCAAGCCTCTAGCACGGAACGAGCGAATGCGAGAACGAATACCGGCTCTTGAGCGAGCCGACAGCCGTCAACGTGTACTCGCTGCAGTCGTTCAGTGCGAGTGCGCCGAAGCCGACCGAGAAGGTTCCGAGCTTGTTCGCGCGCACCTTGCGGGTCCACGTGTGGTCGGGGTCCTTCAGCTTCACGGTCACCGTCTCGAGCTTCTTGAACCGCTTGCCCTTGACCGTGACGACCGGCGTGAACGTGATCGACACGGTCGGCTTCAGCACACCGACCTTCGCCGCGCCGGAGCCCGCCCCGACCGCAACCAGAGCCGCAACAAGCGCCGCGACGATCATGATCCTCACGCTCCGACCCCCTCTTCCTCGTCGAGTTTCCTAGTCGGGTGCTTCAGGCGAGTCGATCTTGAAACGCCCCGCCATTCCAGGCTTGCCGTGCACCGTGACCTTGTACCGATAGTAGCCGTAGACGGGGAAGCTGACGAAGAAGTGCACGCGCCCGCCCGGGCGCAAGACAGCCGTCTTCTGCTCCCCGATCTGGAAGTTGTGGGTGAGCTTCCCGACGTTGTGGACGAAGAAGTCGACGTAGGTGACATCCGCGACGGCGCGCTTGCTCAGCACCGTCTTCGAGTCGTTGATCGACACGTTGACGAGGATGTGAGGCGCGGGGCCGGTGGTGCCGCCCGCGTTGTTCGTGAAGCCGGGCACGATCAGTGCAGCCGCTGCTGCGGCCACGACCAGAGCCCCCCCGATGGCTGTACGGATCATGCCTCTCTCCCTCATTTCAACGTCTTGATGTAGGCGACGATGGCGCGTGCCTGAGCGTCGGAGACCTGGCCCGGCGCGATCGCCTCGGCCATGACGCCCGAGTCGTAACCGGCGACCTTCGCCGTGGACGGGTCGGTGATGATGCCGATCAGGTAGGAGTCGGTCGCGATGGCGGTCGACCCGTCCATCAGCTTCTGCTTCGAGCCTGCCAGGCCCTTCCAGGTCGGCCCCGTCGACTTCGTCCCGTTCGTCGTGTGACAACCTTCGCAGCTGAACGACTCGGAGGCCTTCTTGCCTGCGGCGACGAGAGCCGGTGTCACCGGCACGACGACACCCCCGCCGGCCGGGACGAGTGCGGCCTTCAGCGCGCCCACGAGCTCACCCAGCGGGTGACGCCTTCGTCGAGGCGGTCAGCGTCGCCTTGCCACCGGTGATCGCGGCGAGCGACGCCGTGCGGAGCGCGGTCGTCTTGTGCACGCCGCTCGGACACGGCCCGCACAGCTTCACGAGCGGGATACCGCGGAGCCGGACCTGTGTCGCCGTCACAGGCCCGCTTGCTCCGCTGTAGACCAGCTTCCAGACGAGCTTGCCGCTCGTCGTACTGCTTCGGGTCAGTGTTCCCGTGAACGTGCCCTTGCCCGAACCGGTCTTGGCGGCGAGCTTGGCTGTGACGTTGTACGTCTTCGGCGCAGCCCCTTGACCGTGGGTGGCGGCGCGGGTGGTCGCGGCCAGGAATCCACCTGCGATTCCTGCCGCGACACCCACTCCTATTCCGACTACCACTCCAATCCGGACTTTCTTCGACACTGACCCCTCCTCGTTTTGACCTTGAAACGACGTTGTTCTCGGTTTCTTCGGCCTGTCTTACCCCGGCAACGCGAACACGTAGACGCTGTCTCCGTGCTTGTACGTGTCGGGCTTGATCGCTTCGAACGAGAACGCCGATCCACCTGCGTAGATTGCGACGTACTGCTTCCCGTTGACGCTGTAGGTCATTCCGGGAGCCGCGACGCCGGCGTCGAGGTTCGTGCTCCACACCTTCTGGCCGGTTGCGGCATTGAAGGCGTCGTACTCGCCGTTGACCTGCCCGGCGAAGACGAGCCCGCCTGCCGTGGTGAACGAGCCGCTATAGCACGGGCTGTGCCACTTGACGTCCCAGATCTTCTTGTTCGTGGTGACGTCCATGGCGGTCACGTGTCCGGCATAGAAGTGGATCCCGCCGAACGTCACGCCGAAGAACCCTGCACCGGCGATGTAGTTCGACTCCAGCGTTGCAGCCGGGACTCCCAGCAGGCTGAAGTCGCTGTCGGCGGAACAGACATAGAGGGCATGTGTCCCCGGGTTGTACGACGACGGGTTCCAGTCGGAGCCGCCTTGTGCACTCGGGGCCATTGCCGCCGCATGCGTCGTGTCGTACGGCAGGAAGATGCAGCCCACCTTCACCGGGTGGCCGCCGATCGATCCCGCCTTGCCCGTGTACGAGACCTTCTTCGCACACTGCGTGTCGAACGCGTCCCCGGCCGGCTCCGGCTGAGTCGGCCAGGTGTGCTGGGCCTTGTTCTGCGGGACCTTGACCTCGGGGATGCTGAGCAACGGACGGCCGTTGGTCCGGTCGAGCTCGTAGACCCAGCCGGTCTTGCAGGGCTCGGCGATCGCATTCCTCGGGAGGCCGCCGATCGTGATGTCGAACTGGACGGTCGGGGACGGACAGTCGTAGTCCCAGATGTCGTGGTGAACGGCCTGATACCACCACTTGATCTGACCGGTCGTGGCGTTCAGGGCAACGAACGACGAGCTGAAGAGGTTCGCTCCCGGCGCCGCGGCTCGCCCATGGAGCTGCGTTCCCCGTCGTGAACACGATCTGGTTCTGGCTCGGATCGACGGAGGGCGTGTTCCAGACGGTCGCACCGCCGGTCGCGAAGCCGAGGGGACCAGGAGCCCACGTCTGACCACCGATGTCACCCGGCTGCGGAACGGTGTAGAAGCGCCAGAGCAGGTTGCCGTTGGTTGCGTTGTACGCGGTGACGCTCCCCCGGAAGCCGAACTCGCCGCCGGTCGAGCCGACGTAGACGACTCCGTTGTAGTAGAGCGGCGCCGCCGTGAGGGTGACGCCTTCGCGCCAGTTGAAGACCGGGACGCTCCACACGAGATTGCCCGTGGTCTGGTCGAGCGCAACGAGCGCGCCGTCGAGCTGGGCGGAGTAGACGAGCCCGCCGCCGAGGGCGACACCGCGGTTGTCCCAACCGCAGCATGCGGTGCTGATGGTCTGGTCGATATGCGACAGGTGGCTCCAGAGCGTCGTACCGTTCGTCGCGTCGAGCGCGAAGACGTCGGAGTTCCCCGTCACCATGTACATGACGCCCTGGTACACGAGCGGCGTCGCTTCAGCGGAGTACTTCGACGCGCTGCCCGAGTTGAGATGGACGTGCCAGACCTGAGTCAGTCCGGCCGCATTGGCCGTGGTGATCTGGTTGAGCGTCGAGTACCTCTGGTTGTTGACAGCACCACCGTTCGTGATCCAGTCGACGCCAGGGTTCGTCGACAGGTCCGTAGAGCTGAACGCGGGAGCCGGCGCGATCGCAGAAATTCTTTGCGTCGCACTTCCGGCCGAGCTGACGAGCAGACCGGCCAGAACCGCGAGCGACGCGGCCATGACTAGGATCAGCGGCACACGGCGAGCGGATTGCATCATGCATCCCCCTTCGAGATTGACCACGCGGACTCACACACGATCGAAACCAAATGTTATACAAACGGTTTTCTACAGCCCAGATGAAAAAATTGCAACATGCAATCAACGCCTGCCTCCGGGCGATCGCCCGGCCGGCCTTCCCGGTCGGGGCGGCGGCCGCGCTTGCGCTGCTCGCGCTCGCAACCGGTTGCGGATCGTCGTCGACGACCGCCACGGCCCCCTCGGCCACATCCACCACCACCTCGACCCCGGCCGGCACCTCGAAGTCGGCATTGCCGAGCGCGGTGCCCGAGCGCCTACGGCACGCCTACGGCGTGTACACGAAGCTCCTGAAAGCTCCCAAGAACTCGTCGCTGCCGCCCTCCCTCGTCGGCTCGATCACGAAGGCTGCTGCGCTGAGCCCCGGCTCGCAGAAGCACGATGCCGCCGGCGCCGTCCTGACGACGAACGGCGGCGCTCTCGTCGGCCTGCTCGTCTTCCCGAACCACGCCGCGGCCCTGGCTGACCTGAAGGCATTCCCGCCGGACGCAGGCCCGAACAAGATCATCGGGACGCCAAAGGGCTTTCCGAAGCCGGCGTACATCCTGAGCGCGGCCGGCAACGGCTACACCGCCCGCTACGTGGTCTTCGTCGAAGGCGGCGTCCTGGTCAACACCTGGGCCTACGGCAAGAAGGGAAAGCAGTCCGAAGCAGTGCTGCAGAAACTCGTCGAGCAGAACGCGCGCTGGGCCCGCGCACGGGTCGCCGCGGCCCAGGCCCCGACCAAGGAGTAACTACCCGGCGCCAACCACGGCGAGGCCCTGCGGCTGGTCCCCGGGCGGGATCTTCGGCCAGATCGAGACGTCGATGGCGCCGCCCGGCCGCGCGGCGGTCGTCTGGAAGAACGTCGAGTTGTCCTCCCAGACGCGCAGCGGCTTGCCGCTCGCGGAGCCCGGAAGGACGAGGGTGAAACGACCCCGCGCGTCGGGCCAGGTCGCCGACAGAGGCTGGATCACGCCGCTCGGCCCCGAGACGCCCACAAGGATCCCTTCGTAGACGGCACCCGGGTAGGACGTCGCCGAGGGAAGCGCGAGAGGGCCCGAGGGTGACGCCGGCAACTGCACGTTCATGGTGGCGCTGTGCAGCGCAGAGAAGTTGACGTTCTTGTTCGCAGGCGAGGCGTACGAGACGCTGCCCGAAGCCACCTGCACCGTGAGCGGCACCGGATCCTCGCCCGCCTGATCGGATGCGGTGAAGAACGAGACGTAGTGGCCGCTCGCGTCACTCGGTTGCGAGAACGTCCAGAAGTTCCGGTCCTGCGTGCGCGTGACGACCGTGGCGCCGGCGACGGGGTTCCCGTGCGAGTCCGTGATCGTGCCGGCGAGCCGGTAGGTGTAGAGCACGACCGGAGGCGGCGGAGAACCGTCCTCGTACGACAGGCGCCCGGTGACGACCACGTGCCCGTTCGACTGCTTTGCCTGCAGCGCGCCGACGCGATAGCCCACGCTGAAGCCGCCCGCGGCGCCCAGCAGCGCCGTGCGGTTCGCAGCGGTCAACGCACGGCCGCCGGCGGTCGCTCCCGACAGCCGCAGCACCCGGACGACGTGGCGCCGAGGGATGGTGCTGTCGACGCGGTAGAAGAACTCGCCGTTCGCAGTCGTGCGGTTGAGCAGCGTGTAGTCGTCGACCGCCATCACCGCGCCGCGAACCGGCTTGTCTGCCAGCAACAGACGACCACTGACCACCTCAGAGTTCGCGCTCTCCACGCTCCACTTCCGGACCGGCACGAAGCTCTGGGTGGCGATTCGCGCCGGGCTTCCCGCGGCGGCAAGCTGCAGTGGCCGTCGGCTGGGCGGTCGTCAGCTCCGACGAGCCGCTGGCTCGACGACGGCCTGGAGCTCGCGGTCGGGCAGCACCGGCGGCGGCGATTGAGTCTTCGCCGCTCCGAGCGAGAAGACCTGGAGCTCCGACACGTTGCCTCCGCCGGACGAGGTCGGAGTCCCACCGACGGTCACCGCGACGTACTCCTTCCCGTCTGCCGAGAACACCGTCGGCCCGGCGGCGATCTGGTGGCCGGTCTGGAAGGTCCAGAGCGACCTTGCCCGTCTTCGTGTCGAAGGCGCGCATCACGCCGTCGCCGCCTCCGGCGAAGCCGAGCCCCGAGGCGGTCGTCGTGACGCCGCCGCGCTCGGGCTCCGGCGTCTCGAACTTCCAGACGCGCTTGCCCGTGTTCACGTCGATCGCGCTGATCGAGCCGTGGTCGTGCCAGCCGGCGAGCGACTGGCCGAAGTTGCCGTTCTCGAGCCCGAGGAAGACGTCGCCGAGCAGGAACTTCTGCTTCTTCTCCGTCGGCGTCAGCTTCGTCTGCACCTCGACCGCGGCCGTCTCGGCGGCCGCGTTAACGACGTAGTCCGTCGCCGGGTCGAACGAGGCCGGGGAATAGTTCAGGCCGCCGAGGCTCGAAGGGAAGACCGTCACCGGCTGCCCGGGGCGGAGCGAGGGATGCTCGACCCGGTCGATCACCTTCACGCGCGAGTAGAACGGCGCGCCGGTCTTCGCGTCGAACGCGAACCAGACGCCTTCCATCGTCGCAACCGAGACGACGTGGCGTACCTTGCCGCCGACCTTGCCGTCATAGACGAGCGGCGGCTGAGCCACGTCGTACGACCACTGGTTCCCCGCGATCAGCTGGCGCCACCACTTGAGCCGGCCGGTCTTCAGGTCGACAGCGAGGAGCGAATCCGTGCGCGGGTTCGTTCCGGGCCGGATCGACGGGAAGTACAAGGGCGTCGCCGAGCCGGTCCCGAAGAACACGGTGTCCGTCGAGGCGTCGACAGTCACCGGAGTCCACACGGCGCCGCCGCCGATGATGCGGCTCTGCGAGCGCCAGCTCTGCTGCTCCGGCGGAATCGTCCAGACCGGGTTCGGCCAGGCGGGGCGCAGGTCGGTCGTCCACGCCATGACGTAGCCGCGGACGCCGTATTCGGAGCCCGCCGACCCGGCGAGCACGTGACCGTCGGCGCAGATCGGCGCGCTCGTCTCCGAGTAGCCGTAGTTGGCCGCCGCGCCGGGCACGGACGCGCCGATCGCGACGCGCCCGAGGAGTGCGCCGTTCGCCGGGTCGAGCTTGTTCAGATGCATGTCGAGGGTCAGCAGGAAGAGCGCGCCGTTGCAGTAGGCGAGACCCCGGTTCGCAACGATGCCGAAGTTCTTGAACATCCCGCTGTTCTGGGGCTTGAAGTGCCAGATCACCTTCCCGGTCGATCCATCGAGCGCGAACACCTGCGCGTCGTTGGTCGTCACGTAGAGGGTGCCCGCCGATCGCGAGCGGATACGACTGCTCTCCACGCCGCGTGTCGGCATCGAGCGAGTGGAAGTCGACGGTGTAGGCACGGCCCAGCTGATCGACGTTCGCCGGGGTGATCTCGGTCAGCGGCGAATGCCGCATGTTGTCCGTCGTCCTACCGAACCCCGCCCAGTCCCCGGCTGCCACGCTCGTCCCGCGCGCAGGTGCTCCCGACGCCCCGCTTACAGCGATCAGAACGACTGCCGCCACTGCCGCCACAACCACATTTCTCATCCTGAATCCTTCCCGCGTCAGCCTCCCTGCGAAGAATGTAGCGATATGTGACAGCCGTGCAAACCGCGCGGGCTACAGGAGCTCGGCGAGCGGGAAGGAACGATGGCGCCGCGGCGGCACGAGGAAGTTCTGCCGGTGCGTCGCGTGGATCACGCCGTTCAGGCCCATCCGCGGCGAGCTCGGATCGATCGGCAGAGCCACACCGTCCGAGTAGCGTCCGTCCATCGCGAGGCGCATGCGACGGAAGAAGTCGCTCGAGGGTGAGAACGCCAGGAAGTGCATGCCGGCGGCCGGCAGATCGGAGTGGCCGTCCACCTTCGGGCGGGCCGTCCAGAAGAACGGGTGATCGAGCGTGTTGAAGTCGATCCGCTGCAAGATCGCAGTGCCCTTCGCGCGACGGGTGCCGTAGTTGTCCGTGAGGGGCTGCTGGAGCCGGTTGACCGGTTGGATCGAGGCGCTGTGACCGACGAGGCCGTTCTGGGGATCGGTTGCAAACTCCTCGACCAGCTGCTCGGTCTGCACGTCGGCGGGGCCCTCGGGCAACGTCAGGACCGACTCCCCGACGTTGTTGGCGGCACGGCTGAGATCGGTCGAGAGCCACACGCGGTCGGCGAACACGTTGCTGCGGTACCAGACGTCGACGTCCTCGTACAGGTGCGAGAGGTGCATCGTCGTGCCGTTGCGGAAGTAGCCGTTCGGCCACTGGTCGGTGAAGCCGGGCAACGTCTCGAAGTTCGCGATCCGGTCGGGGCCGAGCGCGCTCCGCTGGGTGGACGTGAACCCGAGGAACAACGGGGCTCGCTCGGGAATGAGGTCGGCGCCCGGGATCCCCGCCTTCATCGCCATCGCCTTCGGCAGGCTGCGTTTGCCGTCGAACCCCCCGCCCGCGAAGCCCTTGCGGACGCTCGTGAGCGCAATCAACCCGGTGAGCTGATGGAAGAAGGTGGTCGTCTCGCGAACGATCCGATCGAGCGAGTCGCTCTGGAAGACGAAGCAGACGTCGTTTTGCTCGAGGGCGAGCGTCGCGGGGTCGCTGGGGAAGCGCTCGGTCTCCTGGAACGCTGGAACGTCACGTCCCGCCAGCCTCGTTGCCTGCAGGTCGACAGGGAGGTACTGCGGATAGGCGCGAGCGCCGAGCCTCGGGATGTATTCACGGAAATACGGCATGCCCCAGGTGACGATCACCGAGAGACCGCTGGGAGACGGGGCATAGCGTGACTCGATCGCGCGCAGCGCTCGTTCGAGTGCGTGCTGCGCCTCGTGGAGGGCTCGCTTGCTGCGGCCGACCGTGAGCTTGGCGGTGACGACGTGGTGATGAAGTGGTGGGACGTTCACCGCGACCCCTTCGTCGGTGATCACCCGGAGCCCCTGCATCAGATGTTGCTCCGGTGGGAGTGCCCGGGCCGTCATTGCCGCACGCGCGGGTGCAGCGGCCAGGCCGTCCAGCATCGTGTACACACCCGAAACGCCAAGCGCGGTCAGCCCGGCCCGCTGGAGGAATGCCCGCCTCGACAGCTCGTCCGTCACGGCTCGTAACGTAGCCACGTTCGGCGAGTCGAGCCGAGCGATCAGGAAACCGTGTCGTCTCGCGTACGATGGCCGCGATGGACTCACAGCTGGCGTCTGCGGCGGCAACCGCACAGCGGCTCGCCGAGAACGTCGCGTCGGTCGTGATCGGGAAACCTGCGCAGGTTCGCCTTCTGGTGACCGCGCTCGCGTGCCAGGGCCACCTTCTGCTCGAGGACGTCCCTGGGACCGCCAAGACGGTTCTCGCGCGTGCACTCGCGGCCAGCATCGAAGGCGCGTCCTCGTCGCGCATCCAGTGCACGCCGGACTTGCAGCCCACCGACGTCACCGGCCTGACGGTGTACGACCAGAAGGAACGCGAATTCGACTTCCGCCCAGGGCCCGTGTTCGCGAACGTGCTGCTGGTGGACGAGATCAACCGGGCGATGCCGAAGACGCAGTCGGCCCTTCTCGAGGCGATGGCGGAGAATCAGGTGACGGTGGACGGGGTCACGCATCTGTTGCCCGATCCGTTCTTCCTGCTTGCAACCGAGAACCCCATCGAGCAGGAGGGGACGTTCCCCCTTCCGGAGGCGCAGCTCGACCGGTTCTTCCTGCGAACGGCGCTCGGCTACCCGGACGTCGACGAGGAGCTCGCGATCGTGGAGGGCCAGCTGCACGAGCATCCGTTGGTCGGGCTGCGCGCGGTCGTCGACGCCGACGACGTGCGCGCGTTGCAGAAAGCCGTTGCGGAGGTGTACGTCGACCCACTCCTGCGACGCTGGATCGTCGAGCTCGTGCGTGCGACCCGCACGCTTCCGTTCGTCGTCCTCGGCGCGTCGGTCCGCGGATCGCTGGCGCTCGAGCGGGCGGCACGAGCGTTGGCATTGATCGACGGGCGCGACCATGCCGAGCCCGACGATGTCGAGCGGCTGTTCGCGCCCGTGCTCCTGCATCGGCTCCTGCTCTCGCCGGAGTACCTGGCGGAGGAGGAACCGACCGCGGAAGAGGTCTCGCGCCGGGTCTGGGAGAGTTGTGCCGCAAGCGCCCCGAGACCCGAGCCCGCATGGGACCACGCTCGTCCGGCGACGCTGCCCGCCGCGCGTTGAGCGATCGGTCGCGGACCTTTCCGCTCGTCCCACGCCGACAGCTGACGGGGACGCCCTTCGGTGAGCGTCGGAGCTCACGCCGTGGCCGTGGCTCGGAGATCGCCGCCACACGCGCATATCGCCCGGGCGACCCGACGGCGACGATCGATTGGTACGCCTCGGCACGACTCTCCGCCGCGCGCGGCTCCGACGAGTTCGTCGTTCGCGAGCTGTACGCGGAGGAAGCGCCGCGCGTTCTCGTCGTCACGGACCGGAGCCCGTCGATGGCGCTCTACGACGCGGAGCTTCCCTGGCTCTCGAAGCCACGAGCGGTCCTCGCCGCCGCCGAGGCGATCGCCCGGTCGGCGACGGTCGCGCGGGCCGAGCTCGGCCACGCGGACGCAGCAGGAGGTCATACCCGCGTGCTCTCCCCCGGCGCGGTCGCGCCGCGCTTCGTGATCGACCGCGTCCGTCGATCGACCTACGACGCCCGTCCGAGCAGCCTCGCCCACACGCTTGCCGAGCTTCTCAACCGTCGTGCCGAGCTCCCGCAGGGCTCGTTCGTCTTCATCCTCTCGGACTTCCTCGACGAGGTCCCCGACGCCCTCTGGAGCCGGTTGCGCCGTGCGCGCTGGGACGTGGTGCCGGTGATCGTCCAGGACCCGACCTGGGAACAGAGTTTCCCCGAGGTCGCGGGCGTGCTCATCCCCTTCGTCGCGGCGGACGGCGACGAGCAAGCACTCGTCCGCCTCAAGCAGGGTGACGTGACGCAGCTGCGTCACGAGAACGAGCAACGGCTGGTCGACTTGACGCGCCGGTTCCGCCGGCTGGACTTCGATCCCGTCCTGCTGTCGACCGCCGACGCGTCCGCGATCTACACGGCGTTTCTGCGCTGGTCCGAGCGGCGCCGGCTTCGGCGCCGGAGACGATGAAAGCCGCCGTCGCCGCCGCGGTCGTGCTCGGGCTCACCCCGACGTCGATCGGCTTCGGCGACCTCGTCACGGCAACGGTGCGCGGAGGGGGCGTGCCCGACTTCGCCCCCTTCGCCGTTCGAGGACATCACGGCAGCACGTACCAGCTGCAATGCCTCGATCCGGCCTGTGTGCCCGGACCGGAGGTCCGAGTCGTCAGGGTGCAGCACAGGCCGGTCCGGATCCTCCCCCGCGCGACGCAGGCAGAGATCCAGCAGCCGCTCCGTTCGTTCCGCCGCGAGACCGCCGTCCGCCCGACGTCTTATCGCGTCAGCCCGGCCCTGCTTCGCCCGCTGCTCTTCGCCGGGGCGGCGCTCCTGCTGCTCCTCGCGCTCGTGCTCGCGGCGCCCGTCCTGCGCCGGCTCGTGCCGGAAAGGCGCGACGAGAGAACTCCGCTCGAGCGTGCGCTCGATTTCGTGCGCGATTCGCTGCGACGTGACGGCGCCGACCGCCGCCGGGCACTCGACCTGCTCGGCCGCGCGCTCGAGAATGATCCGCGTTCCCAAGAGGTGTTCGACCTCGCCTGGTCGCGGTCCGACCCGGACCCGGGGCAAGCCGAGCGTCTGACAGAGCGATTGGCGCCGAACAGATGACGCCAGAGCCGATCCCCGTCGCGGACATTCCCCGGCTGCGTCGCGCCCGTGGGCGCACCGCCCGGATGCTCGTCGGGCTGGCGGCGCTGCTCGTCGCGGCCGTCGTCGCGTCGACCGCGGCGGCGCTCCACACGGAGAGACGGACCGTGAGCTTCCTGCCGGCCGGCAGCAACGGAATCGTCGTCCTCGACCTGTCGGCCAGCATTTCGAGCGACACGTTCCAGCGAATCGGCAAGACCCTCCACGAGCTCGCGGCGACGAACGGGCGCTACGGCCTCGTCGTCTTCTCGGATGTCGCCTATCAGGCCTTACCGCCAGGGACTCCGGCGGCAGAGCTCGAGCCATACGCCCGCTACTTCGCCCTTCCGCCTGCGCGCAACGGCTTCTTGCCCCAGTTCCCCGTCAACCCGTGGACGAACTCGTTCAGCGGCGGGACGCGGATCGCCGCGGGCCTCGGGCTCGCGCTGCAGATCATCGAGCAGCACCGGTTGAATCATCCCGGTGTGATTCTCGTCAGTGACCTCGACGACGACAGCGGCGACCTGAAGAACCTTGCGAGCGTCGCGCTCGCCTATCGGCAGCTCGCGATTCCGGTACGGATCGTCGCGCTGAACGCGCAACCGAACGACCAGCAGCTCTTCGCCCGCTTGCTCGCGCGAGCGGCAAGGGTGGAGCAGGCTCGCCTGCCGGGTCAGCGCGCTCGATTGTCAGGCCCGGCGATTCCACCTTGGCTCGCGGCCTTCGTCGTCGTCACCGCACTTGCTCTCGCGGCCAACGAGCTGTGGTCGGCGCGGCTGACGTGGCGGCGCGCATGATCCGCGGCGCGATCATCGCGGCGCTCGTGGTCGCCGCCGGACTGCTGGCGGCCCTCGCGATCGACGTGGGTCGTTGGCAAGGTGCCCACGCGCGGCCCCCCACGCTGCTCGGCCACACGGCCGAACGCCTGCTCGAGACCGGTGATGACGTCGCGCTCTGGCACGCGACCGCGGCCTTCGTCGCCGCCGAACGGGTGCCGTACGGATTCGACAACGGCCAGCACCAGGCGCGCGTCCGCGCACTCGCCGAGGCGCGGCTCGCCGACGTCGCCGCGCGCGCACCCGCTGCGGAGGCCGCGCAGGCGAACGATCTGCTCGGCGTGCTCGCGTGGGGCGGCACCGGGGCGCCGGCCGGCGTGGTCGATCCCGCCGACCGTGCAATCGCCGCATTCACCGACGCCGCGCGGCTCGACCCAGCCGATACGGACGCGAAGTTCAACCTCGAAGTCGCGCTGCGCGCGGTCGCGGGCCACGGTGTTCGCCACGGGCCGAACTCCGGCGGCCCGCCGCGCGGGATCGGGCAGAGCGGCGCGGGTGCCGGGACTCCCGGGCAGGGATATTGACCGCCACGATCTCCCTCACCTTCTTGACGCCCGAGGGCGCAGTGCTCATCGTCCTCGTCGCTCTCCCACTGGCGGCACTGGCGCTTGGAGACCGGCGCGTGGCACGCGCGCGACGGGTCCTTGGTCTTCCGGCGACGCCGATCCGCAACCGGCGGCGGCGGCTTGTGATCACGGCCGTCATCGGCCTCCTCGCGCTGGCGGCGACGCAGCCCGCACTCCGAACTCGAACGTCGCTCCGGGCGCGCACGGACGCGCAGGCGCTCGTCGTCCTCGACACCTCGCGGTCGATGGCAGCTGCGGCCAGCCCCGGCGGCCCGACGCGCCTGACGCTCGCGAAACGGAAGGCAGTCGAGCTCGCCGCGCGCCTCGGCGACATTCCGGTCGGCGTCGGGACCTCACCGATCGTGTGCTGCCTGCACTCTTCCCGACCTCCGATCTTGCAGCGTTCGACTCGGCGGCGAGCTCGATCGCCGTCGAAGCGCCGCCGCCGCGTGACGTGAACATCGTCGCCACGACGTTCGACGCGCTGAATGCGCTCGGGACGCAAGGCTTCTTCCCGGACAACGTCCGCCGGCGTGCGGTCGTGCTCATCACGGACGGCGAGAGCAGGCCGTTCGACCCCGAGGGGATCGCGGCCACCCTCCGCGAGCACGGCATCCAACTCGCGGTCGTGCGCGTGGGGAGCGGAGCTGACCGCGTCTACTCGAGCAGCGGCAAGCCCGAGGCGTATCGCCCTGACGAGCGGGCCGCGAAGCTCGACGTCGCTCGACTGCGGGCCGCCGTCCACGATGTCGACTCGGATCCGGCGGCCACCGTTCGACGCGCGCTCGGGAGCGGTCCGACAGGAGTCGTCGGACGGCGAACGCGACTCGTCTCGCTCGCCCCATTCGCTGCGCTCGCGGCCCTCTTGCCGCTCGCCCTGCTGCTGAGGGGGACGTCTCTCCGCGGTCGCGGATACGCTGGGCGAACGCGCGATGGCGAACCTGACATTTCGGATTCTCGGGGGCCTGCATAAACGCGTCTACCGGCTCACGGGCGGCAAGGTCGGCGGGAAGGTCGGCGAGCTGTCGGTGCTGCTGCTGACGACGACCGGGCGCAAGAGCGGGCAGCCGCGGACGCAGCCGCTCCTCTATGCACCGGCGGCCGACGGCTACGCGGTGATCGCCTCGAAGGGCGGTGCGCCGCAGCACCCGTTCTGGTACCTGAACCTGGAGTCGAACCCGCGCGCGCAGGTGACGATCGGGCGTGAGACGCACGCGGTGAACGCGCGCGTCACCGACGGAGAGGAACGCGAGCGGCTCTGGCGCTCGCTCGCCGACCACTACCCCGGCTACGACAAGTACGCGCAGAAGACGACACGGCAGATTCCGGTCGTGCTGCTCGAGCGCGTCTAGTTCGGGCGGCAGCTCGAGTCGCCGAGCGCCGCGATCTGCTGGTTGGCCGTCGAGTCGGCGGCCCTGTCGTAGGCGCCCGGCGAGACGCTCTGCCACATCACGTCGGGGGCGACTCCGGGGCCTTCGGCCGTCGCGCGGTACCGCGTCCCGCTCCCGGCCGGATGCGACCCGTGGGGGAAGAATCCGTAACAGAAGGAGCCCTTCACCTTGTGCGTGAGGAAGCTGTTGTCGCGCTTCCAGCCCGATCCGTAGGCGGAGTCGAACGTGTCGACGTAGAGGTTCCGGCCGAAGCTGTCGAGCGGGCTCCCCGTCGACGTCGAGTGGAAGCCGAAGACGCCGACCCCGCCGTAGGTGTACGTGCCGAAGATCTGCTGGTACTTGCGATACGACCAGTCGGTCGAGATCGCGAGGACGGGGATCGCGCCGGTCCAGTGTGAGATCCGAAGCTCCCAGGCGCTCTGCACGGCGGTCTTCGCCACGCCGTAGTCGGGCAGTGCGCGCTGCCACGACTGCAAAGCCCAGTAGGACCCGTCCGGGGCCTTGCACGCGGTGACCTTCCACGCGAGCGCCGGGCCGTCATACGGCAGGCAGCTGCCCTTGAAGTTCGCCCAGTAGTCGGCGTCGTGGTACTTGCCGTAGCCGCCGCTGTAGTCGAGCCTGAACGACACCTGCTTGCGGGCGCGCGTCGGAGGCAGCGCGTTCACCGCGCCCCAGACGAGGATGTGCTGAACCTTCCCGCCGACGGTGGCGGTGATCATCGCTTCCTGCTTCGCGTTGGTCTCGAGCGACACGTGGCTCGCGTTCCGCGTGACGAGCTGCGACGCGGTCGCGGTCCCCGCACCGACGGCTGCGGCCATGGCGGCCGCGGCGGCGATGCTCACTCTCGACAGTCCTCTCAAACGTAGGTCCATATGAGTCTGAAAGGGTAACCAGGCTCGAGCCGATTCGGGCCCCGAGTACGCCGAGACCCTCCCGACGGGGCACAGCATCCACCCGTTTCGGGGAGGCCGGACGTGCCGGCGGATCGGGTCAGGCGCGCGAAGCGAGCGGCAGGTCGGCCGCCTGCAGCTCGATCAGCTGGGCGATCGTGAGCGGGTCCGCGCCGGTCAGCCGCCGGTAGTCGTCGGTGACGACGTCGAGCTCACCGCGGCGGAGCGCCTCGTAGGTCGTGTGCCCCGCCTCCAGCTCCCAGCCGGTCCGGCCGAGAGCGCGCCAGCGCTCGTCCCAGGCGTCGTCATCGGCCGGCTCCCACCGGTACGCGTCGCCCGTGACCTGCGAGGCAACCAGGGCGAGCTCGCCCATCGAGACGGACTCGGGTGTGACGATGTCGTAGACACGACCCTCGTGCCCCTGCTCCGTCAGGGTCACGGCGATCGCACGCGCGAGCTCGGCCCGGTACGAGAAGCTCATCCGGCCGTCGCCGCCCGGCTCGCGCGCGACGCCGTCGCTGTCGAACCAGCCCGGGATCTCGTCGGCGTACATGCCGTTGCGGATCGATGTCCACTGGAGCCCCGACTCGCGCAGCAGCGCCTCGGTCGCGCCATGCGACCGGGCGTGCAGGAAGATCGCGTCCGGGCCTGCGTTCACGAACGAGAGGTAGACGATCCGGTCCACGCCCGCGCGCTCGACCGCGGCGACGAATGAGCGGTGCAGCGGGACGCGGCGCTCCGGGCCCTCGTGGAGCGACACCATGAAGACCCGGTCGCCCGGGCCGAGCGCCGCTGCCAGCGAGTCGGGATCGCCGTAGTCGCCGACCACGACCTCGGCGCCCGGAAGCTGCGGAGCCCGAGCCGCGTCGCGGACGAGCAGCCGCATCGGCTCTCCGCGCGCCGCCAGCTCGTCGGCGACCAGACGGCCGACATGGCCGGTGGAGCCCGTCACGACGATCACGGCAGAGACCTCGGCACGTCCCGGATTCTAGGACGGCATCTTGACATCCGGGCGGGCTCCGTCATACGGTCCGAGCGTGACGCTGCGGCACCGAGTCTCTTCGTGCAGAGGAAAACCGCGCGCCGACAACCGGAGAACGAGCTATAGATTGATTCGGTGCTCCGGCTGATCGCCTCATCCACGGGCTGGCAGGTCGGGCTCACGCTCGGCATCGTCGTCATCGCGGTGGCGGCGGTGATCGTGATCGTCATCGTCCTCCTCGCGCGCAGGATCGCCAAGCAGGCCGCCACGGCCGACCAGGCCGTCGAGGTCGTGCGCGCGCAGACGGTCGAGCTCGCGGGCATCGCCCAAATCAACGACTCAGGGGTGCGGATCCTCCACGCCGCCCGAGCCCTGCGGAAAGTCGCGGTCGGAAAATGATCCTCGCGGCCACCTCGGGGCATACCTACTGGTGGATCGCGCTCGCGATCGGGCTCGTCGCAGCGCTCGTCGTGGCGGCGCTGCTCGCCTTGCTGATTCGGGCCGTCGTCAGCATCGACCGGTCGGTCAACGGCCTGCTCGAGACCGCCGGGAAGGTCGCCGCGAACACCGCGAACATCCCGCAACTGCTCGCGACCGCGCCGGTGCTGGGGCTGATCGTCGACGAGGCGGTCATCCAGGACGGGTACATGAACGCGCTCACCGACGGCTACGGCGGCGCATGAGCAGCACTCATTTCCTCGTCCTCCTCAGCGTCCTCCTCGCCGTCGTCGTGGTCGCCGTGCTGGCCGTGGCGCTGATCGTCGTCCGCACGCGGCTCGAGTCGATCTCGAGAGGCCTCGCGACGCTGGGCGGCGCGCTGCAGGGCGTCGAGGCCGAGCACCTGCGCCCGCTCGAGGGCGCGGTCACCGCCATCAACGCCCAGTTCGACATCATCCTCGGCGCGCTGCCGGGCATCGCCCGCAAGGCCGCGATCGTCGCCGAGCGGAGGCCGCAATGACCCTCTGGTGGATCGGCGACGTGATCCTGCTCGTCGTGGTCGCGCCGGTCGTCGTCTACCTGCTGAACGGCGTCCTGAAAGCCGCCCGCAGCATCGTGCCGACCGTTCGCTCGATCGCGGCCGTCGCGGCGGCGGGGTCGAAGGACCTCGACGCGACCGCGCTGCTGCTGACGACGCAGGACCAGGTCAAGCAAACGGTCGCGGGAGTCGCCAACTACGGCGGCTCGCTCGACGTGATCATCGACGACGCGGAGTAAGGAGGAGCGATGCCCGCAGCCGGAGTCGTCCTCATCGTCACGGTCGTGCTGATCGTCCTCGCACTCGTCTACTACCTCGTCTCGACGATCGTCGCGCTGCGACAGATCACCGCCGGCCTCGACGAGGTGATCAGGGACGTGACGGGGATCGTCGAGAAGAGCGCGCCCGTCAACGACGTCGTGAACACCATCAACGAGCAACTCGACGCGGGCGTCGACCTCCTCGAAGGCCTGCTCGTGAAGAAGGCAGGGCTCTCCGACGCCGTCGGGCTCGTCGAGGGCCTCTACCCCGGGGCGGCGGCCGCTGGGCTCAGGAACTTCCCCGACAGCACGACGATCGTCGCGCCGCGGATCGGCGAGGTCTACACGAAGGGGACGCTCACGCTCGCGCGGCTCGGCCGTGAGGCGCCGATCGCCGCGGCGAGCCCCGACGGCCCCGTGCTGCGCAACATCGAGGGCGGCAGCCTGGCGGCCCGCGAGCTCTACCCGGAGATCCGCCAGACGCACCCCGACGGACTGCCCCGGTCACCCGTGATCGGCACGGACGCCCCCGTCCAGTACGAGCAGCGCGACGACATCGGGGCTCCCCGCAAACGGCTCCCAAGTCGTTCCTGATACGAAAGGAGCAGGTTGCAGACCCCGGCGTCATTCGAGTACGAGCGCGCGACCAGTGTCGACGGCGCGATTGCCTCGCTGCAGCGGCTCGGCCCCGAGGCGCGCATCATCGCCGGCGGCCACAGCCTCCTCCCGATGATGAAGCTCCGGCTCGCCAATCCCGAGCACCTGATCGACATCAACGACCTGACGGAGCTCTCGTACATCCGTGAGGAAGGCGACGAGCTTGCGATCGGGGCGCTGACGCGCCACGTGGAGCTCCTGAAGTCGGAGCTGCTCTTTCGGCACGCCCCGGTCTTCCGCGACGCGGAGACCGTGATCGCCGATCCCGTCGTCCGCAATCGCGGCACGATCGGCGGCTCGCTCTGCCAGGCGGACGCAGCCGAGGATCTCTCCGCCGTGTGCACGGCGGTCAAGGCGAAGGCCGTGATCCGCGGCGCGGGCGGCGAGCGGGTCGTCGAGATGGCGGACTTCCACATCGGCCCGTACATGACCGCGGTCGGCGACGGTGAGCTGCTCACCGAGGTGCGGATCCCGCTGCGCCTACGCGGAGGCAGCGCGCACGAGAAGGTCGAGCGTCGCGCAGGCGACTGGGCGATCGCAGCCGCCTCGGCCGCGGTCTGGCTCGAGGGCGGCACGATCGCCGATGCGGGCATCGGGCTCAGCGCCGTCGGGCTGACGACGATCCATCTCTCGCGGGCCGAGGAGCTGCTGCGCGGCCAGGTTCCGTCGGAGGAGCTCTTCACCCAGGCGGGCGAGATCGCGTCCGAGGACTGCTCGCCGAGTGCCGACGGCCGCGGCCCGATCGACTACAAGCGTCATCTCGTCGGCGTCCTCACGAAGCGGGCCCTGCTCCGCGCAACGGCGCGGGCGCGCTACCAGGAGGTCTGATCATGGATGTCTCGATCTCCGTCAACGGCGAGCTGGTCTCGCGCGACGTCGAGCCTCGTCAGCTGCTCATCCACTTCATCCGCGAGACGCCGGGCCTCACGGGCACGCACTGGGGCTGCGACACCTCGAACTGCGGTGCATGCGTCGTGCTGATGGACGGGCAGCCGGTCAAGTCCTGCACGATCCTCGCGGTCATGTGCGAGGGCCACGAGATCCGGACGGTCGAGTCGCTCGAGGTCGACGGCGAGCTCGACCCGATCCAGATGGGCTTCCACGAGACGCACGCGCTCCAGTGCGGCTTCTGCACCCCCGGGATGCTGATGACCGCTCGGGCGCTGCTGGACGAGAACCCGAATCCGACCGATCTCGAGATCCGTACTGCAATTTCGGGCGCGATCTGCCGGTGCACCGGCTACAAGAACATCGTCGCGGCCGTACGCTGGGCGGCCGAGCACGAAGCAGCGGCGACACAGGAGGTCTGAGCATGGCGACCGTCGAGAACCTTCCGAGTGCGAAGACCGACCGCCCCATCGGCTTCGGCCGGCTGAAGCGCAAGGAAGATGCGCGCTTCATCCGCGGGAAGGGCACCTATCTCGACGACATCCGCCTGCCGGGCATGGTCCACGGCGCGATCCTCCGCAGCCCGTACGCGCACGCCCGCATCGTGTCGATCGACACCTCGAGGGCGCTCGCGCACCCGAACGTCGCCGCCGTCGTCACGGCGAAGGACCTCGAGACGCTCGGGCTCGCCTGGATGCCGACGATCTCCTACGACACGCAGGCCGTACTCGCGGGTGACAAGGTTCGCTTCCAGGGCCAGGAGGTCGCATTCGTGATCGCGACCGACGAGTACTCGGCGAACGACGCCCTCCAGCTGATCGACGTCGAGTACGAGCCGCTGCCCGCGATCGTCAACGCCCGCAAGGCGCTCGACCCGGACGCACCGCTGATTCGCGACGACAAGGCCGGGCAGCGCGACAACCTCGCGAGCCCCACGTGGGAGGCCGGCGACCAGGAAGCGACCGACCGTGCATTCGCGGAGGCCGACACGATCGTCAAGCGCGACATCATCTATCCGCGCTGCCACCCCGCCCCGCTCGAGACGTGCGGCATCATCGCCGACTTCAATCCGGAGACCGGTCAGCTCGACATCTACAACGGCAACCAGGCACCGCATGCGCACCGCACCGTCTACGCCCACGTTGCGGGGCTCGCGGAGCACATGATCCGCATCCGCTGCTCGGACATCGGCGGCGGCTTCGGCAACAAGGTCCCGGTGTACCCCGGCTACGTGTGCGCGATCGCCGGCTCGATCGTGGCTGGCGTGCCGGTCAAGTGGGTCGAGAACCGCTCCGAGAACCTGATGTCGACCGGCTTCGCGCGCGACTACATCATGCGCAGCGAGCTGTGCGCGAAGGACGGCAAGATCACCGGCCTGCGCGTCGACGTGATCGCCGACCACGGCGCGTTCGACAGCACTGCTCAGCCGACGAAGTTCCCGGCCGGCTTCTTCCACATCGTCTGCGGGTCGTACGACCTCGAGGCCGCGCACGTCCAGGTCAAGGCGGTGTACACGAACAAGGCCCCGGGTGGGGTCGCCTATCGCTGCTCGTTCCGCATCACCGAGGCCGTCTACCTCGTGGAGCGAATGGTGGACGCGCTCGCGCTCGAGATGAAGGTCGATCCGATCGAATTGCGCATGCGCAGCTTCATCGGGGCGGACCAGTTTCCATACGAAACAACCACGGGCTGGACGTACGACTCGGGCAACTACGCCGAGACGATGCGGGTGGCGATGGACATCGCCGGCTACGAGGACCTGCGTCGCGAGCAGCAGGAGAAGCGCGCTCGTGGCGAGCTCATGGGCATCGGTGTCTCCTTCTTCACCGAGGGCGTAGGCGCGGGACCGCGCAAGCACATGGACATCCTCGGCCTCGCGATGAACGACGGCGCAGACCTGCGGGTGCACCCGTCGGGCAAGGCGGTCGTCAGCATCAGCTGCCAGCCGCAGGGCCAGGGCCACGAGACGACCTTCGCGCAGATCGTCGCCGAGGAGCTCGGCATCCCGCCCGAGGACGTCGAGGTCCGCCACGGCGACACGGACAAATCACCATACGGCCTCGGCACCTACGGCAGCCGCTCGACACCCGTGTCGGGCGGCGCGGTTGCGGTCGTCTCGCGCAAGGTGCGCGACAAGGCGCGCCTGATCGCGGCGACGATGCTCGAGGCGAGGCCCGAAGATCTCGCGTGGGAGAAGGGGCGCTGGTACGTCAAGGGCGATCCCGAGAAGGGCGCCATGATCGAGGACATCGCGCTGCGCGCCTACAGCGGCGAGCCGATGCCGGCAGGGATGGAGGGCGGCCTCGACGCGCAGGTGATCTACGACCCGCCCAACCTCACGTACCCCTACGGCGCCTACATCGCCGTCGTCGACATCGACCCGGACACCGCCCACGTCACGGTGAGGCGGTTCATCGCAGTCGACGACTGCGGCGTCCGCATCAACCCGATGATCGTCGACGGCCAGATCCACGGCGGTCTTGCCGAGGGCGTCGGGATCGCGCTGATGGAGGTCATCACCTTCGACGAGGAGGGGAACTGCCTCAACTCGTCGTTCATGGACTACCTCATCCCCACGGCGCTCGAGTGCCCCGACTTCGAGCTCGGCGAGACGGTCACGCCGTGCCCGCACCACCCGCTCGGCGCCAAGGGCGTCGGCGAGTCGCCGAACGTCGGGTCGCCGCCTGCGATCGTCAACGCGATCATCGACGCACTGTACGAGACCCACGGTGTCGACCAGATCGACATGCCCTGCACCCCGGCCCGCGTGTGGGCGGCGATGCAAGGGCGTCCCGAGCCGCCGCAATGATGACCGCCGCCGTCGCGCGGCGAGCTCAGGAACTGGCCGCTGAAGGCACGGTGTTCGTGACCGCGACGGTGGTGCGCGCGCAGCGGCCGACGAGCGTGAAGGCCGGAGATGTCGCGCTCGTGCTGGGCGACGGGACGATCGAGGGATTCGTCGGCGGCGTGTGCGCGCAGCAGAGCGTGTGCGTCTACGCGTTGAAGGCGATCGAGACCGAGGAGGCCGTGCTGTTGCGCATCCTTCCCGACGGGCCGGTTGGCGAGGATCCCGCGACGGGCCAGGAGATCAAGACCGAGGAGGGAGCAGTGACGACCGTGAACACGTGCCTGTCGGGCGGGGCGATCGAGATCTTCCTCGAGCCGGTGATCCCGTCCCCGCGCGTGCTCGTCGTCGGCGACACACCGATCGCGACCGCGGTCCGAGCCCTCGGCGCCGAGCTCGGCCTCGAGCTCGTGGCCGTCGAAGGAGGTGTCCCGGAGCCGTCGCCGGGCGACCTCGCGCTCGTGGTCGCCGCGCATGGACGCGATGAGCTGCACACGTTGCGCCGCGGGCTCGAGACGGGCCTGCCGTACATCGGCCTCGTCGCGAGCCGCAGGCGCGGTGCGGGCGTGATCGCGGACCTGCGCGCCGACGGGGTCAGCGAAGCGCAGCTCGGCCAGATCGACGTGCCGGCGGGCCTCGACATCGGAGCGCGCACGCCCACCGAGATCGCGCTGTCGATCCTCGCGACCATCGTGTCCGTCCGCCGCGGGCACACGCCTCGCTCCACGGGCCGAGCGGGACGACGCAGCGGCGGGCCCGCCTGTCGTCGCAGCACCGACGATCGCGATCGATCCGATCTGCGGCATGACGGTGGCGGCGGTCCCCGGAACGCCGTCGGTGCAGTTCGAAGGCAAGACGGTCTACTTCTGCTGCGAGGGCTGTAAGGCCAAGTTCGAGGCGCAGCACGAGCATGCGGCCGCGGCAGGGTGAGCCCGCGTGAGGTCACGGGCGAGGCGGCCGGTGAGGTCGGCCGGCTCGTCCCCGACATCGAGACACTCGCCCGGCGGCTCGCCGACGTCGACTACCTCGTCGACGAGGGCCTCGCCACGGCGCTCTTCCTCACGGTCCGCCTGCCGCAGCCGCTGCTGCTCGAGGGCGAAGCCGGCGTCGGCAAGACCGAGGCCGCGAAGTCGCTCGCGCACGTGCTGGACACGCCGCTCGTGCGCCTGCAGTGCTACGAGGGGATCGACGCGGCGGAGGCGCTCTACGAATGGAACTACCCGCGCCAGCTGCTTGCGATCCGCCTCGCCGAAGCGCGGGGCTCGACGCTCGGAGAAGAGGAGCTGTTCGGCCCCGACTACCTGATCCGCCGCCCGCTCCTCCGCGCGCTCGAGCATCCAGGGCCCAGGCCCGCCGTGCTGCTGATCGACGAGATCGACCGCGCCGACGACGACTTCGAGGCATTCCTGCTCGAGCTGCTCGCGGACGCCAGCGTGACGATCCCGGAGATCGGGACGATCCGGGCCACACATCCGCCGGTGATCGTCCTCACCTCCAACCGGACGCGCGACCTGCACGACGCCGTGAAGCGCCGCTGCCTCTACCACCGAATCGACTACCCGGCCCCGGAGCGTGAGGTGGAGATCGTGCGCCGTCGGGTCAAGGGCGCGTCGGCGACGCTCGCCGTGCAGGTCGCGAACGCCGTGTCGCGCATGCGCAACAGTGACGTGCAGAAGCCGCCGGGGATCGCCGAGGCGATCGACTGGCTGGCGGCTCTCGACCTGCTCGGCATCGAGCGCCTCGACGCCGATGCGGTCGACCGCACGCTCGGGTCCGTCCTGAAGTACAGCGAGGACCAGGAGGTGATCCGCGCGGCCGGCCTCGAGGAGCTCGTGCGCAGCGTTGACTGACGCGGGCGGCTCCAGCGTCGCTTTCGGGGTCGAGACGATCGACCTCGACCTGCCGCCGCTCGCCGCCGCGCTGAGCCGCCGCCTGCACGAGCACGGCGTGCCGGTCACGCCGGGCCGCTCGGTCGAGTTCGCACACGCGCTCACGCTCGTCAGGCCGGTTTCGCGCCGGCGCCTGTACTGGACTGCGCGCACGGTCTTCGTCTCCGATCCCGTCCACGTCAAGGCCTTCGACGCGGTGTTCGTCTCGATCTTCGGCGGCCGGGCGGTGGACGACGGCGCGCCGCTCGACGAGGTACGGACCGTCGCGGCGGCGCCGGACGACCCGCCCCGCTCCGACCACGAGGCCCGGCAAGACGGAGACGGCTCGGTCGAGCCGGATTCGCGCTCGAGCTTGTCGTCGTCGGCCGCATCCGACGCCGCCGAGGATGCGGCCGAAGTCGAAGTGCCGTTCGCGCTGGCGAGCGGCGAGGAGCTGCTGCGCCGCAAGAGCTTCGACGCGCTCGAGCCGTACGAGCTCGCGCAGCTCTACCGGCTGATGTCACAGCTCGAGCTCGCGACCCCGCCGCGTCGCACGCGCCGCTTCGAGCGCGGGCGGCACGGAGAGCGCGTCGACATGCGGCGGACGCTGCGTGCGAGCCTCCGCACCGGAGGCGAGCCGATCCGCCTCGCTCACCGGCGGCGGCGCATCGCGCGCCGGCGGCTCGTGATGCTCTGCGACATCTCCGGCTCGATGGAGCCGTACGCGCGCGCCTACCTGCAGTTCCTGACCTGCGCGGCCGCGCAGTGGCCCGAAGGCCGAGGCGTTCGTGTTCGCCACGCGGCTCACCCGTCTCACACGCGCGCTCGCGTCCCGTAACCCCGAGCGCGCGATCCAGCGCGCGGCGGCCGCTGCTCCCGACTGGTCGAGCGGGACGAGGATCGGCGAGGCGCTGAAGGAGTTCAACGACCGGCACGGCCGGCGCGGCATGGCGCGCGGCGCGGTGATCGTGATCCTTTCCGACGGGTGGGAGCGCGGCGACCCGATGCTCGTGGGGCGCGAGATGGCGCGCCTCTCGCGGCTCGCTCACCGGATCGTCTGGGTCAACCCGCGCGTCAGCGCCGACGCGTTCTCCGTCCGGGCCGGCGGCATGGTGGCCGCACTGCCGTACTGCGACGTGCTCGTGAGCGGCCACAGCTTCGAGGCCCTCGGCGAGGTTGCCCTCGCGATCGGTGCGGAGCTGCGCGACCGCCGTGACGCGCCGGCGGTCGTCGAGGCGACGGAGGAGGAGCCGTGGGCGAGCGCCACCCCGGTCCCGGGCAGCTCCGTCGGGATGCCGAGCGGTCACGGGCCGAGCCGGGGCAACACGACGCCGGGATGGGTAACCGATGAGTGAGCCGTCGGTCAAGCTCTGCATCTACCCGGGCTGCGAACGCCCCGCGGTGCCTCCCCACCTCCTCGGCGGCCCGCAGCCTTCGTTCTGCGACCTGGACGAGCACAACGCGCTGACGGCGCACCAGGAGCGCGAGCGGCTCGCGAAGGCACGCTCATCCGGCGCGCGCGAGGACGAGCGATGATCAGCCACCCACCGGCCAAGAGGAGATAGCGATGGCGAACGAGGCGTACCGGGCAGTGTTCCTGCGCGTGCACCCGACGGGAAAGATGGTGCTCAGCCTGACCACCGAGTCCGACGGGAAGGAGGCGCAGTACGCACAGCTCGTCGCCGACGAGCTCGGCATTCCTGCGCTCGACGTCAAGGTCGTTCCGGCGGACACCGATCGGTTCGGGGTCGGCCACGGCTACAACACCAGCCCGTCAGACGGGACTGCGGCCGCGATCGTCAGCACGACCGAGAAGATCCGCGGCAAGGGTCAGCTGCTCGCCGGGATGGCGCTCGATGCGCCGCCGGAGACCCTCAGGTGGTTCAACGGCGCGTGGCTCAAGGCCGAGGGGAGCGACCCCACGCAGGTGAAGACGGTCGAGGACATCGCGCTGTACGCGCACGGCACCGGCGCCCTGCCCCCCGGCGTCGAGGGCGGTCTCGACGCGCAGACCGTCTACGCCGACTGATCAGGCGCTCGGCAGCGCGACGTCGAAGTCGACCTCGACGTCGTCGGCGACCTTCAGTGCGCCGAAGAGAGCCGAGTAGGGCGAGATCCCGTGGTCGGTCTGCTTCACGTGCACCGTGCCGCTGAGCCGGCCGTCGGCGCCGACCGTGACGTCGAACGCCGTCGGGCAGCTCTTGCCGACGATCGTCAACTCGCCCTCGACCCCGATCCGGCTGCCGTCGGGCGCGATGCTGCACCGCGGTCGAGCGGAACGCGATGTCCTGGCGCTTCAAGACATCGTCGTCGATCGTCTCCTCGATGCTCGCCTTGTCGTCGTCGCCGAGCGCCTGGATCCCTCCGCTTCCCGGACCGCACGCGCAGCGACGTGCCGTCCACGTGCAGCGCGATGCTTGCGGCCGCGGGATCCTCGCCGACCTCGAACGTCGCGCGCCAGTCCGTGACATCGATCAACAGATCGTGCCCGGCCTTGGCCGCGGCGCCGGTGCGCTTCGTCCTCACGGTGAGCGTGCCGTTGTCGGGGCCGAGCTCGTACGTGCCCGCCTGGAGCGACATGCGCGGAGCCTACGCAAAACCCTAAGATCGTCAGACATGGCCGTCGAGCTCGATCATTCGTTCTCCACCTCGAAGTCGATCGACGACAGCTACGCGACGGTTCTCGACCTCGAGCGCGTCGTCCCGTGCGTCGAGGGAGGGAGCGTGCTCGAGGCGACCTCGCCCGAGTCCGTCAAGGCGCAGATCAAGATCAAGATGGGTGCGATGTCGATGACCTTCACGGGCACCGTCGAGATCGTCGAGCAGGATGCAGACGCTCATCGCGTCGTGATGAGCGTCAAGTCGAGGGAGGCCGGCGGGCAGGGTCACGCGAATGCCACGGTCACGATCGCGGTCACGGACGGCGGCGGCACGATCCACACGAACGCGCAGATCACCGGCAAGGCCGCATCGATGGGCGAGGGCGTCGTGGTCGGCGTGCTCGACGCGCTCATCACCGACTTCGCCGGCAAGCTCGGCGCGCTGTAACCCCGGTCACGATGGCGACGATCACGATGCGAGCGGTCCGCGAGGGCGAAGTCCCCCGCGACGGCGGGACCGCGCTCCAGGAGGACCCCGACCGGCCCGTCTTCAACGGGAACGGCCCGGACGACTACGTCTGCGTCACCTGCGGCAACGTCCTCGCGACGGCGATGCACCCGGTGCAGATGACGAAGAAGGTGCGGGTTCGCTGCGGCCGCTGCCGCACCGTCAACGTCTCGGTGATCGACGGCTGGGAGCTGCAGGCCGGGGTGGTGTCTGACACCCGCCCTCGGTAGCGAGGCCGTGCGGCCGAGGCGTTCCTTGACTTTCCGCAGGGCGTTTGGGACGGTTGCCGCAATCCTGCGTTGATCGCTTCTTGTTCTCTCCGCGTGGCCCTGGAGGCATGCCGTGGACATAGAGCTGGTGGCCTCTCAGGGTCTTCGCCGCGGTTCGTCGGCGGCGTCGACGTGTGGGCCATGCGGTCGCGGTCCGCACACTCGTACAGAGGAGGCACCGTGAAGGCGCTCATCAAGATCGTCGTGTTTGCGACCGCCGTGTCGCTGCTGTCGATGGCGGTTACCGCTGCCGCGGCCGGAAGTCGCTCGGGAGCACCGACGGCCGTCGTCGTCACGCGGGGGCAGCCGGTGCAGATCACCCTGGCGGCCGACCTCACCGGGTTCGGCGCTCCGTTCGAGCTGAGCGCACAGCAAGCGGTGCAGCTCGCGATCGTCGCGCACCCCTCCGTTCATGGGTTCCCGATCCACTTGAACGTCGTCAACGCACCGTGCGGCGACACCGCCGGGGACGTCGCCGCAGCAACGAGCATCGTGGCGAACACCCAGAACGTCGGCGTGCTCGGACAATTCTGCTCGGCCGGGTTCGACCAGGCACTTCCCATCTACCAGGCGGCCGGGGTCGTCGTGGTCTCTGGCAGCGCCACGAGCGACACGCTCCCGGCGTTCGGGCCGACGGTGTTCAACCGCACTGCGGTCTCCGACGGCGACGGCGGCGCCGCCTGGTACACCCGGGTGTCGTCGTTGCCGGGCGATGTCGCGTGGCGATCCGCCGTCGCAGCGCTACTCGGAACTCCTCCGACGGACTTCGCGGACCTCTACTACGACGCGGCGAAGGTGCTGATCAGGAGCGTGCAGAGCACAGCGCGGATCGACGGCAACGGCGACCTCGTCGTCAGCCGGGCAGCGCTCGCACATTCAGTCCGACACACGACGAGACTCAGAGGAGTCACCTGCACGATCACCATCGACCCGGCCACGGGCAACCGCCTCAACGACCCGAAAGCGCTCGCGCGCTGCGCATCCTGATGGTGAGCCCGGTGGCGGTGTCTGACACCGGCTGAAGCTACGAGGCCGTGCTGCCGGGCAAAAGGTGTCTGACACCTTGTCGCAGTTCACTGCGAGAGCGAGCTGAGCGGCGGATGTCAGACACCACCACCACCTGGGGCCAGCAGCGACGCGCGGTGCCGCGCGTACGCCGCCGCACCGTCGCCGTCCACCGCCGCGATCCGGACGACCGGCGGGTGGCCCATCGCGGGGGCGGCGAGATCGCAGAGCGCATCGTGATAGGCGCGCTCGCGCCCGAGGCCGCCGAAGCCGAAGCCCTTCGCCGGTAGCCCGCGGCCGAGGCCGTCGGTGGTCGCGGACCAGACGCGGCACAGCTCCTTGTGCTCGTCGAGGTCGAAGCCCACGGCCACATCGGCGGGATACAGCTCGAGGGCGGTGAGGCGAAACGACGTGAAATGCGGCGCCTCGTCGACCTGGATCAGCGTCCCCGTCGGCTCGTGCACGAGGTCGACCGGCAGCAGGAGGTTCTCGCGCGACGCAGACAGCACCGACCGGTCGCCCTGGAGACGGGCGTAGATCGCGGCGAGCGTCTCGAGCGCCGCGGTCACCGGCGCGACCAGCGCAGGATCGCGGCGGGCCTTCGCGACGCGCTCGAGGCCGACGTGGCCCTGCTCGCACAGCCAGTCGAACGACCCGCCATGGAGCACGATCCCATCCTCGGCCGCCGCACGCGCGAACGCCAGCTGGGTGTCGCCGGCCGCCACGGCACGGATCCTAGTTCCCGTGCCTCGACGACCGGGAGCTCGAGCTCAGCGTCGCGGCGACGCGGAGCGTCTTCAGCCAGGGCTTGGCCGCCCTGCGGCCCGCGAACCAACTGCGGGCACCGTCCTTCATCGCCTCGTCCCGGTCGCCGCTCGTCAAGAGCGTGCTGCGACCGGCGAACGGGTCGTAGAACCAGACGTAGAACTTCGCGCCGCGCACGGTCAGGACGAAGCCGGCTCCGTTCATCGAGAGCGGGAACCCGAGCGCGACCTCGGAGAGCTCCATGGAGAACGGCTCGCGGCCGCCTCGGAACGTGAGCGTGTCGCCGTCGAAGCTCAGGAGCCGTTCTTCGAACTCCTGGAGGGGGTTGAAGCGCCCTTTCGTTCCGACCCACACCTTGGCCTCCATGCGCACTGGACGCGCCCGCGGCCGCGAATCTTCCCCGGAATCGGCTCGGCCTCAGTCGTTGAGACTGATCGTCGGTGTGGGAGCGGGTAGCTCCGCCGGCGCATCCGACGGAATGATCGCCGTGCCGACGGCGAAGAACTCGATCACATGCGATCCCCAGCCGTGCGAGCGCTCCTGCAGCTGCACGCCGACGATCCCTTCCGCCTTGAGCTCCTCCGCTTCCTTCTGCATCCGTTCCATCGCAAGCTCACGCGCGTCGTACAGCGCCTGCGTGAAGTTCGGCATCTCGACGTTCTGCCCGATCTGGCGCATCGAGGCGAACATGCCCTGGTGGGCGACGTGATAGACGCACGAGCCCATCACGAGGCCGACGGGCCGATGGCCCGATGCGAGCAGCGTCCAGAAGTCCTGCCCGGAGAGATCGCTCGTGAACGGCCGTCCGTTGGGAGCGCGATGCATCTGGCCCTCACGATGCTTGACCGCGGTGCCGATCGCGATGAACTCGGCGAGGTGCTCGCCCCATTCGTAGCGGCCGATGTCGAGTCGCACGCCGACGATCCCGTCGGCGCCGAGCTGGTCGGCTTCCTCTTCCATCCTCGTCATCGCGAGCTCGCGCGCCTCGTACATCGCCTGCGAGAGGACGGCCATCTCCATCGACTGCTTCCAGCTCGATTGCTGGTAGCCGATGTGGTAGATCGAGCTGCCGATCACGAGCCCCAACGGGTCGAACCCCGCCTGCTTGACGAGCAGGAACTCGTTGACCGAGAGATCGGACGTGAAGAAGCCGCCGCGCATCTGGGCGAGGCGCTCGCGACCGTGCTCCGGGACGCCTTCGGTCGACGTCGGGTCGTAGCTCATTGGGATCCTCCTAGAAGGTGCTCACGCTGTTTGTCGCCGCTGAGGTCGATCGTCAGCGCCGGTGAAAGGTCCGAAGGTGTCTCGTCGCGGTGGGCGAGGCTCGTGCCGAGCACGTGCATGGTCACGACGAGATCGGTGCGATTCGAGCCGCCGGAGTCGACCTCACGCTCCTCGACGCTGTGGGCGATCGAGACGCCGACCATGCCTGCCGCGCCCTGCCGGCGGGCCTCCGCGCTCACCCGGCCGAGGGTGGCCTCGCGAACGTCGTAGACGCCCTGGGTGAAGTCGCGCAGCTCCTGGTTCGCCCAGCTCGAGAACATCCCGCCTTGCATTCGCCGCTGCTGCCAACCCGAGACGATGTAGTAGACGCTCGAGGCCCCGACGACGCCGAGCGGCCGGTACCCCGCCTGCCAGAGCTTCCAGTAGTCCTGCGCGGAGAGATCGGTGAGCGTCGGCCGTTCCGCGGGGGCGGCCCCTTCGATGCGCACCGCCGTTCCGACCGCCATGTACTCGATCGCGCCGGCTGCCCAGTCGTGCCGGCCGGCCGTCAGCTGCAGGCCGACCACCGCATGGGCGCCGAGCATCGTCGCCTCCTGCTCGAGCCGGCCGAAGGCTCGCTCCCGCGCCGTGTTCCACGCCGCCGAGAGGGTCGTCAGCTCCTGCGAGAGGCCGCCTGCCTGCCAGCCGCCCCATGAGCCCGGGCTCTGCTGCCAGCCGACGTGGTAGACCGAGCTGCCCATCACCTGGGCGAGCGGACGCAGCCCGATCGAATGGCTGAGCGCGAACTCGTTGACCGAGAGGTCGGAGGTGAAGAGCTCGTTGCCGGACAGATCGGAGAGGCGCTCCTGAGCACGAAGCGGCAGGCCGCCCCGCTCGAGCGACTCGAGCGACGCCGCCTGCTCGGCCGCTGCAGCATCGCGTGCCGCGCGGTCCTCGTCGCTTGCTCGGCGGAAGAACGGCATCAGCTGTTCAGCAGGTTCTGCAGCGCGAGCTGCGCGCTCTCGCTCGTGCGGGCTTCGGTTGCGAGGTCGCGGGCAAGAGCGTCGAGCCAGTCGGCGAGCGGCAGCTCCTCCGTCTTCAGGACGACGCCGCGAACCGCGGTCGCCCGGCGCGCCTCAACGACCCCGTCGTGCGCCGAGAGGAGGTAGCGCTGACCGCCGAGGTCACACTGAAGACGCTCGACCCGCTTCTCCTTGCCGAGCCACCGCGTGGGTCGCCGCCCCACCTGAACCCGCCCGGGCAGCGCCTGCTCGAGCTTGTCGGCGAGAACCTCGACGAACACGTTCAGGTCGGCGCTGGAGGCCCGCAGCGACGCGGCCAGCAGGTCGACGTCGATCTCGCCGCCGGCCGAGGCCCGTGCGATCGCATCCGAGTCAGCCATCGACGAGAGACTAGATGGGACGAATGAATCCGCGTGGGCGACGCCGACCGTAGAAGAGTCGTCACCACCACACAAGGGGAGCCAACGATGAAGAAGCTCGTAGTGCTGCTCGCGGCCGGCGCCGTCCTTGCGCTGGCAGTCTCGGCGCTCTCCGGCGCGGCCACGAAGAAGGACAACACCTGGGAGGCGCAGCTGACAGCGGCCCAGGAAGTGCCCAAGCAGGTCGTCAAGATGGCGGCGGCCCACGGCGAGTTCAAGGCCACGCTCACCGGCAAGAAGCTCAAGTGGACGTTGACGTTCCAGGACCTGACCGGCCCGGCGATGGCCGCCCACATCCATCTCGGCGCGAAGGGCAAGGCGGGCAACGTCGTCGTCCCGCTGTGCCCGCCTCACTGCAAGAGCGGTCTCACTGGCACGGCGACCCTCACGCCCGCGCTGATCGCGGACTTCGGCAAGCATCTGCTCTACGTGAACGTGCACACGGCCAAGAACCCGGCCGGTGAGATTCGCGGACAGCTCGTGAAGGGATAGACGCCTCGGGCGGCGCCGGGGAGCCGGCGCCGCCCGACCAATTCAGCGACACTCGGCGCCGTGAACACGTACGGCGGCGTCGAGGCGGGCGGCACGAAGTGGGTCTGCGCGATCGGGACGGGGCCCGACGATCTGCACGGGCTCACCACGTTCCCGACGACGACACCGGCAGAGACGCTCGAACGCACCGCGGCGTTCTTCACGCAGAACGGCGGCGTGTCGGCGGTGGGCGTCGGCTCGTTCGGGCCGCTCGATCTGGCTCAGGGCCGCATCACGACCACGCCGAAACCCGGGTGGGCGGGAACCGACGTCGTCTCCGCACTGGAGCTCGCGCTCGGCGTCCCGGTCGCGTTCGACACCGACGTCAACGCAGCTGCCCTCGGCGAGCAGCGCTGGGGCGCTGCGGAAGGGCTCGACACCTTCTGCTACCTCACGGTCGGCACCGGGATCGGCGGCGGGATCATCGCCCGCAACCGCCTCCTCCACGGGCTCCTCCACCCCGAGGTCGGGCACATGCTGATCCCGCACGACCGCGAGCGCGACCCGTTCGCCGGCGTCTGCCCGTTCCACGGGGATTGCTTCGAGGGGCTCGCATCGGGCAGCTCGCTCCTCGAGCGGTGGGGCAAGCCCGCCGAGGAGCTCACGGACAGGCCGGAGGTTTGGGAGCTCGAGGCGGAGTACGTGGCGCTCGGCGTCGTCAACGTGATCTGCACCGTGTCGCCCGAGCGGGTCATCCTCGGCGGCGGCGTCATGAAACAGCCGGCGCTCCTGCCGCTCGTCCGAACGCGCGTGCAGGAGCTCCTCGCCGGCTATGTCTCCGCGCCCGAGCTCTCGGACGGCATCGGCGCGTACCTCGTGACGCCCGCGCTCGGCGACCGCGCGGGCGTCCTCGGCGCGCTCGAGCTGGCGCGGCTCGCCGCTCTTACGCGATAGCGGGGACTTCGTTCAGCTGGGCCATCCGCATCTGGTTGCCCGACGGGTCGCGGAACCCCGCGTCGATCCCATACGGCTGCTGGGTGGGCTCCTGCTGGAACTCGACGCCTCGGCTCCGCAGCTCCTCGTAGCTCGCCTGGCAGTCGTCGGTGGCGAAGAAGAGCCCCCCGGCGGCGCCCTTGGCCATCAGCGCCTCGATCTGGGAGCGGGTCTCCGCGTCGAACACCGGCGGCCCGGGAATCGCCATCAGCGTGATCGAGACGTCGGGCTGCCCGGGCACGCCGACGGTCAGCCAGCGGAAGTTGCCCATCTCCGGCACCGTCGCGTCCACGCGAACCTCCATCCCGAGCTTCTCGGTGTAGAAGGCGAGCGCCTCGTCCTGGTCGTGGACCCACACCTGCGCGTTGCTCAGCTTTGTCAGCATCGTCATTCCCTCCTGGTCGTTGGTCGTACGGTCGGCCCGACGTTAGCCGCGCGTCACGCGCCTGTCTTCTCCAAAACTGCTCGATGGTGGACGGCCCCACGCGATCAGGACGCACGTCGGGATCCGCGCCTGGTTCGCGGCCGGTGGATAGGTGGCGCGGTAGGCGGTGGGCGAGAGGCCGTACGTTCGGCGGAAGCTCGTCGTGAACGACCCGACGCTCCGCAGGCCGACCGCAAGACAGATGTCGGAGACCGTGCGGTCGGTGTTCCGCAGGAGCGCGGCGGCCCGTTCCATGCGGCGGGTGAGCAGGTACTGGTGGGGCGTCTCGCCGAAGGCCCGCCGGAACTCGCGACTGAAGTGCGCCGGCGAGAGACGCGCGGCGCGCGCCAGCGCGGGCACGTCGAGCGGCTCGCGATAGTGGGCGTCGACGAGGTCTTTTGCCCGGAGCAGGTGCCGCGCCGGCGGGACGAGGGTGACCGAATGCATCTGCATCGTCATCTATCAGACGGCGCAGGCTGCGGAAACTGATCACTCACAGCACATTGGTAGTGAAACCTCAGAGTTTCCGCAGGAACCGCGGGTTTCGTGTGACGTGCACCACTTCGTCCATGAAAGGACTCGAATGAGAATGCAAAAGACAGCGATCGGCATTGCCGCACTCGCGTGCGGCCTTGCCGGAGCGGCAGTCGCGGTCGGCGCGGGGCCGTCGGCGAAGTCCGGCACGACGACGACCACGGGCACGACGACCGCCGCGAAGCCCGGGCACACGCCCGAGGTGGCCCTCACAGGTGACGTCGCCACGCAGGCCAAGGCTGCCGCGGTGGCCAAGGTCGGCGGAACCGCGGACAGCGCGACGACCGAGAACGACAGCAGCAATCCCGCTGCCGTCTACGAGGTGCACGTCACGAAGACCGACGGCACGCACGTGAAGGTCATCCTCGACAGCAGCTTCGCCGTCCTCGCCGTCGAGACGGGCGGGGGCCGTGGCGGGCCCGGCGGTGGCCACGGTCACGGCCACGGCCACGGCGGCAGTGGTGAGACCGCGCTGACCGGAGCGACGGCAACCCAGGCGAAGGCAGCCGCGGTCGCCAAGGTCGGGGGAACCGCGGACAGCGCGACGACCGAGAACGACAACAGCAACGCCGCTGCCACCTACGAGGTGCACGTCACGGAGGCCGACGGCACGCACGTCACGGTGATCCTCGACAGCAGCTTCGCGGTGCTCGACGTCGAAACCGGCGGCCCTCACGGGCCTGGGGACGGCTCGCATCACGACGACTTCCGTCGCTGAGTCGGACACGCGGGCCGGCGCGGGAGCTCTTCGGTGCTCCCGCGCCGGCCCATCAGACCGTTGTCAGTCGAGGAGGGGCAGCTCGATCACGAACGTCGCCCCCTCGCCGGGAGCCGAGGCAGCGGAGACGCTGCCGTGGTGCGCCTCAATGACGGCGGCGACGATCGAGAGGCCGAGCCCGACCCCGCCGCTCGACCTCGCCCGCGACGCGTCCGTCCGGTAGAAGCGCTCGAAGACGTGGGCGAGCTGCTCCTCGTCCATGCCGCGCCCGGAGTCGCTGACCGAGATGCACGCAACCCCGTCGGCGCGCGTGAGCTTCACTTCGATCGCAGCCTCCCCGGCGTGCGCGCGAACATTCGCGAGCAGGTTGTCGATGGTCTGGCGGAGCCGGTCGTGATCGCCGAGGACGGTTGCCTCCTCGAGCTCGCACGTGATCGTTCGCGACGGTTCGACCGCCTGCGCGGTCTCAACGGCGTCGGCGACGACCTCGCGCAGGTCGACGGGCTCTTGCTCGAGCGGGCGTCCCTCGTCGAGCCGCGCCAGGAGCAGCAGGTCGTCGACGAGCAGGCTCATCCGTTCGGACTCGCGGGTGATCCCGGTCATCGAGCGCTCGAGATCGGCCGGCCGGTCGGCGGCCCCGCGCGAGAAGAGCTCGGCGTAGGCCCGGACGGCGGCCAGCGGCGTCCGCAGCTCGTGCGAGGCATCGGCGACGAAGCGGCGGAGCTTTCGCTCGGATGCCTCGCGGGCGCGGAAGGCGGTCTCGATCTGGCCGAGCATCGCGTTCAGCGCGAGCCCGAGCCGCCCGACCTCGGTGCGGTCGTCCTCTCGCTGCACCCGCTGCGTCAGATCGCCTGCGGCGATCGTGGCGGCGGTGGCCCCGATCGCGGTCAGCGGCCGCAGGCCGAGCCTGATCACCCAGAGGCCGAGCAACGCGATCCCGGCGAGCACGAGGACCGTCACGAGCCCCTCGACGAGCAGCAGACGGTGCAGGGTGCTGTCGACGCCGCTGAGCGACTGGGCGACAAGCAGGACATAGCCCCTCGACTCCGGGTCACTCGACGCTCGAACCCGGTAGCGGCTGCCGCCCGTCTTCGCGGGGACGGTGAAGTAAGCGACGGTGTCGCTGCCCTCGGAGGATGTGAGCCGAACCGTCGCCGGAAGCCGGGGCGGCGGTGACTGCTCGGATCCGGAGAACTCGGGTGCCCGGCCCGACACGACGATGGCGCCGTTCGCGGTTCGCACCTGAACGTATTCGCCCGGCGCGGCCGAGGTCAGCCGGCCGATGTCGAACGCCGAGTGCGACGTGACGCTACCCGGCGGCGCGCCGTCGCCGGGGCCACCGTGCGGCCCGCGAAGCGCAGCCTCGACCGACACGTGTGCCGCGTCGAGAGAGTCATCCGTCTGCGAGACCAGAAAGGAACGCAGGGACGTGTAGGTGACGACGTCGGCGGCGACGAGGCCCGCCGCCGCCAGCACGACGACGCCGAGAATCAGGCGCGCGCGCAGAGAGAATCGCGAGAGCACCTATTCGAGCTCCGCCTCGAGCATGTATCCGGCCTGGCGAACCGTCCGGATCAGAGGCGGGCCGGCAGCATCGAGCTTTCGGCGGAGGTAGCTGACATACGTCTCGACCACGTTGCGACTGCCCCCGAAGTCGTAGTGCCAGACGTTCTGCAGGATCTGGCCCTTGGAGAGCACCCGGCGTGGGTTGAGCATGAAGAAGCGCAGCAGGTTGAACTCGGTCGCAGTCAGCTCGATCTGCGTGTCCGAGCGGAAGACCTCGTGCCGGCTCTCGTCGAGCACGAGATCGGCGAATCGCAGGACGTCGCCGGGCAGGTCGCCGCCGGTCCGGCGAAGCACCGCCTGGACGCGGGCGACGATCTCGGCGAGGCTGAACGGCTTCGTGACGTAGTCGTCGCCGCCGGCGCGCAGTGCGCGCACCTTGTCCTCGACGGCGTCCTTGGCGGTGAGGAAGAGGATCGCCGTCTTGAAGCCGCGTTCGCGAAGCCGCCTGCCGACCTCGATCCCTTCGACGTCGGGAAGCATCCAGTCGAGCACGATCAGGTCGGGCTCGAAGCGCGCGACGGCTGCGAGCGCGTCGAGGCCGGTGGTTGCCTCCTCCACGTCGTAGCCCTCGTAGCGGAGGGCGGTGGCGACGGCGTCGACGATCGACGGCTCGTCGTCCACGACGAGGATCCGTCCCGAAACGGCGTCTGTGGTGGTGTTCATGCCGATACCGTGCCACCCTTCTCTGGCAGTTGCCTGTGAAGCCGGCTGCGCTGCCTGTGAATGGGCTGTGGCCCGTGGGCGGAGGCAGAGCCGTTCATGCCCGTTTCATGTAGGGCGGTTAAGCATGGAGCGTGAAGCCCGCGCGCAGACCGAGACGGCGGCGGCGGAGCTCGTCGCGGTTGCCCGTCCTCGTAGCGATCCTCGCAGCGGGCGTGGCGGGCGCGTGGCTCCTGCGCGGAACATCCGGGACGACGGCGACCGGCACCGCCGCCACAACCGTCGCCAAGCGGCCTTCGGCTCTCACCGCTCTGCGTCGCGCACCGACGCGCCTCGTCGAGCACGTCACCGGCTCGCTCCCCGCGCCGCTCCAGGATCCGTCGGTTGCCGCGTTGCCCGGCGGGCGCGGCCTGCTGCTCGGAGGCTTGACCGCAGCCGACCAGTCGACCGACCAGATCCTCGTCGCAGGCGCTCGCGGCGCACGCGTGATCGGCCGCCTGCCGTCGGCGAGGCACGACACGGCCGCGGTTGCGATCGGCCGCTTTGCGTACGTCTTCGGTGGTGGCACGGCTTCCTCGCAGCTCGACGACATCGTCCGCGTCGACCCGGCGACCGGCGGCGCCACGCTGGTCGCGCACCTGCCTGCCGCGAGCTCCGACTCGGCAGCCGCCGCAATCGGCGGCACGGCGTTCATCGTCGGCGGCTACACGGGGACGCATTGGCTCGACACGATCGTCGCCTGGCGGCCCGGCGGGACGGCACACGTCGTCGCACACCTGCCGAGCACGCTCCGTTACGCGGCAGTCACCGCTGTCGGCGGACGCCTCGTGATCGCGGGCGGGTCGCTCGAGAACGGAACGGCGAGCGACGCGGTGCTCGAGTTCGTCCCTGCGACCGGCCGCGTGGCCCGGCTCGGCACGCTGCCCGCCGCGACGACGCATGCGACGGCGGCCGCGCTCGGGGACGTTGCCTACGTGATCGGCGGACGGGGAGCGTCGCTCGCCACGCAGACGACGCGCATCGTCGCAATCGACGTCCGAACGCGACGCGTCGAGCCGTTCGGCGCGCTGCGCGCTGCGCGTTCGGACCTTGGCTCCTGGGCCGCGGGCGGCCGAATCCTGCTCGCGGGGGGTGCCGGAGCTGCCGGAACGGTGTCAACGCTGAGTGAGCTCGTCCCGGCCACGACCCGGGTCACGGCCGCCGCCGTTGCACCGCGCAGGCAAACGCATGCTCTCGTTGCGGACAACGTGTACGCGTACGACGGCCCCGGGCAGCTGACGGGGGCAGCAGTGCACGCGCTTCCGCGCATCTACGTCCCGAACAGCAAGAGTGACACGGTCGACGTGATCGACCCGAGCACCTTCAAGGTGGTCGACCACTTCGCCGTCGGCGGCCTGCCGCAGCACGTCGTGCCGGCGTGGGACCTGAAGACGCTCTACGTCACGAACGACACCGGGAACAGCCTGACGCCGATCAACCCGCGCACCGGCAAGCCCGGCGCGGAGATCCCGGTCGAGGATCCGTACAACATGTACTTCACTCCCGACGGCCGCTACGCGATCGTCGTCGCAGAGCGGCTGCACCGGCTCGACTTCCGCGATGCGCACACGTTCCGGCTGCACCGGTCCGTCCCGGTGCCCTGCGCCGGTGTCGACCATCTCGACTTCTCCGCCGACGAGAAGTATCTGATCGCGAGCTGCGAGTTCTCGGGGCAGCTGATCAAGGTCGACGTTGCACGCGAGCGAGTCGTCGGGACGCTGACACTGCCCGATGGGGCCTCCGGGATGCCCCAGGACGTGAAGCTTTCGCCCGACGGGAAGACGTTCTACGTCGCCGACATGATGGCCGACGGCCTCTGGAAGGTCGACGGGAGCCGCTTCCGGGTGAAGGGGTTCGTGCGCACCGGGGTCGGCGTGCACGGCCTGTACCCGAGCCGCGACGCGCGGTTCCTCTATGCGACGAACCGCGGCGAAGGCTCGATCTCGGTGCTCAGCTTCGACACCGGCAAGGTCGTGGCGAAGTGGCGGATCCCGGGCGGGGGCAGCCCCGACATGGGCGGCGTCTCCGCAGACGGCAGCGTCCTCTGGCTGTCGGGCCGCTACAACGGCGTTGTCTACGCGATCTCGACGCGTGACGGGCGCCTCCTCGCAAAGATCCCGGTCGGCGCGGGCCCGCACGGCCTCGCCGTGTGGCCGCAACCCGGCCGCTACTCGCTCGGCCACACCGGCATCCTGCGCTAGAGCGGAGGCTACGCCGCCGGGAGGCGCACGACGAACTGGCCGCGGCCGCCTGGGCGGGCTTCCACGTCCCCCGACGCGGCGCGGGCGAGGCGGCGCGCCAGCGCCAGGCCGAGCCCCGCTCCCGACGTCGCCGAGCGGCCGGCACTGCCGCGCACGGCGGGCTCGAAGATCGCCTCCTGCTCGGCGTCCTCGACACCTGGGCCGTCGTCGTCGACGGAGAAGAGCACCGTCGAGCCCTCGCGTGCCACCGCGACGCGCACCGCGCTGCGCCCGTAGCGGCAGGCGTTCTCGACCACCGGATGCAAGATGCGCTCGGCGAGGTCCTGGTCGACGCCGATCCGAACGCGGCCGCGCGGCTTGGCGAGCGCGAGGTCGACGCCGCGCGAGCTTGCTTCGTCGCTGCAGGCGGCGACGATCGCTTCGGCAACCTCCTGCGCGTTCGCGACGCCCTGGGGCTGCGCGCTGTGCTGCGCGGCGGCGACCAGCGAGTCGACGATGCGCGCGATCTGCTGCGCGTTCTCGACGACGACGCCGAGGCTCTCGCGATACTCGGCCGTCGTGCGGTCGCGGCGCAGCGCAACCTCGGCCTCGGCCATCAGCTTCGCGAGCGGAGTGCGCAATTCGTGCGAGAGCTCTGCGGAGAACCGCCGCTCGTGCCGCAGGCTCGCGGCGAGCCGGTCGAGCAGCCCGTCGAGCGTCGCGCCGAGACGGGTCAGCTCGTCATGCGGCTCGCCGAGCCCGAAGCGGCGGTCGAGATCGTGCTCGCTCCAGGCTGCAGCCTGCTTCGTCATCTGGGCCACCGGCAGGAGCGCGGATCGCAACAGCCACCAGACGGCGCTGCCGACGATCACGAGCAGGACGACGAAGAGCGTGATCGACCCGGCGAGGGCTCGGCTGCGCGTCTGCTCGTACGGAGCAAGCGACAGGCCGGCAACGAGCGTGCCTACGCGCCGCTTTGCGTCCATGATCGGCACCGCGTAGAGGCGCGTGTCGGTGTCGTGAACGTCGACGAGCCGGCGGGGGCCTCCTGCGAGCGACTGGGCGGCCGCGGTTGTCTCCAGACGCGCAGGCGGCGCTTCGACCGCAGTCCGCCCGTGGAAGATCCAGACGCTGCTCGACCCCAGCGTGTCGTCCCGCGTCTCGGTCACGTGGATCTTCCCGTGAACGACGCGGATCATCCCCAACTCGGCCGCCGCCCGAGCGCGCAAAAAGGCGTCGGCGTCGCTCGAACTGCTGTGTGCAAGGAGCAGGTTGAATCCGAACGTTGCGGCACCGAGCGCGAGAGCGAGCGCGACGACCACGATCAGCAAGAGCCTCGTCCGTACGTCGCGCAGCGGGCGGTAGCGGGTCACTCGAGCGTGTACCCCACGCCGTGGACGGTCGTGATCCGGGGTGCGTCCGGGAGCTCCGCGAGCTTGCGGCGCAACCGGGCGACGTACGCGTCGAGCGTGTTGTCACGCACGCGGGCGCCGTGCGGCCAGCCCGTCTGCACGAGCTCGCGCCGCCGCACCGCCGCGCCCTTGTTCGCGATGAGCTTCGCGAGCAACCGAAACTCGGTGGGCGTCAGTCCGACCCGGCGGCCGTCGCTCGAGGCGATGTGGGCGACCGGGTCGAGCCGCAATGCGCCCGCTTCGATCGTGCCGTCGACCCCCGCTCGACGCAGCAGCGCATGCAGGCGCGCCACGAGCTCTGCAAACGCAAACGGCTTTGTCACGTAGTCGTCTCCGCCCGCGCTGAACCCGGTGACTCGATCGGTGAGGGCGGCGCGCGCGCTGAGGAACAGGATCGGCAGGTGCATCCCCTGCGCACGGAGCGCCTGGCAGACGTCGCGACCGTCCGCATCCGGCAGGCCGATGTCGACGATCAGGAGGTCGGGCGCCTCGGGCCCGATCCGGTCGAGCAGCTCGGCGCCGCTGCCGGCGCCGATCGTCCTGAATCCCTCCTCCTCGAGCCCGCGCAGGAGGACGCCGCGCAGATCGAGGTCGTCCTCGACGACCATGATCTTCGGACCGGTCACCGTTCGAGCGTAGCGCCGAAGCGACCACGATCAGAGCGGATGTTCAGACGATCTTCAGCCTCGTGGGCTTAGAGTAGGCACATGGTCCACGCCGGTGCCGCCGCCGTGACGGCGCTCCTCCCCCCTCTGCCTGTCACGGCGGCGGCGCACGGTCGACCCGCCGCCTAGGAGGGCGATGAAGGGCACCCTGCGCAGCGAGCCGCTGAGGTGCGCGCTCGCCGCCGCCGCGGGCGCCGCGGCGCTCGCGTGGCTCGGCCCACCGGGTGCCGACCTCGCGGCTCACGTCTACCAGCGCGCGATGTTCATCCAGCACGGCTTCGCACTCTGGAGCAACTACTGGTACGCGGGCCACTACAGCTACATCACCTACAGCCTCCTCTACTACCCGGTGGCCGCCGTCGTCGGGATCAAGCTGCTCGCAGTCGCCACGGCCGCCCTCGCCGCGTGGGCGTTCACGCGGCTCGTTCAAACAGAGTGGCCGACAGCGGGCCCATGGCCCGCGCGCGCATTCGCGTTCGTCGCTGCAGCGTCCGTTCTCACCGGCGCGTTTCCGTATGCGCTCGGGTTTGCGATCGGGTTGCTCGCACTGCGGGCCGCACGCGGCGACGTCCGCCTCTTTGCGATCCTGCTCGCGCTCACGTTCGCTGCGAGCCCGCTCGCGTTCGGCCTGGTTGCCCTGATCCTCGTCGCGGCCGCGGTGTCGGCGCGGCCGCGACTCGGCGCGCATGCCGCGACGGTGCTCTTCATCGCCGGTCTCGGTGCCGTGCTCTGGCGCGTCTTCCCGGATGGCGGCCGCTACCCGTTCTCCGCAGTCGAGCTCGGCCCGAGCCTCGCGTTCTGCGCAGCCGGTGCCGCGTTCACCTGGCACGTCCCGGCGGCGCGGCTCCTGCGGAGCTTCTTCCTCGTCTACGCCGCTGCGTGCCTGCTGTCCTTCCTGATCCCGTCGGGAATCGGCGAGAACATCGTGCGACTCCGCTTCGTCGCGCTGCCGATCGCCGTGCTCGCGGTCAGCCTGCGCCGCTGGAAGCCCGTGCTCCCCGCAGTGGTCGCGGTCGTGCTCGCGACGTCGTGGAACATCACACCCCTCGCATTCAGCTACGCCCACCAGGCGGCGGACCCGTCGGCGAAGCAGTCCTACTGGCAGCCGGTCGTCGACTATCTCCACCGGCACCTCTCACCGTCCTACCGGGTCGAGGCGGTGGATACGAGCGGCCACTGGGAGGCGGTCTACCTCCCGCAGGCGCACATCCCGATTGCGCGCGGGTGGTTCCGGCAGGACGACTTCCCACAGAACGCGCTGCTCTACGGGAAGCTCACCGAACCGCAGTACCTGCGGTGGCTGCGCGGGCTCGGCGTGCGCTACGTCGTGCTGACCGACGCGCCGTCCGACTACAGCGCGCGCGGTGAGTCGCGGCTGCTGCGAAGCGGTCGCAGCGGGCTCACGCCCGTCATGATCTCCGCCCACGCGACCGTGTTCGCCGTCCCGAACCCACGTGGGATCGTCACCGGGGCGGCCGGGGCGTCCATCACCAAGTTCGCGACGTCAGCGATCACCGTCGACCTGCCGGTTGGCGGCGACTACCGGGTTGCGGTTCGCTATTCGCCCTACTGGCGCGCCACGGACGCTTGCCTCCAGCGCCTCTCCGACGGGATGCTCGGGCTCGACGTGCTTCACCCCGGACGAGTGAAGATCCACTTCGCGTTGACGGCCAGCCGCGTGCTCTCGGCCGGGACCGCGACCTCGACCGGCTGCAAGTAGGGGTGCGCGTCGCGCTCGCCCTCGCCGTCGCCCTCGCCGGGACAGCCGCCGCGCCCCCGCGCCCGCACATCGTGCAGAAGCCGATCCCGTTCGACACCCAGAGGCGCAGCGAGACGGCGGCGTACGCGCTTCGCCACTACGGATTGCACACATGGCGGCTCCAGCATCCGCGCGTGATCGTCGAGCACTACACGGCGTCCACCACCTTCTCGTCCGCGTGGAACACGTTCGCCTCGGATGCCCCCGACTCCGAGCTGCACGAATTGCCTGGGACGTGTGCGCACTTCGTGATCGACCGTGACGGGACGATCTACCAGCTCGTTCCGCTGAGCACGATCTGCCGCCACACGGTCGGCCTCAACTGGACGGCGATCGGCATCGAGCACGTCGGCACGAGCGACGCGTCGATCCTCGACAACCCGCGCCAGCTCGCCTCGTCGATCGCTCTGACGCTGTGGCTGATGCACCGCTACGGCATCTCGCTGCCGAACGTGATCGGGCACAGCGAAAGCCTCACGAGCCGCTACCACCGCGAGCGCTATGCAGCCTGGCGCTGCCAGACGCACGGCGACTGGTCGCACGCCGACATGAGCACCTACCGCGCGAAGCTGCTGGCCCGCGCCCGGACGGAGCACGTCGCGGTCTCGCGCGCCGGCGGCCCTGTGCCGTCTCGCTGCTAGCGCTCAAAAGGTGTCAGACACCGGTTAGACACCGGCGCGCGCGCGAAGCTCGTCCTCGACCTGCGCGACGTCCAGCCCACGCGCCGCGAGCAGCACGTAGAGGTGGTAGACGAGGTCTGCCGCCTCCTCGACGACGCGCTCGTCGCTCTCGTCGAGCGCGGCGACCGTCAGCTCGACCGCTTCCTCGCCGACCTTGCGAGCGCACGCGCCGACGCCCGGCGTCGAGCAGTTCCGTCGTATACGAGCCCGCGGGCCGCTCGGCGGCGCGTTCGACGATCGTGCGCCAGAGACCCGGCGCAAAGCACGAGAGCGAGCCGGTGTGACAGGCCGGGCCGGCCGGCCGGACGCGCAGGAGCAGCGCGTCCCCGTCGCAATCGTCGCGCAGCTCCTCGACCGCGAGCGTGTTGCCCGAGGTCTCTCCCTTGCGCCAGAGCCGCTCGCGCGAACGGCTCCAGAACCATGCCTCCCCGGTCTCGCGCGTCAGGCGCTCGGCCTCGTCGTCCATCCACGCGAGCATCAACACCCGCCCCGAGTCCGCATCCTGGACGATCGCGGGCCTCAGCATCGAACGGGCACCCCCAGCCCGCGCAGCTCGGCCCGCAACGATTCGAGCCGGGCCGGGTCCTCGTGGAGGATCGAAGCGAGCAGCGCCGCCTGCGCGACGCCGAGCGCGTCGGCGACGTGCTGCGCGTTCCCGGCGCCCCCGGACGCGATCACCGGCAGGTCGACCGCATCGGCGACCGCGGCTGTGAGCTCGAGGTCGTAGCCCGCACGCGTCCCGTCCGCGTCGATCGACGTGAGCAGCACCTCCCCTGCGCCGCGCTCCTGCGCTTCGTGCGCCCAGGCAACCGCGTCACGCCCCGTCTCGGTCGTCCCTGCGCGCGACCGAACGCGGCCCCCTTCGACGTCGATCGCGACGACGACCGCCTGCGATCCCAGGCGCTCTGCGAGCTCTGTGAGGAGCGCGGGCCGTTCGAGCGCGGCCGAGTTGACACCCACCTTGTCGGCACCCGCGGCGAGGAGCTCCTCCGCGTCGGCGTACGAGCGGACACCGCCGCCGACCGTGAACGGGATCGCCAGCCGCTCGGCGACACTGCGCACGAGCCCGACGAGCGTGCCCCGCCCTTCGAGCGTCGCCTGCACGTCGAGAAAGACGAGCTCGTCGGCGCCGGCTTCCGAGTAGGCCTCGCCGAGCGACACGGGATCGCCGACGTCGCGCAGGCCTTGAAAGCGGATGCCCTTGACGACGCGCCCGCCGGCCACGTCGAGGCACGGGATCAGACGAGGGAGAGGGATACGACCTCCTGGAGATAGCGCGCGCCGGCAGCGCCGCTCTTCTCCGGATGAAACTGGCAGCCCACGAACGCCCCGGCTCGGACCTCGGCGACGAGGCCCTCCGACCAGGCGGTCGCAGCCGGCGTGACCGCCGCATAGGAATGCGCGAAGTAGAACGCCGGGCCGTCGCCAACCGGCGCCCACCCCATCCGGGGCACACGTCCTTCGGTGAGCCGCACGGCGCGGCCGGGCACGAGCCCGAGGCCGGCGACGCCGCCGTCCTCCTCCGTCTCGTCGAGCGCGAGCTGCAAGCCGAGGCAGATGCCGAGGACCGGGCGGCCCGCGTCGACGCGCGAGCGCAGTGCAAGGTCGTGGCCACGCTCGCGCAGGCCCTCCATCGCGGCGCGTGCAGAGCCGACGCCCGGCAGGACCGCGAGATCGGCCTCGTAGACGTCGGTGACGAGATCGGCGCCGAGCCGCTGGAACGCGAGCGCCACCGAACGGACGTTGCCCGCGCCGTACTCGCAGATCGCGACGTTCACAGGAGGCCCTTCGTCGAGGGGAGGCCGGTGCCCTCGCGCCTGACCGCGGTGCGGAGCGCCCGGCCGACGGCCTTGAACGCCGCCTCGGCGACATGGTGCGGGTCGCGGCCCGACGCATCGACGTGGATGGACGCGCGTGCCGCCTGAGCGAGGCTCGAGAGCATGTGGGTGGCCAGGCCCGGATCGTGCTCGATCGCGAGCTCGGCATGCGCACGACCCCCGAGGTCGACCGCTGCGCGTGCGAGCGCGTCGTCCATCGGCACCACGGCGTCGCCGTAGCGTGCGATCCCGCGCCGGTCGCCGAGCGCGGCGTCGAGCGTCTCGCCGAGCGCCAGCGCTGCGTCCTCGGCCGTGTGGTGGTCGCCGGTCTCGAGGTCGCCCGCCCCTTCGAGGACGAGGTCGAAGCCCGCGTGGAACGCGAGCTGCTCGAGGAAGTGGTCGTAGAGGCCGGCGCCGGTCTGCACCCGCACGCGGCTCGCGCCGTCGAGCGCGAGCCGGACCGCGAGGCGCGTCTCGGCTGTCGCACGCAGCGTGCGCGCACGGCGCGCGCCGCCGGGCGCAACCGGTGACGGACGGTCGAGCACGCGGGCAAGCGCCTCGACGAGCGCGTCGTCGTCTTCGGCGTCGAGCACCGACGCCCGAATCGCCTCGGGATACGCGCGCACGACGATCCCTTGCCGCAGCAACGCGTCGCCGAGCTCGAGCCCGTCGTCGACGGGCACGTACAGGAAGTTGGCGTGCGACTCGAGCGGCGCCAGGCCGAGCGCGCGCAAGCTTCCTGCGAGCCGCTCGCGCTCCTCCAGCACCGGCCGCGCGTCGGGCGGCGACGCGAGCGCCGCCAGCGCGAGCGCCGTCGCCACGTTCGAGACCGGCGCAGGTGCCTGCCGGGCGTTCAGCTCGTCCGCGACCTCGCGCGCGGCAAGCGCGTAGCCGATGCGCGCGCCCGCCAACGCGAAGATCTTCGAGAACGTGCGCAGCACGATCACGCCGTCGTCGAGCAGCGGGAGCGCCGTCTGGCCGCTGTACTCGAAGTACGCCTCGTCGACGACGAGCGGCCGGGCGGCGGGCAGCGGGTCGAGCGCGCCCGTGGGGTTGTTCGGGCGGCAGGCAAAGGTGAGGACCGGATCGTCGTCGCCGATCGCCGCGCCGGCGAGCAGGGCGGCAATCCGAAAGAGCGGATACGTGGGCGCTGCCGGGATGGCAATCGTGTCGCCGGGCCCCGCGTACGCGCGTGCGCACAGGAGGATCAGGTCGTCGGCGCCCACGCCGAGCACGACGTTCTCCGGCTCGACGCCGGCATACCGGGCGATCGCCGTGCGGAGAGTGCGGTAGCCGCCCTCCGGGTAGCCGTTCACACGCGCGAGGGCGCCGGCGATCGTGCCCGGCCGCGTCGAGGGCAGCGGCAGCGGCGGCGTGTTCTGGTCGAATCGGAGCACCTGCGAGACGTCGATGCCGGCCAGGCGGGCGACCTCGTCGCTCGGCGGCGCCCACGTGTACGCCCGGAACTCGGGAGCGAGCGCCCTCACCGCTGGACCGCCTCTGCATGCGCCGGCATGCCTTCGACGGCAGCGAGCGCCTCGACGGTGGGGCGGATCCGCGCCAGCCCCGCCTCGGTCAGCCGCTGCACCGTGATGGGCTTCAGGAACGTCTCGAGCCCGAGCCCGCCGACGGAGCGCGCCCAGCCGTTCGTCGGCAGCACGTGGTTGCCGCCGGTCGCGTAGTCGCCCGCCGGCACCGGCGACCAGCGGCCGACGAACACGGAGCCGGCATTGCGCACCCGGTCGGCGTACGCCTCGGCGTCGCCGAGCAGCACCAGGTGCTCCGGCGCGATCGCCTCTGCCTCCTCGAGCGTGTCGACGGCGCGACAGACGGCCTCGTGGCCGTGCTCGCGCTGTGCGGCGAGCTCCAGCTCGACGAGGCGGGCGTCACCGTTGGCACCGCCGAGCACGATCACCTCGGACGGGCCGCCCGGCAGGTCGATCGGGACGTCGCGCGACACCTCGAGCTTCGCCTCGTTCACGTAGGCGTTCCCCGGGCCGACGATCTTGTCGACGCGCTCGACGTACGCGAGCCAGCCGATCGCCTGCGGGCCACCGAGCGCCCAGACCTCGTCGACGCCGAGCAGCGCCGCTGCGGCGGCGATCAGTCCGGCCCCCGACGGCGGCGTGCAGACGACGATTCGCCGCACGCCCGCCTCGAGTGCCGGGACGACGCACATCACGAGCGTCGAGACGAGACCGCGCGGCACGTAGACGCCAACCGTGTCGAGCGGGACCCAGCGCCGTTCGAGCGTCACACCAGGCTCGACCTCGAGCGTCACGTCGGCCGGGCGCTGCACCGCATGCCAGCGGCGGACGCGATCGGCGAGCTCGAGCAGCGCCTCGCGGGGCAGCCCTTCCGCGTCCGCCTCGGCAGGTGCAGGCTCGACGCCGTCCAGCTTCACCGCCCACTCGCGCACCGCGTCGAGACCGCGCTCCTTCACGTCGCCGGTGATCGTCATGAGGCCATCCGTTCGACCGGGACGATCAGGATCGACGACGCCCCCGCCGCTTCGAGCTCGGGCAGCAGCCGCCAGACGTCGGCTGAAAGCACGAGCGCATGGACAGCGACCATGCCGTCCTCGGCGAGCGGCAGAACGCTCGGAATGCGAGGGCTCACGATGGAGGCGATGGCGGGGAGCGCCGACTCGCGCGCGTTCAGCATCAGATACCGGTGACGCCGCGCGTCGACCACCGAACGGAGCATGGCTGCGAACGGCTCCGCCTGTTCCTCGTCGCCGGCGACGAGCACCGCCTCCGACTCGAGGAGGACGCCGAGCGAGCGCAGGCCGTTCGTGCGCAGCGTGTTCCCGGACGAGACGAGGTCGACGATGGCGTCGGCGAGGCCGAGCCGTGGTGCGATCTCGACCGACCCCGTCACGTCGACGAGCTCCACGTCGGCCGGCAGGAGCTCGCGCGTCAGCCGTGGGTACACCGTCGCGACGGTCGAACCGGCGAGCGCCTCGAGCGTGTGGACGTCCGACTCCTCGGGCACCGCGGCCTCGAGCCGGCAGGAGCCGAACCCGAGAGCGAGCAGCTCGCGCACGTCGGCGCCGCGCTCGCGGACGAGGTCGATGCCGGTGATCCCGCAGTCGACGACGCCGTCCTGCACGTACTCGGGCACGTCGGCGGCCCGCACGAGCAGCACTTCGACCGGAGCGTTGCGGCAGGGGAAGGCGAGCGCGCGCTCGCCGGGCTGCTCGGGGCCGAGCCCGGCGTCCTCGAGCAGCTTGAAGGACGGGTCGCGCAGCCGGCCCTTGACCGGGACGGCGACCCTCAGGAGGCCGCGCGGTCGAGCGCCAGCCGGTACCCGCCTTCGCCGTGCTTGAGCCAGTGCGCCACGCGCGTCACGGTCGTCGTCGAGGCGCCCGTCCGCTCCGCGATCTCCAGATACGGCAGGCCGCGCTCCAGCAGGCGTGCCACCTGCCAGCGGTGCGCCATCGCCTCGAGCTCCGACAGGGTGCACAGGTCCCTGAAGAATGCTTCCACCTCCGCGGGAGTCTCCAGCGTCAGCAACGCCTGGAAGAGCTCTCGCATCTCCTTCGTCCGCCATGTGTGTCGGCTCCTGGTCGCCATCGTCTTATTCCATGTTAGCACGCTAACATGGTGACGTGTGGTTCCAGCAGAAGATCGAAGTGATCCCCGCCGTCGACGTGCTCGGCGTGGAAGCCGTGCGCCTTCACCGCGGCGACTACGACGCGGTGGTCGAGCGCGCAGACGATCCGGCGGCGCTTGCCGCACGCTGGGTGGCTGCGGGCGCCGGCCGCCTGCACCTCGTCGACCTCGACGGCGCGCGCTCGGGGCGGGTGCGGCCCGAGCTCGTCCGGGCGGTCGCCGAGCGCTCGGCGCCCGCGCGACTGCAGGCCTCGGGCGGGATCCGCACGCTCGCCGACGCTCGGGCGCTGCTCGAGGCCGGAGCCGACCGGGTCGTCGTCGGCACGGCGGCGTGGCCCGACCCCACTCCGTGGTTCGAGCTCGGCGACGCACTGGTGCTCGCCCTCGACGTGCGCGACGGCCAGGTTCGCTCCTCCGGGTGGACCCAGGCGGCCGGGCTTTCGTTCGTGGACGCGCTCGAACGCGCGCAGGGCGCCCGCGTCCTCGTGACTGCGATCGATCGCGACGGGACGCTCTCCGGTCCCGACCTGGAACTGGTGCGCGCCGCAGCGGCCGCCGGGCTCCGGGTGCTGGCCGCCGGCGGAGTCCGTTCGCCGGCCGACGTCGACGCGCTGGCCGGAGCAGGCGCCGAAGCGGCGATCGTCGGCCGCGCACTTCTGGCTTGACTACTCGCCGGCGACGTCGCGCCGGACGAACACGAGATAGCCCGCGCCCAGCGGGATCGCGACGTAGAACGCGCAGACCCAGAGCGCGCGGACGACCGGCGCCCAGTCGGCCGGCGTGCGCAGGAACCCGTGCCACGCCTCGAACTGCGTGCCGAGCAGGTAGGGACGGATCGGCTCGGTGCCCGGCAGGACGCCGAGGAGCTGCATCAGGAGCGCCCACATCAGCGTCCCCACGACCGCGGCGGCGCTGTTGCGGGTGATCGTCGAGAGCAGCAGCCCGAACGCGGCGATGCCGGCCATCGGCCACGCATATAGCGCGAGGCTCGCCGCGAGCAGGCCGACCCCGTGCCAGGCGTGCACCGGGGTGCCCGAGAGCGACGTGAGGTCGTTGAACCCCCACGCGATGCTCGCCGCCACCAGGGCGACGATGCCCATCGCGAAGATCGCGAGCAGCGTGTACGTGAACGTGGCGAGCACCTTCCCCGCGAAGATCTCGCCGCGGTCGCGCGAGCGCGTGAGGATCGTCTTCAGCGTCCCGTTCTGGCTCTCCGCCGCCACGACGTCGCCGGCAACGAGCGCCGTGATCAACGGGAACGCCCAGATCGACATGAAGAAGAGCACCACGAACGGCGTCGCGAGACCGGTCTGCGCGGATGTAGCGGCCGAGCGGGATGTCGTTCGGCCCGCCTTTCTGGATCGTCAGCACGACGACGAAGACGAGTGGCACGAGCATCGCCGCACCGAGACCGAGGTAGGTCCGCTTCTGCGCGAGCAGCTTCAGGATCTCCCACTTGTAGACGCGCGTCATGCGGCGGCCTCGTGCTCCGTCATGTCGAGGAACAGCTCCTCGAGCGTCGCCGAGTTCGGGACGAGCGCGGAGATGCCGATGCCCGCCTCGCCCAGGGCGACCGTCGCGGCCTCGACCGCCGCGACGTCGGCCTGGAAGCGGAGATCGCCGCCGACGACCTGCACGCCCTCGAACCCGCGCGCGAGCAGTACCGTGCGTGCGCGCTCGACGTCGGTCGTGCTCAACCGGTAGCTCCCACCTGCGCTCCGCAAGAGCTCCTCGAGCAGCCCTTCGTAGATGATCGTGCCGCGCCGGATGATCGCGACGCGATTGCAGAGCTCCTCGACCTCGGCGAGGATGTGACTCGAGAGCAGAATGGTGATGCCGTCGCCCGCGAGGCGCTTCACGAGCTCGCGCATGTCGCGCATCCCGGCCGGGTCGAGCCCGGTGGTGGGCTCGTCGAGGAGCAGCAGCTTCGGGTCGCGCAGCAGCGACGCCGCGATCCCGAGCCGCTGGCGCATGCCGTGCGAATAGCCCCCGACGCGGTCCTTCGCACGGTCGCGCAGCTCGACGACGTCGAGCACCTCGTCGATCCGTGACACGTTCGCGCCGCCGTCGAGGTCGGCGAGCAGCCGCAGGTTCTTGCGGCCCGACAGGTACGGATAGAACCGCGGGCCCTCGACGAAGCCTGCGACTCCGTCGAGGGCCCGGGCCCCGTCCACGATCGGGTCGCGGCCGAAGAGCCGCGCCGTTCCCTCCGTCGGGCGGATCAGCCCGAGCAGCATGCGCAGCGATGTCGTCTTGCCCGCGCCGTTCGGGCCGAGGTAGCCGAACACGTCACCGCGGCCGACCGTCAGGTCGACGCCGTCGACCGCGACGAGCTCGCCGTACCGCTTGACGAGCCCGCGCGCTTCGACCGGTGCCGCGTCGCTCACTTCAGGGCGCGTGCGGCGGCCTCGGCCGCTCCGGAGGGGAGCGAGCCGGCAAGGACGAACGACACCTGGCCGCGGTCCCAGCTCAGCACGGTCCCGAGCTGCGTCGCAAGCTCGTGCGCCGTGGCGCCGTCGAGCGACACGGTCGGCAGCGCATCGAGCGGCGAGCTCGTGCCCGTCTTCGCCGTCCCCGCGTCCTGTGCGCGCTCGAGGACCACGATCGCCCCGAGCCCTTGGCCGTAGACGACGAGCACGGCCTTGGAGTCCTGCGGGCCGACGAGGATCACGGTCTGACGCGGCAGGCCGACGAGCTCGTCGGGCGCGACGACCGGGAACGAGACCGCCGCCTGCACGGCTGCAAGCCCGGTCACCGGCGGCGTGCTCGACCCGGTGGCGTTGTCATGGGCCTGCGCCTGGGACGAGAGATCGACGACCTTCGCGCCGGCGGGCGGTGCAACGGCGATGTCGGAGTCGGGCACCGGCCCGAACGAGATCTGGGTCGCCTCGAGCGCGAGCGCAGGTGTCGATGACCCCTGCGCGAAGATCGCGACCTTCAGCGGAACACCCTGCACTGCGTCCCACGCGAGCTCGGCCGAGCCGAGCAGCCCGCCGTCGTGAGTCGGCGAGATGTCGACGGTGTACGCCGGTTCACCCGCGACGTTCGTGGGCTGCGCGTCCGAGACCGTCCAGTGCTTGGCGAGCTCGGTGAGGAACGTCGAGATCTCGTCGACAGACGGCGCGGTGTGCGGCTTCGTCGTCGCGTTGGCATCCTTCGGCAGGTCGAAGGTGTACGCGGTGTTCGATGAGGCGTCGTACACCGTCACCTTCGTGTCGCTCCAGACGACCTGCACGTCGCCCGCGTCCGACTGCAGCTCGAGCCGGCCGCCGTTGTCGTTCATCCAGAGGCGCCCGGTCGCGCCCGACATCAGTGCCGAGCCGGCGGCGCCCACGAGCGAGCCCGAGGGGAAGAGATTGTTCGTGAAGGTGATCCGCGCGGTGACCCCGCTCGGCTCCGTGGCGGTGAGCGCGTCGTTGAGCGCCTGCGCAAGCGGCTTGGGCGGCGGCGTGGGGCCGCCACCCTTGCTCGCTGCGACGGCGATCGCGGTCCCGCCGACGAGCACGAGGGCTGCGGCGGCCACGATGGCGATCAGACGGCTGGTCGGGAGTGTGCGGAAGAGCTTCACGGCGGTCCTTTCTCGAGATCCTCGACCGGAGGTCTAGCGCGCGGGCTCTGAAGGTTTCCTGACGGCCGGCAGGTCGATCGTGAAGCGCGAGCCCTCCACGAAGGCGCGTCCGTCGTGCCGCTCGGCGGTCGCGCGCACGATCGAGAGCCCGAGGCCCGAGCCGCGGCCGTCGGGCCGCGCACGCCAGAAGCGCTCGAATGCGTGCTCGCGGTCGAGCGTGTGCACGCCCGGGCCGTCGTCCTCGACCGAGAGGAGAGCGCGTCCGTCGTGCTCCACGACCGACACCGAGACCCGCCCGCCGGCCGGCCCGTGCCTGCGCGCGTTCTCGACGAGGTTCGAGAGCGCGCGCTGCGAGCGCGGCGCGGTCGCCGCGCACGGTGACCGGCGTCGCGGAGACGTCGACGTCGGGAGCCGCGGCGTCCCAGGCGAGCTCGTCGAGCCGGACGTCTTCGTCCGGCGCGGCGTCCGCCTCCTCCCGGGAGAGCGTCAGCAGGTCGTCGGCGAGGCGCGCGAGGCGCTCGGCATCGGCCTGCAGATCCGCGACGAGCTCGGGCGTCGACCCGTGGCGCGCGAGGTGCTCCACGTTCCCGCGGAGCGCGGTCAGCGGCGTCCGCAGCTCGTGCGACGCGTCGGCGAGAAAGCGGCGCTCGGCCTCGCGCGACCGGTCGAGGCTCTCGAGCATCGCGTTCAGGGTCGAGGCGAGCGCCCCGACCTCGTCGGCCCGGTGCGGGTCGGGGAGCCGGCGCTTCGAGTCGCCCGTCCGCTCGATCTCGCGCGCTGCGCGCGCAAGCCGGGCCAGCGGCCCGAGCGCACTGCGCATCAACAGCGCGACGGCCAGGGCGCCGATCGCGGCGGCCGCGAGGGCGGCAAGCAGCGTCGCAGCGTGCAGCGCGTCGAGCGTGTCCGAGATGTCGGCGGTCGAGGCGGCGATCAACGCCGCGCCGCCGGCGGCCGGCCCGCCCGCCTCCGCGAGCGGCGCGGCGTACACGCGCAGCTGATCGCCGCCGAACTCGATGGTTCGGTAGCTGCCCGAGTCGCCTGCGATCGTCTGCCGCGCGAGCGAGCTCGGCAGGACGCGCCCGCCGAGCGAGAGCGAACGGGCGACGATGCGCCCGCGGCGGTCGACGACCTCCACCATCGCCTGAGTGGCGCCGACGGGGGAGTCGAGGGAGCCCGGCGTGGTCAGCAGCGCAGGAGCGGACGCCGAGAGCTGCGCGACCGCAACGGCGCGCGAGCGCAGTGTGCGATCGAGGCTGCTGCGCAGGTGGCGGGCGACGACCACGTCGACGACCGAGCCGAGCACGACGACGGCGAGCAACGTCGCCAGGGCGGCGGCGAGAATCGACCGTACGCGAAGGCTCATCGCCCGAGCACGAACCCGACACCGCGCACCGTTTCGATCACGGGCGGCTCGCCGAGCTTGCGGCGGAGATTCGACACGTAGCGGTCGACCACGTTCGCCGTGCGCGGCGCCCTGCCACAGCTCGGCGACCGCCTGTTCGCGGGTGACGACGCGTCGCGAGTGCCGCAGGAGCAGCGCGAGGAGATCCGCCTCGCGCGCGCTCAGCGGCGACCGGCCGCCCCGCGCGGTGCGCCGTCCGCGTGCCCGATTCGAGGGTCACGTCGCCGAAGGCGAGCAGCTCCTCGGGCTCCTTGCCGCGCCGCAGGAGCGCGCGCACGCGGGCGAGCAGCTCGTCCGTCGCGAAGGGCTTCACGAGGTAGTCGTCCGCACCGGCGTCGAGGCCGGCGACGCGATCGGCGAACCGCGTCGCGCGCGGTCAGGAGCAGCACCGGCGTCGCGAGCCCTTTCTCCCGCAGCCGGCGGCACACCGCGAGGCCGTCGAGACCGGGCAGGCCGACGTCGAGCACGACGAGGTCGGGCGTCGAGCGTTCGACAGCCGCGAGCGCCTCGCCGCCGTCGGCCGCCGTCTCGACCGCGTACCCCTCGGCCGCGAACGTGCGGGCGAGCATGCGCAAGATCGGCGCGTCGTCGTCGACGACCAGGATCGCGGCATCTCCCACTCGGCTCAGGTTACGCCGTCACGGCACTGGGTCAGGCGTTGTCCCGGGCCCACGCCGCGAGCAGGCCCCGGTAGTGCGCGACGAAGTGCTCGTGCTCGTGCGCCGGGAACGTCGCGCGCACGGTGCGCACGAGCAGCTCGTCGAACGCCGGCGAGGTGAACCACCCGTGTGCGATCTCGTCGAGGTGCGAGAGGTGGGTCGCGCAGAACTCCTCGTAGGCCTCGACCTGGAAGTAGGCGTCCGCGAGCTCGCGGTAGTTCGCGAGCTTCTCGCTCGTACGACAGGTCGTCGCGGTCGCCCCAGTCGAAGTAGTCGCGCGAGTTCTGGTTGATGTGCATCTCGCGACGCGTCACGCGCGCAGAACGCCGACCAGCGGACGAGCGCCTTGATCGCCCACGGGAAGTAGTAGTGCAGCGAGGTCAGCGCGACATCCGGCGAGGCATTCGCGTAGTCGATCGGGTAGGCGACGCCGTCCTTCACGATCGTCTCGCACGAGTTGAACTCCCAACGGAAGAACGCGTTCACGAGCCGCGAGATCGAGATGATCTCGTCGCCGAGCTCGGGCGACAGGAAGTCGTGCTTGACCTCGTAGCGCGCGTGCATCGGCTGCGACGGGTCGAACCACATCGACATCGTCTCGGCGCCGATCGAGAGCGAGCGCACGAAGACGTCGAAGCCCTCCAGCGCGGCCTGCAGGTGCATCATCCGCTCGCCCGACTCGTCGTAGCGCGCGCGCAGCTCCTCGGGCGAGCCGACCCGCGAGACGCCGACCCACTGCCCGCCGTCGAACGGCTTCATGTAGAGCGGGAAGCCGATGTGCTCGCCGATCGCCTCGAGATCGAACGGCACGTTGTAGCGCTCCGCCGTCGACTGAAAGCGCTCGTTCGACGGCGGCACCTTGTGCGGGATCAGCCACGTTCCGGCACGCGGATCCCGAGCCGCATCAGCGCGCAGTAGGCCGAGTGCTTCTCCATCGCCTGGAACGTGAACGGGTTGTTCAGCAGATAGACGTCGTCCATCAGCGAGACCTTCTTCAGCCACGCGCGCGGCAGGTCGTACCACCACGCGAGGCGGTCGATCACGAGCGCGTACCGCGGCTCGTAGCGCAGGTCGAACGGCTCGTTGAGGATCCGCTCGGTCGTCAGCGTCTGGCCGTCGACCGGCCCGAGGCCCGCGACGAGCGCCTCGAACGTGGTCGGCCAATCCTCCTCGGTGCCGAGGAGCAGGCCGATCGTGTGCTCAGCCACGCGGCATCACAGGAACCGGGGTAGATGATGAGCGATCTGGCGCCGCCATGACGGCCAATCGTGCGGCACGTCGTGCCCCCAGAGATCGACTTCGTGTCGAATGCCCTTCTCCGCGAGGATCGAGCCGAACTGCTTGGTCGACTCGAGCGCCCCGGTCGTGTCCTCCCACTGGCCCTGGCCGCAGACGAGCAGGAGCGACGCCTGGGCACGACAGCCAATCGAGATGGTCGCCGTGCGAGGTTGCGCGACGTAGTCCATCGGGTTGTTGAAGTAGACGGACTCGCCGCGCTCGCCGCCGCCCTGCACCGACACGTCGTAGACGCCGCTCATGCAGATCGCGACGGGGAAGAGGTCGGCGCGCTTCAGGCAGAAGTTCGCCGCGTGGTAGGCGCCGAAGGACGTGCCGGTCGCGATCAACTCCGCGGAGTGCGAGTCGGCCTGGACGAACGGCACGAGCCGCGTGAAGCATCCACCACTCGTAATGGCCGTGCCGCCGTGCGCGCTCCTCGAGCGGCAGGTCGTCGCGCGTCCAGCTCTCGCTGTCGAACGACGGGACGCAGTAGAGCTTCAGCTTGCCGCGCGTCGAGCAGCTCGGCGAGCGACTCGACCATCCCCCGGTCCTCCCAGTCGTGCGACTCGCCGTTCTCGGAGGGGAACGCGACGACCGGCCGGCCGTAGTGGCCGTAGGCGAGCACGTGCCGCCGTCGATCTCGATCTGCCGCCGGTTCACGCGACCGCCTCGATCAACGCGGGCAGGTGCGGGTCGAACGAGTCGCGCCAGCACGTCCAGGTGTGGCCGTCGCGGATCTCGGCGAGCCACGCCGGGTAGCCCTGCTCGACGAGCGCGTCGGCGAGTGCGCGGTTGTTCGCGTTGTTCTCCTCGCCGGTGCCGCACGTGATCGCGATCGGGATCGTGCGCTCGACGTCGACGCCGCGCAGGACGGTGCCGATGAACCGTGTGATGCGCGCGGTAGCGAGGGAAGCTCGACTCCTGCTTGTCGGAGCGCTGGCGGAAGAAGCTGCCCGACTGGAGCAACAGCCCGTCGAACGACTGCGGGTGGCGACGTGCGCGTGCAGCATCGCAAGCGCGCCGAGGCTCGCGCCCATGCCGATCCGCCGGCCGTGCGGCGCGCAGCTTCGTGATCTCGCGGCAGCAGCTCGCGCACGAGCGCTGCCGGCGTAGAGCGCCGACGCGGAGTATGTCTCGTTCCGGTCGACTGGCTGGATGAGCGCCGCACGCAGCGGTGGGATGCGCTCCTCCCAGCTCATCGCGTCGAGGAAGCGCGTCAGGCCGGCGTACTCGGCGTATTCGGGGCCGTCGTGCGACGACGATCAACGGCGCGTCGGCGGCGGGCGGCTCCGGTGTCGAGTAGAGGAGCACGTCGTACGCGCGCGACGAGCCGGCGGCAGCGCAGCTCGACCTCCTCGACCGGTCCCGCGTCGGCGATCGAGTCGAGCCAGGCCGGCGGCTCGTACTCCGGCCACTCGATCACCGACTTGTCGCCGAACGGGCCGCGGGCACGCAGCGGGTTCGACGGGTCGGTGCGCGAAGCCGCCGTCGACGCCGATCAGGTACTCGAGCCGGTCGGCGGCCGGCCGCGGGAAGTCAGCCGCCACGCGCCGTCGCTCCCAGCGCAAACGGCGGCCCGGGCCGCGGGCGCGAGACCTCTTGCCCGAGCACGCACCTCGCCGAAGCGGTGCTCGGGATCGGGCAGCGTGAACTCGACCGCGTCCTCCCGGACGCGGGGGGTGGTCAGGGCTTTTCTTCTTCGGCCTCTGTTCGCGCGTGCGCGGATCTTGTATTCACGGACGCGTTCCTGTCGCAGTAGGTGGTTGCGGCGAGCCTCGATCGCCTCCATCTCGCGCTGCAGCTTCCGGTAGCTCTCCCAGCGCTCGGCGGGAGCGCGCCCTCGGCGAGTGCCTCGCGAATCGCGCAGCCTGGCTCCTGGTCGTGGGCGCAGTCGGAGAAGCGGCAGCGTCGCGCGAGCTCCTCGATGTCGCCGAACGTCTGCTCGAGGTCGGCGTCCCAGAGCTGCAGCTCGCGGATCCCGGGCGTGTCGAGCACGACGCCGCCGCGTCGGCAGCAGGATCAGCTCGCGATGCGAGGTCGTGTGCCGGCCACGCTGGTCGTCCTCTCGAACCTCCTGCGTCGCGAGCAGGTCCTCGCCGGCGAGCGCGTTGACGATCGTCGACTTGCCGACGCCGGACGAGCCGAGCAGCACCGCGGTGCGGTTGCCTTCGAACCAGGCGAGCATCCCGTCGAGCCCGTCGCCCGTGCGTCGCGGAGACCGCGGGCACCGGGCACGAGCCGAGCGTGACCTTCTCGACCTCGGTCGAGGAACGGCTGCGACGTCGTCGACGAGGTCGGTCTTCGTGAGCAGCACGACCGGCTGCGCACCGCTCTCCCACGCCATCGCGAGGTAGCGCTCGAGGCGGCGGACGTTGAAGTCGAGCGGCAGTGCCTGGACGAGGAACGCGACGTCGATGTTCGCCGCGAGGATCTGCTCGCGGGTCGCGTCCAGCGTCTCCTTGCGCGAGATCGTCGTACGGCGGGGGAGCACCGCCTCGATCAGGTTGCGGCTCCGGGTCGACGCCGACCCAGTCGCCGACCGCCGGCAGTTCCTCTCGCGCACGAGGCGGTTCGCGGCGCTCGCGCGCAGTTCCCCGTCCTCCATGAGGAGGTCGTAGGCACCCCGGTGCTGGATTGCGACGCGGGCCGGCATCGAGGCCGGCGGCGCGGTGCTCTGCGAACGCGGCTTCCCAGCCGTCGTCCCACCCGAGCCGGTGGAGAAGCGAGTCCGTAACCGGAAGAGTCAACCAAAGCTCCTTTGCATGCGAAGCGATGAACGGGCCCGCGGCCCGTCGGCGCGCTGCTCTAGGAGCGGGCGCGACGGGCTGCGGCGCAGGACTTGCGGAAGAAAATCGACTGGCTTCATCGGTGCACCACCTCCTCGTCGACTGGGAACCGTGCTCATTGTGCGGGTCGTCGCGCACATTCCGCAAGTCCGGCGAACGCGCTACCCTCGCGCCCGATCTCGATCCTGACAGGCCCCGACCTGCTCGTCCTGGCCACATTCGCGGTGCTGTTCTGGTGGCGCTGGCGGCGGTCGTCGCCGGCGTGCGGCGCGAGCAGTAGCCACGAGCGTGCCGTGCGCGGCGGCGGCGGCCAGCGTGCCCACCGGCGGAAGGGCGCAAACGGCATCTCGGTCGGCAATTGCCTGAACGACGCAGGACTTCCTCGTGCAGCCGAACGAGAGGTCGGTCGACGGCCAGTCGCCCGCCGGCGTGAGCTTCACGCTGACCTTCTACAAGGACGCCGCGGCAGCGAAGGCGGTCGCCGCCAAGAAGAACCCGAAGACGACGGCACTCGTCGACAACGGCGTCGTCGACTTCAAGGGCAACCCCTCGCCGTACGCGGGCGCGCCGCCGGCGAAGATCTCGAAGGTCGAGCTCGCCGCGATCCGAGCCTGCATCGACTCCACCAACAAGGGTTAGAACCGGCTCGGCTCCGGCGGTACACTGCGACTGCCCGCGGCGCGGTGAGATTTCGAACCGGGTCAGATCCGGGAGGAAGCAGCCCTAAGGATCCCTCACCGGTGCCGCGGACTTTCCCGGGCGCATAGCTCAGCGGGAGAGCGCTCGCTTCACACGCGAGAGGTCCGTGGTTCGATCCCACGTGCGCCCATCAGGGCCCGCACCGTTGAGGGGATTTGGCTCAACGATGCGGGTCACTCATGTCACGGAGGTCGCCGCCGGGAGCAGGTGGTCCAGACACCCGGCGATACCCGGAATCCGGCCATCGCCGCAGTTGACAACGAGAACCTGCCGCCGACGATCAGGCCGGCTTCTTCCCGGGTGCAGCGGTGAGGCCAAGCGTCTCGAGCGCTTCCACAGTCCTCTCCGCCCGCTCATGGTCATGGGGTGTCGCGTGGTGGGCAGTGTCCTTCGACAGCTCCTCGAGACGCCCGCCCTCAACCACGTCCTTCAGCAGCGTCGCGGCCCTTTCACAGTCGGCCTTCCACTCGGCCGTGCCTCTGTAATGCGCGGGACCCGGCTGGGTCGGATCATCGAGCCGCTTGGCGTAATCGCGGACGGACTGCAGAAGCCATGTCGCGTGCGAGACGTCAGCGAGGCGTTCGACGAGCCCTTCCCGCGATAGCTCCGTCAAACGGGTTCGTCCGGGAGTTCGCTCACCTGGACGATCCTGAGCAGACCGCTCATCCCAGGATCTGCCTCGAGCATTTCGGCAAGTCGAGGCGCGTATCTCGCGGCGCACTCCGGGCAGATCGAATGCGACAAGGTGGTGTGGGGATCGATCGCGAGCAGAGCCGCGTGCGGTACCCGAACCCATTCGCCGTCGAAGGTGACACGCCCGCACCAGGCGCACGTCGTGACAAGCTCGCCGGCTTTGTAAGCCGCCACCATGCGTTGCGTGACCTCGCCGGCGTCCACGAGCCCCTTCTAGAGTTTCGGAAACGGAGCTTCTCCGACGGCCGCCGCCTCGCCGGGGAAGAAACCGTACTGCGAACAAGCTATCTCGCCGATCGGCTCCGTCGTGCAAAACGAAGGGAGGGCGGATCGCCGGGGTCATTGAACGGTCCGCCCTCATTCGCCCTACCGCCCCTCGAGGGAGACCACGAAAAGGGCGGCACCTTCCCAAGCTAGTACTCCAACACCTGGAAGACCAGGGCTGACCGAGCACTATTCAGTGGTACGCGGCCGGAGTCTCTGCACTTGCGATGATGTCCGCGAGTTTCGCAAGGTGATGTCCGAGATGACCCGACTTTCGGACCCTCTCGCCTTTGTCGCTATGTCTCCGCTTTAGCCAATTCGTGCTGAGCGGGGCGGGTCTCAGATATTGCGCTGCCTATCGAAGAAGGAGTACCCTGCGTGGGCCGTGCCGCCAGCTCGGGGGCGGCGTTTGCTGACGCTCCACACCCCCGAACTGGGTACGCGACGGCACCGCCGGCCGCGCTGAGGAGTCAGGCGGCCGGCGCTTGTGCAGCCTGACGTCCAGCGCCCGGAGCGCTTTCACATGCTCCCAGGAGCGGGCTTACTCACCGCATTTGATGGTCGACGGATTCATGCTCGAGGTTGCTGATTCTCGGAGCTCAGATCTGGGCCGCCGTTGCCTTCGCACTTCTCGTGACGAGCGCGAAAGCTCCATAGACAGCTCCATACCCAACCACACGTTCCTTCACTCTTGGAAAGGTCTCCAATGTCGGTGACACCCGCGCCCTAATCGACTCCACCGAGGTCAAACGTCACCAAACTGCTCACACGTGTACGTGGCGCGCAGACCCCCGTGCTACCCCAGACCGCCGAAACCGCGGTTTAGCAGGGCAGTTCAGGGCCACGTGCGCCCACTGGGAAACCCGCTGGAAACGGCGGGTTTTCTCGTCGGAGGCCTGTTGCGGTTCGCGTGGACGTCCTTTCCGGGGCCGGACGTCGTCATTGGAAACGGCACCTCCCCGGCGAGGCCGCCGCTCGCCGGGGAAGAAACCGCAATGCGACAAAGCTACAACGCTCACCGCTGGTTTGCCAGCGTGCTGCCAGGTGAGCGTCGGACCGGTGGTGCTTCCCCGGCGAGAGCCGCAAGCTCGCCAGGGAAGCACGCAAGAACGAGGGAGGGCGGATCGTCGTGCGGCGCGACGGTCCGCCGCACCCCTCGTTTGCCGTCCCGCCCACCATGAGGGAACCGGTGAGCGGACCGTCCACGCTAGTACGGACCTCGAGCGCCTCCAACACCTGAAAGACCAGGCTCGAACAGGGCACGTTCCGCGGGGCCGCGGGCATGTCTCCCTAACGGCCAAGCGCCGCAGGCAGTAGCCGCAAAACACACCCCATTCGGACTACGCAATGGCCCGGGCGGCGGGACTAGCGTCGACGAGGTCGGGTGGCGTTGTTGACGCCCCCGGAGGTGCTCGACTCGCCGCCCGGCCGCAGCACGTGTCTCTCCCGGAGCGTCCGCCGCGCTTCAGACCGCGCCTACACTTCTGCGCATGTACACCCCTTCGCAGTTCGCGGTCGACGATGAGACCGCCGCCGGGTTCCTCTCTCAGCTCGGCGCGGCAGACCTGGTGACCATGACGCAGGACGGGCTGGCAGCGACGTTCCTGCCCCTCCTGTTCGTTCCGGAAGTGGGCGAGCACGGGGCGCTGCGCGGGCACCTGGCGCGGAAGAACGACCAGTGGCAGCGCCCGGCGGTCGGTGAGGCGCTCGTCATCGCGCACGGCAACGACGCCTACATTCACCCGGGCTGGTATCCGACGAAGGCCGAGCACGGGCGCGTCGTGCCGACGTGGAACTACACCACCGCACACATCTACGGAGAGCTGCTGATCCACGACGACGCCGAGTGGGTGGACGAGAACGTCCGCGCACTCACGGCCCGTCAAGAGAGCAATCGACCGCTCCCCTGGAGCGTTGACGACGCGCCTCCGGATTTCCACGCGGGCCAGCTGCGGGCAATCGTCGGCGTCGAAGTCGTGATCAGTCGAGTCACCGCCAAGTTCAAGATGAGCCAGAACCAGAAGGACATCAACATCGACGGCGTGATCGCGGGCCTCACGGATGACGGGCGCGAGGATCTTGCCGAGGTGGTTGCACGGCTGCGTCCTGCTCGCGGCTAGGAACGCCCTTCAGGTCGTCGATGCTCGAGCAGCGGCAGCACGCGCTCGCACAGCAGATCGACGCCGTGCTCGGTGCTCAGGCCTTGCGGGGTCCCGAACTCGACGCGCTTCACGCCCGCGTCGTAGAGCTCTTCCGCATGAGCCGCGACCTCCTCGGGCGTCCCCGCGAAGGCGAACTGCTCGAGTGACGGCTCGCCGGTGACCGTCGGGTCGAGCCGGCCGACGACCTCCAGGTACATCGCGAGCGCGCGCCGTGCGAGCGCGCGCGCCGCGTCTCCGTCTTCGTCGACGACGGTGACGGCGCCGACGACGATCCCGACGTCGTCGTTGCCGATCCACTCGCGCATGAGCCGCACCATCGCGGGATTGGCACAGCCACCGATCTTCACCTCGTCGGCGACCCGTCCCGCGAGTGCCGCCATGCGCGGCCGCCAGGTGCCGATCATCAACGGGATCCGCGAGCGGCGGGGCGTGTACTCGAACCCGGTTTCCGGAGTGAGTGTGAAGTGCGACCCGGCGAACCCCGTGCGGTCGCCTTCGAACAGGCGTCGAACGATCTCGCACGTCTCGGCCATGCGCTCGACCGGCGAGCGCGGCGCGAGCTCGAGCCGCTCGAGCCATGCCCCCGCCGTGATCCCGAGATACGCGCGTCCGTCCGAGACGAGGTCGAGCGCCGCCGCCTGCCCCGCGAGCTCGACCGGATGCAGGGTCGTGGCGTTGAGGGCCGCCGGCCCCACGCGCACACGGCTGGTCGCCTGTGCGATCACGGTCAGCGGGACGATCGCCGGCTGATAGAGGAGGTCGTGGAAGACCGAGACGACGTCGAAGCCGGCCGATTCCGCGCGGCTCGCGAGGGCGGCGTACTGGGCAGCCGTCTTGTCGGACTGGAGGCCGAGACCGATCTCTCTCAGGTCAGCTCCTCGGTCGTCAGCGACCGCTCCTCCAGGCGCTCGATCCGCATGATCACTCGCTCGTCCGGGTCGGGGCAGCTGACGAGGCTGTCCTGCTCGAGCCAGTCACCGGCCGCAAGCCGCCGCTGCTTGGCCGGGATGAGCGGGAGCACCGACTGGAGCGCGTACAGGCAGAAATGCTTCCCCTCGGGGATCCGCACGCGGCTCGATTCGGTCACCTCGAAGTAGTCCCCGACCTCGAGGCCGCAGACCGAACGCCCCTCGATTCGCTCCACGGTGACGCGAATGTCGTAGAGGCGCATCTCGGTCACCGGCCGAGCTTACTTGTGCGCCTCGGTCGAATCCGCGGGATGCCGGAGTTATCGAGGGAAACACCTCCTGCGCCCTGAACGCCGTCCCCCTACCGTCGGCGAGATCACAATCGACGAGGGGAGAAGAGCGAGATGAAGCTACACCGTCACACGTTCACCGGCGCGGCGGCCCTGGCCGGCGCGACGCTGGTCGCCGTCGTGGTCGCCCAGGCCGCCGTCTCGGCGCCGGCCGCACCGAGGTGCACGATCGGCGTCACTGCGGCGCATTGGAACATCCGCGGTCCTGCGGGCTCGGGCAATCGCTACAAGATCGTCGCCGAGGGCATGTCGTGCGCAGTCGCACGGCCGTGGGTGCTCAAGTTCACGAGCCGGCACAGCGATGGGCTCGGCTCGACGTTCAAGGGGCCGTCGGGGTTCGCGTGCAGGTCCTGGTCGACGCCTGCCTCCGGCGACAAGCTCGTGTACGCGGGCGCGTGCGTGCATGCGCCTGGCGTTCCCTTCTTCTCGTGGGCGCCGAGAGCGTGACCGGGCGAGGTCACTTGGCAACGCCCTGTCGGACGCGAGAGAATGGGCGCCCAAAGAAACTGAGGAGGCAATTCGATGCCTGCCAAGTCCGACGCCATACCGAACCTCCTGAGCAAGTCGGCATTCAGCTTCGTCGGCACGATCGAGCATCTCGGCGCGGCGACGATGACCGACGTGCCCGTCGACGGCCGCACCGCGATCGTCTCGGTCGACCAGGTTCTCCACGCGCCCGAGGCGTTCTCGCAGCTCGGGGGAAGCCGCGTCACGCTTCAGCTCGCGCCGAAGGGCGCGGCGCTGAAGGTCGGCGACAAGTCGGCCTTCTTCGCCAACGCGACCGCATTCGGCGAAAGCCTCGCGCTCGCCGAGGTCGGGCGAGTCCCGGCGAGCGCCGTCGAGCCGCACCTGGCGGCGGCTCAGGCGCCGGGCGCGCCGCCGCCGTTCCTGGCGTTCCAGACGCAGATCGACACCGACCGCCTCCGCCAGCACGTCAAAGAGGCCGACGCGGTCGTGATCGGCCGCGTCGCCAAGCTCGAGGAGGTGAGCACGAACGCCCCGTCGGAGCACGACCCGGCCTGGTGGAAGGCGACACTCGACGTCGATCACGTCGAGAAGGGCGCCGCCAAGCCCGGCAAGCTCGAAGTCCTCTACGCGAACAGCCTCGACGTCCGCTGGCGGAACTCACCGAAGCCGAAGGCCGGCCAGGGAGGCCTCTGGATCCTCCACGCCACCGAGGGGCCGCTGAGCAAGTCCGCGCCTTTCCAGCTCCTCGATGCGGACGACTACCAGCCGGTCCAATCCCTCGACGCGCTGATGCCGAAACGGAGCTGAGAACCGATGATCCACATCGTCAACATGATCCCGTTCTCGCTGAGCGGCGAGTCCAGCCAGGACAGCGAGCCGAACCTCGCAGTCAATCCGGCAAAGCCGACGGACATGGTCGGCACGGCGTTCACGCCCGGCCCGATGGGCGGCGCGTTCGCTCCGATCTACATCTCGACCGACGGCGGCAACACGTGGTCGCTCCGCACCGTCGTCCCGGGGAACGGCTCGTTCGGGACCGGCGACATCACGGTCGGCTTCGCGACGACGAGCGGCGTTCTCTATGCAGGAACGCTCAACGGCTCGACCGGCAACCTGCAGATCCTGCGCACGGCGAACTTCGCGTCGACGTCGGCGATGAAGGTCCTCGTCGACCGTGCGAACGAGGATCAGCCGTGGGTGGTCGCCGGGAGCGTGGTCGTGAAGAAGAAGTCGAGGGACCGCGTCTACGTCGGCAACAACGACTTCAACCAGCCGAGCGGCCACACGGCCACCGTCGACCTCTCGCTCGACGCGCGAACAGCGGCCGCGCCGGCGGGCTTCGCGCCCCACTCGCTCGAGCGCCGGGCGACGACCGGCGCAGGACGGCCCGCCGATCCGCATCGCACTGCATCCCGACGGGACGGTGTATGCCGCCCACGAGCGGTGGGTGAGCGGCGCGCTCCCGAACATGACGATCGACGTGGTCGTGACACGCGACGACGCGTGGGGTGCCGGCGCGACGCCGTTCAGCGCGCTCGTCGACTCGGGCGACGGCAAGATCGGCCAGCGGGTCGCGACGGGGCGTTTCATCAAGTGGAACGGCTCGATGGGCCAAGAGCGTCTCGGCGGCGACGTTTCGATCGCGGTCGATCCCACGAACTCGAGCACCGTCTATGTCGCCTGGTGCGACCGGGTCGGCGGCGTGTCGGGCACCGACTGGACGCTGCACGTGCGCCGCTCGACCGACCGCGGCCAGACCTGGTCGAAGAAGGACATTCGGACGATCACCAACGCGAAGAACCCGAGCCTCGCCGTCGACGGGCACGGCCGCGTCGGCCTGCTGATCCAGCTGTTCACCGGCACCCGCTGGGTGACGCACCTCGAGCTGACGACCAACGCCTGGAGCACGAAGCCGCACGGTGATCGTCCTCCACACGGCGCCGTCGAGCACGCCGGCGCGGACGTTCCTGCCGTACCTCGGCGACTACGTGAGGTTGCTCGCGGTCGGAACCGACTTCCACGGGGTCTTCTGTGGCAACAACACCCCCGACAACGCGAACTTCCCGAGCGGTGTCGTGTACCAGCGTGCTGCGAACTTCACGACGCACACGCTCTTCCATACCGATGGGGTCACGCCGGTCGCGCCCTCGATCGACCCGTTCTACTTCCACTGGACGGACAGCCCGATCATCCGCACCCGCGGCGTCACACCGACGAGCCCCATCGGCACGCGGACGGTCGAGCCCGTCAATCCGATCACCGTCAAGCCGGTCTCGCGTGAGCCGATCATCTCGCCGACCGGCCCGATGCCGGGGCCCGGCCAGGGGCCGTCGAATCTGGATCTCTGAGCCGCGCACCCGTCGAGGACCCGATGGCCCGTAGCGCGCGCCGGCGCGACCGCGTCCTCCTCGTCAGCATGCCGCTCGGCGCGCTCGAGCGGCCGTCGCTCGCCCTGGGCCTCCTCCAGGCCCACTGCCGGCGACTCGAGGTGGACTGCGAGACGCGGTACCTCGGGATCCCCTTCGCCGAGCGGATCGGCGTCGGCGAGTACCACTGGCTGAACTCGGACGTGCCCTACACGGCGTTCGCCGGCGACTGGCTGTTCGCCGAGGCGCTGTACGGGCCGCAGCCCGAGTTGGACGCGGGCTACGTCGACGAGGTCCTGCGCGCGACCTGGCGGCTCGACGACGGTCAGATCGCGCGCCTGTGGCGCCTGCGGGCGCGCGGTCGAGCCGTTCCTCGAGCACTGCCTGACGACGATCGACTGGCCCGCGTACACCTTCGTCGGTTTCACTTCGACGTTCCAGCAGAACCTCGCGTCGCTCGCTCTCGCCGCGCGCGTGAAGGCGAAGTGGCCGGAGATCACGATCGCCTTCGGCGGCGCGAACTGGGAAGAGGCGATGGGCGTGGCCCTGCATCGGCGGTTCCCGTTCGTCGACCTCGCGTTCTCCGGCGAGGCCGACCAGTCCTTTCCCGCGGTGCTCGAGGCGCGGCGGCGCGGGCTCGGAGTCGGCGCGGTCCCGGGCGTCACCTCGCGCGATCGGCCGCCCGCCGGCGGGAAGACGCCGGCCGCCTCGATCGCGGATCTCGACTACGCTGCCGGTCCCCGACTTCGACCCGTTCTTCGACCAGCTCAGGTCGAGCGCGATCGTCGGTGCGATCACCCCGCTCCTGCTCGTCGAGACGGCCCGCGGGTGCTGGTGGGGTGAGCGCTCGCATTGCACGTTCTGCGGTCTGAACGGCGCGACGATGGCGTTCCGCAGCAAGTCGCCGGAGCGGGTGCTCGAGGAGATCACGGTGCTTCGCGAGCGGCACGGGGTCATGACGTTCAGCGTGGTCGACGACATCCTCGACATGCGCTACTTCAAGTCGGTCCTCCCCATGCTCGCCGACGCCCAACTCGGAGCCGACTTCTTCTGGGAGGTCAAGGCGAACCTGACCGCCGAGCACGTGCGGCAACTCCGCGACGCGGGCGTGATCTACATCCAACCGGGGATCGAGAGCCTGAACGACAACGTCCTCGCACTCATGCGCAAGGGAACGACCGGCTTCCGGAACATCGAGCTGCTGAAGTGGTGCAAGGAGCACGGCGTGCAGCCGCTCTGGAATCTTCTCTACGGCTTCCCCGGCGAGAGTCGAGCCGACTACGACGAGACGGTCGCACTCATCGACGCGATCTGGCACCTCGAGCCGCCGACCGGTTACGGCCCGATCCGCCTCGACCGCTTCAGCCCGTACCACGCCGCGCCGGAAGCGTTCGGGATGGAGAACATTCGGCCGATGGCGCCGTTCTCGTACCTCTATCCGTTCGAGCGCGCCGAGGTGATGGAGATCGCCTACTACTTCGACTTCGACTACGCCGACAACCGCACGGACGACGTCTACGCGCATGACGCGGTGCAACTCGCGCAGGTGTGGAGCGCGGACACCGCGCGCGGGATGCTCGCGATGCACGAGGACGTCGACGGGTCCCTCTACCTCATCGACACGCGCCGCGAGCTCGCGGCTACTCCGCGCCGCGCCGTCCTGACCGGTTGGAAGGCGTCGGTCTTCCTCGCCTGCGACCGGGCCTCGACGATGCGCCACCTGCTGCTCCTCCCCGACGTCGTCCTGGACGGCGTCACCGAGGACGAGCTTCGCGGGTTCCTCGAGCGCTGTGCCGGCCATTCCCTGATGGTCCGCAACGACCGAACGTGGCTGAACGTGGCGGTGCACGTCCCGGCCCGCGCGCCCCACGGTGAGGCCCTCCTGGAGGACGAACGCGTCGCGTCCGCGGCTCTCGCCGGCTAGAGGCTTGATGTGAAATGCACGCGCGCACGCGGCTGGCGGCCCAGACGCAGCGCAGCTCGCCCGGGTCGGGCTTGAACGTAGACCCCGCTATGCCCTGCGCCCGACGCGAACGAGCTGCTTGGTCTGGCACTGCCCCCGCAAGCACGCAATTCCACATCAAGCCTCTGGCACCCCACAGGATCGTCACAAAACCCTTACCTCATGGCACCGGTTCCGGTCCGTACGGTGGGGGGAGCAATGCACGCAACGGAGAGGGGAGTGCCCATGTCAGGGCAGGAACACGAGGCCGAGCGGCAGCACATGCTGGCCATGGTCGAGATCGCGCAGCGAGCGGGTCGCTCGGAGAGCGAGATCGTCGAGATCGTCGAAGACGCAGTCGAGGCGGACGCCGACCTCGAACACGCGGCCTAGCGGTCGCAGTTCTCAGCGCGCGGCGAAGAGCGAGGCCGGCCCATCGGTCGGCCAGACCTTGCCCTTGGCCCACGTCGCCGGAAGTTGGCTCAGATTGCTCTGGGCGCTGTTCTGCGACGGCGCGGAACCTTTGAAGCCGCAGCAGTTGTCACGGAACCGGAGCGTTCCGGAGCCGGCCGGGGTCAGGAGGGCAAGCCAGTAGCGAACGTGCGCCGTCAGCCCCGCGCCGGAGATCTGCACCGTGTTCCAGGCGCCGCCCGCGAGGGCGGTTCGAGTCGCCTGCGCCAGGAGGCTTCCAGGTGAGCCCGACCCGTTGTCGGCGTAGAGACCGACGACGACCTTCGACGGCAGTCGACGACGCGTCGTCATAGAACTGAATCTCGGTCGCGGTACCGGTCTGCGCTGCCACGAACGAGAACGCTTCGGCGAGCCCGGCGACGTTCTGGTCGATCGCCGCGCTGCAGGGTCGTCTCGCCGATCAGCACGACCGGCGGAGGCACCTGCACCTGCTCGCAGTCGGCAGCGGTCACGTCGTTGCGATCGGCGGTGACGGAGTCCGTGCCGGTGCCGCAGGTGATGGTGTCGATGATCCCGTCGCGCGCGGAGATCGTGTCGTCACCGGGCCCACCGTCGATCGTGTCGGCCCCGAGGCCGCCAACGAGGTTGTCGGCGCCGCCGCCCCCGGCGAGCACGTTCGCGTTCGCGTCACCCGACAGCGAGTCGCCGAGCGTCGAGCCGGTCACGTTCTCGACACTCACCAGCGTGTCCGAGCTGCCGTCACCATCCGCGGACGCGACACCGGCCGCCAGATCCACCACGACACCGGCCGCAGCCGCCGAATAGTCGACCGTGTCGGTGCCCCCGCCTCCGTCGAGCGTGTCAGCCCCGCCGCGACCCGCCAACAGGTCGCTGCCGCCGCCCCCGGCGAGCACGTTGTCGCCGGCGTCGCCCGGCAGCGAATCGCCCAGCGACGAGCCGATCACGTTCTCGACACTCACCAACGTGTCCGAGCCGCCGTCACCATCCGCCGACGCGACACCGGTGCCAGATCGACGACCACGGGCCGCGGCCGCCGAATAGTCGCCGTGTCACCCGCGCCCGTCCCGCCATCCAACGTGTCATCACCACCGCGGCCCGACAACAGGTCGCTGCCGCCGCCCCCGGCGAGCACATTGTCGCCGGCGTCGCCCGACAGCGAATCGCCGAGCGACGAGCCGATCACGTTCTCGACACTCACCAGCGTGTCCGAGCCGCCGTCACCATCCGCCGACGCCAACCCGGCCCAAATCGACGACCACACAGGCCGCAGCCGAGTAGTCGCCGTGTCACCTGCGCCCGTCCCGCCATCCAACGTGTCATCACCACCGCGACCCGCCAACACGTCGCTGCCGCCGCCCCCGGCGAGCACGTTGTCGCCGGCGTCACCGGTCAGCGAATCGCCCAGCGACGAGCCGATCACGTTCTCGACACTCACCAACGTGTCCGACCGCCATCACCATCCGCCGACGCCACACCGGAGCCAAGATCGACCACCACGGACGACGCGGCAGCCGAATAGTCCGCGGTGTCACCCGCACCCGTCCCGCCATCCAACGTGTCATCACCACCGCGGCCCGACAACAGGTCGCTGCCGCCGCCCCCGGCGAGCACATTGTCGCCGGCGTCACCCGACAGCGAATCGCCGAGCGACGAGCCGATCACGTTCGTGACGCCCGTGAGCGTGTCGTTGCCGTCGCCGGTCGCGCTGCCTGAGCCGAGATCGACGGTCACACCGGCCGCGGAGTCGGCGTAACTCGCAGTCGTCGCGACGGTCGAGTCGTTCGTGATCGAGTCGTCGCCCGACCCGCCGTCGACGACGATGGCGCTGACGCTGCTCGCTGTGCCCACCGTCGGATCGATCGTCACCTGGTCGGAGCCGTCGGCGGTCTCGATCGTGACCGTCGTGACTCCGGCCTTCGGGCACGAGATCGTGTTCCCCGCGAGGACACAGCCGAGCCCGGCCGCGGTCGGCGACAAGGTCGGAACGACTGCAGAATCGGTCAGCAGCAGCTGCGTGCCGGAAACGGCAAGCGTGACGACGTTGTTCTCCCCCGGGCCCGCCGCAAAGTCGAGCGTCGTCGCGTTGGCGAGCCCGCCGGAGCCTGCGAACGCACCCGAGCCGCCGGCCAGGGCGCCGACCACGACGAGCGCCACGATCAGGCCGCTCATGCGCAGTCGAAGCCGGTGAGGCACACGAACCCGGGGCAAGGGCCGACCCTACAACCTGGCGGCAGGGGAGAAAACACGCCGAACGGGGGGTCCGTCTCACAGGTAGATCGCGTGCCCAGATGCTCTTAGGAGGGTCTTACCCGACGCTGGAACGATGACTGCACGTCTCCGTTCTCGCGCGTCACACACGAGGTAACGAGTTGACCACCGACGACCACACACCGATCGACGACACCACCGCCGGCACGGCCTCGGCAGGCACGAGCCGCAAGACGATCGTGGTCGCGATCGTCGCAGTCGCACTCGTCGCCGCAGGCGCCTCGCTCGCGGCGACGAAGCTCCACGGCGGGTCGAAATCCGCGGCGGCCGGGCAGGGAGCGAGCGGCGCGCCGTCCGTCCGCGGGAGCGACGGGGCGCCGGATGAAGGACGCGGTGGGTTCAGGCGCGGCTTCGGCCGCGGCGCCGGGTTCGGCGGCCTCTCTGCCGCTGCGACGTATCTCGGCCTCTCGACGTCTCAGCTCTTCGCCGACCTGCAGTCCGGTAAGACGCTCGGGTCGATCGCGGCCGCAACCCCGGGCAAGTCGGTCGACGGGCTCGTGGCAGCGATGGTCGCGTCGGAGAAGTCGTCCTTGCAGGCCGCGGTGGCGTCGGGCCGGCTCACGCAAGCGCAGGCAGACAGCATCGTGTCGAGCCTGTCTGCCCGGATCACCGCGATGGTGAGCGGCGGGTTCGGCGGACGCCGGGGCTTCGGCTTCCCTGACGGCCCGGGCGGTGCCGGCCAAGGGAGCCCGACACCTCCCGGCGTCACCTAGAGACCACCACCACCGGCCCGTGTCGGACCGGCAACGGTCCGGTGAACGTGCGCTCCCCGCGCGTCTTCGGTCTGCGAAACTCGCGAGGTCCAGGAAAGGAGGCGCCGCGATGGAAGAGCCAGAGGAGATCGGCATCGACGATCCCGACGAGCTCGAGGTGGTCGAGCTCGACGGCCTCGAAGTCGAAGACGACGAGCCCGAGTCGTGGGAGGACTGAGGTCGGTCGGCTAGCGCCGGCGAACGCGGCAGTCGAAGGTGGCGCTGCAAAATCGTGTGACGCCGCTCGGCGAGCTCGTCGCCGACCCGGCGCGGGGGCTCGTCTACGGCAACCGCGGCTGCCTTCATAACGCGCAGGGACGCATCCGCCGGCGCTTCAACGGCAGGCGCTGGATCGGCTGCCGGCTCGAGTTCCGAGGCTGGCAACGCGGCCCGCTGCTGCAGCCCGGCAAGTTCACCGAGCTCTTCTTCCTCGACGAGGCGACCGCGTTCGCCGCCGGACACCGGCCATGCGCGCTCTGCCGCCGCGAGGACTACACCCGCTTCACCGAGCTGTGGCACGAGCTGCATCCCGGCCAGACCGGCGCCGATGCGATCGACCTGCAGCTCCACGGCGAGCGCGTCGAGCCCAAGACGCGCGCCCAGCGCCACCACGAGGCGGAGCTCGACGACTTGCCCGACGGTGCGTTTGTGCTGCGCGACGGAGCCCCCTGGCTCGTACGCGGACGCGAGCTGCTGCGCTGGACGCCGGCGGGCTACACCGAGCGCGCCGCGCGACCGAGAGGTGGCGCGGCGACCCTGATCACGCCGCCCTCCCTCGCCGCCGTGCTGCGTACGGGCTGGCAGGGGAGCGTGCCGCTCCTGCACCCGTCGTCCCGCTGACCGGGAGCGCTACCCTCGTCTGCGGAGGGTTCAACGCCTGTTCCCGCAGGTCGAGCCTTCTGTTCGACCGACGACCCGCGCCTCGCCGTGCGGGTCGTCGTCGTTTCGTTACCCTCGATCGGTGGACGAGCTGACGCTGCTCGATTGGAAACGGCGGATCTTCGAGCTCTACGCGGCGATCCGCCACGACCCCGAGCCCGAGCACGGCTGGCGGCTCTGGCGCGACACGCGCGACGAGCTCTTCCGCTCGCACGCCCAGACGCCGCTGCCTCCCGAGCGTCGCTCGGCGTTCGACGGCTTGCCGTACTTCGACTACGACGCGTCGCTGCGCGTGCTCGGGTCAGTCGAGCCGGCCACACACGAGACGCGGGAGATCGCAACCTCCGGCGAGCACGCGTACTCGTTCACGCGCTTCGCACGCACGCGGTTCGAGCTCGCAGCCGCAGAGCACACCCTCGACCTCTACTGGCTCGAGGGCTACGGCGGCGGGCTGTATCTCAGCTTCGCGGACGCGACGAGCGGCAGCGAGACCTACGGTGCCTGTCGCTACCTCTTCGACACCGTGAAGGGCTCCGACCTCGGCGAGCAGAACGGCGAGCTCGTGCTCGACTTCAACTTCGCCTACAACCCGTCGTGCGCCTACGACCCGCGCTGGGTCTGCCCGCTTGCACCGCCGGGCAACCGGCTGCCGGTCGCGGTCCGCGCCGGCGAGAGGTACGAGCCCGCGCTAGCCGTTCAGGAACGCGAACTGCTCGGCGCGGGAGCGCCGGCCGATCTCGATCGGGAACGCCGTGTAGGCGTGAATCCCCTCGTACCAGAGCGAGAGCGTCGCCTCGTTGCCGGCCGCGCGCCACCGAGCCTCCATGAAGAGCGAGTCGTCGAGCAGCGGGTCGGCCGTCCCGCACGAGAAGAGCGCAGGCGGCAGGTCGTACAGCTCGGCGTACAGCGGCGAGATGAACGGCGAGCGACGCTCCTCGTCGGACGACCCCGGCAGGAAGCAGTCGACGAACCAGTCCATGATGGCGCTCGACAGCACGAGCTCGCGCGCGCCCCACAGGCGACGGCTCGGCGTGCCCGTCAGGTCGTAGGCGCCGAAGACGAGGTTCGCAGCCGCGAAGGTGCGCGGCGAGATCCCATGCAGGTCGCGCAGGCGAAGCAGCGTGAGCGCCGCGAGATGCGCCCCCGCGGACTCGCCGCCGATTGCCAGCCGCCCCGTGTGGTTCTCGAGCACCCAGAGGGCGGCGTCCTCGCAGTCGTCGGGCGCGGCCGGGAAGGGATGCTCGGGGGCGAGGCGGTACTCGACGCTCACCGCGGTCAGCCCGGTCGTCTGCGCGAGCTCCGAGAGCAGCAGGTCCTGGCCGTCGGCTGACCCGATCGTCCAGCCGCCGCCGTGGATGTGCAGGTAGGCGCCGCGAGGGCTCTCCGGCTCGAAGATGCGGAGCGCGATCTCCCCGCTCCGGCCCGGGATGACGATCGTGCGAGCCTCGTCGGCGAAGATGAGCGGTGGAAACACGCCCTGCCCTTCACGCCGCGCCTGGCGCGTCACCTCGGGCGGCAAGGTGTGGATCGGGGGCTGCGTGGCGAGGAGCGCCTCCAGCGCCTGGTTGAACGCCCTCGTCTCGGCGAGCATCTCGGCTTCGGTCATCGCCGACCCAGTGTGACCGATTCAAAGCGATAAATCGAGAGCCGCGACCACGAAGAGCAGGGCCAGGTAGAGCAAGGAGTAGTGGAAGAGGAGCGCTGCCCCACGTCGCGGTCGTCTCGCGCGCAAGCCGGACTGCGAGCCCGAGGAACACGGCCCCGAGCACCAGCGCACCGAGGAGGTAAACCGCCCCGAACGAGCCGATCGCGAACGGGATCACGCTCGCCACGAGCAGCACGACCGTATAGCCGAGGATCTGACGGACCGTTTCGCGCTCCCCACGCACGACCGGCAGCATCGGCACTTTCGCGGCCGCGTACTGCTCGCGCAGCAGGAGGGCGAGCGCCCAGAAGTGCGGCGGCGTCCAGAAGAAGACGATCGCAAAGAGGCAGAAGGCCGGCACACCCAGGTGCCCCGCACCCGCCGCCCAGCCGACGAGCGGCGGCACCGCCCCGGCAGCACCGCCGATGACGATGTTCTGCGGCGTGGAGCGCTTCAGCAGCCGCGTGTACACGACGACGTAGAAGAGATTGCCGGCGAGTGCGAGCAGCGCGGTCAGCAGGTTGATCGTCCCCGCGAGCAGGACGAACGATGCGGCCGACAGCGCGAGCCCGAATTCGAGTGCGCGCGCCGGCGGGACTCTCCCCGCAGCGACCGGACGGTGCTCGGTCCGCTTGCCCATCAGCCGGTCGATGTCGGCGTCGAGCAGATGGTTGAGAGCCGACGCCCCGCCGCAGGCGAGTGCGAGCCCGGCCATCGCGAATCCGAAACGGGAGGTGCCGGGCCAGCCGTGGGCGCCCGCGATCATCCCGCACGCGCCCGTCAGGAGCAGCAGGGTCATGATCCGCGGTTTCGTCAGAGTCACGTAGTCGCGCCAGGGCCCGCCGTCGACCGCGCTGCCGCGGAACGACGCGGCAGTCGCGACCACCGCCGAGGCAAAGGCGAGCGCTGCCAGCGCGACGTGCAGAGGCCGCGGCCCGATCACGGCCGCCGCCGCGAGGAAGAACGCGAGCGCGGCGGCCGCGCTCGGCAGCACCCGCCGGTACGCGACCCACCCCGCCGCAACGAGCGCGCACAGCGGCGGGAGGGCGAGGGCGGCGAGCAGGCGGTGCAGGTCGCCCGCCCCGAGCGTGCCCGAGACGACCGCGAGCAGCGACGCGGCGGCCGCACCGAGCGCCGTCAGGCGCAGCGAGGCTCCGGGCGCGGCGGACGAGATCAAGTCTCGGCTCCGAGCACCCGGAAGTCGTCCGCGACGAGGCCGGGGACGAACGGCATGAGGAACCCGGCGCGCTCGAAGCCGCGCCTGTCGATCACGTAGACGGCGGTGCTGTGCATGATGTCGCCCGAGACCGGGTCGACCGTGATCTGGTAGCCGTCCCACACCGGCTCGAGCTGCGCGTGTGTCCCGAGCAGCCAGATCGTGTCGGCCGGAAGCCTCCACTTCCGCATCGCCCTCGCAACCGACCACGGCGTGTCGCCGCCCGGATCGACGCTGACCACGACGAGTTGCGGGCGGGCAGCGCCCGAGACCTGCCCGATCGCCGACGCGAGCATTCGCCCTTCGATCGGGCACGCCTGCTTGCAGAGCGAATCCAGGAAGGTCAGCGCGATCGTTCTTCCGCGCAGCGACTCGAGCGTCACGCTGCGGCCATGCTGGTCGCGCAGCGCGAACGCGGGCGCCGCGCGACGGCCCGCGCTCCACGTGGCCTGGCCATGGAGGGTCGGGAGCGCCGGCGGCCCGGCAGCGGCCGAGCCGGTCAGACGCGCGTGGAAGGCGACGCCGATCGCGATCCCGACCACGGCTGCCGCCGAGACGCTGGCCGCGTACCAGCGGCGACGCATCAGAACTCGTCCCGGCGGTGCGCCACCCACCACCAGTACACGCCGACGGCGATCAGCAGCGCCACCGGGATGAGGAGCGTCAGCAGCGAGCCCGTCAGGAACGAGGCGACCATGTCATCTCCCTCAGTCGACGATTGTCAGTGCTCACCGACGACCCTCCTCGGCGGCGGGCGCCTGTGGCGGGGTCGAGCCAGCGCAGCGCGGCGACCGCGAGCACGATGCAGTACGGCACCGATCCGGGCACCCACATCACCCCGGCGGCAAGCTGCTGGTCGCCGAGCGCCGAGAGCCCGCCGGGCCGATGGGCGAGCGCGGCGTAGGCGCCATACACCGGCTCGGGAGCAAGCCCGAGAACGACCGCGAGGATCCAGCTCACGAGCAGCGCCGCGGTCCCGTAGACGACGCGCGCACCGTCGCCGAGCTGAGGACGGCCGGAGGCGCCGGGCACGAGGTGCACCCAGAAGAGCAGCGCCGTTCCGAAGAACAGCGCGTGCTCGAGGTCGTGCACGAGCGTGGAGCGGAGCGTCAGGTCGTAGAGCGCGGGCAGGTGCCAGAGCGAGCAGCGTCGCGTTGAAGAGAGCGAACGACGGCAGCGGCGCAGCGAGCCGGCGAAACGCGCGGCGAACGGGCGCCAGCGTCGAGCCCGCGAGCACGCCACGCGCGATCGGCCGGCGTACTTCGAGCGGCAGCGGACGCACGAGCCGCGGCCACGGGCGTCCGAGGAGCAGGAGCGGCGGCGCAACCATCATCAACAGCACGTGCTGGACCATGTGCACCCAGAACAATTCGCCCGCGTACGCGTCGATCGGCGAGTCGACCGCCAGCGCGAGAGTCGCGAGGCCGGCGTAGAACGCCGCTCCGCGCCAGCGCTTCGCGGCATCGCTCGCCGTCGCACTCATCCGGCCGCCGTGGGCGTACAGCATCCCGGCCGCGACGATCGCGGCGAGCGGCCAGCCGAGGGGCCAGTTCGACGGGCGCAGCAGGAAGGACATCACGAGAGGCTTGATGTGGATTTGGGTGCTCTGAAATCCACATCAAGCCTCTAGATGACGTAGAGGATGAACCAGGTCAGGACGCCGATCCCCGCGAGGAAGCTCGCGAAGGACGACACCGCCTCGAGCTCGGGTCGGACGAGCGAGAGCGGGTTCTCGATGTCGGCGCCGTCCGTTCGGCGTCGCCCGAGGCATGCCCCTCCGGCGCGGGCGCGCCGTACGCCGTCCCCCGGTAGCGGAAGGAGATCGCGAGGGTCGTCTCGACCCAGAAGGCGAGCCCGACGACGAACAGCGCCAGCAGCCCGGTCCAGCCGAGGTAGACGCTTGCGTACGGCCCGTCCGTCGGCCCCCAGCTCTGCGTCGCCCATTCGGCGATCTGAAGGGCGACGACTGCCGCGAGCAGCACGAGCGCGAGCGCGCCCTTGACGCGGAACGCCGGGCTGCGGTTCGCCCGGTAATCCGCAAGCCCGAGCCGCAGGAGAACGGCGGCGGCAAGGAGCGCGAGCATCCCGAGCGTTCCGAGCGTCGCCGAGGGGTCGACGTGCTTCGGCCGCCAGACCGCCGAGCTGTCGAGCGAGCGGAGATAGAAGTACGCGAAGAGGAACGCGACGAAGAAGAACGCCGTCGCGCTCGACCAGAGGTGTGCGGCGATGCGCAGGTTCCGCTCCATCACCTCGGGCGGCTCGCGCTCCGACGACGCTGTAGTCGGTGGCGTGCCCGGCGAGCTCGGTCATGGTGTCGGCCTCGCCGGCGCCGCGACGACGCGCGGCCCCGGGCTGTCGGAGACGCCGTACGGGTACGGATCGGGCCCGAAGGTCGGGATGCGGTCGAAGTTGTGCACGGGCACCGGCGACGGCAGCTGCCACTCGATCGACTTCGAGCCCCACGGATTCGACCCGGCCGGGACGCGGGCGAACACCTGCGACCAGATGAAGTTGCCGAGGAAGACGAGCATCGACGCGCCGAGGACGAACGCCGAGAACGAGACCCAGTCGTTGCCGCCCTGCAGATAGCCGGCGTACGTGACCGACGCGCCGCGGCATCCCCAGGAAGCCGATCACGAGCAGCGGGCCGAAGGTCGAGTTGAACGCGATGAACATCGACCAGAAGTGGATCTTCCCCCAGCCGCTCGTTGATCGCGAAGCCGGTCATCTTCGGCACCCAGTAGTAGATGGCCGCGAAGAACGAGAAGATCAGGCCGCCCATGATCGTGTAGTGGAAGTGCGCCATCGAGAAGAAGCTGCCGTGCGTCGTCACGTCGCTCGGGACGTCGGAGAGGAAGACGCCCGAGAGCCCGCCGATCAGGAAGTTGAAGAGCCACGCGAGCACGAACAGCATCGGCACGGTCAGCCGGATGCGCCCGCGCCAGAGCGTGCCGAGCGCGCAGATGAAGATGAAGCCGGTCGGCAGCGAGATCAGCTCGGTCGAGAGCATGTAGAACGGCCGCAGGTCCGCGTTGATGCCGCTGACGAACAGGTGGTGCTGCCACACGAGGCAGCGAGAGCAGCGTGATCCCGAGCATCCCGGTGACGGCGAGCCGGTAGCCCCACAGCGGCTTGCGCGCGAACACCGGCAGGATCTCGAGCACGATCCCCATCCCCGGCAGCGCGAGGATGTAGACCTCGGGGTGGCCGAAGATCCAGAACAGGTTCTCGTAGAGGTACGCGCTGCCGCCGGCCTGGTGGTTGAAGAAGCCCGTCTGCGCGGTGCGGTCGAGCGTCAGCATCAGCAGGGTCGAGATCAGCACCGGCGCCGCGAGCAGCATCAGGATGGCGGTCGAGACGGCGCCCCAGACGAAGATCGGCAGGCGGCTCCAGGTCATGCCCGGCGCGCGCATCGTGACCACGGTCGCGAGCATGTTCAGCCCGAGCAGGCACATCGAGATGCCGACGAGCGCGAAGAAGGCGATGTAGCCGTCCATCCCCATGTTCGCCTGGTCGTTCAGCGGCGCGTAGCCGGTCCAGCCGGTCGGGAAGCCGCCGAAGCCGACCGCCGTCATCAGGATGACGCCGGCCGCCATCAGCAGCCAGAACGTGAGCGCCTCGATCCGCGGGAACGCCATGCGGCGCGCGCCGATCATGATCGGCACCAGGTAGTTGGCGAACGGGCCGAGAATCCCGCTCGTCATCATCCCCATCATCATCGTGCCGTGCAGGCCGACGAGCGTCAGGTAGTTGTTGCCGTTCAACGTCTCGTGGGTCGGGCTCAGCAGCTCGAACCGGATCAGCATCGCGTTCAGGCCGCCGATGAAGATGAAGACGCCGATCCCGATCAGGTACTGGATGCCGACGACCTTGTGGTCGGTGCAGAGGCCGAAGTAGCGTCCCCAGCCGGCCTGCTCCTTCTCGCGCAGCGACGGCGGCTTGCCGAGCATGCGCTGGACCGGGTAGTTCGCAAAGCCGAGGCCGACGAGGAAGCCGATGACGCCGAGGAGGTACGCGAGGAAGAGCGCGATGTCGTTCTGGCCCGTGTCGCTGAAGTAGTCGAGGCTCGGCGCCGTGACCTGGTGGCCGAGCCACCAGCCGAGGTAGTAGCCGGCGATGCCGAGCACGACCGCGGTCAGCAGGTTGAAGCCGAGGAGCCGCCGGAGCCGTCATCCGGCGCGGATCCGGCGGGTCGGGGGCGTAGGTGACGCGCGTACGGCGGCAGGTACTTCTGCGACGGGCGTGAACTCCTTGCGCTGGCTGCGCGATCCAGGACGTGAACTGGGCCTCGTCGACGACCTGGCCGGTGTCGAACATGTAGCCGTGCCAGAGCCCGCACAGCTCGGCGCAGCGGATCTGGAAGTTGCCGGTCTTCTTCGCCTTGACGAACGCGACGTTGTCGACGCCCGGGATTGGCGTCGGCCTTCACGCCGAGCTCGTAGGCCCAGAAGGAATGGATCGCGTCGATCGACGTGACGTGGAACTCGATCTGCTGCTCGACCGGGAGCACGAGCTGGGCCGTCTCGACGCCGCCGTAGGTCGGGTAGCGGTAGGTGAACTCCCACTGCTGGCCGATCACCTGCACCGGGAGCACGGACCCGCTCGGCTTCGCGATCGGGTTCGGGCCTTGCCCGCCGCCGGCGCCGTTCGAGGCAAACAGCTCGGCGGTGCCGAAGATCGCGAGGAAGAGCACGGCGGCGCTCGTCGCGACGAGCCACGCGATCTGCGACGGCATGTGCCCGCGGATCGGCGGGCCGTCACGCAGCTCCTCGCCCTTGCGCCGCGCGGAACACGAACACCGCGTAGAAGAGGTAGACGAGGATGAAGACCGTGAACGGCGTCATCACGACGAGCAGCACGGTGTTGTCGTTCACCTGCGAGCTCGCGCCGGTCGTGCGGTTGCCCGGCGGCATGTTCGGCCCGAGGACGAAGATGACGAGCGGCAGCACGATCGCCGTCCCGATCACCGTCAGCGCAGCGATCCGGCCGGCGTGCCCGTGAAGCCTCACGCGCCGCTCTCAGACCACATCCACGAATCCGTCCATGTAGCCGATCGTCTGCATCGGGCCGCCGAAGCCGTAGACGAAGCCGGCGGCGCACGGCACGAAGCACTGCCAGCGGTAGTGGCCCTTCTTCCCGGTGCGGAACGTGAACGTGATCGTGTTGTGCGCATTCGACAGCGGGCACGGCGCGAAGCCGCACTGGTTCTTCGCGTCGTCGGCGACGCCCTTAGAGCGGCACGATCACACCGAGCTGCGGGATCGCGAAGGTGTGCGACGCGTCGTCGGGGTCGATCGCCGCGCATCGGCTTCCCGTCGACCGTGAAGGTGCCGCCGACGATGCCCGCGCGCCTGCGCGAGGAACGGATTCCGCAGGCCGCTCTTGCCGTCGAACTGGTAGACGGTCACGTGGACGGGCGCGTTCGCGGGCAGCGTCCAGACGGTGCTGCGCTGCCACACGCCGTTCTCGCGGACAGGTACGAGACCCAGTTCTCGTTCGGCGAGAGCTTCGGGCCGACCGCGGCGACGGTCTGCAGCGTCAGGTTCACGCTGCGTCCCCCGGCTGCCGACGCGACCGGCGCGCTATACGGCGTCGGGCCCCCGGTCAGGTACGACGACATAGATGCCGATCAGGACGCCGACGACGGCGACGCCGAGCAATGGTGACCAGTGCGCTTCAGGCGCTCGCGCGCTCAACACGCGGGCGATATATCGCAGCCCGGAAGCTCCGTCCTACGTTCGTGACGAAAGTGTCACTTTCGTGTCATCTCCGTGTCACGGACGAGCACTCTCAGCAGGCTCTCAGGATCGGCTCAGGGTTCCTTGAGCGGCCCGCGAGGCTGGTCGACATGACACTCACATCGCTCATCACACTGAACGCCGCTCTCGGCGCGGCCGTCGTCGTACGGCTCCTCCACCTGCTCGCCCACGGCATCCACTCGGATCCGCAGTGCCGAGCGCACCTGCAGGAGCTCGCGGCGCTTCCCGGCACACGAGTCCGACCGGCTCGCCGCCTGAGCACGTCCAGGGTCGTTGCCTCGAATTTCGGCGGGTTGTAGGGTCCGGCCGGCGACCCATGCGGATCCTGGTCATCGAGGACGAGCCGCGCATCCTCGGGTTCCTGACGGTCGGGCTCGAAGCAGAAGGCTTCGCCGTCGACGGCGCCGAGGACGGCGTCTCCGGGCTCGGCGCTGGCGCTCTCCGAGCCGTACGAGCTCGTCGTCCTCGACCTGCAGCTGCCGCGGCTCGACGGCCTGCGCGTGCTCGAGGAGCTGCACGCGGCCGCCCCGAGCTGCCGGTGCTGATCCTGTCGGCGCGGACCGACCTGCCGACGAAGCTGCCGGAGCTTCGACCTGGGCGCGAACGACTACCTGTCGAAAGCCGTTCTCGTTCGACGAGCTCGTCGCTCGCGTCCGCGTGCACCTGCGCCGAGGCGAGAGCGAGGACGCATCGACGGTCGCGCGTCGGGTGGCCTCGAGCTCGACCTCGCCCGCCGCCAGGCGCGCGTCGACGACCACGTCACCGATCTCTCCGACCGCGAGTTCCGTCTCCTGTACCACCTCGTCGCCCATGCCGGCGAGGTGGTGAGCCGCGAGCGGCTGCTGTCCGAGGTCTGGGGCTACAGCTTCGATCCCGGCTCGAACGTCGTCGACGTCTGCGTCCGGCGACTGCGCAAGAAGCTCGGGCCTGCGTCACCGATCGAGACCGTGCGGCATGCGGGCTACCGGCTGGCTGTCGCCTAGCCGGCTTCGATGTCGGCTTGGGGCGTTCTCGCGCTGGGCTGCCTCGCGGTGATGGTCGCATCGCCGTCGTGGGAGACGATCCCGTTCCACGTGATCTGGATCAGCCTGACCTTCCTCTACGGCTTCCGCGTCTGGTCGATCGCGAAGACGTCCGCCGTGCTCGGGGTCGTGGCGATCGGGACCGGCGCGTCGATCTTGACCGACGCGTTCGACGGGCTCGCAGCTCTGGGGCGAGCTCTTCGAGGTGCCGCTGATGTCGGCGATGTTCCTCGCCATGGTCTGGCACGCGCGAAGGCGCGTGGAGGCGCTCGAAACCGTCGAGGCGCTCGCCGACGAGCGGGCGGGGCTGCTCGAGCAGGAGGAGCGGCTGCTCCACGACGTCTCGCACGAGCTCCGGACGCCGGTGACGATCGCCCGCGGCCACCTCGAGCTGCTCGAGCGGCGCATCGGCGAGAACCAACCCGAGCTGGCCGTCGCATTCGACGAGCTCGAGCGCATCGAGCGGATCGTCGACCGCCTGCTCCTGCTCGCGCAGGCGGAGCGGCCCGATTTCGTCGCGCGTACGAGCATTCGGCTCGTTCCGTTCCTCGAGGACGTCTTCATGCGGTGGGCCGAGGTCGCTCCGCGCGCGTGGCGGCTCGGCGAGGTTCTCGACGTGACGCTCCGGGCAGACGAGACCTTGCTGCGGGCCGCACTCGACGGGCTGCTCGAGAACGCGGTCCAGTACACCGACGACCACGCCTTGATCGAGCTCTCGGCCCACGCCGAAGGGCATTTCGTGGTCATCGCCGTCGCCGATGAAGGGTTTGGCATCGCCGCCGAGTCGCTCAACCGCGTCTTCGAGCGGTTTGCGCGCTCCGACGCCTCCCGCTCCCGCCGGGAGGGCGGCGCCGGTCTGGGGCTCTCGATCGTCGTCGCCGTCGCGCGCGCCCACGGCGGCACCTGTACGGCTCGAAGCGTCCTCGGCGAGGGCTCGGTGTTCGAGCTTCGCTTCCCGCTGAGAGACGCGTCCCACGCCGATCGTGAGTCTCCGCCCGACCTGGGCGTCCGGGCGGTCCCGGAGCTCCAGGCTGGATCTGCTTGAATCGAAGGGTGACCGCCCTCTACCGCAAGTACCGGCCGCAGACCTTCGAGGACGTGGTCGGCCAGGAAGCGGTGGTGCGGACGCTCACAAACGCAATCGCGCAGGGCAAGGTGCGCCAGGCGTACCTGTTCGCGGGGCCGCGCGGCACCGGGAAGACGTCGCTGGCGCGGATCCTGGCAAAGGCGGTCAACTGCGAGCACGGCCCAACGGCCACGCCCGACAACACCTGCCACGCGTGCGTCGCGATCACCAACGGCAACTCGCTCGACGTGATCGAGATGGACGCCGCGTCGCAGCGCGGCATCGACGACATCCGCGAGATCCGCGACCGCGTCGTGCTGCAGCCGGTCGAGGGCCGCTCGAAGGTCTACATCCTCGACGAGGCGCACCAGCTCACCGAAGCGGCGTGGAACGCGCTGCTGAAGCTGATCGAAGAGCCGCCACCGCATCTCCTCTTCGTGTTCTGCACGACGGAGCTGCAGAAGGTGCTCGGCACGGTGCGCTCGCGCTGCCAGACGTTCGTCTTCCAGCGGCCGCGCCTGCCGGATCTGATGCGCAAGCTGCGCCTGATCGCGGATGCCGAGCAGATCGACGTGCCCGACGCCGCGCTGGCGTTGATCGCGCGCGGCGGCGCGCGGCGCCTACCGCGACGCGGAGTCGACGCTCGACCAGCTCTCGTCGGCGACCGGAGGCGCGATCAGCGTCCAGGACGTGCTGCAGCTGCTCGGCGCCGTCGAGGACGAGGTGCTCTTCCGGCTCTGCGACCAGGTCGTCGACGGCGACACCGCGGGCGCGCTCGGCTTCCTCGAGGAGCTCTCCGAGCGCGGCCAGGATCTCGGCCGCCTCGTCACCGACCTGCTCGAGCACCTCCGTCATCTGCTGCTCGTGCAGCACATCGGCGAGGTGCCGGACTCGCTGCCCGTCACCGACGAGGCGCGCGACCGTCTCCGCGAGCAGGCAAACCAGCTGCCGCCGGCCTCCGTCGTTCGGCTGATCGACCTGCTCGCCGTCGCGGTGGACGACATGCGCCAGGGCGGCGACCCGCGCCTGCCGCTCGAGCTGGCGCTCGTGAAGGTCAGCCGGCCGGCGTCCGACCTGTCCCCGAGCGCGTTGGCTTTTCGCCTCGAGCTGCTCGAGCAGGGCGGGATGCCTGGGGGCGAAAAGCCGAGTAGTACGCCCGCTCCTGCTAGCCCAGAGGTCGCAGTCGCTCCCGCCAACGACGCGAACCCGCCACCTCTGGGCCTCGTGCAGCTCCAGGAGGCGTGGCGCCGGACGATTCTGCCCGCCGTCTCCGAGCGGTCGATCCCGATCGGGAGCGCGCTCGCGGAGGCGCGGCCGGCGTCGCTCGCAGGCGACACGCTGACGCTCGAGTTCCCGCAGACTGCCGCCTTCCACCTGCAGCTCGCCGAGGATTCGAAGAACGCGGCGCTCCTCCGTGACGCGCTCTACGAGGTGACGGGGCGCAAGCTCGCCGTCATCTTCGAGCTCGGCGAGAACGAGGACGCCGTCGACGAGGACGCCGTACCGGCGAGCGAAGAGGACGTCCTCGAGCTGATGAAGAGCACCTTCGACGCGAGGGAGCTGGACGAATGAGCTTCGACATGAACGCGCTCTTGAAGCAGGCCCAGGAGATGCAGGAACAGATGCAGCAGCTGCAGGAGGACGCCGCCAAGGAGACGGCGTCGGCAAGCGCGGGCGGCGGGATGGTCACCGTCGTCGCGACCGCCGCCGGCGAGATCACCGAGCTGACGATCGACCCGAAGGCGATCGACCCGAGCGACCCGGAGCTCCTCGCCGACATGGTGATGGCCGCGACGAACGAGGCGCTGCGCGCAGCGCACGCGAAGGTCGAGGCCAAGATGAAGGACATGCTGCCGCCCGATCTCGGCGGCCTGCTCCCCGGGCTATAGACGAGAACTTCATCGCGAAGCTGCTCGACGTCGGCAGCGAGCTGGCGCTCGACGAGGGTGTGGTGCTGGTCGACCCCGAGACGCCGGCGAGCGGGCTCTTCCTGGTGCTGCAGGGCGTCCTCCGCGTCGAGACGCCGCGCGAGACCGTCGAGCGCGGCCCCGGGCAGATCGTCGGCGAGTGGGAGAAGCTCGACGGGTCCGAGGACGTGCGCGTGACCGCGCAGACAGAGGTGCGCCTCGTCGCGGTCGACCGGGCCGCCTACGAAGCGGCGCTGACGGGCTAGGCGTCGAGACGTGCGCGGATCGCGGAGCGAACGCGGTCGGCGACCGCCGGCATCTCCTGCTCCATGTGCTTGAACTCGCGCTGGAACATCACGATCACGCGCATCGGGGTCGCGGCGACGACCGTGGCCGTCCGTCGCTCCGTCTCGAGCAGGCCGATCTCGCCGAAGAAGTCGCCGGGGCCGAGCTCTGCGATCCGCGCGCCGCCCTGCAGCACCTCCGCCGTGCCGTCCTCGATCATGAAGAACTCGTGGGCGAACTGGCCCTCGGTCGCGAGCTCCTCGCCCTCCTTGACCGAGACCTCATCGGTCCACTGGGCGAGCCGCTCGAGATCCTTCTTGCTGAGCGAGGAGAACAGCCCCACGGCTTCCAGTCGCTTGGCCTCCATCGGGAGCAATATGTCAGCCGGAGCCAGGCGGCACAAATGGCGATGTTCCGGGAGGGCGAGTCTGACCGACGCCGGCGGGCACAATGGCGCGGTGTTCAGTCCCTCGGTCGAAAACCTCGTCGCGCAGCTGACGCGCCTGCCCGGAATCGGCGCGCGCACCGCCCAGCGTCTCGCCTTCCACATCCTGCAGCGGCCCGAGGAGGAGGCGCTCGCGCTGGCCGGCGCGCTCGTCGAGGTGAAGGAGCGCGTCCGTTTCTGCCGCGAGTGCGGCAACCTCACCGAGGAAGAGGTCTGCGGCATCTGCACCGACCAGCGCCGTGACCACGCGCTGATCTGCGTCGTCGAGCAGCCCGTCGACGTCGTCTCGCTCGAGCGGACGCATGAGTACCGCGGTCTCTACCACGTGCTCGGCGGGGCGCTCTCCCCGCTCGACGGCGTCGACCCGAGCGACCTGCGCATCGACGAGCTGCTTCGCCGCGTCGACGCGAACGGCGTGCAGGAGGTCGTGCTCGCGACGAACCCGAACATGACCGGTGAGGCGACCGCCGCGTTCCTGGCCGACCGGCTACGGGGGCGCGTCCGCGTCACGCGGCTTGCGAGCGGGCTGCCAGTGGGAGGTGACCTCGAGTACGCCGACGAGGTCACCCTCGGCCGAGCTCTCTCCGGTCGCCGCGAGATGTGAAGCCGCGGCGAGGCCGCGCGCCTGGTCGACCATCTGCGCCAGGAACCTCTCGGTTCGATAGGCGATCCAGAAGCAGAACGCCGCAAGAGGCAGCTCGCCGAAGATCGCGGTCAGGATCGAGACGCGCAGCTCGTCGCTGTGGCTCTCGAGGACGATGTCGAACCAGGCGTCGGTGACGAGCAATGTCCCCGTCGCTGCCGCAGCCGCGCCCACCCACGGCGACCGCCGCCACGCGGCCACCGCAGTGGAGAGGAACGCAAGCGCCAGGAAGGTGTCGAAGCCCGACCAGGCGACATCCCAGCGCACCGCCTCGTGGCGGTACGGCAGCCACTGGGACAGCCAGATCGTCCACGGAAGCAGTCCGAGCCCGACCGCCGCGAAGACGAGCGCGACCCATTCCCTGAGTGTCTGCGGGAGCCTCAGCACGCCGTGCCTAGACTGTCAGAGATGGCCATCACCGATTTCGAAGCGGTCCCTGCGGTCGACCCCGCCCGGCGCACGCCCGGGCTCGTCGTGATGAAGTTCGGCGGCACGTCCGTCGGCGATACGAGCAAGCTCAAGCGGGTCGCGCAGCGCGTCGTCGCGGCTCGCGAGGCGGGCGCGAAGGTGGTCGCCGTCCTCTCCGCCATGGGCACGACGACCGACGAGCTGATCCGACTCGCATTCGAGGTCTCGCCGACCCCCAACGCGCGCGAGTACGACATGCTCGTGTCGACCGGAGAGCGGATCTCCAACGCGCTCTGCGCGATGGCGATCCACGATCTCGGGCACGAGGCGGTCTCGTTCACCGGCTCCCAAGCGGGGATCGTCACCGACGGGTCGCACACGAAGGCGCGGATCGTCGAGGTCCGAGCGACGCGCATCCTCCAGGCGCTGGAGGAGGACAAGATCGTGCTCGTCGCCGGCTTCCAGGGCGTGTCGACGGCGACGCAGGACGTGACCACCCTCGGCCGCGGCGGCTCCGACACGACGGCGGTCGCGCTTGCGGCTGCGCTCGGTGCGGATGCATGCGAGATCTTCACGGACGTCGCCGGCGTGTTCAGCGCCGATCCACGCATGGTGCCGGACGCGGTGAAGCTGGACTCCGTCACCTACGAGGAGATGCTCGAGATGTCCGCGTCCGGAGCGAAGGTGATGGCACTGCGGTCGATCGAGGTTGCGCGTAGCTACCGTGTGAAGCTCCGTGTCCGCTCGACGTTCGACGACGGCGAGGGAACCTGGATCGGCGAGGAGGACGAGGCAATGCTCGAGAAGGCGATCATCTCCGGTGTCACGCACGACACCTCCGAGGCGAAGGTCTCGGTCGTCGGCGTCCCCGACCGGCCCGGCATCGCCGCGAAGGTCTTCCGCGCGCTGGCGGACGCCGGCGTGAACATCGACATGATCGTGCAGAACGTCGCTCAGGACGGGGCCGCCACGATCTCGTTCACCCTGCCGAAGACGGACCTGCCGGTCGCCGAGCCGATCCTCGACCAGCTCAAAGTCGACCTCGGCGCGCGCGCGGTCGAGCGCGACCCTGACGTCGCGAAGGTGTCGCTGATCGGTGCCGGCATGAAGAGCCATCCCGGCGTCGCGGCCGACATGTTCGACGCGCTCGCCGAGGCGGGGATCAACATGGAGATCATCTCCACGTCGTCGATTCGCGTCTCGTGCGTGATTCGGGCGTCGGAGGTCGAGCGCGCGGTGCGGGCACTGCACGCGCGCTTCCAGTCGCTCGTCGAGGAGCGCGTGGGTGTCTGACGCTCCGCGCATCGGCGTCGTCGGCGCGACCGGAGCGGTCGGGACCGTCACGCTGGACCTGCTCCGCGAGCGCGGGTACGAGAACGTCCGCGTGTTCGCCTCGGCGCGCTCGGCGGGCACGCAACTGGGGCCGTACGTCGTCGAGGAGGCGACGCCGGACGCGCTCTCCCGAGGCGATGTCGACCTGTTCCTGTTCTCGGTGGGAACGAGCGCGTCCCGAGAGCTCGTCCCGCACGCCGTGCGCGGCGGCGCGGTCGCGATCGACAAGTCGGCCGCCTACCGTCTCGAGCCGGGGATCCCGCTCGTCGTGCCGGAGGTGAACCCGCGCCGCGCACTCGAGCACGAGGGGATCATCGCGAACCCGAACTGCTGCACGATCCCCCTCACCTGCGTCTTGAAGCCGCTGCACGACGAGGCCGGCCTCGTGCGCGTGCGGGTGGCGACGTATCAGTCCGTCTCCGGCGCGGGCGCGCAGGCCATGGAGCGGCTGCGCAACGAGCCGCAGGAGGAGCACGACCTGCGCATGGACTGGAGCTTCGACGGCGAGGAGTTCGACGAAGAGTCGAAGCTGCGCGAGGAGACGCGCAAGATCATGGAGCTGCCCGATCTGCCCATCCAGGCGACCTGCGTTCGGGTGCCGGTGATGATCGGCCATGCGGAGGCCGTCTGGATCGAGACCGAGCAGCCGCTCTCACCCGAGCATGCCCGCGCGCTTCTCGGCGCAGCGCCGTCAGTGCTCGTCGACGACTTCCCCTCACCGGGCAAGGCCGCCGGAGGCGATGACGTGCTCGTCGGCCGGATCCGCCGCGATCCCACGGTCGAGCAGGGCCTTGCGCTCTTTCTCGCCGGCGACAACCTCCGCAAGGGCGCCGCGCTGAACGCGATCCAGATCGCCGAGCTCGTGCTCGACCGCGCCCGCGCCGCGGCGTAGGCGATGCGCATCGGCATGCTCGGCCGGTTCTTCCCCGGCAACTGGCGCCCGCCTGCGGACGAGATCCGGTTCGCGGCCGAGAACGGCTTCGACGCGCTGCAGATCCGGAGCGACCGGGCGGGCGAGATCGGTGAGGAGCTGCGGTGCGATCCGGTCGACGTCGGGCGTGTCTTCGCAGAAACCGGCGTCGAACCCGTGCTCGAGATGCTCGTGCGTCTGAACAGCCCGCCGTCGATTCCCGACGCGCTCCGCGCGAATCTGCCCGTGCTCGCCGCGTTCGGCTGCCGCAGGGTGCACGTGCACCCGGTGCCCGGTGCGGCGGGCATCGACGTCCCCGAGCTGGAACTCCGGCTGCCGGAGCTGTTCGCCTCGGCCGTCGAGGTGGCGGAGAACGAAGGCCTGATCCTCGGCGTCGAGCACAACTCGCGGGAGCATCGGCTGCTGATCGAACCGGAGACGTGCGCCGCACTGCTCGCAGCGGTGCCGGGCCTGTCGTTCGTGTGGGACCTCAACCACACCGAGACGGAGCACGTCGCCGGCTTCTCGGCGCTACGCGACCGGCTGAGCCTCGTACACGTCTCGGACACGCCGCTCCCGGAGCCGAATCACCATCTCCCGATCGGCCGCGGCACCGTCGACTTCTCCCTCCTGCGCGGCATCGAGGTGCCGCTGATTCTCGAGATCGGCGGCCTCCCGGTCTCCGGCGGCCCGGGCTTCGACACCGACGACGCGCTCCGGGACTCGCAGGCCCGCCTCCGCGAGCTCCTCTGAGGGCCGAAACGCGCGAAAGGGGTCAGACCCCCGGACACGTCCGCGGGAGCCAGTCCCGGCGCATGGTTGAGCCAGATCCAGGCGACCCCGTGCGCACTTCGTGACACTCGACAGGCCCCGTCGGGACATGTCGGGGGTCAGACCCCTACAGCTCCCGAGTGGACACGTCGGGGCGGGCGCTCAGAACGGGGGCGGGGCCGGGATCGGCTCCGGCAGGAACGCTTCCTTCACGACGCGCAGCACCTTGTCACGCTTGCCCTCGACGACCGGCTGGAGGCCGCCGAGCTCGAGGCGCGAGAGCGCGATGCGGCCGGACGCGCGCATCACCTGGAAGCCGAAGTCGGCGAGGAAGTCCTGCGGGAACACCGTCTTGTGCACGCGGAAGCGCTCGTAGCTCGACTCGCCCTCCGGATAGCGATAGGAGAACGCCTCGAGCCCGCGCGCGCCACGGTCGCGCGCCTCGCCGATCGCGGCGAGAAACAGCGACTGCAGCACCCACGGGCTCGACGTCTCGACGATGTACGCGCACGTCACGAGCATCGAGTCGGCCGACGGCGGGCCGCCGGGCAGCTCGAAGGCGCGCGGAAAGGCCGAGGCCGGCCCGTACTGCATCGAGCCGAGCACACGCCGGTCGGAGTCGTAGTAGACGGTGCCGAACGCGCCGAACTCGAGCTCGACCTTCTCCATCCAGCGGTCCTTGTCGAGCTCGCGGCGGCCGCGGGTCTGCCACCAGACGCACTCGTGGCAGACGCTCGGCGCCGTCTCGAGCGTCAACTTCGTGAGCCCTGCGATCCGCGGCGGCATCGCTCGAGCCTCTAGGGCCGCGCGACGTCGTCGACGACGACGTTGACGGCGGTCGGCCTGACGTCGGCCATCTTCTGCAGGTAGTCGGCGACGCGGGTCTGCACCTCGGCAGCCACCGCCGGGATGTCGGCCCCGTAGTCGATCACGACGTGCACGTCGACGACGCCTCCGATCACGCGCGCGCCGCGCCGATGCTTCGTGTGGACGCCCGGAACCTCGGCAGCCGCATCGAGCGCGTAGCGCGCGAGAACCTCGGGCGAGATGACGCTGTGGCCGTCCATCTACCTGGATCGTAGAACGAGTTCGGTCGCTTCGGGCCGCGCGAAGAAGCGGAGCGGCACGAAGGTCGTGCCGAGGCCCGGCGAGACGTGCATCGCCGTGCCTCTCCGCTCGACCACTCCCTCGGGGTACTTGCCGCCCGGATGGGCGAGGTGGAGCTTGCCGAACCCGTACGGCACCACGATCTGGCCCCCGTGGAGATGGCCGGCCAGGATGAGGTCCCAGCGGCCCCGCGGGACCCGGTCGAGCGCGCCCGGGAAGTGGCAGAGCAGGATGTGGAAGTCGGCGTCCGAGAGCGGAAAGCCCCGCGCCCGCTTGGTGGGCCAGGTGCGCGGGTCGACACCTGCGAGCTCGATCCGCAGACCGCGCAGCTCGACCTCGACCGTGGAGTCGACGAGCAGCGTCCCGTGGTCGAGCGAGCGCAGGCCGGCCGGCCGGGAGAACGGATCGCGCGCGCTCGTGCTGTCGTGATTGCCGAGCACGACGTACGGATGGGGCAGCCGGTCGAGCAGCTCGACCAGCTGCGGCTTGCCACGCGGGCGTGAGAGCAGGTCGCCGGTGATGCAGACGATGTCGGGCTGCCGCTCAGCGACCCAGTCGACCGCGCGCTCGACCGCGCGCACGCCGCGCGACGGCATCCCGAGGTGGAAGTCCGAGAGGTGAGCGATGCGCAGCCCGTCGAGCTCCGGCGGCAGGCCCTCGATCGCGACCTCCCGCTCCCGGAGCCTCACCCAACCCGCCTCGAACCATCCCCAACCCGCGCACACCGCCGCGAGAGCGGCGAGCGCAGCGCCGGCGCGCGCCGCCCCGGTCAGATCTGGAGCTTTTCGAGAACCGGCTTGAGCGACACGACGTGGCGCTTGAACTTCAGCTCCGATTCCTCGAGCCCGGCGGCGACGCCGACGAGCTGCGAGAGGTGAAGGATCGGCATGGCGTAGTCCTTCCCCGTCGCCTTCTTCAGCTTCGACTGCCAGGCGTCGAGCGAGAGGTGGCAGAGCGGGCACGGCGTCACGATCGCGTCGGCGCCTGCCTCCATCGCCTGTTCGATCGGCTGGATCAGCTCCCCGAGCGCGGTGTCCTCCCGGGCCTGGATGATCGGAAAGCCGCAGCACTTGATCTTCGCCGGATAGTCGATCGCCTCGCCGCCGCAGGCCTCGATGATCCGCTCGAGCGACCAGGGACGGTCGGGATCCTCGAAGCCGTTGATCTTCGACGGGCGCAGGATCTGGCAGCCGTAGAAGGGCGCGATCTTCAGGCCCTTCAGCCCGCGGTGCGCCGACGCCTTCAGCTTCTCGTACCCGGGACCTTCCGCGATCTCCCAGAGCAGATGGCGAACGTCGACGTCGCGCTCGTAGGCCGGCACCCCGACCGAGACGAGGTTCTCGTTCACGCGAGCGCGCACCTCCGAGTCGCCGAGCAGGATGAAGTTCGCCTGGCGGAGGTTGAGGGTGCAGACGTTGCAGACCGTGAGCAGAGTGTCGACGCCCTCGGCGGCCGCGTACGCGAGGATGCGCGCATTGAGATGGAGGTAGTAGTCGGGCTCCGCCTCGTGGATGTCACCGGCGCCGCAGCACGTGACCGACTCGAGCTCGATGAGCTCCAGCCCGACCTTCGGTGCGAGAGCCTGCGTCGCGGAGTCGAGCTCCTTCGCAGACAGGGACGCGAGGCAGCCCTTGTAGTACGCGACGCGCTTGGTCTCGGTCGCAGTCTGAGTCACTGCTTCGCCTTTTCTGCGACTGGCTGAGCGGCGTCGTCCTCCGGCAGGTACGGGCGGAGAAAGGCGCCCGGCCGCTCGTAGATCATCTCCAGATCCTCGTCGCCGGGGTGCCCGTGGGCGAGCCGGCCAAGCGCGCGTTCGCCCTGCACGATCCCGGCATACCCGCTTCGCCCCTGTTCACGCACGAGGTTGTACAGGCGGCGTGACTCCTTCACGTTCTTCGCCACGTGCGGTGGGAACGGCAGCGGCACCTTCCCCTTCCGGGCGAGGTCGAGCGCGAAGCGCGTCTCCTTGATCGCCGTGACGATTCCCTGCGTCTTCGGCACGAGCTCGGTCTCGCGCAGCCAGCCCGTGGTCTTCGCCGAGGTGACGAACCACTTGGCGTGCTTGGCGCCCATGTCGCGGTCGATCCCTTCCTTCATCGACTCCGCGCCGAGCTTGGCGATCGCGTCGCGGGGATCGACCCCCTTCGGGCAGCGCTCGGTGCACATGTAGCAGCGCGTGCACTCCCAGATCCCGTGCTCGCCATTCAGCTTCTCGAGGCGGGCGATCTTCTGGCCGTCGCGCGGGTCGCCGACGAACCGCATCGCCTTCGCGAGCGCCTGCGGCCCGAGGAAGTTCGGGTTGGACTCCATCGAGTTGCACTCCGACACGCAGCAGCCGCAGTTGATGCAGAGCGCCTCCTTGTGGATCACGTTCATGCGCTCCTGCTTGATGCGGTACTCCTTGCCGTCCGGGGGCTCGTCATAGCCCGGCCGAAGTGACGGATCGACGCTGCGGAACTTCTCCCAGAACGGCACCATGTCGACGACGAGGTCCTTCACGATCGGCAGGTTGCCCATCGCCGAGATCACGGGGATCTGACCCGCCTGGGCGATGTCGTGCATGCGCACCTTGCACGCGAGCACGGCAGCGCCGTCCATGCGCATCCCGCATGAGCCGCAGATCATCATCCGGCAGCTCTTGCGGTAGGCGAGCGTGCCGTCGTGCTTGTCCTTGACGATGTCGAGGCAGTCGAGCAGCGTCGCCTCTTCGGGCGCGTCGATCTCGAACTCCTGCAGCTCGCGCTCACCTGTGCGCGAGTTGGACCGCCAGATCTTCAGAGCGACCTGCATCAGTACGTCCTCTCCATTGGGTCGTACTTCGTGTAGCGGACTTCCTTGTACGAGAGCTGGGGGGCGCCGTCGACCCAGCGCGTGATCGAGTGCTTCATGAAGTTCTCGTCGTCCCGGTCCGGGTAGTCATCGGGGCGCGCATGTGCGCCCCGGCTTTCCTTGCGCGCCAGTCCGGCCTGGAGCATGCACTGCGAGAGCTCGATCATGGCGCCGAGCTCCAGCGTCTGGATGAGATCGCTGTTGAAGACCTCGCCCTTGTCCTCGACCACGACGCCGCGCCGATAGCGCTCGGCGAGGCCGTCGAGGATCTCGATCTGCTTCACCATCTGCTCGCCGCGGCGAAAGACGCCGAAGTTCTCGAACATCGAGTCGCCGAGGTCGTTGCGGATCTGCCACGGCCGCTCGCCTTCGCGCACGTCGAGGAGCTGCTTCAGCTCGCCTTCGGCATCGTCGGCCGCGCTCGCGGGAACCTCGCCGCCCGCGGTCGCGAGCGCATGCTCCGCGGCGGCCCGGCCCGAACGGCGGCCGAACGTGATCGTCTCCATCAGTGAGTTGCCGCCGAGGCGATTGGCACCGTGCACCGACACGCACGCGACTTCGCCCGCGGCGTAGAGGCCCGGCAGCTCGGTGGCGCCGTCGTTGTCGGTCTCGATCCCGCCCATGAAGTAGTGGGCACCGGGCCGCACGGGCACGGGGTCGTAGATCGGGTCGACGCCCGCGAACGTCATCGACAGCTCGCGCGACCCGGGCAGGCGGTCGATGATCTTCTCGGCGCCGAGGTGGCGCATGTCGAGGTAGACCGACCCGTTGATGCCGCGGCCCGCGTCGATCTCTCGTTGCTCGGAGCGCGAGACGACGTCGCGTGATGCGAGCTCCATCGCATTCGGCGCGTAGCGCTTCATGAAACGCTCGCCCTTGTTGTTGATCAGGAAGGCGCCCTCGCCGCGGCAGCCCTCCGTCAGCAGAATCCCGGACGGGTAGAGCGTCGTCGGATGGAACTGCATGAACTCCATGTCCTTCAGCGGCACCCCGAGGCGAAGCGCCATCGCGGCACCGTCGCCCGTGCACGCATAGGCGTTCGTCGTCGTGCGGTAGATGCGGCCCTGCCCGCCCGTCGCGAGGACGGTCGCCTTGCCTCCGACCGACTTCACGCCGCCGTTCAACAGGTCCCAGCAGATGACGCCCTGGCAGCGGCCGTCGCTCTCGACGAGCTTCCAGGCGAAGTACTCCTCGTAGACCGTGATGTCGCGCTTCACGAGCTGCTCGTAGAGCACCTGGATCAGCACGTGCCCGGTGATGTCGGCGGCGAAGATGGTGCGCGGCGAGCCGGCGGCGCCGAACGGGCGCTGCGCCAGACGGCCGTCGGGCTGGCGTGAAAAGAACGCGCCCCAGTGCTCGAGCTGGTAGATGTCGCCGGGTGCCTCGCGCGTGAAGAGCTCGATCGCGTCCTGGTCTCCGAGGTAGTCGGAGCCCTTGACCGTGTCGAACGCGTGGCTCTCCGGTGAGTCGTCGGCAGCGTTCCCGAGCGCTGCGTTGATGCCTCCTTCGGCCGCGCCAGAGTGGCTGCGGGTCGGGTGGAGCTTCGAGATCACACCGACATTTGCGCCTGCGTCGTACGCTTCGATGGCGGCGCGCATCCCAGCGCAGCCGGCACCGACGACCAGGACGTCGTGTGTCGCATCCACCCCGAGGACGCTATCGAAACGGGTCGTTCGGCCGGGTGGAGAGCAGTTCCGCTCGCGCCGAGGACGTCAGACGTTCGGGCCGGCAGCGCGGACCGACTCGCCGACGTCGCCGAATCGCGTCGTGAAGTTGTCGGCGAACAGCCGGGCGAGCTCGCGCGCCTTGCGGTCGTACTCGTCCGGGTCGTGCCACGTCGAGCGCGGATCGAGGAGCTTCGCGTCCACGCCGGCCACGTCGACCGGTACCTGGAGACCGAAGAGCTCGTCGGTGCGGAACTCGACGGCCTCGAGCTCACCGGAGAGCGCCGCGGTCAACATCGCTCGAGTCGCGTCAATCGGCATGCGCTCCCCCACCCCGAACGGCCCACCCGTCCAGCCCGTGTTCAGCAGCCAGACGCGCGAGCCATGCTCCTCGAGCTTCTGCTCGAGCATCCGTGCATAGACGAGCGGGGGCTGCGGCAGGAACGGCTGCCCGAAGCAGGTCGAGAACGTGGGCTGCGGCTCGGTCACGCCGATCTCGGTTCCCGCGAGCTTCGCGGTGAAGCCGGAGAGGAAGTAGTAGAGCGCCTGGTGATTCGAGAGCTTCGCGATCGGCGGCAGGATCCCGAACGCGTCGGCGGTCAGGAAGATCACCGCCGACGGATGCCCGGCCCGTTTCGCGTGCAGCGCATTCGAGATCTCCTCGAGCTTGTACGCGGCGCGCGTGTTCTCCGTCTTCGCATCGTCGTCCAGGTCGAGGACGCCGTTCTCGTCGATCGAGACGTTCTCGAGGATCGTCCCGTACGTCCGCGTCATCCGAAAGATCTCGGGCTCGGCCTTCGGCGAGAGGCGGATCACCTTGGCGTAGCAGCCGCCCTCGATGTTGAAGACTCCGGTGTGGCCCCAGCCGTGCTCGTCGTCACCGATCAGGGATCGCTCGGGGTCGGCGGACAGGGTGGTCTTGCCCGTGCCCGACAGCCCGAAGAAGATCGCGACGCGGCCGTCGCGTCCGACGTTCGCCGAGCAGTGCATCGGGAAGACGCCTTCGAGTGGCAGGCGGTCGTTCATCACGGTGAAGATCGACTTCTTGATCTCGCCCGCGTAGTAGGTGCCGCCGACGAGGAGCTCAGTGCGGCCGGGGTGCAGCACGACGAAGGTGCCCGAGCGCGTGCCGTCCTCGTCCGGGTCGGCAGTCACGTCGGGCGCGTGCAGCACGAGTGCCTCCGGCTCGAAGCCGGCCTCCTCCTCGGGCGTCAGCTCGATGAACATCGTCTTCGCGAAGAGCGCGTGGTACGGGTGCGCGGTGATCACGCGCACACCGATGCGGTGCGCCGGGTCGGCGCCGGCGTAGGCGTCGACGACGTAGAGCGACTCGGCCGAACCGAGCTGCGACGTGACCTTCTCGCGCAGCCCGTCGAAATGCTCGGGTGAGAGCGGCTGGTTGACCTCGCCCCACCAGATCCGGTCCTGCGACCCGGGCTCCTGCACCAGGAACTTGTCCTTGGGCGAGCGGCCCGTGAAAGTCCCCGTGTCGACCGCGAGCGCACCGCCCTCGGCCAGGTGCCCCTCGCCGCCGGCGAGCGAGTGCGTGTAGAGGAGCGAGGTCGTCGGGTTCCGATGGACGACCCCGAGCGCTCGGATCCCGTGCTCGGAGAGGTCGACGCGTCCGGGTAGCTCAGTTGCAGTCATCCAAAAGCGCCTCCTTCAGTGGTGGGCGCCGCTCGAGGCGCACTGAATCGCTGAATCCTAGGGATACACCGACTCGGCGGCGGAAACAACTCGGATCCTAGATTTGCCAGTCGCCGCCGCGGAGGACCGCAACCCGCTCGCCTGCAGGCGTGACGCCGTCGACCTCGAGCTCCGGGGAGCCGATCATGAAGTCGGCATGCGTGCCGCTCGTGTTCACGCGGCCGATGTCGTCCCCCTCGACGAGGAATGGAAAGCCGTTGCCGAGCGCGATGTGGCTCGCCGCGTTCTCGTCGAGCAGCGTCTCGTAGAAGACCGTCCCGAGCGGGCCGATTCGGCCCTGCGAATCGACGAGCGCGAGCTCACCGAGCCTGAGCGAGCCCTCGTCGAGCGACTGCTGGCTGCGGAGCGCCTCCGCGTTCTCGTCGGCGTCGATCTCGACCGCCCTTCCGCCTTCGAACCGGACGCGCAGTCCACGGATGATCGTCCCGTCCCGCAGCACGAGCGGCTTCGTCGAGGTGACGTGGCCGTGCGTCCGCTCCGGATCGGGCGTCGTGAACACCTCCTCCGTCGGCAGGTTCGGGAAGTGCCGCAGCCCGTCCGCCGTCGTGAAGTCGGCCGACCACCACTTGTGCGTCGGCAGCATTCCGACCGTCAGCTCGGTGCCGGGACCGCGCAGCTCGAATGCGTCGAAGCGGTGCTCCGTGAGGCGCTGCGCCGAGTCGTTCAGCACGTTCATTCGCTCCTCCCACGCCTCCCCGGGGTCGGGCTCGTCGAGCCGCAGCACGTGCTCGAGCTCGCTCCAGAGCTTCTCGTATGCGTCGGCCTCGGAGAGCTCCGGGTAGACCAGCCTCGCCCAGGCCGGATGCGGGCACGGGACGATGCACCAGTTGGTCGAGCGCTCGCCGACGATCTTCGGCACTTCCTTCAGGTACGGAAGCCGGTCGCGGCCGACGAGCGCGTTGTCGAGATCGTCGAGCAGGTTCGGCGTCGTCGAGCCCGCGATCGTGACGCGCGCTCCTTTCCCCTCGGCGTGCGCAAGCATCCGGTCGCCGTACCACGAGGGGACGAACTCGAGCGTCTCCGGATCCGCGTGCTCGATTCGCGCCCGCTTCACGAACGGGTCGAAGTAGTTGACGTCGACGAACTTCGCGCCGCGGTCGTACGCCGCGGCGGCGAGCGCCCGCGCCAGATCCTCCTGGCCGAGCTCGGCGCCGACGATCACGATCTGGCCCGGCTGCACGTTGGCGCCGTGCACCGAGAGCTCTGCGAGACGCACGAAGCGTTGATCCATGGGCAGGCGATCGTACCCGCGACGCCGAACTCGGTCGACGGTGACCTTCGAAGCAGCAACCGAGCGCTTCCTCGCGGCCGCGGGCATCTCGGACGGGACGCGCCGTGCCTACGGCGCCGATCTGCGCGAGTTCGGCCGGTGGTTCGGGCCCGACAGCCCGATCGACGACATCGACATCCGCGTGCTCGCCGACTGGGTCTCCGAGCTCGGCCGGGCGCGCGAGCACGGCAAGCTCGCGCCGGCGACGATCGGGCGGAAGCTCGCCGCCGTCCGCTCGCTGCTTCGCTTCACGCGCGGGCCGGGTTACGTGCCCGACGCTTCGCTTGCGCCGCGGCGGCCCTCGGCGGCTGCCCGACGCGCCGAAGCAGCGAGAGGTCGGAGGACATCGTCGCCGCGCTCGGCGGCAACACCGCGCTCACGCTGCGCAACCAGGCGCTGGTCGAGCTCGTCTACTCGGCCGGGCTGCGCAGCGCAGAGGCGGTGGGCCTCGACCTCGGCGATGTCGACTTCGAGCAGGAGCACGTCCACGTGCGGCTCGGCAAGGGCGCGAAGGACCGCGTCGTGCCGCTCGGCGAGGAGGCGGCGTCACCTCGTCGCGCGCTACCTGCACGAAGCGCGCCCGCAGCTCGCGCGCGGAGCCGAGAACGCCCTCTTCCTCTCGGTGCGCGGCCACCGCCTCGACACCTCGACGCTCCGCCGGCTCGTCCCCCACCCCCACCGGCTGCGCCACGCCTTCGCGACGCATCTGCTCGAAGGCGGCGCCGACCTGCGCACGATCCAGGAGCTGCTCGGGCCACGCGTCGCTCTCGACCACCCAGATGTACAGCCACGTCGATGCCAAGCGACTGAGGAAGGTCTATGACCACGCCCACCCGCGATCGTGACGTCGAGGGGTTCCTCGCGCTGCTCGCCGCCCGGCGCTCGCCGCGGACCGTCGAGGCGTACCGCCGCGACCTCACGGCGCTCGCCGCCCACCTCGGAAAGCCGGTCGGCGACGCGACGATCGAGGAGCTCGAGCTCTACACCGCGCAGCTGCGCGCGGCCGGTCTCGCGAGCGCGACAATCGCCCGCCGGACCGCCGCGGCGCGCAGCTTCTTCCGCCATCAGCAGATGCTCGGCGACGCGGGACGACAATCCGGCCGCAGCCGTCTCGCTGCCGCGCCGGGAGCGGCGGCTGCCGCGCACGCTTTCGCCCGGCGAGGCCGAGCGGCTGATCGACGCGGCCGCAGGGACGCAGCCGCGCGCGCTGCGCGACCAGGCGCTCGTCGAGCTCCTCTACGGCGCCGGGCTGCGCGTCTCCGAGGCGATGGGGCTCCAGAAAGCAGGTGTCGACCTCGACGACCGCCTGATCCGAGTGATCGGCAAGGGCGGCAAGGAACGGGTCGTCCCGATCGGGCGCCATGCCGCCGAGGCGCTGGGGCGCTACGTCGCGCGGGGACGGCCGCATCTGGACACGCGCCACCGGCCCGAGCTCTTCCTGAACGCCCGCGGCGGACCGCTCACCCGGGCCGGGGCGTTCCTCATCCTGCGCAAGCTCGCGGAGAAGGCAGGGCTCGACCCACAGCGCGTCCACCCCCACCTCCTGCGGCATTCCTTCGCGACGCATCTGCTCGAGGGCGGCGCCGACCTCCGCTCCGTTCAAGAAATGCTCGGACATGCCGATCTTTCCACCACAGAGATTTACACCCACGTAACCGATCGCCGACGTCGTGAGTTGTACTTTGGAGCGCACCCTCACGCTCGCCGATCCACGGAGGACACAAGTGTTGATCGATCCGCACGTCGAAATACTGATCCTGGCATCGGGCGCAGCGTGGCTGATGACGAAGGCCGGACTCGCGAAGAACGTTCTTGAGCCGAAGCGCAAGCGCGTCCGCTGCCAGTCGTGCGGCCGTCGCGACGCGTGCAGCTGCAAATAGCGGGTCTACTTGGCCGCGGCCTTGCGCTTCAGGAGCTGGGCGACCTTCGCCGCGGCATCGCGAAGCGCGCGCGGCTGCTCGTCGTCGTCGCCGAGTGACGTAAGGATCTGAATCGTGTCCGGCCGCGACGAGCCGTTCTTCAGCGCGACGACTCCGAGCCGGCGCACCGCTTCGTTGCCGTCGTTGGCCACGAGCTCGTGCAAGAGCGGCCGAACGTCGTTGACCACCTTCGGATGGTCGCGCGAGAGCAGCTCGATCGAGAGCAGCGCCGAGCCGCGCGCCGCAGGGCTCTCGTCGTCGAGGCCGCGGCGAAGCAGCTCGATCTTCGCGCGGAACCGGAACTGGCCGATCGCCCGGTACGCGACCGCCCGCTCGCGGAAGTCCGCGGCCCGCGCCGCCGACTCCAGCTCCTCGTCCCACTGCGCCCGCAGCTGGGACACCTCGCGCTCCTTGCCCTCCGTGGCGAGCGCGTCAGCCTCGGCTGCGGCTTCGGCGAGCGTCATCGGTTGCGTCGGGTAGGACGCGGCGGCCCTCGCCGACATACGTGGCCGAGGGCCGGATGATCTTGTTGTCCGCATGCTGCTCGAGCACGTGCGCCGCCCAGCCGGCCGTCCTGCTCGCCGCGAAGACCGGCGTGAAGAGATCGGTGGGGACGCCGAGGTACCGATAGACCGACGCGGAGTAGAGGTCGACGTTCGGATAGAGGTGCTTCTCCTCGAACACCGTCTGCTCGGCGGCGTCGGTGATCGCGAACCAGTTCGGCTCGCCGCCGTCCTTCGAGAGCTCCTCGGACAGCTGCTTGAGCATCGAGCGCGCGCGGGTCGTAGGCCCGATACAGCGGATGTCCGAAGCCGAAGAGCTTCTCCTTCCGCTCGAGCATCTCCCGCACCGCCGACGGCGTGCGCTCGGCACTGCCCCACTGCTCGAAGAGCGTCATCGCCGCGGCGTTCGCACCGCCGTGCAGCGGCCCGCTGAGCGCCGCGATCGCCGCAACGACCGCCGAGGTCAGATCCGCGCCGGTCCCCGCGACGACGCGCGCGGTGAACGTCGACGCGTTCATCTCGTGCTCGGCGTGCAGGATCATCGCGATGTCGAAGATCCGCGCCGCGCGTTCACTCGGCCGCTCGCCCGACAGCATCGCGAGGAAGTTCTCGGAGTAGGCAAGCGTCGGGTCGGGCGCGACGGGCTCGAGCCCCTGGCGCCGGCGATGATGGCGCGCGATCGCCGTCGGCAGCTGCGCGATCAGGCGCGTCGCGGCCGTGAGGCCGGCTTCCCGGTCCGTCGTGCCCTGACCGGGGAGCCCGAACGAGAGGGTCGATGCGGCCGTCCGCAGCAGGTCCATCGGCACGGCCGTGCCGGCAGAGCGGTCGATCGAGCTCGGCGGTGGCCTCGGGCAGCTCACGCGCCGCGAGCTCGCGGGTGAAGGCTTCGAGCGCCTCGCTCGAGGGGAGCTCGCCGTGCAGCAAGAGGTACGCCGTCTCTTCGTAGGTCGAGTGCTCCGCGAGATCGGCGATGTCGTAGCCGCGGTAGATGAGCACCCCTGCGTCCGGGTCGATCGACGAGACCGCCGACTCCGCGACGACGACGCCGGAGAGCTGGACGGACTTCTTCGCCGCCGCGGGCTCGGTCACTTGCTGACTTCGGTGACCGGGCGCGGTCCGGGACCGATGTAGCGCGCCGCCGGCCGGATCAGCCGGCCCGTGCGCTTCTGCTCGAGAATGTGGGCCGACCAGCCGGCGACCCGCGCGCACGCGAACATCGCGGGCGCGAGCGGCGGGGGAATCTCGGCGATGTCGAGCACGACAGCGGCCCAGTACTCGACGTTCGTCTCGAGGACACGGTCCGGGTACTTCGCGCGGAGCCCTGCGAGTGCGGCCTGCTCGAGCGCCAGGGCGACCTCGACCCGCGGGCGAGCCGAGCTCCTCCGCCGTCCTCCGCAGCACCCGCGCCCGCGGATCCTCCGCGCGATAGACGCGATGCCCGAAGCCCATGATCCGGTCGCCGCCCGACGAGGACCTCCGTGACGTACGCCTCCGCGTCGCCCGTCTCCGCGACCGCGTCGAGCATCGGCAGCACGTGGGCAGGCGCCCCGCCGTGCAGGCGGCCCGACAGCGTGCCGACGGCCGACGACAGCGACGCAGCGCAGTCGGCGCCGGTCGACGCCGCGATCCGCGCGGTGAACGTCGAGGCGTTCAGACCGTGCTCGGCCGCCGAGACCCAGTAGGTGTCGACCGCCCTGACCGCACGCGGGTCGGCCTCGCCGCGCCAGCGGATCAGGAACTGTGCAGCGGCGTTCTCGCCCTGCTCGATCTCGCTGTCGGGAACGGCGGGCTGCTTTCCCCGTGCGGCCTGCGCGACGATCGAGAGCGTCGCGGCAGAAAGCCGCGCGAGGTCGTCGCGCGCCTGGCCGTCCTCGATGTCGACGAGCTGCTGAAGGCCCCACTTCGGGCCGAGGGTCGCGAGACCGGCCTGAAGATCGGCCGGGACGGAGCCGCTCGGGTCCTGCAGCTCGATCCGCTCGGCCGGCGGCAGCGGCGAGTCGAGGTCCTCGTCGACGAGCAGGCCCCACACGTTCTCGAACGGGTAACCGGCCGACGAGCTCTTCGATGTCGACGCCGCGGTAGCGGAGTGAGCCGCCGTCCTTGTCAGGCTCCGCGATCTCCGTCTCGAATGCGATGACGCCTTCGAGGCCAGGGCGGAAGTCACTGGTCGCGCTCATCGGCGCGGACGGTACACAAAAGGGTCGGATCGCGGCGGCCCCGAAGGGCCGCCGTCGAGATCACGCTGCCGCTCGAGAAGCCGAAGGTATGCGGATGTCCGATCTTCACGGTGGCCACCAGCGATGCGAGAGCGATCACGAAGAACATCACGGTAACGAGGTTCAGGTGCTTTTTCATTGAGCCCAACCTCCTTTCGATGGTCGCAGTCATCAGAAGTTGAAGTCCTGGAGCTTCTCGGTGGCGCGACGGTAGAGCGTCGCAGTTGCACTCGAGGTCGCCAAGCACGCGGTAGGCGTCGCCCTGAGCGACCCAGGCAGCGGCGATGTGACTCGCCGACCCGAACTTCTCGAAGAGCCATTCGGCGGCGGCGAACTCGGTCAGCGCCTCGTAGTCGCGACCCTGCGCCGAGGAGGGCGCGGCCGATCACGAGGTGCGCGTTGCCGCGCTCGTCGAGGTAGTCCTGCGCGGTCGGCGAAGATCGAGAGAGCGTGGCGCGCCTGCTCCTCGGCGAGCAGGGGGGCGCCCGCAGCGCAGGTGAACCTGGGCCAGCGAGGAGACGGCCTGCGCCGCATCCGCGTCGTTGCCGACCTCGAGTGCGATCGCGAAGGATTCCTTGAGGTAGCCGACGGCGACTTCGGGCTCGCCGAGCAGAAGGCTCAGGCCGCCGAGGTTGTTGAGCAGGCGCGCCTCGGTCTGGCGGTCGCCGGTCTCGATCGCGAGTGTCCGCGAGCGCTCGGCGTAGAAGCGTCCGAGCAGCGGGTCGCCACGGCGTTCGGCGACGAGCGAGCACTGCATGAGCGCGTGAGCGGCGAGACGGTCGTCGTGGAGCGACTCGGCGAGCTCGAGCGAGCGCTCGGCGTCGACCTGGGCCGCCTCCCACTCGCGCTGCAGCTGATAACAACGCGAGCGCCAGTCGAAGGTGCGGGCACGGAGCACGTCGCCGGCGATCCCACCGGTTTCGGCGAGATTCAGGGCGACGCTGAAGAGGGAGATGGCGTTCGACGTCTTGCCGAGCTTCATCCGGCAGCAGCCCAGGCGGAACATGGCCTCGGCGCGATCGACGTCGGTGAAGGTCGGGCCCTCGGCGAGAGCGCGGGCGCGCTCGAGGGTGGCAACCGCGCTGTCGAGGTTGCCGAGATACATGCGTGCCCAGGCGTCACAGAAGAGGACGCGGAGGGCGAGCTCGGGCGCCGAGATGGCTGGAATCGCGACTTCGCCGAGGGCCTCGAGGGCCTCCGAGTAGCGATTGTCGTGCAGCAGGGCCTCCGCGCGGCCGAGCGCAGCTCCCGTCTCGCTGATCGCACCCTGCGCCGGCGTCTGGACGAACTGGGGGGAGACAGGCGGGAGGGTCAGCTGATCGGTGGTCGTTTCCATGCACCCATCAAAGGTTCCGGGGGGCATCGCGTCGATTACCGGGATCACGCGACGGGGATCCACGTTCTGGGGGATGGCAGGGAACCGCTGTGTGTACCCTCCGCCCCCGATGCCCCACCGCGTCACCCTTATTCCCGGCGACGGGACCGGGCCGGAGCTGACCGAAGCGGCCCGACGGGTGCTCGAGGCAACAGGCGTCGACTTCGACTGGGACGTGCGCCACGCAGGGGTCGACGTGATGGAGGAGGCCGGAACGCCCCTCCCGGAGGACACCCTGGACTCGGTCAAACGAACCGGGTGGCCCTGAAAGGCCCGATCACGACCCCGATCGGCACCGGCTTCCGCTCGGTCAACGTCGCGCTCCGGCACGAGCTCGGTCTCTATGCCTGCCTGCGGCCCTGCAAGTCCTACGCCGGCGTTCGCTCACGGTACGACAAGGTGGACCTGGTGCTCGTCCGCGAGAACACCGAGGATCTCTATGCCGGGATCGAGTACGAGGCGGGGACGCCGGATGCCGAGCGGGTGATCGCAGAGCTCAACCAGCTCCAGGCCAAACAGATCGCCCCCGGCTCGGGCATCTCCGTGAAGCCGATGAGCCGCCCGGCGTCGGAACGGATCATCCGCTTCGCGTTCGAGTACGCGCGGACGCATGGGCGCAAGCGCGTCTCCTGCGTGACGAAGGCGAACATCATGAAGTTCACCGACGGCCTCTTTCTGGACGTCTTCCGTGACGTGGCCCAGGAATACCCGGACATCGAGCCGTGGGAGAACCTCGTGGATGCGGTCTGCATGGGGCTCGTCCAGCGTCCCGAGGAGTTCGACGTGCTCGTGCTCCCGAACCTCTACGGGGACATCGTCAGCGACCTCACGGCCGGGCTCGTCGGCGGCCTCGGCGTCGCGCCCGGCGGGAACATCGGCCCCGACAGCGCCGTTTTCGAGGCGACGCACGGGTCCGCCCCGAAGTACAAGGGCCGAAACCGGGTCAACCCGACCGCGATGATCCTCTCCGGCATGCTGATGCTCGACCACCTGGGCGAGCGGGACGCCGCCCAGCGCCTGGAGGATGCCGTCGCTTCGGTGATCGCCGAGGGCAGGTCCGTCACCTACGACATGAAGCCGTCGCGCGACGACCCGACCGCGGTCGGGACGAGCGAGTACGCGGACGCAATCATCGAGAAACTGGAGGCTTGAGGCTGTGAGCGACAGGCGGAAGGTCACCGTCGTCGGCGCCGGGAACGTCGGCGCCACGTGCGCCCAGGTGCTGGCGCAGCGCGACTACGCGGACATCGTGCTGGTCGACATCAAGGAGGGCCTGCCCCAGGGCAAGGCGCTCGACATCAACCAGATGGGCGCGGTGCTCGGCTACGAGCCGAGCGTCACGGGCTCGAACGACTATGCGCCGACCGCCGGCTCGGAGGTGGTCGTGATCACGGCCGGGCTCCCCCGCTCGCCCGGCATGAGCCGCGACGACCTCGTGACGACGAACGAGAAGATCGTCAAGGACGTGACCGAGAAGGTCGTCGCGCTGAGCCCGGACGCGATCCTGATCGTCGTCTCGAACCCGCTCGACGCCATGTGCCACGTGGCGAAGAACGTGTCCGGCTTCCCGAAGGAGCGCGTCTTCGGCCAGGCCGGGATCCTCGACACGGCCCGGCTGCAGACGTTCATCGCCTGGGAGACCGGGGCCTCGGTGAAGGACGTCACAGCCGTGGTGCTCGGCGGCCACGGCGACCAGATGGTCTCCGTCATCTCCGCGACGACCGTCGGCGGCGTGCCGCTCCGCAAGCTCGTCTCGGACGAGAAGATCCAGGCGATGGTCGAGCGGACGGCCAAGGGCGGCGGAGAGCTCGTGCAGCTGATGGGCACGTCGGCCTGGTACGCGCCGGGCGCGGCGGCGGCCCAGATGACCGATTCGATCCTGCTCGACGAGAAGCGCGTTCTCCCCTGCACCGCCTATCTCGAGGGCGAGTACGGCATCGACGGCCTCTATATGGGCGTTCCGGTCAAGCTCGGTTCCGCGGGGATCGAGCAGATCCTCGAGGTCGAGCTGGACGAGACCGAGCGGGCGGCGCTCGCCGCGTCCGCCGACGCGGTTCGCGACGTGGTCGCCGTTCTCAGTTCGTAGGCCGCGTTAAGGTCCCGACGCGCTACCGTCCACGCTCGATGGAGCTTGGTCTGCGCGGCAGGACTGCGATCGTTTGCGGGGCATCTTCCGGCCTCGGGCTGGCGTCTGCCGAGGCCCTCGCCGAGGAAGGCGCGAACGTCACCATGTTCGCGCGCCGCCGCGACGAGCTCGACCGTGAGGCAGACCGCATCGGCGCGCTGGCGGTACGCGGCGACGTGACCAATGCGACCGACCTCGAGCGCGTGGTCTCGAAGACCGTCGAGGCGTTCGGCGGCATCGACATCGTCGTCTGGAACTCGGGCGGACCGTCTCCCGGCCGTGCCTCCGAGGTGACCGACGACGACCTCGAGCGGGCCTTCGAGCTCCTGCTCCTGCCCGCGGTGCGCCTCGTTCGCCTCTGCCTGCCGTACCTCGAGAAGAGCCCCGCCGGGCGCATCCTCTGCGTCACCTCCGGGGCCGTGAAGGAGCCGAACCCCCACCTCTCGCTCTCGAACGCGCTGCGCCCGGGGCTGACCGGCTGGGCGAAGACGCTCTCCCGCGAGGTCGGCCCCCGCGGCATCACCGTCAACTGCGTCGCTCCCGGCCAGATCGACACGGCGCGCATGACCGAGCTGTACGGCGAGCAGGGGCCGCCGCCCGAGGCGCTCGCCCAGATCCCGCTCGGGCGGCTCGGCTCGCCGGCGCGAGTTCGGCGCTGTCGTCTGCTTCCTCGCTTCCGACCGAGCGTCCTACATCTCAGGCACGACCGTCTTGATCGACGGCGGCGCGTCCCGCTCGCTCCTGTGAGGCGGCATCTCTCCGCCGGGCGGATCCTCGCGCTCGGCCTCGTCCTGCTCGCCGTCGTGCTCGGGCTCGCGGTCTTTCCCTCGAACGAGTTCATCTTCCTGCCCGACCGCGCGCACCCGGCGGCGCCGTACGTCTACGTCGCCGGAGGGCACGATCCCAAGCGGGGCGGCATCTACTACGTCGACGTGATCGTGCGCAAAGCGTCGCTGCTCGAGCGGCATCTTCCCGGGCCTGCGCGACGGCGCCGATCTCTACCCGGCCGCCGCGATCAACCCGCCCGGGGTCAACGACAACCAGCGCGAGCGCATCGACCTGCAGGACATGCACCGCTCCCAGCAGATCGCCGCCGCGGTCGCTCTGCGGGCGGCGGGCAAGCACGTCGTGCTGCGCCCGGTCGGCGCGCTCGTCTCGGCGGTCGAGCCGGGGAAGCCGGCGGTCGGGAAGCTGGAGCCGGGCGACGTGATCACCGCCATCGACGGCAAAGTGGTGCGCACGCCGCGCGGCGGTCTACACCGCGATGGCGCCTCACAAGGCAGGCGACGTCGTCTCGTTCGCGATCCGCCGCGACAAGCAGTCACTCGTCCAGAAGATCAAGACGGTGCCGCTCGGGGGCGGGTCGAAGCGCCCGGTTGTCGGCGTGCTCCTGGAGCCGGCTCTGGACATCCACCTGCCGCTGACGGTGCGGATCAACGTCGGCAAGGTGGGCGGGCCGTCCGCCGGCCTTCCGTTCGCCCTTCAGGTGATGGAGGAGCTCGGCAAGGACGTCGTCCGCGGGCACAAGGTCGCCGCGACGGGCGAGATCTTCCCCGACGGCTCCGTCGGGCCGATCGGCGGGATCAAGCAGAAGACGATCGGGGCCCGAAAGGCCGGCGTCGACGTCTTTCTCGTCCCGGAGGCTGGGGGTAACGCCCGCGATGCCCGCAAGTACGCGGGAGGGCTGCGGATCATCCCTGTGGAGACCTTTCCACAGGCGTTGCATGCCCTGGCGACACTGCGCCCCCTGACGTAGAAATCGCCCGTTTCGGACGTGTGGGAACTTGCCGGAAAGTGCACGTTTTCCATTTGGGCAAGCCCTTTCTCGACACCACACCTCGTCATAGGATGCCCCACCGTCAACCCCACTCCAACCGCACGGCAGAGGACCCGATGACCCGACACCCCGCTCCAACCTGCGCTGACTGCTACTTCCGCCGAAACGGTCTTTGCGCGATGTCGCCGGAGCGTCCGTGTCCCACCTTCCGGGCCGCTGCCCAGACGTTGCAGCCGCCCCGCCAGCCCCGCCTCGTCCCACTCGCGTCGGCCGCCGCCGCCGCGGTCGCCGTCGCGTAGAGTCGCGGCCGATGGGCGACGAGCCCACTTCCGACCAGACGGTTCCCGACGAGCCCGCCGAGGGGCAGGACGCCCCGAGTCTGACCGCCCGCCTCGACGAGGGGCGGCAGACGTTCCAGCCCGGGCTCTGGCTGCGCCTGACCGTCCTCGGCCTCGTCGGGGTCTACCTGCTGCTCTTCGTCGTCCTGAACACCAAGCGCGTGCCCGTGAAGTTCGTCTTCACGTCGACGAGCGTCTCGCTGATCTGGGTGATCCTGCTCTCGCTCGCGGGCGGCGTCGTGCTCGGCGTGCTGATCTCCCAGCTGCACCGGTTCCGCGGGCGCAAGGCGCGCCGAGTCGCTACGAAGCAGTGACGGGGATCGCGGCCGCCAGGCGCGCGACGCCGTCGGCGATCTCGTCGGGCGACACGAAGCTGTAGGCAAGCCGGAGCGAGCCCGGGTCGCCGCCGAAGTCGGTGCCCTTCACGAAGGTCACGCCCGCAGCTTCCGCGCGGGTCAGCAACTCGCCTGCGTCGACGCCGTCGAGCTCCGCCCAGAGGAAGTAGCCGCCTTCGGGCCGCGTGATGCGCAGGTCGGGCAGCTCCCGGCCGAGCGCGGCGAGCATCGCGTCGCGGCGCATCCCGATCAGGCCGCGGACGCGCTCCAGGTTCGGCTCGAAGAGCCCGCGGCTGACGAACTCGTGCACCGTCGCCTGCCCCAGCAGCACCGGCGTGATGTAGGTGGCGGTCGCGGACGCCTCGATCTGCCGCGCGAGCTCGTCGGGAAACACGAACCAGCCGACCCGCAGGCCGGGGGCGATCGTCTTCGAGAACGACGAGCTGTACGTGACCTCGCCCGCCCGAGAGTTCGAAGAGCGAGGGCAGCGGCTCTCCCTCGAAGCGGACGAGGCCGTACGGATCGTCTTCGAGCACGAGCAGGTCGTGCTCGCGCGCCAGCTCGACGATGCGGCGGCGGCGCTCCTCGCCGAGGGTACGGCCGCTCGGGTTCTGGAAGGTCGGGATCAGGTAGAGGAACGCAGGGGCCGGGCCGGTCCGGAGCTCCCGTTCGAGCGCGTCGGGGTCGAGGCCCTCCTCGTCGCAGTCGAGCGCGACCACCTCGGCCCCGAGCTCCTTCAGGATCTTCAGGGGCCGGTCGTAGGTCGGCCGCTCGACGAGCACCCGCTTGCCCGGCGCGAGCCGCTGGGCCAGGAAGACGAACCCCTGCAGCGAGCCGTTCGTGATGAAGACGCGTGCCGGGTCGACGTCATGCCGCGCGGCGATCCAGTCGCGCAGCGGCGCGTAGCCCGAGCGACGGGCCGTAGGAGAGGATCGTGCGGCCGTCGCGCTCGAGTGCGGCGCGGGCGCAGTCGGCCAGCTCCTCGGCCGGCAGGCACTCGGGCGCCGGGACGCCGCGCGCGAAGGAGATCGTCCCCATCGGGGTCAGACTACCGACGCGGCAGCCCACCGCCCCGAATGAGCTAAGCCGCCTCTTAGGGATTCAGGTGACAATGCGCGCATGAACCCGCGCGTTCTCGTGGTCGACGACGACCCGGCGGTCCGGGCTGCGATCGCGCGGGCGCTGCGCGTCGACTACGAGGTCGACGAAGCGGTCGACGGCGACGATGCCCTCGCGAAGCACGCCTCGTCGCCCGCCGACACGATCGTGCTCGACCTGCTGATGCCGCAGCTCGGCGGCCTCGATGTCTGCCGGGCGCTGCGCCGGCGCGACGACCCGGTCCCGATCCTGGTCGTGACCGCGCGCGACGCGGTCGACGACCGCGTCGAAGGGCTCGACGCAGGCGCCGACGACTACCTCGTGAAGCCGTTCGCGATCGAGGAGCTTCGCGCGCGCGTGCGCGCGCTGCTTCGCCGGAGCGGCGCCGGGGACACGACGCTGCGCTTCGCCGACGTGACGCTCGACCCCGCCACGCGCGAGGCCTCGCGCGGCGAGCGGCGCATGCAGCTGACGCGCACCGAGTTCAACCTGCTCGAGCTGTTTCTCCGCAACCCGCGTCAGGTGCTGACCCGTTCCCAGATCTACGAGCGCGTCTGGGGCTACGACTTCGGCGCCACCTCGAACGCGCTCTGGGTCTACATCGGCTACCTCCGTCGCAAGCTCGAAGAGGCAGGCGAGCCGCGCCTGCTGCACACCGTGCGCGGCGTCGGCTACGCGCTCCGCGAGGAACCGTGAGCTTCCGGCAGCGCCTCACCCTCCTCACGGCCGTCGCGATCGCCGTGGCGGTGTCGGGAGCGTCCCTGGCCGTCTGGGTGATCGCGAAGCACGAGCTCTATTCGCAGCTCGACCAGACGCTGCAGATCCAGGCGGTCGGAGGCGGGCACACGTTCGGGGGCGGCAACAACTGGACCGAGACGATCCTTCCCAACGGCGAGCGTCACGGCCAGCTCGCGATTCCCGTCACGGCCCGCGCCGCGGCGGTCGCGCATGGGACCGCACCGGACTACTACGTGAACACGACGATCCAGGGCATCAGGTGGCGCGAGCTGGTCGCATCCCTCGGCCCGAGCGGCGGAGCGGTGCTCTCGATCCATCCACTTGCGCCGACCGAGCACGCGCTCGAGAGGATTCGCTTCTGGATCATCCTGATCGGCGGGATCGGCATCGCGGTCGGGGCCGTGCTCGCGGCGCTCGTCGCGACGGCGGCGCTCCGCCCGGTGCAGCGCCTGACGGCCGCGGCCGAGAGCGTCGCCGCGACCGGCGACCTGAGCGAACGCGTTGCGGCAGGCGGCAGCGACGAGCTCGGCCGGCTGGCGGCGCGCTTCAACGCAATGCTGGCGGCGCTCGAAGGCTCCGTCGGAGCGCAGCGCCGGCTGGTGGCGGACGCCTCCCACGAGCTGCGCACGCCGCTGACCTCCGTGCGGACCAACATCGACCTGCTCCGCGAGGGCAAGCTGCCCGAGGAGGAGGCGAAGCGGGCACTCGCCGAGGCCTCCGCCGAGCTCGCCGCCCTGACGAGCCTCGTCTCGGATCTCGTCGAGCTGGCCCGCGGCGAGGAGCGCCAGCTCCGCTTCGAGGACGTGCAGCTGGACGACCTCGTTGCGGGAGCCGTCGAGCGTGCGCAATCACGCGCGCCGCAGGTGCGCTTCGAGACGGCGCTCGAGCACTCGACGGTGAAGGCCGACCCGGTGCTGCTCGACCGCGCCGTCTCGAACCTGCTCGACAACGCGGCGAAGTACAGCCCGGAGGGAAGCATCGTGCGCGTCGCCGTCACGGGCGGCGTGGTCACGGTCGCCGACGAGGGGCCGGGAATCGACGGTGAGGACCTGCCGCACGTCTTCGACCGCTTCTACCGCTCTGCGTCTGCCCGCTCGAAGCCGGGTGCAGGGCTCGGTCTCGCGATCGTCCAGGAAGCCGCGCACGCGCACGGCGGCCAGGCGACGGCCGAGAGCTCCTCGTCCGGCGCTCGCTTCCGCCTCACGCTGCCGGTGGCGCCGATCTCCGTCTAGCCGCCTAGACCCGGCGCCGCCAGCGCGAGAAGACATCTTCCAGATCGGCCCGCTTCGTGTGTGGGACGAGCACGAAGAGCCGGTCACCGGTCTTGACCACGGTGCTTCCTCTCGGCGGGATCGCGCGCCCGCCCCGGTTGACCACGGCGATCAACGCCTCTCGCGGGAGCCCGAGCTCGCGCACCGCAGCCCCGTTGATCGCGTGATCGGCGGCGACGGGGAAATCGACGAGCTCGAGCTGGCTCTTCGCGCTGACCTCGATGGGCGCCTCGTGCACGGGCGGCGCGGCAGAGACGAGCCCGAGTCGCGCTGCGACCGGCTCGAGGGTCGTGCCCTGGATCGCGGCCGAGACGAGCACGACGAAGAACACCGCATTGAAGATCGTGTTCTTGTCGGGCACGTCGGAGGACAACGCGAACGAGGCGAGCACGATCGGCACCGCGCCGCGGAGACCGGCCCAGCCGAGAAGCGCCCGCTCGCGGTTGGTATAGGCGCTGAAGATGGTCGAGGCGAACACCGCCACCGGCCGGGCGACGAGGACGAGCAGCAACGCGAGCGCGAGGCCTGGGAGCGCGACGCCGAGCAGGTCCCTCGGGAACACGAGGAGGCCGAGCACGACGAAGAGCCCCACCTGGGCCGCGAACGCGAGGCCCTCGTGAAACGCCACGAGCTGGCGGCGGTAGCGCGAGGGAGTGCTCCCGACCGCCAGCCCGACGAGATAGACGGAGAGGAAGCCGCTGCCGCCGATCGCGTCGGCCGCCCCGAAGGAGATCGCCGCGGCCGCCAGCGACGCGACCGGAGCGAACGCGCCGATCGTCACCGGGAGACGCGCGAAGACCCACGTCGCCAGGGCGCCGAGCCCGATGCCGACGACGAGGCCGAAGCCGATTTGCTTCGCGACGAGCAAGGTGAGATCACCCATGCCGTAGCTCGATGGCCGTTCGATCCACGCGATCAGCCCGAGCGTCAGCGCGATCGCCATCGGATCGTTCCCGCCTGATTCTGCCTCGAGTGTTCGGGCGAGGCGCCGGCGGATGTGCGTCACGCGCAGGGTGGCGAACACCGCTGCCGCATCGGTCGATGCGACCACCGCGCCGAGCAGCAGGGCTTCGAGCCAGGTCACGTCGAAGAGCGCGCGCGCGCCGAGCCCAGCGATCGCAGCCGTGATCACGACGCCGACCGTGCTCAGCAGAGCGGCGGGGACCGCGACCTCCCGGAGCCGGCGCCACGACGTCTGGAGCCCGCCCTCGTAGAGGATCAGGGCGAGCCCCGTGATCCCGATGCGACGGGTCAGCTCCGCGTTGTCGAACGCGACGCCGCCCGGACCGTCGGAGCCGAGCAACATGCCGAGCGCGAGGAATGCGACGAGCACCGGCAGGCCGGTTTTCGCGGCTCCGTGCGCCGCGAGGACGCTCGCGCCGAGCACCAAGCCCACGAGCAGCAACAGGAGCCCCTGATCCACGCCCGTATCTTGGTCGGGCGGGCGACGACGTGCCGCGGCGAGCCGGTCTCGCTAGGAGGCGGCGGCTGCGACGACGAGCTCGGCGACCTCGGTCGGCGTCGTGCCGACCTTGATCCCGACTGCTTCGAGCGCATCCTTCTTCGCCTGCGCCGTGCCCGACGACCCCGAGATGATCGCGCCGGCGTGGCCCATCGTCTTCCCGGGAGGAGCCGAGAAGCCTGCGATGTAGGAGAAGACGGGCTTCGACATGTGCTCGGCGACGTAGCGCGCGGCCTTCTCCTCTTCGTCGCCGCCGATCTCGCCGACGAGCACGACCATCGTCGTCTCCGGGTCGGCCTCGAACTTCTCGAGCACGTCGATGAAGCTCGAGCCGACGACGGGATCGCCGCCGATGCCGACGATCGTCGAGTTGCCGAGGCCGCGCTCGGCCAGCTCGTTGCCGATCTGGTAGGTCAGCGTCCCCGAGCGCGAGACGAGGCCGATCTTCCCGGGCTTGAACACCTCGGCCGGGATGATCCCGACGTTCGCCTTCCCGGGCGAGAGAACGCCCGGGCAGTTCGGCCCGATCAGCGTCACGCCCTTCGGGCGCACATAGGTGTGCACGCGCAGCATCTCGTGCGCCGGGATGTGCTCCGTGATGCAGATCACGGTCTGGATCCCCGCGTCGACCGCCTCGTAGATCGCGTCGGGCGCGAAGCGGGCCGGAACGAAGATCATCGACGTGTTCGCGCCCGCGTCGCTCACGGCGTCGGCGACCGTGTTGTAGATCGGGATGCCCTCGACGTCCTGGCCGCCCTTCCCCGGGGTGACGCCGGCGACGACGTCGGTGCCGTAGGCGCGGTTGCGCAGCCCGTGGAAACGGCCCTCGGACCCGGTCAGGCCCGAGACGACGAGCTTCGTGTCGTTGTCGACGATGATCGCCACTACGACTGCGACTTTCGTGCCTTGACGACGAGGTAGTCGTTCGCCCACGTGGAGCCGTCGTCGGAGCTGTACGGCACGAGCAGCTCGCGCACCCGTTCGGCGTCGGCTCCCTCGCAGCCCGTGCGTGCGAGCCACTCGACGAAGTCGTGGGTCTTCGAGAAGAAGAGCTCCTGCTCGATCTCGAGACCGGCGCTCTGCAGCAGCTCGAGCCACTGCTCGGTGGAAAGCGACCGCACGTGCGTCGGATCGCGGAGCTTCTCGGCCTCCTGCTCTTCCTCGGTGCGGTAGAGCATGTCCTCGATCACGACGAACCGGCTCGCGATCCGCGCCATCTCGCCGACGGCCTTGCCGAGGTCGTCGAAGTGGTGCGCCGCGATCCGCGAGACGACGACATCGAAGGAGCCGTCTGCGAACGGAAGGTCCTCCGCGGGCGCGACCACGTCGGGCTCCATCCCGGGCGACGCGTCGCAGGTGACCACCTCGGCCCCCTGTTCCCGGAGCCGGCGCGCAACGTGGCCGCCGCCGGTCGCGACGTCGAGCATCTTCACGCCCGGGTGCGGGTTGCACAGCTCGACCACCGCATCGAGATCCTCGCCGGTCGAATGCGTGAGCGACGTGCGGTACGCCTCCGCCCGGTCGTCCCATGCACTGGGCGTCATGCGGCGAGCTCCACGGCCTTCTTCGCCGCTTCGAGCATCGTCGGCTCGACGTGGAGGTTCGGGGGCGCTGCATCCGCGAGGATCTTGCGTCCTTCGACGGCGTTCGTGCCATCGAGGCGCACCACGATCGGGAGGGTGATCTGCATCTGCTCGAGCGCCTCGAGGATGCCGCGCGCGACCTCGTCGCAGCGCGTGATCCCGCCGAAGATGTTGAACAGGATCGACCGCACCTGCTCGTCGCGCGTGATCACCTCGAGGGCGTCGATCACGCCCTGGGCGTTGCCGCCGCCGCCGAGGTCGCAGAAGTTCGCGGGCTTCCCGCCTGCGACGACGACCACGTCGACGGTCGACATCGCGAGCCCGGCGCCGTTGCCGAGGATGCCCACCGACCCGTCCAGCTTCACGTAGATGACGCCTTTCTCGCGCGCGAACGCCTCGAGCGGGTCGGCGGCGCTCGGCTCGCGGAACTCTGCGATGTCGGGATGGCGGTAGAGCGCGCTGTCGTCGACCGTGAACTTCGAGTCGAGCGCCTTCACCACGCCGTCCGGCGTCACGATCAGCGGGTTGATCTCGGCGAGCATTGCGTCGCACTCGACGAAGCACCGGTAGAGCTGCGCGACGATCGCGGCGATCTGCTTCTGCTCGGACGGGTCCTCGACGCCGGCTCCGTAGATCAGGCGGCGCGCAACCCAGGGTTGAAAGCCTTCGAGCGCGTCGACATGCAGGCGGACGAGCGCGTCGGGGCTCTCGGCGGCGACCTGCTCGATCTCGACGCCGCCCTGCGTCGTGAACATGAAGAGCGGCTTCTTCTCGCCGCGGTCGAACGTGACCGAGAGGTAGTACTCCTTCGCAATGTCGGAGGCGCTCTCGATCCAGAGCTTCTCGACGACGTGGCCGTTGATGTCGAGGCCGATGATGTCCTTCGCCTTCTGCTCGGCGTCCGCCGGATCGTCGGCGAGCTTCACTCCGCCGGCCTTGCCGCGGCCTCCCGTCAGCACCTGGGCCTTCACGACGACCTGGCCGCCGAGCTCGGTCGCCGCCGCCCGCGCCTCGGCCGGCGTGGTGGCGAGCCGCCCCTCCGACACCGGAATGCCGAAGCGCTTGAAGAGCTCTTTGCCTTGATATTCGAGGAGGTCCATCGGGGCGCGCCGGACTCTACCCAGGCCGCTAACCTCGCCGTCAGTGGATGCGATCACCGTTGACGATCTCCGCAAGCGCTACGACGACGTGCAGGCGCTGGACGGCGTGTCGTTCCAGGTCCGCGAAGGCGAGGTCTTCGGGCTCCTCGGCCCGAACGGCGCCGGCAAGTCGACGACCGTCCGGGTGCTCGTGACGCTCACGCGCGCCGACGGCGGCGTGGCGTCGATCCTCGGCCACGACGTCCGCACCGAGCAGTCCGCCGTGCGGAAGCTCATCGGCTACGTCCCGCAGGACTCGGGCGTCGACCAGTTCGGGACGGGGCGCGAGAACCTCATGCTCCAGGGGCGCGTGCAGGGGCTCGGCGGCCGCGAGTTGCGTGTGCGCGCCGAGCAGCTGCTCGAGCTCGTCGGGATCGCGGATGCCGCCGATCGAATCGTCAAGAACTACTCGGGCGGCATGCGCCGCCGCCTCGACATCGCGCTCGGCCTCGTGCATCGGCCGCGTGTGCTCTTCCTCGACGAGCCGACCACCGGCCTCGACCCGGAGGCGCGCGTCGCGATGTGGGAGGAGGTCTCGCGTCTCGCCGAGGCCGAGACGCTGACGATCCTCCTCACGACCCACTACCTCGAGGAAGCCGACCAGCTTGCCGACCGGCTCGCGATCGTCTCGCAGGGGAAGATCGTCGTCGAGGGAACACCCGCCGAGCTGAAGACAGGTCTCCGCGGCGACGCCGTGCACGTCGAGCTCGAGAACGGCGCGATCGACGAGGCGCAGCGCGTGCTCGCAGGAGTCGGGGCGCGCCCGGAGCAGGTGCTCGACGGGCGGACGATCATCTCGCGCGTCGAGAACGGCGGCCGCGCGCTGCCGGGGATCATGTCCGCGCTCGAGAGCGCCGGGATCTCGGTGGCCTCCGTCTCCCTCTCGCGACCGTCGCTCGACGACGTCTACCTGCACTTCACCGGCCGGGACTTCACGGCGGAGGATCGCGCCCGGTGACGATCGTCGTCCGTCACACGTGGTTCATGACCCTCCGGCAGGCGCGCAACCTGATGCGCGAGCCGATCTGGATCGTCCTCCTGCTCGTGCAGCCGATGGTCTGGCTCGTGCTCTACGGCCAGCTCTTCCGGAACGTGACGCGGCTCGGCGGGTTCGGGACCGCGTCGTACGTGACGTTCCTGGCCCCGGCGATCGTCGTCATGAACGCGTTCTTCGGCGCGACCTGGAGCGGGATGTCGATGATCAACGACCTCGACCACAAGGTCATCGAGCGGTTCCTCGCGACGCCTGCGTCGCGCTTCTCACTCGTGCTCTCGCAGATCGTGCGCTCGGCGCTGACGGCGGCGATCCAGGCAGTCGTGATCCTCGTCGTCTCGTACGGCCTCGGCGTGCGTGTGCACACGGGCGTGGCCGGCTGGCTCGTGATCATCCTTGCGGCGATCCTCGTGAACAGCGCGTTCGCGGGGATCTCCCAGGCGATCGCGCTGCTGACCCGTCGCGAGGCGACGATGATCGCCGTCGCGAACTTCATCGGCCTGCCGCTCCTCTTCCTCTCGACGACGATGATCGCGCGCCCGCAGATGCCCGGCTGGATGCAGTCGGTCGCCTCGTACAACCCGGTCGACTGGGGCGTGCGGGCGGCGCGCGAGGTCGTGCTGCCCGGCACGTCGTGGAGCACGGTCGGCGGCTACCTGGCACTGCTCCTCGCGCTCTCGGCCGTCACGGCCGGCTGGGCGACATGGACGCTGCGCGCCTACCAGCGCTCGCTGTAGACCCACGCAACCTGGTTCGCCCTTTGAACCAGGTTGCCGAGTTCCTCGGGAGGCGGCCGCGATTCGGAAACTCATGAACCTGGTTCACACACCGAACCAGGTTCAGTCGGAAGCGGCGATCGTGCAGATCGTCTGGCCGGTCGTGACGGCTTCGCCGGGCGACACCGCGAGGTCTGCGATCACGCCGGCGAAGTGCGCGGCGACCTCGTTCTCCATCTTCATCGCCTCGACGATGCAGATCACCTGGCCCACCTCGACGGTGTCACCCTCCGCCACCTTCAGCTCGAGCACCGTGCCCTGCATCGGGCTCGACACCGTGCCGGAGGCGGCGCCGCCGGCTCCCGCAGCTGCGCGCTCTCGCCGGCGGCGCGCGAGCTCGCGGTAGGGCGGCTCCGGCACGAGCGCCTTCACCTCCACCCGGTGGCCGTCGACCTGGGCGAACGCCGTGCGCTCGACCGTCCTGCCGGTCGACGGAATCGGCCCGCGCGCGGGCTCTGAGCCGAGCTCCGCTGCCTGCAGCGCGAGCAGCTCGGACTCGACGATGCCGTGGCAGGTCTCGCCGGCCTGGAAGCACGGATGCGAGAGCAGCGCCTTGTGGAAGCCGATCAGCGTCTTGACGCCGACGATCTCGAACTCGCCGAGCGCGCGCAGCATGCGCCCGATCGCGTCGGCACGGTCGGCGCCGCGGACGATCAGCTTCGCGATCATCGGGTCGTAGAGCGGCGAGATCTCGGAGCCTGCCGTCACGCCCGAGTCGACCCGGACGCCCGGGCCGGACGGCTCGCGGTAGACGGTGATCGTCCCCGGCGAGGGCAGGAACCCGTTCGCGACGTCCTCCGCGTTGATGCGGCACTCGATCGCGTGGCCCTGCAGCCGGATCTCGTCCTGCGAGAACTCGAGCCGTTCGCCCGCCGCGATCTGGATCTGCGCGCGGACGATGTCGACCCCCGCGACGAGCTCGGTGATCGTGTGCTCGACCTGGATCCGGGTGTTCATCTCCATGAAGTAGTAGGAGCCGTCGGGCGCGAGCAGGCCCTCGATCGTTCCCGCCGACCGGTAGCCCGCGGCGCGCGCCGCGTCGATTGCGATCTTCCCGATCCGGTTCCGCAGCTCAGCGCCGACCGCCGGCGACGGCGTCTCCTCGATCAGCTTCTGGTGGCGCCGCTGGATCGTGCAGTCACGCTCGCCGAGGTGCACGACGTTCCCGTGTGCGTCGGCGAGCACCTGCACCTCGACGTGGCGCGGGTCCTCGAGGTAGCGCTCGACGTACACCGACGGGTCGGCGAAGTAGGACTGCCCTTCCCGCTGCGCGGACTCGAACGCCTGCGCCGCCTCGCCCGCGTTGCGCACCACCTTCATGCCCTTGCCGCCCCCACCGGCGGCGGCCTTGATCAACAGGGGGAAGCCGAGCTCCTCGCCGAGCGCGACGATCTCCTCCACGGAGCCGACGGGGTCGGTCGTCCCGGGGATGATCGGCACCCCCGCTGCCTGCATCGCCTGGCGCGCGCGGGTCTTCGAACCCATCAACTCGATCGCGGCGGGCGGCGGCCCGATCCAGACGAGCCCGGCGGCCTCGACGGCCCGCGCGAACGCAGCGTTCTCGGCGAGGAACCCGTAGCCCGGATGCACCGCCTCCGCGCCCGATCGGGCGGCCGCCGCGAGAAGCTTCTCCACGACCAGGTAGCTCTCGGCCGAGGTGCTCCCACCGAGCGCAAAGGCCTCGTCGGCATAGAGGGCATGCACCGCCGTCCGGTCCACGTCGGAATAGACGGCAACCGAGCCGATTCCCATGTCCCGCAGGGTGCGGGAGATGCGCAGGGCGATCTCGCCCCGGTTGGCGACGAGCACTTTGGCGAACACAAGCCGTATTCTCCTTGCGGATGAGCCTCGCGGACCAGCTGACCGTCGCACGGGCGGTCTCGGTGCCGATCGTGGTCGCGCTTTTCGCGATCCCCTTCGCCAACCACGACTACTGGGCGACGGCCGTCTTCTGCGTCGCCATGGCAACGGACTGGTTCGACGGCCGGATCGCCCGCCGCAGCGGCGGCACCTCGCCGTTCGGCTCGCTCCTAGACCCGATCGCCGACAAGCTGCTCGTGATGGCGACGCTGATCGTCCTGCTCGACCAGGGCGTGTTCCCGGCCTGGATGGTCGCCGCGATCGTCTCACGCGAGCTGCTGATCTCCGGCCTTCGTCAAGCCGCCGTCGAGCGAGGCGTCGTCATCGCGGCGCGCGACCTCGGGAAGCTGAAGACCTGGTCACAGGCGATCGCCGCCGCCATCGGCGGGCTTGCCGCCGCCGGCGTCTGGCGGAACGACGTCGCCTGGTGGGCGCTCGTCGTCGCCCTCGCGCTCACGTGGATCTCCGGGCTCGACTATGCACGCGCCGCCCCGCGCGTCCTCCGCGGGCGCCCCGTCGTCGCGCCCTAGTCGCCCGTCAGGTTTCGAGCGCCTCGTCGAGGCCGGCCTGCCACCAGGGGTCCGGGCACGGCGGCGGATCGGCGAGGAGCGCCGCGACCGCGGCGACGACTGCCGAAGACTGCTCCGGGAACAGCTCGAGCTCCACGACCGCGAGCCTAACCGACCCGGCAGAACTCACCCTTTCGAGGGATTCGGCATCACCCGGAAAAGCTCTCACCCGAACGGGTGATGTCTGATCCAGGGTCGTCACGGAGAATCGCCTCAATGCGGTACACACCTGGGAGGCACGTTCGGATGCTCCAATGGAACTCGAAATACACTGCGCTCGTCACACTCGCCGTTCTCGTCGCGATCTCAGCGCTTGCCGGATTCTCGAGCTTCGGCGAACTCTTCACCAATTTCACCTGGTAACGCCCCGCCGGTATGAGCGGTAGGGCGCTTCCACCCGCGAAGCTGCTTGCAGTAGTCGCGCCCGTTTCCCTGGTCGGCGTCGCCGCATATCTCGCGGCGACGTTTTCCTTTCTCCGTGACCCCGGCTCCGCGCAGACGATCGCCGGTGTCTGCGCATTCCTCGTCGCCTCGACACTCGCCGAGCGCTTCCCGGTGCCGGTGGAGGGAGCCGACGCGAACGGCCTCTCGCTCGGGTTCGTCTTCGCGGTGGCGGCGCTCGTGCTGTTCGGCTGGGCGCCGGCGACGTTCGTCTACGCGACCGCGCCGACGCTCGTCGCGCTGGCTCAGCGCAAGCCGCTGATCCGCACCGTCTTCAACGCAGGCGTCTTCGGGATCGTCGGCACGCTCGCCGGCATCGTGCTGGCGAAGATGAACGGCACGAGCCCGGCCTCGATCCTCGGCCAGGTCTCCGTCACGGCGGCGATCCTCTATTCGGTGAACCTCCTGCTCGTCACCGCGGCGATCGCCGCGTCGGGCTCGGAGATCAAGTACGTCCGGCTGATCCGGTCGAACGTCCGCTGGACGATCCTTCCGTTCACGCTGATGGCTTCCAGCGCGTTGATGCTCGTGATTCTCTGGCAGCGCACGCCGTATCTCTTCGTCGCGCTCGCCGGGCCGCTCGTCGCCATCTCGCTCTACCAGCGCTCGACGCACCGCGCCCTCAACGCGATCAAGCTCGCGCTCACCGATCCGCTCACCGGCCTCGGCAACCACCGGCACTTCCACGAACGCCTGCAGCGGGAGCTCACGGCGACAACGGACGAGGACGGTCTCGTGTCGCTCTGCTTCCTCGACATCGACAACTTCAAGCGCATCAACGACCAGTACGGCCATCCGGCCGGCGACCGGGTCCTGTCGCAGGTCGCCGCACGCCTGCGCCAGGGGGGCGAGGCCTTCCGCCTCGGCGGCGACGAGTTCGCCGTGCTGCTCCCCGGGGCCGACGAGCACGCGGCGCTGGGGATCGCGCAGTCGATCGTGGCGCGCATCGACGAGAGCGACCTCGGCGCCGTCGGGGCGATCACCGTCAGCGCCGGCGTCGCGACGTTCCCGCAGCACGGACGCGAGCGCGACTCGCTGATCCGGCTCGCAGACGGCGCGCTGTACTGGGCGAAGGAGCACGGGAAGAACCAGGTGAGGCTCGCGCGGCCCGAAGTGATCGAGCTCTCGGAGTACCACCGCATCGCCCACGGCGCCGACCGCGCGACGCGCTTCGAGGCTGCAGCGTCGCTCGCCAGGGCCGTCGACCTGCGAGACGCCTATACCGGCAGCCACTCCGAGCGCGTGGCCGCGCTGGCCGCGAGGATCGCCACACAGCTCGGCCAGCACGTCGAGCAGATCGAGCTGACCCGGCTCGCCGCGAGCCTGCACGACCTCGGCAAGCTTGCGATCCCGGAGGAGATCCTCCGCAAGCCCGGGCCGCTGACGGATGCGGAACGGGTCGTCCTCGAGCGCCACCCGCAGATCGGGTACCGGATGCTCGAGAGCCTCGACGTCCACCCGATCGCCGACTGGGTCCTGCACCACCACGAGCGCTGGGACGGTGCGGGCTATCCGGAAGGTCTCGCGGGCGAGCGCATCCCGCTCGGCGCGCGGATCGTCTTCGTCGCCGATGCGTTCGACGCGATGACGTCGAACCGCCTCTACCGGGCGCCGTTGACGCACGAGGAAGCGCTGCGCGAGGTGGAGAGCTGCTCCGGCTCGCAGTTCGACCCTCAGGTCGTGCACGCGTTCCTCGCCGCAATGGGCGCAACCGAGACGATCAGAGTCGAAACGATCGGGGCGTAGCACTGGTCCACTCGAACGAGGGAGACGGACGCCTTCGCCGAGCGGCCGATCAGGTTGGGGTGAAACGGATCTCACTGTTGGGCGCAGTCGCGCTCGTCGCTCTGGTTGCGGCCCTCCCCGCGCTCGCCGACCAGGGTGGATCGGTGAAGGGCGTCATCACGGCGCTCTCGGGAACCGGGATCTCGGTCAAGGACTCGCATCGCACCGTCACCTGCGCGGTACGCACCGGCTCGCCGTCGCTCACGGGCTATGCAGTCGGAGATCGCGTCCAGGCCCAGTGCCGCGGCGCCCGCAGGCACCCCGTGCTCGCGAGGATCCGCCACCTCGACGCGACCGCGTCGGGCCACGGCACAGGCTCCGGCGATCCCGGCGCGACCGACCCGGGCACGACCGACCCCAGCAGGGGCGATCCCGGCGCCGACCCGGGCCCGAACAACGCCGAGCCGGTGAAGTTCGGCGGTACGATCACCGCCCTCTCGCCCAGCTCCATCACCTTGCACGACGGCGACCGCGACCTCACCTGCACGATCGGCGACGCGTCTCCGTCGACGAGCGCGCTGAAGGTCGGCGACCACGCGAGAGTGATCTGCCAGAACGGCGTGCTCGTCTCGTTGGGGTTCGTGCCGACGAGCGGCCCGCAACCCGGGCAGCCCCCTCATCCCGAACCGCAGCCGCTGCCGAAACCGGTCGCTGCCGGCGATCCGCCTCCGGTTCCCGCACCCCCGCACGGCCCGGTCGCCGGAACGCGCTAGAGCGGGATGTTGCCGTGCTTGCGCGGCGGCGTGCGCTCGCGCTTCGTGATCGCCGTTCGGAGCGCGTCGATCAGGACGGGCCGTGTGCGCCGCGGATCGATCACCTCGTCGACGTAGCCGCGCTCGGCAGCGGTATACGGATTCGCGAACCGCTCCCTGTAGTCGGCGATCAACTCGGCGCGCCTCGCGTCCGGATCGTCGGAGTCCGCGAGCTCCTGCCGGAAGACGATGTTGACTGCTCCCTCCGGGCCCATCACCGCCACTTCGGCGGTCGGCCAGGCGAAGTTGAAGTCGGCGCGGACGTGCTTCGAGCTCATGACGTCGTAGGCACCGCCGTATGCCTTGCGCGTGATCACCGTCAGCTTGGGCACGGTCGCCTCGCAGTACGAGTAGAGGAGCTTCGCGCCGTGCCGGATGATGCCGCCCCACTCCTGCGCCGTCCCGGGCAGGAAGCCGGGCACGTCGACGAGCGTGACGATCGGGATGTTGAACGCGTCGCACGTGCGGACGAAGCGCGCGGCCTTCTCCGACGAGCTGATGTCGAGGACGCCGGCGAGCGCCTTCGGCTGGTTGCCGACGATGCCGACGCTGTACCCGCCGAGCCGCGCGAACCCGCAGACGATGTTCTCCGCGAAGAGCGGCTGGATCTCGAGGAACTCGCCGTCGTCGACGATCGCGCCGATCACCTTCTTCATGTCGTACGGCCTGGTCGCCTCGTCGGGCACGAGCGTGTCGAGCTCCGGAGACTCTCGATCGACCGGGTCCGTGGGCGGGTCGTACGGAGTCGGGTGTGCGTTCGACTGCGGCAGGAAACTGAGGAGGTAGCGGGCGTCCTCGAGCGCTGCCTCTTCGTTGGGCGACGTCAGGTGCGCGACGCCCGACTTCGTCGCATGCGTGAGCGCACCACCGAGCTCCTCGAAGGACACCTCCTCGCCGGTGACCGTCTTCACGACGTCGGGGCCCGTGATGAACATGTACGAGGTGCCCTCGACCATCAGCACGAAGTCGGTCATCGCCGGCGAGTACACCGCCCCGCCGGCGCACGGCCCCATCACGAGCGAGATCTGCGGGATCACGCCGGAAGCCTGGACGTTCCGCCAGAAGATCTCGGCGTAGCCCGCGAGCGAGACGACTCCCTCCTGGATGCGCGCGCCGCCCGAGTCGTTGATCCCGATCAGCGGGCAGCCGTACTTCGATGCCATGTCCATCACCTTGCAGATCTTCTCGGCGAAGACCTCGCTCAGCGAGCCGCCGAAGACGGTGAAGTCCTGGCTGAAGACGAACACGCGCCGCCCGAAGATCTCACCGTACCCCGTCACGACCGCGTCGCCGTACGGCCGGCGGTCGAGCATCCCGAAGTTCGACTCGCGGTGCCGCACGAAGCGGTCGAGCTCGACGAATGAGCCCGGATCGCAAAGCTTCTCTGCCCGCTCGCGCGCGAGCAGCTTGCCCTGGTCGCGCTGCTTGGCGACCGATGCGGCCGAGCCGGCATGGCGCGCCTCGTCGCGCAGCTCGGCAAGCCACTGGAGCTTCTCGGCGGTCGTCTCGTGCACCCGCTTCTCGGTCCGCGCCACGACCGGAGCCTAGAGCAGAATGCTTCCCATGAGCCTCGAAGCCGCAGCCGTCGATCTGCGAGCCGCGATCGAGTCGGCCCCGGAGCTGGACGCCGCCGCGTTCGCACGGCGGACGCGGAATGCAATCGCGCAGGCCGTGCTCGCCGCAGCGTTCGCCGTCGACGAAGAGCTAGCGCCGCCGGAGCGCGAGCCGCCGCTCGACGAGCTGGCCGGCCGCGTCGGGCAGGCGCTCGCCGCCGAGCTCGCGGCGGTCTACGACGGCGGCGCCGGCTGGACGAGCCACGCGATCGACGCGCTCGAGCCGCTCCACGCGCTTGCCGCGCGTTGACGCCATAGGCGTCAGACACCGGGCGAGCCAGGCTCCCACCGAAGACTAGGGTTCCTGCATGGAGTCGCTCGATCGCCGCACGGTCTGGCCCTACGACGAGGCGGGCGAGCCCGGCCCGTTCATCTACCAGCGTTACGCGCACCCGACAGGGACGGCCGCCGAGCAGGCGCTCGGCGAGCTCGAGGGAGGCGAGGCGCTGCTCTTCGGCTCGGGCACCGCAGCCGTGACGGCGTGCGCGTTCGCGCTCTGCCGCCCGGGCGCGAAGATCGCGCTCGCGGAAGGCGCCTACTTCGGGACCGGCGTGACCCTGGCACAGTTCGCGCCCTGGGGGCTGCAGGTCGTCGAGTACGACCAGACCGGGGCACCTCCCGCCGACGCCGACGTCGTCTGGGTGGAGGCGCCCGCGAACCCGATCCTCACGCAGCCCGACTGGGAGGCGGTGCGCGCGCACGGCGGGATCGTCGTCTGCGACGCGACGCTTTCGACGCCGGTCTTCCTCAGGGCGCTCGACGAGGGCGCCGACGTCGTCCTCCACTCCGCCACCAAGTACCTGACCGGTCACCATGATGCCCTGCTCGGTGCGACGGTGACGCGGGACGACGAGCTGACCCGTCGCCTGTACGACACGCGGATGCGGCTCGGCCTCTCGGCCTCCCCCGAGGCGGCGTACGCCCTCCTGCGAGGGCTCACGTCGCTGGAGGTGCGCGTGCGCCGGCAGACGGAGACCGCCGGGGAGCTCTCGCGACGCCTCGAAGCGCATCCCGCGGTCGTCCGCGTCCGCTACCCCGGCCTCGGCGGCGTGATCTCCTTCGACGTGGCCGACGACGGCGCGAGAGCCGTCGAGACCTCGATCCGCCTGATCCGGAACCAGACCTCGCTCGGCGGCGTCCAGTCGTCGCTGGAGAGCCGGCACCGCTGGGAGGGCGACCGCATCCCACAGGGCCTTCTGCGGCTTTCCGTCGGCCTCGAGGACGCCAACGCCCTCTGGGCCGACCTCGAACAGGCCCTGGCACCGGGCGCATAGGCCGAACGGCCCACTGCTGCAACCGATAAGACCCACGTTTTAGAGCTACTGTGTCCCGGCCGTTCCGCGAGTGCTCGCGGAAGAGACCGATCCGAGGACCTCATCCAGAGTCAATCAGCCCGCGGGCTGCGGACGCGTCTTGCCCGGCGCGCTTCCTCCTCCGCCTGAAAGGACGCTCAGTGGCCATCGAGCCCAGGACGCGTGCCGCCCGCGCCAACCCGCGGAACGGCAACGGCGCGGTCATCGCCGTCGCCGACCTCTCCGTCACGGCGAAAGCGATGAAGGGCGACCGTCGAGAAGTCGATCGCATCAGGCGCCTCCGACTACATCACCAAGCCGGTCGACACCGACCAGCTGCTCGCGCTGATGCGGCTGTGGCTGTACCAGTAGGAGACAGGACGACGGTGGCGACCTGATGGCGTCGCTCCTGCTCGTCGACGACCGGCCGCACAACCTGATCGCGCTTCGCGCGATCCTCGAGCCGCTCGGACATGACCTCGTCTCGGCCGAATCGGGAGCCGAGGCCCTGCGCATCCTGCTCCACCGCGACGACTTCGCGGTGATCCTGCTGGACGTCCAGATGCCGGAGATGGACGGGTTCGAGGTCGCGGAGGTGATCAAGAAGCGCGAGCGCACGAGCACGATCCCGATCATCTTCCTCACGGCGCTCTCGAAGGACGACGAGCACGTGTTCCGCGGCTACGAGGTCGGGGCGGTCGACTACGTCGTCAAGCCACTCGAGCCCGATCTCCTTCGGCTCAAGGTCGGTGTGTTCGTCGAGCTCTGGGAGAAGAACCTGCAGATCCGCCAGCGGGACGCTCTGCTGGCGGCGCAGGAGCTCGCCGAGGTTCGCCGGGTCAGCGCCGCGCGGTATCGACAGCTCGCGGATGCGATGCCGCAGATCGTCTGGACCGCCGACAGCAAGGGCAGCGCGACGTACTTCAACCAGCGGTGGTTCGACTACACCGGCATGACGGAGGACGAAGCGGACGGACGCCTGGTCGCGCGTCACTCACCCGGACGACCTGGCGCTCGCGAACGCGAACCGCGAGCAGGACGCTGACCGACTCGTCCGTCTTCGAGGTCGAGTACCGCTTCCGCGCGGCGGACGGAACGTACCGCTGGCACCTCGGCCGCGCGGTGCCGATCGCGCACGCCGACGGATCAGTCGACTTCTGGATCGGCACCGCGACGGACATCGACGACCGCAAGCGGATCGAGGAGGCGCAGCACTTCCTGCTGGACGCCGGCACCGAGCTCTCGCGCTCCCTCGACTGGCGTGCGGGCCTCGCGGCGGTCGCGCGGCTCGCGGTGCCGCGGATCGCCGACTGGTGCGCGATCCACGTGGCGGAGGAGGACGGGACGATCTCGACCCTCGCCCTCGAGCACTGCAATCCCGCGAAGGCCGGCCTTGCGAAGGAGCTCCGGGAGCAGCATCCGGCGAGCTCCGACCATGTCACCGGGGCCGCTGCGGCGATCCGCGATTCGCGCAGCAGGCTGCTCGCCGACCTCGAGCCGGCGGCGGTCGCCTCGTTTGCGACCGACAAGCCGCACGCCCGCTTGCTCGAGGAGCTCGGGCTTCGGTCGTTCATCTGCGTGCCGATCGCCGGGCGCGGGCGCACGCTCGGCGCGATCACTCTCGTCACCGGCGAGTCGGGCCGGCGCTTCGGCGAGAGCGATCTGCGCACGGCGGAGCAGTTCGCACACCGGGCGGCGTCGGTGATCGAGAACGCTCAGCTCTACGAGGAGGTCGAGCACCGGGCGCGCGCGGCGCGCGCGCTCGAGACGATCGCCGACGGCGTCGTCCTCCTCGACCAGGACGAGCTCGTGCTCCTGTGGAACCACGCGGCGCAGACGATGACCGGGATCGCGGAGGGCGACGCGCTCGGCCGTCACGCGCGCGAGGTCCTTCCCGGGTACGACGACAACATCGTGTCGGTCGCTGTCGACGGTCGTCCGCAGACCGTCCCCGTCGACCTCGGTGACCGTGAGCTCTGGCTGTCGTTCTCGGCGGTGCGCTTCGACGCGGGCACCGTGTACGCGTTCCGCGACCTCACGGAGGAGCGTGCCCTCGAGCAGATGCGCTCCGACTTCATCGCAACGGTGTCGCACGAGCTGCGGACACCGCTTGCGGCGATCTACGGCGCGGCGGTCACGCTACGCCGGGTCGACATCGACCTCGACGAAGCCATGCGCAGCCGGCTTCTCGACGTCGTGGCCGACGAGGCAGACCGGCTGGCCGAGATCGTGAATGACGTGCTGCTCGCGAGTCACCTCGACTCGGGCCAGTTGCAGCTGCACATCGAGACGGTCGACGCGGCGCAGGTGACGGAGAGCGTCGTCGAGACGGCGAAGACGCACCTCCCTGACGGGGTGACGATCTGCATGCAGGCGTCCGATGGAGCTCCCGGCGGTCTCCGCCGACCCCCAGCAGCTCCGCCAGGTGCTCGCGAACCTCGTCGACAACGCGGTCAAGTACTCGCCCGGGGGCGGCCCCGTCGAGATCAACGTGTCGAAGGCGCCCCGCGGCGTCCGCTGGGCCGTCTCCGACGAGGGGCTCGGCATCCCCGCCGCCGAGCGGCTGCGCGTCTTCGAGAAGTTCTATCGCCTCGACCCGGACATGAACCACGGGATCGGCGGCACAGGCCTCGGCCTCTACATCTGCCACGAGCTCGTGCGCCGCCTGGACGGGCGGATCTGGGTCGAATCGAACAACGGCAAGGGCTCGACCTTCTTCTTCGAGCTGCCGTCCGCCGACCAGCCGACCGCCGCGGCGAAGCGAACGAAGACCGCCGCCTAGCTTGATCGAACCTGGTTCGCCGCTCTTTGCGAACCAGGTTCATGAGTCTCGGCGCGGCCTCCGCGAAACTCAGGAACCTGGTTCAAAGAACGAACCAGGTTCGGACCTAAAGCCGGAGGAGGGACTCGAACCCACGCACTCCTCATTACAAGTGAGGTGCTCTACCAACTGAGCTACTCCGGCGCAGCTGAAGTCTAGGTCGCGATCATGTTGTCTGTTTTGGACACGTTCGTCCGACGGTGCGTGCACCCTTTCGAGCGTGTGGCATCCAAAGGACGTCGGCGACCGCTCAACGCTTGCGATCATCCTCGCCCTCCACAGCCAGGGCCATGGCGTCTTCATGCCCTTCGGCGAGAACACTCGCATCGACCTGATCAGCTACAACGGCTCGCGTCTTTCTCGCATTCAGTGCAAGACCGGCCGCCTGCGGAATGGGAGCGTCGTCTTCCGCGCGTGCAGCACCTATGGCCACCATCCGAACCCGAAACTCGTCCGTCGTGGCTACCTGGGCGAGATCGACGAGTTCGCCGTCTTTTGCCCCGAACTCGGATCGGTCTACCTCATCCCGATCGAGGACGTCGGGACGCAAATGGCCGTGATGCTCCGCGTCGAGCCTCCGCGAAACAATCAGACGAAGCGCGTCCGGCTGGCCGCCGCCTACGAGATTGCGCGGATCGAAGTCGTCTGACTATTGAAGAACCTGGCGGGATTCCTGATGCGTCAGGATCTTCCGCTTCACGCGCTGCAGCGCGTTGTCGATCGTCTTCGTGTCGCACCCGAGGTCGTCGGCCATCTGCTCGTAGGACGAGCCCTCGAGGTAGTGGCGCAGCGCGTCCGCCTCGAGCGACGACAGCGTCGACGAGAGACAGCCGACGAGCGACTGCAGCTCCTCCGTCGAGATGACGCACACGGCCGGGTCGTTCACGTTCGGGCCGGGGAGCGCGTCGCCGAGCGTGCAGTCGTCGCCGTCCTGGCCGGCCGGCGTGTGGCTGAACGAGACGTACTGGTTGAGCGGGGCATGCTTGAAGCGGGTCGCCGTCTTGATCGCCGTGATGATCTGGCGCGTCACGCACAGCTCCGCGAAAGAGCGGAACGACGTCTCCTTGTCCGGGCGGAAGTCGCGCACGGCCTTGTAGAGACCGACGAGACCTTCCTGGATCAGGTCGTCCGAGTCGCCTCCGGCGAGGAAATACGAGCTCGCCTTCAGCCGGACGAACGAGGTATAGCGGCGCATCAGCTGGTCCATCGCGAGGGAGCTGCCGTTGCGCGCTTTGAGGACGAGCTGCAAATCCTCAAGCTCTCGTTGAACCTTCTGCGGGGACTTGGGAACGGTTGCGGTGCGGACGGACACGGTGGATACCCCCGTATTAGCTGGCGATTTAGAGCTCGACCTCCGTCCTGGAACCACCGAAGTCTCACCCTGAGGTTGAGGTGAATCTAGCAAAGCTTTGCAAAGAGCACAATCCCCTATTGCAGGGGACCCGCTTACTCGCCTTCGCGGAGCCGCTCGTCGCGGCCTGCGTCAGGCAGGGCCGGAGCGCTGGCGGCGTGCTTCGTAGAGAAGCACCGCTGCCGCGACGCTGACGTTCAGCGACTCGATCCGCCCGGCGAGGGGGATCGACACGAGCGCGTCGCAGGTCCGGCGCACGAGCGGACGCAACCCCTTGCCCTCCGCGCCGAGCACGATCGCCGCGCCGCCGGAGAGATCGGTCTCCCACATCGTCGGCGTGCCCTCGTCGCCCGTCGCGCCGTAGATCCAGAGGTCGGCGCCCTTGACCTCCTCGAGGTACCGCGCGAGGTTGCTGACGACGGCAACCGGGATGTGCTCGACGGCTCCCGCCGACGACCGCGCAACCGCCGGCGTGACGACGGCCGACCCGTGCGCGGGCACGACGACCCCGGTCGCCCCCGCTCCGTCGGCACTGCGGCACACCGCACCGAGATTGCGCGGGTCGGTGACCCGGTCGAGCACCGCGAGCAACGGCTTCTCCGCGGCAGCGAGCTCGTAGGCATCGGCGTAGCGGAACGGCTCGACCAGGGCAAGGACGCCCTGGTGGTCGCGCGTGTCGGCACGCTCGGTCAGGTCGCGCTCGGCCTTCGTCTTCGGCCGGGCCTCGGCGAGCCAGTCCTCGGCTTTGACCGCCCGCTCGGTCGCCCAGAGCTCCAGCACCTCCCGGCGACCGCGCAGCGCCTCGCGCACGGCGCGCCGGCCGTAGACGAGGTCGGGCGTCACGTGCCGCGGCGGACGAGCGTTCCCCCGCCTCCCGGCTCGTCCCGCATCTCCCAGCCGCGCTCCGCCAGCTCGTCGCGGAGCCGGTCGGACGCCTCGAAATCACGCTCGGCGCGGGCCTGCGCCCGGCGTTCGGCGAGCTCCACGACCTCGGGCGGCGCCTCGTCGCGCTCGGCGAGCGACTCGAGCCCGAAGATCGCGAGCCCGCGGCGAAGCAGCTCGAGCTGTCCGTTGGAGGCCCATTCGTGCAGGACTGCGAGCGCGGCAGGCGTGTCGAAGTCGTCCTCGAGGGCTGCCGCGAGCGCCGCCCACCCGGCCTCGTCGTGCTCGGCCGCGGGCAGGGTGAACGCGTTCCGCAACGTGTCGCGGCGGGCCGATGCCTGCGCCATCGTCTCGGCGGAGAAGTCGATCGGCTTGCGCCAGTGTGCGGTGAGGAAGAAGACGAGGATCGCCTCGCGGCCCCACTCGTCGAGCGTCTCGCGAATCGTCGCGACGTTCCCTGTCGACTTGGACATCTTCTCGCCCGTGAACCGGAGCATCCCGTTGTGCGCCCAGATCTGTGCGAACGGATGCCCCAGCGAACGCGACTGGGCGACCTCGTTCTCGTGGTGCGGGAAGACGAGGTCGAGGCCGCCGCCGTGGATCTCGAACGCGGGGCCGTAGATCTCCTCGGCCATCACCGAGCACTCGATGTGCCAGCCCGGCCGGCCCCGCCCCCACGGCGAGTCCCACCACGTGTCCTCGGTCTCGGGCTTGTTCGCCTTCCAGAGCGCGAAGTCGCGACCGTCTTCCTTCCGTGGGTTCGGCTCCTGCTCCTCGACCTGGTCTGGGCGCTGACCCGAGAGGCGTCCGTACTCCGGGAAGCTCGCGACGCGGAAGTAGACGTCGCCGTCGACCGCGTACGCGCTGCCGCGTGCGATCAGCTCCTCGATGAACGCCACGATCTCGGGCACCGAGTCCGTCGCCCTCGGCAGAAAGTCCGGCATCCCGAGGCCCAGGTCACCGGTGTCCTCGAGGTACCACGCGGTCGCGCGTGCGGCGAGCTCGGCGCTCGCGCCCGGCGCGGCGTCGTAGATCTTGTCGTTGATGTCGGTGATGTTGTGCACGAGCTGCGCGTCGTAACCGGTGGCGCGCAGCCACGAGCGCAGCCACATGCCGATCACGAAGGGTCGCGCGTTGCCGATGTGGGCGCGCGCGTACACCGTCGGCCCACAGACGTACATCCGCACGGGACCGGGCGCGGCGGGAAGCTCGACGAGCGAGCGAGTGAACGTGTCGTGGAGACGCACGATCGCTAGGGTAGTGCGCGGCGGAGCGCCTCGTCGCGCGGCAGCGCGTGCAGAACCGCCCACAACTCGGGGCCGCGTTCCGCGCCGGTCAGCGCGAGGCGCAGTGCCTTCAGGCTGCCGCCGACAGCCTTCAGCTCGCGCAAGAGCGCCTTCGCCTCGTCCTTGTCGAGCGTCTCGGGGAGCTGCGACCGCAACTCGACGAAGCGGTCGAGCGTCTCCGAGCTCCCCGACCGGTCGAGCGACTCGGGCTCGAGGACCGACAGTGCGAGCCCGCGAGCCTCGACGAGGTCGTGTGCGCCGCGCAGCAGAGGCGCCGCCTCCACGGGAACGCAGGCACGCCGCGCCAGCTCGGCGTCGTCGAGACCCGCGAGGAAGTCGACCGAGAGCGACCGGATCCGAGCAAGGTCGAGGTGGACATCGTGCTTCGGCAGGCCGAGCTCCTCCAGGTAGGCGCGAACGGCCTCGGCCGGGTACCCGGCTTCGCGAAGCGAGGCGATCGTTGCGCCCTCGGCGCGCTTCGAGAGCTTCTTGCCGTCGTCGCCGACGACGAGGCCGTGGTGGATCACCTCCGGAGGCTCGACCCCGAGCGCGCGAAAGAGCGCCGCATGCAGCTCCTCGTTCGCCCGGTGGTCGGAGCCACGGATCACGTGGGTGATCCCGAAGTCGGCGTCGTCGACGACGCTCGCCAGATGGAAGGTCGGCGACCCGTCGTCGCGCCAGAGCATCACGCCCTCGAAGCGCTGCGGGAGACCGGCAGCCTGCGCCGCCTCGAGGTGCCGCTCGGCCCGCTCGCTCTGCCGAACAGGGCCTTCGTCCCACATCACCCCGAGCCAGCGGAGGTCGTCGAGGATCCCCTCCTCCCCACCCGGGAGGTTCCGCGCCGGATCGGTGTCGTCGATCCGCAGGAGCAGTTGGTCGCCGAAGCGCCGGTTCGCGACCGCGCTGAGCGCGTTGCCGACATGCAGCGTGCCGGTGGGGCTCGGCGCAAAGCGGACTCGAATCACGTCGCGAGCACCGAGCGGTTCCACTCCAGGACTTTAGAGACTCGACTTCGCTGCCGAAGAGAGAGGTCATGCGCTCGGTGATCGGCCTCTGCACGACCCTTGGCACGATCGTCGGTAGCTACGCCCCGTCGCTCTGGGGCGCAAGCAGCTTCTCGTTCACCTCGGTGCTCTTCGCCGCGGTCGGCGGTGTCGCCGGCCTCTGGCTCGGCGTGCGCCTGTCCACGCCGTAGAACTAGGCTCGTGGCATGGCCAGCCTCGTCTTGCGCGCGCGCACGGTCGCCGCGTTCTTCCGCGCCCACCCGCTGCTCACGAAGGGGCTTCAACTCGCCCTCATCATCCTCACGCTCGGCTTCTGTGCCTGGGCGGTGCGCGATCAATGGTCGAAGGCAGCGCCTCTGCTTGCGCACGCGAGCCCGGTCTACCTGGCGCTCGCGTTCGCGGCGGTTGCCGCCTACTACCTCGTGTTCATCTTCGGTTGGATCCGGATCCTCGCCGCGTGGGGCATTCGCATTTCCTATCGTGTCGCGCTCAGCGCAGAGATGGTCTCACTGCTCGCGAAGTACATCCCCGGCGCAGTCTGGACGCCCGCCGCGCGCGCGGTGGCCCTTCGCCGCTCGGCCGGGGTGAAGGAGACGCCGACCGTGATCGTGTCGGTGTTCGTCGAAGCGGCGCTTTCGGCGATCTCCGGCGTGATCGTGTTCGTGATCAGCCTCGCGTGGGTGGACGGCGTGAACGCCCCCCTGTTGCCGCTGATCGCCTTCGCCGCCGTATTGGTGGTCGGCCTTCACCCGCGGATCTTTCGCCCGCTCGCGAACAGGGTGCTCCGTCCGTTCACCGAGGAAGAGCTCGAGCCCCTGCCGTTCCCCATCACGGTCACGCTGCTCACCTTCTACTGCGCCACGTGGCTGGTCGCCGGGCTGGCCGTCTACTTCATGCTGCGGAGCGTGGGCGCGCACCCGGGCCCCGAGACGATTCCGTACCTCGGCGGCGTGTCGGCCGTCGGCGCGATCGTGGCGGTCGTCGCCGTGTTCGCGCCCTCGGGTCTCGGAGCGCGCGAAGCCTCGATGTACGGCCTGTTGCTCGCGGTCACCAGCTCCGGGCCTGCGCTCGGCGCGACGCTCCTGAACCGGCTCTTGATCACGATAGTCGAGCTCGTCCTCTTCGGCGTCGGCGTCGCGACCTGGCGCGTAACGCGACGTGCCGCGTGAACGTCGTCGAGCTCGACCGTGAAGGTGTCGAGCGGCATCTCGACGAGCTCGCTCAGCTGCTGCTCGATGCGCATGCGTCCAACATGGCGCTCGGCCTTGCGGCTCCGTTGTCCCGCGCAGACGCTCGAGCTGCGTGGCGTGCGTCGGCGGCGCGGCTCGAGCCCGGCGAACGAGTCCAGCTCGCCGCATTCGAGGGCGAGTCGCTCGTCGGAGCCGTCGGCCTCGCCCGCGCCACCGCCGGCAACGGCAGACACCGCGCGGAGATCCAGCGGCTCGTCGTCGGCGCGGACGCGCGCGGTCGGGGCGTCGGCCGCGTGCTGATGGACGCGGCCGTCGAGCACGCGCGGTCGCTCGGGCTCCGCCTGCTCTGGCTCTCGACGCACGTCGACTCAGATGCAGATCGCATCTACACCCACCTCGGCTGGACGCGCTACGGCGTGATTCCTGACTACGCCACGCTGCCGAACGGCGACCTCGCCGCGAACGCGTTCTACTACCTCGAGCTGGTGGTGGTGGTGGTGTCTGAACCCGGTTTGCTTTCTGAACCGGGTTCATGAGTTTCCTCGGAAGGCCGCGGCAGGGCGAAACTCATGAACCAGGTTCACAACCCGAACCTGGTTCCAGACCTACGTGCCAAACGCCCAGCGGAGGCCGTCGTCGACCTGTGAGCGCCACTCGCCCTGCTTCGAGGGGTAGAGGCGCAGCCTCACGTCGAGCCCGAGCCGTCGCACCTCGTGCGCGAATGAGATCGTCTCGCTCGGACGGAACCAATGACTGTGCGCCGGGCCGCTCGAGAGGAAGAAGCGCATGCCGGCGCGCGCCAGCGACCGGCCCTCGAGCGTCACTATCGCCTCCGGGTCGTTCGCCGCGAGCTCGCGCTCCGACGCATGCTTGAACGGGCCGTCGTGCAGCGGGCGGAAGTAGCCGCTCCACGACTCGATCGCGCCGAAGAGGTCTGCGTGCTGCAGGCCGATGTCGGCCGCGCCGTAGCCACCGGCCGACAGCCCGGCGATCACACGACCCCGCCGCGTCGCCATGGTCGGGAGCTCGGTGTCGACCCACGGGACGATCTGCTGAACGAGGTCGCGCTCCCAACGCCCCGCCCACTCGCCGTTGTAGTTCGCGGTTCGGACCGGCTGCAGGCGCGACGGCGATGAACGGCCGCAGGCTTCCCGATGAGATCCCCGCATCCGCGAACTCTGCGAGCTGCGTCCCGTCGAGGTACTCCGAGGGCGAGCCGGGCATCCCATGCAGGAGATAGACCACCGGGTATCGCGGGGCCGCGGCAACCGGCGTGGAAGCGAACCCGGGCGGCAGGTACACGAAGCCGGGCCGGTCGGCTCCCGGGAACGTGCCGCTGTACACCTGCCCGCCGTCGGGACCGGTCGCAGTCAGCGCGAATCCCGGCAGGAATGCCGCAGTCAGCAGGGCTGCGAGCATCGGCACGCCGCGACGATAGCCGCGCCTCATGAAGGATCGATTGCCCTGGGATTGAGATTTCCCGGTGGCGGCGAGCACCTCTCTTAGCCGCGGCCGAGGTCCCATCGGCAGGCTATCTCGATGAGAGGGCGCCTCCAAGCCATCTTCACTCTCATCCTCGTCCTCCTCCTGGTGCTCTGTTCGGCAACCGGTGCGACCGCGGCCTCGCTCAAGAACGACCGTGACCTCGACGAGGGCATCACCTCGATCGCTCTCAACGGGCGCGTGCATGCGCGCGTCATCCTGCCGGCGGGGTACGCAGACAGCGGGAAGCGCTACCCGGTCGTCTACTTCCTGCACGGCCTCCCGGCCGGCTCGAAGGCCTACGACGGGAACGACTGGCTGATCGATGCGATCACGCAGGCAGGCCCGGCGATCCTCGTCGTCCCGCAGGGCGCGCGCGACAGCGACACCGACCCGGAGTACCTGAACTGGGGCGCCGGCCGGAACTGGGAGACGTACGTCTCCGAGGAAGTCCCCCGCTACATCGACAAGCACTTCCGGACTATCCGCTCCCGCTCGGGCCGCGCGATCCTCGGCGTGTCCGCGGGCGGATACGGCGCGACGATTCTCGGCCTCCACCACCTCGGATCGTTCTCGGTCATCGAGTCGTGGTCCGGCTACTTCCACCCGACCGACCCGACGGGCACGGAACCGCTCGCACGCGGCCCCGCTGCGAACGCCCACACGCTCATCGGCGCGCTTCGTGCGTCGCAGCACCGGCGGCCCACCTTCTTCGCGTTCTACGTCGGCCGGGGCGACAAGCGCTTCCGCGCGGAGAACGAGCAGTTCGACCAGGAGCTGACCGCTGCGCACGTCCGCCATGTCTTCGAGCTCTACAAGGGCGCCCACCAGACGAGCCTTTGGACGAGCAAGGCCCGTAGCTGGCTCGGCCTTGCGCTCGCGCACCTGGCGAAGCCGACAACGGCGTAATACGTCCTTAACCGGCTCGTCAGCTTTCGTTCAGGTGCATTGTCCTAGAACGTGAGCGTGATCGCTCCTGGCTTTGCAACGCCGGGCCGATCGTGGGCCACGGCAACCGCGCTCGCTCTCTTCCTCGCCATCGGGGCGATCGGCGCGTACCGCTACGTCGACAACTACTGGGTGTACCGCGGCTTCGCGCCACCCCGCGACGCAGCGTTCGTGAAGGAGCGGGGGACGTCCACGCGCTTCTACGTCGCGAGCCCCGCACTCGGCGGCCGGCGACAACCGGTCGACGTCTATCTGCCTCCGGGCTACGCGGCGCATCCGCACCGCCGCTATCCGGTCGCCTATCTCCTGCACGGCTTCCCCGGGCGCCCCGGTGCCTTCCTCGCCACCGTGCGCATGGGCGTCGTCGAGGACGAGCTCGTCGCGCTGCACCGCACCCGCCCGCTCATCCTCGTCATGCCGTTCGGCTCGACGGGCTCGTTCAGCGACAAGGAGTGGGCGAACGGCATCGGGAAGAACTCGGGCTGGGAGACGTTCGTGGCGCGGGACGTGGTGCGCGCGGTCGACACGCGTTACCGCACGATCCCGACCGAGACGGGGCGCGCGTTGATCGGCCTCTCGGAGGGCGGCTACGCAGCGCTGAACATCGGCATCCACCATCCAGGCGAGTTCCGCGTGCTCGAAAGCTGGTCGGGATACGAGCGCGCAGACCGCATCGCCGCGATCTTCGGGAACCGCACCTCGCTCCTCCGGGCGAACAGCCCGCTCGATTCGCTGACGCACGCCACGGCGGCGCTCCGGCGTGCGAAGACCTACATCTGGTTCTACAGCGGGACGGACGATCACTTCCGGCCGCAGAACGCGACGTTCGCGGCCGAGCTCACGCGCGCTCGGCTGCCCCATCGGTTCTTCCTCGTACGCGGCGGCCACAACTGGGCTCTGTGGCGGGACAACGCGTCGCGCGCGCTGCTCGCCGCCTCGCGGAGGCTCGGTGGCGCGTAGGCTCGCCGCCTTCCCGGTGCTGCTCGCGACCTCGCTCGCCGCGAGCGGCTGGCTGTACCTCGTGCATCCGCCGCTGCCCGGACCGCGCCTCGGTGAGGCCCTGCCGCTCGACGAGCTCGCCAAGCACAGCTCGGCGCCGCTCCTCTGGTACCTCGCCGTCTGGCTCGCGGCTGCGCTCACATTGGGGGTCTACGCGCGCAAGGCTCGCCTCGAGCGGTTGACCGCAGCGCTCCTGCTCGGGCTCGGCACCGGCCTCCTCGGCTACGCAGAGACGGGTGTCTCGATCGCGGTCGTGCGCCAGATCCCGCTCCGCGACGCACTCGACGCAGCCTCGCGGCTGCAGGCGATCTATGTGCCGGCGGCGCTCGTCGCGCTGGCCGTCGCCGCACTCGCACCGGCCCGCGCGCGCGGGCAACGAGCACCGCTCCTCGTCGCGTCGGTCGTCGCGGTCGGAGCGGTGCTGAACCTCGTGCACACGATCCTGCCGGGCGACGACAGCGGCATCATCCACTCACTCACGCCCGACGCCGTCGGGCCGCTCGCACGCGCCGCGGGTGCGATCGCCGCGGTTGCGCTCCTCGTCGCGGCACGCGGCCTGGCCCGGCGGCGCCGCCGGGCCTGGCAGGTCGCGACGGGCGTCGCGGGCGTCTCGACGGCGCTCCACATCGTGAGCGGCCTCAACCACGGCACGCTCGCCTCCGTGACCGTGCTCGTCCTCCTCGTCGCCCGGCGGCAGGACTTCGACCGGCCGGGAGACACCGCGACGCGCCACCTGATCGTCGTGCGCCTCGCGCTTGCGACCGCCTGGATCACGCTCTATGCGGCCGCCGCACTGTGGCTGAACCAGATGGCGGCGGACCAGCCGCTGACGCTGAGGTTCGCGCTGTCGGAGACCCTCGGCGGGCTGCTCGGCCGGAACGTCCACGGATCGGCCCATCTTGCCGGGCCGTTCGGCAACTGGTTCCCGCTCTCGCTCCTCCTGCTCGGGGTCACCGCGACGGCGTGGGTCGTCGCGGGGTGGCTCGCCCCGTGGCGTCACCGGGTCGTGCAGGAGGAGCGCGACCGCACCCAGGCGCGCGCACTCGTCCATGCGTGGGGCGCCGACACCCTCGCACCGTTCGTGCTCCGCGCGGACAAGTCGTACTTCTTCAACGACGACGAGACCGCGTTTCTCGCCTATCGCGTGGTCGGTGGTGTCGCGATCGTTTCGGGCGACCCGATCGGCCCTCAGCCGCGACTCGACGAGCTGATCGCGAGCTTCGTCGACCACGCGCACGCGCGCGACTGGCGCGTCGCGATTCTCGGCGCGTCCGAGGCGTTCCTGCCGCTCTACGCGGTACGCGGGCTCCACGCGCTCTACCACGGCGACGAAGCCGTCGTGTCGACCGAATCGTTCTCGCTCGAAGGGCGAGCGATCCGCAAGGTCCGTCAGTCCGTCCACCGGCTCGAGCATGCGGGCTTCCGCGCGCAGCCGCTGCGGCCGAGCGAGATCGACGCAGAGCTGCGTGCGCGGCTCGAGGACGTCGCACGCGCCTGGCGCGGCACCGCGCCGGAGCGCGGCTTCGTGATGGCGCTCGACGCGCTCTTCGGTCTCGGCGACGAGGATGCGATGTTCATCGTCGGCTTCGGGCCCGACGGCGCAACGGCGGGCTTCTTGCACTTCGCGCTCTCGCCTGCCGCGCCGGCGCTCTCCCTGTCGTCGATGCCACGGCTCCGTTCGACACCGAACGGGTTCAACGAATGGCTCGTCTGCGAAACCATCGCCTGGGCACGAGAGCACGGCTACGAGCGCGTGTCGCTGAACTTCGCGCCCTTCGCCGCGCTGCTCGCGCCGGAGGCGGTGCTGAACGGCCGCCAGGAGCTGCAGCGGCGGGCGCTGCTCGCGCTCAAGGGCCACTTCCAGCTCGACAACCTGCTCGCGTTCAACCGGAAGTTCTTCCCGGTGTGGGAGCGGCGGTTCGTCGTGTACGAGCGCAGGCTCGACCTGCCGCGGGTCGGGATCGCCGCACTCGCAGCCGAGGCGTACCTGCCATTCCAGGGCGAGCGGCGATGAGCACCGGCGCCGGCCTGGCGCTTGCCCTCCTCTCGGCGGTCGCGCTGAACTGGGGCTGGATCGCGCAGCACGGCGCCGCCCGCGACCTGCCCTCGCTTTCGCCGCGCCGGCCCGTCCGAGCGCTCCGCGTGCTCTTCGGCAATCTCTCCTGGCTCACCGGCTTCGCGGTCGGCCTCGCAGGTTGGGCGTTCTACGTCGCCGCGCTCGTGCTCGCTCCGCTTTCGCTCGTGCAGGCTGCCTCGGCGGGTGGGATCGGGATCCTGGCCGCGCTCGCGCACCGCCGCGGCGATCGCGTCGGACGCACCCATTGGCTCGCGGTCGGATTGGCCGTCGTCGGCCTCCTCCTGCTCGGCGTCTCGCTCGAAGGCGGAGCAGCCTCGGGCCACCCCGCCGATGCCCGCGCGGTCGCGCTGTGGCTCGTGGTGTCCGCTGTGATCGCTGCACTCGCCGGCGTCTCGCGGCTGCGGCTCGCCCCGGGCGCGGGTCTCGGGATCGCCGCCGGACTGCTCTACGGCGCCGGCGACGTGGCGACGAAGGGCGCAGTCTTCGGCGGCGCCTGGCTGCTGCTCGTCCCCGTCGTGCTCGCGGCTCACGGCGGCGCGTTCGGTGCGCTCCAGCTCGCATTCCAGCGCGGTGGATCGCTCGCGACCGCGGGGACGGCATCGCTGCTGACGAACGCGCTCCCGATCGCCGCGGGGCTCGCGCTCTTCCACGAGCGCTTGCCGGGCGGGGCGCTCGGCGTCATGCGCGTCGTCGCGTTCGCCTGCGTCGTCGTCGCGGCCGGGCTGCTCGCCCGCAGCGAGCCCGCTGCGGGCCGTCCCGAACGCGTAGTTCCCCGCAACGCGATCCGCGTCCCGGCGGACGCGGCGCCCGCGGGCGCGGGCGATGCTTGACCCGATCCTAGGAAAGGAGCGGTCATGCAGGTGATCACCGCATCGCGCGCCTCGATTCACGCGCCCGACGGGGCTGCCGCACTCGCACTCGAGCACCGTCTGGCCCATCTCCACCCGGCTGCGAGCCACAACGGCAGACAATGGCTCGTCCGGGCCGAGGGAGTCGAAGACCTCCCTGAGCTCGAAGCATCGATCCGGGGCTGGCTGCGAGAGATCGGCGTACCCGAGACCTTCGTGGACATCGACGGACGCGAACTGCGCGTCGGCGCGTCCATGTTCGAAGGACGCAGGGTTCGGGGATCAAACGAGAACTTCATCGGCTGAAAGGCCAGCTTGTCTCATCCATCGGCGTCATTCAGCGCGACCGTTCGCGTGCGGCTTGCCGACCTGCCCGGAACCTTCGCCCGCCTCGCGGGAGCGATCGCCGAGGCCGGCGGCTCGCTCGGTGCGATCGACCTCGTGCGTGTCGAACGCTCGACGAAGATCCGCGACATCGCCGTCCTCGCGACCGACGCTGCGCAACTCGATCGAATAGTCGCGGCGATCCGCGGCGTCGAGGGCGTCGAGGTCGTCCATTTCGCCGACCGGACCTTCCTGCTGCACGCCGGCGGCAAGATCGAGGTCGTCGCCAAGATCCCGGTCAAGACACGCGACGACCTCTCGATGGCCTACACCCCAGGGGTCGCACGAGTCTGCCGCGCGATCGCCGACGATCCGGACAAGGTCTGGACGCTGACCACGAAGCGAAACATGGTGGCGGTCGTGACCGACGGCTCCGCGGTGCTCGGCCTCGGCGACATCGGGCCGGAGGCGGCGCTGCCGGTGATGGAGGGCAAGGCGATGCTGTTCAAGGAGTTCGGCGGAGTCGACGCGTTTCCGATCTGCCTCGCCACCCGCGACGTCGACGAGATCGTCGCGGCCGTGCGCGCGATCGCTCCGGGCTTCGGGGGGATCAACCTCGAGGACATCTCGGCCCCACGCTGCTTCGAGATCGAAGCGCGGCTGCGGAGCGAGCTGGACATCCCGGTCTTCCACGACGACCAGCACGGGACCGCGATCGTCGTCCTCGCCGCGCTCCTGAACGCGCTCGCAGTCGTCGGCAAGACGCTCGAGAACGTCCGCGTCGTCACGACCGGCTGCGGTGCAGCCGGAACGGCGGTGACGAAGATCCTGCTCGGCGCCGGCGCGCGCACGATCATCGGCTGCGACGAGGAAGGCTCGCTCTACCTCGGACGGCCGGGGCTCACTCCGGCCAAGCGCGAGTACGCGACCCTCACGAACCCCGGCAACGAGCAGGGAACCGCCGACGAGCTCCTCGCCGGCGCGGACGTGTTCATCGGTCTGTCGGTTCCCGGCGCGATCACGCGCGCCGGCGTCGAGCGCATGGCGCCCGGCGCGATCGTCTTCACCCTGGCCAACCCTCGCTCCGAGATCGACCCAGAGGAGATCGAAGACCTCGCCGCGGTGATCGCCACCGGGCGCTCCGACTACCCGAACCAGATCAACAATCTCCTTGCCTTTCCCGGGATCTTCCGCGGGACGCTCGACGCCGGCGCCCGCGAGATCACCGCCGGGATGGAGATCGCAGCAGCGCACGCGCTCGCCGCCGTGATTCCGCGCGACGAGCTCAGCACCGACTACATCGTCCCGAGCGTCTTCGACCGCTCGGTCGCAGCCAGGGTGGCGGAGGCAGTTGCGGCTACCGCGCTCGAGGGCGGGGTCGCCCGCACGCACGCGCCGGCTGACGTGGCCTGAGCCTCACCACGTCTTCGGCTGCTGCCGGCCGCTCGCCTTGCGCACCCGCACCCGGGCATCGACCGCCACGCAGCCCGACTCGCTTGCGAGGACCGGGTTGAGATCGAGCTCCACGAGCTCGGGATGATCCTCCGCGAGCTGCGCGAGCCGGTGCACCAGATCGATCAAGGCGGTCTTGTCGGCCGGTGCCGCGCCGCGCCACCCCGCAACCAGCAGGCCGGCCTTGCCGCTCGTGACGAGCTCCTCGGCATCGACGTCGCTCAACGGCGCGAGCGCCAGCCGGGCGGACCCGATCAGCTCTGCCAGCACCCCTCCCGGGCCGAATGCGACCAGCGGCCCGAAACGCGGGTCCTGGACCACGCCCGCGAGCAGCTCGACGCCGTCCTGCACGTAGGTCTGGACGATCACGGGGCCGTCGATCTGCTCCGCCGCCTTGCGCACGCTCACCTCGTCGCGCAGGTCGACGTGGACCCCACCGGTCTCGGTCTTGTGCGCACCCGCGGCGGCAGTCTTGACGACGACCGGATAGCCGAGCTCGTGAGCCGCAGCCGCCGCGTCGTCCGGGCTCACGGCGTAGCGCTCCTCGACGAGCGGGAGGCCGTAGGCGCGGAGGAGCGCGCGCGTCTCCTCCGGGTCGAGCCAGAGGTCGTCTGCCTTCGCGAGCGCAGCCTCGATCACCTTCCGCGCCGACGCTCGATCCAGCCGGTCGAGGACCGGCACCGCACCGGCCGGACGCCGCAGCCACGCCGCCCGCCGCGAGGCGAGCCCGAGGGCGCGAGCCGCCGACTCCGGATAGGCATAGCCCCCGACCGAGGTCCCCTCGGAGCTCATCACGACCGGGAGCACCGGCTTGTCCGAGCCGGCCGAGCCGCGTGCAATCGCGGCGGTGACGTCGTCGGCCGTCGCGACGACCGGCGGAACGAAGAGGACGATCACGGCGTCGATCCCGGGATCCGCGAGCAGCGCCGGCAGAGCCGCCTCGTAGACGTCGGCAGTCGCCGACCCGAGCAGGTCGACCGGGTTCGTGACGCTCGCTTCGACGGGCACGAAGCCTCGCAGCGCAGCCTGGGTCTCAGCCGCGAGCTCCGGCAGTTCGAGCCCGGCGCCGTCGCAGGCATCGGCGCAGAGGATCCCGAGCCCACCGGCGTTCGTGAGCACGGCGACCCGGTTGCCGCGCGGAAGCGGTTGTGAGGAGAGGAGCACGGCGGTGTCGAGCAGCTCCTCCAGCGTGCGTGCGCGCAGCACTCCGGCCTGCCAGAAGAGCGCTTCGACGGCGCCGTCCGAGCCCGCGAGCGCTGCCGTGTGGGAGCTCGCCGCACGCGCACCGGCGCGGCTCGTTCCGCTTCGCATCGCGAGGATCGGCTTCGAGCGCGCCACCCGTCCTGCGACGCGCGCGAACTTGCGCGGATTCCCGAACGACTCCAGGTAGAGCAGGATCAGGTCGGTCGCCTCGTCGTCCTCCCAGTACTCGAGGAGGTCGTTCGAGGAGACATCTGCCTTGTTGCCGATCGACACGAACGACGAGAGGCCGAGCCCCCGCGCGTCGGCTTGCTCGAGGAGTGCAAGCCCGAGGGCACCGCTCTGGGACGAGAAGGCGGCGCGTCCGCGCGGCGGCGAGCGGCGCGCGAACGTTGCGTTGAGCCGCGCGCCCGTCGCGGCGATGCCGAGGCAGTTCGGCCCGACCAGCCGCGCACCGTGAGCGCGCACGAGCGCAAGCAGCTCGTCCTGCCGCGCAGCGCCAACGGCGCCGGTCTCGGCAAAGCCCGCCGAGATGACGCAGACCGCCTTCACCCCCGCGACCAGCGCCTCGCGGGTCGCGTCGATCACGCGCTCGCCCGGCAGGCAGACCACTGCGAGCTCGACCCGAGCCGGGATGTCGGCGATCGACGCATAGCCGCCGACGCCCCCGACCGGCTCGCCGCCTCGATTCACGGGGTAGGCCGCGCCGGTGAAATCCGCCAGGAGCACGTTGCGGAACAGCTCACCGCCGATCGTGCCGCGCCGGGGCGACGCACCGATCACCGCGATCGAGGTCGGCGCGAAGAACGGACGCAGCGACGCCGTTGCGCCGATGTGGTCCCGCCGGTCACGGAGCCGCTCGTAGTGCTCTCCCGGGGCGAGTGAGAGCACGACCTCGATCACGCCGTCCTGGAAGGTCCGTGAGGTCTCGAAGCCGGCGTCGTCGAACACGCGGAGCATCGCAGCGTTGTGCGGCAGCACCTCGGCCACGAACTGGTCGATGCCCGCGGCCGAAGCGTGAGCGGCGAGCCGCTCGAGCAGGCGGGTCGCGATCCCGCGTCCGTGCTGCTCGTCGGCGACGGCGAATGCCACCTCCGCCCGGGCCGGATCGTGCAGCCGCACATAGGTTGCGAGCGCGACGGTGCGCAGCTCGCCGTCGACCCCCGCAAGCTCGGCCAGCAGCGACCCGCGCGACGCCCAGTCCGTCACGAGCGCGCCGGCAACGGTTCCGTGATCGATCAGCGTCGTCCCGTGAAAGCGCAGGTAGCGGCTGTCGGGCGTCAACGTCTCGAAGAACGAGATGAGGGCGGCTTCGTCCGCCGCGCTCGGCGGGCGCAGTCGCAGGGTCGAGCCGTCGCGCAGCAGCACGTCCTCGGCCTGCGCCACCTCGAGCGAACCTGCGCTTGTCGGCGTCATCGCTCCATGTTGGCAGCACCGCCCGCGGTCTGGGCCGGTGAACTGCGGGACTGCGTTGCGGGAAACTACGAATCGTGCTGCCGCGCCCCCCCGGATTCGGGTGGTCTCCTCGTCGCGGAGACTGGAAGTGTCCAGCGAAGGAGCGAACCATGAAACCCATCTTGCTCGCCACAGACGGCTCACCGTCCGCGGAAGCCGCGACGTGCCAGGCGATCGAGCTTGCGCAAGCGTTCCACGCGCCGTTGCTCGTCGTGTCGGTGGCACACGTCTCGCTGCCGGTCTACGGCGCCTACTACGGCTACGGCGAGGTCGTCAACGAACTGCACGTGGCCGAGGTCGATCGCGTCACCGAGATGCTCGCGGCGACGAAGGCAGAAGCCGAGGAAGTCGGCGTGCCATGCGACACGTTGGTGCTCGACGGTCTGGCCGCGGAGGAGATCTGCCGCGTCGCCCACGACCGCGGCGCACGGCTCGTGGTCGTCGGCGGCCACGGTTGGGGCCGCGTCGGGCGGATCGTTCACGGCAGCGTTTCGACCGCGGTGCTGCACGACGCCCCGTGCCCGGTCCTCGTCGTGAACGGCGACGCCGAGCCACTCGCGCACGACACGCCGGTTGCGGAGGGAGCCGTGGCCTCGACCAGGTAGAACTGTCCTGACCGTTCATTGTCGGATCTTCGAAGGGGGATGGCGCTGACCGCGCTGCCGGAGACGCTCACTCCGACCGAGCTCGCGCTGATCGACGCGTACTGGCGGGCGGCCAACTACCTGTCCGTCGGTCAGATCTATCTGCTCGACAACCCACTCCTGAAGCGGCCGCTCGAGGCCGAGGACGTCAAGCCGCGGCTGCTCGGCCATTTCGGGACGACGCCGGGCCTCAACTTCGTCTACGCGCACCTGAACCGCGCGATCAAGGCCCGCGACCTGTCGGCGATCTACGTCACGGGGCCGGGCCACGGCGGGCCGGGGCTCGTCGCGAACGCCTATCTCGAAGGCACGTACTCCGAGCTCTACCCGCACGTCTCCGTCGGCGAGGACGGGCTGCGCGCGCTCTTTCGCCAGTTCTCGTTCCCGGGCGGGATCCCCTCGCACGTCGCGCCCGAGACGCCGGGCTCGATCCACGAGGGCGGCGAGCTCGGATACGCCCTGTCCCACGCCTTCGGCGCCGCCTTCGACAACCCCGACCTCCTCGTCGCGTGCGTCGTCGGCGACGGCGAAGCGGAGACTGGGCCGCTCGCGACGAGCTGGCACTCGAACAAGTTCCTGAACGCGGCCACCGACGGAGCCGTGCTCCCGATCCTGCACCTGAACGGCTACAAGATCGCCAACCCGACCGTGCTCGCCCGCATCCCGGAGGACGAGCTCGTCGCACTCTTCGAGGGCTACGGGTGGCGGCCGCTCCTCGTGACGAGCGAGCTCGACGAGCCGCCCGCACACGCTCACCAGCGCTTCGCGGCGGCGCTCGACGAGGCGCTCGACGAGATTCGCGCGTTCCAGAGGGCGGCCCGCAGCGGGGACAGCACCGCGCGCCCCCGCTGGCCCATGCTGGTGCTGAGGAGCCCGAAGGGCTGGACGGGGCCGCGCCAGGTCGACGGGCTGCAGATCGAAGGCACCTGGCGCGCCCACCAGGTGCCCGTGCTCGGCGCGCGCGAGAACGCCGCGCACCGGGCGATCCTCGAGGAGTGGATGCGGAGCTACCGGCCGGAGGAGCTGTTCGACGAGTCAGGTGTCCTGCGCCAAGACCTGCGGGACCTCGCCCCCGTGGGCGAGCACCGGATGAGTGCGAGCCCTCATGCGAACGGCGGTGTGCTGCTGCAGGATCTCGCGCTCCCCGACTTCCGCGACTACGCCGTGGGGGTCGAGCGGCCCGGCGTCACGACGAGCGAGGCGACCCGCGTGCTCGGCGGCTTCCTGCGGGACGTGATCACGGGCAATCGCACGAGCTTCCGCCTGTTCGGGCCCGACGAGACCGCGTCGAACCGCCTCGGCGACGTGTTCGCGGTGACCGGGCGCGCGTGGGACGCCGAGCGCGAGCCGACGGACGAGGGGCTCGCCCTCGACGGCCGCGTGATGGAGGTCCTGTCCGAGCATCAATGCCAGGGCTGGCTCGAGGGCTACCTGTTGACCGGCCGGCACGGGCTCTTCAACTGTTACGAGGCGTTCATCCACATCGTCGACTCGATGTTCAACCAGCACGCGAAGTGGCTGAAAGTGACGCGGCACATCCCGTGGCGGCGACCGATCGCCTCGCTGACCTATCTGCTCTCCTCACACGTCTGGCGCCAGGACCACAACGGGTTCTCGCATCAGGATCCCGGCTTCATCGACCACGCCGTGAACAAGAAGGCGGAGGTGATCCGCGTCTACCTGCCCCCGGACGCCAACACCCTGTTGTCGGTCGCCGACCACTGTCTGCGCTCGCGCAACTACGTCAACGTGATCGTCGCCGGGAAGCAACCCGCGCTCGACTACCTCACGATCGACGAAGCCGTCATCCACTGCACGCGCGGAGTGGGCATCTGGGAATGGGCGTCGTCGGACGACGGCGGGGAGCCCGACGTCGTGATGGCGTGCTGCGGCGACATCCCGACGCTCGAGACCCTGGCGGCGGTCGCGTTGCTGCGCGAGCACCTTCCCGAGCTCAAGGTCCGCGTCGTCAACGTCGTCGACCTGATGCGCCTGCAGCCGGACACGGAGCACCCCCACGGCCTGTCGGATGCCGAGTTCGACTCGCTCTTCACGACCTCGAGACCGATCGTCTTCGCCTACCACGGCTACCCGTGGCTGATCCACCGGCTTGCCTACCGCCGCCGAAACCACGACAACCTGCACGTGCGTGGATACAAGGAAGAGGGGACCACGACGACACCGTTCGACATGGTGATGCTGAACGATCTCGACCGGTTCCATCTCGTGATCGACGTGGTCGACCGCGTTCCGGGGCTCGCCGACCGGGCTGCGCATCTGCGCCAGCACATGGTCGAGCGGCGGCTCGAGGCGCGCGCCTACACGCGCGAGCACGGTGACGACGACCCGGAGATCCGCGACTGGGTGTGGCCGTTCTAGCCGAGGCGGACACCGACGTCCTGGTCGTGAACGCCGGCTCGATGAGCCTCAAGCTCAGCCTGGTGGGCGCCGACGAGCAGCCACGTCGGCTCGGGTCGATCGACGAGGCAGCCGGCACCACCCTGGTCGGGCACCGGGTGGTGCACGGGGGCGACCGCTTCACCGAGCCGACGGTGATCGACGACCGGGTCATTGCGGAGCTCGTCGCGCTCGAGGAGATCGCCCCCCTGCACAACGTGCTGGCGGTCGACGCGATCAGGATGGCGCGAGCGAGCCTCCCCGACGCCGTGCACATCGCCGTGTTCGACACGGCGTTCCACAGGACGTTGCCGGAGCTCGCGAAGACCTACGCGCTGCCCGAGCGGTTCCGCGAGCGCGGCGTGCACCGCTTCGGCTTCCACGGCCTCTCCATCGAGTGGGCATCCGAGCGCGTGGAGGCCAAACGGCTCGTCGTCTGCCATCTGGGCGGGGGCTCGTCGGTCACCGCCGTGCGAGACGGCGAGTCGATCGACACGACCATGGGCTTCACGCCGCTCGAGGGCGTCCCGATGGGGACGCGCGCCGGCTCGCTCGACCCGGGCGCGCTCATCTACCTCCTCCGGCACGGCGTCTCGGTCGACGAGCTCGATCACGCCCTCGAGCACGAGTCGGGCCTGACGGGCCTCGCCGGCACCGGCGACGTGAAGACGCTCGAAGCCGATCCGTCGGCCTCGGCGCGCTTCGCTCTCGATCTCTACTGCTACCGCGTAGCGCAGGCGGTCGGGGCGATGGTAGTCGCACTCGGCGGGCTCGACGCGCTCGTCTTCACGGGCGGGGCCGGAGAGCACTCCGCGTTCGTTCGCGCGACGATCTGCGGGCGGCTCGGCCCGGTCGGCGTCGAGCTCGACCTCGGGGCGAACGACACGACCGCGGGCGAGGCCGAGATCGGCGCGCCCTCCGCGCCGGTGCGCGTGCACGTCGTCCCGGCGCACGAGGACGTCGTCGTGGCGCGGGCCTGCCGTCGTGCGGCCGGCTCACACTTGTAAGGAGTGCCTTACACAGAGTTGGCTAGGCTGGACGGCGGTTGATGAGCTGGTCGGGAACACGCAGGCGGCTACTGGCGCTCGGGGGAGCTGGGCTCGCGGTCTCGGCGGGGCGCCTGGCAACCGCGCGCGCGGGCACCCCCCTTCTCTCCTCGGTGCGCGTCGACAACGGCGCGCGGCCCTTCGCCGGGGACACCGAGCTCGTGACCACGCTCGGGGTCACGTCGGCTCCCACCGCGGCCTGGTTGCGGTTCCGTCTCGGGCGCAGGTCGCTCGTCACGCTCGACGTCCTGCAGACCGGTCAGGGAGTCGGGTCCGAGCAGCCGGCGGCCACGGTCGGCCAGACCGCACTCGGCGAACGCCGGGTGGTGCTCGGCCCGGGCGAGCACGAGCTCGCCTGGACACCCGGAGCGACGCTCGCCCCGCGGACGTACATCCTGCGCCTGCTCGCGTCGCCGCTCGCGGGCCTCTCGAGCCCGGCGTCGGCGAAGGCGGTCGTGCGCGTGCTCGGCGTCGATGCCGGCTTCGCCGTTCGCAGCGCGCGCCCCGGTGACACCGCGACGCTCGTCGTCCGCAGCGATGCGGCGAGCCTCTCCCTGCAGATGCTGCACAGCGGGCCAGAGCAGGTGCCGACGTACGCGAACGGCTTGATCCAGGGCATCCCGGTCGGTGGCGCGACGACGACCGACTGGCGGTCGTACCGCGACCAGCCGGGCGCGATCTCCGTGCCGATCGGCTCCGACTGGCCTTCCGGCGTCTATGCGGCGCAACTCACCGCCGCCGACGGCCGTATCGGCTTTGCACCGATCGTCGTCCGCCCGGCTGCGCCGCAACATCGCATCGCCGTCGTGCTGCCGACGACGACGTGGCAGGCCTACAACTTCTACGACGCGGACGGGGACGGCTGGGGCGACACGTGGTACGCCCACTGGAAGACGCGCAATGTCGATCTCACGCGCCCGCACGCCGGCCGCGGCGTGCCCTACCGGTACCGGAGCTACGACCTCGGCTTCCAGCACTGGCTCGCGCAGACCGGCAAGCAGGTCGACATGTACGCCGACGAGGACCTCGAGCAGTTCGCGACACCCGACGCGCTTCGCGCGGCCTACGACCTGATCGTGTTCCCGGGCCACACCGAGTACGTGACGACGCGGCTCTACGACCTCGTGCAGGGCTATCGCGACCGTGGCGGCAATCTCATGTTTCTCGCCGCGAACAACTTCTTCCGGCGGGTCGACCGGTACCCCTCTCGCGTCACGCTCGTCGACGAGTGGCGCGACCTCGGGCGGCCCGAGTCGGCCCTGCTCGGCGTGCAGTACGTCGCGAGCGACCGCGGCGAGCGGCACGCACCGTTCACGGTGGCCGGCGCCGACGCCGCGCCGTGGGCGTTCGCGGGCACCGGCCTTGCGAACGGCGCCCAGTTCGGCCTCTTCGGGATCGAGATCGACGCGCGCTCGGACTCGTCGCCGCCGGGCACACAGGTGCTCGCGACGATCACCGACCTGTTCGGGCCGGGACGCTCGGCCGAGATGACCTACTACGAGCACGCGAGCGGCGCGAAGGTCTTCTCGGCGGGAGTACTGAACTTCGGCGGCCAGGTCCTGCTCTGGCCGGCGACGGCGCAGCTGCTCGAAAACGTCTGGCAGCGTCTCGCCTGAGCGTGTCCGCGGTCGCCGGCATCGTCCTGACGGAGCTCGAGAAGTCGTACCGGACCCGACCGGCCCGGTCCGGGCGGTGCGGGGAATCGACGTGACGGTCGCACCGGGCGAGACGGTCGCGCTGCTCGGCCCGAACGGCGCCGGCAAGTCGACCACGATCGACATGCTGCTCGGGCTCCTGAAGCCCGACGCCGGGTCGGTCTCGATCTTCGGCGCCACACCTGCCGCCGCGATCAAGGCCGGAAAGGTCGGCGCGATGCTCCAGGCCGGGGCCGTCCTGCGCGACCTGACCGTGCGCGAGCTGGTCACGATGATGGCATCGCTCTTTCCGACCCCGATGGAGGTCGACCAGGTGCTCGACCTCGCCTCGGTCGACGACATCGCCCACCGGCGCACCGAGAAGCTCTCGGGCGGCCAGACCCAGCGTGTCCGGTTCGCGGTCGCGCTCGTCAGCGATCCGGACCTGCTCGTCCTCGACGAGCCGACGGTCGGCATGGATGTCGGCTCGCGCCACGCGTTCTGGATGACCGTCCGCGACTTTGCGGCGCGCGGGAACACGGTCATCTTCGCGACGCACTACCTCGAAGAGGCCGATCTGTACGCAGACCGCGCGATCCTCGTCGCAGCGGGCGCCGTGATCGCCGACGGCCCGCCCACGGAGATCAAGGCGATGGTCGGCCTGCGGACGATCCGCGCCACGCTCCCCGGGGTCCCGGAGAACGAGCTCGCGGAGCTCCCCGGTGTGACCGCCGTCGAGCGGCGTGGCGACGCGGTAGTGCTCTCCTGCTCCGACTCCGACCTGGCGATCCGCGAGCTGCTCGCACGGTTCGAAGACGCGCGGGACATCGAGATCGGCGGCGCGGGGCTCGAGGAGGCGTTCTTGCGCCTCACCGCCGACCCGGCCGAGACCGAGCAGGCGAGGGCATGAACGCGACCTACACCCGCCTGGAGCTGAGGCGCACCTTCCGGAACCGGCGCTTCTTCATCTTCTCGTTCGGCTTCCCACTCGTCCTCTACTACGCGATCGCGGGCCCGAACCGGAATGCGCTCAACCTCGGCGGCACGGGCATCCCCGCGCCCGTCTACTTCATGGTCGGCCTTGCGGCCTTCGGGACGATGAACGCCGTGCTCGGAAGCGGAGCGCGCATCGCCAACGAGCGCTCGATCGGCTGGACCCGCCAGTTGCGTCTGACACCGCTCTCGCCGCGAGCGTACTTCCGGACGAAGGTGGTCACCGCCTACGCGATGGCGCTCCTCACGATCAGCCTGCTCTACCTGGCGGGCTTCTCCCTCGGCGTCCGCCTCTCGGCAGGCAACTGGCTGGCGATGACGGGCCTGATGCTCGTCGGCCTCATCCCGTTCGCCGGCCTCGGCATCCTGATGGGGCATCTGCTGAGCCCCGAGTCGGTCGGCCCCGCGATGGGCGGCACGACCGCGATCCTCGCGCTGCTCGGGGGGATCTGGTTCCCGATCACCTCCGGCGTGATGCTGAAGATCGCGGAGGCCCTGCCCTCGTACTGGCTCGTCCAGGCGAGCCATGTCGGCCTCGGCGGCCGCGGCTGGGGATCGACGGGCTGGGCCGTGATCGGAGTGTGGAGCGTCGGCTGCGCCCTGCTCGCGAGCCGCGCGTACCAGCGCGACACGAAGCGGGTGTGAGCGCGATCCGCGCCGTCCGCGGGAGCGGGACGCGACGCACGCAGCTCTCGGTCAGCGAGGCGGTGCGAGGCTCGACGTCGCCCTGGTGGGCGCTCGAGGCTCCCGCAGACGAGGCCGCCCCACCGCTCCAGGAGACGATCGAGGCGGACGTCGCGGTGATCGGCGGCGGGCTGACGGGCCTCTGGACCGCCCGGGCGCTGCGAGAGCGCGGTGCCTCCGTGGTCGTGCTCGAGGCCGAGACGTGCGGCGCGGGCGCGAGCGCTCGCAACGGGGGCTTTCTCCACGGCTACTGGTCGTCGCTCGACCGGCTCAGAGAGGCGGTCGGAGCCGAAGGTGCGCTCGAGACGGCGCGGGCCGCCGACGGCGCGATCACCGTGGTCCGGTCACTCGGCGAGGACGTCTGGCTGAGAGAGGGCGGGCTGCTGCTCGCATCGACGTCGCCCGCGCAGGACGAAAGCGTCCGGAGCGCAATCGAGTTGGCCGCCGAGCTCGGCGTGCCCGACGAGGCCGTCGCGGTCCGGGTCTCCGAACGGCTGCAGTCGCCCGCGTTCCGGGACGGTGTGTTCTTCCGGGACGGTGCGACGGTGCAGCCGGCACGGCTCGTGCGAGCGTTGCGTCGTGGCGTGCGCGTCTACGAGCGGACGCCGGCGCTCGAGATCGTCGACGGACGCGTGCGCACTCCCGAGGGTGCGGTTCGCGCACAGGAGATCGTCATCGCGACGAATGCGTGGGCCGCGCGCTGGCCGGCGGCGCGACACGTCGTCGTCTTCCGCAGCGCGATCGTCCTCACTGCGGTCGTGCCGGACCTCGCGGAACGCCTCGGGTGGCAGAACGGCGAGGCCGTGTTCGACGCGCGCGCATTCTTGAGCTATTTCCGCACGACCCATGACGGCCGCGTCCTCATGGGCAGCGCTTCCGGCTCCGTCGTCCGCGCCGAGGTGGCGCTCCGCACGCTGCTTCCGGCGCTCGCGGACGTGCCCGTGGAGTACGCGTGGGAGGGGCCGATCGACGTCTCGAGCGACCGCCTCCCGTTCTTTCGCACCGTGCCCGGGACTCGCATCCACTTCGGCGCCGGGTACACCGGCAACGGCGTCGGCCCGAGCTGGCTCGGCGGCCAGGTGCTGGCCTCGCTCGCGACCGGCGCCGACGACCGGTGGTCGAACCTGCCGCTCGTCACGCGCAAGATGCCGCAGCTTCCGCCGCAGCCGCTCCGCTCGGCCGGCCAGTCGATCGTCAGCCGGGCGCTGCTCGCGATCGACGACGCAGAAGCCGCAGGCAGGCGCCCCGCGGCCGCGGCGAGAGCTGTTGCCGCGATACCGCGGCTGCTCGGCCTTCGCATCGCGTCGCGCTAGCTCATTTACCGATTCCGAGCAGCTCCTTCAGCCAGTCCGGAACGCCGCCGATCAGCGGCGCAAGGAGCGCGACCTCTGCGGCGATCCCGCTCCGACTGCCCGCGCTCGCGAGATTGGCGACCAGTTGCTCTCGCCTCACGCCGAGCCGGCACGAGATCCGATCGAGCCCGCTGAGAATCGCCTGCTGCACCTGTCCGCCGGCGCCCCCCGTCGCGGGCGTCGAGCGAGGCGCGCATGGAGCAAGCAGCTCGGGCTTGGTTCCGAAGGAGGCACCCCCGCGCGCGAGCTCGGCGCCGACGAGCGCCGCGACCACGAGGATCGCGACCGCTGGTGCCTGGAATCGTCGACGTGAGGGGATCCCGGAGCGGCCCAGGACCGCGAGCGGCACGACTGCGAGCAGCGCGAAGAGGCCCGCAACGAGAAACGATCGCCGAAAGGCCCTGGTCACCGTCGCGACGACGATCCGGTCAAGCACGTGACCGATCGTCGTGAGCGAGCTCTCGTGCTTGGCCGCGAGCGTCTTCGTGACGTCGGGCAGCCCTTCTCGAGCCGGTCGGCTCAGCACCGGTGCGAGGTCGATCGCGAGCCGCAGCTTGGTCGAGGCGGGTACCGGCGCGTCGAGCACGGCCGAGATGCCTCGTAGCTTTGCGCTCGTCCCCGCCGCCGACAGATCGCTCGTCAGCAGAGGCGTGATGATGAGCAAGCCGGCGACGAGCCCCGCGTGGCGGATCCAGATCGACTCGGCGCCGCTCAGCACGGGTGAGTCGTGGGCGCCGAGGACACGATGGGTCAGGGTCGGCAGGAGCAGTCCGAGCCCGGCGCCCGAGATCGCGAGGGCGGCGACGACCCAGCCGAGATTCCGGGCAGGCAGGAACGCCATTCCGGCGAGCCCGCCCGCGAGCAGGATCGCACCGGCCGCCGTCAGGCCGAAGCCCCGAGAGGACGCAAACGGCTGCGCCAGGAGCGTGGCGAGCGGGATCACGCTGACGACACCGGCGGCAGCGAGCGGCGAAAGCCGCCAGACGTCGATCAGGAGCAAAACCGCGAGGAAGAGCAGGCCGACGAGTGCGGCCGACGCCAGCGCGAGGGCCAGACCTTCGGCCCAGCGAGCGCGACGCGAACGCAACGCCGCGGGGACGGCTTCCGGCCTCACCGCGCGAAGCCGGAGCGACGCGACGAACCCGACCGCCGCAATCGGCGCCTGCGCGTAGAAGATCGCGCGCCAGCTGAAGACGTCGGTCAGCAGCCCGCCAGCGGCGGGCCCGAGCGCGGCGCCGAAGATCCCTGCGCCGGCCCAGAGGGCCGTGCCGCGCGCGGGTGTCGAAGCCGCGGCGCGGACGAGCGGCAGCGCGCCCACGACGAAGAGGGCCGCTCCGGCTCCCTGAACCGAGCGGAACGCCACGAGCTCCCAGACGCCCGACGAGAGCGCGCACGCGAGCGACGCCGCGAAGAAGAGGAGCCCTCCCACCTGCGCGAGGCGAGCGGCGTCGAGTGAGCGGAGGGCGGTTCGCGCGACGACGAACGCAACGCACGCGAGCGCCACGTTGTATGCCGTGACCACCCACGACACCGACTCGATCGACGTGTCGAACTGCTTCAGCAGATCGGGAAGCGCGAGGACGACGATCGACGAATCGGCGAGCGCGACCGCCACGCCGACGAGCAGCGCCGCCATGCCGACAGCCTTTGTGGCTCGTGAAGCTTCCGCCACCATGGTCCCACCATCCTCGCTTGCGCGGTAGCCGTGCGTCCAGAGCTCACAACCCGAACGTGGTCCCGTGCCACGCGCGCTACGACCGGAGAGTCGCACTGGGGCCCCGCCCTCTTGCACGCGACGCGTGAAAGACGCACAATCGCAAGTCGGGGATGGGATTCAGGTACGCAGCGCGCTTAGGCGTCGCGGCGCCGCTCGCAGCGGCGGCGGTTCTCGGCGTTGCTGTCGGCAGCGCAATCGGAAAGCCGGAGCACGCTCAATGGGTTCCCGGATGCGATGCGAAGCATCCGACACGCGGCTCATGGACAGGATCCGGCCGAGCCGCGCAGGCTGCTTTCTACTGCTACGGCCCGAAAAACATCTTGGGCGTCATTCCGTTCGAGCTGGTCAACAAGTCGGACGGTGTCGTACTCAGCGTGTCGCTTCCGTCTTCCGCCCAGGTGCTCCGCGACGACGGGGCTGCTGCGCAGACCGATGCTCGGGGGATCGCCGAGGCGGCTCCATTCATCACGTTCGGCTGCGCCGGAAGCCGGCTGGGGTCCTGCTCGCTCATGCCGCATCACGTCCTCTATTTCAAGCAGGCACCCGAGGACGAGTTCGGGATTGACGTCGACACCGGCCGTTCCGAGGAATACTTCGTTGCCTTCCACGTCGCGACCGCCATTCAGAACAAGCTGGCGACTCTTACGCTGCGCGGGAAGATCGACGCCTGCGCCCGCGCAGTAGAAGCGGCGCATCCCAACGATCCGGCAGTGATCGCCAACCTCACAGGCATCCTGAAGACCGTTCCGGGCTGCTACAGCCTGTACAAGCAGCTGAAGGCGGAGTATGGAGTCGCAGCCGCGACGACCGCCGAGCGCGCGATCGACGACGGCCTGCACAGCGATTCGGCGTGGGCGCGGGTCGTCGAAGAACTCGAGCGGGTCGCGGGCCGTTTCCACTTCCGGCCGTAGCCTCCGCTACGACTTTTAGGCTTGCTCGCGTGAAGGAGCAGCTTGTGGCTTGGTTTGGGAAGAACGGAAGGGACCTTCCGTGGCGCCACACCAAGGATCCGTACGCGATCCTCGTCAGCGAGGTGATGCTGCAGCAGACGCAGGTCGAGCGGGTGATCCCGCGCTGGCACGCGTGGCTCGAGCGATGGCCGACGGTGCAGGCGCTCGCCGCCGCCTCGCCGGGCGAGGTGATCGTCGAGTGGCAGGGGCTCGGCTACAACCGGCGCGCCGTCAGCCTGCACCGCGCTGCCTGCGCGGTCGCCGCCGGCGGCTGGCCCGCCGACCTCACCGAGCTGCCCGGCGTCGGCCCTTACACCGCGGCCGCCGTCGGCAACTTCGCGTTCGGGCAGCGACGTGCTTCCGGTCGACACGAACGTGCGCCGCGTGCAGGAGCGCACCGGCGACGCGTTCGACGGCGCGTGCGCACAGGCGCTCTTCGACCTCGGCGCGACGGTCTGCCTCGCGAGAATCCCGCGCTGCGGCGTTTGCCCGCTCGCAGAACACTGCCCGTCGCGCGGGTTGCGCTACGAGCCGCTGCGCAAGCAGTCGGCATTCGAGGGCTCGTTCAGGCAGCGCCGCGCGATCGCGCTGCGCGCGGTCGCGGCCGGCGAGCAGCCGGCGGACGGCGACGCGCTCGTCTCACTCGCCCGCGACGGCCTCGTCGTCCTGCGCGAGGGCGCGGCGAGCCTTCCCGGCTAGCGCGACAGCGGGTGCCGCATCCAGACGTTCGGCTCGACGTGCCTGCCGACACCGCCTTGCACCTCGAGGGTCGCGAGCATCCCGGGGAGGACGTACGAGCCGTCGGCGGGGAGCGCGAAACTCGGTCCACTCCTCCCAGTCGGCGACCGGAGCCTCGATGAGCATCGACTCGGGAGCCGCGGCCACGATCTCGCCGCCGACGCGCTCGTGCACGCGGATCCACGGGTCGAAGTGCGAGCCGTCTTCGCGGCGCCAGCCGATGTACTCCTCGATCGGGATCAGCGGGTAGCTCGCCTTCAGGGTCGGGCGGACCGGGGCGATCACCGACTCGAGCCCGGCAATTGCGGCAGCGTCGCGCGCCGCCCCGATCAAGGTCGTCGCGAGACCGCCGCCACGGCGCTCCGGCCGGATGCTGATCGCGAGGAGCGACAGGACGTTGCCGTTGCCCTGCTCCATCCCTCGCTCGAATGCCTCGTCCCAGCCCGCCGGGAGCTCACCGTCCACGCGCACCGGCAGCGCGTGCACCTCGCCGACGAGCTCCCCTCCGTCGAGCAGCGCGAGCTGGAAGGCGGGGAACTCGTCGTACAGCCTTCCCCAGTACCGGCCGCCCATCGTGTTGTGATTCATGTACGCCGGGAAGGTGTTGAGGACCTCCCCACGCAGCTCGCGCAAGTCGCTGCGGTCCGCGTAGCGGACGATCTCCATCAGCGCGTCTCGAGCAGCGCCACCGCGTGGGCGGCGAGGCCCTCGCCGCGGCCGGTGAAGCCGAGCTGGTCGGTCGTCGTCGCACGCACGTTCACCTCGCCCCCGTCGAGCGCCTCCGACAACCGCCGGCGCATCTCCTCGCGGTACGGCGCGATCTTCGGCTTCTCGCCGACGAGCACGCAGTCGGCGTTCACGAGCTGCCAGCCCGCCTCCAGCACCTGGCGGTAGGCCTCGCGCAGCAGGTCGAGGCTCGCTGCGCCGCGGAAGCGCTCGTCCCCGGACGGGAAGAGCGCGCCGATGTCGCCGAGCCCGGCCGCGCCGAGCAGCGCGTCGGTGAGCGCGTGCGCGAGCACGTCGCCGTCGGAGTGGCCCGCGAGGCCGCGGTCGTAGTCGATCCGGACGCCGCCGAGGACGAGCGGCACTCCGCGCTCGAGCGCATGCGCATCGACCCCGATCCCGACGCGCAGGCTCACCGAAAGGCCGCCGGCAGCTCGTCGAGTGAGCGAATACGAAGCGCGCCGGCGGGCGGCTCGTGCAGGTATCCCCAGGGGCCTCGTCGGATATGCACCGCGACCATCCCGGCGGCGAGCGCCGGTGCAGCGTCGTTGTCGGTGCGGTCGCCCACGTACGCGATCTTCTCAGGCGCAGCATCGGCCAACTCGACGATCCGCGCGAAGAACTCCGGGGCCGGCTTGTCTACACCCCAGCTCGCCGACGAACCGACGAAGTCGGCGTGCGCGCGCGAGCTCGTCTTCGACGAACGCGGGCGTGTTGCCGCAGGCTCCGACACGGTAGCCCGCGGCGCGCAGCCGCTCGAGGCACGGCCGGGCATCCGGGTACCACTCGTCGTCTTCCCACGTGGAGGCGGGGGGCTCGACGCCGAGGATCCTCCACACGTCACCGTGGTGCTCCCCGCGCGCGGCAACCCCACCGAGCACGCCCATCAGCGTGAACGCCGGCACGCCGGCGCTTGCCGCAGCGCGCTCCCACATGCCGGTCTCGTCGACGAGCGTCTCGCCGATGTCGAAGACGACGACCTCTACAGCCACGAGGCGACTCGCTCGAGATCGGCCCGCGTCGTCACCTTCAGCAGGCGCTCGTCGCCCTCGACCGTCCTGATGCGCCCGCCGTTCGACTCGACGAGCGAGGCGCAGTCCGAGCCCTCCGACCCGTTGGCGAGCGCTGCCCGCAGGGCCGGCGCCATGAACGCCTGCGGTGTCTGCACGGTCACGAGCTCGCCGCGCACGAGGGTCTCGTCGACCACCCCGTCGCGGACGCGCTTGACCGTGTCGGTCACCGGCAGCACCGGCACGGCGCCGTCGTACCCCTCGCCGAGCGCGCCGATCAGCCTGTCGATCACCGCGTCGGGAAGGAGCGGGCGCGCCGCGTCGTGCACCAGGATCACGGCCGCTTCGTCGGGCACCTCGGCCACCCCCGCGCGCACCGAGGCGGTGCGGGTCTCGCCGCCGGTCACGCAGGCGATCACCTTCGAAGCGCCGACCTCCTCGGCGAGCAGGATCGCGGGCTCCTCCCACTCCGGCGGCGCCACGACGACGACCGCGTCGACGAAGCGGCTCTCGTCGAGACGCCGGAGGGGCTCCGCGAGCAGGGGAAGATCGCCGAGGCGAACGAACGCCTTCGGCCGGTCTTCCCCGAGCCGTTCCCCTCGCCCGGCGGCGACGAGAACGGCCCAGACTGTCATCAGGCGGTGGTTGTCGTCTTCTTCGTGGCCGTCGGCTTCGTGCCGGCAGCCGTCTTCGGCTTCGCGGCAGCGAGCTTCTTCGCCGCCGGCTTCGCGACGCCGTTCTTCGCGGCGGGCCGCACGGGAGCCCTCGACGGAGCGACGGCCTTCGCGACCGGCGCAGCGACGACGGGCTTCTTGGCGGGCGTCTTCCGCGCGGCTGCCTTCTCCGCCGGCGTCAGCTTCGGCTTGACGCCGTCCGTCAGCGTCTCCTCGAGCCACTCCAGCGCCTCGTCCTCGCTCATCGTCTTCGCGTACATGAGCTCGGACGCGAGAATCTTCTTCGCCTTCACGTACATCTGCTTCTCGCCGGTCGACAGGCCCTTCTCGCCGTCGCGCAGGGCCAGGTTCCGGACGACCTCGGCGAGCTCGTAGATGTCGCCGGTCTTCATCTTGTCGCGGTTGTGCTTGAACCGGCGATTCCAGTTCTTGGGCATCTCGGTTCCGCCAGAGGTCAGGTACTTGACGACCTTCTTGACCGCCTCTTCGTCGATCACTTTCCGCAGACCGACGCGCTCGGCATTGTCAGCCGGGACGTTCACGGTCATGTCGTTGTGCAGGATCTTGATCGTCAGGTACTCGCGCTTTTCGCCGAGAACCTCGCGCTTTTCGCGCTTTACGACCGTCCCAGCACCGTGGTGGGGATACACCACCTTGTCACCGACCTTGTACAAGCTGCGCTCCTCTTTCCGGTGTAGTCGCGAAAGTGCCGGCGGCCCGAAGGGCTCTACCGGCGAGGAGACCAGGGTAGCAGAACTGCCGAAAAACCGCCATTTTTGCAGGGATTTAGTGAAAATCCCTGCTCAGGACGGCTTCTCGCCGAGCCCGGCGGCAAGGGCGGCGCGAAGCGTCTCCGCCTCCACCCCTGCGTCCTTCGTGCCGATCGGCGCAAGCACGGTCCCGATCCCCAGTTTGTGACATTCCGCGACCCGCCGGTCGGCCTGGGTCGCCGGGCGGAGCCGGCCGGTGAGGCCGAGCTCGCCGAAGGCGGCGAGACCCTCCCGCACCGGCAGGTTCTTCGCCGCCGAGGCGATCGCGAGCGCAATCCCGAGGTCGGCGCCCGGCTCGTCGATCCGCACGCCTCCGGCGACGTTCACGAACACGTCCGCGCCGCCGAGCGGCAGGCCGGCGTGACGGGCGAGCACGGCGACGATCATCGCGAGCCGCTTGGGATCGACGCCCGTGCCGACCCGGCGGGGCATGGCGAGATCGGTGGGGGCGACGAGCGCCTGGATCTCGAGGAGGATCGGCCTCGACCCCTCGAGGACGCAGGCGACCGCGGCCCCGATCTCGCCGGCGTGCGTGCGCCCGAAGAGCTCGGACGGATCCGGGACGCCGACGAGGCCGGCACCGGTCATCTCGAAAACGCCGAGCTCGTTGGTCGAGCCGAACCGGTTCTTGACGGCTCTCAGGATGCGGTGCTCGTGGTAGCGGTCGCCCTCGAACTGGAGCACGCAGTCGACGAGATGCTCGAGCATGCGCGGCCCGGCGACGGAGCCGTCCTTCGTCACGTGTCCGACGAGGAAGGTCGCGACGCCGCTCTCCTTCGCGACCCGGAGCAGCCGCCCGGCCGCTTCGCGCACCTGCGCGACCGACCCGGGCGCCGAGCCGATGTCTCCCGACCAGAGCGTCTGCACGGAGTCGATCACGCACACCGCCGGCCGCTCGCGCTCGAGCAGCTCGCAGACTGCTTCGAGGTCGGTCTCGGCGAGGATCTCGACGTGGTCGCAGCCGCCGAGCCGCGCGGCGCGGAGCTTCACCTGGGCGACCGACTCCTCGCCGGTGACGAGGAGGGCGCGCCGGTCGGCCGAGATCGCCCCGAGCGCGGAGAGCAGGAGCGTCGACTTGCCGACGCCCGGCTCGCCGCCGACCAGCACGAGCGACGCGGGCACGAGACCGCCGCCGAGCACGCGGTCGAGCTCCGGGACGCCGGTGGAGATCCGCTCGTTCTCCTCCGCGACGACGTCGACGAGGCGCAGCGGCGTCCGGCCCGGGGCGCGCCGGCGCTCGCCGCGCTGCCGCTCTTCACGCGACGGGACCGCCTCGGCGATCATCGTCCCGAACTCGGCGCAGCCGGGACAGCGCCCGAGCCAGCGGCCGGACGACGTCCCGCACTCGGAGCACACGTGCTGGACTGCTGCCGGTCTCGCCACGAATCGGCACGGTAGCTGTAGGCCCCGACGGCATCGGTGCCGAAACGGATACGAATCCGACATGAGATACAGACGAATCGGCGACAGTGACCTGACGGTCTCCGAGATCAGCCTCGGCTCGTGGCTGACCTACGGCGGCGGGGTGGGCGACGCGGAGGCGCGGGCCTGCGTGGACGCGGCGTTCGACGCGGGCATCAACTTCATCGACACCGCGAACGTCTACGCAGCCGGCGCGGCCGAGAGCTTCCTCGGCCACGTCCTCGCCGCCCGGCCGCGCGACTCGTACGTGCTCGCGACGAAGCTCTACTTCCCGATGGACGACTCGGGCGAGAACAGGGGGCTCTCGCGCGCGCAGGTGCTCAAGCAGATCGACGCGTCGCTGGAACGGCTCCAGACCGACCACGTCGACCTCTACCAGTGCCACCGCTACGACTCGGAGACGCCGCTCGAGGAGACCATGGAGGCGCTGAACGACGTCGTCACGAGCGGCAAGGCCCGCTACATCGGGTTCAGCGAGTGGACGGCGCCGCAGATCCAGGCGTCGCTCGATCTGAGCCGGGAGCACGGCTGGGCGAAGTTCGTCAGCTCGCAGCCCCAGTACTCGCTGCTCTGGCGCGAGCCAGAGCGCGAGGTGATCCCGCTCTGCCGGGCAAACGGCATCTCGCAGATCGTCTGGTCGCCGCTCGCACAGGGCGCGCTGACCGGCAAGTACCGGCCGGGCGCCGCGCCGCCGGAGGGGTCGCGGGCGACGAGCGAGCGGATGGGCCACCAGATGGGCCACCTGCTCGACGACGACGTGCTCGAGCGCGTGCAGCGGCTCGTGCCGGTCGCCGAGCGCCTCGGGATCACGATGGCGCAGCTCGCCCTCGGCTGGGTGCTGCGCGAGGAGAACGTGGCCTCGGCGATCGTCGGCGCGAGCCGCCCGGAACAGGTCCGCGAGAACGCGAGCGCCTCGGGGATCGAGCTCGAAGCCGACACGCTGGCCGAGCTGGACGCGATTGCTCGGCTAGTGGCACGCCACAAGCTGCGTTCCCAGGGGGAAGTGGTCAACCGCTGCCGCGCGATGCGCGCGGAGCTCGAAGCCGCCCTCGCTCGCCTGCCCGCGGGCGCGGGCGACCCGGGCGTCGTCGACGCCGTGTGGCACGGGGAGGCTCTGGGCACCCTCCTGTGGGCGCTCGAGCTCGCCGAGCTGCCCGCCTACGACACTCCGTTCGACGCCGGGCAGGTCGTCGCCACCGAGCTCGACGAGGCAAAGCTCCGCGAGGCCGACGACGTCGAGCTCGAGCGCGAGTCGGCACGGCTCTGGCACTGGCGCGCGCGGACGACCGAGCTGCAGGCCGCGGGCGTCCTCGAGCTGCCCGAGCGTTACGAGACGTTCGACCAGCTGATCGCGGCGACGGCGATGCGCGGCTACGAGCAGGGCGTGCTGCCGCAGCCCGTCCGCGGCGATTTCGGCGCGTACGGAAAGGTCTATCGCCACCTTTCGCCCGAGCAGCACGGCGAGGCGCACTCGATCGCGGTCGAGCGGCATCACGCGCTCAACTGGCTCTGCGGTCGAGGGGAAGACTGGGACGACGTCCCGCTCGACACCTGAGAGCGACGCCTCCTCTATATTGCCCCGAGCCGTGAATCCCATGGGAACAGCATTGGACGAGCGGCTCGAGCGTTACGCCGCGGTCGCCGTCGAGGTCGGGGCGAACGTGGACGCCGGCCAGAACGTCTTCATCAACGCCCGGATCGAGCACGCGCCGCTCGCGCGCGCCCTCGCGCGCGCCGCCTACAAGGTAGGCGCGCACTACGTCGACGTCTACTACGTCGACCAGCACGTCCGCCGCGCGATGATCGAGCTCGGCCCCGACGAGGCGCTCGAGCACTCACCGCCATGGCTCGTCGAGCGTGCGAAGGCGATGTCCGGCAGCGCCGCAGTCGCGACAACGGGCGATCCCGAGCCCACCCTGCTCGCCGACCTGGACGGCGAGCGTGTGGGCCGCGCGCAGATGAAGGAGGTCGCACGCGTCACGGTCGGGCAACTGCACGATCGCAGCGTCAACTGGACGGGCGTCGCGTACCCGAACGAGGGCTGGGCTCGCCAGATGTTCGGTGAGCCCGACGTCGAACGGCTCTGGGACGCGCTCGCCTTCTGCACCCGCCTCGACGAGGCGGATCCGGTGGGTGCGTGGCGCGACCACATGGCGCGCCTCGACCGCCGCGCCCGCGCGCTGAACGAGCTCCACCTCGACGCCCTGCGCTACCGGGGCCCCGGCACCGACCTCGAGATCGGATTGCTCGAGCACACGCACTTCGCCTCGGCGCTCTTCCACACAGCCGCGGGCCGCCCGTACACCGCCAACCTGCCGACCGAGGAGGTCTTCGCGACGCCTGACGCACGCCGCGCCGAGGGCGTCGTCACCTCGACGAAACCGCTCGCGCTGATGGGCGAGGTCGTCGAAGGGCTCAAGGTGACGTTCGCGGGCGGCCGCATCGTCGACGTGCAAGCCGACACCGGAGCCGAGGTCGTTCGTGCACAGATCTCGACCGACGCGAACGCCGTGCACCTCGGTGAGGTCGCGCTCGTCGACGGCGAGTCGCGCGTCGGCAAGACCGGCCTCATCTTCTTCGACACGCTCTTCGACGAGAACGCGACGTGCCACCTCGCGTACGGCACGGCGATTCCGGAGGGCCACGACGACCAGGAGGCAACCGACGGCGTCAACGTCTCGACGGTGCACACCGACTTCATGGTCGGCGGGCCCGAAGTCGAAGTGGACGGGATCACCGCCGACGGCCGGGTCGTGCCGCTCCTGCGCGAGGACGTTTGGCAGCTCACGGAGTAGACCGCGCCGCGCGGTACGCGGAGCTCGCGGTCCGCGTCGGCGCGAACGTCCAGCCCGGGCAACTCGTCGACGTGGTTGCGCGCGTCGAGCACGCGGAGATCGCACGCGCGGTCACGCGAGCCGCCTACGAGGCCGGTGCCCGCTTCGTCGACGTCTACTACGGTGACCAGCACCTGCGCCGCGCCCTGATCGAAGGGGCGCAGGACGAGGTGCTCTCGTGGACACCGCCGTGGCTGCTCCGGCGCGCGCAGGAGGTCGGCGACGAGCGTGCAGCCGTCATCGCGCTGACCGGCGATGCCGAGCCGGATCTGCTCGCCGACCTCCCGGGCGACCGCGTCGGCCGGGCTCGCATGCTCGACCTCGCCCAGGAGAACACGCGCCAGATCAACGAGCGGCTGAACAACTGGACGGTGATCGGCGTGCCGAACACGGGCTGGGCACGGCAGATGTTCGGGGAGCCGGACATCGAGCGGCTGTGGCAGGCGGTCGAGTTCTGCGTGCGGCTCGACGAGGACGACCCGGTGGCCGCCTGGCGCGCACATGTCGAGAAGATCGGCCGGCGGGCGGAGCTCCTGAACGACATGCGCGTCGATGCGATTCGCTTCCACGGCCCCGGCACCGACCTGACCGTCGGCCTCCTGCCCGAATCGCGCTGGCAGGGTGTCGAGTCGGAGACTGCCGACGGCCTGCGGTACGTCGCGAACATGCCGACGGAGGAGGTCTTCACGACCCCCGACTCGCGCCGCACCGAGGGATTCGTTCGCTCCACTCGGCCGCTCGCGCTCTACGGCCGCATCGTCACCGGGCTCGAGGTGAGGTTCGAAGGCGGCCGGATCGTCGACGTGCAGGCTGAGGAGGGCGCCGACGTCCTGCAAGGGCAACTGGCCTCGGACGATACGGCCCCGTTCCTCGGTGAGGTGGCGCTCGTCGACGGCGAGTCGCGCATCGGCAAGACCGGCCTCACGTTCTTCGACACGCTCTTCGACGAGAACGCCACGTGCCACATCGCCTACGGCAGCGCCTACGCCGAGGCGGTCGAGGGCGAGCCCGGCGAGGGCGTCAACGTCTCGAGCGTGCACACGGACTTCATGATCGGCGGGCCCGAGGTCGCGGTCGACGCCGTGCTCGGCGACGGGACGGTCGTGCCGCTGCTCCGCGACGACGTCTGGCAGCTCGACAGCTAGCGATCGCGCCTCGCGAGAGAACTCATGAACCTGGTTCGCAAAAGGCGCGAACCAGGTTCAGTCGTGCGAGCTATTCCGTCGCGGTGAGGTCGTCCGGGGGCGCGTCGGGCGCCGTGCTGACGCCGATCGCTTCCGGCGGGGCCGGCGGGACGACCGTGATGTCGACCTCTTCCTCGTTCTTGCGAGCGACGAGGATCGTCGAGCCCGGCTCGAGCGACCGGCCGAGGACGAAGTCCGCGAGCGGGTCCTCGATGAAGCGCTGGATCGCGCGGCGCAGCGGCCGGGCTCCCATCGCCGGGTCGTAGCCCTTCTCGACGAGCAGGTCCTTCGCCTCTGCCGTCAGCTCGATCGTCACCTCGTGCTCGGCCATCTGCACCCGCAGGCGGTTCAGCATCAGGTCGACGATCTGGAGGATCTCCTCGCGGGCGAGCTTCGGGAAGACGATGATCTCGTCGATCCGGTTCAGGAGCTCCGGGCGGAACGACTTCTTCAGGTCGCCCATCACGCGGTTCTTCATGTCGTCGTAGGTCAGGCCCTCTTCGCTCGAGAGCGTGAAGCCGAGCGACACGTTCTTGGAGATCGCGCCGGAGCCGATGTTCGACGTCATGATCACGATCACGTTGCGGAAGTCGACCTTGCGGCCTTGCGAGTCGGTGAGCTTCCCGTCCTCGAGGATCTGCAGCAGGATGTTGAAGACATCCGGGTGCGCCTTCTCGATCTCGTCGAAGAGCACCACGGAGTACGGCTTACGGCGCACCGCTTCGGTGAGCTGGCCGCCTTCGTCGTAGCCGATGTAGCCGGGAGGCGAGCCGACGAGCCGGGACACGGCGTGCTTCTCCATGTACTCCGACATGTCGATCTGGATCATCGCGTCCTCGTCGCCGAACAGGAACTCGGCGAGCGTGCGCGCGAGCTCGGTCTTCCCGACGCCCGAGGGCCCGAGGAAGATGAACGAGCCGGTGGGCCGTTTCGGGTCCTTGATGCCCGCGCGGGCGCGGCGGATCGCCTTCGATACGGCGATGATCGCTGCGTCCTGGCCGATGACGCGCTTGTGCAGCTCCTCCTCCATGCGGACGAGGCGCAGCGACTCGGCCTCGGTCAGCTCGAAGACGGGGATGCCGGTCCACATCGAGACGATGTCGGCGATCTCCTCCTTGCCGATCTCGGGCTGCTCGGTCTGCTCGGTCTCGCGCCACTGCTCCTCGAGCTCGCGCTTCTTCTGCGTGAGCTTGCGCTCCTTGTCGCGGAGCGAGGCGGCCTTCTCGAACTCCTGGTTCTCGATCGAGGCTTCCTTGTCCTTGCGGACCTTCTCGATCTCCTCCTCGAGCTCGCGGTACCGCGGGGGCGCGGTCATGGTCTTGATCCGCATGCGCGACGCGGCCTCGTCGATCAGGTCGATCGCCTTGTCGGGCAGCTGGCGGTCCTGGATGTAGCGGTCGGCGAGCGCGGCCGCTGCCTCGAGCGCCTCATCGGTGATCTTGCACCGGTGATGCGCCTCGTAGCGATCGCGGAGGCCGCGCAGGATCTGCACGGTGTCGTCGGTCGTCGGCTCCTCGACCCGGATCTGCTGGAAGCGGCGCTCGAGTGCGGCGTCGCGCTCCAGGTACTTCCGGTACTCGTCGAGCGTCGTCGCCCCGATCGTCTGGAGCTCGCCGCGCGCAAGCGCGGGCTTGAGGATCGACGCTGCGTCGATCGCGCCCTCGGCGGCGCCGGCGCCGACGAGATTGTGCAGCTCGTCGATGAACAGGATGATGTCGCCGCGCTGGGTGATCTCCTTCATCACCTTCTTCAGGCGCTCCTCGAACTCGCCGCGGTACTTCGACCCGGCGACGAGCGCCGCGAGGTCGAGCGTGTAGATCTGCTTGCCCTTCAGCAGGTCGGGCACCTGCCCAGCCGCGATCCGGGACGCGAGGCCCTCGACGACGGCGGTCTTGCCGACGCCGGGCTCGCCGATCAGGACCGGGTTGTTCTTCGTGCGGCGGGAGAGGATCTGCATGACCCGCTCGATCTCGGTCTGGCGGCCGACCACCGGGTCGAGCTTGCCCTCCTGCGCCTGCTTCGTCAGGTTGCGGCCGAACTGGTCGAGCAGCTTCGAGCTCTTGCCCTTCTCGCTCGTGCCGCCCGCAGCGCCACCCTGCCGCCGGCCGGGGCCGGAGAGCATGCGGATGATCTCGTTGCGAATCTTCTCGGCGTCGGCGTCGAAGTCGAGCAGGATGCGTGCCGCGACGCCTTCGTTCTCGCGCACGAGCCCGAGCAGGATGTGCTCGGTGCCGATGTAGTTGTGGCCGAGCGAGAGCGCCTCGCGAAGCGCCAGCTCGAGCACCTTCTTCGCACGCGGCGTGAAGGGGATCTGGCCCGTCGTGACCTCGTCGCCCTGGCCGACGATGCGGGCGACCTGCGCGCGCACCTCCTCCACGGTGATGTCGAGCGACTCGAGCACCCGCGCGGCGAGGCCTTCTTCCTCGCGCAGCAGGCCGAGCAGAATGTGTTCCGTGCCGATGTAGTTGTGCTTGAGCGCCCGCGCTTCATCCTGGGCGAGGACGACGACCTGGCGCGCTCGTTCTGTGAATCTCTCGAACACTCAGTGACCTTTCTTCCGCCGATGGGCGGGGCAAACGGTTTCCGGTTTTCCGAGTGGCTCATCGTACTCCCCCCTGCGGTGGCGCCGCCGGGCTTCACCCGGGCGCGGGCCGAAAACGACAAAACGTGACCCAAACGGGGGCTTACGAGTCGAGCTCGAGCAGCGGCTCGAAGAGCTCGAGCGCGAGCGATTCGAGCGCCGGCGAGAGCTCTCCGTCGACCGACTGGGCCTCGAGCGCCCCGAGCGAGGCCTCCCACGAGACGATCTGGTCGGAGTCGAATTCGTCCCTGTGAGCGGCCAGGATGCGGCGGAGTTCTGCGACCCTGCCCGAGGCCTCGCGGGGCGGAGCCAGTGCCTGCACGGGCGCCGGCGAGGGCTTCGGCGGCTCCGCAGGGACGATGCGGAGCGCCGGCTGCGGCGCATCCGCCTGTCCCCGGGGGGCGCGCTCCCGCCGGACGCGCGCGGGGCGAGGCGGTCGCGCGGGCCGCGGGGCCCGCGCCGGCCGGTCGGCCGCCGGCCGCCCCCGAAGCTCCGCAGCCGCCGCCAACCCGACGCCGAGGAGCGCGCCGGCGAGCGCGCCGATCAGGGCGCCGTCGAGCCACGGACGGCCGAGCCGGGAGGAGCTGAGCGGGTCGGCGACGCTCACCGTGAGCCGGGAGCCGAAGTGCGCCCCGACCACCGCCTGGAGCGCCGACGCCGCCTCCTGGGCGAGCTGCCGGGCGCGGACGTCCGACGGGTCGTCGTAGCCGATGCGGACGAGCGCCGTGCCCGGAACGACCGAAGCATGGAGGTGGCTGCGCACGGCCGCGGCTCCGAGCTTCATCGCGTCGGCGACGTTCTCGACGACGACGTTGCTGCGCGCGAGCGCGGCGATCGTCGGAACGGCGTCCTTGGCCGTCGGAGAGGCGGGCACGCCGTGCACCTCGACCACGAGCGTCGTCGACGCGCGGTACGGCATGGACCGGCTGAGTGCGATCGCCCCGCCGATCAGGAAACCGGCGAGAGCGAGGCCGGCGGCAAGCGAAGCCGGCGACCGAGCTCGGCTCATTCGTGCTTCTGTCGCTGGGCCGGGAAGAGGATCACGTCGCGGATCGACTCCTTCCCGCCGAGCACCATCACCAACCGGTCGATCCCGAGCCCGCAGCCGCCGGTGGGCGCCATCCCGTACGACAGCGCCTCGACGTAGTCGGGGTCGCCCTGCTCGGCCTCGACATTGCCACCTGCGCCCTCGCTCGCCTGCAGCGCGAAGCGAGCCGCCTGCTCCTCCGCGTCGTTCAGCTCGGAGAACGCGTTGCCGAGCTCCATGCCGCCGACGTAGAACTCGAACCGCTCCACGATCTCCGGGTCGTCGTCGGTGGGCCGCGCGAACGGCGAGAGCTCGACCGGATAGTCGTAGAGGATCGTCGGCTCGATCAGCCGCGGCTCGATGTAGGAGGTGATCGCCTTGTCGACGAGCTGCGCCCACGTCTTGTCCTGCGAGACGTCGACCCCGCGCGACGAGAGCCGCTCCTTCAAGTCGTCGTAGTCCTTCGTCCAGAGGTCGAATTCCTTCAGCTCGTCGACGAGCTTCACGCGCTGCCACGGCGCCTTCAGGTCGACCTCGTGGCCCTTGAACGTCGTGATCGTCGTGCCGAGCGTCTCGCGCGCCACGTACTCGACGAGGTTCTCGGTCCGTCGCATCGTGTCCTGATAGTCGGCGTAGGCCTCGTACCACTCGAGCATCGTGAACTCGGGATTGCGCTTGAAGCTCACGCCCTCGTTCCGGAAGTCCTTGCCGAGCTCGTACACCCGCTCGAGCCCGCCGACGATCAGCCGCTTCAGGTAGAGCTCGGTCGCGATCCGCAGGTAGAGGTCCACGTCCAGCACGTTGTGGTGCGTCACGAAGGGCTCGGCGAAGGCGCCTCCGTAGCGTGGCTGCAGAATCGGCGTCTCGACCTCGATGAAGCCGTCCGCGTCGAGGAAGCGGCGCACCGCGCTGACGATTCGCGCGCGCAGCATGAAGTCGGCGCGGGTGTCGTCGTTCATCAGCAGGTCGAGGTAGCGGCGACGGTAGCGCTGCTCGACGTCGGTCAGGCCGTGGAACGTGTCGGGCAACGGTGCCCGGATCCGCGAGAGCAGCACGAGCTCGTCGACGATCAGCGACGGCTCGCCGCGGCGGCTCTTGGTCGGCTTGCCGATCGCACCGACGACGTCGCCGAGGTGCACGTCGATCTCGCCGGTGCGGGCCTCCGGACAGAGCAGCTGGATGCGGCCGCTGCGATCGACGAGGTCGAGGAAGACGAGCTTGCCCATGTCGCGCCGCGCGAGCACGCGTCCCGCGAGTCGGCGCTCGTCGGGGCCTTCGGCCTCCACCTCGAGGGCATCGGCCTCCGCGCGGACGAGCGCGATCTCGTCCCGGTCCGGGAACCTCTTCGGCGGCGCGCTCACGGCGCCTTGACCATAGCCCAGGCGTGCGGGCCTCCTCGGGGCGTCTCGTCCTCGCGGACGACCACGAACCCTTGCCGTTCGTAGAACGGCAGGTTGACGGCGTTGTTGGTGAGGAGCACCGTGGGCAGCCCTGCACGGGCAGCGGCCTCGATGCCGGGCGCGATCAGCGCCGAGCCGATGCCCGTCCTCTGTGCGGCCGGGTCGACGCCGATCCCGGCGAGGTACCAGTGCGGCCCGCGCTCGACCGCCACGCGCAGCGTCTCCACCGCCCGGCCGTAGGCGAGGAACGCCGTGGTCGTCGCGCCGAGGCGAAATGGTGTCGCCACCATCGCGCGCAGCGTCGGCCCGACCCGCATGGCCGGCCGCCCCGGCGGCAGCCACCGCGCGGCCCCTCGCACGGTCCCGGTGGTCGCCCACACGTCCGCGGCCGTGACCTCGAAGCCGACCCGGAACAGCCACGGCAGCAATCGCCGGCGCCGCTCGTCGTCGGGGATCAGCCAGATCCACGCCGGGTCGTCTTGAAACGCGCGCGCGAGCACGTCGCTCGCCTCGCCGAGCCTCGACCGTTCGAGCCGCACCACTTCCACGGCGCGGAGCCTACGGGGTTCGGCTACGCCGCTTTGATCTCGAGGATCTTGAACTTGAGCGAGCCACGCGGGGCAGTGACCTCGACGGTCTCCCCCTTCTTGTGGCCCATGATCGCCTTTCCGACGGGCGATTCGTTCGACAGCTTGTTCTCTGCCGGGTTCGCCTCGGCCGATCCGACGATGTGGTACTCGAAGGTCTGCTTGGCGGCCACGTCACGCAGACGGACGCGCGACCCGACCGAGACCATGTCCTTCGAGATCTCCTTCTTGGTGATCACACGCGCGGTCAAGAGGCGGTCCTCGAGCTGGGCGATCTTGTGCTCGAGCATCGCCTGTTCGTTCTTGGCGTCGTCGTACTCTGCGTTTTCGGCGATGTCGCCGAATTCCCGAGCGACTCTGATCCGCTCAGCGACCTCGCGGCGCTTGTCGCCGCGGAGATGATCGATCTCGTGCTTGAGCTTCTCGTAGCCCTCAGGTGTGAGGATTACTTCCTTCAAGAATTGCCTCCCTGAGCCCGGCGTAAACGGGCGGGAATGGTAGCGGGGTTGTCAAGGGTGGCGCAAGGTATCGGGGCTACCATTCACACACTGTGAACATCGACCTGCGCGACCACTGGTTCCTCGGGGAGGTGGAGATCCCCGGCCGCCTCGTCCTGGCGCCGATGGCAGGCGTCAGTGTGCAGGCCTTTCGCCGCCAGGGGCGCCGCTACGGGGCAGGCCTCGTGTGCTCGGAGATGGTCTCCGTGGCAGGGATCCAGCACCGGAACGAACGCACCCTCGGGTACCTGAGGGTCGGATCCGACGAGCATCCGCTCGCAATCCAGATCTTCGGCTCCGACCCGGTCGCGATGGCGGAGGCCGCCCGCATGGTCGAGGCCGCGGGCGCGGACATCGTCGACATGAACTTCGGCTGCCCGGTGAAGAAGGTCACGAAGACGGGCGCCGGCGCGTCGCTCCTCGACGACGTCGACCAGGCCTGCCGGCTCGTGGAGGCCGTGGCCGGCGCCGTCCCCCTGCCCGTCTCGGTGAAGATGCGCCGCGGGGTCGAGAACGGGTCGCGCCGCTGCCTCGAAGTCGGGCCGCGGCTCGTCCAGTCCGGCGCAGCCTCGCTCACCCTCCATCCACGCTCGGCGAAGCAGATGTACACCGGGACCGCCGACCACTCCCTCACCGCCGAGCTCGTCTCGCTCGTCGACGTGCCGGTGATCGCGTCCGGCGACGTCGGCTCCCGCGCGCGGGCGCAGTCGGTGCTGGCGACGACAGGGGCCGCAGCCGTCATGGTCGGCCGCGCCGCACAGGGCAATCCGTGGGTGCTTCGCGAGATCATGGGCGACGACAGCGTGCCGTCGCGCGAGGAGGTCGTGGCCGAGCTCCTGCTCTTCATCCGCGAGACGGTGCGCGAGCTCGGCACCGAGCGCGCGACCGGGTTCTTGAAGAAGTTCTACGGCTGGTACCTCGGCCGCGGACGGTTCCCGCGGCCGTTCAAGCAGGAGCTCGTGATGCTCCAGTCGCTCGACGAGGTCGAGGCGCGCCTGCTCGCCGCCGCACCCGGCGCGCGCTTCGTGCTGGAGCGGCTCCTCGGCGAGCTCCCCGATGCGGCCGACGACTTCCTGCTCGACTCGATGCCGATCTCGATCTACGGAGGCGGCTGAAGCACGGCGTCAGAGCTGGTTGCGCTCCCAGACGAGGCGCAGCCCCTGGAGCGTCAGCTCCGGGTCGACAGCCGTGATCGTGCGGGTGTGCGGGGCGATCAGATCGGCGAGACCGCCCGTGGCGACGACGGGCGCGCCGGGGGCGCCGAGCTCGTCCTTGATGCGGTCGACGATCGCGTCCACCTGGCCGGCGAACCCGTAGACCAGGCCCGACTGGAGCGCGGCGGTCGTCGTCTGGCTGATCACGCGCTCGGGCGCGACGTACGGCACCTTCGGCAGGCGGGCGGCCCGGGCGAAGAGCGCGTCCATCGAGACCTCGATGCCCGGCGCGAGGACGCCGCCCGCGAACTCACCGGCCGCTGAGACCACGTCGAAGTTCGTCGACGTGCCGAAGTCGACGACGACGGCGGGCATCCCGTGCCGCTCGCGAGCGGCGACCGCATTCGCGATCCGGTCGGGGCCGACCTCGCGCGGGTCGTCGTAGCGGATGACCATCCCGGTCGCGACGCCGGGCCCGAGCGCCAGCACTTCGGTGCCCGTCCAGCGCTCGGCGAACGCGGTGTACTCCTGCACGAGCTGCGGCACCGACGAGCAGAGGACGATCCCGTCGAGCGAGTCGAGGTCGACGAACGCCCGCAGCATCACCGCAAGCTCGTCGCTCGTGTGCGTCCGGTCGGTCCCGACCCGGAACTGCTCCGTCAGGCGGTCGCCGTCGAACAGGCCGAACACCGTCTGGGTGTTCCCGACGTCGATCGCGAGCAGCATGGCGCGAGCCTAGTCGAGAGACGTCGAACCCAACCTGGTTCGCCGGTCTTGCGAACCAGGTTCAACCACAGCTCACAGGTCTTCGATCTCGCTGCGGCCTTCGCCGATGCGCTTCGCGAGCGCCTCGGGCGTGAGCACGGGCTCGTCGCCCTCGCCGCGCAGCTCCTCGATCGTCACGTCGCTCGAGGTGTAGACCTCGGCGCGCGGGATCATCCGCGTCGGCCGGTTCTTGTCCCAGACCCAGACGTCCTCCATCTTCAGGTGGAAGAACGGATAGGTGGGCTGCGGGACGTACTGGAGGTCGAGCTTGTTGCACAGGTACGTCGCGTCCTGGGTGAGAACGCAGTAGCGGAAGAGGTCGAAGACTGCTGCGTACTCCTTCTTCAGGCGCAGCTCGGCCTCGGCCTCGAACTCGTCGAGCTCGTCGAGGTTGCTCACGCGTCGGATTGTAGCCCTGCGAGCGCCGCCTGGACCGTGCCGTTTCCGGGGATTTCGAGCCCCGGAACGAGCTCGGCGAGCGGCTCGAGCACGAAAAGCCGTTCGAGCAGGCGCGGATGCGGCACGACCAGGCCCGGCTCGTCCACGACCCGGTCGCCGAAGAGCAGCAGGTCGAGGTCGATCGTGCGCGGCCCCCACTGCGCACCGATGCGCTCGCGGCCGAGGCGCCGCTCGACGTCCAGGAGATGCGTGAGGAACGGCTGCGGCTCGAGCCGCGTCTCCACCTCCGCGACCGCGTTCAGGAAGCGCGGCTGGTCCTCGATCCCCCATGGCTCGGTCTCGATGATCGTCGAGAGCCGCACGGCCCCGATCAGCTCTGCAGCGTGCCGGATGAGGTGCTCGCGATCGCCGAGGTTGGAGCCGAGGCCGACGTAGGTCGTCGTCACGGGCGTTCGATGGTGACGGCGCTGTACTCGACGTTGAGGCCGGCCGGCCTCACCTGCGGCTTGCGAATGCGCAGGCGAAGCGACTCGGGCCGGAAACGCTCCATCAGCAGGTCGGCGACCGCGGTCGCAAGCGCCTCGAGCAGGTCGAAGCGACGCGCGTCCGAGAGCTCACGGATCGCACCGGCGACCTTCGTGTAGTCGACCGCCTCTTCGAGGCGATCGGAGGCGCCGCGCTCGCCGACCTCGAGCTCGACGTCGTAGAGGAACGGCTGCCCCATGCGCCGCTCCTGCTCCTCGACGCCGTGGTAGCCGAAGACTTCCAGGCCGCGCAGCTCGATCTTCATCCCGCAATCGCCTTTGCCGCAGCAAGCGCCTCGACGTGCTCGCGCACGTCGTGCACGCGCAGGATCGTCGCGCCCCGGTCGAAGGCCGCCACCGCCGCGCCCACCGAGGCCGCCGCCGTCCCGGTCGCGGAGCCGATCAGCTTCCCGAGCGAGCTCTTGCGGGAGAAGCCGACGAGCACGGGCCGTCCGATCGCGACCAGCTCGTCGAGGCGGCGGACGAGCTCGAAGTTCTGCTCGGCCGTCTTCCCGAAGCCGATGCCAGGATCCAGGCAGACGAGCTCCTCGCGAATGCCGGCGGCGACCGCGAACGCGAGCCGCTCCTCGAGAAAGCGCTTGACCTCCGAGACGACGTCGTCGTAGCGCGGGTCGTCCTGCATCGTCCGCGGCTCGCCGAGCATGTGCATGAGACAGAGGTAGCAGCCCCCGTCGGCGACCACACCCGCCAGCTCGGGATCGCCCCGCAGCGCGGTCACGTCGTTCACGAGCTCGACTCCGAGCTCGAGCGCGCGCAGGGCGACGACCGCCTTCGACGTGTCGACCGAGAGCGGCGCGCCGCCGAGATCGCGCAGCACAGGCTCGATGCGCTGCAGCTCCTCCTCCGCGCTCACTCCCTCCGACCCGGGCCGCGTGGACTCGCCGCCGACGTCGATGAGCGCCGCACCCGCGTCGAGCATCCCCCACGCCGACGTGACGGCCGAGTCGACGCGCAGGTGCACGCCACCGTCCGAGAACGAGTCCGGCGTGACGTTGATCACCCCCATCACCGATGGGGCGGGGAAGCGCTCTTCGATCGCGGGCCGCGCTGACATCTCTGGATACTTTCGCGGGTGGACGGGGGGTGGCGCTACCTGGGAACGATCGGCCGGCGCTTGCGCTGGTCGATCGCGGGCGCCGTCGTGGCCGGGCTCGCCTGGCAGGGCGCCGCGATCCTGACGCCGCTCCTGATCCGAAGCGCGATCGACTCCGGGATCGTCGACGGCCACACGGACGCGCTGTGGTGGGCCTGCGGCGGCGTGATCGTGCTCGGCGCCGTCGAGGCGGTGGGCGGCGCCGCGCGCCATTACTTCGCGATCCTGAACCGTGCCAGGGCGGACGCTGCGGTGCGCGACGGGATCTTCCGCCAGGCCCTCGAGCTCGATGCCCACTACCACGACCGGGTCGGAGCCGGGGAGCTGATCTCTCGCGCGTCGAACGACGCAGAGCTCGTCGCGCGCGGGTTCGACGCGATCGGGCACACGATGGGCTACCTCCTGACGGTGATCGGCGCCTCGTTGATCCTGCTCGCCATCGACTGGCACCTCGCGCTCGCGGTGCTGGCGCCGCTGCCGTTCGTGAGCATCGGCTTCGGCCGGTACTCGCGGCGCTACGCGAAGCGCACGAGGATCAACCAGGAGCAGCTCGGAGAGGCGACGGCGCTCGTCGAGGAGACGATCTCGGGGATCCGGGTCGTGAAGGGGCTCGGAGCAGGGCCGGCGCTCTCGGCGCGCTTCCGCCGCCGCTCGGACGAGGTCGTCCGGACCGCACTGGACGTCGCGAGCGTCGACGCGGTCTTCCTGCCGGCGCTCGAAGCCCTGCCGCTGATCGGGCTCCTCGTCGTGCTCTGGTACGGCAGTCACCTCGTGCTCGCCGGCGACATCACGATCGGCACGTTCGCCGCCTTCAACTTCTACCTCGCACTGCTCGTGAACCCGTTCCGCACGCTCGGACAGCGCGTCGCGACGTTCCAGCGGGCGGCGGCCGCGGCGCGGAGAGTCGTCGAGGTGCTCCGAGCCGAGCCGGTCGTCGTCGAGGCGGCCTCGCCGCGAAGGTTCCCGACCGAGGCGCACGTCAGCTTCGACGACGTCCGTTTCTCGTACGGCGACGGCGGGCGGCCGGTGCTCGACGGGTTCACGCTGGACATCCCGCCCGGCACGTCGCTGGCGCTCGTGGGCGCGACCGGCTCCGGCAAGTCGACGGTCGCGTCGCTGCTTGCGCGGTTCTACGACCCCGAGGGCGGCCGCGTGACGATCGGCGGCATCGACGTGCGCGACCTGCGGCTCGGCGACCTGCGACGCGAGGTCGGCATCGTCTTCGAGGACACGTTCCTGTTCGGCGACACGGTGAGCGGCAACGTCGGCTTCGCGTCCGTCGACCCGGATGACGACGAGATCTACCGTGCCGCGCGCCTCGCCGGCGCGGACGAGTTCGTGGAGCGCCTGCCGGAGGGCTACGAGACGATGCTCGGCGAGCGCGGCTTCTCGCTCTCCGGCGGTCAGCGGCAGCGGATCGCGATCGCACGGGCGATCTTCGCCGACCCTCAGGTGCTGATCCTCGACGACGCCACCTCGGCGGTCGACGCGACCAAGGAGCACGAGATCCGCGCCGCGCTCGCGGAGGTGATGCGCGGGCGGACCACGCTCGTGATCGCACACCGTCCTGCGACGATCGCGCTCGCCGACCGCGTCGCCGTGGTCGACGAGGGCCGCGTGGTCGAGCAAGGGACGCATGCCGAGCTGCTCGCGCGCTCGCCGCGCTACCGCTCGCTCCTGGCACTCGCGGAGCTCGCAGCATGATCCTCCGGCGCATCTGGCCGATCCTCCGCCCGCAGAGGCGCCTGATCATCGCCGCGGCGCTCGCGATGGTCGGTGCGACCGCCGTCTCGCTCGCCGCGCCGCTCCTCGCGAAGGTCGCGATCGACCGCGGGATCGAGAAGAACGACCCGCGCGTGATCAACATGATTGCGCTCGTCTACCTGGGCCTGATCGTCGTGCGGCCGATCCTCGAGCGCGTGGTCGTGCTCGCGAGCGCACGCGCCGGGGAGCGGTTCATGAGCGATCTGCGTGTCGGCGCGTACGACAAGCTGCAGCAGCTCTCGCTGCCGTTCTTCGAGCAGACTCGCGCCGGTGTGCTCGTGTCTCGGCTGACGGCGGACGTGCAGACGCTGACCGAGTTCACGCGCCTCGTGCTGGTCGAGGTCGTGGGATCCGTGCTGCTCTTCGTCGTGACGCTCGTGATCCTCGTCACCCTCTCGCCGCTCCTCTCGCTCGTGATGCTCGTCTCGGTGCCGCCTCTCGTCTGGTCGTCGCTGCGGTACGGCAAGCGCTCGCGGCCGGCGTTCCTGGCCCTGCGAGACCGCGTCGCCGACACGATGTCGTCGCTGCAGGAGGGCCTGACGGGCGTGCGCGTGGTGCAGTCGTTCAGCCGCGAAGGGGAGCGCTACGCCTCGTACAGCGCGCGCTCGCGGGCGCAGGTCTCCGCGTGGCGGCGCATCTCGCTCGTGAACATCGGCTTCTTCCCGGTGATCGCCTTCGCGCAGTCCCTCGCGCTCGCAGCCGTGCTCCTGTTCGGCGGCTACCTGAACCGGCACGGCCGCGTCTCGGTGGGGACGATCGTGGCGTTCGCCCTCTACCTGATCTCGCTCTTCGACCCGGTCGCACGCCTGGGCGACTGGTTCAGCGAGTTCCAGTCGGGCCGCGCCGCGCTGGCGAAGATCGTCGGGCTGCTCGACACGCCCGTGACGGTGGCAGGCGGCAGCACGACCCTGGGCGCCGAGGGAGCGCTGGTCGCGGAGGACCTGACGTTCGCCTACCACGGCGACGAGCGCCCGGCGGTCGCGAGCGTCTCGCTCAGCGTCGAGTTCGGCGAGCATCTGGCACTCGTCGGCGCGACGGGCGCCGGCAAGTCGACGCTCGCGAAGCTGCTCGTCCGCGCCTACGACGCGGACGAGGGCCATGTGCGGTTCGGCGGCGTCGACCTGCGGGAGGCGCCGCTCGACGACCTGCGCCGGCGGCTCGTCTTCGTCCCGCAGGAAGGCCACCTGTTCTCCGGGACGATCGCCGAGAACATCAGCCTCGCGCAGCCCGGTGCGTCGGAGGCCGAGGTGCGCGAGGCCCTCCGGGCACTCGGCGCGCTCGAGCGCTTCGAGTCGCTCCCCGAGGGCCTTGCCACCGATGTCCGCTCGCGCGGCGTGCGCCTCTCGTCGGGCGAGCGTCAGCTCGTCTCCCTCGCCCGCGTCGCGATGGCCGATCCCGCGGTCGTCGTGCTCGACGAGGCGACCTCGTCGCTCGACCCGCAGACCGAGGCCGCCGTCGAGCAGGCGCTTGCGATCGTGTCGCGCGGGCGCACGGTGATCACGATCGCGCACCGTCTCTCGACCGCCGAGCGCGCCGACCGCGTCGCGGTGATGGAGCACGGCCGCCTGATCGAGATCGCCTCGCACGACGACCTGGTTGCGCAGGGCGACCGCTATGCCCGCCTGTGGGCGAGCTGGCAGGCCGGGCTCGTGGCCTAGGCGCTACTCGCGGCGGCCGAGAGGCGCTCGCGGCACGCATCGATGATCGCCATCGCGTCGGACCGGTTGCCGTAGCCGTGCGTCTGCACGGTCTTGTTCTCGAGGTCCTTGTAGACCTGGAAGAAGTGCTCGATCTCGTTGCGCAGCTGCGGCGGGACGTCGTGGACGTCCGAGATGCCGCCCCAGGAGGGATCGGAGAGCGGGACGCACAGCACCTTCTCGTCCGGCCCGGCTTCGTCCGCCATGTGGAAGACGCCCACCGCGCGCACGCGGATCCGGCACCCGGGGAACGTCGGCTCGCCGACGAGCACGAGCGCGTCGAGCGGGTCGCCGTCCTCGGCCAGCGTGCCCTCGATGAAGCCGTAGTCGGCCGGATAGCTCATCGACGTGAAGAGGCGCCGGTCCAGGACGATGCCGCCGAGCTCGTCGTCCCACTCGTACTTGTTCCGCGACCCGGCCGGGATCTCGACGAAGACAACGCCGTCACTCATCGAGGTGAACCGTACAGAGGAAGGCGCCGATAAGGTGCCGGGGATGGCCCTCGAACGCCCGCAGCTCGACAAGCCCGAAGGTGACATTCCGTTCGAGCTCGGGATCGAAGACCTCGTCGTCGGCGATGGTGACGAGGCGACGAAAGGCGCGAAGGTCACGGTGCACTACGCCGGAGTCGCGTTCTCCACCGGCGAGGAGTTCGACGCGTCATGGAATCGCGACGCGCCGTTCGAGTTCAAGCTCGGGAAGGGCCAGGTGATTCCCGGCTGGGATGCCGGCGTCCTCGGCATGAAGGTCGGCGGCCGCCGCAAGCTCACGATCCCGTCCGCGATGGCGTACGGCGCGCGCGGAGCGGGCGGCGTGATCAAGCCGCACGAGCCGCTCGTCTTCGTGGTCGATCTGCTCTCCGTGCGTTGACGCGTCGCGCCTAGGCCGGCGTCGGCAGTCCCTCGATCGCGCGCAGCGCACGCGAGATCTCGTCCTCGTCGAGCGCGACGTCCTCGAGCTTCCCTGCGAGGTAGTTGTCGTACGCGGCCATGTCGAAGTGCCCGTGGCCGGAGAGGTTGAAGAGGATCGTCCGCTGCTCGCCCGCCTCGTCGGCTTGCCGCGCGGCCTCGAGCGCTCCGTGGATCGCGTGCGAGGACTCGGGCGCCGGGATGATCCCCTCGGTGCTCGCAAAGAGAATCGCCGACGGCGAAGACGTCGTTCTGGAGGTAGGCCTCCGCCCGGATCAGCCCGTCGCGGACGAGCTGCGAGATGAGCGGCGCGACGCCGTGGTAGCGCAGGCCGCCTGCATGGATCGGCGCCGGGACGAAGTCGTGCCCGAGCGTGTGCATCGCGACGAGCGGCGTCAGCTTGCTCGTGTCGCCGAAGTCGTAGGCGAACAGGCCGCGGGTCAGCGTCGGGCACGCAGCCGGCTCACACGCGAGCACGTCGATCTCGCGCCCGGCGATCTTCTCCCGGATGAACGGGAACGCCAGCCCGGCGAAGTTCGAGCCGCCGCCGACGCAGCCGATGACGACGTCGGGGAACGCGCCGGCGAGCTCCATCTGCGCGATCGCCTCCTGGCCGATCACCGTCTGGTGCAGCAACACGTGGTTGAGCACACTGCCGAGCGAGTACGAGGTGTCGTCGCGCTGCGCGGCGTCCTCGACCGCCTCGGAGATCGCGATCCCGAGGCTGCCGGGCGTGTCGGGATGCTCCTCGAGGATCGCGCGCCCACTCGCGGTGTCGCTCGACGGGCTCGCGACGATCTCCGCGCCCCACAGCGGGATCATCGAGCGCCGGAACGGCTTCTGGTCGTACGAGATGCGGACCATGTAGACCTTGCACTCGAGGCCGATGAGCTTGCACGCGAACGCGAGCGCGCTCCCCCACTGGCCCGCGCCGGTCTCGGTCGAGAGCCTGCGTGCGCCCCTCCTGCTTGTTGTAGAACGCCTGCGCCACCGCGGTGTTCGGCTTGTGGCTCCCGGGCGGGCTCGACGCCCTCGTACTTGTAGAAGATGCGCGACCGGTCCCGACGGCCCGCTCGAGGCGGTGCGCCCGGTACAGCGGCGTCGGACGCCAGAGGCTGTAGATGTCGAGGATCTCCTCGGGGATCGGGATCTCCGCCTCCTCGCTGACCTCCTGCATGATCAGCGCCATCGGGAAGAGCGGCGCGAGGTCGTCGGGCCCGACGGGCTGGCCCGTGCCCGGATGCAGCACGGGCTGCGGCGGAGTCGGCATGTCCGCGGCGACGTTGTACCAACGCCGCGGGATCTGCGACTCGGCGAGCAGGTACTTCGTCTGCTCCACGCGTCGACCCTAATCGGTCGGGTGTGCCCGCGGCAAGCGCTCGGTGTCTGACACCGGTGCCCAGCGGCCTCTCGTGCGGCAGTTCCACAAGGTGTCAGACACCTTTTGGGAGCACGCTACGAATCCGCGCTGAGCGCCGGACAGGTGTCAGACACCGCCGACGCCGCCGGGCGGCGGGCGGTCGTCGCCGAGCAGCCGTCCGGAGTCGATGCCGCCGAGGCGTTCCCCGACCACCGAATCGCCCTGCCGATCCTCGAAGCTCTCATGGGCGAAGCGGCGCTCGGCGGGGCTCTCCGGGGCCTCGCGCTCGGCTTCGCGCTCGGCGGCGTCCGTCTTGCTGCGTCCGACGAGACGATTCCAGAGGTTCGTGAGCACGGCGTGCCCCCTACGAGGCTTCGGGCTCGGGCGGCTGCATCGCCGCGCCGCCCGGGAGCGGGAACGGCCGCGGCTTCGGCGCGGGGCGCCGCTCGGGCGCGGGCTCCGGCTCGGGCACGACCACTTCCTGCGGGGGGAAGACTGCGTCTTCCTGCTCGCCTGCGAGCAGTCGCTCGAACTGCTCCTTGTCGATCGTCTCGCGCTCGATCAGGATCTGCGAGATCCGGTGCAGGTCGTCGATGTGGTCGCGCAGCACCTTCGTGGCGAGCGAATGGCCCTCCTCGATGATCCGGCGGATCTCGTCGTCGATCTCGCGGGCGACCTCTTCCGAGTAGTCGGGCTCACTGCCCATGTCGCGGCCGAGGAACGGCATGCTCGTGTCGCGGCCGAGGACACGCGGGCCGAGCTTCTCGCTCATCCCGAAGCGCATGACCATCGCCTTCGCCGTCGCGGTCACCTTCTCGATGTCGTTCGCCGCACCCGTCGTGATCTCGTTGAAGATGATCTCCTCGGCTGCGCGTCCGCCCATCGTCATCGCGATCTGCTCGAGCAGGGCGGTGCGCGTCGTCAGGTAGCGGTCCTCGCCCGGGAGCGAGATCGTCAAGCCGAGCGCCTGGCCGCGCGAGACGATGGTGATCTTGTGGATCGGATCCGTGTGCTCGAGGAAGTTGCCGACGAGCGCATGGCCCATCTCGTGGTAGGCGGTGATTCGCTGCTCCTTCTCGGAGAGCAGGCGCGCCTTCTTCTCCGGGCCTGCGATCACCCGCATGATCCCTTCCTCCAACTCGTCCTGCTCGATCACCTTCTTGCCTCGGCGCGCTGCGAGCAGTGCCGCCTCGTTGATCAGGTTTCGTAGGTCGGCGCCGGTGAACCCGGGTGTGCCGGCGGCCAGCGAGTCGAGGTCGATCGCCGAGGCGAGCGGCTTGCCCTTCGAATGCACCTCGAGGATCTTGCGGCGCCCGTTGCGGTCGGGGCGGTCGACGACTGATCTGGCGGTCGAAGCGGCCCGGGCGCAGCAGCGCAGGGTCGAGGATGTCGGGGCGGTTCGTCGCGGCGATCAGGATGATGTTGTCCTTCATCTCGAAGCCGTCCATCTCGACGAGCAGCTGGTTCAGCGTCTGCTCGCGCTCGTCGTGGCCGCCTCCGAGGCCGGCGCCGCGATGGCGGCCGACCGCGTCGATCTCGTCCATGAAGATGATGCACGGGGACGCCTGTTTCGCCTGCTCGAACAGGTCGCGGACGCGCGACGCACCAACGCCGACGAACATCTCGACGAAGTCCGAGCCGGAGATCGAGAAGAACGGGACACCCGCTTCGCCGGCGACGGCGCGCGCGAGCAGCGTCTTACCGGTGCCCGGAGGCCCGTAGAGCAGGACGCCCTTCGGGATCGACGCGCCGAGCGCCTGGAACTTCTTCGGGTTCTCGAGGAACTCCTTGATCTCCTGAAGCTCTTCGACGGCCTCGTCGACACCGGCGACGTCCTTGAAGCCCATCTTCGGCGTGTCGGGGGCCATCCGCTTGGCGCGCGACTTGCCGAAGCTCATCACCTTCGACCCGCCGCCCTGCACCTGGTTCATCAGGAAGATCCAGAAGCCGATCAGCAGGAGGAACGGCAGGAACGAACCGATCAGCGACGTCCACGAGAAGCCGCCCGTCCCCTTCGAGTCCCACTCGACGTTCTTCTCCTGCAGCAGGTTCTGGAACTTGAGCTGCGCCTGGTCGGAGGCGTAGTGGACGGTCGCCTTGTTGCCGTCCGAGAGCTTGAGGTTGATCGCGCGCTTCGACGGGTCGAACACGGCCGAGTCGACGGCACCGGATTCGACCTTCGTGATCGCCTGCGACGTCGTCAGCTTGTCGACGTTCTTACTCTTCGGGATCAACGTCTGGCTGGCCAGCCAGACGAGCAAGACGATCACGATGAGCGGGAAGAACGCGCTGCGGAAGAAGCGATTCACAATTGGTCTTCGGTCAGGGTAGCCAAGTGGATCTGCCCAGGGTAGGGAGACTTACGCTTCCCTAAGGAACGCCTTAGCCCTCCTCGGGCATCAGATCGGCGTGCAAAACCCCCACATACGGCAGATTCCGGTATCGCTCCGCGTAATCCAGGCCGTAGCCGATCACGAACTTGTTCGGGATCTCGAAGCCCACATACCGCACGGGGACGTCGATTTCGCGCCGTGACGGCTTGGTCAGGAGGGCGCAGATCTCCAGGGTGGCGGGCTCGCGGGACTCCAGGTTGCGCAAGAGATAGGAGAGCGTGAGCCCCGAGTCGATGATGTCCTCGACCACGAGCACGTGCCTGCCCTCGATGTTGATGTCCAGGTCCTTCAGGATCCTGACGACCCCGGAGGTGTCGGTCGAGGCGCCGTAGCTCGAGATCGCCATGAAGTCGATCTCGCACGGGACGGTGAGCGACCGCATCAGGTCGGCCATGAAGAAGACCGCGCCCTTCAGGACGCCCACGAGCAGCAGCTCCCTCCCGGCGTAGTCGGCGGACAGCTCGGCGCCGAGCTCGTGGATGCGCGCCTGCAGCCGCTCCTCGTCGATCAGCACCTCGCCCACACCGGACTCGAGCTCAGTGGCCGACACGACTTGCGCTCACCCCCTCCGCCTCGACGATGCCCGGCACCGCGACGACGTCCGACCCGCGCACGACGAGCGGCCAGCCCTCGCGATCGGAGCGTGGGATCTTGGCGTCAACGAACACGTCCTGCACCTTCCTGTTGCGGCCCGCGAGCCGGTCGCCGGGCCTCCAGCCTCGTACTTTAAGCCCTGGCAGCTCGGACTCGATTCGCCACGGCCCCCACTCGACGGCGCCGCGCAGCTCGACCGGCCCATGCTCGAGCCACAAACGCTCGTGCTCCCGCACCGCCTGGAGCCCGCCGCCCAGATCGACGCGCTTCGTCCCCACCGGCGAGTCGAGCAGCTCGGCGAGCGCCGGCGGCATCGTCCGCCGCTCCTCGAGCGCGCGCAGGACGTTCTCGCGCGCGGCCGGATGCAGTTGCTGGAGGCGCGGGACGATCTCGTGCCGGATCAGGCCGCGAAGCGTGTCGCGGTTCGTCGAGTCCGTCCGCCAGGTAAGACCGCGCTCGCGGCAGAACGACTCGGTCTCCTCGCGCCAGACGCAGAGGAGCGGGCGCACGACGGCATCCTCGCGGCGCACCTTGATCCCCTTCGTCGTGCCGCTCGTCGCGAGCCGGTAGATGATCGTCTCGACCTGATCGGAGAGCGTGTGCCCGGTCGCGCGCAGACGGCCGGCGTGGAACGAGTAGCGGACGTCGCGGAGCGCGGCCTCGCTCTGGCAGCGCGCGGCCGCCTGGACGACCTCGGCGTCGAAGCGCTCGGCGCACCAGCGCGCGTCCTCGTCCGACTCGGCCCCGCGGAGGCCGTGGTCGACGTGCAGGGCGCTGACCGCGTAGCCGAGCTCGCGGAGCGCATGGAAGAGGCAGGTCGAGTCGGCGCCGCCCGAGACGAGGCAGAGCACGTCGCCGCCGGGCTCGATCAGCTCGTGGCGGCGGATGTGGGACTCGATGCGCCCGAGAAGCTCCAGGCCGACAGGTCGGGTCACCGTCGCTCCTGGCAGTACTGGAGGCCGGAGACGTCGCAGCCGTCGGCCTTGAGCACCGCAGCGGCTTCGGAGAGCACGACGTGCACGCGCCCGGCGATCGAGTACGAGCGGAACATGTTGGGCCCCGCATCCAGGCCCTCGTCCTGCATGCGGACGGCATCGGCGTACTGCAGGAACATCACGGGCAGGTAGTGCTTCGCGGTCTGCAGCGAGGTGTCGAACGGGGCGGTCTCGTGGACGGCCCTCGCGGCCTCACGCGCCGCTGCGATCACCTCCTTCGCCTTGGCGTCGCCGTGCCGGTGAGTCGTCGCCGTAGGTGGCGACCGTCTCGACCTGGAACGAGGCGATCTGCAGGAACTCGCGATCGGTGAGCCCGCAGCTGTGCGCGACCTTCGGCTCCGCCGACGACTGGCTCGCACCGATCAGCACGGTGAGCACCGTGAGGAGTAGAACAGCGATGAGACCGAGCCGCAGCACTCGTAACCGGGCTATCGGCAGGAGCCGAGGCGGCTTGATCCCTGGATCGGGAGCACCGTAAGGGCTAGAACAGCACGCTTCGGTACTCGAGCGCCTTGCTCATGCCGATCGACTCGTACAGCGCGATCGCGGGAGCGTTGTCGCGGCGGACGAAGAGCGTCACGGTCGGCGTCGTCTCGAGCAGCAGCCGGCAGAGGTCGCGCAGGCCCCGCGAGCGCGTTCCCGCGGCCGCGCGCCGCCGGGTCGACCCAGACCTGCTGGATCTGCACCGCGCTCGGCGTCCACGCGGACGCCTCGGCCTTGAAGAGCACGACGTCGTCCTCGAGCCAGAGCCACGAGCGTCCCTCGTCGATCTGAGCCTGCGGTGCGCCAGCGGAAACGCCTCGGGGTCGCGCTGCAGCGGGTCGATGCCGAGCTCGAGCTCGTGCGCGGCTGCGCAGGCCGGGACAGAGCGGATCGACGTCGGCGCGCGTCGCCGGCCGCAGGCCGGTGCCGCCCGGCTGCGGGCGGCTCGATGATCGCGTAGACCGGCTGGCCCGGACGGTCCTCGCGCGGCTCCGGCAGACGGTCGCGCGCCGCCTCCCAGAGGGTCGCCACCGCGCCGCGCCTCGCCGATGATCATCCGCGAGGCGCCCTGTGCCGCGGCGTCCGCGAACGCCTCGCAGCCCTCGCCCGAGGGCACGAGGTTCGCGCCGACGTGGCAGAGCGCCGCGAGCGCGCCCCGTCGCCCCTCGACCGCCGCGAAGCGGCCGAGCCCGCGGCGCGCGACGTCCTCGAGGAAGACGCGCTCGACCGGAGCGCGCGCGCAGAAATCGAGCACCTGCTCGGCTCGATCGGCTCGATCGAGAGTCATGCCGCAAGTGTCTCTATAGAGTGTCGCGCCCGATGCCGATCCACTTCGCGCCGAGCCCGGCCAGTACGCCGAAGCAGTGCTGCTTCCCGGCGACCCGCTGCGCGCCAAGTACATCGCCGAGACCTACCTCGAGGACGTCGTGCAGCGAAACTCGGAGCGCGGGCTGCTCGGCTACACCGGCACTTACAAGGGCAAGCCGGTCTCGGTGCAGGGGACGGGCATGGGCTGCCCGGGCGCGACGATCGTCTTCGAGGAGCTCGTCCAGCTCGGCTGCAAGAAGCTGATCCGCGTCGGCACCTGCGGCGGCCTTCAGCCGCACCACGCGCTCGGCGACCTGATCGTCGCGCTGACCGCCGTGCCGGCCGACTCGACGGCGATGCACCTCGTCGCAACGAGCCGCACTGCCCGACCGCTTCCTGGTCGGTCATCCACGGCGCCGTTCATGTCGGCGAAGGAGCTCGGCCAGGAGCTGCACGTCGGCCCGATCGTCTCGAGCGACCTCTTCTACAACCCGGACGAGGGCCAGTACGAGCGCTGGTCGAAGCGCGGCGTCCTCGCGGTCGAGATGGAAGCCGCGGCGCTCTTCACCGTCGCCGCGCTCCGAAGGGCGTCGAGGCAGGCTGCCTCCTGACGGTCAGCGACATCGTCGTCGAGGGCGAGTTCACGCGCATCAGCGACGACGAGCTGCGCGCCGCCGTCGACCGGATGACGACGATCGCGCTCGACGTCGCGATCTCCGACCATTAGCGACACCGTCTTCCTCGTCAACCCCGCGTCCGGCAACGGGGCGACGGGCAAGCGCTGGCCTGAGCTCGCGCACCGCGCCGAACATGCTCGGCCTCGACGGGCGAGACGCTCTTCTCCGAGCGGCCGGGGCACCTGATCGAGCTGGCCGCCGCCGCAGCCGAGGGCGGCGCGAAGCTCGTCGTCGCCGTGGGCGGCGACGGCACGCTCAACGAGGTCGTCAACGGGATCGCGGGCCGCGACGTCGAGCTCGCGACGATCCCGCTCGGCACCGGGATGGACTTCGTGCGCACGTACGGGATCCCGACCAAGTTCGACGACGCCGTGCGGGTGGCGGTCGACGGGGCAACGCGGACGATCGACGCGGGGCGCGTCCGCTACCGGACGTGGGGCGGCGACGACGCGGAGCGCTGGTTCGCGAACGTCGGCTCGGTCGGGATGAGCGGCGCGGTCGCCCAGCGCGCCAACGGCATGTCGAAGGCGCTCGGCGGAAAGGTCACGTTCTTCTACGCGCTCACACGCGTGTTCCTCGAGTGGGAGAACACCGAGGTGACCGTGACACTCGACGACGGCGTGCACCGCGGGCTGATGCACGACGTCGTCGTCGCGAACGGCGCGTGGCACGGCGGCGGCATGAAGCTCGCGCCCGACGCGCTCCCGGACGACGGCCTGTTCGACGTCGTGCTGATCGGCGACGTGGGCAAGGTGGACTTCCTGACGACGGCCCCGAAGATCTACAAGGGCCGGCACGTCCGGCACCCGAAGGTCGACGTGCTGCGCTCGAAGCGCGTCGAGGTCGACGCGGTCGAGCGGCTGCCGATCGAGGTCGAGGGCGAGCAGGTCGGGACGACGCCGGCCGTCTTCGAGGTCGTGCCGGGCGCGCTGCGCGTCCGTGTGCCGCGGTAGAGGCTAGGTCGTTTTCTTGGCCGCGCTCGTCTTGCGCGCGGGCGGCGGCTTCTTCTTCGCGGCGTACTCGAGCTTCCCGACGCGCTTCTCGAGCTGCACCACGCGCTTCTCCACCGCTTCGAGCCCCCGCACGCGCTTCGACAGGTCGTCGACACGGTCGCGGAGCTGTGCCGCCCCCTGCAGCAGCCGGGCCGCTGTCGGGTGCTGAGCTGCCTTTCCGAGCACGTCTTCACCGAGGGATGTGAGCCGATCCATTGAGCTTTTTGTCATGACCTCCCCTTTCCGGCCGGCACATTCGACCGCCCGTGCCGCGATTATCGCCATCGCCGGTGACAACCGTACGCTTGACGAACAGTGATCGTCGCTCATCTCGATCTCGACGCCTTCTTCGCCGCCGTCGAGGAGCTGGAGGATCCGGCGTTGCGCCGCAGACCGCTCGTCGTCGGCGGGGACCCGCACGGGCGCGGCGTCGTCGCGACCTGCAACTACGTCGCCCGGAGCTTCGGCATCCACTCGGCGATGTCGTGCGCCGAGGCGTTGCGACGCTGCCCCCAGGCGGTCTTCGTGCGCCCGCGGCACACCCTCTACCGGGACTACTCGCGGGAGGTGTGGTCGACGATCCGCGAGATCGTGCCCACTGTCGAGCAGGCGGGAATCGACGAGGGCTATCTCGATCTCGGGGAAGTGGCTCCGGCGTTCGACGATGCGCGCGCGCTCGCCGAGGCCGTCCAGGCGGTCGTGCGGTCACGGACGCACCTGACCTGCTCGCTCGGCGTCGCGAGCTCGAAGGTCGTCGCCAAGGTCGCCTCCGACCGGCGCAAGCCTGCGGGGCTGACGGCGGTTCGGCCCGGGCGCGAGGCGGCGTTCCTCGCGCCGTTCCCGATCAGGCTCCTGCCCGGCGTCGGGCCGCGCGCGGAGGAGCGGTTCGCCGCCGCCGGCGTGAAGACCATCGGCGCGCTCGCGGCGCTGACCGACGACGACCTGCGCGGCCTGCTGCACGGGAAGGTTGGTCGCGAGCTCCGCGACCGCGCGCGCGGCATCGACCCGCGCCCGCTCGAGGTGTCGACCGAGCGCATCTCGATCTCGCAAGAGGAGACATTCGAGCGCGACATCGCCGATCCGGAGCGGTTGCACGACGAGCTTCGGCGGATGGCGGAGCAGCTCGCAGGGCATCTGCGCGGGCGCGGCCAGGTGGCGCGCACCGTGACGACCAAGGTGCGCTATCCCGACTTCTCGATCCGCACCCGCTCGACATCGCTCGCGGTGGGGACCGACGACGCGGGCCGCATCGGCGAGCTCGCCTGCTCGCTGCTCGATCGTGCGCTGCGCGACCGCGCCGCTCCTCTGCGACTGATCGGCGTCGGCGTCTCCGGGCTCGAGGAGCATGTGCAACTTTCTCTCGCCGAGGTCGTCTAACCGTTCACAGAGTGTTTGCACCATTGTCACCGTTTCGGTCGACCATCGACCGCCATGCCGTTTACCCTGGAATGTGATGACTGCGAAGCAGCCCACCAAGATCCATGAGCACCGCGCCATGCGGGTTCATGTGCTGCTGCAGCGTGCCGGCGTCCCGTACGAGTTCGAGCAGCAGGTCTGTGCCGACTGCAGCCGAGTCCTCGACGAGAAGCCGGTCAAGCGAGCCGCAGCTTAGGCTCGTAGCGCTGCAGGTGCCCGGGCCGGCACCGCCGGTCGTCTCGGCGTTACCCGCGCGACCGCAGCGTCTCCACCACGTGCTTCAGCACCTCGCCGGCCGAGCCGTGCAGAACGAGCTCTGCGCGCCCGTCGTAGGCCGTCGGGTCGTGATTGAGGATCGCGAGCTTGCCACCATGCTCCAGCGTCGTCTGCGGTAGCCCCGCGACCGGCCACACCTCGAGCGAGGAGCCGACGACGAGCAGGAGAGCTGACGCCGCAGCGAGCTCGGTCGCACGGTCGATCGCGGCGTCCGGAAGCAGCTCGCCGAACATGACGACGTCCGGCTTGAGAATCGCGTCCTCGCACGCGAGGCAACGCGGAACCGGGAGGCGAGCCGCGACGTCCTCCATCGGCTCCTGCTTCCCGCACGCGGGGCAGCTCGCCGTCCGCAATGACCCGTGCACCTCGACCACGTCCTGCGAGCCGGCGCGCTCGTGGAGCCGGTCGACGTTCTGGGTGATCAGCGCGTCGAGCCGGCCCTCGCGCTCGAGCTCCGCCAATGCGTGGTGCGCCGGGTTCGGCTGCGCGTCGCCGAGGACGCCGAGCCGCGCGGCCGTAGAACTCCCAGGCCCGCTCCGGGTCGCGCCGAAACCCTTCGATCGACGCCACCTCCATCGGGTCGTACTTCGCCCAGATCCCCGATGCGCTGCGGAAGTCCGGAATACCGCTCTCGGTGCTGGCGCCCGCGCCGGTCAGCGCGACGCACGGCTGATTCGCCCGGATCAGTTCTGCAAGCATCACGCCTTCGTGCATGGATTCAGTTTCTCAGCAGAGGTCAGGGTGCGGTTCGCGGAGACCGATGCGCAGGGCATCGTCCACAACTCCAACTACCTCGTCTGGTTCGAGGTCGCCCGCGTCGAGTACCTCGAGCGTTACGCCGGCGGCTACCAGCGGCTGCGCGACCTCGGGATCGAGGCGCTCGTGCTCGAGACGCACGTCCGCTATCTCGAGCCGGCGAAGTTCGACGACCGGCTGCTCGTGCACGCGCGCTGCGTCGACGTGAAGGGCGCTCGCTTCCGCTACGAGTACGCGATCGAGCGCGACGGCGTCGTGATCGCCGACGGCTGGACGGCGCACGCGACCGTCGACGCGGCGAACCTGCAGGCCGACGCGCGTACCGGCGTGGCTCGCCGAGAGCATTGCTAGTGCGGAGGCTCCGGAACGGTCGGAGTCGTGGTAGTCGTCGTAGTCGTCGTAGTCGTCGTCGTCGTCGTCGGCTTCTTTGGCTTCGGCTTCTTCGGCCCGACGCGAACGATCTTCGGCTCGGCGCGGTAGCTCGAGTACCACGTCGCATCCGACAGGAGCTTGCCGTCCGGCGCGTAGACCTTGCGCTCGACCGAGGTCGACTGCGCCGGGACGCCGGGATCGTCGACGACGACCTCGCCGGGCTTCAAGCGTGGCATCGACCGTCTTCTGCACGGGCGGCGGCGCGACGAACGCGAGCGGCGCGGTGGTCGATTCGACGCGACGGTGCTGCGGCGTCCCGTACAGGGTCACCGTCAGCGACGAGCGGCCCGACGAACGTGCGGAGCAGCAGCCAGTGGCCCGTGTCGTTCACGAACTTCAGGTCGATGTCGGGGTAGTTGACCGTCGCGTCGCGGCCGAGCGGGTAGTGCGAGATGTAGAGCGCGTGGTTCGTGCGCGCGGTGATCGGCAGGCCCGCTTCGTACGCGGCGTTGAACACGGTGGTCGAGACCTGGCAGACGCCGCCGCCGAGCCCGGTCTGCAGCTCGCCGTTGATGATCACCGGCGCCTCAGGAAGCCTTTCGCGGCGCTGCGCTCGCCGGTCGTGCCGTTGAACGAGAAGGTCGCGCCCGGCGCGATGAGCTTGCCGTCGATCAGGTGCGCGACGAGCTGCACGTTGTGGATCCGGTTCGGGTCGCCGCCGTAGATCGTCTCGTAGCTGCCGACCGTGCCCGTGATCCCCATCGCCTGCGCCTGCGCGAGTCGTGCGTTTGCGGCTGCTGCACGCCGATCACGAGCTGTCGCGGTCGCGGTTCGCCGGCCGGCTCGGCCGCCGCGAGCACGCGCGCGGCCGATCGCGGAACGTCGAGCGGGACGCCCGGCTGCGCCGCGGACGACGCGCGACCTGTGCCGTCCGCGTGACCGGCGAAGCCCGCATCCTTCGGCGCCGCGGTCGATGGCTGTTCGCGAGCTGCGCGAAGTAGCGGTCGGCCGCACGGCCCGGTCGACGCGCATGCTCTGTCGAGAGTCGAGCATCTTCGCGAGCCGCCAGCGCGGCGAGCCGGCAGCGCGTCGGCCCGGCGACGAGCGTCACGGGCGCCGAGACGATCTGCGCGACGCCGTCCGCTGCGCGCCGGTGAGCGAGCGCGACGGTGACCGTCGGCGCGTCGAGCCGCACCGGCAGCGCGACCGGCGCCCGCGAGAAGGAGGCGAGCGCGTCGGACGATCAACTGCCTGCGCGCGCGTCCTGGTCGAGCACGTGACCGGTCGCGCCGGAGGCGATCGTGACGTGCAGCCCGCGGCGGACGAGCCGCGCCTCCGTTGCGGTGCGGTCGATCGCGTTGCCGAGCAGGCGGAGCTCGTAGGAGAGCGCCGCGTCGTAGGCGCGCGATCGGCGGGACGAGGTCCTCCGGGAAGAGCTCAGCTCGAGGCGCCGGTAGCCGCGGACGATCCCGAACCCGCCGCCCTGGCGCTCTGCCGCCGCGACCGCCGTCGTGCCAGTCGACCTGGACGCCGAGCCGCGCGCGGGGTGATCGCGAAGCGACTGCCGCCGGCCGATGAACGTGACGGGCACGCTCTGCGAGGCGCTTCGAGCGCCGCTTCGAGGAGCCGCTGCGCCTGCGCCGCGTCAGCCCGCCGACGTCGATCGCCGGCGATGCTGCGTGCCGTGCGCCAGCTTGTCCGGCGAGCCGGCGAAGACCAGCCGAGGCCGATCGCAATCGCCGCCGCCAGCGCTCCGAGGAGCGCCAGGCGCGTCCAGAGGCGCGCACGCGCGGTTGAGCGGGTTGCGCGAACTGCGGAGGACGCCACGAAGGGCGCATGGTAGCGCGGCGCTCTAGAAGACGAAGAGCTCGACGCCGCCGGAGACGTTCAGCTCGATGCCCGGTGACGTACGACGGCGAGGTCGGAGCAGAGGAACGCGATCGCGTTCGCGATGTCCTGCGGCTCGCCGGGGCGCTTGAAGACGGTGCGGTTCGCGATTCGCTCGTTCATCGAGGCGTTGGCCATGTGGAACGCCTCGGTGCCGATGATCCCGGGCACGATCGCGTTGGCGGTGATCCCGTGGCGGCCGCCCTCCATGGCGAGCGTCTTCGTCAGGCCGAGGATGCCCGGCCTTCGTCGTCGAGTACGAGGCCTGGCCGAAGCCGCCGAGCGTGCCGGCGACGGAGGCCATGTTGACGATCCGCCCCCACTTCCGCTCCTTCATGTGCGGCCACACCGCCTGTCGCGCAGTTGAAGGCGCCGGTCAGGTTGACGCGCAGGTCGCGCTCCCACAGCTCGGGGCTCTGGTCGGGGAACTGCCCGACGTGGTCGAGCGTGCCCGCGTTGTTGACGAGGATGTCGACCGAGCCGAGCTCGTCGACCGTCTTGCGCGACGGCCGCGGCGACCTGGTCGCGGTCGGTCACGTCGCAGCGCACGGCGAGCGCGCGGCGCCCCATCGCGCGGATCTCCTCCGCGGCCGACTCCGTGCCCACGAGCCCCTGGGTGCGGGCGACCGTGGCGAGCGGCCCGTAGGCGTCGGTCTCCTCGGTGAGCTCCGACTCGACGAGCAGGTCGGCGATGACGACGTCGGCGCCCGCACGGGCGAGCGTCAGCGCGTCGGCGCGGCCGAGGCCGCGCGAGCCGCCGGTGACGAACGCGACCCGCCCGGAGAGATCGATCTCGATTGCCATACCGTCTATTTCTCGCGCGGCAGGAAGATTTCCTTCGCGATCACGAGCCGCTGGATCTGCGACGTTCCCTCGTAGATCTGGAACAGCTTCGCGTCGCGCATGAGCTTCTCGACCGGATACTCCTTCATGTAGCCGTATCCGCCGAAGACCTGCACCGCGTCGGTCGTCACCTTCATCGCCGTGTCGGCGGCGAAGCGCTTGGCGAACGACGAGTAGAGCGTGGCACGCTCGCCGCGGTCGAGCATCCACGCCGCCTGCCACGTCAGCAGGCGCGCGGCCTCGATCTCGGTCGCCATGTCGGCGATCATGAAGTTGACGCCCTGGTGCATCGCGATCGGCACGTCGAACGTGACGCGCTCCTTCGCGTACTCGACGGCGAGCTCGTAGGCAGCCTGGGCGACGCCGACGGCGCCGATCGCGGTGCCGGGCCGCGTGAAGTCGAGCGTCTGCATCGCGAGCTTGAAGCCGTCGCCCTCTTCGCCGAGCCGGTTGGCGGCGGGGACGACGACGTCCTGGAGCGCGAACGCGGAGGTGTCGGTCGCGCGCTGCCCCATCTTGTCGAGGTGCTGCTCGATCGTCACGCCCGGGCGTGTCCATCGGGACGATGAACGCGGAGATGCCGCGGTGGCCCTTCGACGACGTCGGTCTTCGCGAAGACGACCGTCCAGGCGGCGTAGCCCGCGTTCGTGATGAAGGTCTTCGAGCCGTTGAGGACGTACTCGTCGCCGCGGCGCTCGGCCGTCGTCTTCAGCCGCGCGACGTCGGAGCCTGCCTCCGGCTCGGAGAGCCCGAACGAGCAGAGGATCGGCTGCTCGAGGAGCGGCGGCAGCCAGGCCGCCTTCTGCTCGTCGGTGCCGGCGATGATCACCGGGCCGGCGCCGAGGCCGTTCGCGCCGATCGACGTGCCGATGCCGGTACAGCCCCAGTTGATCTCCTCGCCGACGAGCATGCCGTCGAATGCGCCGAGGCCGAGGCCGCCGTACTCCGTCGGGACGTTCAGGTTCATCAGCCCGACCTCGTGCGCCTTCGCGATCACGTCGACGGGGTGCGTCATGTGCACGTCGTACTCGGCGGCCTTCGGCCGGATCTCCTTCGTCGCGAACTCGCGCGCCAGGGCCCGCAGCTCCTTCTGCTCGTCCGTCAGAGCGAACGAGACGCCGCCCGATACGGCCTGCTCGATCGTTGCCATGCTCAGCTCCTGGCGTATTGATTGACTCGTCAGTCAACAAGCGTAGCCGGTACCGCTTCGAGCGGCAAGCCCTCGGCGAAACGCGCCAGCGGCAGGCGGACGGTGAACATCGTCCCCCGCCCGGGCGCGCTCTCGACCTCGATCGTGCCGCCGCTCTGGCCGACGATCCCGTACACGGTCGAGAGCCCGAGGCCCGATGCCCTCGCCCATCGGCTTCGTCGTGAAGAACGGCTCGAAGATCCGGTCCAGGGTCGCCTCGTCCATCCCGCACGCCGTCGTCGACGACCGACAGGATCGCGACGCTCGCCGTCGGGGACGACGGCGATCGCGCAGCGTCCCGCCGCCCGGCATCGCGTCGCGCGCGTTGACGGCGAGGTTCATCACGACCTGCTCGAGCTGGCTCCGGTCGGCGCCGACGATCACCTCGTCGGCGCCGAAGAGGGTCTCGAGCAGGATGTCCTCGCCGATCAGCCGGTGCAGCAGGCTGTTCATGCGCTCGACGACGCCGCGGAGATCGACGTCCTCCGGCTTCAGCATCTGCCGGCGGCCGAAGGCGAGCAGCTGGCGAGTCAGGTCGCTCGCGCGCAGCGCCGAATCCCTGATCGCGTCGACCTTCGCGCCGGCGGCTTTCGTCGTCGTCCTCGAGCTGCATCAGCAACAGGTCGCTGTAGCCGATCACGGCGGTCATCAGGTTGTTGAAGTCGTGCGCGATCCCGCCGGCGAGCTTGCCGATCGCCTCCATCTTCTGGGACTGCCGGAGCTGGTCTTCGAGCTCGAGGCGGTCGGTCACGTCCTCGATCAGGCTGATCCCGAGCTCGTCGTCGAGATCGAGCACCACCTGGACGTGGGCCTCCACGACGTGGCCGTCCTTGTGCACGTATCGCTTGTCGATCGAGTACCGATCGCCGGACTCCTCGTCGAGGTCGTTCGTGACTGCGAGAAGCCGGTCGTCGGCGTCCGTGATCTCGGTGTAGTGCATGTGCGCGAACTCTTCGCCGGTGTAGCCGAGCATCCGCTGGAACGCCGGGTTCGTCTCGCTCATGATCCCGTCGCGGCCGACGGAGATGCCGATCGGCGCGCGCTCGAAGATCATGCCGGAACTTGCGTTCGGAGCTCTCGGCGCGCAAGCGCAGCCGGTCGAGCTCGCGCACGATCACGGCGAACCGGACGATGACGAGGACGAGCAGGACGGAGACGGCGACCAGGACGGGCGCGACCGCGACATCGCGGCCGGCGAGCTCGGCGGCGATCGTCACGATCGGAGCGGCGAGCAGCGCGCCGCCGAGCACGAGGCCGCGGCGGAGAGACAGCAAGCTGGTCGTCGCTTCACGCGTGCGTACGAGCCTGCCCATCGTCGGGTGCAGCGCCGCCGCCGCGAACAAGACGTACGAGCCGAGCCAGCCGGCGTCGAGCCAGGTCGTCTGGCCGGCGTAGGTGCCCTGCAACGCCGGGATCGCGTAGGCGCTGTCTGCGACGAAGAGCAGCACGACGCCGAGGGAGAGGAGCCAGAACGTCGGCGTGCGCCGGTCGTCGAAGAAGAGAAACCGCACGAGGACTCCCAGCACGAACAGGTCGGCCACCGGATAGGCGACCCCGACCACCGCTGCCGTGACGGAGCGGCTGTCGAAGCTCCCGGCGAAGACGATCGGCCAGACGGCGATGCCGATGGCGAAGGCGACGATCAGCGCATCCAGATGGGCGGCGAGGCCGGCGCCCGACACGGAGTACAGCGTAAAGAGGACGAGGGCGCTGATCAGGAGCACGTCGCCGCTCAGGTACAGGACGTCCGCCGGGCCCGGGTACGCGGTCGTCACTTCGTTGTAGACGACGTCGCCGAGCCCCATCACGAGCTGCGAGACGCCGAGCACCGTCCAGGCCGGCCAGTTTCGCGGCCTGCGGAATGCGGTGGCGGCCAGGATCACGGCCGCCGACGTGATTCCGACGGACTCGTAGACGACGCTGTCGACGTGCAGCACGAAGTGGAGCACGATCGCGCCCAGGCCGAGACCGATCCACGCTCGCGTCGCAAATGGGGCCATCCGTCCTTCTATCGGCCGAAAAGCGCCGGGCGAGCCTCACCGCTCGGGGTGAGCTACCGGCGCCAAATGGGTGACAGCCAACTCCAGCTAACCTGCGCGCGTGGATTTCGAACTGACCGACGAGCAGCGCCTGATCCAGGACACCGTCCGTGCGTTCGTCGACGAGCGCGTCCTGCCGGTCGCGATCCAGAACGACATCGACCACAAGCTCGACCTGGAGCTGATCGAGGGGATGGCCGAGCTCGGGATCCTCGGGATCGTCGTGCCGGAGGAGTACGGCGGCGCGGGGCTCGACTACGTCGCCGAGGCGCTCGCGTGCGAGGAGATCGAGCGCGGCGAGGCCGCCTTCCGCACGCTGATCTCGGTGCATGTCGGCCTGAACTCGCTCTCGCTCCTCAAGTACGGCACCGAGGAGCAGAAGCAGCGCTGGCTGACCCCGCAGGCGAAGGGCGAGAAGCTCGCGTGCTTCGGCCTGACGGAGCCCGACGCCGGCTCCGACGTGGCGTCGATGCGCTCGACCGCGCGGCGGGAGGGCGACACGTACGTCCTGAACGGCCAGAAGAACTGGATCTCGTACGCGTCCGTCGCCGACCACGCGCTCGTGTTCGCGAAGACCGACCCGGCGGCGGGGCACAAGGGCATCAGCGCGTTCGTGCTCGAGAAGGGGATGAAGGGATTCACGACCCGCGACACCGAGAACAAGCTCGGCATCTGGGCGGGCTCGACCGGCGAGCTGTTCTTCGAGAACGTCGAGGTGCCGGCCGAGAATCTGATCGGCGAGGAGGGCCAGGGCTTCGAGATCGCGATGCACTCGCTCGACCAGGGCCGCTTCACGGTCGCGGCCGGCGCGGTCGGCGTCGTGCGCGCGTGCCTCGAGCGCTCGGTCGAGTACGCGCGCGAGCGGCAGACGTTCGGGCAGCCGATCGGCAAGTACCAGTTCGTCCAGGACATGATCGCGAAGATGGTGCTCGGCTACGAGACGTCGAAGCTGCTCGTCATGCAGGCCGCGTGGATGAAGAACGAGGGCAAGCGCAACACGCGCGAGACGTCACTGGCGAAGTGGCATGCGACGGAGTCGGCGTTCGAGGCGGCGCACCTCGCGATTCAGGTGTTCGGCTCGTACGGCTACTCCGGCGAGTACGGCATCGAGCGGTACTTCCGCAACGCGCGCGCGCCGATCATCTACGAGGGCACGACGCAGATCCACAAGATGATGCAGGCCGAGCACGCCCTCGGCTACCGCCGCCTGAACGGCCGCGGCGGCGAGTCGTCGCCGCTCTGCTCGTGGGCCCCGGCACTCTCGCCGGTGCACGCGTCAGCGTAAGTCGTCGACGAGCTCACCGCCGAGCCACGGCCATTCCTCGCGCGTCGCGCACAGCCCTGCGCGGACGGCGTTGTCGAGGACGTACTCGCATGCCCGCACGAGGTGCTCGTCGTTGCGAACGACGCGCGAATCGAAGCGATCCTGAAAGAGGTGCCCGCGGCGTTCGTATCGTCGGTTGAAGTGTTGCGCGTATCGGAAGTTCAGAAGGTGCATGCCGCGTGAGACGTCGTCGAGCTCGCCGAGGACGACGATGTGAAAGTGGTTGGTCATCTGGCAGGAAGCAAGCACGTGCCAACGCCAACGTTTCGTGGCGCGACGCTGGAGCTGGGCGAAGCGCGTGCGATCCGCGTCGTCGCGGAAGATGGGCGCGCCGTCGACGCCGCGAGCCGTCACGTGGTAGACGGCGACCTCGGGAAGCGTCCCACGCGGAAGCCGGGCCATCGCGCGAAGGTAGCCGCACGCGAGCGCACGAACAATTCGCCGTTCGACCCGTGTCCCCACCGGCCGTGTCCCGGGGACAGTCCCCGGGACACGCCCCGAAGTGACAGGTCGAACCGGCGGATTTTGGCCGCTCGGCGGCGCGGCGAATGGGACATGTCTTGGGGACTGTCCCCGGGACATGTCTCGACTCGACTTGGCTCGTTAGACCTCGCCGTCCCAGTAGTCGACGGCGTCCGACTGGCGGAAGAGCTTGCCCGGGGGCCACATGCCGACCTTGTCCGAGTCGGGATAGACCGACGCGCCCGGGTCACCCTTGTTCGAGAGGATCGCCACCCGGACTGTCTCCTCGGTGCGGTTCGTCACCTTGTGCGCCCCGTCCGGGCCGTCGGGGAAGTACACGCAATCCCACGACCGCAGCTCGCGCTCCCCTTCCGGGTCGCGCAACGTCGGCTGCCCGCTCAGCACGAAGAGCCACTCGTCGAAGCCCACCTCGTAGTGGTAGGGACAGATGCTCTGCCCCGGCGGCAGCTCGTACACCGACAACCCGAGCTTGGTCGCACCGATCAGCGGGCCGACACGCGTGTAGGACGTGTGATAACCGTCGGGATCGTCGGCGTCACTCGTCACGTCGACGGCGAAGAGGTTGACCTCGCTCACGGCTCGCCGTCCCAGAAGGCGATGTCTTCGCCCAGAGGCAGAACTCGCCGGAAGCCCGGCCCGACGACGAACGCCGTGTTGCTGTCGGGCCGGATCGCGACGAAGCTCTCCGCCCACGAGGACGGCATCGCGAAACGCGCGACCGCCGTCGAGTCGTTGCGCACCTGGTGTGCGCCCTCTTCGCCCGGCGGGAAGCAGGCCACGTCACCCATTCGCAGCGTGCGCTCACCCGCCGGCGTGCGCACCACCACCTCTCCCGCGACGACGATCACCCATTCCTCGCGCTGCAACTCGTAGTGATACGGCCACGCCGTCTCGCCCGGCGGCAGCTCGTAGATGCTGAGGCCGGTCAGCTTCGCGCCGACGTCCCGTCCTAGCGACGCGCGCAGGAACCGATGGCCCTCGGGCGTATGCGGATCCCCCTCGACCGCGCAGTCGAGCAGGTTGAAGATCTGCGTCACGCCGCAAGCCCCGCGCACGCGACGTCGACGACCGTTGCAACCGCCCGCTCGACATCCTGCTCCTCGGAAGGCAGCTGGCCGAGCACCCACCCCGTGAGGATCTCCTCCAGCGCGCCGTAGACCGCCCACGCCGCGATCTCCGAGTTGCAACCGGCGCGCACTTCCCCACGCTCCTCCGCGGCCTCGATCATCCGCTGCAGCGCGCGGAACAGCTCGCGAATCTCGTCGACGCGGTCGCCCACCTCCGGGCTGCGCGCCACCTCGCGCACGAGCACGCGGATCAGCTCGGGCGTGAGCAGCCAGGAGCCGAGATACAGGCGCGCGAAGCGGAGAAGCTGCTCGGCGGAGCGCGTCGCCGGACTCCTCGATCCGCTCCGTCTCGAGCACGAGCGCCGACCACGTCTCGCGGAAGATCGTCTCGAGGACCTCGTCCTTCGACCGGAAGTAGTGGTAGAGCAAACCGTGCGCGACCCCGGCCTCCTCCGCGATGTCGCCGACCCGCGACGCGTGGAAGCCGTCGCGCGCGAACACACGCACGGCCGCGTCGACCAGCTCCCTCCGCCTGTTCGTCGTCCGCTCTGCCACTCGCGGTCCAGCATAATCCGCACGGATGCTGCCGCTCGCGGGTGTGACCGTCGTGGATCTCACCCGCTACCTGCCGGGCCCCTTCGCGAGCCGCGAGCTGCTCCGTCTCGGCGCACGTGTGGTGAAGATCGAGCCGCCCGAAGGCGACCCGGTCGGCACGTCGTCGCCCGCCTGGTATCGCGCGTTGAACGACGGCAAGGAGGTGATGAGCTGGGACGCCCGCGCCGAGCCCGTGCCCGACGTGCTGCGCGAGGCCGACGTCGTGCTCGAGGGCTTCCGTCCCGGCGTCTTCGAGCGCCTCGGCATCGAGCTCTCCGAGCAGACGATTCTCTGCTCGATCACCGGCTTCGGCGCCGACGGGCCACGCGCTCAGCAGGCCGGCCACGACCTGAACTACCTCGGCTACGCCGGCGTGCTCGCCGACACCGCACCGTCCGTGCCGCCCGTGCAGATCGCGGACCTGGCTGCGGGGGGCCAGGGCGCGGTGATCGAAGTGCTCGCTGCGCTCCTCGAACGCGCCCGCACCGGGGTCGGCGCGCGGGTCGTCGTCTCGATGACCCACGGCTCGCATCGGTTCGTCTCCTTCCGCACCGGCGGCGACGCCGTGCCGCGCCTGCTCACCGGGGGCGTCGCCTGCTACTGCATCTACGAGACGGCCGACGGGCGCCACCTGACCGTCGCGGCGCTCGAGCCGAAGTTCTGGCGCCGCCTCTGCGAGCTGATCGAGCGCCCGGAGCTCGTTGGCCGCGCCTTCGAGCCCGAGCTCCCGGAGCTGGCCGCGCTCTTCCGCACGCGCCCGTTGGGCGAGTGGCTCGACCTGCTCGAGGGCGAGGACACGTGCGTCGGCCCGGTCTCGACCCTGGCCGAAGCGGCCGGGAGCTTCGCGTGAAGCTGGCCGCGATCGCGTTTGCACTCTTCGGCATCCACATCGGCCCGCAGCGAGTGATCCCCGTCGGCTACGCGCCCGCCTGGAGCGCGAACGCCGAGCGCATCGCATTCGTCACGCGCGGCGACCTCTGGGTCGCGGACGCCGACGGCACCCACCGCTCGCTGCTCGTGTCCAACGCGAACGATCCAGCCTGGTCGCCGAACGGCAAGCGCCTCACCTTCTCGCGCGGCACCTTCGTCTGGACAGTGCGCGCCGACGGGCTCGACCTGAGACGCCTCGCGATCGGCGCCCACCCCACGTGGTCGCCCGACGGAGTGCGCATCGCCTACGACCGAAACGGAGAGATCTACGCGGCGCGCTGGTTCGGCGGCGACGTCCAGCACCTGGTCACGGGGACCGACCCCGCCTACTCGGCGACAGGCCGGCTGGCGTACGTGCGCGACGGCGAGGTGATCGCCGGAACGAGGACGATCGGCGAGGGAGGGGATCCGACGTGGTCGCCGAGCGGCGAGCAGGTCGCCTACGACTTCCACGGCAAGCTCTACGTCGACGGAAAGGCGCTCGGAAACGGGTCGCAGCCCGCCTGGCGACCACATGTCGGCGTGCGCGAGCTGCTCCCCGACCTCGACCAGCGCGCTCCCGCGGGCCTGATCGTCGCCGGGAGTGCCCGGCACTGGGTGCTCGGCTTCACGTCGCTCGTCGACAACGTCGGTCTCGGTCCGTCGATGATCGTCGGCGTTCGCAGTCCGGGGCAGTCGCTGATGACCGTGACACAGCGCGTCAGGCTCGCGAACGGCAAGTGGCGGACGTACCCGGACGCCGGCCGGCTTCGCTACACGAACGCGCCTCCCCACCACCACTGGCACCTGATGAAGTTCGACATCTTCCAGCTCAGGACGCTCGCCGGCGCAGTGTTGATGAGCGACCGCAAGAGCGGCTTCTGTCTCGCCGACCACTGGGGCGCAGCGCCAGGCGTGTGGCCCGGACGGCATCCCGTGTTCCTCGGAGACTGCAAGCAGTACCACCCGGAGGCAACGCGCGTCGTCGAGGGGACGTCGCTCGGCTACACCGACCGCTATCCGGCGTTCTTCCACGGCCAGAATGTCGATCTCGCGAACGTGCCTGCCGGCGTCTACGACCTCGTGCACCGCACGAACCCGAACCTCTACTTGCGCGAGCTCCGCTACGAGAACAACGCGGCGTCCGTGCGGCTGAAGCTCACCTGGCACGCCGGCGTGCCGACGGTGCACGTCCTGCGCAGCTGCTCGGCTACACCCACCTGTTGAGGGACGGCAGGAACCGTCCCTGTGCATGCCAGACGGCGAGCGCGAGCACACAGGCAGCGCCGGCCGCGATCACGAGCGCCTGAGCGGCGATCCCGAACGCGACCGCCTGGTCGGCGTGCATCCCGGAGGCGACGAGAATCGCTGCGCCCGCGCCCGCCTGCATCGCCGCTCCCGCCGGGGCGACCGGCAGCACGGCGGACGCGGAAGCGGCACAGACGAAGGCGAGCGCGAGCGCAAAGTCGGTGCCCAGTCCCAGCGCGGCCAGCAGTACGAACGTCGCGAGCGAGCGCAGCAGCCACGAGGTCACGACTGCACCCCACGCCCACGCGGCCTCGCGCGGCGGCGTTGCGTTCTCGCCGACCCAGCGGGCCATCCGGAAGCGCTGAAGGCGGTGGAGGCGTGAGAGCCGCGGCAGCGACAGGACGAGCCCCGCCGCGCCGACGCCGGCGACGGCGACGACCACGAGCCCGATCTGCATCCAGCCGCCGACGTGCGCAACGGCGAGCGCGACCGACGCGAGCGGCGTCAACGCGGCGCTGTCGAGCAGGCCGAGCAGGAAGAGCGAAAGCGCGACGGCACCGATGCTCGCTCGCTTGCGGCGGCAGCGGCGGACGACCGCGACGCGAATCACCTCGTCACACCGGCCGGGGAGCGCGATCCCGCCGACCGACGCGGCACCGCCGGCGGCGGCGAGCGTGAGCACCGCGGGGCGCTCGCCGCGACGGAAGAGATGCTGCCACCCCCACGCCTTCGCGGCGTAGGCGGCCAGGAAGATCACCGCGGCGAGCGCGACGAGCCAGAAGTTGGCGCGGTGCAGCGGCCAGCCGGTCCGCGCGAAGTGCCGCGCCACGAGCAATCCGACCGCGATGGCGACCAGGACGAAGCTGATGTTGAGGATGCGCTTGAGCGAGAGCAACTGCAGGGGGATACCGGCGGAAGAGCCGCCGACCTGCACCCCTTACGTTGTATCGGACTTTTCGTCCGACGGCGGCAGCATTCGCTCCGAGATCCGCCCGAGCGCCTGCGTCAGCTCGCTCGGGATGATCCACATCTTGTTGGAGTCGCCCTGGGCGATCTGAGGCAGCACCTGGAGGTACTGGTAGGCGAGGAGCTGCGGATCGGGGTTTCCCGCGTGAATCGCCGCGAACACCGTCTCGATCGCCTTCGACTGGCCCTCCGAGGCGAGAATCGCCGCCTGCTTCTGCCCTTCCGCCTTCAGGATCGCCGACTGCTTCTCGCCCTCGGCGGTGAGGATCTGCGCCTGCTTGATCCCCTCGGCCTGCAGGATCGCCGCGCGCTTCTCGCGGTCGGCCCGCATCTGCTTCTCCATCGTGTCCTTGATCGACGGCGGCGGATCGACCGACTTCAGCTCGACGCGATGGATGCGGATTCCCCACTTGCCGGTCGCCTCGTCGAGGTTGCCGCGCAGCTGGTCGTTGATCGTCTCGCGCGAAGTGAGGGTCTGCTCGAGCGTCATGCCGCCGATCACGTTCCGCAGCGTCGTCACGGTGAGGAGGTCGATCGCGTTCACCGGGTTTGCGACCTCGTACGTCGCCGACTTCGGATCGGTCACCTGGTAGTAGATGACGGTGTCGATGTTCACGACGAGGTTGTCCTCGGTGATCACGGGCTGCGGCTCGAACGAGACCACCTGCTCGCGCAGGTCGAGCAGAGGACGAACCCGGTCGATGAACGGGATCACCAACGACAGGCCCGGAGTGAGCGTCCGGGAGTAGCGGCCCAGCCGTTCGACGACCCCGGCGCGCGCCTGCGGGATCACCCGGATGGTCTTCGCCAGCACGATCAGGAAAAACAGAAAGAAGACGGCGAGCACGATCAGGGGAACCATCTGCAGACCCTCCTATTCGGCCACGAGAGCGGTCGCTCCCTCGATCTGGATGATGTCGACAGTCTGCCCTTCGACGAGCACCTGGTCGTCGATGTACGCCCGCGCGCTCCACTCCTCCCCGCGGATGCGCACTCGCCCGCCGTGCACGTCGACCTGTCGGGTGACGACCGCCTTGCGCCCGACGAGCGCATCCGTCCCGGTGCGTGACAGGGCAGGAAGGCGAATGTGCCGGCGCGCGATCGGCCGCAGGACGCCGAGTGCAGCGAGCGACCCTCCGATGAAGACGATCAGCGAGCCGGCCGTGCCTGCACCAAGCAGGGCCGCAAGGGCCGCGGCGGCGGCGGCCAGTGCAACAGGCCCCAGGAAGAAGAGCCCGGGTGTCAGCAGCTCGCCCACCGCGAGTGCCACCGCGAGGAGCGCCCAGATGAGCCAACTCACGGCGTGCAGCGTAGACGACGGTCAGTGCAGACCGAGTGCCCGCGGCAGCGCGCCGAGGTCATCGAGGCGCTCGTCCGCGTCGGGATAGAGGCCCTCGCGGTCGACGAGGATCGCGCGCATGCCCACGGCCCTCGCCCCTTCCACATCGTCCTCGATCGTGTCGCCGACCATCACCGCGTCCGCCGCATCCACGTCGAGCAGCTCGAGCATCCGCAGGAAGATCGTCTCGTGCGGCTTCGTCTTTCCATGGCTGCGCGACGTGAGCACCGCGTCGACCTCGAGGCCGTGATGCGCGACGAACAGCTCGAGGTCGCGCTCCGTGTTCGAGAGCAAGCCGACCCTGAGCCCGTGCGCACGCAGGACCGTGAGCGCGGGCCGCGCGTCGTCGAAGAGCTCGAAGTGGTGGGCGTGCTCCCAGTTCGCCGTCATCTCGACCGCGGCGGCGTAGGTGTCGCCGGTCCCGCGCATCCCTTCGATCACCCGTTGTGTGTGGAGGACCCACTGCTCCTGGTCGTGGTCGAGCTCGGGATGGCGCTTCAGTGCGGCAAACGCGGCGCGGCGTGCATCGTCGTAGAGCGCGGCGTCGAGCGCGAGCCCGTGGCGCGCACCGAGCCGCACGTAACCCTCCGGGCCGAGGTCGGGCCCGGGTCTCGCGATCGTGAAGTCGACGTCGAAGATCACTGCACGCAGCACGGGGCGACGATAGCCGCAGCCCCGGGTCGTCCAGTTATGATTGCGCCGTCAACTATCTCGGAGGGACCGGATGGCGTACGGACTGCTGCTCATGAGAGTCGCAATCGGAGGCATCTTCTTCGCGCACGGCGCGCAGAAGCTCTTCGGCTGGTGGGGAGGCGGTGGGCTCAAGGGGACTGCGGCCTGGCTCCGGGGCATGGGGTTCCACGCCCCGGACGTGATGTCGCTGCTGGTCGCGCTCGGCGAGTCGAGCGGCATCTTGTTCGCACTCGGTCTCCTGACGCCGTTCGCCGCGCTCGGCATGGCCTCGGCGATGGTCGTCGCGATCGCTGCGGTTCACTGGCCGAAGGGCTTCTGGAGCACCAAGGGCGGCTACGAGTTCAACCTGGCGCTGCTCTCGGTGGCCGTGGGCGTCGCGGCAACCGGGCCCGGCCGGTTCTCGCTCGACCGGGCACTCGGCTGGGACGACAACCTGAGCGGCGTCTGGTGGGGAGTGGCCGTGCTCGTCGTCGCGTGCGCGGCCGCGAGCGTGATCCTCGGCCCGTTGCGCTCGAGGCACCCGGCGCCCGAGCCGGCCGCGTAGATGGGTTACCCTTAGCCCCGTTCGGGGTGTGGCGCAGCCTGGTAGCGCGCTCCGTTCGGGTCGGAGAGGTCCGGAGTTCAAATCTCCGCACCCCGATGAACGAAAAGGAGGCGCGGGAAGACCCGCGCCTCCTGCTTTCTCGGCGGCCGATCAGGCCAGGAACTCGAGCGTCGCGCGCGCGCAGACGTCCGGGCGCTCCCCGATCAGCAGATGGCCGCAGTCGGCGATCACGCGGAGCGGCGCGTGCAGGCGGCGTGCGTACTCGAAGCCGTCCGCGATCGGCACCTGGCGATCGCGACCGCCCCACAGGACGAGCACGGGGCACGTGACGCGGTCGAGATCGCGGCGCGGATCGTCGGCGGCGAGCGCGAGGCCGGCTCCGAGCGCGTCCGTGTGCATCGCCGGCCCGCGCAGGAACCCGTGCACCGCGCGCTCGGTGAGCGCGTCGGGATTCGAGACCTCGAACGGGCCGAAGACGAGCCGGCGCAGCCGGCGTGAACGAGCGATCCGGTCGGCACGCCGCCCGGCGATCCGGCCGGGCTTGACGACGCCGATCACCGCGATCGTCAGCTCGGCCACCCTCGACGCGGTCGAGATCCCGGCCGGCGCGGCGAGGATCAATCGGCGCACCCGGTCAGGGTGGCGGACGGCGAGGCGCAGCGCCACGACACCGCCGAGCGAGTGGCCGAGGACATCGGCCTCGTCGATTCCCTCGGCCTCGAGGAGGTTGCCGAGCGCGTCGGCGAAGCTCGCGAGGCTCGCGGCGGGCAGCGGCGCCGATCCGCCGTGACCCGGCAGGTCCGGGATCAGCAGGCGCCGGCCCGGCAGGAGCCGTGCGAGCTCGTCGAAGTTCCAGGCCGCGCCGCCGAACCCGTGGACGAGCAGGAGCGGCGGGCCTTCGCCGGCCGTGAAGAACCGGATCCGGGCTCCACGCCAGTCGTGGCGCCGTTCTTGGAAGCCCGGGAGAAGAACTGTTCCATCCGTCACCGGGATCGATTATTCTGTGTCCACTATGAGCTCGGTGGCCACAAGGCGGGATGATCTTTGATCCCGGCCCGTGGCCAGAAGGAGCTGGAGTCCTAGCCCGCTAGCGCTTATCGAGCGCAGCGGGCTTTTTTGTGCGTGGATGTTCAACGACGGGAGGAGCGAGATGGCCAACCACCTGACGCCGGACGAGTTGTCGAAAGAGGTCGGGATCGACCGCGACGAGGTGATCCGCATCTGCCTCGAGGAGAGCGTGCCGATCTACCAGGGCAAGATCGACAAGTTCCTCTTCCAGGCGCAGCTGCAGGCGCTCGGAGCGCTCCCCACCGCGCACTAGCGCCGGAGGCTCGGAGATCTACGAGGCGGCGGCGCGCTTGCGCGGCGCCGCCTTTTTCTTGCGCGCGGGCTTCTCCTGCTGCGACGCGGCAACCGATGCCTTCAACGCCTCCATCAGGTCGATGACCGGCGTCTCCTGCTCCGGCTCCGGCGCGACGATCTCGTGGCCCTCGAGCTTCGCCTCGAGCAGCTCGCGGAGCGACTCGCGGTACTCGCTCCGCAACTCCTCCGGATCAAACGGCCCTTCGAGCGACGCAATGATCTGCTTCGCGAGGTCGAGCTCGGGCTTGCGCACCTCGGCGGCCGCCACCGCATCGTCGATCTCGACGTGATCCTTCACGTCTTCGTGGACGAAGAGCGTCTCGAGCGCGAGCGCCTCGCCCATCGGGCGGATCAGGCACAGCTTCTCCTTGCCGGAGAGCACGAAGCGGCCGAGCGCCGCGACGCCGGCGTCCTTCATCGCCTCGTGCAGTAGCACGTAGGGGCGGCGCGCAGCCTCGGCCGTGGCGGGCACCAGGTAGTAGGTGCGGTCGTAGTAGACGGGATCGACCTCCTCGAGCCGTACGAAGCGCCCGATCTCGATGGAGCGCGACGTGTCGTGCTGCTCGATCGCCTCGAGGTCGGCGTCCTCGACGAACACGAACTGGCCCTTCGCCACCTCCCACCCCCGAACGAGCTCGTCGGACTCGACGTCCCGCTCGTGGACCGGGCACCACCGCTTCTGCTTGATCGGAGTGCCGCATTCGCGGTGCAGCATCCGGAACGACACGTCCGACTGCCGGGCGACCGGCTTCGTCGCCGGCGCGAGGCCGACGGGGATGTTGACGAGTCCGAAGCTGACTGAGCCGTTCCAGGTTGTGCGCATCTGCAGGGGTAATCCTAGTGAAGGACTGAGTGTATTCGTACCCCCGCTCCTCATTCCTCCGGTTAATGTGATGGAAGTGGCCCGCGCCCGGACGATCGCGAATCTGTGGCGGGACGCGGTCGCCGCCGCGCGCCCCGGTCCCGCGTACCTGCACGAGGTCGACGGGGAATGGCTGGAGGTGTCGTGGGCGGAAGCGGCCGTGGCCGTCGACGAGATCGCGAACGGCCTGCTCGCGCTCGGCATCCGCAAGGGCGATTCGTTCGCCATCGTCGCGCGCACCAACCTCGAGTGGTCGCTGTTCGACTTCGCGCTCGGCCTCGTCGGCGCAGTCGGCGCGCCGATCTACGCGAACAGCTCACAGCGGGACGTGCAGTACGTCCTGGAGCACTCGGAATGCGTCGCCGCGTTCGTCGAGGACGAGGAACAGCGCGCGAAGGTCGGCGACGCGGTGCCGACTGTGATCTCGTTCGCGGATCTCGACGGGCTGCGAGAGCAGGGCCGAGCGTTCGCTGCGGCGAACCCGACCGCCCTGACCGAGCGGGCCGACTCGATCGACGAGGACGACCTCTTCACCTTCATCTACACGTCCGGCACCACCGGCCCGCCGAAGGCGTGCATGATCCGCCACCGCAACTACTACTCCATGGTCGCGAAGGCGGACGAGATGGAGGACCGGCTGACGGAGCCGAGTGACGTCGCGCTCCTCTACCTTCCGCTCGCGCACAACTACGGACGCCTGCTGCACCTCTCCGGGGCGTACATCGGCTTCACGATCGCGTTCCTGCCCGACCCGATGCGCGCAGCCACTGAGCTCGTTCGCGTACGACCGACGCTGTTCCCGAGCGTGCCGCGCGTCTACGAGAAGATCCACACGGCTGTCGTCGCGGGCTTCGAGGAGCAGACGGGAGCGCGGAAGGCGATCGTCGACTGGGCGCTGCGCGTCGGCCGGCGCGTCTCCAAGCTGCGCCAGGCCAAGCAGCCGGTGCCGTTCGGGCTCGCGCTGCAGCATCGCCTCGCCGACCGGCTCGTCTACGCGAAGGTGAAAGAGCGTCTCGGCGGGCGCCTGCGGATCGCGAATGCGGGCGGTGCGCCGCTCTCACGCGACATCGCCGAGTTCTTCCACGCGATCGACATCCTGATCCTCGAGGGCTACGGGCTCTCCGAGGTGACGACCGGCGCCACCGTCAACCGCCCGGGCGACTTCAAGTTCGGAACGGTCGGGAAGCCGCTCCCGGGCGTCGAGGTCGTGATCGCGGAGGACGGCGAGATCCTGCTGCGCTCGAACACCGTGTTCGCGGGCTACTACCACGAGGAGGAGGCGACCCGCGAGACGCTCGACGACGAAGGGTTCGTCCATACGGGCGACGTCGGGCACATCGACGAGGACGGCTTCCTCGTGATCACCGACCGCAAGAAGGACATCATCGTCACGGCCGGCGGGAAGAACGTCGCCCCGCAGAACCTGGAGAACGAGCTGAAGTCCCACCGCGTCGTGTCGCAGGCCCTCGTCATGGGCGACCGCATGCCGTACATCGCGGCGCTGATCACGCTCGATCCGGAGCTGGCGGCAGGCCTGTCGCCCGACGAGGCCCATGCGGAGGTCGAACGCGCGGTCGAGTCGGTGAACGCAGAGCGGAGCCGCTACGAGCAGATCAAGCGGTTCAGGATCCTCCCGCGCGAGTTCTCACTCGAACAGGACGAGATCACCCCGACGCTGAAGCTGCGCCGCAAGGTCGTGCTCGATCACTTCGCCGCCGACGCCGCCTCCCTCTACGAGTGAGCGAGACCTGGAACTGGCCGGACTCGCTCGACGCGCTCGTGGCGGCGCCTCAGTTCCACAGCCTGCTCTTCGAAGACGACAACATCCGCGTGCTTGCGACGCGGATCGGCCCCGGCGAGACGGTGCCGTTGCACACGCACTGCTGGCCGAGCGTGCTCTACACCCTTGCGAGCGCGCACCGGGTTCGGCGCGACGGTGACGGGAACGTCCTCACCGACACGCGCGGAACGGATCTCGGCGCCGAGGAGGGCACCGCCCTCTGGACACCGGCGATGCCTCCCCACACCGTCGAGAACGTCGACGGCACGGAGATCCGCCTGCTCAACATCGAGCTGAAGCGAAGCTAGGTCGTGCTGTCAGCAGGGATCGCCGGCGCTCGTCGGCGGCTGGCTGGTCGAGCAGTCGAATGACCCCTGGACCTTGGCGAGCTGCGCGGTGCCGGCCGCGTTGCGCACGACGACCGTGACCTGCTTCGTGTGCCTGAAGGCCGGAGCCACGCCGGTGACCCAGAGGATGTAGGTGTCGACGAAATACGTCTTCCCGTCGGGGGACCCGGCTCCGCTGACGGTTCGGTGCGCGGTGCACGGGTTGGCGCCGTTCGACGAGTAGTACAGCGAGACGCTCGACGAGCCGGTCGCGACCGTGCAGCTCCAGGGTGAGACAAAGAGGTTGTTGGGCGCGCCGTTGTTCTTCGGGCCCGTGTTCCCACAGACCGGCGTCTGGGCGGCCGGGCACACCGCGGTGTCGGCCACGTACATGCCCGTGGTCGGCGCGCCCGCCGTGTCGAGGCCGATCGCGTCGTACGGCATCGCGCGATACATCTCCATCTGCGCATCCGCCAGGACGACGCCGGTGTTCACCGAGCCCGCGCGCCCAAGGGCAGCAGCGCTCGTGCCGAACGCGGCGAGCAGGCCGAGGAGCGCGACCTGCATGATCACCATCGAGATCACGAGCTCGATCAGCCCGAAGCCCGCCTCGCTCTGGGAGCTAGGCGCGTCCATCGCGTCTGTGTCGGCAGGACCGGCGACCACGCTAGCCGCCGCTCTGGTCACCGGGGTCGAGCTCGAAGTTCGTTGCCGTCACGGTGTCGCCGTACTTTTGCCCGTCGGTCAGGTTCCCGATCGACGGGAAGGTGAAGAAGGTCGGGTTCAACCCGCTCTCGTCGGGAAGCGTGATCGTGTTGCAGATCACGGGACCGCTGTCCTGGAACTCCTGGTGGATCAAGCAGTCGGCCGTCGAGTACATGATCCCCTGGAACCCGGACGGGAGGTGGCCGTTCCAGCAGCCCGGATGGGTGTTCCCCGCGCAGGTCGTGCCACCCTGGTCGTACTCGTTGTTCTCCTGGGACATGAGGACCATGATGTTCGCGCTCGGGTTCCAGCTCGACATGTTGGGGAGGCAACTCGACGCGTAGTCCGTCCCGCTCCCGCCGGCGCAGACGAGCGCGTCGATCTCGTCGTCCCTGGACGACATCAGCGTCGCACGGCCCAGATAGTGGATGACCTCGCCGTCCTCGTCGAAGCGGAAGTTGCCGTCGACGAAGATCGTTCCGGAGATCTTGAGAATGTGGGTCGTGTGGTTCCACGAGAGCTCACCGAGGAGCTGGCCGCCGGTGGGCGGAATCGACCACACCTGGCAGGTGTAGTCGCTCGTGGACGGCGCCATCTCACCGTTCACGTTGAGGCTCCTGTTGGGCCCGGTCGTCGAACCGGCGTCGTTGTCGAAGAAGTTGGTGGCCAGGCCGGGGCTCGGGTTCGTGCAGAAGTGCTTCGGCCCGGGCATCGCGTTTGCCCACCAGTAGTTGAAGTCGACGTCCGGCATCACGAGAGCCGGGTTGTTCGCAGCCGACGTGGTCGTGACCGTAGTCGCGTAGGTGTGGTCCGTCGCGGTGCACGGCGTATGCGCTGCCTGGAGCTCGTACGTGCACGAGCCGCCCACGTTGAGCTGCTTGGTCAACGTGGTGGACGTGCCGATGCCCGGCGCGGCGGGGATGTAGGTGACCGTGATCGAGATGAAGTCGACGGTGGCGGTCGAGCTCGAGGCACCGGTGTTCTTGGCCGCGAAGCGAAGCCCGAAGTTGGTGGCGTTCACGTCGGCCGGCGTCCAGGTCGTGCCCCAGAAGTCCGAGGTGCTGCCGTAGCCGATGGCGGTATCGGGGAGGCCCCAGATGGTGCCCAACGCCTTGTTCGAACCGACAGGGGAACCGAGCTTGAGCAACTGGACGGTGTTGTCCTGCAACGCGGGGGTGTAGCCGGCGGTCGTGACCGTGATCACCGGTGTCGCTCCGGACGGCAAGAAGCCCGTCTTCGTGAATGTCATCGTCGCGACGGGCATGGACGCATACGCGCCGGCGAACGTGCAAGGCACGGCGAGCGGTAGCGGGCCACCCGAGCACGTGACGTTACCGACGCCGTAGATGCCCTCGAGCGCGGTCTGCACGGACGAGGTGCCGGTGGCGGGCGCGGTCCGGGCGAGCGAGACGCTCGTCCTCGCGCTTCCACCGGGCGGTGTCCCGGTGATCGTGAACGTCCCGGCGGTCGGGCTGCCGGTCTCCGAGATCGTCTGCACGGCGTTGGCGCCCGGGTTCGTGCCCCGCTCGACGGAGGCCGTGATCCCTGCGATCATCGCGGTGGCCGGGATCGCGAACCCGAACCCGGTCGCGTCGAGGTTCAAGCCGGTCGTGGTGGCGGCGATCGTATTGGTCGCGTCGGTGTTGTTGCTCGTGGCGATGTTCGTCGGGCTCGTCCACGTCGCGTTCTCGACGGTCGCTGCGCGCGGGCCGCTCGGGGTGTTGTTGCCGATGATCGACACGTCTCCGCCGACGTCGACGACGCTGTTTGCACCGGTGATGGTTCCGTTGTTCTTGAGACAGAGGTCCCCACGTGTCGCGACGTTGGTCACGAACGTCATGTTGTTGATCGTCAGGCACGAGGCGGTGCTGTCCTGGTAGAAGCGGCTCCAGGTGCTGCCGTCGGCCCCGTCGTTCAGACCGACCACCTTGAGCGATTTGCCGAGCGTCCGCGTCTGCATCTTCCCGCCGCTCGAAACGCGGCCGGTCGACTGGATCCTCCAGCTATAGCCCGCAAGCGGGGTCGAGACCCCGCCGACCGTGATCGTCGTTGCGGTTTTCGTTGCGTTGTAGTCCCCGCAGATCAACGCGGTCCCGCCGACGTTCGTGTAGGAGATCGAGGTGGGCGCCGGCGGCGGCGCACCGACGCACGACGGGAACATCGTCGAGGAGCGCGGATCGATCCCGCTGGCCAGGATGGACCCGTCCGTGTCGAGCTGGTTGTACATCTTCGCGACCGAGTCGTTGAGCCCGGCCTCGGCGACGTCGTAGGCCGATGTGCTCGCCTTGCTGATGCCGGTCGAGTGCACGTTGCTCGTGACGAAGTAGATCGTCGTCGTGCTGACGCTCGTCAGGACGACCATCATCAACAGTGCCATCACCAGGGTCATGCCGCGCTCGTCCGCCACGCTCTGCAGGACCGAGCGCAGGCCGCGACGCCAAGCTCGCTTGGATCCGCAGGAAGAATCGATAGGAAGGTCGGCCGCCACCACACACTGAATCGGCGGAGAACGGGTGAGACCACATCACCCACATGAGCCATCCGCCCCAGGCGGGCGAATCGGCTCCCTGGCTCGCTCAGCGGGCCGTTCTAGAGGATCCGGCGCGCGCCGACGTAGGTCGCGGAGTACCAGGGATCGTCGAGGCTCGAGATCTTGACCACGTCGCCCGTGTGGGGAGCGTGCACGAACTGGTCGCCGCCGATGTAGATGCCGACGTGACCCAGGCCGTCGAAGAAGACGAGATCGCCGGGCTCGAGCTGATCGCGCGACACGGAGACTCCGTACCCCCATTGCGCATACGTGGAGTGCGGCAGCGCGACTCCCACCTGGGAATACGCCCACATGACGAGGCCCGAGCAGTCGAACCCGCCGGGCGCCGAGCCTGCCCAGACGTACGGCGTTCCGAGCTGGGAGAGCGCGATTCCGGCGACTCCTGTATGGGTCGCCGGCGGGGCGAGCACCGTGTCGGCGCTCGGTGTGATCGCCGAGACTCCGACCACCGTGTCCGCGACCTCCTGCTGAGAGACGCGGTGCAGGGACGCCAGGCGCGCCTGCGCCTGTTGCGCCATCTGGAGCTGGCGGGCAGCCTGTGCGGCCTGAATGCTCGCGATCTGGTTCTTGATCGAGGCCAGCAGCGCGTTCTGCTGCGCGATCTTCGACTCGATCGAATGCTTGGCCGCCGCCCGCTGCGCGACGAGACGCTGCTGGGCTGCCTGCTCGCGCGCAAGAGCAGTGCCGTTCCGCTTCACCGCGCCTTTGAACGTCCTCACCTGCGCGATCACGCTCGCGTCCAGCGACGTGATGCTCTTCGCCCCTTGCATGCGGTTGATCATGTCGTCGAGGCTGCGCGCGCCCAGGATCACCTCGAGCGTCGAGTCCTGATCGGAGGTGTAGAGCGTCACGAGCCGCTTTGCGATCACGCGCTGGCTCACCTTCAGGTTCCGCTTCGCGATGTGCAGCTCGTGGCGGTTCTCCTTGATGTTGCTCTGAATCCGCACGAGCTGATTCGTCGCCACGTCGTACTGCGAGCGCGCACGCTCGAGCGAGTCGGAGAGCTGCTGGAGCTGCCCGAGCACCTGTTGTGCTTCTGCGCGCTTGGAACTGACCGAGGGGTCGGCTACCGCTGGGACTGCTGCCACGAGGCAGATGCAGATCCCGGCGAGAACGTACGGCGCCTGGCCCAACCTACGAATGACAACCCCCGGGTAGGGGGCAGGGCAGGCGCACCGGGTGGGGCCGGTACGTCACGAGTACGGCAGGTTAGCAGGGTCTTCGGACACGCGTCAATCACACACCTGACCGAAACTGGCGCAAGACCTATAGAAAAGTTGTGCTCAGAGCGTATGTCTCTGCACCAAACTGTGGTACGGTCCCGCCCCCGTGCTTGGGCAGGCACACACGCCGCGTCGGCGCTTTTTGCCGATCGTCGCCATCGTAGTCGTCATGCTTGCGGCTCCCGCAGCCGGCGGCGCGGACCCGTCGCACAGCACCTCGTCGCTCCGTGTGCACGACGCGCAGTTGGCCGCGAAGTCGCGCGCTGCGGTGCTCGGTCTCTACTCACTCGACCAGCAACTGAGTGGAGCGCGATCGAGGCTCGCGACGCTGCAGAATGAAGCAGTCGCGCTGCGGGCCGAAGAGGCGACCCTTGCTCTGCAGCTCTCGATCGCGCGCCGCGGCGCCACGGTTGCGCAGAGGCGCCTCGGCACGCGCCTTCGCGCTCTCTACGAACAAGGCAACGTCGAGCCGCTGGAGATCGTGTTCGGAGCGAAGAGCCTGGACGAGGCACTCTCGAACCTCGACAACCTCAGCCGCGCGAGCGGCCAGGGCGAGGACGTCCTCCGTCAGTTGAAAGCGGCGCGCACGCACATCGTCGCGGCCCGGAGTGCGCTCGCCGGCCGCCGGGCGGCGCTCGCACGCGCGACCGAGCAGGCCCGGGCGACCGCCGCCTCGCTCGAGCAGACGCGCGCCGCACGCAGCGCCTACCTCGCCTCGCTCGCCTCTCAGCGGCGGTTGACCCAGCAGCAGATCGGCTCGCTGGTCGCACAGGCCCAGGCAGCGCAGCTCCACAGCCGGCAGGTCGTCCGCACGATCGCAGTCGATTCGACCATCGCCACGACCTTCTCACCCGCGGCAGCCACTGCGATTCAGTCCGCCCCCTCGACGAGCGGCGCCGCGACAGGCGGCACGACGATCACCGTGACCGCGACCGGCTACTCCCTCGGCGGAACGACGTCCACGGGCCTGCGCGTCGGCTGGGGAGTCGCCGCCGTCGATCCGTCCCTGATCCCGCTCGGCTCCCACATGACGGTGCCCGGCTACGGCGAGGCCGTCGCGGCCGACACCGGCGGCGCGGTCGTCGGCGCGACGATCGATCTCTGGTTCCCCACCGTTGCGCAGGCAAATGCCTGGGGCCGCCGCACCGTCACGCTCGTCGTTCACTAGCAAGAGTCGCGGGTACACTGAGCGGCCCGGTCAGGTGCCAGGTAGTCCGAGCTGAGCGACCCAGCGAACACCCCAGAGCCAACCACCCCGCGCGTCGTCCTCGTCGACGATCACGACCTGTTCCGCACGGGGCTCCGCAATCTGCTCGAAGAGCAGGGCGTGCAGGTGGTGGGCGAGTGCGACAACGGCACCGAGGCGCTCCGCGCGGTTCGCGAGCTTGCACCGGACGTCGTCGTGATGGATCTGAACATGCCCGGGATCAGCGGCGTCGAGGCGACCCGCCAGATCTCGATGATCGCGCCGCTCACACGCGTCCTCGTGCTGACCATCTCGGACCAGGACAACGACGTGATGGATGCGATTCTCGCCGGAGCCTGCGGCTATCTCTTGAAGGACGCGACGATCACCGAGCTGATTCATGGGATTCAGGCCGCGTCCGTCGGCGAGTCACTCGTCTCTCCGACAATCGCCGCGAAGGTGCTCCAGCGCGTCCGTGCGTCGAGTGCGTCGCACCGCGAGGCCGAGCTGATCCAGTCGGAGCTGTCCGACCGTGAGATTCAGGTGCTGAAGCTGATCGCGAACGGCAAGGACAACGCAATGATCGCCGGCGAGCTGCACATCAGCCCGAAGACGGTGAAGAACCACATCTCGAACATCCTGATGAAGCTGCAGATCGACAACCGCATCCAGGCGGCTGTCTACGCAGTCCGCTCGGGAATCGTCTAGACGTTCGCGATGCGAACATTCTCTGCGCAGCGGCGCAGGTCGGCGAGCTGAGCGCGGAGGCTCACGAGCTCGTCGGCGTTCGCATCGAGCCGCTTCGTCAGCGCGCCGAGCTCCAACGCCATCTGCTCGAGGTCGCCGAGCGGCAGGCTCTGGGTGACCTCGGAGATCCGCTTCTCGAGCCGCCACCGCTCGGCCTCGAGCGCCAGCGCTCGCGCGTAGCCGTCGGTCAGGGTGTTCTCGATCTGCGTGAGGTCGCCCGTCGACCCGCTGATCAGCGCATTGATCCTCTCCGAAAGGTCGTCCATCATCTCCACCCGTGTCAGCTCCGCCCCGAAGCTCGATTCTCCGGACGTTGCCTGGCCCGAACAAGGGCCTCGGGTCCCATCTTCGACCCGCGCAAGACCCAAGACCGCAACGGATGTAGTCATCCTGGTCGGTCACAATGAGGCTCGTGCGCAGGGGGATTCTCGCCGTCGTGCTCGCCGTGCTCGTGCTGGCACCGCTCGCGCACGCGGCACCGCTGCCACTCACGACGCGACTTGCAAAGGCGCTCGCAGTGCCCGGAGTCGCCGCCGATGCGTCCGGAGCGATCGCCGTGGACCTGGCGACCGGGCAGACGCTCTTCGCGCGCAACCCGGACGAATCGCTTGTGCCGGCGTCGAACGAGAAGCTGACGGTCACGCTGACCGCGCTGCAGGAGCTCGGTACGGCATACCGCTTCCGCACCGAAGTGCTGGGGCGCGGATACCAGGACGGTGCCGTGTGGCGAGGCGACGTGTACCTGAAGGGCTTCGGCGATCCGACACTCACGTCACTCGGGCTGGATCGCCTCGCCGCGCAGCTACGTGTTGCGGGCATCACGCGCATCGACGGTCGCGTTCTCGGCGACGAGTCGTGGTTCGACTCGGTACGCACGGCACCCGGCTGGCGGGCGGGCTACTTCATCAACGAGTGCCCCCCGCTCTCCGCGCTCGCCGTCGACCGCGACGTCTATGAGAATCACGTCGCGCTGCAGCCGGCGCTCGCGGCGGCCGGCCGTCTCCGGCAAATCCTGCGCGTGCACGGGATCACAACCGGCCCGGTGGGCGTCGGCCGGGCACCGCAGAACGCATACGGGCTCGCACAGATCGAGTCGGAGCCGCTGCCCGACGTGTTGGCGGCGATGGACAGCGACAGCGACAACTTCATCGCCGAGGAACTGTTGAAGACGATCGGCGCCGAAGCCGGCGGCGCCGGCACGACCGCGGCGGGAGCGGCGGTCGTGCGCCGCGACCTCACGGCCGCGGGCATCCCGCTCACGGGTGTGCGGATCGTCGACGGTTCGGGACTCTCGCTCGCCGACCGGCTCACGGCGCGCGCGCTCTCGATGCTCCTCGTGTTCGCGTGGAACAACCCCGACCTGCGCGAGCCGTTGTGGGCGGCACTCCCGGTCGCCGGTGTCAGCGGCACGCTCGAGGACCGCATGCGGCGCGCTCCGGCGCGCGGCGTCGTTCGAGCCAAGACGGGGACGACGGACCGCGCCTCCGCGCTCTCGGGCTACGTGCGCGACCGGTACGTCTTCGCGGTTCTCCAGAACGGGTGGCCCGTGGCGACGAGCTCCGCGCGGAAGGCTCAGGACCGATTCGCGACCGCGCTTGCGTCAGCTCTCTGACGCAGGGTCCGCGAGCAACGAGGTCAGCTCGGTCTCGGTCCGCAACGGCACGCCCGCCTTCTCGGCCTTCGCCACCTTCGAGCCGGGGCTCTCGCCGACGAACACCGCGGTCGTCTTCTTCGAGACGTTGTCGGAGACCTTCGCGCCGAGCGCCTCGAGCGCCGAGCGTGCGTCCTCGCGCGACATCGACTCGAGCGTCCCGGTGATCACGTATTGCTTGCCGGTCAACGGGCCTTCGATGGGACGGTCGTCCTCGTCGGCCTCGAAGCGCAGTCCGAGCGCGCGCAGCTCCTCGACGAGCCGCCGGTTGTCCTCGTCGGCGAACCACTCGGCGATTGCCTCCGCGCGTTCGGGCCCGATCCCCTCGCACTCGATGATCTCCTCCTGCGACGCGCCCGCGAGACGGTCGACGCTGCCGAAGTGGCGCGCCAGGTTCTGCGCGGTCACCCAGCCGACGTCGGGGATGTTCAGGCCGAAGAGCACGCGCCGGAACGGAATCTGCTTCGACGCCTCGATCGCACCGATCGCGTTCGTCGCCGAGATCTCGGCGAAGCCGTCGAGCTCCAGCAGCTGCTCCTTCGTCAGGCGGTAGAGCTCGGGGAGTGAGCGCACCAGGCCGAGCTCCCAGAGCCGTCGCACGAGCTGCTCGCCGACGCCGTCGATGTCCGCCGCGGCCTGCACCCAGTTGATCAGCGACTCGAGGCCGCGGGACGGGCAGGCGCGGTTCGGGCAGCGATGCATCGCCTCGCCCTCGGGCTTCACGATCTCGGTACCGCAGAGCGGGCAGTGCGTCGGCATCGCGAACTGGCTTCGTGCCGCGGCGGTGCGCGCCCGCCGGGCCGACGATCTGCGGGATCACGTCGCCTGCGCGCTGGATGATCACGTCGTCGCCCTCGCGGATCTGCTTTCGGTTGATGTCCTCTTCGTTGTGCAGCGTCGCGCGCGAGACCGTTACGCCGCCGACCTCGACCGGCTCGAGCATCGCCCACGGATTCAGCGCACCGGTCCGGCCGACGCGGATCGCGATCTTGTTCAAGCGTGTGGTCGCGGTCAGCGGCGCCCATTTGAACGCGCGCGCCCAGCGCGGCCGCTGGTGGAGCGCGCCGAGTCGCTGCTGCTGCGTGTAGTCGTCGACCTTGATCACGATCCCGTCGATCTCGTAGTCGAGCTCGGCGCGTTTCCGCTCCCAGTCGCGGCACGCCTTCGCGACCTCCTCGATCGTCTCGAGCCGCTCGGCGAACGGGTTGATGGGGAAGCCGTGCTCCCTCAGCCACTCGAGAGTCTGGGAGTGCGACGTGAGCTCCACGCCGGTGCGCGCGCCCACGCCGTACGCCCAGAAGGAGAGCGGGCGTGACGCGGTGATCGACGAGTCCTTCTGGCGGAGGGAGCCCGCCGCCGCGTTGCGCGGGTTCGGCGTCGCCTTCTTCTCCTCGGCAACGAGGCGCTCGTTCAGCGCGCGGAAGCCGGAGAGGGGCATGTACACCTCGCCGCGCACCTCGAGCAGCGCCGGCGCGCTCTCGCCGAGCATCCGCAGTGGGATCGAAGGGATCGTGCGGAGGTTGGTCGTGACGTCCTCGCCGACTTCACCGTCGCCGCGCGTCGCGCCGCGCGTGAAGACGCCGTCCTCGTAGGTGAGGTTGATCGCGAGGCCGTCGATCTTGGGCTCGATCACGAACGCGACCGGCTCGTCGCTGTCGAGCCGCTTCGCGCTGTCCTCCGCCCACTTCACGAGCGCCTCCTCGGTCGTCACCTTCTCGAGCGAGCCCATCGGCTCGAGGTGGCGCACCTTCTGGAACTTGCCCGACGCCGTGCGCGCCGACGCGGTGGGTCGGCGAGTCGGGCGCGGCGAGCTCGGGGTGCTCGCGTTCGAGCTCGACGAGCTCGTCGTAGTGGCGGTCGTAGGTGGCGTCGTCGACGGACGGGTCGTCGAGGACGTGGTACTCGTGCAGCCAGCGGTTCAGCAGCGAGCGCAGCTCGGCGGCGCGCTTCGCGGGAGCCTCAGAGGACGGCAAGCAGTTCCTCCGCGCGGTCGACGACCACGTCCGCTGCGCCGAGCGCCTCGCGCTCGTGGATGCGGCCCCAGCTGACGCCGACGGCGTAGAGGCCGGCGGCCCTGGCGGCCTGCATGTCGAACGGCGAGTCGCCGACATACGCCGCGTCGGTGGGCTCGGCGCCGAGGCGGTCGAGCGCGAGCAGGAGCGGCTCGGGGTCGGGCTTGTGGCGCTCGGTCTCGTCTCCGCCGACGACGACGTCGAAGAACCGCTCGATCGGCAGCCGCGCGAACGCGAGGTCGACCGTGACCCGGCGTTTCGCCGTGACGATCCCGAGGCGGCGTCCCTCGGCCTTCAGGGTCGCCAGCACGTCATCGATCCCGGCGCAGCACTCGAGGGTGTCGTGCAGCGGCTCGTTGTGGGCGCGGTAGACGCGGACGAGCTCCTCCACGCGATTCGGGTCGAGCGCACCCATCTGCGCCTCGAGGCCCGGGCCGCCGACGGCCTTCATCAGGTCCGCGTCGGTGAACTCGCCGCCGACGACGGTCTCGGCAGCGTGACGCATGGACGCGAGGATGATCGCGCCGGAGTCGATCACGGTGCCGTCGAGATCGAAGAGAACAACCGGAAACCGCACGGCGCCGATCGTAGCCACCGACGTCACAGCCGCGTCACTGTCGTTTGGCACCGAGGCGTGGCCGAAGAAGACAGTCATCGCTCGGGCTACTGCGGGAACCAGCTCGCCTGTGGACAGAATGTCGCACTTTTGTCGCTCTGGTTTGGCGTCGGGACATGGCTCGACGCGGCTGGCCTCAATAGGTCACGCGGACGAGGTACAGGCCCTGCGGGGGTGCGGTCGGGCCGGCTTCGGCTCTTGGGCGGCCTTCGAGGAGAGGGGCGAGGTCGTGGCCGGTGAGCATGGTGCCGACGAGCGTTCGCACCATGTGACGCAGGAACGACGTCGCGGTGATCTCGAACGCGACCACATGCTCGTCGAGCGCGACCCACCGTGCCTCGCTCACCTCGCGCACGAACACCGTGTGCAGCGTCTCGGTCGGCGTGAACGCGGTGAAGTCGTGCTTCCCTCCGAGCAGCGCCGCAGCGTTCGCGTTCAGCCCGTCGAGATCGACCGGGCGCGGGTGCCAGAGCGAGCGCCGCGACTCGAGCGCGGAGGGCTCGCGGCGGTTCCAGATCCGGTAGCGATACGAGCGCGAGCGCGCGTCGTAGCGGGCGCTGAAGCCCTCCGCAGCCTGCTCCGCCCGCACCACTGCGACGTCGAGCGGAAGGACGCTGTTCAACGCGAGCGCGGCTTTGTCGGCGGGAGGGCCGCCGGTCACCTGCGCGGAGACCACGTTCGCGAGAGCGTGCACGCCCGAATCGGTGCGACCTGCGACCGCGAGGTCGTCCACGCTCTCGTAGAGGCGCAGGAGGGCTCTCAGCACCTCCTCGTGCACCGTCCGCCGGTCGGGTTGCGGCGCCCAGCCGCTGAAGGCCGTTCCGTCGTACTCGATCGTCAGCTTCAGGCGCACGTCAGGGGCTCCTGACGCTTCTTGTATGGTCTGCCTGATGCTCTAGTCACTTGTCATCCGTTGGGTATACTCTATACATGGCGGACGAGCACCACTTCCTGCTGCAGCGCGTCCAGCCGGCGATGGTGGGGCTGATCGACGGGTCGCTCTCGACCCTGGCGCCGATCTTCTCGGTCGCGATCGTGAGCCACAAGCCGCTCTACGCATTCGCGGCCGGCCTCGCGACCTCGATCGGCGCCGCGATCTCGATGGCGTTCTCCGAAGGGCTCTCGGACACCGGAGAGTTGACCGGCCGCGGCAATCCCGCCATCCGCGGCGCGATCACCGGCGTCGGGACGTTCCTCGGCGGGATCCTGCACACGCTCCCATTTCTCCTGCCGGACTACCGCGCAGCGATCATCACCGCCGTGATCGTCGTGGCCATCGAACTGGTGGCCCTCGCCTGGATCCGCTGGCGGTTCTTCAACACGAGCTTCGTGAAGTCGCTCGGCCTCGTGAGCGCGGCCGGCGCCGTGATCGCGATCGTCGGCGCCCTCGTGGGCGCGGGCGTCTAGGCCTTCTCGTCGTCGGCCGCGGGCGCGTCGCCCTCGGCCTCTGCGACGGGCTCGTCGGCTTCGGCCGCGGCCTCAGGCTCGGCGCTCTCGGCGGGCTCGTCGTCCTCGGCCTCCGCAGCGTCGTCGGGCTCGTCCTCGGCGACGGGCTCCTCCTCGGCCGTCTCCTCGACGGGCGCGGCGACAGGAGCCTCCGCGACAGCCGCGGCACGACGCGGTTCCTTCGGCGTCAGCTCCTCCTCGACCAACTCGAGATACGCCATCTCCGCAGCGTCACCGGCACGCGTGCCGATCTTGATGATCCGCGCGTAGCCGCCCGGGCGATCCTTGTAGCGCGGCGCGACCTCGGCGAACAGCTTGTGCACCACATCGCGCGAGCGCAGGAACGCGGTCGCCTGACGGCGAGCATGCAGGTCGCCGCGCCGGCCGAGCGTGATCATCTGCTCGGCGTACGGCTTGACGGCCTTCGCCTTCGTGACGGTCGTCTTGATGCGCCCGTGCTCGATCAGCGCACCCGCAAGGTTCGAATACAGAGCCTTGCGGTGCGCCGAATCGCGACCGAGCTTCTTGCCTGCGCGCTGGTGCCGCACGTTGGTCCCTACGCCTCCACACCGTTGACGGACGCGCCGCCACGGAGGTTGAGACCGTGCTGCTGCAGTGTCTCCTTGACTTCCTCGATCGACTTCTTGCCGAAGTTCGGGATCGCAGCGAGCTCCGACTCCGACTTCGTCACGAGGTCGCCGATCGTCTCGATCCCCACCCGCTTGAGGCAGTTGTACGAGCGAACGCCGAGCTCGAGCTCCTCGATCGGGAAGTTCTCCATCCCGCCCGCGAGCGAGACGCCGGCGGCGTCGCCGCCGGCCTCGGCTGCAGCCTGCGCCGCCTCGCCGAAGCCTTCCATCTTCTCGAGATCGGTGAAGATCGCGAGCTGGCGGATGAGGATCTCGGCCGCCTGCGCGATCGCATCCTTCGGATCGATGGAGCCGTTGGTCGTGACGTCGAGGATCAGCTTGTCGTAGTCGGTGCGCTGACCGACGCGTGCCGCTTCCACGTCGTAGGCGACGCGGTTGATCGGCGAGAACATCGAGTCGACCGGGATGACGCCGATCGTGTGCGCCTGGCCCCGGTTGCCCTCTGCGGGCAGGTAGCCGCGGCCGCGGCCGATCGTGACCGTGATCTCGAGGCGGCCCTTCGACGAGAGGTTGGCGATCTCGAGCTCCGGATTGAGGATCTCGAGGTCGGCCGGAGCCTCGATGTCGGCGGCGGTGACCACACCCTCGCCGCGCTTCGTCAGCCGCACCTCGACCTCGGGCGACTCGCCGTGCAGGATGCAGACGAGCTGCTTCAGGTTGAGGATGATGTCGGTGACGTCCTCGCGGACGCCCGGCAGGGTCGTGAATTCGTGTGCGACACCCTCGAGCTTCACCGAGGTCACCGCAGCGCCCTCCAGCGAGGAGAGGAGCACCCGGCGCAGCGAGTTTCCGAACGTGTAGCCGAAGCCGCGGTCGAGCGGCTCGATCACGAAGACGCCGCGGTTCTCGTTCACTTCCTCGTGCGTGATCTTCGGGATCTGGAAATCCTGTGCGCGTACAGCCATCTGTTCCTTTCTTAAGGCGAGCGCTACTTGGAGTAGAGCTCGACGATCAACTGTTCAGAAACCGGGGTGTCGATCTCGGCACGCTCCGGCCACTTCAGCACCTTGCCGGTCAGCCCCTCGTGGTCGGCCTGCAACCACGGAGCGACGGCGGCGGTGAGGTCGGTCGCGTCGCGGACGATCTGCTCCGCGCTCGACCCGCCCTTGAGCGTGACCACGTCGTCGGGCTTGACCTGATAGCTCGGGATGTTCACGCGGCGCCCGTTCACGGAGAAGTGCCCGTGCCGGACGAGCTGCCGTGCCTGCGCGCGGGACGCTGCGAAGCCGAGGCGGTAGACGACGTTGTCGAGCCGCGTCTCGAGCATGCGCAGGAGGTTCTCACCCGTGATGCCGCCCTGCTTGTTCGCCTTCTCGTAGTACGTGCGGAACTGGTTCTCGAGCAGGCCGTAGTAGCGGCGCGCCTTCTGCTTCTCGCGCAGCTGCAGCAGGTACTCGCTCTGCTTGATGCGCCCGCGGCCATGCTCGCCCGGCGGATACGAGCGGCGCTCGATCGCGCACTTCTCGGTCAGGCAGCGCTCGCCCTTCAGGAAGAGCTTGATGCCTTCCCGGCGGCACTGCTTGCACTTCGGGGAACGATCACGAGCCACTAGACGCGCCTCCGCTTCTTCTGGCGGACGCCGTTGTGTGCCTGCGGCGAGACGTCCTTCACTCCGAGAATCTCGAGCCCTGCCGCCTGCAGCGACCGGATCGCCGTCTCACGGCCCGAGCCCGGGCCCTTGACGAAGACTTCGACCTTCTGCAGTCCGTGCTCCATCCCCTTGCGAGCGGCGGAGTCGGCGGTCACCTGCGCGGCGAACGGGGTCGACTTGCGCGAGCCCTTGAACCCGGCGGAGCCGGCGGACTCCCACACGATCACGTTGCCCTCCTTGTCGGTCAGGGCGACGATCGTGTTGTTGAACGACGTCTTGATGTGCGCCTGGCCGATCGCGATGTTCTTGCGGACACGGCGGCGCGTGCGACCACGGGTCGCAGCTCTACGGGGAGGGGCCATTTACTTCGCCTTCTTCCCGCGGCCGACGGTCTTCTTCGGGCCCTTGCGCGTGCGCGCGTTCGTCTTCGTGCGCTGGCCACGCAGCGGCAGGTTGCGCCGGTGGCGCAAGCCGCGGTACGAGCCGATCTCCTGGAGGCGCTTGATCGCCTGGGTGCGCTCGCGGCGCAGGTCACCCTCGACCTGCTCGTTCGTGTCGATGTACTCGCGGAGCTTCGCGACCTCGTCCTCGGTCAGGTCGCGCACCTTCGTGTCCGGCGAGAGGCCGAGCGCCGAGCAGATCTTCTGGGCCGTCGGCTGGCCGATCCCGAAGATGTAGGTGAGCCCGATCTCGAGCCGCTTCTGATTCGGCAGGTTCACACCAGCTATACGTGCCATAGGTTCCGCTTACGCTGTTATCTTTTACCCTGACGCTGCTTGTGACGTGGATTGGTGCAAATGACCATGGTGCGCCCATGCCGCTTGATCACGCGGCAGCGCTCGCACATGGGTTTCACGGAAGGACGGACTTTCATGCGGTATATCTCCTCAAGCTGAAGCGCGCGCGCCGGCAAATCGCCTCGCGTCGCGGCCGGTCATCGTACCAGGACCCCTGCCCCGGCTGTCAGGATGCGAGGCCCTTCCTGGGTGACCGCGACGGTGTGCTCGAAGTGCGCGGCGAGGGAGCCGTCGATGGTCGAGATCGACCAGTCGTCGTCGTGGATGTAGACGTCCGGGGCGCCGGCCGTGATCATCGGCTCGATCGCGATCGTCATCCCCTCCTGGAGCACCGGGCCCGTGTACGAGGAGACGAAATTCGGCACCTGCGGGTCCTCGTGCATCGACCTCCCCACCCCGTGCCCGACGAGGCTCCGGATGACGTTGAAGCCCGCGGCCTCGGTGACGGTCTGGACGGCGCGCGAGATGTCCCCGACCGCGTTCCCGACCCGGGCCTCCTCGATCCCGGCGGCGAGTGCCGCCTTGCAGGCGTCGAGCAGGCGCTGGGTCTCCGGCGCGATCGAGCCGACAGCGAAGGTCCACGCCGAGTCGGCGACGAACCCGTCGAGCGTCACCCCCACGTCGACCGAGAGGATGTCGCCCTCGCTGAGCGTCTTCGCCCCGGGGATCCCGTGCACGACCATCCCGTTCGGGGAGAGGCACGTCGCCGCCGGGTAGCCCTTGTAGCCCTTGAACGTCGGCTCGCCGCCGTGCGAGCGGATGAACTCCTCCGCCAGTGCGTCGAGCTCGCCGGTGGTGACTCCCGGCTGGATGCTCTCCTCGAGCAGCGCGAGCGTCCCGGCGACCACGACCCCGGCACGCGCCATCGTCTCGATCTCCTGCTGCGACTTGCGGATGATCATGCGGGGTCGCCCACCTGCTGGAGCGCGTTCGAGACCTCGGTCCATACCTCGTCGATCGTCCGCTCGCCGTGCAACGGCACGAGCTTCCCGGTCGCGCGGTAGTGCTCGACGACGGGCTCGGTCTCGGAGTGGTACGTCGCAAGGCGCCTGGTGATCACGTCGTGCGTGTCATCGTCGCGGTTCTCGTCCCGTGCCCGGCCGAGGGCGCGCTTCATCGCAACCTCGTCCGAGATGTCGAAGAAGAGGATTGCGTCGAGCCCGTGGCCGATGTCGGCCAGCAGGGCGTCGAGCGCCTCGGCCTGGGCGAGGTTGCGCGGGAAGCCGTCGAGCACGAATCCGCCGGCGGCATCGGGCTCGCCGAGCCGTTCGCGGATCAGCGCGATCGTCACGTCGTCGGGCACGAGGATGCCCTTCGCGAGCAGCGGCTCGACGGTGAGGCCGAGGTCCGTTCGCTGAGCGATCGCGGCGCGGAACATGTCGCCCGTCGAGACGTGCGGGATCCCGAACTCCGCTGAGATGCGCTTCGCCTGCGTGCCCTTGCCGGATCCCTGCGGGCCGAATACCAGGAGGTTCACGGCGGCTATTTGAGGAAGCCTTCGTAGGAGCGCATCATCATCTGCGACTCCATCTGCCTCATCGTGTCGAGCGCGACACCCACCACGATCAGCACCGAGGTACCACCGAGCGCGCGCGAGGTCGCCTGCGAGAAGCCGAAGTGCGCGATGAAGAGGGATGGCAGCACCGCGATGACCGCGAGGAACAGCGAGCCCGGCAGCGTCAGGCGCGTCAGAACGCGGTCGAGGTACTGGGCGGTCGGCGGCCCGGGGCGGATGCCCGGGATGTAGCCGCCGTACTTGCGCAGGTTGTCGGCCTGGTCGACCGGATTGAACTGCACGGCCGTGTAGAAGTAGGTGAAGATGATGATCAGGGCCGCCTCGGTCAGGAGATAGATCGTCGAGGACGGCGCGAAATGCGTGTTGATCCACCCCTGCGTCGCCGGGAAGAACTGCGCGATCGTCGGCGGGAACGCGAGCAGCGCGGCGGCGAAGATCACCGGGATGACGCCGGCCATGTTCACGCGCAGCGGCAGGTAGGTCGCGCCGCCCGCAGTCTGGCGGCGGCCGACCATGCGCTTGGCGTACTGGATCGGGATGCGCCGCTGCCCCTCCTGCACGAAGACGACCGCGACGACGATGCCGACCGCGATCAGCGGGAAGAAGAGCTTCTCCATCGGGCCGCCGTTGATCCAGGCGTTGATTCCCTGCGGAGCCGACGTGAGGATCGACGCGAAGATGAGCAGCGAGATGCCGTTGCCGATGCCGCGCTTCGTGATCAGCTCGCCCATCCACATCAGGAGCACCGTCCCGGCGGTCAACGTGACGATGATCAGAACGAGCCGGCCCGAGTTGATCGTCAGGGCGCCCGAGCGCTTGAACAGATACGCGTACCCGGCCGACTGCGCGGCGGCGAGCACGACAGTCAGGTACCGCGTGTACTGGTTGATCTTCGCGTAGCCCGACTCACCTTCCTTCTGCAGCTGCTCGAGCTTCGGGATCACGACCGTCATCAGCTGCAAGATGATCGACGCCGTGACGTACGGCATGATCCCGAGCGCGAAGATCGAGAAGCGCGACAGCGCCGAGCCGGAGAAGAGGTTCAGCAGGCCGAGCACCGTGCCGCCGCGGCCGTTGAAGTAGTTCTGGATCTGGCTCGAGTCGACGCCCGGCGCAGGCATCCACGAGCCGAGGCGGTACGCGGCGAGGATCCCCGCCGTGAAGAGGAGACGGCGCCGCAGCTCCGGGACCCGCCAGGCGTTCGCGAGCCAGCTCAGCATGGGATTACTCCTGGCCTTCCGTCTGCTCGGTCGCCTCGGTGGTCTCTGGGGTCTCCGTCGTCGTGGCCGCCGCTTCGGGCTCGGCAGCCTCGGGGGTCGAGTCCTTCGTCCGGCCCTCGGGGCGGCGCTTCAGGTTCTTCGGCTTGCGCACCTTCGGCTCCTTGAGGAGCGTCAGCGTTCCACCGGCCGCCTCGACCTTCTCGCGTGCGGTCGCGGACGCGGCGTGCACGGTGATCGTCAGCTTCTTCGAGAGCTCGCCGACGCCGAGCAGCTTCACGTCCTTCCGCACGGTGCGGATCAGGCCCTTCGCCTTCAGCGACTCCGGCGTCACTTCCTCGCCGACCTCGAAACGCTCGAGGTCACGCAGGTTGACCGGCTGGGTGTACGTGCGGAACGGGCCGACCGGCATCGCGTCCTTGGACGTGTTGCCGCGCAGCTTGGCGGTGCGCATGTAGAGCGGCATCTGGCCGCCCTCGAAGCCGGCACGCATCGCGTGCGAGCCGGAGCGCGACTTCTGGCCCTTGATCCCACGGCCGGAGTAGCGCCCCTTGCCCGAGCCCATGCCGCGGCCGACGCGCTTGCGGTCCTTGCGCGGCTGCGCGGGCTGAAGGTTCGAGAGGTTGAGCTCACCGGCCATTTACGACTGCTCCTCCACGTTCACGAGGTGACGCACCTTCCGAAGCATGCCCGAGAGCACAGGGCTCTCGGTGTGCTCGGCCGTCTTGCCGATCCTGCCCGAGCCCGAGCGCCCGCAGCGTGCCGCGGTGGCGCTGGGTCTGGCCGATGGCGCTACGAACCTGCGTCAGCTTCACTTTCGCCATCGCTCGCCACCTCCTCGACCGCAACCGGGGCCTCGACGACGGGCGGCGCGACTTCCTCGACGGGCGCCTCCTCCTCGACCGGCGCCCTGTAGGGCAGCACGTCGCGAATCGACTTGCCGCGCGCCCTCGCGACGTCCTCGGGGCGGCGCAGCTGCCGGAGAGCGGTCTCCGCAGCCTTCAGCATGTTGATGGGATTCGTCGTGCCGAGCGACTTCGCGAGCACGTCGCGAATGCCTGCGAGCTCGAGCACCGCGCGCACGCCGCCGCCGGCGATCACGCCGGTACCGGGTGAGGCCGGGCGCAGCAAGACGCGGGCAGCGTCGAAGCGGCCGAGCGACTCGTGGGTGATCGTCTGGCCGTGCTTGGCGACGGTGAACATGTTCTTCTTCGCGTCGTCGACGGCCTTCGAGATCGCGAGCGGGACCTCGCGGGCCTTGCCGTAGCCGACGCCGACGCGATCGACCTCGTCGCCGATCACGACGAGCGCCGTGAACGAGAAGCGCCGGCCGCCCTTGACCACCTTGGCGACGCGGTTGATCTCGACCACGCGCTCCTTCAGCTCTCTCGATTCCTGGACGTCAACTGCCACTAGAACCTCAGTCCTCCTTCACGGGCGCCCTCAGCGAGCGCCTTGACGCGACCGTGGAAGAGATAGCCCCCACGGTCGAAGACAACAGCCGTGATCCCGGCCTTCCGCGCGGCCAGGGCGAGGTTCGCTCCGACCTCGGCGGCCTGCTCCGTCTTGTCGCCCTTGAACGACTTCGGCAACCCGATCCACGACGCGGCCGCAACCGTCTTGCCGGCGTCGTCGTCGACGAGCTGGGCGAAGATGCCCTTGTTCGACCGGAACACGGCCAGGCGCGGGCGCACGGCGGTGCCGCGGACCTTGCCGCGCACGCGCCGATGGCGGCGGAGGCGCGCTTCGCGAACCGTGAGCTGGCTCATGCGCGCTTGCCGACCTTCCGGCGGACGTGCTCGCCCTCGTAGCGGATGCCCTTGCCCTTGTACGGCTCGGGCGGGCGCACCTTGCGAATCTCTGCGGCGGTCTGGCCGACAGCCTGCTTGTCGATGCCGCGCACGATCACCTGCGTCGGGATCGGCACCTCGAACTCGATGCCTTGCCGCGGCTTGATCTTGACCGAGTGCGAGTAGCCGACCTGGAGGTCGAGGTCGGTCCCCGCGAGCGTGGCTCGGTAGCCGACGCCCTGAATCTCGAGGCGCTTCTCGAACCCGTTCGTGACCCCTTCGACCATGTTGGCGATCAGCGTCCGCGTGAGGCCGTGCAGCGCTCGATCCTCGCCGCGCTCGGTCGGACGGGTGACGAGGATCGTCCCGTCCTCCTCCTCGATCTTCATCCGCTGCGGAACGACCTGGCGCAACTCGCCCTTCGGCCCGGACACCGTGACGCGGCCAGGGTCGACCGAGACGATCACGCCGGCGGGCACTTCGATGGGCTTTTTTCCGATGCGGCTCATGGCTCTACCAGACGTAGCAGATGACTTCGCCGCCGATGCCCTCGGCCTCGGCGGTGCGGCTCGTGACGACGCCGCGGGACGTGGACATGATCGCGATCCCCATGCCGCCGAGCACGCGCTGGCGGCGGTCCTTGCCGGCGTAGATCCGCCGGCCGGGCTTGGAGACGCGCTTCAGGTCGGTGATGATGCGCTCGCGGCTCCGGCCGTACTTCAGCTCGACGACGAGCGTCTTGTGCGGGCGGTCCTCGGTCTCCGCGACGTGGTAGTCGCGGATGTAGCCCTCTTCCTTGAGGATGCGGGCGATCTCGACCTTCAACTTCGAGTTCGGCATCTCCGCGCGATCGTGCAGCGCCTTGTTGGCGTTGCGGATGCGCGTGAGCATGTCGGCGACAGGATCGGTGAGCACTTCTCTTCCTCCTACCAGGAGCTCTTGGTCATGCCGGGGATGACGCCCTGGTGGGCGAGCTCCCTGAGGCAGATGCGGCAGAGCCCAAACTTCTTGTAGACGGCACGCGGACGACCGCAGCGGTTGCAGCGGGTGTAGTTGCGCACCTTGAACTTCGCGGGGCGCGCGGCCTTCACGACAAGCGACTTCTTCGCCACTTACAGCTCCCTCTGTCCGTCGGTTCCGAACGGCAGGCCGAGGCCCCGCAAGAGGGCGTGCGCCTGCTCGTCGTTATCGCCGGTCGTCGTGATCGTGACGTCGAGTCCACGGATCAGGTTGATGCTGTCGTAGTCGATCTCCGGAAAGATGATCTGCTCGCGGATTCCGAGCGAGTAGTTGCCGCGGCCGTCGAACGACGCGGGGCTGAGGCCGCGGAAGTCGCGGATGCGCGGCAGCGCGATCGACACCAGGCGGTCGAGGAACTCCCACATCCGGTCGCCGCGCAGCGTCACCTTGACGCCGATGGGCATGCCCTCGCGGATCTTGAACTGGGCGATCGACTTGCGCGCGCGGCGGACCTGCGCGCGCTGGCCGGCGATGATCGTCAGCTCCTCCTGCGCGGCGTCGATCTGCTTCGCGTCGTTCTTGCCCTCGCCGACGCCCATGTTCAGCGTGATCTTCGAGATGCCCGGCACCTGCATGATCGAGGCGAGCCCGAGCTGCTCCTGCAGCTGGTGGCGCAGCTCGTCGTTGTACTGCTGCTTCAGGCGCGGCGCGTAGGTCTCCGTGGTCGCCATCAGCGATCGATCTCCTGCTCGCAGCCGGCGCGCTTGCAGACGCGCACCTTGATCTGCTCGCCGCCCTTGACTTCCTTGAACTTGTACCCGATGCGCGTCGGCAGCTTGCACGTCGGGCAGACGAGCATCACGTTCGACACCGAGACCGCGGAGGCGCGGTCGATGATCCCGCCGGGCGCCATCTGCGTGCCGCCCATACGGCTCGCGTCGCGGATCGGGCGCGGCTTCTGGTGCCGCTTCATCATGTTGAGGTTCTCCACGATCACCTTCCCGTCACGCGGGCGTGCTTCGAGGATCCGCCCCTGCTTTCCGCGGTCCTTCCCGGAAAGCATCTGGATGGTGTCACCCTTTTTGATTTTCATCGCAATCGCCATTTCTTAGAGCACCTCTGGAGCCAGGCTCACGATCTTCATGAAGTTCTTCTCACGCAGCTCGCGGGCGACCGGCCCGAAGATGCGCGTCCCGCGCGGATTTCTCGCGTTGTCGATCAAGACCGCGGCGTTCTCGTCGAACGCGATCAGCGTTCCGTCGTCGCGACCGAAGGGCTTCTTCGTGCGCACGACGACGGCCTTCACCACTTCGCCCTTCTTGACCGCACCCTGAGGGGCGGCGGACTTGACGGTCGCAGTGATGATGTCGCCGACACGGGCGTAGCGGCGACGCGAGCCACCGGCAACGCGGATGCAGAGTAGCTCACGAGCACCCGTGTTGTCCGCCACCTTGAGCCGTGTCTCCTGCTGGATCACTTTGCCTTCTCCAGGATCTCGGCGAGGCGCCAGTGCTTCAGCTTCGACAGCGGCCGGGTCTCGACGATGCGCACCGTGTCACCGACGCCGGCGGTGTTCGCCTCGTCGTGAGCATGGAACTTGACCGTCGAGCGGATCACCTTCTTGTACTTCGGGTGGCTCTTGATCACGTCGACCTTGACGATGATCGTCTTGTCGCCCTTCTCGGAGACGACGACGCCGCGGCGCTCCTGGCGCCGGCCGCGCTCGCCCTCGGGCTTCTCCGTACGGGTGATCGGCTTGCGGGTCTTCGGCTGCTCGCGCACGACCTTCGTGCGCGTGCGCCGCAGCGACCGCGGCACGTGGCGCTGCGACCGCGAAGGCTTGACCACCGGCGCAGGCGCAGCTGCCTCGCTGGTATCCGACACCTCGGTGTCTGACACCGCGACTGCCGGCTCGCTCGCGGCCTCCACGACCTCGGTGTCTGACACCTTTTCGGCCTCGGGCGCAGCGGTGTCTGACACCGCGACTGCCTGCTCGGGCTCGGCCTCCACGACCTCGGTGTCTGACACCTCTTCGGCCTCGGGCGCAGCGGTGTCTGACACCGCGACTGCCTGCTCGGGCTCGGCCTCCACGACCTCGGTGTCTGACACCTTTTCGGCCTCGGGTGCGTCCTCGGCTGCGGGGGTCTCCTCGACCGCGGGGGTCTCCTCGGCGACCGGAGTCTCCTCGACCACGGTCTCCTCGGGTGTCTCGTCGTTTTTCGTCTCGTCCGTCATGCTCAACTCTCGACCTTCTGCTTGGAGTTCCGCTGGTGCTGTGTCGTCAGGATGCGTGCGATCTCGCGCTTGGCGAGCCGCAGGCGCGTCGAGTTCTCGAGCGCGCCGGTGGCCGCCTGGAACCGGAGGTTGAAGAGCTCCTGCCGGGTGTCGGCGAGCCGGTGATCCAGCTCGTCGTCGGTGAGGTCACGCAGGTCTCTAGCCCGCAAAGAGATCAGCTCCATCGTCGCGTCGCACGAACTTGGTCTTCATCGGCAGCTTGGAGCCGGCCAGGCGCAGCGCCTCCTTGGCGAGCGGCTCGGGCACGCCTGCCAGCTCGAACATGACGCGGCCGGGCTTCACGACGGCGACCCAACCCTCGGGTGAGCCTTTGCCCTTGCCCATGCGCGTCTCGGCCGGCTTCTTCGTGAACGGCTTGTCGGGGAAGATGTTGATCCACACCTTGCCGCCGCGCTTGATCTTGCGCGTCATCGCGATCCTGGCGGCCTCGATCTGCCGGTTCGTGATCCAACCGGCCTCGAGGGCCTTGATCCCGTACTCGCCGAAGTGCACGGTCGTCTGTCCGCGCGACTCGCCACGGCGGCGGCCGCGGTGGTGCTTCCTGAACTTGGTCTTCTTGGGGAGCAGCATCAGCTATCCGCCTTCTTCGGTGCCGGCTTCTTGGCAGCTGTCTTCCGCGCGGCCGGCTTCTTGGCAGCCGGCTTGTCGGCGGCCGCCTTCGGCTCTGCCTCGGCGGGCGTCGCCTCCGGGGCTTCGACGACGGGCGCCGGCTCGACTGCGGGTGCCTCGACGACGGCCGGGGCCGCCTCGGCAGCCGGGGTGGGCTCGACGGCCGGGGGTGTCTCCACCACGGGCTGATCGGTCGAGATCGCGACGTCCTCGGTGGGCGGCGTGTCGGCGTTGGCGGGCCGCTCGGTGCGGTTGTCCTCGGCGGGCGCACGCGTGGCGCCGCCGCGGTTGCGCGGGGCTCCCGCACGGTTGCCGGGGCCACCGCCGCCGGGGCGCTGCTGGCCGCCGCGCTGGCCGGGACGACCGCGGCGCACGGGGCCGAGGCCTTCGCGATCCTGGCTGCGGTTGCGGCCGGACTCGCGGGAGGCGCCGAGACCCTCGGTGACGCCGCCACGGCGGCGTGCCGTGTCCTGGTCACCCAGGCGCGTCTCCTTCTTCTCGGCCATGCCCGAGTAGCCCTGCGGCATGATCTCGCCCTTGTTGATCCAGACCTTGACGCCGATGCGGCCGGTCGGGGTCTTCGCCTCGACGAACCCGTAGTCGATGTCGGCGCGGATCGTGTGCAGCGGGACGCGGCCCTCGGAGTACTGCTCCGAGCGGCTCATCTCCGAGCCGCCGAGGCGGCCCGAGCACTTCACCTTCACGCCGGCGGCGCCGGAGCGGATCGCCGACGCGAGCGAGCGCTTCATCGCGCGCCTGAACGAGACGCGGTTCTGCAGCTGCTCTGCGATCGACTGCGCAACGAGCTTCGCATCGAGCTCAGGGCGCTTGATCTCGTTGATGTTGATGTGCACGTTCTTCTGCGTCATCGCGTGCACTTCTTTGCGCAGCGCGTCGACCTCGACACCGGACTTGCCGATGACGATGCCGGGGCGCGCGGTATAGATGTCGATCGTGATCCGCTGCTTGTCCTTGCGGATCAGGATGTCCGACAGGCCCGCGTGCGACAGCTTCTTCAGGATGTGCTCGCGGATCTTGATGTCCTCGATCAGCGCGCCTGCGAATTCCTTCTTGCCGACCATCCAGTTCGACTTCCAGTCGTGGATGACGCCGACGCGCAGACCGCCCGGATGAATTTTCTGGCCCACTAGCTCTCCTTCGTCTGGGTCGGCTTACGCCTGGCACGCTTCTTCGCCGTCTGCTGCTCCGCCGCGGGAGCGGGAGCGGCGGCCGTCTGCGCGACCTGAATCGTGATGTGGCACGTGCGCTTCTTGATGCGGGCGACGCGGCCGCGCGCGCGAGCGCGCCAGCGCTTGATCGTCGGTCCGCCGTCGACGAACACGGCTGCAACGACGAGCTCGTCGCCGCGCCACTGGAGCGCGGGGTTCGACTCGGCGTTGGCGACGGCCGAGCTCAAGACCTTTTCGATCTCCACGGCCGCGGCGCGATCGGTGAACGCCAGGATCGTGCGCGCCTCGGGCACGGTGCGCCCGCGGATGTTGTCCGTGACCAGGCGCGCCTTGCGCGGCGAGATCCGGACGAACTTGGCGACCGCCTGAACGGTCTGGGGGCTCTCGAGGACAGCTGCCATCAGCGCTTCTTCACCTGCGTCTTCTGGTCACCGGCATGGCCGCGGAAATGGCGGGTCGGGGCGAACTCGCCGAGCTTGTGCCCGACCATCTGCTCCGAGATGAACACCGGCACGTGCTTGCGCCCGTCGTGGACCGCGATCGTGTGCCCGACCATGTCGGGGAAGACCGTGGAGGTCCGCGACCACGTGCGGATCATGTTCTTGGAGCCCGAGTCGTTCATCTTCTGGATGCGCGCGAGCAGCCGCTCCTCGATGAAGGGACCCTTCTTCGACGATCTACTCATCAGCGCTTGTCCTTCCCGCGGCGGCGGCCGCGCACGATCAGCTTGTTGGATTCCTTGTGCTTGTTGCGGGTGCGCTTGCCGAGTGTCGGCACGCCCCACGGGGTGACGGGATGGCGGCCGCCCTTCGACTTGCCCTCGCCGCCGCCGTGCGGATGGTCGACCGGGTTCATCGCCGAGCCTCGGACACCCGGGCGGATGCCCCGCCAGCGGCTGCGTCCGGCCTTGCCGCCGGTGATGTTGCCGTGCTCGACGTTGCCGACCTGGCCGACGGTTGCGCGGCACGTCATCAGCACTCGGCGCATCTCGCCGGAGGGCAGGCGCAACGTTGCGTGCGCTCCGTCCTTCGCGACGAGCTGGATGCCGGAGCCTGCAGAGCGCGCCATCTGGCCGCCCTTGCCCGGCTTCAGCTCGACGTTGTGCACGAGCGTGCCGGTCGGGATGTTCTCGAGCGGGAGCGCGTTGCCCGGCTTGATGTCGGCGTCGGGGCCCGACTGCACGAACGACCCGACGCGCAGGCCGGCAGGCGCAAGGATGTAGGCCTTGAAGCCGTCCGCGTAGTGCAAGAGCGCGATTCGCGCGGAACGGTTCGGGTCGTACTCGATCGCGGCGACCTTGGCAGGCACGCCGTCCTTCGTCCGCTTGAAGTCGACCAGCCGGTAGCGGCGCTTGTGGCCGCCGCCCTGGTGGCGGGTCGTGATGCGGCCCATGTTGTTGCGGCCGCCCTTCTTCGTCAGCTTCTCGGTGAGCGCCTTCTCCGGCGTCGACTTCGTGATCTCCGCGAAGTCGGACACCGTCATGTGACGGCGGCCCGGAGAGGTCGGCTTGAACCTACGAACAGGCATGACTAGAGCTGCGCTCCTTCAAAGATCTCGATGGTGTCGCCGGGACGAAGCTGCACGATCGCCTTCTTCCAGCCCTGACGGGTGCCCTTGATCGCCCCGCGCCGCTTCGGCTTGGGCTGAACCTTGATCACGTTGACGCGCGCGACCTTGACCTCGAACATCTGCTCGACGGCCTGGCGGATCTGCGTCTTGTGCGCGTCCTGGTGCACCTTGAACGTGTACTGGCCGGTCGTCGACGCGGCGTAGCTCTTCTCGCTGACGATCGGCGCCAGGAGGACTTGGCTCGCGTGCAGGCTCATTACTGGGCCCTCCCCTCGACGAGCGGCAGCGCCGTCTCGGTGACGAGCAGCGAGCGCGCCCAGACGACGGCGCCGACCTCGAGCTCGCTGGGCTCGATCACGACGACGCGCTGCAGGTTGCGGAAGCTTTTGACGAGGTTGACCTCGCCCTCGGTCGCGACGATCACGAGCGGCGTGCGCTGGCCCCAGGCCTCGACGAGCGCCTGGCCCTGCTTGGTCGAGGGCGCCTCGAACTTCGTCGCGTCCACGACGGCGAACGAGCCTTCCTGGACGTGGGAAGCGAGCGCCGACCGGAGCGCGGCCTTCTGCGCCTTCCGGTTGACCTTCTGGATGAACTGGCGCGGCGTCTTCGCAAACGCATGACCTCCGCCCGAGAACTGCGGGGCGCGGATCGTGCCCTGGCGCGCGCGGCCGGTGCCCTTCTGGCGCCACGGCTTCGCGCGGCCGCCGGAGACGAGGCCCCGGCTCTTCGTCGCGGAGGTGCCCGCGCGCTGCGCGTTCATCTCAGCGCGCACGGCCTCGTGGACGAGGTGCGGCTTGACCTCGGCCGCGAAGACCACTTCGCCGAGCGAGACGTCCTTCGACTTCTTTCCCGCTGCATCAAGAAGGGGAGCCACCGGAGCCGCCATTACCCGCGCACCTCCACGAGGCCGTTCTTCGGGCCGGGGACGGCGCCCTTCACGAGCAGCAAGTTCTGCTCGGCGTCGATCTCGTGCACCGTCAGGCCGAGCTGCGTGACGCGCTTGCCGCCCATGCGGCCGGCCATCTTGATGCCCTTCATCACGCGCGACGGCGTCGCCGACGCTCCGATCGAGCCGGGCTTGCGGATGTTGTGCGAGCCGTGCGAGCGCGGCCCGGAGCTGAAGTTGTGGCGCTTGATCGTGCCCTGGAAGCCCTTGCCGATGCCGATGCCTGCGACCTTCACCTTGTCGCCGGGCTCGAAGATCTCGACGGTCACCTGCTCGCCCTCGACGGCGCCGTCGATGCCGCCGCGGAACTCGACGAGCTTGCGGTGCGCACCGACCTTGAACTTGGCCAGGTGGCCGAGCTCGGGTCGCGTGAGCTTGCGGTCGGGCACGGCGTCGAACGCCAGCTGCACGGCGTCGTAGCCGTCCTCGGCTTCGAACTTCACCTGGACGACCGGGCACGGGCCTGCCTGGATCACCGTGACAGGCGTGACCGAGCCGGTCTCCGGGTCGAAGACCTGCGTCATGCCGAGCTTCCGTCCAAGAATTCCTTTCGGCATCAGAGTTTGATCTCGATGTCCACTCCGGCGGGAAGGTCGAGCCGCATCAGCTGGTCGATCGTCTTCGGCGTCGGGCTGAGGATGTCGATGAGCCGCTTGTGGGTGCGGATCTCGAAGTGCTCGCGTGAGTCCTTGTCCTTGAACGGGCTGCGGATCACGCAGTAGACGTTCTTCTCCGTCGGCAGAGGGACCGGCCCAGTGATCGTCGCGCCGCTGCGCTGCGCGGTGTCGACGATCTGCTGGGCCGACCGGTCCAGCTGTTGGTGGTCGTAGCCCTTCAAGCGGATCCGGATTTTTCCCTGTGCCATGACGTTTGCTCTCGCTCTCTACTTGATGAGCCGCGTTATTTGATGATCTCGGTGACGACGCCGGCACCGACGGTGCGGCCGCCCTCGCGGATCGCGAAGCGAAGTCCCTGATCCATGGCGATCGGCTGGATCAGCGTGATCTCCATGTTCGTGTTGTCGCCCGGCATGACCATCTCCTGGCCCTCCGGGAGTGAGACCGCGCCGGTCACGTCCGTGGTGCGGAAGTAGAACTGCGGGCGGTAGTTGTTGAAGAACGGCGTGTGACGGCCGCCTTCGTCCTTCGACAGCACGTAGACCTCGGCCTTGAAGTGCGTGTGCGGCGTGATTGAGCCCGGCTTCGCGAGCACCTGGCCGCGCTCGACCTCTTCGCGCTTGATCCCGCGGAGCAGTGCGCCCGCGTTGTCGCCTGCGTGCGCGTAGTCGAGCGACTTCTGGAACATCTCGAGGCCCGTGACCACCGTCTTCTCCACCTTCTCGTGGATGCCGACGATCTCGATCTCGTTGCCGACCTCGATCTTGCCCTGCTCGACGCGGCCCGTGACGACGGTGCCGCGGCCCGTGATCGTGAAGACGTCCTCGATCGGCATCAGGAACGGCTTGTCGGAGTCGCGCACCGGCTCCGGGATGTAGGAGTCGACCGCAGCCATGAGCTCGACGATCTTCTCCTCCCAGGCCTCGTCGCCCTCGAGCGCCTTCAGCGCCGAGACGCGGACGATCGGGATCTCGCTGCCGGGGAACTCGTACTTCTCCAGGAGCTCCTGCACCTCGAGCTCGACGAGCTCGAGGAGCTCCTCGTCGTCGACCATGTCGGCCTTGTTCAGCGCGACGACGATGTAGGGCACTCCGACCTGGCGCGCCAGGAGGATGTGCTCACGCGTCTGCGGCATGGGGCCGTCGGCGGCGGAGACCACGAGGATCGCGCCGTCCATCTGCGCGGCGCCCGTGATCATGTTCTTGATGTAGTCGGCGTGACCAGGGCAGTCGACGTGCGCGTAGTGGCGGTTCTCCGTCTCGTACTCGACGTGCGACGTGTTGATCGTGATGCCGCGCTGGCGCTCCTCGGGGGCATTGTCGATCTCCGCGAAGCTCTTCACCGTGCCGCCGCCACCCTTCTTCGCGAGCACGCTCGTGATTGCAGCGGTCAGCGTCGTCTTCCCGTGGTCGATGTGCCCGATGGTGCCGACGTTGAGGTGCGGCTTCGTGCGCTCAAACTTCTGCTTTGCCATTTTCCCTTCCTTTGACGTATGACAGCTGCCCGCTAGGAGCTGCTGCCCTGCTCGGTGATCTCGGTGGCTATTGACGCCGGCACTTCCTCGTACCGGTCGAACTGCATGGTGAAATTGGCGCGGCCCTGGGACATCGACCGCAGGTCGGTGGCGTACCCGAACATCTCGCTCAGCGGGACGCTGGCGTTGATCACCTGGGCGTTCCCGACCGGGGCCATGTTCTCGACCCGCCCGCGGCGGGACGCGAGGTTGCCCATCACGTCGCCGACGTAGTCCTCGGGCGTGGTGACCTCGACGGCCATCATCGGCTCGAGCAGCTTCGGCTTCGCGCGCTTCATCGCTTCCTTGAAGGCAATCGAGCCTGCGATCTTGAAGGCGCGCTCGCTCGAGTCGACGTCGTGGTAGGAACCGTCGACCAGCTCGACCTTCACGTCGACCACGGGGTAGCCGGCGAGGATGCCCGAGCCCATTGCCTCGCGAATGCCTTCGTCGATCGGCTTGATGTACTCCTTGGGGATCTTCCCGCCGACGACCTTGTCGACGAACTCGTAGCCCTTGCCCGGCTCCTGCGGGATCAGGTTGATGACCGCGTCGCCGTACTGGCCCGAGCCGCCCGTCTGGCGGACGAACTTGCCCTGGATCTTCTCGACCGGCTTGGAGATCGTCTCGCGATAGGCGACCTGCGGCCGACCCACGTTCGCGTCGACGTTGAACTCGCGCTTCAGGCGGTCGATGATGATCTCGAGGTGCAGCTCGCCCATGCCGGCGATCAGCGTCTGGCCGGTCTCCTCGTCCGAGGTGACGCGGAAGGTCGGATCCTCTTCGGCGAGCCGGGAGAGCCCGCTCCCGAGCTTGTCCTGGTCGGCCTTCGACTTCGGCTCGACGGCGACCGAGATCACCGGCTCCGGGAACGTCATCGACTCGAGGATGATCGGCGCGCTCTCGATCGCAAGCGTGTCGCCGGTCGTCGTCGACTTGAGGCCGACGCCGGCAGCGATGTCGCCCGCGCCGATCTCGTCGCGCTCCTCACGGTGGTTCGCATGCATCTGGAGGATGCGCGAGATCCGCTCGGTCTTGCCCGTGGTCGTGTTGACCACGCGGTCGCCGGCCTTGATCTTCCCCGAGTAGACGCGGAAGTAGGTCAGCTTGCCGACGAACGGGTCGGACATCACCTTGAAGGCGAGCGCGGAGAACGGCTCCTCGATCGAGGGGTCGCGGGTGATCTCGGCGCCGGTCTTCGGGTCGAGGCCCTGCATCGGCGGCACGTCGAGCGGGCTCGGCAGGTAGTCGATGACGGCGTCGAGCAGCGGCTGCACGCCCTTGTTCTTGAAGGCGGAGCCGAGGATCACCGGCGTGAGCGCGTCGGCGATCGTGGCTGCGCGAAGCGCGCGCCGGATCATCTCGGGCGTCACGAGCGACTCGTCGGTCAGATAGGTGGTGGTCAGCTCGTCGTCGTGCTCGGCGACGGCGTCGATCAGCTGGTGGTGGTAGGCGTGAGCCTGCTCGGCGAGCTCCGCAGGGATGTCGGTCACGTCGAAGTCCTCGCCGAGGTCGTCCTTGTAGACGATCGCCTTCATCTCGACCAGGTCGATGACGCCGACGTGCTTCTCCTCCTGCCCGATCGGCAGCTGGATCGGCACCGCCACGGCACCGAGGCGGTCGACCATCGACTGGACGGCCTTGAAGAAGTCCGCGCCTGTTCGGTCCATCTTGTTGATGAACGCGATCCGCGGTACCCGGTACTTGTCGGCCTGGCGCCAGACGGTCTCGGACTGCGGCTGGACGCCCGCGACGGAGTCGAAGACGGCCACCGCGCCGTCGAGCACGCGCAGGCTTCGCTCGACCTCCGCGGTGAAGTCCACGTGCCCGGGCGTATCGATAATGTTGATCCGATGGTCGCGCCACGTCGCGGTCGTCGCGGCAGACGTGATCGTGATGCCGCGCTCCTGCTCCTGCGCCATCCAGTCCATCGTCGCGGCGCCCTCGTGCACCTCACCCATCTTGTGGGTGCGGCCGGTGTAGTAGAGGATCCGCTCCGTCGTCGTGGTCTTGCCGGCGTCGATGTGGGCCATGATCCCGATGTTGCGGACGTGGTCCAGCGCGACTCGTGTTTCAGCTACAGCCATTTCTCCCTTACCAGCGGTAATGCGCAAAGGCCTTGTTGGCCTGCGCCATCCGGTACATGTCGTCTTTGCGCTTGTAGGCGTTGCCCTGTTGCTCGAGGGCGTCGAGGATCTCGCCGGCCAGCTTGTCGGCCATGTGCTTCTCGCGGCGATCGCGCGAGAACGTGACGATCCAGCGCAGCGCGAGGGTGCGCCCGCGGCGCTGCGGCACCTCGATCGGCACCTGGTAGTTCGCACCGCCGACGCGGCGCGAGCGAACCTCGAGCACGGGCGTGACGGTTTTGACGGCCTGCTCGAGCACCTCGACCGGCGGACGGCCGGTCTTCTCGCCGACCTTGTCGAGCGCGGTGTAGACGATCGCCTCGGCCGTCGACTTCTTGCCGTCGCGCATGACGCGGTTCATCAGCTGCGTGACGAGCTGGCTGTCGTAGACCGGATCGGCGATCACCGGGCGCGGCGTGATCTCAGCGCGGCGCGGCATTACGAGGCGCTCTTCTTCGCGCCGTACTTGGAACGGCCTTGCTTGCGGTCGGCGACGCCGGAGGCGTCGAGCGCCGCCCGGATCACCTTGTACCGGAAGCCCGGCAGGTCCTTGACGCGGCCGCCGCGGACGAGCACGACCGAATGCTCCTGGAGGTTGTGCCCCTCGCCGGGGATGTAGGTACCGACCTCGAGCCCGTTCGTGAGCCGGACGCGCGCGATCTTCCGCAGCGCCGAGTTCGGCTTCTTGGGGGTCGTCGTGGAGACGCGCGTGCAGACGCCGCGCTTCTGCGGGGCTCCCGCGAGCGCAGGGGTCTTGGTCTTCGCGGGCTTGCTCTTCCGGCCCTTGCGAATCAGCTGATTGACGGTCGGCATGCTGAGACTGGGTCTCCTAATTGGTCGTATACAGACAGAAAGCCGGGGGCGCGCGGCACCCACCGACGGCGAGGCATGGTACCGAAAGCAGAAGGGGGACCGCAAACGTCTCCAACCCGCTCCGTTCCGTGCCTTTTGGCAGGGTAGCGGATGTGGGACGCGGCCGGTTCGCCACCGTTTCCGGGCGCTAGCTTCCAGCCGCGGGCGCCACTACAGTGATCTGACTGCGGTGAACGTCTATCTCGCCATCGGGGCTGTCGGTCTCGTGCTTCTGACTGCCCTCGTGGCGGCGGTCGTCGTCTGGCGCGCCCGCGCGACCGACGACGAACGGGTCGCCGAGGCGATCCGGACGCTCGCCGCGGGCATGCAGCAGACGATGCGCGAGCTCGCCGAGGCCGTCGAGACGGCCCAGGCCGTGATCCGCGCCGAGCGCTCCGAGGGCGAACTGGCCAGCTCGCTCGACCTGGACGAGGTCAGCGAGCGGACACTCGAGGCGGTGACCGGCATCCGCGGCGTCGAGGCGGTGCTGCTCGATGCGGCCGCGCCGGGTGGCACCCGCCACTCCGCCACCCTCGGCATGCTCGACGAGGAGGCCGCGAAGACCGCGGTCCGGATCGGGGACAACGACAACCTGCGGGCGATCGAGGTCACGTACCGCTACCGGATCGACGACGTCAACGCCTCCTCCCCGCTCGTCCGCTCCTCCGTCGTCCTCCCCCTGCGCGCCGACGGCGCGACGATCGGGAGCCTCAGCGTCTTCTCGCGCTCCTCTGCGCACCTGGGCTCCGACGAGGAGCTCGCCGAGCTGGAGCGCGTCACCGCGAAGGCCGGCCCGGCGCTCTCGAACGCCCGGAGCTATGCCGAGGCCCGCGCGCTCATCGACGTCGATCCGGTGACCGGTCTCCACAACCGTCGGTACTGCCACGAGATGCTCGCGCGCGAGATCGCCCGCGCGGGGCGTTACGAGCGCCGGTTCACGGTGCTCGTCTTCGACCTGGACGACTTCTCGGGGATCAACGCCCGCATCGGCTACGCGGCCGGCGACGTCGTCTTGGCGGAGGTCGCGCAGCGGCTCCTTCTCGCCGTCCGCGAGGCCGACGTCACCTGCCGCCTCGGCGGCGGCGAGTTCGCGGTGCTGCTGCCGGAGTCGAGCGCCGAGGAGGGCGAGCTGCTCGCCGGGCGGATCTCCCGCGCGGTCGCCATGCGCCCGGTCGGCGACGCCGGGACGCTCTCACTGTCGGCGGGCGTGGCGGAGCTTCGGCCCGGCGAAGGGGCGAGCGACCTCTTCCAGCGGGCCGCCGACGCGGTCCACCGCGCGAAGGCAAGGGTGTCTGACACCCCGCCCCGCAGCGCGATCTCGTAACGCGCCTCCAAAAGGTGTCTGACACCTGTTCGCCACTCGGGCCGATCTCGTCGCGAGAGAGCGGTGTCAGACACCGACCAACCGACCAAAACGTGAGGCCGGGTTGCCCCGGCCTCACGATCGTGCTCATTGCGGTTCGAGTCAGTCGTCGAGCGGGCTGTCGACCTCGGGGATCTCGGTCGCCTCGCCGGCGTCGTGCGAGCTCGTCGCGTCCGCGCCGGGCTCACCGCCGAACGTGGCGTCGAGGGTCTCGAAGTCGATCGAGCTGCCGTCCTGGCCGATCTCCTCGAGCGCCTGGAGCAGGGTGTCCCGCTCGTAGGCCTCGCGCACGATCGGCTCGGACGGGGCGATGTCGATCGACCGGTACCGCTTCAGGCCGGTGGCCGCCGGGATCAGCTTCCCGATGATCACGTTCTCCTTCAACCCGAGCAGGCGGTCGATCTTGCCCTCGATCGCGGCGTCCGTCAGCACCTTCGTGGTCTCCTGGAAGGAGGCCGCCGAGAGGAACGACTCCGTCGCGAGCGATGCCTTGGTGATGCCGAGGATGAGCGGCTCGTAGACCGCCTTCTCGCCCTTCGCCTTCACCTTGGCGTTCTCACGCTCGAGCACGACACGGTCGACGAGCTGGCCGGGGAGCAGATCGGTGTCGCCGTTCGACTCGACCCGCACCTTCTTCAGCATCTGCCGAATGATCAGCTCGATGTGCTTGTCGTGGATCTCGACGCCCTGGCTCTTGTAGACCTTCTGCACCTCACCGACGAGATACAGCTCGGTCACCGTCGCGCCCGTCAGCGCCAGCTTGTCGGCCGGGTTCTGGGAGCCCTCGTTGAGCGCCTCGCCTGCCTCGACGATCTGGCCGTTCGTGACGAGCAGCCGCGTGCGGCGCGGGAGCTGGTACTCGAGCGGCTCCGCGACCTCCCCGGCTGCAGTGACCTCGGTCGGGTGGATGGTGATCTTCGGCCCACGCTCCGTCGGCTCGACCTCGATGCGGCCCGGGACCTCCGCCAGGACGGCGGCGCCCTTCGGGTTGCGCGCTTCGAAGATCTCGACGACGCGCGGCAGTCCGTGCGTGATGTCCGCGCCGGCGACGCCGCCGGTGTGGAACGTCCGCATGGTCAGCTGCGTGCCGGGCTCGCCGATCGACTGCGCGGCGATGATGCCGACCGCGTCGCCGACCTCGCACATCTCGCCCGTCGCCGGGAAGATGCCGTAGCAGACCTTGCACACACCGGTCTCGGCGCGGCACTTGAGCACCGAGCGAACCGGCAGCAACGCCTCTCCACCGAGCTCAGCCTCGAGCTGCTCGAGCACCTCGAGCGTGACGGTGTCGCCCTTCGCAGCCAGCGACGTCCTACCGGGCTTGCCGGAGGCGAGCTGGTTGTGGACGTCCGCGGAGAGCACGCGACCGAGCAGCGACTTGTTCAGCCCGTCCTGCGTGCGGATCGGCAGGTCGATGTGGTCGTCGGTGCCGCAGTCGTGGTCACGGATGATCACGTCCTGCGAGACGTCGACGAGACGCCGCGTCAGGTAGCCGGAGTCGGCCGTGCGGAGCGCCGTGTCGGCGAGGCCCTTGCGTGCACCGTGGGTCGAAATGAAGTACTCGAGCACGGTCAGGCCTTCCATGAAGTTGGCCTTGATCGGGCGCTCGATGATCTCGCCCTTCGGATTGGCCATCAGGCCGCGCATGCCGGCGAGCTGGCGGATCTGCTTGAACGAGCCACGGGCACCCGAGTTGGCCATCATGAAGACCGGGTTCAGCTCGTCGAAGTGGTCCTGCATCGCGTTCGCGACCACGTCCGTCGCCTCGGTCCAGATGTTGACGATCGTCTCGTGACGCTCGTCCTCGGTGATGAGGCCGCGGTCGTACTGGCCGTGGACCTCCTCGACCCGCTTCTCGTACTCGGCGAGGATCTGCTCCTTCTCCGGTGGGATGATGATGTCGTTCTTCGAGATCGACACCCCGGCGCGCGTGGCGTAGCGGAAGCCGAGCGTCTTGATCGTGTCGAGCACGGGCGCCAGCGTGTGCGCGCCGTAGCGATCCGACAGCGCCAGGACGTAGCGGTCCATGTCCGCCTTCGCGAGCGTGTGGTTCAGGAAGTCGAACTCGAGCTCCTCCTCGGGAGGCAGCAGCTCGTCGAGCGCCCGGTAGACGGCCGAGTTGAAGATGACGCGGCCGGCCGTCGTCAGGTGCAGCTCGCCGTTCCAGCGGAACTCGATCGGCTCCTGGAGGTCGACGCCGCGCATCTCGATCGCGACCTCGATCTCGTCGGCCGAGTCGAAACGCCGCGGGTGCGGCTTCAGCTTCGAGGCCTCCATCGTCTGGAGGTCGTGGCCGGAGTACGTCAGCACGTAGATGCCGAGCACCATGTCCTGCGTCGGCGTGGCGAGCGGGCGCCCGGACGCCGGCGACAGGATGTTGTTCGAGCTGAGCATCAGGATGCGCGCCTCGGCCTGCGCCTCCGCGGAGAGCGGCAGGTGAACGGCCATCTGGTCGCCGTCGAAGTCCGCGTTGAACGCGTGACAGACGAGCGGGTGCACCTGGATGGCCTTGCCCTCGACGAGGATCGGCTCGAACGCCTGGATGCCGAGACGGTGCAGCGTCGGAGCGCGGTTCAGGAGCACCGGGTGCTCCGCGATCACCTCTTCGAGCACGTCCCAGACCTCGGGCGTCATCGAGTCGACGTACTTCTTCGCCGCCTTGATGTTCTGGACGGACTTCCGCTCGACGAGCCGGCTCATGATGAACGGCTTGAAGAGCTCGAGGGCCATCAGCTTCGGCAGGCCGCACTGGTGCAGCTTCAGCGTCGGGCCGGCCACGATCACCGAACGGCCGGAGTAGTCGACGCGCTTGCCGAGCAGGTTCTGGCGGAAGCGGCCCTGCTTGCCCTTCAGCATGTCGCTGAGCGACTTCAGCGGGCGGTTGCCCGGGCCGGTGACGGCGCGGCCGCGGCGGCCGTTGTCGAACAGTGCGTCGACGGCCTCCTGCAGCATGCGCTTCTCGTTGTTGACGATGATCTCCGGCGCGCCGAGATCGAGCAGCCGCTTCAGGCGGTTGTTCCGGTTGATCACCCGGCGGTAGAGATCGTTCAGGTCGGAGGTCGCGAACCGGCCACCGTCGAGCTGCACCATCGGGCGCAGCTCCGGCGGGATCACCGGCACGGCCTCGAGGATCATCCACTCGGGGCGGTTCTCGGACTTGATGAACGCGTTGACGACCTTCAGGCGCTTGATCGCGCGCTGCTGCTTCTGCCCCTTGGACGTCTTGATCGTGTCGCGGAGGAAGTTCGCCTCTGCGTTCAGGTCGAGGTCGCGGAGGAGGTCGCGGATCGACTCCGCACCCATGCCGCCGCGGAAGTAGACGCCGAAGCCGTACGGCGAGCCGAAGCGATCCTTCAGCTCACGGAACAGCTGCTCGTCGTTCACGACCATCTTCGGCTCGAGGTCGCGGAAGAGCTGCCACGTCTGCTCGAGGCGCCGGACGGAATCGACGGCGGCCTCGCGCGTGTCCTCACGGCGTGACTCGATGTCGAGGTACATCTCGCGGACCTTCAGCGCCCACTGGACGAGCTGGTCCAGGTCTTCCTTCTGGATCTTCCCGTCGGTGCGCAGGCACAGGTCGTTCGTGACCTCGCGGATGTCCTGGCCCTCGACCCAGGTGTCGACGGCGTCCTTCAGGAGGCCGTTCCCCAGGTCGCGCGCCTTCTCGAGGTTCTTCGGGTCGACGTCCTTCGCGTACTTCGCGTCGTCGTCGTTCAGCTCACCGCCGGTGAGGAGCGCGTCGACGACGCGATGCATCCGCTTGGTGACGGCGCCCTTGGCGGCGCCGCTCGCCTTGCCGAGCTCCTTCTCGAGCGGAGCGATGCCGGCGAGGATCTGCTCGGCCGCCGCGGCGACCTGCTCGAGCTCGCGCGGGCTGAGCTTCCGGTCGTCGCGGATCGCGGCGTTGCGGACGAGCTCGCGGATCTTCTTCGCGTCCTCGGTCGTGATCTGCGGGACGAGCTCGAGGAAGAGCCCGTTGACGAGCTTGCGTGCGTCCTCGAGCGGCGGGAGCACCTGCTCCTCGGCCCAGGTCGCAAGCCCGCGCGTCCAGAAGTCGTCGTCCTCGTCGAAGCCCTTCTCCTTGCTCTCGGCGAAGAAGGCGCGCCGGCGGGCGAGCCGCTTCTCGAGCTCGGCGAGCTGCTCGTCACGGTCGACGTAGATGCGCTCGGACTCGGCCTTGACCTTGTCCTCGAGGTCGTTCAGGTCCTTCGCGCGCGCCTCGTTGTCGACGTTCGTGACGATCGACGCTGCGAAATAGAGCACCTTCTCGAGCTCGCGCGGTGCGATGTCGAGGAGGTAGCCGATGCGGCTCGGCACGCCCTTGAAGAACCAGATGTGCGAGACCGGAGCGGCGAGGTCGATGTGGCCCATGCGCTCGCGGCGCACCTTCTGGCGCGTCACCTCGACGCCGCAGCGCTCGCAGATGATGCCCTTGTACCGGACGCGCTTGTACTTGCCGCAGTAGCACTCCCAGTCCTTGGTCGGACCGAAGATGCGCTCGCAGAACAGGCCGTCGCGCTCGGGCTTGAGCGTGCGGTAGTTGATCGTCTCGGGCTTCGTGACCTCTCCTGACGACCAGTCACGGATCTGCTTGCTCGATGCGAGACCGATGCGAATCGCGTCGAATTCATTGATGTCGATCAAGTGTTTTTCGCCTTCTTTCTTTCCGTGGTCGTCCAGGTCTCAGTCTTCGATGGGGTCGGCGTCGTCGGCTGCCCCGACGGGCTCGACGTCGTCGTCTTCGTCGTCATCCGCTGCCAGTTCGATCGCGTCCAGGTCCTCGAGGGACTCGTCGGCCGGCAGGGCCAGCTCGCCGTCGGTGTCGACGCGCTCCTGGCCCTCCTCGGCCTCCTGGGCCGTCGGCTGCCGTGCGGCGGCCCGGAGCGAGCCGGGAGAGAGGTCGATCCCGAGCTCTTCCGCAGCGCGGAGCAGCTCGTCGTCCTCCTCGCGGACCTCGACCTCGTGGCCCTCCTCCGACTCGACGCGGACGTCGAGCGCGAGCGACTGCATCTCCTTCAGCAGCACCTTGAAGGACTCGGGGATCGACGGCTCGGCGATGTTCTCGCCCTTGACGATCGCCTCGTAGGCCTTCACGCGCCCGACCGTGTCGTCGGACTTGATCGTGAGCATCTCCTGCAGCGTGTAGGCGGCGCCGTACGCCTCGAGCGCCCACACCTCCATCTCGCCGAAGCGCTGGCCGCCGAACTGGGCCTTGCCGCCCAGGGGCTGCTGCGTCACGAGCGAGTAGGGGCCCGTCGAGCGAGCGTGGATCTTGTCGTCGACGAGGTGGAGCAGCTTGAGGATGTACATGTAGCCGACCGTGATCTCCTGCTCGAACGGCTCGCCGGTGCGACCGCTGAACAGCCGGACCTTCCCTGCGGCCTGGCGGCCCGGGACGGCCTTCGCGTCGACCTCGAACTTGATCGGGCTGTCCGTGTTCTGCGTCGTCCAGTCGACGAGTGCCTTGTCGACGTCCGCGACCGTGGCGCCGTCGAACACAGGCGTCGCGATCGGGGTGGGCTTCGGCGCGTTGATCACGCGGGCGGCAGCGCCGTCCATCGGCAGGACGTCCGCGTCGGCGAAGACGCCGTGCGCGGCGGCCCACCCGAGATGGGTCTCGAGGATCTGGCCGATGTTCATCCGGCTCGGCACGCCGAGCGGGTTCAGCAGGATGTCGACGGGCCGGCCGTCCTCCAGGAACGGCATGTCGGCCTCGGCGACGATCTTCGAGATGACGCCCTTGTTGCCGTGGCGCCCGGCGAGCTTGTCGCCCTCGGAGATCTTGCGCTTCTTCGCGACGTAGACGCGGACGAGCTCGTTCACGCCGGGGCTGAGGTCGTCGCCGTTGTCGCGTGAGAACGTCTTCACGTCGATGACGACTCCGCCTTCGCCGTGCGGGACCTTCAGCGACGTGTCGCGCACCTCGCGCGCCTTCTCCTTGAAGATGGCGCGGATCAGCTTCTCCTCCGCGGTCAGCTCGGTCTCGCCCTTCGGCGTGACCTTGCCGACGAGCAGGTCGCCCGAGCCGACCTCGGCGCCGACGCGGACGATGCCGCGGTCGTCGAGGTTGCGGAGCGACTCCTCCGAGCGGTTCGGGATGTCGCGGGTGATCTCCTCGTCGCCGAGCTTCGTCGAGCGTGCGTCGATCTCGTACTCGTGGATGTGGATCGAGGTGAGCACCTCGTCCTTCACGAGCCGCTCGCTGAGCACGATCGCGTCCTCGAAGTTGTAGCCCTCGAACGGCATGAAGGCCACGAGCAGGTTCGCGCCGAGCGCGAGCTCGCCGTGGTCGGTCGAGGAGCCGTCCGCCAGCACCGCGCCGGCCAGGACCTTGTCGCCCTGCCGCACGATCGGCTTGTGGTGGATCAGCGTCCCCTGGTTCGAGCGCATGAACTTCGTGAGGTCGTACTCGTCACGCGTGCCGCGGCCCTCGACGACGATGCGCTCCGCGTCGATGTCGATGACGGTGCCGGCGCTCTTCGCGACGACGACGTCGCCCGAGTCGACGGCGGCGCGATGCTCGACGCCGGTGCCGACGAGCGGCGCCTGCGTGATCATCAGCGGCACTGCCTGCCGCTGCATGTTCGCGCCCATCAGGGCACGGTTCGCGTCGTTGTGCTCGAGGAACGGGATCATCGCGGTCGCGATCGACACGATCTGTGCCGGCGCGACGTCCATGAAGTCGATGTCCTTGGCGCTCGCGATCACGGCCTCGCCCTCGGCCGAGCGGCAGAGGACCTGCTCGTGCTCGAACCGGCTGTTCTTGTCGAGCGGCTCGGAGGCCTGCGCGATCGTCCACTGCGCCTCCTCGGCGGCGTCGAGATAGATGATCTCGTCCGTCACCTTGCCGCCCACGACCTTCCGGTACGGGGTCTGGATGAAGCCGAACTGGGACACGGTCGCCATGGAGGCGAGCGAGCCGATCAGTCCGATGTTCGGGCCTTCAGGCGTCTCGATCGGGCACATGCGGCCGTAGTGCGTCGGGTGCACGTCGCGCACCTCGATCGGCGCCCGTTCCCGGGTCAGTCCGCCTGCTCCCAGGGCAGACAGCCGCCGGCGGTGGGTGAGGCCGTCCAGCGAGTTGGTCTGCTGCATGAACTGCGAGAGCTGCGACGAGCCGAAGAACTCCTTCAGCGCAGCCACGACGGGCCGGATATTGATGATCGTCTGCGGCGTGATCGTGTCGACGTCCTCGGTGGTCATCCGCTCGCGCACGACGCGCTCCATGCGGTAGAGACCGACGCGGAACGCCTCCTGGATCAGCTCGCCGGTGGTGCGCAGGCGGCGGTTCCCGAAGTGCTCGTACTCGTCGAGCTCCGAGCGGATCGGGTCGCGGTTCATGCTGATCCCGTCGGCCGCGTAGTCCTTCGAGTCCTCCGTGAGGCCGATCGCATGGGGCATCGCGACGAGCTTCTGGACGAGCGCGAGGATGTCCTGAGTCGTCAGGACACGCGTGTCGTCCGGCACGTCGACGCCGAGGCGCTGGTTCAGCTTGTAACGGCCGACCTTCGTCAGGTCGTAGCGCTTGGGATCGAAGAAGAGCGAGCGCAGCAGGTTCCGCGCGTTGTCGAGCGTCGGTGGCTCACCCGGGCGCTGCTTCTTGAAGACCTCGATCAGCGCCTCTTCCTCGCGGGTGGTCGCGTCCTTCTCGAGCGTCTTCTGGATGAAGTGGGAGTCGCCGAACAGCTTCAGGATCGCCTCGTTCGTCGTCGTGTCGATCTTGAACCCCGTGGTCGGGTCCTCGGCCGGCAGGGCGCGCAGGAGGGTGGTGATCGGCAGCTTCCGCTTGCGGTCGATCCGGGCGTAGACGACGCCCTTCTTGTCGATCTCGAGCTCGAGCCACGAGCCGCGGCTGGGCATCAGGTTCGCGGTGAAGACCTGCTTCGTCGCGTCCTTCGGCTCCATGAGGTAGGCGCCGGGCGAACGGACGAGCTGCGTGACGATCACGCGCTCGGTGCCGTTGATGATGAATGTGCCCCACTCGGTCATCATCGGGAAGTCACCCATGAAGACCGTCTGCTCGCGAATCTCGCCCGTGTCCTTGTTCACGAACCGGACGGTCATCGAGAGGGGCGCCTGGAAGGTGAGGTCCTTCTCACGGCATTCCTGGATGGAGAACTGCGGGTCGCCGAAGCGGTACTCGCCGAACTCGACGGCGAGCGACCCGGTGTAGTCCTCGATTGGAGAGATATCGTCGATCGTCTCCCGCAGGCCTTCGTTCAAGAACCAGTCGAAGGACTCCGTTTGGATGTCGATCAGGTTCGGGAGATCGAGGACGTGCTTGAGACGAGAGAACGACTTACGCGCGCGAGGCGCTGTGACCGACTTGGCCAAGGAGATACAGCCTCCCTTGCTAGCTATGAAATGAGGGGCGAAAAGGTGCTACGACGCAATCAGGGCGTGCAGAGGCGGGACATGTCCGGATGCCGACACAGCCCTTCGTTGTGAGCGAAGGTGCCCCTCCAGCCGCAAGCACGCGGCGATGGGCCTGCTGGGCCGACTGGGTCACACGATATCAGGACCGGTGCCGCCGATGCCGGGTTCGAGCCACCGGAACGGTGCCCGGCGCCCGCGAGGGCGCCGGGCACTGTAGCCGGGATACCGCCTACTTGATCTCGACGGAGGCGCCGGCCTCCTCGAGCTGGGCCTTGATCGTGTCGGCCTCTTCCTGGGTGACGCCTTCCTTGACGGCCTGAGGCGCCGAGTCGACGAGGTCCTTGGCCTCCTTGAGGCCGAGGCCCGTGACCGCCCGGACGACCTTGATCGCCTGGATCTTCTGCTGGCCGGCGGCAGTCAGGATGACGTCGAACGCCGTCTGCTCCTCGACTGCTGCCGCGCCGTCACCGCCGCCGCCGGCGGCCGCGACTGCGACGGGAGCGGCGGCGGTGATGCCCCACTCCTCCTCGATCTTGTTCTTCAGCTCGACCAGCTCGAGGACGGTCATCGTCCCGAGCTGCTCGAACACGGTGTCAACAGCAGCCATCTTCAGTCCTCCTCGGTTTCGGTTTCAGCAGTGGTCTCTTCTTGCGGCTCGGTCGGCTCGGGAGCCGCCTCCGCTTCGGGCGCCTCTTCGACGACCTCGGCTGCAGGTGCTTCGTCGGCAGCCTCGACGGCAGCCTCCTCGGCAGGAGCGGCCTCGGCGGCAGACGTATCGCCGCCGGCCTGCAATTGCTCGATGCGGGCGTCGATCAGCCCGTACAGGTTCTGCAACGGGGCGTTCAGGAGCGCGGCGATGGCGGAGAGCGGCGCGACGATCGCGCCGAGCACCTGGCCGCGCAGGATGTCGAGCGGCGGGAGCTTGGCGAGCGCCTCGACGTTCTCTGCAGTGATCTCGCGGCCTTGCATGACGCCGCCGCGGATCTCGAGCACCTTCGTCTCACGGGCCGAATCTGCGAGTGCCTTCGCCACCGCGACCATGTCGCCGTCGGCCTCGATGAACGCGATCGCCGTGGGCCCGTCGAGCAGCGCCAGCAGCGCATTCGTCCCGGCGGCCTCGGCCGCGCGACGGGTGAGGGTGTTCTTGACGACCGACAGCTTCGCCCCGTTCTCGAGCATCCGCCCGCGCAGGGCGTCGATCTGGGGCATGGTCAGGCCGCGGTAATCCGCGACGAAGAGCGTCTCCGCGGTGCGGAGCTTCTCCGTCAACTCGGCGACGACCCGTTCCTTCTCCTCTTTCTGCATTTCACCTCCATTGCCAAATCGGCCCCGCCTTGAGGGCGGGGCCGACGTGACCAGAGAGGTGCTCTGGGCGATTCGACACCGCCTCGGCTGGACTTCTGCCCTGTTCGGGGCTGCCAACTGTCTTAGGCGACGGGCGTTTATACGAGCGACTAGACCTGAGCGAGCTCCCCACTCGAAGCACCCGTCTCAGCGAGCTCTTCCGCGATGTCGCGAGTCCGCGTCGGGTCGACGTGGATCCCCGGGCCCATCGTGGACGTGAGCGTGATCTTCTTGATGTAGCGGCCCTTCGAGGCCGAGGGCTTGGCGCGCACGATCTCCTCGATCAAGGCGGCGTAGTTCTCCACGAGCGAGCGCTCGTCGAAGCTCTTCTTGCCGATCGGGATGTGCACGTTCGCGCCGCGGTCGGTGCGGTACTCGAGCTTGCCGGCCTTCGCGTCCTTGACCGCCTTCGCGACGTCGAACGTCACGGTGCCCGTCTTCGGGTTCGGCATCAGGCCGCGGGGGCCGAGCACGCGGCCGAGCCGGCCGACGTTGCCCATCTGGTCGGGCGTCGCGATCGCGACGTCGAAATCGGTGAAGCCCTCCTCGACCCGCTTCGCGAGGTCGGCCGAGCCGACGACGTCCGCTCCGGCCTCCTCGGCCTCGCGGGCCTTGTCGCCCTCGGCGAACACGACGACGCGCGACTCGCGGCCGGTGCCGTGCGGCAGCATGAGCGTCCCGCGCAGCTGCTCGTCCGCGTGGCGGACGTTCAGGCCGAGATTCAGGTGCACCTCGACGGTCTCGTCGAACTTCGCCGCCGGGGCGTCCTTCAGCAGCCGGACCGCCTCGACCGGGCGTGTAGAGCTGCTCGCGGTCGACGGTGCCGCGGGCCTCGACGTAGCGCTTGCCGCGGGTCGCCATCAGTTCTCCACCTCCACGCCCATGCTCCGGGCGGTTCCGGCGATGACGAGCATCGCCTGCTCGACGTCTCGGGCGTTCAGGTCCTGCATCTTCGTCTCGGCGATCGAGCGAAGCTGCGCCTTCGTGAGGCTGCCGACCTTGGTGCGGTTCGGCTCGGCCGAGCCCTTGTCGATCCGCAGCGCCTCCTTGATCAGGACGGCCGCCGGCGGCGTCTTCGTGATGAAGTCGAAGCTGCGGTCTTCGTAGACCGTGATCTCGACGGGGATCGTGCGGCCGTTCTCGTGCGCGGTCTGCGCGTTGAACGCCTTGGTGAACTCCATGATGTTGACGCCGTGCTGGCCCAGGGCAGGGCCGACCGGCGGCGCGGGGTTCGCCTGGCCGCCGGGGATCTGGAGCTTGATGAGTGTCAGAACTTTCTTTGCCATTGCGCTTCCTTAATCGAGCTTCTTGACCTGGTCGAAGCCGAGCTCGACCGGAACCTGGCGCTCGAAGATGTCGACGAGCACCTTCAGCTTCTGCTGATCGGCGTTGACGTCGACGATCTCGCCGTCGAAGTCGGAGAGCGGGCCGCTCGTCACCTTGACCGACTCGCCGAGCGAGAACTCGACCTGGGCCCTCGGGCGGTCGCCGCCGGCGGAGGCGCCGGTCTTGAGGATGCGGTCGACCTCGGGCTGCGAGAGCGGGACCGGCTTGGAGCCGGCGCCGACGAATCCGGTGACGCCCGGCGTGTTCTTCACGACCGTCCACGCGTCGTCGTTCAGGTCCATGTTCACGAGCACGTAGCCCGGGAGCACGCGCTTCTCGACCTGGACCTTCTGGCCGTCCTTCGTGTCGATCACCTGCTCGGTCGGGACGACGACGCGCCGGAAACGCTGACGCTGCCCCATCGACTCGATGCGGTGCTCGAGGTTGGCCTTGACCTTGTTCTCATGGCCCGAATAGGTGTTGACGACATACCAGCGAAACATTCGACTCCTACTGACCGAGGAAGAGTTTCTGGACGACTTGCTTCCAGACGAGGTCGTTGACATAGAGGAAGACGCCGACGACCGCGCAGGCGACGAGCACGACGACCGTGCCCTGGATCACCTGGTTCTGGCCGGGCCATTCGACTTTCTTCAGCTCACCCCAGGACTCGGCGAGGAAGTTCGAGCGGCGATGCTGCTGCTCCTCGCTTGCGGGAGGGCGGGCCGGTTGCGGACGCGCGTTCTTGCTGTCGACGCGTTCCTGGCGCCGTGCGGCGCCGCGATCTGAGCGCTGGAGCGCCACGGCCTCAGCGCGTCTCCCGGTGGGGAGTGTGGCACGCGCACCAGCGGCAGTACTTCTCGAACTCGACGCGGTCCGGCGTGTTCCGCTTGGATTTCTGCGTCTGGTAGTTGCGCCGCTTGCACTCCGTGCAGGCGAGCGTGATCGCAACTCTGACTCCGGTCTTTGCCATGGTCTCTCCGAGGAAAAGTGGTTGGCCCTGGGCAGGCTGACGCACCGCCTTGGGGCCGCAGAAGTGTAGCGGGACCGGCTCGTCCCTCGTCACCCTTCCCAAAACACTCTCTCGGCTCTCCGGCTCGTTCAGGGTGGCGCGACGGCCGTGGGGACAGTGCGCTAGCACGGCTCCGCGGCCGGAGTGCCGCCATGGACGAGAGCGCGCCTCAGGCGCGCGCCCGGTGAGCCGAGAGTAGCGGCGGGTGGGCTCGAACCACCGACCTTCGGGTTATGAGTCCGACGCTCTAACCAGCTGAGCTACGCCGCCAGGCGCGCGCATTTTAGCGATCCGTCCTCCGCGCGACCTACGCTCACCCGGTGACCGAGGCCGAGATGTGCTGGCGCTGCGGCGCCGCGATGGAGTGGCGGCATGGGACGTGGCAGTGCGCCCGCTGCCGCTTCAAGCTCGGCTGCTGCGAAGGCGACCCGCAGACGTCCTGCGATGCGCAAGACGTGACACAAGCCGTGTCCCGCTCGGACACGTAGGGGGTCAGACGCCTGCCATGTCCGGAGCGGCCACGGCCGCGCGGGCGTTTTCCCTGCTCAGCGACGCCGGGGCATGTCGGTTCCCGCCGCGTCACGGCTGTGTGACGGATCGCCGAACCTCGCTTGCGCGCCGTAAACGGGGTCAGACCCCCGGTCATGTCCGGAGGGGTCAGGTGCCGGCGACGCTGAGGATCGCTCGCTCCTCGCGGGCGACGGCGGCCGGAGCGAGGGGGCCGGCCGGAAGCTCGACGGTCAGGCTCACGCCGCCGCCTCGCAGGTGGTTCTGCCAGTTCGTCGCGCTGCCGGCGAGCCACCGGCGGTGTAGGAACGGCAGCCCCGCGAGCCGCGCGTAACGGCGGCCCGCGGCGGTCGAGCGCCCGTAGGACCAGACCACGTCCATGTGCTGGTGGAACCAGATCGTGACCTGCGGGTGGATCCGCAGGATGAGGGCGCGCGCCGCGCGTGTCTCCGGCTCGGAGAACGCGTGCGCCCCGGAGTAGTAGGTCGAGCCGGGGCGGCCGAAGTGCTGCCAGCCGCTCCCGAAGTTCCGGTTCAGGTCGACGCCGTGCGCGTTCTGCCGCGTCCCGGCGGCGAGGCCGTCCGGGTTCAACACCGGCACGAGCCACAGGTCGGCCCGCGCGTGCACGTGCTCGAGCGCGCGCACGACCGCGATCCCGGCCGGCTCGTTGCCGTGGATGCACCCGACGACGAGCACGCGCGGGCCCGGGCCGGCGATGTGCACGACGTCGATCGGCCGCCCGCCGGCCGAGTGGCCGATGACGAGGGCGGTCGCTAGGGTCGAAACCATGGCGGTGATCGAGGCCATCGAGTTGCGCAGGACCTACCGTACGACGACCGGAGTGCTCCGGCGCCGGCCGCTCGAGGTCGAAGCGGTCCGCGGCGTGTCGTTCGCCGTCGAGCGCGGCGAGCTCTTCGGCCTCCTCGGCCCGAACGGCGCCGGGAAGACGACCACGATCAAGATGCTGATCACCCTCCTGCTCCCGACGAGCGGGCAGGGACGGGTGCTCGGCCTCGACGTCGTCGAGGACGCGCGGGAGCTCCGCAGCCGGATCGGCTACGTCTTCGGCGGCGACCGCGGCCTCTACGAGCGGCTCTCGGCGCTCGACAACCTTCGCTACTTCGCCGAGCTCTACGGCGTTTCGGGCAAGGCGCAGCGCCTGCGGATCGACGAGGTGCTCGAGCTCGTCGGCCTCAAGGGCCGCGAACAGGAACGCGTCGAGGGCTACTCGCGCGGCATGCGCCAGCGTCTGCACATCGCGCGCGGGATCCTGCACGACCCCGAGGTCGTCTTCCTCGACGAGCCGACGATCGGCGTCGACCCCGTCGGTGCCCGTGAGCTGCGCAAGATGATCGGCGACCTCATCACGGTCGGGAAGACCGTCCTGCTGACGACGCACTACATGTTCGAGGCCGACGCGCTCTGCGATCGGCTCGCCGTCATCTCGCACGGCGAGATCGTCGGCACCGGCACGCCGGCGGAGCTGAAGGACAATGTCGTCGGCGGACGCGTGACGGAGATCGAGGTGCTCGGCGTCGACGAGGCGACCGTCGCACGCATTCGCGCGACGAGCGGCGTGACCGCGGTCAGCGTCGAAGAGCAGGACCAGATGCAGCTGCTCGTCGTCCAGACGAACGGCGAGCGTGAGCTGACCGCGCCCCTCCTCGCCGAGCTCGGCAGCCTCGAGGTCGGTCGGGTCACGTCGCGCGAGCCGACGCTCGAAGACGCCTACATCTCGCTCGTCACGGCGGAATGACGAAGCTCGGCGGCGTCTGGATCGGCTGGCTGCGGATCATCTGGAGCGGGTTCGTCACGAACCTGAAGATGCTCGGCACCTCCGGGTTCTTCATCCTCACCTCGACGGTGCAGCCCGTGATCTTCGCGACGATCGCCTTCTACATGTTCGAGTCCGGCGGGCGAAGTGGGACGCTGCTCTACGCGGCGATCGGGGCCGGGATGATGGGCGTCTGGTCGACCACCCTCTTCGGGTCCGGCGGGATGATCCAGTGGCAGCGCTGGCAGGGAACGCTCGAGCTCGGCGTCGGTGCCCCGCCGCCGATGGCGCTCGTGTACCTGCCGTTCTCGCTCGCGAATGCGTTCACCGGCATGTACGCCCTGGCGGCGACGCTCCTCTGGGGCCGCATCGTCTTCGGCATCCCGCTTCACCTCGTCCACCCCTGGCTCTTTGCGCTCGCGCTGCCGGCCACCGTGATCGGCCTCGGGCTGATGGGCCTCGTGCTCGCCTCGACCTTTGTCCTCTACCGGTATGCGAACGCGATGTCGAACCTCCTCGAATACCCGGTCTGGATCGCCTCGGGCCTGCTGTTCTCGACGTCGCTCCTGCCGGCCTGGACGCGCCCGATCTCCTGGGCGCTGCCCCCGTACTGGGGCGTGCTCGCCCTCCGGCACGCCGCGCTCGGCGGCGAGGTCTGGGGGCCGCTCGTGATGGTGCTGGTGCTCGGCGTCTGTTACGGCGCGATCTCGGCCGTCACGTTCCGCTGGTTCGAGCACCTCGCCCGTGCCCGCGCCACGCTCTCGTTGACATGACCCGCTGGTTCCGCATCTTCTTCGTCGGCGGCGCCATCGCCTACCGGGGCCTCTTCAACTGGATCCGGCCCGCGATGTACATCCCGACGATGCTCGGGAGCCCGCTCTTCCAGCTGATCTTCTTCACGAAGCTCGGCCAGTACGCGCAGGCCGAGCCGGCTGACTTCTACATCGTCGGGAACGCCGTGCAGGTCTGCGCGATGTCGTCGGTGTACGGCATGACGATGTCGATCGCCAACGAACGGTGGTTCGGGACGCTCGGGCCTCTGCTGGCCTCGCCCGCGAACCGCGCGGCGGTGTTCCTGGGGCGCGGGCTGCCGGTGCTCGCGAACGGGCTGCTCGTGTCGGTCTTCACCTTCGCAATGGGCGCGCTGTTCCTCGGCTTCCGCCCCGGCCTCGACTCGGTGCCCGCGCTGGCGGTGATCCTGCTCGTCACGGTGGCGTCGTGCACCGGCTTCGGGATGCTGCTCGGGTCGGTGGGGCTGCGGGCGAAGGACGTCTTCTTCGCCGCGAACCTCGCGTACTTCTTGATGCTCCTCTTCTGCGGCGTGAACATCCCGCTCGACGTGCTGCCCGGCTGGATGAGCTTCGTCGGCCGCTGCCTCCCGCTGACGCACGGGATCGCCGCCGCACGCGAGGTGGCTGCGGGCGCGTCGCTCAGACAGGTCGCCGGGCTCGTCTGGACGGAGGCGGGGATCGCGCTTGCCTACGCGGCGACGGGGTTCGTCGCGTTCCGCTGGCTCGAGCACGAATCGCGTCGCAGCGCCGTTCTCGACGCATATTAGGGCCGTCCCCTCGCCGAACGGGAACCGCCCGCGACCCAAATCGGTGAGCCGCCCACCACCGCAGTCGCCCTGCCTCGAAACACGTCGCGGGAATGGCCCGGAGAGGCCCACCCCCCGAGGCTTAGAGCATGAAGCGCCTGCTCGTCACCCTCGTCTCCGTCATCGCCTTCGGCCTGCTCTCGCAGTCGGCGCTTGCGAGCGGCGGGAACTACACCTTCACAGGCGGAACGCCTGCCGAGCAGGCCACCGTGCATGCCGCCCTTCAGGCCTCGAGCTTCAACTGGGGACTCATCCCGAGCACGATCACGATCAACATCGGGACGTACGGCGACTCATACTCGACGTACGGAAACGTGTACCTCGACTCGTCGCTGCTCGACTCGGGCCGCTTCTCCTGGGGCGTCGTCCAGCACGAGATGGGCCACCAGGTCGACTTCTTCCTCTTCGACGACACCAAGCGCGCCCAGCTCGACACCGCGCTCGGCGGCCAGAACTGGTGCTACTCGGTGCAGGGCCTCGCGCACTCCGCCTACGGCTGTGAGCGCTTCGCCTCCGAGCTCGCCTGGGCCTACTGGCCCTCCGCCGACAACTCGATGAAGCCCGGTCCGGGCAACACCGAGGCAGGCGGGATGCCGGTCGTTGCCTTCCGCGCCCTGCTCGCCCAGATGCTGGGCGTCCCGAGCGTCGCTGCTGCCCCGCCGGTCCTGACGAAGGCTTTCGCACCGACGACCGTGCGTGCTCCGGCTTCCGCAAAGACTGCGGCCAAGCCGAAGACGCCCGCCAAGCACACCTCGAAGCCGTAAGGCTTCCCTCAGGAGATCAGCTGGTCGCGGAGCGCCCGCGCGACCGCCTGGGTCCGGGTGTCCGCGTCGAGCTTGTCCATCGCCTTGCGCACATGGGTGCGCACCGTCTCGGCCGAGATGAAGAGCCGCTTGCCGATCTCCTCGTTCGCGAGGCCGTCGGCGAGGAGCCGCAGCACGTCGCGCTCGCGCTGGGTCAGCTGAGGCACCTTCGCGCCCATCGAGGAGGCGAGGGCGCCGGCGAGCACCGGGTCGACGTACGTGCCTCCGGTCGCGACCGACTGCAGCGCGCGTAGGAGGTCCTCCATCGGCGCTTCCTTGAGGACGAAGCCGCGCACGCCTGCATCGAGCGCCTCGGTCAGCTGCGCGCGGTCGCCGTAGCCCGTATAGAGGACGATCGCGGTCTCGGGGGTCGAGCGCAGGGCGAGTCGGGCGACCTCGATGCCTCCGAGTTTCGGCATGCGCACGTCGACGAGGGCGACCTGGGGCTTGCGCTGCTCGATCTTCTCGAGCGCCTCCTCACCGTCCCGCGCCCGCGCCAGCACCTCGATCCCACCCTGGACGAGGAACTCCGCGACCGCCTCGAGGACGGCCGGATGGTCGTCCGCAACAACGCAGGTGACCGGAATCTTCTCGCTCGTCACCGTGCCGCCACCGAACCCGGGATCCCCATTCCGGGGGATGCCTGCCGCACAGCTGGAGGGATACCGCAAGCGCCGCGTGCTGCCAATAGTTGTGATGCGGCCTTTTTTGGGCAGTCAGAGATCAGATGCCACACACCATCACTCTTCCAGTGAAACCGGCCGGACAGCATGAGCTGATCGATGCCGTGATCGCCGTCAACGAAGCGCCGACGCTCGCGGGGGCGTTCCAGATCCTCGCACAGACCGGTCTCGAGCTGCTCGGCGCCGACCACTTCTGGGTGGTCCTGTGGAGCGACGATTTGTCGACGGGCGAGATCGCGGCCTCGGCGGGAGGCGCGCAAAGCTGGCTCGGCGACCAGATTCCTGTCGACGGGCCGCTGATCGAATCGATAACCACAGGCGAACCCTATGCTGGACCGCCGACGCATGACGGGTCGAAGCCGGAGCTCGCCGCCAGGTACGGCGAGCTCGCGACGATCGTCCGCGTCCCACTGCTCACCGAGAGTTGTCGCGCGACCTTCCATGTCGGTTGGAAGGTGCCGCTCGCCGGTGCCGACGCAACCGAGGCCGCCCTCCTCCTGACCACGCTCACGCGTCTGACGACGCTCGCCGAGCGGACGCTGCGTGAGCGCGAGCAGGCCCGCCTCGTGAACGTGCTCGACGGCGTGGCCGACGGGGTCGTGCTGGCAAGCGGCGGCAGGGCGACGCTGAACGGCGCCGCACGCGCGATCCTCGGTGTGGACCAGGACGCCGAATTCCACACGGCGATGTTCGACCCGCGTGCCCTCGACGGCACCCCGTGCGACTTTGCATTCGAGCGCCTTCACGGGCGCACGTCGATCCAGCCCGCCGACGGCGATCGGTTCACCATTCGCGCGAGGTCCCTCGACGGCCGCGAGCTCGTGCTCTCCGGCAGCGTCTCACCGACGGCGAGCGGCGCGGTGATCGTCTTCCGTGACGTCACCGACGAGCACGTGCAGAACCAGTTGAAGCAGGAGACCCTGAATGCGCTCTTCGACGCCATCCCGACGGCGATCAGCGTCGCGCATGCCGAGACGCATCAGATCGTTGCCGTGAATCGCGCGTTCTGCGAGCTCGTCGGACGCAGCGGCACCGAGCTCGTCGGCCTCCGTCCACCGTTCCCGTGGTGGGGCGAGGACGAAGATCAGTTCGACCGCGGCTTCATTCCCGGCACGAGCATCGATCGCGTGTACCGCCGCCCCGACGGCCGCCCGTCACCGGCGCACCTAACGGTGCACTCAATTCCCGGCGACGACGGCGAGACGGCGCTGATCCTGGCGCTGATCGAGGACCTGGCGGAGGAGCGCCGCATGCAACAGCAGCTCGTGCAGAGCGGCAAACTGGCCGCAATCGGCGAGCTCGCAGCCGGCGTCGCGCACGAGATCAACAACCCGCTCTTCGCAATCCTCGGTCTCACCGAGTTCCTCCTGAAGGAATCGGAGCCGGGGTCGAAGGCGCACACGCGCCTCGAGCTGATCCAGCAGACGGGAATCGAGATCAAGGAGATCGTGCGGGCGCTGCTCGACTTCGCGCGCGAGAACGCCGAGGATCGCCACGTCGTCTCGCTGGAGGACGTCGTCCGCTCGACCGTCGACCTCGTCCGGCGCACCAACGCCAACAAGGGCGTCGAGCTCGTCGACTCCTACGGCGCGTCCGACATCCCGGTCTACGCGAGCTCGAACCAGCTGAAGCAGATCTTTCTCAACCTGATCGCGAACGCCCGACAGGCGATGCCGAACGGCGGCACGATCACGATCGACGTCCGGCGTGAAGGCTTGAACGCGATCGCGACGGTCACGGACGACGGGCCGGGGATGCCGGAGTCGGTCTCCCAGCGGATCTTCGAGCCGTTCTTCACCACGAAGCGGCTCACCGGCGGCACCGGCCTCGGGCTCTCGGTCAGCCTCGGAATCGCCGAGGCGCACGGCGGGCAGCTCACGGTCACCTCCGACCCCGGCGCGGGGTCGACCTTCACGCTCTGCCTTCCGATCACGGTCGAAGGCGCGCAGTGAGCCGCATCCTCGTCATCGACGACGAGGACATCATCCGCAGCCTGATGCTCGAGATCCTCGAGTCGGTCGGCCACGAGGTGATCGGCGCGGAGACCGCCGAGCGCGCGCTCGGCCTGCTCGAGGAGTCCGAGTTCGACCTCATCGTCAGTGACGTGGTCATGCCGGGGCTCTCGGGGCTCGAGCTGCTGGGCGCCGTGCGCGAACGGCGGGCGTCTCTGCCCGTGGTGCTCGTCACCGGTGCCGGGACGTACGAGACGCTCAGCCAGGCGCTCACGCGAGGCGCGGCCGGGCTCGTGACCAAGCCGTTTGCGCACGAGGAGCTGCAGACCGCGGTCGCCGACGCACTCGAGCGAGCCTCACGCTCCCGAGACGAACTGCGCGAGCGCCTGCTCGCGCCGACGCTCGCGAGCGCGCTCGCGAATGCGATCGAAGCCCGCGACTCCTACCTGCACGGGCACTGCGAGCGACTCGCATCGCTCGCCGTTCGCATCGCCGAGCTGCTCGGGCTGCGGCCCGACGAGATCGAGACGATTCGTCTCGGTGCGATCCTCCACGACGTCGGCAAGATCGGCATCCCCGACCGAGTCCTCCTGAAGCCGGGCGCGCTGGACCCGGAAGAACGCCGGATCATCGAGACCCATCCGGAGATCGGCGACAAGCTGCTCGAGCCGCTCGACCTGCTGGCCGCGACCCGTCCGATCGTCCGCAACCATCACGAGCGCTGGGACGGCGCCGGTTACCCGGACCGGTTGGCCGGCACGGCGATTCCACTCGGCGCACGCATCGTTGCCGTGGCCGACTCGGTCGAGGTGATGACGGCCCGCCAGCTCTACCGGCAGCCGCTCACGCCGACCGAGGTGGCGGCGGAGCTCGTGGCCTGCCGCGCGCAGCAGTGGGACCCGCAGATCGTCGACCTCGTCCTCCGGCTGATCGAGTCGCGCGAGCTCGAACTGGACGACGGCGGCCTGCACGTGCGGGAGCCGTCGGTCGCCGAACCGCTCACACCGACCCTCGCAGTCCTGCTCGTCGAAGACGACGACGACATGGCACTGCTCGTCACCGCAACGCTCGAGCGTGCGCTCGAGGGGGCAGTGATCGCACGCGCCCGGAACCTCGCGAGCGCAGCGGAGCTCGTGCTGGGCTCCGAGTGGTCGCTCGCGATCGTCGACCACGGGCTCCAGGACGGCTGCGGGATGGACGTGCTCGACGCGCTTCGTGCGAGCAACCCGCTGCTCCCGGTCGTGATGCTGACCGGCCAGGGGTCCGAGGAGACCGCAGTCGAGGCATTTCGCCACGGCGCCTCGGACTACGTGATCAAGGGCGACTCGTACCTGGAAGCGCTCGCCGCGCGCGTTCGCACCTTGGTGGCCGCATGACCGCCCCGATCCTGTCCCACGCCGCTCTGCCCGCGTCGACCCGACGCCCCATCTGGAGGTGAGTCCGTTGAAAGATCCCCGCTGTCTGCTCGCTGATGACCACCCTGCGTTGACCGTCGCCGTCTCGTCGTTCCTGTCCGAGAACGGCTTCGAGATCGTCGGGCCGGTCTCCGACGGTCGCCGCGCCGTTGCCCTGGCCGAGGAGACGAAGCCCGAGCTCGCGCTCATCGACTTCCGCATGCCACGGCTCGCAGGCATCGAGCTGATCCACGCACTGCACGAGGTCTCGCCCGATACGCGGATCGCCGTCTACACCGCCGACGCCGACGAGCACATCGCGCGCGACGTGCTCGACGCCGGCGCGGTGGCGCTGATCCTGAAGGAGGCGCCGCTCGCCGACCTCGTCCGCGCGCTCGAGGCGGCACTCATCGGCAACTCGTACCTCGACCCAGCGCTCGTGAAGGCTCCCAAGCCCGGCGGGAAGCTGACCCAGCGCGAGCTCGACGTGCTCGAGCTGCTCGCAGAAGGCCTCCAGCACGAGGAGATCGGCCGCCGGCTCGGGATCAGCTCCGAGACCGTCCGCACCCACCTGCGGAAAGCCTCGGACCGTCTCGGAGCCGCGACGCGCACGCAAGCTGTCGCAACGGCGCTCCGCCGCGGTTTCATCGCATGACTCAGCCCTCCCTGGGAGAGCTCGTCGAGCGCCAGCTCGAGGTCGCGTCCCTCTCGGGGGAGCTCCAGAGCGTGATGGAGGGCATCGTCGGCCACCTGCTCGAACTGCCCGACGCCGACGGCGCAACGCTCTCGACGGTCGAGGACGGGGTGGCGCACTTCCAGGTCTCGCTCGGCGCCGACGCGCCTCTCCAGGGCCGCACGATGCTCCTCGAGGACACGCTGGGCGCGACCTGCGCGAGGACCCGCGAGGTTCAGGTCCTCCGCGGCGCGAGCGGCTCGGACATGTCGGGGTCGCTCACGGTGGAAGCAGGGGCAATCGTGCTCGCACCCATCGTGTACGACGGCGCGCTCCGCGGGATCCTCGGAGTTCGCAGCCGCCTGATCGATGCCTTCGGCGAGCCCGAGGTCGAGCGGACGAGGCTGCTCGCCCAGGCAGCCGCGATCGCGCTCCGCAATGCCGAGCTCGTCGAGCGACTCGCGGCGAGCGAGCGGCAGTACCGGGTGCTCCATGCCCAGGCAGCCGACGCAACGCTCGTCGCCGACCTCGAAGGCAACATCATGGACGCAAACGAGGCCGCTGCGGCTCTCCTCTTGTACACGGTCGAGGAGCTGTGCTCGATGCACTCGAGCGCGCTTTTCGACCCTGCCGAGCTCGCCGCAACGCCGCCGCGCAAAGACCTGTTGCGCGAGCATCGCGAGCTCAGGTCGGAGCGCCCGTTCCGCCGCAAGGACGGCGCGCTGGTCGACGTCGAGTATTCGAGCCGCGTGCTCGACGATCAACGCGTTCACACGACCCTCCGAGATGTCACACAGCGCAAGCTCGAAGAAGGACGGTTGCGCACGAGCCTCGGCCGGTTGACGGCGATCATCGAGACGCAGCAGGAGATCTCCGCGCTCGAGCTCGACCCCGTCGCGGTCACCAAACTGATCGTCGAACGGGCACAACGCCTGGCCGGGGCCGACGGTGCGACCGTGCAGTGGTTCGACGGCGACGCCTCCGTCCTCGGCGTCGGCTCGGGCCTCGCCGAGCACCATGCCGGCCTGCGACTCCCTCGCTCAACAAGCCTCGCAGGCCTCGCCGCGAGCCGCCGGGAGACGGTCTACGCGGCCGATACCACGACGGACGCTCGCGTCGACTCGAACGCGTGTCGTCTGCTCGGCGCAGGGTCCGTGATCTGCGCCCCTCTGTACCGCGACGGCGAGGTCGAAGGCGTCCTCTCGATCCTCGGACGCGAGCCGGGGGCATTCGACGAGCTCGACGTCGAGACGACTCGCCTGATGGCCGAGTTCGTCAGCACCGTCATCCGCAACTCGGCCGAGCTCGAGACGCGCCGAACGCTGGTCGAAGAGCTGCGCACCCAGGGGCACGTCGTCCAGGAGAGTGAGGCGCGTTTTCGCGGCGCGTTTCACGCTGCCTCCGTCGGCATGGCGCTCACCGGGCTCGACGGTCGATTCGAACAGGTCAATCCGCGCCTCGCCGAGATGCTCGGCTACACGGTCGAGGAGCTGTCCTGTCTTGGAGTGCGCGACATCACCCATCCGGACGACTTCGCGATCGACATGGCGCGCGCGGCGGAGCTCCGCTCCGGGGCGATCGAGTCGTATCAGCGCGAGAAGCGCTATCTCCGCAAGGACGGGTCGATCGTCTGGGGCGACCTCACGGTCTCGGTCGTCCGTGCTCCCGGCGAGGATGCGCCGTCGCGTGTCGTCTCGCACGTCCAGGACATCACGGACCGCAAGGAGTCGGCGCTGCTCTTCGCGGCCATTTTCGAGGACTCCGTCGTGCCGAAGCTGATCGCCGACGACGATCGGCGGCTCGTCGATATCAACGACGCTGCCGCCGAGCTGCTCGGGGTCCCCCGCGAGCAGGCGCTCGGGCTCCTCCTCGACGACCTCGTGCCCGACGAGCCGATCGCGCGTCTGTGGTCTCGCTTCATCGAGCAAGGCACGATGGACGCGGAGGTGACGCTGCGCCGTCCGGGAGACGGCGTCGAGCGAAGCATCGAGTTCGTCGCCACCGCGCACATCCGCCCGGGACGCCACATCTCGGTCGTGCGCGATCTCTCGCATCAGAAGGCCCTCGAGGAGCAGCTGCGCCAGGCAGGGAAGATGGAGGCAGTAGGTCGCCTCGCCGGCGGCATCGCGCACGACTTCAACAACCTCCTGACCGCGATCTCCGGCTACAGCGAGTTCCTGATCGCCGACCTCCACGACGAGCGGCAGCTCCGGCACGCAGACGAGATCCGCAAGGCCGCCGCGCGCGCCGCCTCGCTCACCGGGCAGCTGCTGGCATTCAGCCGGAGGCAGGTCCTCCAGCCGCGCGTGCTCGACCTGAACGCGGTCGTCTCCGACATGGAGATGATGCTGCGGCGCCTGATCGGCGAGGACGTCGAGCTGGTCGCGATCCTCGACCCCGCGCTCGGTCCCGTCCTGGCGGATCCGACCCAGATCGAGCAGGTGATCGTGAACCTCGTCGTGAACGCGCGGGACGCCATGCCGCACGGCGGCTCGCTGACGATCGAGACGGCGAACATCGAGACGAAAGCCGGCCCCGCGGTCGAGCTGCGAATGACCGATACCGGCATCGGGATGACCGACGACGAACGCTCGCAGCTCTTCGACCCCTTCTTCACCACGAAGGTCGGCGGCACCGGCCTCGGTCTCGCGACCGTCTACGGCGTCGTCGAGCAGAGCGGCGGGACGATCGAGGTCGACACCTCTCCGGGCATGGGCGCGGTGTTCCGCATCTGCTTCCCGCAAGCGACCTCGCCCGCGCCGGCGCCGGATCCGGCGCGCGCGCCGACCGCCCCCGAGCGCGGCGACGAGACGATCCTGCTCGTCGAGGACGAAGCCGTCGTGCGACAGCTCGTGGCGGAGATCCTCGAGACGACGGGCTACGCCGTCCTGCAGGCGAGTGACGGCCCGTCGGCGCTCGAGCTGCTTCGCCGGGACAGCTACCCCATCGACCTGCTGCTCACCGACGTCGTCATGCCGGGGATGAGCGGCCCCGAAGTCGCGCACGCCGTGACGACGATGCGGCCCGGGACGCACGTGCTCTACATGTCCGGGTACACCGATTCGGCGATCGGCCATCACGGCGTGCTCGAGCCGGGCATCGCCTTCCTGCAGAAGCCCTTCAGCGCCCAGGACCTGACGAGCAAGGTTCGCGTGCTGCTCGACCAGACCGCCCAGGCCGTCGGCGTCTGACCGCTAGAACCTGGTTCTTTCATGCGCGGTTGACAGCCGAACTGTGAAAGGGTATTTTCGAAATATCTCTTTCGCATCTGCCCATCCCCGCCTCACCTCGCCCGAGGCGCTCCGGGCGCTCGGTCACACGACGCGCCTGCGGATCCTCGCCCGGCTGCAGCTCCACGGCGACTCCACGGCCACCGAATGCGCGACGGAGGTGGGCGAAAGCGCCTCGTCGTGCAGCTATCACCTGCGGACCCTCGCAAAGCACGGCTTCGTCGAGGAGGTGGGGAGCGACGACGGCCGCGAGCGCCGCTGGCACGCACGGATCGCTGGCGTCGACTTCGACGCCGGCGCGGACGCGGACGAGGAGTTCCAGGCGGCCTCGGCACTCGCACGCGCCGCGCTGCTCGAGCTGAGCGACGAGACCGTGCGCGAGTACCTGGTGCGCGAGCAGTCCTTCTCCGCCGCCTGGCGCGAGGCGGCGGCGTTCGTCCAGACGACGATCGTCGCGAGCCCGGCTGAGCTCGAGCAGATCACCGAGCGCATCCACGAGGTGCTCGCTCCGTACCTCCGCACCGCCCGGGCTCGCACTCCGCGCGGCGCCCGCTTCGTGCACGTCGGCGTTCGTGCCGTGCCGAAGCCGTGATCCCACCGATCCTTCGCGGGAACGCGAACTTCAGGCGTTACTTCATCGGGCAGTCCGTCTCGATGCTCGGCGACCAGATCACGCTGATCGCACTGCCGCTCACCGCCGTCCTTGCCCTGCACGCCTCGGCCGGCCAGATGGGCGTGCTGACGACCGTGTACCTCGTGCCGAACCTGCTCTTCGCGCTCCACGCCGGGGCGTGGGTCGACCGCCGCGGGCGGCGACGGCAGGTGATGCTCGCGACGGACGTCCTGCGCGGCCTCTCCATCGCCACGATCCCGATCGCGTACGCCTTCGGCGAGCTCTCGTGGGCGCTGCTCTACATCGTTGCGTTTCTCACGGGCACGCTCACGGTCTTCTTCAACGTCGGATTCGGTGCGTTCTTCCAGGTGGTCGTGCCGCGCGAGGACTACGTGAAGGCGAACTCGTTGATCCACGGCAGCCGCGCGTTCTCGTTCCTCGCCGGCAACAGCATCGGCGGCATCCTCGTCCAGGTGTTCAGCGGCCCGTACGCGCTCGCGCTCGACGCGGTCTCGTTCCTGTGGTCGGCGATCTTCCTCGGGCTGATCGACGCGGAGGAGCCGCCCGGCGTGCCGCACGGGAGCGGCGGAATCCTCTCCGGCGCGGGTTGGATCAGGCGCAACGGGATCATCCGCGCCGAGCTGCTCGGCGTCGCGACGCTCAACCTCTTCAACTTCATGTTCTTCGCGCTCTTCGTGCTCTACGCGACCCGGGATCTGGGCGTGCGACCCGCGACGCTCGGGATCGTGCTCGGCGCGGCGTCGGTCGGCACGCTGCTGGGCTCGTTCGTGACGGCGCGCATCTCGCGACGATTCGGCGTCGGTCCGGCCTTCATCGCGGGCTGCTTCCTCTTTCCCGCGCCGCTCATCCTCGTCCCCGCGGCGAGCGGGCCGCACTGGCTCGTGCTCGTCTTCCTCTTCGTCGCCGAGTTCACGTCCGGCGTGGGGTTGATGCTGCTGGACATCATGGCGGGCTCGATCATTGCCGGCACCGTCCCGACGCCCCTGCGCTCGCGCGTCTCGGGTGCCTTCATCGTGGTCAACTACGGGGTGCGCCCGGTCGGCACCTCACTCGGCGGCCTGCTCGGGGCGACGATCGGCGTGCGCTCGACCCTCTGGATCGCCACGGTCGGCGCACTCCTCGGTCTCCTCTGGTTCATCCCGTCGCCGATCCCACGACTGCGTGAGGTGCCGGAGATGGCTCCCGAATGACCGATCCGCTCGAGCTCTTCCACGAATGGGTCGAGGGCACGGAGATGGCGCTTGCGACCGCGTCGCCCGACGGGCGGCCCTCGATCCGCATGGTCTTGCTGAAGAGCGCCGACGAGCGCGGCTTCACGTTCTTCACGAACTACGAGTCGCGCAAGGGCACCGAGCTCGAGGCGAACCCGCGAGCGGCCCTGTTGTTCCACCGGCCCGGCATTCAGGTGCGGGTCGAGGGTCGCGTCGAGCGCGTCGGCGACGCTGAGTCCGATGCGTACTGGGCGACACGACCGCCCGCATCGCGCCGCAGTGCGGCCGCGTCGCGCCAGTCGCAGCCGATCGCGAGCCGGGAGGAGCTCGAGGCCGCGGTCGCGGCGCAGCCCGAAGAGCCTGCGCGCCCGTCCCGCTGGGGCGGCTTCCGCCTCGTCCCGGACACGTACGAGTTCTGGCGCCACCGCGACGACCGCCTGCACGACCGCCGGCTCTACAAGGCACGCAGCGGCGGCTGGGAGCTGTCAATACTCCAGCCGTGAGACTGCTGTTCCTGGGGGTGACCGCGCTCGTCACCGCCCTCGCCGGGTCTGCCGCCCCGGCACCCCCGCCGACGATCGCGGGCTGTCCGGTCTTCCCGGCCTCGAACCCATGGAACACGCCGGTCGACAAGCTGCCCGTCGCCGCCGACTCTGCCGCGCTGATCGCCTCGATGGGCGTCGACGGCGGCGTGCACGCCGACTTCGGCTCCGGCCTCTACGACGGCTCGCGCATCGGCATCCCCTTCGTGGTCGTGCACGCGAAGTCGACGCCGAAGTCCCGCGTGCACTTCGAGTACGCGAGCGAGAGCGACAAGGGCCCGTACCCGATCCCGAAGAACCCTCCCATCGAGGGCGCGCCGGCGCATGCCAACTCGGGCGACCGCCACGTGCTCGTCCTCGACCGCGACGCCTGCAAGTTGTACGAGCTCTCGGGAATGCAGCGCACCTCCGGTCACTGGTCCGGCTGGTCGGGAGCGATCTGGAACCTGCGCTCGAACGCCGTGCGCCCCGCGGGCTGGACGTCGGCCGACGCTGCGGGGCTGCCGATGCTGCCGGGGCTCGCGCGCTGGGACGGTGACGCGTCGACCGGGCAGATCGATCATGCGCTGCGGTTCACAGCGGAGCGAACACGGCGCGCCTACATCTATCCCGCGCGGCACTACGCATCCAGCGCGACCGATCCGTCACTGCCGCCGATGGGGCTCCGCGTCCGCCTGAAGGCGAGCGTCAACATCGCCGGCCTGCCGCCCCAGGCGCGGATCGTGGCGCAGGCGCTGAAGACCTACGGGATGATCCTCGCCGACAACGGATCCAACTGGTACATCGGCGGCGCGCCGAGCCCTCACTGGTCGAACGATCAACTCCACGCGCTAGGCGGTCTGACCGGTGCGGACTTCGAGGTGGTCGACACCTCCATGCTGCGGCCGTAGCGAGACGCTGAACGTCGTCCCGTCCGGGCCGCTCGCGACGTGCACCTCTCCGCCCATCGCCCGGGTGAGCTGCTTCACGATCGCCAGCCCGAGGCCGCTGCCCACCGGGCGCTCCTTGCCGATCTTGTCGTAGAGGTAGAACCGCTCGAAGGCGCGCGGGACGTCGGCGACGGGAATGCCGGGGCCGGTGTCGGAGACGAGGAGCCTGCCCGGCTCGGAGCGCACGGTGACACTGCCCCCGGCGGGCGTCTCGCGCAATGCGTTCTCGACGAGGTTCGACGCGACCTGGAGCAACCGCCCGTGATCGGCCTCGACCCAGCTCTCCGCGCCCTCGGCCGAGAGCGTCACTTCGAACTGCTGCGCGGCGACCTCGTGGCGAAGGACCGCCTCGCGCGCGATCTCCGCCAGGTCGACGTGCTCGCGGCGGACGGAGAACTCGCTGCGGTTCATCCGGGCGAGGTCGAGCAGGTCGCGGACGAGGCGCTCGAGCCTGCTCGCCTCCAGGCCGATCGTCAGCGCGGCCTCGTCGGCATCGAACACTCCCTCGCCGAGACCCTCCGCGTAGCCGCGAATCGCGGTCAGCGGCGTCTTCAGCTCGTGGCTGACCGAGAGCAGGAAGTCACGCTCGGCCTGGCGCGAGGCGGCCAGCTCCTCGGCCATGTGGTTGAACGCCTCGGCGAGCGAGACGAGCTCGCTCGACCCTTCGCTCGGCAACGGCTCGTGCCGCTCGTCGGCGGCGAGTGCGCGCGTTGCTTCGGCGACGCGCCTGATCGGCCGCACGATCGAGCGGGCCAGCAGAAACGAGACGGTCGCCGCGAACGCAGCGCCGGCGAGGGCGGCGAACAACAGGTCGACGAGGAATGGGCGCCAGGCCGCAGAGCGGGTGCTGGTCGGGCGCAGCAGAAGCAGCCCGAGATGGGGGATCGTGCGGTAGGAGTAGAGCTGCCGCCGGCCCTGGTAGGTCGTCTGGCCGTTGCTGCTCCTGTTCACGTTCGGCACGAGCCGCTTGAACGTCGAACGCGGCTGCACGAGCTCGAGCACGTTGCCGGCGAGCGGCGTGATCGCGCGGACGTAGCTGACTTGCTGCCTCCGTTGCGCGGCCAGGTCGTCCGCCTGGCGGGCGACGGCCGAGACCTGCGCGCGGTCGACCTGCCGTCGCGTGAGCACCGCGCCGATCGCGATCGTGAGTGCGAGCGTCAGCGCCAGTGCGGCAAGCGTCGCCGCGAAGAGCCGAGCCCGCAGGCTGGTCACGGCTCGACGGCCTTGTACCCGGTCCCGCGCAGCGTGCGGATCAGGTCCGGGCGGTCGAGCTTGCGGCGAACCTGCGCGACGTGCACGTCGACCGTGCGGGTGCCGCCGGGGTATTCCTGCCCCCACACGCGCTCGAGCAGCAGGTCGCGGGAGACCACGAGGCCGGGGTTCGCCATGAAGTACGCGAGCAGGTCGAACTCCTTGGCGGTGAGCTCGACGGGCTTGCCGGCGACGGTGACGTCGTGCGATTCGCGGTCGAGGACGACGTCGCCCAGCGACACCGTCTTCTCCTTGCCCTCCTGCGGCTCGCTGCGGCGCAGAATCGCCTTCATCCGCGCGACGAGCTCGCGCGGTGAGAACGGCTTCGTCAGGTAGTCGTCGGCGCCGACCTCGAGCCCGACGATGCGGTCGGCTTCCTCGTCGCGCGCGGTCAGCATCAGGATCGGCACGTTCGAGCGGGCGCGCATGTCGCGGCACACGTCGAAGCCGTCCTTGCCCGGGAGGCCGATGTCGAGGATCACGATGCGCACCCGGTGCCGGTCGAGCTCGACGAGCGCGTCCTCCCCGGACCGTACCCAGATGACGCGATAGCCATCGCGCATCAGGTAGCCGCGGACGAGCTCTCCGACCGAGGGCTCGTCTTCGACGAGGAGGACTGTCCCCGCCATCTGCCCGGAGCGTATTAGAACGACGTGGCGCGCACGCGAACGGCGGCGCCGCCGTCGATACGCATCGTCTGGACGTCCATCTTCTTCTTCAGGTCGAGCACGGTCGACGGCACGCCGTCGACCACGACGATCGTCGACTGCGACAGCGGGACGGCAACGAGGCTCCCGTCACGCTCCCGGAGCGTCAGCTGCGACGGGCTCGCCTGCGTGATGCGCCCACGGTCGAGGATCAGCGTGTGCGGAACGTGCTTGATCGTCTGGTTGATCGTCACGTGATACCAGGCGGGCGGAAGCCGAGGGAAGGGCGGAGGCGCACCACCGCCACCGGCGAGGGCGGTGCCGGCGAACGCCATCAGGGAGAGGGCAACGAGCATGGTGGCGAGCCTCCGCATCTTCGGACTATCGCCCCTCGCGGTCAGTTCGGCGTGCCAAGTGCGTAAAGGCGACGTAAAACGTGCGGGCCGCCGGCTTGCACCGGCGGCCCGCGTTCGTCCTTCTCAAGCCCTCGCTGCGGTCGGTGGGTCAGTTGGCACCTCAGCCCGACCTCACCCGTCAATGTGCCTTCGACCTGCGCTCTCGGCTCGAAATCCTGTCCACCGGTTCGGACGGAGCCCGTTTTTCGAGCCCCGCCGAGGGTGGTCGTGCGCTTGGTGGAGGATTTCGCGCCGGCAGCCCCGCCTCCTGCCTCACCCTTTTGGGTGCAGGGGCCGTGCTACCGTGGCCGCACGGATCGCCATTCGGCGGCCGTGAGATCTGGCTTCTCGTTCCTCCTACACAGGTTGTTCGAGTTTCTGCATCTCGACCAGCCTTACCAAGGAGTAGAACAACTTGTCTCAGTCTTTCCTGGCGCTCGGCGTCAGCACGCCTGTCGTGCGCGCGCTCGAATCGCTCAACATCCAACACCCGTTCGCGGTGCAGCAGCTCGTCCTCCCGGACGCGCTCGCCGGCCTCGACATCCTCGCCGAGTCCCCCACGGGCTCCGGCAAGACGCTCGCCTTCGGCCTGCCGCTCGTCGAGCGCACGGAGAACGCGAACGGCCGCCCGTCGGCGCTCGTCCTCGTCCCCACGCGTGAGCTCGCGACGCAAGTCGCAGCCGACCTTCGTCCGATCGCCGAGGCGAAGGGCCTGCGCGTCGCCACCGTCTACGGCGGCGTCCCGCTCGCCGCACAGGCGAAACGGGCCAAGGGCGCGCACGTGCTCGTCGCGACACCCGGCCGGCTGCACGACCTGATGGAGCGCCGCATGGTCGCGCTCGACGGGGTTCGCGTGCTCGTCCTCGACGAGGCCGACCGGATGCTCGACATGGGCTTCAAGCCGCAGGTCGACCGCATCCTCCGCACGGTGCCGAAGAACCGGCAGACGATGCTCTTCTCGGCCACCTTCGACGGTGCCGTCGCCGAGCTCGCTCGCGCCTACACGGTCAACCCGTCGCACTTCCGCGCCGAGGCTCCGGCCGAGAAGCAGAAGGGCGAGATCGCGCACACCTTCGTCTCCGTGACCGCCGACGGGAAGCTCGACAGCCTGGTCGAGCACCTGAAGGGTGACCGCGGCCTCGCGCTCGTGTTCGTTCGCACGAAGCACGGCGCGGACAAGCTCGCTCGCAAGCTTGCGCGGCACGATATCTCCGCCGCGCCGATGCACGGCAACCTCTCGCAGAACCAGCGCGAGCGCGCGCTCGCACGCTTCGAGTCCGGCAAGGTGACGACCCTCGTCGCAACGGACGTCGCCGCACGCGGTCTCGACGTCGACGACATCACGCACGTGATCAACTTCGACCCGCCGCATGGTCACGACGACTATGTGCATCGGGTCGGCCGCACCGGCCGTGCCGGCCGGAGCGGCACCGGTGTCACCTTCGTGCTTCCCGAGCAGCAGGCGGACGTGAGCAAGATGGCCGCACGCCTCGGGCACGGAGACCAGTTCGCTGCTTCCGGCATGGCGGTCGCCGCACCACGGCGTCCGCAGTCGCAGCAGCGCCCGCAGTCGCAGCAGCGCCGCCGCCGTCCGCGTTAGGCGCGTCGCACTGCACTGCAAGCACGGCTGCACTCTCTGATTGAGTGCAGCCGTGCACACGATTTCTCTGCCGACGCGCTGGACGGACTTCGACGCCCTCGGCCACATCACCCATGTGGCGTACCCGGCGTTCTTCGACGAGGCGCGCGACGCGTTCCTGACGGCCACGGTCGGCAGCTTCGAGGACTGGCCGACCGTCGTCGCCCACATCGAGATCGACTACAGGCGCGAACTGCCCCATCCGACGCCGGAGGTGATCGTGCGGACGCGCGTCACCGGCGTTGGGCACACGAGCGTCAGCTTCGAGCAGGAAGTCGTCGGTCCAGACGGCGAGATCGCGGCCACGGAGTCCTCGGTCGTCGTGGCCTGGGACCGGAGCAAGCGTGAGCCACGCGAGCTCGGCTCCGACGATCGGGCACGACTGGAGGCGGCGTGACACGAGACGACTCGCGGCAGTTGACATAACCTGGCAAGTCGCGGCGCCCGAACCGTTGTGGAACACTGGTAGTTGGGAGCAGGGCCGTCGATCGACAACGATCAGGACGGAGGGGGATCCCCTATGAGGATTCGAGGAAGACAACTGGCAGCAGGACTGATCTGCGCGGCCTGTGGGTCGGTCGCCATCGTGGCGACCAGCGGGGCAGCAGGCTCCATCGGGCCGTCGCAGATCCGCATCACCGACGTCCAGATCGGCGACCGGTTCGTCAGGCCGCCCGGGGGCCGTCTTGCGGGCACGGTCGAGTTGATCAGACAGCGGCTGTACAACCCCACGCTTTCACAGCGTGCGATAGGGCGGAGCCTCATCGTCTGCACGTACTCGGACGGCCCGGATCGCTCGTGCACCGGGACGTACATCCTCCCCAAGGGCAACCTCGTCGTCACCGGGGCCCTCCAGACGCGGCTTCTCTACGACATCGCGGTGGTCGGCGGGACCGGCGTGTACGACAATGCCCGTGGAACGCTCACGGTCACGGCATCGCACCTTCGCCCACGGCACGAGGTCCTCTTCTTCCGGCTGGTCGGGTGAACGGCGACACCCGGATCAGGCTCCCGCGCGTGCTCGTCGTGGATGACGAGGCCCCGTTGCGGGAACTGATCATGGTGAGCCTCGGTGACGGATTCCGCTGCGAGGAGGCGGCCGACGGCGAGACCGCGCTTGCCCAGCTTCGCGAGGCGCCGCCCGATCTCGTCTTCCTCGACCTGATGCTCCCGGACCGGAGCGGCATCGACATCCTCCACGAGATGCGTTCCGACCCGGTCCTCCGCCACGTGGCGGTCGTGGTCGTTTCGGCGTGGCAGCGGCCGGAGGACGTCAAGCTGGCGCTCGAGACCGGAGCGGACCTCTTCCTGGCGAAGCCCTTCCTCGTCGACGAGCTCGCGTCGGTCGCTCGACACCTCGTCGAGCGCGGCCGATGAACCGGCTCTCCCTCGTCCACCGCGTCGCGCTCGTCGCGCTCGGAATTGCGGCGCTCGTCGCGATCATCCTCGTCGCGGCGTTGATCGCGATCCTCTCGCTCAGGCGCGCAGACGCGCGCGAATCGCACTCCAAGGACGTCACCGTCGCCACCCTGCAGGTGCGGGCGGTCTCGGCCGATCTCGAATCCGCCCTCCGCGGCTACGCGCTCTCGGGCAACCGCCAGTTCCTTTCGCTCTTCCGACAGTCGCGGGCCAGGGTGAACCCCGACACCAGCCGGCTGGAGAAGCTCGTCCGCGGTGACCGTCCTCAGAGCCTGCGCGCCCAGCGTGCCAAGCAAGAGCTCGACGACTACCTGACCGACTACGCGCAGAACGTGATCATCATCGCGCAGATCTCGCGCGCTGCGGCGCGAGGGCCGGCCGCGGGCGGCGAGGGCAAGCGCCGCACCGACGAGATCAGAGGCACGCTGAGCCAGCTCCTCGCGGTCGAGAACAACCGCGCACGGAAGGCGTCCTCGCATGCGCGCGCCGTTGCCACGGTCGCCGTCGGCGTCGGCATCGTCGCCCTGATGGTGTCGACCGCGCTCGTCCTCCTATTCGGCGCGTGGGTCGCGCGGGAAGTTGCACGGCCCGTGCGGCGCCTCGCAGCCGCCGCGGCCGACGTCGCGGCCGGCGACCTCGCGATCCGGCTCGACGAAGGCGGCGCAGCCGAGGTCGGCACGCTCGTCAGCGCGTTCAACTCCATGACGCGCTCACTCGAGGTCGGCCGGCGCGAGCTGCTGATGCAGAACGAGCGCCTGCGCGAGGGCGAGCGCCAGCGGCGCGACCTCATCAGCATGGTGTCTCATGAGCTTCGGACTCCCCTCGCCTCGGTACTGGGCTTCACCTCCCTGCTTCTCAAGCGCGACTTCCCGCCCGAGGAGCAGCGGCGGTATCTGGAGATCATCGACAGCCAGGCGCGGCGGCTCGACACGCTCGCCGGAGACTTCCTGGACATCCAGCTGCTCGACCGCGGCGCGCTCGTGCTCGTGCGCAAGCCGTTCGATCTCGTCGAGCTCATGCGCGAGCAGTCGCAGCTGTTCTTCCTCCAGCTCACGACCCATCGCCTGGTCATCGACCTGCCCGGCCTGCCGCTCGTCGTCGACGGCGACCGCGACCGGATGTCGCAGGTCGTGGGGAACCTGCTGTCGAATGCGATCAAGTACTCCCCCGACGGCGGCGACGTCAGGGTCTCGGTGCGCAAGTCCGGGCCCGACGCGATCATCGCCGTGTCGGACGACGGAGTCGGGATCAAGACCGAGGACACCGAGCGCATCTTCGAGAAGTTCTTCCGCTCGGCCGCGGTCACGAAGACCGTGGGCGGTGCGGGCCTCGGCCTCGCCGTGGCGCGAGAGATCGTCGTCGCTCACGGCGGCACGCTCGAGGTCGAATCGTCGCCGGGCGTGGGCTCGACGTTCGTCGTCAGGGTGCCGTTGCACGCCCGCCCCACTCCGGAGCCCGAGCCGGAGCACGACCTCGAACCGGAGCTCGAGCCCGAGCCCGAGGCGACCACCGTTCCTCGTGCGCGGTAGGTAGTCGTTCGCAATCTCGGCCGGCACGGAGGATGATGATCACCGCATGATGGCTTCATCATGGTGATGCGAGGTCGCTTCCTCTGCCTCTGCGCGACTGCGGCCGTAGGCGCCGGTTTGCTCGCGCAGGCCTCGGCGCGCGCCGCCGGTCACTGGAGCCACACTCCGGCGGCGGCGGATGCAGCACCGATCAGCATCGGAGGCTTCACGGATTGCGTCTCGGCGCACGGCGGCTACGCCTTGAACAAGAAGGTGATCGGCTGGCTCCTGCCACAGCTCCCGCCGACGGTCGCCACGCGGATGACTGCCACGGTCATCCCCGGCGACAACATCGACCCCGGCCAGGGCATCTCCGCGTTTCTGCTGGTCGGTCGCGACCGCCAGGACTCGACCGCGCTTCGAGACAAGGTCGCCGCGCTCCTCGGCCCATCGGCCGCGGGCCAGACCGCCGGCATCGCCGGGCAAGCCGCGTGGCTCGCCATCCCGACCCGCCGCGCGACCGCGACCGAGGTCAGGCAGGCGCGGAAGACCCTCCAGCTCTGCCTCACGGCAGGCTGAGCAACGCGCCGCTGAGCCTCGCTCAAAGTGACATGTAGGGGTCTGACCCCCGACATGTCCGTTCCGGCCCTGGCAGGTGTGACGTCTTTGGCTCCGAGGCGCTGAGAAACGGCTCTGCGCCACGGCCACCGTGTCTGTGTCGGGCATGTCCGGGGGTCTGACCCCCCGCGCGCGGTTGTCAACCGCGCGCGGGCGTGCCAAGATCGCCTGGCCGCCCCGCGGCGAGCGGTCAGCACATGACGACGGCGCGCCCACAGTACGTCCTCGGAAGCGACGAGCAGGAGATCGCCCGGCTCGACGCGCAGGCTGCCTTCTACGAGGCGGCGACCGACCTGCTGCTGCGCGAGGCGGAACTGCCGCGCGGGGCGCGCGTGCTCGACCTCGGGACGGGTCTGGGACACGTGGCGCGGCTCGCCGCGAAGCACGTCGGGTCAGGCGGCGAGGTCGTCGGGATCGACGCCGACGAGCGGCTGCTCCGCGTGGCACTCGAGCGAACGGCCGCGGCCGAGCTGCAAAACGTCCGCTTCGAGCGGGCGGACGTCTACGATTCCGTGACGCCGAGCCGTTCGACGCCGTTGTCGGCCGGCTGCTTCTGTTCCACCTGCCCGACCCAGTGCGCGTCCTGCGTCACCACGCAGACGCGCTTGAGCCGGGCGGCCGCGTCGTGATGATCGACTTCGACGCCGGCACGGTCCGCTCGGAGCCGCCGGTGGCGCTCCTCGACGCGGCGGGCGACTTCATCTTCTCGTCGTTCCGCGCGGCGGGGGCAGAGCCCACGATCGGCTCGCGACTCGCCCTCCTGCTGCGCCAGGCGAACCTCGATGACGTCGCCACGCTCGGCGTCCAGTCCTACCTCGCACCCGACGACCCTCGCGGGCCGGCGCTGGTCGGCGGCGTCGTGCGCACTCTCGCAGCGGCCCGCCCCGCCCCGGCCGGTCTCGACCCTGAGACCTTCGAAGAGCGCCTCGGCCACGAGCTGCAGGCGGCCGACGCAGTGCTGCTGCCGCCGGCGCTCGTCGGCGCGTGGGGCCGCCGCAGCGATCGCCCCGCCAGCCGCTAACTGCGGCTCACGTCGTTTCCTTTTCGTCGGCTGGCCGAACGAGTGGTCCTGTTCCGGTTGGCGGAATACGGGGCTAGATGCGGAGTCCTTCTGGGCAATCGGGCATTCCGCCCGGCCGGAAAAGGAGACAGATCATGTTTGCAACGTTCCGCAGAAGCCTCTCGCGCGTGCTTGCCATGGTCGCGATCGCTTGTGCTGCGGCGATCGCCGCCGGCACCGCGCACGCGACAACTACCTCGAGGCTGGTCGACTTCGACGATGTCAGCACGCTCGGCAGCGGCAGCTTCGAGTTCCGCAGCGGCACACTCAGCTGGTGGTGGGACAGCGAGATCTCCGCCCACCTCAAGGGCGAGATCAAGTTGGATGATGCCAACGGCTCCTGTGCCCGCATGCGCATGGAGTACTTCAACGACAGCGTCAGCATCACGACCAAGTACGGCGGCACCGTCTGCGCGCCGGACGGCAAGTCGCACAGCTACACCGTCGACATCAACCCGTACGGCGACCCGAACATCGACCTCGTCAAGGTGTCCCTGCAGAAGGAAACGGCCTCCGGCTGGTCGATCGTCGAGTCCGCGTACTTCAAGCCGACACTGGACACCACCAAGGTCCGCCTCACCGCGGACGGCGTGGACTTCGGCGACGACTATTGGGGCGTCAGCTCTCCGATCGGTTCGGGCACTCTCGAGTGGGGCCAGGGCGAGGGGATGAACCTCACGCCGCATCTGCGCGGGTACATCTGGCTGAACAACGTGGCCGGCCTCTGCGCCCGGGTCGACCTGACCTACTTCACGCTCTCCGGGGCGGTTCTCGCCGAGAAGCACGGCGGCAGCGTCTGTGCGCCCGACAACTCCCGCTACACAGCCAGCGTCGACCTCGCGCCGTACACGTCGGACCAGATCTCCAGCGTCGCCGTGAACCTGCAGACGCAGGGGAGCGACGGCTCGTGGAACGGCATCTGGTACTACGGGTACGAAGAATTCATCTAGGAGTCAAGTCCGAGCCTCGCTCCGGTCGACCCCGGAGCGAGGCCCCGGCTTGTCGGCAGCGACCGCCGGCGGCGGCTATTTGACGAGCGTGAGCATCTTGAACATCGGCAGGTACATCGAGATGATGATCACGCCGACCATCATCCCCACGCCGATCATCATCAGCGGCTCGATGATGCTCGTCAGCGTCGCGATCGACGCGTCGACCTCTTCTTCGTAGAAGTCTGCGATCTTCGAGAGCATCTTGTCGAGCTCACCGGTCTCCTCGCCGACCTTGATCATCTGCGAGACCATCGGTGGGAAGACGGGGTTCTCCAGCAGCGGCTGGGAGATCGGCACGCCTTCGTGCACACGTGCCTTCGCCTCGATCAACGCGGTCTCGACGACCCAGTTGCCGGCCGTCTGCGCGGTGATCTCGAGCGCCTTGATGATGTCGACACCTGCCGCAACCAGTGTTGAGAACGTGCGCGAGAAGCGCGCCATCGTCACCTTCAGAACGACGTCGCCCACCTTCATCGGAAGCTTCAGCTTGAAGCGGTCCCAGTTACGGCGGCCGTGCTCCGTCCTGCGCCAACGCTTGAAACCGAACGTGCCTCCGATCGAGACGAGGCCGATCAACCACCAGTCCGCCTTGATGAAGTCGGAAAGCTTGACGACGTAGAGAGTCAACGTCGGCAGCTGACCACCGAGCGTCGCAAAGATCTTCACGAAGAACGGAACCAGGAAGAGCAGCATGCCGGTGAGGACGAGGGTCGCGAAGATCAGGACCATCATCGGGTACATCATCGCCCCCTTCACGCGGCTCTTGAGCTTCGTCTCGCGCTCGATCTGGAAGGCCATGCGGTCGAGCACCTGGTCGAGGATTCCTGCAGCCTCGCCCGACTCGACCATCGAGACGTAGAGGCGCGTGAAGATCTTCGGGTGGCGGTCGAGCGCCTGACTCAGGAGCAGGCCGCCTTCGACGTCGGCGCGCAGCTCGCGGATCACGACGGCCAGGTACTTGTCCTCGGTCTGCTCCTCGAGGATCACGAGCGCAGCGACGACGCTGAGGCCCGCCTCGATCATCGTCGCGAACTGGCGCGAGAAGATCTGGAGCGACTTCGGCTTGATCTTCTTGAATGCGGTCTTGGCACCCGTGGTGCCGGCCGACGACTGCTCCTCGAGGTGCTCGGCGAGCAGGCCGCGGATGCGCAGCTGCTCGCGGGCGGCGTCCGGCGAGGGCGCCGAGATCTCGCCGTCGGAGCGAAAGCCCTGCGCGTTGATTGCCGTATATGCGTATGCCGCCATGCGTCTTCCTTCGTATCGACAGTCCGAGGGCCGCCCTTTACGGGGTCGACACGAGGATGAGCTTGTACTGCTTCCCGTTGTTCGTGTTCTGAAGGGTCACCGGGTGGTGGAGGCGCAAGGTCAGGGTCTGCCCGCCGGTCGCGTACGAGCCGCCGACGATCGCGATCTGGGCCGAGCCGTGGCGCCATGAGTCGAGCCTGAAGACCGGAGCTGCCGTCGGGAAGGTCCCGGCCGTGCCGACCCGGGAGACGCTGCCGTTGACGGAGATCGCCACCGTCGAGACGGTCGCCGGCGCCGGCGTGGTCGTCATGGTCGTCGGCGTCGTCGCGGTGGGTGTGGTGGCCGTGGCCGAGGTCGTTGCGGGAGGTACCGCACCGGGGGGCGTCAACAGGGACTCACCGGCCGAGACGGGCTGCGTGGGCGTCGTCGACGACGCGGGAGCCGCCGCGGTTGCTGCCGGGCTGCTCGGGTCCGGGGGATTCGGGTCCACCGCAGGCGCGGATGACACCTGCGGCTTGAACGGATTCTTCATCTCGAAGGCGTTGAAGGTGACGAGCTGACCGACGCTCGACGCGGGGGGCGGGACATCGGTGTCGGCGAGGCCGCTGCTGCTCGTCGTCCCGGTCGCCGTCGCTCCGACCTGGGGAAGCGCCAGCCCGCCCGGGTTCGGCGTGGCGGCAGCCGGCGCGGCCGCCACCGGCGCCGGCTTCTTGTTCAGCTGCTTCATCACCGACGGGACCTCGATCGCCGCGACGCCGAGCAGGAGCACTCCGCCGGCCAACGCGGCGATCTTCGCGCGCTTCTCGCGCTGCTTGATCGGGTCGAGTTTCTTTTTCTTCTTCGTCGCCATGGTTAGGGCGAGACTCCCGCTGCGGTCGCACCGGTCGGCGCGGTCGGGTCGGGCGTCGCGGGATCGGTGGTCGCCGGCGGTGTCGTCGTCGCCGGCGCCGTGGCGCCGACGTAGACGTACGCCTGGACGGTCACGTCCGCGGACAGCTGCGGGAACAAGCCGGCGGCGACCGAGAGGTTCATCGTGTTGACGGTGAACAGCCTGCCGTCGGCATGGAGCTGGCCGTGGCGCACCGCAACGAGGCTGCGCATGCGATAGAGAAAGTCGCTGAGGCTGTAGAAGTCGCCGCCGAAGAGCAAATGGATGGTTTGCGTCTGGTACCCGCCGGTCGCGGGTGCCGTCGCAGTGACAGCGCTCGGCGCGATCGAGGAGAGCTCGATCCCCGACGAGCGCGCGAGCTGGCTCAGCGTCAGGATCATGCCGGGCATGTCCTCGCGATCCGGCATCGCACGAGCGAGACGAAAGAGATCGGCGACCTGAATCGCCGGACGCTGCTTGCCGGAGCGCAGCGCCGCCTCGGCCTGGAACGTGGCGGTCTGCTCTGCGGCGACCTCGGTCTGGAGCTTCGCTGCCTCGGCGGTCTTCGGCGACACGACGAGCATGTGGCCGGCGAACGCGAGCACGAGCAAGCCGAGCACGACGAGACCGATCTTCACGTTCGGGTTCAGGGCGGCGAGCTTCTTCTTCATGACGCCGCACTCGCAGTGACGTTGCCGATCAGGCTGAAGGAGATCATCTTTCCGGGGCAGGTCGCGCCCGCGACTCCCGTACCCGACGAGCCGAGGGTCATCGCGGACAGGTCGGGCACGACGTCGAGACGGGCGAGGAAGCGGGCGACCGACTCCTGCGAGTACGTGCAGCCGGCCACGGTGAAGCCCGAAGGGGCGCTGCCGGCAGTGGGCGCCGCGGGGGCTCCCGCTACGGCGACCGGCGGGGCGGTCGCGCTCAGCGTGGTGATCCAAACGTCGCTCGGCACCACCTGCGAGACCTCGCGCAGCAGCCGATCCCATACGACGCGTCCGCCGAGCGCGGTCGAGAGGGCGAGCACGCGCGTCTCGCGCTGCTGCGGCAACTGCGAGTCGATCGCCGGCGGCGGCGGCGGCGCGGGAACCGCGGCATGCGCGGCCTGAGCCTGCACGAGTGCACTGCGCTCGTTCGAGACCTTCGAGCTCGCGGACAGGAACATCACGACGAGCACGGCAGTCACGAGCACGGCACCGATGCAACCGACGAGCACCGGAAGCTGCGGCGTGCGCCGCCCATCCCCGAGGTCGTCGCTTGGAAGAAGGTTGACCGCTTGCATCAGACGTCGATTCCGAGGCCGATTGCAACGGTGAGTGAACCGAGCGAGTAACCCTCGGGCTCACGGAATTTCTTCGGGATCACGACACGGTTGAGCGGGTCGCCGACGCGAACGGGCACGCCGATCAGGCCGTGGAGCTCGTCCGCGAAGCCGGGCATGTGCGCCGTCCCACCGGTCAGGACGAGCTCCCCGATCCCGAGCGAACCGGGCTGGTTCTGGTAGAAGCGCAGGCTCGAGACGAGCTCGCGTGCGAACGACTGGAGCTCACGCTTGACGGCCTCGCGGGCGACATCGAGCGTCTCGCTGGAGATCCCCTCGGGCGGGGCGAATTGCGTCACGAGGGAGAGCGCGTGCTTGACCTCGGTCACCTCTGAAGGCGCCTTGTCGAGCGCCCGCGCGATCGCGACGGAGAGGCTCTGCCCGCCCCAGCCGAGCACGCGGGTGAACTCGCACACTCGCCCGTCGGAGACGGCGAAGGTCGAGCGGTCGTGACCGACGTTGACGACGACCTGCGCTGCCGGAGCATCGCCTTCGGCGGGCGCCGGCAGTGCGAGGGCGCGCAGCATCGCGAAGGCTTCGAGGTCGATCCCGGCGAGCCGGATGCCGGCCTTTCTGCACGCCAGGACGTAGCGGTCGACGAGCTCGCGATAGGCGACGACGAGCAGCACGCGACGCGTGACCTCGCCTGTTTCCTTGTCGACCGACTCCGACAGGACCTGCCAGTCGAGCACGGCCTCCTCGAGCGGGATCGGCAGTGTCTCCTGGGCGCGGAAGCGAATGGCGTTTGCAAGCTGCTTCGGATCGTCGATCCCGACGATCTCGAAGGTACGCACGCCGATGCGATTGTTCGCGATCCCGAGGCGGACACCCTTCTTGGGAAGCTTGTTCTTGCTGAAGAGATCTTTCAGCGCCTGCGCGAGACCTTCGACGTCGCGCAGCTCGCCGCCGACGACCACCCCGTCCGGAAGCGGTTCGCGTGCGACCTGCAGAAGCTGTGATGATCCGCCCTCGTTCGAGACGCGCGCGGCCGCGACCTGCGAAGCGCCGATCTTCAGCCCCACGATCCCGGCCTTGCCCTTGCCGGCGCTGCGCGCGACCTTCTGGCGCTCCTTCTTGACCTTCGGCTGCTTCGCCGCGCCTTTCTCCTGCTTCGGCTGCTTCGGCTTCCGCTCGAGCTTCGGCTTCGAGAGCTTGAGCTCGCGCTTCCAGATGGGAGGCTTGGCGACCTTGGGCGTCTCTTCGTGCGCTGTCTCTTCCGCCGGCGCTTCGCTCTTCGCGGCCCGCTTCGAGCCGAGCGAGAACTCCTTCTTCCAGAACGGCTGCTTCACTCCGTCTGGGCTCGGCGGCGGCCTTCGGAGCCTTGGCGGCCTTCGGAGCCTTGACGGCCTTCTCGACCTTCGGGCCGCGCTTGAACGACAGCTCCTTCTTCCAGAGCGGCGTCTTCGCAGGGGCGACCTCGGGAGGCGCGACAACGGCCACGGACTCGGGCTCGATCGCGGGGGGAGGCGCCGGAACGACCGGAACGACCGGCAGCTCCACCTTGGGGGCGACGACGGCGGGCATCGCATCCGGCATGGCGGCCGGGTCGAACGAATCCGTGAGCCAGCCATAATCGCCACTCGCCACCGGGAGCGGCGGCACGGCCTCGATCTCGACGTCGACCGGAGCGGGCGCCGGCTGAACGGGCGGCGCCGCTACCTGGACCGGCGCGGCCTCGACGGGCGCAACCTCGACCGCGGGCGTTTCCAGAGGTGCTTGCGGGTATTCCGCTTCCGTCGCCTTACGGCGCAGCGAGATCTCCCTCTTCCACAGCGAGCCGGCCATCGAATCAGCTCTCGGCCACGCGGAGCCCGCCGAACGCGGGCTCAGCCGCGGGCGTGCGACCGCTCGAATCAGGTTCGGGCTCGTTCGGGTCGTCGAAGCCGGCGCGCTCGAGCAGACCTGCCAGTTGCTCGGGACGAGACGAGCGCGTCAGGCCGACTTCCTTCGTGACGATGCCGCGCAGGATCAACTCGGCAAGGGACTGCTCCATCGTCTGCATCCCCTTCGCGGTACCGGTCTGCATGACGGAGTAGATCTGCTCGACCTTGCCCTGCCGGATCAAGTTGCGGACGGCGTCGTCGGGAAGCAGGATCTCGAGCGCGGGCACGCGGCCGACGCCGTCGGCGGTCGGCAGCAGCGCCTGTGTGACGACGCCCTGCAAGGTGCCTGCGATCTGGACGCGAACCTGCTCCTGCGCCTCAGGCGGGAAGACGTCGATGATGCGGTCGATCGTGCCCGGAGCCGACTGGGTGTGCAGTGTTCCGAAGACGAGATGGCCGGTCTCTGCGGCGGTCATCGCTGTCCCGATCGTCTCGAGGTCGCGCATCTCGCCGACGAGGATCACGTCCGGGTCCTGCCGCAACGCGCCGCGGAGGCCTTCGCCGAACGACAAGGCATCGACGCCGATCTCGCGCTGGTTGACGATGCAGCCCTTGTGACGGTGCAGGAACTCGATCGGGTCCTCGATCGTGAGGATGTGGTCGTGACGCGTTCGGTTGATCTCGTCGATCAACGACGCGAGCGTGGTCGACTTTCCGGATCCGGTCGGACCGGTAACGAGCACCAGACCGCGCGGCTTCTCCGAGAGCTGATGGAGCGCGCTCGACAGGCCGAGCTCTTCGAGCGTCTTGATCTCGTTCGGAATCAGGCGGAACGCGGCGCCGAGTGTCTCGCGCTGGAAGAAGCAGTTGACGCGGAAGCGCGCCACGCCGGGAATCGAGTGCGCAAAGTCGAGCTGGCGATTGATCTCCAGCTTCTTCTGCTGCTCGCTCGAGAGGATCCGATAGAGCAGCTCGCGCGTGTCGTCGGCGCTGAGTGACGCGACGCCGTCGAAGCGCTGCAAGTGACCCTTCAGGCGGACGACCGGCGGAGAGCCGACCGTGACGTGAAGGTCCGAGGCGTTCAACTGCACCATCTGCGTAAGCAGCTGGTCCATCGAGGTGACGGTGACGTCGGTCATTCCTTCCGCGGTATCGGCACGTCGCGTGCCTTACTTGAGGGATTCGATCGACGTTGCAGGCCTCGGCGCGAGTGACCCACAGCGGGTGAGGCAAGTCCCCTCGATTGAGGGAGTTGGTTCGGCGAGGCAGCCGTCGATAGCCGGACAGTCACCCTTACGCACGAGCCTCCTCGGAAGGAGCTGGAATGCTGAACAAACTACGGACGCGGACTGGAAGCGAAGAGGGCTTCACCCTCATCGAGCTTCTCGTCGTCATCATCATCCTCGGGATCCTGATGGCGATCGCCATCCCGTCCTACCTCGGATTCAAGGATCGTGCGAACAAGTCTGCAGCACAGGCGAACGTCGCCGCTGCGGTCCCCGGCATCGAAGCCTATGCGGCCGACAACAACGGCTATGTAGGCGCGACGCTGGCGAAGCTGCAGGCGAGCTATGACGCCGGCATCACGAACATCACCTTCGGCGCCACTGCTCCGACTGCGACCACCTACTGCTTCTACTCGACGGTCGGCACCTACACCTACTACAAGAACGGGCCGGGCGCCGCGAACATCCTGGCAGCCAGCGGTGTCGGCTGCACGTAGGCCGAACACCATTGCATTGAACGACCGAAGGGCGGGGGATACAGCCCGCCCTTCGGTCGTCGATACCTGTTGGCAGCACGTCAAACACTCACTGGAAGGAGCTTCGAGAGAACAATGATCAACAACCTCCACGTCCGACTCAAGAGCAACGAGGGCTTCACGCTCATCGAGCTCCTCGTCGTCATCATCATCCTCGGGATCCTGATGGCGATCGCCATCCCGTCTTACCTTGGCTTCAAGGATCGCGCCAACAAGTCTGCAGCACAGGCGAACGTCCGCGCCGCAGTCCCCGGCATCGAGGCCTACGCGGCCGACAACAACGGGTACGTAGGCGCGACGCTCGCGAAGCTCCAGGCGAGCTACGACGCCGGCATCACCAACATCACCTTCGGCGCGACCGCACCGACCGCGACCACCTACTGCTTCTACTCGACGGTCGGCACCTACACCTACTACAAGAACGGGCCCGCGAACCCGATCTCCCAGGCCGCAAGCGGCGTCGGCTGCACGTAAGCCGACCACCTCCGTACCGAGCGACCCAGGGGCGTGTGCCTCAGCCCCTGGGTCGTCGTTATCTGTCACCGGCACGACAAAGCTCTTTGGAAGGGAGCTGCGAGAGAACAATGATCAACAACCTTCAAGTCCGCCTCAAGAACAACGAGGGCTTCACGCTGATCGAACTCCTCGTCGTCATCATCATCCTCGGGATCCTGATGGCCATCGCCATCCCGTCCTACCTCGGCTTCAAGGATCGCGCCAACAAGTCCGCGGCACAGGCAAACGTCCGCGCCGCAGTCCCCGGCATCGAGGCCTACGCGGCCGACAACAACGGGTACACAGGCGTCAACCTGTCGGTGCTCCAGGCGAGCTACGACGCCGGCATCGCGAACATCACCTTCGGCCAGCCGGCAACCTCGACGATGTACTGCGTCCAGTCGAGCGTCAGCCAGTACACGTTCTATAAGAACGGGCCGGGCCAGCCGATCACCCAGGGCGCCGGCAACGGCGTGGGCTGTCCGTAAGCCGCGAACGACCAGCACATGCACTGACCGAGGAGCGCGGGCAACCGCGCTCCTTGCTCGTTCTACAGGCTGAATCGGCGGTCGAAAGACCCTCAAGAAGCGGCGTCCCACAGCCGATAGAAGAGGTATGAGCGTCTCCTCGCACCTGCGCGGGCTGGTCATCGCCGGAGCGCTCGCGGCGGTGGCCCTCGGGCTTGCCTTCTTCACGTTGGCGATGAACCACTCCGGCGCGCCCGCCGTTCCTCAGGCTGCTGCGGCGCTGCCCGCGACGGCGACTCCGGCCGCCGTCAAGGCGGTCGTCAAGGCCGCGCCGAAGGCCAAGCCGAAGGTGAAGCCGAGGCCCAACCGGAACCTCGTCGCTGCGCTGAAGGCAGGCCTCCCCCGCTCTGTCGGGCTCGGGCTGGTATCGCATCGCGTTGTCGTCGTCTCCCTCACGTCGGCGGCGGATCCCGTGGCCGTGATGACCGGGGTCGAGGCGCATGCAGGCGCTCAGCTGGCCGGCGCATCGTTCGTGAAGGTCAATGTCGACCGCAACGGCGGCGACGTCTCGGCGCTCACGCGTGTCCTCGGTGTGCTGCCGGTCACGCCCGCAACGCTCATCTACATTCGGCCCGCAACGCTCGTCGCGACGATGCCGGGCTTCAACGACCGGACGATCGTGCAGCAGGCGGCGATCGACGCCAAGTCCGTGACGCCGCAGGCTGTCGCGGCAGCGGCTGCTGCCGCAGCCGCAACGACGACCGCCACGACACCGGCAGCGACGCCGGCGCCGGTGGCGCCGGCGGCAACGGGCACGGATTGAGCGACCTCGTCCCCGAGCCCGTCGCGGGTACTGCGGGGCGCGAGTTGTTCGTTCGGCACGCGCGTAAAGACGGACGTTCGGTCGCAGTGCTCCGCGCAGTCGACTACGGCGTCGAGTGCGTCGTCGAGACGATGGTGTATCCACCGAACGCGACCTCAGCCCTGCGCGCAGGCCCGTACACCTTCGCCGACAGCCGCCAGGCAACCGCGTTCGTCACGGAAGCCGTCGAAGCGCTGATGTACCTCGGCTGCGACGTCCAGGCCGCGTAGGCCGCCGAACGGGGTCAGACCCCCGGTCATGTCTCGAGAGGTCAGGCGGCGCGCCGGGTGAGACCCATGCCCTCACCCACGAACTGTGCGTAGCGAACAGCTCCTCGCTCGCCGCCCCCGAACCAGGCGAGCACATCTCCGACCGTGAGGAATGACGGAGCTGGAGTGAGCCCGAGCGTTGCGGCATAGCTGCTCCAGGGCCACTGCTCGGGCGTCCGGCAAAGGCCGGCACGGACGGGGTTGAGCGCGACGTAGCGGCAGATCTCGTAGAGGTAGTCGTCGGTGTCGGCCGTTCCGGACCAGAACCTGCGCTCGAATAGCGCGCCTTCACGCCCACTGAAAGTGTTGAACCACCGGGCGTACTCGCCCTTGAGGTACTGCATGCCGCCGGACAGGTTGTCCTCTGGCGTATCAATGACCAGATGGAAATGGTTGCCCATCAAGCAATACGCATGACAGGACCAGCGATACCGCTTGACGACGCGGTCGAGTAGGCCGAGGAATACGAGTCGATCGTCCGGGACGACGTCGAAGAGAGGCAACCGTTCGACCCGCCGGGAACCGACGTGGTAGACGACGTCGGCCGCTTGGAGACGCTGCTTCCGTGACATCAATTCGACGGTAGCTGCGGCTCAGCTCCGCGAGACCGAAAAGTCACAGGAACGTTACGAGTGACGTGGCCACTTCGGACATGTCGGGGGTCAGACGCCAGACAGGGCCGTTGCGGACATGTAGCTTCGGCGGGGTGCGGTTGGTGCTTCTTGCTCGGCACGGGCAGTCGTTGCTCAACGTCGATGGGGTCGTGAACGGCGATCCCGCGCTCGATCGTGGGCTTGCTCCGCTCGGGATCGAGCAGGCGCGCGCGCTTGCCGCCCAGATCGCCGCCGTTGCGATCGACGCATGCGTCGTCTCGACCTTCCCGCGCGCGCAGGAGACTGCCCGCCTGGCGCTCGGCGGGCGCGCGAAGAGCGTTCCGACCACGATCGATCCCGACCTCGACGATGTTCGCGTCGGCGAGCTCGAGGGCTGCACGCTCGAGGACTACCGCGTCTGGAAGCACGGGCGCAGCCGGGGCGAGCCGTTTCCCGGCGGCGAGAGCCTGCACGACACGACGCGCCGCTACGCGAACGCCTACGAGCGCCTCCTCGCGCGCCCCGAGGCCACGATCCTCTGCATCTGCCACGAAGTACCCGTGCGATACGCGGTCAACGCGGCCGGCGACTCGCACGAGCTCGACGGGCCGCTGCACAACGTCGCGAACGCAACGCCGTACCTGTTCGACGCCGACGGTCTGAGCCGCGCAGTCCAACGGATGCGAGAGCTCGCAGGCGCAGACGAAGCCGACCGCTAGGTCGTGACGCGCGTGAGCTCTTCGACGGAGGTGAGCCCCGCCGCGACTTTCGCGAGCCCGTCGTCCCACAGCGTCCGCATGCCGTTCGCCATCGCACAGCGCTCGATGTCCTCGCGCGAGGCCTTCTGCGCGGCGAGCGTCTCGAGCTCCTCGTTCATCGTCATCAGCTGGAAGATGCCGATCCGGCCGCGGTAGCCCGTCTGGTTGCAGCGCGGGCAGCCGCGCTTGCGATAGAGCGCCATCCCGTCGGTCATCGCGGCGACATCCGGCGACACCTTCGCCTTGATCAGCTCCTCGACGGACGGCGTGTACATCTCACAGCAATGCGAGCAGAGCTTCCGCGCGAGCCGCTGCGCAAGCACCGCCGTCACGGCGGAGCCCGTCAGGAACGGCTCGACCCCCATCTCGTTCAGTCGTGTCAACGCGCCCGGTGCGTCATTCGTATGCAACGTCGAGAGCACGAGGTGGCCCGTGAGCGCGGCCTCGATCGCCATCTTGGCCGTCTCGCCGTCCCGGATCTCGCCGACCATCACCACGTCCGGGTCGGAACGGAGGATCGAGCGCAACGACGCCGCGAACGTGAGCCCTGCGCGCACGTTGATCTGCACCTGGTTGACGCCCGGCAGCCGGAACTCGACCGGGTCCTCGACGGTGATGATGTTGATCTCGGGCCTGTTCACCTGCGTGAGACCTGCGTAGAGCGTCGTCGACTTACCGGAACCGGTCGGCCCCGTGACGAGCAGCGCACCGGTCGGGCGCATGAAGATCTCGGTGAGCTTCGCCTGCATGTCGTCGGAGAGCCCGAGCTCCACGAGCGTCGGCACCTTCTTCGACTTGTCGACGAGGCGCATGACGATCGACTCGCCTTCGACGGTCGGCAGCACCGCGACGCGGATGTCCATCATGCGGCCGGCGGCGGCCGCGTTCAGCGAGATGCGTCCGTCCTGCGGCTTCCGCCGCTCGGCGATGTCGAGCTTGGCGAGCACCTTGAGCCGGGTGGTGACACCCGCGGCGAGCCGCTTCGGGATCCGCTGCACCTCGTGCAGCACGCCGTCGACGCGCAGCCGGACGACGAGCGAGTCTTCTTGCGGTTCCCAGTGGATGTCGGACGCGCCGTCTTCGGCCGCCTGGAAGATCACCGAGTTGACGAGCCGGACGAGCGGCGCGTCGGAGACGCCGTCGTCGACCTCGAGGTCGTCGACCTCTTCTTCCTCTTCGAACTGCGCCTGTTCCTCGTCGAGCGCGGCGCGCGCACCAAAGGCTTCCGAGTTGCGGACGAGCCGGCGGATCTCGGCTTCGACGTCGTCGCGCGTCGCCACGGCGAGCTCGACGGTCAGCCGCGTCGCAATCCGCAGCTCGTCGATGCCGTTGACGTTCCCGGGGTCGGCGACGGCGATCCGCAGGACCTCGTTGTCGATCGCGTACGGAATCGCGGCGACCCGCTCGAGCACGTGGAGCTGCACGGCGTTCGCGGCGCGTGGGTCGACGCCAAGCGTCGAGAGGTCGACGAGCGGAAGCTGGTACCGCGCGGCGAGTGTGCGCGCGATGCCGTCGCCGCTCGCCACCCCCTCCTCGACGAGTGCCTGCGCAAGCGAACCGTGCGGCCCTGCGCGCCCGCGCGCGAGCGCGAGCTTGTCGGCAGGGATCAGCCCGGTCGCGGAGAGAAGGTCGGCGAGGAGCTCGGCGGTCTCGTTGACCCTCGATCCACCGGCAGGCGGGACCCCACCGCCCTGGGCGGGCGGCGCGTCGGTGCCGGGTTGCGGCACGGTGCGAAGGGTGAAGTCGTCGCTCATATCCCTCGAATGAGGTATCGGCACAAAGAGCCGGGCCCTTGAGGTTGTCCACCCCTGCACGGGCTCCTGCCCGAATCCCTCTCCCGAGGGACTGCCCGGCCGGCGGTCAGCGGCGAGTGCCGGCTAGTGCATGAGCCGCAGATACGCGTGCAGCAGCGGCTCACCCACGAACAGGGCCAGGATGCCGCCCAGCGCCAGAAACGGCGCGAAGGGGATCGCCATCTTTCGGGCTGCCGCTCCATGGCGGGCGAACAGCACGATCGACGGGACGAGCGCGGCAACCATGCCCGCGAACATCCCGACAGGCACGGTGCGCCCGAGCGCAAACCCGAGGAGCAGCGCCAGCTTCACGTCCCCCATCCCCATCCCGCGCGGATACGCGAGGACGGCGAGGAACAGGAAGAGCGACGCGCCCAGGCCGGCGGCGATCCACTCGACGGACGGGTGGACGACGGTATTCGCGACGAGCACGATCGCCGCCGCCGGCAGCACGATCCGGTTCGGGATGATCCTCCGCTCGATGTCGATCGACGAGAGCACGACGAGCACGCCGCAGAAGAACGCCCCGATCGCCGCGTCCCAGGTGACGCCGAAACGCCAGAAGCATGCGGCGACGAGGACTGCGGTCGCAAGCTCGACCGCGGGATACCGCCACGAGATCGAGGTGCCGCAGTTCCGGCAACGGCCGCGAAGCAGCGCCCAGGAGAGCACGGGCACGTTGTCGTACCAGGCGATCGCCGTCCCGCAGCTCATACATGCGGATCCCGGGCTCGCGATCGAGCGGCGCAACGGGACGCGCGCAGCGACGACGTTCAGAAACGACCCGACGGCGAGCGCGGGAAAGAAGACGATGCCTGCGGCAACAAGCCCCATGCGAGAAGTCCGGGCGGCGGCTAGCCGCTGCGCCTCAGCATGACGCCGTGGCTCCGGGGCACAGGCGCGGCCCGTTGCGCAACGCGATGTCGTCGACGAGGTGGTAGCTGTCGTTCTTGGCGGTGTTCTGGGTGAGGGTCATGTCGATGTGCAGCCGCGGCAGGGTGGAGCCTCCGTCGATCGTCGCGATCCCACCGGTGCCGCTGCCGAGCGTCGTGACGTGCGAGTTCGGCGGCAGATAGTCGAAGATGTTCGCGGCGGTGAGGAAGTCGGCGACGACCTGCGTCGCACCGGTGCAGCTCGCGCCGGTCTTGCGGTAGAGCGAGTAATGCGCGATCACGCCGCCCGACGCCGGCACGGAGACGGTGCAGTACGTCACCGTCGCCCCGGGCGACCCGGCGACGCAGAGGTCGGCCGGGTAGTAGAGCGTGACGGTTGACACCGCCGTGTTGTAGGTCCCGGGGGCGGAGATCGCGCAGGCACCGTGGATCTCACGGCGCATTTTGTCGAGCGCGAGCCGGCCGTCCTGCTGAGCCTGATAGCGGCGGTTCAGGTCGGCATTGGAATTGATGCCGGCGGTGAACAGCTTGACGATCCCGCCCATGATCACGCCCATGATGATCATCACGACCAGCATCTCGACCAATGAGAATCCGCCCTCGTCGCCGAGCTTGCGAATCACGACTTCGCTTCGACCTCTGCGAGGGCCCGCCGCGCATCCGCAGCGCTCAGCGCTCCGATGCCCCAAAGCTTCCACACGTGCTGGTCGACCGTCTCGAGAGTCTTCAGCGCTTCGGCACCGTGCCACCAGCCCATCTGTGCGCCGGTGACGATCCAGTTGTGCTGGAAGAGCCAGTGGCTGACATTGGGATTGGTGGGCCGCGGATGGGCGTCGACCCACGTGAGCAGCGCCTGCGCGCGAAGCGTCAACGGCATCTCGTCGAGCGGCTCGCTGTGTGCGCCCTTGACGACGAACGCGGGCGGACGACGGAGCGGCCAGCCCTGCTTCGCAGCTGCAGCCTTCTTGGCCGGCGCGGCCTTCGTTCCCAGCGCAGTCTTGGTGACCGGCACGACCTTCTTCGCTGGGACGACCTTCTTGACCGGCACCGCCTTCTTCACCGGCGCGCGCTTCACGGCGACGTCGGCCATCCGCAAGGCCGTACCGGCGATCGCGGAGCTGTCTTCAGGGGTACCGACCTGACTGCCGTTCCGGGCGAGACGCAGCACGATCGTCGGCGCGCCCGTGTCGATCACGCGAGTGCCCGGCGCCGGCACCTGGGTGGTGACGGTGTTCGAGGCGTAGCCCTTCACGGAGCCCTTCACGCGGAATGCAAAGCCGGCGTCGCCGAGCGTGCCCTTCGCGAAGACGAACGGCTGGCGGCGCACGTCCGGGACCACGAGCGGCGGGCCTTGAGCGGGAGCTACAGCCGCCTGCGTCGACCTCGTCGGCGTCGGCGGCGCGTGGACCGTCCCGACCCGCTTGGCTGCAGCAAACGTCAGCGCCGCAGTGGCGAGGAGCCAGACGATCGTGAGCGCGACCAGGCGCGGCACGAATGAGCCGAAACGTCCCATCACTCTCCCTTTCGGCAGATCGGGGCCACGACTCAAGCCCCCGGGGCGGTGAAGAAGACCGTTGCCCCGGTGGAGCCCGCGCTGTCGAGGGAGCGAGCGCCCTCGGAGGGGTCACCGAGCACGGCGAAGACCAGGCCCTGGGCGGCATTCGTCTGAACGCTGTCGGACCATGTAAAGGCGGTGCCCGCGAAGGACTGGAACCAAGCCTCGTCCTGCGGGTATGCGGTTGCAGGCTGGAGCTGGAGGTGGAGATGCGGGCCCGTGGCATCCCCCGTCTGGCCGACGAGGCCGACCGGCTGGCCGGCGACGAGCGCTGCACCCGCGACCACGGCAGGCTCGAGGTACGAAAGGTGGCAGTACGTCCACACGAGGCCGTCGGTCGTCCGGATCGTGAAGCCGATGCCGCAGTTCTGGTCCGGCGCGGCCCACGACTTCTCGACGATCCCCTGGGAGAGCGCGTAGAGCTGGGTGCCTTCGGGCGCGGCGATGTCGGCGGCGGGGTAATCGTGATGGGTGTGCCCCACGCTGACGACTCCGGCACCGCCGGCCACCGGGAAGACGTAGCCGTTCGAGAAGGACGGCGCGCCGAGAAGCGACGAGGTGCCCGGCGCGAAGGAGGCCCCGGAGAGCTGGTCGCGCGCGGTCGTCAGCGCGGACTCGGCCGTCCGGAGATCGGCGCGGCGCGCGTCGAGCACGAGCTGCTGGTCCTGCACGCGAATCCCCGCAAGCACGGCAAGCTTCTGTGCGGCCAGGTTGGCGGCAAACGTGTGCGTCCGGTTCGCGCGCGCGGAGAGCCGGTCGGCGACGACCTGGAGCCACGCGACAGCGGCTTCGGCATTCAGCACGCTTGGTGTTCGCATCCAGGACCGTCTGCTTCGCAGAGTCGAGCGTCTGCTGGGCGGCGTCGAGTGCGGTGGAGAAGGTCGCGCCGCCGCCTGCGTACTGCTGCGCGAGCTGCAGGACCTCGTCGACGTACCACTGCGCATGGTTGTAGGCGAAGACTGCGCCCGCGATGTCGGTCGCCCCGCCGGTCGCGGCGAGATAGCGGGCGGCGGAGTAGATCGCATCCTGTGCGTTCCACGGGTCGGCGATCCCGTCGCCGTCGGCGTCGAGACCCCAGCGTGACCAGGTGTCGGGCATGAACTGCATCCAGCCGATCGCGCCGGCGGAGCTCGGGCCCATGTTCTGGCCGAAGTTGGACTCGACCTTGTTGATCGCGGCGAGCACCGACCACGGCACGCCGTAGGCCTGCGCCGCTCCTTGCCAGATCGCGAGCAGCTGGTCGTAGGTGAGCTGCTGGGGCTGCGCCGGGGCGCCGATCAGCTCGGGAAGCAGGACGTCCTGCGTGTTCGGCGCGGCGGCGCTGCCGAGCGTCGCCGCCTGGAGCGGTGCGACCGTCGGGAGCGGCGCGACCGGCTCGGGCGTCGTGACCGGCTGGGGCGCCGTGACCGGCTCGGGCGTCGTCACCGTCTGGAACGTGTCGGCCGATGCAGCACCGGCGGCGGCGAGCGCGACGAGCGCGATGACGAGCAGGCGGATCATTCGCCCATCGGTGCGAGACGCAGCGCGAACTCGGGCTCGGGCTCCGGCTCCACGAACTCGGGCTCGCTGGTCATGGCCGACGCAGAAGCGGAAGCATTGTGGTCGATGCCGGCGCTGTGCGCCTTCTCGGCGAACTCGAGCGCAACCATGAAGTCATGCCGGTTGGTGGACGCGTTCGCGGCGACGTCACGATCGACGCTGCCCGCGAGCACGTGGTCGATCAGCGCCTTCTGGAACGTCTGCATCTTCGCGAACTCGCCGTCGGCGATCGCGGCTTCGACCTCCTCCGGCTTGTTCTCGCGGATCAGGTCGGCGATGCGCGCGTTGTTGATCATCAACTCGATCGCGGCCACGCGGCCGCCGCCGATCTTCGGCAGGAGCCGCTGCGAGATCACGCCGCGCAGGACCCCGGCCATGATCGAGCGGATCTGCTGCTGCTTGCCGGGCGGGAAGTACTCGATCATGCGGCCGATCGTCTCGGCGGCATCGATCGTGTGCAGGGTCGAGAAGACGAGGTGGCCCGACTCGGCCGCTTGCAGCGCGGTCTGCGCCGTCTCGGCGTCACGCAGCTCGCCGATCAGAATCGTGTCCGGATCCTGGCGAAGCGCGCGGCGAAGCGCCTGGCCGAAGCTCTCCGTGTCGAGCCCGATCTCGCGCTGGTTGACGATCGAGAGCTGATCCGAGTGCATGATCTCGATCGGGTCCTCGACGGTCACGATGTGCGACCGCCGTGTGCGGTTGATGTGGTCGATGATCGACGCGAGCGTCGTCGTCTTGCCCGAGCCGGTTGCGCCGGTGACGAGGATGAGGCCACGGTGCTCGTCGGCGAGCTGCTTGACGCCTTCGGGCAGGCCGAGCGCATCGAATGTCGGCACCGTCGTGGGGATGACACGCATTGCAAACGAGATCGCCCCTCGCTGGCGGAACGCGTTCACGCGGAAGCGAGGAAGCCCCTCAGCCGTGTACGCAATGTCGAGGTCGCCGCTCTCCTGGAACTGGTCGTAGCGCTTCGGCGCCTCGGCTGTGACCGCGCGCAGGAGGCTGTCGAGGTCGTCGTCGGTGAGCGGAGGTAGATCGAGCGCTGCGATGTCGCCGTCGTGGCGGATCGAAGGCGGCCTCCCGACCTTCAGGTGCAGGTCGGAGGCGCCGGCGTCGACGGCGCGTTTGAGCAGCAGATTGAGATCCATGCCGATGATGTCGGCATGGGAGGGCGGGCGCTTTAGGTTCGCCCGAGGACATCCAAGGCCCGGAGCGGGATCTTGGCGATTCCGTGCTGCTCCCCGGGCGCCGAGAGCTCGCCGAGCAGGAGCCGTTCGATGCTCCGCCAGAGGAGCTTCGTGCGGGCGACACGCCACGAGGCGCGCGGCCAGCGGTCGAGCGCATGCTTCAGCTTCCACGAGGCTCGGTGGAGCGGGAGAAGCTCCGCCTCGACGGCGCTCTCGTACGGCTCGAGCGACTGGGCTCGGCCGCCGAGCAGCTCGAGGATCGCCGCCGCGGCGTGCTTCGACGAGACGAAGCACTCGTACATCCCGTCGCCCGAGACCGGATCGATCAGCCCCGCGGCGTCGCCGACGAGCAGCGCGCGGTCGCCGGCGATCCGCACGCCGGGCGGGCGAAGCGGCAGCCGGTGTCCCCGCAGGCTCCCGAGCTGCTCCGGCTCGAGCCCGTGCGCGGCGCAGACGCGCGCCAGGTGCTCGCGAATCCTCGGGCCTTCGGCCTGCCACGCGCCGACGCCGACGTTGACGTGATCGCCCTTGGCGAACACCCAGCCGTAGCCGCCGGGAATGTCGGCGAGCTCGACGACCGCCCGGCGCTCGTAGCGCTCGCGCGAGACGACGTCGTACGACGCGTTGCCTTCGAACGCGACGCCGTGGACGATCCCGGCGCCGAGACCGAACGCCCGTGCGGTCGTCCCGTTCGCGCCGTCCGCGCCCACCACCACGTCAGCAGGCGACTTCGCCAAGTCGATCGTCGTGCCTTCCATCACGGTGACGCCGCGCTCGCGCGCCGCGTCGAGCAGGAACGCGTCGAGCCGCCGCCGCTGGGTCATGTGCACGACGGGCCTGGACGAGCGGCGCTCGACGGCATCCCCATACCGGAAGCGGAGCTCGACGACGTCGACCTCCTGCTCGACCACGGGCGACGGGTCGACCGGGCACTGGAGCAGGGCGCGCGTCGTGAGCCCGCCGCCGCACGGCTTGTCCCGCGGGAACCTCGCCTTGTCGACGAGCAGGACCGACGCGCCCGCGTCCGCGAGCCGGTAGGCGGTGGTCGACCCGGCCGGGCCGCCTCCCACGACGAGGACGTCGAATTGCTTCATCCGTGTGAGGCTACAATCCCGAGCGCTCGCGGGGGTGTGCCCGAGCGGCCAAAGGGAACGGGCTGTAAACCCGTCGGCTCAGCCTACGGAGGTTCGAATCCTCCCGCCCCCATCATCACGACAGTTGCCCATGAGTGAGTACGACCAGAACTTCTGGGAAGAGCGCTGGGCCCAGGCCCTGTGCGAGCACGGAGCCCGCGTCACGCAGCGGCCCCCGAACGCCCATCTGACCGCCGAGGTCGGCGAGCTGCTCATGCGGGGCTCAGGGTCCGACACGTTGTGGCTCGCTGCGCGCGGATGGCAGGTCACCGCCGTCGACTTCGCCGCGACGGCGCTCGCATACGCCCGGTCGACCGCCGAGGCCATGGGGCCGGAGATCGCCGACCGCATCGACTGGATCGAGGCCGACCTCGAGACCTGGACACCCGCGCCGTACGCCTCCGACCTCGTGGCCTGCCTGTATGTCCACGCGGCCGGGTCGATCGAGGAGCTGGTGCAGCGCCTGGCGACAGGCGTCGCTCGCGACGGGACCCTGTTGCTGGTCGGCCATCGACCGATCGACCCGGCCACCGGAGCCGCGACGGCCGCGGCCGGACAGGTGCAGGTCTCGGTCGAGGCTGCGCTTGCCGCTCTCGATCCTGACCGGTGGGAGCTGCTCGTCGCCGAAGACCGTCCGCGGCCGGTCGTGGGCTCCGGCGTCGATGCCGTGATCCGAGCGCGACGCCGCGCCTGGACGCACGCCTAGACCGCTTGCAAGAATGAGGCCCGTGGACGACCGCGCGCTTGCCGAACTGCGAGACCTGGCGCAGCGAGACGCCGAGCTCGCCGGTGAGGGAGCGGAGCTGCGGCGAAGGGACTCCGAGGTCGGCGAGCTGCGCATGCGCGCGGAGGCGATCGACTCGTTCTTCGCGGGCTACGACGACGAGCACGAGCGACGGCGGGCCGTTGTGGCCGCGACTCTCGAGGAGCTCGCCCGCCGCCGCGCGGAGCTGTCGCTCGCCGAAGCGGAGCTCGCAGGGGCTCGCGACGAGGACGCGCGCATCCACGCGCAGCACGCCGTCGACCGGGCGCGCGATCACATCGTGGTCGCCGAGGCGGCGCTGGAGCGGGCCGAGCGCGAGGTCGTGGAGCTCGAGCGCGATGCCGCCGTGCTGCCCGGCGAGCTCCAGGAGCTGGAGCGGAGGTCGGGCACCGGGGTGACGGGGGCGCGCGCACTGATCGACTGGGCCTCACGCGAGCACGCCGAGTTGTTCGTCGCCGCGGGCCAGCTCGACACGGAGCGCGAACGCGTGATCCGCGAGGCGAACGAGCTCGCGACGATGCTGCTCGGCGAGCCGACCTACGGCGTCACGGTCGCCCAGGCGCTCGAGCGCGTCGAGGCCTACTGGATGTCGTCGCCCGGCCAGGTGTCCGAGAGCAGGTAGCCCTCCGGGAACGGGTCGTCCGCGTCGATGTAGAGCTCGGTCATCCCCGTGATCCAGGCGCTGCCTCGGATCGCGGGGACGATCGCCGGGCGGTCGCCGACCGTCGTCTCGGAGACGATCCGCCCGTCGAACGTCGAGCCGATCGGTGATGCGTGGCTCATCGCGTCGCCCACCCCCATCAGGCCGCGCGCGTGGAGCGTCGCGATCCGCGCCGACAGGCCGGTGCCTGTCGCCGAGCGGTCGAGCCGTCCGGGCGCGACGACGACGGCGTTCTTCGTCACCTTCCCCACTCCGCGCCACGGCTCGGCGATCTGGACGATCGAGACGCCGGCGATCTCGGGGTTCTCGGGGTGCACGCACGGCAGCTGCTCGCGCGCCGCGACGCGGATCAGCTCGCCGACACGCGAGAGCTCGCGCGCCTCTCCCGGCTCGAGGGCGAAGCCGAGCGCTGCCGCGTCGGCGATCGCGTACCACATGCCTCCGAACGCGACGTCCACGCTGAGGACGCCCAGCCCTTCGACCTCGAGGCGCGCGTCGAGCCGGTCGGCGAAGCACGGGACGTTCGTCAGCTCGACGCTCTCGACCCGTCCGTCGCGGCACGCGGCGGTGACCTCGACGAGGCCGCCGGGCGCCTCGAGCCTCAGCGTCGTCTCCGGCTCCCGCAGCTCGACCATCCCGGTCTCGAGGAGCACGGTCGCGACGCAGATCGTGTTCGACCCGGACATCGCCGGGTACTCGGTCGGCTCCATGATGATGTAGCCGAAGTCGCAATCGTGTCGCGTCGCCGGCACGATCAGGTTGGCGTGCGTGGCGACCGACCCGCGCGGCTCGCGGAGCAGCAGGCGCCGCAGCGAGTCGTCCGCGCGCAACGCTTGCATCTGCTCGAAGACGGTAGCCCCGGCCGGTGGCTCGACACCGGCGACGACGACGTTGCCGACCTCACCGCCCGCGTGGCAGCCGACGACCGTGATCGAGCTGCGCGGGCGCATCGGCAGCGACGATATCGCGCTAACCTTGCTCCGCTTGCCCTCTTAGCTCAGTTGGTAGAGCACCTCCATGGTAAGGAGGGGGTCGACGGTTCGAGTCCGTCAGAGGGCTTCCCACGATTTGCAGCAACTTTCCGGCGCTCGCCGGTCGTCGCGGCAGTCGCCGAAAGCTGATGAGGGAACTCTGAGGGAACACGCCGGGCGCGGGCCTTGCGGATCACGTCCTCCGCCGGCTCCCGCGCCGTATCCTCCAGCTCCTCGATTACGTGGCCATAAGTGGCAAGCGCCATCGTCGCGGAGTGTCCTGCCTGCCGCGCGACCTCGATCACCGTTCGTCCTTCTGCGAAGAGGAGCGATACGAACGAATGCCGAAGGTCGTACGGGCGAAACTGGTCGAGCCCAGCGGCACTTGGCCGCGGGGGCGAATACGCGCTGGCGCCAGTTTCGCCAGTGTTCTTCGGGCCAGACGCGGCCATCACTTGTCGGAAACACAAGCGCGTCGTCGTCGGGGCGGCCCAGTTTAATTCGCCACTCCCGAAGATCCCCCGGCCAGCGGCGCCAACAATCGAACCGAACGCGTCTGTCCTGTTTCGTCTCCTTGACGTCACCGAGTGCTGCCGCACGCTCGACGAGGATCGTCCGCTCCCCGACGTCCCCCCATCTCAGTGCGAGCGCTTCGCCCGGCCGCAAACCGGCGTAGGCGAGCATCGACACGAGCGTCGGCGTCCGAACGCGGTTTCCGCCGATGAGCTTGCGACGGATCTCCTCGACGGTGGCCGGCGGTACGGGGCGCACGGCGCGCGCTGCGCCTCTGCGTTGGCTTCCGGATCGGCGAGACCGGGTTCGTCGAAATGCGACCCCAGACGACCGCACGCTGGAGGATTCCTTGCAAGAGCGTAAGCGTCTTCAGGATCGTGGGATCGCCGACGCCTTCGCGGCGCAGTTCGGCCTGAAAACCATCAATCACTGCTGAGTCAGCCGTCGAACTCAAAGCCTCCAAGCCGAGGCAAAACGTATCGGTCCCACACTGACGCGTACATGACGCGCGTCTTCGGTGCGAGGTTCGGCTCTGCGTAAGTCGACCACCACTCCCGAGCGAGATCCTCGAGCCTCTGCTTCCCTGCATCCATCATCTCGAGATCGCCGAGCCGTGCGCGCCGCCGGACATCCAGCTCGAATGCGTCCGCGTCGCGCTTCCTATCGAAGTCCCGGCTCTTGAGGGCTCCCCCGTCGCGCCAGCGGACGCGCCAAGCGACCTTCCCGCTCGGATGAACCCGACGGTGGACGCTCACGGTGCGATGCCTGGGGTGAGTCACCGAGAAGGGCTCGAGTCCCTCGGGAGGCACCCGGTTTCGTCGGCCGCATCCGGGCTCAGTTCGAGCCGCTCCTTCGATCCAGGATCTAGGTCGTCCGTGTGATCCGGAGCCGCGAGCAGAGCTTGGACGCTCGCAGTTCACCACGTTCGATCGCCCGATAGACGGCTTTCCGGCTAAGGCCGCATTGCATGGCTACGTCTTCGGGCGAGAGCAACGTCGCTTCCATATCACAGACCTCTCGCGACCTCCCGTGCCGCCGTCCGGGATGGCTCGCTCCAGAATCGAGCGCGGAACGCGCGCTCGACAGCAGGGATCGAGTAACCGCATCGCTCAGCTACAGATCGAAGAGCGTCCTCCTGTTCCAGCGCGAGTCGGGGCGGTAGTGTTCCCAGCCACTCTCCAGCGCGAGCCAGCCCCTCTCGCCGCTCGCTGCGGGAGACCGGGCTCCACCGCCCCGACAAACTCAAGCGCCCGCCACGTCACTCCGCATACACCGTTCCGCGAAAATCCAGCCCCACGCATCGACGCCGCCCGGCGCACGAATTCGTCCGGGTCCTTGCGGGCGCGAGGCGGTCTGGATCGATGACCAGGACGAGCGGGCTCGCCGGGCACTCGCGGCATGCTCGACCGCCTTCGCCGTTGCTTCACGGCCAGCTCCGTCGCGGTCGAGGCAGAGCGTAACGCGCTCGAAACCAAGGCGCGCCAAGCGCTCGAAGAGGGTGCGCGCGATCCCGGTACCGCCCAGCGCCGCGACGTTCTTGACGCCACGGGACCGAAGATGGTGAACGTCGAGAAGACCCTCTACGAGAACGATGTCGCGCGGCCGCGGCGTCTCCTTGATCACCCACGAAAGTCCGTACGGAGGAGGTTCCGCGGCTTACGCCGCGGAGGTATAGGTAGCGAGTGTCATCCGCGGACGCGTCGAGCGAGCGCGCCCAGAGCGTCCTTGATCTTCCCCGCTCGTCGCGCCAACCGCCGCAGAGCCGTCCGGGCCAGCGCGAGTCTGAGCATTCCCGAGTTGGACGATCTCTTGATCGGAGTAGCCAGACGAGCGAAGGCAATCGCGGGCGGAGGCCGCAGCGGGCACGACGCCGAGCCCGCTTCCTCGATCGTCTCCGCCGGCAGCCCGCGCTGCTCGAGATACGCGCGCGCCTTCGCCCCCGGTCGGCCGCCAGCTCCCATCGGCAAAGCGTGAAGAAATCGTGCAGGAGATCCGTGCGCCGGTCACGAGGGACGGGCCGCTCGATCGGCGAGGTGTCCACGCCCGCTCGTCGCGCGAGGTCGAGCACTGCCCGACTGAAGCTCTCGCCTCGCGGAACACCCCCGCCGCTCACATACGCCGTCCAAGCGTCGCCTCGCCTCCATGGACAAGGAATCCACGAGGGGCTGGTCCGTGTGCGACGACTCGCTCTGCGCGGACGCCGAGCACGCGGTGCGTCGTCTCCTGGTTCGTCGCGATCCAGCCGCGGGCGTCGCGACGCCAGCCGAACTCCGGGAAGGCGGCGTCCAGACGCTCAGCGAGCGCCGGCAGAACAACGTCTGTGTAGTAGTCGACGACGCTGACGTGGCTCCGCGGACCCATCAGAATCCCCGGCCGCGGAGAAAGTCGTCAAGAGCAGTCGCCGCGATGTCTGACTGGCGCATGCCAAGCTGCGGAGCGGCGACGCGCAGGCGCTCGAGTAGATTCGGCGGCAACCGAGTTGAGAACTGCGAGAGGACCAGTGGTGCGGTTGCGGCATCGCCACCGCGGGAGGTGCGGCCAGATCCACCACCGTCTTCTATGCTCGTGCTCATTCGACATCGCGTAGCATATATGCATAGTAGTGCTCTTTCAAGTCGCGTAGTAAACTCGCACCATGCGTAGCGCTTCTCTTATCCGTGAAGCCAGGCTCCGAGCGGGGCTCACGCAGACCGAGCTAGCGGAGCGGACGGGCCGCGATCGGTCCGTTATCGCACGTTGGGAGCAGGCCGTGGTCGCGCCGAGCGTCGAAACGCTGCTCGAGCTCGTGCGCGCTTGCGGCTTCGACCTACCACTCGAGCTTCATCCTTACGACGAGTCTCGACAAGACCGGCTCAACAAGAACCTGCTCCTGTCGCCGGAGCGCCGCGTTCGCAGATTGCTTACGGCCGTCGAGCAGGACGAACATCGTGGCTGACGCGCCTCGACGCTTCGACCCGCTCGGACTGCTCACGACGCTTGATCGAAACGTGTCGCATATATCGTCGTCGGTGCCTTCGGTCGCGTTGTACACGGCGCCGAGGAGATCACCCGCGGCGTCGACATCGTCCCTTCGACAAAGCCGGACAACCTAGAACGGCTCGAAGCAGCGCTCGAGGAATTGGAGGTCCAGGGTGCTGATCGGCGTGACGCTCTCGGCAGCCAACATCGGAGCGGCAGGGGACGAAGTCATCGAGCTGTCCACGAATCGAGGCGAACTGAAGATCGTCTCCCGGCCGGAGGGAACAGGCGGCTACGACGATCTCCGCCGGGTCGCGACACGGGAGCCACTCGGCAAGGGCGTCAGGCCGGCAGTCGCGTCGGTCGACGATCTCGCCCGGATGCTGGCGGCGCTGGGCCGCGAGCAGGATCAGGAGAAGCTGCGCGATCT
>CAVWQY010000002.1:0-419891 GCA_963757255.1 uncultured Thermoleophilia bacterium
TCCGAGCTCGGGGCGCTGCTCTGCTTCGACATGAGCAACATCCGCTACATCACGGCGACGCACATCGGCATGTGGGCCGTCGACAAATACGTGCGCTTCTGCCTGCTGCCGCAGAACGACGACCCGATCATGTGGGACTTCGGCTCGGCCGCACGGCATCACACCCTCTACAACCCGTGGCTCGGCAAGGGCCGCTCGCGTGCCGGGATCTCCACGCTGCGAGGCTCGGCGCCCGGGCGTGCGGAGTCGGTGGCCGAGAAGATCCGCGTCGAGCTCGAGGAGCGCGGCTTGCTCGGCGAGCCGCTCGGCGTCGACGTCGTCGAGCTGCCGGTGCTGCGCGCGCTCGAAGCGGCCGGCATCACGGTCGTCGACGGCCAGGCGCTCATGCAGGACATCCGCATCGTCAAGACCTCCGACGAGATCACGCTGCTGAACACCGCGTGCGCGATGGTCGACGCAGCGTACGACGACCTCTTCCGGGCGATGCGGCCGGGCTTCCGCGAGAGCGACGCGGTCGCGCTCGTCAGCAAGCGGCTGTTCGAGCTCGGCTCCGAGCACATCGAAGGGATCAACGCGATCTCGGGCGAGCGCTGCAGCCCGCATCCACACGTCTTCACCGACCGGATGATGCGGCCGGGCGACCCCGCCTACTTCGACATCCTCCATTCCTACAACGGCTATCGCACCTGCTACTACCGGACGTTCGCCGTCGGGAGCGCCTCGCGTGGCCTCGTCGACGCGTACAAGCGCTGCCGCGACATCCTCGACCACGCGATCTCGCTGATCCGCCCCGGCGTCTCGACCGCGGACGTCGTCGCGGTGTGGCCGAAGGCCCAGGAGTTCGGGTTCCCGGACGAGGAGGCCGCCTTCGCGCTCCAGTACGGGCACGGCGTGGGGCTCTCGAGCTGGGAGAAGCCGATCTTCAGCCGGCTCGTCTCCTTCGACTACCCGACGATCATCGAAGAGGGAATGGTCTTCGCGCTCGAGACCTTCTGGCCCGCCAGCGACGGCTGGCAGGCCGCGCGGATCGAGGAGCAGCTCGTCGTCACGAAGGACGGCTGCCAGGTGATCACGCGGTTCCCGGCCGAGGAGCTGCTCGTCGCCGGGCAGAAGCACTTCACCGTTGGAGGCGAGCTGCCCGGGATCCGGGAGACGCAGTCGCATCTGAACAACCCCTCGCTCGCCGACGCGGTCGTCGGCTCTGCGCGCTTCGAGGCGGCGCACGCAGACTGATGCCGGCCGAGGTGATCATGCCCGCGCTCGGGATGGCGCAGGAGACCGGGAAGGTGCTTCGCTGGCTGCGCGGCGAGGGAGACGTGCTCGCGAAGGGCGAGCCGCTGCTCGAGGTCGAGACCGACAAGGTGACGGTCGAGATCGAGGCGCCTGCGGCCGGCACGCTCACCGGCGTCAGCGCAGCCGAGGGCGCGGAGGTGGCGGTCGGGACGGTGATCGCGTTCGTCGTCGCCGAGGGCGAGTCGATCGCGCAGGCACTCTTGCCGGCGCCCGCGCCACGTCCCGAGGTTCCGCGACCGCCGCGCCGCACGCTCGCCTCGCCGAAGGCACGTAGGCTCGCGCAGACCGCGGGGGTGTCGATCGACGCGCTGGTCGGCAGCGGCCCGAACGGGGCCGTCGTCGCCGCCGACGTCGAGGCGGCGGGCGGCGTCCCGGCGCCCGACCGCGGCACCGTGGAAGTCGGAAGCGTCTGGCGCGTGATGGCGGACCGCGTGACGCGCTCGTGGCAGGAGGTGCCGCAATTCGTCCTCGGGAGGGAGGTGGACGCAACGCGGCTCGAGAGCTGGCGTGCGTCGGCCCGGCGCAAGGCGGGCACGGAGGGCGTCAGCCACACCGACCTGCTCGTGAAGCTCTGCGCCGAGGCGCTGCGCCGGCATCCGCGGGTGAACGCCTCGTGGCAGGACGGCTCGATCGCCGCTGCCGCCGCGATCAACGTCGGGATCGCAGTCGCGACCGACGACGCTCTCGTCGTGCCGGTCGTGCACGACGCCGACACCCTGAGCCTGGCCGCGATCTCCGCACGGCGGACGGAGATCGCCGAGGCTGCGCGGAACGGCCGCCTGCGCCCGGGCGACCTTCAGGGCGGCACATTCACGATCTCGAACCTGGGCATGTACGGCGTCGACGCGTTCCAGGCGATCGTCAACGCGCCGCAGGCCGCGATCCTCGCCGTGGGCCGGATCCTCGAGCGGCCGGCCGTCGTGGGTGGAACGCTCGTCGCGCGCCCGAGCCTCGTTCTCTCGATCTCGTTCGACCACCGCGTGGTCGACGGCGCACGGGGCGCTCAGTTCCTCGACACGCTCGCCGACCTGATCGAGGAGCCCGCGGGACTCGTCGGCTAGCGCTCGGTAGGCTTTGCCGTACCGCGACAGGGAGGCCCCATGAGCTTGAGCTTCGGCGTCACCGTTCTCCCCGACCCGCCCTTCAGCCGCCTGATCGAGCTGATCCAGCTCGCAGAGAAGCAAGGGTTCGAGTACGCGTGGACCTACGACTCGCATGTCCTCTGGCAGGAGTCGTTCCCCGTCCTGGCGCTCGTCGCGGACCGCACGTCGACGATCAAGCTCGGCCACATGGTCACGAACCCGGGAACGCGCGAGCCGACGGTGCTTGCGAGCGCCTACGCGACGCTGCACGACATCTCGAACGGCCGCATGATCATGGGGATCGGGCGCGGCGACTCCGCGCGGCGCTACATCGGCCAGCAGCCGGTGAAGGTCGCGGAGTTCGAAGAGGCGCTGAAGATGATCAAGCCGTTCATGAACGGCAAGGAAGTCACCTGGAACGGCAAGGAGCTCCAGCTCAAGTGGGTCCGGCCCGAGTTGCCCGAGATCGAGATGCACGTCGCCGGGTACGGCCCGAAGGCGCTCGCGGTCGGTGGGCGGCAGGGCGACGGCATCATCATCCAGCTCGCCGACCCGGACATCATCACGTGGATCATGGACACGGCGCGCAAGGCCGCCGAGGAGGCCGGCCGCGACCCGGCGGCGCTGAAGTGCATCGTCAGCGCGCCGAGTCACGTCACCGACGACCTCCAGGATGCGCGCGACCAGGTGCGGTGGTTCCCGGCGATGGTCTCCAACCACGTGCAGGACCTGATCGACCGCTACGGCACCGACGGAAGCTCGGTCCCCCAGGCGCTGACCGACTACGTGCAGGCGCGGAAGTTCTACGACTACAACGAGCACTCGCGTGTCGGCGCCAAGCACGGCGAGTTCGTCACCGACGAGATCTGCGACCGCTTCTGCGTGATCGGCGACACCGAGCAGTGCAAGGCGAAGCTGAAAGAGCTCGAGGGGATCGGCGTCGACCAGTTCAACGTCTACCTGATGACACATGGCCAGGAAGAGACGCTGCAAACCTACGGCAAAGACATTCTTCCTGAGCTAACCGGAGTGGCTGCGTAGGACCAGGGTCGAATCAGGGTCGTACCCTATGGCGGTGTTGGTGCGTCGGCCGGTAGCCTCGGAGCCATGAGCTCAAACGGTTACGTCGTCACTGCCACCGACCTCACCCGCACCTACGGCGAGGGCGAGGCGCTCGTCAACGCACTTCAGGGCGTGTCTCTCGGCGTCAAGCCGGGAGAGCTCGTCGCGGTCATGGGCGCTTCGGGCTCGGGGAAATCGACCCTGATGCACCTGCTTGCGGCTCTCGACAAGCCGACGAGCGGCTCGATTCACATCGCAGGGCAGGACGTCGGCAGTCTCTCCGACCGCGAGGTGACCCTGCTCCGCCGCAAGCACATCGGTTTCGTCTTCCAGTTCTTCAACCTCCTGCCGATGCTGACCGCCGAGGAGAACGTGCTGCTGCCCCTCTCGATCGCGGGCGAGAAGCCCGATCCCGAGTTCTTCGAGGACCTCGTGAAGCGTGTCGGGCTCGGCGACCGCCGCTCGCATCGCCCGTCCGAGCTGTCGGGCGGCCAGCAGCAGCGCGTCGCGATCGCGCGTGCGCTCGTCTCGAAGCCCACCGTCGTGTTCGCCGACGAGCCGACCGGCAATCTCGACTCGAAGACGGGCGGTGAGATCCTCGAGCTCCTTCGTCAGTCCGCGGAGGAGCTCGGCCAGACGATGGTGATGGTCACGCACGACGCGCACGCGGCGGAGATCGCCGACCGCGTCCTCTTCCTCGCCGATGGCCGCATCGTCGAGGAGCTTCCGCGCAGCGGGGCAAACGAGATCCTCGCGGCCGTCGGCCGCGCCGGCTCATGATCAAGGTCGCGATCGCAGGGCTGATGGGGCGCAAGCTCCGTACCGCACTGACGGCGCTCGCGATCGTGCTCGGCGTCGCGATGGTCAGCGGCACGCTCGTCCTCACCGACTCGATCGACAAGGCCTTCAACTTCATCTACACGGACGTCCGCCAGGGCTCCGACGCCGTGATCAGCGGGAAGTCCGCGTTCGACATCAACAACCAGAACAACCAGGGAACGTTCGCCCCGACGCTGCCCGGGTCGCTGCTCGCGAAGGTCGATGCCCTGCCCGAGGTCTCCGAGGCGGAGGGCAGTGTCAGCGGCGAGGCGCAGCTGATCGACAGCAAGGGGAAGGCGATCGTCTTCGGCGGCGCCCCGAACCTCGGCTTCAGCATCTCCAACCCGCAGTCGCCGTTCAACGTGCTCACGCTCGTCAGCGGGTCCTGGCCGCGCGGCGGCGAGGTCGTGATCGACAGCAACACCGCGAAGAAGAAGCACCTCGTCACCGGAGGCGACGTCGGGGTGCAGGCCGAGGGGCCGGTGAAGCAGTTCCGCATCTCCGGGATCGTCAAGTTCGGCTCTGCTTCCGCGCTCGGCGGCGCAACGCTCGCCGGCTTCGACCTCCCGACGGCGCAGAAGCTCTTCCAGAAGCCGGGGCGCTTCGACGAGATCTCGATCGCCCGCAAACAGGGCTACACCGACCCGCAGTTGCTGAAGTCGGTTCGGTCGATTCTCCCGCCGACGGCACAGGTGCGCACCGGCACGGCCCAGGCGCGCGAGGACGCGAAACAGACCGACTCGTTCATCACGTTCCTGCGCGGCTTCCTGCTCGCATTCGGCGGGATCGCGCTCTTCGTCGGCAGCTTCGTGATCGCGAACTCGCTGTCGATCACGATCGCGCAGCGGACGCGCGAGTTCGCCACGCTGCGCACGCTCGGCGCCAGCCGGCGCCAGGTGCTGACGTCGATCGTGATCGAGGCGCTCGTGATGGGCGTCCTCGCCGCCGTCACGGGGCTCTTTCTCGGCCTCGCGCTCGCCAAGGGCCTCTTCAGGCTGTTCGGCGCGGTCGGCTTCACATTGCCGAACAGCGGGATCGTCTTCGGCACCTCGACGATCGTGATCGCCTTGGCCGCCGGCATTCTCGTCACGCTCGTCGCGAGCCTGCGACCGGCGATTCGCGCCACACGCGTGCCGCCGATCGCTGCGGTGCGCGAGGGCGCCAAGCTCCCCGAGTCTCGCTTCCATCGCTATCGAACGCTCGGCGCCGCGACGACCACCGCACTCGGCTTCGCCGCGATCGCGTTCGGCCTCTTCAAGCCGCATCTCGGAACGACAGCGCGTGCTCGTCTCGATGGGGATCGGCGCGGTTCTGATCTTCATCGGCGTCGCGATGCTCTCGGAGCGCGTGATCGGGCCGCTCGCGTGGGGCCTCGGCTGGCCCGGGACCCGCATCGGCGGGACCGCAGCCGTGCTCGCGCGCGACAACGCCCGGCGCAACCCACAGCGCACCGCGTCGACAGCGGCGGCGTTGATGATCGGCCTCGCCCTCGTCACGCTCGTCGCGGTGCTGGCAGCAGGCATCACCACGAGCTTCCGCGGTGCGGTCAACAAGATCTGGCAGAACGCGGACTACGCGATCACCGCACAGAACAACTTCACGCCGATCCCGCCGACCGCCGCCGACGCCGTGGCGAAGAACCCGATCGTCGAAGCGGTCGGAAACGTGCGGACGGGTGAGATCGGCGCGTTCGGCCACTCACTCTTCGCCACCGCGGTGAATCCGCCGAGCAGCACGATGTTCCACCTCGACTGGATCGACGGCTCGCAGCAGACCATGGCGACGCTCGGCAACTCCGGCGCGTTCGTCGACAAGGGCTACGCGAAGACCCACAAGCTGGCCACTGGCTCGCCCCTCGTCGTCACGTTCGCGGATGGTCAGCGCAAGACGTTCAAGGTCAACGGCATCTTCGACCCGCCTTCCGGAGGGTCGCCGTTCGGCTCGGTCACGATCTCGCAGGCGACCTGGGACGCCAACAACGCGAACCCGCGCAACCTCTATTCCTTCGTGCGCGTTCGCGGCGGTACGAACGACGCGAACCTGGCTCGGCTGAACGCCACGTTGAAGGAGTTCCCGAACGCAAAGGTGCAGACGCGGCAGCAGTTCGTCGACAACCAGATCAGCGGGCTCAATTCGGTGCTCAACATCCTCTACGTACTGCTCGCCCTGTCGGTGATCGTGAGCCTGTTCGGGATCGTCAACACGCTCGTGCTCACCGTGTTCGAGCGCACCCGCGAGATCGGGATGTTGCGCGCGATCGGCATGACCCGCCGCCAGGTACGCCGGATGATCCGCCACGAGAGCGTGATCACCGCCCTCATCGGCGGCGCGCTCGGGATCGTCCTCGGCATCGTCCTCGGAGGGCTGCTCGTCTACCGCGTCGACTTCATCCAGTTCTCGCTGCCGGTGGGGTCGCTGATCGTGTTCGCGATCATGACGGTCGTCGTCGGGATCCTCGCCGCGATCTTCCCCGCCCGTCGAGCGTCCCGCCTGAACGTGCTCGAGGCGCTCCAGTACGAATGACGGCTGCGTTCAGCCGCGGAAGCCCGGCTCGCTGCTGAGCTCGAGCGGGCTCGGCGGCTGTCCGGCGACTGGCTCGCTCGCGTTGTAGCCGGGAGGCGCCACGTCGTTCGGCGCGTCGGCGTGGAAGAGCGAGGCGAGCAGCTGGATCTGGCCGCGGCCGGGCCCGAGCTCGTACTGGCCGCCGCCGTAGAGCGCGATGCCATGCTCGGCGCAGTGGTCGTAGAAGTCGAACAGCCGCTTCACCGACCCGAAGCGCGACGGCTTGCTGTTCAGGCAGCGCGGTGTGAACGGCAGCGTCTCGACGTCGGCCCAGTCGTGGATCGCCGCGTCCCACGTGATGCGGTCGCGATGCGGGGCGAGCACCTCGGAGGTCTCCTCGTTCAGCGCAGGATCCTCGATCCACGCGGTCGGGGAAGGCCTCGGCGATCCGCCGGTAGAGGACCGGGTCGGGCGGCGAGCCGAAATCGCCGCGATACACGCCCTTGAAGTCGACCGTCTCGACGCGGCCGGTCTCCGCCAGCCAGTCGATCGTCTCCTCGGGCCACTTGGCGTCCGGGTCGAGCTTGAAGTGCAGGTCGGGATCGAGCGCCAGCCAGCCCTCCACGTTCGTGACGCGCGTCGAGACGACGAAGCGCACGGGGTGAACCTTCAGGCCGAGCGCCTCGGCGAGCGAGAGGCCCGCCTGCCGCAGGGCGAGGTCGAGCGCGGCCGACTCGAACGCCCAGCGCCGGTACTCGGTCTGCCCGGCCTGCAGGAGCGAGAACGACTCGAGCGTGTGGCGGCCGGCGAACGGGAGCTCGTTACGGCGCTCCTGGAAGAGCTGCTGCTCGGCGGGGTTGTAGTCGACCTCCTCGCCGCGGCCCTCCTCGCCGCCGCCGCGCAGCACGACGACGGTGCGGCGGAGCGTGAAGCCGCGCGCGACCTCCTTCTCGAGCGGCTCCAGGTCGTAGCCGTCGACGACGAGCGGCAGCGAGCGGACGGAGTCGTAGGTGGTCATCGACGCGAGCCTACTTGCGTCACGTAGGTGTCGACGCCACGCCCGGCGGTCTGCAGGTGCTCGAGGTGCTTGCGGAGCGAGTCGAGACGGTCGTCCCACTCGTTGCCGAGCTGCGTCAGGCGGTAGCGCGTCTCGCGTCCCTGCCGCTCCGACTCGACGAGGCCCGCACCGGCGAGCGTCGTCAGGTGCTTCGACACGGCCTGCCGCGTCATCGGCAGCTCGCCGGTCAGCTCCGTCGCGGTGGCCGTGCCGGACTCCGCGAGATAGCCGATCACCTGGCGCCTGCTCGGGTCGGCGAGAGCGCCGAAGACGAGGTTGAGCGGGTCAGACAACGGCGAGCGCCGAGGCCTGCAGCTCGAGTGCCGTGCTCCAGGCGGGGGACGACTCCACCACGGTCAGGCGGGTGCCGCCGGCGCGTCGTCGTCGAGCGTGAACTCGACCGCACCGTCGTCCTCCCAGTCGAACGCGAGCCGCCGCTCGGGGTCGACCTCCGTGAAGGTCGCCCGGCGCTCCTCGCCGTTGCCCCAGCGGAAGCTCGCGCCGCCGCCCGGGCGGAGGTCGACCTCGACCGTGTTGGCGAACCAGTCCTCGAGGTGCTCCGGGTCGGTCAGCGCTTCCCAGACCTCTTCGCGGGGAACCGGCAGGAAGATCTCCTTGTGGATCATGTGCAACCTCCGAGTTGCGCTACAGTAGCAACCTTCAGGTTGCATATTACTGGAGGAGGTTCTCGTGGTCGTCGGTTCTGTCGTCCCCATGGTGGTGGAGCAGTCGGGCTCCTATGAGCGCTCGTTCGACATCTACTCGCGGCTCTTGCGCGAGCGCATCGTCTTTCTCGGCCAGGAGGTGAACGACGACATCGCGAACGTCGTCGCGGCGCAGCTCCTCTTCCTCGACGCGGAGAAGCCGGGACAGGACATCTATCTCTACGTCAACTCGCCCGGCGGCTCCGCGTACGCCGGGATGGCGATCTACGACGCGATGCAATACGTGGGCTCGGATGTCTCGACCGTGTGCCTCGGGATGGGCATGAGCGCGGGCGCGATGATCCTCTGCGGCGGCGCGGCCGGCAAGCGTTTTGCCCTCCCGAACGCGAAGATCATGATCCATCAGGGCTCCGGCGGGTTTCGCGGGACGCCGGCGGACATCCAGATCGCCGCGCGCGAGATCCTCGACATGACGAAGCAGATGGCCGAGATCATCTCGCACCACTCGGGCCAGGACGTCGACCAGGTGCTGCGCGACATCGACCGCGACCGGTTCATGACGCCCGAGGAGGCGATCGAGTACGGGCTCATCGATGCGATCATGGAGCCACGTGGGGTGGCGGCTGGTTGACGAGTGGGACGGCGGCTTCGGCTGGGCCTCGAGGACGACCGCATGCAGAGGACGCTCGCACGCCCTCTGCCGTCGACGGCCGCGTCTGGCTCGTGGATCCGGTCGACGAGCCGGAGCTCGAAGAGCGCATCCGCGCGCTCGGCGAGCCGGCCGGCGTCCTGCAGCTGCTCGATCGGCACCAGCGGGGCTGTGCCGCATGGGCGACGCGGCTCGGCGTCCAGCAGGTTCAGGGCTGGGAAGGCCTTCCGGCCCCGTTCGAGGCGCTGCCGGTTCGCGACCGTCGCTGGTGGCGCGAGGTCGCCCTCTGGGAGCCCGCCGGTCGCACGCTCGTCAGCGCCGACGCGCTCGGCACGGTCGCGTTCTTCCGCGCGCCCGGCGAGCGCGTCGGCCTGCATCCGCTGATCCGCCCGTTCCCGCCCCGCGCGCTGCGCGGTCTCGAGCCCGCGCGGATCCTCGTCGGTCATGGTGAGGCGGTCACCGAGGCGGCCGGCGAGGCATTGCAGGACACGCTCACGCACGCGCGCCGCCGGTTGCCGGCCGCACTGCGCGCCGCGCGTCAGTGCAGCGAGAGCCGGTTCGGCGGCCAGTACGTGAGGAGCAACGGGCCGATCAGGCTCTTGCGCGGGCACCGAGCCCCACGTCCGCGAGTCGCACGAGTGGCTTCGGTCGTCGCCCATGAAGAAGTAGTGCCCGGCCGGCACGCGCCAGGTGCCGGTGACGTTGTCGTCTTTCGTGTTCGACGCGTACGGCTCGTGCAGGCGCTTGCCGTTCAGCGTGATCACGCCGTTGTGCTCGGAGATCGTGTCGCCGGGCAAGCCGATCAGGCGCTTCACGAACGTGCCGCCCTCGCCGCATTGGATCGAGGCCTCGGGCGGAGCGGTGAAGACGACGATCTGCCCGCGGGACGGCGAGGAGAAGCGGTAGGCGAGCCGGTTGACGATCACGCGGTCGCTGAAGCGCGCCTCGCACCAGGCGCCGGGGCGTGCGCAGTGCAGCGTCGGCTCCATCGACGACGACGGGATGCGGTACGGCTTCGCGACCTCCGCTTCGAAGATGAGCACGAAGGCGAGCGCGACGCAGATCGTCGCGACCCAATCGAGGATCCGTTTCCAGGCCGGCACGTGGTCATGGTACTCAGGCGCCGCGGGTCGTCCGCGGCGCCCGATGGGCCGCCGCGACGACGCGTTCGACCGCCTGGCGCAGCGCGCCCGGAACCTCCGCGTCGGCGCCCTGAAAGCGCCTCCAGGCGGCTGCCGGCTTGCCGCGCCGGGAGCTCAGGCCGGTCACGCCCTCGAAGTCGGGGACGAGCATGACGGTGCGCTTGCGACCCGCGATGCGCAGGATCGCGTCGTTTGCGATCTGCTCGGCCTCGGTGGGCTGTGTGCCGCGGGGCGCGTCGCGATCGTGGACGACGACGTACGGGATCTCGCAGGCGTTGCAGATCTCGGCGTAGAGGGGCATGTTGCCCTTGCCGGTGCAGTCGACGATCGCGATCGCCTCCTGGTCGGTGTCGAACCCGAGCGCCTGGAAGATGAACGGGAACGCGAGCTTCTCGGTGCGGCCTTCCACGAACAGCACTGCGCGCGAGAGGAACACCTCGGCGCGCTCGGCGTCGAACTCCGCGAACATCCGGAACGTCTGCTTCTGCGTGAGTGCTTTCGGCTGCAGCAACCTCGTTCCGGTCCGCTCGTCGTAGCGAACGAGCACGAGCTCGCTCAGCTCGTCGACCGCAAGGAAGGCAGCCGCATGCGTCGAGTAGAGCACCTGGTTGCGAGCGGCCAGGCGGCGAAGCAGCCGGTTCAGGTGGCGCTGCCCGGGCGGGCTGAGGTAGAGCTCCGGCTCCTCGATCAGGATGACGAGCCCGCGGATGCTCGCATCGAGGAGTGCCGAGATGGCGCGGATCAGCGCCAGCCCTCCGTCCTCGGCGCGCGTGTCGTCGCGCACGATCCGCACGGCGCGCGTCGACTCGTGATCGGTCGGAGCGAGCAGTGTCGTCGGCCGGCGGCTGGCCGGGAAGAAGAGGGCCGGTGGGGCTCCCTCGCGGTTCAGGTTCAGCGTGCTCGGCGGCCGCGCGTCGAGGAACAGCGTGCGCCCCGCATACTCCGCTTCGACGTGCACGCGCGTATGGCCGCGCGAGATGTCGCTGCCCGCCGGCATCGGCGCGGCGGCTTCGAGGAGCGCCCAGATCGCGGAGAGGACGGTCGACTTCCCGGAGGAGGACTCGCCGACGAGCACGCACAGCCGGCCGGGCTCGAGCGCCACGTCCCGCGCGCCACGGAAACCGTTGATCGTGACGCGTTGGAGCGACGCCATGACGTCGGTCTACCCCCTGAACGTGTTCCGCAAGAAGAACAGGAGATTCGCGGGCCGCTCACCGAGGCGGCGCATGAGGTACGGGTACCACTCGGGACCATAGGGCGTCGCGACGAGCACCTTGTAGCCGCGGCGCGCGAGGCTGAGCTGCAGCTGCGGGCGTACGCCGTAGAGGAGCTGGAACTCGAACCGGTCGCGCGGGATGTCATGCGCTTCCGCGAATCCGATCGCGTGCTCGATCAGGCGCTCGTCGTGCGTCGCGACCGCGGTGTGCCCGGCGCTCGTGAGCATTCGTTCGAGCAGACGGGTGTATGCCGCATCGACGTCGGTCTTGTGGGGATACGCGATCGCCGACGGCTCGAGGTACGCGCCCTTCACGAGCCGGAGGTTCGGCATGAGGGGCAGCAGCGCTTCGAGGTCGTCGGGTGTGCGGTAGAGGTACGCCTGGAGCACCGTGCCGACGCCGTCGAGGCCGCCTTCGCGCAGGCGGCGGTAGATGCGAAGGGTCGCGTCTACGAACTGCGACTGCTCCATGTCGATCCGCAGGAACTCGCCGCGCTCTGTCGCGTACTCGACGAGCGTGCGGACGTTCGCGAACGCAAGCTCCTCGTCGATCTCGAGCCCGAGATGCGTCAGCTTCAGCGCGACGTTGGCGCGGAGCTCGTCGGTTGCGATCCGGTCGATGATGTTCCGGTACGCCTGCACGACGGCGTCGGTCTCGCCCGGCTCGAGCACGCCTTCGCCGAGCAGCGTCGTGTTCGCATGGAGGCCCTGGTCGTTCAGCCTGCGCAGCACGGCCGCGCACTGGTCGAGCGTCTCGCCGGCCACGAAGCGGCCGGCGCCGAGCTTCATGCCGTGTCGCCGGACGAGCCGCTGCACGCGCGTGCTGTCGGCGGCGGCGAGGATCCCCTTGCGAAGGGCCGCGTTGACCGCGCCGTTCAGCTGTGCGACAGCAGCCATTCGTTCACCTCGCGCGGCCGGCGCTCGAGGAGCGTCAGGTGGCCGTCGGCGTCGGTGATCCGCGGCTCGACCCCGGGGATGCGGGCGGCGAGCCAGCGGCCGTGCGACACCGGGACGAAGCGGTCGTCGGCGCCGTGGAGGAGGAGCACCGGCCGGTTGATCGCGTCCGGCGCGAAGCCCCACGGCTGGACGAACGCGAGGTTGTCGTCGAGCCAGCCGTCCACGCCGTCGCGCAGGCCGACCGCGCCCGATTCGAGGATGAACCCGGCGAACTCCTCCGAGAGGACGCTGCGATCCTCCTCGCCGAGGAGGGACGACCAGACGGTGACGAGGTCGCTCGGCGCCGCGGCAAGCATCTCCGCGCGGTCGCGCTCGAGCGGCGGGCGCAGCGCGGCTTCGCCGGCGAGCACCGCGTCGAACTCCTCGACGTTCGACTCGCCCATGCCCGCGAGCCAGTCGAGCCCTTCGGCGCCCCACGGCGCTACGGCGGCGAGGCTCGCGACGGCGGTGAGGCGCTCGTCGCACAGCGCGGCGCACGCGAGGACGTGCGGGCCTCCGCCGGAGATGCCCCACGAGGTGTAGCGCTCGAGGCCGAGCGCGTCTGCAATCGCGTCGACGTCGGCGGCGCAGTTCGCGATCGCGCGGCCGGGCACGCGCGCCGAGTCGCCGTAGCCCGGTCGGTCGTAGCCGATCAGGCGGATTCCCTGCTCGCGCGCGAGCACGTCGTGCCGCGCATAGAGGAGCCCGGATCCGGGTGAGCCGTGGTGCATGACCACGGGGGCGCCGCTCGGGTCGCCTCCCTCGTACAGGCCGAGCGTGCGCCCGTCGGCCGTCTCGATCGTGCGCGTGGTGGTCACCACGCGATCCTCTCATGCGCGACTCGGCTCGGGAAACGAGCTAGCGGCCCCCAACCGGGGTCAGACCCCCGGACACGCCTCGCGTGGACAAGCCGCCCGCGTGGTTGAGCCAGGCCGGCCGCGACCCGGTCCGCAAGTCGTGACACTCGCCACGCCCCGTCGGGACATGTCGGGGGTCAGACCCCTACAGCTCCCGTGGGGACAGGTCGGTACCCGTGCGGGGTCAGACCCCCGGACACGTCCGCGGTAGACATGCGAGGGGCGTGGTTGAGCCGGATCGGCGCGAGGAGGGGTGGAAGTCGTGACACTCGCCATGCCCCGTCGGGACACGTCGGGGGTCAGACGCCAGACATGTCTCAGTACGACGGGTGGTGGAGGTGGTCTCCTACGGGTTCGGCGGCGTGACGTTTTGCTGCCACGCGATGCTGAACGAGCGGCCGTCGGCGGAGAGGTCGGTCGGCACCGCGCCGACTCCCGGGCCGAGGACGTCGCCGCGTCCGAAGAAGCGGCCGCCGTCTCCGCCCGAGATCAGCTCGATCGGGGTCGCGATCCAGGTCGGGTCGGAGATCGTGCCCGGATGGGCGTTGCCGATCGCGGCGGCATTCGTGAACGTGACGGTGCCGAACTGCGTCAACGGCACGGCCCGGCAGCGCCCGTTGCTCGTGCAGGACGACGGCGCCTCTGCGATCCACTCGGCCGACGACTGGTCGAGCGGCTGCTTCTCGGTGACGGTCCTCGCGTAGCGCGTGTGGCGCGTCACGTTCTTCAGGCTCATCGTCACCGTCTGTCCGTTCACGAGCACGGCTGCCGTCACGCGGTCGCCCGGGTTGATCTTGAGGTGAATCGGGACCGAGGCGGCCGGCACGATCTCCCACCAGGCGTCGTACTTCGGCGTGCTGCTGCCGCGGTCGCATTCGGCACCCGTCCCGAGCTGCTCGAGCGCCTGCGACGCCTCGCTGTCGCCGCCGAGCCCCACCCAGAACGCGGTCGCGTCGGTGCGTCCGGCGACGCAGGTGACCTTCGGCTGCACCCACGTCCCGGTGACGTCGGTGAAGGTCACAGGCGTCTCGTCGGTCCCGATCGCCGCGTACCCGGCCCAGTTCGAGCTCACGTCGGGGGAGGTGAGTCCACCCGCCCGAGCCGCGTACGTCAAGGCCCGAGCCTTCGACGATTCACCTGCGCAAAGAACCGCAAGGACCAGCACGACCACACCTGCCACGGCAACCTTCACCACGCTCTGCAGCCTACGTGGCGAGCCGTAGAGCAGGCTAAGAATCAGCGCCGGCGCGAGGCGGGATCGTCGAGGTGCGGCGCGCGCCACCCGGCGTCGGCCGGATTCAGGTTCGTCCCCGGCGGGACGATCTCGTCGATCGCGTCCAGGACGTCGTCGCTCAGGTGCACGTCGGCGGCGCCGAGCTGGCCCTCGAGCTGCTCGAGCGTCCGCGGCCCGACGATCGCAGCGGTCACGGTCGGGTGGCGGATCACGAACGCGAGCGCGAGGTGGATCAGGCTCATCCCGGCCTGCTCGGCGAGCTGGGCGAGCTGCTCTACCGCGTCGAGCTTCTGCTGGTTCCCGGGCAGCGACAGGTCGTAGCGCTCGGGAATCCTGTCGGCGCGATGGCTGGTCGCATCCGCGCCCTTCCGGAAGCGCCCGGAGAGCCAGCCGCCCCCGAGCGGGCTCCACGGGATCACGCCCAGGCCGTAGCGCTCGCACGTCGGCAGCACCTCTGTCTCGACGCCGCGGGCGAGGATCGAGTACGGCGGTTGCTCGCAGACGAAGCGCGCGAGGCCGCGCCGCTCGGCGACCCACTGTGCCTCGACGATCGCCGACGGCGGATACGTCGACGAGCCGAGGTAGCGGATCTTGCCCGCACGTTGCAGGTCGGTGAGCGCACCAAGCGTCTCCTCGTGATCGGTCCCCGGATCCCAGCGATGGATCTGGTAGAGGTCGATCCAGTCGGTCTGCAGGCGGCGAAGGCTCGCGTCGACCTCCTGCACGATCCATCGCCGCGAGTTGCCGCGCATGTTCGGGTCGGTGTCGTGCATCGTCCCGTGCACCTTCGTCGCGAGGACGATGTCGTCGCGCCGGCCCTTGAGCGCTTTGCCCACGATCTCCTCCGACTCGCCGCGGGCGTACACGTCGGCGGTGTCGATGAAGTTGATGCCGGCGTCGAGCGCGTGATGGATCGTGCGGATCGACTCGTCGTGATCCGGGTTGCCCCACGCGCCGAACATCATCGCGCCGAGACAGAGCGGGGTGACCTGGACGCCCGTGCGCCCGAGCTCGCGGTACTCCATGAGCCGACCCTACCGACCGTGCCTCGGCTCGCGTTCCGTGTACTGCGCGCCGAGAGGCGAGACAGGGCTCCCTCGGAGCGAGCCCCGTCTTCCGTGCTCGGTGATCTCTGCAATCACTACGGGCAGAACGCGCGCAATGGTTTTCCGCGTTGCGTTCACCGCAACTCAACATCCGTGGCGCGTGGCTCCTCGTACTTCAGTGCACAACCAATCCGCACGGGAGGTACCAATGAGAATCGCCCAGTCACGCACCATCCAGCCTCTGAGAGCACGCGTCATCCTGGTCGCCGCCGCGTTCGTCGCAGCGGTCGCCGCGATGATCGTCGCGACCCACGCCTCCGCCGCAAGTGGTGGGGCGCAGGTCAAGGTCGGCAAGACCGCGCTCGGATCCGTCATCGTCAATGCAAAGGGCCGGACGTTGTACATGTTCGTGGCCGACAAGCACGGTAAGAGCGTCTGCTACGGCTCGTGCGCGACCTACTGGCCGCCGCTGCTCACGACGAGCAGCAAGGTCGTCGGAGCAGGAGTGAAGGCATCGCTTCTCGGCACGACCAAGCGCACCGGCGGCAAGCTGCAGGTGACCTACAACGGCCACCCGCTCTACACCTTCGTGCAGGACGCGAAGGCCGGCCAGACGAGCGGCCAGGGTGTGAACGCTTCCGGCGGTCTGTGGTGGGCGATCTCGCCCGCCGGAGCCGTCATCAAGAAGGCGGCTGCAGCGGCCCCGTCCGCCACGCCCGCTCCGGCACCGGCCCCCGGCGGTGGGGGCGGCTACTGACCGATAGCTGCGCGGGTCGAGGGTCGCCACTGTCGTAGGCGCCCCCCGGTCCGCGTACCGCGCGAGAATGTCGGCGTGGCTTCAGCGCAGCCGACACCGCCGGCGCGGACTCTCGAGCTCGACACGCAGCGGGGCCCGGCGCGGGCGCACGTGCACTCGGTCGCGGAGCCGAGGGGCGTGCTCGTGCTCGGCCACGGTGCGGGTGGAGGCATCGCCGCACCGGACCTGGTCGCCGTGACCCGCGCGGCGTGCTCCGAGGGAGTCGACGTCGTGCTCGTCGAACAGCCGTATCGGGTTGCGGGCCGCCGTAGTCCTGCGCCTGCAGCTCAGCTCGATCTCGCCTGGGCCGACATCGTCGAGCAGCTGCGCGCCGGCGAGCTCGGCGCGCTCCCGCTGCTCGTCGGCGGCCGCTCGTCCGGCGCGAGGGTGGCGTGCCGCACCGCCGAGGCCGTCGGCGCAGTCGGCGTGCTCTGCCTCGCGTTCCCTCTCCAACCGCCGCGGCGGACGGGCGCGGCCGCCGCGGCGAGCCGTCTCCCGGAGCTCGAGCTGGTGCGCGTGCCGACGCTGGTGGTGCAGGGCGAGCGAGATCCGTTCGGGATCCCGCCGGCCGCGGAGCACCGGACGGTCGTGCTCGTGGCGTCCGACCACAGCCTGAGGTCCGACCTCGGCGCGGTAGCTGCTGCCGCACGAGCCTGGCTCGCCCGCGCCCCGGGAACGTGAGAGGGAGGCCCGAAGGCCCCCCTCTGTTGCTCGGATCGGCGTGGGCTCAGCCGCAGCCGGTCGACGTCCCGCAATCGCGGCACGTGTAGCACGTTCCCGCCCGCACCATGCGGCCGCCGCAGCGGTTGCACTCGATTGCGTCCTCGTGCGGATTGAAGAGCGCGGTCTGCCCCGGCGCCGGCGCTTCGCCGACCGGATGCGGCTCGCCGCTCGCGTGGCGCTCGGCCATCTGCGCGCGCACTTCCATCGAGAGGATCCCGGCCTCTTCCTGCTGGTCGACGTCGAGGAACTTCTTGCCGAACCAGCGGAAGATGTAGTCGGGGATCGACTTCGCCGCGCGGATGTCCGCGTCGTTCGTGAGGCCCGACGGCTCGAAGCGCAGGTGCGACAGCTTCGAGACGTACACCTCGGGCGGCACGCCGTACTGGAGGCCCATCGACACCGCGATCATCAGCGAGTTCATCAGGCCCTGAAGCGTTGTCCCGTCCTTCGCGATGTCCACGAAGATGTCGCCCGGCGTGCCGTCGTCGAAGACGCCGACGTGGATGTAGCCCTCGTACTCGCCGACACGGAACTTGCGGCCGATCTCGTTGCGGTCGTCGGGCAGCCGGCGGCGCTTCGGGGCGGCGAATGCGCCGGCGGCGTGGCCGAGTGCCACCTGTGCGCCCTTGTCGCCCTTCCCGGAGAGAGGCTGCGCGACCTTGCAGTTGTCGCGGTAGATCGCAACGGCCTTCACGCCGAGGCGCCACGAGTCGACGTACAGCTGCGAGACGTCTTCGATCGTCGCCGTCTCCGGCAGGTTCACGGTCTTCGAGATCGCGCCGGAGATGAACGGCTGGATCGCTCCCATCATCTTCACGTGACCGCGGTAGTGGATCGCGCGCTCGCCCACGGCGCAGTCGAACACCGGGTAGTGCTCGCTCTTCACGTACGGCGCGCCCACGATCGTGTTGCGCTCGTCGACGAACGCAACGATCTCGTCGACCTCGTTCGGCGCGTAGCCGAGCTTCTCGAGGCCGCCAGGGACGGTCTTGTTGACGATCGTGATCTCGCCGCCGCCGACCAGCTTCTTCGACTTGACGAGCGAGAAGTCGGGCTCGACACCCGTGGTGTCGCAATCCATCATGAAGCTGATCGTCCCGGTCGGCGCAAGCACGGTTGCCTGCGCGTTGCGGTAGCCGTTCACCTCGCCGAGATCGAGCGCCTCGTCCCACGACTTGCGCGCGGCGCCGAGCAGATCGGCGGGCACGGTCTCGGCATGGGCGATGTTGCCGACGGCGGCGCGGTGCTTCGCGATCACGCCGAGCATCGCCGCGGCGTTCGGCCGGTAGCCTGCGAACGACCCCATGCGGCCCGCGATCTCCGACGACTTGCGGTATGCCCGCCCCGTCATCAGCGCCGTGATCGCGGCGGCGTAGGCGCGGCCCTCGTCCGAGTCGTAGGCCAGCCCGCGTGCCATCAGCAGCGCACCGAGGTTCGCGTAGCCGAGACCGAGCTGGCGGTAGGCCTTGGCGTTCCGCTCGATCTCGGGAGTCGGGTACGACGAGTTCCCGACGAGGATCTCCTGCGCGAGGAACATGACGTCGCACGCGTGCTCGAACGCATCGACGTCGAGCTCGCCGTCCTCGCGCCGGAACTTCATCAGGTTCAGCGACGCGAGGTTGCACGCGGAGTCGTCGATCGACATGTACTCCGAGCACGGGTTCGAGGCGTTGATGCGGCCGGTGTTCGGCAGCGTGTGCCACGAGTTGATCGTCGTGTCGTACTGCACGCCCGGATCGGCGCAGCGCCAGGCGGCCTCGGCGATGTCATGCAGGAGCTTGCGCGCCTTGATCGTCTCGACGACGGTGCCGTCGGAGCGAGCAGTCAGGTTCCAGTCGGAGTCGGCCTCCACGGCTTCCATGAACGAGTCGGAGACACGGACCGAGTTGTTGGCGTTCTGGTACTGGATCGACGCCCAGTCCGGTGAGTCGAGCGACATGTCGTAGCCGGCCGCCTCGAGGACGCGTGCCTTCTCCTCCTCGTGCGCCTTGCACCAGATGAACTCGGTGATGTCGGGATGGTCGACGTCGAGCACGACCATCTTCGCCGCGCGGCGGGTCTTGCCGCCCGACTTGATCGTGCCGGCGGACGCGTCGGCGCCGCGCATGAACGAGACCGGGCCGGAGGCGTAGCCGCCCTTCGAGAGCTGCTCCTTCGAGGAGCGCAATCGCGAGAGGTTGACGCCGGAGCCGGAGCCGCCGCGGAAGATCACGCCCTCGCGGCGGATCCAGTCGAGGATCGAGTCCATGTTGTCCTCGATCGAGAGGATGAAGCACGCCGAGCACTGCGGCTTCTCCTCGAAGCCGACGTTGAACCAGACCGGTGAGTTGAACGCGGCGAGCTGGTTGACGAGGATCGCCTTCAGCTCGTCCTCGAACGTCTGGGCCTCCTCGTCGGACGCGAAGTAGCCGCCCTCGCGGCCCCACGTGCCGACCGTGCCGACGATGCGCCCGATCATCGTCTTGACCGAGCGCTCGCGCTCGGGGCTCGTCATACGGCCGCGGAAGTACTTCTGCGCGACGATGTTCGTTGCGGTCTGCGTCCAGAACTTCGGGAACTCGACGTCCTTCTGCTCGAAGGTCGGCCCGTTCTTGCCAGGGATGAACGCATCGCGGATCTCCCACTCGACCTCGTCGAACGGGTCGCGCCCTTCGATCGTGAAGAGGCGGCGGACCGCGAGAGTGGCGTCCTCGTCGACGACGTGGTTGACGAGTTCCTCGGGATGGATCTTGACTGTGTTTTCCTGCTCGAGCGACGCCATGTTCTCTCTTCCTCCAACCTCGAATTCTAGTTTCCGGAGACCGTCTGCCGCAGTGGGCGCAGGTCCCGATGGACGAGCTTGGGAACCATAGGGAGGGGACCTGACGGAGCCGCAAAAACGGCTCAGCGCAGGGGCTTTACGAGCCCGTGCGCCGGGATTGCACGCGCTTCGCCACGAGGCCGGCCCCACCGGCGGCGACGAGCAGGAGCGCGAGCCCGCCGAGCACGATCAGCGGCACGGGCAGCGATGACGCGCTGCCGGGATTGAGCTGGTCGGCGACCTTCGCGAAGCCTTTCGGCTGGTTGGCGTCCGGCGTGGAGCTCGTGGTGGTGGTCTCGCCCGTCCCGCCCGAGCCGGTCCCTCCTGAGCCGGAGGTACCGTCTCCGCCGCTTCCGTTCCCCGACGAAGGCGGCGTGATCAGCGTCGCCGGGCCGACCTTGTGCCCGGCCTTGCGCTCGCGCGCCTTCGCGCTCTGCAGCGCCCGGAGGATGTCCTCGCGCGCGCTCGAGTACGTGCGGACGTCGGATGGGAGGTGGTTGATCGCGTCCGTGTAGCAATGGCTTGCATATGTCTGGTCGATCCGCCCGTCGTACCAGTCGTTCAGGAGCGCCTTCCAGCACGGCGTCGCGGCCGCTGCGGGCCGCGCCGCGAGGGCGAGCAGCGCCACGGCGAGCAGCGCTGCGCCGAGGAATGCCTTGGCCAGGGAGTTCACGTGGCTGGAACGAGGGGCGGCTGACAACGGATACGCGGGTTGCTGCGGCGGGACGCTACGCCTCCGCTGTAAGGCTTTTGTGAGCGTTCGGGGCACGTCGTCGGGGGATGGTAGCTTCGCCCACGATGCGGGCGATCAGGGAACTGCCCCTCGCCGCGTCGCTCCTCCTCGTCGGATGTGCCCTGTTCTTCGGCGGCGGTCCGACCGACACAGCGCTTCCGTGGCTCGGGGGCGCCGCCCTGGTCACGATCGTCGTCGGTCTCGCACTGTGCGGGATCCCCCGCGGCTGGATTGCGCTTGCACCGCTGGCAGCGCTCGTCGCGTGGCTCGGCCTCTCGATCTCGTGGTCGGTGCTCCCGGACCGCTCATGGGACTACGCGAACCGTGGCCTCGTCTACCTGCTCTTCGCCGCCCTCGGTCTCTGGCTCGTCGATCGCAGGCGCGAGCTCGCGCTCGGCCTGATGGCACTCCTCGCGGCGCTGCTCCTCTGGTCGCTGCTCGGCAAAGTGCTGCCGTTCCTCTACGACTACGGCCCGCCTGGCGTGGGACGCCTCCGCGGCCCCGTCGGGCTCTGGAACCAGCTTGCACTCGTCGCCGTGTTTGCGCTCGCGCTCGCCCTCTGGCGCAGGCGACTCGAGGGCGCGCTGCTCGCGTACGCAGCGATCGTGGCGCTGCTGCTCACGTACTCGCGCGGCGGGCTCCTCACGGGCGTGGTCGTCCTCATCGCGTGGTTCGCCCTCGACGACGAGCGGCTCGATGCCGCCGGCACGCTGCTCGCAGGAGCGGTCCCCGCCGCGGCCGTCGTCGGGATCGCGTTCGCGCTTCCCGGCGTGACAGGAGACGGCCAGTCGTCGCACGTGCGCTGGCGGGACGGCCTGATCTTCGGCGCCCTGCTGGTCGCCGGAGCGGTCGCGACAGCCCTGCTCAGGCGTGTTCCCGTGCCGCGCGTGCCGCTCCGGGCCGTCGTCGTGCTCGGGGTCGCCCTCGTTGCGGCGTTCGCGGTCGTCTTCATCGTCAAGGGCGGCGGCTCGGAGGCGATCGGCAACGGGGGCGGCCGCCTTGCGAACACGAGCTCGAACTTCCGGTTCGTCTGGTGGCGCCAGGCAGTGGACGGCTGGGAGCCTCACCGCCTGGCGGGCACCGGCGCAGGCACGTTCGCGCTGACCAATCTGCGCTACCGCACGACGTATCTCGACACGACCACCGAGCCACACGATCTGCCGCTGCAGTTCCTGACCGAGGCGGGCGTCGTCGGCCTGCTGCTCCTCGTGCTCGCGGCCGCGGCGCTGGTGCGCCCGATCTGGCGCCGGCCGCGCGGCTACGAGCTTGCGCTTGCGTTGCTCCTGCCCGCCTACCTGGTGCACGGGCTCGTCGACGTCGACTGGGACTTCGCGGCCGTCTCCGCACCCGCGTTCCTCGCCGCGGGCGCGCTTGCGGGCCGGCTGCCGCTGCGTCGCGTCTCGCCCTTCGCGCTGCTCGCCGCGACGGGCGTCGCGCTGCTCGCCTGGGGCGTGCTGCTGCTGCCCTGGCTCGGAGAGCGGTGGGCGAGCGACGCACTCGGCGCCTCACCGCCGGCGCGCGCGGTGCGGCTCGCCAACCGGGCGCACTCCGTCGACCCGTTCCTCGTCGAGCCGTTCTGGGCGAAGGCGTTCGCGGCAGACGCGCTGAACAAGACCAACCTCGCATTCGCCTTCTACGTGCAGGCCGTGCACCGGCAGCCGAAGAACCCCGAGACCTGGCTCGCGGCCGGCGAGTACGCCTACGGGCTCGGCTGCTACCAGACCGCCTACACGTATCTCGAGCGCTACACCGAGCTCAACCAGAAGGCGCTGCCGAGTGCGGGCGGCGCCGACTACCAGCGAGCGCTGGACAAGGTGAACGCCGGCAAGGGTCGGTGCTAGCTGCGCGCCGAGCACGACCGCGAGCTGGCCGCCGTGCAGCGCCGCCGGCTTCAGGCCGTCGAGCGGCCCCACGATCTTCACGTGCAGGTCGCGCGCGAGCCGAAGCGCCTCGGCGTTGTAGCCGCGGCGGTACATGACGACCGTGTTCGCATAGTCCTGGCGCGTCGCGTTGCCGGCGCCGGGAACGCGGTAGCCGAGCGCCCGGAGCTTCCGCGCCTCGCCGGCCGCGGCGCCCGAGAGGCCGTTGCCGTTCAGCACGTACACGCGCGTCTTGGCGCGGCTCAGCTTCGGTTTCCCGACCACGACCTTCTTCACCGGCGCGGCGACGTGCTTCGCCTTGGGGGCGAATGCCGCGGCTTCGGCGTGCCGGCGCACTGCGTGCGAGAACGGCTTCGCGAGGATCATCAAGCCTGCGCCGAGCAGCAAGATCAGCTCGATCGCCGCCACGAGGCTCGCAACGAGCGTCGCCGTCCGCCACGGGCGGACAAGCGCATCGGCGGCGGGAAAGGACGCGTCCACGGGCTGTCCGATTCGCTACGCCGCGCGCGCTTCCTGCATCCAGGCCCAGGTCCGTCGCAGGCCTTCCTCGAGGGGAACCTCTGCGTGCCACCCGCGTTCGCCTGCGATCCGCGCCACGTCGAGGACCGATTTGTGCACGTCGCCGAGCCGGGCGGCCTCGAGCCGCGGCTCGGCCGTGACCCCGGCGACGGCGGCGCACGCACGGTGCAACTCGCCGACCGACGTCGCTTCGCCCGTCCCGACGTTGTAGGGGCCGCCGCCCTGGCCGGCGACGGCGAGCATGGAGGCGACGACGTCCGCGACGTAGACGAAGTCGCGGCTCTGCGTGCCGTCGCCGAAGATCATCGTCTCATCACCCCGCGCCAGCCGCTCCAGGAAGATCGCGACCACGCCGCCCTCCAGCCCGGCGTCCTGACGCGGCCCGTAGACGTTCGCGAACCGAAGCGCGACATGCGAGGTGCCGTGAATGCGGTTCCAGCCGGCGAGGTACTCCTCGCCGCACTTCTTCGCGATCCCGTAGGGCGACTCCGGCAGGAAGGGCGCGTCTTCGTCCGCCGGTTCGGGGCACTCGCCGTAGCCGGCGCCGCCGGACGAGGCGAAGATCACCTGCGCGAACGGCGCGGCTTGCAGGACGTTCACCGTCCCGACCACGTTCACGGCCGCGTCGTACTCGGGGCGCTGCATCGAGGTCTGCACGTCCGCCTGCGCGGCCAGGTGGAAGACCACGTCGCTCTCGACCGAGAAGGGCTCACGGATGTCGTGCTCGAGCAGCGTCGCGAGTGGGCTCAGGTTCTCCCGCTTGCCCGAGGCGAAGTTGTCGATCACCGTGACCTCGTCGCCGCGCGCGAGCAGCGCGTCCACCAGGTTGGACCCGATGAACCCCGCACCCCCCGTGACGACCGCCCGCATCGAGGCCATACATTAGGCGCGAGATGTTCGTGACGTTTGAAGGGATCGACTGGTCCGGGAAGAGCACGCAGGCCGAGCTCCTCTCGAGAGTGGTTGCGCGCCCAGGGACGGACGGTGCTCGCGACCCGCGAGCCGGGCGGCACGCCGGTGGGCGAGGGCGTGCGCAGCCTCGTCCTGCACGGGGACGACATGTCGCCGTGGGCCGAAGCGGCGCTCTATGCCGCCGCGCGCGCCGAGCATGTCGAGCGCTCGATCCGCCCCGCGCTCGAGCGCGGCGAGGACGTCGTGTGCGACCGCTACATCGACTCCTCGGTCGCCTACCAGGGCGTCGGCCGCGGGCCTCGGTGCGGACCTCGTGCGCGAGCTCAGCCTGACCGTGACCCGAGGCCTGCAACCCGACCGGACGTTCCTGGTGCTCGTCGGGCTCGACGAGGCACGTCGGCGCTCGGGCACCGAGCACGACCGGATCGAGCGCGCCGGCGACGAGTTCATGCTTCGCGTCGACGAGGGCTACCGCGTGCTCGCGGCCGATTCGCCCGACCGCATCGTCGCACTCGACGGCGAGCGTCCCGCCGAGCAGATCGCGGAGGAGATCCGTGAGCACGTTCGCCCGCTTCTCTGAGCATCCCGAGGCCGGCCGCCTGCTCGACGCGGCACTGCGCGAAGGTCCGGCTCACGCCTATCTCTTCCACGGCCCGCCCGGCGTCGGGAAGCACGAGGTCGCCCGTGCGTTCGCGCGTGCGTTGCTCGGCACCGACCGCGAGTTCCACCCGGACCTGTACGAGCTCGACGCGCTCGGCGAGATGATCCGCATCGACGCGATCCGCGAGCTCCGGCGCGACCTGCACATGCGCCCGTTCGAGGCCGACCGCCGGATCTACCTGATCCAGCACGCCCACCTGCTGAACGAGGATGCGGCGGACGCGCTGCTGAAGGATCTCGAGGAGCCCCCGTCGTACGCGGTGATCGTGCTGATCGCCGACGATCTCGGCCCACTTCCCGAGACGCTGCGGTCGCGGTGCCAGCTCGTCCCGTTCAGCCGGCTGTCGGAGCGCGCGATCCGCGACCTCGTCGACGCGCGGGCGCCGCAGCTCGACGAGGAGAGTCGCGCGTCCCTCGCCCGCGTGGCGGCCGGGCGGCTCGACCGGCTCGAGCGGCTCCTCGATCCCGAGCTCCGTCGACCGGCGGCGCCGTCCTGATCGAGCAGGCGCGCGCCGTCTACCGCGACCCTGCGTTCGATCCCTCGGCGGCCGCCGCGGCCCTCGTGGCCGGTGCACAGGCGCGCGGGGCGGAGGCACGCGAGGGGGAGGAGGCGCGGATCAAGGATCTCGACCTGACGGCGCGCGAGCTCGAACAGCGCCTGAAGCGCGCTGCGCGCGGCGCCGAGCGGGAGGAGCTCCTGGCGCAGCTCGAAGAGCTCGGCGCGTGGTACCGCGACCTCGTGGCCGTCGCGGTCGGCGCCGAGCAGGCGGCGATCCACCTCGACCGGCTGGAGGAGCTGCGTGAGGATGCGACGCTGGAGCGGCTCGTCGGCGCCGAGCATGGCGCCGAGGCCGTGCGCGAGACCTGGCGCCGGCTCGAGGAGTTCAACCTGGCCCCCCAGCTGGCCTTCGAGAGCCTTTTCATCCAGTTGGGCGCGAGAATTACGCAGATAACCCTTTTGGAGTCGCACAAATAACCCTTTTGACGATTGTGATCTTCCTCGGCCCGGATGACAGTGAGTCGGGCGTTGTGGGCGGCAACGCAGCCAAGCGAGGGAAAGAGCAATCTTGGTCGCAGTCCCGTCCATAGGCCGTGCCACTCAGGTCACCCCGCGCCGCGGGGCGCCGGAGGCCGACGCCACCCGCGCGCTCTACGAGCGCTACGCGCGGCAGATCCACGCGTACTGCCTGCACCAGCTGGGCAACCGTGAGGAGGCCGAGGACGCCGTCCAGTCGACGTTCCTGAACGCCTTCCGCGGGCTCAAGCGCGGGATCGACCCGGAATTCGAGTCGGCCTGGCTCTACAAGATCGCGGAGAACGTGTGCCTGACGCGGCAGCGCTCGAGCACCCGCCGCCGGCGCGTCGAGTCGCCGGGCGACCTCGACGCGATGCAGGACATCCTTCCCTCGCACCAGGCCGACAGGGACGAGCTGATCAGGCTGCCGGAGGCGCTCGAGGAGATGCCCGAGCAGCAGCGCCGCGCCTTGCTGCTCCGCGAGTGGCAGGGCCTCTCGTACCGGGAGATCGCCGACGAGCTCGAGCTCTCACAGGGTGCCGTCGAGACGCTTCTCTTCCGCGCGCGCCGCTCGCTCGCGAGCGCGCTCACCGACGAGTCGAAGCCGAAGAAGGCCGGCGCGGCCAGGAAGCTGCGCTCCGGCGCCGACCTCGGCTCGGTGCTCGCGCTGCTGAAGACACTGCTCTTTTCGGGCGGAGCGAAGATCGCCGTGTCGATGGCGGCGGTCGCAGCGACCTCGGTGGTCGCAACGAGCCCGGCTGTCCAGCACACGCTCGAGGACGTCGTTGCGCCGAGCCGGCCGCAGCCCGCGAAGCCGCACGCGGCAGCCGCCAGGCCGGCAGCGCGCCCGGCTGCCGTGCACTCGCATTCGACAGTCGCCGTCGCGCGCGTCGGCACAGCCGCGTCGCACTCGTGCGGCATCCGGGAGTCCCGCCGTCGAGGAAGACGACCCACACGGCCGGCCGCACGGCGCGGATGACCTCCATCCGGGCGGCTGCGGCGAGCGCGGCGGTCGCACTGCGCGTCGGCCATGCACCCCCGGCGGCCGTTGCCGGTGCCGACCCGCCGGTGCCCTCGCGGCGCCGGTCCCGTCGTCCGCCCCCGCTCCGTCGGACCCGCCCGCTTCGGCTCCGGCTGCTCCGGTTGCGTCCCCGGCGGCGGCTGCTCCCGCTGCTCCTCCGGACGCCCCGGCTCCGGCTCCCGCTCCCTCCGCTCCTGCACCCGCAGCGAGGCCGGCCGCCGCGGCGCCCGTCTCTGCCCCCGCGGCGGCTCCCGCTTCTGCCCCTGCGGCGACTCCTGCCCCTGCTGCAGCACCCGCAGCCAAACCTGCAGCCGCGGCCGCGGTCGCTCCTGCTCCGGCGCCGACGGTCGCGGTTGTGGTCTCGCCTCCAGCTGCTCCGGCGCCGCCCACCGCTCCGGCCGCGCCCACTGCGCCACCGCGCCGACCGCGCCCACGGCGCCGACTGCTCCGACTGCGCCCACGGCTCCGAAGGGGAACCTCCCGGCCCCGGCGCCGACGCCGCCCGGGATCGTGCACAGCGACTCGAAGCAGGGCGGCCTCGAGCTCCCGTCCGCCGGGGCGCACAGCCAGCCCTCCGCGCCGTAGATTCGGCCGCCGGCCGGCGAAGAGCGTGGCACCTCCCTGGCTACACTAGGCGCGCCTTGCCGACGTAGCTCAGCTGGTAGAGCACTTCACTCGTAATGAAGGGGTCGGGAGTTCGAGTCTCCCCGTCGGCTTCGGCTCAACCGAGCCATTCACGACCAAGGGGGCCAGCACCGTTAAGCCCTCTTGGCCCCCGGTCTTGGCCCGCGGCAAGTGGCGGTCGTCGTCACCGACGACGGCCGGGCAGCCGACGCTGCCCTGACGCGTGCCCATATGGGAGTGGCCGACGGGCGACCCCGCCTGTTAGTCACGGCGTGTGGAATCGAAGAGCGACATGGGCCGTCGGCGGCGATGATCGGGATCGAACGTGTGCCAGGGCGGGGCGAAACTATCGATGTCTTCGAGTTGAGCTTGATCGTGCCGCTCCCTGGCCAGGAACGAAACAGCGTCGTATTCGAGGAGCGAGACGGGTCGAATATCACGGAGTTCACGGCGAAGTCCGTCGAGCTGGTGGTCGCCGGGAAGAGAGTGTTCCGCTTCGGTGAGTTGAAGATGACCGCCTTCGTCACCAATGCCCGCCTGGCGTTCGCGTGCAGCAAGTTCAACGACAGCGAGCGGCTCTTGAGGCCCGGAGAGTGGCCCGAGCAGTTGCTGAAGGTGGGGATGAAGACGTTCGCCGCGGTGCGTCGCCACAAGAGGATGTTGGTAGGCCAAGTTCGATACCCCTGGATTGCAAGCGTCGGAGGCACCGACAACGTGGGCTGGTCGGGGAAGCGGCGACTTCAGATCATGGGAGGGTTGAACGAAGACAGGCCGGTGGAACTGGTACTCGAACTTCCGAAGGACGTAAACGCAACCCAAGTCGCTGCGGAGATCGCGCGTCGCGCGGCTGCATACCGCCTGGCCTCGGAGCCCGACCTGACGGACGAGCAGCGAACCGCGCTCACAGCGCTGACTGCCGCTGCGGCGCAAACCTCCGAGGAGAAGAACAAGATCGCGCCTCACAACTTCCCGGATTTCTGGTGCGTCGGTGAGGAGTCGGCCCGGTTCGTGCCGGTGACGGCCGTGTTGGCGACGTCGGAACCGGTCGACGACAGTCCACCGTTCTCGCCGCCGCCTCCCAGCTAGCAGCCCGGACCCCCGCCGCAGGACGAAGAACCCCGCCTAGAGCGGATTCAGTCGGGTGGCCCTGGACGGTCGTTCGGATCGCCACTCGCTCATCGACACCGAAAAGAACGCCGGGGGCAATCGACAGTGCCCTCACGCATGCCCGTGTCGCTGACCCACGCAGCGAGGTGTGTGATGGAGATTGTCGGCTGTCGCGGATTTGGGAGAGGAGCGTGATGGTCGACAACATGCGGAGAGCGCGCTGGGGTTACGTGCTGTCGCGTCGCACGTGGACTCGGGAGCGCAGGCGCCGTCCGACGTCGAAGTCGTGCGGGCGCTCCAGTCGACGGCGGGGAATCGTGCCGTCGCGAGGTTGGTCGCGAGTGGCGTCTAGGAGCGCGAGGTTGCCGACGAGCATCTGTCTACTGACCGCCGGATGCGCGACCCTGCTGTGCGTTGCCACCGGTTGCGGTGCTTCTGCGCACACGGACACGACCGTGGAGCCCGCTACGAACCGCCCGCCGCGCGCGCTTTGTTCCTCGTATAAGCGCGCAAAGTGGCAGGACTGTATCTCCAAGACGGGGTTTGCTTGTTCCGGATACCCGCGCTCGGCCAGACCGCGCGACTGCTTCAGTTCGGCGCAACTTCGTCTGCTCGCCGTAGCGGCGCAGGCTAGGGCGAGGGCCGCGGCACGCGCGGCAGCCGCTGCAAAGGCCAGGGCGAGGGCCGCGGCGCGGGCAGCAGCCGCGGCGAAGGCACGCGCAGCTGCCGCTGCGTCAGGGAACGCTTGGCATCAGGGCTACACCTCTCAGGACGCGAATGTCTATTGGAAACGGAACAACGGAGGAAGCTGCCAAGTCTTCGCCACGAACGGCTGTTGGCACGTCGAGGTGATTACCCGCAACGGTTGCCCAAGCTCCGTCGTGGTCCAAGCCGACGAGTATTCGGGCGGGAAGATCATCAACTCGCTACTCGACAGCCAGGATTCCGGCCTCCCGCCGAAGACGCCACGTGTGTTCGAGCTGGACGCCGACCAGGCCGGCGATCAAGCAAACCACGTGAGCATCGAGTGTCACTAGAGCCTTGTCGTCAGTCAGCCCGGGAGCACGGCGACCGAGGTGTCTAGCGGCCTTGCTCGTTGTCTGTCTGACGGTCTAGTGGGCATCCTCGCAACCCTGCGCCGCCCTTTTCTCGGGCCGGGTGGCGATCCGAACACCCGGGCGCTGACGCGACCCGGCAAGCAGGATTCAGCCGTCGCGTTTCTTAGGTCCTCGACGCGAACGAAATCGATGTGAACGGCGTCTGGAACTACATCAACGGCGGCTGGGTCAACGCAGGCTCGACCCTGCTCGGCTACGTGACAGTCGCCAGCATCCTTGCTCTCCTTTGGCGCGAGTGGCAGAGGACCTGCGCGGTCCCTTTCTGCGTCCGTCTCGGCGCGGTCAAGGTGACGGGCACGACGAAGCACCTCTGCTCGAAGCACTCGACCGTCGAGCATCACGAGCGCCTTCGGAAGCTCCACGACGAACTCCACCCAGACCGGGTAGGCCACGCCTGAGGAACTGGCCGCTTGGCGGCGAGCCATCGCCGAAATCCGCCAGACGTCGAGTGTGGGTGTCTGGGCCGGGTGGCGTGCGGGCTTTGACGCACCGCCGTCGAGGTTCGGAAGCTGCACGCCATTGACGCATCAGCAGCGTCATGTACTGGCGGTGTCACAAGCGATGGGCGTAGTCTCGTTCTCGTCGTCCGTCCGGCCCGGCAGAACGGAGACACGGGATCCAGACTTGACGAAGGATGGACAGACCACGCCGATTTATGCGGTCCGCTAGACCCACGACTAGGCGTGAGTGAGGCGCTCGGCTTCGATCCGTTATAGCAGGCTTGCGAGAAACCGCGCCTCCGCCTCGACCGCCTGGCGCTCTTCCTGGGTGAGCAGGTAGCGCCGCGTCTCGCGCACGTCCGCCAGCTCACGCTCGACCAGACGCTCGTCGCGATCTAGCTTACGCGCCCACTCACACTGCTGGCAGCGCATGCCCAAGTGTGCCGCGCGGGGAGGCCGGGGAGGGCGCGGCTAGACTCGCCCCGGTTCCTCTCGCTGTGGAACCAGAGGGCCGCCTTCGGTAACACCCCGCCTCTCCCCGGCCGCTCCCCACTCGTAATGAAGGGGTCGGGAGTTCGAGTCTCCCCGTCGGCTCTTCGATTCCTGCGAGCCTGGCATCACCCTGCAACCCAAAAGCTCACTCCGTGACGCGCCGGTGATCGGTCCCATGCGGCGCATCACCTCGGGTAGCGCCATTTCAGTACGCGGACGACGCCAGCGGCTTGGAGGATAAACAGCGCCGGCATGACGACGTAGAAGAAGCGCGGGTGCTGGGCCGTCCAAAAGTACGCCGCATATGCGATGACGGTGACGCCGATCGGGACGACGAGGAGCGCGCGTCCGTATCGGTTGGGGAGCGATGCGAGGCCGATCGCGGCGAGTGGGAGCAGGAGGATAAGCATCCACGGGGTGAAGATCGTCGAGCCGTTGAGGTTTTGGTGGACGAATCGCCACTGGTACCGACCTCCGGCCGGCACGGCGACGCCCACGTTGTCGTTGGCGTATCCGTGGGCCCAGTAGCCGAGGAGGATCGGCAGCGAGATAAGGCCTCCGAGGGCAACCAGCACGGCGCGGTCGATCGATTCTCGGATCGCGACGATCGCTACGACCGCGGCTGCGATCAAGCCATCCGTCAGCTTCACCACGGTGGAGAAGCCGAGCGCCAGCCCGGCGAGCATCGCCACTGTCGGCCCCACCGGTTCAGCGGTCAGGAGCAACAGCGCCGCCGCGACAAGGGCCGTCGAGACCGGCTCTGTATAGAGATGGAGACCGACGTCGACGTTCCACTGGCCGTTTTGGAACGCCTGTGTCCCGGCGACCAGGCTCGTCCAGAGAGGCCAGCTCGCAAGCAGCGCAGCGGCCAGGATGCCCACAGACCTGCGTCCCGAGAGCCGCCGTCCCACGACCGCGGTCGCGATGACCGTAAATGCGTTTGCGGCAAGACTGACGGCAAGACCGAACGCGAACGCCCGGTCAGGGGTTGTCGCGAGGCGCAGGATCGGCAGCGGCAACGTCGCGAACGCCCAGACCAGCGGCCAGCCGATGACTCCCGCGCCCGGCCCTGCCATGTCGTGTACGAGCACGCCAAGCACGAGCGAAGGCCCGAGTGTCCAGAGGCCGATTGCGAGCCACATCATGCCGCTGCGCCGAACGAGCTCGCCGGCCGCGCCGAAGCACGCAAGAAGGGCTAAGCAAGCGATTCCGAGCCAGCCGTTGAACACCTTGCTTGCGGCGAAGTCGAGGTTCGTGACGGCGTGGTAGTAGTCGTAAGAATCTCCGTTCAGAGGCGCGAATGTGTAGCTGGGAGTCAGCGGAAGCTTGGCCGGCGCGGCGACGAGCACGGCAAGCGGGACGACGAGCCTGAGCGCGACGCATCCGCCGAGAAGCAGCCCCCAGGAATGACTTCGCGTCACGGTCCGCTCGCCTTCGCGTAGTACGGGTAAACCCCGCCTGGACGGCCACCTCCATCGACAAGCCCGTCTCGGACATAACCATCCGGTGGGGTTCCGCAGCTCAGGCCAGCACCTTCGACGAAGTTCGCCGGGACCGCCCCGGCGTAGTGCCCATCGACAGAAGGTGCGCCGACGGTCAGGTCGAGGAACGTCCCCGGTTGAAGCGGGGCTCCAGTCTCGTCGGTGTCTCCAGGCACAGAGCAGTAGCCAGCTCGCACGAACGCTGCGCTGTTTCCTGTGTGGACGTTCGCGAAGGTAACTCCGACTGCGAACGAACCGACTCCAAGAGCGACGAGTACGCCAGCAGCGCGTAACCGGCGAGCGTTGCGAGGCGGCACATTCCCCCGTCTCATCGCTCAAGTATCTCGCGCCGGCCGTTGCATTTGGACGACGCGCTCGGGCTGCACTCCCGACCTTGCGCAGCCGAACGCGGAAGGGCCCGAGTATCTTGGCTGGGTTCAGTCGGACAGTGGGAACGGTGGCACGGCGACCGCACCTGCACAGCGTGTCGTGTCCACGCCCTTGGTGGTGCCGCGGTCGGCGAAGTCGGCCATGGTGTCGTCGACGCAGCCGCCGATGCTGAAGTCGTGCCCGATGCGTGGGAAGACGACGGTGCGGCTGTCGGGGAAGTGCTGCGTCAGGTTGGAGAGGTTCGTGAGGGGATCCTGCGGGTCGGCGCCGCCGACGAACGCGATCACCGGTACGGAGCTGCGCGTGGGGAGCGTCCAGAGCGAGCGCGGCTCGGCGCGCTTCGGGCCGGAGTCGCACTGATGGCGGAACGCCGCGATCCGCGCGGTCGTGTAGCTGTCGAACTGGGTGCTCCACGGGCCTTTCGCGTCGAGCCCGACCCATGGCTCGTTGCACCAGATCGATCGTCATGAGGCCGAGGCCGGGGTTGAGATCACCCGATCCTGCGCGGTCGAGCGGGCCGTAGTCGCCCTTCATGGCGCTGGCTGACGACCAGCGGGATCGAGACCGCGTTCGTCCAAGTCGCAGCAACATCACGTGGACGACGGAGGCGAACTCGTCTCCACTCGTGCCGTGCACCGGATGGGCGTTCCAAGCCTGCACGAGCTCGCCGAATTGACGCTCCCAGCCGGGGAACGCCGCCCGGCATTCGGGCTGCGACGCGCAGCGCCTCGGCGAGCTGGTCGAGGGCGCGCTGGGCGTTGACGGCGTAACGGTCGAAGAAGGGGACATCGACCGCAGTCCCGGCCACGAGGACGAGCGTGCGCACCGAGGAGGGATGCAGCTTCGCGTAGACCTGTGCCGCTGTCGCTCCGTAGGAGCTGCCGATCACGTCGAGCTGCCGGTAGCCGAGCGCAGCCCGCACCGCATCCAGGTCGTCCATCGCCATCCGCGTCCCGTACTGCGTCGCGTCGAGGTGGTGCGGGTTTCGATCGCCCCGGTCCCCCGCTGGTCGACGAGCAGGATGTCGCGATGCAGGTTGAGCAGCCGTCAGTTGCTGGCTCCGCGTCGCCGCGTGCTCGGTGGCCGCGTCCCCCGGCCCGCCAGCGAGATAGGTGACCGCGTCGGGTCGGGCCGGCTTCGAGAACGCAGGGCAGGACGACGACGTTGAGCCCGATCGTGCGTCCGTTCGGTTTCGTGCGGTTCTCCGGGACGACGAAGGTGCCGCAGCGGGCGTCGATCCCGTGCACCACGCACGGCTCGGGCGGCCACGAGTACGCGCCTGGCCCGAAAGGAACGCTCGGTCGATGCCGACGCTGATGCACGACGGCGGCCAGCAGGCCGACTAAAGACCCACGTAAACCAGCGATGCGGCCGGTGAACTCGATGCGGCACCGGGTGCGCACCCATCGGACATAGGCGAACCTCCACCCGGAGCGTCTCTGAACTCGCGCGCTGCGGCGTCCGAACATCTGCCGATCCTTCGTCCGGGAGTCCGCGGATCCCGTGTCCGTACAAGTGTCCGGTCAAGGCCCGGGCACGCGCAAACGAGCAGCTGATGCTCGGATCGACTCGCCAGGGCCGGTTCGGGTGTCGGTAGGCGGCCGGCCACTACGATCGTGCGCGTGCTCGCGTTGACGACGACGGCGACGCCTCCTTACGTCGTGCTCGCTGAGGTTCCGGATCCAACGCCGCTGCCGGACGAGGTCCTGGTCCGCGTGCGCTCGTTCTCGTTGAACCGTGGCGAGGTGGTCGACCTGCCGACCCTGCCGCCGGGGTCGGTTCCCGGCTGGGATGCTGCCGGCGTGGTGGAGCGGTCCGCCGCGGACGGCGGTGGACCGCGTGAGGGATCGCGCGTCGTGGGTCTTGCGCGGCTCGGCGCCTGGTCGGAGCTCGTGGCAATTCCGGCGACGAGACTGGCGGTGCTTCCCGCCGGGATCTCGGATGCTCAGGCGGCGACTCTGCCGACCGCGGGACTGACGGCGCTCCGTTCGCTCGAAGTCGCCGGGCTCGTGCTCGGGAAGAGCGTGCTCGTCACCGGTGCGACGGGCGGCGTCGGCCGGATCGCAGTCCAACTCGCACGCGCCGGCGGTGCAAACGTCACGGCGCTCGTTCGCGACGCCGCTGCGTCGAGCTCGCTCCTTCATCGTCTTGGCGCCGACGAGGTCGTCGAACGGTTGACCGGCGACTTCGACGTCATCCTCGAGGCCGTGGGAGGCGAGACGTTCGGTCTCGCAATCGAGCACTTGACGCCACGAGGTGTCGTCATCAACATCGCCACCCGAGACGACGAGGAGACGGTGACGTTCCGCGCGGCGAGCTTCGACCGGGCACGCGGCGCGAGGATCTACACGCTGAATCTGCGGGACGAGCTCGAAGCGCACGCAAGCGGGTCGCAGGACCTCGCGCGCCTCTGTGCGCTGATGGCCGCGGGCCGGTTGGACGGCCAGGTCGAATACGAGGGCTCGTGGCGCGAGCCCGCGACCGCATTCGCCGCGCTGCTGGAGAGGAAGATCGGCGGCAAAGCAGTCCTGCACGTCGACTGACCGCCCCGCGGCGACCGACGAACGCCCGAGGTCGGTGACTGGCTATCGGCGACTCGCGCGTAAGGCGGCTGAGGTCCACCGTGCGTCGCCGCCTCGTCGTAGCCTTCTGTGCGTTCGCCGTCCTCGTTTTCGCCGGGACGGCTCAGGCCTCGAGCGCTCGGCCCCTGTTGTTCGTGCTCGCAGGGCAGTCGAACATGGTCGGCCACGGCTTTCCCGTCCCCTTCGCGGCCGTCAGCCCGCGCATCGACCGGGTCACGCTCGCGAACACGCTCGCACCTGCCGGGCCGGTGCTGGGTGAGCGGGGCGACCCGTCGCGAGACGGTTCCGGCGCCGGGCCGGGGCTGCCGTTCGCACGCACGCTCATCCGCCACGACTCGAGGGTCCGGGTGGTTCTGTTGATGTGCGCCGTGGGCGGAACCAGCATCACCGCCTGGCAGCCCGGGCAGCAGTTCTACGACAGCTGCATCACGCGGACGAGGGCTGCGTTGAAGTTCGGCCGGCTTGCCGGCGTGCTGTTCATGCAAGGTGAGACCGACGCGATGATGAGCGTGGCCCCGAACTGGTGGCTGCCCGATTTCATGTCTTACACCTCCGCGGTGCAGGGCCACGTTCGGCGAGGTGCCGATCGTCTTCGGTCAGATCGGGATGGTCGCGGGCGCCGTCGGGCAAAGCGAGATTCGCCGAGAACAGGCCGCCGTCGTGCTGTCCTGCTCCCGGATGGTGACCACGACCGATCTGCCGACCGAGGACGGAGTGCACTTCACACCACGGGCGTACGGCGCACTCGGGCAGCGGTTTGCGCACGCGTGGCAAGCCACGCGGGCCTGCTAGTCGAGAGCTTCTCGCGCTCTAGAAACCGCTCGTTTTTCTGTCACGATCGGCCTATGCGCGCGGGTGCCTGCACCATCGTGCTCGGCGGCTTGTTGCCGCTCATCGCGGCTCCGGCAGCTTCGCCGACCGGCACCGACGCGTGCGGTCCCTGCGTCGCGGCAGCTCCCGCGCGTGACGTTGATCTCCGACTCGGTCGCGGGCGCGATCTCCTTGGACACGGGCGCGAAGGCGATCCTGGCGGAGGGAATCGATCTCTTCCTCGAGCCCGGCGCGGGGCGTCGCCTAGGAGGCGAGAACCCGCCGGCGGGTCGCGCTGCCGACTGCGCTTCAGCTGATCGGGATGCTCGGTCACCGCCTGGGCCCGACGGTGATCATGTGCATCGGCTACAACGACTTCTCGGATCAGTACGCCGAGTACTTGTCGGCTGCGCTCGACGCGCTGGCCGGCGCGGGCGTCAGGCACGTCCTGTGGGTCACTCTGCACGTCAGCGCCGACCACACGAGCCGCGCCACGATGAATGCCGCGATCGAGGCGGCGGCGGCGACGGACCCGGAGGTCACCGTCGTTGATTGGAACGCGTATTCGAGTCGTCATCCGGAGTGGTTCCAGCCGGACGGCTCGCATCTCATCGGCGCCGGCCCCCGGGCGATGGCGCGCTTGTTGCATGCGAGCCTCGTGAAGCTCGGGATCCCTGCCGGCACGCTCAGGCCGGTTGCGCATTCACCCGGAAGCTGAACTTCGCCTCGCCAGTGCTTGCCCGTCGCGCCGACGGCGATCGAGCACGAGTTGGTACTCCCGGCCGGAGGTCAACTCTCTCAAGGCGAGCACCGCCTCGGCGACGAACGCTCTCGCTCCTGAGATCGAGTTGCTCAGACGCACCGTGCGGCGTTGCAGGATCGTCGTCGCGATCCTGCTGCCGGGCTCGCAGCCGGAGCTCGACCCCGGTGCGCGGGTTGCGCACGGTGAGCACCAGAGAAGCACTCCGGTCGACACGCACCTGAACGCGCACCACGGCGACCGCAGCGGAGCGGATGACGGCTGCCGGAGCGGCGTCGCCTCGGCGCGTGCCGATCGTCACGCGCGGAGCGGGGGATCGCTCATGGGTCGCAGGAGCCGTTCGCGACCCGGCCGATCGAGTTGCCGGTGTAGTTCGTGAACCAGAGAGAGCCGTCGCGGGCCGCAGCGATCCCCACGGGGAACTGGATCGCCGGGTCCTTGTACCGGGTGATGGAGCCGCTCGTGGTGATGCGCACGATCGAGCCGCCGCGATCGGTAGCCCAGAGGGCTCCGTCATGGCCGAGGGTGATTGCGAGCGGATGGCCGACGCGTGCTCGCGTCTCCGTAGGCGCTCACAACCCCGCTCGTCGTGATGCGTCCGATCGACCCCGAATCGTCCGTGAACCACAGTGCGCCGTCGGGACCGCGGTGATGTCGACCGGGTATCGGATACGAGGGTCGGTGTAACTGCTGACCACGCCGTCGACGGAGATCCGCCCGATCGAGCCGCCGAGGTAGTTGTGAACCACACGGCGCCGTCCGGGCCGGGTGCGATTCCGTACGTGCCCCGCATCTGCAGAGGGTCGTCGAACATCGTGACGACGCCATCCGTGGTCATCCGCCCGACCGATTCGCCTGCCGTGGTGAACCAGATCGCGCCGTCGGGGCCCGCCGTGATCCCGACGGGGGAGCTGTCGTCGAAGGCGGAGAAGCTCGTGACCGCCCCGTTGACCGAGATCCGGCCGATCGACCCGGTCCCGTTCAGGAACCAGAGGGCTCCGTCGGGGCCTGACGTGATTCCGGTCGGGGCCGCGATGCTCGGATCGGTGTAGCTGGTCAGGACACCGTGCAGCGTGATCCTCCCGATCGAGTGGTCACCTTCGTTCGTGAACCAGAGTGCGCCGTCGGGACCGACTGTGATCCCCTGCGGGCTGCTGACATCGCTGCCGTGGAAGGCCCAGATCGAAACCGGAGGCGCAGCCGCCCATACGACGGTTGCAAAGACGGCGCCGAGGACGGACGTCACAGCCACGAGCGACCGCTTCCGCACTACACCGTCTCCTGAGAACGCATTCGCCGCTCCTCGCCTGGAGAGCCCGCCTCAGTTCACATTCCGCGCTGAACGGATTGTCGCTCGGAGCCGCGCGCACTTCAAGCGATTCGGCGTGATCAGAGCTCGGCGAGCCGCAAGTGCGCCAACTCACGTCGTGCGAAGGTACGCGTCGCTTCCGTCGAGCCAGTCCTGGCGGGGCGGGCAGAAGATGTCGACGTCGAGCGTCCGTTCGAGCGCCTCCGCCCGGTGCGGCAGGAAGGACGGAATGTGCAGCACATCGCCGGCTGCGACGTCGACGACCTCCGACCCGTCGTCGCCGAGCCAGAACCGCAGCAGGCCTTCGAGGATGTAGGTCAGCTGCTCGTTCTCGTGCGAGTGCTTCGGAACGATGCAGCCCGGGTCCATGTACACGTGCGCGAGCATCATGCGATCCGTGCTGATCAGCCGCCGTTGCAGCGTGGGATTCAGCACCTCCTTCGGCAGCTCTTCCCACCGGTAGTGCGTTGCGCTCGGACTATTCACAGCGTCTCCCTTTCTTCCGATCGTGAACAGGATCGAGCAGCGCGAGTCTCCCACGATGCGCGGCGGCCGTGCCCTACTACTGCAAGGCGCTGCTCAGGCGGCTGCTGTTCGACTCGCGGTCGCGGGTGCCTCGCCGCGCAGACGAGCGAAGACGACCCAGCGATGGCTCGCCGAGTAGAGGGGATGACAGGCGGTGAGCACGAGTTGCTCGAACCTCCGGTGTCTGAGGATCGTCCAGTCGTCGGCGGCGACGATCCTGTGCGTGAAGACCGTGTACCGGAACGTTCCGTACGGCATCTCGAGATACAGGTTGTCGCCCGGGCGCAAGTCGTCGATGTGCCGGAACGGATGCAGGAACGTCGTTCGGTGTCCCGCGATCGCGACGACGCCGCCCATCCCGGGAACGGCCGTGTCCGCGCCGGAGCCTGCGTCGTAGTGGCCCGGCGCGTGCTGCAGGTCGCTCTCAGAGGTGCCTTCGACGACCACCATGTTCACGTGGAGTCGCGGGACGATGATCCTCCCGATCGGGTCGCCGTCGCGGATGGAGCGCTCGAAGAGGGAGGCTCTGGTCCTGAGCAGTCCGGCCAGGCGCTGCCGCGCGGGTGGCGCAGTCGCCCATTGCCGGTCGAGCACATCGAGCTTGCGAGCGAGGGCGTGCTGCTCGTGCCGCGTGTACAGCGACGTGAACGGGTCGCCCAGCCAGATGACCACACCGACCCAGGTGAGCAGCGCGCAGCCGAGCCCGAGCAGGGCCTTGCCGACCATCGTGTGCCGCCCGGATCTACGCGGCGTCGCGGTTGGGCCGGATGATCGTCATCAGCCAACCGAAACCACTGAGGATGATCCCGATCAGGATCAACGGCAACGTCCCGAAGCCTGTAAAGGGCAGCGCCCGTCCATGACCCGCCATGTTCGCACTCATCGTGTCTCTCCCTTGCCGCAGAGTTCCTTGTCCCGGGCGCAGGGTAGGTGGCGGCGAGCGACTCGGCACTAGCCGGATGGCGAGTTTCGCCCGACGCGAGGTACCAGGGTTTAGTAGGTCGGCGTCAGCGAGAGGTATGTCGAGCGAAGGCCGAGCCGCTGCTGAAACGAGTAGCCGTCGATCGTGACCTGCGAGCCGTCCGATCCCACGAACGTCACGGTGGAGGCCCGGTCAGCCTCGTTTCGGGCGATGGTCACGTTCACGATCCGTGCCGGCAAGTCCGCGAACGTGGTGTGGAGACGGTCCATGCTCAACGTGACGGGCCCCCAGTTGCGGTCGGGGCTCTTCGCGTCGAACGTGTCCGCGCGCGAGACGAAGTACGGCAGCGCTTCGGTGTCCCAGATGTTCTCGACCCCGCTCGTGCGACCGCCGTTCGACGCGGAGAAATACGCCTTCACCGGACGGCCGTTGTAGAAGAGAACCTGGTGCTTCGTAGCCGCGACGGCAGCGACGGCGGTCGGAAACTCGTTCACCATGCCGTGGTAGTTCTGCGACCGGTCGTCCGGATACAGATCGAACGAGGCCTGCGGGCGGGTGCTCGTGAGCGCGTACGAGCGTGACGCCACAGCCTGAGCGCGCAGTGCGTCCTGCCGCCAGTAGCCGGGGCACTCGGATGAGACGACGTCCACGACGTAGTCGTCGAGGGGGAGCGTGTTGATGGCCTCGAGCTTGCCGGCCACGACCGAGATGCGGAGCGTGCCGTGGTACTTCGTGCCTCCGAGCTGCACGGGGGCGCTGCCGGGGCTCACGACGACAGGCAGCCGAAGCTGCGCCGAGCCGACGCGCCCATTGCCGGTCACCGGGTAGAGGCCGCCGGGGAAGTGCAAGAGCCGTCCGCGCGCGTCCTGGACGGAGAACGGCGCGCGCGAGCCGATCTGGAGCCTCGGTCGCGCGGCCAGCCAGACGCGCACGTTCGAGTCCGGGATCGTCCTGAGCTCCGTGCCCGGGTAGTAGAACGACAAGATCTCGCCGAACGTCTGGCCGGCGGCCGCTCTCTCCTCCGCGCCCCACTGGGAGAGACCGATGCCGTGTCCGAAACCGTGTCCGCGGATGACGACCGCGGTTGCGCCGCTCGCCTCCGCCGAGGCCCCTCCCGCCGCGGCGACGGTGCATGTTCCTGCGAGGACTGCGATCGCGAGACCGCGCGCGACGAAGCGGGACCAGCCCCGCCAACTCGATCGTCTGCTCGCTTCGTGTCTCATCACCGTACGGCACCTGATCGGCCGAATTGCAGGCCGGCAAGAGCGACTCTCCCTGATCCGAGTGACTGATTGCGAGAACCCTAGCCAGGAGGCTAGTTGCCCGAGGGAACGGCCTCACCCACAGTGCGTTTCAGAGAGAGATCGCTTCGGCTGGTGGCTGAGGCGAGGCACTGCGGCAAGACAAGAACTGCGGCAACAAGAAGACCGATCGAGCGCTGCGTCGCCCGTCGAAGGCGGGCGGACCGGCACGGCACTCGGCGGAAACTCGAGCGAGGGCGGCGGCATGGCGGGTAGACAGAGGGTTGCGGTACTGATCGCGTGCAAGAACGGGGCGGAGACCATTGCCAACTCGGTTCGGTCGGCGATCGAACAGGCGGACGTCTACGTCGTGTCCGACGGCTCGGATGACGCGACGGGCGACGTCGCGCGCGCGGCCGGCGCGACCGTGCTCGACCGCGAGCGGAGCGGCGGCAAGCCGGACGCGCTCCGGGCGGGGAATCGTGCGTTCGACCTCGCGCGATCCTACGACTACATCGCGATTCTCGACGACGACACGATTCTGGAGCCGGGCTACCTCGACAAGCTCACCGCCAAGATGGACGCCGACGCGGCGATCGCCGCCGCCTCCGGCCGCATCGACTCGGTGTGGGACCACGCTCGTCGGTGGAACGCGCTCATCGCGATGCGCGCGTTCATGTACTGGTCGTACCAGACGACGATCAAGCGTGGACAGAACGCCCTGCGCGTCGTCAACGTGATCTGCGGCGCCAACACCGTCTTCCGCGCCGACGTGTTCGAGCAGTTGATCAACGAAGACGCGCCGTACGCGATCGACGACATGTACTGGCTCGCGGAGATCATCCGCCGCAAGCTGGGGCGCGTCGACTTCGTTCACGACGCGCGTTCCTGGACGATGGACCCGCACCGTCTCGGGGATTGGTACAAGCAGACGGTTCGCTGGTCATGGGGGCAGTTCCAGTCCGTGCGCGGCCATCGTCTCGGTGCCCCGTTCCAGCGCGACTCGGCTCGGCGTCGCGGCTGGGCGTTCTCGTGGTTCGACGCCGCCTACCTCGCGCTCCTCGTCGACTGGTTCTTCTACGCCGTCGAGCCGCTCGTGATCGTTCCGCTTGCGTGGTGGCTCGGACGTTGGTTCGACCCGGTCTGGCTCGTCGCGTTCTACCTCGGCTCGAGCCTTGCCTGGATCTCGGTCGCGGCGTGCGCGTTGCGGAAGCCGCGCCTCATCGTTCTCGCGCCCGCGATCCTCGCTCTCGATCTCGTGTATCGGCTGACGATGCTGCACGCAGTCATCAAGACGATCTATCGGCCGCGCATCGAGACCTGCAAATGGGATTCACCGGAGCGGTTCCACGTCGAGCAACGTCGCCCACTCGGTGAAGGAAGTGCCCGTTGAAGCCTCTCGGCACTGTCGGCACGAGGTGCAGGATGGCCCTCCTGGTCGCCGGGCTCGCGTGCTGCCTGCTCGGCGCCGGGCCGGCGGCCGCGGCGACCCAGGTCTCGATCACGAGTCCCGCCGACGGCGCACACTCTCTCCAGGGGGTCGTTCCCGTGGCCGTGACGGCCTCGGCCGACGATGGCATCTATTCCGTCTGGCTGTTCGTGGACGGACAGCCCTGGGGAATCGCGAGCAGTCTTCCCGTGAGCCAGTACCAGTACGTGATCCCGTGGGACACGAGCGCGTTGCCCCCGGGCGACCACACCTTGACGGTGCTCGCGACCGACTGGTCGCTGGGCCTGCTGACGCAGATGTCGGCACCCGTGCAGGTGGACGTCGGGCCCGCGTATCCGACCGTTCATCTGACCTCGCCGCCGTCGTGGACGTTCGTTCACGGCTCGGTACCGATCGCCGTGACGAGTACGAGTGCGGTCGCGCCCGCGAGTGTCGCCTTCACCGTGGACGGCGCTCCGACCACTTCGCCGTGGGACACGACGACTGCCGCCGACGGCGCGCATACGCTCGGGGCCACGATCAGTGACGGCCGGAGCAAGACCGGATCCGACTCGGAGTCGGTCGTAGTCGACAACACCGCGCCGACGACGTCGGTGACCGCACCGAGCGCGAACGCGTCCGCAACGGCCTCGCTCGTCGCGAAGGCGAACGCTTCGGATGCGTTCGGTGTTCAGAGTGTTCGGTTCTCGATCGACGGTACTCCGGCCGGCGTGCCGATCGCTCAGCCCGACGCTCCCGGCAGCTACATCTACTCGACCACCCTCGACATCTCCACCCTCGCGAACGGCTCGCATTCGTTGACGAGCATCGCGACCGACGGTGCCGGGAACACGAGCACTTCGGCCGGCGTCACGTTCAACGTCGGCACTGCGCCTCCGGCCGTCACCGTGTCGGCACCGCTCGACTGGTCCTACGCAAGCAAGGTCGTCGCGGTTGCTGCGACCGTCACCGGCGGGGCCGGGCCGTTCTCGGCTCAGCTGCTCGTCGACGGCACGGCGGTGGGCACACCGGACACCACGGCGCCGTACACATTCAAGTGGGACACGACCAACGTCGTGTCGGGCAGCCATACGCTCGCCGTCTCGACGACCGACAGCTTGAACCGTTCCGCGACCTCCGCGGTCGTGCACGAGCTCGTCGACAACGTCGCTCCGACCGCGTTGATCGTTCAGCCGACGGCGAACGCTCGTATCGCCGGGCCGACGATCCTGCAGGTCGATGCCTCCGACGCCTACGGCGTCAAGTCGGCTCGATTCACAGTCGACGGCACCCCGGTCGGAGCTCTCTTGACGGCGCCTGACGCGGGGCAGTCGTATCTCTACACGATCACCTACGACATGTCGCAGCTCGCGGCGGGAACGCACGTCGTCTCGGCGAACGTCACGGACAACGCGGGCAACACGGCGGCGGCCCAGGTGACGGTCAAGACCGGCCCGATCCAGTATCTGCCGGTTTTGAACTATCACTCGATCACGTCGACCGACGGTTCGATCTACCACGAGACGCCTGCGGAAGCGGACCAGCAGCTCGCCTATCTCAAGGCGAACGGCTACCAGGCCATCTCGCTCGCGCAATACCAGCAGTGGCTCGCCGGCGCGAACATCGGTGTCGCCAAGCCGGTTCTGCTCACCGTCGACGACGGCTTGAACGACCAGCTTGCCTGGGACGCCCTGTTCCAGAAGTACGGCATGAAGGGCGTGATGTTCGCCATCACCGGCTTCGCCGACAACACGACGCCTGGCGACGGCAACGCGAACAACATGAGCTGGACGACGCTCCGCCAGCTGGCCGCAAACGGGCGCTGGCAGATCGCGTTTCACGCCGGCGAGTACGGTCACGGCGACAACTACGCCGTTGCGTCGTCGATCGCGCTGAATGCGACCCAGTCGCTCACACTGCCGGCGACGTGTCCGTACTTCTACTCGTGCCTGGGCACGGTCGCGACGGTGACGACAACCGGCTCGGGCCGAAACCAGAAGAAGACGACGACAACCGCACCGGAGACGTTCGCGACGTTCAAGACGCTCGTGACGAATGAGGTCAATGCCGGGATCGCCGAGCTGAAGCAGAAGGTGCCGAGTGCGAGCCCGCTCGCCTGGGCTGCGCCGTTCAACGACGCCGGCCAGTGGACGAACCTCTTCAACGATCCGAGCGGCCAGGTGCAGTCGTGGATGGCCGGCTTCTTCGCCTCGAAGTTCCCGATCGTCTTCACGCAGACGAACCCGGTCGACTACGGCGCGGCCCCCGGGACGGTCGGGTCCTTGACGGGGCTCAACCGTCACTACCGTTTCGAGGTTCACACGGACACGACGCTCGACCAGTTCGCGGCGTCCTTGCTGGACCCCGCGTTCGCCCGCTGAGCTCCGCTCACTCGGCCCCCGATTGACACGGCGAAAGCCGCCCCGTAGATTCGCTCCCGTGAGGGGACTGTTGTCAGCACTCACGCTGGTCGGGGTCCTGCTGGTCGCGAGCGCGGTTGCCGTTGCCGCCGGCGGGCCGCGAGTGACGCAGGGCGACCCGTACGGGTCGTGCCCGGCGCCGACCGACATCTTCGGCGGGGTCGTGTTCCCGTCGACCGAGCCCGAGGTGTGGCTCGCCGCCAATCCCGCCAATCCGAGGAACCTGATCGGCTCGATCCAGCAGGACCGCTGGTCGGACGGTGGCGCTCAGGGGCTCGTTGCGCCGTTCAGCCTCGACGGCGGCAGGTCGTGGAGAGAGGTGGCCCTTCCCTTCAGCGTCTGCGCGAGCCCGTACTACTCGGGCCGCGTGCTCAGCGATCCGTTCACCGGCCGCCCGTACGACCGCGCTTCCGATCCGTGGGTCGACGTCGGCCCGGACGGCACGGCCTACGCGGTCAGCATCTCCTTCAACGCGAACGACAACGCCGGCTCCGTCGGCGCGGCGACGTCGAGCGACGGTGGCAGGACGTGGCACAACCAGCAGAACATCATCGCCGAGGACGCGAACGACCCGTCGTTGCCCTTCAACGACAAGGAGTCCGACACCGCCGACCCGGTGAAGGCAGGCACGGCGTATGCGGTCTGGGATCGTCTCCAGAACATCGAGTGCCCGCCGGGCGTGCCTCCCGCCGCCCAGGGCGGCTTGACCGATGAGCGGGTCTTCCACCGCGTCGGCTTCGCCGCTGCCGCCACGGCGCTCGACTGCTTCGACGGCCCCGCGACCTTCAGCCGCACGACGGACTCCGGCCGGAGCTGGTCCCGCCCGATCCCGATCGTGGCGACCCCGGCGAACGAGCAGACGATCGCGAACGAGATCGTCGTCGATCCGCGCAGCGGGACGCTCTACGACTTCTACATGTACATCCACGCGGACAACTCGCTCACGATCGAGGACGTCGCTTCCCACGACGGCGGCAGGACGTGGGGGCCGCGCCAGGTCGTGAGCGACTCGGACACGGTCGGGGTCGCCGATCCGGCGACGGGCGACCTGCTGCGCACCGGGGACATCATTCCGCAGCCCGCGATCGATCCGCACACCGGCCGCCTCTATGTCGTGTGGCAGGACTCGCGTGCGAACACGGCCGATCCGAACCAGGATGCGCTCTTCATCTCTACGTCGACGCAGGGCGGCCTGACCGGTACGTGGAGTGCGCCCGTCACCGTCAACGAGCCGAGGGACGACGCCGCGTTCACCGCTGCGGTCAAGGTGCTCGCGAACGGTTCGGTCGCGGTGCAGTACTACACGCTGCACCGCCAGCCGGCCAGGCCCGGCGTGCTTCCGACGAGCATCGTCCTGCGCGTGAGTGACGGACCGGGCACGAGCTTCACACGCCACGAGCAGCGCGTGGGGGACGACTTCAACATGCTCGCGGCGCCGAACTCGAGCGGCTTCTTCACGGGCGACTACGAAGGACTGGCGCTCGACCTCCGCGACCCGAGGACAGTCCACACGTTCTTCACCGCGACGAACTGCAACGACACGAAGTGCGACGCAGTCCAGGGATTCGACGCGGACGGGAACCCGATCCCGTCCAACGCACCGAACCCGACTGACGTCTTCAGCAGCAGCGTGCCGGCCCGCTAGGCGCGGACGATGGCGCGTCCACGCAAGAGCGCAGCCCACCCGGCCTGGCCGACTCTCGACAAGCAGCTTGCAGCCGCGAAGGTCGTCCACGGCAGCCCGCTCCACGAGTTCATCCAGGAGAACCAGGATTTCAGCCTGCTGCGGCGCGAGGAGGCGAACGACGACCTCGGGCTGCCACTCTGGATCCGGGTCTACTGGCGGCGCCTCCATCCCGAGGAGGAGTTCCCGGCCGACGACCCGACCGGCGGCTATCCGCTGAGCCTCAGGGAGGTCGCCCAGGCGATGCTCCGCGATCAGGAGTGGCCGGCGCGCGTCCCCCGGCCCAAGCCCGGCAAGCGCACTCGGGGCAGCTCGGATGAGTAGCGACGTTCGCCTCTCCGGCGCGCAGACGGATCCCCGGACCGAATCGGACATCCGGATGAACTACAACAACCTGCAGCAGATCATCGCCGCGTCGAACGTCGACGCAACTTCGTCGCAGGCGCAGTTCTACAGCTCCGACGGCGGCGCCACCTGGAAGCAGACGCTCTTGCCGTTCACCGCCTCGGATTCGAACCACACCGACCCGGCGGTCGACTGGACGTCGGACGGCACCGCGTGGGCGATCACGATCGCCATTCCGAACAACCAGATTCGGTGCTACTCCTCGACCGACGGCGGCGCGACCTGGGCGTTCGACGGGACGCCGTCGGGGACGCAGACGACCACCGACAAGGAGCTGATGTGGGTCGACCACAGCGCCAGCTCCCCCCACAAGGACACGATCTACGTGATCTGGCAGAAGCCGGCCTGGGTTGCGCGCCGGACGGCCGCGGGCTGGCAGGCGCCGCTGAAGATCAGCGGCTCGGAGACCACCGGCTCGACTCCCGGCGCGGACATCAAGACGAACTCCGCCGGCGACGTCTTCGCGTTCTGGCCCGACACCGGCAGTGGCAACCTCTTCGTCGCGAAGTCGACCGACGGCGGCGCAAGCTTTGCGAAGCCGGTCAAGATCGCTCAGACGTTCGGGCGCTTCCAGGTCTCCGTGCCGGCGGACAACGGCCGCAAGGCGCTCATCTACCTGTCGGGCGGCGCGTACAAGGCCGGGGGCACGGACGCGGTCTACGTCGCCTGGGCCGATCTGTCGGGCGACTCCGGGTGCACCTCCGGAAGCGGGCCGGGCGCCGATGCGACCTCGGCTTGCAAGACGCGCGTCTGGTTCAGCCGGTCGACCGACGGCGGGGCGACCTGGTCCACGCCGACGAAGATCAACGACCAGTCCGGCAAGAACGATCAGTTCTTCCCGCGGCTCGCGCTCGACGAGTCGAGCGGTGACCTGATGATCGTCTACTACGACACCATCAACGACTCGAGTCGGGTGAAGACCGATCTCTGGATGCAGAGCTCGACCGACGGTGGTGCAAGCTGGTCGGGAGCCGCGCAGATCACCTCGAAGTCGACCGACGAGACGTCGGCGGGTGCGGACGGCAACCAGTACGGCGACTACATCGGCCTCACGGGTTACGCGGGCCAGTTCTTCGCCTGCTGGACCGACCGCCGCAGTGGAGGGAAGGAAGAGATCTGGGGCGCGCCGATCGCGCTCGTCCAACGGGCGGCGAGGCTCGAAATCGATCGGGACCACTTCGGCCAGGACGAGGTCGACGCGGCGCGCACGCAGCCCGGCGGCGCCGTCTTCAAGACCGCGTTCCGGCTCGCGGTCGACGGCTTCACCGCACGGGAGCTCGGGGTCACCGGGTCGGGCTCGACCGGGCTCGCACCGGCCGTGACGTTCTCACCGTCCACCGGGCTCAAAGCGACCTGCACGAGCGTCGACTCCACCGACCCGGCGTTCTCACCCGACGTGCTGCAGCGAATCCGGTTCGTCTACGACCTCGACTTCGGCAGCGACGACACGGCGTTCACGTCGTTCGCCGGCGACTCTCAGACGGTCCTTCTCAGCGCGACGTTCAACGGCATGCCGGCGGCCGGCCAGATCACGCTCATCAAGCAGCCGAACCCGTACATCCTCCAGGGCCAGGACACGTGGTGGCTCAGCTCCGACGTCCGCGTCCTGCAGATCGTCGAGGACGAACAGCGCTTCGGCGTGACGATGCACAACGACCCGCAGCAATTCATCGCCGACCTGACCGCGGCGCTCGAGAGCGGGCAGGGCCATGCCGGCGGCGAGTCGTTCGACGACAACACGTCGGAGCAGAACGAGATCCTCACGGTCTCGCCGATCGCGCTCCGGGGCTTCCCCCCTCAGGTGAAGAAGGTCTACAACTTCGCCGTCGCGCGTGTGCACTACCGCGGGCTGAACCCCGCAGACCACGTGCGGGTCTTCTTCCGCCTGTTCGCGGCCAACAGCACCTCGACGGACTTCCACACGGACACCACCTACCGCCGCGACCCGTCCGTCTACCCGGTGCCCGTGGCTCAGTGGGGCGAGCACACGATCCCCACCGCCGGTGTGCAAGGCAGCGAGTACGTGACGATCCCGTGCTTCGCCGCGCCGCGCGAAGCCGCAAACCAGGCCGGTGCCGCGAACAGCCTGCCGGGACTGCAGCAGGACGCGGCGAACGTCAAGCCGCTCGCAGCAACCGGCGGGCCGGTGCACGACGTCTACTACGGCGCCTTCCTCGACATCAACCAGCCGGCCGCGGTCTTCCCGTCGGGCGGCACGGTGCCCGCCGGAAACGCTGACGGCCCGTGGCCGTCCGGCAGCGGCGTGACGCTCGAGCCCGTCAGTGCGGCGTTCATCCGCGGCGAGCATCAATGTCTGATGGCGGAGATCGCGTTCGACCCCGTTCCGATCGCGACCGGGACCCAGCCGTTCAACTCCGACAAGCTGGCCCAGCGCAATCTCTCCTGGAGCACCGTTGCGAACCCGGGCGTGACGTCTCGCGCCAGGCGCTCGAGACGTTCGAGGTGCGACCCACCCCGGTCGCTTCCGCGGCGGCGACGACACGCCCGACGAGCTCGTGATCGAGTGGAACGACGTGCCCGCCGGTGAGCACGCCGAGGTCTACCTCCCGGCAGTGGACGCGGACGCCGTGCTCGCGCGGGCGTCCCGGCTGTACGGGACGCACCGGCTCAGCCGCGTCGACGGCGAACACGATCGGCTGCGAGACCGGGGGAGTGACGTACATCCCGCTGCCGCCGGGAACCGGCGACGGCGTCAACTTCGCCGGGTTGATGTCGATCGGTCTTCCCGCCGGCATCAAGCGAGGCGAGCTCTACCACGTGGTCGTCAGCCAGCTGACGAAGCCGTTCGCGGTGGTCGAGCAACCGCCGCCGCCGCTGACCATCAAGGCCGAAGGCGGGGGCGGAGCCACGGGCGGCGGGACACGATCCGCTGGCGCCGCGTGCTCGGCACGTTCCAGATCAACATCCCGGTCAGCACGAAGGAGCTGATGCTCGAGACCGAGGAGCTCCGCTACTCGATCTTCCAGTGGATCGCGGCGACGATCCCGGCGCACAGCCGCTGGTTCAAGGTCTTCCGGCGCTACATCCAGCTGCTCGGCTTGCGCGTCGGCGAGCTCGGCGGGGACCCGGCGCACATCAAGCCCTCACAGAACGGGTACGACGGGCTGCCCGAAGGCCAGGACGGCGCCACGGACAGGCCCAGCCGGGCACCACCGAGGGCACGGGAGCTCACCGGCAAGGTCGAGGGCGTCATCTACGACCACTTCGGCGACTTCTCGGGCTTCATCCTCGAGCTGAGGGACGGGGACCAGCGCCATTTCGAGAGCCGTGAGCGCGAGGTCGAGGAGCTCGTGCGGGAGGCCTGGGCCGAGCGCACCGTGATCACCGTCGTGGCCGAAGGGTGGGACGACGAGCTGGTCCGAGCCGTGATCCTGCGGCGCTAGGCCGTCAGTCCTCGGCTTCCACCCGCGTCAGCTTCAGCCGGTCGGTGATCAGGTCGATCGCTGCGATGCGGCCGGCCGCGATCGTGAAGCTGACGACCGCGATCGGCCGGCCCGGCACGCCCACGACGAGGCCGGCGCCGCCGTTGACGACGGCGGGGCGCGCGAGCGCTGCAAGCGGCGTTCCCTGCTCGAGCACGCGCAGGGCGACCGCCTCGGCGCCTTCGACCGGGGGCCGAGCACGCCGGCTGCCGAGACCCGTGTCTGCTCGGAAGACGACGTCCGGGTCGAGAACGGCGATCAGACCGTCGAAATCCCCCGCGCGTGACGCGGCGAGAAAGGCCGACACGAGCTCTCGCTGCTGCGAGAGGTCGGCGTCCTCGTTCAGCGGGACGCCGCGAACACGCCTGCGGGCGCGGCTCGCCAACTGCCGCGTCGCGGCGGGGCTGCTCCCGATGATCGTCGCGATCTCGTCGAACGGGACGGCGAACATGTCGTGAAGCACGAAGGCCAGGCGCTCGCTCGGGCTGAGCGTCTCGAGCACGACGAGCAGCGCAAGGCCCACCGAGTCGGCGATGAGTGCCTCGTCTTCCGGTGTCGCGGAGTCGTCGATCGAGACGATCGGCTCGGGCAGCCACGAGCCGACGTAGTCCTCGCGCCGCGATCGGCGGGTGCGCAACATGTCGAGGCAGACGCGGGCGACGACCGTCGTGAGCCAGCCTCCGAGGTTCTCGACCGCGTCGCTGTCGGTGCGACTGAGCCGCAGCCACGCCTCCTGCACGGCGTCGTCGGTCTCGCCGAGCGACCCCAGCATGCGATAGGCGACCGTCCGCAGGTGCGAACGGTGCTCCTCGAATTGCTCGGCGAGCCAGTCCTGGTCTTCCACGTCACATCCCTTCGTCGTCGTCCGTCATTAGGGATGACGAGCACCAGGCGGTCGATGTGACGGCCGCCTCCCAACCCGACGACAAAAGAGGTCGCATGACGGACATGGCAATCGAAGTCGACAAGCTCGCAAAGACCTATCCGGGGGAGATCACGGCAGTCGACGGCATCAGTTTCAGCGTCGGTCGCGGCGAGGTGTTCGGCCTCCTCGGACCGAACGGAGCGGGCAAGTCCACCACGGTGGGCATGTTGACGACCACGCTTCTCCCGAGCTCGGGGTCGGCACGGGTCGCGGGCTTCGACGTCGTGCGCGAGCCGCTCGCCACACGCTCGATCTCGAGCGTCGTCTTCCAGGAGTCGGTCGTCGACCGGTCTCTGACCGGGCGGCGCAACCTCGACATCCATGCGCGGCTCTGGCGCGTCGACCAGGCGGAGGCCGCCGCGCGCATGGAGGAGCTCTCCGACGTCCTCGGGCTCGCCGAGCTGCTCGATCGGCCGCTCGCGACCTACAGCGGCGGCCAGCGACGGCGGCTGGAGATCGCGCGTGCACTGGTCTCGCGGCCGCAGGTGCTCTTCCTCGACGAGCCGACCGTCGGCCTGGACCCGCGGATCCGCGCCGAGCTGATCGACGTCGTCGCGGGCCTTCGCGACCGCAAAGAGACGACCATTCTCCTCACGACGCACTACCTGGACGAAGCCGAGCGCCTCTGCGATCGCGTCGCGATCATGCACGAGGGACGTATCGTCGCCCTCGACAGCCCGTCCGCACTGCGTGCCGAGCTCGGCACGCAACTCGTCGAGCTTCGCGTTCGCGACGACGCCGAAGCGACGCTCGATCTGTTGAGATCGCGCGGGGTCGCCGGCCCGGACGCGTTCACCGTCGGCGCGACGATCACCCTGCCGCTGCACGGGCGCGGCGCGCCCGAGGCGATCACCGGAATCGAGATCGCGGGTGTCCACGCCGCCGCGATCGCGACGCGCGAACCGACGCTCGACGACGTCTATCTCCGCCTGACCGGCGGCCAACTGGCCGCCTGACGAACCCGTCCTCCACTCACCAAAGGAGCCCCATGACCGCTGTGACCCCAGAGCTCGTCGGCCCACGGCAGCTCGTCGCCCGGAATCCGTTCGGCCCGCTCGCAACGCTCGTCGTCCGGCGCTTCCAGCTCAGCGCACGAACGCCGCGCGAGCTGGTCGTCCCGTTGTTGACACCCGTCCTGTTCGCACTCGTGATCGCCCCGGCGCTGAAGGAGGCGCTGCACACGAGCTCGGCGTACGAGGCGTACGTCGCCACCGGCACGATCGGCCTGCTGATTCCCCTGAACACGATGTTCGCCGGGATCGGCGTGCTCGTCGATCGCGAGTCGGGTGCGCAGCGGGAGCTCCTCGCCGCGCCGATCTCGCGATCGCTGCTCGTGCTCGCGAACCTCGTCGTCGCGTTCGCCATCACCGCGCTGCAGATCGGCGTCCTCCTCGGTGTCTCCCGCGCGCGTGGCATCCACTTCGACGTCAACGGCGCAGGCGTCCTCTGGTTCCTCGCGGCCGGCTCACTCTTCACGATCGCGATGTACGGCGCGGCCGAGACGCTCGCCGCGCGCGTTCCCCGCACGGAGGAGTACATCGCCCGTCTGCCGGCGATCGCCATCGTCCCCTGGTTCCTCGCCGGGTCGCTCTTCCCGATCACCGCGCTCCCGGGGTTCCTGACCTGGTTCGCCCGCGTTCTCCCGCTCACGCATGGCCTCGCGCTCATCCGCTTCGGGCTGCTCGACGACTCCTCGGGCCTGCAGTCGATCTGGGAGATGCACAGCACGACGACCATGGCGCTGCTCAGCCTGCTGGTCGTCGGCGCGTTCGCCACCGTGATGACGGCCGCCGCCGTTCGTGTCTTCGGCCGGACCGCCGTCCGTTGACCCTACTCAGTGGCTCATCGTGCCCGGCACGTTGCCGACGTTCAGCAGGCCGACCTGGCCCTGGTCGACCGCGGCGAACGCGTGCGACACGAACGGGTACAGGCCCGGCTTGTCGATCTTGACGTCGAAGACACCGCCACCGCCGGCCGGAACCGTGACCGTCTGGACATCGTGCAGGGAGTCGGCGGGATGCATGTCACCGAACGGGTACACCGTGTCGAGGACGGTTCCGACGATGTGGAAGTCGGTGTCGAGCGAAGGCCCGGCGTCGACGACCCAGAACCGGACGAGCTCTCCGGGCTGCGCCGTCAGAGGATGCGCGACGTACTGGCCGGAGTATCCGTTGAAGGTCATCCAGTCGGGCATGCCGGGCATGAGCCTTCGCCATGTCGAAGGTGGCCGGCTTGGAGAGGCCGTCGGAGTCGAGGTACCACTCGCTTGCAACGAGGACGTAGTTCTTGTCGGCGTGCGGCAGGTTGCGCGGCTCGACGACGATCGCGCCGTACATGCCGTTCGCGATGTGCATCAGCACCGGCTTCGTGCCGCAGTGGTACATGAAGACGCCGGCGTCGTTGGCGCGGAACGTGTAGCTGACCGACTTGCCCGGGAAGACGTCGGTGAAGTCCTTGTCCGGAGCGACGCGCGCGGCATGGAAGTCGACCGAATGCGGGATCGCTCCCTTGTTCGTCAGCGTCACATGGACGAGTTGCCCTTGGCGGACGTGGATGATCGGCCCCGGCGCGCCACCGGCCCACGCCCAGGCGGCGTAGCTGACGCCGGGAGCGATCGAGATCGTCACGTCCTTGAGGACGAGGTTCACGTTTGCGACCGGGCCGGCCGGTGCCGGCGGCATTGCGGCGGGAAACGCGGCGTGCGCCTTCGCCAGTTCGGCCGCGTTCGCCGGCGCAGCTCCGGCGTAGCTCGTGAGGGCGCCCATCGAGGCGGTGGAGCCCGCGGCCATCCCGGGCATCCCGGCCATCGAGCCCGCTGCTGCGCGATCGGCAGTGCTTCGCGCGTTGCGCGCGTCGACCCACATCGACACGGTCACGATTCCCAGTACTCCGACGAGCACTCCGAGGAAGACAGCTGTGACGCCAACGAGCGCGAATGAGTTGGAATCGTTGGTTGTCGGGTGGCCGTACGGTGCCATGGCGCGCGCTCCTCTGGATTGCTGCAGTCATCGCACGGTAGGGGCGCCCCAAAGCGACCAAATCCGGCGAAGCCCGCAAAGAGGCTGCGGCATCACCGCAGAGATGCGAGACGGCGTGCGCCGGTCAGGCGATCAGCGCGTCGTCGACCGATTCGTGCACCGGCAGGTGCCGGTCGAGGCCGCTCACGTGGAGGGTCCGGCGGGTCTCGAGCTGGGGCGCCGCGAGCAGGAGCGCGTCGTCGCCCAGCCGGGCCCGCGCCTCGACCAGCACGCCGAGCGCCGTCGAGTCGACGAACTCGACCGCGGCCATGTCGACGACGATCCGTCGTGGCGTCGTCTCGATCGCCTCCGCGAGGGCCACTCGCACGTCGTCGGCGTTGTAGAGGTCGAGCTCGCCGGCGAGCCGGACGATCAGCGCTCCGTCGCGCGTCTCGACGCCGAGCACGGGATGATCGCGCCGCGACGAGCCTGGTTCTTTCCTCACTCCCCCTCCTGAGTCCTGCCTCGGCCCGCCCTAGTCACCTGCACGGCAATTGAATCACCGACCGAGCACGGCGCGCAATTTCGGCACGGGTAGTCGTAGGGGTATATTCGATTGAAGATGTCGGCTCTTCTTCGTCGGAGAGGGCTTGCGACGTTCGCGCTCCTGGTCGTCGTCATCGAGGTGATTGGGCGGAGCTTGACGGCGCGGGTCGATCGCGCCCTGCATGTCGCCCCGCTCGCGAACTCCGACGCCGCCTACTACCCGTTCCTGCTCGTGGCGGTGAAGATCGTGACCGCGATCGCGCTGGCCGCGCTGCTCGCGCGCGCGATCCGCGCGAGGGAGAAGGCCAACGCGGGCGGGAGGCTGCTGAACGCCGTCGGCCATCGCCACGAGTCGCGGGCGCCCCGGCTGCGGACGAAGCTTTCACCCCGCATCTGGCTCGCGTCGTTCGTCGCCACATCGGTCGTCTACCTCGTCCAGGCCGACATCGAGGGTGCTGCGGCGGGTCGCTGGCCGCTCTTCTCACCCTGGCTCCACACGTATGCGCTGCCGGTCTTCGCGGCGCTCTCCGTGGTCGGCGCCTTCGCGTGGCGCTTCGCACGGTGGCTCTACGACGTCGAGGACTTCGCACACCGCACGCTCGAGCGCGTGCGGCGGGTGCTGACCGGGACGGTGCGGCCCCGCTCGGGCTATGCACGCCCGAGTGACGATGCGGCGCCGCGCAGGCGCTTCGGCCTCGCGTTCGAGTCGCGGCCTCCTCCGCTCGCCGCCTGACCCGCGGTCGCTCGGCCGGGAACGGCCGGCGACGTTGTCGTCTCAGGATCTCGCGAAGGAGAAGAAGTGGACAGTTCGTACGCACACGACGTTCGGTCGGAACGTAGTCGCCCCTCGGTACGGGTGCAGGTCGTTTCGGCGCTCGGCCCGGCGACCGTCGCGGCCGGGCTGATCTGGGCGTTCCTACAGCCGGCGCGCCTGACGCTGTTGCATCCGCGCGGCCAGGGCTTCTGGTGGCTGTTCTTCGAGCCCCCGCTGCTCGTGATGGCGGCGGGAATCGTGTTCGCGCTCGTCGTCGCCCGCCCCTTGATCTCCGATCTGGAAAGGCTCGATGCTCCCGCACGCTGAGATGATCCATTGGGCCTTCGCGACGGGCTTCCTGCTCGTCGGGCTCTGCCTGCTCTGCGAGGCGATCGTCGGCCAGGAGGTCTGGCGGATGAGGAAGTGGCGCGCCTACCTGTGGCCCGGCCTCGTGTTCGCGATCGGCGTCCTGCTGTGGCCGGTGATGACGTTCTTCACCAACTCCGCGATCCACATGTACGCGCACGGATCGTGGGCGGAGGTGCTGATGCTCGCCGGCGGCGCCGAGCTCGGGCTCGTGCACGGCCGGCTCCACTCACGGCTCTGGCGGCTGACCTGGCCGCTTGCCTTCGCCGTCACGGGGCTCGCGTTCATCATCCACGAGCAGAACCCGTGGTTCTTCGCACGCTCGGCGTTCCTGCATCACCTCCTCGGTTGGACGCTCCTCGTCTCGGCGGTCATCCCGCTTGCGCTCGTCTGGCGCCCGCGGTCGGTCGTGCTCCGCGCGGGCTTCGCAACCGTGATCGTCGCGGCGTCGGTCATGCTCTTCTGCGACCGGGACGTCGCGCCGGTCTTCGGCCACCTGTCGCCGCAGGCGGGGGTGCCGCACCGGTGAGACGCGCTCTCCTCGTGGCGCTCGCAGCGCTCGCCTTTCCCGCGGGCGCATCTGCCCACGCGACGCTGCGCTCGACCACGCCGCACTTCGGCCACGAGGTCCAGTCGATGCCGCCGCTGATCCGGCTGCACTTCGACCAGCGGGTGAAGATCCTGCCCGGCGCGATCCACGTGCTGAACGGCGTCGGCAAGGATTTCGCGGGACCGTCCCATGTGGTGGGCACGAACGTGGTCGCCTCCGTGCGACCCGGCAAGCCCGGTGCGTACACGGTGCGTTGGACCGCGATCTCCGCCGACTCCCATGTGGTCTCCGGGGTCTGGACGTTCGGCTTCGGGGTCCCGGCGCCCGCGATCAACGCGGCGTACGGCGCGGGCGGCCCGACGACGACCGAGCACCTCGTGCGCTGGCTCTGGTTCCTCGGTCTCGCGCTCGCGGTCGGCGCACTCGGCTTCCGGCTGATCTGCCTGCGCGGCCTGGACGTGCCGCTCGCGCTCGAGCGGCGGATCGCCGTCGCCGCGGGCCTGGGCGCCGTCGTCAGCCTCCAGGCGGGCATCGCCGCGTTCTCGCTGCGCGCCGAGGATGCGCTGCAGCTGCCGTTCGGGCGCTTCCTCTACGGGGACCTGTCGCCGATGGCGGCGACGCGGTTCGGCGAGGCGTTTGTCGTGATGACGCTGGGCTTCGCGTTCGTGCTCGCGCTCGTCTACCTCTCGTGGCTGCTCGACCGCGTCGACTTCCTGGTGCCGGCGTTCGTGCTCTCCGTTGGCCTGCTCGCAGGGCTGTCGCTCTCCGGCCACGATGCGGTCGACGGCGGGTCGTGGTGGATGACCGAGGCCGCCGACTGGGTGCACATCGCCGCGGCGTCGTTGTGGATCGGCGGGCTCGCGACGATGGCGGTCCTCGTCTGGCCCGGAGCGCCGGACCTTCGGCGGGCGGCGTTTGCCCGCTTCTCGCGGCTCGCGACGGTTCTCGTCGCACTCGTCTTGATCGCCGGGACGTACCTCAGCATCGTTCGGCTGCCGCACCTCAGCGACCTGTGGTCACGCGGCTACGGGCAGGTGCTGCTCGTGAAGCTCGCGCTCGTCTCGGTGGCGCTCCTGTGGGGTGCGTTCCACAACTTCGTGGTGCGGCCGGCGCTCGCGCGCGGCGACGACGGTTTCCTCACACGGATCGGCCGCAGTCTCGTCGGCGAGAGCCTGGTCGGGATGGCGGTGCTGCTCGCGGCCGCGGTACTCGTGGACTCGAGGCCGCCGGCACAGCCCGTGGCGCGGCCCGCCCAGGCGGCCGTCGCTCCCTGACCGCCGTCCGGGATACTTCGGTATGGAACTGATCGGCTACCGGGACCGCTTCCCGATCCTCGAGTCGACGACCTACCTGATCAACCACTCGCTCGGCGCGATGCCGGCCGAGGCGGCTCGGCGGCTCGAGCTCTTCGCCCACGAGTGGGCGACGCGCGGGGCGCGCGCATGGGGTGAGGGCTGGTGGGACTCGCCGGTGCGCGTCGGCGACCTCGTCGGCTCGATCGTGGGCGCGCCTCCGGGCAGCACCGTCATGCACCAGAACGTGACCGTCGCCGAAGCGATCGTGCTCTCGTGCTTCGACCTGAAGCCGCCGCGCAACCGGATCGTCTTCGAGGCCGGCCTCTTCCCGTCGGTGCGCTACGTGCAGCAGGCGTGGACCCGCTTCGGCGCCGAGGTCGTCGTCTGCGAGGACGCGGAGGCCGTGATCGACGCGATCGACGAGCGGACGCTGCTCGTCCCGGTCTCGCACGTGCTCTACAAGACCGCCGAGATCCAGCCGATCGAACGGATCGTCGCGCGCGCTCACGGGGCCGGTGCGCACGTCTGCCTCGACGCCTACCAGTCCGCCGGCGCGGTGCCGCTCGACGTGACGGCGCTCGGCATCGCGTTCTGCGTCGGCGGCTCGGTGAAGTGGCTGTGCGGCGGCCCCGGAGCCGGCTGGCTCTACGTGCGGCCCGACCTGGCCGAGCAGCTCGAGCCCGCCTTTGCGGGGTGGCAGGGGCACGCCCGCCCGTTCGCGTTCGAGGAGGAGATGGAGCCGGCGCACGGAGCGGCGCGCTTCCTCACCGGCACGCCGGTGGTCGCCGCCAACTACGCGGCGAGCGCGGGCTACGAGCTCATCGGGGAGATCGGCGTCGAGCGGATCCGCGCCAACTCGATGCGTCAGACGGCGCTCCTCGTCGAGCTCGTCGATGCTGCCGGCTTCGAGCTGACCTCGCCGCGCGAGCCCGAGCGGCGCGGGGGGTCGGTGGTCTTCCGCGTGCCGGACTTCCAGGCCGTCCACGCGGAGCTCGCGGCGCGCGAGATCATCTGCGACTACCGCCCCGATGCGGGGCTCCGCTTCGGCCCCCATTTCTTCACCACGGACGACGAGATCCGCTTTGCCGTCGACCAGGTCGCGGAGATCCTGGGCTCCGGCGCGCACAAGGCGCGCGCCGGCGCGGCAGCGGGCTACTAGAGGCTTGATGTGGAATTGCGTGCTTGCGGGGATGGCCCAGACCAAGCAGGTCGTTCGGGTCGGGCGTAGGGCATAGCGGTGTCTACGTTCAAGCCCGACCCGGGCGAGATGCGCCGTGTCGGGGCCACCAGCCGCGAGTGCGCGTGCATTTCACATCAAGCCTCTAGGCGAGCAGTTCCTTGAGCCGGGTCGCGGTGGCCGGCGCCGTCGGCTCGTCCTCGTGGCGGACGTACACGTAGGTCGGGTCGACGATCGCCGCCGCGACGGTGCGCAGGTCCTCGTCGGAGTACGGCGGCTCCCGCAGGCGCAGGTAGCGGAACGGCATGGACGCGGGGTCGTTCACGCGGACGATCCCTTCGTCGCCCGACCACGACTCGTGGCGCAGATCCCATGCGAGCTCGACCTCGGGCGGCACCGAGCCCTCGACGTAGGAGATGAGCCCGCCGTCGCGGGCCGCCTCGGAGACGATTCGCACGGGCCCGAGCCGGTCGCCGAGCGCGAGCACGCGTTCGAGGAACGGGCCGACGCGGTCGAGTCGCGTCAGCGGGAGCTTCACGGCGAAGCGAAAGCCGTCGGGCACGGCTTCGGCCCAGCGGCGGAACTGATCCTCGCTCGGGAGCCGGTAGCCGGTCGCGTTCAGCTCGACCGTGTCGAAGTGCCGGGCGTAGAACGAGAGGAACTCCGACGGCTGCGTGCCCTCGGGGTAGAACCCGGGCCGCCAGGTCGGATACGACCAGCCCGAGGTGCCGACACGGATCGCCATGCCCGAAACGTAACGCGCGGTGTCTGACACCCGTCCGAGGGACGCGCGCGCGGAGCTTCGAAAAGGTGTCAGACACCCTCGCGCAGCGCGCTGGGAGACGCGGTCGCGGCGCGAACGGGTGTCAGACACCAGTACCGTCCGAAATGCGAGCTAGGGTCCGCGATCCGTGACCGTGACCACCGACGTCACCCCCGACCACACAACGCGCGTCCTCGACCATGGCTTCGTGCGCCTCGACGACGTGATGGCCGACGACCTGTCGGTCGTGAACGGCGCTCGCGTGTCGTTCGCACGGCGCAAGACCGAGATGGACGCCTCCGACGAGGGCCTGATCCGCTTCCTGATGCGCGACCGCCACGGCTCGCCGTTCGAGCACAACGCGTTCCGATTCCATGTCCGCTGCCCGATCTTCGTCGCCCGCGAATGGTTCCGCCACCGGATCGGCTGTCTGACGGGTGACACGGAAGTCACATTCGTCGACATCAACGGCCACGCTCACATGCGGAAAACGATCGACGAAATCGTGCAGATTTGGCAACGCGGCGAAGTCGACGGCCATGCGTTGAGCGCTGAGCAGCGCCAGCAGGCCCGTTCGCTTGCCGGGGCGGGTAGGAGCCAGCGGTCGATCGCGGATGAGCTCGGCGTCGGGCGCCGCGCGGTTCGATCGACTCTTGCCGGCGCTGATGGTCTCCGGGATGGTCGGTGGCGCATCCGGAGAATGCGTGTGCGCGTGCTCAACGAAGAAACGCGGGAGTTCACGACCGGGCGCATTTGTGACGTCATCGACAAGGGGGCACAGCCGGTCTATCGCTTGACTCTCGAGGACGGGAAGCAACTCACCCTGACGGAGAACCACCGCGTCCTGACAAACGGCGGCTGGTCGATCATGCGAGATGCGGTTGGTTTGATCGGGGACGGCGACTCCGCTCGCATGTCGCGCGATTGCCGCCTTCTCGTGAACGGTGTTCCGGCCCATCGGGACGCCGAGTGGCTTCGTCAGCGGCGCCACGCGGGGCTGCGCGTGCAGGAGATCGCCGACGAGGCCGGGTGCAGCTACCACACGGTCCGCAAGTGGTTGAAGAAGCACGATCTCTGCTTCCAGCCTGCGGAGCGGAGTCACGTCGCGTGGAACAAGGGCACGAGTGGCTATCGGATCAACCTTCGCCACACGAGCGACCATCTGGACGCGATCCGGCGTGCGCGGACCGGGCAGGCGAGCAACTTCTGGCGCGGGGGCATCGCCTCGGAACGAGCGATCATCGGGTCGTGGACTACGACGCAAGCACCGAAGGTGCATCTGCAGTACGACTATGTCTGCCAGGCCTGCGGCGATCGGGGCGGCCAGCTGCATGCCCATCACATCGCTCCCGTTTGGCTCGAGCCGGCTCGGGCACGAGACATCGGGAACCTGATCTCCGTCTGCGGCGGGTGTCACAAGTCGATCCATCGGACGCGTGAATCGGAGCTCGACTTCATGCGTCGTTTCGCCGATCGCATCGGCTCGATCGAAGATGTCGAGGTCCCGTCGCGCCGAGGCTTCAAGCTCACAGCCCACGCGGTGCGCGTGGTAGCGATCGAATACGTAGGCGTGCGGCAGACCTACGACTTGAGCATCGAGGGGCCGTGGCACAACTTCGTTGCCAACGGCGTGGTCGTCCACAACTCTTTCAACGAGTTCAGCATGAGATATGCGAAGGCGACGGACGACTTCTACGTCCCCGAGGCGGACGACGTCCGCACGCAGGTCGGCAAGCCGGGCGCCTACAGCTTCGAGCCCGTCTCCGATGAGCTCGCGGCCGAGACGCGCGAGGAGCTTCGGGCCGTCTACGACCATGCCTACGAGACCTACACCCGGCTCGTCGAGGCCGGGGTTGCCCGGGAGCTCGCCCGCTCGGTCATGCCCGTCGGGGCCTACACTCAGTTCTACTGGACGGTCAACGCCCGCGCGCTCATGAACTTCGTCTCCCTGCGCAACTCGGAGTTCGCCCAGCTCGAGATTCGGCGCTACGCCGAGGCGGTCGAGGCCTTCTTCGCCGAGCAGATGCCGGTCACCCACGCCGCTTTCGTCGCGAACGACCGTACAAGTCCCTAATCGCGGCTTAATCGAGCGGCGGGCCAGTCCTAACACCCTTGTAACACTCTGCAACTAAGTTCTGTCTACTCATAAATGGGTATACCGGAATAAACCTCGCTTTTGAGCCGTTTTAAACCCCAGAGACGGCAGATCGCGCAAACCGCGCGCCCGTCCATCCTCGAAGAAGAGAAGAAGGAGTTCGTTGACTGAAATCAGCATGACTGCGGCTGTAGCCGAGGCGCTTGAAGCGCTGCTCCACCTGCGTGGCGAGCACGGGGCGCTCACCCCTGCCGACGTCGCCGACGCAGTGATCACCCACGACCTCGACGACGCCGAGGCAGAGGCGCTCGCCCACGAGCTCGAGACCCACGGCGCCGCTCCCGAAGAGGAAGAGGAGGAGCTGGAGCTCGACCTGAGCATCGGCACGTCGCTCTACACAACCGATTCGTTCCAGATGTTCCTGAACGAGGCCGGCCGCTACCCGCTGCTCACGGCAGCCGAGGAGGTCGAGCTCGCCAAGCGCATCGAGAAGGGCGACATGATCGCGAAGGAGCGCATGATCAACTGCAACCTGCGCCTCGTCGTGTCGATCGCCAAGCGCTACCAGACGCAGGGCATCACGCTCGGCGACCTGGTGCAGGAGGGCGTCCTCGGCCTGATCCGCGCAGCGGAGAAGTTCGACTGGCGCAAGGGCTTCAAGTTCTCCACGTACGCGACCTGGTGGATTCGCCAGGCGGTGCAGCGTGGCGTCGCCAACAAGGCGCGCACCATTCGCATTCCGGTGCACGTCGTGGAGCGCGAGCAGAAGGTGGCGCGGGCGCGCCGCGAGCTGACCGCGACCCTCGAGCGCGACCCCACGCCCGAGGAGCTGGCGCATCACTCGAAGCTCCCGATCACCCACGTCCGCGAAGTGATGGAGGCCGCGCGCGCCGTTGCGTCGACCGACATGCCCGTGGGCGACGACGGTGACGCGTCCTTCGGCGACCTGATCGCAGGCACCGGCCCGTCGACCGAGGAAGAGGCGTCCGCCTCCCTCCGCGACCTGGCCGTTCGCCAGGCGGTCGCGACGCTGCCCGACCGCGAGCGCGATGTGATCGAGCTCCGCTTCGGTCTCGTCGGTGACGGCCCCGCCTCGCTCGAGGCGATCGGCAAGCAGCTCGGACTGACCCGCGAGCGCGTGCGTCAGATCGAGACCGAGGCCCTGCGCAAGCTCGCGCAGAACGAAGACCTCGCCGACGCTGCGTAGCAGGTAGGCACAAGGCAAGGGCTGCGCCCGGTTCCCCTCCGGGAGCCGGGCGCAGCCGTTTACGCTCGCGCCGGTGCACTTCACGACGCACGCCGAGCTCCAACTCGCCGCGCTGCTCGCTGCGCTGGCGCTCGCGCTGGCCGCCGCTGCGCTCCTGCGGCTGCCGGTCGCGATCCTGCTCGTCGTCGGGGGCCTGCTGCTCGGCTTCGCGCCGGGGCTGCCGGAGGTGCAGCTGCCGCCGGACCTCGTGCTCGTCGCGATCCTGCCGCCCCTCCTCTATTCCTCGGCGTTCTTCACCGGCCTTCGGGATCTCCGCGCCAATCTCAGACCGATCTCGCTGCTCGCGATCGGGCTCGTGGCGGTCACGACCTGCGGGGTCGCCTGGGTCGCGCATTCAGTCGTCTCGGGGCTCTCGTGGGCGGCGGCCTTCACGCTCGGGGCGATCGTCTCGCCGACCGACGCACTCGCCGCGACCGAGATCGTGCGCCGTGTCGGCGCGCCCCGCCGCATCGTCTCGATCATCGAGGGCGAAAGCCTCGTCAACGACGGTGTCGCCCTCGTCCTCTACAAGACCGCCCTCACGGCGGCGATCGCCGGCACGTTCTCGTTCTGGAACGCGTCGTGGCACCTCGTCCTCAACGTCGTCGGCGGCATCGCGATCGGCCTCGGGGTCGGCTGGCTCGTGCGCCAGCTCCGTCGCCGGCTCGACGACACGCCGACCGAGGTCACGATCGCGTTCCTCTCCGGCTACCTCGCGTACCTGCCCGCGGCCGCGCTCGGTGTCTCCGGCGTGCTCGCGGCGGTGACGATCGGCGTCTACATGGGCTGGTACACGCCGCAGCTGACGACGACCGAGACGCGCCTCTCCGGCAACGCGTTCTGGGAGATCACGGTCTTCCTCGTGAACGCGTTGCTGTTCGCGTTGATCGGGATCCAGCTGCGCGGGATCGTCGAGCGGCTGAGCGTCACCGGCTCGCTGATCCTCGAGGCGGCGGCGATCGCCGCTGCGGTGATCCTGATCCGCGTCGTCTGGGTGCCCGTCTTCACCTACCTGCCGCGGTGGCTCTTCCGCAGCATCCGCGAGCGCGATCCCTATCCGCCGTGGCAGGCGCCCGCCCTGATCTCGTGGGCGGGGATCCGCGGTGCGGTCTCGCTCGCCGCTGCGCTGGCGCTGCCCGCCGACCTGCCGCACCGCGACCTGCTGGTCTTCTTCACGTTCGCCGTCATCCTCGTCACGCTCGTCGGCCAGGGGCTGACGCTGCCGGTCCTGATCCGCGTCCTCGGGGTCGAGGACGACGGCGGCGCCGACCGGGAGGACGCGAAGGCGCGGATCAAGGCCGCCGAAGCGGCCCTCGCCCGGCTCGACGAGCTCGCCGACGAGGACTGGGTGAACCCCGACACGCTCGAGCGCCTGCGCGGCTCGTACCGGTTCCGCTCGTCGCGGTTCCGCGCGCGTTACCAAGGCATCGACGAGGACGGGGTCGAGGAGCGCTCGGCGCGGTTCCAGCGCCTGCGGCGCGAGTTGCTCGACGCCGAGCGGCAGGCCGTGCTCAGCCTGCGCAACGAAGGCGTCATCACGGAGGAGGTGATGCAGCGCGTGCAGCGCGACATCGACCTCGAGGACTCGCGCCTCGACGCTTAGCGCTAGGTGGACGCGAGCGCCGGCGTCGCCAGGACGGGCGAGCGCGAGATCTGCATCACGAGCCCGGAAGCGAACAGGCACAGGAGGCCCGCGGTGCCGAACGCCCACCCGTAGCCGCCGAACCACGTGCGGACCGCGCCGGCACCCCAGGCGGCGAACGCGGCGCCGAACATGTGCGAGCAGAAGATCCAGCCGAACACGACGCCGACGCGCTCACGCCCGAAGATCTCGGCGGTCAGCGCCACGGTCGGCGGCACCGTCGCGATCCAGTCGAGCCCGTAGAAGACGACGAACAGGATCAGCCCGAAGTGCGGCGAGCCGAACACGTAGGGGAGCGCGAGCAGGCTCAGCCCGCGGAGGGCGTAGTACCAGAAGAGCAGGATGCGCGGGTCGTAGCGGTCGGTCAGCCACCCCGAGCAGGTCGTGCCGACGATGTCGAACACTCCGATCGTCGCGAGGAGGCTCGCCGCGGCGACCTCGCCGAACCCGTGGTCCATCGCGGCGGGGATCAGGTGCGTGCCGATCAGGCCGTTGGTCGAGAGGCCGCAGATGAAGAAGCTCCCCGCGAGCAGCCAGAACGCGCTGCTGCTCGAGGCGCTGCGCAGGCCGTTCACCGCCGACGCGAACGGGTTGCCGGCGGGAGCCGGCGTTGGATCCGGCACCGTGGCGCCGAACGGCATCAGGCCGATGTCCGCCGGCCGGTCGCGCAGGACCAGCGCGACGAGCGGCAGCACGACCGCGATCGCGACGGTGCTGACCGTGAGCGACGCGTAGCGCCAGCCCCAGTGCGACACGATCGCAGCGAGGACGGGCAGGAAGATGAGGTTCCCGGTGGCGCTTGAAGCCGTCAGGACGCCCGTGACGAGGCCGCGCCTCTGCACGAACCAACGGTTCGCGATGATCGCCGCGAGCGGGATCGAGATCGCCCCCGTGGCGAGCCCGTTGACGAGGCCCCACAGAACGTCGAGCTGCCACGGCGCCGTCATCAGCACCGTCAGGCTCGAGCCGACCGACACGCCGAGGAGGGCGGTGATCACCACCTTCCGCACCCCGAAGCGCTCGACGAGCGCGGCCGAGAAGGGGCCGCCGAGGCCGTAGAGCACCAGGTTGATCGCGACCGCGACGCCGATCGTCGCCCGGCTCCAGCCGAAGTCGTTCTGGAGCGGCACGATCAGCACGCTCGTGGCGGAGCGGAAGCCCGCGGCCGTGATCAGCGTCACGAAGCCGACGGCTGCGACGATCCAGGCGTAGTGCACGCGTCTCATGCGGACGCAAACGTACCCGTGACGGCCGTGCTTCCCGGAGCGGTTAGATGACGATCTATGCGAGGACGACGGGGCCGGGCTGGGCTTCGTCGTGCGGCTGCGCGGTCACGATCCAGCCGTCGTACTGTCCGCCCTTGAGGTTGTACGGCACCGTGAACGTCACGGTCGTCTGCTCGCCGTGGACGCGGAACGTCCCGCACACCGCAACCGGCTTGCCGTCCTTCGTCAGCCAGAGCTCGTAGTACGCCGTTCGCGACTTCTGCTCGGGCAGGCCGCTCACCTGCATCTGCATCGGCCAGTTGCCGACGGAGTCCGGGGTGGCGAGCCGCAGGAGTGCGAGCGCACCTCCATGTCCGTGCATGGGCACGACGTGCTGGGTCTTGAACGCGGACGCCTCGCCCTTGGAATGGCCGAGGAAGTAGCCGCCGCCGAAGGCGATCAGCGCGAGCGTCGCCGCGACCACCGCTGCGAGCGCCCAGCGGCGCTTCGGGAGCAGCGGGAACTGCAGGATCTCCGCCTCGGCGGGCTCGAGTCGGGGGCGCCTCGAGCGCCGGCGGCAGGTCGGGCGGCGGGCCGGCCTCGATCAGCAGGTCGTGCGCGCGGCGCAGCCGCGCCTCCTCCTCGGGCGTCAGGCCGCTCGTGTCGACGAGGTCGTGGAAGTCGGTCATTCGAGCTCCTCTCCCAGGACGTCGGAGAGCCGGGTCAGCGCAGCACGCGTTCGCGTCTTCACCGTGCCGAGCGGGATGCCGAGGAACTCGGCGACCTCGCTCTGGCTGAGCCCGCTCCAGTAGGCGAGGGCGATCACCTCGCGCTCGCGCTCCGGCAGCTCTTCGAGCGCGCGGTGCACGCGCCACGCCACCCAGTTCTGCTCGGTGCGGTCGGCGGGGCCCGGCCCGTCGGTGGCCGTCTCGGGAATCTCCGCCGGGGATCTCGGTGCGAGAACGCGCCCGGTCGACGATCGCGTTTCGCGCCACGGCGTACAGCCACGGTGCGCCTGGCCCGCGTTCGGGCCGGTACGAGCCTGCCGAGCGCCAGATCGAGGCAAACGTCTCCTGCACCGCATCCTCCGCACGCCCACGGTCGCCGAGACGGCGCAAGGCAAGCCCGAACACGGGCCTGGCGTAGCGGCGGTAGAGATCCTCGAACGCGGACCGGTCTCCCGTCGCCGCAGCCTGGATCAGTTCGCCGTCACTCGTCATGAGGCGGATCGTAGGGAGATGAAGTGCATATGCCATACAAGTGGTCTACGGCGCAAGGCGGCCGCCGGATTTTAGAAGCCGCCCACCGTCGACCACGAGCGTCGTCCCGGTCACGTAGGAGGCACCGGCAAGGTAGACCACCGCGGCCGCGACGTCGGACGGCGAACCGACCCGGCCGAGCAGCGTTTCGGCTGCCCGGCGCTCCTCCTGGCCGTGCTCCACGGCCACGGCGCCCGGCGCGATCCCGCAGACGCGCACGTCCGGCGCGAGGGCGCGGGCGAGCACCCGGGTCAGCATCGCCTGGGCTGCCTTGGCGGCGCAGTGGGGCGCAAACGACGGCCACGCCTGGAACGACGCGACGTCCTCGAGGATCACGATCGTGCCGCCGGACGCGCGGAGTGCGGGCGCAGCCGCCTGCGCGAGGAAGAACGTCCCCTTGGCGGTCACGTCCATCGCGGCGTCCCAGTCGGCCTCGGTGACCTCCTCCACCGGTTGCGGGCCGAAGCCCGCACCGGCTGCGTGGACGAGCAGGTCCAGGCCGCCGAGCTCGCCGAGCGCCTGCGCGACGAGCGCCTGCGCGCCGGCCCGGCCGCGAAGGTCGCCATCGCTCCGTCCGGCCGCGACGACCGACCAGCCGTCGGTCCGCAACCGCGTGACGATCTCGCGCCCGACGCGGCCCGTTCCACCGGCGACGAGCGCTCGCGTGTCAGGCGGGTGTAAGCCCATGCTCGGTAGGAGTAAAACACGCCGATTCCGCGCTTTGGGTTCGCTCCCGTAGGGGTACAACGAAGTTCCCGAGCAAAAGCGAAAGGAAGACCCAATGCGCAAGCTGATCCTCGCGCTCGCCGCGGTCGCGACCCTGGTAGTCGCGGGACCGGCAGGCGCTGCCACCAAGACGATCCACATCTACTCGTCGACCTTCAGCCCGACGTCCGCGACGATCACCGAGGGCGACGTCGTCACATGGGTGAACAACGACAACGCGAACCACCAGGTGCTCGCCGATCACGGACAGTTCGTGTCGGCGATCCTGAGGCCGAAGCAGACCTTCTCGTTCACGTTCCGCGCTGCCGGCACCTACACCTACCGCGACGAGCTCTATCCCAAGCACAAGGCGACGATCACGGTGAAGGGCTTGCCGCCGACGCTGACGTTCGCCGTCTCCGCGCCGATCGTCACCTACGGGCAGCAGGCGACGCTCAGCGGCGTCGTCTCCAACCATCGGGCGGGTGAGCAGGTCGTGATCTATTACCAGCCGTACCCGCAGCCCAACCTGATCCAGCGCGCGGTGCTGCTGACGACGACCGGCGGCACGTTCAGCTTCCTCGTCGAGCCGCAGATCCTCACCACGTACGAGGCGGCCTGGAAGGGCGCCTATGCAACCCCGACCTCGATCGAGGTGGTGCCGAAGCTGACGCTCGGCCGCAACAACGGCTGGATCATCCACGCCTCCGCCGGTCGCTCCTTCGCGGGCCGGGCCGTGCAGCTCCAGCGGCTGAACGCCGCAACGGGCCAGTGGGTGACGCTGCGCAAGGTGCTGCTCAACACGAAGTCGTCGACGCGGGTGCTCTACACCCTGCCGAAGGGCATGAACCACCTGCGCGTGACGATGTCGGTCAACCAGGCAGGCGCCGGCTTCCTCGGCGCGATCAGCACGACCGTCAACTACAACCAGCTCGCGTAGTCAGCCGCGACGCAGCGCGGGGGCTCTCAGCCCCCGCGCGCGTCGTACCGGCGTGCGACTTCGTCCCAGTTGACGACGTTCCACCACGCGGCGAGATAGTCGGGCCGCCGGTTCTGGTAGTTGAGGTAGTAGGCGTGCTCCCAGACGTCGATGCCGAGCAGCGGCACGTGGTCGTCTCATCAGCGGCGAGTCCTGGTTCGGGGTCGAGACGACGGCGAGGCCCGTGCCGTCCCAGATCAGCCACGTCCACCCGGAGCCGAACCGCTTCACACCGCCGTCGTTGATCGCCGCGCGCAGCTGATCGGCGTCTCCGAACGTGTCGGCGATCGCGTCGCCGAGCGCTCCGGACGGGTCGCCGCCGCCGCCGGGCTTCATGATCTCCCAGAAGAGCGAGTGATTGGCGTGGCCGCCACCGTTGTTGCGCACCGCGGCGCGCTTGTCCTCGGGGATCTCGTCGAGCAGTGCCAGTACCTGGTTGAGCGGGCGGCCGTCCCACTCGGTCCCGTCGAGGGCCTTGTTGAGATTGTCGACGTAGGCCTGGTGATGCTTGTCGTGATGGATCTGCATCGTCCGCTCGTCGATCGTCGGCTCGAGCGCGTTGTAGTCGTACGGAAGCGGCGGAAGCTCGTAGGGCATGTGTCGTCTCCTTCGGTTCGGATCTCTGCCGGGAGGATATGCTCCGCGCCGCACCCGTTCAGTTGCATCTGAGCTGCACCAGAGGAGAGACATGGCGCTTGCCTACAACCACGTGGAGATCACCGCCCGCGAACTGAAGCCCGCGCTCTACGAGCTCGACGGCATCTCGCGCGAGACGGTCGAGGCGCACTACAAGCTGTACCAGGGGTACGTGAACAAGCGGAACGAGATCCTCGGGAAGCTCGAAGGCGTCGACCTCGACAGCGCGAACCAGGTCTACTCCGAGCTTCGCTCGCTGAAGGTCGACCTGTCCTTCGCGATCGGCGGCATCAAGAACCACGAGGTCTATTTCGAGCACCTCGGCGGTCACGGCGGAGAGCCGAGCGGCATCTTCGGCGACCTCGTGAAGCGCGACTTCGACAGCGTCGGCGGCGTGGAAGGCCGACCTGAAGGCGACCGGGCTCGCCGGCCGCGGCTGGGCGTGGACCGCCTACGACTGGGACGAGGAGCGCCTGTTCAACTACATCGGCGACGCGCAGAACACCTTCGCCGTGTGGAACGCGACGCCGCTCGTCGCGCTCGACGTCTACGAGCACGCGTACTTCATCGACTTCGGCACCGATCGCGCCGCCTATATCGAGGCGTTCTTCAACAACCTCGATTACGACGTGGTGAACGACTGGGTGCAGCGGTACGGCATCCGCGCGTAGCGCGCGGCCGGCGTTCCGACCCGTCGGTTAAGTTGCCTCGATGGAAGCGGTCGGGTTCGTGGTCTTCGGGTACCTGCTGGGCTCATGTCCGTGGGGTTACTGGCTCGTCCGCGCGTTCAAGGGCACCGACATCCGTCGCGAAGGCAGCGGCAACATCGGCGGCTCGAACGTCTGGCGGACCTACGGCGCACGGCTGGGGCTGCCGGTGCTCCTGCTCGACGCGGCCAAGGGGTTCGTGCCCGCGTTCCTCGGTGTGAAGTACGGATCGCATGTGATCGGCATCGGCGCCGGCGCCGCTGCGATCGCCGGTCACTGGCGTCCGTTGTTCCTCGGCTTCGCGCGCGGCGGCAAGGTGATCGCGACGGGCGGAGGCGTGTTCCTCGCGCTCGCCCCACTGGCGGCAGGGACCGCGCTGGGAATCTGGGTCGTGCTGTTCCTCGTCTTCGGTTTCGCGTCGATCGCGTCGGTCGTCGCGGCGCTCTCGATGTCGTTCAGCGCCTGGGCCTACGGGTATCCGTTGTCGGTCGTTCTCTTCGCAGTGGTCGTCGGGGTGCTGGCTGTTTTCCTGCACCGGGCGAATCTTCGCCGGCTCTGGCACCACAACGAGGCGCAGTCGAGCATCGCGCTCACGCGTCGGCTCGGGTTCGGCCACCGCTGAGTCTCAGCGAGGCGGCGCTCGACTACGGCTACCCTTGGGCCCGTGGTTGTCTTCAGTTTCGCGGCGCTCGAGCGCAGCGCGCGTGCGTAGGCTCCTCCTCCTCGCAGTCGTCGGCGCCGCCCTGTGGGCGGCTCCCGGTGCGCTCGCGGCAGGCTGGTGCGGAACGGGGGCCTCCGCGCTCGAGCGGCCGGACGTCACGACCGGCGAGCAGGTGCACGCGATCGTCGCCGAGCCCGCCGACAGCCCGGACAACTTCGCGGCCGACGCGAACGTGCTCGCGGACGACGTCGCCGCCATGACGGCCTGGTGGCAGGCGCAGGACCCGACGCGCATCCCGCGGTTCGACATGGCGACGTTCCCCTCGGGCTCGTGCCTCGACATCTCGTTCGTGCGGCTTGGCGAACCGGGCTCCGCGTTCAGCGGCGTCGACGCCAGCTCGACATTCCAGGAGATCACGAGCGAGCTCGAGGCGCCACCGTCGAGCTTCTCGAACCCCGACAAGAAGTACTACGTCTACTACGACGGCCCGACGGCGGGGGACGGCGTCTGCGGCGTCGGCGCCGGCGCGTTCGACAACTCACCTCCCGCGGGCTACGCCGTCGTCTACCTCGCCGGCTGTCCGGACATCCAGAGCGTCAGCGTCGGCACCCATGAGCTCCTCCATGCGCTCGGCGCGCTGCCGATCGGCGCGCCGAATGCCTGCACGCCCGCGGACGATCCGTTCGCCGTCTTCGACCCCGGCCATCCGTGCGACTCGGCCACCGACGTGCTCTACCCCGCAGCGACGGGGGCTCCGTTCGCGCAGCAGGTGCTCGACTTCAACCACGACGACTACTACGGCCACAGCGGGTCGTGGAACGACCTTCAGGACTCTCTGTGGATGCACCGCCTCGATCTTCCGCCGGTGTCCTCGCCGTCTCGCTGAGCGGTGCCGGCCACGTGACGAGCGACGTGCCGGGGCTGGACTGCACCGCCAACTGCACGACGCAGTGGGATCAGGGCTCGCGCTTGACGCTGCACGCCGCGACGGCGCCCGGCAAGCGCTTGGTCCGCTGGAGCGGCGCCTGCAGCGGCGCGGGGGACTGTGCCCTCGACCTGACCGCGCCGGCGGCGGCGACCGCGATCTTCGGGCCGACCACGATCACGATCAGGCTCTCGACGGCGGGCCGGGGCCACATCGAGTGCTCGCCACGCTGTACGAAGGCGTTCCAGGCGGGCACGCATTTGACGCTGCGCGCCCTGCCGGCGAAGGGCTGGCGGTTCATCGCCTGGGGCGGAGCCTGCAAGGGCAAGCGCGTGACATGCAGCCCGTCGACCAACGCCTCGCTCGGCGTCAAGGCGACGTTCGGGAAGGCGCTCAGGAAGCGGTGAGCCAGTCGCGCAGCTCGACGTGAGCCGCGCCCGCGTTCCCCTCGAGCTCCCCGCGCAACTGCCCGACCGTGCCCGTGCGCTCGGCGATCACGTCGTGCCGGTGGATCGTCTCGAGGTTCAGCTGGCGTGAGAACAGGAAGTCGCCGTCGTCGAGCTCCGGGTACCGGTCGAGCGTCGACTTGAGCGCGTGCCGGACCGAGTCCTCGACGAAACGAGGCTGCAGGTGAGCGTGCTCGACGATGAAGAGCTCGTCGGGGCGCTTGAGGAGCTCGTAGACCGGCGAGCTCATCGAGTGCTCGACGATGTCGACGAGGTGCTCGGCGTTGATCCGCGCCTCGGTCCCGACGAGGAGCGTGCCCTTGCCGCGCTGGTTGTGTGTCGCGAGCGGCACGAGCTCGAGGATGCGCTCGATGTCTGCGTTCTCGAACCCCGCCTCGAGGAGACGCTCCGCCGCCGCCCCGCGCACGAGCCCTTGCGCGCACGGGCAGGCGTTGATCCCCCACGCCTCCACGCCGACGACCCGGCGGACCCGCGCCGGCGAGGCCGCGGCGATCCCGATCAGGGTCGCGATCTCCTGGGTCGGGAGCCCGGTCACCGGCGTGCGCCGCTCGAGCGGATACTGGGCCTCGATCCGCACCTCGGCGCGCAGGGCGTGCTGGCGCTCGACGATGTGCCGCGCGATGTGCTCCGCGAGCGTCTCGACGAGGAATGCCTGGCCGATCACGACCTCGTCGATCGCCTCACCGAAGATCTCCGGAAAACGCGACATGTGCACGCCTTTTTGGGCCGGATCGAGGTCGACGGTGCAGGAGATCTCCGCGGCAAACGTCTTCTCGTGGCCGTCGTGGCGGATCCTGATCGCCTTCTGGACTCCGGTGACCCCGGCGCGGCTCAGGCCGATGCGGACATCGGGCGCCGACGCCTGCAGATCGACGATGGGTTCGTTGTGAAGTCCCGCCATCGGGTATGAACCGTAGCGCCACATGGATCCCGAGCGCTTCCCACGTCTCGTCTCGCTTGCCTGCCACGACCTGCGCACGCCGCTCGCGACGGTCTACGGGTTCGCGCGCACCCTCACGCGCGGAGACGGGCTCGACGAGCGGACGGCGCGCTTCCTGCAGATGATCGAGGAGGCGTCCGAGCAGATGACCGGGATGCTCGACGACCTCGGCACCGCCGCGCGGATCGCCGGCAAGCGCTGGGAGCCCGCGCTCCTCCCGGCAGACACGCTCGAGCTCGCCCGGTCGGACGACACGCGCATCGGGACGAGCGGCGTCGGCGAGACGGTCGAGACCGAGCCGGAGCTCGTGTCGCACGGCCTGAAGGCGCTCGCGATTGCGGCCATCCGCTACGGCCCGGTGAAGCAGGTCACGTGGCGGGTGACCGGTCGTGAGCTCGACCTCTGGCCGATCACTGCCGACGCCGAGCGCGTCGTCTCGGCCGAGGACGTGCGCGACCTCGGTTCGCTCGTCGCGCGCCTCGCGATCGAAGCGCTCGGCGGCTCGATCGAGCTCGCGGGCGAGACGCTGCGCGTCCGGCTCTAGCGCGCGGTCCGCCTCTAGCGCGCCGACGCGATCTCGGGCGGCGGCGGAGGCAGCGGCGGCTGGACGATCCCCCGCCGTCGGCGCAGCTCGAGGAGCACGACGACCGCGATCGCGATCAACGCGATCACGATCGTCGCGGCGCCGAGCTGCTCGGCGGTTCGCCGCGCCGTTCCTTCCCATTCGCCGCGCAGATAGATGTCCTCGGATCCGGCTGACGGCGGGATGAGATCGACGCCCACCGGGTAGCGCGCGGTGTGGTCGCTCGTCCAGCCGTCGAGGGGGATGAGGAGCGCGAGCGTGAGCGCGATCGCGCCCAGCGACGAGATCACGACGCCGCCGCGCGCGACGAGCATCGCCCCGGTGCCGATGAGGACGAGCACCAGCCCGGGTACGAACGCGAGCAGCCAGATCTTCGCCTCCGTCGCGCCCGTGGGGTCGCCGAACGTCGTCACTGCCTTCCCGTGCTTCACCGCATGGTGGACGGACGGCTTCTCGAACGCGAGCGACATCGCCATCAGTGCGACGAAGAACAGCGGGGTCGCCAGGATGCCCGCGACGGCGAGCGGCGACCTGGGACCGGACCGGAGGCGGCGCAGCATCAGAATCGCCCCGCCTCGATGATGCGTGCGAGGAACTCGCGCGTGCGCTGCTCCTTCGGCGCGGTGAAGATCTCGCCGGGCGGCCCCTCTTCGCGGATCACCCCGGCGTCGAGGAAGCAGACCTTGTCGGCAACCTCCTTCGCGAACGACATCTCGTGCGTCGCGAGGATCATCGTCATCCCCGTCTCGGCGAGGTCGCGGACGAGGTTCAGGACCTCGCTGACGAGCTGCGGGTCGAGTGCGCTCGTGATCTCGTCGAGCAGCATGAGCTTCGGCGCCATCGCGAGCGCACGGACGATCGCGACCCTCTGCTGCTGGCCGCCGGAGAGACGATCCGGGAACTCGTTCGCCTTGTCGACGAGGCCGATGCGGCCGAGCAGTTCGCGCGCCTCCCCGTCGGCCGCCCGCTTGGAGAGGCCTCGCGCCTTGCGCGGCGCGAGCGTGATGTTCTGCAGCACCGTCAGGTGCGGGAAGAGGTTGAAGGCCTGGAAGACGATCCCGATCTTCTGGCGCAGCGCGTTCACGTCGACCGGCCCGTTCGTGATCGTCTGCCCGTCGATCTCGATCGTCCCCGCGTCGACCTTCTCGAGCAAGTTGAGGCAGCGGAGCAGCGTCGACTTGCCCGAGCCCGAAGCGCCGATCAGGCACACGACCTGATGCAGGTCGACCGAGAGGTCGATGTCGTGCAGGACTTCGTTGTCGCCGAAGCGCTTGCTCACGCCCGCGAGCGTGACGAAGTGCCCGTTCGCGCTCACGCGAGCTGCGCCCGCTCGCGCCGTTCGCGCTGCTTGATCAGATTGTCGGTGAAGCGGGCGAACGGGATCGTGAGGATGATGAAGAACGCCGCCGCGATCATGTAGCCGGCGTACGAGAAGAAGTCGTTCGAGTAGAACCCGGCCTGCGCGAGCGCTTCGGTCACGCCCACGACGCTGATGATCGCGGTGTCCTTCTGGAGGCCGATGAAGTCGTTCAGGAGCGGCGGGACGACCCGCCGGATCGCCTGCGGCAGGATCACGAACCGCATCGTCTGGGCGTAGGTCAGCCCGAGCGAGCGGGCGGCCATGCGCTGGCTCGGATGGACCGACTCGATCCCGGCCCGGTAGACCTCGGTGACGTACGCCGTGTAGACGAGGGTCAGCGAGAGCACGCCGTAGACGAAGAGCGACTGGTCCGAGATGACCGCGATCTGGAGCGACGGGAGCCCGAGCGCCGCGACGTACGCGACGAGGATCAGGGGCGTGCCGCGAAAGAAGTCGGTGTACGCGATCGCGAGCCCTCGGAGCGGGAGCGTCCCGCGTCCCGGCAGCCCGCGGATGATCGCGATCACGAGCGCGAACACGAGGACGAGCACCTCGGACACGATCATCAGCTTCAGGTTGGTCTGGAAGCCGTCCCAGACCTGCGGGACTGCCCGGCGGAGGCCGAGTGGGCTGAAGAACGCGTGGAGAAACCGGCCCATCTCGACCTCCGCTCGGCGAGCGAGCCCGTTACTTCAGGACCGGCACCCGGGTGAACGGGAGCCACTTCTTCTGCAGCCGATCGATCGTGCCGTTCGCGCGGAGGGCCCTGATCGCCTTGTCGACGAAGGGCTTCAGCTTGCTGCCCCGGTCCATGACCGCGCCGTAGCCCTCGTGCGTGACGATCTGCCCGATCACGCCGCCGTAGGCGCCCTTCTTCTTCTGGCTCTGCGAGACGACGATGGGCACGTCGAGGACGAGCGCGTCGCACTGTCCTGCCTCGACGGCGTCGAAGGCTGCGCTCGAGGAAGCGTTGTAGACGAGCGGCTTCTTCGACGGCCTGAGGGTGTGGAGGAGATACGCGAGGCCGGTCGTGTCGGCCTGGGCGCAGGTCTGGAGCTTCTTCAGCGCGGCGATGCTCGTCGGCCTCGGGATCCCCTTGCGGATCAGGACGCCCTGGTTCGCGTCGAAGTACGGCGCCGAGAAGGCAACGACCTTCGCGCGCGAAGAGGTGATCGTCACCTCTTCCATCGCGAAGTCGTATTTCTTCGGCGCCGGCGAGAACAGGCCGCCGAACGGCGCCCGGACGTACACGACGTTGCTGATCCCGAGCTGCTTGGCGACCGCCTGGGAGAGCGCGTACTCGAAGCCCGACGGGTTCCTGATCGTCGTGCCGGTGACGCGCCCGTTCCAGAACCCGGGTGCGGGCACGTCGAAGCCCACGGTGAGCGTGCCTGCCTTGATCGTCGGGGCCGCCGATTGGGCGGCGAAGGCCGCTGCCGTCGTCACAGCGACGCCGACCACGACTGCAAGCGCCAGATATTTCCTCACAGCGACCCTCCTTGGGAGCTTTCGCAAGTTGCGCCAATGTACCCCGCGGCCCAGCACGGGGATAGAGTCGGCACGATCGGTGCGGAGCTGACACAGGGCTGCCAGAGCATGACGGCGAAGCTGCGCCGCGTTCTCCTGCGGAACCCTGCTGACGGATCGTGCGCGCGGTGGCGTGACTACGGGTGGCGCTCCGAGCCTGATCACGCCGGTCTCCTGCGCGAGCTGGAAGGGCTCGGCGAGCTACTCGAGGCGTCAGGCGCGGAGGTCGTCTTCGGCGAGCCGGTCGCAGGCGATCTCGATGCGATCTATGCGTTCGACCCGGCGCTCGTCACGCGCCGCGGGCGCGATCGTGCTGCGCCTCGGGAAGGAGCTGCGCCGGCCCGAGATGAGCGCGACCGCCGGCGACATGGCGCGGTTCGGGATCCCGGTCGCGGCGACGCTCGAAGCGCCGGCGACCGCCGAGGGCGGCGACCTGCTCTGGCTCGACGAGCAGACGCTGCTCGTCGGGCGCGGGTATCGAACGAACGCGGCCGGCGTCGACGCGCTGAGGGCGGCGCTGCCGGGCGTCGAGGTGATCGAGTTCGACCTGCCGCACTTCCACGGGCCGGGCGAGGTGATGCATCTGCTGTCGCTGATCAACCTCGCCGCGCCCGACCTCGCGGTCGTGTATCTCCCGCTGGCCCCGGTTCGCCTCGTCGAGCTGCTGCGGGAGCGCGGGGTGCGGATCGTGGAGGTGCCGGACGACGAGTTCGAGTCGATGGGGCCGAACGTCGTCGCGCTCGAGCCGGGCGTCGTGCTCGCGCTGGCGCGAAACCGCGAGACGCAACGGCGGCTGGAGCAGCTCGGCGTCGAGGTGCTGACCTACGAGGGCACCGAGCTCTCGAAGGGCGACGGCGGCCCGGGCTGCCTCACGCGCCCGCTCCTCCGGCACGAATAGCACTCGCAACGCGTAAACGGGGTCAGACCCCGGACACGTCCGCGGGAGGCAAGACGAACGGCATCGTTGAGCCAGATCCGGGCGAAGCCGTGCGAATGTCGTGACACTCGACAGGTCCGTTCGCGACCTGTCCGGGGTCAGACCCCTACAGCTCCCGGGTGGACAGGTCTTTTACTCGGTGGCGAGTTGCTCGGCGAGCCAGTGCTGGAACGCGGCCAGCAGGGGCTCCGAGGCGAGGAGCAGGCGGCCCTGTTCGAGCAGCCCCGACGCCATGCCGCGGTGGACCGACTCGACGAGGACGGTGTCCTCACGCCCGACCTGGTCGTCGAACGCGAAGAACTCCTGCACCCACTCGGGGTCGGCGCCGGGCGCGAAGAAGTAGTCGAGGTAGCGCTCGGTCCGGCCCGTTCCGGCGGGGCTGATCGGGCCGATCGACAGGTTCGGCGGGCCGGGAAACACGTTGAGGCCCGTGTTCGGGTAGAGCGAGGTGGAACTGCCCGTGCTCGCCGGTCTGCTTCGCCGCGCAGAACTGCGCGCTGAACGTGGGGTGCGCTTCGAGCTTGTAGCGGTCGGGGTGCACGTCGACCTCGGCGCTGAAGCCGGGATGCGCGGTTGCGCAGTGGTAGCACTCGAGGAAGTTCTCCACCACGATCTTCCAGTTCGCATTCGCGCCGAACTCGACGCGCGAATGGAACTCGAGCCCGTCGAGGTCGAGGTCGCGCGCAAGGATCGCAGGAAGCTCGCCCGAGGTACTCGCCGAGCGGCATCGCATCCGGGTCGGGGTTGACGAAGAGGAACGGCCCCCACACATCGACGCTCGCCGGGAGCAGCGAGAGCTCGTCCTTGTCGAACCCCGGCTCGCGGTCGGAGCGCGGAGCGGCGCGCAGCGAGCCGTCGAGGTCGTACGTCCACGCGTGGTAGTGGCACTGGATCGTCTCGCGTGTCCCGGAGCCGTCGGTGAGGACCGCTCCGCGATGCCGGCAGACGTTCAGGAACGCGCGCAGCTCGCCCTGCTTGTCGCGGACGACGAGCAGCGGCATGCCGCCCGCGTCGGTTGCGAGAAACGAGCCCGGCTCGGCCACCTGATCGGCGCGGCCGCCGTATTGCCAGGAGCGGGCGAAGATCCGCGCGCGCTCGCGGCGCAGCAGCTCATCGTCGGAGTACCACGCGAATGGAAGGGTGAGCGGATCGGTCGCGGCCATCGCCGCTCGATGCTACCGCCCGTTCTGGAGCCGGGCCCCGAGCCCGAACCCGACGGCACTCGCCGAGAGCGCGAGCAGCGCGATCTTGTACGCGTCCTCGCGCCGTTCCCACTTCGCGTGGGCCACGCGGGACGACGGGCCTCCGCAATCGAGGCCCTTGTGCTCGCAGAACCACTCGTTCCGCTCGAGCCGGTTGAGGTGCGCCTGCACGTTTCGGTGGTCGATCACCCCGGTCACCCCTGTGAGGACGGCGAGCGCGACGAGCGTCACGGCGCCGAGATAGAGCCACCTGCCGCGTCCGGCGGCGCGCGCACGCGCGAGGACACGCACGGCGCGCTACTGCGCCAGTTGCTCGAGGGCGTGCTCTGCGCCCACCGAGTGGCAGGCCCTGCATCGGGCCTCGTACGAGTCGAGCGCGCCCACCTGGATCGTCTCGCCCTCGAACGGGGCGGGGCTGCCGTTCACGAGACGCTGCGTCATCGTCGCCGGGCCGCCGCAGCGATGGCACACGGCTTCGAGCTTGTCGACGAACTCGGCGACGCAGAGCAGCGTCGGCATCGCGCCGAACGGCAGGCCGCGAAAGTCCTGCGCGAGCCCGGCCGCGACGACGCGGGCGCCGCCGCGAACGAGCGAGTCGATCGCGTCGACGATCTCGTCGTCGAAGAACTGGACCTCGTCGATCCCGACTGCCTCGTACCCCTGAGCCAGTCGCCGCACCTCGCCGCTCGACCGCGCCGTCACGGCGCGCATCTTCGCGCCCGCGTGCGAGACGACGTGGCTGACGTCGTAGCGATCGTCGATCGCGGCTTGACGATCAGCACGCGCTGGCCGGCGATCTCCGCGCGCCGCAGCCGGCGGATCAGCTCCTCGCTCTTGCCGCTGAACATCGGGCCGCAGACGACCTCGAGCCAGCCGCCTCGCTTTGGTTGTGTTCTGATCACGGGGCAGGACCCTAGCCGGGGCTCAGGACGAACCGGTTATTTGAGGAGCCGCGAGAGGCGCCGGTCCTTCAGGGTGCGGCCGCCGGTCTGGCACTCCGGGCAGTAGTAGATCGTGTGCTCCTCGAAGTCGATGCGGGCGAGCGGCGTGCCGCAGCGGGCGCATGGCTCGCCGAGGCGGTTGTGCACGCGATAGACTTCGCGTCCTTCCCGCCGTCGAGGCGCAGCTCGAGCCCGCGTGCGAGCTCGTCCCTGATCGCCGTCGCGAGCCGCTCGGTCTGCTCCTCGTCGAGCTGCGTCGAGAGCTGGTAGGGCGAGAGCCGTGCCGCCCAGAGGATCTCGTTCGCCCAGGCGCGCCCGATGCCGGCGATCAGCCGCTGGTCGCGGAGCAGCGAGTGCAGCCGCCGCGAGTCGGACGAGAGGATGCCGCGCGACGCTTCGTCGAGCTGGTCGGCCTCCGGGCCGAGATGCGCGAGCTCCTCGCGCAGCGGCGTCCGGGCGCAGCAGCCACACGCCCGCGCGCTTCTTCGAGCCCGCCTCGGTCAGCTGCAGCTCGCCGCCGTCGGCGAAGCGCAGCCGGAACATCGGCGTCTTCGCGCCCTTCGCCGCCGGCGGGACGTACTTGAGCCGCCCGGCGCTCATCAGATGCACCATCAGGACGAGCTCGCCGTCGGCGGTCGGCAGCAGGAACCGCTTGGCGCGCCGCTCGACGCCGCGCGAGGCTCTCCCCGTCGAGCGCGGAGAGCGGCGGATCGAACGTCTTCAGCGTGGCGACGTGCGCCGGCCCGGCCTTCTCGACCGGAGACTGCCTGACGAGCGGGTCGAGCTGACGGCGCCAGGCTTCGACCTCGGGCAACTCGGGCAACGTAGGCTCCCGCGGTGGTGGACGCGATCAGGGTAACCGTGCGGCGCGGGGACGTCGTCGAGGCGGTGCACCGCGTGCACGCCGCGACGACCGACGGCAGAGCCTAGGGCGACCCGGAGCTCGACGTTCTTCTACCGCTCGTCGGCGAAGCCGATCCAGGCGATCCCGTTCGTCGAGGGGTACGACGACCTCGACGACGACGAGATCGCGATCGCGTGCGCGTCGCATCGCGCCGAGCCCGCGCAGCTCGACGCCGTGCGGCAGCGTGCTCGCGCGCGCCGGAGCGACCGTCGACGACCTCGAGAACGGGCTGCAGGAGGGCCGTCCCGACGGCAAGCTCGGCCACAACTGCTCCGGCAAGCACGCGGGGATGCTCGCCGCCTGCCGCGCGAACGGCTGGCCGCTGCATCCGTATCGCGACGCCCGAGCATCCGCTGCAGCAGCGCATCGCCGAGCTGCATCGGCGGCGGGGAGACTGCGGTCGACGGCTGCGGCGTCCCGACGTTCGCGACGACGCTCGCCGAGTGCGCCGCGCTGCTCACGCGCACGCCCGCCGCGGATTCGCGCCGCCATGCGCGCGCGGCCCGAGCTCGTCGGCGCGTCGACCGACGCCGCTCGACACCGACCTGATGCGCCTGCGCGACGGCTGGATCGCGAAGGGCGGCGCCGAAGGGCTCTTCTGCGCGGCGCACGATGACGGCCGCGGGATCGCCCTGAAGGCGGAGGACGGCGCGTACCGCGCGATCGGGCCCGCGCTCGGCGCAGGTGCTCGGGATCGACGAGCTGCGCGAGGCACCGGTGCGCAACAGTCTCGGCGAGGTCGTCGGCGTCAGTAACCTTGGCGCCGTGAAGGTCTTCATCGTCTGCGACATGGAAGGCGTCGCCGGGATCGTCAAGTGGCAGCAGGTCACGGGCGGCCACGCGATGTACGAGGAGGGGCGCCGTCTCTACACCGGCGAGATCAACGCTGCGGTGCGCGGCGCGAAGGCAGCGGGCGCGACGGAGATCGTCGTCATGGACTGCCACGGTGCCGGCGAGGGGTGGACGTTCAACTCGCTGATCCCCGAGGAGCTCGACCCCGACTGCGAGTTCGTCGTCCAGGACGAGTGGACCGAGTACATCGACTATCTCGAGGAAGGCGTCGATGCGGCGCTCTTCGTCGGGATGCATGCGATGGCGGGCACGCGCGACGGCGTGCTCGCGCACACGGTCAGCGGCTCGTAGTGGTGGCGGCTGCGCTTCAACGGCGTCGAGGTGGGCGAGACCGGGATCAACGCTGCGCTCTGCGGTGCCTGGGGCTGCCCGGTGCTGCTCGTCACCGGCGACGAGGCGTCCTGCCGCGAGGGCGAGGAGCTGCTCGGGCGACGGCCTCACGACCGCCGCCGTGAAGAAGGGGCTCGGGCGCTTCAGTGCGCGGCAGTACCCGGCGCCGCGGGCGAGGGAGATGATCGAGGCGGCTGCGCGGGCCTCGCTCGCCGATCTCTCGGCCGTCGCGCCCTACGACCCGGGCTCGCCCTGCGAGATCCTCGTCGACTTCAACACCTCCGATCACGTCGAGAAGTACCGGTACCGCCCAGGGGTCGAGATCACGTCCCCCGCCAGATCGCATCCCGTGCGGACGACTGGTGGACGGCCTGGCGCCAGTTCTTTTTCTGATTTGTAATTCAAGTTCTTAGCGCGGCCTGCCGAGAGAGCGAAGGTAGTGCCGCGCCTCACCCTTGCCTTTGCCTGCGTCCTTCTCGTCGCTGCCGTCTCCGGCGGCGCCGCCTCGGCGACGCACAAGGCGCATTCCGGGCCGCGCATGGTTCCGGTCAAGCTGCTCGCCCACGACACCTCGCATCCCGTGGTGTCTCCGCCGGGCGGCCATCCGCGCGCGATCGCCCGCCGACGACCATCAAGGCGCTTTTCCGCTCGCCGCTCGCCCGGCTCCTGCCGAAGCGGCACATCACGAGGATGCTGCTTGCGGTTCCGAGCCCGACGACGGTTGCGACCTTCGGCGGCATCCCGGGCCCCCTCGGCGCGGTGACGTATGCGCCCGACGCGAACGGGGATATCGGGCTGACGCAGTACGTCCAGGCCGTCAACTTCAACCTGGCGGTCTTCAGCCGCTCGGCCGCGGGGAGTGCGCCGCATGCGTTGCTCGGGCTCGTGTCGAGCTCGCAGTTCTGGGCGGGCCTGGGCAGCCCCGGCGACGCTGCGACCCTTTGCTCGTCGAATCCCGCGGGCGACCCGGTCGTGCAGTACGACCGCCTCGCCGATCGCTGGGTCTTCTCGGAGTTCGCCTTCAAGCGCGACGGCAGTGGGAATCCGTTGGCGCCTTTCATCCAGTGCATCGCCGTGTCGACGAGCTCGGATGCGACGGGAACCTGGTACCGCTATGCCTTCCAGCCCACCAGCGCCTACTTCCCCGACGCTCCAAAGCTCGGGATCTGGCCCGACGGCTACTACTTCTCGTTCAATCAGTTCACCCTCGGCGGCGGGGCGTTCGCCGGCGGAGGCGCGCTTGCACTCGAGCGCACCAAGATGCTGACCGGCGCGGCGGCGCAGGCTCGCTACGTCGACCTTCAGGACGTCACCCCACAGGTCGGCGGGATGCAACCCGCGACCGTGACCTCGTCCCGGGCGCCGGCCGCCGGTCCGGAGCTCTACCTGCAGTCGAACGACGCCTTCATCGACAACATCGAGCTGTGGGGGTTCGCAGTCGACTGGACGACGAGCGTCGCCGGCTCGTCGACATTCCAGCCTCAAGGGACGCTGCCCGTCACCGCGTTCAACTCGAGCTTCTTCTGCGGCGTGGGCGTGACCAATTGCATCGACCAGCCGCCGTTTCGCTGGCTCCGACCCAAAGCCGCTCCCACGCTCGATCAGGGATCCGCTGTCGTCGACAGCGGCGGCATCGTCATTCCCCAGCTCGTCGTATCACCTCTCCTACCTCCACGACGCCGGTGGCACGGAGCACCTCATCGCCACCCAGACCGTCAATGTGGGTAGCCCACAAGCTGCTGTGCGCTGGTACGAGCTGAGCAACAACACCGGGTTGCCGTCGGGCTGGACGGTCGCCGACCAGGGCGACTATGCCCCGAACAGCGACAACCGCTTCATGAGCAGCGGCGCGATGGACAACTCCGGCGACATCGCGCTCGCATACAGCGTCTCGAGCCTCGCCACGGATCCGTCGCTGTTCTATACCGGCCGCTCCACGACTGACGCTGCCGGATCGATGTCCGTGACCGAACAGCCGCTCTTCGGCGGAACGGTCGAGCAACTCGATTCGCCGCTCTGGGGCGCCTACAGCTCGCTCTCACTCGACCCGCTCGGTCTCTGCAACTTCTGGTTCACGGGCGAGCACGCCGGCTCGCAAGGATGGGGGACGACAATCGGCGAGTTCAGCCTCAGCACGTGTTCTCCCGTCGCAGCCGCCCCGGTGCTGACGGCCGATTCGACCACGAGCGAGCCGATCGTGCGGGAGACCGCCACGATCACCGCGGCGTCGGGCAGCTGGACCGGCTCGACCACCGTGACGGGCCAGTGGCGCCGCTGCGATCAGTGGGGCTTCGCGTGCGTCGACATTGCCGGGGAGACCGCATCGACGCACGTGTTCTCCGCTCTCGACGCGGCCGGTGACCGGACCGTGCGCTACCAGGAGACCGCGACGGGCCCGAACGGGATCAGCGTCGCGTCTTCGAAGCCGACGCCCACGATCGTGCAGTCGCTGCCGCCGGTGAACACCGTGCTTCCCGTCGCGACGGGCACGGCGCAGGCCGGCCAGACACTCTCCACGACCGACGGCACCTGGACGAGCTCCTCTCCGGTCTCGTTCATCTACCGCTGGCGCCGCTGCACGTCGTCGACGTCGTGCACCTCGATCCCGGGGGCGAACTCGAGCTCCTACGTGCTGGTTGCCGCGGACGTCGGCGATACCGTCGACGTGATCGTCAGCGCCACGAATACCGGCGGCGCGACGCTCGCGAACGCCAACCCGACGGTTGCGGTCGCTGCGGCTCCGGCCGGCAGTGGCGGCGGCGGTGGCGGCGGCACGACCACGACGACCACCACGACGACCACCACGACGACGACCACCGCCACGACCACGCCTGACCTGCAGCTCAGCGGCTCCGCGAGCCCGTCCGCTGCAGCGACCGGCGCCGTCGTGACACTCGCTCTCGGCGTCACCGACGTGAACGCCCAGCTTGCGCAGGGCGTCCTGCTCACGGTCGGGCTTCCGGCCGGCCTGCAGTACGTCTCCGGCTCGGCCGACCGCGGCTCCGGGTGCACGGCGAGCGGCACCCAGGTGACCTGCAGCCTCGACTTCCTCTCCGGTGTCGCCCCGCGCGCGAACGTCCAGATCCTCGTCAAGGTCCTGACCGCGGCGCGGTACGTCGTGACCGCGAGCGTGACCGCGCAGCAGGGGGTTCTCAGCGCCGCACACAGCACCGGCACGCTCACCCTCACCCCGGCCGCGACGCAGACGACTCCGACGCCTGCGCCGACGCCCAAGCCGCCGGCCAAGCCGAAGCCGAAGCCGAAGGCGAAGGGCCCCGACAAGACGAGGCCGCACTCACACGGCTTCGCGAGCAACGGCACGCGCGGGCACACGGCGAAGCTGCGGTTCCGGATCTCCGACGATCGCGGAGTCGCGAAGGCAGTCGCCACCGTGAAGCGCAACGGCAAGCGGATCGCGACCGCCAGAACGGGCCTCGGCCACGTCGTGCTCGGGACGACGTACTTCGTCGGCTGGCACGTGGCGCTCAAGGCGCCGGGGGGCCGCTACACCTTCTGCGTCGTCGCGACCGATCGCGCCGGCAACCACAGCCGCGCCTCCTGCGCGCTGCTCGCGATCAAATAGCGCACACTCCACGCGCTCCATGCGCATCCTCGCCCTCTCGACGATCGTGCTCGCACTCGCAGGCGTGGCGGGCGCTGCGCCCGGCGCGACGCTCCCGCCGCTTCCGGCCCACTGGCCGCGCACCCTGCAGATCGGGTCGAGCGACGATCCCGGCGGCGCGGCAGCCCTGCGGCGAGTCGCGCCGTTCGGCTTCCGCTACCAGTACCTCGCCGGCGGTGTGAACACCGGGCAGGGCTGGTCGACCTGGAATCCGGACGGCTCCTTCGCATCGATGTACGTGCAGGACTCGTGGTCGCACGGCGTCGTGCCGGTGCTGACCTACTACATGCTCCTGCAGTCGAAGCCCGGCGGCGGGGACGAGGCGCACGCGGACCTCGGCAACCTGGGCAACGCGCAGACGATGGCGGCCTACTGGGCCGACGTGCGCCTGCTCTTCCAACGCGTGCACGGGACGAAGCCCGTCGTCGTCCACGTCGAGCCCGACCTGTGGGGCTACCTGGAACAGGCGAACGCGTCCACACTCGCCGCGTCGTTCGCCCAGCAGTGGGTCACCCTGCGAGACCAGCTCGCGCCGAACGTGATGCTCGCCTACCACATGAGCGGGTGGGGGACGAAGCACGACATCGTCTACGAGAATCCGCCTGACGCGACCGTGCGCGCCTATGCCGCGGAGTCCGCGGCGTTCTACCGGTCGCTGCACGCGAAGTTCGACGTGTCGTTCGAGGACTTCTCGGACCGCGATGCCGGCTTCTACGCGAAGATCAACAACAACCCGAACACCTGGTTCACCCCGGCCGACTTTCGCCGGCACATGCTCTATGCGCAGACGTTCGGCCGCCTCGCGGGATTGCGGATGGTCGCCTGGCAGATCCCGCTCGGCAACACGTTGATGCGCGCGATGGACAACCAGTGGGACCACTTCCAGGACAACCGGGTGCAGTGGCTCCTCGGGCCGCAGTCCCGGGCGCACCTGCGCGCGTACGTCGCGGCGGGCTTCGTCGGCTTCCTGTTCGGGCGCGGCGCAGACGGCGCCACGTGCGCGTGCGACGCGGCGAAGGACGGGGTCACGAACCCTGCGCCGATCAACGGGAACACGCGCCCATCGCTGACCGCCGATGACGACGGCGGCTACTTCAAGGCGCAGGTGCGCGCGTACTACCGCGCCGGCGTGCTGACGCTGCCGCGCTGAGCGCCGGCTACGGAAGCGGCACGTGCGGGAGCGAGATCACGCCGAGCCGTTCGAGGAGCGCCTCGGCGTCGTGCTCGCCGGTGACGTCGACCCCCGTCTCGGCGAGCGCGTGCAGTGTCAGGGCCTCCTCGAACTCCGCTCCCGCCGCCCGCGCGAGCGCGAGGCTCTCCGCGAAGTAAGGCCCGGCGCGATCCGGCGCCCGGTCCTGCGCCTCGGCGACCGCGAGCAGCCGGTCGAGCATCGCGCGCAGTGCCCGGGTGTCGTTCCCGTCACCGGCACGCCGAAGCGTGTCCGATGCGTGAGCGAACGCTTCGCGGTGGCGGCCGGCCAGCACGAGGCACTCGGCGAGGCGGGCGCGCGTGTTGAGCGCGGTCTCCGTCGCGCCGAACGACTCCGCGTCGCGCAGGGCCTCCTCGAGGAGCTCGTGCGCCTCGTCGAAGCGTCCCGAGCGGGACGCGCACCGGCCGAGGTTGCTCATGCACACCGCAGCGGCGCCGCGGTGCCGCGCGGCGCGAAAGGCGCGCAGTGCTTCCTCGAAGAACTCGCGAGCTTCGTCGAGCCGCCCCTGGTCGGAGAGGATCTCGGCCTCGTTGTTCCGCACCATCGCCGCGCTTGCCACGTCGCCGGCGCGCAGGCTCGCGGCGCAGGAGCGGCGGTAGAAGCCGACCGCCTCGTCCCAGCGGCCCTCGTAGTACGCACCGATCCCGAGGTTGTTCAGCACGCTTGCCTGCCCGACGAGGTCACCGATCTCCTCGTAGATCGGGAGCGCGCGTTCGCGATAGCGCTCGTCGGGGCGGCCGAGCTGGGTCGTCGCAACGTCGAGCAGGTAATACGCGTGCGCCAGCTCACGCCGGGCTGATGCGCGTTCGGCGTTGCCGGCGGCGAGCCCGCACCACGCGACGCACTCCTCGAGCTTGCCCTGCCGGAGGAGCACGCCGGCGAGCGCGAGCTCCAGGCGCGCTCGCAGCGCTTCGTCGTCGATCCCCGAGTCGTCGAGCTCCGCGAGAGCGTGCTCGTGCTCGGCGATCGCGTCTTCGTACCGTGCGTCGCGTTCGAGCAAGACGCCTGCCTTGGAGAGCAGGCGCGCCTGGTCGAGCGGTCTGTCGGCGAGCAGATGCCGGGCGAGGCGGTAGGCGGTCGCGGCCTCGTCGTAGCGCGCGGCGAGCTCGCACACGTCGCCGAGACTCTCGGCAACCCGCGCAACCTCTTCCGGCCGGGCATCGGAGAGCCCTTCGGCCGCGGCGAGGGCGCGCTCGTACAGCTCGGCTGCGTCGACGTTCGCGTGACCGGCCCGGGCGTGGTCGCCGGCCAGGACGGAGTACCGCCACGCCTTCGCGTGCTCGCCGGCCTCGAAGAAGTGCAGCGACAGGAGCGCCGCCGCTTCGTCGCCCCGCCGCCGTTCGAGGACCCCGCCGACCCCGCGGTGGAGGTCCCGGCGGCGCGCATAGCTCAGGCCCTCGTAGGCGACTGCTCGGAACAGATCGTGGTGGAACCGGAGCCGGCCCGCGACGTCGGCGCCGACGAACTCGCTCAGTCGCTCGAGCCGGGTCGGGCCGGCGCCTTCGAGTTGCTCCTCTGCGAGCACCTCTGTCAGCACGTCGGGGTCGAACGAGGCGCCGAGCACGGCGGCGCAGCGCAGGAGCAGGCGGTCGCTCGGCTCCAGCCGGTCGATCCGCGCAGTGATCACGGTCTCCACGTTCTGCGGCAGCTCGGCGGTCGCGTCGCCGCGCGCGGTCGCGAGCTCACGGGCGAAGAGCGGGTTGCCGCCGCTCCGCTCGGCCAGCCTCACGACGTCGGCGTCGGCGAGCGCCTGATCGGCCGCGACCGCCGCGACCAGCCGCGCGGTCGCTTCCGCGGGCAGCGGCCCGAGCTCGAGGTGCTCGCCTCCGACGTCTTCGCCTTCGGGCCGCCGCGTGGCGAGGATCAGCCACGGCCGGGGCGCCTCGCCCGCGACGAGCCGCCGCAGGAGCTCTCGCGAGGCGTCGTCGAGCCAGTGGCTGTCCTCGACGATCAGCAGCGTCGGCATGAGCAGGATTCGCGTGACGAAGGTCTCGACGATCTCGAGCAGCTTCTCGCGCCGGAACGACGGGTCGAGGTCGGCGGTCTCAGGCGTCGCCGGGACGGAGGCGCCGAAGGGGATCGCCAGCACCGGGAGCCACGGGGCGAGGTCTGGCGCCACCGCCGACGCGAACGCGGCGAGCTGCGCGCCCGCGGCCGTCTCGTCGTCCTCGGGCCGGATCCCCGCGAGCGGCCGAAGGAGAGGACGGAGCGCCGAGTAGGCCTCCGTCGCCGTGTAGGGCTCGCCGCGCGCCTCGAGCACCTGGAACCCTGCCGCGGCGGCGCGGAGCTCCTCGACGAGGCGCGACTTGCCGATCCCGGGCTCGCCGACCAGCTCGATCGTGCGGGTGCGGCGCCCGCGCGCGTCGTCGAGTGCGCCGCGCAGCACCTCGAGCTCGGCCTCGCGACCGATCAGCGGCAGGGACCCCTCGCCGGCCGGGGCCGACTCCACGATCCGGCCGACCCGGTAACCGGTCACCGCGCGCTCCTTGCCCTTCATCAGGAGGGGCCGGCCCGAGGTCTCGAAGCGCCGCCTCGACCGGCGCAGCAGCTCGTCGGTCGCGAGCAGCTCGCCCGGCTCGGCTCGCGCGACCAGGCGCGCGGCGACATTGACCGCATCGCCCATCACCGCGTATGTGCGGCGCGTCTCGCCGCCGATCAGCCCGGCGAACACGTGCCCGCGGTTCACGCCCGCGCGGAGCTTGAGCGGGACGTCCGCGTCGAGGATCCGCCGCAGCGCGATCAGCATCCGTGCCTCGTCGTCGCCGCTGCTCGCGGGCGCACCGGCGACGAGATAGAACTTGCCGCCGTCGAGATCGATGTCCGACTCGAGCCAGGTGATCCCGAGCTCGTCGGCGACGGCACCGACGAGTCGTCCCGTTTCGGCGAGCCTGTCTGCCGCGTCGACCGGGTCCTGCTCGACGAGGGCGTCGGTACCGGCGAACTTGACGAACGCCGCCGTGGCGAGCCGGTGCTCTGCCTCGGCGCCGCCCGACTCCAGCAGCGCCCGCAGCGGGCCCGGGACGAGGTCCGCGAGGGTGGGAGTAGCGGCCGGATCGAGGCCGCTCGCGGCCGGCGCATCGACCGAGAACGTGCGCGGCAGCACGCCCGGCAAGGCGCCGACGGCGCGGGCGGTCGACTCGGACAGGACGATCTCGCCGGGGCCGGCGGCGTCCTCGAGCCGCAAGACGTCGGTTGCCGCAGGACCGGCGACGACCAGCTCGCGGTGTGACGAGCCGATCAGGAAGAAGTCGCACGCGCCCGAGACGAGGCCGCACGACATCCGCAGGTTGACGCCGCCGCGGTCGTCCCCGTCCACGGCGGACTGCATCTCGAGCGCGCACGCGGTTGCGCGGCTCTCGTGGCCTGCCCCGGGAAAGAAGAGGAGCAGCGCGTCGCCGCGGAACTTGAGCACGTCGCCGTCGCGGGCATGAGCCCGGGCGATCAGCTCGCGGTAGACCGCGTTGATCTGGTCGATCAGCTCCTCGGCGCCGAGCTTGCCGCGCGCGGCCAGCCGTTCCGACAGCGCCGTGAACCCCGAGATGTCGACGGAGACGAGCGTTCCATCGCTGCGGTACCTGTTCGTTCCGGCCCGATCGCTCCCCGCCCACGCCGCGACGAGCCGGGGGACGAAAGGCGCAAGAGCCTCGGGTGGGCGGACGGCGTCCACCCAGGATGACTTTACCAGCGCCCTTTGCAAATGTCCCTCCACCCATTTAGGGTCGTCCAAGGGTCTGTGCGGCACACGGTCATGAAAATCTCTGTAGCGGGACGTCGGAGGCGGGCAGCCGTTCTCGTGGTTGCGGTCGCACTCGTCTGGGCGTGCGGCTCGCTGGCGCGGCCCGGTATCGCCCGGGCCGACTCGAACTGCGCCATCACCCAGGACCATTCGATCACCGGCGACACGCCGAGCACGATCGAGTTCAGCAACGCGAGCGGCGCCACGGTCGACATCTACTGGCTCGACTACGTCGGCCAGCGCGTCTTCTACAACACGCTGGCCGACGGCCAGGGCTACCAGCAGGAGACCTGGCTGACCCATCCCTGGGTGGCGATCGACCAGGAGAACGGCGCCTGCCTCGGCTACACGCTCTCCGACGTCCTCGACAAGTCGTACGAGGTTCAGCCGCCGAGCGGTCCCCTGAATCTCTCGCCCCCGGTCGTCACCGGCAGCCCGGCGCTCGGCTACCCCCTGTCTGCGCTGCAGGGAACCTACGACGACGTGATCACGTCGCGCACGTATCAGTGGGACCGGTGCCCCGCCGGCGCCGGGAGCTGCGAGGCGATCCCGGGCGCGACCCTGTCGACCTATCGTGTGCAGGTCGCTGATGCCGGATCGTCGCTACGGGTGCAGGAAACCGCGACGAACTTCCTCGGCCAGACGACCGTCACGCCCTCGGAGCTCGCGGGCCAGGTCGCAGCGCTCCCGAAGCCGGGCCTCGTGTATTTCGGCCGAGCCGCGCTGAGCGACGGCAACCCGCCGTCGTCGATCTTCTCGATGGGCCCCGACGGCTCCGGGCAGGCACGCGTCATGCCGCCGAACATCTCCGACTTCTCGCCGGTGCCCTCACCCGACGGCACGCTGATCGCGTTCACGCGCTTCGACGGGAACCAGAACCACGTCTGGGTCGCGAACGCGGACGGCTCCGGCCAGCGGCAGCTCGTGGGTGGGGCGTTCTCGAGCGGGGATCCGGCCTGGTCGCCCGACGGCCAGTCGGTCGCGTTCGACGCCAACGTGTCCGGCACGCAGGAGATCTACACCGCTCCCGTCGATGCCGACGCGACGACCGAGCCGTTCCAGATCACCTTCGACCAGACCAACGACGTCGACCCGACGTGGTCGCCGGACGGGTCGACGATTCTCTACACCCGCTGTCCGTCGTTCGAGGGCAATTGCATCCTCGCGTCGATCAACTCGAACGGTGACGGCGGCTTCCTGAACCTGGACCGCGCGGGAACGGATCCCGCGTACAGCCCGGACGGCTCGCAGGTCGCGTTCGTCGGCTCCAACAACGACATCTGGCTCGTGTCGCCCGACGGTTCCGGCGCAGTCGACATCACCAACTCCGACGCGAGCGAGCAGGCGCCGGCATGGGCGCCCGACGGCTCCGCGATCGCGTACGCGTCGAACGCCGGCGGGCACTTCTCGATCTACGTGCAGCCTCCTGCGCCGCAGACCTTCGCCACGCAGCTCACGAACGACCCGACCAACGCCGACCGGGCCCCGTCGTGGGCGGCCGAGGTGCCGCACGCAGACCTCCAGGTCTCGCTCGCGTGCACGACGCACTGCCCCGCGACGCCGGGCCAGCAGATCGTGTTCACCGGCGCCGTCACGAACGCCGGGCCCGACATCACCACGGGCGTGCCGCGGGTGGCGCTCAGCTCGTCGACCGCGCAGTACAGCTTCGACTCGGTCACGGTCGACGGGGCGCCGTGCCCGATCGACGGTCCAAGCTTCTGCTCGCCCGTCACGCTCGCTCCCGGCGCCTCGCTCGCGATCGCGGTGAGGGCGACCGTCAACTCCGCTCCGGCGTTCCCGGCCGTCCTGCACGCCACCTTGAGCGTGACCTCCGATCTCCCCGATCCGGTCGGGGCGAACAACTCGGTCACCGCGGACGCGGTGATCGTGTCCCCGGCGGTTGCGTCGAACGTCTCGGTGACCGTCAAGCCGAACACGTCGGAACCGGGCGCCCGAGAGATCCCGACGGCGAACATCGACCTGTCGGCGCTGCCGACGACTCCGGGCTCGACGGCCTCCGCGCCGATCGCCTCGATCCCGATCGCGTCGATCCCCATTGCCTCGATCCCGATCGCGTCGATCCCGATCGCGTCGATCGGCCTCACGCCCGCCCTGCTCGACGTCGTCGGCGGTGTCCCCCTGTCGTCGATCCCGCTGAGCACGACCGGCGGCTGGGACGCGCGCCTGCAAGGGACGCCGCTCGCCGGGTCGCTGCTGCAGGTGACGACGCTCGCAGACGTCCTCCGCCAGGCCCCGCAGGTGCTCACCGGGCTGACACTGAAGGACGTCGGCCTGGCCTCGAGCCCGATCGCCTCGATCCCGATCGCGTCGATCGCGCTCGGCCCGCTGCGGCTGTCCGACCTGCCGCTGCTCGGCAACACGGGCGCCCAGAACCTCACCGACTGGTGCAGCGCACTCGCCGCCGCGGGATTCACGTGCAGCGGCGGCGTGCTCGGCGACGGCTCGGGCGTGGGAGCCGCCACGATGGCCTCGATCGGCATCGAGGGCGCGCCGATCGCGTCGATCCCGATCGCGTCGATCCCCATTGCGTCGATCCCGATCGCGTCGATCCCGATCGCTTCGATCCCGATCGCCTCGATCGCAGTGGCCGGCTCGCCGATCGCCTCGATCCCGATCGCCTCGATCGCAGTGGCCGGCTCGCCGATCGCCTCGATCCCGATCGCGTCGATCCCCATCGCCTCGATCCCGACCATCGTCGACTGCAGCGGCGGCTATCCGTGTGCGTCCAAGACGCTCGGCGACGCGCTCATCGACCACCGCATCCTTCCGGGCGCGACGTTGTCGGACCTCGGGAACGCGATCCTCTCGTCGCTCACGCTCGGGCAGCTCGCTCCGTTCTTCCCGCCGAACATCACCCTCGGTGACCTGCTCGCGATCCTGGCCGGGCCGAGCTCCGACCGCGGCTACGAGCTCCTGCCGTTCACGCAGCTCCCCGCTCAGGACTGGGCGAGCGCCGGAGGCAGCGCGATCTACCACGTCGGGTTCTCCCTGACCGGCGGCCCGTCGCCCGGCGGCGCGACCGTCAACCTCACGCTGCCGCCCGGGTACCGGTACGGCGGAGGCGCGACGCTCCTCGACTTCAACCCGACTGGCGCGTTCACGTCGTCGACGCCTGCGCCGCCGGTCGTGACGGCGACAGCCCTCTCGTTCCACCTCGACAATCTCGTGCCGGGCGACACGTTCCGGCTCGATCTGACCCTGCGGCCCTCGTTGATCCTCGGCGACGCCGGTCCCGCGACCGCGACCGTCACGCCGGACAACGGCGGAACGCCCGCGTCGGGCTCCGGCGGGGATCTGATCGTCCACGACACGTTCGAGCCGGCCGACGACGACCCGGCGAACGCGCCGACGCTCTCGGCCGACACGGTCTACCTCTCGTACATCACGAGCGCGACCGATCTCGACTCGTTCCGCTTCCCGGCGCCCCCCGCCGGCAGTCGCGTCACGGTGAAGATGGTCCCGCCGCAGGGCTCCGACTACGACCTTGCGCTCTATCGGCCGACGCGGTCGAGCGTGGTCTCCTCGCCGATCGCGTCGATCCCGCTCGACGGGCAACCGGTTCCCGACAACGGCGTGCCGTTGACCCACGCGACGTCGTCGCTCGCGCCGGAGACCCTCGCCGACATCCCGATCGCGTCGATCCCGATCGCGTCGATCTCCGACACGCGCGGCTCGGCCGAAGAGGTCGCGACAGCGGTCACGCAACCGGGCGACGCCGGTCAGTTCCTGCGCATCGACGTCAGCGGGTACCAGGGCTCGACGAGCGCGAAGCCGTACACGCTGCTCGTGACGGTCACGCCGCCGCCCGACCTCGGCACCTGCGCGCCGAGCCCGATCGTGACGACGGGCCTCTCGCCGCTCGGGACGCTGCCGGCCGCCACCTCCACGCCGACGGCGCTGAACACGCTGTTCGTCGTCGACTCGCGCCGCCTGCAGGCGGCCTACGGCCCGGCCGCCGCCCAGAGCGTCATGGCGTCGCTCGCGACGCTCGCAGGTCGCGCCGACCTCGGCGTCACCGGCGCGGTGCTGGACGTGGCGAACGACGCATCGGTCCGCGCCGCCGAGGCCACCTGGGATGCGAGCCCGTGCTCGCCGGACAACGCGAACGCGGTCGCGAGCGCGGTCTCGTCGGTCGTCACCCGCTACACCACGGTCCGGGCCGGCGCCAAGTACATCGTCCTCGTCGGTGGCGACGACCAGATCCCGTTCTTCCGTCTGCCCGACCTGGCGACGGTTTCGAACGAGAGCGACTACGCCTCGACGTTCCTCGACCATCCGAACGAGTACTTCGGGTCGCTCGCCTCCGGTGACGTCCTCAGCGACAACCCGTACGGCACGCCGAGGCCGACGCCGTTCTTCGATCGCTACCTCTACGTCCCGTCGCTGTCGGTCGGCCGCCTGGTCGAGACGCCCACCGACATCGTCAAGGCCGTCAACCAGTTCATCTCCTCCGCCGGCACTCTCGCCCCCTCCACGGCGCTCGTCACCGGCTACGACTTCCTGGCCGACGGCTCGCAGCAGGTCGCCGCGACCGAGACGACGCAGCGCACGGCGGTCAACGTCAAGACGCTGATCGACGATCCGGCGTCCGGCTCGACGTCACCGCCGTGGTCCGCCTCCTCGCTCGACACGGCCCTCGGGACGGCACCCGCGAGCGTGCTCTCGCTCAACGCCCACTACGACCACTACCGCCTGCTTCCCTCGGACCGCGGGACGCTGTTCAACTCGTCGCAGATGGCGGCGAAGTCGCTCACAGGCCGATTCGTCTTCACGATGGGCTGCCATGCCGGCCTCAGCGTCTCGGACATCATCGTCGGCGCGTCCGACTCGCGGCATCTCGACTGGGCGCAGGTCTACGGAGCGGGCGGTGCGCTCTTCGCGGGGAACACCGGGTTCGGGTATGGCGACACCACCGGCGTCGCCTACTCGGAGAAGCTGATGGCGCTGCTCGCGAAGCGGCTCGACGGATCGCTGAGCGCGGGCGACGCGCTGACGTTCGCGAAGAACGACTTCAAGGCGTCGCTTGGGCCGATCGACGTCTATGACGAGAAGGTCATCTCGGAGACGACGTTCTACGGGCTGCCGATGTACCGCGTCGGCCCGGCCGCCGCGCTCCCGCCCGTGCCTGCGCCGCGACCGACCGCCCCCGACCCCGACGGTCGGCGGTGGGGTCCTGACGGCGGATCTGAGCGTCTCGCCGACGCTGACACCGCGCACGTCGCCGTTCGGGTCGTACTTCTCCTCGGACGACACCGTGTCGACGAGCTACCGCCCCGTCGAGCCCAGCACGTCCACCGACGTCACGGAGCCGAACCTCGTCGCCCACGGCGCACTCGTGACCCAGCTCGCATCGACGGACATCCCGAACTTCGACGCTGCCTTCTCGATGCCCACGATCGACCGGACGGCGACGGCTCCCGAGCCGGTCTTCGGCGACTCCGTCTTCCCGACGAAGATCCAGACGGTCGAGACCTACGCCGACCCGCGCGGGCAGCGGCAGCGCCTCGTGCTCGTCGCCGGGCAGTTCGCCGGCGACCCGTCGCTCGCGCCCGGCCGCGGGCGCCAGCGGAACTTCACGCAGATCGGTGCGCGCGTCTACTACGCGCCGCCGGGGGCAACGGACTTCACCCCGGCCCAGTTCGGGCTCGTGCAGGGGGCCCAGATCGGCACGCAGGCGGCCTTCTCGGTGCACGCGTCCGACGTCGGCGGCACCGGCGTGAAGCGCGTGGTCGTCGCCTACCACGACGGGGCGAACTGGAAGTTCGTCGACCTGCAGCAGTCCGCCTCCGACCCGACGCTGTGGACCGGCGGCGGGCCGAGCGCGACAGTCGACCCGGAGTTCTTCGTCCAGGCGGTCGACGGCGCGGGCAACGTGTCGGTGACGAGCTACAAGGGCCGCTACTACCTCGCGCCGCCGCCGCCGACCCAGACTGGCGGCCTCGCATGGAGCTTCGCCGGGACGCCGGGGCTGAACGGCTGGTTCACGAGCGGCGTGACCGCGACCGTCACGGGGCCGGCCGGCACCACGCTCGACCTCGACGGCGGACCGTTCGGCGTCGCCTCCCCGCTCGCAGTCGCGGGTGACGGCGTCCACCTGATCGGCATCCGCGTCCAGGATGCGGTCACGTACGTCCCGGTCGGGATCGACCGGACGAGCCCGACGATCGCCGTCACGAGCCCGCTCGACGGCAGCACGGTGTCGTTCTCCAGCAGCACGCTGCTTCGCTTCGCGTGTGCCGACGCCGGATCCGGTCTCACCTCCTGCGCGGCGACCCTGAACGGCAACCCGGTCGCGAACGGCGCCGATGTCTCGACATCCGTCGGCCCGAAGACGGTCGTCGTGACGGCGAAGGACGCGGCGGGCAACACTTCGACGAAGACGATCTCGTTCCAGGTGACGTGGCCGTTCACCGGCTGGTTGTTCCCGATCAAGAACCCGCCGGCGGTCAACCGGATCGTGCCCGGCTGGATCATCCCGATGCGCTTCCGGATCGGTGGGAACCGCGGCCTGGGGATCATCGCCCCCGGGTTCCCGACGCTGACGACGACCACGTGCCCGCCGGGCGCTCCGACGACGGACGTCGGCGAGACCCTGAGCTCGACCGGGCCCACGCTGTTCCTCTACATCTCGCTCGACCAGGAGTACCTCTACATCTGGAAGACGCCGACGTCGTGGCCGTCCGGGCAGTGCCGCACGTGGTCGCTCAAGCTCGTCGACGGGACGACGCACACGGCGATCTTCAAGGCGCGCTAGGGCGAGCCTCTAGGGTGGGTGCATGGCCCTCGTTGCCCTTCGCGGGGCGTCGAAGAGCTTCGGCTCGCGACTGATCCTCGACGGACTCGACTTCGACGTCGAGGCGGGCGTCCGCATGGGCGTGATCGGCCCGAACGGAGGCGGCAAGTCGACACTGCTCCGGATCCTGGCGGGCGAGGAGACGGCCGACGCCGGCGAGCTGACGCAGCGCCGGGGGCTCGTCATCGCCTACCTGCCCCAGCAGCTCGAGGGCGACGAGCGCGACTCGCTGCACACGCTTCGCGCCGCGCGGCCCGACCTCGACGAGCTGGAGGCGGACCTCGAGCGGGTCGAGGCGCAGCTCAGCGGGCTCGGCGGCGACCTCGACCGCATGGCGCGTGCTCTGCGGCGGCAGGAAGAGCTCGTCGAGGCCTGGACCGCGGCCGGCGGGCCGGGGTTCGACGGCCGCGCGCGCTCGCTGCTCGTCGACGTCGGGCTTGCCGACGACGACCTGGGCAAGCCGACCCGCTTCCTCTCCGGGGGGCAGCGCAAGCTCGTCGGGCTGGCGGCCTGCCTGCTGCGCGATCCCGACGTCTTGCTGCTCGACGAGCCGGAGGCCCATCTCGACGTCGAGGCCCGCGAGCGGATGGAGCGCCTCATGCGCTCCTTCGACGGCGCGGTCGTTGCGGTCTCCCACGACCGGTACCTGCTCGACGAGACGGTCGGCGAGATCGCGGAGCTCACCGGCGGTCGCATCCGGATGTGGCCCGGGAACTACTCGGCCTACACGATCGCGCGCGAGCTCGAGCTGCAGCGCCAGAAGCAGGCCTACGTGACGCAGCAGAAGGAGATCGCCCGGCTCGAGGAGGCGATCCGCCGCTTCAAGGACTGGGCGAACCGGGTTCCCGACGAGCGGCACATCAAGCAGGCACGGAACAAGCAGCGTCAGATCGACAGGATGGAGAAGGTCGACCGGCCGGTGCTCGAACGGCGCAAGATCGCGCTCGAGCTGCGCCCGCACGCGCGTGGCGGCGAGCGGGTGGTCGAGCTCTCCGGTGTGGGGGTCGAGCTGGCTGGCCGCTCGATCCTGGACGGGATCGACCTGGCCGTGCTTCGCGGGGAGCGCGTCGGCGTCGTCGGCGACAACGGCGCCGGCAAGTCGGTGCTGCTGCGGGTGCTCGCGGGCGAGCTCGAGCCCAGCGAAGGCGAGCGCAAGGCCGGTCCGTCGATCAGGTTCGGCCGGCTCGCGCAGGACCGCCGCCCCGACGACCCGCAGGCGACGCCGCTCGAGCTCGTGCGGCGCGCGGCGCCGATGTCCGAGGGCGACGCCGTGTCGCGGCTGATGAAGTTCCTGTTCGGATACGAGCAGGTGCGCCGACCGCTGGAGACGCTCTCCGGCGGCGAGTGGACGAGGCTGCAGCTCTTGCTGCTGATGATCGAAGGCGCGAACTGCCTGCTGCTCGACGAGCCGACGAACCACCTCGACATCGAGTCGGTCGAGATGCTCGAGGGCGCGCTCGAGGGGTTCGACGGCACGGCGATCTTCGTCTCACACGACCGCTACTTCCTCGACCGGATCGCGGACCGGATCCTCGAAGTCTCGGACGGGGCGGTCCACTCGTACGAAGGAGGCTGGTCGACCTGGCGCGCGCGCCAGGAAGTGACGGTGTAGGCGCGGTCCCGCAGCGAACTGCGAAGGTGTCGGACACCGCCGCCGCTAGTAGCTTGCTGCGGGGCGCAGCTCGGCGTGCGGGGCGACGACGGAGAAGGCGGCGTCGTCGGCGTAGCGATCGGTCACGTCGATCAGGAAGCCCTGCAGGAACAGCGGGTGGTACTCCTCGTCACGCACGGCGACCGTCTCGTCGTGCACCCATACCTCTCGGCCGTCGGCGGCGATCAGGCGGTACTCCATGCGGAAGTCCTCGCCCGTCGCGTGCGTCCGCGCGATCTCGTCGACCACGCGGTCGATGTCGTCGCGGTGCAGCCGCGTGAGGAAGAAGTCCGGGCCGAGCCAGTCGGAGGCGGGGAAGCCGAGCATCGCCTCGATTCGCTGGCTCATGTAGGTCGTGGTGGAGGGCATGCCGATCGTGTTGATGTACGTCGCGAGCGGGATCTGCTCGACGAGCGTGCGGTACTTCGCCTCCGCTTCGCGGAGCCGCGCCTCGCGCTTCTGGCGCTTGGTCACGTCGCGCAGCGAGACGGCGAAGAGCAGCGGCCCGGGGACGTCGACTCGGGTGATCGCGATCTCCGCGGGGAACGAGCGGCGGTCCGAGCGGAGCGCGCTGATCTCGAGCGGCGACCCGAGCAGCGGGCCGGTGCCGGTCTTGAAAACCCCCGCAAGGTCGTCGCGATGCTCGGGCGCGATCGCGAGCTCGAGGAACGGCATGCCGATCGCGTCGGAGCGCGTCCAGCCGAAGGTCTCTTCGGTCGCAGGGTTGATCTCGATCACGAAGCCGCCGTGGTCGACCATCACGAGGCACTCGAGCGCGGCCCGAAGCACCGCGTCCTTGCGAGCTTCGCTCGCCTGCAGCGCTCGCTCGGAGCGCTTGCGCCCGGTCACGTCCATCAGGAGCGAGAGCGCGCCGAGCACCTCGCCGTGCGCGTTGCGGATCGGAGCGACCGAGATGCTGATGTCGATCAGCGAGCCGTCGGAGTGCAGCCTCCGCATGTCGAGGTCGCGCAACGTCTCGCCCTGGCGCACACGGTCGAGGTTCGCGAGGAAGAGCGCAAATTCGCCTTCGGGAACGAGCGGGCTGCGCCGCCCGATCGCTTGCTCCGCGGTCCACCCGAACATCTCGACTGCCGCGGCGTTCCACGAGCGGATTCGTCCATCGAAGTCGAAGTCCACGATCGCGACGGGCGAGGCGTCGATCAACGCGCGGTGATGCTCGTACGCGTTCTGCATCTCGTCGAACTGCGACGCCTGGTCGAGGGCGGTCGCGGCCTGGTTTGCGAACGCGCGCAGGATCTGCAGGCGCTCCGCGTCGGGGCGCAGGCGGTCGAGCGGGTCGTCGGCCCAGATGTAGCCGATCCGGCCGCCGCGACGATCCTGGAGCGGCACGAACAACCGGTGGTCGTGCCAGGCATGGGGCCCGCGGCCGTCCCGCTTCGACGTGTACCCGACGGGGCGATCCGGCAGGAGCTCGCGGGCGCGGTCCTGCGGGATCAGGAAGCAGCCGGCCACGTCGAACTCGGGACGAAGCAGGCACTCGAGCTGGTCGGCGGTCATCGACGTCCCGATGTTCTCGTTGTCGCCGAAGCCGGCCGATGCGACCGTGTGGTGCATGCCGTCCGCCGCGTGCAGCAGCTGGACCGCGACCTTGCCGAAGCCGAGCGCGTCCGAGATCGCGGAGCAGACGAGCCGAAGCAGCTCGGTCGTGTCCCAGGTCTCGTTCAGGCGGGTCGAGACGGCGAGCAGGTGCTCGAGCGCCTCGCGGTTCGCCTTCGCGCTCGCGGCCTCCTGCGCCGCCTGGACGGCGATCGCCGCGTGCTCGGACACGGCGATGAGCACGTCGATCTCGTCGCCGCTCGGCTTGCGGCCCGAGAGCGGCTCGTCGACGGAGAGGATGCCGATCAGCTGGCCGTCGGCCGCCCGAAGCGGTGCGAAGAGCGCGTCGTCGGGATGCCAGGCGCTCGGGTCTGCGCTGATCGGGAGGTCGGGGATGTAGGAGCCGTCCTCGTGCGCGCTCCAGTCGAATTCGCCGTGAGGCACGAAGTACGCCCCGCGCTGCAGGAAGCGCTGATCGAGCAGCGGCTCCCATTCCGGGAACTGGCGGACGTTGCCGAGCAGAGCCTCGCGCGCCTCGTCACTCCCGTACACCGTGGTGACGACGAAGTCGTCCCACTCGCGGCGGTAGAGGTTGACCACGACCGTGCGGAAGGCCAGCGAATCGGAGGCGGTCCGCGCGATCGCCAGGAGCAGCTCCGGCAGCTCCTCGCCCGTCCGCACGAGCCGCGTGACCTCGAGGAGGCCGCGGAGCCGCGAGAAGATCGTTGACTGTCGTAGGTCTATGGTCGCCACCCTTTGCTTCGCCCCCATCGTTGAATCGGCGCGCTTTGGGTGGCGGCGCTCCCCCGAACGGGGGAGCTACGAAAGCGATATTCGGCTGTCGGCCTGCTCGATCACGAGCGGGTCGTGGGTCGCGCAGACGACGGCCGCGCCGGTGTCGCGTGCCAGCCGGCCGAGGAGGACGGCGACAGCGATCGCGTTCGCGCCGTCGAGGCGGGAGGTGGGCTCGTCGGCGAGGAGCAGCGCGGGCCTCGAGGCGACCGCCCGGGCGATCGCGACGCGGGCCCGCTCGCCCTGCGAGAGCCGCGCCACGCGCTGGGTCGCGCGCTCCGAGAGGCCGACCGCCTCGAGGGCGGCAAGCGCCGCTGGACGGCCGTCGTTCACACCGCGCAGCGCCAGCGCGAGCTCGACGTTCTCGAGGGCGGAGAGGTGAGGGACGAGCTCGGTCTGCTGGCCGACGTAGGCGATCTGCTCGCGGCGAAGCGCCGCCCGGCCGGTACGGTCGAGCTCGCTCAGGTCGACGCCGTCGATCACCACGGTGCCGGCATCCGGGAGGTCGAGGCCGGCCAGGAGGTGCAGGAGCGTCGTCTTCCCCGACCCGGACGGGCCGGTCACGACGTGCAGCCGTCCACCCTGGAACTCGGCGTCGAGCCCGGCGAAGACGGAAGTCGTCCCGTAGCGGCGCGCAAGCCCGCGAGCCTCCGCGACGACCGGGCCGCGCTGCACCACGGCGTCCGGCACCGGCGCGGTCGTCGGAAGCCGGCCGCGGTTCGCCGGCGTTCGTGACGACGACACCGCCGTCCTCGAAGCGCGCCGTCGCCTTGGCGCCGATGCCCGCGCGGAGCAGCAGCTCTTCGGGCAGGCGCAGCCAGCCGCCGCGGCCGACGACGATCGTGTCGCTCGCCTCGTCGCCGCGGCCCCACTCCTCCGAGACCCGCCCGTCGCGGATGCGCACGATCCGGTCGGCGATGCGCGCGGACTCGGGGTCGTGGCTGACGATCACCGTCGTGCAGCGGTGCTCGCGCACGAGCTCGGCGAGCATGTCGTACACCTGGTCGGCGGTGGCGGCGTCGAGCTCGCCCGTCGGCTCGTCGGCGAGGAAGAGCCGTCGGCCGGTGGGCGATCGCGGCGCAGAGCGCGACGCGCTGCTGCTCGCCTCCGGAGAGCTGCGCAGGCCGCCGGTCGCGCTTCTCCGAGAGGCCGACCCGCTCGAGCAGCTCGTCCGCGCGACGGAGGCGCGCCGGGCGGGCGGTCCCGTGCAGGCCGAGCTGCAGCGCGACGAGCTCGCGCGCGCTCAGCTCCGGTGCGAGCGCCCGCCCGTAGTGCTGGTCGGCATAGCCGAGCAGCGACGACCGGTACAGCGCGAGCCGTCGCGCGGGCAGCTTGCCGATGTCCTCGCCGTAGACGCGCACGATGCCCGCGGACGGACGCTCGAGCCCGGCGAGGATCCGCAGCAGCGTCGACTTTCCCGACCCGCTCGGCCCGAGCACCGTCAGCACCTCACCGTCGTCGACGCGCAGCGACAGTCCCTGGAGCGCCGCCGCGTCGCCCTCGGCCGTCGCGTGCACGCGGAACACGTCCCTGAGCTCGATCGCGCTCATGCCGCCCCCTCGGCGGCGCGCGCCGGTGCTTGGCCACGCGTGCGCGTCGCGACGCCGACGAGCAGCGCCGCGAGCGACGACGTAGCCGACGGCTGCGGCTGCGAGCAGCGGCAGGTCGAGGGCGAGGCGAAGCGGCGGCTCCGGCTCGATCGCCCCCGCCGTCACCGAGACGAGCGAGATCACGAGCGCCGACAGAATGGCGCCCGAGCACGATTCCGCCGACGATCCCGAAGGCGGCGACGAGGCCGGCGCGCAGGCGCAGGTGCGCGCGGATCGTCGCGGGCGAGGCTCCCTGCGCCTCGAGATCGAACAGCTCGCCACGGTCGTCGCGCACGTCGCCGACGACCGAGAGCAGGAGGCCGAGCAGCGCGAGCAGCAGTGCGACCCCGGCCGTGCCCGCGAGCGTCAGCAACGCGCCGCGCCCGAGCGGGTCGGCCTGAAGGCGGGCGAGCGTGGCCGCCTGCGACTCCACCGTCAGCTCGGGAGCGCGTGGCGCGACGGAGGCGTTCTTCAGCCAGAGCTCGTCGACCGTGCCGAGACCGGGCGAGAGCGTATTCAGCCGCGTCCCGGCCTGCTGGATGTCCGCGACGACCGCGTCGCCCGTCGACGGACGGAAAGCGCTGGATGGTGCCGACGATCCGCGCCGCGACCTGCTCGCCCTCGATCTGGAGGGGGATGATCCCGCGCGGTCCGGCCTCGGCCGTCACCCGCGGCGTTGCGAGGACGGGCAGAGGGAGCCCGTCGGTCGGCTGAGCAGGGCGGAACGTGCCGGTGCGGTCGGGCGTGAGCACGTAGCCGAGGCGCGTCGCCTTGCCGCCGACGCCGCCGGTGCCGAGCCAGCGTGAGAACGGCGCGCGCACGGCGACGCCGTTCACGCGCGGCACGCCGAGGGTGAGCACGCCCTTCGCGCTGGGCTGGATTCCCGTGCCGGCGTTCGCGGTGATCCGGCCGTTGTTCTGGATGTCGAGCACCAGTTGCGCGAGCGTCGCCGAAGGGAACGGAATGCGCCCGTGGAGCACGACGGCTCGCGCTCCGTCGGTGTGGCCGAGCGGGACCGCCTCGTAGTCGCCGAGCCGTGAGCGGAAGATCGCGCGGATCCCGACGTCGTCCCCGCGCGCCGAGGCGGGAAGCGTGAACTGCCGGCCCGCCGGGAGCGTCTGCGTCCGCAGGCCCGCGTTGCGAGGCGTGAGGGACGCGCCGAGCTGTGCGAGCGACTGCCGCGCGAAGTCGCCGCGCCAGCCTTCCACGCCCGGGAGCGCCGAGCCCGGCAGGGCCAGGAAGCCGAAGGTCGTCCCTGACGGGACGTTGCCGGAGAGCCGCAGCGCCGTCGCGGGCGTTCCCGGTAGCCGCCCGAGCTGCACGCCGTGCAGCACCGGCACGAGCTGCGAGAGATCCTCGGAGAGGACGTAGGACGCCGGGACTGCGTACGACGCCTCGTCGTGCTGGCCCGCGGACGAGCGTCGAGCGGTAGGCGACCGCGAAGAGTGCGAGCCCCAGGCTCGCAACGAGGAACGTGGCGGCCACGGCCGCGTGGCCCGGGTTGCGCGCGAGCGAAGCGGCGGCGAGGCGAAGCGAGATCGGCCCGCGCCGCCCGGCGGCCCCGAGTGCACGCAGCGCGGGGGTGAGCAGGCGCGCGGCCGCGACCGCCGCGGCGAAGACGATCAGGCCCGGCACGAGGACGAGGAACGCGCCCGTCCCCCCGCTCGCGAGTCGCGCCGCGTCGACCGAGCCGCGCGCCCAGCCGACGACCACGATCGCGATCGCGGCGAGTGCTGCGACGTCGAGCGGCGTCACCGCCGAGCGTCCGAGCTGCGGCCCGGGGCCGCGCACGGTGGCGTACAGCAGGAGGCCGGCGAGCGCAGCGACCGCAAGCGCGGAGCCGATCCCCGCGCGGTCGAGGAGCGCGTGCGACACCACCTGCCAGGCCGGCGACCCTGCCCGGGCCGCGATCGCTGCGGCGACTGCGCCCCCGACCAGCCAGCCGATCACCGCCCCGAGGGTCGCGAGCGCGGTCGACTCGGCCAGCGTGAAGAGCTCCACCTGCCAGCGGCGCGCGCCGAACCAGGTCAGGCGGCGGCGCGCGTCGGTCACGTCGCGGCGCAGCGCGGCGGCGGCGAGGATCGTGAACGCGAGCAGGAGCGCGCCGCCTTCGCCGCCGAGGAGCAGCAAGCGCCTGGCCGCGACCGTCGACGACGACGCCGCGGCCGCGAGCGCATCGGTCGGCGCGGTCACCTCGTAGCCGTCGGAGCTCGCTCCGACCTGAGCGGAGAGCCGCTGCACCTTGCGCGCGAACGCGTCGACCGCCCATGGATGGACGTCGCCGGCGGCGATCGGCGTGAACCAGCCGTAGGAGCGGTAGAACGTCTCGAGCTCGGTCGTCCGCGAGAGGCCTGCGACTCCGTTCGCGAGCACGATGGGAGACGGCTGCGGCGTGTGGTACCGGACCGCGCGCGCGATCTCCTCGGTGGCCGGCGCGGGCAGGACGAAGGAGGCGAACGGCGTGCCGGGCTTCAGCACCGCGCGTCCCACCTCGATCAGGCGCAGCCTCGGCGTCGAGGGAATCGGGCCGGCGCCCTGCAGGCGCAGCACCTCGCAATGGGCGGGCACGCACACCGTGGGCAACCGCCCCGAGACGAGGCGCACGTAGCGGCCGAGGTCGTTCGCGGCGCGAAGGTTCACGAGCCGCCCCTGGATCGAGGCCTCGCGGAAGAGCATCGCGGCGGCGGGCGCCGTTCCGGTGACCGACTGCAGCTTCGGCGCGACGAACCGGTTCTGGGCATCCCACGTCCCGGAGACCGCGCCGCTCCACGTGACCTGGACGATGCGGTCGGCGGGGCCGAGTTGCGCGGTCGCCAGCGCGAGTGCGCGATCCTGCATCACGAGGCGCCCTGCGAGCACCGCGGCCAGGATCGCCGCGCCGGCGATCACGCCGACCAGGACGAGGGCGAGCCGCTCGCCGCCCGCACCGAGCCGCGCGCCCACGAGGCGCAACGGGTACCCGAAGCGGCGGAGGGACGACGACACCAGTAGTCGAATGCTACTGGTGTTTAGACTGTCGGGCAACCATGCCACGCTACGACGTCCCGAACGCCGCGCCCGAGCCTCTGCGCCAGGTGCAGCTGCTCGTGAACAGCGCGGACGTCGAGAACGGCCTCGACTGGCTGCCCGACTGGCTCGCCGAGCGCGGCGCCGGCGCCGAGCTCGAACGGGCGCGCGAGCTGCGCGAGGCGCTGCGGTCGCTCGTGCTCGCGAACAACGGCTTCCCGCTCGAGCGCGGGCCGCTCGGCGTCGTGAACGCGGCCGCGGCCCGGCTCTCGCTCCGGCTCGATGCGGACCGTCATGTGCACGTCGAGGCGAACGGCGATCCGCTCGACGCGGTGGTCGCGGTTGCGCTGGCGGCGATGCTCGACGGCTCGTGGGGCCGCTTGAAGGCCTGTCGCAACTGCCACTGGTCGTTCTACGACCGCTCGCCGAACCGATCGGCGACGTGGTGCTCGATGCAGCTCTGCGGCAACCGGACGAAGACGCGCGCGTATCGACGGCGCAAGCGCACGACGCGCTGACCGACCGCCGATCACTCATCTAGGGTCGCCGCGGTGCGGATTCGAGCGGCGCTGGGCGGAATGGCATTGGCGTTCACGCCGGGCTTCAACATCGCGAACATCGGCGCGGTCGCCGACCGCGTCTCCGCTGCCTACGGGATCGGGCTCGGCGTCGTCGGCCTCTTCACGACCGGGCTCTTCCTGACGCACGCCGTGATGCAGGTGCCCGCGGGCCGTCTGTGCGACCGCTTCGGCCCGCGTCTCATCGGCACGTGTGGGTTGCTCGTCGTCGCGGGCGCGTCGACCGCGGCGCTCGGCTGGCGGGAAGCGTGGTTCGCGATCGGCATGCGCACGGTCGCCGGGGTCGGCACCGCCATGGCGTTCGTCGGCGGCAGCGACTACGTGCGCGCGACGATCGGCTCGCCGGTCGCCCAGGGGATGTACGGCGCGACGAGTGTGGCGGCGGGCGGCCTCGCGCTTGCGCTCGTCCCGCTGTTGCCGGGCTGGCGCGCGCCGTTCGCGGCCGCGGCCGTCGTCGCGGCGGCGGGCGTGCTGGTCGTCGCGGTCTCACCGCGCGAGCCGGTGCGCACGCCGGTGAAGCGCGGCCTCACGCTCCTCGACCGGCGGCTCGCCCCGCTCGCCGTCATGCACGCCGCCTCGTTCGGCCTCTCGGTCGTGATCGGCAACTGGGTGGTCACGCTGCTGCAGCGAAGCGGCGGCGAGTCCGAGCACGTCGCCGGTGTGATCGGGGCGCTCGTGTTGTTCGTCGGCGTGATCTCGCGGCCGCTCGGCGGCCGGTTCATCGACCGGCCCAACGTCGTCGCGGCGAGCTTCGTGCTGGGCGGGATCGCGATCGGGGCGCTCGCCGCGGCCAGGCCGTTGCCACTCGTCGTGCTTGCGGCAGCCGCTGCCGGGTTCGCAGCCGGGATCCCGTTCGCGCCCTCGTTCGCCGGCGCGCAGCGACTGCGCCCCGACGCGCCGGGCGCGGCGATCGGTGCGATCAACATGGTCGCCGCCGTCGTGATCCTCGTCGGGACACCGCTCCTCGGTGTCAGCTTCTCGCTGCCCGGTGGCGGCCGCGGCGGCTTCGTCGTGATCGCGGTCCTGTACGGGCTGACCGCTCTCGCCGTCAGATCGACCGGCGGTCGCCGGTGATGCGGCGAATCTCCTCGAGCGTCGTGATGCCCGCGAGCGAGGCGCGGACGCCGTCCTCGCGCAACGTCCGCATGCCCGCCGCGACGGCGGCTTCGAAGATCTCGTCGGTCGAGCCGTCGAGCAGCACCCGCCCGAGCCCGTGCACCGGCATCAGCTCGTAGAGCGCGACGCGTCCCGAGTAGCCCGTCCGTCCGCACTGCAGGCAGCCGCCTGCCCGGTAGAGAACGGGATTCGAGACGGAGATCAGGTTCATCGAGGTGATCTCCTCCGCCGACGGCTCGTAGGACTCGCGGCAGTGCTCGCAGATCCGGCGGGCGAGGCGTTGGGAGACGATGCAGTTGATCGAGCCGGCGAGCAGGTCGGGATCGACGCCGAGCGTGCGCATGCGCGCGATCGCGCCCGCGGCGTCGTTCGTGTGGAGTGTTGTCAGCACCAGGTGGCCGGTCATGGCCGCCTGGATCGCGATCTGGGCCGTCTCCTCGTCGCGGATCTCGCCGACGAGGATCACATCCGGGTCGGCGCGCAGGATCGTGCGGAGCCCGCGCCCGAACGAGAGCCCGATGCGGCTGTGCACCTCGGTCTGCATGACGCCGGGCAGCTGGTATTCGACGGGGTCCTCGATCGTCGCGATCGAGCGCTGCCCGTTGTTCAAGCGGTCGAGTGCCGCGTAGAGCGTCGTCGTCTTGCCGGAACCGGTCGGGCCGCACGTGAACACGGCGCCGTACGGCTGGTCGATCGCACGCAGGAAGGCGCTCTCGATGTCGTTGTTCATCCCGAGCCCGGGCAGCTCGAGCTTCGTGTCGCGCTGCAGCAGCCGGAGCACGATCTGCTCGCCGTGCTTGGTCGGCACCACCGCCACGCGGACGTCGACGGCGAGCCCCGAGATGTAGACGACGAACGAGCCGTCCTGGGGCATCCGCTTCTCTGCGATGTCGAGCTGGGCCATCACCTTGATGCGCGCGGCGACCGCCGAGTGCAGGCGCCGGTCGACCGGCTCGGTCTCGCGAAGGACACCGTCGACGCGGAAGCGCACGAGCAGGTTGCGTTCCTGCGGGTCGAGATGCACGTCGGAGGCGCGGTCGTTGACGGCCTTGCCGATCAGCGTGTTCACGAGGTCGAGCGCGCCGTCGGCGACCGAGTCGTCGAGCTCCACGGCGTACGCAGGAGGGGCGTCGGTGACCGAGATCGTCAGCCGGTAGATGCGCGCGATCGTCAGCGCGAGCGCAGCGGGGTCGGCGACGGCGAGGTTGCAGTTGACGCCCAGTGCGAGTCGCAGCTCGTCGGTCGTGTGCAGGTTGGCGGGATCGGCGATCGCGACCTGGACGAGGTTGTCCTCGAGGAACCGCACCGGCATCGTCTGGTGCTCGTGGGCGAACCCTTCCTGGACGAGGGCAGCCGCGCGCGGGTCGACGTCGACCTGCGAGAGGTCGATGAACTCGAGCCCGAACTGCTCGGCGACCGCCTCTGCAACCGCTCGTGAGGTCGCCCAGTTCTTCTCGACGAGGATCTCGCCGAGCCGCTTGCGCAATACGGGCTGCAGCTCGAGCGCCGTGGTTCACGTGCTCCTGGGTCGCGCGCCCGTCGCGGACGAGCAACTCGCCAAGGCGCAGCGCAGGAGCAGGCTCAGGAGCGGCGGCGGCCTCCATGCTCCTCTATCGGCCGGAGCGACGAGGACCTGAACCAGGTTCGGTTTGTTGAACCTGGTTCATGAGTTTCGCACCGCCACAAACGAAACTCACGAACCTGGTTCAAACAGCGAACCAGGTTCCAGTACAAGCGAGGAGCAGCGCCAGCAGCGCCTTCTGCACGTGCAGGCGGTTCTCGGCTTCGTCCCAGATCGCGGAGCGGTCGCCGTAGAGCACCTCGGCGCTGATCTCCTCGCCCGGGTGCGCCGGCAGGCAGTGCATGACGAACGCGTCGGGGCTCGCCGCGGCGAGCAGCTCGGCGTCGAGGCGGTAGAGCTCGAGGTCGTGCAGCCGCTGCTTTGCCTCCGCTTCCTGGCCCATGCTGATCCACGTGTCGGTGACGACCACGTCGGCGCCCGCGACGGCCTCGCGCGGGTCGCGGACGAGCTGCACGTCTGCGGCCGGCTCGTAGCCCGGCGGGCACGCGGCGACGACCTCGTAGCCGAGCATCGTCCCGAGCCGTGCGAGCGACACGCACACATTCGAGCCGTCGCCGACCCACGCCACGCGGACTCCCTCCAGCGATCCCAGCCGGTCGCGCATCGTCAGCGCGTCGGCGAGTGCCTGGCACGGATGCTCGTCGGCGGTGAGCGCGTTGATCACGGGGATCGTCGCCCACTCGGCCCACTCCTCGAGCTCCGAGTGCGCGTGCGTGCGCACGGCCAGGACGTCGAGGTAGCGCGAGAGCGCACGTGCCGTGTCGGGCAGCGACTCGCCGCGCGACAGCTGGAGCTCCTCGGGAGCGAGGTGGACGGCCGCGCCGCCAAGCTGGGTCATTCCCGCCGAGAACGAGACGCGCGTGCGTGTCGAATGCTTCGCGAAGTAGAGACCGAGCGTCGCGCCCGGCAGCAGCGGCTGCTTCGGGTTCAGGCGCAGCTCGACGGCGAGATCGAGGATCGCCTCGGCCTCGGCGGGGGCGAGGTCGGAGCTGCGCAGGAAGTCGCGGCCCGCGAGCGAGATCTTCAGCATCGGCGTGCTCACGACCAGCGCTCCTTTGCGGCCGCCACGGCGGCTCCGACGTCGCCAAGCCGCTCCCCGCCGCCCGTGGGCGCTTCGAAGGTGCCTGCGCGGACCTGGGCGGCGACCTGCTCGTGCGCGTCGCGGAACGGAACCCCCTCGGCGACGAGCGCCTCCGCCGCGTCGGTGGCGAGGAGCAGCGGGTCGGAGGCCGCGGCGGCGAGCCGGCCGCGGTCGAGCTCGAGCCCGCCGACGAGCGCGCCGAGCGCGCCGAGCGCGCCCGCGACGTCCTTGCGCGCTGCGAAAACGGGCGGCTTGTCCTCCTGCAGGTCTCGGTCGTAGGCGAGCGGGAGGGACTTGATCGTCGCGAGCAGCCCGGTCAGCCGGCCGATCGCGGTACCGGCCTTGCCCCGCGCGAGCTCGGCGACGTCCGGATTCAGCTTCTGCGGCATGATCGACGAGCCGGTCGCGGCGTGCTCGGGCAGTCGCGCGAAGCCGAACTCGCTGGTCGTCCAAAGGACGAGCTCCTCTCCGATGCGCGAGAGGTGCACGAACAGCACCGCCGCCGCGTAGAGGTAATCGAGTGCGAAGTCGCGGTCGGCGACGGCGTCGAGCGAGTTGCGCATCGCGTTCGGCGGCTCGGGAAGCGGCAACGTCGACCCGGCCAGCGCCCCCGCGCCGAGCGGCGACGGCTCGGACTGCGCGCGTGCGAATGCGAAGCGCGCTCGGTCGCGCTCGAGCATCTCCGTCCAGGCGAGCAGGTGGTGGCCGACCGTCACCGGCTGCGCGCGCTGAAGATGGGTGTAGCCGGGCATCGGCGTCGCCGCTTCCGCCTCGGCGCGCTCGAGAATCACTCGCGCGAACGCCGTGAGCGCAACCTCCGCCTCGACGCAGGCATCGGTGACGTAGAGGCGGAACGCGGCGGCGACCTGGTCGTTGCGCGACCGCCCCGCGTGGATCTTGCGGCCGACGTCGCCGAGCTGCCGCTCGATCGAGCTGTGCACGTCCTCGTCCGTCGGCTCCAGCTCCTCGATCGTCGCGAGCTTCGCGGTGACCTCCGCGAGCTCGTCGTCGTCGAGGATCCCGGCGGCGTGCAGGCGGTGTGCGTGCACGAGTGTCGCTTGGATGTCGTACGGCAGCAGCTCCGAGTCGTCGGCGCGCAGGAACGCCCAGACCTCGGGCGCGAGCGGCGTCTCGACCCGGCCCGCCCAGAGCGTCACAGCGGCCGTCCGAGCTTCGCGAGCATTGCCCGTGAGTCTGCGATGTCGTTGATCTGCACCGCGAGCTGCCCGATGCGGTCCCGCGCCGTGAACGCGGTCGAGCTGCGCTCCATGCTCAGGCGCTCGGGGTCGTAGGTGACGCTCTCGCCGGTCGTGTCCAGGATCGTGTAGTCGTCGCCGCGGCGCAGCTCGATCGTCACCTCGCCGGTCACGACCGATGCGATGAACCGCTGCAGCGAATCGCGCAGCATCAGGGCCTGCACGTCGAACCAGCGTCCCTCGTAGAGGAGCCGCCCGAGGCGGCGGCCGTCGACGGCGTAGCGCTCCAGCGTCGCTTCGTTGTGAATCGCGCTCAGGAGCCGCTCGTAGCCGATGTGCAGCAGCGCCATGCCCGGCGCCTCGTAGATGCCGCGGCTCTTCGCCTCGATCACGCGGTTCTCGATCTGATCCGAGGTGCCGAGTCCGTGCCGGCCGCCGATCGTGTTCGCCGTCGAGATCAGCTCGACCGGATCCGCGATCGCGACACCGTTCAGCGCGACCGGCAGCCCGGCTTCGAACGCGATCGTCACCTCCTCGGGCTCGATCGCGACAGCGGGATCCCAGTGCGCGACGCCCATGATCGGCTCCACGATCTTCATCGACGTGCCGAGGAGCTCGAGGTCCTTCGCTTCGTGCGTCGAGCCGAGCATGTTGGCGTCGGTCGAGTAGGCCTTCTCGGTCGAGGTGCCATGCGGCAGCCCGCGCTCCGCGAGCCATTCGCTCATCTCCTTGCGGCCGCCGAGCTCCTCGACGAACGCGCTGTCGAGCCACGGCTTGTAGATGCGCAGATGCTCGTTCGCGAGCAGGCCGTAGCGGTAGAAGCGCTCGATGTCGTTGCCCTTGTACGTCGACCCGTCGCCCCAGATGTCGACGCCGTGCTCGGCCATCGCGCGCACGAGCATCGTCCCGGTGACGGCCCGCCCGAGCGGCGTCGTGTTGAAGTAGCGCTTGCCGGCCGTCTGGATGTGGAAGGCGCCGCACTGCAGCGCGGCGAGCCCTTCGCGGGCGAGCACGTCGCGGCAGTCGACGACGACCGCGTCCTCGGCGCCGTAGAGTCGGGCGCGGTCGGGGACGCCCGACACGTCGGGCTCGTCGGGCTGGCCGAGGTCGGCGGTGAACGCGTAGGGGATCGCGCCGCGCTCCCGCATCCAGGCGACGGCGCAGCACGTGTCGAGACCGCCGGAGAACGCGATGCCGACCCGCTCGCCGACCGGGAGCGACCCGAGGATCACTCCGACCGGTATCGCTCGGACGCTCACGTCTCTCCGTCGATGTACTGGTGGAACTGCGCGGCGAGCTCGGCACCCGTGTGCGGGTCGCGTGCGGCGACGAAGACCGTGTTGTCGCCGGCGATCGTGCCCGCGATCTCTGGCAGCCCTGCAGCGTCGATCGCATCGGCGAGCGGCGTCGCGAGCCCGCGCGGCGTCTGCACGACGAGCAGCGAGCCCGACGGCATCAGCTCGCCGGCCCACCGGCGCAGCGCCGACGCCAGCTCCTCGATCCGGCGCAGGTCGTCCGCGCCGGGGAGGGCGTAGATGAGCCGTCCTTCGCGATTGCGCACCTTCACGAGACCGACCTGCGCGATGTCGCGCGAGACCGTCGCCTGCACGGCGTCGATCCCGGCTGCGCGCAGCGCCTCCGCGACCTCGGCCTGCGTCGACAGCGCCTGCGTCTGGACGAGTCTGAGGATCGTCCCCTGGCGCTCGAACTTGGTCGTCACGCGAGCACCTCGCCGAGCCGTTCGAGCGCCAGCATCGCTTCGTCGGTCGTCAGCGTCAGCGGCGGTGTCAGGCGCAGCGTCTGCTCGCCCGCGCTGCCGATCACGAGGCCGTGCGCGAGGGCCGCCTCGACGACCGGGGCAGCCGGGCGGTCGAGCTCGACGGCGAGCAGCAGGCCGAGCCCGCGCACCTCGCCGAAGGAGGCGAGCCCTTCGCGGAGCTGCCCCGAGAGCTCGCGTACGTGAGCCAGGAGCTCGTCGTCGACCGTGTCGACGACCGCGCATGCCGCCGCGCACGCGACGAGGTTGCCGCCGAAGGTCGAGGCGTGGTCGCCCGGGCCGAACCCCGTCGGCGCATCGTTCGAGACGAGGAAGGCTCCGATCGGCAGGCCGTTTGCGAGCCCTTTCGCGAGCGTCACGGCATCGGGACGCACGCCGTAGGTCTCCCACGCGAAGAAGGCGCCGCTGCGGCCGACGCCGGTCTGCACCTCGTCGAGGATCAGCAGCGCGCCGAATTCGTCGGCGAGCGTGCGAGCCTCGGCGAGCACTTCCGGTGCGAGCGGGTGAACGCCGCCCTCGCCCTGCACGGGCTCGAGCAGGATCGCCGCGGTCTGCGGGCCGACATGCTCTGCAAGCGTCTGCGGCGTGGCGAAGACGGCGCCGGGCACGAGCGGCCCGAACCCTGCGCGCTTCGCAGGCTGCCCCGTGACGGAGAGCGCCCCGAACGTGCGCCCGTGGAACGAGCCTTCGAGCGCGACGACCTCGGTGCGGCCCGTGACCTTCTTCGCCCACTTGAGCGCCGCTTCGATCGACTCGGTGCCCGAGTTGCAGAAGAACGACTGAGCACCGCCGAAGCGATCGGACAGCTTCGCGGCGAGTTCCTGCATCGGCTCGGTCCAGTAGAGGTTCGAGACGTGCCACAGCCGCTCGAGCTGTGCGTGCGCGGCTGCCAGCGGGGCGTGGTGGCGATGGCCGAGCCCGACGACGGCGATGCCGGCGAAGCAGTCCAGGTAGCGATTGCCGTCGGCGTCGATCAGCCAGGCGCCCTCGCCCGAGACGAACGTCACATCGAGGCGCGCATAGGTCGGGAGGACGGTCTGAACGCTCGTCGCGTGCGTCATGCGACGACCGCCGTGCGTCCGATCTGTGCGGTGATGCCGCTGCCTGCGGCGACCGCGGCGGCGCGAAGCTTGGGGACGATCCCGCCGTCGAAGAGGCCGGCGTCGAGCATGGCGTTCGCGCTGCCGACGTCGATCGCGTCCACGACCTCGTCGTCGACATAGAGGCCGGCGACGTCGGTGAGGAAGACGAGGCGCCTTGCGCCGAGGCCGAGCGCGATCGCCGTCGCGGCGTCGTCCGCGTTCACGTTGAGCGGGCCGACGGCGAGCGGTGCGACGACCGGGATGAGACCGTCGGCGAACGCCTTCAGGAGCGCTGGCGGGCGGCAGGGCAGCGGGTCGCCGACCCAGCCGAGCGGCGGGACCGGGACGGCCAGCAGCCCGTCGCGGTCGCCGAAGATCGGCGCTGCGAGCTCGCCGAGCGCTGCGCACAGCTCCGCGTTCACGGCCGCCATCGACTCGCGCACCACTTCGAGCCCGGCGCGCGTGGTGCGGCGGCGGCCGTTCACGAACTCGACGGCGATGCCGCGGCGGGTCATCTCCTCGGTGATCTGGCGGCCGGCGCCGTGCACGACGCACACCTCGTGGCCCTCCTCGCGCAGGCCGAGGATGCGGCTTGCCGACTCGGCGGCGACAGCACCGCCGACCTTGACGACGAGGCGGCTCACGAGCGGTACTCCGCGTTGATGCGCACGTAGTCGTACGAGAGATCGCTCGTGAGGTAGCCGGCGCTGCCGTCGCCGATCCCGAGATCGAGCGCGATCGTGCAGACCGCGCCGTCGACGGGCGGCTCGACGTCGAGGGGCGAGCCGGCGAGCAGCACCTGCATGCCGTTGTAGACGAGGGAGATCTTTGCCGGGTCGAGCTGCGCGTAGCCGCCGTTGAACGGCGCGCTGCCCGCCGCCATCAGTACGCGGCCCCAGTTGGCGTCGCGGCCGAAGAGCGCGGTCTTGACGAGCGGCGAGGTGGCGATTCGCTGCGCGATCGCCTTGGCCTCGGCCTGGTTCGCAGCACCCGTTACCGAGATCTCGGCGACGAGCGTCGCGCCCTCGCCGTCGGCGACGATCTGCTGCGACAGGTCGGCGCAGACCGCTTTCAGCGCGAGGGCGAATGCGGTGTCGCTCGCAGGCGTGCGTTCGATCGCGGCGGCCCCGGACGAGAGCAGCACGACGGCGTCGTTGGTGGAGCATTCGCCGTCGACCGTGATCGAGTTGAAGCTCGCGTCGACCGAGGGGCGGAGGAAGTCGATCGCCTCGCCGGCCTCGAGCGGATAGTCGGTGGTGACGACCGCGAGCATCGTCGCGAGGACGGGATGGATCATCCCGGAGCCCTTGGCCATGCCGCCCACCGTGAAGCCGCCCGCGTGCGAGACGGCCTGCTTCGCGTGCGTGTCGGTGGTGAGGATCGCCTCGGCGGCGTCCTCGCCCCCGTCGGCCGAGAGCTTCGCGACTGCGGCGTCGATGCCCAGCGTCACGCGGTCGAGCGGGAGCGGCGCGCCGATCACTCCGGTCGAGAGGACGAGCACCTGCTCGGGCTCGATTCCGAGCACGCCGGCCGCGTGCTCGGCGGTCGCGCGTGCGTCGAGCTCGCCCTGCGCGCCCGTCGCGGCGTTCGCGACGCCCGAGTTGATCACGATCGCCTGCGGCTCCGCGAGCTCGAGGTGCTGTTTGGAGACGGTGACGGGTGCGGCTTGCACCCGGTTCTGCGTCCACATCGCGGCGCCGGTCGCAAGCGGCAGCGAGCGGACGACGGCGAGGTCCTTCCGGTCGCGGCGAATCTCGGCGTGCACTCCGGCGGCGACGAAGCCCTTGGCGGCCGTGACGCTCATACGAGCACGCCGTTCAGTCGCAGGCCTGCGGTCTCGTCGAGCCCGAGCACGAGGTTGGCGTTCTGCACGGCCTGGCCGGCCGCGCCCTTCCCCAGGTTGTCGAGCGCGCAGATGACGATCGCCGTGCCGGTGGCACCGTCGGCGAAGACGCCGAGCTCGGCGGCGTCGGTTCCCTGCACGCGCGCGAGCTCGGGCGTGACGCCGTCGGGCAGCACCCGAACGACGGGGCTCGCCGCGTAGGCCTCCTCGAGGAGCTCGCGGACGTCGGCCTCGGTCTGGACATAACACGTCGCGAGCAGGCCGCGACGGACGGGCAGGAGATGCGGGACGAAGCAGACGGGGAAGCCGAGCTGCTGAGCGATCTCGGGTGCATGACGGTGCGCGCCCACGTTGTACGGCGTCAGGTTGTCGAGCACCGAGCCCGCATGCGTGCTCGCCTTCAGCGACTTGCCTGCGCCGGAGACGCCGGACTTCGCATCGACGATCGCGCCTTCGATCGAGCCCACGAGCGGGCCGAGCGCGAGCAGGGCCGCCGTCGCGTAGCAGCCGGGATTCGCGATCAGGGGTCCCTCGGGCGGATAGAGCTCCGGCACGCCGTAGCTCCAGGCGCCGGGGGCCGTGTCGTACCAGGCGCGGGCGAGGTCGGGATCGGCGAGCCGGTGCGCGCCCGAGAGGTCGACCACGACGGCGCCGTCCGGCGGCTCGAACGCCGCCGCTTCCTCGTGCCCGAGGCAGAGGAAGAGCACGTCGGCCCCGGATGCGGCTGCCTCGGCGTTCGTCACGAAGGCAGGCAGGGAGCCGTTCAAGCGCGGGTCGAGCGCCGAGGAGGGCAGCCCCGCGAGGGAGCTCGAGCCGAGCGCGATCACGTCGAGCTCGGGGTGCGCGAGCAGGCGGTCGAGCGTCTCCTGGCCGGTGTAGCCGGCGCAGCCGATGATCGCAGCGGTGGGCATTCTGCTGAGAACTATACAGATCCGCGAAAATTATGCAGTACCCGTTTGGGTGTTTAGGTGTCTGACACCCGGCCAAGCTTCGAAGCCGTGCCGAGGGGCGAAAAGGTGTCAGACACCTTTTCGCGGCGAGTTATGAGACCAGGTCGCGGGGCGCGGTGTCAGACACCTGCACCAGCGCGGATGGTGATCGAGGCGCCGGGCCGCAGCCAGCGGAGGACGCGCAGGAGCTCCGGGCGGGGCAGCGACACACAGCCGTTCGTCGCGGCGCCGGTCGAGTCGTGCAGGAAGATCGCCGACCCGCGCCCGGGCACGACCGGCCCGGTGTTGTAGGCGACGACGGCGAACTCGCGGTAGGCGACGGTCGCCCGCCACAGTGCCTCGCTGCCACCGCGAAACGGGGGCGCCGCGCCGCAGGCGACGCGACGGAAGGAGTTGTAGGTGGGCGAGCTCGGATCCTCGTCCCACCAGTCGCCGCAGGTCAGGCGGTGGTAGCGCAGGCGCACGCCCGGGTCGGCGTCGAGCCCGTAGACGACCGGCCCGATCCCGAACGTGCCGAGCGGGGTCGTGCCGTCGCCCTCGCGGTGATGGGTCGAGAGGCCGTGGTAGCCGACGTGCGCCGCCCACGGTCCCTCCACCTGCCGCCCGCACTCGAGAAGGGTGACCGTGGCGGTCGTCGAGCGCACGTTCGGCGCGACGACCTGAATCCGCTGCGGGCAGGCGTGCAGGGCGAGGACGAGCGCCAGCGTCAGCATCGCGGCGCCCAGAGTACGCTGCCTCCCGCATGCTCGCTCTGCCGCCGTTCCAGGCAACGGTCGCGCCCGTGACGGCGGTGCAGCTCGGCCGCTCGTGGCATCCCGGGTGCCCGGTCGGGCCCGCCGGGCTCCGGCGGCTCACCCTCTCGTTCGTCGGCTTCGACGGCCGTGCACATACCGGTGAGCTCGTGGTCGCGCGAGCCGTGACCGGCGAGGTCACGACGGTCTTCCGGCGGCTCTACGACGGCCGGTTCCCCATCCGCCGGATGCGGCCGGTCTCGGCGTACGGAGCAAGCGACGAGCGCTCGGCCGCCGCCGACAACACCTCGGCGTTCAACTGCCGATACGCCGTCGCGACGGGCCCCAAACGCTGGTCGGCGCACGCCTACGGCGAGGCGATCGACGTCAACGACGTGGAGAACCCGTACGTGCTCGGCGCGACCGTGCTGCCGCCTGCCGGCAGGCGCTACCTCGACCGCGCGCGGTACCGCCCGGGCATGGCGGTGCCCGCCGGTGTGCTCGTGCGTGCGTTCGCCTCAGTCGGCTGGCTCTGGGGCGGCCGCTGGACCGGCTCGCCGGACTGGCAGCACTTCTCCGCGACCGGCGGGTGAGATGTCCTCCAGCCGGTCGACGGCGGCGAGCGCGGGGAAGAACCGCGGCCAGACGAGCGCGAGCACGATCGTCAGCACCCCGCCCGCGACGACGGCCGGCACCGCGCCGATGAGCGCTGCCGCAACGCCCGACTCGAACGCGCCGAGCTCGTTCGACGCGCCGATGAACACCCCCTCGACCGCGTTGACCCGCCCGCGCAGCTCGTTCGGAGTGGCGAGCGCAGCCGTCGTCGAGCGGATGTTCATCGAGAACATGTCGACGAAGCCGCTGACGGCGAGCGCGAGCGCCGAGAGCCAGAACCAGCGCGAGAGGCCGAACACCACCATGCTCACGCCGAACGTCCCGACGACCAGCAGCAACGTGCGGCCGGCCCGGCCCCCGAGCGGCTTGCGCGCGAGCCGGATCCCGGCGATCAGGGCGCCGACCGCGACCGCGCTGCGCAAGACCCCCAGGCCGAACGGCCCGGTATGCAGCACCGACTTCGCAAACAGGGGCAGAAGAGCCACCGACCCGCCGAAGAGCACGGCGAAGAGGTCGAGCGTGATCGCGCCCAGGATGATCGGCGTCGCCCGGATGAAGCGGATCCCTCCGAGCAGGCTCTCGTAACGCGGTGCCACCTGGTCGCGCCGCTCGCCGGGCTCGGGACGCGCGATCGGCAGCAGCAGCAGCGACGAGACGATGAGCAGGACGATCCCGACCGAGTAGACCAACTCGGGCTCGATCGCAAAGAGCAGGCCGCCCACCGCCGGGCCCGCGATCGTCGCCGCCTGGCCCGCGATCGAGCGCATGGCCAGTGCGCCCGTGAGGAGGTCGGCCGGAACGAGCTCGGGCGTCAGCGACCGCCCGGCCGGGTTGCCGAGCGCGGCCATCGTCCCGGTCAACCCCGCGAGCGCGATGAACTGCCAGAGCTGGTCCGCGCCGTGGATCGTCACGACGAGCAGAAGCGCGGTGATGGCCGCGTCGGCGAAGCCCCAGACGATCACGAGCGGGAGGCGCGGCAGGCGGTCGGCGAGCTGGCCCGCGGGCAGCGCGAGCAGCGGCACCGGGACGAACTCGGCGAGCCCGATCAGGCCGAGGTCGAAGGCGCTTCCGTGGATCGAGTAGACCTGCCAGCCGACGGCCACCGCGACCATCTGCATCGCGAAGCCGGAGGCCAGCATCGACGACCACAGCCGCCGGAAGTCACGGTGCAGGAGCGCGGGCGGAAGAGCGAGCACGAATCCACTCTGCCTCTTCGGTGGGTCTTAGGTCCCGCTCAGGTGCCGCCTAGCCTGCGCTGGTCCCCTGGCAGGAGCAAACGAATCCAGAAGGGACAGAATTCAGATGGCCAGGAACGCAAACACACTCGCAGTTGCAGTGGCGGCCGCCGCACTCGCCGGGGCAGGCGCCGGTGCCGGCGTGGTCGTCTTCACGGACGGCGGCTCGCACACCGCAGCCGCGCCGGCCGTCGCGTCGCAGGCGGCGACCGGAAAGGTCGCGAACCTCGCCACGAGCTCCACGCTCAGCGTCGGCGAGATCGCGAAGCAGTCGACCCCGGGCGTCGTCGAGGTCGACGCGACGTCGACCGGCACGCAGTCGGACTCGCCGTTCCCGAACGGCGGCAACAGCGGCTCGTCCTCCGCGACGGGCACGGGCTTCGTCTACGACACCGACGGGCACATCCTCACGAACGAGCACGTGATCGACGGGGCGAGCTCCGTGTCGGTCAAGCTCTCCGACGGCAGCACGTACAAGGCGACCGTCGTCGGCAGCGACACGTCGACCGACATCGCAGTGCTGAAGATCTCGGCGCCGGTGTCGAAGCTCACGCCGCTCACACTCGGCGACTCGAGCGCAGTCGCCGTCGGCGACGGCGTGGTTGCGATCGGCAACCCGTTCGGGCTCGACGACAGCGTTACGAGCGGCATCGTCAGCGCGATCAACCGGGAGATCAGCGCGCCCGACTCGACGCCGATCGAGGGCGCGATCCAGACGGATGCCGCAATCAACCACGGCAACTCGGGCGGCCCGCTGCTCGACCTTCAGGGCAAGGTCATCGGCATCACGTCGCAGATCGAGAGCGAGTCCGGAGGCAACGACGGCGTCGGGTTCGCAATCCCGTCGAACCTCGTCCACACGATCGCGACGCAGCTGATCTCGACCGGGAAGGTGGAGCATCCGCTCCTCGGCGTAGAGGTTCAGACGCAGCCCGACGGAGTCGAGATCGCAAAGGTGCAGGCAGGAACCGGCGCCGCCTCGGCCGGATTGAAGGCCGGCGACGTGATCACCGCGGTCGACGGCAAGACCGTCAAGACCGCGCAGGCGCTGCGTGCGGCGATCGCCGCGCACGCTCCCGGCGACAAGCTGTCGCTGACGATCCTGCGCAACGCCGCGACCACGACCGTCACCGTGACGCTCGGATCCCGCTCATAGACGACTAAAAAGAAATCCCGCAGGGCCGGTGGCGATTTCGTCCACCTCACCGACCGACCGTTTGAGGCTTGCGCCCTTCCCAGTTGCTCGGCGAGGCTTCGACCTACTCGCGCTCCGTGCCCTGCGGGATCCGCAATGTATGCCGGACCGGCCACGCCCCGCAAGGGGCGTTCGGCCGAAAAGCGTGCACGTTGCGGAAGGAATCGGCACCGGCGGGATACCCTGCTGCGGATGCCGGCGCTCGACGGGATCTCGGTGGTCGACTTCTCCCGCGTGCTCGCCGGGCCGCTCGTCGCGATGACGCTCGGGCGACCTCGGCGCGGACGTCGTCAAGGTCGAGTCGCCGGCCGGCGACGACACCCGGCGCTGGCTTCCGCCCGCCGACGCGCAGGGACGCGCGGCCTACCACCACGCCGCCAACCGCAACAAGCGCTCGGTCGTGCTCGACCTGAAGGCCGCCACCGACCTGGAGCTCGCCCGGCGCCTGTGCGAGCGCGCGGACGTGGTCGTCTCGAACTTCAAGCCGGGGACGCTCGAGCGGTTCGGCCTCGACTACGGCGCCGTGGCCGCTGTCAGCCCCGGTGTCGTCTACTGCGAGATCAGCGGCTTCGGCGACCGCGGCGGGAGGGAGATGCCGGGCTACGACCCGCTCGTGCAGGCGGTGGGCGGGCTGATGAGCATCTCGGGCCCGCCCGGCACGCCGTCGAAGACCGGCGTCGCGGTCGTCGACGTGGTCACCGCGCTCTATGCGACGGTCGCCGTGCTTCGCCGCGCTGTACGAGCGCATCGGCACCGGCCTCGGCCAGCGCGTCACGATCGACCTGCTGCACGCGAACCTGGCGATGCTCGCGAACCAGTCGACCGGCTGGCTCGCGAGCGGGGAGGTGCCGGCGAGCTCGGCAACGTGCACCCGAGCATCGAGCCGTTCGCGACCTATAGGGCGGGCGACGGCGAGCTGATGATCGCCGCCGGCAACGATGCGCAGTTCCGCGGGCTCGTCGAGGCGATCGGCGTCCCGGAGCTCGCCGACGACCCGCGCTTCCGGACGAATGCCGACCGCGTCGCGAACCGAGACGCGAGCTGCGGGCCGCGCTCGAAGCTCGCCTGTCGCAGAGGCCGCGCGCGCGAGTGGAGCGAGGCGCTGCTCCGGGCGGGCGTCCCGGCGGGGCCCGGTGCAGGACATCGGCGAGGCGTTCTCACTCGCGGAGACGCTCGGGCTCGAGGTCGTCGACGAGACGGACGGCGTCCGCACGGTGTCGTTCCCCGCGCACCTCTCGGTGTCGCCCGCCACCGTCCGCCGCCGCCCGCCGGAGCTCGACGAGCACGGCGACGAGATCCGCTCGCACATCTGACACCTGGTTCAAAGAGCGAACCAGGTTCGAGCGAACCAGGTTCCGTCCCGGCTAGCTCAACGTGACGGTCACCGTCGCGCCCGCCTTCTTCAGCAGCGTCGAGAAGGGGCAGCCTTCGTCGGCGCGGCGCAGCGCTTCGGCGAGCGCCTCCTCCGAGGCGCCTTCCACCTCGGCGCGCACGGTCACGTTCGAGCCGACGATCTGGTGGCCCTCGCCCGGCACCTCGTCCATCACGATCGTGCAGTGCACCTCGAGGTGCCCGGCGGGCGTGTCGTCGCGCGCGAGCTCGCTGCCGAGCGACGTCGTGAGGCAGCCCGCGTGCGCGGCGGCGAGCAGCTCTTCCGGGCTCGTCTTGCCCTCGGGATTCCCGATTCGGGAGGCGAGCGTGTACGGGCAGGTCGCTGAACGCCCCCGTGTCGCCGGTGATGAGCCCGCTTCCACGCGCGACGTTCCCCTCCCAGACCACCGTGGCGGAGCGTTCGATCCTCGGCACGTTCAGCTCCTTTCGGGCGGCAGCGCGAGCGTGCCGTCGGGGTAATAGGCCTCGGCGGGGGAGCCCGGCGGGCCGGAACACGCCGAGCACGCGCATCTCCGTCGCCCGCCGTGTTCGCGAGGCAATGGACGAGGCGCGCCGGCAGGTGCACGCACGAGCCGGCGCGTAGCGGCGCCTGCTCGCCGCCGATCTCGAGAAAGCCTTCGCCGTCGAGCACGTAGATCACCTCGTCGTAGGTGTGGAAGTGGTCCGGGCGCCCGGCCCGGCGGGATCAGGCCGATGAACTGCGTCACCGACTCACAGCCGCTCTCGGGGCCAGCGCCGAGGACGAACTGCCTGCCGGCGGTCGCGCTCTGCCGCTCCGACGCGGCGAGGTCGACGACACCGAACGGGCTCGAGGCAGGCTCGGGCTCGTGCACCAGCACGGAGAGGATCGTGAGCTCGTCGGCCCCGGCGACCGACCAGCTCTGCCCGGCCGCGACGAAGACCGCATTGCCGGGGCCGAGCGCGTGCCGGGCGCCGTCCACCGTGACCGTGCCCGTGCCTTCGAGGACGTACAGGACCTCGTCGAGCCCGGGTCGACCCGGTCCGGCGAAGCTCCCGTCAACCGCAGCACGCGCTGCGAGAACACCGTGCAGCCGCGATCCGCGTCGAACAGGCGGCCGGCCGGGTCGTCGCTCTCGTGCATCGCGTAGTCCACGGCCGCATAGGCTACGCGCATGTCTGCGATCGACCTCGTCAAGCGCTCCTACGACGCCTTCGAGCGGGGGACCTGGATGGGGTGCTGGGCGACATGGATCCCGAGATCGAGTGGCAGCAGGCCCAGGGACTGCCCCACGGGGGCACCTACCACGGGGTCGACGAGGTGCGCCGAAACATCTTCGACCCGCTCGAGGAGCAGTGGTGGGACGAGTTCTCGGCAGTGCCCGACGGAGTTCCTGGACGCGGGCGGCGAGGTCGTCGTCCTCGGCCGCTACGGTGGCGTCGCCAAGGAAACCGGCAAACATTTGGACGTTCCGTTCGTCCATGTGTGGACAGTGCGCGGCGAGAGGGCGGTCAGATTTCGCCAGTTCCTCGACACCGCGGGCTGGGTCGAAGCGCTCGGCTAGCCCTGATCCACCGGATCAGAGATTTGATCAGATCGTTGACACCCCTCGTCCTGATGGGTGACACTCCGTTTCCCCAAGGTCCGATTTCCCCGTCAGGACTCCAGCAAGGAGGACTCCGAATGAAGAAGAGCATCGGCCTCGCTCTCGTGGTGCTCGTCACTGCGGCCATGGCAGCCAGTGCCCAAGGCAGCCCGAAAGCTGTGGCTACTGCGTTCTCGTCGCAGGCCGTCAGCTGCAACAAGCACGATCACGCTCCCCCTCGTCACGCCGGTCACCGGCGGCGCCGGCTTCCTCGGCACCGAGCAGGGATCTGGGCGAAGTATGCGGTCAAGACGCTCGCCAGGCCGCTCGGCCTGAAGGTCAAGTTCGTGCTCGGTGACACCCCGGTCGAGCAGGGCCCGGCGCCCGCCCAGGCGCTCGCCCAGAAGTACATCGCGACAAGAGCGTCGTCGTGGTGCTCGGCCCGTCCACCTCGGGCGCGGTCGCCGCATCGACGCAGTCGTACTTCCAGGCCGGGATCGCGCACATCTCGCCGTCGGCGACGCGCACGGACCTGACGAAGACGATGCCGGCAAGCTCGAAGGCACGCAGGCGTTCTTCCGCGACGTCCCGGGTGACTACATCCAGGGCCCGACGGATGCGAACTTCATGATCAAGAACCTGAAGGTGAAGAAGGTCGTGATCATGGACTTCCAGGAGCCGTACTCGACCGGTCTCGCCGACGCTGTCGAGCGGACGCTCAAGGCGGCCGGGGTCACGACGGTCCGGCTCTCGGCCTCGAACACGACGACCGACTACTCGGCGTTCGTGACGAAGGTCCCGAGCGACGCCGACATCGTGTTCTTCCCGACGCAGAAGCCGGGTGACGCGCAGACGTTCGCGCAGCAGCTGATCGAGCAGGGCAAGAAGGCCAAGGTGTTCGGCGGTGACGGCTCGAACGACTCGACGCAGTTCAAGGCGGCCGGGCTCGTACGTGTCGAACTTCGCCCCGGACATCACGGGCATCCCGTCCGACGCGGCGATCATCGCCGGCTGGAAGAAGGCCAACCCCGGCAAGCCCGTGGGCTCCTTCGGCCCGCCGAGCTACGGCGCAGCGCAGATCGCGATGAACGCGATCCACCTTGCGTGCCTGCAGGGCCACGGCTCGATCACGCGCAAGATGGTGCTCCAGAACATGAAGAAGGTGAAGATCAAGAACTGGATCCTCGGTGGGACCTTCAGCTGGTCGACGAAGTCCAACGACCCGCTGAACGCGAAGTTCTACATCTTCCAGATTCAGTCGAACGGCTCGTACAAGCTCGTCGGCTAGCAGGCGAGATGTAACGGCACGACAGGAGGGCGGCTCGGGCAACCGAGCCGCCCTTCCTCTATAAACAGACACCCCCCGTGGACCAGTTCATCCAGCTCAGCATCGATGCCCTGACGCTCGGCAGCGTCTACGCGCTGATCGCGCTCGGATACACGCTCGTCTACGGCGTGCTGAAGCTCCTGAACTTCGCCCACGGCGACGTCTTCATGGTCGGCTCGTTCATCGGCTACGGGGTGCTGCAGCTGCTCGGCGGCGTCTCGAATCCCGTCGTGCCGGTCTGGCTGCTGCTCGTGCTCGTGACGGCTCGCGGCGATGGCGGGCTGCGCGGTGCTCGGCGTCGTGATCGAGCGGTTCGCCTACCGGCCGCTGCGCGACGCGCCGCGGATCGCGCCGCTGATCAGCGCGCTCGGCGTCTCGTTCTTCCTCGCCAACTCGATGCAGCTGCTCTTCGGCGCGACGCCTCGCAACTACGACATCTTCGATCTCGAGAACGCGTCGCTGTACGTCAAGGGATTCAACATCGGCGACGTGCACGTGCCACTGCTTCGGATCATCACGGTCGTCTCGGCGTTCGTGCTGATGCTGATGCTCTGGTTCCTCGTCAACCGGACGCGCACCGGGAAGGCGATGCGCGCGACCTCGTTCGACCGCGAGGCGGCAGCGATGATGGGGATCGACATCGACCGGGTGATCGTCTTCACGTTCGTGCTCGGGTCGGCCCTCGCCGGCGCCGCCGGCGTGCTGTTCGCGCTGCGCGTGCCGACGACGGTGGCGATCGGGTTCGTCGCCGGGCTCAAGGGCTTCACGGCCGCCGTGATCGGCGGCATCGGGTCGATCCCCGGGCGCGATGGCGGGCGGCCTGATCCTCGGCTTCGCGGAGTCGTTCGCGCAGGGCTACATCTCGACGAAGTGGTCCGACCTGATCGTGTTCTCGATCCTGATCGCGTTCATGATCTTCCGCCCCCAGGGGCTCCTCGGACGCGCGGACATCAGGAAGGTCTGAGGTATGAGCGACTCGACGCCACACGGTTCCCACACGCCCGCCACGGGGCCTGCCGTGGGCAAGGACGAGTGGGTCGCGCGCCACGCCGAGCGCCGCGTCATGCCGCCGGGGCCGCTGCGACCATCGAGGACCGCCTGCGCCGCGTCTCCGTGGTGGGCGTGGCTCGTGCTCTTCCTCGCCGCGTTCTCGCTGCTGCCGGTGTTCGAGACGAGCGGCTACGTCCGCCGGGTCGCGTTCGACACCGTGCTCTACATGCTGCTCGCGCTCGGGCTCAACGTGGTCGTCGGCTGGGGCGGCCTGCTCGACCTCGGCTTCGTCGCGTTCTACGGGATCGGCGCGTACACCTACGCGATCCTCGACTCCGACAAGTTCGGCATCCACCTACCGACGTTCGTGGTCGTGCCGTTCGTCGTCGTGGTCGGCGCCGCTCGCCGGGCTGCTCCTCGCGCTGCCGTCTCGGCGCTTAACGGGCGACTACCTGGCGATCGTGACGCTCTTCTTCCTGCAGCTCTTCCAGACGCTGACGACGAACGGCGACTCGGTCTTCGGCCACAACCTCACCGGCGGCCCGAACGGGATCAACAACGTCGATCCGTTCAGCCTCTTCGGGCATCAGCTCGTGGTGCAGCACCAGGGCGTCTTCGCCGTCTCGTACTTGTACGTCGCGCTCGGCTTCTTCGCGGTCGTCTTCGTCGCGCTGCGCTTCGTCAACCACTCGCGCACCGGCCGAGCCTGGCGCTCGCTGCGGGAGGACCCGCTCGCGGCCGAGGCGATGGGGATGCCGGTGAACCGGCTCAAGCTGCTGAGCTTCGCTTTCGGCGCGGCGGTCGCCGCCCTCACCGGCACGCTCTTCGCCTCGCTGTCGGCGAGCGTCTTCCCGCTCACCTTCTACTTCGTGCTGCTGATCACGGTCTACACGATGGTGATCCTCGGCGGCTCCGGCAGCCAGGCGGGAGTCGTCCTCGGCGCACTGATCATCGGGCCGCTGCTCGAGGTGCTCCGCGATCCCGGCAAGTCGCGTGGCCTCTTCTTCGTCGCGCTCGTGGCCGGAGTGGTGCTGATGTCGATTCGCCGCTCGCGCGCGATCGGGATCGTCGGGGTGGCGACGTTGATCTTCGGCTTCGTCGTGCACGAGATCGCAGGCTCACTGCACTCGTCCTGGGTGGTGGGCCAGAAGCAGTCGGGCTTCGCGGGCGTCTTCGACCACTGGGTCGTCGCGCCGGCGCACCTGGCGGGCTGGATCCCGCCGACGACGTACATCGGCGCTGATCGCGGCGGTCCTGCTCGTGAGCGTCGTCCGAGGGTGGCTGCGGCTCGTCCTGCTCGTGCCGACGATCTACCTGGTCGCGTTCGTCTGGGAGAACGTGATGCTCGCGAAGCCGGAGCCTGCGCGCTACATCGTGCTCGGCATCATCCTGATCGCGCTGATGATCCTGCGGCCGAACGGGCTGCTGGGCGAGCGCCGAGTCGAGATCGTCTAGTGGAGATCGTCTGATGGCTGAGGTCCTGCTGGAGCTGAAGGGCGTCTCGCTGTCGTTCGGCGGGCTGCTGGTCGTCGACAACCTCGATCTGCACGTCGACGAGGGCGAGATCGTCTCGGTGATCGGCCCGAACGGCGCCGGGAAGACCACCCTCTTCAACCTGATCACCGGGATCTACGAGCCGAGCAGCGGCGACATCACGCTCGACGGGAAGAGCATCGTCGGGCTCCAGCCGCACCAGATCACGCAGCGCGGGATCTCGCGCACGTTCCAGACCCTCCGCCTCTTCCTGAACATGTCGGTGCTGGAGAACGTGATGGCGGCCGCGTACGGGCACACCAAGGCGGGCTTCTTCCGCTCGATGCTGCGGACTCCCGGCATGCGCCGTGAGGAGCGGGAGATCGAGGCGCTCGCCAAGGAGCGGCTCGCGTTCTTCGGAGACCGGCTGATGGGCTATCGCTGGGACCAGCCCGCCTACTCGCTCTCGTACGCGAACCGCCGCCGGCTGGAGATCGCCCGTGCGACCGCGACGAAGCCGCGGATCCTGCTGCTCGACGAGCCCGCCGCCGGCATGAACCCGTCCGAGACCCACGAGATCACCGAGTTGATCGCGAAGCTGCGCACCGACGGCGGGTACACGATCCTCGTGATCGAGCACGACATGCACGTCGTCGAGGGCATCTCCGACCGCGTGATCGCACTCGACCACGGCATCAAGATCGCCGAGGGGTCGTTCGACACCGTGGCGACGAACGCGAAGGTGATCGAGGCGTACCTCGGCCTGCAGACGGCGGCGACGAAATGACCGACGGCGGCGACGACGTCCGGAAAGCCGCTGCTCGAGCTCGACGCGGTCGACACGTACTACGGCCAGATCCACATCCTGCAGGGCGCTGTCGATCCGGATCGAGCCGGGCGAGCTCGTCTGCCTGCTCGGCGGCAACGCGTCGGGCAAGTCGACGACCCTGAAGACGATTCTCGGCATCGTCCGCCCGCGCAACGGCACCGTGCACGTCGACGGGGAGGACGTGACGAACCGGCCGACGAGCTACCGCATCGCGCGCGGGCTCGCGATCGTGCCGGAGAACCGGCGGCTGTTCGCGCCGATGACCGTGCTCGAGAACCTCGAGATGGGCGCCTACCTGCGCGGCGGCGGCGACCGCGAGGACTTCGAGCGCGTCTACGACCTGTTCCCGCTGCTCCACGAGCGCCGCTCGCAGCTCGCCGGGACGCTCTCGGGCGGCGAGCAGCAGATGGTCGCCATGGGCCGGGCGCTGATGTCGCGGCCGAAGCTGCTGCTGATGGACGAGCCGTCGATGGGGCTCGCTCCGATCCTCGTCGAGCGGAACTTCGAGATCATCAAGCAGGTGCACGAGTCCGGGGTCGCGATGCTGATCGTCGAGCAGAACGCGAACGTGTCGCTCTCGATCGCCGACCGCGGCTACGTGCTCTCGACCGGCCGGCTCGTCCTCGAGGGCAAGGCCGCCGACCTGCGCGAGAACGAGGAGCTCCGGAAGGCCTACCTTGGGCGTTAGCTCGAACACCGCATCCGTGGCCGCGCGCTGCCGGCACCGCTTCCCGATCTTCGAGCGGCTCGCCTACGTCAACTCGTGCTCGCAGGGCGCGCTCTCCGACTCGGTCCGGGCCGCCTACCTCGACTACCTCGAAGGCTGGGACGACCGCGGCGCGCCGTGGGACTACTGGGTCGAGCGCGCGGAGTCGGCGCGGGCGGCGTTCGCCCGGCTCGTCAGCGGCGCACCCGACGACGTCGCGGTGACGACCTCCGCCTCGGCCGGCGTTGAGCGCCCTGGCGAGCGCGCTCGACTTCGGCGAGCGCCCGCGGGTGGTCATCTCGGACTTCGAGTTCCCGACCGTCGGCCAGATCTGGCACGCGCAGGAGCTCCGCGGCGCCGAGGTCGTGCACGTCGCGGCGAACGGGAACGAGATCCCGCTCGAGCGCTTCGAGGAGGCGATCGACGAGCGGACGGCCGTCGTCTCGATCACGGCGGTCTGTTACCGCAACGGCGTTCGCCTCCCGGTCGAGGAGATCGCCCGCATCGCCCACGACCGCGGCGCGCTCGTGTGCTCGACGCCTACCAGGCGATCGGCACGTACCCGCTCGACGTCCACGCGCTCGGCGTCGACGTGGTGACGGCCGGGGTCCTGAAGTACCTGCTCGCCTCGGCCGGGCTGGGGTTCATGTGGGTCGCGCCCGGGCCTCGCCGAGCGGCTGCTGCCGACCCAGACCGGCTGGTTCGCCGACCGCGACATCTTCGAGATGGACATCCGCGACTACTCGCCGTCGCCGACGGCGCGGCGTTTCCAGTCGGGCACGCCGCCGATTCCGGCGATCTACGCGGGCATCGCCGGGATCGAGCTGATGCGAGGAGATCGGGATCGCGGCGACCCGGGAGCACGTGAACGGCCTGAACGACCGCCTGATCGCCGGCGTCGACGAGCTCGGCGGGGTGGTCGTGACGCCGCGGGAGCACGCACGGCGCGGCGCGCTCGTCTGCATCCGCTCGACCGACGCGCCGGCCCTGGTCGCCGCGCTCGCCGCCGACGGGATCGTCACCTCCGAGCGCGACGGCTACCTGCGCGTCTCGCCCCACGCCTACAACACCGACGACGACATCGACGCCGTGCTGGCCTCGCTCGCCCGCCACCGCGAGCTGCTGGCGAGGGCGAAACCCATGAACCAGGTTCGTCCCGTCGTCCGGAACCTGGTTCGCTCTCCTGAACCAGGTTCATGAGTTCCTCATAGCGGTAGAGACTTGCTTTCAGTGGATCAGACATTTTATACAACGGAGGACGATGCTTCTTCGTGAGGTCGGATATGCGCGGCCGGGATCGCTGGGAGAAGCGATCGAGCTGCTGGCGCGCAACGACGGGGCGCGCGCGCTCGCGGGCGGCCAGACGCATGATCAACGTGATGAAGGCGCGGGCCGGCTCGCCGGACGCCCTGATCGACCTGAGCGCAGATCGGCGAGCTGAAGGGGATCGAGCTCGACCCCGACGGCACGCTCCGGATCGGGGCGATGACCACGTACACGGAGCTCCTGGAGTCGAGCGAGGCGCGCGCCCGTCCGATCCTCGGCGAGGTATGCGCGCAGATCGCCGACGTCCAGGTGCGCAACCGAGGCACGCTCGGGGGCAACATCTGCACGAACGACCCGACGAACCACCTGCCGCCGCTGCTCGTCGCGCTCGATTCCCGGATGACGATTCACGGCGCGGGCGGCGATCGCACCGTCCCGGCCACCGACTTCTTTCTCGGCGTGTACCTGACCGCCGTCGGCCCCGGCGAGCTGCTCACGTCGGTCAGCGTCCCGGCAGGACGCGGCGACGGCTTCGCGGCCGTCACGCTCGGCGTCGAAGGCACGTGCATCGTCAGCGCGGCGGCGTCGGTGAACGGCAGCGTCCGGATCGCGCTCGGCTGCGTGGACGCCGTTCCGGTGCTGCTCGAGCTCGGCTCGCCCGACGCGGATGCGGTGCGTGCCGCCGTGCGCGGGGCCGACCTCGAGCCGCCGTCCGACGTGCACGCGTCGAGCGAGTACCGCATGCACCTGGCCGAAGTGCTCGCCGTCCGGGCGCTCGAGCAGGCAACCGAGAAGCAGAGGAGCTGAGGCACGTGGAAGCAGGCACGATCTCGTCGGCCCGGTCGATCTCGGTCACGATCAACGGAACGACGTACGAGCGCGAGGTGGAGGCGCGCAAGCTCCTCATCCATTTCATCCGCGACGACCTCGACCTCACCGGCAGCCACATCGGCTGCGACACCGGCAACTGCGGCGCGTGCTCGGTGATCGTCGACGGCACGCTCGTGAAGAGCTGCATGCTGCTCGCCGTCCAGGCCGACGGCTCGACGATCGAGACCGTCGAGGGCCTCGCCGACGGCGAGGAGCTCTCGAAGCTCCAGCAGGCGTTCAGCTCGCGCCACGCGCTCCAGTGCGGCTACTGCACGCCCGGGATGCTGATGAGCGCCACCGCGCTGCTGCGGAAGAACCCGACCCCGTCGGAGGCCGAGATCAAGAAGGGGCTTCAGGGCAACATCTGCCGCTGCACCGGCTACTGGAACATCTTCGAGGCCGTGAAAGAGGCGAGCGGCCAATGACGACCGCGAGCACGACGATCACCCCCGAGCAGGTCGAGGTCGAGGCTCCGGCCGAGCAGTACAAGGGCCAGAGCGTCCCGCGCAAGGAGGACCGGCGGCTCGTCCAGGGCCAGGGCGTCTTCGTCGACGACGTCAAGCGCCACGGCATGGGCTACATCCACTTCGTGCGCTCGCCGTACGCGCATGCGCACATCTCGTCGATCGACGTCTCGAAGGCCGAGGAGATCGCCGGCGTCTACGGGACGCTCACCGGCGAGGAGGTCGCCTCGCTGACCGATCCGTTCTTCCAGATCTCGTCGGTGCCCGGAGCGAACCTGAAGGACTTTGCGCTCGCGGTGGGCAAGGTGCGCTACGTCGGCGAGGCGATCGTCGCCGTCGTCGCCGAGACGCGCGAGCTCGCGCGCGACGCGTCGGAGCTCGTCGAGATCGAGTTCGAGCCGATCGCGCCGATCACGGATGCGCGCCACGCGCTCGATGCCGGCGCGGCCACGATCCACGAGGACGCCGGCGGGAACCTGATGTGGGAAGGCACCTACGAGTGGGGCGACCTCGACGCTGCGTTCGCCGAGGCCGACAAGATCGTGAAGATCGAGGAGCTCCACTTCCACCGCTTCAACTCGACGCCGCTCGAGACGAACGGCGCACTCGTCGAGTACAACCGCGGCACCGGGCAGTGGACGATCCACACGAACAACCAGTTCCCCGGCTTCGCCGCGATCATGATGGGGCCGGCGATGCGGAGCGGCCTCGACAAGCTCCGCTTCGTCACGCAGGACATCGGCGGCGGCTTCGGCAACAAGATCACCTCGCATCCGCAGCTCGTCGTGTGCTGCCTCCTCGCCCGCAAGCTCGGCCGCGCCGTGCAGTGGACGGAGTGGCGCACCGACTTCCACTCGTCGATGTCGCACGGCAACGAGCGCTGGTTCCAGGACACCGAGGTCGCCGTCAAGAACGACGGCACCCTGCTCGGGTTCCGCACGAAGGCGCTCGACGACGCGGGCGCGTGGCTGCGCTACGAGCCGCTCGGCGGCGTCATCTGGGCGCAGGTGACGCCCGGCATGTACCGCTGGCGCCACATCCGGCTCGAGTTCACACAGGTCGCCACGAACAAGGCCCCGGTGTCCCCGAACCGCGGCTACTCGCGGATGCAGCACCTGTGGTTCACCGAGCGGATCATCGACATCGTCGCGCAGGAGCTCGAGCTCGATCCCGTCGAGGTGCGCAAGCGCAACTACATCCGGGCCGAGGACATGCCGTACGAGACGCCGAACGGCTGCGTCTACGACTCGGGCGACTACGCGGGCATGCTCGACGTCGGCCTCGACCTGATCGGCTGGGAGGACCGCGAGGCCCGGCGCACGGAGGCCGCGTCGCGCGGCAAGCTGCTCGGCGTCGGCATCGGCTCGACGCTCGACTCCGGCACGAACAACTTCGGCCAGTCGCGCATGATCAACCCCGAGCTGCAGTTCTCGGGCAACAACGAGGTCGCGACGGTGAAGCTCGACATCTTCGGCGAGATCGTCGTCACGCTCGGCACGACGCCGCAGGGCCAGGGGCACGAGACCACGGCCGCGCAGGTGGTCGCCGACATCCTCCAGTGCTCGACCGACGACGTGCACGTGCGCGCCGGCCACGACTCGTACTGGAACTCGCACGCCGGCTTCTCCGGTACCTACGCGTCTCAGTTCGCGGTCACCGGGCTCTCCGCGGTCAAGGGCGCCACGGACATGCTCGCGGCGGAGATCAAGAAGCTTGCGGGCGCCGTGTTCGGCGGCGTCCCCGAAGAGGCTCTGGAGCTCGCCGACGGTGGCGTCCGCATCAAGGAGAACCCGGAGGCGTTCCTGCCGTTCATGGCCTGCGGCGCGATCATCAACGCGAACAACGCGGGCCTGCCCGAGGATCTCGGAGTGACGCTGAACTGCCGCTACGTGTACCGGCCGCCGTTCCAGGTGCCGGACGTCGAGAGGAAGTTCGGCAACCTGACGCTCACCTACGCCGCGCAGGTGCACGTCGCCGTCGTCGAGGTCGATCCCGAGACGGGCTACTACGACATCGTCGACTATGCAGCCGTCGACGACTGCGGCAAGCGGATCAACCCGCAGATCGTCGAGGGCCAGGTGATGGGCGCGACCGCGCAGGCGCTCGGCGCCGTGATGCACGAGCAGTTCGTCTACGACGAGGATGGGAACCTCTTGACACCGAACTTCTACGACTACCACGTGCCGCATGCACTCGACATGCCGCCGCTGAAGACGGGCAACATCGAGAGCCCGTCGCCGTTCACCGCGCTCGGGACGAAGGGCATGGGCGAGGGCGGCGGCGCCGGCATCCACGCGGTGTGCGCGGCCGTGCAGGACGCGCTGCGCGCGCACGGCGGCGCGATCGTGGCCGACAGTGCGAACCCGTACCACAAGGTCTGGGACCTGCTCCGCCATCCCGAGGAGACGAAGAAGCTGGTCTCCGTGGTGGACGCGTGAACGTCTCCGGGGTCCGCGTCTTCGCCGCGCCGCGGCAGGCGGTCTGGGACGTCCTGAACGACCCGGCCTCGATGGCGAAGACGATGCCCGGCGTCGAGAGCTTCGACGTGCACGACGCGGAGCGCTGGACCGCGAACGTCAAGATCCCGCTCGGGCTCGGCGGCCTGAAGATGAAGATCGACATGACGAAGACCGAGGAGCGGCCGCCCGAGTTCGCGAAGCTGAAGATCAAGGGCACCGGGGTCGGCGCGATGCTGAGCATGGAGACGTCGTTCGAGCTCAGCGACGCGCCGGACGGCGGCACCTCGATGGCGTGGGCCGCCGACGTGAAGCTCGCGGGCCCGGTCGGCTCGATGGGGCAGCGCGTGCTCCAGCCGATCGTGAACCAGCAGGTGCAGCACGTGCTGCAGGCGCTCGAGGTGCAGGTGCAGAACGCGGCCGCGACCGGCGAGGTCTAGGACCGCGTCATGGCCGTGCCCTTCCGCATCGGCGTGATGCAGCTGACGATGGAGCCGCTCGACGAGATGCTCGCATCGGCGCGCGCGATGGACGCCGCGGGCCTGGACACGATCTGGCTCGCGGAGGCCTATCCGTGGTGGCGCAAGCACGGGATGGAGGCGCGCTCCTCGACCGTCGTCTCGGCGCTGATGGCGCGCGAGACCGAGCGCCTGACGATCGGCTGGGGCATCATCTCGCCGTTCACGCGGCACCCCGTGCAGGTCGCGATGGACGCGCGCGTCGTCCAGGAGGCAGCCGGGCCGGGGCGCTTCATCCTCGGCTTCGGGACCTCGAAGATCTTCCTCAACAACGCCGGCATGCAGACCTCGAAGACGCTCGGCCCGATGCGCGACGCCGTCGAGATCGTGCGCGGCGTGCTCGGCGGCGAGGCGTTCCAGTACACCGGCACGACGTGGAACGCCGACGTTCCCGCGCTGCAGGAGGAGGCGCACACACCGCGCGGGGTGCCGCCGGTCTACGTCGCCGCCACCGCGCCGAAGATGCAGGCGCTCGCCGGCGAGATCGGTGACGGCTGCCTGACGCCGTCGATCACGACGCCGGCGTTCGTGAAGTACACGATCGGCAACGTGAACGCCGACATCGACATCGGCTGCACGGTCGTCGCCTCGATCCACGCCACCGACCGCGACCGGGGACGCGACGGCGCGCGCGAGATCGCGGGCATGTACCTCGCCAACAAGGTGCAGAACATCCAGGGCAGCGCGGACACGCTGCTCGACCTCGCAGGCCTGGAGCAGGACGAGATCAGGCCGGTGGCCGAGGCGATGGAGCAGGGCGGCCGGCTTGCGGCCAAGGCGATGGTCACGGACGCGATCCTCGACAAGTGCAAGCCGATCGCCGGCACGCCCGCGGACTGCATCGCGGCGATCGAGGAGTACAAGGACGCCGGCTGCACCCATGTCATGCTCGAGCTCTGGGGCGACGACCGGCACGAGCAGATCCGCCTGTTCGGCGAGCAGGTCCTGCCGCACGTGCGCTCATGAAGATCAATAAGAACCGTCTGGTCGAGACGGCGAGCGCGCTCGTCGACGTGCACAGCTTCACCGGCAACGAGCAGCCGCTGGCGCAGCTGATGGTCTCGCTCTACGAGGAGCTCGGCCTGCAGGTCCAGTGGCAGCAGGTCGAGGAGGGGCGGGCAAATGCGCTCGGCACCTGGTCGGGCACCGGCGGCGGCAAGTCGTTGATGTTCAACGGCCACATGGACACCTCGTACTCGGGCCGCGAGCCGTGGCTGAAGGACGTGCCGGGCTTCCAGCCGAAGGCGTTCGTGAAGAACGGGCGCCTGTATGGCCTCGGGATCTCGAACATGAAGGGCGCGCTCGCCTGTTACCTCGAGGCCGTGCGCGCGCTGCAGGATGCGGGCGTGAAGCTGCGCGGCGACGTCCTGATCGCGGCCGTGTGCGGCGAGATCGAGAAGACCCAGTACGCGGAGGCCCAGGGCGCGCAGTACCGCGGCTACGCCGCCGGCTCGCGCTATCTCGTCACCCATGGAGGCGTCGCCGACATGTGCCTGCTCGGCGAGCCGACCGAGGGGAAGCTCGTGCTCGGGCACTTCGGCGCCCTCTGGCTGCGCATCCGTGCGCACGGCAACTTCATCCACACCGCGTTCAGCGAGGGCAAGCGCAGCGAGAACTCGATCCTGCGGATGCACGAGATCACGACTGCGGTGCTCGAGTGGATCCCGACCTGGGAGGACGATCCCTCGAACGCGTATCGCGGCGCGAACGCGATCGTCAACATCGGCGCCGTGCGCGGAGGCTTCGGCTGGCGGGTGTCGCGCACGCCGCACCACACGGATCTCTTCCTCGACGTCCGCGTGCCGCCGACGAAGCCGATGAGCGTCGCCCGCGGCGAGGTACTCGACTTCGTGCGCTCGCTCGCGGAGCGCTTCCCCTCCTACGGGATCGAGGGCGAGGTGTACGTGACCGCGCCGGGAGCCGAGATCGACGAGGAGCACGAGCTCGTGCAGGCCGTCGACGCCGCCCATCAAGAGGTGTTCGCCGAGGTTCCGGGGCGCGACGTGACGCGGTGGTTCAGCGACGCGTCGGCGCTCACCCGCTACGGGATCCCGACGCTCAACTACGGCACGTCGACGGGGCTGATGGACGTCGAGCTGGGCGAGAACCTCGACATCGACGGGCTCGTGAAGACCGCTCAGACCTATGCCCTCGTTGCGAAGCACATTTGCTCATGAACACGTTCATGACGAGGATCTGCGCGTGAAGCTCGTCACCTACGACGACGGCAAGGTCGGGCGGATCGACGGCGAGGAGGTCGTGCGCCTGGCGGTGCCGTCGATGCGGGAATGGTTCGAGCGCGGTGGAGCGGACGACACCCCGGAGCGCGCGCCCCTCGCCGAGGTGCGACTGCGCGCGCCGATCGTCCCGAAGAAGTTCTTCCACACCGCCGGCAACTTCCGCGAGCACGAGGAGGAGTCGAAGAACGTCGAGTGGTCGCACGCCATCGCTCCATGGATCAACTTCTTCCAGAACGTCGACGCGATCGTCGGTCCCGACGAGGCGGTCATCTACCCGGAGCATCTGACTCAGGAGCTGGACTACGAGCTCGAGCTCGCCGTCGTCCTGAAGAAGTCCGGCAAGTGGTTCTCGCCCGAGGAGGCGGCCGACTACATCGGCGGCTACGTGATCTTCAACGACATCACCGCGCGCGACATCCAGCGCGGCGAGATGCGCTCGGGTGTCTTCAGCTTCTGCAAGGCGATCGACACGTTCTGCCCCCTCGGGCCGTGGATCGTCACGCCCGACGAGATTCCCGACCCGCACGACCTTGCGATGCGGCTGCGCGTGAACGGCGAGACGCGCCAGGAGTCGCACTCGGGAAGGATGAGCGTCACGATCCCCCAGATCCTCTCGAACTTCTCGGCGCTCGGGTACTCCGCGGGCGACGTGCTGTCGACCGGGACCGTCGCCGGCGTCGCGGGCTTCAAGTCGAAGGAGGAGCGCGAGCTTCTCTACCTGAAGCCGGGCGACGTGATCGAGGCGGAGATCGAGCGAATCGGCGTGCTGCGCAATCCGGTGGTCTCGTGGCAGGAGGGTCACGGCACCCCGCCGCCGCCACGGGTGCGGCCGTGGGGCGAGGACGTCTAGAGGCTCGATGACCTGGCCCCGCGACGACGTCAAGCTCGAGCGCGTCCGCGCGCTCATGGCCGCCCAGGAGCTCGATGCACTCGTCGTGCGGGCCCCCGACAACGTCCTCTACCTGACGAACTTCTGGGGGATGAAGGGCTACGACGCGTGTGTCTTCCCGCGCGAGGGCGAGCCGGTGCTCATCTGCCTCGAGGCGTCGGCCGATGACGCCGACCGCGCGGCGTGGACGGACGACGTCCGCTTCGTGCGCGGCTACGACGAGACCGACCCGCGCCCCGTGCCCGCGCGCACCCTCGACGCAGCGCTCGCCGCGGCCCGCGAGTACGGCCGTGTCGGGTTGGAGCTCTCGCTCGGCACGCAGGCCTCCGACCGCATGGTCGGCGAGCCGACCACCTTCACGCGCGCGTGGTTCGACGCGTGGCCCGATGCGGCCGACGCGGCGCCGCTCCTCGCGCACGCCCGAGCGATCAAGACGGTGCAGGAGGTCGAGCGGATGCAGCTCGCGAACGACATCGCGGCGGCCGGGATGGAGTACGTGCGCGAGCACCTGAGGCCGGGCATCAAGGAGAGCGAGGCTGCCGCAATCTGGCTCGCCTTCGTGCACGGCGAGGGCACCGGCTGGCAAGGTCAGGTCGATCTCGCGCTCGGCTTCTCGCTCGTCTGGTCCGGCGAGGGCATCCGCACGTTCACGGCAACCGGCGACCGGCCGGTCCAGGCCGACCAGCCGACGCTCTTCGAGATCTGGGTCTGTGCCGACGGCTACTGGTGCGACCACACGAAGCTCGTCTGCCCCGGTGAGCTACGCGCCGACTACCGCGAGCTCGAGGTGCAGCTGCTGGAGCTCTACAACCGCGCGATCCTCCACTGCCGTCCCGGCGCGAGCCTGCCGGAGCTCGACCGGCTGATCCGCGACGGATTCGCCGCGATGGGCTATGCCGGCCAGCCGTCGCATCCGATTGCGCACGGCATCGGCGCGCGCGCGCACGAACCGCCGTACGCGCACCAGGCGGGCGGCGGCGAGCTCGCCGAGGGCATGGTGCTCGCGATCGAGCCGGGCTGTTACTGGGAGGGCGGCGGAGGCTTGCGCGTCGAGGACAACTTCCTGATCACGGCCGGCGGTGCGAGGAAGCTCTCGGCGTTCCCGGACGGCATCGTGCTGCAATGAAGAGCGCGCTGATCTGGACCGGCGAGCTGAACGACGCCTACGAGGTGGGCGGGCGCGTGGGGCTCTACGACACGACGCTCCGCGACGGCGAGCAGACCGTCGGCGTCGTGCTCGACCCCGACCAGAAGGTCGAGATCGCCCGGCTCCTCGACGAGCTGGGTGTCGAGCGGATCGAGGCCGGGTTCCCGCGCGTCTCGCAGGACGACTGGGACGCCGTCAAGGCGGTCGCGGCCGCCGGCCTGCGTGCCGAGGTGTGGGGCTTCTCGCGCGCCGTCCCGGCAGACCTCGAGGCGCTCGCCGAGCTGAACGTTCGCTTCTCCGTGATCGAGTCGCCGATCTCGGACCTGAAGCTCGAGGCGATCGGCGTCACGCGGGAGAAGATGCTCGACCGGATCACGAGCGCGATGCGCTTCGCCGCAGAGCACGGCATCCATGCGGCGTTCTTCGGCGTCGACTCGACGCGTGCGCAGCGCGACTTCTACGACCGCGTCTACACCGCCGCGGTCGGGGCCGGCGCGCGCGAGGTGGTGGTCGTCGACACGTTGGGGATCGCATCGCCGGAGGCGGTCGGAGAGCTGGTCGCGCACACGGTCGAGCTCGTCGGCGCGGACGTCCCGGTGCACTTCCACGGGCACAACGACTTCGGCGTTGCGACCGCGAGCGCGGCCGCCGCCGTGCGTGCCGGCGCCACCTGGATCCACGGGACGATCAACGGCATGGGCGAGCGGGCAGGGAACGCGAACCTCGGCGAGGTGGCGCTGTCGCTGCGCGCGCTCTACGGGATCGAGACGAACCTGCGCCTCGACCGGGTGCGCGCCGTCTCCGAGCGCGTGCGCGAGCTCTCGGGGTATGAGCTCGAGCCCTGGAAACCGCTCACGGGCAACACGCTCTACCGTCGCGAGAGCGGCGCCGTCGCGAGCCAGTTCCACGATCCACCGTCGATCGAGCCCTACTCGTCGGAGCTCGTCGCGACGGAGCGCTCGATCGTGCTCGGCAAGAAGAGCGGCATCGACTCGATCCGCATCAAGGCTGAAGAGCTCGGCCTCGACGTTCCCGAGGACCGCCGTGCCGACGTGCTCGCCGCCGTCAAGCAGCTCGGGGCCGAGAAGCGCGGCCTCCTGACCGACGAGGAGTTTCGGGCGATCGTTGGCTGAGGGCTCCTCTGCACACCACGACGCGATCGTCGTCGGCAGCGGCGTCAACGGTCTCGCGTGCGCCGCGCTTCTCGCGAAGGCCGGCTGGAACGTCTGCGTGCTCGAGCGCAACGACTGGTTCGGGGGCGCGATCAAGACTGCCGAGATCACGGCGCCGGGCTTCAAGCACGACGTGTTCAGCGCCTGGCATCCGCTGTGGGTCGGCGGGCCGGCGCACGCGCAGCTCGGGCCGGACCTGGCCCGCCACGGCCTCGAGTACCTGAACACCGAGGTTCCGACGGGGACGCTCTATCCCGACGGAGAGGCAGCCTTCCTGCTGCGCACCGCGGACGCCAACGCGGCTGAGCTCGACCGCCACCATCGCGGCGACGGCGATGCCTGGCGCGGGATGCTGGGCGAGTTCTTCCCGAACGCCGACCTCGCCTTCGGGGTCCTCGGCACGGAGCTCTGGTCGCGGCACGGCGCCGGCCTCGCGCTGAAGACGACCCGCCGGCTCGGCCGCGACGGCGCGCGCGACTTCACGGGCAACCTGCTCATCTCGGCGCGCGACTGGCTCGAGGAGACCTTCGCCTCGGAGCGCGCGCACGGCCTGCTCGCGCCGTGGGTGCTGCACACGGGCCTCGGCCCCGAGGCGGCCGCGTCCGGCTACATGGCGGAGGTGATCGCCGTCGCGGTGCAGGAGGGCGGCATGCCGGTCCCGCGCGGCGGCGGCGCGAAACTCGCCGACGCGCTCGTCTCGTACATCCGCGAACAGGGCGGCACGTGTGAGACCGGCGTGCATGTCGAACGGGTATCGAGTGCGGGCGTGCGCACGGCCGACGGGCGCAACCTGACCACGAAGCGAGCGGTGGTCTGCAACGTGACGCCCACGCAGCTCTACGGTGAGCTGCTCGACGGCTTCGAGCAGCGGGCGAGACGGTTCCGCTACGGCCGGTCCGAGATGCAGATCCACTTCGCGCTCTCGGAGCCGCCGCGCTGGAGCGGCGACGAGCGCCTCGGGCAGACGGCGATCGTGCACGTGACGCCCGGCCTCGACGGCGTCTCACGTGCGGTGAACGAGGCGGAGCGCGGGCTCCTGCCGTCCGAGGCGACGGTGGTCGTCGGGCAGCCGCTGACGATGGACGCCTCGCGCGCGCCGGAGGGCAAGGGGCTGCTCTGGATCCAGCTGCAGGAGCTTCCCTGGCGGATCAAAGGCGACGCGGCCGGGGAGCTCGACGTCGGCGACGGCAGCTGGAACGAGGAGCTGCGCGAGCGTTACGCGGACCGCATCCAGGCGCGCCTCGCGACGCACATCCCGAACCTCGACTCGTCGGTCCTCGCGCGGACTTGCCTTTCGCCGGCCGACCTGCAGGCCGCGAACGTGAACCTGGTGCACGGCGACCCGTACGGCGGCTCGCTCGCGCTCGACCAGAACTTCCTCTGGCGCGCCCCGCACCGCACGCCCGTTGCGAACGTATGGCTCGTGGGCGCATCGACGCATCCCGGCCCCGGCCTCGGCGGCGGCTCGGGCGCGCTCGTCGCGCAGCAGCTCCTCGAGCCGCCGCTCGCCAAGCGGCTCGCGGCCAAGCTCAAGCGCTGACCGAACCCGGTTTGCTTCTTGAACCGGGTTCATGAGTTTCCTCGGAAGGCGCGCGGCGGTGCGAAACTCATGAACCAGGTTCACACCCCAAACCTGGTTCCGCACGGGTAACGTCGCCACGATGCAGTCACGACGGCTGGGCAAGACCGGACGTGATGTCTCCGAGATCGGCTTCGGAGCCTGGGCGATCGGCGGCAGCTGGGGGCAGGTGAACGACGAGGAGTCGGTGGCGGCGTTGCACGCCGCGGTCGACTCGGGTGTCACCTTCTTCGACACCGCGGACGTCTACGGTGACGGCCGCTCCGAGAAGTTGATCGGGCAGCTCCTTCGCGACCGGAGCGAGCCCCTGTTCGTCGCCACGAAGTTCGGCCGCCGCGCGCCGTTGGACGTCGCGCAGTACACGTACGCAAACCTGCGCGGCTGGCTCGAACGGTCGCGCGAGAACCTGGGCGTCGATGCCGTCGACCTCGTCCAACTGCATTGCCCGCCCTGGGATGCCTACTACACGCCGGCGGTGTTCGCTGCCTGCGAGCGCCTGGTCGACGACGGCTACGCCCGCGCGTACGGCGTGAGCGTCGAAAAGGTCGAGGAAGCGCTGAAGGCGATCGAGTATCCCTCGGTCGCCACCGTCCAGATCATCTTCAACATCTTCCGCCAGCGGCCCGCCGAGCTGCTCTTCGAGCAAGCGCGCCGCCGCGATGTCGGGCTCATCATCCGAGTGCCGCTTGCCTCCGGCCTCCTGACGGGGAAGTTCTCGAACGAGACGCAGTTCTCGGCCGACGACCATCGATCGTTCAACCGGCACGGCGAGCAGTTCGACGTGGGCGAGACGTTCGCCGGGGTCGACTATGCGACCGGCGTCGCTGCCGTCGAGGAGTTGAGGGCCCTCGTTCCCGCGGGAGCGACGATGACCCAGTTCGCCCTCCGCTGGATCCTCGACCACGAGAGCGTCTCGACCGTGATCCCGGGCGCGCGGACGAGCGAACAGGCGCGGGCGAACGCCGGGGCCGCGAGCCTCCCGGCGCTTCCCGAAGCGACGCACGAGGCCGTCTCGCAGCTCTATCGGGAGCAGATCGCGCCGCAGGTGCACCAGCGCTGGTAGCGGCGCATCCTGCTCAGCGCGCGAGGCGGTCGACGAGCGACGCCGCCGCGGTGACCCCGACGAGGACCGAGACCGTCAGCACCGCGAAGTCGAGGCCGAGGTTGGCCGGGGCTCCGATCAGCATCCCGCGCAGCGCATCGACCTCGTAGCTCAAGGGGTTGACCTTGCTCAGGGCCTGCAGCCACCCGGGCATGATCGCGACGGGGTAGAGCGCGCTCGAGGCGAAGAAGAGCGGCATCGTGATCATCTGGCCGATCCCCATCAGCCGGTCGCGCTTGAGGACGACACCGGCGATCGTCATCGAGAGGCAGGAGAAGAACGCCGAGCCGAGCATCACGATCGCGAACGTGCCGATCAGGTCGAGCGGGTCGGTCGAGAGGGCGACCCCGAGGATCGCGGAGACGACGAGCACCACGACGACCTGCGCGAGTGCCCGGATGCCCGCCGCGAACGACTTCCCGAGGATCAGCGCCGAGCGCGGTGTCGGTGTGACGAGCAGCTTCGTGAGCGTGCCCGCGTCGCGCTCCCAGATGATCTGGATGCCGTAGAAGATCGCGACGAAGAGACCCGACTGGGCGATGATCCCGGGGGCCAGAAAATCGAGGTAGGGCACGCCGCCCGTCGGGATCGCATGCAGGCTGTTGAACGTCTCGCCGAAGATGACGAGCCACAGGATGGGCTGCACCGCCCGCGTGAAGAGCTCGGTGCGGTCGTGGCTCAGCTTCTGCAGCTCGACGATGCAGAACGTCACAGTGCGGCTCGGGAACCGGCGCCAGACGTTCGGCCCGGCGCCGAGCGCGACCGCCTCAGCCGACCCGGCGCGCGGCTCTGCGAGTGCTGCGGACTGCACGGAGGCCTCCCTTCCCGAGCTCTTCGCCTTCGAGGGTGTTGCCGGTGTGATGGCGGAAGACGTCCTCGAGCGTCGCGCCTGGGCCGATCGCGCGGCAGAGCTCGTCCGGCGTGCCGACTGCGCGCAGCTTGCCGAGGTGCATCAGGGCGACGCGGTCGCAGAGCGCTTCGGCCTCCTCCATGTAGTGGGTCGTCAGGAGCACGGTCATCCCGGTCGCCTGCCGGAGCTCCTCGACGCGCTGCCAGACGCCGTCGCGGGCGACGGGATCGAGGCCGACGGTCGGTTCGTCGAGCACGAGCAGCGCCGGCCGGTTGACGAGGGCCTGCGCGAGCTCGAGGCGGCGGACCATCCCGCCCGAGTACGTCCCGGCGAGCCGGTCGGCGGCCTCGGTGAGCCCCATCGTGTCGAGGGCCTCCGCCACGCGCTCCTTGCGCTCCCGGCGCGGGACGTCGTAGAGGCGTGCGAACCACGACACGTTCTGGCGGCCGGTCAGCGCGCTCTCGATCGAGAGCTGCTGAGGCACGTAGCCGAGTGTCCGCCGAACCGTCATCTTCTCGCGGCCGACGTCGCAGCCGAAGATCTCGACCGTGCCTTCCTGCAGCGGCAGCAGCGTGTTCAGCACGCGGATCGTGGTCGTCTTGCCGGCGCCGTTCGGGCCGAGCAGCCCGAACACCTCTCCGCGGCGAACCGACAGGTCGACGCCGTCGACCGCGACGTGCTCGCCAAAGCGATGCCGCAGGTCCCACACGCTGACGGCAGGGACGATGCTCATCCACCGGTTCCGATCGCCTCGAGCTCGTCTGCGATTCGCGCGAGCACCGGCAGCGCGCTCTCCACTCGACGTCTCTCGTCGTCGTCGAGGCGGCGGATCGCTTCGCCGAGCGCGGTCGCCCGGCGGTCGCGCCACGCGTCGATCTTGCGGCCGAGTGCCGGCGAGAGCTCGAGGCTCGCGACGCGCCGGTCCCTGGGATCGACGCGGCGCAGCAGCAGGCCGGCCGCCGTCAGCTCGCCGACGAGCGTGCTCACCGTGTTGGGCGCAAGCCGCAGCTCCTCCGCTGCGCTCGCGATCGAGCTGCCGGGGCGGCGCCGCACGAGGCGGGCGAGCTCGAGCTGGGCGCCGGTGAGCGACGAGAGCTCGACCGGGCGCGTGCTGTAGCGGCGGCCGGCGCGCCTGATCGCCGCGAGCGTCGCCAGCAGCCCGTCGGCGATCCGGCGGTCCTCGTCGGAGGCTCCGGGGGCCGTGGTCGGGGAGGGGTGGCTCACGAGCGCATAATACATCTGGAACAGAGGTAAACGTCGACAGGTGGTGGACATTCAGAAGAGCGTCAGAGTTCGTGTGCTCTGCTGCCGTCGTGATCGAGGCCGAGCACCTCACGAAGGACTACGGGGACAAGCGGGCGGTCGACGACCTGTCGTTCTCGATCCGCCCCGGGATCGTCACCGGCTTCCTCGGGCCGAACGGCTCCGGCAAGTCGACCACGATGCGCCTGATCCTCGGCCTGGACCGTCCGACTGCGGGCAGCGTCACGGTGAACGGGAAGCCCTACGCCGCGCATCGTGCGCCGCTCTGCGAGGTCGGCGCGCTGCTCGAGGCACGCTCGGTGCACACCGGCCGCTCGGCGTTCAATCACCTGCTCGCGCTCGCGCAGACGCACGGGATCTCGCGCGGCCGCGTCAACGAGCTGATCGACCTCGTCGGCCTCCACGATGTCTCGCGCCAGCGCGCCGGCAAGTTCTCGCTCGGCATGGGCCAGCGGCTCGGCATCGCGACTGCGCTCCTCGGCGACCCGGCGACGGTGATGCTCGACGAGCCGGTCAACGGCCTCGATCCGGAAGGCATCCACTGGATCAGGACGCTTCTCAAGAGCCTCGCGGCCGAGGGCCGGACGGTCTTCGTCTCGTCGCATCTGATGAGCGAGATGGCGCTCACCGCCGACCACCTGATCGTGATCGGCCGCGGACGGCTGATTGCCGACACGAGCGTGGCCGACTTCGTCGCCGGCGCGTCGAAGCACCTCGTCCACGTTCGCTCGCCGCAAGCCGAGGAGCTGCAACGGCTGGTGACGGGGCCCGGCGTCGACGTGACATCCCTCGAGCGCGGCCTGCTCGAGGTGCGCGGGCTCACCGCGGAGGAGATCGGCGAGAAGGCCGCCGCCAACCGCATCGTCCTGCACGAGCTGACGCCGCTCCAGGCCTCGCTCGAGGAAGCGTTCATGGACCTGACGCGCGACGAGGTCGAGTTCAAGGCCCCCGACGAGCGCACGGAGACGGTGGCGGCATGACGAGTGTCGCAATCCCCGCCCGGACCGCCGATCCCCGGATCCGTGTCTCGCAGGCTCGCGTCGTCCGCTCCGAGTGGACGAAGCTGCGGAGCCTCCGCTCGACGCGCTGGTCCCTGCTCGCGGCGACCATCCTGACGATCGGCTTCCCGATTCTCGCCGCCTCGGTGATCTCCGCACACTGGGGGCATCGCAGCCCGGCGGAGCGCGCGAGCTTCAACCCGCTCGACGTCAGCCTGATCGGGTCGCAGATCGCACAGCTTGCAATCGGCGTCCTCGGCGTCCTCGTGATCACCGGCGAGTACTCGACGGGAATGATCCGTGCCTCGTTCACCGCCGTGCCGAAGCGGCTGCCCGTGCTGTGGGCGAAGACCGCCGTCTTCGCGGCGGTCACGTTCGCGCTGATGCTGCCCGCGGTGCTGATCGCGTTCTTCGCGAGCCAGTCGATCCTTTCGCGCCACCACGCGGAGATTGCGTTCTCCCATGCGCACGTCGCCCGTGCGGTGATCGGCGCGGCGCTCTACCTGACGGCGATCGCGATCTTCAGCCTCTCGCTGGGGACGATCCTGCGCAACACCGCCGGAGGCATTGCGACCTTCGCGGCCATCCTCTTCGTCATCCCGCCGCTCATGAACGTCTTTCCGCAGAGCTGGAACGACGCGGTTTCGCCCTATCTCCCGAGCAACGCCGGCCGCGCGATCCTCGCGCTGACCAAGGACGCCCACAGCCTCGGGCCGTGGACGGGCTTCGGGGTGCTGTGCGCCTACGCCTTCGGGGCGCTCGCCGTCGCCGCGGTCCTGCTCGTCCGCCGCGACACGTAGAGGCCTACCGGTCGAAGAGGCCGCGCTCGCCGAGCTCGGGCGCGTAGAAACGTCCCGCGAGGTCGAGGTGCTCGTAGAGCGTCGCGGACGCAAGCTCCGGGTCGTGCGCTGCGCACGCCTCGAGCAGGCGCCCATCCATCTCGCGGTGCTTGTCCTGGAGCTCGCCCGCGGCTGAGAAGAGGGCCGGCCGGAACCGTTCCGAGCGGTCCCACGCCGGCCGGATCATCTGCGGCAACCAGGCGGCGCCGCAGGCGTCATAGAGGGAGAAGTGGAAGTCGGTATGCGCCCGCATCGCCGCCAGGACGTCACCCGCCTCCCGGGCGTCGTCGAGACGCGCCAGGTGGTCGCGCGCGACCTCGATCTCCTCGTCGGAGATCCGTCCGGCGGCCCGGCGCACCGCGAGCGACTCCAGCACCAGGCGCACCTCGAACAGATCGCGCAGGTCGTCGACGTCGAACGGCAGGACCCGGGCGCCCTGATGGGGGACGTGCTTGGCGAGCCCGAGCGCCTCCAGCTGGCGGACGGCCTCCCGGATGGGCGAGATGCTCATGCCGAGCGACCGCGCGAGCTCGTCCAGGCGGAGGGGCGTCCCGGGCTTCAGCTCGCCGAGAATGATCGCCTCGCGCAGCTCCTCGAGGGCGAACTCGGCCATCGTCCGGTGCCGGATCCGGCCGGCGTCGGTTGCACGCGCACGCGGCATCTCGCGCAAGACCGTCCCACGCGCTTGATCAAATGTCAACGCGCTGCGAGGATCACCCCATGCCGCTGACCACCCCACGCGTTTCCGTCTCCCAGATCTCGACGTTCCCGCTCACCTTTGCCGAGGACGTGCGGGCGTACGCGGCTGCCGGCCTCGACGGGCTCGGCATCTGGGAGCTGAAGCTGCCGGAGGGCGGCGACGCGGAGGCGCTCGAGCTGTTCGAGGCCTCCGGGCTCGACTCGGCGTCCGCGATTCCCGCGCACCCGTCGGTCTTGCCGCTGCCGCTCCTCGGCGGGCCCACCGATCCGGACGAGCGCGTCGAGGCCTACTGCGCCTCGCTGCACCGCCTCGCCCCCTTCCGGCCGACCGGGCTCGTGTGCCTGACCGGCACGGGCGCCGGGCTCGATCCCGACGACGCCCGCGCGACGGTCGTCGACGGCCTGCGCACGATCGGCCGCGAGGCCGAGAGCCTCGGCCTGCGTATCGGCATCGAGCCGTACCAGCGCGATGGCGGCGAGCAGTGGACGATCGTGTCGTCGATCCCGGAGGCGGTGGCGCTGATCCACGAGGCGGGCTCGCCGGCGCTCGGCATCCAGTTCGACGTCTGGCACCTCTGGAACACCGACACGCTCGAAGAGGACATCGAGCGCGAGATCGGCCGCTTCGTCGGCGTGCACGTGTGCGACCGGCGCGAGCCCACCCGTGGCTGGGTCGACCGCGCGCTCCCCGGAGAGGGCGTCGCCGACGTCGGGCGCATCCTCGGCTGGCTCGACGCCGCCGGCTGGGACGGCCTCTACGACATCGAGATCTTTTCCGACAACGGCGTCTTCGGCGCCGCGTACCCCGACTCGCTCTGGGACGTCCCCGCGGACGTCCTCCTCACTCGGGCCCGCGCCGCCTTCGACCGCGTCTGGAGCGCCGAGCGTGTCGCTTGACCCAGGTGTTGCCTTGACCCCGGTCCCCCAATCCCCCAGTGTCCCACCATCCCCGTCGCCGCCCTGCGGCGGCACACAATGAAGGAGTCCAGATGAGACGACTGAGTTCCCGTGCGGGGCTCATCCTGCTCGTCGTAGCTGCGGCGGTTGTCGCCCTTGCTGCGACGGCGGCTGCGAGGACGACCGCACCGGCCGCCTCCCCGATCACGATCGGGTGGGCGTTCGACAGCAAGGGCGCGATGGCGCCGTTCGACAACCCGGCGCTCGCTGCGGCCCAGCTGCGCGTCAAGCAGTGGAACGCGAAGGGCGGCATCGACGGCCGCCAGCTGCAGATCAAGACGTGCGACACCCAGGGCAACAAGCCGGCGATCGCGAAGGCCTGCGCGCTGAAGTTGCTCGGCCAGGGTGCGAACGTCATCTTCACGACGTGCGACGTCGACCTCGCGGCTCCGGTCGTGCAGGAAGCGATCAACCGCGGGGTGCTCGCCGTCGCACCGTGCATCGGCACCGACCAGATGGGGCCGAAGCGGTTCGGGCCGAAGGGCAGGCTCGCCTTCAGCTTCGGTAACGTCGCGCAGGACGAAGGCTCGGCCATGGCGCAGTACGCATGGGCGAAGGGCTGGCGCTCGGCGGCGCTCGCGACCGACGGCGTGATCGTCTACTTCAAGGACGTCGTCGCGGCGTTCAAGGCCCGGTGGACGCAGCTCGGAGGCAAGGTCGTCGACCAGGAGACGTATCACTCGCTCGGCGGCAACGACGTCAACAACGCCGTCAGCCGCCTGAACGGCGTGAAGGCCGACGTGATCGTCACCTCGACGGCCGGGGCCTTCGGCGCGCTCTCGACGCTGATCTCGGGACTGCGGAGCGCCGGGAACGACACGCCGGTGCTCAACTCGTGGGCTGGTGACGGCACCTACTGGCTGCCGAAGAGCCCACAGGTGACGAACTACTGGTTCGTCACGTTCGCGTCGATCTTCGGCGACGATCCGAACCCCGCGGTCAACAAGCTGGCGAAGCAGGTCCACGCCGGCACCGGCGGCTTCGTCACCGGCTCGGCCGCGATCGACGGTGTCGTCACCGCGATCAAGCGGGCGGGCGGCTCGACGAACGGCACGGTGCTCGCCGACCAGATGGAGAAGTTCAAGAAGGTGCCCACGCTATCCGGGCTCGTCAGCTTCTCTCCCAAGTACCACACGGTGTTCGGCCGGCAGTACCGCGTGATCAAGATCCAGAACAACAAGGCACGTCTCGTCGGCACGGTCGTCGCCAAGGTCGTCCCGAAGATCTGACGACGATTGGCCACGGCGCAAGCAGTGGAACGCGTGGAGCAGCGGAGGCCCGAAGGAACACTTCGGGCCTCCGCTGTGTCGCGGTCCTTCGAAGGGGTGAGGGCGTTGGACGGCGTGACGCTCGAGCTCGCGCGGGGCGAGGTGGTCGGGCTGATCGGGCCGAACGGCGCGGGCAAGTCGACCCTCGTGAACGTCCTCAGCGGCTTCGACCGGCCGGATCACGGAACGGTCTCGCTCGAAGGGCGAGACGTCACGAGCTGGTCGCCGAACCGGCGCGGCCACCACGGCCTCGCCCGGACGTTCCAGCACAGCCATGGCTTCGGGGCGTTGACGGTGCGCGAGAACGTCGAGGTGGCGGCGCTCGGCGTCGGCACCGGTCCTCGGGTCGCCGCCCGGCGAGCGGCGGATCTGCTCGACCGGCTCGGGCTCGCGCGGTACGCCTCGACGACCGCGTCGTCGCTCGCACACGGCGACGAGCGGCGGCTGGGAGTCGCGCGTGCCCTCGCGATGGAGCCGCGCTTCGTCCTGCTCGACGAGCCCGCGGCGGGCCTGCCGGAGGCCGAGGTCCCTGCGTTCGCCGCGCTCGTCCGCTCCGTCAGCGAGGAGCACGGTGCCGGGGTGCTGCTGATCGACCACAACATGGCGCTGATCATGGAGACGTGCGACCGGATCGTCGTGCTCGATCAGGGCCGCACGCTCGCGGAGGGCACGCCCACCGAGATCCGCGCGAACCTCGACGTCGCCGCCGCCTACCTGGGCGAGGCGCCGGTGACCGACGAGTGAGCAGCTCACTCGTCGTCTCGTCGCTGGACGTCCGCCACGGCGGCGTGCACGCCGTGCGCGGCCTCTCGTTCGAGGTGCATCCCGGCGAGATCGTCGGGCTGATCGGCGCGAACGGCGCGGGAAAGTCGTCGACGCTGCACGCGATCATGGGAATCGCGCCCGTGACGGCCGGTGACATCCGCCTCGGCGAGAGCTCCGTGCGCGGCCGCCGCCCCGAGGAGATCGCACGCAGCGGGATCGCGCTCGTTCCCGAGGGCCGTCGCATCTTCGCCGAGCTCACCGTCGAGGAGAACCTCAAGCTGGGGCTCGCCGCGCGGCGCGCCGGAGGAGGTGCCGCCGAGGCAGTGCGCCGCGTCTACGCCCTCTTCCCGATCGTCGAGGAGTTCCGCCGCCGCCACGCGGGCGCGCTCTCGGGCGGCCAGCAGCAGCAGCTTGCGATCGCGCGCGCACTCGTCGCCGAGCCCGACGTCCTGCTGCTCGACGAGCCGTCGCTCGGCCTCGCGCCGACCATGGTCGACGTCGTCTTCGAAGCTCTGGCCGCGATCCGCGAGAGCGGCCTCGCGGTCCTGCTCGTCGAGCAGCGCGCGCAGCGAACCGTCGCGCTTGCGAACCGCTGCCACGTGATCGCAAACGGGGAGCTGCGGCTGACCCTCGGCCCGGAGAACGCGAACGACACCGACGCCATGGTGGAGGCGTACTTCTCGTGATCGCGGTACTGAACATCGACTGGCAGACGCTCACCGATGCGACGGCGCTCGGGGCGATCTACGCGTTGATGGCCGTCGGGATCGGGCTCGTGTTCGGCGTGCTGCGGCTCGTCAACTTCGCCTACGGGCAGCTCGTGATGGCCGGAGCGTTCGCGCTCGCGCTCGCTTCGGGTTGGAACTGGCCGAACTGGGCGGGGGTCGTCCTCTGCTTCGCCGTCGTCCTCGTGCTCTCGCTGCTGATGGACCGCCTCGTCTTCCGCCCGCTGCGGATGCATTCGCCTGCGGTGATGCTCGTGGCGACGTTCGCCGTCTCCTTCCTGCTCCAGAGCATCGCGCTGATCTGGTTCGGCCCGCTCGGGAAGATCGCGAGCTCGTTCGCCTATTTGAACCGGCCGGTGACGATCGGGAACGTCGACATCCGCAAGATCACAATCGTCGCCATCGTCGTCGCAGCGGTCTGTCTGCTCGCGCTGACGCTCCTGCTGGAGCGGACGACCGTCGGCCTGCACATGCGCGCGGCGTCGATGGACTTCCAGACGGCGCGCCTGCTCGGCGTGCGCGCAAACCGTGTGATCGGGGTGGCTGTGCTGCTCTCCGGGGCGCTCGCCGCCGTGGTCGCGGTGATGCTCACGGTCCAGACGCCGCTCGTGACGCCCGATTTCGCCCTCAACGACACGATCATCGTGCTCGCGGGCGTCGTGCTCGGCGGCATGAACAGGCCGATTCCCGCGACGCTCGGCGGGTTCGCGATCGGGTTCGCGAGCGGCCTGCTCGGCGGCGCGCTGCCGACCAACCAGAGCCAGTACCTGCCGTCGTTCCTGTTCGCCGCGGTAATCATCGTGCTGCTCGTGCGTCCCGGCGGCCTCTTCACGCGGAAGGCCGCGGTGGAGCGGGTATGAGGCGCCTCATCGGCTTGCAGGAGCTGGCGGCGCCGATGGTGCTCGTGGTCGTCGCGGCGCTCCTCGGCACGGCCGTCTCGCTCTCGACGCAGTCGTACTTCACCGACACGCTCGTGAAGGTCTCGATCGTCGTCGCGCTCTACGTGTTCATCGGCAACTCGGGCGTGCTCTCCTTCGGGCACATCAGCTTCGTCGCGATCGGTGCGTGGACGGCCGGCGTGCTCTCGGTTCCCGCGTCCGAGAAGCCCGCGATCATGCCGAGCCTCGCGCATGCGCTGCGCGACCGCACGGTCGGCAACCTGTCGTCGCTCGCGCTCGCTGCCGTCGTCGGCGGCGTCTGCGCGCTCCTCGTCGCACTGCCGCTGATGCGGCTCTCGGGCCTCGCAGCCGGCATCGCGACGTTCGGCGTGCTCGAGATCACGCACAACGTGCTGCGGTACGAGGAGCGGATCGGCCCGGGCCTGAACACGTTCTCGTCAGTGCCGGAGACGACCGGCCTGCGCCAGGCGACGCTCGGCGCGCTCGTCGTGATCGTCGTCGCCTACGTGTACGCGCGGAGCCGCTTCGGCCGCCTGCTCCGCGCGACCCGCGAGGATCCCGCGGCCGCGCGTGCCGTCGGCGTCTCGGTCTACCGGCAGCGGCTCGTCGCGTTCGCGCTCTCCGGCCTGCTGGCCGGGCTCGCCGGCGCCCTCTACGTGCACCTGCTGCCGGTCAACACCGAGTCGGTCTATCTCGACCTGACGTTCATCACGCTTGCCATGCTCGTGATCGGCGGCGCGACGAGCCTGTGGGGCGCGGTCGTCGGCGCGCTCGCCGTGAGCGCGCTCGACTCGTACCTCGCCGTGGCGGAGAACGGCACGTCCTTCTTCGGCTGGCACATCGACCTGCCCGCGGGAACACGTGTGATTGTGGTCGGTGCGTTGATGGCAATCGTGCTCATCGTTCGCCCGTCGGGCCTGACCGGCGGGCGCGAGTTCCACCTGAGGTGGACGCGATGAAGCGCGTCTGCATCGCCGGGGGCGGCGTGATCGGGAGCCTCTTCGCTGCGCATCTCGCGCGCGTGGCCGAGGTCTCCGTGCTGACCCGGCGCGAGGAGCACGCCCGTGCGCTGAACGAGCAGGGCCTGCGTGTCAGCGGCCGGGCGCAGTTCGAGGCACGCGTCGTCGCGGCGACGACGCCGGACGCGCTGCCGGAGCCGGAGCTCGTGATCGTGGCGAGCAAGGGCGGCGACGTCGAGACGATGGCCGAGCAGCTCGCCGGCCACTGGCCCGGAGCGGTCCTGATGACGGTCCAGAACGGGATCGGTGCCGATGCGATCATCGCGCGACACGGCGACTGGCGGCTGCTCGTCTCGGTCACGTTCATGAGCGGGACGCGCCACGCCGACTCGCACGTCGAGTACGTGCTCGACACCGCGACGTGGATCGGCCCGTCGCGCGGGACGACCCCCGCCGATGCACGGGAGGTCGCGGCCCTGATCGCGTCGTCCGGGCTGAAGGCCGAGGCCTTCGACGACCTGCGGCCCGCGCAGTGGTCGAAGCTGATCTTCAACGCGACCGTGAACACCGTCGCCGCCCTCACCGGGCTGCCCCACGACCCGCACTTCGCGGCCGAGGACGATCCGCGCGACCTCGGCCATCTCGTCAGGCAGCTCGTCGACGAGGGCAAAGCCGTCGCGGCCGCGGCCGGGGTCGAGCTGCGCGAGGATCCGTGGGAGATGAACGTGCTCGCCACACGGCGCGGCAGCCGCCACTACCCTTCGATGCTCGAGGACGTCGACGCGCGCCGCCCCACCGAGGTCGACCTGATCACCGGGTCGCTCGTCGCCGAGGCGCACCGGCTCGGCGTTCCGGTTCCGCTGCACGAGACCATGTATCGCTTGATCAAGGCCAAGGAGGCGTCCTGGGAATGAGGGTGTGTGTAGTGGGCTGCGGGGCTGTCGGGTCGCTGTTCGCGGCGAACCTGGCGACGCTCGACGACGTCGAGGTGTGGGCGTTCGACGCCGCCCAGGCGCACGTCGACGCGATCAACCGTGACGGGCTGCGACTCGTCGGCGCAGGCGAGGTCACCGGTCGCGTTCGCGCGACGACCGACGCCGCGGAGCTCCCGGCGTGCGACTTCGGGATCGTCGCCACGAAGGCGATGCACACCGAGTCGGCGATCGCCGCCGCCGCGCACGCCTTCGCAGCCGGTTGTGTGGCGACCGTGCAGAACGGGATCGGCAACGAAGAGGTCGTCGCGGTGCACTGCGAGCGCGTGATCCGCGGCACGACGTTCCCCGCCGGGAAGATCCTCGAGCCGGGCGTCGTGCAGTGGGATGTGAAGGGCGACACGACTCTCGGGCCGTTCGAGCCGAAGCCCGCGGCGTTCGACGAGATCGAGCGCCTGGCGGACGCGTGCACCCGCGCCGGAATGCCGACGGCCGCGGTCGCGGACGCCCGAGGGCCGCAGTGGCGCAAGGTGATCTTCAACGCTGCGACGAACCCGATCGGCGCGCTCACCGGGCTCACCCACGGCCGCGTCTGCGAGCGGCCGGAGCTGCGCGCGCTCGTCTCGAAGCTCGTCCAGGAAGGCAAGGCGGTCGCGGAGGCACAGGGGATCGAGCTCGACTCCGATCCCGAGGACCTGATCGACTATGCCGCCCGCCCGGAGGTCGGCTACAACCACAAGGCGTCGATGCTCCAGGACGTGGAGGCGCATAGGCAGACTGAGATCGACTATCTGAACGGCGGCATCGTGGAGTTCGGCCGGCGGTACAGCGTGGAGACGCCGGAGCACGCCGCCATCTGGGCACTCATCAAGGGAATGGAGACGTCGTGGACGCAACAGTGATCGGTGCGGGAGCAGGCTCGGTGCCTCCTGCGGAGGTCGAGCGGCGGTACGCGAGGATCCGCGAGGCGATGGCCCGCGACGGCCTCGACGCGGTGATCGTCTCGGGGAACGAGTACACGGGCTTCGAGGGCGCCGTCACCTACATGTCGGGCTTCGTGATCGTCCACCGCTACGCGTACGTGCTCCTTCCACTCGCGGGCCCTCCCTCGATCGTGTTCCCTCGCGAGGCCCGCTACGTCGGCGAGCACGGGACGACGTGGATCCAGGCGCAGGAGTTCGTCGACCGGCCCGGCGAGTGGCTCGCCGACAGCGTGCGCGGCCAGCGCGTGGGCGTGTACGGGCTCGACTACGTGATGGCAGTGCGGGACTATGCCGCGCTCGAGCGCGCGGCAGAGATCGTCCCCTGGGACCTCGGCTTCGACCACGCCCGCGCGGTCAAGAGCGAGTTCGAGCTCGCGTCGGTGCGCGACAGCGTGCGCATCAACACCGAGGGCTTCTGGATCTTCCTCGACGCGTTCGAGGCCGGCAAGAGCGAGCGCGAGATCCTCGCGCCGTGCGAGGAGTACTTCGTGGCGCAGGGCTGCGGCCGCCTGACGATGGACATGGTGCTGACCGGCCCGGGCGGCGCTGCGCTGCCCGAGTTCAAGATCGCGAGCGGGCGGGCCGTCCAGCCGGGCGACATGGTGCTGCCGTCGCTCGAGATCGCAGGGCCGGGCGCGCACTGGGTCGAGGTCTCGCGCGCGATCTGCGCCGGCGAGCCGAGCGACGAGACGAAGCGCATGCTCGAGGCGTACGAGGAGTACTACGAGGCCGCGCGTACCGTGCTCAAGGACGGCGCGACCGCGCACGACGCGCACCGGGCGGTCTCCAAGGGCTTCACCGACCGAGGCTGGGCGCTCGGTCATGTCACCGGGCACTCGATCGGGATGACGATGATCGAGTTCCCGAAGGTCGGCGAGGGCATCGACACCGAGCTGCACAGCGGCATGGTCCTCTCGATGCACCCGCACGTGATCTCCGACGACGGCAAGGCGTGCCTCTATATGCAGGACACGTGGCTCGTCACGGCCGATGGAGGCGAGCCGCTCGCCGACCTGCCGATGCGGATCTTCGACGGGACGGAGGGCCGGCCATGACGGAAGGTCCGGGCCTCGCTGACCCGATCCTCCCCGGGGACGCGCCGAGCGACTACGAGCGGTACCTGCGCACCGAGGAGCTCCTCGCGCTCCAGAAAGCGCCCGACGAGTGGATCCACCGCGACGAGCTGCTCTTCCAGTCGGTGCACCAGACCTCGGAGATCTGGCTGAAGCTGGCCTGGAACGAGGTCGAAGAGGCGTCCCGCCTCGTCGGCGCCGACGACTTTCCGGCGGCGATCCGCCTGCTCCGCCGTGCGAACGACTGCCTGAAGATCGTCACGCAGGCGCTCGACATGCTCGAGCACATGTCGCCGTGGGAGTACACCGAGGTGCGGAAGGTGCTCGGGCACGGCAGCGGGTTCGACTCGCCGGGCTTCCGCGAGATTCGCCGCGTGACGCCGCCGCTCGGTGCGGCCTTCCACGCCGCGCGCGAGCGCGCGGGGCTCTCTCTCATCGACGTCTACACGCGCGGGCGCGAGTTCGAGGACCTCTACAACCTCGCCGAGCAGCTGATCGAGCTGGACGAGCGCGTGATCGTCTGGCGCGTGCGCCACTTCAAGGTCGTGCAGCGCACGATCGGCGCCGGCGTGATCGGCACTCAGGGCACTCCTGTCGAGGTGATGGGCCGGCTGATCCACAAGTCGTTCTTCCCGGAGCTCTGGAGCGTCCGCAACGACCTCACGAACATGAACCTGCCCGAATGAGCTTCGGCGGGGTTTCGCTCGGGTGCGGGAACTTCGGCGGCATCGGCTCGGCGCCGGAGTTCTTCGGACAGGGCATCGACGACGACACCGCGTTTGCGATCATGGACACGGCCTGGGCGCGCGGGCTTCGCTGGTTCGACACGGCGGATGCCTACGGTGGCGGCAAGAGCGAGGAGCTGATCGGCCAGTGGCGCGAGGCACGCGAGCCGGCCGACCTCGTGCTGACGACGAAGGTCTTCCATTCGACCGTCGGCGACCCGGCCGACGAGGGCCTCGCGCCCGATCGCATCCGCCGCCAGGTCGAGGGCAGCCTCGCCCGCCTCGGCGTGGCGCAGATCGATCTCTACCTCGCGCACGCGCCCGACCCGGCCGTTCCGCTCGCCGACACCGTGGCCACGTTCGAGTCGCTCCGCGAGGAAGGGCTGATCGGCGCCTGGGGGCTCAGCAACCACGACGCTGTCGCGGTCCGCGAGGCGCTGGCGGCCGGGGAGCCGGCGCTCGTGCAGAACTCGTTCTCGCTCCTCGAGCGCGGCGACGAGCGCGATGTGATCCCGCTCTGCGCTGAGCGAGACATCGCGTACGTCCCGTTCGGGCCGCTCGCGGGAGGCTGGCTCACGGGCAAGTACCGGCGCGACGCGGCGTTCCCCGCCGGGTCTCGGATGACCCAGCGGCCCGAGTCCTACGAGCATCTCCGTACGGACGCGGTCTTCGACGGCCTCGACCGGCTGCGGGAGGAGGCGTCCGAACGCGGGGTCGACATGCCGACGCTCGCCTTCGCCTGGGTGCTTGCGCATCCAGGCGTCAGCGGCGCGGTGTGCGGGCCGATGCGGCCGGAGCAGCTGGAGCCGGTGCTCGCCGCGCGCGACCTGACGCTGACGGAAGCGGATCATCAACGGATCGGAGGGCTGTTCGCGTGAGTGTGCGCATCCTGGACGAGCACGACGTGAGGCGACTCCTGCCGATGGACGAGTGCATCGACGTGATGGCCGAAGCGCTCGCTTCACTCGCACGCGACGAGCTCCACAACCCGCTGCGCTTCGTCGTTCGCCCGCCGGGCGAGCAGACGCTGATGGGCCTGATGCCCGCGCACCGCTCGGCTCCGGCGCCGCTCTACTCGCTCAAGACCGTCGTGATCGCGCCGGCGAACGCGGCGCGCGGGCTCGACCTGCATCAGGGGTTCGTCGCGCTCTTCGACGGTGAGACCGGGGAGACGCGTGCCCTGATGAACGCGGGCGGGATCACGGCCGTCCGCACGGCGGCCGTGTCCGGCGTCGCAACGCGGCTGCTCGCACGTGAGGATTCCCGCACGCTGGCGATCCTCGGCGCGGGGATCCAGGCGAAGGCTCACCTCGAGGCGATGCGCGCGGTGCGCGACTTCGACCGTGTGCTCGTCTGGAGCCGCACGCCGGGGCGCGCCCGCGAGCTGGAAGGGGTCGAGGAAGCGGCGAGCGCGGAGGAGGCGGTGCGCGACGCCGACGTCGTCGTCACGGCGACCTCCGCGCCGGAGCCGATCCTCTTCAACGCCTGGCTGAAAGAAGGCGCCCACGTGAACGCGGCCGGGTCGAGCATTCCGACGACGCGCGAGCTCGACAGTGCGACGATGGCGGCGGCCTCGCTCTTCGTCGACCGGCGCGAGTCGACGGTGAACGAAGCGGGCGACTATCTCTTCCCGATGCGCGAGGGCGCGATCGGGCCCGAGCACATTCGCGGGGAGCTCGGGGAGATCCTGATCGGAACCGTCCCGGGCCGCACGTCCGAGACAGAGCTCACGGTGTTCAAGTCGCTCGGCCTCGCGGTCGAGGACCTCGCGGCCGCGGAGCACGTCCTTCGGCGCGCCGAGGCCGAGAACGCGGGCACGGTCGTCTCGCTGTGATCGCCCTCGCCGAGATCGAGCGCGCGCGTGAGGTGATCGCCGGCGTTGCGGTGCGGACGCCGCTCGTGCGGCTGAATGTCGACGCCGACGCCGAGATCCACCTGAAGCTGGAGACGCTCCAGCCCGTCAACTCGTTCAAGATCCGCGGCGCGGGCAACGCGATCCTCCAGGCGTCCGACGAGGAGCTCCGCGACGGCGTCCTCACCGCGAGCGCGGGGAACATGGCCCAGGGTGTCGCGTACGCGGCCCGGCTGCGCGGCGTGCCCGCGACGATCGTCGTGCCCGACCACGCGCCCGAGACGAAGCTCGCGGCGATCGCGCGCTACGGCGGGAAGGTGATCAAGGTTCCCTACGACGAGTGGTGGCAGGTGCTCGTCACCGGCGCCTACGACGGCGCCAAGGGCCTCTTCGTGCATCCCGTCGCCGACGACCGCGTGATGGCCGGGAACGGCACGATCGGCCTCGAGCTGCTCGAGCAGCTCGACGACTTCGACGCGGTGATCGTCCCGTACGGCGGCGGCGGCCTGGTGACCGGCATCGCGAGCGCGGTGAAGGCGTCGCGGCCCGGGGTGAAGTTCTATTCGGCCGAGCCGGCGACGGGTGCGCCGGTCGCCGCCTCGCTGGCTGCCGGCACGCCGACTGCGGTCGAGTACGTGCCGTCGTTCGTCGACGGCTCGGGGAGCCGTGAGCTGATCCCGGAGGTCTGGGCGCATGCCTCGCAGCTGCTCGACGACGGCTTTGCGATCCCGATCGCCGATGTCGAGGCGGCCGTGCGCACGCTCGCCGAGCGCACGCGTGTGATCGCCGAGGGAGCGGGGGCGCTCAGCGTCGCGGCGGTGCTGACGGGCCGTGTCCCGGACGCCAGGAAAGTCGTCTGCATCGTGTCGGGCGGCAACATCGACTTCGGGGTGCTGACCCGCATCCTGCGAGGGGAGAGCGCAACATGACGGCAACCACCTTCTCGGCCGAGGCGGCGCGCGAGCGGTTCTCGTCGCTGCGCTCGGGCTTCGCCTTCTTCGACGCGCCCGGCGGCACACAGGTCCCCGACGAGGTCGGCCAGGCGATCGCGGATGCGCTGCGCGACGCCTCCGGCAATCTCGGCGCGCCGTATGCGACCGGGCGGGCCGTCGAGGCGATCCTCGCGCGCGCCAAGGACGATGCCGGCCGCTTCCTCGGCTGCAGCGCCGACGAGATCTCGTTCGGCATGAACATGACGACGCTCGACTTCGCGCTGTCGCGGGCCGCCGCGCGCGACTTCGTGGCGGGCGACGAGATCCTGACGACGCAGCTCGATCACGACGGCGGCGTCGCGCCCTGGGTCGAGCTCGCGGCCGACAAGGGGCTCGAGGTTCGTGTTGTCGCCGCGACCGACGAGCTCACGGTCGACTACGACGACCTCGCCCGGCAGCTGGGCGCTCGCACGAAGGTCGTCGCGTTCGCGCTCGCCTCGAACGCGACCGGATCGGTCGCGGACGCGAAGCGGATCTGCGGGATGGCGCGCGAGGCCGGCGCGATCTCGTGGATCGACGCGGTGCACTACGCGGCGCACGAGCCGGTCGACGTGGCGGAGATCGGCTGCGACGTCCTGGTCTGCTCGCCGTACAAGTTCTGCGGACCGCATCTCGGCGTCGCCTATGTCCGGCAGGAGCTGGCGGAGTCGTGGCGCCCGTACAAGGCGCGGCCGTCCTCGAGCTCTCCCACGGGCCGGAAGTTCGAGACCGGGACGCTGCCGTACGAGTTGCTCGCCGGCTTCAGCGCGACGATCGCCTACCTCGAATCGCTCGGCGGCATGGAGGTATTGCGCGACTACGAGCGCTCCCTGGGAGAGCACCTGCTGCGCAGCCTGCCCGGCAATGTGACGCTCTACGGGCCGCCGACGATGGAGCGCCGCGTGCCGACGTTCCTGTTCAACGTCGAGGGCCACGGCGCCGAGGACGTCGCGCGTGCCCTCGGCGAGCGCGGCATCGGCATCTGGTACGCGGACAACTGGTACTGCGTGGCGCTGGGCGAACGGCTGCCGGAGCAGTCGCTGCGCGCCGGTCTCGCGCACTACAACACGCGCGACGAGGTCGACCGGCTCCTCGCCGAGCTTGCCGCGTTCTCGCTCTAGCCGCCGAACTCGGGTGTGTCGGAGGAGCTGAGGAACGAACCGTCGGGTGCGTAGATCACGAAGTGGACGAGGGACGGCTGGAGGATCGTCTTCATCGGGATCCGCAGTGTCTCGGGGTAGGTCTTGGTCGCGGTGGTCGTGACGTAGCTGTGCAGGACCTTCTCGGCCTCCGATTCGCTGCCTTGCAGGGCGTCGATGAGGCCGGTCTTGAGGACGACGTGCCTCCCCGCGACCCCGCCGATGCTGATCGTCGTCGTGGCGACGGCCGTCCCGTTCGCGACCTTGACGTGCGCCGCCGACACCTTCGCCACCAGACCGCCCGCGCCCTTGCCGCTGCCGCCCGACGCACCGCCGTTGTCGTTGGAGCCGCAGGCGGTCAGGACGACTGCGAGCCCGGTGCTGAGGACTGCGCCGAGGACGGCGGTTCGACGGGCGCGCACGACCATAGTTCTACCGTTGCCCGGCTCGGCGAGGCGCTGGTTCGGTCGGGGAAAACCGCCGGGGTGCTTTTCCGCGTAGATCAACTATGCGTGTCGCCCTGGTGACGGCAGTCGGTGTGGCCACCCTTGCGGTGGCCTCGCCGACTGCTGCCGACAATCCGGAGCTCGTCGGCAACGTGGGGCCGGGGTACTCGATCTCGCTCCACGATCCGGCCGGGAACGCCGTCAGCCAGGTCGACCCCGGGACGTACACGCTGGTCGTGCACGACCAGTCCGACATCCACAACTTTCATCTGACCGGGCCGGGCGTCGATGTCGCGACGGACATCGAGTTCGTCGGCGACAAGACGTTCACCGTCACGCTGGCCGAAGGGCGGTACGGCTACGTCTGCGATGCGCACTTCGCGACGATGAACGGCAAGCTGACCGTCGGGACCCCGCCGGCGCCTCCTCCCACGGCTCCGCCGCCGAAGCCGAAGGCGAAGGCGGTCACGGGGCGCGTCGGCCCGGGGCGGACGATCTCGTTCGCGAAGTCGCTGGCCGCAGGCGCGTACGTCGTGACGGTGCACGACCTGAGCGCCGCGGACAACCTGCACCTCAAGGGGCCGAGCGTGAACCGCAAGACCGGCGTCGCCTTCCGCGGCACCGTCAAGTGGGCGCTGACCCTCCGCGCCGGCACGTATCGCGTGACGAGCGACGCCCATCCGTCGCTCGCCCGCACCCTGAAGGTCTCCTAGCCGCGCCCGGCCGATCCTCGGCCTTCCGAGACACGTCCAGGGACTGTCCCCGGCCATGTCTGTCTGGGACGTGTCCTGGGGACTGTCCCCCGGCCATGTCTGGTCGGGGCGTGTCCAGGGACTGTTTCTGCCCGTGTTCAGGGCATGGCGGGTTGGACATGTCTCGGGGACTGTCCCCGGGACATGTTTGGGCGGGACGGCGCCGCTTCAGGCGCGTTCGAAGCGGGCCAGCTCGGCGGCGACGAGGTCCCGCCCAGCGGCCGGCGCGCGGGAGAGGGACCGGCCGTCCCGATCGGGCGCGCAGCGCGACTCCGTGCAGCCCGCCCCGGATGATCGTGTACTCCCCGTCGACGCCGAGCGCCCGCGCGCGGTCGAAGCCGCGCCGCGAGAGCGACGGGCTGACGCCGGGCACGCCGGGGAGGTAGCGGTCGAGCGAGCCGTGCAGCACCCGCAAACGCTTGTCGCGCAGCGGCTCGACCGAGAGCCGGTCGGGAATCCACGGCGCAAGGCCGAGCACCTCCTCGACCGACGGCTCGTCGGCGCAGGAGACCGAGACCGCGCCGCCCATCGAGAAGCCGAGCAGCAGCGTGCGAGGCGCAGCGACCTCGCGGATCGCCGCACGCGCGTCGTCGATGCACCAGTCGAGCTGCCGCCACGACTTGACCCGGTAGCGCACCTCGGCGAAGCGGAGCCCCGGGAAGCGCGGCGCCAGCCGCTGCACAAGCCATTCGAGCGTCGCGCTCCAGGTGCCCTCGACGGCCGCTGCCTGGCCGCCGTTGACGCAGATCACGGCGTCGCCGCGCGCCGGGCCGGTGACGCGCAGCTCGGCGCCGGTCGCAAGCCTCATGCGCCCTTTCAGCGCACGTCGAAGAAGCCGAGCTCGAGCAGCTCCCGCACGGCGTCGAGGGCCTCGCGGCGGAGCTCGCTCGCGGAGCGGCGCGTCAGCTCGAGCCGCTTGCTCGTCCGCTCGATCGCACGGCCGAGCGTCACCTTGCCGTCGAGCGAGGCGAGCACGTCGGCCGTCTCGGGATTGACGTCCAGGGTCGGCATCGTCCCCTCGTGGAGGACGATCGTCGCCGCCTCGCCGCCCTCGGTGTCGTAGCTGCGGTCGAGCCGGACGTCCTCGACGAGCGCGAGCTGCGCCGCGAGAAGGTCCTCGTCACCGCGGATCGTCGCCAGATAGGCAAGCGCGGCGAACACGCGCTCGACCTGGTCGCCGGCTTCGGCGAGGTCGTCCTCGTCGATCGGATCGACCCGGGTTGCGTGCTCGCCCCCGTCGCGGCGGTGGAGCAGCACGCCGCCCTCGGTGATCCAGCCCACCCCGATCGACGCGAAGTACGCGGTCCAGTCGTCGAGCGCGGCGCCGAGCGCCTCCCGGTCGTCGACGAGGTGGTTGTTCCAGGAGAACGCATGGTCGAGCGGGTCGGCGCTGCTCAGTCCGAGCACCCAGGCATCGCAGCCCGAGCCCTCGAGCCAGGCATGAACGCCCTCGTCGGGCTCCTCCGCCGACTCGGCGACCCAGCTCACGAGCAGCGACGCGTACCCGTCGGGGTTCAGCGCCGCGGCGGCCTGCCGGACGACGAGCTCGGAGAGCCGGTCAGCGTGCATCCCGGAGTCGCGGTACTGCCACCTCGATTCGGGCGAGACGACGTACGGCGCGTTGCAGGTGATCAGGTCGAACCGTTCGCCGGCCACGGGCTCGAAGAGGCTGCCGAGCCTGGTCTCGATGTTGTCGAGCCCATTCAACGCGGCGTTGATCTCGGTGTACGCGAGCGCGCGCGGATTGAGATCCGTCGCGATCACCCGGTCGCTGTGCCGGGCGGCCAGCAGTGCGTGCGCGCCGTTGCCCGTGCCGACGTCGACCGCGCTCTCCACGCGCCGTCGCGGAGTCAACGCCGTGAGCCACGCGGTCGTCGGCGAGAACGTCGAGACGTACCCGTGCGGGTCGTCGCGGGTCGAGAACCCGTCGAACGAGATCAGCAGGCCTTCGACCGGCATGATCCGCGAGCGCGGCACGAGCGTCCCATCCTCGGGGACGACGAGGCCGAGCGAGACCAGCGCATCGACGGCCTCCTGTCCGAGCGCGAACGCGCCTTCTGCTTCCGCGACCGGGAGCTGCAGCAGCAGCAGGCGCAGGGCCGTTGCAAGCGGCGTGGCAGGCAGACGCCGGCTGAACACGACGACGTCGTCGGGGCCTGCCGCGGTGCCGTCCTCGCCGAGCAGCCGCTCGACGGACTCCTCCGTGTACGCGACGCGCGCGAGGGCGGCGCTCAGCGCTTCGGCTGCGGCACGGTCGGGCACAGGATCCCAGCTCCCGCTTGCGACCTCTTCCTGGATGTCAGTCGACACGAGCTGAGGATTGTGCACCTCGGGACGCTCTCACGGCGCGGGGTCGGCGCGGTCGAGCTCCCGCGTGCGCAGCTCGATGCGCCGGATCTTCCCGGTGAGCGTCTTCGGGAGGTCGGCAACGAACTCGACTCGGCGCGGATAGGCGTAGGCCGACAGGCGCGCTCGAACGAACTGCTTGATCTCCTCGGCGAGCTCGTCGGAGGGCTCGTGCCCGTCGGCGAGCACGATGAATGCCTTCACGACGTGACCGCGCAGCTCGTCCGGCGACGCGACGACGGCGGCCTCGCGGACGGCGGCGTGCTCGAGGCACGCGGACTCGACCTCGAACGGCCCGACGCGATAGCCGCCCGAGATGATCACGTCGTCGGCCCGCCCGACGTACCAGTAGTAGCCGTCCTCGTCCTCGACGGCCGCATCCTTGCTGTGGAACCACTCGCCGCCGAACGTCTCTCTGCTCGCCTCGTCGTTGCGCCAGTAGCCGAGCGGGTAGTGCGGGTTCGAGCGCGCGCGCAGGCAGATCTCGCCTCGCTCGCCGCGCGTGCACGGGCGCTCGTCCTCGTCCAGGATCTGCACGTCCCAGCCCGGCATCGGCCGGCCCATCGAGCCTTCACGCACCTCGAGGAACGGATAGTTCGCGACGAGCGGGTACGACTCGGTGAGCCCGTAGTAGTCGAGCACCGTCACCCCGTACTGCTCGCGGAACCAGCGAATCGCCTCGGGGTTCAGCGGCTCACCCGCGGAGCAGACGCGCCGGAACTGCTGCGGGTACCGGGTGCCTGCGTCCTCGATCGCCATCATCGAGCGCATCGCCGTCGGCGTGGTGAAGACATTCGTCACGCGGTGCCGGCTCAGGAAGTCGAGCTGCTTCCGGGGGTCGAAGCCGGCCTCACGCCGGTACACGCACTGGAGCGCGCCGAGCCGCCACGGGCCGAGGAGCGGCGCGATCCCGGCCGCCCACGCCCATTCGCCCATGCCGTGGAAGCGCTCGCCGTCCTCGACCTCGTGGCAGAAGCGGAACTCCTCGTGGGCGAGGATGTACCGGTGCGCGTGGACGACCCCTTTCGCGAGACCGGTCGTGCCGGACGTGTAGTACAGCTGCGCGGGGTCGTCGGCCGAGGTGTCGGCGCAGATGTGATCGGTGGGCGCCGCCGCGAGCGTCTCGGCGTCGAGCACGAACGGGCTTTCGAAGCGTGAGGCGTTCGCCTCGTCGGTGACCAGCAGCTTTGCGCCGGAGTCGTTCAGGCGGTGGGTGATCCCGTCGTCGCCGTAGAGCACGGACAGCGAGAGCAGGATGGCGCCGAGCTTCCAGACGCCGAAGAAGACGGCCGCCGTCTCGGGGACGGCCGGCAGGACGACCGCGACGCGGTCGCCGGCCGTGACGCCACGAGCGGCGAGCGTGTGCGCCGCCTGGTTCGCGAGATCCTGCAGCTCGCCCCAGTCGAGCGAGCGCGTCCCGCCGTCGAAGCTCTCCCACACCATCGCCGGCTTCTCGCGGGGATGCTTGTCGCAGACGTCCGCCGCGATGTTGTACCGCTCGGGCACCTCCCAGCGATGGGACGCGCGAAGCTCGTCGTACCGCGTCTTCGGGCTCATGGAGACGCCCCGATCATCCCACTACCAGTCGGTCGGCCGATAGTCCTTCAGGAACTCGCCCCAGCGGTGGTTGCCGGTGTTGAAGCCGTCGATGATCGGGTCGACGATGCGCGCCGCGCCGTCGACGATGTCGAGCGGCGGGCGGAAGCGGTGCTCGACCGCCTTCTGCTCGGCGATGTGCACGGGATCCTCGTCGCTCACCCAGCCGGTGTCGACGCTGTTCATGTGGATCCCGTCGCCGTAGTAGTCGGCCGCGGAGGTGCGGGTCATCATGTTGAGCGCCGCCTTCGCCATGTTCGTGTGCGGGTGCCGGGTCGTCTTGAAGCGGCGGTAGAACTGACCCTCGACCGCGGAGACGTTGACGATGTGCTTGTCGCGCTCGGCGGTGCGCAGCATCAGCGGCTTCAGCCGGGCGTTGAGCACGAACGGGGCGACGGCGTTCACGAGCTGTGTCTCGAGCAGCTCGACGGTCGAGACCTCTGCGAGCAGCAGGCGCCACGAGTTGCGCTCGCGCAGGTCGACCTGCTGCAGATCCTGGTCGAGCCGCCCTTCCGGAAAGAGGTCGCCCTGCCCGGCGACGTCCTCGGGCAGCAGCGGCACCTGCGTGAGCTCCGCGGAGCGCCCCGGGAGCATCTCGGTTCGGCGGAGGCCCTCGTACTCTCCGAGCAGGCGCCGCACCTCGTCCGGCATGTCGCGCGACGCGTCCGTCTCGCCTTCGAGCATGTGGCGGTAGAACTCCGCGGGCCGCCGGACGGTCTGGCAGGCGTTGTTGACGATGAAGTCGAGGCGCTCGCGGGTCGTGTCGAGGTGATGGCAGAACGCCTCGACGCTCGGCGTGTGCCGCAGGTCCAGCCCGAAGATCTCGAGGCGGTCGCCCCAGACGTGGAAGTCCTCCTCGCGCGCATACCGGGCCGCGGCGTCCCGCGGGAAGCGCGTGGTGACGATCAACTGCGCGCCCGCCCGCAGCAGCTTGATCCCGGCCTGGTAGCCGATCTTCACGCGCCCGCCGGTGAGCAGCGCGACCCGGCCGCTCAGATCGGCGGTCTCGGTGCGCTTGCCGAAGTTGAACTCGGCGCACGCCGGGCACATCTGGTCGTAGAACGGGTGGATCTCGACGTAGAGCTGCTTGCAGACGTAGCAGTGCTGCTCCTCGAGCACCTCGCGGAACTCGGCGTCGTCCACGTCGGCGTGCTCGAAGCCGGCCGGCGGGAAGACGTTCGGCGTGGTGAACACGGGCCGCTCGCGCAGCACGCGGATCCCGGTCTCGGCGAGCACCGTCTCGTCGACCTGACGCTTCGCCGCCTTGTCCTCACGCCGGAGTGCCTTGGCAGACCGGCGCCGCTCGGCGATGTCGGGGTTGAACACCGCGCCCGCAGCCGAGAGGAGGCGAGTCCGCTCCTCCACCGAGAGGCGCCGCAGGAGGCCGCGGTCACGAGCGATCGCCTCGAGGGTCTCGATCGCCGTTCGCAGCGGATCCGCGGCGCCGTCGTGGTCGCCGTTCGACATGCGCTTGAGGGTAGCGAGGCTCGCGCGGCGCCTACGCGGGCGACTACTATCGTGGCGTGCCACCCGTCTGCTCGCACCTCGACCAGGTTGTCGTGCTCGAGCCACCGGCCGAGATCCCGGGCTGCGAGGAGTGCCTCAAGATCGGAAGCCGCTGGGTGCATCTGAGGATGTGCCAGACGTGCGGCAAGATCGGCTGCTGCGACGACTCTCCGAACCGTCACGCGAGCCACCACGCGCACGAGGCCGGTCATCCCATCGCTCGCTCGGTCGAGCCGGGCGAGGACTGGAGCTGGTGCTACGTGGACAACGTGATGTTCGTCCTCACGCCGGACTGAGGTCCGATCCGACCGACCGGCTACGCTCGGCGCACCCAACGAGAGGTTGACATGACGGGCACCAAGCACGCCACCGCGGGCGAGACGATCGAGCCTTCGAAGCCCGACCCGAAGCCGGGCCGCTAGGCCGCCGAGAAGGCGGAATCCGCCCACCCGCTACCCTGGGCGACGAGCCGATCGAGCTGGCAGCCCGCGTGCCAGCCTCGGGCATCAGGCGAAAGGGGCGCACGAACGTGCGTACCGCGATCTTCTCGACGTACCCGCCGCGTGCATGCGGGATCGGCACTTTCTCCTTCGACGTGCGGAAGGCGTTGCTCGACGTCCCGGACGTCGACGACGTCAGTGCGCTCGTCGTCCTCGACGAGCCGTCGAGCCCGCAGCGGCCCGAGATCCTGCAGACGCTGTCGCAGGGAGTGCGCGGCGACTACGTCCGCGCTGCCCGGGCCCTCGGCCGCACCGACGTCGACGTGGTGCTGCTCCAGCACGAATACGGGATCTTCGGCGGGACCGACGGCGAGTACGTCCTGTCGTTTGCACGCGGGCTCGCGCAGCCCCTCGTCCTGACGTTGCACACGGTGCTCTCGGCGCCGACGCCGCACCAGCTGCAGGTCCTGACCGCGCTCTGCGACGAGGCCGAGCGCGTGATCGTGATGACGGAGACGGCCAGGCGGCTGCTCGTCGAGCTCGACGCGTGCGCCGCGGACAAGATCGTCGTCGTCCCGCACGGTGCGCCGACGCAGCTCGGCGCGGCCCGGCGCGAGCTCGATGCCGGGAGGCGGCCCCGCTATGTCCCGTCGGCCGTCGGGGGCTTCGAGCGGATGGAATCCCGCTTCCTGCTCTCCACGTTCGGGCTGATCTCTCCCGGCAAGGGCCTCGAAACGATGCTCGACGCGCTGCCCGCGGTCGTCGAGCGCCATCCGGATGTCTTCTACGTGATCGCGGGCCGGACGCATCCGCAGATCGCGCGGCGCGCAGGCGAGGAGTACCGGCTCATGCTCGAGCGGCAAATCCTCGACCTCGGGCTCAGCGAGCATGTCGAGCTCGACGATCGCTTCCTCTCGGTCGAGGAGCTCGCCGATCTCCTGGCGGCGACCGACATCTTCGTGACCCCGTACACGAACCGGGAGCAAAGCTCGTCGGGCGCGCTCACGTTCGCGCTCGCAGCAGGTTGTGCGGTGGTCTCGACTCCGTATCTCTACGCCCAGGATCTGCTCTCGTCGGGTGCGGGAACGCTCGTCGAGTTCGGCGATCCCGACGGCCTCGGCGAGGCCGTCTGCAACTACATCGAGGCGCCCGAGACACTCGCTGCCGCGCGCGCCGAAGCCGCGCGCATCGGCGGATCGTTCGGCTGGCCGGCGATCGGCGAAGCGACCGCGGTCGTGCTGCGCGAGGCCGCCGCCGCGGCGCCGCGCCGCACACCCATCCCGGAGGCGACGCTCGAGCTCGCGGATGTCCGGGCCGACCATCTCCACACCCTCGTCGATGACTGCGGGATCGTGCAGCACGCATTCGGCGCGATCCCGAACCGGTTCAGCGGCTACTGCGTCGATGACGTCGCGAGGCTCGCGGTGGTCGCGCTCGAGCTCGAGCGCCGCACCGGAGAACGCGTCTGGTCGGCCGTCCTCTACCGCTCGCTCGCGTTTCTCCACGACGCGACCGACGACGGCGGAGCGGGAATGCGCAACTTCATGAGCTACGACCGCCAGTGGCTCGACGAGCCGCATGTCGGCGATCACGTCGGGCGTTCGATCTGGGCGCTCGGCGACGTGCTCGCGACCGCGTGGGTGCCCGCGCTCGTGGGGCCGACTCGGCGTCTCCTCGAGGCCCTCGTCCGCTCGCTCGACCGCGAGCTCCCGCTTCGCACCGCCGCGTACGCGACCCTCGGCCTCGCCCGGCTCGATGCGGATCGCCTCGAGGACGACGCGAAGCGCCTGCTCGAGCGATGTGTGACCCAGCTCGAGGTCGCCCACGCATCGTGCGCGAGCGAGGACTGGAACTGGTTCGAGGACCGTCTCCATTACGACAACGCACGCCTGCCCCAGGCCCTGATCGTGGGCGGCACGGCGCTCGGCCGGCCCGACGCAGTCGCAACGGGGCTCGAGTCGCTCGCGTGGCTCGGCGACGAGTGTGGGCTCGCCGACGGCCTGCTGCGGCTGCCCGGCCACCTCGGGCGCCATCGCGGCGAGGACCGGCCCGGCCGCGGCGACGAGCAGCCGCTCGACGCGTCGGCCTTCGTCGAGGCGGAGCTGGCGGCCTTCGTGGTCACCGGCGGCGCCGAGCACGGAGCCCGGGCTCAGCGCGCCTACGAGTGGTTCCTCGGCCGCAATCGCCTCGGCCGGCCGCTCTACGACTTCGCGACCGGAGGCTGCGGCGACGGGCTCGGCGAGGACGACGTGAATGCGAACGAGGGCGCCGAATCGACGCTCGCGTTCCATCGCGCACAGCTCCTGCTCGATGCCGCGGGCCTGCCGCGCGTTCTGCGTGTCGGCGCTGCGGCGAAGCTGGCCGCGTGAGCGGCAACCACCAGCTGTTCCACCGTCACCCTGCGAACCCGATCCTGACGGCGGCCGACTGGCCGCAGGCGGTGAACGTCGTCTTCAACCCGGCGGCGGTCGAGGTCGGCGGCGAGACCGTGCTGCTCGCCCGCGTCGAGGCCCGCACCGGCCTCTCGCACCTGCAGGTCGCGCGGTCGGCAAACGGCGTCGACGGCTGGCAGGTCGCCCCGGAACCGCTCCTCGCGGCGCGCAACGGCCACGAGGACGAGCAGTGGGGCTTCGAGGACGCGCGCGTGGTCTGGGTCGAGGAACTCGGCCGGTTCGTGATCACGTGCACCGCGTACGGCCCGGCGGGGCCGGCCGTCTTCCTCGCCACGACGGGCGACTTCAGGTCGGTCGAGCGGATCGGGGTCGTCGTCGCGCCCGAGGACAAGAACGCCGCGCTGCTGCCCGAGCGCGTCGGCGGCAACTGGATCCTCTTCCATCGCCCGACGTCCGGCTTTGCCACCTCGTCGCCGGGGATCTCGCTGTCGCGGTCGTCGGACCTGCGCACCTGGAGCCCGCCCGAGGTCGTGATGCAGCCGCGCGAAGGCGCCTGGTGGGACTCGCTGCGAATCGGGATCGGGCCGCCGCTCATCAAGACCGAGCACGGCTGGCTGCTCGTCTATCACGGCGTCAAGGAGACGGTCGGCGGCGCGATCTACCGCCTCGGGCTCGTGCTGCTCGACCTCGAGGAGCCGACCACGGTCCTGCGGCGCACCTCGAGCTGGGTGCTTTCGCCCAGCGAGCCGTACGAACGGCAGGGCGACGTGCCGAACGCGGTCTTCCCGTGCGGACTCGTTCACGACACCCGGTCGGGGGAGCTGCGCCTCTACTACGGCGCCGCGGACACCACGATCTGCCTCGCCTCGGCGTCGTTCGACGAGGTGCTCGCGACCGTGCTCGACGCGCCTTCGGGGTGAAGGTCGCGATCCTCGGCTCGATCGCCTGGCGCACGCCGCCGCGCGGCTACGGGCCCTGGGAGCGGGTCGCCGGACTGCTCGCCGCGGGTTTGCACGCACGTGGCGTGGACGTGACGCTCTTCGCGACGCTCGACTCGCAGACCCCCGCGAAGCTGGACGGCGTCTGCGCTCGCGGCTACGCCGAGGACACGGCGCTCGACGGCCGCGTCTGGGAGGCACTGCACGTCGCCCATGCTCTCGGGCGCTCTGCGGAGTTCGACCTCGTCCACAACCACATCGACTGGTTGCCGGTCGCGTTCGAGCACCTCGCACGCGCGCCGCTTCTCACCACCATTCACGGTTTCTCGGGCGCGGCGATCATGCCGGTCTACGAGCGCGCGAGCTCGGCGTTCGTCTCGATCTCGTTCGCCGACCGCGCGCCGGGCGTCGACTACGCCGCGAACGTCTACCACGGCGTCGACCCGGAAGAGCTGCCGTTCGCCCCGGCCGGCGGCGACTCGCTCGTCTCCTTCGGTCGGATCCATCCCGACAAGGGCACTGCCGACGCGATCGAGATCGCGGCACGCGCCGGCCGCCGGCTCGTGATCTGCGGGATCGTCCAGGACGAGGGCTACTTCCGCGAGCAGGTCGAGCCGCACGTCGACGGCGACCGCGTGACCTACCTGGGCTCGATCGGCCCGGACCAGCGGGCCGAGGTGCTCGGCAACGCGGCGGCGCTCCTGCACCCCGTCGTCTTCGCGGAGCCGTTCGGGCTCTCCGTGGTCGAGGCGATGATGTGCGGCACGCCCGTCGTCGCCTACGAGCGCGGCTCGATGGCGGAGATCGTCGACGACGGAGCAACCGGTTTTCTCGTCTCGAACGTGGGGGAAGCGGTCGAGGCCGTCGAGCGTGCGGCTGCGCTCGACCGCGGCGAGTGCCGGCGGGTCGCCGAGCGGCGCTTCTCCGCGGCGCGGATGGTGGACGACTACCTCCGCGTCTACGAGGAGCTGCTCGCCTAGAGGGCTTGGCTCTATGCTCGCGGCGTGGCAGATCGTCTGAGCGGCCGCGTCGCGCTCGTGGTCGGCGCCGGCTCGAGCGCTCCGGGCTGGGGCATCGGCAAGGCGACGGCCGTGCTCTACGCGCGCGAAGGGGCGAGCGTCTTCGCCTGCGACGTGAACACGGCGGCCGCCGAGGAGACCGTCGAGTTGATCCGGGCGGAAGGCGGCGTCGCCGAGGCCTTCACGGCCGATGTCGCGGACGGCGCGCAGGTCGAAGCGCTCGTCGAAGCCTGCGTCGAGCGGTTCGGCACGGTCGACGTCCTCCAGAACAGCGTCGGGATCGTCGCGCTCGGTGGGGCCGCCGAGCTCACCGAGGAGGCCTGGGACCGGTCGCACGCGATCAACGTGAGGAGCTTCTTCCTGACGACGAAGCACGTCCTGCCGCATATGGAGCGGCAGGGCCGCGGCTCGATCGTGAACGTCTCCTCGGTCGGGTCGATCCGGTGGACGGGCATCTCCTACCTCGCCTACGCGACCTCCAAGGCGGCCGTGAACCAGCTGACGCAGTCGGTCGCGCTCGAGTACGCGGCGAAGGGGATCCGCTGCAACGCGGTCCTGCCGGGCCTGATGGACACGCCGCTCGTCCAGACTGGGCTTGCCGACGCCTACGGCGGCGACCTCGAAGCCGCGCGGGCCTCGCGCGCCGCCCGCTCCCCGACCGGGAAGATGGGCGACGCCTGGGACGTCGCGCACGCGTCGCTCTTCCTCGCGAGCGACGAGGCGAGCTACGTGAACGGCCACCTGCTCGTCGTCGACGGCGGCCTCAGCGCCGGTGTCTGACACCTGTTCGCCCCGCGGCGCGCGTCCGTCTCTCGGGCAGGTGTCTTGCGGGCGTCCGCGCCTTGCTTTACTCTTTGAAGCGATGCGCGCCGCCTTCATCTCGCCGAAGATCGTTGGCAAGATCGTGCGCCCTCGACAGCGCTAGCCGGCTCCCCTTCCCTCTCGCCCCGCCGGACTAGCGCAAAGCCAGGCGGGAGGCGGAGTTGATGAGGCCAACGGGGCTCTACGACCCGGCGTACGAGCACGACTCCTGCGGCGTTGCCTTCGTGGCACGGCTCGACGGCCGCCAGACCCACGAGGCGATCGCCCGCGCGCTCGCCGCGCTCGGGAACCTCGAGCACCGCGGCGCTGCCGGGGCCGACGCCGAGACCGGCGACGGCGCCGGGATCCTCGTCCAGATGCCGGACGCGTTCTTCCGGAGCGTTCTCCCCGCGCTTTCGCTCCCGCCCGTCGGCGCCTACGGCGTCGCCGTCTGCCTGCTCCCGCAGAAGCGGGAGCGGCGGCTGGAGCTCGAGCGCGTGCTCGAGGATGCGGTGCGCGCCGAGGGGCAGACGGTGCTCGGCTGGCGCGACGTGCCCGTCGACGACCGGTACGTGGGCTCGCACGCACGGCTGTTTGCACCATGGATCCGCCAGCTCTTCGTGGCCGCGGCGCCCGAGCTCGCCGGTGACCGGGCGGCGTTCGAGCGCCGGCTCTACGTGATCCGCCGGGTCGCCGAGCTCACCGCCGGCCCCGAGCTCGTGATCCCGAGCTTCTCGGCGCGGACGCTCGTCTACAAGGGGATGCTGACGGCTCCGCAGCTCGGCCGCTTCTTCACGGACCTGGCCGACGAGCGCCTCACGAGCGCGCTCGCCCTCGTGCACTCGCGCTTCTCGACGAACACGTTCCCGAGCTGGGAGCTCGCGCACCCGTACCGGATGGTCGCCCACAACGGGGAGATCAACACGCTTCGCGGCAACGTCAACTGGATGCGGGCGCGGGAGTCGCAGCTCGTCTCGGAGCTCTTCGGCGACGACATCGCCAAGCTGCTGCCGGTCGTCCGCCCCGGCGGCTCGGACACCGCGGTGTTCGACAACGTCCTGGAGCTGCTCGTCCTCTCCGGGCGCTCGCTGCCGCACGCGCTGATGATGATGGTGCCCGAGGCCTACGCGGGACGCACCGACGTGACCGACGAGGTTCGCGGGTTCTACGCCTTCCACGAGTGCCTCACCGAAGCCTGGGACGGGCCGGCGGCGATGGCGTTCACCGACGGGACCGTGATCGGGGCGACGCTCGATCGCAACGGCCTGCGGCCGGGCCGCTGGCTCGAGACGAAGGACGGCTGGGTGCTGCTCGCATCCGAGACGGGCGTGCTCGACATCCCGCCCGAGAACGTCCTGCGCAAGGGCCGGCTGCAGCCGGGCAAGCTCTTCCTCGTCGACCTCGAGCAGGGACGCATCGTCCCCGACGACGAGGTCAAGCAGCAGATCGCCACCAGAAAGCCCTACGCCGAGTGGTTCGAGCGCGAGCACGTGCGCCTCGCCGACCTGCCCGAGCACCCGGTGCGCGAGGCGGCGACCGAGCCGCTCCGTCGCCTCCAGCTCGCGTTCGGCTACTCGCAGGAGGACATGAAGGTGATGCTGGCGCCGCTCGCCGTGAACGCGGAGGAGGCGATCGGGTCGATGGGGAACGACACGCCGCTCGCCGCGCTCTCCAACCGGCGGCCGCTTCTCTACTCGTACTTCAAGCAGCTCTTCGCACAGGTCACGAACCCGCCGATCGACTCGACGCGCGAGGCGGTCGTCATGAGCGTCCAGTCGCTCGTCGGCTCGGAGCGAAACCTCCTCGACGAGACGCCGGAGCACGCGCGGCAGCTCGTGATCGAGAACCCGATCCTGAGCGACGCCCAGCTCGAGAGCCTGCGCCGGGTCGACTCCACCGTCTTCAAGGCGCACACGCTCGACATCACCTGGCCCGCCGCGGACGGTCCCGCCGGGCTCGAGCCCGCGCTCGACCGGCTGTGCGCAGACGCCGACGAGGCGCTCGCGCGCGGCGTGAACATCCTCATCCTCTCCGACCGCGCCGTCAGCGCCGCCCGCGCTCCGATTCCGTCCCTCCTCGCCGTCGGCGCCGTGCACCACCATCTCGTGCGCGCCGGGACGAGGCTCCAGGCCGGGCTCGTCGTCGAGTCGGGCGAGCCCCGCAGCGTGCAGAGCGTCGCGGTGCTGATCGGCTACGGCGCGGCGGCGGTGAACCCGTACCTGATGCTCGGGACGATCGGCCAGCTCGTCGACGAGGGCCGAATCGAGCTCTCGCGCGCCGAGGCCGAGGCGCGCGCGGTGAAGGCGGTCGGCAAGGGCCTCCTGAAGGTGATCTCGAAGATGGGGATCTCGACCATCTCGTCCTACTGCGGCGCGCAGGTGTTCGAGGCGGTCGGCCTCTCGACCGCTCTGATCGAGCGCTACTTCACGGGGACGCCGTCGCGCATCGGCGGGATCGGGCTGCCCGAGCTCGCCGAGGGCGTGCTCGTGCGGCACGCTCGCGCCTATCCGGGCGCGGCCGGCGAGCTTCTGCCCGTCGTCGGGCTGTACGCGTGGCGCCGCGACGGCGAGCACCATCAGTGGAACCCGGACACGATCGCGCTGCTGCAGCACGCGGTGCGCGGGGGCGGCCAGGCGACCTACGACGAGTTCGCGGCGACGGTCAACGACGACTCTGCGCGCCGCTCGACCCTCCGCGGCCTGCTGCGGTTCAGGACGGCGGACGGCGGCGGCATCCCGCTCGAGGAGGTCGAGCCCGCCGCGGAGATCGTGAAGCGGTTCTCGACCGGCGCGATGTCGCTCGGGTCGCTGTCCCGCGAGGCGCACGAGACGCTCGCCGTCGCGATGAACCGCATCGGGGGCCGCTCGAACACCGGGGAGGGCGGGGAGGACCCGGAGCGGTTCACCGACGAGCGCCGGTCGAAGATCAAGCAGGTCGCCTCGGGCCGCTTCGGCGTGAACATCGACTACCTGACGAACGCCGACGAGCTGCAGATCAAGATGGCCCAGGGCGCGAAGCCGGGCGAGGGCGGACAGCTGCCCGGGCACAAGGTCGACCGGTACATCGCCGGCGTGCGGCTCACGACTCCGGGCGTCGGGCTGATCTCGCCGCCGCCGCATCACGACATCTACTCGATCGAAGACCTGAAGCAGCTGATCTACGACCTTCGGTGCGCGAACCCCGTTGCGCGCATCTCCGTCAAGCTCGTGGCCGAGGTGGGCGTCGGCACCGTCGCGGCGGGCGTCGCGAAGGCGAACGCGGACCACGTGCTGATCTCGGGGCACGACGGCGGCACCGGCGCGTCCCCGCTCTCCTCGATCCTGCACGCCGGCGTGCCGTGGGAGATCGGCCTCGCCGAGACGCAGCAGACGCTCGTGCTCAACGGCCTGCGCTCGCGGATCTGGGTCCAGACCGACGGCCAGCTGAAGACCGGGCGCGACGTCGTGGTCGCCGCCCTGCTCGGCGCCGACGAGATGGGGTTCGCGACGGCGCCGTTGATCGCGACGGGCTGCGTGATGATGCGCGCCTGCCATCTCAACACCTGCCCCGTCGGGATCGCGACGCAGGACCCCGAGCTGCGCAAGCGGTTCCGCGGCCAGCCCGAGCACGTGATCGAGTTCTTCTTCCTCGTCGCCGAGGACGTGCGCCGGATCATGGCCTCGCTCGGCATCGCGCGGTTCGAGGACCTCGTCGGCCGCGTCGACCTGCTCGAGCCGGACACCGCCCTCGAGCACTGGCAGGCGCGCGGGATCGACCTCTCGAACCTGCTGCGGGCGCCCGACGTGCCGGAGGGCACGGCGCTGCGGCGGATCGAGCCGCAGCTCTCGCCGCTCGGAGACTCGCTCGACTGGAAGCTGATCGACGTCGCCGAGCGCGCGCTCTCGCACGAGGAGCCCGTGAGCGCGCTCGTTCGCAGTGCGCAACGTCAACCGGACGATCGGCGGGCTGCTCTCGCACTACGTCACGAAGCGCCGCGGCCGCGCGGGGCTGCCGCCGGGGACGATTCGCTTCGCCCTGAACGGCTCGGCGGGGCAGTCGTTCGGCGCCTGGCTCGCGCCCGGCATCGAGCTGACACTGACCGGCGATGCGAACGACTACGCGGGCAAGGGCCTCTCCGGCGGCACGATCACGGTGCGGCCGCCCGCCGAGGCGACCTTCAAGGCGGAGGAGAACGTGATCGTCGGCAACACCGTTCTCTACGGCGCCACCTCCGGGCGCGCGTTCTTCCGCGGCGTCGCGGGTGAGCGGTTCGCCGTCCGCAACTCCGGCGCCGACGCGGTCGTCGAAGGCGTCGGCGACCACGGCTGCGAGTACATGACGGGCGGTCACGTGGTCGTGCTGGGACCGACGGGCCGCAACTTCGCCGCGGGCATGAGCGGTGGGATCGCCTACGTCCTCGACGAGGAGGCGGCGTTCGCCGCGCGCTGCAATCAGCAGCTCGTCGGCCTGGAGCCGCTCGACGCAGACGACGAGCGGATCGTGCTCGAGCTGCTCGGGGAGCACGAAGAGCGCACCGGCTCGCCCGTCGCCGCGAGGTTGCTCGCGGACTGGAGCCCGGCCCCGTTCGTGAAGGTGATCCCCCACGACTACAAGCGCGCGCTCGCCGAGCTCGGCGACGAGGTGCGCTACCGCGACCATCCGGTCTCGGCCGGGGGCGCAGGCTTCGTCACGAAGGAATCGGAGGAGGCCGCCTGATGGGAAGGATCGGCGCCTTCCTGAACATCGGCCGCGCGGAGGCGCCGGAGCGGCCGCCGGCCGAGCGGATCGGCGACGTGCGCGAGTTCGTCGGGACGCTGCCCCTCGCCGAGCTGCGCGAACAGGGCGCCCGGTGCATGGAGTGCGGCGTTCCCTTTTGCCACAGCGGCTGCCCGCTCGGCAACCTGATCCCGGACTGGAACGACCTCGTCTATCGCGACCGGTGGGCCGAGGCGAGCGAGCAGCTCCACCGCACGAACAACTTCCCGGAGTTCACCGGACGCCTCTGTCCGGCTCCCTGCGAGGCGGCCTGCGTGCTCGAGATCAACGAGGGCGACGCCGTCTCGATCAAGCAGATCGAGCTTGCGATCGTGAACCGGGCCTGGGACGAAGGCTGGATCGTCCCCCAGCCGCCGGCCGCCTCGACCGGGCGCAGCATCGCCGTCGTCGGCTCGGGGCCGGCAGGGCTCGCGTGCGCGCAGCAACTGGCGCGCGCCGGCGAGCAGGTGACCGTCTACGAGCGCGACGAAGCTGCGGGCGGCCTGATCCGCTTCGGCGTCCCCGAGTTCAAGATCGAGAAGCGGCTCGTCGAGCGCCGTGTCGAGCAGCTCGTCGCCGAGGGCGTCGAGTTCCGCTTCGGCGTCGACGTCGGGGTCGATCTCGGCGTCGAAGAGCTGCGCACGCGCCACGACGCCGTCGTGCTGGCGGTCGGCTCGCGCGTGCCGCGCGACCTGCCCGTGCCCGGCCGTGGAGCTCGACGGCGTGCACTTCGCCATGGAGTACCTCTACGAGCGGGCGCGGGCGATCGACGGGACGGCGGCCGCGACCATCTCGGCGGCCGGGAAGCACGTCGTCGTGATCGGCGGCGGCGACACGGGCGCCGACTGCGTCGGTCACGCCCATCGCGAGGGCGCCGCGTCGGTGATGCAGATCGAGCTGCTCGGCGAGCCGCCGCCGGCCCGCCGCGACGACCTGACCCCGTGGCCGACCTGGCCGATGAAGCTCCGTACCTCCTACGCGCTGAAGGAGGGCGGCGACCGCGACTTCTCGATCTCGACGACCCGCTTCGAAGGCGACGGCTCGGTGGAGCGGATCGTCTGGCAGCAGAACACTGGCGTCCCGCCGTTCGAGCTCGTGGCGGGGACGGAGGAGGCGCGGCCCGCCCAGCTCGTGCTGCTCGCGATGGGCTTCCTCGGCCCCGAACAGGCGCTCCTCGACGGCCTGGAGGTCGAGCGCGACGCGCGCAGCAACGTCGCCGCGGCTCGGTTCGCCACCTCGCAGCCCGGCGTGTTCGCCGCCGGCGACGCGCGGCGCGGCCAGTCGCTGATCGTCTGGGCGATCGACGAGGGCCGCCGCTGTGCGACCGTGGTGCAGGAATGGCTCAACGCACGCGATTCAGCGCCTGAGCAGGCCACTTCCCTTTCGATAGCTGCCGCCCGTGGGGCGGAGTAGGATGGCGCTCATGAAACGAACGATGAACGAGACACACGACGAGAGCTGTGCGGTCGCCGCAAGCGCGGAGATCATCGCCACCAAGTGGACGCCGCTCCTCATTCACGACCTTTCCGAAGGCCCGCGGCGCTTCATGCAGCTCGAGCACGCGTGTCCCGGCATCAGCCCGCGGACGCTCTCCGAGCGCCTCGACATGCTCGAGCGGCAGGGCGTCCTCATCCGGCGCAGCTATCCCGAGTCGCCGCCGCGCGTCGAGTACCAGTTGACGGAAAAGGGACGTGCGCTTCTGCCCGTCATCAGGGAGATGCGCCGCTTCGGGCACTCCTGGATGATCCCGGAGCCAGCGAAGCGCCGGCGTCCGGCCGCCGCGCGTCGCTAGCGGCCGCAACGTGCCCGGCAGGATCGCGATCCTCGGCGCAGGGCGGCTCGGCGAGTCGCTCCTCGGCGGCTTCCTCGGCTCCGGCTGGCGGGCTCCGGACGACCTGATCGTCACCGCGCGGCGCGACGAGCGCCTCGCCGAGCTCCGCGAGCGCCACGGGGTGCGGGCCGAAGCGTCCAATGCGCTCGCGATCGAGGGCGTGGGGCTCGTGATCGTCTCCGTGAAGCCGCAGGACATCTCGGTCGTGCTCGCCGAGATCGCGCCCACGCTGCCCGGGTCGACGACGGTGCTCTCCGTGGCGGCGGGCGTGACGACGGGCTTCATCGAGGCGCACCTGCCCGCCGGCTCCCGCGTCGTGCGGGCGATGCCGAACGCCCCGGCGCTGATCCAGGAAGGGATCGCCGGGGTCTGCGGCGGCAGCTCCGCGGCCGAAGAGGATCTGGCGCTCGCCGAGGAGGCGCTCGGGCATGTCGGCGCAGTCGTCCGGGTCGCGGAGCGGGACATGGACGCGGTCACCGCGCTCTCGGGCTCCGGCCCGGCCTACTTCGCGCTCCTCGCCGAGGCGATGATCGAGGCGGGACTGCTGCTCGGGCTGAGCCGCGACGTCTCGACGCGGCTCGTCGTGCAGACGATGGTCGGAAGCGGCCTGCTGCTTCGCGACGAGCACATGCATCCGGTCGAGCTGCGCGAGGCCGTCACCTCGCCCGGCGGCACGACGACGCGGGCGATCCGCGAGCTCGAGCGCTCGGGTGTCCGAGCGGCGTTCCTGAACGCGATCAACGCCGCGACCGAGCGCTCGCACGAGCTCGCCGACCAGTAGGCGCGCCGGCACGCTTCAAGTTCTGAAGCTTGACAGCACCATGACCTGTCGGCACACTGAGTCGGCGATGACTCGTGTTGCCCGCAGCATGCCTTCGACGACGCCGCTTCAGGTGTCGTTGGCGCTCGGGCTCGTTTCTCTCATCACGGTCATTCTGATTCTCCCCCTCTAGGGGGAGATTGCGCTCACGCGGCCGTTCGACGCCGCACACACCGACGTCAGAGGGAAGTAGTGCGTCCGCAGTCAGGGCGCCGACCGAGGAGTAAACGAGTGCGCAGGATCAGGATCTTCGACACCACCTTGAGAGACGGCGAGCAATCGCCGGGCATCGCGCTGCGCCCGAGCGAGAAGGTCGAGATCGCGCTGACCCTCGAGCGGCTGGGCGTCGACGTGATCGAGGCAGGGTTCGCCGCGGCCTCGCCGGGCGATTTCTCCGGCGTCGCGGCGGTGGCGAACGCCGTTTCCCGCCCCACCGTTTGCTCGCTCGCGCGCTCGGTCGCCGAGGACATCGACGCCGCCGCAGCAGCGCTCGCCGGCGCGCCGCGCAGTCGAATCCACATCGTGCTCGCGACCAGCGCGCTGCACATGGAGCGCAAGCTCGGCCTGACGCCCGACGAGGTGCTGGAGACGGCCCGCTGGTCGGTCGCCTACGCGGCGGAGCGCGTCGACGAGGTCGAGTTCTCGGCCGAGGACGCGACCCGGTCGGATCGAGCCTTCCTCGTCGAGGTGATCCACACCGTCGTCGCGGCCGGCGCGACGACCATGAACCTGCCGGACACCGTCGGCTACACGACCCCGGGCGAGTACGCCGACCTCTTCGCCGAAATGCTCGAGCGCTGTCCCGAGCTGGCGGAGATCGAGGTCTCGGCCCATTGCCACAACGACCTCGGGCTGGCGGTCGCGAACTCCCTGGCGGGTGCCGCCGCGGGTGCGCACCAGGTCGAGTGCACGATCAACGGGATCGGCGAACGGGCCGGAAACGCATCGCTCGAAGAGATCGTGATGGCGCTGCGCGTGCGAGCCGACATCTTCGACTTCGAGTCGACGATCGACCTCGCCGTGATCCGTGAGGCCTCGGCGCTCGTCAGCCTTCTCACCGGCTACCCGGTCGGCCCGAACAAGCCGATCGTCGGCGCGAACGCGTTCGCGCACGAGGCCGGGATCCACCAGGACGGCATGCTCAAGGACGCCGGGACATATCAGGTGATCGATCCGCGCGATCTCGGCGCAGCGGTGACGCTGCCCCTCGGGAAGCATTCCGGCCGCCACGCGTTCGCGCTTGCGTGCGTCGAGGCCGGCCATTCACTCGACCGCAGCCAGATCGACACCGCCTTTCGGCGCTTCAAGAAGCTCGCTGACCTCGGCGCGCCCGTTACTCTCAACCAGGTCTTCCAGGAGGTTCGCGCATGACCGTCAAAACCGTTGCCTGTCTCGCCGGAGACGGCGTAGGGCCCGAGCTGATGGCCGCGGCCACGCGCGCCCTCGACAGTGTCGCCAGGCTCCACGCGATCGAGCTCGACGACGTGCACCTTCCGTTCGCGGGCGAGGCCGTCACGCGCTCCGGTCATCCATTGCCGCCGGAGACGCGCGCCGGTTACCGCAGCGCGGACGCGATCCTCGTCGCCACTCCCGGCGAGCCCGCGTTCGAAGGGGTCAAGGCCGACCTTGCGCTGGCCTGGCGGATCGCGCGCGTGCACGTGAAGCCGGCCGGAGACGTCGTGATCGCTGGGCCGGTCGGGAACTGGGCGAACTCGATCGCGCTCGGCCGTGCGTTCTCGTGCGCCGCGTCGCGCCGCGGGCGCCTCGTCTCGGTCGGCGAGTCGAAGAAGTGGCGCGCCGCCCTCGAGACCGAGCGCGAACGCTGGGACGGGCTCGAGGTCGAGGAAGTGGCGCTCGAGACGGCGGTCGTCCGTCTGCGGGAGCAGCCGGAGAGCCTCGACGTCGTCGTCACCGAAGCGCACCTCGTCTCCGCGGTGATCGATCTCGCGTCCCACTTCGCAGGCTCCGACGCGTCGGTCGCGCACGCCTGGCTGCCCGACGAGGGCCCCGGCGTGTTCGCTCCGGGGACGTCCGGGCCGGCCGAGCACGCCGGCTTCGGGGTCGTCGACCCGATGGGAATGCTCCTGACTGCGTCGTTGATGCTCGCCGAGGGCCTGAAGCGCCGGGCCGCCTCGCGGACGCTCGAGCGCGCGGTCGGCCAGGTCGCCCGCTCGACGCGGTCCGGCGCATATGACACACGCACGTTCACCGATGCCGTGATCGATCTGCTCCCCCAGGCGCGCACCGACGTCGAGCACTTCGACGAGGTGTGGCGTTGACCCGCATGCGCGGCACTCGGATGTTGGGCTCGGATGCGATTCTCCGGGCGCTCGAGCAGGAAGGCGTCGACGTCGCGTTCGGGATCCCGGGCGGCGCGATCCTGCCGCTGTACGACGCGATGGCCCGCGGAACGACCGTTCGGCACGTGCTCGCCCGGCACGAGCAGGGTGCGGGGCACATGGCGGAGGGGTACGCCCGCGCCTCCGGCCGGGCCGGCGTCGCGATCGCGACCTCGGGGCCGGGAGCGACGAACCTCGTCACTCCGATCGCCGACGCGTGGATGGACTCCACGCCGCTCGTCTGCATCACCGGGCAGGTGAAGTCGAGCCTGATCGGCACGGATGCGTTCCAGGAGATCGACGCGACCGGGATCACGATGCCGATCGTCAAGCATTCATGGCTCGTCCAGGACGTCGAGGAACTGCCCGGCGTCATGAAGGCCGCGTTCCACGTCGCGCGCACCGGCCGGCAGGGGCCCGTGCTCGTCGACATCGCCAAGGATGTCCAGGAAGCCGAGTTCGACTTCGCCTATCCCGACGAGGTCGACCTGCCCGGGTGGAAGCCGCCGCACAAGGTGCACCCGAAACAGCTGCGGGAAGCTGCGCATGCGATCGCCGCGGCGCAGCGGCCGATCGTCTACGCGGGCGGCGGCGTGCTCAACGCCGACGCCTGCCGCGAGTTGCTCGAGCTCGTCGACTCGGCGCAGCTTCCCGCAGTCGTGACCCTGATGGGCAAGGGCTGCCTGCCGGACTCGCACCGGCTGAACTACGGCGCGCCCGGGATGCACGGGTCGAAGTTCGCCAACTGGGCGCTGAACAAGGCCGACCTCGTGATCGCGGTGGGCTCGCGCTTCGACGACCGCGTCACCGGCAAGGTCTCGGCGTTCGCGCCGGGCGCCAAGGTCATCCACTTCGACATCGATGCGGCCGAGGTCGGCAAGATCCGCGAGGCGGAGATCCCGGTCGTCGGCCCGCTCAAGCTCGCGCTCTCGCAGCTCACTGCGGAGGTGCGGGCGCTTGCAGCAGCGAACGGCACGCCCGACCGCTCGCCGTGGCTGCGCCAGCTCGACGACTGGCGCGAGCAGTTCCCGTTCCGCTACGAGAAGTCGGGCTCGATGTTGAAGCCGCAGACCGCGATCGAGGCGCTGCGCGACCTCGCCGCGACTCGCGAGGAGGACGTGATCTGGACGACGGGCGTGGGCCAGCATCAGATGTGGGCGATGCAGTACATCCAGTGCGAGAAGCCGCGCTCGTTCATCACGTCGGGCGGCCTCGGGACGATGGGGTACGGGATCCCGGCGGCGGTCGGGGCCAAGGCCGCGCGGCCCGACGCAACCGTCGTCTGCATCGACGGCGACGGCTGCTTCCAGATGACCTGCCAGGAGCTCGCCACTGCGGCGCTCGAGCGGCTGCCGATCATCACCGTGATCATCAACAACGGCTGGCTCGGGATGGTGCGCCAGTGGCAGGAGATGTTCTACGACGAGCGCTTCGCGCAAACGCATCTCACGCACGCCGTTCCCAACTACGCCCAGCTGGCCGAGGCGTACGGCTGCGCCGGCTTCACGGCCGAGAACGAGGACGAGCTCGAGTCGGCGCTCAGCGCCGCATTCTCGGCCGGTCGGAGTGCGGTGGTGGACGTTCGCTGCGATCCCGAGGAGAAGTGCTTCCCGATGATCCCCGCCGGTGCCGCCGCCGTCGACACGATCGAGGCTCCCGAGGGCGAGGTGTTCGCGACATGAACACCCACACGATCTCTGTGAGACTGGAGAACAAGCCGGGCGCGCTGGCGCGTGTCTCGCAGCTGTTCTCCCGCCGCGGCTACAACATCCAGAGCCTCGCGGTCGGCCCGACCGAACGGTCCGACATCTCGCGCCTGACCCTGCGCGTCGACTGCAGCGAGCACTCGCTCGAGCAGATCGAGAAGCAGATGCACAAGCTCGTCAACGTGCTCCGCGTCACCGAGCTTCGTCCCGACGAGTCGATCGAGCGGGAGCTCGCGCTGATCACCGTCGCGGTCGCCGCCGGCAACCGGGCGGAGCTCGTCGCGCTCAGCCAGGTCGCCGGGGCGCGGGTCGCGGACGTCGGCCGCGACGCGATGACCTTCGAGCTCGTCGGACGGCCCGAGCAGGTCGAGGCGTTCGAGGAGCTCGTTCGCCCGTACGGTGTCCGTGAGCTCGTGCGCACGGGCCGCGTGGGGCTTCGCCGCCCGAGTGCCGGCGGTCGCACCGCAACGCCGTCCGTCCAGGTCTGAAACCCTTCAAGTCGCAACGAAAGGACTCCAACATGGCCGAGATCATCAAGAAGGGCGACGTCGACCTCCTGAACGGGAAGGTCGCGGTGCTCGGGTACGGCAGCCAGGGTCACGCGCACGCGCTGAACCTCCACGACTCCGGTGTCGAGGTCGAGGTCGGCCTTCGCGCCGACTCGAGCTCGCGGGCCGCCGCCGAGGAGGCCGGCCTGACCGTGCGGTCGGTGGCCGAGGCGGTGCAGGGCGCCCAGCTCGTCGCGTTCCTCGTGCCGGACGGCGCGCAGCCTGCCCTGTACGAGTCCGAGGTGGCGCCGAACCTCGCGCCCGGCGCGGCGCTGCTCTTCGCCCACGGGTTCAACGTCCACTACGGTCGCATCGCACCCCCGAGGGCCACGACGTGATCATGGTCGCGCCGAAAGGCCCGGGGCACATCGTGCGCCGGTTCTACGAGGAGGGATACGGGACGCCTGCCGTGATCGCCGTCGCGCAGGACGCGAGCGGCCGCGCACGGGAGCTCGCGCTCGCCTACGGCGCGGCGCTCGGCGCCGCACGCGCCGGGATGGTGGAGACCACCTTCCAGGAGGAGACCGAGACGGATCTCTTCGGCGAGCAGAGCGTGCTCTGCGGCGGGGTCACGCAGCTGATCCAGCTCGGGTTCGAGACGCTCGTCGAAGCCGGGTACCAGCCCGAGGTCGCCTACTACGAGTGCCTGCACGAGCTCAAGCTGATCACCGACCTGATCTTCGAGGGCGGGATCGAGCGGATGCACTACTCGATCTCCGACACGGCCGAGTACGGCTCGCATGCGATCGGCCCGAAGGTCGTCGACGAGCACGTGCGCGAGAACATGCGCTCGGTCCTCAAGGACATCCAGGACGGCACGTTCGCGCGCGAGTGGGTCGCCGAGATGGACCGCGGCCAGCCTGTGCTCGACGAGTACCGCGCCAAGCTGGCGGCGACGCAGATCGAGCAGGTGGGCGCGCGGCTGCGTGCGCTGAACGTCCGCGAGGAAGCCGCGGAGGTACATGGCGTCGGTTGACGTCCCCGTTGCGCTGCTCGGCTACGGCACCGTGGGCGCGGCGGTCAACCGGCTGCTGACGGACTCGGCAGACGACATCGAGCGGGCCACCGGCCACCGCCTCCGCGTCGTGAAGGCGCTTGTCCGCGATCCCGGGAAGGAGCGTGATTTCCCCCCTCCGGGAGGGGTCCTGACCACGGACTTCGCGGAGATCGCGAACGATCCCGCGATCGCCGTCGTCGCCGAGGTGATGGGCGGCGTCGACGTCGCGGGCGGCTATGTGCTGGACCTGCTGAGCCGGGGCAAGCACGTCGTCTCGGCGAACAAGCAGCTGATCGCGCAGCGCGGCGCGGCGCTCTTCGAGGCCGCGTCGTCGGCGGGTGTGCAGCTGCGGTTCGAGGCGAGCGTCTGCGCGGCCATCCCGGTGATCAAGGTGCTGCGAGAGTCGCTCATCGTCACGAACGTGCACCGGGTCCTCGGCATCGTCAACGGGACGACCAACTTCGTGCTCACGGAGATGGAAGGCGGGAAGAGCTACGACGAAGCGCTGGCCGAGGCGCAGAAGCGCGGCTACGCCGAGGCCGACCCGACCGACGACGTCTCTGGCGCGGACGCGGCGGCAAAGATGGCGATCCTCGCGACGGTCGCCTTCAACTCACGCGTCGACCTCGCGGACGTCGCCACCACGGGCATCACCGAGATCGACTCCGACGACGTCGCCGCCGCCCGCGAGCTCGACATGGTGATCAGGCTCGTCGGCGCCGCGCGCCTCGTCGACGGGAGCTTCGACGTTCGCGTCGAGCCCTCGCTCGTCGACAAGCAGCATCCACTCGCGAAGGTCGACGGGGCGTTCAACGCCGTCATGCTCCAGGGCGATGCGATTCGCGAGATCACGCTCGAGGGGCCCGGCGCCGGCGGGATCGAGACCGCATCGGCCGTGATCGCCGACATGGTCAGCGTGATCGGGACGATGGGCACCGGGTTTCTCCAGAACGACGCCGCGTGGCGCCAGCTCCCGAAGCTGCCGGCCGGCGAGAGCAGCTCGCCGTTCTACTTCCGCGTGTCGGTGCAGGACCGGCCGGGCGCGCTCGCCCGCGTCGCGGACGAGCTCGCGCAGCGCGGCGTCTCGATCGCGCGCCTTCTGCAACGGCCGAACGGCAACGGCGCCGAGCTGCAGGTCGTGACGCACGAGGCACGCGTGGGCGCGCTGGAAGAAGCGCTCGAGGCACTGGGTGGGCTGCCCGAGGTGCATCGTCGTTCCCGGCCTCTGCCGGTGATCTCCGACCGCGGCGTCGCCGAGCTGGGCTGGGCGTGACGACAGCCGCCGCAGCCGTGTCGCTCGGCGAGGGCTCGACCCCGCTGATCGCCGCGCCGAGGCTGTCTGCGGCGACCGGCATCGACCTGCATCTGAAGTGCGAGGGCGCGAATCCGACCGGCAGCTTCAAGGACCGGGGGATGGTCGTCGCGATCGGGCGGGCGGTCGAGTCGGGTGCGCGCGCCGTCGTCTGCGCCTCGACCGGGAACACTGCCGCCTCGGCGGCGGCGTACGCGGCGCGCGCAGGGCTCGCCGCGATCGTGCTCACGCCCGCGGGCGCAACGGCCAGCGCGAAGCGCGCGCAGACCCTCGCCGCCGGGGCGCAGCTCCTCGAGGTGCGCGGGACGTTCGACGACGCGCTGCGCCTCTGCCGTGAGCTGGGCGAGCGGCCGGGCTTCGTGCTCGTGAACTCGCTCAATCCGGACCGCATCGAGGGGCAGAAGACCGTCGTCTTCGAGATCCTCGAGCAGCTCGGGGCCACACCGGACGTGATCGCGCTGCCGTTCGGCGGCGGCGGGAACGTCTCCGCGGTCGCCGCCGGCGCGGCCGACGCAGGCGTCGCGCCGCGGATCGTCGTCGGCCAGGCGGCCGAGCGCCCCACGACCTGGGCGAGCGCGATCAGGATCGAGGAGCCTGCGCACGCGGTACATGTCGCCGAGCTCGTCGCGGCCGGCCGCATCGAGGTCGTGACGCTCTCCGAGGACGAGATCCGGAGCGCCTGGCGGCGGCTCGCGCTCGACGAAGGCGCGTTTTGCGAGCCCGCCTCGGCCGCCGGCTTCGGAGCATTGCTGCAGAAGGGAACGGCCTCGTTCGCCGGGCAGACCGTCGTCTGCATCCTCACGGGCCACGGCCTCAAGGACACGGGCGCGCTCGACGTGACGGAGGGAACCGTGATCGACGCGACGCTCGACGCGGTGCTCGAGGTGGTCGAATGAGCGTGCACGCGATTGCTCCCGCTTCCACCGCGAACCTCGGCCCGGCGTTCGACTCGGCCGCGGCTGCCCTCGACCTGTGGAACGAGGTCGTCGTCGAGGAGGCGCGCACGAATAGCGTCGTGGTCGAGATCGAAGGCGAGGGAGCCGCCGAGCTCCCGCGTGACGCGAGCCATCTCACGCTGCGCACGTTCGCGCTCTTCGCGCCGGTCGAGGACTATCGCTTCAGCTTCGTCAACCGCATCCCGCTGGAACGCGGCCTCGGCTCGAGCGCCGCGGCGATCGCCCTCGGGCTCGTCGCGGGGAACGCGGTTGCGGGCAGGGGCGCCGCGACCGGGGAGCTCCTCAAGCTCGGAACGCAGTTCGAGGGCCACGCGGACAACCTCGCGGCCGCGCTCTTCGGCGGCGTCTGCATCGCCTGGCGTGCGAACGGCCACGTTCGCGCGGCGCGAATCGCGGCGGGCCTGCCGCTCACGTCGATCCTGGCCGTCCCGGTGGCCCGCATCAAGACGGCGGACTCGCGAAGCGGACTGCCGTTCACCGTCACGCACGAGGACGCCGCCGCGAATGCCGGCTTCGCCGCGCTGCTCGGCGCCGCGATCGTCTCCGGCGACGCCGGCCTGCTCGGCGACGCGCTCCACGACCGCCTGCACGAGCAGTACCGGGCCGGCGGCTCGCCGCTCTTCGAGCTGCTCCGGTCGTCCGCCCCGGACGGCACGGTCGGCATCACGCTTTCCGGCTCGGGCCCCTCGGTCGTGGTCTGGGCCGCGCCGGACCGGGCGGCGGGCGTCGCGGCCGAGCTCGAGCTTTCACTCCCCGACGACACCAGGGTGCTCACGCTGCGAGTGGCCCAGGAAGGAGCCAGACTCGCATGAGCCCTTACGGCAAGTCGCACCCTGCGAAGCGCAACAGCGCGGCGCTCACCGACGGCGTCGACCGGGCGCCCGCGCGCGCGATGCTGAAAGGCGCCGGCTTCAACGATGCCGACCTGGCGCGGCCGCTGATCGGTGTCGCGACCACGTGGATCGAGACGATGCCGTGCAACCTCAACCACCGGCTGCTCGCCGGCTACGTGAAGCAGGGCATCCGGAGCGCGGGCGGCACGCCGCTCGAGTTCAACACGATCGCGATCTCGGACGGCGTCACGATGGGCACGGCGGGCATGCGCGCGTCACTCGTCTCGCGCGAGGTGATCGCCGACTCGATCGAGCTCGTCACGCGCGGGCACCTGTTCGACGGGCTCGTGTGCATCGTCGGCTGTGACAAGACGATTCCCGCCGCCGTCATGGCGCTCGCCCGCCTCGACATCCCGGGGCTCGTGTTCTACGGCGGCTCGATCGCCCCCGGCCGCTATCGCGGCGAGGACGTGACGATCCAGGACGTCTTCGAGGCCGTCGGCGCACACGCTGCGGGCCGCATCACCGATCGCGAGGTGCACGCGCTCGAGAGCGTCGCGTGCCCCGGCGCGGGAGCATGCGGCGGCCAGTTCACGGCGAACACGATGGCGATCGCCCTCGATTTCCTCGGCGTGAGCCCGCCGGGGCTCAGCGAGGTGCCGGCGACCCACCCGGGCAAGCCCCAGGCGGCGGTCAGCGCCGGTGAGCTCGCGATGAAGCTCGTGGTCGAGGACCGCCGGCCGTCGCAGGTGCTGACGCGCGAGGCGTTCGAGAACGCGATCGCCGCGATCGCGGGAACCGGCGGCTCGACGAACGGCGTCCTGCATCTGCTCGCGATTGCGGCGGAGGTCGGTATCGAGCTCTCGATCGACGATTTCGACACCATCTCCGCGCGCACGCCGATCGTCGCCGACATCAAGCCCGCGGGCCGCTACGTGGCCACCGATCTCTTCAGGGCAGGCGGGGTCGCCCTCGTCGCACGCGAGCTCGTCCGCGCCGGCGTTGTGAACGAGTCCGCGGCCGGCATCGACGGTCGCACGCTGCGCCAGGTCGCCGACGGGGCTTTCGAGACGCCGGGCCAGGACGTCGTCGTGTCGTGGGACCATCCGCTGAAGCCGACGGGCGGCCTCGCGATCCTGCGCGGGAACCTCGCGCCCGAGGGATGCGTCGTGAAGCTCGCCGGGCACGAGCGGCTCCACCATCGCGGCCCGGCCCGCGTGTTCGACTCGGAAGAGGAGTGCTTCGCCGCGGTCAAGGCCCGCGCGATCGTCCCCGGCGACGTCGTCGTGATCCGCTACGAGGGGCCTGCCGGCGGCCCCGGGATGCGGGAGATGCTGCACGTCACCGCGTCGCTCGTCGGCGAGGGCCTCGGCGACGAGGTCGCGCTGATCACCGACGGCAGGTTCTCGGGCGCGACCCACGGGCTGATGGTCGGTCACATCGCGCCGGAAGCGTTTCGCGGCGGGCCGATCGCGCACGTGCGCGACGGCGACTCGATCGTCGTCGACGTCGAGAACCGGGAGCTCGTGCTCGACGTCCCGGACGAGGAGCTCGCACGCCGCGCCGCCGAGTGGGTGCAGCCCGCGCCGCGCTACGAGCACGGCGTCTTCGCGAAGTACGCAGCGACGGTCGGCTCGGCTTCCGAGGGAGCGACGACTCGGTGAGCTCAGGAGCTGTCGAGCAGCTTCTTGATCGCGCGGGTCGCCTGGCCGATCCGTTGCTCGTTCTCGACGAGGGCGAAGCGGACGTGGCCGTCGCCGCCCGGCCCGAAGCCGATGCCGGGGCTGACCGCGACGCCGGCCTCCTGCGCCAGGCGCAGCGCGACGTCGAGGGAGCCGAGCGTGCGGAGCTGCTCGGGAACCGGCGCCCAGACGAACATCGTCCCGAGCGGCGGCTCGACGGGCCAGCCCGCCCGGGCGAGCCCGTTGCAGAGCGCGTCGCGGCGGCTGCGGTAGATCTCGCAGACCTCGACGGGGTAGTCGGGCGCCTGCCTGAGCGTGACCGTGGCCGCGATCTGGATGGGCTGGAACGTTCCGTAGTCGAGGTACGACTTCAGCTTCGCGAGGGCTGCCACGATCTCCGGGCAGCCGACGACGAAGCCGACCCGCCAGCCCGCCATCGAGAAGGACTTCGTGAGGCTGTAGAGCTCGACGGCACAGTCGTTCGCGCCGTCGGCGGCGAGCACCGACGGGGGGCGATGCCCGTCGAACGCCACGTCGGCGTACGCGAAGTCGTGCACGAGCACGAAGTCGTGCTCGTGCGCAAGGTCGACGAGGCGCTGCATGTCGGCGGCGGTCGCGACGGCCGTGGTCGGGTTGTGCGGGAAGGACACGATCACGACGCGCGGCTTGGATGCTCGGACGGCCTCGGCGATCGCGTCGATCCCGCCTTCGGCCGGCGGGCTGACGACCGTTGCTCCCGCCAGCCGCGGCGCGACACCGTGGATCGGGTAGGCCGGCGTCGGCACGACGACCGTGTCGCCCGGTGCCGCCAGCACCCACAGGAGGTGCGCGAGCCCCTCCTTGGCGCCGATCGTGCTCACGACCTGCGTCTCCGGATCGAGGACGACGCCGAAGCTGCGCGCGTAGAGCTCGGCGACGGCGTGGCGAAGCTGCGTGATCCCGCGGCTCGCGGAATAGCGGTGATTGGCCGGCTTGAGGGCCGCCTCCCGCAGCTTGTCGACGGCGATCTCCGGCGACGGGATGTCGGGGTTGCCGAAGCCGAGATCGATGATGTCCCGGCCTTCGTGCCGCAGGTCGCGCTTCAGCTGGTCGACGGTGGCGAAGACGTACGGGGGCAGGTCGTCGATCCGATAAAACTTCATTTCGGAAAGTATTGTAGGAGTGGATATGGCCGTTGACACATTGAGATGCCGGGTCTGTGAATCGGAGTATCCCGCGATTGCGAGCGGGATCTGCCTCCGATGCTTCGGCCCCCTCGAGCCGGTCTACGACTGGGACGCGGTCGGGAGGGCGGTGAGCCGCGAGCAGATCCTCGCCGGCCCCCGCTCGCTCTGGCGCTACGAGGCGCTCCTGCCGACCCCCGCCCCCGCCGATGCGGCCGGTGGCCCCGGCTGGACGCCGCTCGTCCGCGCTCCGAGGCTCGCGGCGGCGCTCGGGATCGGCGAGCTCTACCTGAAGCTCGACCACACGAACCCGACCCACTCCTTCAAGGACCGCGTCGTCGCCGTCGCGGCGGCGAAGGCCGCCGAGCTCGGGACGGACACGCTGGCGTGCGCGTCGACGGGCAACCTCGGGAACGCGGTTGCCGCTCGCGCCGCGGCAAGCGGCATGCGCTCGGTCGTCCTCTACCCGGAGACCGTCGAGCCGGAGAAGCTCCTTGCGACCGCGGTGTACGGCGGAGAGATGTACGCCGTCCGCGGCAGCTACGACGACTGCTCGCGGATGGTCGTCGAGCTGGCGGGCGAGCTCGACTGGGCGTTCGTGAACGTCAATCTCCGCGCGTACTACGCGGAGGGCTCGAAGACGCTCGCGTTCGAGATCGCGGAGCAGCTCGGCTGGGAGCTGCCGGACGCAGTGGTCTCGCCCATCGCCTCCGGGTCGCTCTTCACGAAGCTCTGGCAGGGGTTCGAGCAGTTCGTGCGCGTCGGGCTCGTCGAAGGTGAGCGCCCCCGCATCTACGGCGGGCAGGCCGAGGGGTGCGCACCGGTTGCCTCGGCGTTCGCCGAGGGCCGGCCGGTGTCGCCGGTGCGGCCCGCGACGGTCGCGCACTCGCTCGCGATCGGTGCGCCGGCGGACGGCGACCTGGCGATCGCGACGGCTCGTGCCTCGGGCGGTGCGATCTACGCCGTCGCCGAGGAGGACATCGGCGCGAACATGTCGCTGCTCGCCGGGACGACCGGCGTGTTCGGAGAGACCGCCGCGGGCGTGACGATCGGCGCGCTCCGCGCCGCTGCCGCGTCGGGCGCGATCGGGGAGAATGACCGTGTGGTCGCGCTCATCACCGGCACCGGGCTGAAGACCCCGCAAGTCGTCGAGGCTCGTGCCGGCACGGTGATCGACGCCGATGTCGACGAGCTCCTCGCCGGGCTGGGGGTGGGCGCGTGAGCGCCCGCGAGGCACCCGACGCGGCAGTCGACCCCGTGGTCACCGCCTTCCGTGACGAGATCACCGCGCTCGACGAGCGGCTGGTCGAGCTCTTGAATGCGCGCCTGAAACTCGTGGACGAGCTACGGAGCTACAAGCAAGAGCACGGGATCGCGTTCCTCGATCTCGGCCGCGAGGCGGCCCTGATCGAGCACCTGCAGCAGGCCAATGGAGGGCCGCTCTCCGATGCGGCCGTCGCCGAGCTCGCCAGGTTCGTGCTCGATCTCGTGAAGCAGGAGCTGGCGAATGGCTGACCTGATTGCGTGCCTCCCGGGCGACGGCATCGGCCCGGAAGTCCTCGACCAGGGCGTGCGGGTGCTCGAGAGCCTGCCGGTCGACGTCGAGATCGTCCGGCTGCCGTTCGGCGGCGCCGCGATCGACGAGCTCGGAGAGCCGCTGCCGGCAGAGACGCTCGCAACGTGCCGCGCCTCGCGGGCGGTGCTCCTCGGGGCGGTCGGCGGGCCGCGCTGGGACGGCGGGGCCGTGCGGCCCGAGCAGGGCCTGATCGGCATCCGCAAGGAGCTCGACGTCTACGCGAACCTGCGGCCGGCCCGCCAGGGAGCGATCGACCTCCTGGTCGTGCGAGAGCTCGTGGGCGGCCTGTACTACGGCGCGAAGGGCGTGCGCGACGACGGCACGGTCTTCGACACGTTGGAGTACCACCCGTCGCAGGTCGAGCGGATCGCCCGGCGCGCGTTCGCGCTTGCCAAGGGCCGCCGCGGGTCGCTCGTCTCCGTCGACAAGGCGAACATCCTCGACACGTCGCGCATGTGGCGCCGCGTGGTGGGCGAGGTCGCGCAGGACTTCCCCGAGATCGAGCTCCGCAATGCGCTCGTCGACAGCTTCGCGATGGAGATCGTGACCTCACCGGAACGCATCGACGTGGTCGTGACCGAGAACACCTTCGGCGACATCCTGTCCGACATCGCCGCGGCCGTCACCGGCGGCCTCGGCCTGGCCGCGTCGGCGAGCCTCGGCGACGGCGGCCCCGGGATCTTCGAGCCGGTTCACGGCTCCGCCCCCGACATCGCCGGCACCGGCGCCGCGAACCCGGCCGCGATGCTGCGCTCGGTCGCCCTGCTGCTCGACCACGCGCTCGGCCGGCCGGATCTCGCCGTCGCGCTCGACGCGGCCGTCGATGGGACGCTCGTCGCGCGGCCGACGCGGGACGCGGGCGGCGATGCGACGACCGTCGACTTCGGCGACGCGGTGCTCGCGGCGCTCGAACGGACGCTTTCGAGCGATCAGGTGGCGACGCGATGAGCGTCACCGTCGGCTATCCCGGCCCGGCCGGCAGCCACAGCGACGCGGCAGCCTCGGTGCTCGTCCCCGACGCCGCGGACTCGATCGGGCTCCCGAGCTTCTCCGCGGTCGTCTCGGCCGCGACAGCCGCAGAAGTGTCGCTGGGAGTCCTCCCGATCGAGAGCTCGCTCGTCGGCCCGATCGCCGAGACTCACGATCTCCTCTACGGCTCGGCGCTCTCGATCGTGCGCGAGGCGACCCTCCCGATTCGCCATTGCCTGCTCGGCGTCTCCGGCGCGACCATGGAGGGCGCGGTGACGCTGTGGTCGCACCCGGCGGCGTTCGCCCAGTGCCGCGGGTTGCTCGCGTCGTGGGACGTGAAGTGCGTGCCCGCCGCGACCACCGCCGACGCCGCTCACATCGTCTCCGAGGCGGGCGATCCGACGCAGCTCGCGATCGCGAGCGTCGAGGCGGCAGCCGCGTACGGGCTCGAGGTGATCGCCGAAGACGTCAGCGACCACCCGGCCGCCTTCACGCGGTTCGTCGCACTCGCTCCGTACACGCAGATCGCGCACGGCGAGGGCTGGCGGACGGCGCTCTCCTTCGTCACCGACCACCGTCCCGGCGCGCTCTTCCACGCGCTCGGGCCGCTCGCCCGCAACGGGGTGAACCTCGTGCAGCTCGTCTCCCGGCCGCTCCCGAACTCGCCGTGGCGCTACCGGTTCGACGTCGTGCTCGACGGTCACGTCTTCGACGACACGGTGCGCCCCGCGCTCGCCGAGCTGCGCCCGATGACCCGGGAGCTCCGGCTGTTCGGCTCGTACGCCGCCGAGGTCACGCAATGAGCGGCTCGACCCTCTTCCGCAAGATCTGGGACGCACACGTCGTCGAGGCGCCCGAGGGCGCGCCCGCGCTGCTCTACGTCGACCTGCACCTCGTGCACGAGGTGACGAGCCCTCAGGCCTTCGAAGGGCTCCGCCTGTCCGGGCGCCGGGTGCGGCGGCCCGACCTCACGGTCGCCACGATGGATCACAACGTCCCGACGCTCGACGGGCCGATCACCGATCCGCTCGCGCGCGCCCAGCTCGAGGCGCTGAGCGCGAACTGCGACGAGTTCGGCGTGCGGCTCTTCGCGACCGGCAGCGGGCGGGAAGGGATCGTCCACGTGATCGGCGCGGAGCTCGGCGTCACCCAGCCCGGCATGACGATCGTCTGCGGCGACAGCCACACCTCGACGCACGGTGCGTTCGGCGCGCTCGCGTTCGGGATCGGGACCTCGGAGGTCGAGCACGTGCTCGCGACGCAGACGCTGCAGCAGGCAGTGCCGAAGACGATGCAGGTCGCGTTCGAGGGAGACCTGCCGCTGGGGATCTCGGCGAAGGACCTCGTGCTCGCGGCGATCGGGCAGCTGGGGGTCTCCGGCGGCCAGGGCCACGTCCTCGAGTACACCGGCCCGGCGATCGAGGCGCTCTCGATGGAAGGGCGCATGACCGTCTGCAACATGTCGATCGAGGCCGGGGCCCGCGCCGGGATGATCGCGCCGGACGACGTGACCTTCGCCTACCTGGAGGGCCGGCCGGGTGTGCCGAAGGGCGACGCCTGGGAGCAGGCTCTCGACCGGTGGCGCGCGCTGCGCAGCGACGACGACGCGGTCTTCGACGCGACGACGACCGTCGACCTGTCGGCGCTGAAGCCGCAGGTCACGTGGGGCACGAATCCCGGGATGGTCGTGCCGGTCGACGGCGTGGTGCCCGATCCAGCCGACTTCGCGGATCCCGACGAGCGCGATGCCGTCGAGCGCGCACTCCGCTACATGGACCTCGCGCCGGGGACGCCGCTCGTCGAGGTTCGCATCGACAAGGTCTTCATCGGCTCGTGCACGAACGCGCGCATCGAGGACCTGCGGACCGCAGCGAAGGTCGTCGCCGGACGACGGGTCGCCGACGGTGTGCAGGCGATCGTCGTGCCGGGCTCGGCACGGGTCAAGCTCCAGGCCGAGCAGGAAGGGCTCCATGAGATCTTCCAGTCGGCCGGCTTCGAGTGGCGTCGCGCCGGGTGCTCGATGTGCCTCGGGATGAACCCGGACATCCTCTCGCCCGGCGAGCGCTGCGCGTCGACGTCGAACCGCAACTTCGAGGGGCGACAGGGCGCAGGCGGGCGCACGCACCTCGTGAGCCCCGCGATGGCCGCCGCCGCCGCCGTCAGCGGTCACTTCACCGACGTTCGGGAGCTCGCGTGAACGCGCTTCGCTCGGTCACCGGCAGCGTCGCGATCCTCGACCGCTCCGACGTCGACACCGACCAGATCATCCCGAAGCAGTTCTTGAAGCGGATCGAGCGGTCCGGCTACGGCGAGTTCCTGTTCTTCGACTGGATGAAGGACCCCGCGTTCGAGCTGCACGCGTACCCGGGCGCGGCGATCCTCCTCGCGGGACGCAACTTCGGTTGCGGCTCCTCGCGCGAGCACGCGGCCTGGGCGCTCGAGGACTACGGGTTCCGCGTCGTAATCGCGCCGTCGTTCGGCGACATCTTCCACACGAACGCCGTCAAGTCCGGCCTCGCGCCGATCGTGCTGGCGCCCGAGGACATCGCCCGGCTGCACGAGGCCGTTCGATCGAGCAACGAGCTGACGGTCGACCTCGAGCACCTCGCGATCACCCATCCCGGCGGCCTGAGCCTCTCGTTCCCGTTCGACGCCTACGCGCAGGACACCCTGGTGAACGGCCTGGACGACATCGCGCGCACGCTGCAGCGCGACGCCGAGATCAGCCGCTTCGAGTCGGCGCACGAGCCTCGCTTCGACGCGCGGGCTTTGCCGGCGTAACGTTTTTCGCAACCTGGTTCGCGGGGTTTGCGAACCAGGTTGATGAGTCTCGTCCTGCCGTGCCCTCCCGAGAAACTCATGAACCTGGTTCTAAGAGCGAACCAGGTTCCACGTACTAGCCCGTGTTGCGCAGCGCGGCCGCGATGCCCGCGATCGAGCGGAGCAGCGGCAGCTGCGCCGACTCGTCGCCTGCGCGGTGACGGCGGAGCAGCTCGACCTGCACGGCGTTCATCGGGTCGACGTAGGGGTTGCGCAGCGCGACCGAGCGCAGCAGGATGGGCTGGCGCTCGAGCAGCCGCATGACGCCGGTCGCCGCGTGCACGCCCGCAACGGTGCGCGCGTGCTCCTCCTCGATCGCATCGAAGAGGCTCGGGTCGCGCACGAGCGGGAGGTAGCCGCGCGCAATCGAGAGACTCGACTTCGCGAGCGTCATCTCCAGGTTGTCGACGACCGCACGGAAGAACGGCAGGCGCTCGTAGAGGTCGCGCAGCGTGCCGTCGTCCACGGACGCGAACGCGGTCCCGCATCCGAACCATGCGGGCAGGAGCACGCGGTTCTGCGTCCACGAGAAGACCCAGGGGATCGCGCGTAGAGACGAGAGGTAGTCGGCGTCGTTCGGCCGCCGCGCCGGGCGTGACGCGATCTCGAGCAGCGACAGCTCGTCGACCGGCGTGAACGCGCGGAAGAACTCGACGAACCCCGGCTGGTCCCAGACGAACGCGCGGTAGGCGGCGCGCGACACGTCCGCGAGCCCGTCGAGCGTGGCTCGGTCGGAGGCGGAGGGCGGCGCGGGCAGCCGCTCCGGGTAGGTCGCGAGGAGCGTCCCGGCGAGCGCAGCCTCGAGATTGCGGCGCGCGAGGCCCTCGAGGCCGTACTTGAACGAGATCGTCTCGCCCTGCTCCGTGAGCTTGACGTGCCCCGGCGGGTGGCCCGCCGGCTGTGACGCGATCGCGGCGTGCGTCGGCCCACCCCCGCGTCCGGCGCTGCCGCCGCGGCCGTGGAAGATCGTCAGGTCGACGTCGTGCTGCCGGGCCACTTCGGCGAGCTCCTCCTGCGCGCGGTAGATGGCCCACTGCGCCGCCAGGTAGCCGCCGTCCTTCCCGGAGTCGGAGTAGCCGACCATCACTTCGACCGCACCTCGCCCGGCGAAGCGCTCGTCGGCGAGCAGCTCGTCGAGGATCCTCGGCGCCGCCGCGAGATCGTCGACCGTCTCGAAGAGCGGCACGACCGACAGCGGCTCGTCGGTGAGCTCGAGCGCGCGTAGGACGTCGCCGGCCGAGGAGGTGCCCGAGACGATCAGCGTGTCGAGCGCAGCCGGCCCGTGGCGGAGCCGCGCTTCGGCCGCGGCGGCGAGCGCCTCCCGTGCCCGCGGCTCGTCGAGGTCGCGGGCGTGCAGGCGCACATCGAGCTTCGCGACGTGGAAGCCGAACAGCTCGACCATGCGCTCGAGCCGTGCGATGCGTCCGTCCGCAACGCGGCCGCCTCCGTTCGCGGCGAGGCTCCGGCGGATCAGCGCCAGGTCCGCGAGCAGCTCGTCCGCGCGGCGGTAGCCGTCGTTGCCGAGCCGCCACCACATGAACGAGAGCTTCCGCCGGTAGGGCTCGAGCTCGTTGCGCGCGCCGATCTCTTCGGCGTAGTGCGGCAGCTCCTCGGCGTCGCGGGCCAGCGATGCCTCGAGCTCGTCCGAGATGCTGACAAGCGACCGCGCGGAGGCCAGCTCGACCGCGAGCGCGCGCACCTCTTGCCGGTAGCGCGCGAGCGCGAGCGCGCGTGCGCGGTCGAGCGCCTCGTGGATCGATGCGGGCCCCGCGCTCGGGTTGCCGTCCATGTCGCCGCCGATCCACGAGCCGAACGAGAGCGGGGGCGGCGATCCGGGCAGGCGCTCGCGCCACTCGGTGGAGGAGATCGGTCGCCGCCGACATCAGGCTGTGCTCGAAGAACCAGAGGCCGTGCCGGATCTCGTCCGAGATCCGCAGCCGGTCGTGCCGAACCTCGTCGGTCTGCCAGAGCAGCGTCACCTCCTCGGCGATCTGCTCCTCCGCGTCCCGCTGCTCGGCCGGCGAGAGGCGCGGGTCGTCCAGGAGGCGCAGCTGCTCCGAGATGCGAATGTGCGCGAGCAGCACGGTTCGGCGCGTCGCCTCGGTCGGATGCGCGGTCAGGACGAGGCGAATCGAGGTGCCGTGCGCGCGCCCGAGGTCGACCCCGTCGAGCTGCGCGAACGCATCGTCGAGCGACTCGCGCGTCACGCGTTCGCTGTGCGCGTCCTCGCGTCGCCGCCGCAGCCGGTGGTGCTGCTCCGCGAGGTTCGCGAGCTGGAAGTAGAGGCCGAACGCACGGAGGACGAGCGCCTGCTCGCGCGCGCCGAGGCCGGGATCGACGTCGACGACGGTGCCGTCGCGCCGCGCCGCCCGGGCGTCGCGGCGGATCTGCTCCACGAGCTCGAGGAGCCAGGCGCCTTCCTGTTCGACGAGCACCGTGCCGAGGATCGTCCCCAGCATGCGCACGTCGCGGCGCAACGGCGCGGCGGTGTCACTCATTGGACGAGAGGTTACGAGTGCAGGCCCAGGGCCGTCAGGACAGCGTGCGCGTCGCAGCCGACCGTCATCACTCGCGCGCCGTCGCCGCCGTCCGGCTGCGGTCGCGTGCCCGTGACGACGAGCACGACCCGCGAGCCGGGCGCGATGTCGCCGCGGCGTGTCGCCTCGACGAGCGCGCCGAGCGCGGCGCCCCCGGACCAGTCGGGTGCGACGCCGGTCGTCTCGGCGAGCAGCGCCGTGTGCGCGAGGATCTCGTCCTCGGCGACGGCAATGATCGCGCCGCCGGTCGCGCGCGCTGCGCCGAGCGCGAGGTCACCGTAGGACGGGTCGCCCACGGCGAGCGACGCGAAGCTCGTGGACGCCTCGACACGCGAGATGCCACGGTCGTCGGCGAAGGCGGCGGCGATCGGGCTCGACCCGAGCGCCTGCCCCGCGAACATCCGCGGCAGCGGCTCGGCGGCGAGCCCGGCGCGGGTCAGCTCCGCGAAGCCCTGGGTCAGCTTCGAGAAGAGGGTTCCACTGGCCGCCGGGCAGACGACCGCGTCGGGCAGCTGCCAGTCGAGCTGCTCCGCGATCTCGAACGAGATCGTCTTCGCGCCCTCGCTCGCGTACGGGTGCAGGTTGCCGCTGACGAAGCCCCAGGGGAAGAGCGCGCCGAGCTCGAGCTCGAGCCGGCGGCAGTCGTCGTAGGTGCCGTCGACTGCGAAGACACGCGCACCGGGGTGGCGCGTCGCGACGGCCGCCGACCCGACCCCGGCGGGCGTGAGCACGATCGCCTCGAGCCCGGTCGCGGTGGCGGCGGCGCCGACGGCGTCTCCGAGGTTCCCGGTCGAGGAGCAGCAGAGGGTGGCCACGCCGTGGTCGAGGGCCGCCGACGCGGCGAGCGTCGCGATGCGGTCCTTGTAGGAGCCGGTGGGGTTCTCGCCTTCGAGCTTGAGGTACAGGTCGACACCGAGCGCATCCGAGAGCAGGTCCGAGCGGCGGAGCGGCGTCGAGCCCGCACCGACATCGACGTGCGCACCGCCCGGGAGGAGCGAGGCGTAGCGCCAGAGCGTCGCCGGCCCGGCCGCAATCGTCGCCCGCGAGACCGACCGCCCGATGCTCGTCCAGTCGTAGAGGACGTCGGTCGGCCCGTCACAGCGCCGGCAGGCATCGACCGGCTCGGCGACCGTGACCTCCTCGCACACGCGGCAGCGCAGCGCGTTCGCGCTCATCCCGCCGGGCCTCCCGTCTTCTTCTTCGAGCCTAACCGGTGAGACGGGTGAGTCCGGCTAGGCCAGTTGCGCGCAGGCAATGACCATGAGCAGGGAAATCGGCTTCTCGGTCATGTGGCGCATTGCGGCGAAAGTATAACCAGCAGTTCCTCGACGTGTAGTGTGGGCTCGTCCGGTCGCGGCAGAACGCGGCCGGCAGAGGCATCGAGGTCTCGGAAGCACATGCGTGCTTGCCGGGATCTTTTTTGTTGGAGCGAAGGAGGAGTCGACGTGCGCGAACCGGGCTGTCCCACTCTCGTCACACTTGGTCGGTCCAAGTGTGACGAGACTGTCACGTTTGGCTCAACGGCCCGGGATGGGCGGGTCGATTGTGACGGCGTCGTCACACGTTGGCGCGCCGCCCGCGACGGCGGGCAGGAGCAGGATCGTCGACTCGGGCGAGACGGCCGCGTCGAGGCCGCCGAGCAGGCGGATGTCGTCGCCGTCGACGAAGACGTTCAGATAGGTCGGGACGCCGTCGCCCTCGAGGAGGCGGCTCCTGAGCGCGGGATGGAGCGAAACCAGGCCGTCGAGCGCCTCCCGAACCGTCGCCGCCTCGACCGCGACGGTGCGGTTGCCCTCGGCTTCGGGCCGGAGCACCGGCGGGATGCGGATCTGGGCCATCTCCCTTCAAAAGATAAAGCATTGACGAAAGGAGCGTCATGGACGATCGCCTGCACGTTCTGATCGCCGAAGACGAGACGATCATCCGCCTCGACCTCAAACAGCTGCTCGAGCGCGAAGGCGTCGTCGTGTGCGGTGAGGCGCGTGACGGGCTCGAAGCCGTCGCGCTCGCGCGCGAGACGGAGCCCGACGTCGTGATCCTCGACGTGAAGATGCCGAACCTCGACGGCATCGAGGCTGCGCGCCGCATCTACGCAGAGCGCCCGGTCCCGATCGTGATGTTGACCGCGTACTCCGACCCGCCGCTCGTAGAGCGTGCGATCGCCGCCGGGGTCTTCGCGTACCTCGTGAAGCCGTTCCGCGACTCCGACGTGATGCCCGCCGTCCGGGCCGCCTTCGCGCGGCACCAGGAGCTGCTCGGCTCCCGGCGCGAGCGCGGCCGGGCAGAGACGCCGATCGAGCTCGAAGTGCGCTCGAGCTCGGGGCAGGTTTACCCGCTTCGACTCCGGCGCCGTCCGGATGGGACGCTGAACGTGACCCTCGGGAAGACCGAAACTTCATAATGTAAAGCCGCCGCTCTCCCAGCTTTACTTTTTGAAGTATCATCTCGTCCTCGCGATGGCAGCCAAGGCGAAAGAAGCTCCTACTCTCGAGCTCGTCCTCAAGCGAAACTCCACGGAGCGCCTGAAGCGCGACAAGAGCCCGCTCGGGATGCTCGACGAGTTGCCGGCGCTGATCGCCCAGGGATACGAGCAGGTCGACGAGGACGACATCGTCCGGCTGAAGTGGTGGGGGCTCTACCACGACAAGCCGAAGATCGGGACGTTCATGCTCCGCGTGAAGATCCCCGGCGGGATCACCTCGCCTGCGCACCTGCGCGTGATCGGCGAGATCTCGAACGTGCACGGGCGCGGCGAGGGCGAGCTGAGCACGCGCCAGAACGTGCAGCTCCACTTCATCGAGCTCGGTGCGCTGCCGGACGTCTTCGACCGGATGCACGCGGTCGGCTTGACCTCGGCGGGCGCCTGCGGCGACACCGTGCGCAACATCACCGGCTGCCCGCTCGGCGGCCTGGCCCACGACGAGCTGTTCGACCCGACTCCGGTGCTCGAGGAGGCCGCGGAGTTCTTCTACGGCAACCCCGACTACTCCGACCTCCCGCGCAAGCTCAAGATCGCGATCACCACGTGCCCCGACGCGTGCGCTGCGCCCGAGATCAACTGCATCTCCCTGATCGGCGCGATCCGGGACGGGCAGGAAGGGTTCGGCGTGCTCGTGGGCGGCGGCCTCTCCTCGGTGCCTCGGATCGCGAAGGACCTCGGGATCTGGGTCGCCAAGGAGGACGCCGTCACGGTGCTGGCCGCGATCCTCGACGAGTGGCGCGAAGACCTGCGCTATCGCATCTCGCGCGTCAAGGCGCGCCTCAAGTTCATGATCGACGACATCGGCCCGGAAGGCATGCGCGACCGCATCGAGTCCCGCCTCGGTCGCACCTTCGACCGGTTCGAGCTGCCGCAACTGCCGCCCGCGAGCAACCACCTCGGCGTGCACGCGCAGTCCGACGGGCGGCACTACATCGGCGTGCCGGTGCACCTCGGCCTCGTCAGCGGCGATCAGATGATCGCGCTCGCGGATCTCGCCGAGAGCCTCGGCGGCGACGTGCGCCTGACGCGCCAGCAGAACTTCGTCCTCACGAACGTCACGGCCGAGCGGCTCGACGAGGTCACGGCGAAGCTGGCGGAGCTCGGGCTTCCGCTCGATGCCGGGATGCTGCGCGGCGACGCGGTGGCCTGCACCGGCGAGCCGCACTGCAACTTCTCGGTCACCGAGACGAAGTCGCGCATGGACGGGCTCGTGCAACTGCTCGAGGAGCGCTTCGGCAAGGACGCCGACGGCCTGCGCATGAACCTCGACGGCTGCCCGCACGCGTGCGCGCACCACTGGGTGGGCGAGATCGGGTTCCAGGGCACGACCGTGCGTGACGAGGAGGGCAAGCGCCGGCAGGCCTACGACATCTACCTGCGCGGCAGCCTCGACCGGCCGGCGGCGATCGCTCGCGCCGTCTTCAAGCGCGTGCCGACGGAGGAGCTCGACGACGCGGTCGTCGGCCTCGTCGGCGGCTGGGTCGCCGGGCGCGGCGAGGGCGAGACGTTCAGGACTTTTTGCGACCGGACGAGCGACGACGACCTGGGTCGCCTCGCAGGCCGCGAGCCCGCCAAGGCAAGAGAAAGGGAGGCAGTCGTATGAGGCGTAGGCTTGACGGAGCCGATCGGAAATGACGGTCGAGCTGCTGGACGACTTAGAGGCCGGCGAGCTCAGCGTCGAGTTCGAGGGGGAGGAGCCGGACGTCGTGCTCGAGTGGGCGATCGAGCGGTTCTCGCCCTCGATCTCGATCTCGACGGCGTTCCAGACCGACGGTGCGGTGCTGCTGCACATGGCGTACCAGATCGACCCCGAGATCCGGATGTTCAGCGTCGACACCGGGCGCCTCCCGAGCGAGACGTTCGAGCTGATCGAGCAGATGCGCGATCGTTACCCGGGCCTCAACCTCGACCTGCTCTCGCCGAAAGCCGCACCCGTGAACGCGATGGTGCGGAAGCACGGGCCGAACCTCTTCTACAAGAGCGTCGACAACCGGCTGCTCTGCTGCCAGGTGCGCAAGGTGCTGCCGCTCCAGCAGCACCTCGCAGGGCTCGATGCGTGGATCACCGGGCTGCGTCGCGACCAGTGGGCGACGCGCAGCGACATCCGCAAGGTCGAGATCGACCACGACCACGGCGCGATCGTGAAGCTGAACCCGCTCGCCGAGTGGTCCGAGGAAGAAGTGTGGGACTACGTGCGCGAGCACGACCTGCCGTACAACTCCCTGTACGACAAGGGCTACACGTCGATCGGCTGCGCGCCGTGCACGCGGCCGACCCAGGCCGGCGAGGACCTTCGCGCCGGTCGCTGGTGGTGGGAGACGAACGCGCCGAAGGAGTGCGGGATCCACTGTGCGATCGAGACGGGCGGCCTCGAGCACGAGCTGCGGGCGCTGATCGGCGACGGCAGTGAGTGAGACGGTCGTCACCGCGCCGGCGGGCATCGCGCTGAAGGGTGAGGCGCGGGAGGTCGCACTGGCCGAGGCGCAGACGGTGCTGTCGATGGCCCGCGACGAGACGATGCGCGCGCGGCTCGCGGAGCTCGTGTCCGCGATCGACGACGGCGACGTCGGCGGTGACTCGGCGGAGCTGCTCGAGTCGGTGCTCGAGCTCGGCCTGCAGACCGGCCGCGTTCGCGCGTACTACGGCCCGGGCGGCGAGCAGGCCGCGCTCTCGACGTTGCGGAAGCTGCCACGGGGCCGGGCGCGGTCCGAGAGCGCGCGAGCCGTGTCGACCGCGCTCAAGGCGCTCAACGGCGCCCAGATCGACGCGGTCAAGATCAGCGCGGTCGCCCCCGGTGCGTTCACGCTCTCGATCGAGGCCGGCGGCGTCGAGGCGTCCGTCCGGCTCGATGCAAACGGCGCCCGCCTGACGAGCCTCGCGACGTGAGCGAGCCGCGCTACTACATGGCATGCCTCGACCTGCGCGGCCGCGACTGCCTCGTCGTCGGCGGCGGGCGGGTCGCGGCCGAGAAGGTGAACGGCCTGCTCGACTGCGACGCACGAGTCACCGTCGTCGCGCCAGAGGTCGACGCTGAGCTCCTCGAGCTGCCCCTGCGCATCGAGCGCCGCGCGTTCCGCCGCTCCGACGTGGTCGGGCGGTTTCTCGTCATCGCGGCCACGAGCGACCGTGCGGTGAACGCGGAGGTCTCGGCCGCCGCGAGCGACCGGGCGACGATCTGCAACGTGGCCGACGACCCCGAGCTCTGCAGCTTCATCCTCCCGGCGATCGTGCGGCGCGATCCGATCGTGGTGGGCGTCTCGACCGGCGGCGCGTCGCCCGCACTCGCCCAGCGCATCCGCTCCGACGTCGCGGACCTGATCGGCCCGGAGCATGCCGAGCTCGCGCGGGAGCTCGCGGCACTACGGCCCTGGGCGAAACGCGAGCTGCCCAGCTACGAGGCGCGGCGCGACTACTTCCAGGCGCTCGTCGAGGAGTCGCTCGCGTGAGCGTCGCGATCGTCGGCGCGGGGCCGGGCGACCCCGGCCTCGTCACGGTCCGCGCGCTCGAGCTCGTGCGCGCCAGCGAGGTGCTGGTCTACGACCGCCTCGTCTCGCTCGACCTGGTCACGAAGGCGGCCGGTGCGGCCCGGATCGCCCGTGAGGGCCTGACCCAGCAGGAGGTCAACGACCTGCTCGTGCACCACGGGCGGCGCGGGCGCGCAGTCGTCCGGCTGAAGGGCGGCGATCCGTTCATCTTCGGGCGCGGCTCGGAGGAGGTCGAGGCGCTCGAGGCGGCCGGTGTCCCCTACGAGATCGTGCCCGGCGTCTCGACGTTCACCGCCGTTCCGGCGCTCACCGGCATCCCGCTGACGGCGCGCGGCATCGCGGCTCAGGTCACGATCCTCACCGGCACCTCCGGCGACGGCAGTGAGCTCGACTACGACCACCTCGCCGCGACGCCCGGCACGCTGGTGATCTTCATGGGGCTGAAGCGGCTCGAGCAGCTCGCGGACAACCTCATTCTCGCCGGACGGCCGTTCGACGAGCCTGTCGCCGTCGTCTCGCGCCTGTCGCTGCCCGATGCACACGTCCGCACGGGCACGCTCGGGACGATCGCCGCGGTTGCCCGCGGCCTGAAGACGCCGTCGCTCGTCGTCGTCGGCGACGTCGTCGCCAAGGCCGCCGGCCTGCGCGCGGTCGTCGCCCTGGCCGCCGCCGCGGGCTGAAGCGCGTCAGCCCTTGCCGGTGCTGAGCCCGCCGTCGATGACGAGGCCAGAGCCGAGCATGAACCGCGATTCGTCGGATGCGAGGTAGAGGGCCGCATGCGCGACGTCCTCGGGCGTTCCGAGGTCGCCGGTCAGCTGGCGTGAGCGGATCGAGCGGCGGCCCTCTTCCGGGTCGTCGTAGGAATCGCGCAGGTAGCCCTCGACGAACGGCGTCATGATCGTCCCCGGCATCAGCGCGTTCACGCGCACTCCGTGTGGCGCGAGATCGACTTGCATCGACTTCGTGAGCGCGAGCACGGCTCCCTTCGACGCCGCGTAGGAGACGCGGCGTGCAAGCCCCGTCTCGGCGATCGCCGACGACATGTTCACGATCGAGCCCGAGCCCTGCGCGATCATCGTCGGGGCGACCGCCCGGCTCATCACGAACACGCCGCGAGCGTTCACGCGCATCACGCGCTCCCACGCATCGAGGGTCGTCTCCTCGAGGTTGCCGACGCCGCTGATCCCGGCGTTGTTGAAGAGGACGTCGATCCTGCCGAAGCGCTCGACCGTCGCCGCCACCACTGCGGCGGCGTCGGCCTCGTCCGCGACGTCGACGTGCTCGGCGACTGCGGCGGCGCCGATCGCCTCGACCGTGGCGCGCGCCGCGTCGTCGTCGACATCGGCGACGACGAGCTTCGCACCCTCCGCGGCAAAGAGCAGCGCGCTCGCGCGGCCGATGCCCGACCCGGCTCCGGTGACGATGCAGACCTTGCCGGCGAGCCGCACGTCAGACCCGGCCGTCCCGATGAGACGGGCGAGCGCGAGCGCGATCAGGATGATCGCGCCGTTCGCTGCGTCGATCCAGAAGGTCATGGATCTGCGAGAGCACAAGAATGTTCTGCACGAGGCCGAGCAGAACGACACCCGTCAGCGCGCCGAACATCCGCCCTCGTCCTCCCTCGAGCTCGATCCCGCCGATCACGGCCGCCGCGAAGACCGTGAAGATCAGGTTGTTGCCCTGGTTCGCCGTCACCGCGACAACCTGGCCGGAGGTCATCAGGCCCGCGACCGCGGCCAGCATGCCGGCGACGATGAAGACCCCGATCCGGATCCGGTCGACCTTGATCCCGGCCGCGCGGGCTGCCTCCGGGTTGCCCCCGATCGCGTAGATCGCGCGCCCGACCCGGTGGTAGCGAAGGAAAAGGCCCGCGATCAGGAAGATCGTTCCCGTCACCCAGGCCGACACCGGGAACGCCGAACCAGTACGCCGAGCCGAGGTAGATGAACGATTCCGGCATCTGGTAGATCGTTCGGCCGCTGACGAGCCCAGCTGCAGGCCGGCCAGGAGGATCAGCATCGCGAGGGTGAAGATGAACGCGTTGAAGTGCCCCTTCACGATCGACACGCCGTTGAAGAGCCCGACCGCGACGCCGATCGCGAGCACGACGACGATCCCGATCGCAGGGCTCCAGTTGGTTCCGAGCCCTTGCGCGCTCTTCGGCACGATCAGCCACGCGCCGATCATGGGCGCGAGGCCGTAGACCGACTGCAGCGAGAGGTCGAAGCTCCCGGTGAGCAGGATCAGCGATTCGGCGACCACGACCGTCCCCAGCGCCGCCGAGAACTGGGCGGTGTTGACGAAGTTCTGCGTTGTGAAGAACGCGGGGCTCGACGATCGTCCCGACGACGATGAGGAGCGCGATCACAGGAAGCAGCGCGAGCTCGCGGATCCAACCGAGGACGAGCCGCTGCGCCGGGCGCCGTCCGCCGGCGGCGTGCTGGAGCGCCGATTCGGTCACGCGGCGAGTCCCTCGGCAGCGGCGATCAGCTCGACGCGGTCCCACGGCGGCTCGCGGAACTCGCGCACGATGCGACCGCGCACGAGCACGAGCAAGCGCGTGCAGATGCGCAGTTCGTCCAGATCGTCGGAGACCAGCAGGACCGCCATGCCGTCGCTGCGCGCTTGCTCGACGACCCCGAGGAGCGCTTCCTTCGACGCGACGTCGACGCCCACGGTCGGGCTGACGACCACGAGCAGCGACGGGTCGCTCGCGAGCGCCCGGCCGACGACGACCTTCTGCTGATTGCCACCGCTCAGCTCGCCGACGGGCTGGTCGGCGCCGCTCGAGACGATCTGGAGCCGGAGACGACGGCCCCTCCGCGGTCGCGCCCGGCGCGCGGCCGAGACGACGCCGAACCGCGAGATCCGGTCGAGCACCGGCAAGGTCGAGATTCTCGTGCACCCCGAGCGTCGGGACGAAACCGCGTGCGTGACGATCCTCCGGCACGTAGCCGATGCCGCGCCGGAGCGAGGCGTCCACCCTGCCCGGGTGCAAGAGCGTCGCCGTCGACCGGGATCCGGCCGGCGTCGGGCCGGATGAAGCCCGCGACGACGTCGGCGATCGTCGTCGGCCCCGATCCGCGCAGCCCGAAGAGCCCCAGGCATTCGCCCACACGAATCTCGAAGGTGGCGTCCTCGATCGAGCCCGACAACGAGCGGAGCGAGAGCCCGGAGACGCTGAGGCGCGCCGGGCCTCGGACGCCGGGTCATCCGCCGCCGTGGTCTGCACGCGTTCCACCGACGCTCCGACCATCGCGGCGACGAGCCGGTCGTGGTCGAGCTCCGCAACGGGCGAGCTGACGACGAGCTTGCCGTCGCGCAGAACGGTCGCGCGGTCGCAGATCTCGTAGACCTCTTCGAGATGATGTGAGATGTAGAGGATCCCCACGCCCGTCGACTTGAGCCTGCGCACGTGGTCGAAGAGCCGGGCGATCGCAGTGGCCTCGAGCGATGCCGTCGGCTCGTCGAGGATCAGGAACCGGGCGCCGATCGACAGAGCGCGCGCAATCTCCACGATCTGCCGCTGCTCGACCGACAGGTCGGCCGCGAGGAGGTCGACGTCGAGATCGAAACCCCACTCGAGCATCAGGCTGCGGGCCTCTCGGCGCATACCACGCCACGAGACGAAGCGTCCGCGTGAGCGGTTCAGGAACACGTTCTCGGCCACCGTCAGCGTGGGGACGACCATCGACCGCTGATAGACGCAGGCCACGCTGCGTTGCCAGGCCGCACGGTCGCCCGGGCTCGGGGCCGGCTCGCCCTCGAGCCGCACGGTGCCCGCATCCGGCTTGAGCAGGCCGGTGAGCACGCCGACGAGCGTTGACTTTCCGGCGCCGTTGCGGCCGACGAGTGCGTGGCACTCGCCACGCACGACGGCGAGCGAGACGTCGTCGAGCGCCCGCGTCGTTCCGAACGACTTCGAGATCGACCGAGCTTCGGCGACGGGCGGCCGGGCTTCCCCGGCCGGCCGCCCGTCGCGAGGCTGGAGCGAATCGGTCAATGCTTCCTGTTGCCCCAGAGATCCGGATTGTTCACGTTGACCTTGCTGACCATGGGAGCGACGATCGCGTCCTCGAGGTTGCCGCTCAACACGACGATCTTGCTTCCGTGGTCGGTCCTCTGCCCTGCCTTGTACTTCACGCCGGCGATCGCCTGCTTGCAATAGAAGATCGCGTATTGCGCGTACAGGTTCGCCGGCTGCGAGACGGCCGCGTCCTGCACGCCGCTGCGGATGTTCGCCATTTCGAACGGAACGCCGTCGTTGCTTACGAGCACGATGTGATTCGGCGCACCCACCTTGGTGAACTTCCCGCTGGCCTTCTCCGCCGCGAGGATGCCGGGCACGGGCCCGCTCCACTGGGTGTAGATGCCCTTCAGGTCGCTGTATGCGCTCATTGCCGTCTTCGCGTCGTTCACTGCCGTCGGGGTATCCCACTTCGTGGCGTATTTCGACAACCTTGAGGCGCGGATACTTCTTGTTGATGCAGTTGATGAACGAGACGCTCCGGTCGCGGCCGTTGATCGACGCGAGATCACCCTCGAGCACGGCGACGTGGCCGGAGCCGGTCGTGTGCGTGCCGATGTAGTCGCACGACTTCTGACCGTAGAGCGTGTTGTCGGCGCGGACGACCATGTAGACCTTGCCGGCCGTCGGCCCGACGTCGACGCTGATCACCGGGATGTGCTTGCTCGCGGCATAGGCGAGGGTCGGCGCGATCGCCGCACTGTCGACCGGGTTCAGGATGAGCGCTTGGACACCCTGGGAGATGAGCGTCTTCACGTCGGTCGCTTGTTTCGCGGCGTCGCCGTTGGCCGAGACGGGGCCGACCAGGGACGCGCCGTACTTCGCGGCGAATTGCTTCTCGTAGGCAACGTACGAGCTCCAGAAGTCGGTGCTGTAACCGGCGAGCGAGACGCCAATCTTGATGCCCGCCGCCTTCTTCGCGTGCGTCGTGTCCGCCGCGAGCGCCGCGGTCGCGAGCATGGCGGCGAGGGCGAGCAGCAGAAGTCCGCCTGTGAGGCGTGTCTTCACGGTGATTCTCCTCCTCCGATTCGATGATGTTCTGACTCGGGTCATGCCGTTACCTCCTCCTTCCACCAGCCGGCGCCATCGGGGAACGCATACTCGACGAGCGACTCCGGCTTGATCTCGATGCTGTAGCCCGGCAGCTCCGGCGGGAGGTACCGGCCGGCGACGACCCGAACCGGGTCGACGAAGTGCTCGTGCAGGTGGTCGACGAACTCACAGACGCGGTTCTCCATCGACGCTCCGACCGATACGAAGTCGAACATCGAGATGTGCTGGGCGTATTCGCAGAGCCCGACGCCGCCGGCGTGCGGACAGATGGGAATGCCGAACTTCGCCGCGAGCAGCACGACAGCGATCACCTCGTTCACACCGCCGAGTCGGCAGCAGTCGACCTGGCAGATGTCGATCGCTCCGTACTGCAGCAGCTGCTTGAACACGACGCGGTTCTGCACGTGCTCCCCGGTCGCGACGCGAATCGGCGCGACCGCGCTGCGGATCCGGCCGTGGCCGAGCACGTCGTCCGGGCTCGTCGGCTCCTCGATCCACCACGGATCGACCGATGCGAGCGCGCGGATCGACTCGATCGCCTCGTCGACGCCCCACGCTTGATTCGCGTCCAGCGAAAGCCGATGCTCGTGTCCGAGTGCCTCACGCACGATGCGTGCGCGCCGCAGATCGGTCTCGAGCCCGCCGCCCACCTTGAGCTTCAAGTGGGTGAAACCGTCCGCGAGCGCCTCCTGCACGCGGCCGGGAAGCGTCTCCTCTGCGTAGCCGAGCCAGCCGGCGGAGGTCGTGTATGCAGGGAAGCCCTGCTCGAGGAGAATCGCCTCTCGCTCGCCCTTCGTCGACTCGTTGCGGCGAAGGAGCACGAGCGCCTCGTCCGGCGTGAGCGCATCCTCGATGTAGCGGAAGTCGACGAGGCGACGAGCTCCTCGGGCGAGAGGTCGACGAGCAGTTTCCAGAGCGGCTTGCCCTCGAGGCGGGCGTACAGGTCCCAGACGGCGTTCACGAGCGCCGCGGTCGCGAGGTGGATCACGCCCTTCTCGGGCCCGAGCCAGCGCAGCTGGCTGTCGGTGACGAGCGTTCGCCAGAGGCCGCGCAGGTCGGCGGTGAGCTCCTCCATCGTCCGGCCGACGACGTGCGGGGCGAGCGCTTCGATCGCGCCGACACAGAGCTCCGTGCCGCGCCCGATCGTGAACGTGAGCCCGTGGCCGGTGAGCCCGTCCGGGTGGTCGGTCTCGAGCGCCACGTACGCGGCCGAGTAGTCCGGGTCCGGGTTCATCGCGTCGGATCCGGCACCGCTCCGCGAGGTCGGGAAGCGAACGTCGTAGGTGACGGCCCGCACGATTCGCGTCATGTGACCGAGGTTTCTAACGGAAAGGTCGGATGTTTGTCAATACCATTTGGCAAATCTCCGCGATATGGTGCGCTGAGAGGCCCAAGTGACCCGATCTTCCAGTGACAGAGGTGGGATGACAAGCCGGGGAAGCGGCGTGACCCACGACGCGATCGAGACGATCCGCGAGCTGATCGCCTCCGGCGAGTGGGGGCCCGGCACGCGCCTTCCCCGCGAGGTGGACCTTGCAGCGCAACTCGGCCTCTCGCGGAACTCGCTCCGCGAGGCCGTGCGGGCGCTGGCCCTCGCCCGCGTGCTCGAGGTCCGGCAGGGCGACGGCACGTTCGTGAGCAGCCTCGAGCCGAGCGAGTTGCTCGCGCCGACGCAGTTCGCGACGCACCTGCTTCGCGGAAGCACGGTGCTCGAGTTGTTCGAGGTGCGCAGGATGCTCGAGCCGGAGGCAGCTGCAATGGCCGCGCGACGGGCGGACGACGAGATCAAGCATGCCCTGCGCCACGAGCTCGACCTGATGATCGCTGCGGGTGACCGCGTCGAGGAGCTTGTCGCCGCCGACGCCGCGTTCCACGACGTGATCGGCCGCGCCCCCGGCAATGAGGTGCTGCGCTCGCTCCTGCGCAGCCTCTCGACGAGCACGGTCCGCGCGCGTCTCTGGCACGGCCTGCAGGACAAGGTCGCGCTCGACACCGCGCGCGCTGAGCACACGCGCATCTACGAGGCGATCGTCGCCGGCGACGCGGACCTTGCGCGCGCCGCGACGACGCTCCACATCTCGAGCAACGAGCTCTGGCTGCGGCAGCACCTCGCTCCGACGGACGAGGTGCCGCTCGAGGGCGATGATGCCTGACTGCGCGTGAGCCGACGCCTGCGGTTCGGCCTCGGCTGCGCGCCGCTCGGTGGCCTCTACGAGGAGGTCGCGGACGCCGCCGCGCACGAGACGATCGACCGCGCCTGGGAGCTCGGTGTGCGTGCCTTCGACACCGCGCCGCTCTACGGGTCGGGGCTGTCGGAGCGCCGCGTCGGGGCGGCGCTCCGCGAACGCCCCCGTGATCAGTTCATCCTGTCGACAAAGGTCGGACGTCTGCTCGTCCCCGGCGAGCCGAGCCCGCTCTTCCGCGGTGCTCCCGCTGCAGCGCCCGTGTTCGACTTCTCGCCGGACGGCGTACGCCGCTCACTCGAGGAGAGCCTGGTCCGGCTCGGCCTCGACCGGGTCGACACCGTTCTCATCCACGATCCCGACGCGCACCTCGAGCAGGCATTGACGGAGGCGTACCCCGCACTCGAGCAGTTACGAGCCGAAGGGGTGGTCGGCACGATCGGCGCCGGGATGAATCAGTCCGAGGCACTCGTGCGGTTCGTGCGGGAGACCGATGTCGACTGCGTCCTCGTCGCCGGCCGGTACACGCTGCTCGACGGCGGCGCGGCCGACGAGCTGCTGCCGCTGTGCGAGGCGCGTGGCTGCGCCGTGCTTGCGGCGGGTGTCTTCAACAGCGGCATCCTCGCGACCGGCGGCAGCGGCACCTTCGACTACGAATCGCCGTTGCCCTGGCACATTGCCCGCGTACGCAGCCTCCTGGAGGTGTGCGAGCGGTGGGGGGTTCCGCTCAAGGCCGCGGCGTTGCAGTTCCCGCTCAGGCACCGAGCCGTCACGTCGGTCGTCGTCGGCTGCCGCTCGGCGGCCGAGGTCGAGGAGGATCTGCAGCTCTTCGATCGTGAGCTGCCCGCAGGCCTCTGGCAGGAGCTGGCGGAGCGCGGGCTCCTGCCGTGATCGTCGACGCGCACCACCATCTCTGGGATCCTGCGACCGCGGACTACCCGTGGATGGGCGAGGAGATGGCGGCGATCCGCCGCCGGTTCGGACCGGAGGACCTGGCCCCCCTGCTCACCCGCCGTGGCGTGGAAGCAACCGTCGTCGTCCAGGCCCGCTCGTCAGTCGAAGAGACACGCGACCTGCTCGCGACCGCAGCGGAGGTGCCGTGGCTCGCCGGCGTGGTCGGGTGGGTCGACCTCACCGCTCCGAACCTCGCTGACGTCCTCGCCGAACTGCGCGGCGGACTGCTCGTCGGCGTGCGGCACCAGGCGCAGGACGAGCCCGATCCCGCGTGGTTGTTGCGACCCGAGGTCGAGCGCGGCATCGACGCGCTCGAGCGCGAAGACCTCTCGTTCGACCTGCTCGTCCGCACGCGGGAGCTGCCCGCGGCGCTCGAACTAGCCCGCCGTCATCCCGGCGTGCGCTTCGTCGTCGACCATCTCGCGAAGCCGCCCTTGCACGGCGGTGACATGACGAGCTGGGCCGAGGGCCTGGCGGCGCTCGCCGCGTTGCCCAACGTGACCTGCAAGCTCTCGGGGATCGTCACCGAGACGGACTGGAACGCCTGGCGGCGGGACGACTTGCTGCCGCCGCTGCGTCACGCGATCGACTGCTTCGGCCCCGACCGCTCGATGTTCGGCTCCGACTGGCCGGTGTGCCTGCTCGCAGCCGACTACGACGCGGTGCTCGACCTGCTGCTCGTTGCGCTCGGCGATCTCGGAGCACGCGAACGCGCGGCCGTGCTCGGCGGAACAGCCTCTCGCGTCTACCGACTGAGCGATGCGCAAGACTTGGGCGAATGAAGCAGCGCGAGATCAAGTCGTGGTTGATGGACATGGATGGAGTGCTCGTCCGCGAAGAGCATCCTATTCCGGGCGCCGGGGAGTTCATCGCGCGATTGCGCGAGCTCAGCATGCCGTTCCTCGTCCTGACGAACAACTCGATCTACACGCGCCGTGACCTGGCGGCCCGCCTTGCGCTGAACGGGCTCGACGTGCCGGAGGAGTCGATCTGGACCTCGGCGCTCGCGACCGCGAACTTCCTCGAGAGCCAGCGGCCCGGCGGCACGGCCTTCGTGATCGGCGAGTCGGGGCTGACCACAGCGCTCCACTCCGCGGGCTACACGCTCACCGACCGGCAGCCGGACTACGTCGTCCTCGGGGAGACGCGGACGTACAGCTTCGAGCGCATCTCGCAGGCGATCCGGCTGATCGTCGACGGGGCGCGCTTCATCGCGACGAATCCCGACCCGACCGGCCCGACCCCCGACGGCCCGCTGCCGGCGACCGGCGCGGTCGCGGCGCTGATCAGCCGGGCGACGGGCGTCGAGCCGTACTTCGTCGGCAAGCCGAACCCGCTGATGATGCGCTCGGCGCTGAACGCGATCGACGCGCACTCCGAGACCTCGGCGATGGTCGGCGACCGGATGGACACGGACGTCGTGTCGGGCCTCGAGGCCGGGATGCACACGGTGCTCGTCCTGACCGGCTCGACGCAGCGCGAGGAAGCCGAGCGCTTCCCGTTCCGGCCGTCGAGGATCGTCGACTCGATCGCCGACCTGATCGACGAGCTCGGCCGGCCGGCCCCCGTGGCCTAGGCGACCTTGATGTCTTCCGCGCCCGAGTGCAGCCGCCGGGCGACGCCGTCTTCCTCGGCGGTGCGCCGGACGGCGGCGGCGATCGCCGGCGCGACCGAGCGGTTGAAGACGCTCGGGACGATGTAGTCGGCCGAGAGCTCGGCGGGCGGGATCGTCGCAGCGAGCGCCGTGGCCGCGGCCGCGCGCATGCGCGGGGTGATCCGCGTCGCACGGGCGTCGAGCGCCCCGCGGAACACGCCGGGAAAGGCGAGCACGTTGTTGATCTGGTTCGGATAGTCGGAGCGCCCGGTCGCCAGCACGGCGGCCTTCGCGGCGACAGCCTCGGGATTGACCTCGGGAACGGGGTTCGCCATGGCGAAGACGATCGCGTCGTCGCTCATGCCGAGCACGCCGTCGGTGCTCACCGCGCCCGGCCCCGACAGCCCGATGAAGACGTCGGCACCGCGCAGCACCTCGTCGGCGGAGCCCGTGAGCCGTTGGGGGTTCGTGCGGGCGGCGTATCCCAGCTTCACGTCGGTCAGGTCCGGCCGGCCTTCGTAGAGCGCGCCGGCCCGGTCGCAGCCGATCACATTCGTCGCGCCGGCGTCGAGAAGGATGTCGGTGACCGCGAGCCCGGCCGCGCCGACGCCGGCGACGACGATCGTCACGTCCTCGAGGCTCCTGTCGACGATCTGCAGCGCGTTCATCAACGCCGCGAGCGTCACGATCGCCGTGCCGTGCTGGTCGTCGTGGAACACGGGGATGTCGAGCGCGTCGTCCAGCTGCCGTTCGATCTCGAAGCAGCGCGGGGCGGAGATGTCCTCGAGGTTGATGCCGCCGAAGCCCGGCGCGAGCGCCTTGACGATCGCGACGATCTCGTCGGTGTCCTTCGTGTCGAGGCAGATCGGCCAGGCGTCGACGCCGCCGAACTCCTTGAAGAGGATCGCCTTGCCTTCCATGACGGGCATGGCCGCGGCCGGGCCGATGTCCCCGAGGCCGAGCACGGCGGTGCCGTCGCTGACGATCGCGACCGTGTTCCCCTTCACCGTCAGGCTCCACGCGGCCGCGGGGTCCTCCGCGATCGCCAGGCAGACCCGGGCGACGCCGGGCGTGTACGCCATCGAGAGGTCGTCGCGCGTCTGCAGCGGGATCGTCGCCCGGGCCTCCATCTTGCCGCCGAGGTGCATCAGGAACGTGCGGTCGGACGCATGCTCGACGCGCACCCCCGGCAGGGCCTGGACGGCCGCGACGATCCGGGCCGCGTGGTCGGAGTCCGTCGCGAGGACGACGACGTCGCGGACCTTCTTGTCGCCTTCGACGCGCACCAGGTCGATCGCGTCGAGGTTGCCGCCCACGTCGGCGATCGCACCCGCGAGCGCTGCGAACGCGCCCGGCTCGTCGTCGAGGTGCACGCGCAGCGTGGCGCTGTACGACGCGGAGAAGTGCGGCATCGGCCGTAAAGGTTACGCGAGGGTCAGAGCCTGGCGAACCGGCTCAGCGCCGCGACGAGGCCGCGCAGTTCGTGGCCTCGCTCGGTCAGGCGGTACTCGGTCGTCGGCGGCCTCCCGTCGACGAGCACGCGCTCGAGAATGCCTGCCTCCTCGAGCTCGCCGAGGCGAACGGTGAGCGTCGCAGGCGGCACCGGCCCGAGCACTTGCTTGAACTCGTTGAACCGTACGGCGCCCTCGTGCGACGCCCAGATGATCGACACCGTCCAGCGTCCTTCGAGGAGGTCCGCCGCGCGGCGGACCTCCTCGGGGACGGGATCGTGCTTACGGCAGCGCATGGCTCGCGGCGGGCTCGAGCGCGAGCGCGAGCACCTCGTCGAGCGTCATCACCGGGTGGAAGCTCATGGCGGCCTTCACGTCCTCCGGGACGTCGTCGAGGTCGCCGCGGTTCCGCTCGGGCAGGATGACGTCCGTCAGACCGGCCGCATGGGCTGCGAGCACCTTCTGCTTCAGCCCGCCGATCGGCAGCACGCGACCCTGGAGGGTCACCTCGCCGGTCATGCCGACCGTGTGCTTCACGGGGCGGCCCGAGAGTAGCGACGCGAATGCGGTCGTCATCGTGATGCCCGCGCTCGGGCCGTCCTTCGGGATCGCGCCTGCCGGGACGTGCACGTGGAACGAGCGGTCGTCGAAGCTCCCGTCGTCGATGCCGAGCTGCTCGGAGTGCGACCTGATGTACGAGAGAGCGATCCGCGCCGACTCCTTCATCACGTCGCCGAGCTGGCCGGTGAGGACGAGGCCCTCCTTGCCCTTCATCGAGGTGGCCTCGACGAAGAGGACGTCGCCGCCGGAGCCTGTGACGGCGAGCCCGGTTGCGACTCCGGGCACGGCGGTGCGCTCGGCCGACTCCTGGTAGAAGCGCTGGCGTCCGAGTGCGTCCCGCACCAGCGGGAGGTCGACCGCGACGGGCGCCTCGACCTTGCCGGAGACGATGCTCGTGGCCGTCTTTCGAAGCAGCTTGCCGAGCTCGCGCTCGAGCTGCCGGACGCCGGCCTCGCGTGTGTACTCGATGACGATCGACTCCAGGACTGCGTCGTCGACGGTCACCTCGTCCTCGCGCAGGCCGCTCCGGTCACGCTGGCGCGGCCAGAGGTAGCCGCGGGCGATCGCGACCTTCTCGTCGACGGTGTAGCCGTCGAAGCGAATGACTTCCATGCGGTCGAGCAGCGGCCCGGGGATCGTGTCCGCGACGTTCGCGGTCGCGATGAAGATCACCTGCGACAGGTCGAGCTCGACGTCCAGGTAGTGGTCGCGGAACGAGTGGTTCTGTGCCGGGTCGAGCACCTCGAGGAGCGCGGCCGACGGGTCGCCGCGCCAGTCGGCGCCGACCTTGTCGACCTCGTCCAGCAGGATCACCGGGTTCATCGTCTTCGCGTCGCGGAGCGCGCGCACGAGGCGGCCCGGAAGCGCGCCGATGTACGTGCGGCGGTGACCGCGGATCTCGGCCTCGTCACGAACGCCGCCGAGCGAGATGCGGACGAACTCACGGTTGAGCGCGCGCGCGATCGACTCGCCGATCGACGTCTTGCCGGTGCCGGGAGGCCCGATCAGCGTCAGGATCGCTCCCGAGCGCTTGTCGTCCTCGATCCCGCGCTCCTCACGGAGCTTGCGGACGGCGAGGTACTCGACGATCCGGTCCTTGACGTCCGTGAGACCTTCGTGGTCCGCGTCGAGGACTTCGCGCGCATGCGCGGGATCGAGCCGCTCCTCGGACTTCTTGCCCCACGGGACTGCGAGCAGCCAGTCGAGGTAGGTGCGAATCATCTGCGACTCGCCGGTCTGGTCGCCCATGCGCTCCAGCCGTGCGACCTCGCGCTCGGCCTGCTCGCGGACCTCGTCCGGGAGATCGAGCTCGGCGATCGTCGTGCGGTAGCCGTCGGCGGCCGAGCCGTCGTCCTCTCCCAGCTCCTTGCGGATCGAGTCCATCTGGCGGCGCAGGATGTACTCGCGCTGCTGCTTCTGTGCGCCGGACTCGACGTCGTCGCTGATGCGACGTCGTACCTGAAGCTCGGCCAGGCGCTCGCGCTGCAGCTCGACTGCGAGCTCCAACCGCTCGATCACGTCGACCGCCTCCAGGAGCTCGACCTTCTGCGCGAAGCTGATGTCGGGTGCGTAGGCGGCGGTGTCCGCAAGTGCGCCGGCGGTCGTGATCGAGCGGACGAAGCCGCTGATCCGGGGATCCGCCTGGCGGAGCTCGAGGAGCTCCTCGACGATGGCGCGGTACTCCCGCTCGAGTTCGGCCGTGCGGATGCGCGGCGGCTCCTCGTCGGGCCGGTCCTCGACCTCGACGCGCAGCCGCCCGTCCGGGTCGGTCTGGGCGGCGCCGGCCACGCCGCGGTGCAGGCCGGCCAGGGTGACGGCCTCGGGCCCGCCGGGCAGGTGCACGCGCTGCGCGACCTCGGCGACGGTCCCGACAGCCGCATAGTCGCCCTCGTGCACGGGCACGAGAAACACGCGGTCGGCGTCGCCGACGTCGACGGCCAGCGTGACCGTCATGTTCGGGAAGATCACGCTGTCTTCCAGCGGGATCAGCAGCAAATTCGACAAGAGGTTTCTCCTTCGGTCAGTTCAAAAACTGTACCTGGTACAACGTTTGTAGTGCCGACCTATTCCCGCCGGGCCCGGCGGAAGGGCTTGTTCATGCTCCCCTCACGTCAGCCGGGCCAGAATGGGCCCCGATGCGCGTCCTGATCGTCGAAGACGAGCGGAAGCTCGCCGACCTCCTCGCGCGCGGCCTGCGCGAGGAGGGCCATGCCGCCGACATCGCGGGCGACGGCGAGCAGGCCGTCTGGATGGCGCAGGCGGCCCGTTTCGACGTGATCGTCCTCGACGTGATGCTGCCGGGGCTCGACGGCTTCGCCGTCTGCGGCCGGCTGCGCGCCGAGGGAGTCTGGACGCCCGTGCTGATGCTGACCGCCCGGGACGCCGTGGAGGACCGCGTCGCGGGGCTGGACGCGGGTGCCGACGACTACCTCGCCAAGCCCTTCGCCTTCGACGAGCTGCTCGCGCGACTGCGGTCGCTCGCGAGGCGCGCACCGATCGAGCGGCCCACGCTGCTCGAGGTCGGCGGCCTCCGGCTCGATCCGGCCGAGCACCGTGCCTGGCAAGGCGACGACGAGCTCGATCTCACGGCGAAGGAGTTCGCGCTGCTCGAGCTGTTGATGCGCAACTCGGGTGCGGTGCTCTCTCGCGATCAGCTGCTCGACGGTGCCTGGGACATGTCGTTCGAGCGACGCTCGAATGTCATCGACGTCTACATTCGCTATCTCCGCACCAAGATCGGCCGCGACTCGATCGAGACCGTGCGCGGCATCGGCTATCGCCTGCGCGGAACGCCGTGAGCGTCCTCCCGATCCGCGTCCGCCTGATGCTCGTCTTCGCGCTCGCGATGACGTGCGTGATCGGCGCGATGGCCGTGCTGGTGTACGTCCGGGTCGGCGGCGCGCTGCTCACATCCGTCGACCAGACACTCCGCGCCCAGGCGACCGAGGCGCTGACCCACGTCCATGACGAGCACGAGCTCGTGGACCCGGACCTGGCCAGCGGGCGCACGCTGGCGCAGGTCCTCGACGCGAACGGCAGGCCGGTCCGGTCGATCCCCGCAACGTTGCCGTCGTTGCTGGACGCGGCCGATGCCACGAGGAGCGCGCAGGGAACGCGTCTGAGCCGGACCGTCTCGCTGCGGCAGCCGTCCGGCCAGTGGCGCGTGCTCGCCGTGCCGGTGCCGGGCGGCGGCGCGATCGTCGTCGCCCGCTCGCTCGCCGAGCGCAACGAGGCGCTCCGCCGGATCCTTCGCGAGCTGCTCATCGCCGGCCCGCTCGCGGTGCTGCTCGCGTCGCTCGCGGGCTACGGGCTCGCCGCGGCCGCGTTGCGGCCCGTCGAGGCAATGCGCCGTCGTGCCGCGGTCGTCTCCGCGTCCGCGCCCGGCAGGCTGCCGGTTCCGCGGAGCCGCGACGAGATCTCGAGGCTCGCAGTCACGCTGAACGAGATGCTCTCGCGGCTGCAGGCCGCGCTCGAGCACGAGCGGCGATTCGTCGCGGACGCGAGCCACGAGCTTCGCACGCCGGTGGCGCTGCTCCGGACGGAGCTCGAGCTCGCTCTCCGGCGACCGAGATCGCCGGATGAGATGAGGCTCGCCCTTCGCTCGGCGCTCGTGGAGACCGAGCGGCTCTCGCGTCTGGCGGACGACCTGCTGTTGCTGGCCCGGGCGGAGGACGGCTCGCTGCTCCTCCACACCGAGCGGACGGAGCTCACCGAGGTGCTCGAGAGGGTCAGCCGCCGGTTTGCGAACCGCGCCGAGGAGTCGGGGCGGGACCTGCGGATCCGGGCGACCACGGCGGTCGTCGATGCCGACCCGAACCGGCTCGAGCAGGCGCTCGACAACCTGGTCGAGAACGCGCTGTCGTACGGCGCGGGCGAGGTGCTGATCTTCGCCGAGTCGCAGAACGGCGTCGTCGAGCTGCACGTCGCCGACCGGGGGCCCGGGTTCGACGATGCCTTTCTCTCACGTGCTTTCGACCGGTTCAGCCGGGCGGACGACGCACGCGGACGGGGCGGCGCCGGGCTCGGGCTTTCGATCGTCGAGCTGATCGCCGAGGCTCACGGTGGCACCGTCGGCGCGGTGAACCGTGCCGAAGGCGGCGCGGATGTGTGGCTGACACTGCATCGCCACGGCTCTTAGGGCTTTCACAGCTGTAGTTCATCGGTGTCTCATCTGCCCTTGCGACGTTGCAGGCATGAAGAGCGCTTCAGACCTCCGCCACGCCTCGCTCGCGCGTGACGCCGCCGCGCGGCGGTTGCGGCGTGTGACCCAACTGGCCGTCGCGGTGATGGTCGCGCTCGGCGGCGCCTTCACGGCGCTCGCCGCCGGCTCGACGCATGCCAGGAAGACGGTCGCTCGAGCTCCCTCGAGTCATACGGCAGCGGTCGTCCTCGCCCAGGCTCCGGCGCCGCCGCTCGTCGCCGTGCAGAGCTCGGCGCCGGATTCGTCGTCCGCGCAGGCCGCCGCCGCAGCTCCGGCTCCGCCCGCGGCCGCACCCGTCCCGTCGTACTCGCCGCCGGTCGTCGTCTCCGGAGGATCATGAGCGGGGCGCCGGCGACGGCGTCGTTCGCCTCGCTCGGGACCACAGCGGTCGTCGCCGTCACCGACCCGGCCGCGCTCGAGCCGGCGCGGGCGCTGCTCGCCGCCGACCTCGACGCGGTCGATCGCGCGTGCAGCCGTTTCCGGGACGACTCGGAGCTCACCTGGGCGAACGCCTGCGCAGGTACACGCGTTCCGGTCGGCAGGGTGCTGGCCGGGGCCGTGCGCGTCGCGCTCGATGCGGCGCGCAGCTCGGACGGGCTGGTCGACCCGACGCTCGGCGCGCAGCTCCGGGCGGCCGGCTACGACCGGACCTTCGCGCTCGTTCGAGAGCGTGATGGGTGGCGCGTCGCGCCGGCGCCCGCACGCGGCCCCGGGTGGCAGGAGGTCGAGCTCGACGACGCGCAGCGCACGCTGCTCGTCCCGAAGGGCGTCGAGCTCGATCTCGGCGCGACGGCGAAGGCGTGGGCCGCGGACCGGGCCGTGCGGCGCATCGCGTCGGCGACCGGCTCGGGCGCACTCGTATGCCTCGGCGGCGACGTCGCCGTCGCGGGGCCGCCGCCACACGGCGGGTGGCCCGTGCGTATTGCCGACGATCACGCGGCCCCCCTCCTCGGTGCTGGACCGGTGATCGCCGTCACGGCAGGCGGCCTCGCCACGTCGGGCACGGCCGTCCGGCGCTGGCGGACTGACGAGGGAGACGCGCACCACATCCTCGACCCACGGTCCGGGCGGCCCGCGCTCACGCCGTGGCGCACCGTGACCGTCGCGGCGGCGAGCTGCGTCGACGCCAACATCGCGGCCACCAGCGCGGTCGTGCTCGGCGAGCCGGCGCTGGACTGGCTCGCGGTGCGGGAGCTGCCTGCCCGCGTCGTCCGCCGCGACGGCTCGGTGGTCACCGTCGCCGGCTGGCCGGCCGAGGCGCGAGTCGCATGATCATCGCGGCCGCGGGGAACGCGAAGACGCTCTGGTTCCTGACGCGCGGGCTGGGCGTCGGCGCGCTGCTGCTTCTGACCGCATCGGTCGCCCTCGGGGTGCTCACGACCGTGCGCTGGCGCTCGGCGCGCTGGCCCCGCTTCGTCGACGGCCGGCCTGCACCGGAACCTCACCCTGCTCGCGATCGGCTTCGTCGTCGTCCACGTCGTGACCACGGTCGCGGACGGTTACACGAGCATCGGCCTCAAGGACGCGGTGATCCCGTTTCTCTCGTCGTACCGGCCGATCTGGCTCGGCCTCGGCGCGGTCGCCTTCGACCTGCTGTTGCTGCTCGTCGCCACGAGCCTGCTCCGCGGGCGGATCGGCTACCGCGCCTGGCGATACGTCCACTGGCTCGCCTACGCGTCCTGGCCGATCGCACTCGTGCACGCGCTCGGGACCGGGAGCGATGCGCGGCTCGGCTGGATGCGCGTCGTGGGTGGAGCCTGCGTCGCGGTGGTCGTGCTCGCGGCTCTGACGCGGCTGGCGCTGCGCGACGACACCCCACGCAACGCCCGGGTCGCCGGTGGGCTCGTCGCTGTCGCGCTTCCGCTCGCGATCGTCCTCTGGTACCAGTCGGGCCCGGCGCGGCCCGGGTGGGCCAAACGTGCCGGCACGCCCGTGACGCTGCTCGCGCGCCGCCGCGTCGCAGTGGCGGCGCCGACGGCTCCCGTGAGCGTCTCCCTGCCCCAGTCGCCGTTCTCGGCGGCGCTGAGCGGGAGCCTCCGGCAGACGAACACGGCGAACGGGCTGCTCGACGTCGTGATCCGCGTCCGGCTGCGCGGAGGCGCCGGAGGGTCGGCTCGCATCGATCTCCGCGGCGAGGCGGTGGGAGGCGGGGTGTCGATGACCGCGAGCGGCATCTCCTACGTGCCCGCGGGCACCCGGACCGTCTACCTGGGCAACGTCACGTCGCTCGACGGTCAGCGGGTCTTTGCGACCGTCGTCGACCATGCCGGCGATCGCATTCAGCTCGCATTCACGTTGGGCATCGACACCGCGACGAACGTCGTCACGGGAACGGTCGATGCGTCACCGGAGGCCGGCTGATGGCCGTTGCGACGCGTGCGGCTGCGCCCGAAGGCGTTGCCCGTCTGCTCGCGGCCGTGCGTCCAGACGGTCGCGCGGCGCGGCTCGACGAGCATCTGGGCGTCCACGGGCCTCTCGCGCCCGTGGGAGGCGAGTTGATCTCGATCGTGCGTGCGAGCGGGCTGCGAGGGCGGGGCGGAGGTGCGTTCCCATGCGGCGACAAGCTCGCCGCGGTTGCTGCGCAGCCCGGACGGCCCGTCATCGTCGTCAATGCAACCGAAGGCGAGCCCGCAAGCAGCAAGGATCGCGCGCTCGTCCGCCTCGTCCCCCACCTGGTGCTCGACGGCGCGGCGGCCGCTGCGTCGGCGATCGGCGCTCGCGAGGTCGTCGTCGCCGTCGCCGCGTCGAGGAAGAACGAGCGGAGCGCGCTCGTCTCGGCGCTGAAGGAACGCCGGGACGCGCTTCGCTGGCGGGTCGCGTCGATCGCCGACGGCTTCGTCGCCGGGGAGGAGACAGCCCTGCTGAACTCGCTCGCGGGCCGCTCGCCCAAGCCGAGCGTCAAGCCGCCGTATCCGTTCGAGCGCGGTCTCGGCGGCGCGCCGACGCTCGTCCAGAACGCCGAGACGCTGGCGCACGTCGCGCTGATCGCACGCTTCGGCGCGACGTGGTTTCGTTCACTCGGGACCGAGGCGGAGCCGGGAACGGCGCTCATCTCGCTCTCGGGCGTCGTTGCCCGGCCGGGCGTCTACGAGGTGGAGCTCGGCACGCGTGTCGGCGAGTTGGTCGCGCAGGCAGGCGGGGCGACCGAGCCGGTGAGCGCCTACCTCGTCGGCGGCTACTTCGGCGGTTGGACTCGCGACTCCGGCCACCCACTGACCGCCGCAGCCGGCCTCGGTGCGGGCGTCGTCGTCGCGTTCCCGGCAGGCGCCTGCGGGGTGCGAGAGAGCGCCCGCGTCACCAGGTATCTCGCCGAAGAGAGCGCGGGACAATGCGGGCCGTGCGTGCACGGGCTTGCTGCCCTCGCATCGGGGCTCGAGGAGATCGCGCACCGGCAGGGTCGTGACCGGCGCGACCGGCTTGCTCGCTGGGCCGAGCAGGTGACCGCGCGCGGCGCATGCCGTCACCCGGACGGCGTCGCGCGGTTCGTGAAGAGCACGCTCGCCGTTTTCGAGGAGGAGCTGTCGCTCCACCTCCGCACGGGACGCTGCGGCGGCGCGGACCGCGCTGTGCTCCCGTTGGGGGCATCACATTGACGAAGCAGCTTGCCGTCGACCCGATCGCGTGCGACGGCCACGGGCTGTGCGCCGAGCTCTTCCCCGAGTGGATCGTGCTCGACGACTGGGGCTACCCGATCATCGACGCGCGTGCCGTGCCGGCCGGCCTGGAGGAGCACGCGCGCCGCGCGATCAAGGAGTGCCCGAAGCTCGCGCTCCGCTGGCGTCAGTAGGAACGCGGAAGGCCGAGCACGTTGTGCCCGACGTAGGCGAGCACGAGGTTGTTCGCGACCGGGGCGGTGCGGTAGAGGCGCGTCTCCCGGAACTTGCGCTCGACGTCGAGCTCCGCGGCGAAGCCCCAGCCACCGTGCGCATCGAGGCAGGCATTCGCCGCCTGCCACGAAGCCTCCGAGGCAAGCAGCTTGGCCATGTTCGCCTCGGCCCCGCACGGCAAGTCCTGGTCGAAGAGCCACGCAGCCCGCCAGCGCATCAGGTCGGCAGCCTCGACCGCGATGTGCGCCGCCGCGATGGGGAACTGCACCCCCTGGTTCGCACCGATCGGACGGCCAAAGACGACCCGCTCGGAGGCGTACCTGCTCGCGGTGCGCGTGAACCAGCGCCCGTCGCCGATGCACTCGGCGGCGATCAGCACGCGCTCGGCGTTCATGCCGTCGAGGATGTAGCGGAAGCCCTGGCCGACCTCGCCGATCACGGAGTCGGCCGGCACTTCGACCTCGTCGAGGAAGATCTCGGTCGTCGCGTGATTCATCATCGTCTTGACCGGGCGGATCGTCAGCCGCTCACCGGCGGCGCGCAGGTCGACGAGGAATACCGAGAGGCCGTCACTGCGGTTCGCGACTTCGTCGAGCGGCGTCGTTCGCGCGAGCAGGATCATCAGGTCGGACTGGAGCGCGCGCGAGATGAAGACCTTCTGCCCGCTGATCGAATAGCCGGTCTCGGTTCGGCGTGCGAACGTCGTGATCGCGGTCGTCTCGGACCCGGCCGCCGGTTCCGTCACCCCGAACGCCTGCAGTCGCAGCTCGCCCGCAGCGACCTGGGGAAGCCAGCGCGCCTTCTGTTCGTCGGAGCCGTGTCGCAGCAGCGTGCCCATCGTGTACATCTGGGCGTGGCACGCCGCCGCGTTTCCGCCCGAGGCGTTGATCTCCTCGAGGACCGCGCTGGCGACCCCGAGCCCGAGCCCGGCCCCGCCGTACTTCTCGGGGATCAGGACCGAGAGCCACCCGTCGCGCGTCAGCGCGTCGACGAAATCCTGCGGATAGCGGTCGGGCTCGAGGTCGCGCCAGTACTCGTTGCCGTAGTGGCCGCACAGCTCGCGAACCGCGTCGCGGACCTCGACGACCTCGTCGGGCAGGCGGTAGTCCACTCCGCAGTTATAGGTCAGACCTCGTGTGCGTGTCGACGGTCGACGACGCGTAGATTGCACGGATCCGGCCCTGGGAGACCTGACCATGGACAAGCTGCGCGGGAAGACCGCGATCGTCACCGGCGGCGCGCGCGGAATCGGCGCGGCGATCGCGGTTGCGTTCGCTGCCGAGGGCGCCGACGTCGTAATCGCGGATCGCCTCGGCGAAGAGGTCGCGGCGGCGGTCGTCGAGCAGATCGAGGCGGCAGGGCGGAAAGCGGTCTTCGTCCCGGCCGACGTCGCCGACGAGGAGCAGGTGCGGGCGATGGTCGACCGGGCGTACGCGGAGCTCGGCGAGGTCGACATCCTCGTCAACAACGCCGGGGTCGTCAGCCAGCAGTTCTTCCACGAGCTGCCGGTGGCCGAGTTCGATCGCGTGCTCGGTGTGAACCTCCGTGGCGTCTTTCTCTGCACGCGCTTCGTCCTGCCTCGCATGCTCGCGCGCGGCAGTGGCAACGTGATCAACGTCGCCTCGCAGCTCGGTCAGATCGGCGGCACCGAGATGGTGCACTACAGCGCGAGCAAGGCCGGCGTGATCGGGCTCACGAAGGCGCTCGCGCGCGAGGTCTCGACGAAGGGGATTCGCGTCAACGCGATCGCGCCCGGGCCGATCCTCACCGACATGATGGCCGAGGAGACCGACGAGTGGGCCGCACAGAAGCTCTCGGAGCTCCCGATCAACCGCTTCGGCGAGGCGAACGAGGTCGCGCCGACCGCGGTCTTCCTGGCGTCGGACGACTCGTCGTACTACATCGGGCAGACCCTCTGCCCCAACGGCGGCGACGTGATGCTGTGACCTTCAGCCTCGAGAATCGAGTCGCGGTCGTGACCGGCGCGGCCTCGGGGATCGGCGCCGCCACGGCTCGCGTCTTTGCGGAGGCCGGCGCCGACGTCGCCCTGGCGTGGTTCCCCGGCGACCCGCATGACGTCGAGCCCGTTCGCCGCGCTGTCGAGGCGGCCGGCCGGAAGGCGCTCGTCGTCGCAGTCGACGTGCGCAGTACCGAGCAGGTCGACGTGCTCGTCGAGCGCTGCGTCTCCGAGCTCGGGCGCGTCGACATCGCGGTTGCGAACGCGGGGATCGCGCGCAAGGTGCCGCTCGAGGAGCTCGACGACGACGCCTGGAACGTGACGGTCGACGTCGACCTGAACGGAGCCTGGCGCGTCTTCCGAGCCGTGCTGCCGCACATGCGGCGGGCCGGCTACGGCCGGCTGATCGCCACGTCGTCCGTCGCCGGCACGGTCTCTGCGTGGCCGGAGCACCCCCACTATGCGGCCGCGAAGGCCGGTCTCGTCGGGCTGGTGCAGAATCTCGCCGTGGAGTACGGCCGGGACGGGATCACGGCCAACGCCGTCGCGCCGGGTGTGATCGAGACGCCGCAGGCGCTCGACCCCGTCAACTCGCTCGGCCCCGACGGCGTCGCGGCCGTCGGGCCCCTCGTGCCGGTCGGGCGCGTCGGAGCGCCGGAGGACATCGCCTATCTCTACCTCTACCTCGCAAGCGCGGAGGCAGGTTACGTCACCGGCCAGCTGATCGTGGCGGACGGAGCGCGTTCGCTCGCCGGCCTGACGTGAGCGTCGTCCCGGCCACCGGCACGATCTCGTTCGCGCGCGGCGTCCCGTCGCCCGACATGTTCCCGATCGAGGCGCTCGCGGAGAGTGCGACCAGGGCGGTCCTGAACGACGGGCGCGTCGCATTGAACTACGGCGCGCCGGGCGGCTACACGCCGCTGCGCGAATGGCTCGGCCGGCGCCACGACGTCGCGCCGGAGCGCGTGCTCGTGACGCCCGGCTCGCTGATCGGGCTCAACTTCGTCGTCAGTCAGCTCTTCCGCGACGGCGGCACTGCGATCGTGGAGGCACCGACCTACGACCGGATGCTGCATGCACTCGCCGCGGCCGGCGCCGACGTCGTCACCGTCGACAACAGCTCGGCCGGGCTCGACCTCGTGCGCCTGCGAGAGCTGGCGGCCGGCAGCCCGAAGCCGAAGCTCCTCTACGTCCTGCCGACGTTTCACAATCCGACCGGCCGCTCGCTGACGCTCGAGCAGCGGCGGGAGCTCGCGGCGCTCGCCGTCGAGCACGGCCTCCTCGTCTTCGAAGACGATCCGTACGGCCTGCTGCGGATCGAAGGCGAGCCGCAGCCGTACGTCTGCGAGCTGCTGCGCGACGCCGGCGGCGAGCACCTCGCCGTCTTCGCCTCGTCCTTCTCGAAGTCGGTCGCACCCGGGCTTCGCGTCGGCTACCTCGTGCTTCCCGAGCAGCTGGTGGCGCCGGTCACAGCGCTCGCAACTCGCACCTACGTGTCGCCGCCGCTGCTTCCCCAGGCCCAGCTGCTCGACTTCCTCACGTCCGGCGCGTTCGAGCCTCATCTTGCGTTTCTCGCCTCGTTCCTGCGACCGCGCCGCGACGCGCTGCTCGGGCGTCTCAAAGCCGACCTCGCCGGGCTCGCGCAGTGGACGCGCCCCGAGGGCGGCTACTTCCTCTGGCTCGAGCTGTCCCGCGCTCTCGACATGGAGCAGCTGAACGCCACCGCGACGGCCGCCGGTGTCAGCTTCGTTCCCGGGGCGGCCTTCTTCGCCGGGGCCGGCGGCGCGGGCACCGCACGGCTCTCCTTCAGCTACCCGTCCGTCGACGAGATTCACGAGGGAGCGCGGCGCCTGACAGCGCTCGTCCGCGAGCGAATCGAACGATGATCGACCTGCACCTTCACCCGACCAGAGAGGACGACCATGGCGCCTGACGATCCCCAGTTCTTCATGACGACGGACATCCCGGTCGAGGGACCGCCACGCGAGCTGGTCGGATACGGAGAGCATCCGCCGAAGGTGCGCTGGGAGAACGACGCCAAGGTCGCGGTCCAGATCGTCATCAACTACGAGGAAGGCTCCGAGAAGAGCTTCGCGATGGGTGACGGCGTCAACGACATCATGTACGAGCTGCCATTCGCGCTGGAGGGGCAGAGGGACCTCGCTGTCGAGTCGATGTACGAGTACGGGAGCCGCGCCGGGATCTGGCGCATGTTTCGCGTCTTCGACGCGGCCGGCGTCCCCGTCACGATCTTCGGCGCCGCCGTGGCGCTCGAGCGCAACCCGCAGGTGGCGACGAAGCTGGCGGCGCGCGGCGACGAGACGGTCGGCCACGGCTACCGCTGGAGCAACCACTTCGAGATGAGCCGCGACGACGAGCGGGAGGCGATCCGCCTTGCGATCGAGTCGATCGAGCGGACGACGGGCGCGCGCCCGCTCGGCTGGTACTGCCGCGAGATGAGCGTGAACACGCGCGAGCTCGTCGTCGAGGAGGGCGGCTTCGTCTACGACTCCGACTCGTACAACGACGATCTGCCGTACTGGACGCGGATCCTCGGCCGCGCGCACCTCGTCGTGCCCTACGGGCTCGTCGTGAACGACGTGCGGTACATCGTCGGCACCGGCTTCGGCAGCCCCGACCACTTCTTCGAGACGGCCAAGGCGCATCTCGACCGGCTGCGCAACGACGGCGACGACGTCTCGCGGATGATGTCGATCGGGCTCCATCCGAGGATCACGGGCAACCCCGCTCGCTCGGACGGGCTCGCGCGGTTCATCGAGTACGCGCAGTCGCTCGGCGACGTCTGGTTCGCGAAGCGGATCGACATCGCGAACACGTTCATCGAGCAGGAGCCCTCGGAACGCTGGCTCTGAGCGGGTGGCGGTTCAGCTCGTGACGGGACCGAAGGCGCCCGCGTCTTCGAGCGCCGCGACCTCGTCCGCGCTGTAGCCGCAAAGCTCGGCGAGCACCTCGCGCGTGTGCTCTCCTCGGCGCGGAGCCCGTTCGGCCGGGCGCGGCGCGTCGGCCACCCGAAGCGGCGAGGCGATCGTCCGCACGATCCCGAAGCGCTCGTGCGCGGCTTCGACGACCGCCTCACGTGCGAGCGTCTGCGGGTCGGCCAGTGCTGCGGCGACGTCGTTCACGGGCGCCGAGGGGACGCCCGCTGCGGCCAGCGCCTCGAGCCATGCGGCGGTCGGCCGGGCGGCGAACGCGGCGTCGAGCTCGTCTAGCAGCACTCCGCGGTCGCGGTCGCGGGCGGCGAAGTTCGCGAACCGCTCGTCGCTCGCGAGGTCGGGACGGCCGAGCGCGCCGCAGAGCGCCTGCCAGAACTTCTCCTTCGGACAGGCGACCACGATCCAGCCGTCGGCCGTCGCGAAGTTCTGGAAGGGCACGAGCGACGGATGCGCCGAGTTGTGCCGCCGCGGGGGCTCGTAGCCGGCGGTTGCCGCCCACGTGCCGACGTACATCAGCTCGGCAAGGGCCGTCTCGAAGAGCGCGATGTCGCAGTCGCAGCCCACGCCGTCACGCCGCGCGCGCCACACACCGGCAACCAGAGCGAGCGCCGAGACGTAGCCCGCGGAGAGGTCGACGAGCGAGAGCCCGCTCTTCGTCGGCGGGCCGTCGGGCTCGCCGGTCAGGCTCATCCAGCCGGCGAGCCCCTGCATCACGTAGTCGTAGCCGCCCTCCGCTGCCCGCGGCCCGGTCATGCCGAAGCCGCTGAGCGAGCAGCAGACGATCCGCGGATTCAGCTCGCGAAGGTCCTCGTAGCGCAGCCGCAGCCGCTCGGGGTGGTCGCCGCGCAGATTCGAGTAGACGGCGTCGACGCCACGCACGAGGTCTTCGAACACCGCGCGCCCGCGTGGATGGCGGAGGTCGAGCGAGACGCTCCGCTTGCCGCGGTTGAAGGTCTCGAAGAAGAGCGAGTCCTCGCCCTCCTGGTACGGCGGCACGTAGCGGCCGACGTCGCCGCCCGAGGCAGGGTCTTCGATCTTGATCACATCGGCGCCGAGGTCGGCGAGTTGCAGCGTCGCCCACGGACCGGCGCCGAACTGCTCGACCGAGAGCACGCGGACGTCTGCGAGTGGAAGCCCTGTCACCGCGTCGACTGAGCGCCGGGCGCGAAGGCGGCGTTGATCGCCGCCGTGTGCTCGGGCAGGAGCGTGCTCTTGCCGCGGAAGCCGAGCGAGCGCCCGAAGGCCGCGTCGGCGGCGGCACCGGCCACGTCGGCGTCGAACCACGCGCGGTCGAAGAGCCCCGAGACACCGCCCGCGACTCCGTCGGCGACGATCTTGCCCCGCGCGTAGAGCAGTTGCTGCGCGTCGTCGCGCAGCTCCAGTCCGAGGTCGAGTGCGAGGTCTTTCGCACCGAGCGCGAGCGCGTCGACGTGTGGGCGAGACGCGAGCTCGTAGGCTTCGTGCAGCCCGCGTGCCGACTCGATCACCGCGACCATCGGCAGTCCCAGCACGGCCGCCTCGTTGATCGAATCCGTCGATGCGTGGGGCACGACGAGCCCGATGAGCGCGAGCTCGGCGACAAGCGCGAGGTCGTCGGCTGCGAAGGGACCGTGCAGCTCGTTCACGCGCACGAGTCGGGCAGGCCCGGCCGTCGCCTCGCGCCACGTGTTCGCGAGGAGGTCGCGGGCGCGCGCCTTGGCTTCGGGCGGCGTCGAGTCCTCGAGGTCGGCGACGACCGCATCGGCGTCCGAGTCGAGCGCGCGCTGGAGCGCCGCGGCGTCGTCGGCGCGCACGAAGAGCAGCGAGCGGAAGCGCAGGGGCCTCACCGGCGCTGAACCTACAGGGCTAGCTCGATGCTCGCCGTCGGCGCGGGCGCGTGCCGAAGACGATGTCCCACCAGGGTGCGCTCACACCGAAGCCGCGCTCATGGTCCTCGAAGTGGTGACGCATGTGCAGCTCGCGCAAGCGGCGGCCGACTCGGCCCTTCGGCGTCGCGTGGTGAAGCGCGAAATGCACCGTGTCGTAGAGCACGTAGCCGAGGTAGAAGCCCGCCGCGAACCCCCAGGCGAGCGGCGTCCCGAGCACGAGCGCGAACAGGCCGAAGAAGAGGAGCGCGAGCGGGATCGAGAAGGCCGGCGGGAGCACCAGCCGCCGCGGGTCGTTCGGGTGATCGTGGTGGACCCCGTGGATCATCCAGTGCAGCCGGGCGCCCAGTCCCTCCTCGGGCTCGAAGTGGAAGACGCCGCGGTGCCCCCAGTACTCGCAGAGCGTCCAGAAGACGTAGCCCGCGACGGCCGAAGCGATCGCCGGCAGCGCTCCCAGGTCTCGAACTGCGAGGAGCGAGAGGATGAGGACCGCCGGCAGAAAGACGATCGCCGGGGTCGCGGGGTGTGCGCGCGTCAGGCGGTCGAGCCGCGGCGACGGGAAAATCGGCGGGGACGCCTTCAGCTGCGCAGCACGCGTAGAGGCGTCCGATCGATCGACGACGCTCACGACTGGTGAGCCTATTCCACTCGAGCTGAAAATTCTCTGACTCCGCTCTCGATTCGGCCCGGTTCGCCGCGTGACGGCCCTACTCTTCTCCCATGGCCGCGACCGGCAGCACCTCGCAGGTCCTGCATCTCTCCTTCGTTCTCGGTGGGGCGCTGCGCGACGCCGAGGGGCTGCGGCTCGGGAAGGTCGATGACCTGATCGTGAGGCTCGGCGCGGACGACTACCCGCCCGTCACCGGGGCGCTCTCGACGATCGCCGGCCGTGCAGTGTTCGTGCCCGCCGACCTGATCACCACGATCGAACGCGGCGCGGTGACGATCAGGCGCTCGCCGCTCGATCTGCAACCGTTCACCCGCCGGCCGCAGGAAGTCCTGCTGAAGGAGGACGTCCTCGACCGGCAGCTGATCAACGTCGACGGTGCGAGGCTCGTGCGGACGAACGAGATCGAGATCGCCCGACTCGACGGGTGGTACCGGGTCGTCGGCGTCGACACGGGGCCACGCGGACTGTTCCGGCGGCTCGTGCCTCGCCGGCTGGCCGGCACCATCCAGGCGGGAAGCTTCCTCGACTGGGCGAGCGTCGAGCCGTTCACCGGCCACGTGCCGACGGTGCGGCTCCGCGTCCCGCATCCGAAGCTCGCGCGCCTTCATCCCGCCGAGCTCGCCGACCTCGTCGAAGCCGCGTCGCACCGCGAAGGAGGGGAGATCCTCGATGCCGTCCGCGCGGACGCGGAACGCGAGGCAGACGTGTTCGAGGAGCTCGACACTCAGCACCAGGTCGAGTTCATCGAGGACAAGTCGGACGAGGAGGCCGCGGGGCTGCTCGCCCGGATGGAGAGCGACGACGCGGCCGACCTCGTCAACGACCTCCCCGAGGAGCGGCGCGAGGACGTCGTGGCGCTGCTGCCGCCGGCTCAGCGCCGGCGCGTCCGCGCGCTCCTCGGCTACGACTCCGGCACCGCGGGCGGCCTGATGAGCCCGGACTTCATCTGCGTCTATTCGCAGGCGACCCGCGAGGAGGTGCTCGACCGGATCCGGCGCTCGACCGGCTCGGCCGACTCGATCACCTGGGTCTACGTGATGAACCAGCGCCGCCGGCTGAAGGGCGCGATCCAGGTGATCGACGTGCTCCGCGCCGACTCGGGCGCCGCCGTCGGCGACATCGCGCGCTTCCCCAAGCACGTGCGAGCGGACGCGGATCTCGAAGAGGTCGCACGGCTGATGACGGACTACGACCTGACGGTCGTGCCGGTCGTCGACGCCGACGAGCAGCTCCTCGGCGTGGTCACGGTCGACGACGTGCTCGAGCTCGTTCTGCCCCGAGGCTGGCGGCGGAACTTCCGCGTGTTCGGGGACGAGTGATGACGGCCTTGTTCGAGTTGGCGGCGGATGTTCCGCCGAGTATCTGCAGTGCTGGGGGCTTCGCGCCGCGCCGTGCGCGGCCGTCCCCGGCTGCGCCGGCGTAACCGCCTCACCGGCAGGCTCCTCCTCGTCTTTGCCGCGGTCGGCCCGGGCCTGATCGCGGCGAACGCCGGCAACGACGCGGGCGGGATTGCGACCTACGCGTCGGTCGGAGCGAGGTACGGCTACGACCTGCTGTGGATGATGGTGGTGATCACCGTCAGCCTGATCGTCGTCCAGGAGATGGCGGCCCGGATGGGCGCGGTCACCGGGAAGGGCCTCGCCGAGTTGATCCGCGAGCAGTACGGGGTCCGCTGGTCGGCGTTCGCGACGCTCTCGGTGCTCGTCGCGAACCTGGGCATCTGCATCAGCGAGTTCGTGGGGATCGGCGCGGCACTCGGGCTCGCGCACGTTCCCAAGTACATCTCGGTTCCGATTGCCGCCGTGTTCGTCTGGCTGCTGCTCGTTCGCGGCTCGTACAAGGTGGCCGAGCGGGTCTTCGTGCTGATGACGATCCCGTTCTTCGCGTATCCGATCGCCGCGATCCTCGCGCGGCCGGACTGGGGCGATGTCGGGCACGCGATCGTCGTGCCCCACGTGCAGCTCGACTCGGCCTACCTCTTTCTCTTCATCGCCACCGCGGGCACCACGATCACGCCGTTCATGCAGCTGTACGTCCAGTCCGCCGTCGTCGAGAAGGGCGTCGGCCCCGACGAGCTGAATGCCGAGCGCGTCGAGGTCGTGAGCGGCTCGATCTTCGCGAATCTGATCGCGATGTTCGTCATGATCGCGACCGGCGCCACCCTGTTCGCGCACGGACAGCACACGGTGACGAGCGCAGCCGACGCCGCGAAGGCGCTCGCGCCGTTCGCCGGGCGGTACGCGGAGGTGCTCTTCGCCGTGGGGCTGCTCGGGGCGAGCCTGCTCGCCGCCGCGATCCTGCCGGTGACCGCCGCGTACGTGATCGCGGAGACGTTCGGCTTCGAAAAGGGCATCAAGCATCGCCCGCGCGAAGCCCCGGTGTTCGTCGGCGTGATCACGGCGTTGATCGCGATCGGGACGATCGTCGCCATCGTCCCCGGCCTCCCGGTGATCAAGCTCCTCGTTGGAGTCCAGGTCGTGAACGGCGTGCTGCTCCCCGTCACGCTGTTCTTCGTCTGGCGGCTCGCGGCCAACCGGAAGCTGATGGGCGAGTACGCAAACGGCCGGGCGTTCAACGCCCTCGCCGGCGTCACGGTGATCGCCACGTCCTCGTTGTCGCTGCTGCTCCTGGCGGTGATGTTCGGCTGACGCGGTCGCGGGGCGCCGCCGCCTGTGGAACGTTCGTGACACTTCCACCGAACTTGGTCTGACCACGGGACGTGGCCCGAGGAGCGGTGCTTTTCCGCCACGAAGGCCGTGGTGGAGCCGAAGGCGGTTTCTTCGACCTCACGATCCGTGACACTTTTGTCACCTTGGTTTGGCAACGGGCCATGCCTCGTGGGGACGTGTTGGTTCGGCGCCCGTGCTTTCGAAAGACGAAGTTTCGAAGATTACTTGACTTCATTCGAAAGAGATTTGTAAGTTTCCAGCTTCGAAGTCCAACGAGGAAGGACGGCATGGCCGAAGCGGCTCCCGATCGTGGGACGAGCGGTTCAGCGGCGAGCCAGCGGATGAACCGCGTGCTCGATCTCCTCGACACGCGCGAGGTCGTCAGCGTCACGGAGCTCGCCCACACCTTCGCCGTGTCCGAGGTGACCGTCCGGAGCGACCTCGCGATCCTCGCCCGCCAGGGCCTCGTCGCCCGCATCCGCGGCGGCGCCCGCGCACTGCAGCGCGGGCAGTCCGAGGTCGCCTTCGACGTGCGGCTCCGCGTCCAGCAGCAGGAGAAGCGCGCGATCGCCCGGGCCGCTGCGGCGATGGTCGGCGACGGCGAGGCCGTCGCGCTCGACTCCAGCACGACCGCCTTCTACATCGCGCTCGAGCTCCGTGAGAAGAAAGAGCTCGTCGTCGTCACGAACGGCCTGCGCGTCGCGTCGGCCCTCGCCGACGCCGCAGGCGTCAGCGTCATCGTCCCCGGCGGCGTCCTCCGCCTCGCGGCGATGTCGCTCGTCGGCGACTTCGCCTCCAGCGTTCTGCGGACGACGAGCATCGGCAAGGGATTCTTCGGGGCGCGCGGGGTGGGGCTCGACCGCGGGCTGATGGACCTGAATCCCGAGGAAGTTCGCATCAAGCGCGAAATGGCCGAGGTGTGCGAGTGCGTGATCGGCGTGTTCGACCACACGAAGTGGCGCCGGTCGGCGCTGCTCTCGTTCGTCCCGACGCAGCGCGTCTCGGCGATCGTCACCGACGCCCGGGCACCGCACGACCTCGTCGACGAATGGCGCGCCCACGACGTCCAGGTCGTGCTGGCCGAGCCCGAAGCTAACCCGGGCCTGCGCAATCCGTCTCAGCTTTCTGACCACCGTCGGCCGACTCGCTCGGCCTCCGAGCCCAAGGAGGTGGCGGACACGATCTCGTGACTTCCGGCCGCCGCCCGCGGCCGAGCGGTGGCACTGCCGCAAGTAACCCCCCAACGATTCCGTTCCCCACGGAAAGGATCCGAGATGAAAGGCCGTACCTTGAAGCACGTCATGTCGATCGGGGCGATCTGCCTCCTCGGCGTGGTGCTGCTGACGACGGCGTCGGCAGCGACGCCGCTGAAGACGGGCCTGAAGGTCTTCGTCATTCCGAAGAACCTCGGCAACCCGTACTTCACCACCGCAGACAGCGTCAAGTCCGGCGGCGCTCTCAAGGCGCTCAAGGACCTGAAGGAGAACGGCACCGAGACGAGCGGCACGGCGGCGACGCCCGCCTCGCAGATCCCGGCGATCCAGGCTGCGATCACGAAGGGCGCGAACGCGCTGATCGTGTCCGCGACCGACGCGGCGGCGCTCTGTCCGACGCTCAAGCAGGCGATGGCAAAGAAGATCGCGGTCGTGACCTACGACTCCGACGCACCCGGCTGCCGCAACGTGTTCATCAACCAGGCGGACTCGAAGGCGATCGGAACGAGTGAGGTCGATCTGCTCGCATCGCAGATCAACAAGACGGGTGAGATCGCGATCGTGTCCGCTGCCGCCTCGGCGACGAACCAGAACGCGTGGATCGCCTTCATGAAGCAGCAGCTGAAGAAGTACCCGAAGATGAAGCTCGACTCGGTCGTGTACGGGAACGACGACCCGACCGTCTCGACGCAGGTGACCCAGGGTCTTCTGCAGCAGTTCCCGAACCTCAAGGGGATCATCTCGCCCACGACCGTCGGGATCGCCGCAGCCGCGGCGGTGCTCGACACGGCGAAGTACCGCGGGAAGATCAAGCTGACGGGGCTCGGCACGCCGAACTCGCTTCGCAAGTACGTCAACGACGGCACGATCGAGGGGTTCGAGCTCTGGAACCCGGCCGACCTCGGCTTCCTCGCCGCGTACGCCGCGGTGAACGTTGCCTCCGGCAACATCACGGGGAAGCTCGGCCAGACGTTCACGGCCGGCAAGCTCGGGAAGTACAAGATCGGCGCGAAGAGCACGGTGCTCCTCGGAGCTCCGTTCGTGTTCAACAAGACGAACATCGCCAAGTTCCACTTCTAAGAGGAAGGGAAGAAGGTGTGCCGGCCGCCCTGCGGCCGGCACACCGCTCCTCTCCGCATGCACGACGTGACCGAACACTCGCCGACTCTTTCGCTCGAACACGCCTCGAAGACGTTCGGGGCGATCCACGCGCTCGCGGACGTCTCGATCGAGCTGTACCCGGGTGAAGTGCACGGGCTCGTGGGTGAGAACGGCGCCGGGAAGTCCACGCTCGTGAAGATCCTGGGCGGCGTCCATCTTCCGGACGCCGGCTCGCTTCGCATCGCCGGGCAGGACGTCGTCCTGCAGGGCCCGGCCGCGGCGCGCGACGCAGGGGTCGCGATCATCTACCAGGAGCCGATCATGTTCCCGGACCTGACGATTGCCGAGAACATCTTCATCGGGCGGCAGCCGTTACGCAGTGCACGGCGCATCGACGTCGCCGCAATGCACTCGCAGGTGACGGAGATCTTCGAGCGCCTTGGCGTGCCGCTCGACCCGGGCCGCATCGCGCGTGGTCTTTCGATCGCCGAGCAGCAGATCGTCGAGATCGCGAAGGCGCTCTCGCTCGAGGCGAGGGTGATCGTGATGGACGAGCCGACCGCCGCTCTGTCGGCGGTCGAGGTCGAACGGCTCTTCCGCGTCGTCGAGACGCTGCGCGCCGAAGGCACGGCGGTGCTGTTCATCTCGCACCGGCTCGAGGAAGTCTTCCGTCTCTGTCAGCGCGTCACCGTCTTCCGCGACGGTCGCCTGGTGCTCTCGCGCGAGCTCGCCGGCCTCACGTCCGAAGACCTCGTCAGGGCGATGGTCGGTCGCGACCTGCCCGAGCGCGTCCCCCAGGAGCAGAACATCGGCGACACCGTGCTGCGCGTCGAGCGCCTGACGCGTGAAGGCGTGTTCGCTGACGTGTCGTTCGAGGTCCGCGCCGGTGAGATCGTTGCGCTCGCGGGGCTCGTCGGCGCCGGCCGGACCGAGGTCGCGTGCGCGATCTTCGGGATCGACCGGTACGACGCAGGCAGCGTCACGGTGAACGGCAAGGCACTGCGCCGCGGCTCGCCGACTACCGCGATGTCAGCAGGAATCGGCCTCGTCCCCGAGGACCGGCGTCAGCAGGGCCTCGTGATGGAGATGGCGATCGGCCGGAACATCTCGCTCGCGTCGCTCGGGCGACTGCAGCACCTCGGCTTCATCCGCGCAGGCGCGGAGCGGCGATTCGCCCGCGACTGGGCGGCACGGCTGCAGGTCAAGTACGGACGGATCGGCAACCCGATGACCTCGCTCTCGGGCGGGAACCAGCAGAAGGTCGTGCTCGCCAAGTGGCTCGGGCGCCGGCCGGCGGTGCTGATCGTCGACGAGCCGACCCGCGGCATCGACATCGGCACGAAGGCCGAGGTGCACCGGCTGCTCGAAGAGCTCGCCGCCACGGGTGTCGCGATCCTCGCGATCTCGTCGGAGCTCCCCGAGGTGCTTCGCCTGGCCGACCGCATCCTCGTCATGCGCGAAGGCCGGCTGGTCGAGGAGTTCGCCCATGCGGACGCCTCGGAGGAGTCGATCGTGGCCGCGGCGACCGGACAGCGTGCCGAGGAGGCAGCGTGACCGCGACGACCGCACCGATCGCCGAGTCGGCGAACGCGCGGCGGCTCGTCGACCTCGTCTTCCGCATGCGCGAGTTCGGGATCATCGCGGTGCTCGCGCTCCTCGTGCTCGTGACAGCGCTGATCGAGCCGCGCTTCGTCGACCTCTCGAACATCCAGTTCATCCTCGTCGACACGACCATCTTCGCGCTCCTCGCGCTCGGCGAGACGATGGTCGTGCTCACCCGCAACGTCGACCTCTCGATCGGCTCGGTGCTGGGCCTGTCAGCCTTTCTCTCGGCCGACCTGTTCGGTCATCACCACGGGATCTCGATCGTGCTCGTGTTCATCGTCGGGCTCGCGATCGGCATGGCGTGCGGGTTCGTCAACGGCTTCTTCACCGTCGTCGGCCGGGTGCCCAGCCTCGTCGTGACGCTCGCGATGCTCTACATCATCCGAGGCATCGACACGCTCGTCGTCGGAGGCGGGCAGGTGGTCGCGAGCTCCCTGCCGAACGCGTTCATCGAGATCCCGAAGAAGACGGTGGGCGGCATCCCGATCCTCGCGATCGTCGTCGCGGGCGTGGTGGCGGCCGGCGCGTACTACCTGCGTTCGTACCGCTCGGGCCGCGAGCTGTACGCGATCGGGTCGAACCCCGACGCGGCGCGGCTCGCCGGGATCCCTGCCGGCAGGCGCGTGTTCACCGCCTTCCTGGTCAGCGGCGGCGTCGCCGGCGTCGCGGGAGTTCTCTACGCAGCCCGCTACGGGACGATCGACTCGACGGCGGGAAGCGGCTATGAGCTGCAGGTGATCGCCGCGGTCGTCGTCGGCGGCGTCGCGATCTTCGGAGGCAGCGGGAGCGTTGTCGGGGCGGCCTTCGGCGCGCTGCTCTTGAACACGATCCTCTCGGCGCTCTACGTGCTCGGCGTCTCTCCGTTCTGGAACCAGGCAATCGCCGGCGCCTTGCTGCTCGGCGCGATCGCGCTCGACCGGGGGATCTCGCTGCAGCTCGCAGCGGTCTTGCGCAAACGGAGGACGCACCTTGGCGCCTGAGGCCATGCGCGAGCGGCTCCGTCCGGTGCTGCGCTGGGAGGTAGGGCTCGTCGCCGCGCTGGCTGCGGTGATCGTCTTCGGGATCAGCGCGTCGTCGCAGTTCCTGACGAGCTCCAACATCTTCTATCTCAACCTCTCGATCGGCGAGGTCGCGATCATGACGCTCCCGATGACGCTGCTGATCGTGACCGGGGAGATCGATCTCTCGGTCGCGTCGATCCTCGGCATGTCGAGCGCTCTCGTCGGGGACCTCTTCAGCCACGGGTGGCCGATGCCGCTCGTGATCGTCACCGTGCTCGTGGTCGGTGCGCTTGCCGGATGGTTCAACGGGTTCCTCGTCACGCGGGTCGGCCTGCCGTCGCTCGCGGTCACCATCGGGACGCTGACGCTGTACCGCGGCATCGCTGTCGCGATCCTCGGCCCGAACACGATCTCGAGCTTCCCGGCGAGATACACGAACATCGGCGTGACGCCCCTGCCGCACACGGGCGGCTACCTCTCCTACTCCATCGGGATCTTCATCGTGCTGGCAATCGTCGCCGGCGTCGTCCTGCACGGCACGCCGTTCGGGCGGTCGCTCTTCGTGATGGGCGCCAACGACGAAGCAGCGCGCTACGCTGGAATTCGGGTGAAGCGCACGAAGCTGATCCTCTTCATGGCCTCCGGGATCGTGTGTGCGCTGGCCGGGATCCTCTACACGTTCCGCCTGTCGACGGCGGTGCAGGACAACGGCATCGGCCTCGAGTTGAGCGTCGTCACGGTCGTCCTGCTCGGCGGCGTCTCGATCTTCGGGGGCCGCGGGACGATCATCGGCGTCGTGCTGGCGATCGCCGTCTTCGCCGGTCTCCAGAACGCGCTGCTCCTCACGAACTTCCAGCAGCAGGCGATGGGAGTGGTCACCGGATCGCTCCTGCTGCTGAGCGTTCTGATCCCGAACGTCTCGTCGTTCGCCGCCCGCGGGCGCGACTTCCTGAGACGCCGCGAGCTCGGCTCGGCCCGCGCGACACCCGTACGGGAGGCGGCATCGTGAGTGACGTGGTGCACGTCGCGTTCGACCTCGGCGCCGAAAGCGGCCGCGCGATGGTCGGGCGGTTCCGCGACGGCCGGCTCGACCTCGAGGAGGTGCGGCGTTTCCCCACCCGATCGGTCCGCCTTCCCGACGGGCTGTACTGGGACGCACTCGGCCTCCAGACCGAGCTCGTGACCGCGCTTGTCGACGTCCACGCGTCGGGCGCACACGTGCGCAGTGTGGGCGTCGACTCGTGGGGCGTCGACTTCGGCCTGCTCGACACGGGGGGCACGCTGCTCTCGAACCCGGTCTCGTATCGCGAGGGACGCGGCGCGCCGTTCGTGCGCGAAGCGCTCGATCGCGTTCCCGCCGAGGAGATCTACGCGACGACGGGCATCCAGCTCCTGCCGTTCAACACGCTCTTCCAGTTGCTCGCGGCAGACGCCGCGGGCGGCCTGGACCGCGCCGAGACCATGCTGCTCATTCCCGATCTCCTCTGCTACTGGCTCACGGGCGAGCGCTACGCGGAGGAGACGAACGCGAGCACGACGCAGCTCCTCGATGCGCGAACGGGCGAGTGGGCGGACGACCTCGTCGACCGGTTCGGTCTCCCGCGACGGATCTTTCCGCCGATCATCGACGCGGGATCGATTCTCGGCGGGCTTCTGCCGCACATCTCGGAGCAGACGGGGCTGTCGCCGGCGACGCCGGTCGCCGCTGTCGCCTCCCACGACACTGCCTCGGCGATCGTGGCAGTGCCGGCGATCTCGGCGAACACCGCGTACATCTCGAGCGGCACCTGGTCGCTCGTCGGCGTCGAGCTCGACGAGCCAGTGCTCTCGCCTGCAGCGCACGCGGCGAACCTCACGAACGAGCGCGGCTTCGGCGGGACGATTCGGCTGCTGAAGAACGTGATGGGGCTCTGGCTCGTGCAGGAGTGCCGGCGTGCCTGGCTGCGCGACGGCGATGCGACGGACTACGCAGCCCTCGCGCGACTCGCCGCGGCGGCGCCGAGCGGCGCGCTCTTCGACCCCGACCTCCCCGATTTGCTCACGCCGGGCGACATGCCGGCCCGCATCCATGCCGCGTGCGCGCGCAGCGGCCAGCACCTGCCCGAGGGGCGGCCCGCACTGGTACGCGCGATCCTCGAGAGCCTCGCGTGCAAGTACCGGCTCGTGCTCGACGAGATCGAATCCGTGACCGGTCGGGGAATCGACACCGTGCACGTGATCGGGGGAGGCGCCCTCAACTCGTTCCTGTGCCAGCTGACCGCGAACATCACGCAGCGTGTCGTGCTCGCCGGCCCCGTCGAGGCCGCCGCGCTCGGCAACGTGCTCGTGCAGCTCCACGCGTTCGGCGAGGTGGGGTCACTGGCGGAGATGCGCGAGGTCGTCCGCGCCTCCACCGAGCTCAGCGTCTACGAGCCCGATTCGGCACCCGAGCGCTGGAGTGGTCTGTACGGTCGTTTCTGTGCCCTGCTCGAGTCGGAGGTTCTGACCGGATGACTGCTCCATACGACCTGCTCGTCTCACAGCTCGAGGCGCGTGGTGACGACGTCGCCCGGGTCGAGGCGGCGTTGCGCGCCCAGGAGGTCGAGACGCCGTCGTGGGCGTTCGGCAACTCCGGGACCCGCTTCGCCGTGTTCGCGCAGCCCGGTGTGCCGCGCGATCCGTTCGAGAAGCTCGAGGACGCGGCCGAGGTGCACCGCCTGACCGGGATCGCGCGGTCGGTCGCGCTGCACTTCCCGTGGGACCGGGTCGACGACCTGAACGACCTGCGTGTGCGGGCGGAGGAGCTCGGCCTACGGCTCGGCGCGATCAACCCGAATCTCTTCCAGGACCCGGACTACAAGCTCGGGAGCCTCTGTCATCCCGACGCGGGCATTCGCCGCCGTGCCGTCGCGCACGTGCACGAGTGCATCGAGATCGCCGCGAGCCTGGGATCGAACGCCATCTCGCTATGGCTCGCCGACGGGACGAATTATCCCGGCCAGGACTCGTTGCGCGCTCGCCGGCGCCGGCTCCTCGACGCACTGCGCGCGGTCTACGACGCGCTCGGCGACGACATGGAGCTGCTCGTCGAGTACAAGTTCTACGAGCCGGCGTTCTACGCGACCGACCTCGCCGACTGGGGCTCCGCGCTGCTCGTCTGCCAGGAGCTCGGCGACCGCGCGAAGGTTCTGGTCGATCTCGGCCACCACGCCCAGGGCGTGAACATCGAGCAGATCGTCTCGCTCCTCCACGGCGTGGATCGACTCGGTGGCTTCCACTTCAACGACCGCAAGTACGGCGACGACGATCTGATCGTCGGCTCGATCGACCCGTTCCAGCTGTTCCGGATCTTCTTCGAGCTGATCGACGCCGGGGCGTTCGAGAGCGGCCTCCGCTTCACGATCGACCAATCGCACAACATCGAGCCGAAGGTCGAGGCGATGATCCAGACGGTGCTGAACCTGCAGGAGGCGTACGCGAAGGCGCTGCTCGTCGACCGCGCCGCGCTCGAGCGCGCGCAGGCGCAGGGCGACATCCTCGCCGCAAACCGCGCGCTCGTCGATGCCTACAACACCGACGTTCGGCCGCTGTGCGCGAAGGTGCGCACCGACCTCGGCGCGGCCGCCGACCCGATCGCCTCGTTCCGCGCCGACGGCTACGCCGACCGGGTCGCGCAGGCACGCGCTCGAGGAGCTGCAGCCGCATGGCTCTGACGGTGCCGCCGAGGTACGAGAACCGCTGGGATCCGCCCGCCGGTCTGAGCGAGCTCGACGCGCTCGTCTACCGGTCGAATCTCCTCGCCTCGGACCGGGCGATCGTCAACTTCGGTGGCGGCAACACGTCCGTCAAGACCCGTGAGCCCGACCATGCCGGCCGCGAGACGACCGTGCTCTGGGTGAAGGGCTCGGGGAGCGACCTCGCCACCATCACGCCCGCCGGGTTTGCCGGCCTGCGGCTCGACGAGGTCGTCCCGCTCGCCGAGCGCGACGCGATGACCGACGAGGAGATGGTCGCCTACCTCGCGCGCTGTCAGATCGATCCTTCGATGCCGCGGCCGTCGATCGAGACCCTTCTGCACGCGTTCGTGCCGCACCCGCACGTCGACCACACGCATCCCGACTCGATCGGCGCGATCGTGGGCTCGGTCGACGGCGAGCGGCTCGCCGAGGAGTGCTTTGGCGCCGACGCGGTGTGGATCCCGTACATCCGGCCGGGCTTCGCGCTCTCGAAGCTGGTCGCGGAGGCCGTCGCCGCGCATCCGGAGGCGACGGTCGTCCTCTTGGCGAAGCACGGCCTCGTCACCTGGGGCGAGACGGCCGAGGAGTCCTACGCGTCGACGCTCGATGCGATCAACCGTGCAGCGGCGTTCGTCGCCGAGCGCGCCGGCGACCGGGCGGCCTTCGGCGGGCGCCGCGTCGAGCCGCTCGGCGACGCCTCACGACAAGAGCTCCTCGCCTCGGTTCTGCCGGCCCTGCGCGGCGCGGTGTCGGTGGACGGCCCGCGCATCCTGCAGGTCGACGCGTCGCCGGAGGTGCTCGAGTTCGCGTGCGGCGAGGGCTCGCGGGACCTCTCGCAGGTCGGCGCCGCGTGCCCCGACCACCTCGTGCACACGAGACGGCGAGCGGCGTGGGTCGAGTTCGATCCGGCCGCCGAGGGCGCCGACGTGCTCAAGGAGCGTGTCGTGCAGCGCATCGGTGAGTGGCGGGAGCGCGAGCTCGAGTACTTCGAGCGCTATCGCAGCGACGACCGGCTCAGCGACCCGAGCCCGCGGGTGGTCGTGATCGAGGGAGTCGGGCTCGTCTCGGTCGGGCGCACGCTGAAGGCTGCCGGGCTTGCACGCGACCTCTATCACCGCGCGATCAACGTCATGCGCTCTGCCGCCGCCCTCGGCGGTTTCGTCTCGCTCGACGACGAGGAGTCCTTCGCGATCGAGTACTGGCCGCTCGAGCTCTACAAGCTGTCCCTCGCGCCCGCGCCGCGCGAGCTGCAGGGAGCGGTTGCGCTGATCACGGGCGCGGCCGGCGGGATCGGCAGCGCGGTTGCACGTGCCCTCGCAGCCGAGGGCGCCTGCATCGTCGTGACCGACCTCGATCTGGGGGGCGCGACCTCCGTCGCCGGCGAGCTCGGCGACATCGCGGTTGCCGCCAAGGGCGACGTGCTCGACGAGGCCTCGATCGCCGGTGCCTACGACGCTGCGGTGCTCGCGTTCGGCGGCATCGACATCGTCGTCTCGAACGCAGGGATCGCGTCGAGTGCTCCGCTCGAGCAGACGAGCCTCGAGGTCTGGGACCGCAACAACGACATCCTCGCCCGCGGGTACTTCCTCGTCGCGCGGGAGGCGGCACGGGTGCTGCGCGCGCAGGGGACCGGCGGCAGCATCGTCTTCATCGGCTCGAAGAACGCGCTCGCGCCGGGGAAGAACGCCGCCGCGTATTCCGCGGCGAAGGCGGCGTCGCTGCACCTGGCGCGCTGCCTGGCCGAAGAGCTCGGCGCGGACGGTATCCGCGTGAACACCGTCAACCCGGACGCAGTACTGGAAGGCTCTCGGATCTGGGACTCCGCGTGGCGCGAGGAGCGCGCAAGCGCCTACGGGATTCCCGAGGGCGAGCTCGAGGAGCACTACCGTGCGCGGACGACGCTGAAGGTGAACATCCTCCCGGCGGACGTCGCCGAGGCCGTCCTCTACTTCGCCTCGCCGACCCGCGCGGCCAAGAGCACCGGCAACATCCTCAACGTCGACGGCGGCGTCGCCCTCGCCTACCCACGTTAGAGATTGTGCGGGTCGGCCTGTTCGTCACCTGCCTCGGCGACACGCTCTTCCCGGAGGCGCCGAGAGCAGTGGTGCGCGTGCTCGAGCGTCTCGGGCACGACGTCGAGTTCCCGGCCGCGCAGACGTGCTGCGGGCAGCTCCATGCGAACAGCGGCTACCGCGACGAGGCAGTCGAGCTGGCGGCGCGGTTCGAGCGCATCTTCGAGAGCTTCGACGCGGTCGTGTCGCCGTCGTCGTCGTGCGTCGGCATGGTTCGCGAGCTCCGCCCTGCGCTCGCGCCCCGGGTATTCGAGTTCTCCGAGTTCCTCGTCACGCGGCTCGGCGTCGAGGATGTGGGCGCGTACTTCCCGCACCGCGTGACCTATCACCCGACCTGCCATTCTCTGCGAGTCACCAAGGTCGGCGACGCGCCGCTGCGGTTGTTGCGCGCGGTGCGCGGCCTCGAGCTGGTCGACCTCCCCGACGCCGCGGAATGCTGCGGCTTCGGCGGCACCTTCGCCGTCAAGAACGCGGAGACATCGACCGCAATCCTCGCCGACAAGTGCAACGCGGTCCTGTCGACCGGCGCCGAGGTCTGCACCGCCGTCGACAGCTCGTGCCTCATGCAGATCGGCGGCGGCCTCGCCCGGCAACGCTCGGGCGTGCGCACGATGCACCTCGCGGAGATCCTCGCGTCGTGAGCTCGTTCCCCGCTGCTGCTCGGATCGCGCTCGGCGACAGCCAGCTGCGGCACAACCTCCGCAACGCGACGACGACGATCCGCGACAAGCGCGCGCGGGTGGTCGCCGAGGTTCCCGACTGGGAGGAGCTTCGCGATGCGGGCAGCGCGATCAAGGCGGACGTCATGCAGCGGCTCGACGAGTACCTGCTGCAGTTCGAGGCGGCAGTGCAGGCGGCGGGCGGCCATGTGCACTGGGCCCGCGATGCGGCCGAGGCCAACGCCGTCGTGCTCGAGGTGGCGCGGTCGCACGGTGCGACCGAGGTCGTCAAGGTCAAATCGCTGACGACAGACGAGATCGAGCTCAACCGCGCGCTTGCCGCCGGCGGTGTGCACGCGATCGAGACCGACTTCGCAGAGCTGATCCTGCAGCTCGACGGCGACTGGTCCTCCCACATCCTCGTGCCCGCGATTCACCGCAACCGCTCGGAGATCCGCGATCTCTTCCTGCGCACGATCGCCGACGGGCCGCTCTCCGACGACCCGCACGAGCTGGCCGAGACCGCCCGTGTCTACCTGCGCGAGAAGTTCCTCACCGCGAAGGTCGGGGTCAGCGGGGCGAACTTCGGCGTTGCCGAGACCGGGCACGGTGGTGGTCGTCGAGTCGGAGGGCAACGGGCGGATGTGCACCACCCTGCCGCCGGTGCTCGTGACCGTGGTGGGGATCGAGAAGCTCGTGCCGACGTTCGCCGACCTCGAGGTGTACCTGCAGCTCCTGCCGCGCTCCTCGACGGGCGAGCGGATGAATCCATACACGTCGCTCTGGACCGGCGTGACCGACGGCGACGGCCCGCAGGAGTTCCACGTCGTTCTGCTGGACAACGGCCGGACGCGCGTCCTCGCCGACGCCGTCGGCCGCCAGGCGCTTCACTGCATCCGTTGCAGCGCGTGCCTGAACGTCTGTCCCGTGTACTCCCGGACGGGCGGTCACGCCTACGGCTCCGTGTATCCAGGCCCGATCGGTGCGATCCTCACGCCGCAGCTTCTCGGCGTCGAGAACGCAAAGTCGCTGCCGTTCGCATCGACACTGTGCGGTGCCTGCTACGACGTGTGCCCGGTCAAGATCGACATTCCAGCGGTGCTGCTGCACCTGCGCGCCGAGGTCGTCGCGAAGGCAGGCGCCACGCGCGAGCGCGCGGCGATGCGCGGCGTCGCGCGCGTGTTCGGGAGCGCGCGGCGGTACGAGCGCGCCCAGCGTCTGGCGCGTCTGCTGCAGCGCCCTGCGCGGCATCTGCCCGGGCCGCTGGCAGCGTGGACACGCACGCGAGAGCTGAAGCCGATCGCAACGCGGACGTTTCGCGAGTGGTGGAGCCGTGAGCGCGGCGCGTGAAGCGATCCTGGCGTCGGTGCGCGGCGCCATCGCCGGCGCGGCCGCGCCGGCCCCCGCGGCGCGCACCTACCGCCGTGCGGGCGAGCGATCCCCGCAGGAGCGGATCGACCTGCTGAGCGAGCGGCTCGCCGACTATCGCGCGACAGTGCGTCGCGTCGCTCCTTCCGGGTTGCGCGCGGCGATCGACGAGCTCGCGCTGGGACACATCGGGATCGCGCCGGGGCTATTGCCTGAGTTGCGGCCTGCGGACTCCGTCGAGGATCACGGGTTGTCGCCGCAGGAGCTGGACGCGCTCGACGGCGTCCTCACCGGCTGCACGGTCGCGATCGCGGAGACGGGCACGCTCGTGCTCTCCGGCGGGCCGGGCGAGGGGCGGCGTGCCCTGACGCTCGTGCCCGACCTGCACGTCTGCGTCGTCCAAGGCGCGCAGGTCGTCGAGACGGTGCCCGAGGCGTTCGACGTCCTGCGCGACGCGGCGACGCGCCCGCTCACGTTCGTCTCCGGGCCGTCGGCGACGTCGGACATCGAATTGAAACGCGTCGAAGGCGTCCACGGCCCGCGCAGGCTGGTCGTCGTCATCGTCGAGGTGGAGTGAATGACCGAGCGGAGCGGGTTCGTGCTGCGGGTGAAGCCGGACAGGGTGGACGAGTACGTCGAAGCCCACCGTGAGGTGTGGCCCGAGATGCTCGCGGCGCTCCGCGCAGCCGGCATCCGCAACTACACGATCTTCCGGGCGGGGAACGAGATGTTCGGCTACTTCGAGGCCGACGATCTGGAGGCCGCTGCGCGCTACCTCGCCTCCCAGGAGGTCTGCGCGCGCTGGCAGGACGCGATGGCCGAGCTGCTCGACGAACGGGTCCCCGACGCCGGGCCGCCGCCGCTCGTCGAGGTCTTTCGGCTCGACTAGGACGTGAAAGAACGTGTGCTCATCGGCATCGTGATCGCCGCGGTGATCGCGACGGTTCTCGGGGTCGCGTTCGCGGGAGGCCCGAGGTCGCCCTCGAACGCGAACTGCGTCGTCGTCGACGTTCCCTCGACGATGGGCGGTACTCGGGCCCGTGAGTGCGGCTCCGCCGCGCGTGCGTTCTGTCGAGAGCAGGGACCTCGCGACCGGACGGTCGCCGCGGTGTGCCTTCGGCAGGGCTACGCGGTCCCGGACCGCCCGTGATCGGCAGCCGCTAGCCGGCCGTCGACGCTTTCGAGGGGTGTCTCGACGAGCTCGGCCATCAGCTCCCATTCGGGCTCGTACACGTGCGCCGACTTCGCGTGGACGACGAGCCGCCCGACCGGAGCGCCGAGCTCGTGCGCGACGTGCTCCTGGAGCCGGGTGAGCTCGACGAGGTTGCCGTACGCCTTCTTGCCGAAGTCGAGGCTGTGCGCGTAGACGACGAGCTCGAGAACGTCGTCGGGGATCCAGAAGTCGAGCAGGCTCACGCATGGGATGTAGGCCGTGTCCGTGAGCGGCTGGAACGTCGTCACGCTCGCCGAGCGGCAGGTCGGGTCGGCGCGGAGGCAGTCGACGACCCACGCGATCTGGTCGCGGCCGGTGCCTCCGTAGTTGAACAGTCGCACCGCGTAGCTCTTTGCATCGCCGAGCTCGGGGACGTCCTTCTGCACGAAGAAGTTGTCGTGCATCCACGCGAGCCAACTCGCGTCGCCGAGGTCGGCGATCAGCAGATCGTCCGAGGCGGGACGCTCGACGGCGAGCGTCAACAGTGCGAGCTCGCGCGTCGCCTGGCCGTCGTAGCTCGCGACCGCTCCGCGCTCGAGGATCGCACGCGAGGTGCTCAGCCAGCCTTCGCCGAGCGTTGGCGCTTCCACGACGACGATGCTCATGCCCCGGACGCTATCCGCAACCGCGCTCCCGACGCACTTTCGTCAGACCTCCGCCGAAGCGAAGAGCCTGCAAGAGCACGCGAAATGTGGAGCGTTCGTGGCACTTCCACAAACTTTGGTCTGACCACGGGTCGTGTCCGGGTGCGGCGTGTCCGGTAGGGATCAGCGGACGCGGAAGGTACTGCCGCCGAGGAGCGTGCCGTACTTCGCTTTCGCGCGCCGCCCGTGGCCCGGCCAGACGTACCACCGGTACGTCCCCGCCGACAGCTTGACCTTCTTGCCGGCGAACTTCCACGCCGCCGGAAGGCGGAAGCTCGACGTGACCGGCCAGGCGCTGAGAATCTTCTTGCCGTTGCGGAAGAGCTGCACGTTGTAGTAGTCGGCACCCTTGCTCGGCAGCCACGCGAGCTTGTCGCCCGCTTTGGCGACGCCTCCCTCGACGGGAGCATAGAGCGTGCGGACGGTCGCTTTCACCAGGGTGCTCGCCTGGTTCCCCGCTTCGTCGTGCGCCGTCAGCGTGTAGCGGTACGTGACGCCGGCCTTGAGCCCGGTATCGCGGAACTTCGAGGTCAGCCCCTTGTACACGGGCGTCGGTCCGGACTTGCTGCGGCCGGGGGAGCGCTCGATCGCCACCATGGTCGTGTCTTTCGGCTGGCGCCAGCTCAGCATCAAGCTCGTTCCGTCGTCGACGGCCACCGTGACGTCGGCAATGCGCGGCGGCGTCGAGTCGTACTTCAGGGGCAGCGAGACGGGCGACGAGTTCCCGGCGTTGTCGGTGCACGTCCCGTCGACGTGCGCCGCGCCGTTGTCCGGGCCCGAATACGTGGTTGCCGCAGTGCAGCTCGCGATCCCGGACAGCGCATCGCTGCCGCTGAACGTCACGGCGACCGGATGGTTGTACCAGCCGTTCGCATCCGGCGGTCGCGCCGGCGTGGCTGTTGCCTTCGGCGGCGTCGCGTCGTACTTGAGCGCGAGCGCTGCCGTGCCGGAGTTGCCTGCCTGGTCGACGCACGAGCCGGACACGGACGCGGCTCCGTTGTCCGGGCCGGAGAACGACGTTGCTGCGCTGCACGAGCCGATGCCGGACGTCGCATCGGTACCCGAGAACGACACGCCGACCGGGTGGTTGTACCAACCGTTCGAATCCGCGGCGCGCGCGGCCGCGGCGCTCACGGACGGCGGCGTGGCGTCGTACTTGAGCGGGAACGAAGCAGGCGCGCTGACGTTGCCTGCGTTGTCCGTGCAGGTGCCGGAGACGCTCGCCGAGCCGCCGTCTGGGCCCGAATACGCCGGCGCTGCGCACGACGCGAGTCCGGAGTTGCTGTCGGTGCCTGCGAACGACACCGTCACCGGGTGCGTGTACCAGCCGTTCGCGTCCGGCGGACGATCCGCGGTCTCGCCGGTGACGGTCGGCGCGTCCACATCGATGTTGAACTGCAGGTGGAATGCAGTGTCTTGAGCTCCCCAGGTGCAATCCACCTTCGATTGGCTCGTCGTGAACGTCGCGGTGGTGGGGCAGGTGGTGGGAGGCGTGGCGGTGATCTGAACTGTCACCGCTGACCGATACCAGCCGTTGTTGCCCACGACGCCACTCGTGATCGTGTACATCACGCCGTCGGCGCCGGCGATCGGCACGATCACGAGAGCAATCACCAGCGCTGCGAGAGCGAGTCGCTTCACAAGAGCTCCCGCGCAGTCAGAACGAGTGCAGCGCCGGACCCGGCCGCGGCAACGGCGGCGAGCAGCGCGATCGCCGCGAGCACGAGTGCCGAGTGGTCGAGGAGCGGCGCTGCGACGGCACCGAGGTTCGGGTGCAGATCGACGGTGAGCGGCATCACGTCGGTGAGCCGGACGGCCGCTCGATGCTTCGGCGGCGCAGCGTGCACGTGGTGCCTGGGCTTGGGCTTCGTCGCGGTGCGGGCCGGGGCGACCGGCTTCGTCGGAACGACCCGAGCAGCGGTCACGTCTCGTGTCTCGGGGGCCGCGCGCTGCACGGTCACGACGCGCGCGGGGGCCGGGGTCGTCTGGACACGCCGCGGCGAGACCTGCACGTGGTGGACGGCGCCGGGCGAGCGGCGGCCGGCGCCGGGTCGGGCGACAGGCCACCGCCCGAAGAGCCGACGTTCGCGGGCGGCACTTCGGGTGACGGCGCGTCCGGCGCCGGGGCGGCGGCCAGGGCCGTCGTCGGTCCAGCGAGCATCACCACCGCGGCGAGCGCGGGAAGCAACCGTCTGAGCGAGCTCGTCCGTCCTGGGTCGCGCATTTTGCGGCCTTCCTGGAAGATTCCCGGACCTGTGAGCGTACGACTCGAACCGCGCTTGTTCAACGATTTCTAATCAGGTGGAGGGGCCGAGGGCCCCTCCACCCAATCGGTTGGGGGGGTTCAGGCGGCTTGTTCCACCTCCTGGACTCCGAGTGCGCCGTTGTACGCGTTGCCGCTCGAGGCGGCTGCGTTCCACTGCGCAAGGGAACCGCCCAGGCTCGGGCTCCACACGAACACCGGCAGCGACGCGTTCGACGGATGCGCCTGCAGCGCCGCCGACAGTCCCGCTGCACTCTGACCGGTGCCGGCCGACTGCCCGGCGACCTGGATCGGCAACGACCCGCAACCGCAAGACGTGCCTGCGATCGACTGGAGGCCGGTCTGCGTCGTCCGGGCGATGTTCGCGCTGCCCGCGGCGGAGGCTGCCGTGTTCGACTGGCTGACCGAGCCGCCGCCGCCCGGGCTCAGCACCCGAGTCGGAGACGCGTCGTTGGACGGATCGAGCTGCGCTGCCAGTGACGCGGCGAGGGCCTCCTGGCCCGTCTCCGCCTGCTGGCCGAGCGCCTGGATCTGGAGGCCGCCTCCGGCCTCGACCTGCGAGCCGTTCTGCGTCGTCGCCGCACCGTTGCCGGCGATCGCCGACGACGCTGCGGTGTTCGACTGCGCAACGCTGCCGTCGCCACCCGGGCTCAGGACCCGAGTCGGCGAGGCGTTGTTGCCCGACGACGAGCCGCCGCAGCCGCACGGCGAGCGGTCGCCGCCGAACAGCTGGATGGCACCGGACAGTGCAGCAGCCGACTGGAAGGTGCCGGCCTGCTGGCCGAGCGCCTGGATGCCCAGTCCGCCGCAACCGCACGACGAGCCTGCGTTCGACTGGTCGGCGTTCTGCGTCGTGGCGGCCACGTTGCCCGCCAGGGCGCTCGACGCTGCGGTGTTCGACTGCGTCACCGAGCCACCGCCACCGGGGCTCAGCACGCGGGTCGGCGAGGCGTCGTTCGAGGCGCCTGCCTGGAATGCACCCGACGCTGCGAGCGCACCCTGCTCGGTCGCCGCGTCCTGCCCGGCGACCTGGATGCCGCTGCCCGACGCATCGGACTGCATGCCGTTCTGCGTCGTCGACGCCGCATTGCCGGCTCCAGCCGACGACGCCGCGTTGTTCGACTGCGTCACGCTGCCGTCGGCGCCCGGGCTCCAGACCCGAACGGGCGAGGCGTTGTTCGAGGGATCGAGCTGCGCTGCGCCGGAGAGCGCCAAGGCGCCCTGGCCGGTCTCAGCCGACTGCTTCGACACCTGGATCCCGTCGCCGCCGCACCCACATTCGCCCGCGGCCTGCGACTGCGAGCCGTTCTGGGTGGTCGACGCTGCGTTGCCGGCGAGTGCCGACGACGCGGCCGTGTTCGACTGCGTCACGGAGCCGTTGTTGCCGGGGCTCAGTACGCGGATCGAGGTGGCCGTGTTCGACGGGTCGATCTGCGTCGCGTTCGAGAACGCTGCCGCGTCCTGACCGGTGGACGCCTGCTGGTCGGACGTCTGGATCGGCGTGCCGGAGCTGCCGCATCCGCACGATGATCCTCCGCCGACTGGTCGGCGTTCTGCGTCGTGGCGGCAAGGTTGCCCGCTCCGGCGCTCGATGCTGCGGTATTCGACTGGCTGACCGACCCGGCGCCGCCGGGGCTCAGAACGCGAACCGGCGAGGCGTCGTTCGAGGCGCCTGCCTGCTCTGCACCCGATGCTGCGAGTGCACCCTGGTCGGTCGCCGCGTCCTGCCCGGCGGCCTGGATGCCGTCACCAGAGCCGGCGTCCTGCGTGGCGTTCTGGGTCGTCGATGCTGCGTTGCCGGCGAGTGCCGACGACGCGGCGGTGTTCGACTGCGTCACGGGGCCGTCGTTGCCGGGGCTCAGTACGCGGATCGAAACAGCGGTGTTCGACGGGTCGATCTGCGTCGCGTTCGAGAGCGCTGCCGCGCCCTGATCGGTGGACGCTTGCTGGTCGGACGTCTGGATCGGCGTGCCGGAGCTGTCGCACCCGCACGATGATCCTCCGGCCGACTGGTCGGCGTTCTGCGTCGTGGCGGCACCGTTGCCGGCCCCGGCGCTCGATGCTGCTGTGTTCGACTGCGTCACGGAGCCGTCGTTACCGGGGCTCAGGACGCGGATCGGCACGTTCGTGTTGCTCGGGGCGAGTTGCGCCGCCGCAGAGAGCGCCACAGCCAGCTGGTCGGTCCCAGCCGACTGCTGTGACGACTGGACGCCGCCGCCGCCCGCAGCCGCCTGGTCGGCGTTCTGCGTCGTCGAGCTCAGGTTGCCTGCTCCGGCAGACGAAGCGGCGCTGTTCGATTGCGAGACAGCACCGTCGTTGCCGGGGCTCAGCACCCGGATCGCGATGTTGGTGTTGCTCGGCGCGACCTGCGTCGCACTCGAGCCCGCGACCGCTTGCTGCGAGGTCGTCGCCGACTGCCCGGAAACCTGAATTGGTCCCGGATCGGCGAAGCCCGCAGCAGCCGCAGCGAGGCACGTGGCCCCTGCGACTGCGAGCGCGGATATGAACTTTCGCATCAGTCCTCCTGTTGAAGATTCGAGTTGCGGCGGCAGCCGCAACAGGCCGTTGGCTGAACGCTGCGGGCGTCAGCCAGGAGGATCTGGATGGACGTGCGCGAAACGCGAGCGCGCGGTCTGGAGCCCGGGCGCTGCGTACGCAAAGAGGATCAGCAACAGGGCGCCGAGCGCACCGGTTGCCAAAGCGCTGGTCGTGAAGGCGCTCGCCGAGTGCGCGCCGCCCGAGGCGGGCGCGAGCACGATCGGCGTGGGCGCCGGCGGGACGATCGGCGGCGGAGGCGGGGGCCTGAGGCCGCGCGAGCGCGGCGGGGCGGCGGCGCCTCGGTGGGAGGCCTGCCGCTGCTCGTCGAGGGTCGGCGACGACGTGTGCAGCAGGGTCGCCGTGGGGACGATCGGGCGGACGTCCCAGAGCGCCGAGACGGGCACCTGCGGGCGCGAGCTCGATGCGCCGGTCGCTGCTTGGCGCCGCACGCTCGCCGGAGCGGCCGTCGCGGAAAGGCTCGGAGCACCGGGGCCCGGAGCGCCGTGCCGCGGCGCGTCGTCGGCGCTGTCGGGCGCCACCGGGAGCGCGGCGACGACGCCGGCGGCGCCCGGTACCGCAAGCGCGGCCGGCGCGCCTGGCGGGGCGCTTGTCACGGGCGGCGGTGGTGCGGACACGGCCGGCGGCGGGGCGGACACGGCCGGCGCCTGGGCGCCTGAGGCGCCTGCGTATTCGTCGGCACTGGTGGCACCGGCACCGCCGGCGGCGGCGGCGATGCCGGTGGCAGCAGCGCAGCTTGCGCTGCGTTCTGCACCGCCGCCGCCGCGTTCTCGGCAGCAGACGTTGCGTTGGCGCCGATCGTCTGCACGACGTCACCGGAGTCTCCGGGGCTCGCGATGCGAATCGAAATCGCGATGTTGCAGCCCACGCAGACGGTCGGGCCCGAGCCGATCGGCGACGCCGGCGCTGCGTCGCCGCAGTTCCAGTGCCAGTTCAGGACGAGCGCGGTGGTATCAGCCGGAAGTGCGGGAACCTCGGACGGAAGCGGGTCCCCGTCGCAGTTCCAGTACCAGTTCCAGACAAGGGTATGCGGGGTAGTTGTGGGGGTGGTTGTAGAGGGGGTGGGCGCGGGAATTGGCGTAATACTATTTGTATTATCACCGGTGGTATTACCGGATTGCGGGGCAGGCGCTGGAGCAGGTGCGGGGCTCGGTGCGGGTAGAGGTGGAGCGACGGGCGTGGACGGTGGATCGGCAACGGCCGCCGGCGCAGGAGACGGCGTCGAGGGAACAGTGACGGGCACGGATTGTGCTGCGGATGGTGCGGGGGGCGGGTCGGGTTGTGCAGGAGCGGGAGTGGGTGCCGGCGGCGCGTCGGCGGCAGACGGCGCGGGGTCGGCGGTGGGGGCATCACTCGGTACTGTCGGCGGTATCACCGCTGAAACAGGCGGTATCACCGGGGTTTGCGAGCTGCTCGCTCCGGGGTCGGCGGGCGCCGGGGCAACCGGGTCTGCCGGGGCGGCAGTCGGCAGAGCTGTCGCCACCGGCGGTGCGGTGGCCACCACCGCATTCACCTGGGCTGTCGCGGCAGCGACGATGGCGGTCGGGTCGGGGACGGGCGGGGCCCCGACGTCCGACCACGCGGCCGGCACCCCCACTGTGCCGAACGCACACACGACTGCGCCGAGGCAGACACGACGAGCGAATGGGCGGTGGCCGCACACCATCTATAGAGATATGTACCCATTCGCGTGCCGCTTGATCCGAAAAGGTGAGAAAAACCCTCTAGTAATTCAGGACGAGAAGCGTAAGATCGATCCGATGAGCTGCGGCGGGCATGGAACGGACGTCGAGCGGGGGCGGTTGATCGAGTCGTACCTTCCGCTCGCCGGGCAGGTCGCGCGGCGGTTCGCCCGTTTCAGCGAACGGCAGGACGATCTGGAGCAGGTCGCCGCGCTCGCGCTCGTGCAGGCGATCGACCGGCGGGATCCACGGCGCCCGGGGGCGCTGCCCGCTTACGTGCTGCGCTGTGTCGAGGGCGAGGTGCGGCGGCACCTCCGGGATCGGGCGTCGACCGTCCGCCTCCCGCGGAGCGTTCAGGGGGCCGACGCCCGAGCGCGCATGTCGACGGCTGCGCAGGCCGTCGCGGACTCCGCGCGTGCTCCGCTCACCCTCCACGAGGACGACGCCCATGCCGACTCCGCGCCGCTGGACGAGCTCGGGCTCAACCGGGCACTGGTCGCGCGGGCGATGCGCGCGCTCGACTTCCGTGAGCGGCAGATCGTCGTGCTCCGCTTTTTCCTGGATCGCACGCAGGCGGAGATCGCCGAGTCACTCGAGCTGTCGCAGGCGCACGTCTCGCGCCTGCTCGACGAAGCGCTCGCCAAGATGCGGCGGCGGCTCGCCCGTGAGGAGGCTTTGTACCGCGGGAAACGAAGCGCTAACCTCGATGGCTATGAGGCCCAGCGCCGAGCGGCCGGATGAGGGGGAGCCGTCGCACAGCGGCCGCCTGCTTCTGCGCATGCCGAAGGCCCTGCACGCCCAGCTGGCCGCCCGCTCGGACGCCGACGGCGTCAGCCTGAACCAGTTCATCGTCACGGCGCTCGCCCGCACGGTCTCGGGCGATCAGCCGGGCGATGCTCTCGACCCCGCCGCCCCCGGGCGCGGGCGCGTCCCCCGCTCGCTGCGGCTGGCGCTGATCGCGAACGCGGTCGTCGTCACCCTCGCCGCCGCGACGGCGATCGCGCTGCTCGTCTTCGCCTGGCACTGACGCCCGGGCCGGCGCCGGCGCTCACCCGCCGCTGATCGCGGCGATCACGTCCACGCGGGACGCGGTGTCGAGCGGCGTGTCGAGCTCGGCTCGCCTGCCCTCGACGTACACGTTGATGTGCGGGCGCAGCGCCGGCCCGGACTGGCAGAGCCGGTCGCGGAGGCCGGGCCAGCGCTGGTCGAGCCGGTCGATCGCCTCGTCGACGGACGTCGCCTCGATCTCGAGGCGACGAGGCAGGTCGGGGAAGAGCGGCGGCAGCGTGGGCGGTAGATGAAGGTCGGCCATGGGCTAGCCCTCATGCCAGGACCGCGACTTCGACCGACGAGATGGCGGGCAGGTAGCTCGCGATCTCGTTCCAGCTCTCTCCCTCGTCCGCGCTCGCGAACACCTGCCCGGTGCTCGTGCCGAAGTAGAGGCCCGGCTCGTCGAGGGTGTCGATCGCCATCCCCTCGCGCAGCACGCCGAGATGAGCGTCGTGCTGCGGCAGCCCGCGATCGAGCCGCTGCCACGTCTCGCCTGCATCCTCGTGCGCCAGACCGCGGCCTTGCCGTCCGGCATGCAGCGCCCGTGCCCGGGGTCGAGCGGGATCACGTAGAAGGTGTCCCGGTCGTGCGGATGGGCGGCGGCCGCGAAGCCGAACTCGGTCGGCAGGCCCTCCGTGATCTCCACCCAGGAATGCCCGCCGTCGTCGCTTCGGTGCATGCCGACATGGTTCTGCTGGTACATGCGGCTCTGATCGGTCGCCGACATCACGAGCTTGTGCACGCAGTACCCCACGGCGGGATCCTCGAGCGGCCAGTCGGCGCGCAGGCCCTTGTTGCGCGGCGTCCACGAGCCGCCGTCGTCCGTTGTCTCGAAGATGCCGAAGCCCTGCACGACCGCCCAGAAGTGGGACGCGTCGTCCGGGTGCGGGAGGATCGCCGGCAGGCCGAGATGGCCCGGGGGCTGGTTGGCCGGGTCGTTCCAGGCGTCGCGGCCGGGCTGGCCGTCGAGCGTGCTGAGGAGCGACCAGGTGAGGCAGCCGTCGCGGCTCTCGAACACGCCTGACGCCTCTCCCCCGCGAGCACGCGGCCGTGCGCTGCCGTCAGGCCGCTGATCTTCGACAGCTTCAGCTCGCCCTCGCCGTAGGTGAGGCCCTCGCTCGACAGCTCCCAGGTCTCGCCGAGGTCGTTGCTGCGCCACACGCCTGCGCCGTGCCACTCGCTTGCCGCCGCGGCGTAGAGCGCGCCGGTGCTCGAATCGTGGATCGCGTGGTAGATCGGCCACCCCTCGCAATACGGCCCGCGCACATGCCAGTCCTTGCGCTCACCGTCGCTCTCGAGCATGAAGCAGCCCTTGCGTGTCCCCACCAGCAGAACCGTCCGCGCCATTCGTCGCACCTCCCGTTCGACTCGTTGTCGTAGAGCTCAGTGCATTAGACCGCGCCCGGGCGCGGAAGTCATCGGTGCCGGCGATCACCGGTCGCCAGCCTGCCCGCCGCCGAGGCACCGGTCCCTTCTGTTGACGGGCGCGAGGCGAATGTGCAGAATCGCTGAACAGTCGAGCGAGTTCGGGAGGCTCATTGATGAACATCGGGTCGCGAGGGGCGACGATGGCGGTCGACTGGGAGGCGCGCATCGATTTCGACCGTCTGCGCGCGTACCGGCTCGAGCGGACGAAGACGGCGCTCGAGGGCTCGGACCTCGGTGCGCTGCTGCTCTTCGACCCGAACAACCTTCGCTACGTGACGAGCACCGCGATCGGCACCTGGGAGCGCGACAAGAACATCCGCTTCGCGCTCGTGCCCCGCGACGGCGACCCGATCCTCTGGGACTTCGGCTCCGCCGCCCGGCACCACCAGCTCTACTGCCCGTGGCTCCCGGAGTCGAGCTGGCGCGCGTGGGTGCCGCCGATGCGGGGCGCGATGCCGGACGAGACGGGCGTCCCGGACGACCTCGCGCAGATGGTGCACGGCGAGCTCCGAGAGCTCGGGATCGAAGGCGAGCCGATCGGCATGGACGTCCCGGACATGACGACCCTGCTTGCGCTGCAGCGCGCCGGCCTGCACATCGTCGACTCGCAGCCGGTGATGCTCGAGGCGCGCAAGCTGAAGTCTGCCGACGAGCTCGCGCTGCTCGACCAGGCCGCCGGGATGGTCGACGCGGCCTACGACACGATCTATCGGATGCTGCGGCCGGGTGTGAAGGAGAACGAGGTGGTCGCAGCTGCGATGAACGTTCTGTTCGAGCTCGGCTCGGAGCACGTCGAGGCAATGAACGCGATCTCTGGCGACCGCTGTAATCCCCATCCCCACACGTTCTCCGACCGCTTGCTCCGGCCCGGCGACCAGGCGTTCTTCGACATCATCCATTCGTTCATGGGCTATCGAACGTGCTACTACCGCACGTTCAACATCGGCTACGCGACGCCGTCGCAGCTCGATGCTTACCGGCGTTGCCGCGAATGGCTGGACAACGCGATCGATTGTGTTCGTCCCGGCGCGACGACGGCCGAGATCGCCGAGGTCTGGCCGACGGCGAAGGAGATCGGCATGTCCGACGAGCGGGCCGCCTTCGGATTGCAGTTCGGCCACGGTCTCGGCGTCGGCCTCTACGAGGCTCCGATGATCTCGCGGCTTCACTCGCTGGAGGCGCCGGTGACGATCGAGGTCGGCATGGTCTTCGCACTCGAGACGTACTGCGCGGCTTCCGACGGCCGCTCCGCAGCGCGGATCGAGGAGGAGGTGATCGTCACGCCGACCGGCCCGCAGGTGATCACCCGGTTCCCGGCCGAGGAACTGCTCGTCGCCGGGCGCAACTACGTGCGTGGCGCCGACTTCGTTCGCGAGGAGCGCGAGCTCCCGGCGAACGGTGTGAACGTCCTGACTGCCGACCCGGTCCCGGCCGCCGTCGACTGATCGAGTGAACCCTGTCTTCGAGGAAGGAGGAGCGATGGCCAAGCGCACGCTGATCAAGGGCGGGACGGTCGTGACGGTCGACCGCGAGCTCGGCGACTTCTACCCCAGTGGTGACGTCCTGGTCGAGGGCGACAGCATCGTCGAGGTCGCGTCGTCGATCGACGCGGGCGACGCCGAGGTGATCGACGCGACCGACTGCATCGTCTTGCCGGGCCTGGTCGACACGCACCGCCACACCTGGCAGGCGCTGTTCCGCAACGTCGGCTCCGACTGGACGCTCGCGCACTACTTCACCGGCCTGCACGGCACGATGAGCGAGCTCTACCGGCCCGAGGACACCTATGCCGGCAACCTGATCGGGACGCTCGAGGCGCTCGACTCCGGGATCACGACGCTTCTCGACTGGTCGCACAACCTGAACACGCCCGCACACACCGACGCTGCGATCGATGCCGTCTCCGAGTCGGGTGCCCGCGTCGTCTTCGCGCACGGCGGCGGCTTTCAGCACTGGCAGCCCGTGAGCTCGCTCGACCATCCGGCCGACGACGTGCGCCGGATTCGCAACGGGCGCCTGTCCTCGGACGACGGCCTGGTCACGCTCGCGCCTCGCCCCGCGCGGCAACCAGTTCGCGACGATGGAGGTCACCGAGCGGGACTGGCAGCTCGCCTCGGAGCTCGGTCTGCGCATCACCTGTCACTTCGGCGACGGCGAATGGGGGAAGAACCGGCCGGTCGCCGCGCTGCAGGAACAGGGGCTGCTGGGGCCGACCATGACCTTCGTGCACTGCAACTCGCTCGCCGACGACGAGCTGGCGATGATGGCCGCGAGCGGTGTCAGCGCCTCCTGCTCGCCCGACATCGAGCTCCAGATGGGCCACGGCTGGCCGGCAACCGGCCGGCTGCTCGACGCCGGGATCCGCCCGAGCCTGTCGATCGACGTCTGCTGCTCGAACGGCGGTCATCTGTTCGGGACGATGCGCGCGACGATCGGGACCGAGCGCGGGTTCGACAACGAGCACGCGCGCGACCGCGGAGAGGCGTCGGTCAGCGAGATGGAGCTGAGCTGCCGCGACGTGCTCGAGTTCGCGACGATCGAGGGCGCGCGTGCGTGTGGCCTGGACGGGAAGATCGGGTCGCTGACGCCGGGCAAGCGCGCGGACATCATCGTCGTCCGTGCCGATTCGTTCGGGATGACGCCGCTCAACAACCCGATCGGCGCGTTCGTCTACAACGCGCATCCGGGTCTCGTCGACACCATCCTCGTGGACGGCAAGGTCGTCAAGCGCGACGGCAAGCTGCTCGACGTCGACGCTGCGCGCGTGCGGCGCCTCGCGATCGAGTCGCGTGACGACATCCTCCGCCGCGCGGACGGGAAGAACGGTGCGCACCTGGGCGGCGACTGGGTGCCGCAGGCCTACGAGGCCGTCGAGGCCTAGCGTTGGCGAGCGCCGATGTCAGCGACGACGCTCGAGCGGGAGGCCGGCCTCGAGCTCTACCGCAAGATGCTCCTGATTCGCGGGTTCGAGGACCGCGTGCAGAGCCTCTTTCTTCGCGGCGAGGTCTACGGGACCACGCACCTCTACTCGGGGCAGGAAGCCGTCGCGGTCGGTTTCGCGAGCGCCCTCCAAGACGGCGACCGTGTGGCCTGCACGTATCGCGGCCATGGGCACCTCCTCGCCATGGGCACCGATCCCGAGGGGCTGCTCGCGGAGCTGCTCGGCCGCGCGACCGGAGTGAACGGCGGCCGTGCGGGCTCGATGAACATCGTCGACCCCGACCACGGTGTGCTCGGCTGCTACGGGATCGTCGGCGGCAGCATCGCCGCGGCCACCGGCGCCGCGCTGTCGCTGAAGGGGACCGGCAGCGTCGCCGTCGCGTACTTCGGCGACGGGGCTACGAACCAGGCGTACTTCTTCGAGTGCCTGAACTTCGCCAAGGTGCTCGACCTGCCGATCGTGTTCGTCTGCGAGAACAACGGCTACGGCGAGTACACGCCGTTCGAGGCGGTGACCGCAGGCGGGATCGTGCCCCGCGCGGCGGCGATGGAGCTTCCCACGTCGCAGGTCGACGGGATGGACGTGGGAGCCGTGCGCCAGGCAGCCGCCGCGATCGTCGCCCGAGTGCGCGGCGGGGGTGGGCCGCGAGTTCGTCGAGGCGCGCACGTACCGCTTCGTCGGCCATTCCCGGAGCGATCCCGGCAAGTACCGCCCCGACGGCGAGCTCGACCGCTGGCGCGAGCGCGATCCGCTTGAAGGTCGCCGCCGACGGCCTCGGCCGCGGCGGCGTCTCCCAGACCGAGCTGGACGCCGTCGTCGACGACGTCGAAGCCGAGCTCGCGCGCATCGAGGAAGCGGCGCTCGCGGCGCCGTTCCCGACCGCGCTCGACCTGCCCGAATTCAACCCCGGCAGTTGACGAGTCGTCGCGCACCGATGGCGGGCAACGGGCACAGGGAGATCGGTGACCGTCTGCGGCAGGAACGCGCGGAGCGCGGTCTGAGCCTGCGCGAGCTCGCACGGAGGCTCGACGTCTCGCCGAGCCTCGTCTCGCAGATCGAGACCGGCAAGATCCAGCCGTCAGTCCGCACGCTCTACGCAATGGTGAGCGAGCTCGGCATCTCGCTCGACGATGTGTTTCATGCCGACGGCGAGCCGGCGGGTGCCGCGCCGAGCGTGCGCGTGACGCGCCAGAATGCGGCGGCAGGCGCCACGACCCCCGCCGAGACTGCCCGCCATGTCCAGCGGGGCGACGCGCGGCTCGTCATCGATCTCGAGTCGGGCGTGCACTGGGAACGCCTCACCGCACGCACCGAGCCGGGCGTCGAGTTCCTGATGGCGGTGTATCCACCCGGCAGCGAGTCGGGCCCGGCCGACGGGCTCGTCCGTCACACCGGCCGCGAGTTCGGCCTCGTCATGAAGGGCACCCTCGGTCTGACGGTCGGCTTCGACGAGTACATGCTCGAGGTCCGGCGACTCCGTCTGCTTCGACTCGACCGTTCCCCACCGGTTGCACAACGACGGGGACGATGACCGTCGAGGCCGTCTGGGTCGTGCTCGGCCGGCAGCCCTGACGGCGTTCAACTAAACGTTCAGTCCCTCTTGACACGGTGCCCGGCGGTGGCTTAACGTCGCTCAATCCGTCCCGTCGTCCTTGGAGGGAGCGTGAACGCGGCAATGCTCGATTGGCAGCTGACGGGAAAGCCGGTGATCGTGACCGGTGCGAGCTCCGGGATCGGGGCCGCCACGGCGAAGGCATTGGGACAGGCGGGGGCGTCGGTCGTCCTCGCCGGTCGCGACGCGGCTCGCCTGCAGAGCGCGAAGGAGAGCGTCGAGAGCGCCGGTGGCAAGGCGCACGTCGTCCAGGCGGAGCTCACGGACATCGCCGCCGCGGAGGGCGTCGTGACCGAGGCGGTCGAGGCGTTCGGGACCCTCTACGGGATCGTGCACAGCGCGAGCGTCTTCGATCCCCGCCCGATCGAGGACACGACGCTCGAGAGCGCCCGAGGAGCAATGGCTCGCGAACGTCGCGGCACCGCTCTTCATGACCCGGGCCGCGCTGCCGCACTTCGCGGAGCAGAGCGCGGTCGTCTTCATCGCCTCGACCACCGGCAGCTGTCGGGTTTCCCGGCTGCTCCGCCTACAGCGCGACGAAGGGCGCCGTGATCGCCCTCGGCCGTGCGCTCGCCGTCGAGCTCGCGCCCAAGGGAGTGCGTGTCAACACCGTTGTGCCCGGCTACGTGCGGACGCCGATGCTGCAACCGCACCTCGACGCGAACGAAGGCTACGAGGAGTGGATCGTCTCCCAGACGCCGCAGGCTCGCATCGCCGGGCCCGAAGAGCTCGCGACGAACATCGTGTTCATGCTGTCCGGACTCTCTGAGTACGTTCACGGAGCGACGCTTGTCGTCGATGGCGGCTGGGTCGCGCGATAGCCCAGTCGACAGGACTCCACGCGCAGTCGACGCCGCCGTCGGCGGCACGTGGCGAACGCGTCTGACGGGCCGCGACTTCCGGATGCCGCGCTACTCGGCGATCTGGGTCGCGACGGCATTGCTGTTCCTCGTCAGCCCGCTGCTGGCCCCCGGCAGCGACAGCCGCAGCGCCCTGCTCTCGACGCTGCCGTTCGCCGCGATCCTCGCGATCGCCGCGATCGGCCAGACGCTCGTGATCCAGCAGCGTGGGCTCGACCTGTCGGTCGCCGGGGATGATCACGCTGGCGACGATCATCGTCACCAAGTATCCGAACGGCAGCGAGTCGAAGCTGCCCGCGGCGCTCGGCCTCGTCGCGGTCGCCTGCATCGTCTCCGGCCTCGTCAGCGGGCTCGCGATCACGCAGCTCGGGATCACGCCGCTCGTCGCGACCCTCGGCGTCAACGCGTTGCTGACCGGCGTCGTGCTCCAGATCACGAGCGGCGCGGCCACAGCCTCCGCCACGCCGGCGCTGGCGCACTTCGCGCTCGCGAAGACCGCCGGCGTGCCGAACACGGTGATCATCGCGATCGTCGCGGTGGCGTGTGGTGTCCGCGGTGATGCGCACGACCGTGCTCGGGCGGCAGTTCGTCGCGGTCGGGACGAGCCCCGCGGCGGCGCACGCCGCCGGTATCCGCGTGCGCAGCTACCAGGTCGGCACGTACATCGTCGCCAGCCTCTCGTACGGGGCTGCGCGGGGTGCTGATCGCCGGGTTCCTCGGCACGCCGGGCATCGGCGCCGGCAACGACTATCTGCTCCCGACGATCGCCGCGGTCGTGCTCGGCGGGACGTCGCTGGCCGGCGGCATGGGCAGCGTCGCCGCGACCGCGGTCGGCGCGTGTTCCTGACCCAGCTCGAGCAGGTCGTGCTCGGCATGGGCGCGCCGAACTCGGTCCAGCTCGTGATCCAGGGCGCGATCATCGCGCTCGGCATGGCCCTGCGGCACGCTCCCGACGCGCACGGCTCCGGGCGTTCGCCGGCAGCCGGCTGCGCGGCGCAGGCCCGCCACAACCCCTTTCGCTCAGCCTCGAAGGCGCGAATGACCCCCCGCCGCTCGAGCAGCACGACAACCGGCTCGCCGATCCGCCGGCGGCCGAGCACCAGCCCCACCGGGGTCGAGGAGGAAGCATATGACAAAGCAACGGAGCGCGCAGGCCTCGTGCTCGGCGCTCTGTTATGGCGGTCGTCGCAGTCGGCGCCGTCGTCGGCCCTCGGCCGCAGGCGCGGTGACGTGGCCGACGCAGCAGCAGGAGATCGCGACGGCCGGCAAGTTCAGAGCATCCCGTTCTGCGGCACGAAGCCGATCACGCTCGCGGTGCTCGACGGCTTCGGCATCAACGCGTGGTCGCAGGAGTCCTATGCGGCCGTTCGCTCCGAGGCGGCGAAGTGCTCGAACGTGAAGGTGATCACGGCTGCGGGCGGCGGTGACTTGCAGAAGTCGATCTCCGACATCAGCTCGTCGGTCGCGCAGGGGGCGAACGCGATCACGGTCATCCCCGACTTCGGGGCGGCCGAGCTTGCCGCGCATCCAGCAGGCGACGGCTCAGGGCGTGAAGGTCGTGCCGTGGGGAGCCGACGCCGGTGGGAAGCCCGGCAAGGACTTCGTCGGCGTACGTCGACTGGAACGACCCGGTACGCAGGCACGATCTGGGCGAACTGGATGGTGAAGGCGCTGCACGGCAAGGGCAACGTCATCTACACCGGCGGCCCGGCCGGCAACCCGGTCGGCGCGGCGCAGCTCGCCGCCATCGTCGCCGTGTTCAAGAAGCATCCCGGCATGAAGCTCCTGACCGGTAACAAGGACTGGCCGGTGACGAACTGGGATCCGGCGACGGCGCAGAAGGTGACGGCGGCGCTGCTCGCCAAGTACCCGAAGATCGACGGCATCATCTCGAACTACGGCACGGACGCATTCGCAAGCATCCGCGCGTTCCAGGCGGCAGGGCGCAAGCTCGTCCCGGTCGACGACACTCGACGCGAACGGCCTGTGCTGCATGTACAAGAAGAACGGGCTCGCCGCTCGTCGACGATCTCGATCGCGGAACTGGCTCGGCCGGGTCGCGGCGCGCAAGGCGATCGCGGCGGCCGAAGGCCTCCCGAACGACGAGCCGAGCCGAAGTACAACCTGACGTTCTTCGAGGACACGCTCACGCCGGGCAAGGCGCTCCGGTGCAACCCGAAGGCGGCGTCCGACTTCTATCCCTCCAACCAGCTGACGGTCTCCACGATCGCCAAGTACGGGAAGCCGTAACGCCGATGTCGGCTGCCCGCGTCGTTCTCCGCCTCTCGGACGTCGTCAAGACGTATCCGGGCGTCGTCGCGCTGAAAGGCGTCACCTTCGAGGTCCACGCAGGCGAGGTCCATGCGCTCGTCGGCGAGAACGGCGCGGGCAAGTCGACGCTGATGGCGGTCGCCGCCGGCTCGACGCTTCCGGATTCAGGGACCGTCGAGATCGGCGGCGCGCCGCTCGACCAGGCCTCGCCCGCTGACCGCGCAGGCGCTCGGCCTGGCGGTCGTCTACCAGCATCTCTCGATCCTCGAGGACCTGACGGTCGCCGAGAACATGGTGCTTCGCGGTGCCGGCCCACTGCGGCCGCGACTGACCCACGCGACTGCGTGGACGCGCGAGAAGCTCGCGCCGGTGGCGCCTCAGATCGACCCGGCGGCGCGCGTCACCGAGCTCGGCATCGCAGACCGCCAGCTGCTCGAGATCGCGAAGGCGCTCGCACTCGAGTCGAAGGTGCTCGATCCTCGACGAGCCGACCGAGTCGCTGACCCGCGCCGAGAGCGGAGCGCCTGTTCGAGCAGATCCGTGCCGATCACCGCAGGCGGGCACTGCCGTCGTCTACATCTCCCACCGCCTGCCGGAGGTGAAGCAGATCGCGGATCGGATCACCGTCCTCCGTGACGGCGAGATGCGCGGGACCCTCGCCGCCGAGGCGGTATCGGAGGACGAGATCCTGCAGCTGATCATCGGCCGCGCCGTCGAGCAGGCGTTCCCGCCCAAGGCCTCCGCGCTTCCGCGACGAGCCGCGTGCTGCGTGTCAACGGTCTGAGCGGGGCACGCTTCCACGACGTCGACATCGACGTGCGGCCGGGCGAGATCGTCGGCCTGGCAGGCGTCGAGGGCAACGGCCAGCGCGAGTTCCTGCGCGGCGCTCGCAGGCCTGATGCCGGCGAGTGGCGACGTGCTGCTGCGCGGCCAGCAGGTCGCGCTCGGCGAACCCGGGCCAGGCGACAGCGCCGCGGCATCGTCCACCTTCCCGGCGACCGCCACGTCGAGGGGCTGTTGCTGCCGCTCTCGGTGCGCGAGAACATCGTCGATGCTCGCGCTCGGGCGCGTTGCGCGCGCGGGGATCGTCGAGCGTGGCCGCGAGCGCGCCTCGTCGGCCGAGGAGGTCGAGCGCCTCGAGCGTCCGGACGCCGACCGTCGAGACGCCCGTCGCGTCGCTCTCGGGCGGCAACCAGCAGAAGGTGCTCTTCGCGCGTTCGCTGCTCGCGGAGCCGGACGTGCTGCTGGCCGACGAGCCGACCCGCGGCGTCGACGCCGGCGCGCGCATCGAGCTCTACCAGCTGCTGCGCGCGACCGCCGAAGACGGGCAAGGCGGTCGTCGTTCTCTCGACCGACGTCGTCGAGCTGCAGGGTCTCTGCGACCGGGTGCTCGTCTTCTCGCGCGGCGAGATCGTGCGCGACGCTCGAGGGCGACGCGATCACCGAGGAGAACATCACCGGCGCCGCGATCACCTCGGGCTCGACGCCGCGACAGCGCTCGCCGCGCGCGCGCTGCGCGCGCTGCGCATGCGCCGGTTCGCCGCCGGCGACTACCTGCCGTCGCGTCGTCCTGGCGGTGTTGATCCTCGGCCTCGGCGCCTACACCACCGCGTCGAAACAGCCGCTTCTTCAGCCAGTTCAACTTCCAGACCATGCTGCTGCTGGCGAGCGCGCTCGCGCTGATCGCGCTCGGGCAGCTGATCGTGCTGCTGACCGGCGGCGATCGATCTCTCGGTCGGGCCGCTCACCGGCCTCGTCGTCGTGGTGTTCTCGTTCTTCGCCGGCCAGGGCCAGAGCGGCGGCCTGCTGGTGCTCGGGCTTGCTCGCCGTGCTCGGCGTCGCCGCTCGCGGTCGGGCTCACGAACGCGATGCTGGTCCGCGTCTTCCGCCTCGCTCCCGTGCTCGCGACGCTCTCGACCTACATCGTGATCCAGGGCATCTCGCTGCTCCTTCGCTCGCAGCCCGGCGGGTTCATCCGCCCTGGCATCACGAGCACGATGAAGACGAACTGGGGCTGGGTGCCGGTCGCGTTCATCGTCGCGTGCGTCGTCACGGTCGGTCGCCGAGCTCGTGCTGCGGTTCACGCGCTGCGGCTTGAGCTGCGCGCGGTCGGCTCGGACGAGACGCGCGCCCACCGGCTCGGCGCGCGGGTCGAATCTCGACCCACGTCGGCGCGTATGTCCTCTGCTCGCTGTTCGCCGCGGCCGGCGGGATCATGCTCGCCTCGCAGGTCGGGATCGGCGACCCGCGCGTCGGCGTCAACTACACGCTCACGAGCATCACCGCGGTCGTGCTCGGCGGCGCGAGCATCTTCGGCGGCCGCGGCTCGTTCATCGGCGCGCTGCTCGGCGCCGTGCTGATCCAGGAGATCATCACCGTCGACCACGTTCCTGCAGATCGGCATCGCGTGGCAGTACTACCTGCCCGGGCATCCTGATCCTCGTCGGCGCCGGCGTCTATTCGCGCGCGCGCCGTTCTCGTCCACTCGGCGTGAGTGCGCAGACAGCATGAGCGTCGCGGATCACATCGTCGACGTCGGCATGCCGCGCCTCTCCGATTCGATGGAGGAGGCGACCGTGTCGAAGTGGCTCAAGCAGCCGGGAGACACCGTCGGCCGAGGCGAGCCGCTGGTCGAGGTCGAGACCGACAAGGCGACGGTCGTCTACGAGGCCGAGCAGGCCGGCGTGCTCGAGGAGATCCTCGTCGACGAGGGCCAGACGGCCCTGCTCGGCGCACCGATCGCGCGCCTCCGGGTGGGGGGCGGAACGCTTGCGGCGCCGGCTCGTCCGAGCAGCCCGGCCGCGCCGGTTCCCGCGGCGGACACGGGCGAGCCTGGGGTGGCGATGCTCGAGTTCCGCGACGCGATCCGCGAGGCACTCGACGAGGAGCTCACACGCGACGAGCGCGTGATCCTCTTCGGCGAGGACGTCGCACTCGCGGGCGGGGTGTTCGCAGTCACGCCCGGCCTGTACGAGAAGCACGGCCCGACCCGCGTGTTCGACACGCCCATCTCCGAGCTCGCGATGACCGGCGCGGCCTACGGCGCGGCGATCACCGGCTTGCGGCCGGTGCTCGAGATCATGTTCGGCGACTTCCTCGCGCTCTCGATGGACAGCCTGATCAACCAGGCGACGAAGTACTGGTTCCTGAGCGGCGGGCGGCAGAGCGTCCCGCTCGTGATCCGCTCGGTCGTCGGCGCCGGCGGCCGGTTCGGCGCGATCCACTCGCAGATGCCCGTCTCGTGGCTGATGGGGATCCCGGGGCTGAAGATCGTCGCTCCCGCGACGCCGGCGGACGCCAAGGGCCTGCTGAAGGCGGCGATCCGGGACGAGAACCCGGTCGTCTTCTTCGAGCACAAGCGGCTCTACTCGCTGAAGGGCGAGGTGGACGGCGACGGTCGTCCCGCTCGGCCGCGCGCGGATCGCGCGCGAGCGGCGGCGACATCACGCTCGTCAGCGCGATGAAGGGCGTCCACGACTGCCTGGCCGCCGCGGACCGTCTTGCGGAAGGCGGTGTCGAGGCCGAGGTCGATCGACCTCCGGACGATCAGGCCCGTGGACATCGAGACGATCCTCGCCTCGGTCACGAAGACGCACCGCATCGCCGTCGTCGAGGAAGGGCCGCTCACCGGCGGCTGGGCCGGCGAGGTGCTGTCGCTCGTCACCGAGCAGGGGCTCGGCGACCTCGACGATGCGTGGCGGATCGCGACGGCCGACTCGCCGATCCCCTACAGCCCGCCGCTCGAGGACGCGTTTCTTCCCGGGCCCGATCGGATCGCCCGCGAAGTGCTTGCCAGGTCCTGACCCAACAGAGAAACGATGCCGAGGAGGCAGCCGAGATGGCAGAGAAGAAAGTGATCGCGGTCATTGGTGCGACAGGCGCGCAGGGAGGCGGTCTCGTGCGCGCGATCGCAGCCGACCCGAGCGGCGAGTTCGCGGCCCGCGCAATCACGCGTGACCCGAGCTCGGAGAAGGCGCAGGCGCTCGTGGCCCTCGGCGCGGAGGTCGTGCAGGCGGACCTCGACGATCGTGCGAGCCTCGAGCGCGCGTTCGCAGGCGCCTACGGCGTGTACGCCGTCACGAACTTCTGGGAGCATTTTTCGCCCGACAAGGAGATCGCGCAGGCAGGCAATATCGCCGAGGCCGTCCAGGCTGCCGGCGTCGAGCACGTGATCTGGTCGACGCTCGAGGACACGCGTCTCTGGGTGCCGCTCGACGACGACCGGATGCCGACGCTGAACGAGAAGTGGAAGGTGCCGCACTACGACGGGAAGGGCGCATCGGACAGCGAGTTCACCGGCCGGCAGCTGCCGGTCACGCTGCTCCAGACCTCGTTCTACTGGGAGAACATGATCTATTTCGGCATGGGGCCGCAGCGCGGCGAGGACGGCACGCTCGCGATCACGTTCCCGATCGGGGACGCACGCGTCGCCGGCATGGCGGCGGAGGACATCGGCAAGGTCGCGCTCGGGCTCTTCAAGGCCGGCGACGAGTTCATCGGCGAGACGGTGGCGATTGCCGGCGAGCACGCGACCGGGGAGGAGATGGCCGCGGCGCTGAGCGATGCGCTCGGCGAGCCCGTCGCTTTCAATGCCGTCTCGGCCGACGCCTACCGCGGCTTCGGCTTCCCCGGCGCCGAGGACCTCGGGAACATGTTCCAGTTCACGTCGGAGTTCGAGTCGGAGTACACGGGGAAGCGCGATCTCGACGCGACCCGCAAGTTGAACCCCGAGCTGAAGGACTTCCGCACGTGGCTCGCGGAGAACAAGGACAGGATCCCGATCTCATGAGTGAGGCGGCTCCGGCGGAGATCCCCGCGAGGCGCACGGATCAGTCCGTGATCCTCGCGGGCCTGGTCGTGATCCTCGGCGCGGCGCTGTTCCTCTGGTACGCGCCCGGTGCGTACTCCGTCTACAAGGCACTGCACGTGCTCGCAGTCGTCATCTGGGTCGGCGGAGACATCACGCTGACGACGGCGGGCATCGTCTTCGAACGACGAGCCGACGGCGAGACCCTCGCCAGCCTCGGCAAGATCGGGGCCTGGGTCGGGACCCGGATCTACACACCGGCGCTCTTCGCGGCGCTCATCTTCGGCATTGCGCTCGTTGAGAAGGGCGACCTCGGCTGGGGCACGTTCTACATCGACTTCGCGCTCGCCGGCTGGCTGGTCGCAGCTCTCGTCGGCGTCGGGTTCGTCGGGCCCGAGCTCGGCCGTATCGACAGGGCCGCACAGGAGCACGGCCCGGAGTCCCCCGAGGTGGCGAGGCGCGTGAAGCGGCTCTTCACCGTGTTCCGCTTCGACACCGCCCTCCTGATCCTGATCGTGATCGACATGACCGCGAAGCCGATGTTCTAGTCAGCAGCGGATGAGCAGGGGTGATGCGTGGCTGTGGCGGAGGTCATCGGCTATGGCACCGCGACTTCAGCCAGTCCGTCACCCGCCAGGTGCCGAGCGCCCTCGAACCCGCCGGAGGACATTGAGCGAGGCCATTCGAACCGAGGCCGCCAACGAGCGCCGCGGCCGAGCGACGAGCTCTGCGGCTCGCGGGGGCACCGGTGCGTTGCGAGCGCTGTCGCGAGATTCGTACCAGCTGGCCATCAAGAGATAGCGTGCCTCGCGCGCAATCGCGGCTGCGTAGCCCAGTTGGGCCAACCGTGAAGGGCTTTTGGACAGGCCGAGCGCTCATTGGTCGGCCCGGGTCGGGCACACTCCCATGATGGTCACCGGCCTGGGAGTTGGCGGCGACGTCGAGCAGGCTTTGTCCACCATCGGCGTCCCGAGCTACGTCCTCGACACAACGGGAATCGTCCGCTGGATCAATCGGGCAGCCGAGCGGCTTGTCGGCGACGTTCGCGGTCGACAGTTCACCTCCGTCGTCGCGCCCGAGGACAGCCGTCGCGCCCGCGACGTGTTCACCCGGAAGGTGCTCGGGAGTGCCCCGGCCACAGATACGACGGGCGTCTTGGTTTCGACCGGCGGCACGCGCGTGCCGGTGGAGATCAGCTCGGTGCCGCTCATGAGCGGTGAACGGGTGGTTGGGGTGTTCGGACTGTTCGAGGAACGCCTCGACCACGGTCCCACAGCGCCACCCCCGCATCTCACCCCCCGTCAGGTCGAGGTGCTTCGGCTTCTCGAGCAAGGCCGCTCGACGAGGCAGATCGCCGACGAGCTCCACCTGAGTACCGAGACAGTCAGGAACCACATCCGCCGTCTCTTTCGGGCCCTCGGCGTCAACTCCCGACTCGAAGCCGTCGCCGCCGCCCGGACTGCATCACCGTACTGATCGACGCACGACGCCCGTCACTCTCGGGCCAAGGTCATCGTGCCCGAAACGTGCCGCTCCGCGAGTGGGCAGGGCGCAGAAGCGGCAGCGGCCCCCGCGGGGCCGCTGCCGCTCGAGTACGTGCCGGGGTAAGTGCTACGGCGCGAGCGCGACGTGGTACTTGGTCTGCGATCCGTTACAGGACTGCTCGCCAGGACCCGCCCAATGGATCGTGTTGTTTCCGTTGTTGTCCACGCAGATCGTTGCCGTGGTATAGCCGGTGGTACCGGACGGTCCCTGCGGACCACTGTCGCCCTTGTCGCCCTTCGGCCCCTGCGGGCCGGGGACGGTCGAGTCGTGACCCGGGTTGCCCTGCGGGCCGGGGGCGCCGTTGTCGCCCTTCGGCCCCTGGGAGCCGTCGTGGCCGTTGGCACCGGGGTCACCCTTGTCACCCTTGGCACCGGGCTCGCCATTCGGACCCTGCGCGCCGTCGTTGCCCTTGTCGCCCTTCGGCCCCTGAGAGCCGTCGTGGCCATTGGCGCCGGGGTCACCGTTGTCACCTTTGGCGCCGGGATCACCCTTGTCACCCTTCGCGCCGTCGTTGCCCTTGACGCCGTCCTTGCCGGGAGCACCGGGGTTACCGGGGTCGCCTTTGGCACCGTCGTTGCCGTCGATGCCGTTGACGCCGTTGTTGCCGTCGGCGCCCTTCGGGCCCTGGGCACCGGCATTGCCGTCGATGCCGTTGGTGCCGTCCTTGCCGGCCTCGCCGGTCGTTCCCTTGTCGCCCTTCTCGCCATTGCACGCGTGGTAGGTGCCGATCACTTCGCCGGTCGTACCGTCATGAATGTCGAGATAGAGCCCGCCTCCCGGGCAAGCGACGCCCGGATCGACCTGCGTGGCGGTCGCGTAGGCGCCCGGAAGACCATCGACGCCGTCGGTGCCGTTCGCCCCGTCGGTGCCGTTCGTCCCGTCTTTGCCATTCGTGCCGTTCGTACCGGCAGCACCGGCTGCGCCGGTACCTCCGGTCGCACCGGCGACGCCCTCGGCACCGCTAGGGCCAGCCGGCCCCTTGGCGCCGGCAGCGCCGGCCGCGCCGGCCGGGCCGGCGGGAGCAGCTGGACCACTGTTGCCCGTGGCACCCGCCCCCGACGGGATCGTGATGTGCTTGATGCGAGCCTCGCCCTTGTGGCAAGGCTGAACCGTCCGCACCGCACGCATCACGCCGGTGGACTTGCTGATGCAGAACGGGCCGAAGCTCATCCCGTGCTGCTGGGCGGCCGGCCGATTGCTACCGGTCGCTAGCGCGACGACCGCCGTTGCGAAGAACGCCGCGACCGCAATCGTTAGCACTTTACGGATCATTCTTACTTCCTCCTTCGTCTTCTTCCAGAGCCGACATGACCGTCGCTGCAAGAAGCTCTGTGTCCTGGAACGGTTCCGGCTCCGCCAGTGGCTCGACGTCTCGTTCCGCCACCGGCTCGACGCCGGATCAAGAAAGAATTGTCGGCTCCCTGCTCATCAACCCGCTGGACCCAGCCGGGTCTATTGCGGTAGGACGCTGTCCTCAACCCCTGGAAAGGGAGGCGCGGCCGACGAGTGAACGCCTCGCGTCTATTCGGGGTTGGCGTTTTGCCCGCCGGGGTAGCGGTGGAGGAATCCGCCTGCTCGCGATCACCGAGGGAAAGAGGTCAACGGTTGTCTCTAGACCAGAAGAGGGCGCGCATCTTCGGGGTGCTCTTCCTCATCACGTACGTCACGTCGATCCCGGCGCTGCTGCTCTACGAGTCCGTGCTCAGAGATCCCGTGGCCTACATCGCGGGCGCCGGGCACGACAACCGGATCCTCTTCGGCGCGCTGCTGGAGCTGTTGCTCATCGTCGCGAACATCGGCACCGCGGTCGTGATCTTCCCGATCGTCAGACGGCAGAGCGAAGAGCTGGCGCTCGGCTACGTGACGGCGCGGATCGTCGAATGCACGTTCATCCTCGTCGGCATCGTCTCCATCCTCGGGATCATCACGTTGCGGCAACAGGTTGCCGGAGCTTCCGAAGGAACCGTCGCCTACACCCTCGCGGCGCTCAAGGACTGGACGTTCCTCCTCGGGCCGGGCTGGGTGGTCGGCCTGGGGAACGGGCTGATCCTCGGCTACCTGATGTACCGCTCCGAGCTGGTGCCGCGAGCCGCGTGCTGGCTCGGGCTCATCGGCGGACCGCTGATCATCCTGTCCGGGACAGCGATCATGTTCACCGGGAACCATCCGGGCAGCACGCTGCGCGGGCTGCAAGGCATTGCGACTGCCCCCGAGTTCCTCTGGGAGCTCTTCCTCGGCATCTACTGCACCTTCAAGGGATTCAGGCCGTCGTCTCCGATCCTCCAAGCCGACGCTCGCGAATTGAAAAACGCGGGACGACCCGAAGGTCGTCCCGCGACTCGCTGAACTATCTCCGGTGCTCGATCAACGGCCGACCGCTTCTGGGTACCCCTCCCAGCGGACGCACAGCGCGAAGATGACGATGATGTTCAGGGTGATGATCACCAGCGCCCAAAGCGGATATGCGCTTGCCCCCAGCCAGCTGAGCTGACCAAGCACGTTGACGCTGGCGAGGATGATGGTGACCCAGCGCGCCCAGCCCGCGCCGGACAAGAGCGCAAGGCCGACGAGCGCGATCAGGACCCCCCAGATCATCATGATCCAGCCCCAGGTGGTCGTGTCGAACACGATCAGCTGGTTGCCGTGGATCACGTAGTAGTTGTTGCGGATGACCGCGATCAGGCCCTCGAAGAAGTCCAGGGAGCCGATCACCAACATCACGATCCCAGCGAACCCGATCCAGCCTGCCATCGGTGATTTCATCGCTTCACCTCTCTGCTCGATGTACGAAAGACTCCGCCGTGCCGTCGGGAACCTCGGTTCGACGCCTCGCGTGACAATCCTACGCCCGGCCTCTGCGAATTTACGACTGACGCCACGCGAGAAGGGGAAGCGTTGCGTCAGTCGCCGTAGGAGTCGTCGAGCACGCGCACGCCGATCTGCGCGATCCAGTGGCGGTGCTGGTAGTCGTTGCTGCGCCAGAGGTCGGTGCGGCCGGCTTGATAGAGCACGAGGCGGGCAACGTTCTCGAGCAGCTCCGGCCGGCCGAGGCCGCGATAGAGGTGCAGCAGCGCGAACGCGCGGAAGAAGTTGACGCCGCCGCCGTGCACGGTCGTCGGTTGCGTGAAGGGAGGTACCTCGAATCCCTCCGGCAGCTGCTGCTCGATCTCGGCTCGCGCTTCGTCGCCGAGCACGGAGCCGAGCGCGGCCAGCCGCATCAGCCCCGGGGCCATGAACTCGAGCGCTTCGCCCGTGTCCAGCGGGGCGGCCAGCAGCTCGTCGAGACGCGGATCGAGGAGGTAGCGCCGCGCCGCGTCCCGCGCGACTTCGAGCGGCGCAGCCTCGCCGGTGTGCCGGCCCCACTCGGCGAGATGGAGCAGCGCCCACGAGAGGTTCTTGTGCATGTCGCAGGTCGCCAGCTCGAACGCGCGCTCCTCGTCGAGCGTCGTCACGAGCTCGACAACCCGCTCGAGCCCGCGGTCTGCGAGCGGTCGGAGCTCGGTCGTGCCCGCCGCCAGCTCCTCGGCCCGGGCGAGCACGAGAAGCCAGGCGAATCCGTACGGGTTCTCCTCGAGCTCGAGCGCCTCACCCTCCATGTACTCGAGCTCGGCGGCGACCAGCTCCGGGCGCGCGTGCTGCCGTGCGGCCTCGAGGTACAAGTCGTCGCCCGTTCGCCGGTAGATCGCATAGAGCGAGTAGATGCCGTGCACGGCGGAGTGCCAGTCCCAGCAGCCGTGGAAGATCGGGCTCGGAGTGTCCTCGTTGCCGACCGCGGAGAGGATGGGAGGCGCCAGAGTGTGCAGCAGCTCCTCGCGCGCGTCCACGAGCTCCGACCAGCTCACGCGGCCGCCCTCGGCTCGAGGGGCTCCTGCAGCGGGAAGTGGCAGGCGGCGACGTGGCTCGGCCCGAACGGCCGAAGCGGCGGCTCGACCGTGCGGCAGAGCTCCTGCGCGAGCGGGCACCGCGTGTGGAAGCGGCAGCCGGTGGGTGGATCGATCGCGGACGGGAGCTCACCGCGGATCGACGCGTGCGACTTCGCCCGTTCGCGCACCGGATCCGGAAGCGGGATCGTCGCGATCAGAGCCGCCGTGTACGGGTGCGCCGCACGCTCGTACACGTCCAGTGCCTGACCGACCTCGACGAGCTTGCCGAGGTACATGACGCCGATCAGGTCGGAGATGTAGCGGACGACCGTCAGGTCGTGGGAGATCACGATGTACGTCAGGTCGTGACGGCGCTGCAGCTCGCGCATCAAGTTGAGCACCTGCGAACGGATCGAGACGTCGAGCGCGGAGACGGGCTCGTCGGCGACGATCAGCCTGGGGTTGAGCGCGAGCGCGCGAGCGAGCCCGAGCCGCTGGCGCTGCCCGCCCGAGAACTCGTGCGGGTAGCGGTTGACCGCATCACGTGGAAGCCCGACCTCGTCGAGCAGCCGCCTCACGGTCTCGCGCCGCTCGGTGCGCGACCCGATGTGCTGCGCCGCGAGCGGCTCGCCGACGATCGCGCCGACGCGCATCCTCGGGTCGAGAGATGCGTACGGATCCTGAAAGACGAACTGCCGCTCGCGATGCAGGCGGCGCCGCTCGCGGAAGGCCGGCTTCGAGATGTCCCGGCCGGCGAAGACGACCGAGCCGGAGGTCGGGCGCTCGAGCCCGACGATCATCCGTCCCACGGTCGTCTTCCCGCAGCCCGACTCGCCGACGAGCCCGAACGTGCCGCCGGCAGGGACGGAGAGCGAGACGCCCGAGACGGCGTGCACCGCCCCGACCCGGCGCTGCAGCACGGCCGAGGTGACGGCGTACTCCTTCACGACATCCCGCAGTTCGAGGAGGGGCTCGGTCATGCCGCCTCCGAGGCCGGGTGCAGACACGCGTGCGCGTGCTCGCCGCCGGTGAGCGGCGGCGTCTCCGCGAGGCACTCGGCGGTCGCGTGCGCGCACCGCGCCGCGAACCGGCAGCCCTGCGGCGGCCGTGACAGGTCGGGCGGCTGCCCGGAGATGCTGAACAGCGGCGCGCTGCGGTCCGTGGTCAGCCGCGGGATCGAGCGGAGCAGCGCCTCCGTGTAGCGATGGCGCGTCTCGTAGAAGATCTCGTCGGTCGTGCCCGCCTCGACGAGCTTGCCGGCGTACATGACGAGCACGCGGTCGGCCTGCCCGGCGACGACGCCGAGATCGTGGGTGATCAGGAGCACCGCCATGCCGAGCTCGCGCTTGAGGCGGTCGAGCAGCTCGAGGATCTGATCCTGCGTCGTGACGTCGAGCGCGGTCGTCGGCTCGTCGGCGACGAGGACCGCTCGGGTCGCAGGCGAGCGCGGTCGCGAGTGACGACCCGCTGGCGCATCCCGCCCGAGAGCTGGTGCGGGTAGCGGTCGAGCTGCCGTGAGGGGCTCGGCAGTCCCACGAGCTCGAGCAGCTCGGCGGCCCGCCCGCGCGCCGCCCGTGTGGACGCGCCGCGGTGGATCCGCAGCGGCTCGCCGACCTGCCGGCCGATGGTCATCGTCGGGTTGAGCGAGGTGAGCGGGTCCTGGAAGACGATGCCGATGCGGTCGCCGCGCACCTTGCGCAGCTCCGACTCCTCGAGTGCCGAGACAGTCGCGCCCGGCGAGCGTGATCGACCCGCCGGTGATCCGGCCCCCGGAGCGGCAGCAGCCCGAGGAGGGCGAGGCCGATCGTCGTCTTCCCGCAGCCGGACTCGCCGACGAGCCCGACCGTTTCACCGGCTGCCATCGAGAAGCTGACTCCGTCGACCGCGCGGACCGTCGAGCGCCGCAGCGCGATCTCGACCCGCAGGTCGCGCACGTCGAGCACAGGCTCGGGAGCGCTCATCGGCGGCCGCAGCCGGACCTCGAACGCGTCGCGCAGCGCATCGCCGATGAAGTTGAAGCAGATGACCGTCAGCACGATCGCCACGCCGGCCGGGTAGACGAGCCACCAGTAGCCGGAGTAGGTGTAGTTCAGCCCGTTGGAGAGCATGCCGCCCCAGTTCGCGGCGGGCGGCGGGATGCCGAGGCCGAGGAAGCTGCAGCGCGGCGACGAGCAGGATCGCGTCGGCGACCTGGAAGGTGGCGTTGACCATCGACGGTGCCGATCGTGTTCGGGATGATGTGGCGCAGCACGATCCGGGCCGGGCCGCCGCCCATGACGGTGACGGCCTCGACGTACTCGCGCTTCCGCAGGCTGAGCGTCTCGCCTCGGACGAGGCGTGCGGGCACGAGCCATGCGATCAGCCCCACCACCGCGATCAGCGTGCCGACGCTCGGGGTCGTCACGCTGGCGACGAACAGCAGCAGAAAGAGCGCCGGGATCGACAGGATCGCGTCGACGATCCGCATCATCACCGAGTCGACGACGCCGCCGAGGAAACCCGCGATCGCGCCCCAGAGGACGCCGAGGACCACGGCGACGGCCGCTGCGCCCAGCGCGACCTCGAGCGAGGTCTGGCCGCCGACCATCAACCGCCCGAGCACGTCGTAGCCGACGTCGTCGGTGCCGAGCGGATGCTCCCGGCTCGGCGGGAGCGTCGCGTGCGCGATGTCGTTGTGCACCTGGTCGGTGTTCCAGATCTGCGGGCCGAGGAAGCAGAACGCGAAGATGAGCACGATCATGACCGCGCCCGACGACGCGCCAGCTTGTTCTCCGGGAAGACCTCGGCGCGAGCCGAAGCGCGCAGTCCTCGCGGCCGGCCCGTCGGCCGCGGGCGGCGCTGATCCCGCCGGCTCGGGCGCGTCGGCGTCGAAGCCTGCCGCTCATGGCCGGCTTGACAACCGCACCCGGGGGTCGAGCATCGCGTAGCAGATGTCGGCGAGCAGCGACCCGATCACGGTCGCCAGGCTGACGACCAGCGTCACGCCGAGCAGGACCGGGTAGTCCCGGCTGCGACCGCGGCGTTGTAGAAGAGGAGCCCCATGCCGGGGTAGTTGAAGATCTCCTCGCTGATCAGCGTCCCGGCGAAGACGAACGGCAGGAGAGGCCGAGCAGCGTGACCACCGGCCCGAGGGCGTTGCGCATCACGTGACGGACGACGACGCGCTCGGGTGCCGGCGCCCTTCGCGCGCGCGGTTCGCACGTAGTCCTGCAGCAGGTTCTCGAGCGTCGAGGAGCGAACGTAGCGGCTGAAGAACGCGATCGAGACGAGCGTGATCGTGAGCACCGGCAGCACGAGGCCGCGCGGGTGCGAGAGCGTCTCGCTGATGTTCCCTGAGGGGCCTGTGCGGGGAACACGTGCCAGTGGATCGCGAACACCGTGATCAGGACGAGCGCGAGCCAGAACGCCGGGCGTCGAGTAGAAGACGAACGTGATCCCGGTGGCACGTAGTCGACCGTGCGAGTTGCGGCGGAGCGCCTGCAGGAAGCCGAGCGGGATCGAGACGACCAGGGCGAGCAGCACCGAGATGCCCGCGAGCAGCATCGTCTTCGGCAGGCGGTCGCCGAGGAGCTCGGTGACCGACTGTTCTTCTGGAGTATGAGAACCCAGGTTGCCGTGCAGGCTGGTCGAGAGCCAGGTCCGGTACTGCACCGGCAGCGGCTGTCGAGGGAATGCTCCTTGTTGAAGACGGCGATCGAGGTGTTCGGGCCCGCTCGGCCGAGCACCGCCCGGGCCGTGCCGCCCGGGAGCTCAGTGGAGCATCCCGAACACGATCATGGTGACGAGCAGCAGGACGACGATCGATTGGGCGAGGCGGCGAAGGATGTAGCCGGTCAATCACCACTCCCCCCCGGCGGGGCGGCCCGCGTGCGACTCGCGGACCGCCCCGGCTCGGGTCTTAGTTCGAGAATGACCAATCCTCGGGGGTGAGCGAGAGGATCGGGCTCTGGGTCACGCCCTTCAGCGTCTTCTTGATCATCGACAGCTGGTAGGGCGGTACGGCATCCAGAGCACCGGCAGCTGCCGTGCCATGTAGTTCTGGAACCGGATCATCGGCCCGAGACCGGCCTGGTGGGTGGACGCCGTGGATGTTGGCGTCGTTCGTCTTGTCGCAGTAGGTGCCGAAGTTCGCGCCGGCGCCGCAGAGGAACTGCTGGTCGCCGACCGGGATCGGGTTCACGCCGTAGAGCCAGCCCCCGCCCCAGTACACGATCTGCCAGGTGCACGGGTGGCCCTGTCTGGCACGGGGCCGCCGCGGCGATCACCTGGTTGAACGGCGCCTCGGAGATGTCGAGCTGGATGCCCGCCTTCGCCGACGCCGACTTCCACGCCTGCATCTGCTGGCTGCGTGACGCGGTCGCCCGACGCGTGACGAGCGTTGAACTCGAGCTTCGCGCCCTGCGTCACTCCCGCGCCGCAGTTGGCCGGTGCGGGACGCTCGCGCCGTCGGGATGGATCGTCCAGCCGTGCGACTTCAGGAGCGCGATCGCCTTGGCGCGGGTTGTACTTGTACGGGCCGTTCTTCGCGTAGGAGCTGACGTAGCGGTTCGTCGGCTGGATCGGCACCGGCCCGTACGTCGGCGTGCCGTATCCCTTGTGCAGCGTTCTTCACGTACCCCTGCTGGTTGATCAGCAGACTGCATCGCCTGGCGGACGTACAGCTGCTTGAAGATCGGCCCGGTCGTCGGGTTCGCGAAGTTGAACGGGGAGTAGTTGATGCCCCACGAGACCCACGGGCTGAGTGGTGTACCCCTGCCCCTCGAGCGCCTTCGCCTGCGCCGATCTCCGACTGCGGCAGGTAGCCGTAGTCGATCGTTGCCCGAGCGGAGCACGTTCAGCTCGGCCTGCGCGGTCGTGAACGGCTGCTCGATGAACTTGTCGAGTGTCGGCTTGACCGGGCCGGAGTAGTTCGTGTTCGGGACGAACGCCGCGTAGCCGTCGGTCCGGTAGTCGGAGAGCTTCCACGGACCGTCGACGACCTGCCAGAGCGGATTCGTGGCGTACTCGACGGCTTCTTGGCCTCGCCGATCAAGTAGTTGTAGACGGCCGTCGCGCCCGCCGTCGTCTGGTGTCATAGTCGCCGACGGCCCGCTCGGCGGTCTTCTTGTCCCAGACGTGCTGCGGCATCGGCATCAGCTGCGAGAGCTGGTTGCCCGTGAACCAGATCGGCGAGTACCGAGCGGTTGAGGACGAGCGTGAACGTGTGCTCGTTCACGACCTTGACCTGCTTCGCGTTGTCGGGCACGTAACCGGGCAGGTAGGCCGCCCAGTGGCTCTTGTTCGCCTTGAGCAGGTTAAGAGGAACGTGAAGTCGCGGCTCGTCACGGGCTTGCCGTCCGACCAGATGTAGTGCTTCATGGTGATCGTCACCCGCTTGTTCCCTTGGTGAAGACGGGCGTCTGCGCGAGGCTCTTGCCTCCTCGTTCGAGGACCGGCTGGCCGTTCTTGCCGATACAGGTAGAGCGGGCGCCACATCAGGCGCTGGAACTGCTCGATGTTGGCGACCGAGTAGTGGGCGCCGTCGACGAGGGGGAAGATGAAGTCGGGGGTCGTGCCCGGCGGCAGAGCGAGCGTCGCGGTGCCACCTGCCGTGCGCTTGGTCGAGCTCGCACCGGCGACGGCGGCCGCGACCAGGGCCACTGCCACGGCGAGCACCACCACGGCCTTCACGGCTCGCGTGGGGGTGAACAGCCTCATTACGTCAACATCCTTTCTCCTGGGTTGCGGGCTCCCGGCTGCACGGATTGTTGAACACGTGACTGGTTCGACGCTACCACGGCCGCCACCACGGTTGCAACCGCGGCCGTGGGGCCGTTAACACCCGCCCCAAGCTTCGAGCTCGCGCTGCGGCGCCAAAAGGTGTCAGACACCGCTTCGCGTCGAGCTACGAGGTCGTGCTGCGGCCGACGAGGTGTCAGACACCGGGGCTGATGGCGGAGCGGATCATGTGCTCGGCCTCGGCCAGGTAGGCCCGCAGCTCCGCTGCCGCGGCGGCCCGGTCGCCTGCGAGCAGCAGCTCGGCGATCGCACGGTTGCGCGGGATGAACGGCCTGAAGAGGTCGGGTGCGTGCTCGACCATCGCGAAGGCCAGCCGCAGCTCGGCGTCGATCACGCGGAAGAAGTCGGTGATCCGCTCGCTGCCGATCAGCTCGATCAGGCGCTGGTGGAAGTCGATATTGAGCGTCGCCACGAGCTTCCAGTCGTCCTCGAGCGCCGCCTGCTCGGCCTGCTCGACGAGGTCCAGGAGCTCCGCGATGCGCTCGCGCGGGGCGTCGGCGCTGTACTCGACCGCCATCAGCTCGAGGGGCGTGCGTGTCCGGTACAGATCTTCGACGTCGTGCTCGTCGAGCTCGCGCACGGCCACGCCGCGGTGGAGGTTGTAGGTGACGAGCCGCTCGCGGCTGAGCAGCCGGAAGGCCTCGCGCAAGGTATTCCGCGAGACGTCGAGCTCGCTCACGAGTTGCTGTTCGCGGAGCGCGGTGCCGGCGGGGAGGTCGCCGTGGATGATCAGCTCACGGAGGACGTCGGCGACGCGTTCGGCGGTGCTGCTGCGGTCGATCCGGAGTGCCGGAGACGAGCCGAGCTGCGCAAGCATCGGCGCGGCGCCGCCATCGCTGGAGGTCGGTGTCGTCACGTCGCTCCGCCAGGGTATGCGAATTCGGGCGTCGTTCCCGCCTCAGTCCGGCGGCCGCGCGGCACCGAAGCCGCCACCTCCCGGGGTCAGGACCGCCACCACCTGACCGGGCTCGACCTCGCAGGTGCGCTTCGGCGGCAGCAACTCGCCGTCGAGCAGGTTCTGCCCGCAGGCGCCGGGCAGGCCGCCCGCCTTCCCGGCCGGGCCGTGCCGGCGCCGGTCGGTGAGGAGCGAGAGCGTCGCCGGCTCGAGCACGCGGATCCGCCGGTCGATCCCGTCGCCGCCGCGGTGCTGCGCCGTCGCCGCCCGAGCCGTAGCGGAGCTCGTAGCGCTCGACCCGCAACGGGAACTCGAGCTCCAGCGCCTCGACCGGCGTGTTGAGCGTGTTGCTCATCCCGACGTGCACGCCGGAAGGCCCCGGCCCCGAGCTCGATGCTCCCTGGCCGCCGCCGATCGTCTCGTAGTACGTCCAGTCCTCGCCGCCGATGATCACGTTGTTCATCGTTCCCTGGCCGGCGGCCGGCAGGTCGACCGCCTGCCCGAGCGCCTCGAGCATCGTGTCGGCGAGCCGCTGGCTGGTCTCGACGTTGCCCGCGACGACGGCCGACGGCCGGTGCGCGTCGACGAGCGACGGCTCCGGGACGCGGAGCTCGAGCGCCGCGGCCGTGCCCGCGTTGGTCGGGACGTCGTCGGGCAGCAGCACGCGCAGCGCGAACAGACAGGCGGAGCGCGTGACCGCGAGCGGGCAGTTGACGTTGCCCGGCCACCGCTGGCGACGTGCCGGTGAAGTCGACGGACATGCGTCGCGTCCTGGATCGTGACCGCGACCCTGATCGGGATGTCGACGTCGGTCACGCCGTCGCCCTCGATCACCCCGTCGGCCTCGTACGTCCCGTCGGGGATCGACCGGAGCACAGTCGCGCGTCCGCCGCTCCGCGTACGCGAGCACCTCGTCGAACCCCGCCCGCACGAACGGCAGGCCGTGCCGTTCGATGCAGCTCGCGCAGCCGCTGCGCGCCGACCTCGTTCGCAGCGGCCTGCGCCAGCAGATCGACCCGCCGGATCTCCGGCGTGCGGACGTTCGCGAGGACGAGCTCCAGAGGTCGTCGACGAGCACGCCGCGCCGGACGAGCCGGAGCGGCGGGATGATCGATGCCCTCCTGGTAGATCGAGCGCGAGTCGCTCGGCATCGAGCCGGGCGTCATGCCGCCGACATCCGAGTGGTGCGCGCGCGCTGACCGCGTAGCCGACGATCTCGCCGTCGACGTCGACGGGCGCGACGAGCGTGATGTCGGGAAGGTGCGTGCCGCCGGCGTACGGGTCGTTCAGCACGAAGACGTCGCCGGGCTCGGGCAGCCGCTCGCGGACTGCCCGCGACCGAGTCGTACATCGCGCCGAGATGCACGGGGATGTGCTCGGCCTGGGCGACCATGCGCCCGTCTCGTCGAACAGCGCGCACGAGCAGTCGCGCCGCTCCTTGATGTTCGAGGAGTAGCTGCTGCGGATCAGCACGGCGCCCATCTCCTCGGCGATCCCGGCAAGCGCGCTGACGAACACCGACAGCGCGACCGGGTCGAGCGCGCGCGCGGGGCCTGCCGGCGCGGTCGTCACGTGCGCACCAGAGCCAGTGCGCCGGCCGCGTCGATCGACGCCGACCAGCCGGGGCGGATCACGCACGTCGACTCGGGGAACTCGACGATCGCCGGGCCGTCGAGCCGGTCGTCAGCGCGCGAGCTCGCCGGGGCCGCGTACGGGGACGTCGCTCCATGCTGCCGTCGAAGTACGCAGCCCTGCGCCGCGGAGCACTCGGACGGACGCCCTCGGCGGCGGGCAGCGGCGGCTTCGGAGACGGGGACCGTCGCGGTCAGCCGGAGCGCGACGACCTGCACGTCCTCTCCCGGCAGCTCGAAGCCGTAGCGTCTGCGGTGAGCGCGCGCGAAGCGGGCCGCGAGCTCGTCGAGCCGGTCGGCGGGGACGGTCAGCTCGAACGACTGGCCGCGGTAGCGAACGTCGGCGAAGCGGCGCGAGTTCCGGGGCGGCGAGATGCCCCGCCGCGTGCTCCTCGAGCGGTGCGAACGTTGCCTCGAGCGCGCGGCGGTCGAGGGTCGCCACGTCGCCCAGGAACGCGGTGACGTAGTCGCGCCGCAGCTCCGAGATCGCGAGCCCGAGCGCGCTCAGCACCCCGGCGGCGCGCGGCACGAGGACGGTGGAGGTCCCGATCTCCTCGGCGAGCCGGCAGGCGTGCATGCCGCCCGCGCCGCCGAAGGCGAGGAGGGTGAAGCTCGCGCGGGTCGAAGCCCCGCTCGACGCTGATCACGCGCAGCGCCCGGACCATCTGCGCCTCGGCGACGTCCACGACCCCGATCGCCGTCTCGAGCGCTCGACAGGCCGAGCTCGCGCCGCGGCGCCGCGAGCGCCGCCTGCGCGCGGGCGCGGTCGAGCACGATCTCGCCGCCGAGGCGCGCGCCGTCGGCGAGGTAGCCGAGGTAGACGTCGGCGTCGGTGACGGTCGCCTCCTCGCCGCCGAGCCCGTAGCTCGCGGGGCCGGGCTCGGCTCCTGCGGAGCGCGGGCCGACCCGCAGCGCTCCACCGCCGTCGGCCCAGGCGATCGAGCCGCCGCCGGCGCTCACCGTGTGCACGTCGACCATCGGTGCTTGATCGGGATGCCGTCGACGACGGAGCCGGTGGTCGCCTGCACCTCGCCGTCGACCACGAGCGCGACGTCGGTGCTCGTGCCGCCCATGTCGAAGGTGAGGAGATCGCGGTAGCCGCTGACTCTCCGCCGCGTATAGCAGCCCCGACACGCCTGCGGCCGGCCCGGAGAGCACACAGGTCGGACGCGCGCTGCGCGGCCGGTCGAGGTCGACCACGCCGCCCGACGACTGCATGACGAGCGGCGGCGGGAGGCCCGCGGCATCCAGCCGCTCGCCGAAGGCGCTCGAGATAGCGAGGCGAGCCGAGGGCCGAGATACGCGTCCGGCGGTCGTGGTCGAGAACCGCTCGTACTCGCGAAACTCCGGCAGCACCTCGCTCGACAGCGAGACTGCACGTCGCGGAAGAGCGGCGCGCAGCGCTTCGCCGGCGCGCGCGCTCGTGCGCGGGGTCGAGGAACGAGAAGAGAAAGCAGACGGCGACCGCGTCGACGTCGGCGGCCCGCAGCGCCTCGATCGCCGCGGCCAGGTCGTCCTCGTCGAGCGGCGCGATCTCGCCGTCGGGGCCGACGCGCTCGCGCACCGTGAACCGAAGCTCGCGCGGGACGAGCGGCGGCGGGCGGACGCAGGGTCAGGTCGTAGAGCGACGGACGCGTTCTGGCGGGCGATCTCGAGGACGTCCCTGAACCCGTCCGTCGTCAGGAGCGCGGTGCGCGCCCCGCTCCGCTCGAGCAGCGCGTTCGTGGCGACGGTCGTGCCGTGCGCGAAGGCCTCGACCCGGTCCGCATCGATCGCGATGCCGTCGAGCGCCGCCATCACGCCGTTCGACTGGTCGCCCGGTGTCGACGAGACCTTCGCGATCCGGAGCTCGCCGTCGACGAGGGCGACGAGGTCGGTGAAGGTGCCGCCGACGTCCACGCCCACGCGCGCCCTTGACCCGGCCCGCTCGGTGATTGCAGCCATGGCTCGCGCATGTTACCGTCGAACCAGTCACTCGTTCAACAATCCTTCAGGAGTCTCCGGCCCTCACCCGATGACGATCCTCCTCACCGGCTTCCCGCAGTTCGCAAACGTGGGCCGGAACCCGAGCGAAGCGATCGTCGCGGCGCTCGACGGCAGCACGGTCGACGGCCAGCAGGTCGCCGGTCGGGTCCTGCCCGTCTCCGCCGCGTGGACCCCGGGCGCAGTGCGGGCCGCGATCGAGGAGACCACCCCCGATCTCATGCTGCTCCTCGGCGTCGCACCCGGCCGCGCGGGGCTGTCGGTCGAGCGCATCGCCGTCAACGTCTTCGACTTCCCCGACCCCGACAACGACGGGGCGCAGCCGGTCGACGAGCCGATCGAGCCGGACGGGCCCGTCGCCTACTTCACAGCGCTGCCGGCGCGGCAGATCGTCGAGGCGTGGCGCGCCGCCGGGATCCCCGGCTATCTCTCCGACACGGCCGGCACCTACCTCTGCAACGCGGCGATGTACGTCGCCCTCCATCTCACCGGCGGTTCGCTTCCGGCCGGTTTCATCCACCTGCCGAGCCTGCCGGACGAGGTGGCCTCGCAGCGAGCGCCGCAGCCGAGCATGCCGCTCGAGACCCAGATCGAAGGCGTGCGGATCGCGATCGGGGCTGTCGTCCGGAGCCTCGTCGCATGAGCGCGCCGCGGCTCTCCGTGTGCCTGACGTTCGACTTCGACGCGCTCTCGCCTTGGGTGCTCGAGATGGCCGACGGAAACGTGGCCGCGCTGTCGCGCGGGGAGTTCGGCGCGGTCGCCGTGCCGCGAATCCTCGACCTGCTCGACCGGCACGACCTCGGGGCGACGTTCTTCGTTCCCGGGCACACGGCGCTCGCGTACCCGGAGCTCATCCGGGCGATCCGCGATGCCGGCCACGAGCTCGGGCACCACGGCTTCGTGCACGAAGGGCTGTCGAAGCTCGAGCCGGCAAAGGAGCGGGAGTACATGGAGCGGGGGCTCGACGCGCTCGACCGCGTCGCCGGAGTGCGGCCCGCCGGCTACCGCGCCCCGAGCGTCGACGTCAGCGTCAACACCGTCGAGATCCTGCTCGAGTACGGCTTCGTCTACGACGCCTCGTTCTCCGGGTCCGACTTCGAGCCCTACTACCTGCGTCGCGGCGACCGGTTCCCGCCCGACGGCGAGTACGTCTTCGGCGAGAGCGTGGACCTCGTCGGGATCCCGTTCAGCTGGGGGATGAGCGACTTCCAGTACTTCGAGTTCGTGCCGGGCTTCACCGTGCGGCAGGACCCGGCGTCCGCGGTCTACGAGATCTGGCACGGCGAGCTCGAATGGGCGCACGCGAATGTCCCCGGCGGCGTCTACGACCTCACCATGCACCCGCAGGCGATCGGCCGCGGGCACCGCCTGGTGATGGTCGAGCGGCTGATCGAGGCCGCGAAGTCGCTCGACGGCGTCGTGTTCGAGCGGTTGGGCGACTACGCGGCGCGCTGGCGCGCAGAGCATCCACTCGACGAGTGGCTGGCGACGGATCCGATCCACGCCCGGCGCAATCCGTGACCGCGGTCCGGCGCCGCATCCCGGCGCTGACGCTCCTCGAGCACGAGTTCTCCGTGCCGCTCGACCACGCGGCGCCCGCAGGCGAGACGATCGGCGTCTTCGCCCGGGAGCTCGTCGGTGATGCCCCGGGCGCGGGCGACTTCCCTCTGCTCGTGTACCTCGAGGGCGGGCCGGGAAGCGAAGCGCCGCGAACGACCGAGTCGCCGTCGCGAGGCTCCTGGCTGGAACGCGCCCTGCGTGAGTACCGCGTGCTGATGCTCGACCAGCGGGGCACCGGCCGGTCGACTCCAGTCGGGACGCTGCCGGGGAAGAGCCCGGAGCAGCAGGCGGAATACCTCGCGCACTTCCGGGCCGACTCGATCGTCCGCGACGCGGAGCACGTCCGCCGCGAGCTCGGCGTCGACCGCTGGAGCGTCCTCGGGCAGAGCTTCGGCGGCTTCTGCACGCTCACGTATCTGTCGTTCTTCCCCGAGGCGCTGCGCGAGGCGTTCCTGAGCGGCGGGCTGCCGCCGATCGCGCGGCCGATCGACGACGTCTACGCCCGCACCTACCCGACCGTCCTCGACCGGTGCCGTCGCTACTACGAGCGCTACCCCGACGACCGTGAGCGCGTGCTCGAGATCCACCGCCGCTGCGACGAGGGCTCACTCGTCCTTCCGTCGGGCGACCGGCTGACGGCGCGCCGCTTCCGGCAGCTCGGCCTGATGCTCGGGATGGCGAACGGCGCCGAGCGACTCCACGCCATCGTCGAGCTGCCGCCCGATTCGCCGGCGTTCCTCCACGGCGTCGAGTCCGGCGACCGCATTCGCCCGCAACCCGCTCTTCGCCGTGATCCACGAGGCGTGTTATGCGGACGGGAGCGTGACGGGCTGGTCGGCGGAGCGCCTGCTCCCGGCCGAGCTCGACGACCCCGCGCTCTTCACGGGCGAGCACATCTACCCGTGGATGTTCGACGACTACGCGGCGTTGCGCCCGTTGCGCGAGGCGGCAGAGCTGCTCGCCCACCGCCAGTGGTCCCGCCTCTACGACGAGACACGGCTGGCGGTGAACGACGTGCCGGCCGCCGCCGTGATCTACGCGAACGACATGTACGTCGACCGGGCCCCCGCGGAGGAGACCGCCGGCAGGATCCGGAACCTGCAGCCGTGGCTCACGAGCGAGTACGAGCACGACGGGCTTCGCGTCGAGGGCGGGCGCATCCTCGACCGGCTGATCGCGCTCGCGCGCGGTTAGCGGGGCAGGCGAAAACCGACGGAGCTTTAACGACGAATCGGCATGAAGAGCGTCTTGACAACAACTCTCCAACGTGCCGAGAATCGAATGCTGTGTGCGGACGGCGATTCTGCGCCGAAAGAGCCCCGCGACCCACCGCCGCGGGCACCACTGAGAGGAGCCGGAAATGACTTTGAGACCGTTTGATCGGCGCGCCCCGAAGGCGAGGCGGCGACTGCATCTGCGGTCGACGCTCGTCCTGTTCGGCTTGGCGATAGCACTCGTGGCCGCGCTCGCTGCCGGCTCCGGCTCCGCGAGCAACCGTACGACTGCTGCGTCGCCCACACCGGGTGGGACTCTGAAGATCCTCGGTTCGAGCGACATCTTCAACCTCGACACGACGAGCGCCTACTACACCGTCAGCAACATCCTCGAGCGGAGCTTCACGCGGCAGCTCTCTCGGCTACCGCAACACCCCGTCGTTCCTCGACCAGATCAAGCTCGTGCCAGACATTGCGACGGCCGTCCCGACGGCCGCGAATGGCGGCATCACCCTCGGCGGCAGGACGTACACGCTGCACATCCGCCAGGGTGTGAAGTGGGACACGAACCCGGCCCGCCAGGTGACGGCCCAGGACTTCGTGCGCGAGTTCAAGATGCTCTGCAACCCGGCCTCGCCCACCGGGGCGCCGGGCTACTACACGAGCACGATCATCGGCATGAAGTCGTACTGCGACGGCTTCTCGAAGGTGAAGGCGACCGCTGAAGCGATCAGCGCGTACGCCAACGGTCACGCGGTCTCCGGCGTGAGCGCCCCGAACGCGACGACGCTCATTTTCCATCTCATCCACCCGGCTCCCGACTTCCCGAACATCCTCGCGATGCCGTTCTCGTCGGCCCGGCCGATCGAGTACGACCAGTACGTCCCCGACAGCGCCGACTGGCGCCAGCACACCATCTCCGACGGCCCGTACTCGATCACGAAGTACGTCCCGGGCAAGGAGTTCAACCTCGATCGCAATCCGGCGTGGGTCCAGTCCTCCGACCCGCTTCGCCACAACTACGTCGACCACATGACGGTCACCGAGGGGCTCACGCAGGACAACGTCCAGCAGCAGCTGCAGGCCGGTACGGGCGACATGGACTGGGACGTCACGCCGCCTGCCCAGGATCTCCCCGAGCTGATCTCGCAGAAGGACCCGCGCCTGTTGATCGGCCCGACCGGGCCGTACTACATCGCTCTGCAGACCTACCTCGCGCTGAATCAATACGCCGGGCCGTTCAAGAACAAGCTCGTGCGGCAGGCGGCCAACTACGCGGTCAACAAGAACGCGATCGTGCAGGTCTACGGCGGCCCGCAGATCGCGGCTCCGGCGACCCAGGTCGTCCTTCCCGGCAACGTCGGGTACATCAAGAACTTCAACCCGTACCCGGACAACAACGGCAACGGCGATCCCGCCAAGTCGAAGGCGCTGCTCGCGAAGGCCGGCCATCCGAACGGCCTCCCGATCAAGCTCCTCTACTCGACGACCGATCCGGGGCCGCGCGTCGCGCAGGCACTGCAGGCGAGCCTCGACAAGGGCGGGTTCAACGTGAAGCTCGTGCCGGCGACGCAGGCCGACTTCTACGGCAAGTACCTGCTGAACATCAGCACCGCCAAGCGCGACGTGTGGGACGTCGCGCCACCCGGCTGGATCCCCGACTGGTTCGGCAACAACGGCCGCTCCGTCGTCCAGCCGCTCTTCTCGAGCCCCGGGAACGGGTCGAGCGACTACGGCAACTACAACAGTCCGGTCTTCAACGGCTTCGTCGCGAAGGCGCTGACCGCAAGCTCGCAAGCGCGTGGCGGCGACGTACTGGCAGAAGGCGAACGCCCAGATCATGAAGGACGCGGCCACCGTGCCCGTCGAGATCCAGAAGGAGACGGCGTACCACTCCTCGCGCGTGCAGGGTTGCCTCTTCTTCTTCTGGGATCTGAACTGCGATCCGACGAACATCTGGATCAAGGGATAAGCCCTCGCCGCAGATTCACCCTCGGGCGGCCGCCCGAGGGTGAATCTGCGAACGTGGTCCCCAGTCGTGACGGTGCTGCTCGACGTCCGAGACCTCACGGTGTCGTTCTCCACGGCGGACGGCGTCGTGCAGGCGGTGCGGGGCGTGTCGTTCGAGGTCGACCAGGGACGAACGCTCGGGATCGTCGGCGAGTCGGGCTCGGGCAAGAGCGTCGCGACGCAGACGATCGTCGGCCTGACCGAGGGCGCAGAGGTGTCGGGGCAAGCCTCGTTCGAGGGACGCGATCTGCTCCGGATGCGCTCCGAGGAGCTCCGGCAGGTGCGCGGGGCCGAGATCGCGCTGATCTTCCAGGATCCGCTCTCGAGCCTCCATCCGCAGTTCCGCGTCGGCTGGCAGATCGTCGAGGCGATTCAGGCTCACCGCAAGGTCTCGAAGGACGAGGCGCGGCAGCGCACGATCGAGATGCTGCGGCTCGTCGGCATTCCGCATCCGGAGTCGCGCATCGACGACTTTCCGCATCAGTTCTCGGGAGGCATGCGGCAGCGCGCCATGATCGCGATGGCGCTCGTGCTCAATCCGAAGCTCCTGATCGCCGACGAGCCGACGACCGCGCTCGACGTGACCGTGCAGGCGCAGATCATCGAGCTGATGAAGGCGCTGCAGGACGAGCTGGGGACGGCGATCATCCTGATCACGCATGACCTCGGCGTGCTCGCCGGCATCGCCGACGACGTGTTCGTGATGTACGCCGGCCGGGTGATGGAGCGCGGCCCGCGCGCGACCGTCTATCACTCGCCGCACCATCCGTACACGACAGGGTTGATCGAGGCCCTCCCGAGCCGCGGTCGCGGCAAGGGACGGCTGACGCCGATCCCCGGAATGCCGCCGAGCTCGATCGGGCCTCCCTCCGGATGCCCGTTTCATCCGCGCTGCCGCTATGTCTTCGACCGCTGCCGCACCGAGCAGCCGCCGCTCGTGCCGGTCGGCGGCAACGGCCACGCCTCGGCGTGCTGGCTTCCGGCCGACCACGCGCGCCTCGTCGAGCCGCACGCTGGGAGCGGGCCGTGACCGGGTCGGGCTCGGACGTCCTCGTCGAGGTGGAGCACGTCGTGAAGCACTTCCCGGTCGAGTCCGACCGGCTGCTCCGCCGCGGCGAGGCCCAGGTGCATGCGGTCGACGACGTCAGCCTCGAGATCCGGCGCGGTGAGACGCTCGGCATCGTCGGCGAGACCGGCTGCGGAAAGTCGACGCTCGCGCGCTGCATCACGCGCCTCCACGAGCTCACCTCGGGTCACGTCGTCTTCGACGGTCACGACATCTCGACGCTTTCGCGCAGGCGGCTGCGTCCGTACCGCCTCGAGATGCAGATGATCTTCCAGGACCCGTACAGCTCGCTGAATCCGCGACGCCGCGTCGGCTCGATCATCGGCGACCCGTTCGCGATCCACGGCACCGCAGACGGCGCCGACCGCAAGCGTGCAGGTGCAGCAGCTGATGGAGCTCGTCGGCCTCAACCCGGAGCACTACAACCGCTTCCCGGCCGAGTTCTCCGGGGGCCAGCGACAGCGCATCGGCGTGGCGCGCGCGCTCGCCTTGCGCCCGAAGCTGATCATCTGCGACGAGCCGGTGTCGGCGCTCGACGTCTCGATCCAGGCGCAGATCATCAACCTGCTCAACGACCTCCAGGTGGAGCTCGGGCTCACGTACCTCTTCATCGCGCACGACCTCTCGGTCGTGCGCCACGTGAGCGACCGGATCGCCGTGATGTACCTCGGCAAGGTGGTCGAGATCGCCGAGACCGATGCTCTCTTCGCCCAGCCGCTGCACCCGTACACGAACGCGCTGCTCTCGGCGATCCCCGAGTTCGACGACGACGGCGATGCGCGCCCCCAGCGGATCGTCCTGACCGGCGACGTGCCGTCGCCGATCAACCCTCCGTCGGGTTGCCGGTTCCATCCACGCTGTCCGCGCGCGCGGGATCTGTGCGCGGTTGAAGAGCCCAAGGAAGAAGCGAAGCCGTGGACCGGGGCCGCGCATCGGGTCGCGTGCCACTACCCGGTCGCCCCGGGTGAGGCCATCGGCGAGGGAGCGGCGCGTTGAGCGGGATCCTCAGCGAACCGGTGCACCTCGACGCACCGCCCGAAATGGAGGGCGGGCTCGCGATCGAGGGACGCAGCCCGTGGCGGCTTGCGTGGGCGAGGCTTCGCACCGACCGGGTGGCGATCGGCTGCGGCGTCGTGATCCTGCTGATCACGCTGTTCGCGATCTTCGCGCCGCTCGTCGCGCACATCACCGGGCACGGACCGAACGACCAGGACCTGACGAACGGGCTCACCCCGGCGGGGCTTCCGCGCGGGCCCAGCTCGCAGTTCTGGTTCGGCACCGACGATCTTGGCCGCGACGTGCTCGTGCGTGTCGCCTACGGTGCGCGCATCTCGCTGATCGCCGGCGTCGTCGCCAGCACGTGCGCGTGCACGATCGGCGTGCTGGTGGGCATGACGGCCGGTTACTTCGGCGGGGCGGTCGACACGTTTCTGGCGCGCGCGATGGATGTGATCCTCTCGTTCCCGTTCCTGCTGTTCGCGATCGCCCTCATCTCGATCGTCGGCCCGAGCCTGACGGTGGCGATCGGGATCATCGTGTTCTTCAGCTGGGCGGCGGTCGGCCGCATCGTCCGAGGGCAGACACTCTCGATCAAGGAGAAGGAGTACGTCGAGGCCGGCCGGTCGCTCGGGGCGAGCGACTTTCGGATCATGTTCATCGACATCTTCCCGAACCTGCTCGCGCCGGTGCTCGTCTACCTGACGCTGCTGATTCCCGCCTCGATCGCGTTCGAGGCGACATTGTCGTTTCTCGGCCTCGGCGTCGTGCCGCCGACGCCGAGCTGGGGGAACATGCTCTCGGAGTCGCTCGGCTTCTACCAGGTCGCGTGGTGGTTCGAGTTCTTCCCCGGCGCGTTCCTGCTGGCCACGACGCTCGCGTTCAACCTGCTCGGCGACAGCGTCCGCGACGCGCTCGACCCGCGCGGCGAGAGGCTCTTCAGGCGGTCACGGTGACCCGCTTCTTCATTCGCCGGATCCTGCTCGGCCTCGTCGTCCTCTGGGTGATCACCACGGCGGTATTCGTGATGTTCTACATCGCGCCGCACGACGTCGCTCGCTCGATCGCGGGACGCCAGGCGACGCCCGAGACGGTGGCCGCCGTCACCCGCCGCCTGGGACTCGATCGGCCGATCCTCACGCAGTACACGAGCTATCTGCGCAATCTCGTCCACGGCAACCTGGGCTACTCGTTCTACAACTCCACGTCCGTTCGCAGCTTGCTCTGGCAGCGCGTCCCGGTGTCGTTCTCCCTTGCGCTCGGCGCGGCGATCATCTGGCTCACGCTTGGTCTCGTGTCGGGCATCCTGGCCGCGCTGCATCCGCGCTCGTGGGTCGACCGGACGGCAAACGTCAGCGCGCTGTTCTTCTACTCGATGCCGTCGTTCCTGCTCGGCGCGGTGTTCCTGTACTTCCTGTTCTTCCGGCTGCATCTGGCGGGCATCCCCTTCTTCCCGGGGAGCGGCTACGTCGCGCTGTCGGTGAACCCGGCCGAGTGGGCGCGGCATCTGATCTTGCCGTGGTTCACCGTTGCGCTGGTGACTGCCGCCGCGTACACGCGACTCACACGCTCGTCGATGATCGACGTGCTGGGCGAGGACTACATCCGTACCGCCCGGGCCAAGGGCCTGCGTGAGCGGCGCGTCGTCTATCGCCATGCGCTGCGGAGTGCGCTGACGCCCGTGATCACCCAGTTCGGAATCGACGTGGGGACGCTGCTCGGCGGCGTGATCATCGTCGAGAACATCTTCGGTCTGCCCGGGCTGGGCCAGCTCGCGATCCAGTCGGTGGCCAATCAGGATCAGCCGGTGATCATCGGCACCGTCGTCGTCGCCTCGGCGTGCATCGTCGTCGCGAACATCGCGGTCGATCTCGGCTACGCGCTGCTCGACGCGCGCGTGCGCGCTCACTGACCAGACACGGCATCACCCGTTTCGGTGACGAAGACGGGCAAAAAGGGTCATTCTCAGGGCCGTCGCTCGTGCCGACAACAGGGGTAATGGCACTGCGGCGATCACCGAAATCACTCGTTACGAACTGGCTCGGGCACCAGCGACGCTGGAGCGTCGCCGCGTTGCTCGTGTTCGTCGTGCTGGCGACGGGATCGTGGGCGGCGGCAAGCATCCAGGCGCGCGGCGAGACCGACAAGGCGCGGCGCGAGTTCAGAGCGTCTTCTGCCCACGTCGCCTCGACGCTGCAGCTGGCACTTCAGCACGAGGAAGACCTGATCGTCAGCGCCCGTGGCTTTGCCGCCGGCAACCCGAACGCCTCCAACCCCGAATTCGTTCGCTGGGCGACCTCGGTTCAAGTGCTGCAGCGCTATCCGGAGCTCGTGAGCATGGGGTACGTGCGGATGGTCCCTCGAGCGCAGCTGGCCGCGATCGCTGCGGCCGCCAAGAGCTCGGGACTGCCCGGAGCTCGAAATTCCTTTCAGGTGACACCGCCGGGCTCGCGGCCGTTCTACTGCTTTGCGGTCAGCGGGTTCCAGCGCACCGTTCAGGCCTCCTATCCGCCCGGTTTCGATCTTTGCGCGGTCGAGCCGCTGAAGTCGCAGATCCTCAGCGCCCGCGACTCCGGCCTGCTCACCTATCTGCCCTACGCGGCCGGCAAGACGAGGACGCTCGGCGTCTTCGGCCCGGTGTACCTTGGCGGGACGACCCCTTCGACTGTCGGCGAGCGGCGCGCGAAGCTCCTCGGCTGGGTCGGCACGACGGTCGTCCCGAGCGTGGTCCTCGCCCGCGTGCTGGAAAGCCACCCTGGCACGTCGGTGACCATGCACTACGGCGCCGGCTCCTCGAACGTCTTGTTCAGCGCCGGCGTGCCCCCGAAGCATCCGCAGTCGCTGGTCACCGATCTGCACAACGGCTGGACCGTCACGAGCTTTGCGCCCGCCGTCGATACAGGCGTCCTGGGCAACGGATCCGCCCTCGCCCTGCTGGGCGCCGGCCTCGCGCTCAGCGTGCTGCTCGCCCTGCTCATCTCGGTCCTCGGTACGGGGCGGACCCGCGCGATTCGATTGGTCGACGAGAAGACACATGAGCTGCGCACGCAGGCGGAGGAGCTCGAGGACGCGCAGAAGGTGCTCGTCGAGCTCGATCAAGAGCGGCAGCGGCTGCTTGCCCGTACGGTTGAGGTCGCCGAAGCGGAGCGCATTGCGCTCGCGTCCGATCTCCACGACGGCCCGATCCAGCACCTGACCGCCGTCACGCTCCAGCTCGACCTCCTTGCCGGGAGGCTCGCACGCGGAGACGACGCGGACAACGTCACGGTCGCCAACGAGCTCCGCGAGTCGGTCGCGGACGAGATGGTCTCGCTCCGCCGATTGATGATCGAGCTACGGCCGCCGATCATCGAGCAGCGCGGCATCGAAATCGCACTGCGCGACTGCGCGCAGGGCGTGCTCGACGGCGAGTCGATCGAGTTCGAGCTCGACTGCGCTCTCGGCGGCGTCGACCTCGTTCCCGAGCTCGAGACTGCGATCTATCGCGTGGTCCGTGAGTCGCTGACGAACATCCGCAAGCACGCCGACGCGCGGCACGCGCGTGTCACCCTGGCTGCGTCGGAAGCCCGTGTGCTCCTGACGATCAGCGACGACGGTGACGGCTTCCATCCCGACAGCGCCGGCGCCGACCGTTTCGGCCTGATCACCATGCGCGAAGGCATCGAGGCTGTCGGCGGCACGTGGAAGCTCGAGACGAGCCCCGGCACCGGGACGCGAATCGAAGCGGCATTGCCGTTGAAGCTACGTGCCCGCCGCCAGTCCAAGCCCGGGCAGGCAGCGGCGTGAGCGACGCCATCCGCGTGCTGATCGTCGACGACGAGGCGATCGTCAGCCGCATGCTCAACGAGGTTCTGGTCGACTCCGGCTTCGACGTCGTCGGCCAGGCCGTCGACGGCATCGAAGGCGTCGAGCTCGCACGCTCGCTCGAGCCCGACGCGATCCTCCTCGACATTCGCATGCCGAGGCTCGACGGCCTCGCGGCCGGCCGCCAGATTCGCGAGACCGACGGCGACGTGAGGCTCGTCTTCTTCTCGGCCTACGACGACCCGGCGCTCAAGCAGGAAGCGGACGCCGTCGGCGCGAGCACGTTCCTCGTCAAGGGCTGCCCGCTCGGCGAGATCGTCAAGGCCCTCCGGGGGCCGAGCGGCGTGCCGTCCCTCGCCGCCGCCTGAACCGCTCGAGAAAGACGCGTCCGATCGGGAGCTGTAGGGGTCTGACCCCAGACGTGTCCGTTCTGGACCCGTCGCGCGCACCCTGCCCAACCCGCCGTGCGCAAGAACGGCTCCGTTGTGCGGCGACCTTCGTCTCCGCGGGACGTGTCCGGGGGTCTGACCCCTTGTCGAGCGGCGGCGCCGGTCAGTCGTAGACGACGACGCTCTCGGCGAGGTAGTCCGGGAGCGCGCGGCGACGTGCGTCGAAGAGGACGGGGATGAAGCCCGCGAAGCACGGGATGACGGCGAGCACGAGGCCGATCAGGCGCACGAGCGACCGTATGGCCGTGAGCTGAACGCCGGTGTCGCTCGACACCCGGAGGCCCAGCAATCTCATGCCGGGCGTCTGTCCGACCGAGCTCCAGAAGAGGACGAAGTAGCCGACGGCGGCGAGCAGATAGCCGACGGTCAGAAGCGCTGCGGCGAGCCACGTCGGTCTCAGGCCGCCGAAGAACGACGAGATGATCGCGGCCACTCCCGTGAACGAGCTGACGACGAGGTTCACGAGCACCACGTCGACTGCCAGCGCAATCGAACGGGTCGCCGCGCCCGCATAGCCGCGCTTCGCGTGACCGCCTCGGCGCACCGTTCGCTCGATCCGGTCGTCGAGGCCACGTGCCCACCCGCGAACTGCGCCGAGCAACTGATAGCCCCACGTACGCGACTGACCCGTGAGGGCGTCCTGGAGCTCCGGCCCGGCGACGATGCGGCGAATCGTCTGTTCGAGGATCGGCCCCGAGAGCGCCTGGTCGATTACCTCGGTGGTGCGAGGGCTCTCGACGACGGCGGCGACCAGGCGCTCCAGCTCGCCGCTGCGCACCAGCTCGTCGCCCATGCGCTCGATCACGCGATGCTCGACGAGCGAGCGCGCGAGCTGCTCGGCCAGTGGGCCCGCAAGCGCGGCGTCGATGAGGCGCGCCAGCTCGGGCGCCGCCAGTACCTCCTCGAGCGCGGACTCCAGCGGCTTGCGCGACAGGCGAGCGCCGAGGCGCGCGGGAGAGAGCAGGACGCGCCCCGCCACGCCGAGTCCAGAATGTTCGCCCGAGGTCATTTCGTCAAACCTTAGGTGGAATAGCCCGAGATCGCGTCGCCGATCAGCTTTGCCCCGATCACGAGCAACAGCACCGACATGATCACGGCGTTGTTCCGCGCCATCCACGTCTTCAGCCGGTCGAGGATCGGGCTCGCCCGGTCGCCGAGCACGAAGAAGATGACGACGGGAGCGGCGACGCCGACCGTTCCGAGCAAGGCGAAGACGGCGTACGCGATGGCCTGGTCTCCTCCCGAGACGCCTGTCTGCAAGATCGCCGCGGCAGCGCCGACCGCGAGCAGGAGGTTCTTCGGGTTCGCGCCCGAGAGCAGGGCGCCCGCACCGAGCGCCTTCGGCGCGGTGAAGGTATCGATCGCTCCCATCCACTTCGGCGTGGTCGCATCGTCACCCTCGCGCGGACGGCCGCGCCACTGCTTCGCCGCGACGAGCAAGAGCAGGATGCCGAGGATCAGCTTCAGGCTGCTGACCCACGTCGCCGGCGCACCATTGTCCTGCGTGCCTGAAGGAGCGACGAGCAGGACGATCGCGCCGACGATCGCGAGGCCGAGCAGCCAGCCGACCACGAACGCCGGCCCGTTCGATCGCGCCCGTGGCGTCACGAGCATCAGCACGACCGCGATGATGGGGATCGGGCTGAGCGCCACGCCGACTCCGAATGAGAGCACCTGTCCGATCGCCTGGCCCACGTCGCGGCACGATCCCAGAAAGCACGCTGCACTGCGTCACCCCGCGCGGGTGAATCACTGCCGCGATTCAGGCGGAGAGGCCCGAGATCGCGTCACCGACGAGCACGACGCCGATGACGAACATCAGCACCGCCATGATCACGGCGTTGTTCCTGATGAGCGAGGTCTTCAAGCGGTCGAGTGCCGGGGCCGCCCGGTCTCCGAGCGCGAAGTAGACGACGAGCGGAACGATCACGCCGGCGGAGGCGAGCACGGCGAAGACCGCGTACGCGAGTGCCTGCTTTGCCCCCGAGATATCCGACGCGACGACCACTGAGTCGGCGCCGAGCGTGAGCAGGAGGTTCTTCGGGTTCGCGCCCGAAAGGAGGGCGCCTGCCCCGAATGCCTTCGGCGACGTGAACGTCTCGATCTTCCCCATCCACCCCGGCATGGCGGGCTCGACTCCCTCCTGAGGGCGGCTGCGCCACTGCTTCACGGCGGCGAACAGCAGCAGAGCGCCGAGGATCAGTTGCACGATGCTGATCCAGGTCGCCGGCCCTCCGCTCTCGCTCGTTCCCGCAGGCGAAACCAGCACGACGACGCCGAGGATCAGGAGCCCGAAGAGCCAACCCGCGGCGAATGCCGACCCGGTCCACCCTCCACGCGGCGTCGCGAGGAGCAGCACGACCGCGATGATCGGGAGCGGGTTGACGGCGATGCCGGCGGCGAACGGCAGCACCTGTCCAATTGCCTGCCCCATCGCGCTCCGCAGCGTAGCCCGCGTGCGGCCGTTTCACCCGAGCCGGGTGATGTCGGTGCGGCGCCCTGCTGCGAGCCTCGGCTGACTGCCAACCATGATGGAGGTAACAGTTGCTCGCCTCGAGTTACACGTTTCTCGACGTGATGTGGTCGATGCTCGTGTTCTTTGCCTGGGTGATCTGGATCTGGATCCTGATCGTCATCCTGACGGACGTCTTTCGCCGGCATGACGTGAGCGGATGGGGGAAAGCGGCCTGGACGGTCTTCTTGATCGTGCTCCCGTTCATCGGCGTCCTCTCGTATCTGATCACTCAGAGCAAGGGCATGGCCGAGCGGAGTGCAAGCAGCCACCAACGGGCTCAGGCGCAAATGGACGACTACGTCGCCTCGGTCGCGACGCGCTCCGATCCGGCGGGGCAGATCGCGAAGGGCAAGGAGCTTCTCGACAGCGGCGCCATCACGGCGGCCGAGTTCGACTCACTGAAGCAGAAGGCGCTCGCCACGTAGGCGCGCCGCCCCGACGAGTCGGACCACGACGACCCGCCCCGGGAGGGGACGGCGGATCGCCGTTCACGTCGCGCGGCCAGAGAGCAGGCGGTGCGCCGCGAAGCTGGCTCGACGCGTCGAGCCACTCGGTTGTCGCCCGACGCCGGGCCGGACCCCCTGAACGGGCGCGAATGGCACGCGCTCGATCAGACGGCGGCCAGGGTGACCTATCACGGCACGGGTCGTATGACGCTCGTGCGTCATCTTTCCCTCGCACGTCCGCGCGACCCCTCTACGGAGGGGTCGCGCTCGGCGGCGGGGGTGCCGCGGGCGCGGTTTCCACCGCCGGTGGGAACTCCCGGGCGACGGTGCGGCGGAGCACCTCGATCCCGATCGCGATCAGCACGGCGAGGAACACGATCCAGGAGAGCCGGCGGGTCTGGGCGGTCGGGCCCCACCAGACCACGAGCAGGAGCAGCACGCCGCCTGTGCCGAATGCGTAACCGGGGCGCACGATGTACGGGGCGATCATCTTCCGGAAGGCGGTCGCATGCTTTGACGGCCCCACGAGCCACGTTGCTGCGATCGCGACGATCCCCAGGCCGACGAGTGTCCGCCCGCCGTCGACGAGCAGCGCGGTCAGGATCGACCACGTGTGCTGCGCTGCCGGGCGAACCGCGGGGGTCTGCACGAGCGAGTCGATGATGTAGCGGCCGCCAATGGTGCGTGCGATCAGGATCAGGATCCCGGCTGCGACCATCGAGATGGCGACCGCCCGGACTTCCTGTCGGCGTCTGCCGCGCGCAAGCCAGATCGCGAGCGCCCAGAGGGCGACGGGAATGGCCCAGAGCCATGCTGCGACTCCCTTGAAGATCCGCGTCGCATCCTGTGCCGCCTGCAACTGGTTGGTCTTCATCACCCGGATCACCGCTTTGTCCTGGGGCACCGCATCGGCGAGTCGCTCCCCGATCGAGAGGCGCTGCGCCAGCTGCAGGATGAGCGGGCGGAGGTTGACGACGATGTAGCCGTTCTGCGTCTGCAGGATCGCAACCTTCCCGTCGAGGGTGCGCTCGAGCGCGGTGCGCGTCTGCGAGAGCGCCGAGGCCCAGGCCTCCTGGGCACGCGGGCGCGCCAGGATCTGCCGGGCAGCCGGTCCTGCGGCGCTCTGCAGAGCGGTCGCAATCGGCTGGGCGAGGCCCTTCTGATTCTCCGGCAGCCGCTTCGCGACCACTGACGCGATGTCGACGTTCGCAAAGAGCTCCTCGACGAGCGAGTCTGCGACCTGATTACGCACGACCGGGTCCGCGACAAGGGTCTCAGCGGTCGTGTGGAACGTGGACTCGTCGAAGAGCTGGAAGCGGAGGTAGCCCGCGATCGCTGCGAGGACCGCGAAGATCGCGCCAAGGACGACGAGTGTCCGTGTGACCCAGGTCTTGTGCACCGCTGCCTACGCCGAGCGTGCGCTCCGCAGCGCGAATGCGGCGAAGATCTCGCTGATGCCCCGTGTCAGCGCAACTGCTCCGACCCACACGACGAGCAGGAACGCCCTGTTCCCGAAGTACCCCGCCGCCCAGAAGCCCAGAAGCAGCTCGGCGATGCCGATGAGGAGGATCAACCACCAGACGTCGAGCTCGTGGCGGTACCAGATCGACCGCGTCACGTCGAACGCTCCCTTGAACACGAAGTAGAAGCTCATTACGGCGGCCAGAGCAGCGAACGTGTCGCCGGGATGCACGAAGGCGACGATGCCGATCACGAAAAAGGCCAGAGCAAGCAGCGCCGCGACGAGCCGCCACCAGCCCTCGGTGAGGAAGACGCCGACGAGCTCGGTGATGCCTGCTGCGATCATCACGATCCCGAACAGGATCGAGATCGACGAGACGCTCGTGTAGTCGAACCTGAAGACGATCAGCGCGAACAGCAGCCACGCGCCGCCCGTGAACAGGTAGATCCACCACAGCCGTGTGGCCGCGTCGCGTGCATCAGCTGCGGCGTAACTGGACGTCGTTGCGCTCACGATGCTCCTATCCTTTCACCTGACGCACCTCGAGGAGCTCGAGACCGAGCGATCGCACCCGGTCGAGCACGCCGTGCAGGGCCGCCTGGTCGAGGTGGTTTCCGCGCAGCACCGTCTCGGCGGGCTCGATCTCTGCGTCGAGCCCTTCGAAGCTCGCCAGGAGCGTGTCACCCACGCGTCCTCTGATCCGGATCTCGTAGTTCCCTGTGGCCATAGGACCCCACACACTCGGACTGGGCGGGGTGACGGAACCTCACCCGGGTCGGGTGACGACGCCTCGTACGCCCGAACGGGAGCGTTGTCCTCGTGAAAAAGCGCATCGTTGTCATCGCCGCCGGCGTGATCGTCGTCGTCGCCACCTTCGTCTTCGTCCTGCCTCGGGTCGCCGACTACCGCGCCGTCTGGGCCACGATCAAGGGGTTGACCTGGGAGCAGCTCGCCGAGCTGATCGTGGCCGTGGTGCTGAACATCATCACGTTCGCCCCGCCGTTCATGGCCACGCTCCCCGGGCTGGGCTTCGTACGCGCGCTCATGGTGACGCAGGCGTCGACCGCGTCGACCTACGTCTTGCCAGGCGGAGGGGCCGTGGGGGCGGCCCTGTCGTACGGGATGCTGCGCGGCTGGGGCTTCTCCACCGGCGCCGTTGCGCTCGCGGTCGGCCTGACCGGGGCCTGGAACCAGCTCTTCATGCTCGGAGCGCCTGTGATCGCGCTTGCGCTGCTCACCCTGGAGGGTGGCTCGAATAGGCTCCTCCAGACGGTCGCCGCGATCGGGCTCGTGATCTTCCTCGTGGCGGTCGCGGCATTCGTGGCGGCCCTGAGCGGGGATCGCCTGGCGGGCCGGATCGGCGATCTTGCGGCCCGCGGCGCCTCCTGGGTGCTCGGTCGCGTCCGGCGCGGGCCGGTGGGGTGGACGGGGCAGTCGCTGATCGAGTTCCGCCGGCGGGCGGTCGGCATCCTGCGGCGCCGTTGGTGGTTGCTGTCCCTGGGAACGATCGCGGGCAATCTGACGGTGTTTCTGGTCCTCGTCGTCTGCCTCCGCGCGATGGGTGTGACAGAGGAGCAGGTCACGCTCGTGGAAGCGTTCGCGGCCTGGACGCTCGTCCGCCTGCTCGGGTCGATCCCGCTCACTCCCGGAGGCATCGGGGTGGTCGAACTGGGGCTCACCGCAGCCCTGGTCGGGTTCGGCGGCAACAACGACGGCGTCGTCGCGGCGGTGCTGCTCTATCGCGTCGCGACGATCGTGCCGACCCTCGTGCTCGGGGGAATCGCCGGCGCGTTCTGGCGGCACGGCCGTCCGCCCGAGCCGGCGACAGCCTCGGCGACCGGTGAGACGGGTTCGTAAGGCTTCACCCAAGGTGGGTGACGTCCCCCTCACCCCGCGCTCAGCGATGATGGTGTGCATGCCCTTGCGCCGACGCCGACCCTTGACGCAGGCAGAGATGATCGGCGGAACCGCCTCTGTTGCAGGCAAGGCGGACCAGGAGCCGTCGCACGAGGATCGCCCGGCCGAGCTCGGCGAAGGCGAAGCTGCTCGCGTGAGCACCGACGCGGCCCCGCTCGGCCCGGTTCAGCTGCTCGTCGTCGGTCTCGGTGGGACCGGCCCGCAACCGGCGATCGCCGCGGAGCTCGGACGGCTCGGAGAGGGCGTGCGGGTGATCGACATGCTCGTGATCCGCAAGGACGAGGACGGCACCATCTCGTCGCTGCAGCACAGCGACCTGTCACCGGACGAGGCAATGCATGCAGGAGCGCTCGCCGGCGCGCTGATCGGGCTCGGCATGAGCGGCGGCGACGATGAGGTGGGCGAGGCTTTCGCCGAGGCAGGTGCCGAGGCAGGAGCCGACGGCCACCTCCTCGACGAAGACGACGTGTGGTACCTCGAGGACGCGATCCCGCCCGGCGCCACCGTGGCGATCGTCCTGCTCGAGCACCGGTGGGCGATCCCGCTCCGCGACGCGCTTCGCGCGGCCGACGCCGGATTGCTGCTGGACTCGTGGATTCACGCGCGGGACCTCGTTGGCATCGGCCTGCTCGCGGCCGAGGCCGCTGCAGAGCACTGAGAGCAGCCCAGCACCGAGTCGCGCCCATGCGCGTCGCCGCGCAACCTGTTCAGAGGAGCTGGAGCTTGCGGGCGAGCTCGACCGCTTCGCGCCGGCGGTTGGTGCCCAGCTTGCGGTAGATGCTGCGTCAGGTGCGTCTTCACCGTGTTCACGGACAGGAAGAGCTCCGACGCGATCTCGCCGTTCGACATCATCGTCGGCAGATAGGCGAGCACCGCGCGCTCGCGCGGGCTCAACGGCTCCAGTAGCTGCGGGCTGCTCAGGTCGACACGCGGGCCGCGGCGATCGAAGCACGCGTGGAGCTCGCCCACGAAAGCCCGGTGCGCCGTGCCGCGCCGGACATGCTCGACGAGCGCGCTCCGCACGGTCGGCCCTCCCTCGACGAAGATTCGCCGGTAGGAGTCGGGCGCCGCCAGCCCGAGCGCCGTCTCGAGCGCCTGCCTCGAGCCCTCGCCGTCGCGCACGGCGCTACGGGCGACGCCCTCCAGGAGCGCCGCTTCGATTGCGGCAAGCACCGGCACCGTGCCGGGCGCTCCTTGGGGGCCGAGCGCGTCGATCGCCTCCCACGGCCGGCCCTCGAGCAGGTGGAGTCGTGCCGAGAGGAGGTTGCGGTCGGTCTCGGTCAGGCGATCGAGCATCGCTCGGGCGCCGTCGACGTCGCCGTCGGCGAGGAGGAGCCGGGCCTCGCCTGCGAGCAGCCGTGCGGCGATCAGCGGAGGCCGGCACGCCGTCTCGGCCGAATGGGTTTGCAGCCGCCGGAGCCCGCGCTCCGGGGTGGTGTCCGCGAGCGCCGCGAGGTAGTTCGCAATCGTCAGGGCAGAGACGTCGCCGGCGTGCCTTGCGATGCCGCGCGCCGTCTCCGCATGCTCGCGTGCCTTGTCGAGCTCGTCCCACTGGTAGAAGCTCCACGCAAACGTGAGGTGCGCGCCCACGAGCTCGGGCGCGTCGATCGGCGCGCGGCTCTCTGCGACGCGAAACGCCTCGGCGGCGTGCCGCGCGCCGCGACGCAGCTGTCCATCGGCGCAGTCGGCGAGGCCGAGATAGCCGAGCGCCTCCACGGTCGGCACCCCGCCGTACTGCTCCGACAGCTCGAGTGCGTGCTCGAGGTCGGCCACGGCGGCGGCGAGCCGCCCTTCCCACACCTCTGCGATCCCGACGCTGCAGAAGGCGAGCGCCCGCTGCTGCAAGCGCACCTCCGTCCGGCCCAGGGCGGAGGTGGGCTGCGCGTCGAGCAACGTCAGCGCGGTTTCGAGCGACGCCTGAGTCTCCCCGGCGAGCCTCTGGATCGTCGAGCGGCACATGAGGGAGAACGCCCGCAGATCGGGCGACGACTCGCTCGCGGCATCGGCCACGGATGCGCACCGCTCGGCCTCGATCGTCTCGCCTCTCCGTGCGAGCACGACGGCTGCGAGCAGCGCCAGAGCAGGATGCTCTTCGAGCGCGACCGGGTCGATCCGGTCGACGGCGAGCGCCAGGCCCGCTGTGCTCTCGGAGAGGAGAAGCGTGCGCCAATGCTCGAGCACCAGCTCGTTCTCGAGGTCCCAGGCCCGGCCTTCGGCGGCATGGCGCACCGCCGACAGCGTGAGGCGATTTGCGGCCTCCCATCGCGCAACACGAGTGTGGATCTCGCCGAGCTCCGAGCGGAGGCGACGGTGCGCTTCGAGGCGGAGGAAGTCCCGGAAGAGGTGGTGGTAGCGGCACCAGCGCAGCTCGTCGCCCGCACCCGAGACCAGCAGGCCGCGTCGCGCGAGGTCGTCGAGGAGGCCCGCGGCGTCCGGCGAGCCCGTCACGGCCTCCGCAAGGGCCGGCGTGATCCAGTCGGCGACCGAAGTACGCAGCAAGAAGTCGCGGGTCACCGGGGTCTCGCCCTCGAAGACCTCGGCGAGCAGGTAGTCCGCGATCGCGCGGTCCTCGGCGAGCTTGGTGGTCAGGGCTGCCCGCGGGTCAGGAAGATCGGCGAGCGAGAGGGCGCCGAAGCGGACTGCCGCGGGCCAGCCCTCGGTCCGTTCGTGGACGAGCCGGACGGTGCCCTCGTCGAGCTCCGGCGCCAGCGCCGCGGCCAGCTCCGCCGTCTCGGACTCGTCGAAGGCGAGCTCGCCGGCACGAATCTCGGCGAGCTCACCGGCCACCCGCATCCGGTTCAGCGAGAGCGAAGGGTCGGACCGCGTCAGGATCAACACGTGCAGTGAGTTCGGCGCGTAGCGGAGGAGTCGATCGAGCGTGCCGAGCGTCTCGGGATCGGCGAGCTCGTGCAGGTCGTCGAGCACGAGCACCACGGGCGTCGTCGCCCCGGCCGCGGCGGCGAGCGTATCGTCGAGCGTTCCGCGGCGGGGCCCTTCGGCCCCGCACGCAGCCACCATCGCTGCGGTCGCGGCATCCCAGAAGCGCCCCCCGGCGTTGTCGTCGGCGTCGACCGTCACCCACGCGACACCGAGGTCGGTGCTCGCGGCCCAGGCCGTCGCGAGCACGGTCTTGCCGAATCCGGCGGGCGCCGACACGAGCGTGACCGAGGCCGTTCGAGCGGCCGACTCCACCCGCTCGACGAGCCGCGCCCGGTCGACGAGGCCGGGGGGCAGCCGCGGCGGCGCGAGCTTCATCGCGAGGCGTGGATCGGTACCGAGTGTCTCGGGCTGCGACGGCGACCATCACTCAGAGGTTTAGCCCGATCCGGATGATCAGGCATCACCCACCCGTCATCCCACCTGGGTGATTTGACGGTTGTCGTCGCCCATCGATGGAGCGTAGCGTTAGGAGAAAGGGGAGGGAAGGAATAAGGTGAGCTCGGTGCGGCGTGCTGATCGGCGTCAGCTTGGTCTGGCGGCAGTTGCCGGTACGGGCACGTCGCGGGCGGCTGCCTCGATCTATCGGAAGCTCGGGGTCTCCTCTCGGGGGGAGTCTGTGCGGAGCGCACGCTCGGTCGGCTACCTGTGAGTCGAACGGGCACGAGCGTTTGACTGGGGAGCTATTCGTCCTCGCGCTGGCTTCGGCGGTCTGGCCATTGCTGGTCGCGGTGGTGATCATCGCCCTGAAGACGCCGCGTCCCCCCGTGGTGCTCGCGGCGTTTCTGCTCGGGGCGGTGATCGCGGCCGTCGGTGTCGGACTGGTGGTCGTCTACTCACTTCGCGGGACCGATGTCGTCTCCGACAATCGTTCGACGGCCGATCCAAGCGTCTACCTCGTCGGCGCGTTCCTCGCGTTCGCCCTCGCGTGGGTTCTGGGGCGAAGGGCCCGTGATCGCAAAGAGGTGCGCTCGACGAAGCCCGAGACCGGCCCGTCGCGCACCGAGCGCGCGCTGCAACGAGGTGCGCCGCTGGCGTTCCTGGCGGGCATCGTGCTGAACCTCATACCGGGGATCTTTCCGCTGGTCGCGTTGAAGGACATCTCCGAGCTCGACACCGACGTCGCGTCCACCGTGCTCATCCTGCTCGGGTTCTACTTCGTGATGTTCATGCTCCTCGAAATCCCGCTCGCGGGCTACCTCTTCGCTCCCGAGGCAACCTCGGCCGCCGCCACTCGGTTCAACAACTGGCTCAGCGAGAACTCGGGACGGGTCGTCATCTACGTGCTGTACGCGCTCGCTGCCTACCTGCTCGTCCGAGGGCTGTTCGCCCTCTGAGCAATCCTCGCGACTCGGCGTCCAAGAAGCCAGTTCGCATCCAGTGCACGGCGAACTCGGCCAGGTTCTTGGGCCAGGTCACCCCTTCCGGGCGACGCACGGGGCTCATGCCCGGTTGATGCTGGCGCTCGGAGCTGAGATAACAGAGGTGCTCGGATGACGAAACTGACCGAACCAGATACGGAGGAGGAGGCGATCGCATGAAGGACGACGACGGCGACGGCCTGGGCTTCCGGTTCTACCTCATGGTGGCCGGGGGTGCGGTCGCGGTCGGCATCGCGCTCTTCGTGGGGTGCCTGATCTTCGCGCGCGCGATCTACGCGTGGGGGTTCTTCGGCGCCTTCCTCGCGCTGTCGGCGATCCTGCTTCTGATCGGCTGGATCTCCGACCGACGGCAACGACGCGCGTACGCCGATTAGCAGCTCTCGGTAGAGGAGCGGTGATGTCTTCGGCAGCCGCCGAACGGGAAACGGCCCCGAGGGGAGCGGTCGTACTCGGTCTCCCGCTCCTCGCCGCGCCGGTGGGCCCATTGCCGCCGGCCGCCGTCGCTCTGCGGCACGCGCCATGACCACCGACGAGCCGCAACTCGCAACCGCGCCGGAGCTCGTTCGCAAGCCGGTCGATCAGCTCGGCTTCGTCGTGCCGGATCTCCGGGCAGCGATCGAGCACTGGCTGAGCCTCGGCGTCGGCCCGTGGTTCGTCGCGCGCAGCGCGAACGCCTCGGATCGCCGAGAACCCAAGGCTCCGGATTTCGACACGGCGTTCAGCTACATCGGCGACATCCAGCTCGAGCTCATCTGCCCGGCGGACGACGAGCCGTCGATCTACAGCGAGTTCGCTGCAGCCGGCGGCAGCGGCCTGCACCATTTCGGCTGGTTCTCGGACGATCTCCCTGGTGTCCGCGCCGCGGCGCTCGCGCGCGGCCACAAGATCGTTCAGGGCGGATCGACGCTCGGGATGGAGTTCGCCTGCTTCGAGCTTGCCGAGCCGATTCGGCGTCCCGCGTACCTGATCGCCACCGGTGACGCGACGGTCCTCCACGCGGATCTGGTGCTGAGCACGACCGCAGCGTGGGAAGGCACGTTTGCCGAGGTGATCTCGCCGAGCCGCCAGACGCGGAAGCTGTTCGCGAAGACGAACGAGACAGTGCGGAACTGGGACGGCTGGACCGATCCGGTGCGTCAGTTGCGCGGGACATCGCCAGACGTTCCCGTCGAGCTGCAGAGGGTTGCGCAGCGAATCGCGCGCTGGACCTCGCGGGGCCGGTAGCGCGCGAGCGTCGTGCTCACCTCATGGCGCCGGCACCCGCCCTGGTCGTCGCCGGGGCCGAGGCGGCGAGCCGGTCGAGGAGGTGGTCGCCCACCCGCAGCGCGTTGGCCATGGTCGTGAGCGCCGGGTTGACCGCGCCGATGCTCGGGAAGATGCTCGTGTCGACGACGTAGAGATTGTCGACCTCGTGGGCGCGGCAGTCGACGTTCAGCACCGACGAGTCGGGGTCCACGCCGAACCGGCACGTCCCGGCTTGATGGGCGACGCCGGCAACCGGGATGTCGTTCTTCAGATACGCAAAGCGATGGAACAGGTGGTCGGGCTCCATTCGCAATGTGTGGAGCAACGACTTCAACTTCTTGTAGAGCTCCTGCTTCGGCACGTCGTTGGTGGCTTTGTACGCAAGCGTGACGCGGCCGTCGCCGCCGACCGTGACCCGGTTCTCGGGTCGCGGCAGGTCCTCCGTCGAGAGCCAGAAGTCGATCGCATGATGCGCGACGCGCTGGAGCGTCCAGTGGGGCGCAAGCTTGGTCGCACCCGGCTTCTCGCCGTGGAACATCGGCACCTGTGACTTCCCGACCATCTGGATGTTCCCGAGCGGGTACTCGTGCTCGTCGCTCCCGAAGTAGAAGTCGTTCAGTCCAAGCGTCTTCTGGAAGACGGTCGGATTCTCGTCGCGCGACAGGGCGAGCACGGCCTGGCTGTTGTGGAACATGTAGTTGCGCCCGACCTGGTCGGAGCCGTTCGCGAGCCCGTGCGGATGCTGGTCGCTCGAGGACGAGAGGAGCACCTTGGCGGTGTTCGCGGCGCCGCAGGCGAGCACGACGATGTCGGCTCGGAAGTGCTCGGTCGTCCCGTCGACGTCGGCCACGATCTCCGTCACCGTCGAGCCCGCCGCGTCGGTGTCCAGGCGCGTGACCACGGCGTTCCTGAGAAGCGTGACGTTGTCGTGCTCGAGCGCCGGCCGGACTCCCAGGACGTCTGCGTCCGACTTGCCGTGGACGGCGCACGGGAACCCGTCGCAGTTCTGGCAGCGCACGCATTTGCTGTACGGGAAGTTCTGCTCGTTCAACCTCACGCCGCACGGCGCATGGAACGGATGAAGCCCAGCGGCTGCGAGATCGTCGGAGAGCTGCTGGATGCGCGGCTCGTGCGAGACGGCGGGAAACGGGTACGGCGCGCTCGACGGCCCTTCCGTCGGGTCCTCGCCGCGGGCACCGTGCACTTCGTACAGCTGCTCGGCAAGCGTGTAATACGGCTCGAGCTCGTCGTAGGAAATCGGCCAGGCCGGCGAGATGCCGTCGTGGTGGCGAAGCTCGCCGAAGTCCTCGACACGCAGCCGGTACAGAGCGGCGCCGTAGAGCTTGGTCGCCCCGCCGACGAAGTAGTGAATCTGGGGCTGGAACGGCCGGCCGGTGTCGTCGTACCAGGTCTCCTCGGAGACGTAGCGGTTGTCGACGAAGACGTCCTGCGCGAGCCAATTGGACGGTTCGCGAGGCAGCCAGTCGCCCCGCTCGAGCAGCAGGATCTTCTTGCCGGAAGGCGCGAGGTGACGGGCGAGGGTGCCGCCGCCTGCGCCGGTGCCGACGATGATCACGTCGTAGTCGCTCATGAGTACTCCTCCAGCCGTTCGACGACGATGATTCGGGCTGCCGCTTCGATCAACGCGAGATGCGAGAACGCCTGCGGGAAGTTGCCCAGATGGCGGCCCGTCGCTGCGTCGAACTCCTCGGCGTACAGCCCGAGTGGTGATGCGATCCGCAAGAGACGCTCCATCAGATCGCGCGCCCGTTGCACCTCGCCGACGACCGCGAGTGCGGAGACGAGCCAGAACGAGCAGATGAGGAACGTGCCCTCCTTGCCGGAGAGCCCGTCGTCGGTCTCATCGGTGCGGTAGCGGAGGACGAATCCGTCCTCGGTCAGGTCGGTGGCGATGGCGAGCACGCTCGAGCGGAGACGTTCGTCGGTCGCGTCGAAGAAGCCGAAGCCGGCGGCGAGGAGGGTCGAGGCGTCGAGCGCTTCGGTCTCGTAGTGCTGGCGCAGGACGCCGTCCTTGAGTCCGTGCTCGACGATGTCGGCCTTGATCTCCTCGGCGGTCGCGCGCCATTCCGCCGCACGTTCGCCGTCGCCGCGAATCTCCGCGATCGACGCGGCGCGATCGAGGGCGACCCAGCACATGAGCTTCGACGAGACGTAGTGCTGAGGTTTGCCGCGAGCTTCCCAGATCCCCTGGTCGGGGTTGCGCCAGACCTTCGTCGCGCATTCGGCCTGAGCCTGGACGATCGGCCAAAGCCGGCGCGGGAGACGCTGGGCGTGGCGCGTGTGGAGGAGGATCGAGTCGAGAACCGCTCCGAAGACGTCGTTCTGGCGCTGGTCGAAGGCGCCGTTGCCGATCCGCACCGGGCGCGCCCCGGCGTAGCCCGAGAGGTCGTCCCGCGTCGTCTCCGTCAGGTCGCGGCGGCCGTCGATGCCGTACATGATCTGCAGCGAGCCGTCCGCCGTGGGCTCCACGTCGGCGACGAACTGCATGAACTCGTCTGCTTCCCAGTCGAGGTTGAGGAAATGGAGCGCCTGCAGCGTGAACGTGCTGTCGCGCATCCACGTGTAGCGGTAGTCCCAGTTTCGCTCGCCGCCGGGCGTCTCGGGGAGCGAGGTGGTCAGCGCCGCGACCGTCGCACCGGTGGGCATGTAGGTCAGACCCTTGATCGTCAGCGCCGATCGTTGGATCGGGTCGCGCCAGTGGTGATCCGGGATGCGGGCCCGGCCGAGCCACGCTCGCCAGAACCGGACGGTGGCCTCGATGCGGGCCTCCGCTTCCTCCACCGTCGTCGGGCCGACGAGCCCCGACGCCCACGACAAGGCGCAGAAGGCCCTTTCGCCGGCTCGGAGGACGTGGCGCGCCCGGACGCGATCTCCTTCGATGCCGAGCGCGAGATCGGTCGTCAGACGGACCGTCTGACCCGAGCCGGAGGCGTCTGCCGCGGACAGGTCGTCGCCGACGAGCGTCCATTCCGCCGGCGCTCGTCCGTAGTCGAACACGGGCTCGCAGACGATCTCCACTTCGACGCTCCCTTCGAGGCACCGAACGGCCCGAACGAGCATGTGGTCGCCGTCGTCGTCGGCAGGTGGGCGCGTGTGGGGGGTGATCTCGTCGCGGCCCTGCGTGGGGCCAAGGGTCAGGGCGTCTCGCACCTCGATCCAGCCGGAGGGCGTCTTCCAGGTCGTGACGAGCACGTTCGTCCCGGCCTCGTACCTGCGGGCCGTCGGGTGATTGAGCCCGAATGGGCCGACGCGGAACGACCCCGCCTCGCGATCGAGCAGGCTGCCGAACATGCTCTGCGAGTCGAACGACGGCGCGCAGAGCCAGTCGATCGCCCCGTCGGGCGCCACGAGAGCGCCGGTGTGGCAATCGGAGAGGAACCCGTAGTCGGCGATCGGGGGGAACGGTGACGGTGCGGCGGCGCTTTGCGGCTCGGTCTTCGACCGGGCGACGGCGGTCATGACGCTACCCACGGCTCGTGCCAGCGGCCGTGGCCGGCGAGGAGCGAATCGGCCTCGGCGGGGCCCCAGGTACCCGGCGCGTAGACGTGCACCGGCGGCGGGGCGTCGAGCAGCGGCTGCATGATCCGCCATTGCTCCTCGACGGCGTCCTGCCGCGTGAAGCGCTTGCTGTTGCCCTGCATGGCCGCGTGGAGGAGCACCTCATACGGGGTCGCTCCCTCGCCGCCTTCGTCGGCGAACTCCATGTCGAGCTCGATCGCTTCGGGGTCGGCCGAGCCTGCTCGGTGCGCATCGACGACGAGCCGAACCCCGGTGGTCGGGTCGAGCTTCACGACCAGCTGGTTGCGTTCGGCGCGACGCTGCGACCTCGCGAACCCGAGCCGCGGAGCGCCCTTGAAGACGAGCCGGAGCTCCGTTTGCGTGATCGGGAGCCGTTTCCCGGTGCGGATGAAGAAGGGGACGCCGGCCCAGCGCCAATTTTCGATGTCGAGCCGGAGGGCTGCGTACGTCTCGGTCTGCGAGCTCGGGTCGACGCCGTCGATCGTGCGATACCCCTCGTATTGTCCTCGGACGTAGTGCGCCGGGTTCGCCTCTTGGATCGCGCGGAGGACTGCCAGCTCTGCGTCTTTCAGGGTTTTCGCGTCGTGACTGGCCGGTACCTCCATCGAAGCCATCGCGACCAGCTGCATGAGGTGGTTGACCACGACGTCGCGGAGCGCTCCGACGGGGTCGTAGAAGTGGCCGCGATCCTCGACCCCGAAGCTCTCGGCCATCGTGATCTGGACCGACTCCAGATAGTTGCGGCTCCAGAGCGGCTCGAGCATTGCATTCGCGAACCGCAGATAGAGGACCTCGTCCATCCCCATCTTTCCGAGGAAGTGGTCGATTCGGTAGAGCTGGGACTCCTCGATGTACTGATGAAGCTCAGCAGCGAGCGCAGCTGCCGATTCGGCATCGTGCCCGAACGGCTTCTCGACGACGACGCGCCCGGTCTTGGTGAGCCCTCCCTCGGCCAGGCCCTTGACGACGGTCCCGAAGAGAAACGGAGGGATCTCGAGGTAGAACACCGGCCGGGAGGCGCCCTCGATCGCCTGTGCGACCCGTTCGTAGGTCCCGGCGTCGGAGAAGTCGCCGGACACATAGGAGAGACGATCGGCGAAGCGGGCAAAGACGGCGTCGTCGATCTGCTCCCCGGTTCCCTGGATCGCCTCTCGAGCGTGCTCGCGCAGCTGGTCGGCCGTCCAGTCGTCGACGGCGACACCGATCACGGGGCAGTCGAGGAGGCCGCGTTTTTCGAGGCGGTAGAGCGATCGGAACGTCATGACCTTCGCGAGGTCGCCTGTGATGCCGAAGGCGACGAAGACGTCGGCGACCCCCTCGCCGATTCCTTCCCCTGCGCGGGCGCTCGCCGCCGGCTTGGACCGCGTACTGGTCGTCATGCGCTGCTCCTTTGCGTTGTCGGGTCACGATCGGTGACCACTTCGATCCGGCTCGGGCGCTTGTGCGTGAACCCCGCCCACGTCCAGTCGACCATCGCTTTCGCGCGGTCCTCGCCTGTGGAGAGAAGTGCGAGATGCACCGCGCCCCAGGCGAGAAACGCTGCCTTTCCCTTGATCGTCCGTCCGCCCTCCAGCTGAACGACCGCGGCGCCGCGGCCGATCGCGGCCATCGTTCCCTTGTCGTGGTAGACGAACGGCTTCGTCTGCTTGCGCTCGATCAGCGCTGCAATGTTCTCCCCGACGAGCTCGCCTGCCTGCAGCGCGACCGAGCCGAGCTGCGGCAGCACCTTGTGCGTCTTCCCGTCGGCCATCCACGCCACGTCGCCCACCGCAAAGGCTTCCGGGTGTCCGGCGATCGCCAGCGATGCGTCGACCGGGACTCGGTTTCCCTTCTCGAGCTCGATACCGAGTGACGCCACGATCGGGTTGGCCTGCAGTCCGGCGCCCCACACGAGCGTGTGGGCCCGGAGCACCTCTCCCGACTTCAACGTGACGCGTGTCGGCTCCACGGAGTGCACCGCCTCGTCGAGTCGTACTTCGACACCACGATCCTCGAGGGCGCGGTGGGCGTAGGAGCGGATGTCCTTCTTGAACATCGAGAAGAGTGTCGGGCCTGCCTCGACGAGGGTCAGTCGAGCGGACTCGACAGGGCGGCCGTGGTAGTCGTCGTCGAAGTTGCCCCGGTAGAGCTCGGCGAGGGCGCCGGCCGTCTCGACCCCGGTTGGCCCGCCGCCGACGATCACGATGTTGAGCGCACCGTCCTCGACGAGCGCGGTGTCCTTGTCCGCCGACTCCCAGTTGCGCGTGATGTGCTCCTTCAGGCGAACGGCGTCCGCGACGCTGTACAGCGGAAACGCGTGCTCGGCCGCGCCCGAGACGCCGAAGAACTGGACCTGCGCCCCGAGCGCGAGCACGAGGAAGTCGTACCCCAGCGCAGCCATGTCCTCGAACTGCACCTCGCGCTGCGCGAGATCGACCGCCGCAACACGCGCTCGATGGACGGTCGTGTTCTGCTGGTCGCTGAAGAGATCGCGGAGCGAGTGGGCGACCGCGGTCGGCTCCACGAGCCCCGTCGCGAGCTGGTAGAGCATCGGCTGGAAGCTGTGGTAGTCGTTCGCGTCCACGAGCACCACGTCGGCGTCGGCGTCCTTGAGCTTCTTGGCAGCACCTACGCCGGCGAACCCCCCGCCGAGAATCAAGACCCGCGGCCGGGCGGGGCCGTTGGTTGAGACCTGCGACATCCGCTCCGAATCTAGGTCACGTGCTCCGCCCATCCGTCATCCAAAGGAGACGATTTCATTGCCGGGCCCTGCGCCGCACGCCGGCTCGGCGGCCGGCTCGCAGCTCCGTCTCATCCGCACGGGATGATGCGACGGCCCGGTACGCGCGGTCCAATGTCCCGGTGAAGGGCAGAAGTCCCGAATTCATCGCCGTGCCCCTCGTCGCCGGGATTCTCGGCATCCTCTTCCTCGTCTTCCTCGCCGCTGTGTTCGGCCTTGCGGCCTGGCTCGCGCTGGGGCTCGGCTTGCTCGTGGCGATCGCAGCAGTTCTGTTCGCCGTCGGCGGGAGCCGCCGGGCGGCATCGAGGGATCCCATTCGCGTCGTCGCGATCGACGACGACGTGTTCCGCGTCCTCGTCGTCGCCGACGGCGGCTGTAGCTCGATAGAGCTCGGAGCGGAGTTGGCACGGCACGCAGCGGGCCGGCCGACGGAGGCGCTCGTCGTGGCGCCGGCCATCGGGTCGCGGCTGGCCGGCTGGACGGGCGACGAGAGCTCCTACGATGCGGCCCGGGAGCACCTGAGTGAGACACTGGCGGCGCTGCACACCCTCGGTGTCCCGGCGACAGGCCATGTCGGCGCGCTCGATCCGCTCCAGGCGGCCGATGACGGCCTGCGCCAGTTCGCGGCCGACGAGGTGTTGTTCGCCGTCGCGTCCGAAGGGACGCCCGACGGCCCCGAGCATGACCTCGTCGAGCGTGCTCGACGGCGGCTGCCCGTGAGGGTGGAGCAGTTGAGCGTCGAGCGACACTAGGACGATGGCACGGCCGCTCGCTGCGGCGAAGGCGCCCCCGGCGTCCGATGGCCCCAGGCGGGTGCTCGGCGTTCCGCTGCTGCAGGGCGTGCTCCCGATCGGCCCGGCAGGCGTGACCCCGGGGATGGTGGCCGGGTTGACACTCGCCGCGCTCGGGATCCCCGAGGTGATGGGCTACGCGAAGATCGCGGGGATGCCGGTTGTGACCGGCCTCTACACGATCCTGATCCCGATCGCCCTATTCGCGGTCATCGGCTCGTCGCGGCACCTCATCGTCGGGGCCGACTCGGCCACCGCGGCGATCATGGCGGCCGGGCTCGGAGGGATGGCGGTCGTCGGCTCGCCCGAGTACGTCACCCTCGCCGGCGTGCTGGCCCTCCTGACCGCCGGCATCCTCCTGCTCGCCCGGCTCCTACGGCTCGGGTTCATCGCCAACTTCCTCTCTCGCTCGGTGTTGATCGGCTTCCTCACCGGGGTCGGCATCCAGGTCGCGATGGGACAGCTCGCCGGCATGCTCGGCGTCTCCGCAGGCACGGGCCGGACGTTGCAGAAGTTCTGGCACACGCTGAAGGCGATCCCGGATGCAAGCGGCGCGACTGTCGCTGTTTCGCTGTCGGTGCTCGTGGTGATCCTGGGGCTGAGGCTCGTGTCGGAGAAGATCCCCGGCGCGCTGATCGCGGTCGTCGGGGCGATCGCCGTGAGCTGGATCTTCGGACTTGCGTCTCACGGCGTGTCCGAGCTCGGGCACGTTCCCGGCGGGCTGCCGCACGTGAGCGTTCCCACGACCGGCTGGAGCAACATGCGGACGCTGATCGGGACGGCGGCGTCTCTGTTCATCGTCATCCTTGCTCAGAGCGCCGCAACCGCGCGTGCCTACGCAGCGCGTTACCAGGAGCGCCTCGACGAGAACTCCGACATGGTGGGGCTCGCGTTCGCGAACGTCGGCGCCGGTCTCACCGGTGCATTCGTCGTCAACGGCAGTCCGACGAAGACGCAGATCGCCGACAGCGCAGGGGCACGCAACCAGCTCGTGAGCCTGACGACCGCAGTGGTCGTGCTGATCGTCTTGCTGTTCCTGACCGGGCCCCTGCAGTATCTGCCGGACGCCGTCCTCGCAGCCGTGGTCTTTCTGATCGGCATCGAGTTGATCAACATCGCGGGGATGCGCAGGATCCGGGCCACCGGGCACCACCTCGAGTTCGGAATCGCTGCCGTCACCGCGTTCACCGTCGTCGTCTGGGGCGTCGAGCAGGGGATCATCCTCGCGATCATCCTGTCGGTGATCGCCCATCTACGCCGGAGCTATCACCCGAGCAACACCGTTCTCGGCAGCGGGGGGAGCCACGACTGGCAGCCCATGCCGGCCTTTGCCGTGCCGCAGGCCGAGCCGGGCCTCGTCGTCCTCCGCTGGGGGGCGAGCCTCTACTTCGCGAATGCGGCCCATTTCGAAGAGGAGCTGACGACGCTGGCCGCGCCCGGTGATGAGCCCGTCTCCTGGATCTGCCTGGATGCCATCGAGATGACCGACGTCGACTACTCCGGCGGCGACGTCCTCCGCGAGACGGCGACCGAGCTCCAGGAGCTGGGAGTGCGGCTCGTGCTCTCCGATGTCACGCCGCACGTCAGACGGCAGCTCGATCTTGCCGGTGTCACCGCGGCACTCGGCGAGGATGCTTTCTACGACCGGGTCGCCGACGTGCTCGTCGCGTATCGCGCCGGCCGAAACACCTAGGCGCTTCGTTCTCGGCGGATCGTCGAGGGCCCGAGCGAGCGCTTGTCGAGCAGGCGAATCCGGGACACGAGCTCGCCCAATGCCGTCGAGACGGACTCGGGCTCCGCCGTCAGCAGGGTGACCTCGGTCTCGGGCTGGGCTGCGCAGATCAGCCGGGCTGCCTCGATCCCCCCGATGCCGGGCATGCGCGCATCGATCAGGACGATGTCGATCTGGCCGGCCAGGGTCATTGCGACGGCCTCCTCGCCCGACGAGACCGCTCCGACCAGCACGAAGCCCGGCGTCGCCGCCACGACGTCGGCGGCGGCGCGCCGGTAGACGGCGCTATCGTCTGCGACGAGAACCCTGAGCGGTGGGGTCAAGACCGCAGCGGGATGACGGCCCGCAGCCGGGTTCCCCGGCCCGGAAGACTGCTCAGCTCGAAGGTCCCGCCGCTGGCCTCGACCCGGTGGCGGAGGCCCTGGATCCCCGATCCTGCATGCTCGGTCGCTCCGCCGATCCCGTCGTCGGCGATCTCGACCTCGAGCGTCTCGGGCGTGACGAACGCGCCGACGCGAACGACGCTCGCACGGCTGTGCTTCTGTGCGTTGGCGATCGCCTCGGCGGTGACGAAATACGCGATCGCCTCCGCATCGGCGTCGACTCGTTCTTCCGGCAGCCGGACCAGCGAGACCGGGAGCTCCGACCGCGCAGCGAGGCTCCTGATGCCGTCGGCGAGCCCGAGATCGGTGAGCACCGCCGGATGGACGCCGTGGGCCAGCTCGCGCAATTCGTCCACGGCGAGCTCCAGCTCCTCGATCGCCTCGCCGAGCATCGTCGCCGCAGCCGACGGGGCCTCGCGCTGTCGCGCCAACTCGAGGCGGACGGCAAGCGCCAGGAGGCGCTGCTGTGCGCCGTCGTGCAAGTTGCGCTCGATCCGCCGTCGCTCGCGATCCGCCGCGTCGAGGGCCTGGTCTCGCGATGCGCCCAGGCGCTCCGCAAACCGCTCACGCTCCGACGCGAGCGCGGCCAGGCTCAGGGTCGAGGCCGCGACGATCGAGATGTAGAGCTGCGTGCTCAGCACCGAGCGGGTGATCGACTCGAACGAAAACGGCCCTTCATAGTGCGTCGTGTTCCACACCGCGAATGCGGCGGTCGCGAGGATCGCGAGCGTCGCCCCACGTTCGCTGAAGCGAATCGCCGCCCAGATCAGCGTCGGGAACGCGACATAGGCCAGAGGGCGCTCGTTGTGCAGAGCCAGATTGTTCAGAACGACCACGGCGACGGCCAGGAGCGCCCCTTCGACCAGCCTGGGCCGGTCCCAGGCACGGGGCAAGCCCTTCGACCACGCGATCGCGAGGGGAGTCACGACGAGCGCTCCGCACGCATCTCCGAGCCACCAGGTTCGCCAGACGTTCGCAGCGGTAGCGCCGTCGATCACCCCGCCGGCCCGCAGCGCGACGGTCCCGATCGTCGCGCTCGTCAGGGTGGCGACAGCGATCAGCCCGATCAGCTGTGCGACTCCCCGCACGGTGCGCAACGGTGATCCGTTCTGCGCGAGCCGCAGCAGCAGCAGAGCCGCGATGACCACCTCGAGGAGATTCCCGGCGGTCTGGCTGAACGCCACTCCGACCGGGAGCTTCATCCAGTCATTCGAGAGAAGGTCGCCCACGACGATCGCCGGCCAGTACCGCAGACCGAAGAGATACAGCGACGAGATCCCGACGCCGACGGGGAGCCAGACGATCGCCGCCACGGGGCCGGCGAACTCCAACCAGTAGCCGAGCTTCGCCGAGGCCACGTAGGCGATCGCCAGGAGGGCGACGTTGAGGAAGTAGCGCGGATCAGCGAGACGGCGGACGCCGAGGGTCGACCGCAGCGCGGGAACCGGGTGGCGGACGATGCCGGTCATGAACATCGAGTCATCGGAACCATCTTAGATGCGGCATCTTCACCGCCCGGACAGCCGCGCTCAGCGTGCGACGATCACGTCGCAGCCGGCAGCGCGGATCAGCTCCGCGGCAATGTCGGTTCCGAAGAGCCTGCCCAGAGCGGAGTGGTGGTGCGTGCCCACGACGAGCGCCCTCGCGTCCCGCTCGGCGGCAACCCGTACGAGCTCGCTGACGGGGTCACCGAGCGCCCATTCGACGTCTCCCTGCACGTCCGCCTTGGCGAGCCGGTCGCGCGCTTGAGAGAGCAACGGCTGGATGTCGGCCGGCCCGGCATCGGGGATCGGTTCGCCGAGCCCGATCGAGTCCGGGATCGGGCCCATGAATCCGACCCCGGTCATGCTCACGCCGTACGGATCCACGGGCTCATAGTGCAGCGGCTCGACCACCAGGACGACGACCCGTTCGCCGTTCGAGGCCGCCTCGTCGATGGCGTAGCTCAGGGCGCGCTCGGATTCGTCGCGCCCGTCATAGCCGACCACGAGTGTTCCGCCCTTCGCGGCGTTTCCTGAGCCAGTCGTCACGGCCCTAGTTCTACCGGTTGCCCGTGCCGAGTGCTTCACCCGCATCGGACGACGAAACCTTCCCTCCCGGGAGCGATTGTTTTCAGCGATGGATCAGGAACCGATGGCGTTCGGGCCGGTGCAGATGCTGAGCATCGCGTTCGACGGGAATCACTTCAAGGGAGAGATCCTTCCGGAGCTGGAACGGCTGAAGAACGAAGGGACGATCCGGATCATCGACCTCGTCGCAGTCCGCAAGGACAGCTCGGGTGGGGTCGCGACCATCACGGCGACCGACCTCGAATGGGAGGAGGCGACGAAGTACGGAGCGTACGTCGGCAGGCTGATCGGGCTCGGTGCGGGTGGGCTCGAGGGCGCCGCTCGGGGCGAGGTGGCAGGCGCGGCGGAGCTGGCCGACGGTCACTTCTTCGACAGCGACGACATCTTCCGTCTGACAGAGGCGGTGGAAGACGGCACCACGATCGCCATCGTCCTGCTGGAGCACCGGTGGGCGCTACCGTTGTTCGCCGCCGTCGAGCGCGCCGATGGATTCGAGGTCGCCAACGACTGGGTCCGTCCACGAGACCTCGTCGAGCTCGGCTTGCGCCACGGAGCCGACCAGCTCGGCGACCCGCCGCGGTAGTGCGCCCCCTCGTGGGAGGGAACCAGGCTCGGGGTGTGAACCTCGTTCGTGAGTTTCGTGCTGCCGCGGCCCTCCGAGGAAACTCATGAGCCCGGTTCAAGACTCAAACCGGGTTCGGTTACTCGGCACGGATTCCGCGCTCACCTGGCTCGGCCACGCGACGGTGCTGGTCGAGCTCGACGGAGTCACTCTGTTGACCGATCCGCTCTTGAGACGGCGTGCCGCGCACCTCGTACGAGCCGAGCCTGTCCCCACGAACCTGGGGCTGGACGCGCTCGACGTCGTGCTCGTGTCGCACGTGCACTTCGACCACCTCGATCTCCCGTCGCTCTCGCTGCTGCCCCGCAGCACGAAGCTCGTCGTTCCCCGCGGGGCGGCGCGGCTCGTGAGGCGTCGAGGGTTCGAAGACGTCGTCGAGATGCGTGCGGGCGACGCTCTCGAACTGGGGGCCGTCGAGGTCCGTGCGACGCACGCCGAGCATGCGGCATCGCGCGGGCCGCTCGGTGTCTCGGCCCCCTCGCTCGGCTACCTGTTGACGGGCTCGCGCACGATCTACTTCGCGGGCGACACCGGCTTGTTCTCCGAGATGCGCGGGCTGGGCGCGCCGCTCGACGTCGCGCTGCTCCCGGTCGCAGGCTGGGGCCCACGGCTCCCTGCGGGCCATCTGGACCCCGAGGCCGCTGCGACGTCGCTGCGCCTGCTCGAGCCGAAATTCGCCGTTCCCATTCATTGGCGCACCTTCTGGCCGTTCTACCGGCGAGGGCCGTATGCGGAGTCGGCCGCTGCCGGTGCGGAGTTCGCAGCGTTCGCCGAGCAGGCCGCGCCCCAGGTCGATGTGCGCATCCTCGAGATCGGCGAGCGATGGCCGATCGGCGCACCCGCGACCTTCCCGTCCGGGACGAGTCGGACGTAGGCCATGACGTTGCTCGAGTTGCTGCTCCTGGCCATTGCGGGTGCGCTCTATCCCACGCTGCTCGCGGTCGTCATCCTCGTGCTCGCCCGGCCGAATGCCGGTCGCCTCCTCGCGTTCTTCCTGGCCGGGGCGGCGCTCACGAGCATCAGCATCGGCCTCTTCGCGGTCCTCGTGCTCGACCCCGCGTCGCTCGACACGAATCGTCGGTCCCTCGGCGCCGGAGTCTCGCTCGCTGCGGGCATCGTGGCGCTGCTCGTGGGCCTCCGCCTCCTTCGCCCCGCCAAGCCGAAGGAGAAGCACGAGACCAAGGACCCGACGCACCGTTCGTTCTCGCAGCGCGCGCTCGAGCAAGACTCGGTCTGGCTGGTCTTCGTCCTTGGAATCGTGCTCGATCTGCCAGGTTTGTGGTACCTGATCGGGCTGAAGAAGATCGCCGAGGGCGGCTACTCGGACGCTGCCGCGGCCGCGCTCGTCATCGGGTTCAACGTGATCATGTTCGCGTTCGTCGAGGTGCCGCTCGTCGGCTTCCTCGTTGCTCCCGAGCGCACCAACGCGCTGGTCGAGAAGTTCAACGCCTGGCTCCATCAAAACATCAGGCACCTGCTGGCGTGGCTGGCCCTCGCGGTCGCCGCGTACTTGATCGTGCGTGGCCTGATCGGGCTCCTCTGAGGGCCGCCGAGAGCTCCGCCCTCGCCCGCGACGAAGCTCACCGTCAGATTCTCGATCGAGGCGTCGAGGCCGGCGACAGATGGCGCTCGAACCCGTCGATGAAGAGCGAGCACGCGCCCGACTCCTCCGGCAACGACCCGTCCGCGATCTCCACGCGGTACGTGAGCCTGTCGACTGCCGTGAGGCGTGCATCACACAGGATCAGGCTGACGTCTCCACGTTCCTCGTCCGGTTCGACGAACGACAGGACGGCCGACGGCGGCCGGTCGCGGAAGCTTGGCTCACCCGTCGCCCAGAACTCGATGAACCGGCCGGTCGCGAGATGCCCGACCTCACGGCGTGGGCGGTCGGTGAAGTACACCGTCGAGCCGACGAGCCCATGCAGCGTCAGCTCGCCGCCGCCGAACGTGACACGCGACGCGGTCTGGACGAAGATCGCGTCGACGCTCTGAGCGGAATCTGCGACCGGCATCGTGCTGAATAGTCCCTCGTTGCACCGCTCGAGCTGTCATCCACGGGGGATGAACGGTTGGTGAACGGTGGGCAGGGGTTCTTCATCCCACCTGGACGATGTGATGACAGCCTGCCCAGATGAAACACTGAGAGAGTCCGTGGCCCGAGAAAGGAGTGCGGCACCCTGAGCGCCTCGCACACACATACCGTCGACGAGAACAGCGCTCTCGGTCTGACCGACGAGGAGCTGCGGCAGCTCGGCGCAACGTTCGCGCAGCCCCGCTGGCTGCGCGATCTCGGCCGGACATCGTGGTCGCTCGTCGGAGTCGGTGTCGTCATCGTCGGTGTCGCCTGGGGGCTCGGCCATGCCTCGACGATCGTCAGCCCGTTCCTCACCGGGCTCATCGTCGCGACGGTCGCCGCGCCGGTCGTGACGTGGCTGGCGGGGCATCGCGTGCCGCGCATCGCCGGCGCCTTGATCGTGTTGGTCGCCGCCGCGGCGATCGCAGTGCTCGTGGCGCTACTCGTCGTCGGAGGGATCTTCTCCCAGGCAAGCGAGATCGCTGCGAACGCGCAGGCTGGGCTCGACAAGCTCCAAAGCGCACTTCAGCACGCGGGCATCAGCAAGAGCGGCAGCGCGACGGTCTCGAAGAATCTCTCCTCCGACATTCCGAATGTCCTCTCGACCCTGTTCCATGGCATCGCGTCAGGCATCCAGGGAGTCGCGTCGATCGCGTTCGGATGCGTCTTCACGGCCTTCAGCCTCTTGTTCCTGCTCAAGGACGGCCCGAAGTTCCGCCGAGTGGTCGATCGCAATCTCGGGGTGCCGCCCTCGGCCGGGAGGATCATCACCGGCGAGGTGATCGCGTCGGTTCGCCGGTACTTCCTCGGTGTGACCGTGGTGGCAGTGTTCAACGCGGTTGTCGTCGGCCTTGGCGCGGTCGTGCTCGGAGTGCCGCTCGCGGGAACGATCGCCGTCGTCACCGCCGTCACTGCGTACGTCCCGTTCATCGGCGCGTTCGTCTCCGGCGCGTTCGCGGTGCTCCTCGCTCTCGGTGCGCAGGGGACCACCGCCGCACTGATCATGCTCGTGATCGTCATCCTGGCGAACGGCCTGCTGCAGAACATCGTTCAGCCGATCGCCTTCGGCGCTACGCTGGACCTCAATCCATTGCTGATCCTCGTCGTCACCATCGGCGCCGGGTGCTTCTTCGGAATGGCAGGGCTCGTTCTCGCCGCCCCTCTGACGTCGGCCGTCGTGCACGTCGGGCAGAAACTTGCAGCGGTGCGCGCCTCGGCCGGGGCGGCGACTCCCGAGCTCAGCGGGAGCGGGTGACAGCGAGACGGTGAGTCATCCGTCGCCGTTCGTCGCGCCCTCGATCAGACCGAGCTCCGCGGCCCGGTCGACTGCGGCGCTGCGGGCGGAGACTCCGAGCTTGCGGTAGACCGAGATCGCCTGCGTCTTGATCGTGTTGCGCGACACGTACAGCCGCTCTCCGATCTCGCGGAAGGAGAGGTGCGTGGCGAGCATCGGCAGGAGCCTCAGCTCGGCGCCTGTCAGGCCGGCGGCCTTGCCGGGCTGCGACGCCGGCATTGCGGCCGCCGCCGCCCGCAGCGCGTCCGCCTGATCGACGAGGATCCCGAGATCGAGATGGCGCTCGAGGTGGTCGGTGATCTCCCCCACAAGTGACTGCGCCGCACCGGCGTCGCGAAGGGTGACGTACGCCTGGCCGAGCTCGAGTCGCGTCTGGATGGCGAGCCATGGCATCGCGTCGGTCAGGCTCGGCGTCAGCCGCTGGGCCTTCGCAAGCTCTGCGCGTGCCTCGTCCCAGCGGCCTTGCCGAAGAAGCGTTCGGGCGTGCACGGCCAGCCCGAGTGCGGCCGACGGGAACCCGTCTGCGCCGTCCACGCCGCTCACCCTCGCCGCGTCGATCGCGAAGCGTTCGGCGGCGTCGAGGTCGCCGTTCGCGGCGGCCAGGATCGAACGCTCGCTGAGCGCGGTCACGTGCGTCTCGACGAAGCCGCGGCCCTGAGCGAGGCTCGCCGCTTCCGCGAAGGCGCGATCCGACTCTCCGACCTCGCCGAGCAACATGAGTGAGACGCCGACGAGCAAGGATGCCGCCGGCCGCCATGGATCGCGGAGGTCGAGCCCCGACGCGCCGTCACGTGCGTCGACCAGCATCTGCTCCGCTCCGTGTCGGCAGAGCGTCGCGCGGAGCACGGAGACGCACGGACGGATGCGGCGCGATTCGGGCGTGTCGAGCGACGTTGCCGATTCGGCCGCCTCGAGCCAGCGTGCCGCGTCCTGGTCGCGACCACAGAGCGCATGGATTCGCGCTCCGTGCACCGCAACAGCCGGGTACCGCTCGAGCAGCGCCGGGTCGTCGAATTGCTGCAGCCAACGGTCGATGGTGGCAGCGCGGCCGGAGTAGTACGCCGGCAGGGCGAGCTCCGTCAACAGCCGTGCGACGGTGTCGGTCTCGCCGGCCTCGAGTGCGTGCTCGAGGGCCGACTCGGGATCTCCATTCGCTTCGAACCACGCCGCCGCGCGACGGTGGAGCTCGCGCGCAAGGTTCGGGTCGCGCTGCGCCAGTTCCCGCCGCAGCAGATCGCGGAAGAGCCGGTGGTAGCGATACCACTCCCGGTGGCGATCGAGCGGGACGAGGAACAGGTTCGAGCGCTCGACCTCCGCGAGCTTCGCACCCGACCCCGACGACTCCAGTACCCAGTCGCACAGTTCGCCGGAGAAGCGGTCGAGGACCGCCGTGCGCTGCAGGAAGTCGAGGTCGTCACCGCTCAGGCGCGCCAGGTACTCGGTCTCGAGGTAGTCGGCGACGAATCGGTCCTCGCCGTTGAACGCTGCTACCTCCTGCGGCTTCGCCGACGTTCCCAGCGCGAGGGCTGCGAGCGACAGTGCGGCCGCCCAGCCCTCCGTGCGGGAGACCAGCACGTCCAGGTCACGTGCGCTCAGCTCGATCCCTGCTTGCCTGAAGAGCAACTCCGCCTCGCGGCGGGTCAGCGCCAGGCCGTCCACGCCGAGCTCCAGCAGTCTCCCGTCGGCTCTGAGGGAAGGGATCGGCAGCGCCGGCGTGACGCGGGCAGCGACCGCAAGCAGCGATCCCGGCGGCAGATGCTCGGCAAGCGCGAAGATTGCATCGGCCGCGTCTCGATCACGAACCACGTGCCCGTCGTCGACGACGAGCACCACTGGTGTCTCGAGCGCTTCGAGCGCTGCGCCGAGGCGCGGGATTGCTGCGGTCCAGATCGACGGTCCGAGCACGCTGAGCGCATCGAGGACGGGATCGGCGAGAGGTTCGATGAGATCGACCGCCGCCGCGATGTGCCGCAGCAGCACGACCGGGTCGTTGTCGCGTTCGTCGGCCGAGAGCCAGATGAACGGACGCTCGTCGCGGGCGGCCCACTGAGTGAGGAGGGTGGTCTTGCCGTATCCGGCGGGCGCGACGATCGTCGCGACCCGAGCGTCGGTCCGGGCGCGGAGCCGATTGACGAGCGCAGGACGCGAAACCATGCCGCGGCGCACCGTGGGAACGCGGATCTTCGACTCCACGACGTCGAAGGGGAGGGAGCCGCGCGACGTGTCGACGAGCACGCGTCGAACCCGCGCGTTCCCGGGCGGGTCAGGGCTGACAGCCGGCCGTTCCTGGAGCGAGCTTTTCATGAGCCGCGTCCTCATTCTTCGTTCGCTGGGGCATCGATCGTCTCGTGCCGCGCGGGTCCTGGGTACAGGGCGCTCCCTGATCTTGGGCGGCGAAGGCGCCGATGCACGCATCCACGCGCGAAGGGGTGCAGGCATCCATGTGTTTTGCCCGCATGAACGTGCGATACTGAAGTTGGCGCCTTTTTGCGCGCCTCTCCTCGCCCCGTAAAGCTGTACCGGCACGATTCATGCTGCTCACCCCTCAACCGGATTTGGTGACCTTGCGTGTCGTCATCGGAGACGACAGCCTGCTCGCGCGGGAGGGGATCCTCCGCATGCTCGACTCGCTGGCAGGGGTGGAGGTCGTCGCCGTCGCGGAGGACCTGCCGGGATTGCGCGACGTGGTCGCGCGCACGGGGCCCGACATCGTCATCTCCGACATCCGGATGCCGCCGAGCAACACTGACGAAGGCATCCAGTTCGCCAACGAGCTACGCGACACCGATCCGCGCATCGGCGTTCTCCTGCTCAGCCAGCATGCCCAGCCGTTCTACGCGACGGCGCTCTTCGAGCGCGGGTCCGAGCGGCGCGGGTACCTCCTGAAGGAGCGGATCAAGGAAAAGGGTGAGATCGAGCGTGCTCTGAGAACGCTTGCCGGCGGCGGCTCGTTGATCGACTCACAGGTCGTCACAGACCTCTTGAACGCACAGAACCGGGACGAGAGCGCAGCGATCGCCAAACTGACCGACCGCGAGCGCGAGATCCTCGCCCTCATCGCAGAGGGTTTCTCGAACGCGGCGATCGCCGATCGTCTGGACGTGACGAAACGCGCGGTCGAGCGGCACATCAACTCGATCTTCTGGAAGCTGGATCTCGGCGATACCGAAGATGTGAGCCGTCGCGTGAAAGCTGCCCTCGTCTACCTCTCGACTCCGGCGAACTGAGCTTACGAGGCCGATTCGGGCTCCGCCCGCAGCCCACGGTCGATGTGGGAGCGTGTGGCGAAGGTCGACGCGAGTGAGCGCAGGAAGTCCGCGGTCAGTGCTCGCTTGTTGACGATCGCGGGCACCTCGTCCGCTTCCGCTCCGGTGTCGGTCGACAGGAGGACCACGAGCGTCTCCGGGTTGGTCGTCGCGATCCTGCGCGCGGCCTCGAGCCCGCCCATCCCCGGCATACGGACGTCCATGAGGACGATGTCCGGCGGGGATGAGGCGACCTGGGCGATCGCGCGTTCGCCCGACGAGGCTTGACCCGCCACGGTGACGCCGGGCACGGAGGACACGAGCTCCGCCGCCGCGCGACGGAACGCCTCGTGATCGTCGACGATGAGGACCGAGATCAAGCGGAAGAGGCTCCTTGGCGCGGGAGAGGACGCCTCATCCCGGCTTCGCTGCGATGCGCCGAGACGCGCGCGAGCTTCGCGCCGGTGAGCAACCACCCGACGAGCACGCCCGCGCATGCCGCCACGACGGTGTCCAGCCCGGGGCGACGGATGTCAGGCTCGACACGGAGCGCTGCGACGGTCTTCTCGATCCTCAAGGCTGACCTCCCAATCGTCAGCTGGGTGTGCGAGAACCACCATCGCGCAGCACCGCTGACTCCACATCCTCCGGTTGGGGTGATGGCCGAGTGAGGAGACGATGCCGGCCGAGCGGGACCTGCGCGTCGAGCCGGGTGCCGTGACCGGGGGACGACGTGATCGTGAAGGTCCCGCCAAGGCGTTCCACACGACTGCGCATGGTGTCGAGCCCCATCCCGGTAGTCGGGATGCTGGGATCGAACCCAGGCCCGGTGTCCGTGATGCGAACGTGCAGCGCAGCGTCCCGTACCGAGAGGGTCACGGTGGCGCTCGTCGTCGAATCGCCGTGCTTTGCTGCGTTCTGCAGCGCTTCGAGGCACAGGTAGTAGATCGCCTCCTCGATGTCCTGTGGGAGCCGATCGAGACCCTCGGTCAGGATCTCGGTGTTCACCGGCGAGCCGGTGAGCGTCGCCCGGAGCGCGGCGGCGAGGCCTTCGTCCCGAAGCGCACTTGGATAGACGCCCTTCACGATGTCGTGAAGCTGCGACAGGGCGACGTCGAGCTCGTCGCCGATGACGACGAGCTTCGCGCGGACTTCCTCGCTGTCGGTCGCAGCTGCGTCGTGGGCGAGACCGCTGAGCACCTTGGCAGCGAGGAGATGCTGTTGCACGCTGTCGTGCAGATTGCGCTCGATCTGCCGTCGCTCCGCGGTTGCCGAGGCCGCCGCCTGTGCACGGTGCCCTGCCAGTGCGGCGCCGATCTGCCCGCCGACGAGCTCGAAGAAGCGGATCTGACGTTCGTCGATCGGGCGCACGTCGACGAGTCCTGCGATCAACAGCCCCGCGTGCGAGGTCTCGCCGGGCTCGTCGATCGGAACGGCGAGTGCGTGCCGCGGCCCCAGCTCGTGGCCTGTGCGCGGAACGTCGAGCACCTCTACCGCGGCTCCCGTGACGGCGGCCAACATCTGGTCGCTGCCCGCCGCCGAGAACGAGAGGCCGGCCGAGGCCGCGAGTCGCAAGGCTCCCTCCTCGTCGTCCAGGTAGGCGAGGGCGAAAGGGATGTCCGGGTTCCCGGTCAGCGCTCGGACGGCTGCGTCGCACACGGCCACGCTCGACGTCGAGCCAGCCGCCCCTGACGCGAGCTCTCGAAGCGCCCGCAGGTGCCGCTCGCCGATGACGCGGCCTGTCGTCTCGTGCGTGACGAGGAGGACGCCGTTGACGGTCCCGTGCTCGTCGAGGATGGGGCTGTAGGAGTACGTGAAGAACACCTCTTCGAGTCCCTGGCGATCGAAGAGGAGCGGCTCGTCCTCCGACCAGGTCGCCTCGCCGCCGGCCATCACAGACGCGAGCTTTGGCCCCACGACGTCCCACATCGTCGCGAGGAAGATCGACGCCGGCGTACCGAGCGCGGCCGGGTGCCACGAGCCGAGGGTCTCGATCTCGGCGTCGTTGTACAAGCAGATCAACTCGGGCCCCAGGTAGATGACGGCCTGGAACTTCGTGTGCAGGACCGTCGCGAGTGCGCTGATCCAGCGCGGCTCCCAGCTCTCGATCGGCCCCAACGGAGTCGCCGACCAGTCGAAGGCACGGATGCGACCGGCCATCTCGCCGTCGCCGAGGCTGTCGAGATCGCGCCCGAGGACGGGTCATGAGGTTCGCATGCTCCTGAGTCGGTTCACTTCGCCGGGTCAAGTATGCGGTGCGGTCGTGATGCAGGAAAGCGGCGGGCGGCCCGCGAGGACCTCGACGACATTCCTGGCCGCGAGCACCGCCATCGCCTGGCGTGTCTCGGCGGTTGCCGAGCCGAGATGCGGCGTCAAGACGACATTGTCGAGACCGAGGAGCCCGGGATGGACCGCCGGCTCGTTCTCGAAGACGTCGAGCGCGGCCCCGCCGATGGTGCCCTTGCGGAGCGCCGCGACGAGCGCCTCCTCGTCGACCACGGGGCCGCGTGAGGTGTTGATCAAGTACGCGGAGGGCTGCATGGACCGGAGGGCCGCGTCGTCGATCAGATGCCGCGTCTCCGAGGTCAGCGGGCAATGCAGCGAGATCACATCCGATCCGGCGAGCAGGTCGGCGAGCGCGAGGCGTGTCGCCGCCGGCCCCTCGGGCGCGTCGATCGCTCGCGGAGAGCTGTACGCGATCTCCATGCCGAATGACGCGGCGCGGCGGGCGACCGCCTGCCCGATCCGGCCGTAGCCGACGATGCCGAGTCGCCGGTCATGAAGCCCGCTTCCGAGCATGAACGACATCGACCACGCCCAGGGGGTTCCAGCCCGGAGCAGCCGGTCGCCCTCGGCGACGCGTCTCGTGACGGCGAGGATCAGCGCAATCGTCAGGTCGGCCGTCGCATCTGTCAGCACGTCCGGCGTGTTCGTCACGACGACGCGGTGGAGCTCACAGGCGAGGAGGTCGATGTTCTCGAAGCCGACCGCGACGTTCGCCACGACCGCGAGCTCGTCTCCGGCGGCGCTGAGCACGCTTTCGTCGATCCGGTCGTGCAGCATCGCGACGACGGCGCTCGCGCCTCGCACTGCGACGCGCAGCTCATCGGGCGTGAGCGGGCGATCGTCGTCCGGGACGACGACGTCCGCCACCTCGCGCAGGAGCAGCACCGCGGGTTCCGGAATCGGCCGGGTGATCACGACGCGGGGGCGGCTCATCCCGAGAACCTAATTTAGACTCGCCTCTTGGCCATCGACCCGCCCGCGCTGGGACGACGTGGTGAAGGCTGGGTCGTCCTGCAGTCGATCGTGATCGTCGCGGTTGCCGCTTGCGCGATCTTCGGACCGCGCTGGCCACACAGCGTCGCGCCGTGGCTCCGCATCGCCGGTTTCGCGCTCGAAGCTGCCGGGGCGGCGATCTGCATCTCGAGCAGGGTCACGCTGGGGCGATCGTTCACCGTTCTGCCGCGACCGCGCGACGATTCGACGCTTCGAAGCACGGGCATCTACGCGCGCGCCCGTCATCCGGTCTACGGCGGCCTCCTCGTCCTCGGCCTCGGGCTCTCACTGCATCGCTCGCCGCTCGTCCTGGCGCCGGTGGCGCTGCTCGCAGTGGTCTTCTGGCTGAAGTCGATTCGGGAGGAGGCGTGGCTCTCCGAGCGGTATCCGGACTACCCCGCGTACCGGAGAGCGACGCCGCGCCGCTTCATCCCCTGGCTGATCTAGGGTGGCCGGAGATCAGATCCGCACATCCGGGAGGCACCATGACCACACTCGTCAACCGACCGAACACCGCCCTGCTCGTGATCGACGTGCAGAACGGCGTGATGGGGGAGGCGTACGACCGAGACAAGGTCGTCGCCAACATCGGCGCCCTGGTCGACAAGGCGCGCGACGCCGGCGTCGACGTCGTCTGGGTCCAGCACACGAGCGACGAGCTGTCCAGGGACAGCGAGAACTGGCAGTACGTGCCCGAGCTCGAGCGGCGTGACTCCGAGCCGCTCGTCCACAAGACCTACGGCGACTCGTTCGAGGAGACCGACCTCGAGTCGGTGCTGGCCGCGCGCGGCGTCGGCCGGCTCGTCGTCGCGGGCGCGCAGACCGACGAGTGCATTCGCTCGACGCTGCACGGCGCGATCGTTCGCGGCTACGACGCGACGCTCGTCGGCGACGCGCACACCACCCTGGACCTGTCCTCGTACGGTGCGCCGCCGCCCGACAAGGTGATCGCGCACACGAATCTGTACTGGAAGTACCACACCGCTCCCGGCCGAAGCGCGGGCACGGTGGACACCGCCGACGTCGAGTTCGCCGCGGGCTCCTCCGCCTGAGAACCGATTCGCGATCGGCACGCGGGTCGCCGGCCTTCGCGCTCTGGCCGGTGCTGGCGGTCGTCGCCGTGAAGTGCGCGCTGACCTTCTCGGTCGCCGGCCGCTACGGCTGGCACCGGGACGAGCTGTACTACGCCGTCGCCGGGCTGCACCTCCAGGGCGGCTACGTCGAGTATCCGCCGGTGACGGCGCTGCTCTCCGCGCTGGCCCGTGAGCTCTTCGGCTGGTCGCTCGTCGGGTTCCGCGCGTTCACGATTCTCGCAAGCGCAGGGACGGTGGTCGTCGGAGCGCTCGTCGCACGCGAGCTCGGCGGGGCCCGGCGAGCCCAGACGCTCGCGGCGATCCTCGTCGGGCTCGCGCCCGGGATGATCGCCACCAACTGGCTGTTCCAGCCGGTCGCGTTCGACCAGCTGACGACGATGGTCGTGCTCTGGCTGGCGCTGCGGCTCGCGCTCGGCCGCGGATCCTGGCTCCTGCTCGGGGTCGCCGCCGGCATCGGGCTCGAGACGAAGTACACGCTCGCAGTCGTCCTCGTGCTGCTGGTCGCGACGTTTCTCGTCTGGCGCCGTGACGTGCTGACGACGCGGGGCTTCGCGTTCGCGTTGGCGATCGCCGCCGTCCTGCTCGTTCCGAATCTCGTCTGGGAGGCGAGCCACGGCTGGACGAGCGTCCACTTCTTCGTGAACCCGCCGCCGAGCGGGAGCGACGAGTCGCGGCCGCAGTTCGTCGTCAACCTGCTGCTCCTCGCGGCCGTTGCCGTTCCGGTCGCGGTCGCCGGTGTCCTGTCGCTCGTCCGTGACCGGGCGCTGCGCCCGCTCGGGTGGACGGTGGTCGGCACCGTCGTCGCGTACTTCGTGCTCGGCGGCAAGTCGTACTACGCGCTGCCGGTGGTCGTGTTCGCGCTCGCCGCCGGTGCCGTGCCGCTCGATCGCTGGCTGACTCCCCGCCGTACCTGGATCGCCGGCGGCGCGTTCGTCGTCGTCGACCTCCTGGTCCTGCCGATCCTGCTGCCGGTCCTGCCGCTGAGAACGGCGGAGCGGCACGGGGTCGTGAAGGCGCGCGGTGACTACGGGTCGGAGATCGGCTGGCCCGCCTACGTGCGCCAGGTCGAGCGGCACGCGGGCGGCACCAACGTGATCGTGGCATCCAACTACGGCGAGGCGGGCGCGCTCGAGTTGTTCGGCCGCGGGCTGCCGCCGGTCGCGTCCGGCAACGTGACGATGCGCTACTGGCGCCCGCGGGTAACAGGGCGGAAGGCGCTCGTGATCGGGTACTCGCCTCGTACGGCGGGCTTCTGCACCGGCTACAGCGTCGTCGCGCGCATCTCGACGGTCGACAGCGACGAGCAGGGCAACGAGATCGCCCGCTGCACGCTACGCGGCCCGCTCGCCCGTGTCTGGCCGCTGATCGTCGCGCGCTCGGGTTAGAGGCTTGATGTGAAATGCACGCGCACTCGCGGCTGGCGGCCCCGACGCTGCGCATCTCGCCTGGGTCGGTTATGACGCAGTCACCGCTATGCACAGCTTTTCCAGAAGTGCGTGCCCGACCCGGGCGAGCTGTTCTGTCTGGGCCATCCCCGCAGGCACGCAATTCCACATCAAACCTCTAACGGCTCCGCTGACACCACGAGCACGGATTGATCATCATGCGCTCTGTGTTCTTCTCGCTGAGCAGCTGGGAGCTCGTGCTGATCATCCTTGCGATCGTCGGCGGCGCGACAGCCGTTGGGATCGTGGTCGGCCGCGAGCTGCGCAAGCACTCGGAGACGCTCCGCGAGCCGATCGGGGTCATCCAGGGAGCACTGCTCGGTTTCGTCGGGTTGATCCTGGCGTTCGGCCTCAGTCTTGCCATCGCGCGTCACCAGGACCGGCGTGCCGCCGTCGTCTCCGAGGCCAATGCAATCGGGACGACCTACCTGCGCGCCCAGTTGATTGCAGAGCCGCAGCGAAGCGAGTCGCTGGCGCTGCTGCGCAGCTACGCCGATCTCGCGCTGCGCCTTTCGTACGAGGTGCCGGGCAGTCCTGCGATGCGGCGCACCGTCGCAGCCCAGGACGTGATCCAACGGAGGCTCTGGCAACTCGCCGGCCAGGCGATCGACAAGGCGCCGGTCGCAAGTGCAGTGCGCCTCTATGTCGACAGTCTCAACGAGACGATCGACGAGCAGACCGTTCGCGTTTCCGCGCTCAACAATCGCGTGCCGGGGGCCGTGCTCGGGATCGAGGTGATCGGCGCGGCGCTCTCGCTCGGCCTGCTCGCGCTCTATCTCTCGGTTCTCGGCCGCGGTCTCGTGCCGATGCTGCTCGCGGCAACGCTGGTCACGATGCTCCTGCTCGTGATCTTCGATCTCGACCGGCCGACACGCGGGCTCATCACGGTCCCGGCGACACCGCTGCAGTCACTCCGCGCCTCGATGGCGCTCCCTCCCGCCGCCCATCCCTGACCGGGGCTGCAAGGAGATGAGGTCCCCCGTCGCAAGCGGGTACCAGGGATCGGCAGCGATCTGCTCTCCGTTGACCGCCGCGACGACGTGTGCGTCGAGCGCGAGCCCTGCGGCGGCGTAGGCCTGCTCGAGGCGCGATGCGTGCACCTCGAGGCGCGCGTCGCCCGCGTCGCCGCCGACCAGCTCGATCGTCACGCGCGGAGGGCCGACGGCGACCGCCGCGTCGTACTCGCCCGGGGTGTTCACGTTGCGCAGCGCGGCAAGTTCGGGATCGACCTCGCGGAGGCCGCCGGTGGCCAGCAGAACGGTCTCGCTCAGGAACCGCGCCCGCACGTGGTCGAGGAGGGCGCCCGCACGACGCTCTCCGTTCCCCAGGAGCTCGTCGACGACGGGCAGGAGCGCAACGCGATACGCGGCGGCGAGCGGATGAGGCCGACCGTGCGCGACGGGCACGGCGGCGTCGTCGTCGGCGCCGACAGCGGCCAGAAGGGCGGCGACGAAGCCGGCGTGAAGGAACGGCGCGTCGACCGACGACACGAATGCGACCTCCGCCCGCCCGCGCAGCGCCGCCAGTCCGGTGGCGAGACCGCGCAGCGGTCCCTCATCGCCGGCGGGATCCGCGACGACGTCGACGTGCTCGGGGAGCGCCGGCAGGTCCTGGCCCGGCGCCCGTACCGCAACGACCGGGCCCTCGCCGACGGCGCGGGTGAGGACGCGCGCGAGGCGGGCGGCAAGCGGCTCGCCGTGCCAGTCGAGCCCCGCCTTCGAGCGGCCCATCCGGCTGGACCGGCCGCCGACGAGAAGGATCGCGCCGGTCCGCATCCGGCTCAGTCATCGCCGATCCGGTCGGCTCGTGTGTAGACGTTGAAGCGCTCGTCGCGGAGGAACCCGATGAGCGTCAGCCCGAAGCGGCGAGCTGCGTCGACCGCGAGGCTCGAGGGAGCGGAGACCGCGCACACGATCGGGATCCCGGCGGTGGCGGCCTTCTGGATGATCTCGAAGCTCGCCCGGCCGGAGACGAGAAGCACGCTCTCGGACAGCGGGAGGTTCCCGGCGAGCAGCTCGGAGCCGACCAGCTTGTCGACGGCGTTGTGCCGGCCGACGTCTTCGAACGAGCTGATAGCCGGCCCGCCGGGTCGAAGAGCGCGACCGCGTGCAGACCGCCCGTCTTGTCGAACAGGCTCTGCACTCGCCGGAGCTCGTATGGAAGCCCGAGAATCGTCGCCGCCTGGACGAGCGGCCCGTCGCCGAGCGGGGCGCACTGGACGTCGATCATGTCCAGCGACGCTTTGCCGCAGATGCCGCAGCTCGACGTGGCGTAGAAGTTGCGCTGCGTCCCGAGCTCGAGCTTGCGAGTGACCGCGACGCTGACGACGTTGTAGTGCTGCTCTTCACGGGGAACGCTGCAGTAGCGAATGCTCTGGACATCTGCCTGGCCGGTGATCAGGCCCTCGGTGAAGAGGAAGCCGGCGGCGAGCGCGAAGTCGTCGCCGGGCGTGCGCATCGTGACCGCGACGCTGCGCTGCTCGGCACCGGGTTGGTCGACCCGGATCTCCATCGGCTCTTCGGTCGCGAGGCTGTCGCCGCGGGGGTCGCGCGCTCCCGCTTCGACCCGGACGACCTGGACCCGGGTCGTGCTGCTCGGTCGAGTGATCTCGGCGCGCGCGCCTGCCTCGGCGGTGTCATCCACCGGGCTCACCGAGCTCGTCGGCCAGCGCACGAATGCGGGCGACGCGTGCCCGAGCGTCGGGCTCGCCCGCGAGGATCTGGCCCGCGAGGTAGCAGGTGAGCGGCGCGGCTCGCCGGTCGCCGCACGCATCCGCAACGGTCTTGGCGAGCCAGAGCAGTGCGTCGGCCTCGTCGCGCTCCAGCGCGCGCGCGGTCGTGGTGGCCGTCACGCGGGACGTGACTGCTTCATAGGGCTCCTCGGACATCTACTCCCCCTCGTTCGGCTCGCGGTTCTGCACGTACTGGTAGCCGAACCGGCCCTTCACGCAGAGGTTGCCGTGGGTGACGCTGTGATCGAGCGGCGAGGTGACCTTGACGATCTCGTTGTCCTGCACGTGCAGCTCGAGGCTGCAGCCGACGCCGCAGTAGGAGCAGATCGTCTCGGTCACGGTCTGGGAGGCCTCGTCCCAGGTTCCGGCTGCGCGCATGTCGTGCTCGCTCTTGAACATCAGCGCGCCGGTCGGGCACACGGCGATGCAGTTGCCGCAGTAGACGCAGGCCGAGTCGGGCAGCGGCGTCGCGAACTCGGTTGCGATGCGCGCATCGAACCCGCGTCCGGCGACCGCGATCGCGAACGTGTTCTGCCAGTCGGTGCCGCAGGCCTCGACGCACTTGTAGCAGAGGATGCACTTCGCGTAGTCGCGGACGTAGTTCTCGTTGTCGACCTTCACCGGCTGGGCGACGGTCGCGGCGGTCTGTCCGTCGCCGGGGTGGTGGTGGCCGGCGCGTGCGTCGTCGCGGGCGCCCGCCGCGAGCCGGCGGGGCAGGCGGGCCGTAGCGCTCGGGGCGCGCGCCGTACTCGGCCGACCAGCGGTCGACGTCGGGGGTCGTGGAGAGGTCGACGCTCGAGGCCAGGAACTCGAGCACCATCTTGCGGCTGTGGCGGACGCGGTCGGACGCGGTGCGCACGACCATGCCGTCCTCGGCCTTCCGCGCGCACGACGGCACGAGCACGCGCGAGCCCTCCACCTCGACCATGCAGACGCGGCAGGCGTTGACCGGCGTGAGCGACTCGCCGTAGCAGAGCGTCGGGATGTCGAGGCCGCGCGAGCGGCAGGCGTCGAGGATCGTCGAGCCCTCGAAGACGCGCACCTCCTCGCCGTCGATCTCGAGGTCGACGATGCGGCGGATGACGTGACGCGGTACGGCGCTCACTGCGGCTCGAACACTGCCAGTTCCCGGATCGCCGACTCGACCGCGCTGGCGGCGGTCTGGCCGAGGCCGCAGATCGATGCGTCCCGCATCGCCTGGGCGATCTCGGCGAGCAGGGCCAGCTCGTCGTCCACGCTCCCCCGCGGCGATCGGCGGCGAGCCGCAGAAGCGCCTCCTGCTGCCGCACGGTGCCGACGCGGCAGGGGACGCACTGGCCGCAGGACTCGTCGCGGAAGAAGGCCGCGATGCGCAGGAGCACCGGCACGAGGTCGACCGTGTCGTCGAACAGCATGACCACGCCCGAGCCGAGCGTGGCGCCGGCCGCACGCGTGGCCTCGAACGAGAGCTCGAGGTCGAGCATGTCGGGCCCGACGAAGCCGCCGGCCGCGCCGCCCAGGAGCACCGCCTTCAGCTCCCTGCCTCCCGCGACCCCGCCGGCCAGGTCGATCGCCTGCCGCAGGGTGATGCCGAACGGCGCCTCGTAGAGCCCGGGACGCTCGACGCAGCCGGACAGGCAGAGCAGGCGGGTGCCGGTCGACTCCTCGGTCCCGATCTCGGCGAAGGCTTCGCCGCCGCCGAGCACGATGTCCAGCACGTTGATCAGGCTCTCGACGTTGTTGACCACGGTCGGCTTGCGCGAACAGCCCGACGTCGACCGGGAACGGCGGCTTGTTGCGCGGCTCGCCGCGGTAGCCCTCGATCGAGTTGAAGAGCGCCGTCTCCTCGCCGCAGATGTAGGCGCCGGCGCCCTTGCGCAGCTCGATGTCGAAGCTGAGCCCGGAGCCCATCACGTCGTCGCCGAGCAGGCCGTGCGTGCGCGCCTCCGCGATCGCGTTGGTCAGACGCTGCCAGGCCAGCGGGTACTCGCCGCGCAGGTAGATGTAGGCGTGCTCGGATCCGGTCGCGAAGCCGGCGATCGTGAGCGCCTCGATCAGCGCGAACGGGTCGTTCTCGATCACGATCCGGTCCTTGAACGTGCCCGGCTCCGACTCGTCGGCGTTGCAGACGAGGTAGTGCGGGCGCACCGGGTTGCGCGCGACCGCATCCCACTTGCGCCCCGTCGGGAACGCGGCGCCGCCGCGGCCCAGCAGCTTCGACTCGGTGACCTCGCGGATCACGCCCGCCGGGCCGAGCTCGAGCGCGCGCCGCAGCGCGGCGTAGCCGCCGGCGTTGCGATAGCTGTCGATGCTGGTCGGGGTCGACCTGGCCGATCCGCCGCAGCAGCCGCAGGTCTCCGCCGGCCGCTGCCACGTGCGCCGGCGCGTACGGCTCGCGGAGCCGAGCCCGCCAGCGCGGCGACGACGTCGTCCACGCTCGCCGAGCCGATCGCGTGGTCGCTCGCACTCCTCGCCGGCGATCGGTCACGAGCGCGGCGGGAGCCTGCTCGCACATGCCGAGGCAGGGGCTCTCGAGCCAGATGCTGTGCCGTCCGCCGTGGGTCTGGCCCGCCGGGCCGACGGTACGCTCGAGCTCCTCCACGAGCTCCGCGCTGCCGCGGCACATGCACGCGATGTCGGTGCAGACGTGGACGACCCGCGGGCGGGCGAGGCTCCAGCGCGAACAGGGCGTAGAAGCTCGCGACGCCGTACGCCTCGGCGGGCGGGATCGTGAGCCGGCGGCAGACGTAGCCGAGGCGCGGGCTCGCTGATCCAGCCGACCCGTCCCTGGAGCTCGTGCAGCACGGGCAGGAGCAGGTGGCGCTGGGACCGCGCGGCGTGGCCGCCGCGCGAGGAATGGCCGTCCGATCCCGCGCGCAGCGCCCTCCCAGGCCGAGGTCGGCGGGCCGAGCACGGCGTCCACGGCTTCGCGCTCGAGCGGCCGAGGGCTCGTCGCTGTGAGGCGGAGGTCCACGCGGAAGCAGCTAGCGGGGCGGTGCCCCCACACCGGAGACCTGCCTGCGCGGCTGCCGGCGGGCAGCTTCTCGACGCGGATCGCGCTGGCCTTGAACTCGGCGGTGCCGGACTTGGGATCGGTCGCGTCGATCGTCAGGACGTTCGTCTCGACCTCGTCGGGGAAGTGCAGGGTCATGAAGGCGAGACCGGGACGAAGGGTGTCGTCGACCCGCACCGGCGCGACCACCGAGCCGCGCCGTGACGTGACGCGCACGCGCTCGCCTTCGGCCAGACCGAGCCGGTCGCAGTCCTCGGGCGAGAGGTCGAGGGACTCTCCGCGCCGCAGCGGCGAGGTGTACCCGCCGCTCTGGACGCCCGTGTTGTAGGAGTCGAGCCGGCGGCCGGTGGTCAGCCGAATCGGGAACTCGTCGGAGAGCTCGTCGACCGGCAGCTCGTGCACGACGACGTTGAACGGCGCGGGCGGGCCGGTGACCGGGTCGTCCCACAGCCGGCTGTGCAGGAACTGCTCGCCGGGATGCTGCTCGTCCCAGCACGGCCACTGCAAGCCACCCTCGTCCAGCCGCCGGTAGCTCATGCCCGCGTGCATCGGCGAGAGCGAGCGCAGCTCGTCCCAGACCTGCTCGGCGCTCGGGTGCCCCCAGTCGTGGCCCAGCCGCGCCGCGAGCTCGCAGACGATCTCGATGTCGTCGCGCGCCTGGCCCGGCGGGTCGAGGGCGCGGCGGACGCGCTGGACGCGCCGCTCGCTGTTCGTGACCGTTCCCTCGGACTCGCACCAGCTCGCCGACGCGGGAAGCACGACGTCCGCCAGCTCGGCGGTTCGCGTGAGGAAGATGTCCTGGACGACGAGGTGGTCGAGCCCCTCGAGCAGGTGCAGCGTGTGGGCGGCGTCTGCCTCCGACTGCGCCGGGTTCTCGCCGACGACGTACAGCGCCTTCAGCTCGCCCCGCTCCATCGCCTCGAACATCTGCGTCAGGTGCCAGCCGTACCGCGGCGGGATCGTCACGCCCCAGGCCTGCTCGTACCGGGCGCGCGCTTCGTGATCGAGCTCGATGTCCTGGAAGCCCGGCAGCTTGTTCGGGATCGCGCCCATGTCGCCGCCGCCCTGCACGTTGTTCTGGCCGCGCAGCGGATTGAGACCCGAGCCGTAGCGGCCCACGTGGCCGGTGAGCAGCGCCAGGTTGATCAGGCAGAAGACGTTGTCGACGGCGTTGTGATGCTCGGTGATGCCGAGCGTCCAGCAGATCATCGCCCGGTCGGCGTTCGCATACGCGTGCGCAGCCTCCCGGATCAGATCGGCCGGCACGCCGGTCTCGCGCTCGCCCCGCTCGAGCGTCCAGGGCTCGACGCTGGCCGCGTAGTCGGTGAACCCGGTCGTCGCGCTGCTCGATGAACTCGCGGTTGTGCAGCCCGGCGTGGATGATCTCGCGGGCCATCGTGTTCGAGAGCGCGATGTCGGTGCCGACGTCGATCCCGAACCAGCCGTCGGCCCACTGCGCCGAGCCCGTGCGGCGCGGATCGACGACGTAGAGGCGTGCGCCGTCGTTCACGGCCTTGAGGACGTGATGGAAGAAGATCGGATGGGTTTCACGAGCGTTGGAACCCCAGAGGAAGATGAGATCGGTCTCCTCGACCTCCTGGTAGGAACTGGTGCCGCCTCCGGCCCCGAACACCGTCGCCAGACCGACGACGCTTGGTGCGTGTCAGGTTCGGTTGCAGCTGTCGACGTTGTTCGTGCCGATGACGACCCGTGCGAACTTCTGCGTCATGAAGTTCACCTCGTTCGTCGCTTTCGAGCAGCTGAACAACCCGAATGCGTTCGGGCCGCCCGCTGCAACCGCAGCGCCGAAGCCGCCTGCTGCCCGATCCAACGCCTCCGCCCAGGTCGCGCTGCGGAGCACGCCGTTCTCACGCACGAGCGGCTCGGTCAACCGAGTCAATCGCTTGCGCATTCGTCCATCACCTCCTCTCACCTCGTCGCACCTGCAGCGACTCGAGAGCCACAGATGCGGACATCTTCGCTGAATTCACCGTCGAGGCGACTTTCGAGGCTCGCCTGATCCGTGGTCGATCATCGTCACGGGCTACCGGCCGAGCAGCAGTTCGCGCGCGGTCCGTTGCAGGGTCGTCGTGAGCTGCCGGTCGGAGAGGCCGGCTTCGCGGAGCTCGCGGTAGGTCTCGTAGCTCGTGAGCACGAGCAGAAGCGTGAGCGCACGTGCGGTTGCTCGCCGCGGGAACCGTCCGGCGCGGTGCAGGTTGCGGACGAGCCGTTCGAGCTCTCCCCGCCGGTCTGCACGCTGGCGGTCGACGAGGTCCTGCGCAGCCGGATCGATCGCTGCGACGCCGTAGAGCTGCCGAAGCACCGAGTCCTCCGACGACCAGAAGCGGACGGCGTTCGCGATCGTCTGGTCGAGTGCTGCGTCGGCGTCCGGGAGCTCGACGACTTGACGCAGCTCGAGCAGCGCCGGGTTGGCGTCGAACGTCTCGCAGATCGCGTCGACGAGGTCGAGCCGGGAGCCGAAGTGCTGGTAGAGCGTGGCGCGCGAGACTCCGGCCCGGTCCGCGACGTGCTCGACGGTCGAGGTGTGGAACGTGCCGTCGGCCAGCAGCTCTCGGACCGCGGTCGTGATCCGTTCGCGAGTGGCCGCGGAGCGGCCAGACGTCCGGGTCTTGTAGGCGCGAGCAGACATGGACACCGAGTCTAGACATTCAGTATGACGGTCGGTAGATTCGAGTAGACACGATGTCTAGATCTAGAGTCTAGAAAGGAGTCGAGGGATGCTCACTTCGACCACACCGATGAACACGACGCCCGTCGGCCTACCGGCCGCTGCCTCGTTCGAGGCAGCCGAGGCAAGTGCCTGGGCCGACGCCTACGCGGCCGCCCCCGCCGGTTGGGCGGCCGACGCAGGGATCGCGACGCGCGAAGTCGGCGGGGCGCTCGTGCTTCGCTGGGCTGCGACCGGACGCCGCTATTTCAGCCGCACGATCGGTCTCGGCGTCGTCGAGCCGGCGAGCCGCGCCGTGCTCGAGGAGATCCTCGACGGCTACGAGCGGGCCGGGATCACCAGCTTCCTGCTCCAGTCCCTGCCGCACTGCCAACCCGCCGACTACGAGAACTGGCTGAGCGAGCTCGGGCTCGAGGCATTCGACGCCCAGGATCGAATCGTCCGCGACGACAGCCCTCTCACGGTCGCGCCTGTGCCCGATGGAGACCGCGATCTGACCGTGGAGGCCGTCACGACCGCGACCGCTGCCGAGTGGGTCGCGTTCCTCGAGCGCGTCTACCGCCTCGACACCGGTCCCTGGCTCCCGCACTTGATCGGGCGATCGGGCTGGCACCAGTACGTCGTACGAGAGGCGGGGGAGATCGTCGCCGCGCGAGGTATGCACATCACGCCCGGCGGCATCGCCTGGCTCGGCATGGACGGCCCCGTGCCCGGTCTCACGACCGACGACTACGAGCCCGACGCCGCCCTCTGCGGATTCATCGTCGCCGACGGGCTCGTTCGCGGCGCGCGCGGGTTCATCGCCGACATCGAAGCGCCGTCGGCGGAGCAAGCGACGCCGGCCTACCGGACCTTCGGTCGCCTCGGGTTCACGCGGCCCTACGTGCGCACGCACTGGACGCGGGATTCGATGCACGCCTGAGAGGCGGCGTCCTCCGACACGCGTATCTCGCTCGAGCGCTCGCTCGTTACAGACGATGACCGACCGGTTCGCCGGCGCCGATCAGCGACTTGCCCAGACGCTGGTGCGCGGTGAACTCCATGAAAACGATACGGGGGGTACCTGTGTTCGTCCGGAGACGGCTCATCATTGGAGCGCTCGTCGTACTCGTGGTCGCAGGAACGAGCACGGCGGCGTTCTCGCTCTCGAGCGGCGACCAGACCGCGCCGACGCTCACGCTCACCGCGCCGGGGTCCGGCTCGACCGTCTCGGGAACGACGACGGTTTCCGCCGGTGCCGGCGACAACGCAACGCTCGCGTCGGTCCAGTTCAAGCTCGACGGCGCCAACGTCGGCGCACCGGAAACCGCAGCCCCCTACCAGGTGGCATGGGACACCACGGCCGTCGCAAACGGGTCGCACGTTCTCTCGGTCGTCGCCTCGGATTCCGCCGGAAACGAAGCGATGGTGACGTCGACGGTGACCGTCTCCAACGCAGCAACGTTGGCACCGCCGAGCGCGATCGCGGTGACGAAGGTCTACGAAGGCTCGGACACCGACAGACAGTCCCACACCTTCGCGCTCACGGCAGCAGTCCCGGCCGGCCAGACGCTGATCCTCACTCACGTCTCCACCGTCGACGCCACCGACGGGACAGGGGGGATCGTCACTCCCAACGGCGTCAGCGACAGCGCGGGAGACACCTGGCACCAGGACGGCGTCTCGCACAACGGCCGCTCCTACCAGACGGTCGAGATCTGGAGCGCCCGCACGACCGCCGCCCTGCCCGCCGGCGCAACCGTGACCGTGAAGGGCTATCCGCGCGGGCTCTCGGACGAGATCGCGATCTTCGCCGTCTCCGGGATCACAGGCCCCGACAAGGTCGCAACGTCGGATGGGACCTACGGGACCTCCCAGGCAACGCCGTCCGTGACGACCTCCCAAGCCCATGAGCTGCTCGTCGGCGTCGAAGGACAGAGCAGTGCCGGCGCACCATGGTGGACGTCGGAGACGGCCTCGCCCGCGTGGATCGAGCGGGTCGACCGCTTCGACGGGGGCAACATCAGCCGCGGCATCGCAGTCGAGACGCGCGAGGTCACCGCGGTCGGCTCATACCGTGCCGCCGGGACCATCAAGTCGGCCACCACGGGCAACACCCTGCTCGTCACCTACAAGGCTGCCGGATAGCCGCTTGTCGCTAGCGGGTTTCGAGCCCGGCGATGATGAGGTGCAGCACGCGCCGCTCGGCATCGGGCTCGATGGGCCGGGCTGCGCGGGTCGCGGCGAAGAGGAGCTGCAGGTCGAGGATGGATGCGTCTGCTCGGAGGCGCCCCTCCCGCCTGGCGTCTTCGAGGAGCCGTTGGAGAGCGGCGAACGCATTCTTCTTCGCCTCGTCGACCGCCGGGTGGGCTCGGACTCGCAGCATCGCCTCGCCGAAATACTCGTCGGGTGATCGTTGCTCGACGAGGCTCGTCAGCAGATCTGTGAGGGCAGACCAGCGTGTGCCTTCGCGATTTGCCGCTTGCCGCGCGGCTTCCGTGCACGTATTCGAGGCGGCGCACGACGAGCGCGGCGAGGAGCTCGTGTTTCGAGCCGAACTGCCGGTAGATGCTTGCCACGCCGGCCCCGGCTGCAGCAGCGACCGTGGGCATGGGCGCGTCGAGCCCTTCACGGGTGAATACCTCGGCGGCCGCCACCAGCAGGCGCTCCTTCTTCTCCGCCTGGTCGAGGCTCGCCCAGGACGTGACTCGTGCTCGGACCGGAATGGTCATTCCGCTAGGGTAACTCGATGAGCGGCAGCGCGTCCGAACGCGTCCACCCGAACGTCACCCTTGCGGTGCTCTCCGTGTCGGGCCTCGCGTACGCGGTGCTCAGCTCGGCGGTCGTGCCCGCGCTGCCGACGATCCAGCACAGCCTGCACACGACCGAGAGCGGCGTCACGTGGCTGCTGACGGGGTATCTCCTTTCAGCGTCGGTGGGCACCGCAATCATCGGCCGCATGGGTGACATCTACGGCAAGGAGCGCCTGCTCGTGTGGACGCTCGTCGTGCTCAGCGCGGGGACGTTGCTCGCCGCTCTTTCGCACTCGCTTCTCGTTCTGATCGTGGCCCGGGTGATCCAGGGCGTCGGCGGCGGGATCTTCCCGCTTTCGTTCGGGATCATCCGCGACGAGTTCCCGCGCGAGAAGGTCGCGGGGAGCATCGGGCTGATGTCGGCGATCCTGGGAATCGGCGCCGGAATCGGGATCGTCGCCGGCGCGCTCGTCGTCGAGCATCTGAGCTGGCACTGGCTGTTCTGGGGGCCGTTGGCGGTGATTCTCGTCGCCACCGTTTGCACCTGGCGGTTCGTCCCGGAGTCACCTGTGCGCGTTCCCGGCCGGATCAACTGGCTCGCCGCCGCGCTGATGAGCACCGGGATAACCGCGGTGCTGCTGGCGGTGAGCGAGACGACGACCTGGGGTTGGCTGTCGGCCCGGACGCTGCTGCTGCTCACGGCCGGGCTGCTCGTGTGCGCTGCCTGGGTGGCGGTCGAGGTGCGGAGCAGCGAGCCGCTGATCGACATGACGCTCATGCGGATCCGGGGGGTCTGGACGGTGAATCTCGCCGCATTCCTGCTCGGCGCAGGGATGTACTCGTCGTTCGTCGTCTTCCCGCAGTTCGCGCAGTTGCCGAAGAGCACCGGGTTCGGCTTCGGTGCCTCCGTCGTCGTCTCCGGGCTCTACCTCTTGCCGTCGACGCTCGGGATGGTCGTCGTCGGGTTCGCGGCGGGCTCGATCGCCGCGCGCTTCGGCTCGAAGCAGGCGCTCGTGGCCGGCTCGGCCATCACCGCCGGCGCCTTCGGACTGCTCGCGGTCGCGCACGCCCACCCCTACGACATGCTCATCAGCGCCGCGCTCATGGGCGTCGGGATCGGCCTTGCATTTGCGGCGCTCGGAAACCTGATCGTGCAGGCTGTCTCGGCGCACGAGACCGGAGTCGCGGGCGGCATGAACACCGTCATGCGTACCGTCGGTGGCGCGCTCGGCGGCCAGCTCGCGGCCACCTTCATCACCACCCACACCACCGCGGCGGGCGTCCCGACCGTCACCGGGTTCACCATCAGCTTCCTCATGTCGACCGGCTTCCTGATCGTCTGCACCTTTGCTGCGCTGCTCGTCCCTGGAAGACGCGCGCGGCGCACCGGACCGGCCGAGCTCGAGCCTGCCGCCGCGTTCTCGGACAGCTGAGCCGGCCCTTCGCGCCGCATCGGGCTCGCGTTCTAGTCGAGCGCGCGGCGGTAGAAGCCGCGGACGCCGATCGTAAGCAGTACCGCGATTGCGAGTGGGAGAACGGTGAGGCTGATCCAGACCGCGATGTGGGGGACGTTGGGGACGAGGGCGGCCCGCAGCCCCTCGCTTGCGTAGGTCATCGGGTTCGCAGCCGTGACGATCTGAAACCAGCGCAGTTGGGCGAGTGAGGGCCACGGGTACTGGCTGCACCCCGTGAAGAGCAGCGGCGTGAAGACCAGCGAGAAGACGATGTTGATGTTCGCCGGTTTGACGGCGGTGCCGAGCACGAGCCCGAGGCATGCGCCGAGCAGTGAGGCGAGAAGCAGGACGGCGAGGAAGAGGGGGAACGCGCTCCAGCGCCAGGGGATCGAGCCAAGGATGATGATCCCGATCGGGATCATGAGCACGGCCGCGGTGAGCGCGCGGAGCGATGCGAAGAGAACCTTCTCGGCGGCGACGAGCCCGGTGTCGATCGGGGCGAGGAGGCGGTCCTCGATCTCCTTCGTCCAGCCGAACTCGATCACGAGCGGGAACGCGAGTGCCTGCATGCCCGTGACCACGGCAGTCAGTGCGACCAGGCCAGGAAACAGCAGGTCTGCGTAGCCCGGGCGCGTATAGCCGAGCGAGCCGAGCACCTTGCCGAAGACGAAGAGCAGAAAGAGCGGCTGCAGGATGACCTGCGCGAGGAACGCGGGCAGCTCACGCCACGTGACGTAGAGATCGCGCCGCAGGATGGCCAGGAACGCGGTCGTCTGGCGGTGCGCGCCCGCGCTCATCGGAGGGCTCTCCCCGTCAGGCTGATGAACACGTCTTCGAGGGTGGCATGCCCGAGCGTGACGTCGGCGAGCTCGAGAGCGCGCTCGGCGAGAAGCGCTGCCGCTGGCGCGACCAGCAGCGGCGCGCCACCCGACACGTAGAGCTTCAGGTGCAAGCCGCCCGACTCGCTGTCGCTGTCGACCCGCTCGACGCCGGGGAGCGCGCCGAGCGCTTCCAGGAGGTCGTCGAGCGGGCGTCCGCCGAGCGCGGTCGTGCTGAGCTCGAGCGTCGTGCCTCCGGGAAGCTCGTGCACGAGTGCGGACGGCGTGTCGATCGCGAGGAGCTTGCCGTGGTCCATGATCGCGACGCGGTCGGCGAGCTCGGCGGCTTCGTTCATGTCGTGCGTCGTCAGGAGAAGCGTCACGCCCCGCTCCTTCAGCTCCCGCAGACGGTCCCAGACGAAGAGCCGGGCCGCGGGATCGAGACCGGTCGAGGGCTCGTCGAGGAACAGCACGGTCGGCTCGTGCATCAACGCCCGGGCGATCATGATGCGCTGGCTTTGCCCGCCCGAGATCATGTCCGGCTTGCTGCCCGCGCGGTCCAGCAGTCCGAACTGGTCGAGCAGCGTGTCGGCGCGGCGGCGGCGAGCTTCGGCAGGCACGCCGTGGTAGGCGGCGTGGAAGACGAGGTTGTCGCGGATCGACAGTGCGCGGTCGAGGTTGCTCCGCTGGGGCACGACGGCGAAACGGTTGCGCGCGCCGACCGGGTTGCGAAGGACGTCGACGCCTGCGACCTGAGCCTCGCCCGAAGTGGGTCGCGCACGCGTCGTCAGCATCCCGACCGTCGTCGTCTTGCCGGCTCCGTTCGGGCCGAGCAGCCCGAACACCTCACCGGCCTGCACCGAGAAGGAGATCCCGTCGACCGCGTTCACGGGCGACCGTGGATAGCGCTTCAGGAGCTCACGCACCTCGATGCTCGGCCCGCTCATTCCCACTCCTCGACGAGCGCTCGCAGTCCCTGGATGAAATGCGCGCGCGCTTCGGGCTCGAGGTGGCCGAGCGCCCGCTGCACCATCGTGATCCGTTTCTTGGCGTGCTTGGCGAGGGGGCCGCGGATGTGCTCGGAGACGTTGACGATCGTGCGCCGCCGGTCACCGTCGTCCTCCGTGCGCTCCACGAGCCCGGCGCGGCTGAGCTCGTTCACGAGGAGGCTCGTCGTCGTCGGTGCGAGGTTGATCCGCGCTGCGAGGGCGCCGACCGTCGTCGGGCCCCCCATCGTCAGCGCGAACAGCGGCGGCATGTGACGCGGCCCGAGCGACCCCTCGGCGAACGCGGCCCGGAGCGGCTCCGGGAGCTGCGAGCCGTCCCGCGGATGCACCGCCCGCGACAGCGCGCCCACCAGCTGCAGCACTTCCCCTACCTGGCTGCGTTGAAAGTGTGTTTGACTCAAATCATCTTGAACTTAACACAAACTGAACTCGACGCTTCCGCTTGAAGCAGCTCGTGGTGGGTTGTAGAGTCGTCGCCGATGTAGCGAACGCTCACCGCCGATGCGGGAGCCCTGCGGCTCGCGTCAACGCTATTGAAGGAGATGCGCGTGCGGGTTCCGCTCGAGAAAGTGCCGGTCGGTGTGTGGCGGCAGGCCGCGCGTCATCTGGAGTCGATTCGGGCGCTGCCGCTGGCAGCCGGCGCGGGCGCGGCGACGATCGCCCCCGAGGCGTGCCCGCTCTACCGTCCCGATGTGAAGGGCATCGCCTACTGGGAGTTCGAGCTCGTTGGCCTGAGGCGGCCGAGACCCCAACCGGGGCCGAAGGGCGCAGTGAAGGATCCGCGTGTCGGGACGGGGACGGGGTTCATCGTCCTGGCTGCCGGGCGGCACGACGTGCCGGTCCCGCACTGGAGCCTCGACCGGAACCCGCCGAGCCGCGCGCTCGAGGCGCGACTCGCCAAGCCGGGCGCGGTCTCACCCGTCGCGAGGCTCTACAAGCTCGATGCGCTCTGCTACGTCGCGGAGGACGAGGGCGGGAAGTATCTCGGCCATCTCGGCCAATTCCCTCCGCTCACCCAGTTCCCGGCGGCGGCGCAGAAGCTGCAGTCGTATCCCGGCAGCGCCCGGTATGCGCCCCCGGGCGCCTCGAAGAACGATGCCAGGCCGCCGAAGCTCGTGGCGACGATCGGCGGTCGCAAGCCGCCGAACGCGAAGATGCTGCACTGGGAGACCTGGGCAAAGGCCAAGCAGGGATACACGAAGGCATTTCAGAAGCAGCTGCAGGCGCAGGCGACCCGCGCGGCAGCCCGCTGGCAGCTCGAGGACCTGCTCACGAAGTTCGGGGAAGGGATCCACGCCGGCCAGACGCTCGTCGTCCCGCTTCTCAAGCCGGGCAAGGCCGCGATCGCGGGCGACGGTGTGAAGCTCGTGCGGATGGCGCCGCTCGATCGCCAGGTGCCGGCGGTGCAGCTGACGGCGCTCGACTCGGACACGAAGGGCGAGGTGCATTTCACGCTCGAGCTGTCCTACGCGGATGGCTCGACGGAGTCGCTGCCCTTCTTCGTCGTTCCCACCGGCACGCCGTCGGACCGGCATCCGCCGATCCCACCGGGCCCGATCCGGCCGGTTCCGCCGGTCGTCCGCGGCGGCAAGAGGGGAAAGGGCTAGCGAATGGGGTGGACCGAATACTGGGCGGCCGGAGGCGGCGGGGCGCAGCCGGCCTACTACCAGTACGAGTACGGCGGCTGCCACATCGGCTGCGGCCCGGTCGCGCTCACGATGATGTTCCTCTGGGGCGATCACCAGGCGGAGACCGGGAACGCCTACTGGGCTCCGCGGAACGGTCTCTACCGCGTGAACGGCGGCCGCGGTGGGAACGCGGTCGCGCCGCTCACCCAGGATGCCGGCGTCGACAACGTGATCCAGGAGATCCGCAACGACGTCGGGACGTTCTGCATCTTCGACAGCGGCGCGACCTGGCCGTGGAACATGGGCGGCGCGTGGAACTATCTGAACGGGCGCACCGGCACGGCGTTCGAGTGCGACTGGGACTCCCTCGGCATTGACGAGGACGGCCTGCGCGACAAGGCGATCTCGTCGATCCGCGACCGCCACACTCCCGCCGTCATCGGGATCGGCTGGCTCAGCCATTACCCGCTCGCGTTCGGCTACGCCTGGCAGCAGCGCACGGTCCAGCACTGCTTCATCTTCTGCTGGACGGAGACGGTCACCGACCGGTGCTTCTACGTGAACGAAGGCTGGGGCGGAGGCGGAGCGGGCGACTGGGTCGACGCTTCGACCTGGTTCGCGGGCCAGATCTTCCCCTGAGCTCGAACGCCTCGTCAGCCGACAGCGCGCATGTTGGCTTCGAGGTGGGCGACGCTCGACGTGCCGGGGATCGGCAGCATCACCGGGGAGCGGTCGAGCAGCCAGCGCAGCTCGAACTCCGGGTCGCGCAGCCCGTGGCCGAGCGGGCTCCACGGTATGAAGCCGACCCCGTCCGCCTCGCAGGCGTCGAGGACGTCCTCGCAGACGACGAGCCCGCGGTTGTACTCGTTCTGCACCGTCGCGATCTTCGTCACCGACTGCGCCTGGCGCAGCTGCGCGACCGAGAAGTTCGAGACGCCGATCAGCCGGATCTTTCCCTCCTGACGCAGCTCGTCGAGCGCGCCGATCGACTCCTCGACCGGCACTTCGGGATCGTGGCGGTGAAGCTGGTACAGATCGACCCGCTCGAGCCGGAGCCGGCGAAGGCTCGCGTCGAGCGCCCCGCGCAGGTACTCCGGCCGGCCGTCCCGAAGCCGCTCCTGCAGCCCGACGCCCATGCCGCCTTTCGTCGCGATGACAAGACCGTCGGGATACGGGTACAGCGCCGCCGCGATCACCTCTTCGCTGACCCCGGCACCGTAGATGTCGGCGGTGTCGATCAGCGTGACGCCGAGCTCGACCGCGCGCTGCAGGACGCGCACGCCTTCCTCGCGATCGTCGACGACGCGCATCGCACCGAAGCCGAGGCGGTTGACCTGGAGCTCACCGCCGAGAAGGAACGTGGGATTCACTGCGGGCTCAATTCAACCGCTTCCCGGCCCGGCCGCGTCGTGACCTTCGGTTGACTATTCGAGAACGATCGGGCGGCGGCCGAACGTGCTTGCATCGGTTCGCTGATCCAGAAGCCGACGAAAGGACGACGACATGTGCGACCTCCACGACCACCTCGATCCGGGCCTGCCGCCGCTCGCCGCCGACGAGTATGTGCTCGACACCCCGTTCGTCCGCGAGCTCATCGCAGACGTTCGCGCCCGGATCGAAAGCGCCGACTCCCCGGCCGATGCCTGTGCGGCGGTCCAGCCGCTGTTCGCCGACATGCTGACCAACCGAGACTGGCTCCCCGACAGGTATCAGCACGACGTGCCCGACAGCGGCATGGGCGGAGGCATCGGGCAGTGGCTGCTCTATCGCTCGGCCGACCGCTCGCTGTGCCTTTTCAGCCTCGTCGTTCCGTCCGGCTCGAAGACCCCGATCCACGACCATCTGGCCTGGGGCGTGATCGGCCTCTACCGCGGCAACCAGGACGAGGAGTTCTATCGGCCGCAACCCGGCAGGATCGACCTCGTACGCCGGCGGCCGCTCATCCCCGGCGACCACTACGTTCTCCTGCCGCCGGAGGACGACATCCACTGTGTGAGGACGACATCCGCAGAGACGTCGGTGTCGATCCACCTGCTCGCGAGTGACACCGGTTGCGTCCACCGCCACACCTACGACGAGCAGACCGGCGACGCACGGCCCTTCCGGTCGGGGTACGCGAATGCAGTGTGCGAGGCGGAGCCGGAACCGGCCCTGGCTGCCGAGGCTTGACGGCGGCGAGCAGCAAGGCCCTGACGCGGAGTCGCTCCGCCTGGGCCTAAGGCGCTCGGGTATTTTGCGTCTCGTTGTCAACAACCGCGTTGCGCTCGCGAAGAAGCTCTCCAGAGGAGGAGATCGGGAGATGAGTCGGACGGTCGACGTCACGCTGTACAACGACCCGGCGTGTCCATGGGCGTATTCGGCGATTCCGGCCCTGCGGGTGCTCGACTGGCGCTACGGAGACCAGCTTCGCTGGCGGCTCGTGCTGATCGGGCTGACCGAGGATCCCGCGCAGTACGTCGCCCGCGGGTACACGCCGTTGCGCGGTGCGCTCGGGCAGCTGCAGTTTCGTCGCTACGGCATGCCGTTCGCTCCCCAGCCGAAGGGCCGTGTCAGCGCCACGGCGCGTGCCTGCCGCGCAGTGGTGGCGGCCCGTCTCAACCGCGCCGGCGACGAGTGGCGCGTCTTCCGGGCGTTGCAGCTCGCGAACTTCACGACGCCGCTCCTGCTCGACGAGGACGACCAGCTCGCGGCCGCTCTGCAAGGCATCCCGGGCCTCGACGCGAAGGCGATCGTGGCGCGGCTCGACGATCCAGCTGTGACCGAAGCCTACGAGCGTGACCGTGCCGAGGCCCGGTCGGCGGCCGGGTCGGCCGCGGAGCTTCAGGGCAAGACCGCTGCCACGGACGGGCCGGTTCGGTTCACCGCTCCGTCGGTGGTGTTCGAACAGGACGAGAGGCGGTTGGTCGCGGGCGGTTTCCAGCTCGTCGAGGCATACGACGTGCTCATCGCGAATCTCGACCCCGGACTGGAGCGCCGGGTCGCCCCGGACACGCCCGGCCCGTTGTTGGAGCGATTCGAGGACGGGCTGACGACGCAGGAGGTTGCGGCGCTGCTCGTCAAGGGAAACGACCCACTCGACCGAGTCGCTGCCGAGCGAGCGCTGCTCGAGCTGGTCGCCTCCGGCGGCGCGGTTCGGCACTCGCTCGGAGATGACGCCGTCTGGCAGCGCGCCCCGATTGCAAGGGCCGCTTGAGGCGGGTCTCGTGAGCGCGCCCGTCTTCCCCGAATCCCACCTCGATCTGCTCGGCGCACAGGTCGCGACCTTCGCGACGATCGACGACGACGACCTTCCCCAGCTCACCGAGGTCTGGTTCCTCGTCGAGGACGGCCAGCTCCAGCTCTCGCTGAACACGGCGCGGCACAAGACGCAGAACATCGCCAAGCGGCCGCAATGCAGCCTGCTCATTCTCGACCCGGCGACTCCGTACCGCTATCTCGAGGTGCGCGGCCATGCTCGCGTCGAGCCGGACGACGACTATGCGTTCGCCCGGAAGGTGGGGGCGAAGTACGACGCCGATCTCGAGGTTCACGACGGGCCGGGAGACAAGCGCGTCGTCGTCACGATCGAGCCCGCCAAGATCTACCCGGTCGACATGCGCGGATAGCGCTCGCCGGGCGTGATCGTCGCTGCGCAGGACCTCCTCCGCGCGGAGGCGCGTATGTTCACCAGGTGAAGCTCGTGCTCGTACTTGCGTTGGCGGTTGTCTGGCTGGCTGTTCCCGCGGCGGCGCGATCGGATGAGGTGCGCTGGTCGGCGCTTCGACGGCCGCTTCACTTGCCGGTCGTCGCTCCCGGTGCGCCGTGCCCCGTGAGCAAGGTCGACCGCCGGGTGCCGTGGCCGCGTATTCGCATCTTCGGGTCCGCCGGTATCGGGCCCGGGCCTGTCTATCCCGGGCTCGGCGCAACGTCCGGTCTCCTGAACGCGGTCAAGGACACGCAGTACGGCGGGCCCTGGCAGGGTCAGAAAGTGTTCTGGTACGTCGCCCCCGCCTATCGCGATCGCGTCTTGATCCGCGGCCGGCGACTCGACGGGCCCGGTTGGCTCGGCTTCAACGGCACCCGTGTGCCGAAGGATGAGCTGCGAATCGAGCCCTTCGACACCGTGAGCTGGTCCGGACAACCGGCACACGCCCGCGGCATACCGAGCGGCGTCCGAGCACTGTCGTCGGGTTGCTACGGAGCGCAGATCGACGGCAAGGGCTTCTCGAGGGTTGTGATCTTCACGATCGACCTCGCGCCCTGATCCGATCCAAATCGGCCCCGGTCGATCACGGGGCGGGCGCGACGGTCGTGCGCATCACGCAGTTCCTCATGCCCTTGGCTCGGATGTAGCTGAAACCGGCTTGCTCGAAGAGGCTCCGGGTGCCGTTGTAGAGGACCGACACCTTCTTGCCTTCGGTGTCATGCGGATAGCCCTCCACGACCCCGCCGCCGGCCTGCGCGATCAGGTCAACGGCGCCACGGAGTGCGACCGCCGTCAGCGCCTGGCGCCGGTACTTCTTGTCCACGAACAAACAGGTGATCCGGTAGTCGGGCAACGTGTCGAGCTCGGCCTCGTACTCCTTGCGGTGGTAGATGTTCGGCAGTTCGGCCGGAGTGCCGTACTCGCACCAGGCCACCGCCTCGTCGCTGTCGAACACGAGCGCAGCGTGTGCGCGACCCTCGTTGACCAACTGCTGCTTGAGGGCCCGGTTGTCCTCGGCCGAGTAGGTCTTCTCGGAAGAGAAGGTGTGGAACCACGTGCACCAGCAGCCGCCGAACACACCGTTGTGCCGCTCCGCGAGCCGTGCGAACGCCTCCCACGTGTCGGGAACGAGCGGCTTGACGACGTAGTCCTTCACGGTGTCGGTCATTCGTCCAGCGTAAACGACGTGATTGTCGCGTCGCCCCATTCGGATGATGTCGAGGCGAGCCCGGCGGCGGAGGTTACGCACGAATCCTGAAATGAGGGATGACCGAGAGTCCGAACCGACGAGACGAGTCGCTGGCGGCTCGAGGAAGGGGACGTTGTGGATGAGCCGTTGAGACGCGCGGAAACGGGTGTCCTGGGTTGGATCGACAAGGACATCACGGAGCCGATGGCGAACTTCCAGGATCCCAAGCAGGAGTGGCGGCGGCTGTTCTCGGAGCTCTATGGGACGTTCCTGCTCGTGATCGTCGCAGCAGGCGGCGGGATGATGGGCGAGGCATTCCCGAACACGATCACGCGCTCCGCGGCGGTGGTGGCGCCGGGGTTGATGGTGATGGGCGTGATCATGTTCATGGGCAAGGTCTCCGGCGCGCACCTGAACCCTGCGGTCAGCGTCGCCTTCTCCCTGCGCGGGGACTTCCCCTGGCGGCGGGTCCCCGGCTACATCGTCGTGCAGCTCGCCGGCGCATCGCTCGCCGCACTGTTCTTGCACGAGGTGATCAAAGTCTCGGCGAAGTTCGGCTCGAACTACCCCGCGAGCGGATACTCGGGGGGCCAGGCGTACCTGATGGAGGCGCTGCTCACCCTCGGGCTCGTGAGCGTCATCCTCGGCACGGCCTCCGGAGCGCAGAACATCGGCATCTTCGGCGCGATCGGCGTTGGCAGCTACATCGCCCTCGCTGGTCTTTGGGGCAGTCCGATCTCCGGCACCTCGATGAATCCGGCCCGCACCTTCGGCCCCGATCTGATCGGGCGCGACTTCGGCCAGTACTGGGTCTACGTCGCCGGACCGATCACCGGCGCCGTCATCGCGGTCGGGTTCGCCTACGTTCTGCGCGGCGCGGGCGGCGGCAAGTCCGGCTCGGCGGCGGCCCAGGGTGACCTCTACACCGAGGAGCGGAAGCCCGATCAAGCCTGAGAGCGGCGATCGAGCCGGGCGGACCGGCTCAGTCAGGCGCGAGGTCGCGCCGCGTCGGTTGTGAGCCCTCCTGAACGAGGTTGCGCTGGACGAGCGTGTACAGCAGGGCGAGTGACGGCAGCACGACTACGACGGCAATGCCGAAGACGATCAGCACGCTGGTGAGCATCGAGCTCGGTGCGGCCGCTGCGTCGATCGTGAGCGTTTTCGGCAGGAGATACGGATGCTGTGCGACGCCCCAGCCCCAGATGACGGAGGCGACCGCGGCCACCGCGAGCGGGCGCACCCAGCGCTCGCGCTCCCCGGTGAAGCAGCACGAGCACCGCGCCCCCGCAGACGAGGGAGAGGATCACGAGCGGCAGCCCATCGCTCGTCAGGCCGTCGAAGATGTACCGCGCGTCTTTGTACAGGGCGACGAGGCCCAAAGCTGCGAGCGCACCCGTTACGAGCGCCGAGACGAGAGCACGGCGGCTGAAGTACTCCTCGAGATCGGGTGTTCCCGCCCGCCGCGCCTCGCTGACCAGGAACACCGCGGCCAGGTACGCGCAGGTCGCCACGAAGAGAGCCCCGATCACCAGCGACAGCGGATTGAGCCAACTCGTCACCGCATCGCCCGTCGCGTTGCCCACCGGTACGCGGCCGCCGGCGACAGCGCCGACGACGGTCCCCATGAAGAACGGCGTCAGCACCGACGTCAGTCCGAAGAGCGACTCGGCCATCGCCCGCCCGCGCGCGCGTCGAGCGGTGGTGTGGAACGCGAACCCCGAGCCCCGCAGGACGATGCCGAGCGCCGCGAGGCTCAATGGGATGAACAACGTCGAGAAGATCGCTTCGAACGCAGACGAGAATCCTGTCCAGAGCACGACCAGCGCGAAGATCAACCAGACGTGGTTCGCCTCCCAGACCGGCCCGATCGCCCAGTCGATCAGCTCTCGCGGCCTCCGGCCCCGGTCTCCGTCGCCTGCGAGCAGACTCCAGAGACCCGCCCCGAAGTCCGCGCCGGCAAACACGGCATAGAACGTCACCCCGATCCACAGGACGATCGCAACGGCGAGAGCGCCGCTCATCTCGGAGCCTCGGCAACCGTGCCCGGTGGCGGGCTCGAGTCCGGACCGTACGGAACATCGACGTCCTGCTCGTCTGCGCTGCGCCAACGCCGCGACATCGCCTGCAGGCTGATGATGAGCGCCGCGCCGAGCGCGATGTAGAGGCCGAGCACGGCGGCAAACGTCACCCAGATGCCGCTTGCCTGTGTGACTGCATCCGAGGTGCGCATGACGTTGTAGACGATCCAGGGCTGGCGTCCGACCTCGGTCACGATCCAGCCACACTCCAGCGCGATCACCGATGCCACGCCGGACACGGCGGTCGCACGAAGGAACCAGCGCGACTGCGGGAAGTCTCGCTTCCGCCACCAGCCGGCACCCAACCACGCGCCGAGGGCGATCAGGAGCGTGCAGATCCCCACCATCGAGTCGAATGCCCAGTGCAGCATCGTGTTGTCCGGCGGACGGTCGTCGGGGGGACGGAGTCGAGCCCGGTGACCTGGGTGCTGGTGCTCCAGCCGACGAGAAACGAGTCGAACCCCGGAATCCCGATCCCGCCCTTCACACCGCTCGAGGTGCACCTCCCGAAGATGTACTCGGTGACGTCGGTGGATGTCTTCTCCACGCACTCCATGCCCGCGAACTTGATCGGCTGGTCCTTCGCAATCGCGCGCGCCGCGCTGTCGCCGACGGCGAACTGGATCGGTGTGGCGATGCAGGCGACCGTCAACGGGATCAGCAACCCGAGGCGATGAACTCGGTCACGCCGGCCGCGCAGCATCCCGACCGCATAGATCGACGCGACGAGGAATCCGGTGACGAGGTACGCCGCGAGGATCATGTGCGGGACCTCGTAGGGCACGGCGGGATTGAAGATCACCTTCAGCGGCTCGACGGAGGTGACCTTGCCCGACGTCGGCGAGAACCCCTGCGGCTGGTTCATCCACGAGTTCACGGCGACGACCGAGAACGCACCACCGAGGCCCGTGACGACGACCGGCACGCCGGTCCAGAAGTGCGTCCAGGGCGAGAGGTGCTTCCAGCCGAAGATGTAGATGGCGATGAAGATCGCTTCGAGGAAGAAGAAGATGCCCTCGATCGCGAACAGCACCCCGAAGACCCCTCCAAAGCGCCCCGTGAATGCCGGCCAGAGCAGGCCGAACTCGAAGGAGAGGACCGTCCCGGTGACCGCTCCGACCGCGAACGTCACCGCCACCGCCTTCGACCAGCGCTGCGCGAGCTTCAACGCGTCCGCGTCGTCACGCCGCAACCCCAGGTAGTTCGCGATCAACATCATCGCCGGAAGCGCCACGCCGAGCGACGCCAGGATGATGTGGAAACCCAGCGTGAACGCCATCTGGCTCCGCGCCGCCCCGAGGTTCGACGCCAACATCACCATCGCGCTTGAATCCGGGTCATCTCGGCGGTAAGTCCCTCACGGCCGCGAGGCATCAGCGCAAGCCTCGCAACACGAGCGGAGGTCTCGCTTCGTCCACAGAGGGTGATCGACGGAGTTACCGAGGCGGGAGCGAGTTCGAAGTGGTCACTAGGTCGCGGGCTGGGGCTTGGGCGCGGGAGCCGGAACGGGGTTGAGCCGGGCCGAGACGACGTAGGAGACGACGACGGCGACGATGACGAGCGGCATCAGGGTCAGGCCGTCGGCCTGCAGGAACACGCTGACGATCAGAACGGACGTGAGCGGCAGCCCGAGCATCGCGACCATCATCGCGCCGATGCCCATCGCGGCGGCCGCGATCATCGGGAGCCCGGGAAGGTGCGAGAGCGCGATGCCGCCGGCGGCGCCGATGAACATGCTCGGGAAGATGGGGCCGCCGCGGAAGCTGCTCAGCGCCAGGGAGTAGGCGAGGCCCTTGCACAGGACGACCATCAGGAGCGCACCGACGGTCCAACCCGCGGCTCCCTCGATGAGCGCCGGAAGCTGATCCTGTCCCGAGAAGAGCACCTGTGCCGAGCTGCGTCCAGTCGTCTCCACGAAGACGAACGCGAGGATGCCGATGGCGATTCCTGCGAGCGGCGTCAGCAGCAGCCTGTGGCGCTCGACGATCGACTGGAGCTGCAGCGACAGCCGCCTGATGCCAATGCCGAGGATCGCCGCCACGACGCCGATCGCGAGCGCCCAGAGAAACTCGGGCACGGTGGGGCTGCCGGCTTCAGGGATGTTCGGGACCGCGAGCGAGAAGGTGCCGAATCCGGTCCAGTTGTCGAGCCCGATGAAGATCAGCGACCCGATCCCGGCGGCGAGCAGCCCGGGCGCGAGCACCACGCCGAGCATCGCGCCTCCGATCCCGGCGACTTCCATCATCAGGAACGCTGCCGGAAGAGGTGAGCCGAGGAGCGTGCTGATCGCGGCGAAGCTCCCGGCCGCACCGATCACGACGCTCGCCATCTCGGGTGCGTCGCGCTTGATCAGATGCACGGCGAGGACACCGAGGCCGCTGCCGATCGCGATCAGGGGTGCCTCGGGCCCGAGGACGACCCCGAGGCTCAGAGTCACGAACGCCGCGATGACGATCCCGGGGAGCTCGATCGGCGGAACGGGCCCGGACGCCTTGAACCCTTCCGCGGGCTTGTGTCCTCCGGTGCCCGGCAGATAGCGGATCGTGAGCGCGACCAGCACGCCGCTCACCGCGAGGAGCGGAATCGGCCACCAGGATGGCTGGCCGTCGAACCCGAGCTCGCCGGGCAAGGTGGCGAACACGTAATCCTGCACCTCGGCGACACCCTTCAGAAAGAAGTACGCCGCTGCCGCCACCGGCGCACCGATGATCGCCCCGAACGCGAGCAACACGAGGTAGGAGCGACTTCGGAGAAGCGCGGCAGGGTCGGGCGGAGCAGTCGGTGCTGCAGACACGGGATCGGAACTCCTCGGGAGCTGAGTCTACGCGCGGAGTCGTCAAGCCTCTCAGACGCCGACACCGGCGTCGCTGCCTAGGGACTCCAGAGGCAGGCGAGGCTCCGACACGTGCGGAGGCTCGGTCGTGGATTCAGGACTGCAGCAGCCAGTAGACCTCTGTCTCGAACAGGGCTGGGTTCTGATTCTCGAGCCAGTGGCCATAGATCTCCCAGCGAACGCCGGTGACCTTCTGATCGTTGGCGCCGCACCAATCCAGCACCAGTGCGTGGGCTCTCGCAAGCCCTTCGGGGGAAGGCGCCCCGCGTGAGACGGTCGTGGCCGCCTGGCCGGCGGGAAGTGACGACGGAACAACTCTGCCGCTCGCGGAGAATGAGCGATCCACCTCGGCTCCCACCTCGACGCGCGGCAGGTCGTCCTTGTAGAGCATGACGTTGCGACCCGCGGTCAGATCCGACTTGCGCAAGAACGTCCACACTTCGTCGAGCAGCGTCCGCCACACCTGCGGGAACTCGTCCCAGGTCGTTTCTTCGGCCACGACGGCGGTGTGCGTTTGCGCGGCGCTCACGATCTGTACCTCGTCGTCCAGGCTCGCCTCCTCAGCAGGATCTTTGCACTTGCGTGATAGCTGAGTAGATGCAAGAGATCGACGCGTCAGGTCGTTCGCACTGTCAGGAGCCTGACGCGGGGTACCGTGGCGCCTATGGCGCACTTGACGTTCATTGGCAGCGGCCCACCGGCCGAAGAGGATGACGCGCTCGACGCGTACTCACAAGTCGTCGTGATGGTCGCCGAGCGTGTGACGCCGTCGGTCGCGAACCTCCGCGTCGCGCGACGCGTGCGCGGTGGGCGCATCCTGGCCGGCGGCGGGAGCGGCGTCGTGATCACCCCCGACGGCTTCCTCGTCACGTCGGCGCATGTCGTGGCCGGGACGGCCGGCACCGGCCGCGCATCCTTTTCCGACGGGCGCGACGTCGAGTTCGACGTGATCGGGGCCGACCCGCTCTCCGACCTTGCGGTGCTGCGTCTCGCCGGTGGTGGCTTCACCGCCGCGGAGCTCGGCGACGCGGAACAGCTCCGCGTCGGCCAGCTCGTCGTCGCGATCGGGAACCCGAACGGCTTCGCCGGCTCGGTCACGGCCGGGGTCGTGTCGGCGCTCGGCCGCTCACTCCCCACACGTTCGGGCGCGACCATGCGTCTCGTCGAAAACGTCATCCAGACCGACGCTGCGCTCAACCCCGGCAACTCCGGCGGTGCGCTCGTCGACGGCCGTGGTCGCGTCGTTGGAATCAACACAGCGGTCGCCGGCGTCGGCCTCGGCCTCGCGGTGCCGATCAACGACGCAACGCGACAGGTCGTCGCTGCGCTGATGACGGAAGGCCGCTTCCGCCGCGCGTACCTCGGTATTGCCGGCCAGCAACGGCCGCTGCCCCCGCGGCTCGCCGGCGAGCTGGGTCGCGCCGGGTGCGTCGAGGTTGACGAGGTTGTCGACGACGCGCCTGCCGCACGTGCGGGAGTGCGCCCAGGGGACCTGATCGTCGCCGTCGACGGCCGGCCGGTCGAGACGATGGCGGAGTTGCAGCGCCTGCTGGTGGGCGAGCGCATCGGCGCCTCCGTCACCTTCACCGTCGCGCGGCACGAGCGGGTCCTCGAGGTCGTGGTCGTTCCCCACGAGCTGGCGGCGTAGCACGAGCACGCGACGTGTTCGGGCCGGCGACGATCCAACGCCGGCGGCGATCACGTGGGACGAGCGGGGACAGGGTCGGCGAGCGCCGGCCTCCTCCTCCCGGCGTCCGTCGCGCCTTCGATCGCTGCGGCGACGCCAAGCAGCCGTTCGTCTTCCCCATAACGGCCGACCAGCTGCAGACCAACCGGGAGGCCGCTCTCGGTGAACGCGAACGGGATCGAGATCGCCGGGTGCGCGGTCACCGAGATTCGAGTGCAGACCCGCATCCAGTCGAGGTAGGTCTCGCACGCCACCCCATCGATCTCGCGAACCCACTCGACTTCGACCGGGAACGGCGGAACGGCGGCCGCCGGTAGAGCGAAGGCGTCGTAGCGCTCGAGGAACGCCGCAACGCTTCTGAAGATCTCGCTTCGCCGCCTCTGAGCGCGAGCGATGCGAACGGGATCGAGCGCCAACCCCTCCTCGAGGTTCCAGACGACGGTGTCCTTCACGAGCCCGGGATTGGCCGTTACCTCCTCCAGTCGATCGCGCACGAAGGCGAGTGCTCGCAAGGTATGGAACGTCTCGTCAGCGCCGGCGAGGTCGGGCTCGGCGGGCTCGATCTTGCAGCCGTGATCCTCGAGCTCGGCCAGCTTCGTCTCGAGAGCCGACGCGACCGATTCGTCGATCGGGAGGTCGGTGAGGTTCCGGCTCCAGGCGATCCGCAACCCCTTCAACGGGATTCGAGGAACGCTCCCGGGCGGACGCCCGACCCGAAGAGGTGCGAGCCTGTCTGGCGCAGCGATCGCCTGCAGGAGCAGCGCGGCGTCCGTCACCGTGCGCGCGATCGGGCCCGAGACGGACATCGGATCCCACAGGTCCGAGCCGTCTGCCTGCGAGCCGAGGCTCCCACTCGGCCGGAACCCGACGACGTTGCAGAAGCTGGCCGGATTGCGAAGGCTCCCGCCGAAGTCCGACCCGTCGGCGAACGGGATCATCCTGGCGGCGACCGCGGCGGCGGCACCGCCGCTCGAGCCGCCGGCGGTTCGAGCCAAGTCGTAGGGGTTCCGGGTGGCTCCGAAGACGGGGTTGAACGTCTGGGAGCCGGCGCCGAACTCCGGCGTGTTCGTCTTGCCGATCACGATCGCTCCCGCCTCGCGAAGCCTCCTCACGATCGGCGCGTCGGCTTCAGGAACCCGGTCGCGATACACCGGTGACCCGAGCGTCGTTCGCATGCCTGCGACGTCGACCAGATCCTTGATCGCGATCGGCAGACCGTGCAGGATGCGCGCGGGGTCGGAGCCTGCCTGGGCGTCAGCCCGTCTCGCCAGAGCGAGGGCACGCTCGGGCTCGAGCGTGACGATCGCGTTCAGGTGCGGATTCAGCGAGGCGATCCGTGCGAGATACGCCTGCATCACCTCGGTTGCAGACACCGTACGGCCGACCAGCATCCGGCCGAGCTCGCTCGCGGTGTGGTCGGTCAGGTCGCCCACGCGCGCAACCCTACGTCGCCCGAGACCCGGCATCTGCAACGCGCGATCTGGCGCCGGCCGTCGTGCTCGTCACCCGCCGAGGCAACGAGGCGATCGATCGAATGTCGCCTGTTGACATAAGTTGACATAGTGTTTCCGTCAAACCCCTCAAAGCGAGTAGGTAGGCGCGAATCGTCGCCCACGCAACCACCGATCGAAACGTTGCGCATCGGAATCCACGGCTTCCGGCCCCCCGCGTACTACCTCGCGAGCGGCTGCTTGCGACACTCCCGGAGTTCTGGAACGGCCGCTTCGGCCTCGTCGTAGCGCCCGCCGGGTCCGGCAAGACAACCCTGCTCTCGCAGTTCGCGGCGGCTGCAGGTTGCCCCGTTGCCTACCACGAAGTCGTGAACCGACATGCGGCGGATGCGGAAGGCTTTCTCGCCGCCCTCGGCGCGTCGCTCGCGGCGGTCGTCTGCGGCATCGAGGGCACCTGGGCGACGGTGGACGAGGCGGCTCACTCACTGCAGCGCGCAGCGCCGGAGCGCGCGTTGGTTCTGATCGACGACTTCCACCTGCTCGAGAAGACGGGGGCCGAGGAGTCCTTCGAGCAGCTGATCGCGCGCATGCCGCCGCAGTTCGGCGTCGTGATCGCGTCGCGCTCGCGGCCGCGCTTCAACTGGCCGCGCCTCGTCGTCTCGGGCGCATTGCTCGAGGTCGATGGCGAAGACCTCCGCTTTCGCTCGTGGGAGGTCGAGCGGCTCTTTCTGGACGTGTACGCGGAACCGCTGCCGCCGGAGGATCTCGCCGAGCTCACCCGCCGCACGGAGGGCTGGGCGGCCGGGCTCAAGCTCTTCCACCTCGCAACGCGAGGGCTGCCGACGTCCGAGCGGCGACGCGTTCTTCATGCGCTGGGCAAGCGCTGGAGCTATGCACGCGAGTACCTCACGCGCAACGTTCTCGAGGGCCTCGACCCGGAGCTGCGTGGCTTCCTCGTCGAAACGTGCGTCCTCACCACGCTCTCGGGCCGCCTGTGCGACGAGCTGCTCGGGCGCGGGGGCTCCGCCCGCCTGCTGCGCGAGCTCGAGGCGCGTCAGCTCTTTACCTACGAGCTCGACGACGGGTTCTATCGGTACCACGAGACGTTGCGCTCGCAGCTCGAGGCGATGCTCGTGGAGGAGCTCGGCGAGGTCGAGGCGCGCGAGCGCTTCCGCCGCGCCGGCGGCCTGCTCGAAGCGGAGGCGATGCTGCCCGACGCGCTCTACGCCTACTGCCGCGCGGAGGCGTGGGACGAGGTGGAGCGGCTGCTCGGCCGCGGCGGCCGTCAGATCGTCGACGGCCGCCCGGTCTGGCTCGACGTGCTCCCTCCGGCGCTCCTGCGCAGCGACGCGTGGTTGCAGTTGACGGTCGCGCGGCAGCAACGGTCGGTCGGTCGCTTCGCCGCCGCGACCGAGACGTATCGCGTCGCCGAGCTCAGCTCCGGCGCATCGGCGGCGATCGACATCTCTCGCCGGGAGCGGATCTCGCTCGAGACGTGGATCGAGCAGAGACCGGCACCGAGCCGAGACGCCCTCGGGCTGCTCCGAGCTGCGACAGTCAGCGATCCGCGTGCCGCGCGTCGCCAGGCGGTGCAGCTCGGAGCGCCGGAGGGACGGGCGGTCGCCGGCTCGCCGCGCTGCTCGAAGGGCGCTGCCACGAGGCCGCCGCGCTGCTCGCGTCGGCGCGGGACGAGCCCGAGCAGACACCTGCCTTCGCGGCGGCGGCTCAGCTCGGGCTCGCGGTCGCGCACCTGCTCGCGGGCGACCCCGGCGGCGCGGCCGAGGCGCGGCTCGCGGCCGACCAGGCGGAGCGCGCGGGCATCATCTGGCTCGCACGCCTCGCGCACGCACCGCTGGCGCTCGCCGATCCGGTGCGCGGAGGGCTGTCGGCGACCGAGGCACGCGTGACGAGCGAGGTCGAGCGGCACGCGTGGGGCGTGCACGTGTCGTCGCTCTTCGAAGGACTCGGTGCGCTCAACGCGGGCGAGGCGCCCATCGAGCTGCTTGAGGCGGCCGCGGTCGGGTTTATCGATCTCGGCGCCGGTGTGCTCGAGGCCTGGGCGCGAGGTGCACAGGCGGTCGCGCTCGTCCGGGCCGGCGACCCGAACGCCGCAGACGCCGCGCTCGCCGCGGGGCGGCTCGGCCGCCGCTCCGGAGTCGTCGCGGTCGAGGCGCTCGCGTACCTCGCGCGTGCCGAGCTCGAGCCCGGCGCCGATCATCTCGTCGTCGCGCGCACCCTCCAGGCCGAGTGTGGCCTGCTCGGATTGCTCGGGCCGGCGGTCGCACGCGCGCGGGACTCCGCCCGTGAGCCTCGCTTCGCCGTCCGTTGTCTCGGTGGGCTACGCCTGAGCCTGCACGGCCACGAAACGGATCTGCGCGCCGTTACGCCTCGTGCACGCAGCCTGCTACGCCTGCTCGCGTTGCACGAGGGCAGGCCGGCGCACCGCGAGGTGCTGATGGAGTCGCTCTGGCCGGGGGGCGACCCGGTCTCCGGGGGACGCAACCTGCAGGTGCTCATCTCCAGCCTCCGCCAGGCGATCGAGCCCGGGCGCGAGCGCGGAGACGAGTCGCTCGTCGCTCGAGACGGTGACGCCTACCGGCTCGCCCTGCCGAGCGGGAGCGAGATCGACCTGACCGCGTTCCGCCGCGCGCTCGCCGAGGCGCGCGCAGAGACCGATCCGAGGCTCGGCGCCGCGGCGTACGCCCGCGCGCTCCAGCTCTACGTGGGTAAGCTCTTCCCCGAAGAGGGGCCGGCGGAGTGGGTGATCGATCCGCGAGAACAGCTGCTCGAAGAGGCGATCGAGGCCGCGCGCGGCCTGGCGGAGTCGCTGCTCGCGCTCGGCGACCCGCTCGCCGCCGCGCGCGCCTGCCGGCGCGGGCTCGCGCTCGAGCGGCGCGATGCGTCCCTGTGGCGGCTCTGTGTGGCGGCGTACGAAGCCGCGGGCGACTCGCGGTCGGCGGACCGCACGCGCAAGCGTCAGCGCCGCGCGCTCGCGTGACCGGTCAGTGCCTGTCGAAGAACTCGATGTCGGTGAGGGCCGCCTGCGTGCCCTTCTTGAGCGTGGAGCGGTGGGTGCCGCGCACGGTGATCACGACCTGCGCGACATCCTTTTGCGTCCCGATCGAGAAGCGCTGCTCGGCCGGCGTGTTGAGCAGGCTGATCACCCTGATGTCCATCACGCAGAACTGACCGCGTGCGGGCCGGATCGGAGGAAGCGGCGGGTGGTAGCGCGCCTTGCACTCGTCGGGTAGGAGGTCGGGGTGCGGCTCCCAGCGGTAGAAGGTCATCTGGAGCACTTTCGGGACGATCGTCGTCGCGGTCGGGTCACCCGCGAAACGGTGACGTCATTGAACTCCTTGACCGCGGGCTTGAAGTTGATCCTGAGCGTGTCCCAGACCTGACGCGGCGTCGTGGACTGCCAGTACGTGCTCAGGTTGCGGTCGAAAGCGTCAGCAGCCGGGTGCGGGACTCCTCGAGCCGGCCGGTCTTCGGGTCCTTTTGCAGCCGCGGCGGAAACACACTCGACGGATGGTGGGGGGTGAAGCGCGGGAACAGCCGCTCACGGGATGCGTGGTAGAGGCGCTTGCCGTGGCGTACGCGGGGTGCCACGCCTTGATCGCGGCGATCACCAGCACGAATCCCAGCAGGAGGGCCCCGGCCGTGATCAGGCCGGCCCGGAGAAGCGTCCTCGGGTCCCTGCTGACGAACGGCTTCTTTTTCGGCTCGTGCTGGCCCGCAGGAAGCGGCTCTTTCGCGGGCAGCAGGAGCAGCCGGCGCCAGCTCCGACGTCGGCGTCTCTCGTCCGCCTCAACCGGCTTCGCGTCCGGGCTCATCGGCGCCCCGCAGTTCAAGCAGGTGAGCAGCCTCGACGGGTTGTACCGCCCGCACTTCGAGCACTGCTCGACGCGGAACAACTGCTGCTTCGGCTCCGCGCGCTCATCCGGCGCCTGATACCACGCGGGCGGTCGCTCGTTCGTCTCGGGATCGGCGTCCTCCGGCTCCGCTTCGGCGACCGCGACCGGCTTCCCATTCACCCGGGCGTCGCCCGAGGCGGAGTAGTCGAGGAGCGCGCCGCACTCGCAGAAGATCTCGCCGGGCTTGCGCGGCCGTTGGCAGTCTGTGCAAACGCCGAACGCTGAAGACGTCATGCCGTCACGACCACCTCTTGAAGCAGGACGTGGGCGGGGCTCACCCGCTCGGCGACGCGTCCGACGAGCTGCGTGACCCTGGCGACCTCGCCCGCGTTCGCGAATCTCGCCTCGCCAATCGCGACCGTGATCTTCATCCAGCAGCCGCTGCCGGAGCCGTCGGGGAACTCGATGGCTCCGCCGTCGTCGAGCGCCGGCACGAGCGCTCCCAGACGCCGCCGCTCTCCTCGATCGTCACCTGCTTCGCCTCGGTGAAGATTCCCACGATCTCCCCGAGCCCGACCTTCGTGCCTCGGTAGTGGTGCCGATGCACCGCCCCGGCGATGAGCTTGCGGCGGAGCTCGGCGTCCCAGCGCTCGTACAGCTCGAGGCCGACCCAATTCGCGAGCCAGTCGAGGAAGTGCTCCGGCGCCGTCATCGGATCGAAGTACGCCGGGAGGGCGTCGAGCGTGCAGAACACCGGCGCGAGCACGCCGTCGAGCGCGGCGGTGAAGCGGCGGATGAAGCTGCCGTCGGGGTCGCCGGCATACGAGGCCGGGCCGCGGTAGACCGCCGGGATCCCGCGTGCGAGCGGCGCCGGTGTCGGGAGCTCGGGGGCCTGCGGACGTTCGAGGACGAGCGCGCTCATTGCGGCTCCACGACGACGTAGTGACGGTAGGAGAAGATGGTCGCGTAGCGCGAGACCTCGATTTTCCGCGGCTGATCGCCCGGCGCGCTCGAGTTGGCGACGACGGTGCGCTGCCCGTCACGGGGTTCGCCTCGAACAGGCGACAGTCGTCGACGCGGTCGACTCCGGGCACCGATTGCAGCACCGCGTACACGTCGCCCTGGAGCACCGGCCGTCCGAACTCCCAACCGTTGCCGTCGCGACCGCCGGAGATCGGGCTGAACGCCTCGTACAGCGCCGCGAGTGTGCGGCCTTTCACGTCCTCCGCAGCGAACTCCCGGCGCGCGAGCAGCTTCGCGGCAATCGTGAAGGTGGTAGTCGGCGGTGTCACGAGGACGCGGGTGCGAACACGCGCCGCCGGTCGAGGTAGTCCTTGATCCGGTTGATCATCCCCACGGCCGGCACGAGCTGTTCAAACCGCAGCTCGCCGTTGTCGCTCTCGACCTTCGGGATCACGAGCACGTGCGCCTCGCCCGCGTGCTTCTCGTCCGTCGCCGGAATGCACTCGACACGCGCGAGCTCCGGCGCGGCCTCGCGAGCGAGCTGCTCATAATCCTCCGCCGTGACCGCACGGTTCGCGGTGCGGAGCGTGATCGGCCCGCGCACTTTCGCGTTCTCGATGTCCTCGCCGTCGACACCGCCCGACGCGCCTTGTCGGTTCTCGACGGCCGCGACGTTGGCGATGGCGATCGGAGGACGGTGAGCGTGCGTTCCTTCACGTTTCCGCGCCTTCCACCTCCGGTCAGGTACCTCCGCAGGCGCAGCTCGGCGCCCTTGCGGGCACGGCGCCGTAGGCGTGGTACGTCTCCGTCCGAGCATCCGTCTCGTTCCTCTCGCGCACCGTCGGCCGAGCACGAGACCCCCTGCCACGTGGTCGACCACGAAGCACTGGTCGTCCTTGGTTGCGCTGGCGAAGTCGGTCACCTCGTGCCACTCCTCGGTTCGCCCGCCGAAGCGCACCTCGAGCACATGCGTCTCGTTCCCCGGCATCGGGACGACCGGTCGCCGCTGCAGCGGGAAGCGCTGGCCTGCGACACCTTCCGAGACGCCGATCACCTCGTCCAGGACAGTCTCGGCGTTCAGCGCCGTGACCGTGCCCCCCAATGTCTCCGCCTTGACCGCGGCTTCGAGCACGGGGGTCTCCTCATAGGGCGACTGGCCCCGGTCGACTGCACGTACGCGGCAGCGCAGCAGCCCGCAGCCTGCTCGGCGATCGTCGCCTCGCGGTGCGCGGGGGGGACGTGGAGGACGACGTTGCCGTTCTTCTCGTTGAGGCCTTTCGTGTCGTCGCTCTCGATCTCGCAGCGTTCCCAGCCACCGTCGAGGCCGGCGGTCGCGACGAGGTCGCCGGTGGGATGGAACGCGATGTCATGCACGAGGCAGTGGTCGCTGACCGGTTGCTGGAGCTGCTCACCTGTCGCGACACTCCAGAGCCGCGCGGTCCAGTCGCCGCCGACGGTGCCGAGTGTGTGACCGTCCGGGCCGAAGACGACGCTGTAGATCGGGCCCTGGTGGCCGAGCAGAACGTGGAGCGGGCTCTCGGGGACCCCGTTCTGCGGGTCGCCAGGCGCGACGTTCCAGAGCCTTCCCGTCCCGTCGTCCCCGACGGTTGCAAGCCGCAGGCCGTCCGGGCTGAACGCGGCGCCGAAGACGGGCCCGCGGTGGCCCGGCAGGCGGCGCTCCGATTGCGGCAGCCCCGCCTGTTCCGCATCCTGCTCGGCTGCAGTCACAGGCTTGGTCGCGGCGGGGTCGCAGAGCCAAACACTTCCGTCGTCGCCTACAGCGGCAACTCGGCCGTCCTCGAGCAGCGAGACGCAGATCGGGCAGCGGCGGTAGTCGGCCGCGGGCGGAGTCGCAGCGTCGCGATGCAGGCCGACGTCCCATTCCCGGCGCTCCCCCGAAGCGATGTCCCAGAGCCTCACCATCCCGTCGGCGCCCGCCGACGCGAGCATCGTCCCGAGACGATCGAAGGCGACGGCGAAGAGGGCCCCCCGTGCGCAGGGCGGTCGCCCCTCCCGAGTGTCCGTGGGGGCTGCTCCGCGTCGTGGACGTTCCAGAGCCGAATCGACCCGTCGTCCCCGGCGGAGACGAGCGTGGCGGCGTCTGCGCTGAACGCGAGCGCCAGCACGCGGCTGTCATGGCCCTCGAGCCGCTGCCCCGGCTGCTCGATCTCATGCGCGTCACGCACCCAGATCGTCCCGTACCCGGCCGAGGCGAGCATGTGGCCATCCGGGCTGAAGGCGATCCGGTGCAGGGCATGTCCGCGATTGCCGCTGAATCGCCGTACGAGTTCGCGGGTGCGTGCGTTCCACAGGTGCACCGATCCCTCGTCGTCCCCCACGCGTGCGTCCCAGACGAGCGGAGGGTTGTCGGGCGCGATCCCACCGCCTGCGCCCTGTCTGCAGGGCAGCTCCAGACGGACCATGCACGACGGCACGGCGCGGTCGAGTCCCAGAGGAGGGCGTCGCCCGGCCGCGGGCGGTCGCTGAAGCATGCGACTCGCGTCAGGTCGTCGTGGACGCGCACGCCGCCGAACGCATCGGGGCTCGCGAGCGACTGCGACGAGCACGGGACGATCGGGACCGGGACGGAGGTCGCGAACGTGATCTGCTCGGCGCCGCCGTTGCCTGTGCCGGCGCCGGTGCGCGGTGTCGAGATCTGCGTGCCGGCGGGGATTTCGAGAACCTTGTCCTGAGCTTTCGAGAGCCGGAAGGTCACGTCCACGTGCGCTGCGGTCGGCGGTAGCAGCCTGACGCCGAGCAGTTCGAGGAACTTCACGTAGTTGAGCTCGGGCACACGGTTCAGCCGGTAGAGCAGCTGGTCGGTCATCCACGCGAAGGCCTCGATCAGCGTCACGCCCAGGTGAGACGTTGTGATTCGTCCACTCCGGGCAGCGCTGCTGTATGCGCCGCTTCGCCTCGTCAACGAGGGCCTGGAAGCGACGGTCGTCGAGCTTCGGGGTCGGAAGCCGTTCGTCGACCGTCGAGGTCATGCCGGCACCTCCTTTGTCTCGAGTTGCGGCTGTCCCGCCGGCTCCTCGGGGATGACGTAGAAGGGGAAGACGAGGTTGCGCGGATCGTTCGTGCTGCGCACCGTGTAGTGGATGTCGACGAGCAGCACGCCCGGGTCGTACGGGTCGGGCGTGACGATCACGTCCGTGACCTCGATTCGGGGCTCCCAGCGGAGCAGCGACTGCCGGACCTCGTAGGCGACGAGGCCCGCCGTCGTCGCGTCCGCGGGCGCGAAGACGTAGTCGTGGATGCGGCAGCCGAACTCGGGCCGCATCGGCCGCTCGCCCGGGATCGTGCAGAGGATGAGCGCGATCGACTGTTGAAGCTCGCGTTCGCCCTCGACGAGCGCAACCTGACCGGTCGGGTCGATGCGAGACCGGATAGGCGAGACCTGATCCACGAACTCGTACTCTGCCATCACCCTCCGATCAGGACGTTCATCGCGCCGAGGACGATCGAGTCCGGCGGGCCGACGCACGTGCACATCCCCCCGAGGACGGCGGCGGGCCGCCCTGAGATGAGCACCGTCGGCATCCCCGGCGGGAGCACGGGCCCGCCGACGTGAGGGACGAGCGTCGCCGGGTCGACCATCGGGCAGGTGTGCATGTCGCCCACTACCGAGGCGGGCATGCCCCCGATAGCAAGTTCGGTGCGCCCGGGCCGACGATCGCGCCTCCGTGGGCGGTGATGTCTCCAAAGCTCGCTGCCGGTGGCATTCGTCCTCCCTAGTTGATCTTCACGAGGCTGCCCTGCACCTGCAGGACGCCGCTCGACTCGAGGCTCGCCATCGCGTCGCCCTTGACCGTCGTCTGCGTCCCCTGCAACGACAGCTGGCCGCCCGACTTGATCTCGATCTGTCCGTCGCCGCTCACCTTCACGGTCGGCGCTTTCAGCTCCAGGCTCGACGTCGCTTCGAGCGTCATCGACGTGCCGGCCTTGATGCTGACCGTGCCGGAGTCGCCTGCCTTGATCTTGATGTTCCCCGACGACTCGATCGTGATCGAGTGGCCCGCGGCGTCGAGCTGGAGCGACTCCCTTGCTCGCCGCCCGTCGCAGTTTGATGCCCTTGCCGCTGTCGGCGTCCGTGAACTTCAGCTGATGACCGACCGTGGTGATCGCGCGCACGGCGATCGCGCCGCTCGCCGAATCGACCAGCGAGCCGGCGTCCTTCGGCGTGTCCGTGCCGTTGTAGAGGCCGCCCAGCACGTACGGCCGCCGGAAGTCGCCCTGCTCGAAGCACACGAGCACCTCGTCGTCGATCTCCGGCAGGAACGCGAAGCCGCGGTCCTTGCCCACGCCGAGCATGACGACGCGCGCCCAGTCGCTCGAGAACGAGTCGTCGAGCCACGGGAACTCCACCTTCACTCGATTGAGGCTCTCGGGGTCGTCCTTCACCTCGGTCACGACCGCGGGCACTGCGCCGACGACGAGATGGCCGACGCCGGACGGCGACGCGGCTCCTCCGGACGAGACGAGCCCGATCGTCGTGCGGTCCTGCCGCCCGCTGACGACGAACTGCGTGCGGTAGCCGTACCGGTCGAGGATGTGCCGCGTCGAGGTGAGCACGTACTTCCCGTCGAACGGGTTGCCGACGCCCGAGACGCTGACGGTGGTGCCCGCCTTCAGGCTCGGGTCACCGACCACCATCCCCTCGGCCTCGGCGAACGTGGAGCCGACGCTGGCCGCAAGGCCCTTCGCGGCGTTCGTGGCTGCGTCCTCGGCGTGGAAGAGCCTGTCGTTGCGCACGGAACGTCTTCTCGCCGAGTGCGCTCGTCGCCGCCGACTGGGTCGAGGCCGACCGACGCCGACGTGTTCGACGACGGCGCAGTGCCGATGACGGCGCGCTTTCCCTTCACGTCCCAGCCGCGCGCCTCGAGAGAGCTTCGCCTGGTCGACGATGCTGAGACGGGGGCGGAACTCGAGCAGGTGTGTCGCCGTAGACGATCTTGCCCCGCTGCCGGTGCCCGGCCAGGGCGGAGCCCGCGTCCCGGCCCGTCACTCGCCTGCGAGGGGTTGCTTGAACTCGAGCGAACCATCGAGAGAATTGAAGGTCGTAGCCGATCTCGGCGCGGCACGGCTGACGAGGAAGTCCCAGTCCGGAGATTCCCGGCTGTGCGATGTAGGCGTGCTCGACGGGACAGAGGTCGTCGACGGAAGCCGAGGGAGGCCCGCCTCCTGCGCGATCGCCGACGCGATCTCGGAGTCCTTCTGCTGCGGCCCAGGTGCGGCCTTTCGGCCGCGGTGAAGCCGGTGCGACTTGTCGTAGCCGCGGATCACGACGTGCGAGCCGGTGGCGTCGATGTTCGCCTCGAGCGAGGTCACCTCACCCACCATGAGCTGCGTCTGCCCATCCCCCGGGACCGCACCGACACGGTGACCGGAGTCGCCGAGCTTGACCCCCACCTCGTCGAGCACGCTCGTCGCATGCGCCGAGTCGTGCGGGTCGTCGTAGCGTCAACTGGATTTTCGCAGGGAGGCGGAGATGGTCGTCCACGACGACCCGCTCCAGCAGGTTGTTGACGGACACCGGCAGCGCGGCGCCGTTGATCTGGGATGTCGGGGTCGGCCAGGTCGATGGCGTCGGGGAACGCGGCGGCTCCTCGTCATCAACGGCTGGGCCGCGCGCTCGCGCGGCGGGATTCGGTTGTACGTTCCCGGACGGGACGCGCAGCGGGTCGTCGATCTTGTTCTCGACGGCGAGGCCGCGCCCGGAGGGCCTGGGCGCTGCCGTACTCGCGGTAGGCGATCGAGTGCAGCGACTCGCCGGCGACGATCCGGGCGGTGCGGTGCCCGGCGAGCGAGCCCGAGGTCGGGTTCTGGCCGGCCGGCTCGTTCGGCACCTCGACGAGCGCGACGCTGACGGTCGCGCGGAGGCGGCGTGCCGTCCGGCTCGAACATCGTGTACTGCGCGTCGACCGACTGGAGGTAGGCGTCGAAGAACGCGCTCTGCCCCCACGTGAATGCGAGGATCGGCGGGCTCGGGCGAGATTGCGAGGATCGACGACGACGTCGGGTTGCAGCCACTCGATGAGCTGGTCGACGGCGGGCCGTCACCGAGTCCGCGCTCGTCGCCCACGCGTCGAAGAGCAGCTTCATGCGCAGGATTGCGCGGCTTCGTGCCGACGAACTCGGGCACCGGCGCCGTCCGCGCGCCGCTCGAGCGGCGTTCCGCGCCACTCGGCGCTCTTCGAGATCGAGTACTCGCTGGGGTTGAACGCGCACTGCAGCGCGTCGCCGCCACTCGTCGAGCGGATGGATGCCTTGACGAGCGTCATGCGTCCATGAACCCGTGGTGGGCGAGCTCGAGCGTCTCCTTCGCAACGGCGTTTCCGTCAGAGAAGACGAAGGGCCGGTCCAGCGGAACGGGTAGGCGTCGAGGAGGTTCCAGCTCGCGATCTGCTGGCCGGCGGAGTCGTACGCGGTGATTGCAGCGGTTCGTGTCGCGCTGGTCTTGCTGCCGGACTGCCCGAGCGTGGTGAACCAGGCCGCGAGCCCGCCACCGCTGCGCGCCGACTTCGCGTCCAGCGGGCGTGAGAGCTTCATCGTCGAGTACTTGAGCTGGCCGGGCAGGCGATGCTGGAAGCCGTTCTGGCCCCCCTCGGCGTACTGCATGACGTCGTACTCGGCCGACAGCCCTTCAGCGCCGTGAAGTCGCCGATCTCCTTGCCGTCGATCGTCACCACGAAGCGAAACTGGGTGCCGGGGTCAGCCATGTCACCTCTCCCTCCAGTAGCGGTCGGCGAGGAGGCCGGCCCGCTCGCGGCCGATCAGGAGCTCGGCGCGGAACCGGGCGCGGATGTGGTCGTACAGGCGATCGGCGAGCTCCTCCAGCTCGTCGCCCGGGGCTTCCGAGCGGCGCTCGGGCCCGACCTCCCTCGGCCCGGCCCCCGCCGTGACCACGCGCTGGACTGCGGGCAGCAGGCTCGCGGCCGGTGTGCTCGCCGGAAGCGGGCTCTGCGGGCGTTGGGCTCGCCGCGGGCGGGACGACTGCGAGCCCGTACGGCGGTGGAGGGGCGGTGAGCGGCTCCTCCGCAGGTGCCGGGTTCGCCGCGAGCCGGGGCCCGCCGTGCCACGAGGACGGCGCGTACGCGCCTCGCACGTCGAGGCCGGGCAGGCGCGCGGGCTGCGCGGCAAGCGCCGCCGACACAGCGGGAGGGCCGGAAACGCGCCCGACCGGCACGACCGCTGTAGCGGCCGGGCCGGGAGTGATGCGCGCGTCGGCGAGCGCTGCGTGGATGTCGAGTCCCGGCCGCCGGGCGAGCGGCGACCGCGTGAGTGCGGCGGCACGCGGTTGTGCGGTCGCGGACGTTTCGTCCGGCTGCCGGTCCGGGGGCAGTGGTGCGCCGGCCTCGCTGTCGCGCGGCCCGCTGACCGTCCGCGAGAGTACGGCCGGCGCCGCCGACGACCGGGCGAGGGCCGTGGTCTCACGCGCTGGTGGAGTGGTGGATCTGCGGGACGCGACGGTGCCCGAGGACGGGGGGCGGCTCAGGCGATGCCCGTTCGGGTGCGGTTTCCCGATGCACGATGGGACTCGCCGGCGCCGGAGTGTCGACGTTCACCTCGCTCCACGTCGCGGGTCGACGGCACGTGCGGCGATCGCGTGCCTGGCGGCACCTCGACGGAGCGTGCAGCGACGACCGGTGGCGTCGCGGCCGAGGGCGGCATGGTCGGAACGGCGGCCCGCTGCAAGGTCGGTGCGGCAGGTTGCCGCACGGCCAGGAGGGGACGCCCGCCCGCTGCGATGTCCGGCGCTGCTCCGTGCGCGGGCTCGCGCGGCTCGACGGCGCCTTCTGCCGGAAGCTCCGCTGCGGCTCCCTCCGGCGACGGGAAGTCGCGTGGGACCGCGGGTTCCGGCGTGTCCGGAAAAGCGCGGGAGCCGGGCGGCTCGTGCCTTTCGGGCGCCAACGTGCGTGGCGTCGACGGCTGCACGGTCGTCGGTGCCGCTTCCGGATCCGACGCCTCGCGTGCTTTCCGTCACGTTGGGCGCCGTGACGACCGGTGTCGTGTGCGACGTGCGCTGCACGTCGGTCGCTCGCGCCGCTCGAACTGAGGTCGCGCGTACCGGGACGGACGGAGCCGTTGGGTTGGCCGGCGCCACGTGCGACGCCTCCCGGGTCGACTCGACCCGACGGTCCACGGCCGGCGACGTCGACGACGAAGCCGCGGGAACGCCCGGCGCGTCCGCACCTCGCTGCGGCGGCTCGCGGCCGTCGACGAACGGTGCTGCCTCGACAGCCATTGTCGGCTCTACGAGCTCTTCGTCGGCGACGAATCGTCTCGAATGTGTCGCGCGATCGGGACGTGCGGCAACGGTTCGCCCGCGGCAACGACGTCGTGCAGCGGCGGACGGCGTCGCCGCAGCCGGACGGTCGCCGCCTATGTCGCGGCGGCGAACGTGTGATGCCGTCGGATGCCGAGCAATCTCGACGTTCTCGCGCGTCGGGACGATGGTGCCCTTCGACACGCGAGGTCGTCTCGCGGTGCACCTCATTCCCCGGCGCTGAGCGCGGGGCGGGTGAGGCCGGTGGCAGCGAGGTCCGTTCTGCGCGCGTGGCGGTCGGCTCCGTCGCGAGCACAGCGCGCGGTGGTGCACCTTCGCCTGTCCGTGCGACGACACGCGAACCCGGCGGCTGCGGCCGCGCAGTCGCCGCAGGCGTCTCGGGCGACGGGCTGGGCGCGGCGTCGACCCTCGGTGTCATCACCACCGTATGGGCTGCGTCAGGCTGCGATCGATCAGCGGCTTGCGTCATGTGCTCCGACCGCCCCTCGGCCGTCCGGTCCTCTAGAGCAGCCAGGGTGCTCGCCTGCGGCACCGCCTCAGAATGGTCCAGTTCGGGCGTGGCTGCAGCCGGATCTCCAGGCGTGCCTCGGTCCATCGCCGGCGGCCTCGTTGCGACGGGTCGCGCGACGGCGATCGGCTTCGGCAGCGGAGGCGCGACCGGCGCGGGGGGAGTGGGCGTGGTCGCGGCTTTCGCCGCGGTGGGGGCCGTAGCGGCGGGCGGGGGGGTCGCGTCGGCGGTCCGCAGCGCCGGCGCTCGCCCGGGCGGCGCCGGGGCTCCAGCTCGGAAGGCGTTGCCCGCAGCGGAGGCGCGTCCGCCGCCGTCGGAGCGAAGGACGGTTCCGCGCTCCGCGAGACGGGAGTCGCGGGCGCAGGCGTGGGCGCGGCGCGGGCTGGAGGCGCCTCGGCTGCGGGCACCGATCCGGGCCCGGCGGCGCCGGGAGGCGGTACGGACGCACCGCGGACGCGACGCGGGCGGAACTCCTGGAGCGGCGGCGGCGCCGCGGGCCACGTCGACTCGCGCGCTTCTGCCGGCGCGGCAGGTGCCGGGCCGCTCGAATCCACCGGTGAAGCTGCGGTCCCGTCGATCGTGGACGGCGCGGGCGCGGGCAGCGCCGGGAGAAGCCGGCCGACGGGCGGCGCGGGGATCGGCGCGGTCTCCGCGACGCGCGTCAGCGCAGCCACGGTCCGGGGAGTCCCCGCTCGAGCGGGTTCGACGGCGCGCAACGACAGCGGGGGGAGCTTCGGCAACTCGATTCGTGCCGTTTGCGCGTCTGCGACCGGTGCCGGCTCCGGGCCGAGCGCGTTCGCGACCGGTGCCTCCTCTGCCGGCGCGCCAGCGACCGCCGTCGGCTCCGGGTCGAGCGCGTTCGCAACCGGCGCCGCCTCCACCGGCGCGTCAGCGACCGGAGGCCCGAGCTCCGGCTGCGGGGCGTCGTCGGACGGCTGGTCGAGGCTCGACCAGCTCGTCGATGGGCGCCGTCGCTTGACGTCGTCCGGCGGCGCGGGCGTCAGCTCAGGCCCGTCGCGCCGTGCGCCGTCGAAGACGTGCGCTATCCCGTGCACGAGGCCGGCCGGAGCCTCCAGCGCCCGCTCGCGCTGCAGCCGTGCGAGCGCCGGCGCCGGCGCCTGGCGCGAGGCGAGCCCACGTACGAAGGTTCGCGCCGCCGCGGTGAGCGAGATCGAGCCGGTCGCCCGCTCGATCGCCGGCAGGTCGTGCCACTCGCCCGGCGGCTGGGTCGAGCTCGGCGCGACGGAAGGCTCAGCGTCCGGCTGAACCCAGCGGATCGGCAGCGCGAGGGTCATCGCTCACGCCTGCGCGCGCGGTTGATCGCCGCGATCTCGTCGACGAACCGCTGCCGAGTGGATGCTCGAGGTCGAGGATCTCCTCAAGCGGCCAGTGGAAGTGGTACGCCACGAAGGCGACCTCCTCGAAGCCGCCCTGGTCGAACGTCACGACCCCCCCAGGCCGTCACCGGTCACGTCGACCTCGAATTCGCTCCCCACAGGACGGACAGCTGACCAGCTGCCCGCGTCTGGCCGTCCTGGTTGACCCGGTGATAGAGGTCCTGCAGGAACGCCAGGTCGGATGCGAAGAGCTTCTCGATCAGGCCGGGCGTGACTCACTCTCCGGAGGGAGCCGAACTGTGTGAGACACGCGAGAGCAGGATGACCGTGAGATAGCTCTCGTTCTCGCGCACGCGCGGGTCGCGCATCGGCAGGATCTCGTCCCTCGCGGTGGCGAGTCGCATGACGCCGTCGCGATGCACGACATCGTCGTTGTCGACGTAGCCGCGCGGCAACTCGAACGCGAACTCGGTGCGGAGCGCACCCGCGTCGAAAGCGCGGCTCAGCCGACGAGCGCGACGTCATGCGGGCGCGATCCCTTCGTGACGTGATCGTGCACTCCTCGACCAGGACGTCGTTGCCGCCGGCCTGCATCGACGCGAGCGACACCTTCGAGGGCCAGCCGCAGTGAAGTTGAAGCGGCTCTTCTCGCCGCCCGAATAGTCGTAGAGGACGATCGAGCCGTTCTTGCGAGCATCGTCGATCTTGCCGTCCTGGACGGTCTTCATCCACGTCCAGAGGTCGTTCGAGTCGGTCCGGCCGCGCTTAGCGTGATGTCGCCGTACTTCTTCGCCCCGGGCAGCTTCTTCAGCAACGGGAGGCCCTTCGGGCTGTTCTCCCGGTGCTCGATCGTCGTGATCTCCGCGTTGAGGCCGGAGACCTCGCGGAACTGCGCGATCGTCACGCCGTCGATCTCGATGCTGAAGTGGTAGCCGGCAAGTGCGTCTGCGCCGATCGGCATGAATGTCTCCTTCGATTACTCGGAAACGGATGCGCCGCCCGAGTACTGGGCGATGCGGAAGACGACGAACTCGGCCGGCTTCACCGGTGCGATCCCGATCTCGCAGATCAGGCGGCCGGCGTCCACCGAGTCGGGCGGGTTGTTCTCGGCGTCGCACTTGACGTAGAACGCCTCCTCGGGTGTGGCGCCGAACAGCGCGCCGTCGCGCCAGACCCGAGCAGGAACGAGTGGACCGTCCGACGCACGCGCGCCCAGAGATCCATGTCGTTCGGCTCGAACACGACCCACTGGGTCCCCTCGAGCACCGACTCCTCGATGTAGTTGAAGAGACGGCGGACATTCAGGTACCGCCACGACTGGTCGCTCGAGATCGTGCGGGCGCCCCAGATGCGGATGCCGAGGCCCGGGAACTCCCTGATGCAGTTGATCCCCTGCGGGTTGAGCAGGTCGTGCTCGCCCTTCGTGATCTTGGTCTCGAGGCGATCGTGCCGCGCACGACCTCGTTGGCGGGCGCCTTGTGCACGCCGCGGGTTGCGTCGCGAGCGTGCCCAGAGCCGGCCATGTGGCCGCACGGCGGGACGAGGATGTTATTACCGGTCGCCGGATCGAACACTTTGATCCAGGGCCAGTAGAGCGCCGCGTACTTCGAGTCGTAGTTCGTGTTCGCCGCGCCAGTCGAGCATGTCTTGGGCTTGTAGCCCGGAGGCGCGTCGAGGATCGCGACGCGGTCGCCCATCTGCTCGCAGTGGTTGACCATGGCCTGCTGCACGACCTGCAGGTCCCACCGGTGAACGTCGATTGCCGTTCTTCAGGCCCTGCTGGTACGCCGCCATGGCGTCCGGGACGCGACCATCGTGACCTCGTCGATCTCCTCGAGCCCGCCGAAACCCGACCGCGCGGCGGGGTCGCCGACGTAGTCGTCGGCGGCGTGATCGTCGATACCTTGGCCGCCCCGCCGCCCGAGAGCGTCACGGCCGGCCGAGCGCCGGCATCGTCGCGACGGGCGCGTCCGGCTCGAGCGTCTCGAGCTGGATCGTGTTCGAGTGCGCGTTCACGACCTTGACGGCGTTTTGCACGCCGGACTTGATCGTCAGGTCGTCGAATACCTCGACAGGGGCGTCAGCGCCCTTCTTCTGCACGGTCAGCTTGAACGTTTCGTCCGGCGAGCCGTGTGTCGCCTTGTCGATCGTGACTTCGAGGTCGTTGCCGCCGTCGCCGCCGTCGAGCGCGACGACGCGGAACGCCTCGACCTTCGCCTTGCCGTTGCCGTTGGTCGCCGCGGGCAGTGCGGCCTGGGCGTTGTTCTTGTTCGCCTCCTCGCCGACACGCACGACGTACGCGACGTTGCCGCCGTTCTCGAAATAGCCGAAGACGGCGTGCGCGAGGTACGAGCCGTCGACGAAGTCTCCGAAGTTCTCGGCGTACTGCGTCCAGTTCGTGACCAGCGTCGGCTTGTTAAACGGGCCCTTCCGTGCGAACCCAACAAAGGCCGCGACCGCGGTCGCAACGCCCTCGATCGGACGTGAGCCGGAGTCCACCTCCTCGACGTAGACGCCGGGGGAGTAATAGTTGGGCATCGTGCCTCCCTTGGGAACGACGGAATCGGATCACGACGCTCGCCGTCCGGCCCCCGTGAAACCAGGTCCGGCCGGAGATCGGTCGGGAAGGCGACGGTGCCCGAACGGGCACCGTGCGCGACCCGCGTGCTCATCCCTGCAGTGGTTCTTCCTCTTCGGCTCCCGCGCGATCGAGGCGGCTCATCTGCGGTTCCTCCTCCTCGGCGGCGCGCGACACGTTCGCAGTCGCCTGAGCGGAAGCAGGCGAGGGCGCCGACGTGATCTTGTCGGCGACCGACGCGGCCTCGACCTCGGAAGCGTCGCCCGGCTCGCTGACCGTCATGCCGGACGTCGGCGTCGCGCCGCGCTGCTGCGAGACATGCGTGAGCTCGTGTGCGAGCAGCTTCTGGCCCTCGCTCTCGCCGGGCCGTAGTTGCCGGCTGGAAGAAGACGTCGCTTCCGGTCGTGAAAGCCTCCGCCTCACCGCCGTGGTGAGCCGTGCGCCTCGGCGTCCGGTGAACGCGAACGTCGGAGAAGTCCTCGCCCATCGCGGCTCCGAGGATCCGCGCGGCGCGCCGCCGTCGAGCTCGGCCGCGTCCCCGGCGCTCGTCGATCGCGCGCGAGATCCCTCGTCGAGGTGCGCCGGCCCGCCGCCACCGTGAGTGCGACGGCCCTCATCCCTGACGAGACGCCGGAGCCCCGCGTTGCCGAGGCAGCGAGGCCCGATGCCCCGGCGATGTCCCGCGGGCTGCTTCGACGGCGCGCGCCGCCTTGCCTTCTGGGTCTTGCTCAGGGTCGTGCACGGTGCTCGTTTCCGTTGCGGGCGCGCTCGCTACGCCGTCTGCCGATACAGCTCGTAGTAGGGGCCGAACTCCGCTTGGGTGAGAAGCCGGCCGAGCTTACGGTACTCGCGCGCAGTCCCGCGCATCAGGTCCGCCATGAGGACCGTGCCTTCCCCGCTCGGGGCGAAGAACGCCGCGGCGAAAGCGATATTGCGGATGTTGCCGCCGGAGAGCTCGAACGCGCGGGCCAGAAGTCGAGGTCGAGATCGTCCGCGCGCGGCAGGCGCGGGCCCAAGCAGCGGTCCCAGAGCTCGCGGCGATGCTCTTCGTCGGGCATCGGGAAGTCGACGACTGCGTCGAGTCGGCGCGCGAACGCCTCATCGATGTTGGCGCTGAGGTTGGTCGCAAGGATGGCGATCCCGTCGAACGTCTCCATGCGCTGCAGAAGGTAGGCGGTCTCGATGTTGGCGTACCGGTCGTGCGCGTCCCGACCTCGGACCGCTTGCCGAAGAGCGCGTCGGCCTCGTCGAAGAACAAGACGCCGTTGACGCTGTCGGCCTCCGCGAAGACCGGTCGAGGTTCTTCTCGGTCTCGCCGACGTACTTGTCGACGACCGTCGCCAGGTCGACCGTGTACAGGTCGAGACCGAGCTCGTTCGCGAGTACCTCGGCGGCCATCGTCTTGCCGGTGCCGGACTCGCCGGCGAAGAGCGCGGTGATTCCCCGGCCGCGCTTGCTCGGCGCCCATCTGCCAGTCTTCGTGAACCAGGTCGCGGTGCGGCGCCCGATCAGCGATCTCGCGTACATGGCGGAGGGTACTCGCGGGAGAATCAGGTCGTCCCAGGCGACGACGTGGATGGATGCTGCGTGCGAGACGCTCGAGGCCGGCGGCGTTCTGCGCGCGCGCCCCCGCCTGGAGGTCGGCGCGTCGGATCGCTGTCGGCGAGCGAAGCCGAGAGACGCGCGGCCTCGGCGGCGCGCGCGACTGTTCCGTGACCGATCCGGAAGTGGCTGTCGCGGAACGCGCGTCGAGCAGCGGACGGCCGTCGGCGCCCAGCGCGTCCCGCCACATCCCGCCCGCGCGTCATGCGCTGGGGGCGTCGAGGTCGACGAGGAGCGGGACGGTTGGCGCCGCCCGGATCCCACGACGTTCGCCCCGGTGAGGACGTCGTCCAGCCTGCCTCGGCAAGGTGGCGGAGCGCGCCGATCGACGCGGCCAGCCGCTCGACAGGCCCGGCGACGAGACCGGCGCGCGGAGCCGGGCTTCGCGTAAGGCGAGCGTGAGCGCGGCGACGTCGTCGCGGCTGAGAGCGCGCAGATCGAGGCGAGGACAGAAGTTCTGACCGGCGGCGAAGCGCCGCGCCTGCGAGCGCGCGACCAGGACGACGGCCGCGCTCGCAGATGAACAGAGCGTCGCGCCGGCCGTGATGGCGCGGGCGAGCGCTGTCGGGTCGCCGCCCGGCACGGATGGACGGCGCGCCAGGAACGGCGCCAGCGTCGGGTCGGCGTGGTCGTCCCCGAGCAGGTGCATCGCGACACGGTCTGGCACGCGGAACGAGCGCGTCAGAAATGGCCGCTCCGGATCCTCGACGACGACGAGACCGCTGTCAACGAGGGGCGCAGCGGTGGATCGAGCCGGTGGCGCGCAGCCGCAGGGGCGAGCGTCGCCCGCGAGCTCGAGGGCTAGACCGATGCTCGCGCGTCGCCGCGACACATCGTCGTGCAGGTATCCGTAGAGGCGCTCGAAGCGGGCGTCGAGGTCAGGCATGAGCGCGACGAGGAGGAGCTCGATGTCGACCGGCTCGAGCTCGAAGCAGACCACGAGCCGGCGCAGGCGAAGATCCGCACCTGCCGCGGCGGCGTCGGCTGCCCCCTCGATCTGCAAGCAGCAACTCCTCGCGACCGAGCAGGACCGGCGCGTAGCCGGGCGGCAAGCAGCCGTCGACGTGCTCCTCCGAGATGTAGAGACCGCGGAAGGGGTCGTCGGGGCTCGCGTCCGGGCCCGGCGCGCTCGACGGCGCCGCGAACGTGGGCCTCGATGGCGCCGAGCCGGGCACGGAGATGGCGCGAGCGAGGAGCGTCGGTCACGGTCGCGTGCGGACCGACCGTCGGCTGGCGTCGGTGCGGTGAAGACGCCGGGCGGCCGGCTCATCGCTCGTACCCGTCGCGGCCTTCGCGCCGTTCTTGCCGGCGCGGCGCCTCGCGCGCGCCGGCGTCCGCGCGATGCCTCCTTGGGCGACGCACCTCGCTCGGCTGCACGAGCACCGGCGGGCCGGCGGCGACCACGCGGCCGGCGTCGAACGGCGCGGTCACAACGAGGTCGAGCGACGGCTTCAGCTCGCCGCCGAGCGCCGACCAGAGGTCGGCCAGCGAGCGCTCCTTGGGCGGCGGCAGCGCGACGCCATGCGGTTGTGCGGCATTCCGGCGAGACCGTCCGGGGAGCACGTCGTCAGGCAGGCGTTCGTACTTGAGGAAGCCGGCGAGCAGCGAGGAGAGCACGCGGTGCTCGTCCTCCGGGCGCTGCGTCCACACCGTCACCAGGTACGAGAGCGTGTAGCGCCGCGGCGGCGGGCGCCGCTCGGTGACCCGGCCGCCCTCGTCGCGGATCTCCTCGAACTCGACCTCGCGCCGCGTCGATGTCCTCGCGGATGTCGTAGAGGTAGACGTTGATCGTCGGCGTGTTCCGGCGTGATGCCCATTCCTTCGTCGGCGCCTCGAAGCTCAACTCGACGCCGGAGCCGTTGATCGCATCGCGGAGCACGAGCCGACGCAGCGACTCGTCGATCTCGTGGATCACCGGGGCACACTTGCGGCCGCCGTCGCCGGGCGGCAGCGTTCCGCGGCCGGTCTTTCGGGCCTCGCTCACTGCCCGATGGTGCACATCGGCGAGGCGCGCCTTGCAGCTGCGCCCGATGGATGGAACTGTTGGAGCCGGCAGCCGCATGAGAACGCCGGGGATCGGGATCACACACAAGCCGACGGCGCGGGTTCCGCGTGCGAATGAGTCGCGTCCCGCCGACGGGTTGCAAGCGCGCGCGCGCTTCCTGCTTGCGTCGCAGCGCGCGGCCGGCAATCGCGCGGTCTCCGACCTGGTGCAGCGGTGGCGCGGCGATGCGCACAGGACGGCGGCCGGCGCAGCTCCCGTCCAACGGGCGAAAGGGGACCGGCACACGGGCAAGTTCGCGAAGCGCGGGTCGGATGGAGCCCTGCTGATCCAGGTCTGGATCGGCAACAGGCCGAAATGGTTCACGCCTCCAGCGGATCACGGGCTCGTGCTCGATCAGACGGTCACCTTTGTCGAAGGTGACAACGACGCCGTCACGGAGCTCGCCGCGGAGACGCCGCCGAAGACGTACACCCTCTTCGACGGTCGGACGAAGATCACGGATTCCGACATCCTTCGTGGAGTGGTCCACCCAATCGAGGGTCGCACGAACGGTGACGTCGAGCTGGTGATCACGTCGACGACCGAGGTCATAACGATCCACGTTCATCCTTACGCGGGCTCCGGGAGCACGCCCACGGGAGGCGGGGTGAAGATCGGACGGAATCTGAGCCTCGACAATGCACCGCAGGAGATCGTCAACAAGATCCGCGAGCACAAGGACTTCGACTCGGCCGTCAAGAGCGCAGGCCCCAAGGCACGCGCCGACGCCTCGGCGAAGCAGTAAGCGGGGCGAGGATCGTGAGCCGGGAACACGCGCGGGACGATTCGAAGGCGAACGCTCGGAACCGCGGCGGTCCCGAGCCGGCGCAGGCGGACCAGCCCTCCCGAGGCGCTCCCCCGCAGGCACAGCTTCTGCTCTCGCTGCAACCGAGCGCCGGCAACCGGGCGGTGTCCGGCGTCGCTCAGCGGTTGCGCAAACCCGAATCGGCGCCGCGCCCGAACGACACCGGCCTACCCGACGGTCTCAAGTCGGGGATCGAGGCGCTGTCGGGCGTCTCCCTGGATGACGTGAGCGTCCACTACAACTCGGATCGGCCGGGGCAGCTCGATGCTCTCGCCTTACGCAAGGCACCGAGATCCACGTTTCGCCCGGACAGGAACGGCATCTGGCGCACGAGGCGTGGCACGTCGTGCAGCAGTCGCAAGGTCGAGTGCAGCCGACGGCGCAGCTCGAGGGCGGCGTCCCGCTCAACGACGATGACGCGCTGGAGCACGAGGCGGACACGATGGGCGCGCGTGCGTCGCCGCGGGGCGCAGCCCGTCCAGCGCAGGCCGCAGGGCGCACTCTCCGGCGGGCTCGCGCCCGTTCAGCGCATCCTGGCCCACGATCGACTGATCTCCGCCGGCGAGGTCAAGGAGGTCGACGCGTCTCAACGGAGAAGCTCGTCTACGTCTTGACCGGCAAGTCCGGCGATCTCGTGGTGGTGAAGTTCGAATCGATCGGCCGCGCCTCGGAGTCTCGCGCTCAGTTCGCCGACCGATCGGAAGCTCTGAGGGAGGTCGCCGCCGAGGTCCTCCAGAACGTCCCGGGTGCGATACCGCTCACTCCCGAAGACGGAGCGGAGATCGCGCTGCTCAAGGACACGCTTTCCGCGGATGTCGCCGAGTTCAAGGACATGACGAAGAACGTTCTCGCGGCTGCACAGACCTACGAGCAGTTGTTCGCCCTGAAGATGCAGCACATCGATGTCGGGAAGGCCCTGAGTGACCTGCAGCGCCCGTCGCCCACGTCGTCCTCCTCTGCGCCCGCGCTCGCCGGCGGCGACGGGCGCAAGCGGATCAAGGCGCGCGCCGGCGGTCCCTCTTTGCCGGCGGCGTTGATCAGCGCCGATTCACCGGTGTGGAAGGAGTTCGGGAGGATGGCCGCGTTCGACATACTCGTCTCGAACAACGACCGCTTTCGCCCTCGCGACAAGACGCAGCCTGTCAATCTCGAGAACCTCAGCCGGCGAGGTGACGAGGGCGTCTCCCTCGACGTGGTCGACCCGAACAGCCCATTGCCGAGTGCCGATCCCTGGGACGGCGAAGACGTATTCAAGAATCCGGACACATGGGCGAAGGGCATCGTGGAGTACATCTGCGACACCGTTCCCCTGATCTACCACCCGATGATGCTCTCCGAGTTCATCGCCGGGTTCAAGGCTGGGAAGACACTGCTCAAGAGCAAGGAGCAGACCTACAGGCTCCAGCGCCATCAAAGTCGGGGCGAAGCACCAGATCTCGGCGAACGTGACGTATCAGGCGCTCGCGAATCGACTTGCGAAGGTGTGATCCCGAACCGGGCGAGGTCGGACGAGGCAGGTCTAGATGAGCCCCTCGCGGAGCGCGTAGGCCACGGCTTGTGAGCGGTTTCGCAGATGCAGCCTGCTCGTCACGTCGTGGATGACGTTCTTGATGGTTCGCTCGGAGTACGACAGCTCTTGCGCGATCTCCCCGGTGTCGAGGCCCTCGGCGACCAGGCGCAGCACCGCGATCTCGCGCTCTGAAAGACCACCGAACGAGAGGCCGTGTTTGGCAAGCACCTGCCGCTGGAGCTTGCCGACCTGTGTGAGGAGCCGGCCGAGGAGGTCGCTCGGCAGCGTCCCGTCGCCACGCGCGGCGGTGCGGACGGCGGCGACGATCGCCTGTCCGCTCGCTTCCCGGCGGCGTACGACCCCGCACGCACCTGCCTCGACCGCCTCGAGCAGTCCGCGGTCGTCGATGCGCGTTGCGACGAGCACGGCACGGTCGCCGTCACCCCGCTGAGCGGCGCGAATCATCCGTAGCGCGTCGCCGTCGATGTCGTCAGCGACGACGACGGCGACGTCCGCGTCGTCAGCGTCCGCCACGACGCGAACCTCAGGCCACTGCTTGAGCTCGGCAGTGACACCCGCCTCCGAAAGGCGGTCACTCGCGTGGACACGGACGCGGATGGGGGCAGTCATGGTTGCTCCTTCGGGTCGCGACGACTCTGGGCGAACGAGCATCCCACTCGTCGCTCTGTGTGCACTCAACGCTGACTCAAGGGGCAGCGCCCGTTGCCCGCGCGCGTTCCCGGAGCGGCCTAGGACTGGACCGTGGCGCGCCCCTACATTCGACGCGATGACCGCCGTCGTCGAGCCGCTCACCCCTGACGCAGAGCTGCCGGTCGACCTGGGCAACGAGGCAGTCGCGCGCTTCAGTGTGCGCAACACCGGCTACGACGTCAACAACTTCACGTTCCGCGTGATCGGCGAGCCCGGTCGCTGGGAGAAGACGGCGATCCGCGTTGTCGGCGATCCCGACGGTGAGCGGGTATCGGCGGACGGGCCCCCGGAGCTCGACCTGCTCCCGAACGACAAGGGCGAGGTCGAGGTCATCTTCAGGCCGGATGAGAACGACTCGAGCATCGCACCCGGCCTTGTCCCTACGGCCTGTTGGTCTGCTCGTGGGCCGAGGACGAGAACAGGCTCAGGGAGAGGGTCGAGGCGGTAGAGGAAGGCCTGCTCAAGGTCGGCCGCTTCAACAAGCACAATGCTGCGCTGCTGCCGCGGACCTCACGCGGACGGTGGTCGGGACGGCATCGACTCGCGATCGACAACTACGGCAACACCCCTGCGACCGTTACCGTCACCTCCGAGGACGCGGAGAACCTGCTCGACGTGCGCTTCACGCCGAAGGTGCTCGTCATCCCTCCTGGGTTGGTCGGGTTCATGAAGGTGAAGGTGCGACCGCGTCGGAAGTTCCTGCTCGGCCCGCCGCGTGCCGCGCCGTTCAAGCTCCTCGTGAGGTTCGCGCCTGACCTGGACGCCGACCCGGCCGAGGCGGCCGCCGGGCAAATCCCGCCGGTCGACGGTCTCTACATGCAGCGCTCGATCATCCCGGTGATCTTGCTGCCGATCGCCGTTCTGGTCGCAGCCGGCGTGATCCTCTGGGCGCTCTTCAAGCCCGAGGTGAAGCCGCTTGCACCCGCCCTCGTCGCCGCGCAGCAGGCGGCAGCAACGAAGCAGGTTGCGGTGAACGGAAATGCGATTGCGCGCCGGGCGAACGCGCTCAGCGCCGCCGCGATCAATACCTCGCACAAGGATGCCGTTGCCGCGCAGAAGCAGGCGGCGAGCGCCGCCCAGTCCGCGCACAAGGACGCGCAAACGACGCAGCAACAGGCCGTGAAGGCGACCGCGGCCGCGACGGACGCCGGCGCGCAGGCGAGCAAGGCGACGGCGACGGCGAACAAGGCGCTGCAGGCAGCGACGCCGCCGTTCACCGGGTCGCCGTTCGGCCAGCGGCTCGCACTGCCGCCCAATTGCACGCCGAGCTGCGCAACGCCTCAGCCCTTCACCGCACAGGCGTTACCGGCGCAGACGTTCTACGTCACGGATGTCGTCCTCGGCAACCCGGGCACCGGCGCGGGGACGGTGACACTGACGCTCGGCGGGCAAGCCGGTGCTCGTCGAGTCGTTCGCGAGTGGCACGGGCGCCGACTTCAAGCCCGTGACGCCGCTGCTCGTTCAGGGCGGCAAGGCGCTCGCGGCAAAGGTTTCGTGCACGCAGGGGCCGTGCACGCCGTCGGTCTTCGTCTCCGGGTTCGCCCCCTCGAAGGCTCCCGTCGCGACCGGGCCCAACGGCATACCCAGCTCGACGCGGCTCACCCAGTCGACCGCCACCTTCAAGGTGCCGGCAAAGGCGGCCTCCTACGCGCTCACGGACGTCGTCTTCCAGAACCCGGCAGGCGACACCGGGACGGTCACGCTCCTGCGCGGCGGTCAGCCGGTGTTCGCCCAGGGCCTCGTCGCATCGAAGTCCGGCGACCTGCCGATCTCACTCACCGCCCCGATCGTGCTCAAGGGTGGCGAGAAGCTGACACTGAACGTCAGCTGCAAGAACCCCGGCGGCAAGAAGTGCACGCCAGGGGCGCTGCTGATCGGGGTGCTGAAACAGCCGGCTGGATGACGCGTGGGCTCAACCAGGCGCGCGCCCGGGCGCTCGATGAAGGTGCGCGGATCGTGGAGGCGCCGGTACAGGTCCGGCGGCGTGTCGTCGCTGATTCTCTCGAGGTCCCAGCCGGGCGTGCGCGGCGGCGCGAAGCGGTAGCCATAGCTGCCGGCGACGAGCGGTCCGTCCGATGTCTTCACGAGCCGCAGCGTGACGCGCCCGGCGTCGTCTCCATGGTGCGTGGGCGCCTGCGTCCACCACCCGCGGAAGACGCCGCCGACGACCTCCCCGGTCAGCGTGCCGTCGTAGTACCGGTACACCCCGCGCATCCGGCTGTCGCTCGGCCCGCAGCGACGCACCCTGTGGGGCCAATCCTTCTCGTAGCATTGCAGGACGAGCGTCCCGTAGGCGGTGGAGTTGTAGACGCCCGCCAGTCGCTGCGCCGTCAGCGGCTGCAGCTCATCACCGGGCTTCGGTCGATAGGCAAGCTCGCTTTCCCAGAACCGCGAAAGGTTGTCCTGCTTGAACGGCGCGTTGCTGACCGACACCTCTCCCGCGAACGGGTAGTCGAGGATCACCGTGAGCAGAAACGCCGATGTGACCACGGCCGCCAACGTTCCCATGAAGACGAGCCCGGCGACCGGCTTCAGGTGCGGGCGGTACTCCAGCACGAGCAACAGAACGAGTCCGACGGCGACGAGCACGCGGAGCAGCGTCGGCTGGTCGCTGCTCGCGATGTCCAGCCGCTCGCGCCGCTTGGTGCTCACCTCGTGCAGGTCGTTGAGCGCCTGGGCGTACACCTCGGTTTGCGCAGCGCCCTTCGGCCTGACCCGGTCGTACTCGGCGTACATGCCCTCGAGCTCGGCGGACGCCTGCGCGCTTTCTTCGCCGTGCTTCATCGTCTTCCACTCGTCGTTGGCGACGGCGTGCACGTACCTGCTCACGGCCGTGTCCAGCGGCCCGCCCACGGGCCGCGGAAGCGCGTCGTTGACCCGAACGAGCTCGCTGATCGTCGTCGCCTCCGATGCGACGGCCGACTCGGCGTTGCCCATCTCGTCGAGCACCGAGGCGATGACGAAGGCGAGGATCAGCGCGAAGATCAGCTCATAGACCACCCGCAGGCTCTCGGCGACCGGCTCGAACTCGCTGTCGGCCAGCCGTGGGAAGCTCCGTCGCGCCAGCAGCACGCAGACGACCGTGAGCAGCACCATCCCGCCGACGCCGAGCACGACCAGCTGGACCGTCGAGAATGAGTTGAGGATCCATCGGGCCATCTCGGGACGATCAGACCCGAAGGGCGACGAGCAGACAAGGCCGCGAAGGCGAGTGTGTCCGAAAGTCTGCCCGTTCGGGTTCGCGCCAGAGCTCCGCCCTGATCGCGAAGGCGGCGACGGGCCGCTCACGACTTTGCGCTCCGGCCGGAATACGCGCGGGCGGACGGTGTCTTTAGCGATGTCGAACACATCAACTCAGGGAGGAAGAACCGATGTTTCGCGTCACTCGCACCGTCAAGCTCGTTGTGCTCGCGGCTGTCTTGGGGACCGCTGCTGTCACGGCCGGTTCGGTCCGTGCGGAGTCGTTGATCGACGTCGACGTCGTGCCCACGATCGGCACCAACAGCTTCGCGTTCACGGACGGAGAGGTCTCCTGGACGCTCGGCGACGGCACGTTCACCCCGACTCTCCGGGGGACGCTGACGCTGGACAATGCGAACGGCTCGTGCGCCCGGATGCGCATGGAGTACTTCCACCAGGGCACGTCGATCGCCGTCAAGTACGGCGGCACCGTCTGCGCGCCCAACGGCGGCGCTCACTACTACGACGTCGATCTCTCTCCATGGTCCAGTCCCGATATCGACCTGGTCAAGGTGTCGGTCCAGAAGCAGACCGCGGCCGGCGGGTCGGACTTCTCGATCGTCGAGTCTGCCTACGCCTCGCCTGGCACCACGTCCGACAACATCGAGTTCACGTCGAAGGGAGTCGACTTCGGCGGCTCCCAGTGGTCGTGGGTCACGAGTGAGCCGACCGGGGTTGCGTCGTTGTACTGGAACCTCGGCGACGGCCCCGAGATCACCCCGCGCCTGATCGGCTACATCTGGCTCAACAACGTCGCCGGCCTCTGCGCCCGGATGAACCTCCGCTACTACTCCGAGTCGGGGGCACTCCTGGCCGAAAAGCACGGCGGCTCGGCCTGCGCGGGCGACAACGACCTCCACGCCGTCTCGGTCGATCTGCAGCCGTACACCTCGACGCAGATCTACAAGGTAGAGGTGCAGCTCCAGACCCAGGGAAAGAACGGCTCCTGGAACGTCGTAGACTCCGACATCCCGACGATCAACGTGTGAGGCGTCTATTGGACTTCTTCGTGTACAGCCGCGACGCGCCGGGGACCGAAGCACTTCGGGATGATGGCGAGCTGCTCGAGGAGCATTGGTCGTATATGGACCGGTTCGCGGGCACGATGAGTGCCCGCGGGCCGACCTTTCGGGCGGACCGCGAGACCGTGACGGGCAGCCTGCACATCGTCGGACTGCCGAGCGTCGATGCAGCGCATGAGTTCGTCGCACAGGAACCGAACAACCGCGCCGGCGTCTATGCGGAGCATTCAATCTGGCGCTTCGAGAATCTGCTGGGACGCACGATGTGGGAGTTTCCGGGCGCAGCCGACAACCCGAAGTTCCTGATCATCGCGCATTCGCATGGCACTCCGATCACTGCAGCAAGAGGCCCGACGGTGCCGCGGGAGGACCTCTCGGCGGAGTTGCGTCAGCGACTGATCGTCTATGGGGCGCTGACCGCGCCGGCCGACGCCGCACCGGTGGGCGTCGCGCTGGCCGTCCAAGCACGCGACAGGCAAGCGGTCGATTTGCTGCTCGAGGAAGGGCGAGCACGGCTCGACGTCTTCCCGCATGTCGAGATCCACGACTGGGAGTTCGGCGGCCGACGCTGACCCCGTCGCACGTCATCTGCCGGTGTGCGGCGGCGCGGCAGGTAGCTGCACGGTGACGCGGAGCCCCCCGGCGGCGCGGGGGGTGAGGGTGAGGGTTCCGTCGTGTGCTTGCGTGATGCTCTTGGCGATTGCCAGGCCGAGTCCGTCACCCGCGTGGTCGGTGCGTATGCGGCCGGTGCCGCGACGAAACGGCTCGGCAAGCGTGGCAACCAACTGTGGGGTGAGCTTCTCGCCGGTGTTCTCGACGGTGAGCACGGCACTCCTGGGGTGAACGCTCGTCGTGACCCACACGGTGCCCTGTTGAGGGAGGTTGTGGACGATCGCGTTGTGCACGAGGTTCGTGCTCAACTGCAGCAGCAGCGCGTGTGAGCCGATCGCGGCGGCCGGGTCGCCGGAGGTCTCGATGCTGAGGCCGCGTTTTTCTGCGAGCGGAAGAAGCGTTTCGGTGGCTTCTTCCGCTACGAGGGAGAGGTCGACGTGCTCTCGGGCGAAGGACCGCTGGTCGGCACGGCTGAGCAGGAGCAATGCTTCAGTGAGGTCGATCGCGCGGGTGTTGACGGCGTGGAGGCGGTCGACGAGCTCGCCGTTGTCGCGGTTCGGATCCTGGCGGGCGACGTCGAGAAGCGTCTGCGTGATCGCCAGCGGGGTCCGCAGTTCGTGCGAAGCGTTGGCCGCGAATCTCTGCTGTTCGGCCACGTGCGCTTCGAGCCGCGCGAGCATCGTGTCGAAGGCGTCGGCAAGCTCGCGGAACTCGTCCTGACGGCCTTCCAGCTCGATCCGGTGGGAGAGCGAGCCGGTCGCCGCCATGCGTGTGGCGTCCGTGATGCGTGGCAGGGGGGCGAGCATGCGGCCGGCGAGAAACCACCCTCCCAGGAGACCGAACACCAGCAGGAATGCCATCACGATGGCAGCGATCGGAGCAAAGTCGCGCAGGAGGTCGGCGTGGCTGCGCACGACGAAGATCACACCCGGGTGCACGCCGCGCGAAAGGGACAAGTACCCGACGGCGAGCAGTAACGCGCCTGCAAGCATGAGGAAGCCGGCGTAGCTGAGGGTGAGCTTCAGGCGAACGCTCAGACCAGGGGCTCTATCCACGCTCGTCTTCCACACGCTCGGTGTCCGGTTGCGCGTCCATGCGGTAACCGACGCCGGCGACGGTTGCGATGATCCAGGGCTCGCCGAGGCGTTTGCGCAGCGCCGAGACAGTGATGCGCACGGCGTTGGTGAACGGATCGGCGTTCTCGTCCCATGCTCGCGCCAGGAGCTCTTCGGCGCTGACGACGCCGCCTTCGGCAGCGACGAGGACTTCGAGCACGGCGAACTGCTTCCTGGTCAGCGCGACGTAGCGGCCGTCGCGGGAAACCTCTCGGCGGAACGGATCCAGCCGCAGGCCTGCGATCTCCCGCACGGGCGGTCTGATGTGGGCGCGCCTGCGGTCGAGCGCTCTGAGACGGAGCACCAGTTCACGGAGCTCGAACGGCTTCGTGAGGTAGTCGTCGGCGCCGAGCTCGAATCCGGTCGCCTTGTCGTCGAGACGGTCGGCAGCGGTGAGCATGAGGATCGGCATCCCGCTGCCGGAGGCGACGATGCGTTCGGCGATCTCGTCGCCGGTAGGTCCGGGAATGTCCCGGTCGAGGACGGCGATGTCGTAGGCGTTGACGCGGAGCAGCTCCAGAGCGGTCTCGCCGTCACCCGCGATGTCTGCGGCGATCGCTTCCAGGCGCAGCCCATCGCGGATCGCGTCCGCCATCAGGGGCTCGTCCTCGACGATCAAGACCCGCATCCTCGGATGCTACGAGCAACCGCATATCGCCGGCATATCGAAAACCCCATACGTTCCTGCAACGCCACGCTTTCCAGACTGGAGGCGTGACCTACAGCAGACGAGCACGAGCAACGACCCGCCGTAGTCGGATTCGCAGGATCCGTGCCGCCGGCCTGGTGGCCATCGTCGCGGCGATCGCCGCATCCGTGGGCTACCAGTTGCTGGAGTCCTCATCCTCGACAGCCGCATCACCCATCCGCACCTTCCGCAGTGAGCACCGTGGTGCGCGTGGCGAAGCGCTGCCCAGCACGGTGTGGCCGGCAGATGGCCAGGCCGCCATTCAAGTAGGAGAGTCGCAGGTCCGCGCCGGCCCGAACCAGCACGCGGCTGCGATCGCCAGCGTCGCGAAGGTGATGACGGCCTACCTCGTGCTCCGTGACCACCCGTTACGGCTCGGCGAGGACGGCCCGGCGATCACGCTCACAGACGCCGATGTCGCCGACACCGACCGGCGACGCGGACAGGAGGAGTCGGTCGTGTCCGTCGCCGCCGGAGAGCAGCTGACCGAGCTGCAGGCGCTGCAGGCGCTGCTGCTGCCGTCGGCGAACAACGTCGCCGCGGTTCTGGCGCGGTGGGACGCCGGCTCGGTGGACCGGTTCGTTGCCCGGATGAATGCCACAGCACGTTCGCTGGGCATGACCCACACCCGCTACACCGACCCGAGCGGCTACGACGACGCAACCGTGTCGACTGCCGCCGACCAGATGCGTGTTGTCGATCGGGCGATGCGCCTGCCGGTGTTTGCGAGCATCGTCGCCACACCGAGCGTGACGCTGCCGGTCGCCGGCACCGTGCACAACACGAACACGTTGCTCGGGCAGGAGGGGTTCGTCGGCGTCAAGACCGGCTCGGACGACGCGGCCGGGGGCTGTTTCGCCTTCCGCGCAATTCGCTGGATCGACGGCAGGCCGACGACGATCACCGGGGTGGTGTTGGGCCAGCCCGGACACGACCGGATCGCAGCGGGTCTCGCTGCAGCCGCCGACATGGTCGACCACGTCGCCGGTCATCGGGCTACGCCCGGTCTGCGGCAACCAACCCTTCCACCACGGACGCCGTCGTAATGTCGAGCGACGTAATCTGTTTGCCGCGCGCGACTGCAAACGCGAGCTCGCGAGCGCAGGAGTTCGACCGCGACGATTCATCGCTCACGAGGAGGACCAGGCCGCTGCAGTGGTCGATCGCGCATCGCACGCCCTTCCACCAATCCGTTCCGGGCCGGAGCCTGACCACGTCGAACCACACCTCTTGGCCGGCGCCAGTCAGCGCGTCGTAGAGTCGAGCGGCGACGGGCTCGTCCGCGCGGGCGTACGAGAGGAACAAGCGGCAGCCCGGAGTCACGGTGAGCTGGAAGCCGCGAGCCGGGCGGTGATGTCGGCCGGCACGTTCCGAGCTCCTTCGAAGCGTGCCCCCTCGATGATCGCGTCACCGAATCGAGCCTCTGCCAGATCGGCCTCGCGAAAATCGGCGGACGACAGGTCGGCGCCCTCGAGCACCGTGTTCGCCAGGGTGGCGCCGTAGAAGACTGTCTCTCTGCGATCGCGCCGCGCAATGAGGTACGCGAGAGGTTCGCCTTGTACAGGTCGGCGCCGGAGATGTCCACCCGCCTGCCGAGTCGGTCACCCAGGTAGGCGCCTGACAGATTGCAACCCTGCAGATCCGCTCCGTGCAGATCAGGGGCATGACCGAGGCCGTCGGCGAGAAGCTTCTGGAACTCACTCTCCTGCGTGGTCGCGCGGAGCAGCGCGGCGATTACGCGCAGCGCCTCCTTCTGATACGGCGTTCGGCCGCTGCCCTGCTCGGTGTGGGGGTCGAAGAATCGGCGGAGCAGAATCGCCGCCGCGAGGCGCTTGATCTCATCCTTGGCCGCGAGCGCGTCGACGGTCTCAGAAAACGTCTGACCGACGAGGACGAGCCGGTCAGTCCGCGTTCGGTAGTTGAAATACTTGAGGATCCCGAGGATCGCGGTGGCGAGACCGCCAACGAGCGCAACCCAAGTCTGGATGCCCGCCATCCGGCGAACAATGGCGCCGATCGCGGACGGCATGACGGCAGCCGCGCGCCGGCCCGCACACAGCGTCACAGCGAACTCGGCGGCGGCGTCGGCGATCACGCCCGAACTGGCAACCGGTGGTACCTAGCCAGCCCACCAGTCGCGCTGGCCATCGACGTCTTCGCGCGGAGCCTCGCCGAGGCTGGGTGCGCCGATGACGAGGATCTCGAGGCCCTCCGGCCCGGCCTCGTAGCCTCGCCAGGTACCAGGCGGGACGCGCACCGCGTCCCATTCCTTGAGCTCGACGATCTCGGCGTCGAGCTTCATCCGCCCGCTCCCTCGCACGACCACGTAAACCTCCTCCTGCTTCTTGTGCGTGTGGCCGTATGGGAAGCGGTAGCCGGGCGGGACGCGCTGGTACGTGAGGCCGGATTCTTCGAGTTCGAGTGCCTTGGTCGCCGCGCGGAACTCCAGGTCGGGCGCGCCGTCGAAGTTGGAACCGAGGTCCTCCAAATCCTCCTTGAGATTCCTGAGCGTGAACGGCACGGCGCAAATCCTATGGCACCTCTCGCGGGCGCTGGGCGGCGCGTCTCAGCGGCCGGCGCGCGAGCCGAGTGAGTGTCTCGACGGAGCTTCAAGAGACGCGAGACGACAGTTGGCTGACCTTCGTGGCCGCGCTGACGACGACATCCTTCGTGGCTATAGGTGCGGGAAGCCGGCGCCGAGTGCGCGCACCGACGTCTTTAGCGCCTCGCGGAACGCGGCGCGCTCGCGGGCGGTGAGGTCGGCGAGCATCACTTCCTCCATCTCGTCGACCCGTCGGTCGCAGTCGGCGAGGACGCGCCGGCCCTTCGCGGTCAGCGTCGCGGGCAACAGGCGGCCGTGGTTTGGGTCCGGGTTGCGCCGGATCAAGCCTTTCGTCTCGAGGGCATCGATCACCTCGCTCATCGCCTGCGGCGTCATGTACGCGCGCCGCGCGAGCTGCGCGTTCGACAGCGGCGCGCCGTGGCGCATGAGCACGCTCAGTGCCGTGTACTGAAGCGTCGTCAGCCCGTACGGGCGCACGCGCTCGGCGATCCCGGAGCGGACCGCGCGTTCGAGCCGCGCGACTGCGTAGCTGATCCGTGGTTCCGTCGTGTTGTCGATCTTGACGGGGGCGACGTCGGTCATGGCTGGGAGGGCGGCGCCCGCGACTGGCGGGCGCCGCCGACTCTCTCGTCTTAGGAGTTCTTCCGCGGGTCGAATGGGCCGTTGTCGCCGGAGAGTGGGAACGGCTCGAACCGCACGAACGCGGCGGCGTCGAGCCCGAGGCTGCTCGCGAAGCCCTCGAGCTTCTGCGGCTCCGCGACCGAGTCCCAGCGGCCGGTCGCGACGCGGTGGTTGATTGCCTCGACGCCGGCGACGATCTCCGACGCAGAGAACGCGCAGTGGCCGTAGCGGTCGACGTACGCCTGGCGGAGCAGGCTGCCGCTGCCGGCGCCGCGGACGATGTCGGCGTAGGTGTTCTCCATCTCCACGGGCACGAGCGGGTCGTGGATCGTATGCATGTCGAGCTCGGGCACCTGGAGGCGCCCGGTCGGCACCGACGTCTGCTGCAGCGAGGCGATCGCGGCTGGGTCGGCCGGGACGTTCGCGCCGGCGTTCAGCGCGCCGAGATCCGCGAACAGGTTGAGCCCCGGCCTCGTGGTAGAGCCTCGCGACGGTGAACGCGTAGGGCGAGTGTGCAAGGAGCAGCGCGAAGTTCTCGCCCTTCGTCCACGATGCGTTCCCGCCGGCAGACATCTCGATCCACGGCCGCGCGGCATTGACGAACGCGATGATCGGGAAGCCGCCTGTGAACTCACTCGCGAACTGCGCCGCCTCGACCGCATCCGCATCCCAGAACGACGGGGCCGGTTGGCCGGGCGCGTCCGGCGTCGCGTTCAGGAACGCCATCGCGAGCGCGAGCCGGGCACGGCCCTGCGGCGTCGTCTGCGCCTGATTCGCGATCGCCTGCAGTTCGAACCCGGTGGCGATTCCCGCGTTGAAGTCCGGGAAGAAGTTCACGAGCTGAATCGGCGTGGTCGCGAGCAGCTTCGCCATCACGTACTCACCGTCGAGCTGGTAGTTGTTGAGCCGGATCCCTCCGGCGACGATCCCGCAGGTCGAGAGAGCACCGTTGATGTGGCCCGCGCCCTGCTGCGCCTCGAGTGCGCTGATGAGGCCGCCCATCGAACTGCCGACCGCGAGCACACGACTCGGTGCGTGCGGGAGCGCGTTCGCGGTCGCGGCGTCGATCGTCTGGAACTGGTCGCGCACCGCGTTCTGCAACGCCCACCACGACCCGTTCGGGTCGTAGGACGAGCCTGCAAGGGCATAGCCCCGATCGAGCAGCGCGGCGGCCGAGGCCGGGTCCGGCGCGTCCGCCGCAGTCAGCGGCCCGAAGCCGTGGCTGTACAGGAGCAGCACGCCGTTCCAGTCGCTCGGAACATCGGCGACCCAGGTCGCGCCGTCGGCAAGCGTGCCAGTGAAGTGCGTGCTCGCGGTAACCGCGGGCGACGCGCTCGGCGCCGCCGCAGCGAGCGCGAGCCCGGCTGCCAGGGACACGAAACAGACGAGATACTTCGGCGCTTTCACATCGACCTCCCTCGTGAATGACGTCGAGAGTATCGAGCGAAAGCAGGTTACCTGTCAACACACTTGATACTCCTCCCCCAAGGAGCGCACGGAGCACGTTTCGCAGTACGCGCGACCGCCGTTTACGGAGGAATCTGACTCCCAACCGTGCCAGGCCGCGGAAGTGGTTGGCGCTAGCCGGGTACTCGGTCGCGTATGATCGCCTCGCCCATCTAGCAGGAGGGAGAGACGCGATGGCTGCGAGCTCCAGTGGCAGTGCGAAGGAGTCTGCGAAGCAAAGCGACGCCGTCGTCGACGTGATGCTTCGAGCGGGTCACGCGCAGGTTGCGGCGATGACCGCGGCGAGCAGGTTGTTGGCGATCTGGGCTCAGACCGCCGACCACTATGCGCAGGCCCTCGGCACCGAGATTTGCGATCTCCTGGAAGGCCGTACGCCTGCGGATGAGGCCGCTGTTCGCTTCGCTGACGCGACGAGCGCGTACCTGCGCGAGTTGACCGAGCTTCCCGCGGAGGCGGCGAGGCACTTCGACGAGCAGATCGCGAAGGAACCCAGGAACAAGGCGCCTCGCACTCGACGGGCCCGCGCCAAGGCGTAAGACAGCAGCCTCGTGGCCGTTCCGACCGCGCAGGTGCCGCCCGACCGCGGTGGCGTATGGGAGCTTCCGCAGCGGCTGGGCCTTGCTGCTGATGTGCGTCGGCTCAACGACGTGCTCGCTGCGTGGAGTGAGGGAACAGACATCGAGGTGCGAGCGATGGTGGAGCGCCAACTCGCGGGACGGGCCAAGCGGTACCGCCCCGCAACCGTCTTCGCGTGCTACCGAGCGGCGGCCGTAGGGCGGCCGCCGGACGAGGTCGTGCGTTCCGCGGCTGCCGTCGAGTTGTTGCACAACGTCTCGCTGATTGTCGACGACATCCTTGATCGCTCGCGCTATCGGCGCGGCGCGCTGTCGTTGCACTGTCGCTTCGGGTTCCTGCCCGCCTTGATGACGTCGGGGTACATCGGGTTCTCCGCTTCGGCGCTCGTCGCCGACGATCCCTACGGCGTGCGGCTTTTGGCCGAGCTGATGCAGCGTCTCGGCGTCGCCGAGTGCATGCAGTGGCGGCTGCGCCGAAGACCGCTAGGCGTGGAGGACTGGCGCAGGATCGCAGGGGAGGACACGGGCTCGATGTTCGAGATCTGCGCGCGTCTCGGAACGCGCGACGACCGCCTCGCGAAGTTCGGCAAGCTGCTGGGCCTCCTCTACCACGGCTGCGACGACGTCGCCGACGTGCGGGGCACGGCCGCTCTCGGCGGCGGCAGCGAGAAAGACATCGCCGACGGAATCCTCACGCTGCCGGCGGCGATCGCGATCCGCGATCCAGAGACTGCGCTCCTCTTCGAGCGCCCTGACGAGATCGCGGCCTTGACCGAGCGCCTCGTGGACGCGCTCGACGAGGCGGAGGAGTACCTCGATCGCATCGCCGAGACTGCCGCGCGCGAGGCCCGCAAACAGGCGCGGTCACCCGAGCGCCTTCTCGAGCTGATCGCCTACACGCGCGAGCTTTCGCACAGCGAGTAACAGCTCGAGCTCGCGCACCACATTGAGCAACTGATCTCTGGGGAATGTGAGGGTGCCGGCCGGCGGCAAGTCGGCGCGCAGACGACCGCGAGCGTCCGCCGACCCGGGATCTAGGAAAGCGCGACTGCGTCGCCGCGGCTGGTCACCGCATCGCCGTTAAGACGGGGCTGCCGAGGAGTGCGACATCCACGGAGACTCCCAGTCCGGGACCGTCCGGCGCTCGTCCGATACCGCCGGCGGATCTCGGCTGGTGCGCGGCGACATGCTCCGCCGTCCAATCGTTCATGAATGAAACCGTGAACAGCGTCTCCGGGTGCGTGCTCGCTGCCAGATGCGCGACGGCGGCGGTGACGAGGTCGCCGCCCCATGTATCTTCGATCGTCACCCTGAGCCCTAGGGACTGCGCGAGGTCGCGCATCAGCTTCGCTGTGGTCAATCCACCGACCTTCGAGATCTTGAGGTTGAACGCCTCCATCGCCTTCGCGTGGTAGGCGCGGAGTAGCGATTGAACGTCAACGATTGACTCGTCCAGCACCATCGGCAGGGTCGTCCGCTCTCGCACGATCAGGCACTCCTCGAGCGTCGCGCATGGCTGCTCCAGGAACACCCGAGGTAGCGCGTCCAGCGCGCGTGCCGCCACCACGCCATCTTGGAGGCGCCACCCCCCGTTCGCGTCCGCGACGATCAAGTCGTCATCTCCCGTCACTGCAACGACTGCCGCGACGCGCGCCGCGTCATCTAGGGGATCGGCTCCAAGCTTCAGCTGGAAACGATGGATGCCTTCGAAGAGACGCGCCTTTACGAACTCCGTCATCTCGGTACTCGAGCTAAGAGGTATTGCGACATAGAGCGGAAACGACTCGCTCACCCGCCCCCCAAGAAGCTCGCAGACCGGGACGCCGATCGTCCGTCCGAAAGCGTCCCAGCAAGCCACGTCGACGGCGCTCTTCGCATACTCATGGCCCATGAGTGCCCGGTTGAGAGCGCGCTGCACCGCCGCGAGATTCCTGATTTCGAGCCCCAGTAGGGCCGGCGCAAGTTCGTTCAATGCAGCCAACGCACCGCCGCTGTGGGACGGTAGATAGGCAGGGCCAAGCGGGCACACTTCCCCGAACCCCTCAACGCCGTCGCTGGTCCGCACCCGCACGACCGTCGAGACAAGCGTGTCTATCTCTCGACCGAGCGACATGACGTAACGCCCGTGTACGTAGGTCAAGTCGTAGGTGAAGACGTCGACCTGCTCGATCGTCGCGGACATCGAACGGATCCTAGAGCAGCTGGGCGAGCGCGAATCTCTTCAAAATCTCACCGAACCGACCCTCCAACAGCGACAGTTCGACCGTTTCATCCGCGGTTGTCGGGTCACGGTGAATCGACAGACCATTCCCGGTCCGGCCGGCCCGTCGAACCGATCAGTGCGGCGCCTGCGGTCACTGCCCGCGACCTCCGATCTTCGCCGCGGTGTGTTGCCCTGTCGGTTGCCCCCTGACGGACGTATGGACGTTGCGGCGTCCCGCCCGTGCCGGGAAATTGGGACTACGACAGAAAACCGTTGAGATGGGCCGGGCAGGGATCGAACCTGCGACCTTGGGATTAAAAGTCCCTTCCGACGCCTGGCGCTATTTGGCTATATCAGCCGGAAACGGCTTGAACACAGGCGAAACGGCGTTTACAGCAACGCTGGTTCAGGCGGTCGAGATGCGTCGAGTGGGCGCAACGATGTACCCGATTTGTACCCGCCGGTTGCCAGTACCGCAGGTACTCAAGTCGTCAAAAATAATACCAGAGATCAGCACCGCCTGCGTGGCCGGCGCGCCGACGTTCATCGTCACTTCCTGCAAGAGAATCAGCGGCTGTCGCGCGTGTTCTTGTTCTCGCCGTGAGAAGCGCGATCTCGGTGCTTGACCGAACGTCTTCGGCGGTCGCGAACGCGAGAACCCCAGTTGCAAGCGCAAGAAGCGTCGTCCCGAGGCAGTACCAAAGACCGATGCGAGCGTCCAGTTGAACGAATGACCTTGGCGAACCCAGTGCCCGACGAGCCAGGAGAGGCTAACGACAACCGCTAGGAACATCAGGCTCCAAAGCACGATGGCACCACGCCGACTCTTTGTCGTCACGCGTATTAAGCGCCCGCTCCGGATGGGAGAGTCTTCGGCGTTACCGGCGTGGTTTACGCAATCAAGTCGAGCGCCGCGCGCGGCGTCAGCACCCGCACACCAAACGTTGCTAGGAGGTCTTCGGCCAGACGCAAAGATCGCCTTGTCCCACGTGACGAACGCGCCGCGTCCGCCGATGTAGTGCGCGTGCAAATAGAGGTAGTGCGCCCGTTGCCCACATCTTCGCCTCGACCGACCTTCGCTGCATCTCGCGGGTGTTCCACCACACGTCGAACTCCCCGGATCAGAACAATCCGGACCATCGTCGCGCAACCCTGACGCCCGTGGCCGGCGTTGTCGCCAGGTACTCCTAAGTGTGGCGGCCGGGGGCGGTTCGCTCATACGGGCTCGATCTCCAGAATTCTGCAGTCGGCCCTCGCGCCGCACCCTGTTGCCCGCGCTCTACCGGCACGAGTCGAGGGATGCCGCAGCGTCCGAAGGCATAGGATCGAAGCCGCGATCGAGCAGGCTCTCGTGCTTGGTCGGCGGTCACCTGGCAGACAACCGTGGATAAGGGCAGCAGCATCACGAGCTGCAGCGTCTGCGGAACCCTGCGGCGGAGAGGTGGACGGGGAACGGGCGGCCACCCCGATCACCTTGCCGCGAAGACGAAGGGCGAAGCCCACAAGATCAGCTGAGCGACTAGCCAGACGCCGGTTCGATCTCCAACGTCCCGTACGCGGCGTCGTCGACGAACTCGGCGGCGGCCACGCCACTCGCAGCTCGAGCCTCCGGGTGGGGGCGAAGAGCTTGTCTTCCTGCGGGTTGTAGACGTACAAGCCGTGCCGTAGGGCGATCTCGAGGTAAACGGGTGCCACTTCTTCCGCCCTGGACCAGGCAATACAGCTGATCGCGTGGGCCGGTGACTGATCGAACTCAATGTTCCAGGGGCAGTCATCGACCTCGTCCTCGGGAACGTCGTCAATTTGCGGCCAGCGGGCCGTGATCTCGTCGACGAAGGCAGCCACGCGATCGTCGGCTTCGAGTAGGTCGCTCCACGTATCGGGTTCTTCGCAGAGTTGGACGTAGATCTGGCCTGCATCGGCCGGGATGAGACGCTTTTGCCCGGAGAGGACGGCGAGGTCGAAGCTCACAGCTCGACAGTATCCCGCGTTTCGCCAATCCCTCCTAGACGGGCTCGATCTCGAGCGTCCCGTAGTCGGCGCTGTCGACGAACTCGGCGGCGAGCTCGACCGGGATCACCGCACGCACGCGGACCAGCTGGTTGCCGTCGATGCGGATCTCGTCCCCGGCCTGGATGCCGTCATCGGGGTACTCGGCGGTGCCGGCGTCGTCGCCGTCGGCCCAGCGGAGCGCGTACCGGAATCCCACGGCGGCAACGCTACTCAGTGTCTTGCCCTTGCGGCGAGCGGACCGGATGCGCCGCGTATCTCGCGGCGCACTCCGGGCAGATCGAATGCGACAAGGTGCTGTGGGCATCAATCGCGAGCAGAGCCGCGTGCGGTACCCGAACCCATTCGCCGTCGAAGGTGACACGCCCGCACCAGGCGCACGTCGTGACAAGCTCGCCGGCTTGATAGGCCGCCACCATGCGTTGCGTGACCTCGCCGGCGTCCACGAGCCCCTTCTAGAGTTTCGGAAACGGTGCTTCCCCGGCGCCGCCGCCCTCGCCGGGGAAGAAACCGCACTGCGAACAAAGCTACCTCGCCCATCGTCTCCGTCGTGCAAAACGAAGGGAGGGCGGATCGCCAGGGTCGGTGACGGTCCGCACCCTCATTCGCCCTACCGCCCCTACGGGGGGGTACCCAAGGAAGGGCGGCACCTTCCCAAGCTAGTACTCCAACACCTCGAAGACCAGGCCCGGGCACTGTTCAGTGGTACGCGGTGCGGGTTGCCGATACGTTCTTGGCGAGCGGCACCGGACGTCGTCATTGGGAACGGCGCCTCCCTGGCGAGGCCGCAGGCTCGCCAGGGGAAGCAACCGCATTGCAAACAAAGCTAGCTCGGGCGCTGCTCCCGTATTGCAAAACGAAGGGAGGGCGGATCGCCGGGGTCATTGACGGTCCGCGCAACCCCTCGTTGCCGTGCCGCCCCTACGGGGGGAACCCAACGAGGGCGGCAACGTCCAAGCTAGTACTCCAACACCTGGAAGACCAGGAGTTGACCGACTCTGTTCAGTGGTATGCGGCCGCAGTAGTGTCGAGTGCGCGGCATCAAACCGGGGTGGCGTTGAGAGGCGCGATACGGCTGGTGGGGGTCGCAGCCTTTCCGCCACCCAGGGCTTCTGGCTGAGCCAGCATCGACAGATCAGGGGAGACGCTCGCCGTGTGGCCTGCGACCGGCGAACCGAACGCACCGCGGCCGGGCTTCCCGTGCTCGTGTTGTCGCGAAACGAGGGAAGGCGAACCGTCGCTTGCGGGCGACGATTCGCCCTCCCTTATTGGGGCCACTATCTCAGCGAAGAGGGGCGACAGTTCGGAACGCCACGCCGGGCTCCCTCAACCTCCAGGCGCCGCCCAGAAGGCGCTGGCCCTGCGTGTGAACTCTGTTTGCCTAGGCTCCTCGGCGTCTTGCGCACCTGAGGGGATGCGTTCGGCGGACTGCGGGCTTTCGGCCGGAATCCTGGCGCAGGCCAGTCCAACCACCGTACTCCTCTCAGGACGTTGCCGCGGATCATCTCCGCGCGGATATCAGCGCCTGCAGGAGTGTCGTCCGGACATCGTTCTCGGCCTTCAAAGGTTCCGTTCGCGAGATCCCCCGGGAGCACGAAAACGATCAGAAGGATGAGACGCGCTCGCTTCGCAAACTGAATCTGTGCGGCTTAGTACCGGTTCGGCAGCTTGGGATTGCAGCTAGCGTGACAGGAGCGCGTTGGCTCTAGCTGTTGCTAAGCCGCCGAGGCTCTTAGCACGTTCCTCTCCGACTGTGACCCCTGGCCTGGCCGCCGCAGTGCGCCCAACCGAGTGCGCTGTCCTGATGGACTCCGGAAGGAGCACCACATGTTTGCCACGATTCGTCGCTACGAAGGCGTCGAACCTGCCCGCACCACCGAGATCACCGGCAAGGTGAACGAGACGCTCGTCCCGAAGCTCCGCGAGCTCCCGGGTTTCGCCGGCTACTTCCTCATCGAGAGCAGCAGCGGCGTCCTGAGCTCACTCGGTCTCTTCGAGACCTCCGAGGAGGCCGACAAGTCCACGATGCTCGTCTCGAACTGGATCACCGACGAGCACCTCGACAAGGCTCTTCCCAACGCTCCGAAGATCACGAGCGGCAAGGTCGTCGCCCACAGCGACCGCGTTCTGGCAGTCGCCTAGCTCGCTCGAACTCCGTGACGGAGGGCCCGGCGACCGCCGGGGCCTCCCAACCTGAGCCACTTAGGCGACGCCAATCCCACCGGGCGTAGCGTGAGTCCAGCCCGGGGTGCCAGCGCCGCGGCGTTCGGATCGCCTCCCGGCCGTAGGCCTAGCGCCGAAGCGAGACAAGATGGCCAACGGACATGTCCGCCGCGCCGGACTGTGACGGGACGTCAGCAACGAGGCCAAGCAGCCAGGACAGCCTCCCATCGCGTTGTGTTCGCGTCTGGTCAGCCACAAGTGTGTATTTCGTCTTGATCGTGATCTGTTTGGCGACGTAGCGGCAGTCGTATGTCGTGCGCGGCGGGAGCCACTCCGATGCGTCGTCGTCGCCCTTCGACTCGTTCTGTGGCCCGTCGACGGCGAGCAGCACGACTCGGTCGTTGGCGAACTGCAGGCGACGCGCTGCCCCAGCGGGCGGCTCCGGTTCGCCATGCATCAGCCACCGCGACGAGGTCCGCGTCGGGATCGGAACGACGACGAGGCGGCACAACCCCATCGTGCCCACCGCAGCGACCCTGGAACCTCAGCCTCACCTCCCGTACGCGATCTGCCTTTCGCCGCGGGCACGTAGGCCGGCCGCCCAGCCGTCGTTGTGAACGCTCGCGCCGCCGCGAGGTCTCGCGGTACCGTTATTTGCATATGGGTCGCGGCCGACTCGGCGGGACAGCGGTATGACGAGGACGTCGGTCGATTCGTCGACGGGTGATCTGCTGGTCGGCGGCAGGCGTGTTTTTCCGCTTGGTTTGTCTGGTCCCCCGCCGGTTGGCGGCGTGGCGCCGAGCGGCGCTGACGCGTGGGCGGAGGTTGCGAGCGCCGGTGTCTCGTTCGTCCGGAATTACACGGTCTGGACGGCGGCTGGTGCGGCGGAGCAGCTCGCGTCGGTGGTTCAGGAGCTCGATGCGGCGTCCGAAGCATGGGTTGCAGGTCTGGGTCGCGCTTGCGGGTATCGACGACGACCTCTCGCGGCAGTCGCTTTTGACTCGCATCGTCGCCACCTTGAAGGGCCATCCCGGGCTAGGTGCGTGGAAGGGAACCGACGAGCCGGCCCACGGTCATGTGCCGGCGGCCGGATGTGTCGCGGTCTACCGGCATTTGCGTTCGATCGACCCGGATCATCCCGTCGTGATCATCGAGGCGCCGCGCGGGCCCTCGCCGACGCCGGACAGTCCCGATACCCGGCTGACCGTCGCCGCCGTCAAGCCGTACGCGGCCGCCTGCGACATCCACGGGATCGACATCTACCCCGTATCGAAACCGCCGGGCCTGCACGCGGGTGGGCCGCCGGTCAACACCGACATCAGCGTCGTCGGTGACATGACGACGCTGATCGCGCGCGCCACTGGTCGAAAGGCGATTTGGACGACGCTGCAGATCGCGTGGAGCGGTGTCTTGCCGCCCCATCCACTGGTGTTCCCGACGCTCACGCAGGCGAGGTTCATGGCCTACGACGCAATTGTGGCCGGGGCGCGTGGCCTCTTCTTTTTCGGCGGCCAGGTGCAGCAGGCGATGAACCAGGCCGACCGGGAACGCGGCTGGAATTGGACGTACTGGAAGAACGTCCAACGGCCGCTCCTGGAGGAGTTAGCCGCGACCGACCACGCACCGGCGCTGACCGCACCCACCTCCGGGCACCCGATCACGGCGAGCGTTGCCGACATCGCGATCAGCGCCCGCGAGGCGGACGGCTTCCTGTATCTGATCGCGGTCCGCAGGAGTCCAACCCTGGCCGGCACCGTGCGTTTCAGCGGGCTACCGGCCGGCATTCGACACGGCGCCGTCCTCGCACACCCAGGCGGCAATCCGGCACGCCAGATGACCGCCAGCGGCGGTTCGTTCAGCGACCCCAGTCCGTTCGCGCCCCACAACGCGCGGGTCTACCGCTTCCCACTCACCCCGTAGCAACAATCCGCCGCGTCCGACTCTGACGGTCAACCGTCCCGCGGCTCTTCGGATCGGATATGGGACGCTGCTGCCGCACGAGAAAAGACGTGAAGCTTTAGCCTCCCGGTGGCTGAGAGAGCGCGAAGAGCTTGTCGTCCTAGGGGTCGTAGACGTACGCGTCGGCGATCGCCCCGCCGCGGTCGATGCGCGCAGCCGGCGTGCGAGCTCGTCGGCCTTCTCTCAGGCGGAACGTCGATGACGTCGACGTCAGTCGCGAATGGGACTCATGGACGCGCGAAACTATCGGGCTACCGTGGGATCGTCATCTTCGGAACGTTGAGTTCTCAGCGAAGCCGCAGGTTCGTCGGCACGAGCCCGACAGGGCTGGTTCAACTGTCAGTGCGTGGAGCGAGTGCGAGTGCATGGACGATCGCGCTCAACTCACGCACCTGTGCCTCGAGGGTCTTCGTTCGTGCGTCGAGTGCGGCTAAGGCTGCGCGCGTTCCTGTCGTGGACAGAATCGGCTGCTGATCACCGCGGGTCTCGGCCCTCAAATCGTGAACGCGCTCAGTCAGCGCCTCGGTCACGTGTTCCACCTTTACCTCCTGTACCCGGCGGGAATGGATAGCCCTCCCGCCCATGCGGAAGGGATTCGCGCACGTCAGTCGTCAGAGGTGACGGTGTCCTTCACCTTGTCGGCAGTGTCGTCGAGTTTCTCCTTCGCGGCTCCCGTTGCGCGATCGATCTTGCCCTCACGCTTCATGTCCTTGTCGTCGGTCAAGTCACCTACGGCTTCCTTCACGCGACCCTTGGCGTCGTCTGAGTTGCTCATAGCGGTCTGTCACCTCCTTGTCGTCAATTGCGGCGCCCGGCATCCCGGACGACCCGCGGTGAGTACCGCGAGCACAAAGAAAACGAACGACCGGCGAATCTGGATACGTTCGTTTCGAGCCAGTCGACTTCCGTGAGCGTCGGCCCACCGGGCGACGGCTCATTCGTGAACGCGCGTGGGACCGGCCGAACAAGCAGGCGGGCTTTTCGGCCGCTCCCGTGCTGTCGTGCTTAGAGGCTCAGGCGGGTTCGCTGGGGTCCTCGTCCCTGCCAGCTTCAGTGATCCGCTCTGAACATCGGTGAAGTGTCGTTCTTGGATTGGCAGTGCCCATTCGACCAGCGAAGTGATCTCGCGATGGGAGGCGGTCTCGTTCAGGGTTTTCAGGATCGCCCAGTGGCCGACCTCGCCGGCCTCGGCCATCGTGAGGAACTCGAACCCGTCGAGCGCCTCGGAATCGTCGTCGAGATAGGTCTTCATCATCTCGGCGCCTTGCCCTTGGTCGACTGTGCCTCCTCGAGGATCGCGGTCTTCTTTCCCTCGAAACCACCAGCAACCGCAGAGCATCTCTCCTCGGTCTCGGCAGCCTCCTGATGCATCTGCTCGAGCTTCGCCAGCAGATCGGTGTCCTTACCCTCGGTGAGCCCGATCACCTTCTTGGTTGCCGCCTTCGCGGCCATCGCCAGCCCGGTGACCTCTCCCAGCTTCGACTCGAGCTTCGTCAGCTCCGCCATCTCGACCCCTTCTCATTGGTTCTGTGGATGCCAAACGTTTGCGTGTTCGTTCGTTCTCGAACTCGACGCAGCTAAGCCCTGCGGACGAAGTAGAAGATCATCACGACGAGCAGAATGATCACGAGGATTCCGATCAGGCCGTAGCCCGTTCCAGCCATGGCGAGCATCGACACGTCCTTTCAGTTCGCTTGGTCTCTGTTGATCGCTTTGCTGGCCGACTGTACTAGATCGCCGGCCCGTCGTCGATGACGGTTGTTCGACGAGTCGTGCCGGTGTTTCCGAAGCCGCCCCAGCTCGACCAGAAAACGAGGGAGAGGACCAGACCGATCGCGCCGACGACCATCAGAATGACGCCGACCGTGTGAATGTTGAGACCCGAAACAGTCGCGTTGACAGCCCAGGTGAGGATCGCACCCACTGCGACCAAGATGAGACTGACTCCGACACCCATGGTGGTTGCTCCTTTTCTGTTTGGCCCGTGGCGAGTTCCGCGAGCAGCCAGAGAACGAGCGACCCGCCGATCTGGATACGGGCGCGGCGCAGCGGGAGATACCGAGCGACGCTCGCAGCACGGCGCAGCGAGGACCCCTGGCGAGACCGCACTCGCCAGGGGTCGCGCGCTGCTAAACGCTCGACCCCTTTTTAGCCCCAAGTCCCCACACTTGAGGAGCAAACCGAGCAGACCGATAGTTCACCCCTGCCGGCGCTTTCGAAACACGAACTGCTGACGGCAACCTGACTGTCCGCGACGCGCGGACAGGCTTAGCGAGCGTGGCGGAGAACAGGCGCGCTGTGAAATCGATCGCGTCGTCCCTCTGGGCTTCCATCCAAGGCGACCCGGTGTTCATGCGCCGCGTCAACGGATGGCTCACGATGTTCTGGCTCGCCATGATCCCGATCTCCTACACCGCAGGGTGGCTCAACAGCGTCGTCTACGTCTCGGCGCTCTCGCTCTGGGCGCTGGTCTCCGGCCACTGGTCAGCCTGGCAAGCGGCCCGCGTCGAAGTCGCCCAGCAGAAAGAACTCGAACGACAACAGAATGAGCCGATAGAAGAGAAAGTCGTCGACCGCATCGTTGAACAAACCGACATCGAGCCCGCCAAATGAGCCTTCCCGCAGCCGATCGCCGCACTCTCGACAACAGGGCCCTCGAAAGCGCCCGCGAGAAAGCACCGCCCTAAGGTCAGGCACAAAGAGAACACGCGCTTCTCTCGCCGGCCCGGTCGTCCTAGTAGCGGAACTGTTCACGGCCCGCGCTCGCCCCGCCCCTCTCCAGCACGGCCGGCCGTCCCGAGGTGCCTTTCGGCGACACGCTCGAACGTACGTCAGGCGCGACGTCAGCGGCGCAAGTCGAGCCGAGAGACGCCCTGGGAGCGATTGCGGGCAACGTCCCGCGCCCGGAAATAGCCGACGAGTTTCGCCAAGACCGCGACTCCCACGATCGCGACCGGCATTCTCAGCCAGCCCGTCGAAATGCTCACGACGAGCCATCCGAGCAGCGCCAGGGAAGCGAAGACGAGACCAACGAGCACAGCTCCTCGAGGGGCCCGGAAAGCCGGACTCGCGGCTCTCCTGATCTCTCATAGCTCCGGCGCCTGCCGACGCGTGCACCAGAGACGGACGCCGAAGCGATCGCCAGAAACGGGAAGACCGGATTGAGATTCTTAACCTGTGGTCAACCGCATATCGCAGATACTGAAGACTCCGGTGATCGTGACGCCCGCGGAGATGGACTGCTCCGTCGCGTCGTCGATCCGGGGCTTCTCGCCGAGACGTTTCAGAACGCGACCGCGGCACACGGACGCCGAGAGATCGGCTATCGGGACGCTCGTCGACGTTTCGCAGGTGCCGTTCTGCACCGGGACGCTGCTCGCACCGCAGGGCTGGTCGCTTCGGCCGAGCCGTCGATGGAAGGGGTTGTCGCGCTGCCCGAGACCATGGTTGGAGTCGAGGAGTTGCCGCGACGAAACCATCGACCGAATGGCGCACGACGCGACGCCCTAACCTCGTCCGCGCGCAACAACATCGCCGACCTAAAGGCGGCTGACGCCGCATGTGACGGACCGCAGGCGGTCGCGCAGATGTGAGCCGACCACCCGTATCCAGATCTGACGATCGCTCGTTCTCTGGCTGCGCGCGGAACTCGCCGCGGCTGACATCGAGGAGAACGCAACCACCGTGGGCACCAACGGCAGCTTCAGAAACCACGACGCAGCATGAAGGAAGTGCACCAGCCGCCGAAGCCACCGCCCGACGCCTGGCCGATCGCTGAGGCGCCGACCGTGATCTCCCACGAGGACACGATCGTCGTCGCTCCGCCCGAAGATTATTATCCTCCCGACCGTCGGATCGGGACGGGAATGCTGCTTGCTCTCGGTGTCGTCGCGCTCCTCGCGCTTGGCATCGTGCTCGCATACCTGCTGACCCATCGGCGACAGGGCCATCCGGTGACGACGACCGTCGTGACGACTTCCGCTTCCGCCCCGAGTCCCGCCGCGGGCTCGAAAGTCGCGGTTCCGAGGTTGATCGGCATGCAAGAGCAAACCGCACTCGCACGCCTCGCTCAACTCGGCCTACACCCAAAGGTGATCTTCCAACACACCTCCACGTCGAGCGGACTCGTCGTCTCGCAAGCGCCGATCCAGGCAACCAAACTCGCCAACGGATCGCAGGTCACGCTCGTGATCACCAGGACCCAGACACCGACCGCCACGGCAACGACAACAGCCACCACCAACGCATCGACGACGACCGCGACGACGACGACCGCGCCGACCACGACCGCCCCCGCGGCGAGCCCGTCCACCGCAGAGCGCGACGATGCCCGACGTCGTGGGCGAGAACGAGGCAGGCGCTGTCCAGGCGCTGAGCAAAGTCGGGATTCTCGCGAGCCTCTTCTTCGTTCCCAGCCAGGACCCGCTCGGGAAGGTCGAGCAGCAGGCAAAGGCCGCCGGCATGACGGTGCCTTTCCACACGCACGTCCAGATCAATCTCTCGAAAGGCCCGAACGATACGACGAGCGCACAGGTGCCGAACGTCATCGGCCAAACGCTCACCCAGGCGCTCAGCACATTGAACAACGCGCACCTGCGGCTGATCTACCTCAAGCTCCCGATCACCGAGAGAGCCAAGGCGGGCACGATCGTCCAGCAATCCCCTCTCGGCGGCGGACAAGCGCCCCAGAACGCACAGATACTTGTCTATCTCGGCGCCTACCGCCCCGCCTGAGGCACCGCATTCCCAACTCCTCCGCGTCGTGAAGATTCATCCCCTGTCCGCATGAGCGGATGACGACTCCACGAAAGACCAACGATGTTCGATGATTTCGTCCTTGAGCGAATCGACGTTGGCGAGGCAGTGTTGCGTGTCCGCCACGGCGGCGCAGGATCTCCAGTGCTCCTCTTGCACGGGCATCCGCGAACGGAACGACCGGCGCCGGTCTTGCGCGGTTGGCGTCAAAACCGGCGGGTTTGCCGCCGGCGTCAGCCGACCTCAACCCGCGCTTGTTCAGGCGGTGTCGACTCAGTCCAATTCTGAAGGTCTCGCGATTCGACCGTCTCCGTGTTGCCTTCGCTGTCGGTTACCTCGTAGACCGGTGCGGGCGTCGTACTCCATCCCCCCACGTCTTTGTCCGACCGAGCCTCGTTAGACCCCGCTGTTGACTTGATCTCGACCGGCTTTCCTTTGGCGATGGCGCCTGCGTCATGCAATAGCTTCGCCTTCATTGGGCCTCCCGTTCTCTCGTTTGTGTCGGGCTTCCCGTCGACCGCCCGGTTGAACCCCGTTGCCGTGGCGTCGCTCGCACTTTGCGGGTTTAGGTCGCTCCCGTTCCGCCATTGGGAGTCACAGTCGCGACGCCGGCGCCGAGGGGGTACCCCGTGCGCGCCGCGCGGAAGCCGCGTGTGTGACGCGAGTGACTGCTCTTCTCGAGCCCGCGATCGACCTTCGACCATCGACCACGTGGTAAGTGGTCGAGGCGCAACGCTCCACGGGTGCAAGGGATGCGGTTAGTGCTGTACCGCTGGTGTACGCAGCCGATGCACTACTCAGCGCTCGGCGGGTCGGCCTCCGCGACCGCGCGCAGGCGCATCGGGACGAGCTCGGCCAGATGAGGATGCTGTTCGAGTACCCGCGCGACCAACTGCGAACGTTCGGTCGCGGTCATCTCAGCCACGTGCAGGGGATCAACGACGTCGAGGTCGAGCTCGACGGTCTCGGCCGGCTTGCCATAGGACAACTCGAACACGCGCAGCGTGCCCGCCACGCAAGTCACAGCATCGCCTGGAAGTCCGCGTCAAGACTCTTCGAGCTTGAGCACGTCGTTGACGAACGGATGCTGCCGTTGGCGTGCCCAGCAACCTTCGTCGCGAGGCCGGCGATCACTGCTGTCGGCGACGCCATCGGCACTCGAGAGTCAGTGGTGGGTTACCTTCGGGCGGGGGCTTGGAGTTGTTGTTCGGCCGGTTCGCCGCGCCGGAGTTCGCGGCTGCGCTCGGCCTCGGCGTTGAATTCCGCTCCGAAGAGAAGGGCGAGCGAGGTCAGCCAGAGCCAGGTGAGCATGATGATGACGGCAGCGAGTGAGCCCCAGGTCTTGTTGTAGGAGCCGAACTTCGATGTGTACACGGCGAATGCGCCCGAGGCGACGAGCCAGACGGCAACGGCGATCGCGCTGCCGACGGTGAGGAAGCGCCAGCGCGGGTGCTCAACGTCCGGGCCGAGCCAGAGTAGCGTCGCGAAGGCGGCGAGCAGCCCGGCGATCAGGATCGGCCACTGAGCGATCCACCACACGTACTGCAGCAGCGACTGGATCCCGAGCGCGTCGCCGATCGCTTTTTCGATCGGAGGTCCGAAGATGAGCAGGACGGCGATCAGGAGGAAGGCGATGCCGACGCAGACGACCATCGCGAGCGCCGTCAATCGTTTCTTCACGAAGTTGCGCCGGTCCTGGCGGTCGTAGGCGAGGTTGACGGCGGTCATATAGCTCGTCATCGCACCGGTCATTGACCAGAAGGCAAGGACGAAGCCGACGATCGTGATCGTCAGCCCGGCGGATGGCTGGTTGTCGAGGCGGACGAGGCTGCCTCGGATCAGCTGTGTGGCCTGTGGAGGCATCACCTGGCCGAGATGCTGCACAACGGTGTCGATCGTCGACGGCCCGGCGACCAGCGTGAACGTTCCAACGACGGCGAGCAGGACTGAGGGAATAGCGAAGAAGCTGCTGTATGCGAGTGCCGAAGCGATCATCGTCATGTTGTCTCTGAGCATCTTTTTGACGGCGCGCTTCGTAACGGCGACCCAGTCGCGCGCAGAGAGATCGCCGAGACCGACCTCGTCGAGGGTCGGCTCCTCGTGCTCTGGCTGGGGTGCGGGTGCCTTTGTCTGGGTCATGCCGTTCCTTTCGGTGGCCGTCTGAGGGCGTCTCGGAACCGCCCCTGGCTCACTCGACGCGCTGGGGATGCAGCTACAACGGATGACCGCTGCTTTTCGTAGCGGTTTGCGAGGTAGCTAGAGCAAGGAAGTGCGGACCGTCGGGGCGCGACGCCGGTACCAGCAGGTGCGCGGAGCGCCGACGCGCGTGTCTCGCCGGACAGGCTCGTCGGATACTTGCTGCCCGGCACGGCACTTGTCTCCGCGGATTGAGAAACCTGGCGAGTAACGACAGCTAGGCGACGCGGAGGACAACGACCGTGCCGTCGTCCTCGAGCGGCTCGCGCCAGCAGTCTGCGACGGCTTGAAGAATCGTGATCGCGGTCGTGGCCGCGGTTGGGCTCGCCGCTTCGGCGACCGCTTTACGGATCCCTTCGATGCCGAAGGTGCCGCCACCCTCGACGCTTCGGCCGGTGATGCCGTCGGTAACGAGGATCAGGCGCTCGTCGGATGCGAGTTGATGGCTGGTCGCGGCGAACGTCCGATCCTTTCGACCTGTCCCGAGCGAGGGATGGGTGTGTCCGGCGAGCGGCGCTACGTTTCCCTCGACGTCGACGACGAATGCGTCGGGATGACCGCAGTTGATCCACGTGAAGGTGTGGGTGACGGCGTACCACCGACCCACCAACGCGGTGACGTAGAAATCGGGGTTGCCCAGGCGCAGCACTGTCTCCTGCATCGCCTCCATCGCCTGTTCGAGTTCCTTTCCGCTGCGGCGCGCAGAGCGCAGGGCGCCGAGCGCGGCCGCGCCGAGGCCCGCTGCAGTCGGCCCGGTTCCGGCGGCGTCGGCGATCGCAAGCCAGGCGCCGTCGTGGTTCTCCACGAAGTCGAACCAGTCGCCGCCGACCTCGTAGGTCGGCATGAGGCCGCCGGCGAGCTGGCCCCCCGAGATGCGTGTGATCCGGGGCGGGAAGAGGTTCTGCTGGATCTCGGCAGCCGCAGTTGTCGGCTTGCGCCGCCGTGCCGCTTCGATGAAATCGGTGTAGTCGTTCGCGAGCTCGAGCGCAGCCGCGCCTTGCTTCGCGATGTCGTCGAGCGGCGTGACGGGCATGCCGATGCAGACGAGGAGCCCGAGCACACGGCCGCGTAGCCACAGCGGCTCGATCACGCAGCCTGGCATCTGGGTTCTCAGGCGCGTCTGGAAGGCGGGAAGCCCTTCCGGTGCAAGCTCGGGTCCAAGCGCAGGCGGCCCTTCGAGCTCGGCCGGGAAGTCGTCGGACCCCGCAAGGCGTATGAGCTGCGAGCCGTCGATGTCGGCCACGTAGAGCGCAACCGGTACGCCAGCCGCGCGCCGCGCCTCGGCGACCAACTGGTCGGGCACGAGGTGAGGCGGGATCTCATCGAGCACGTACGTCACCTCGAGGGGAAGCGGCTGGTCGCGCCCGAGACCACCTGGCGGTCGGTAGGAGAGGGTCGCGCCTATCTCGCGCGGAGCCGGTGACGCCGGCATCGCCTCGGCGGCGCGCTGACGGAGCGCCCGCTCCAGCGCCTCGCGGCGCGGGAAGTGGCGGTACAGCGTTGAACGGCCCACGCCGGCGGCTGCCGCGATCTCGATCATGCTCGTGCGGCGATCTCCCGAGAGCGCCGCCGCCGCCTCCAGGATCCGCTCGTGGCGAGCAACCGCGTCCGCGCGGAGCATCCGCTCGCGCGCATCGTCGCCCTGCTCGTTCCTGGACGCCGGCGGGTCCACCTCGGGCCTCAACGTACCTGTTGCGTCATCGCATCAATGGTAAGTCCCGGTTGTCGCGATTGTCAACAAACCTGTCCCGGATATACCGCATCGAAAGGCGTATCGACACTTACTTGGCACAGTAACTCCCATAAAATGCCTCGTTAGGCGTATCTCGAACGGCGGGTGCCCCGTTTCTTTCCTACGCGTCGACGTGCGCGGTCATCAGAACCGAACCCAAGGAGGAGTTCGTGGCTATCGACGAGGCGAGGCAACAAGGCCAGGAGGCGACTGATGGGGCTGCCGGGAAGGCCCAGGAGGTCGCCGCCCAGGCGAAGGAGCAGGTGCAACAGACGGCGGACGAGGTCAAGGTCAAGGCTTCCGACCGGGTGCGCGAGCAGCTCAACAGCCGCTCGACGCAGCTCGGCGAGCAGGCCGCGTCTCTTGGCCGGGCAATCCGGAAGTCGGCTGACCTGCTCGACAATGAAAACAACGCGTTGGGTGCCACCGCGGCCAACTGGGCCGCCGAGCGGGTGGAGCGCGCCGCCGGGTACTTGACGAACTCCGATTCCAACCGCTTTCTCGGCGACCTCGAGGACTTCGGCCGTCAGCGTCCCTGGGCAGCGGGCGCCCTCGGCGCCGCGCTCGGCTTCGTCGGCGCACGCTTCCTCAAGGCCTCGTCGGAGAACCGCTACGACACCTCGTATCGGACGGCCCGAGATCCGGACCTGCCGATCAGTCGCGACGATGCCCAGACGGTCGCGCTTTCCCGCGCAGGAGCCGTCGATGGCGACTGAGGTGCGGTCGCACCGCAAGCGTGCGGAGCTCCGCGAGCGCGGCACGGGCGAGCTCGTGAAGGACCTCTCCGCGCAAGCTTCGAGGCTCGTGCGCCAGGAGGTCGAGCTCGCGAAGGCCGAGATGGCCGAGAAGGGCAAGAAGGCGGGCATCGGCGTGGGCATGTTCGGCGGCGCAGCCGTCGCAGCCCTGTTGATGCTCGGCTCGCTCACCGCATGTCTGATCGTCGCGCTCGCGCTCGCTATGTCTGCCTGGGGGGCAGCGCTGATCGTGACCGCGCTCTGGGGCCTGGTCGCCGGCGTCTTGGTGCTCCAGGGTCGGGCGAGGTGGGAGGAAATGGGCAAGCCGGTTCCCGAAAAGACCGTCGAGACAGTCAAGGAGGATGTGCAGTGGTTGAAAGATCGGAAGTGATACGGAGCGACATCGCAGGCACCCGGGCGCAGATGGGGGACACCCTCGATGCTCTCAGCTACAAGGCAAACGTTCCTGCGCGCGCCAAGGGTTGGGCCGGCCGCAAAAAGGACGCGGTGACGAGCGTCTGCGCGACCGGTATCTCGAAGGTCTCGGGTGCGACCGACTCGATGATCTCGAAGGTTTCTGGCCTAACCCCGAGCGGCGGTGACATCGAGGCAAACGCAGGCCGCCTGAGGGACACGGGGGAGCGGAACCCGCTCGGCCTCACGCTCGCCGGGGCGGGACTCGGCTTCCTCGCCGGCCTCCTGGCGCCCTCGACCCGGATCGAAAACGAGAAGCTCGGACCGGCGGCCGACCAGGTCAAGTCGCAGGCGGTCGATGCCGGCCAGGAGGCACTCGAGCACAGCAAGCAGGTCGCGCAGGGCGCTGCCCAGAGCGCGGTCGACACGGTGAAGGAAGAAGGCAAGCAGCACGGCGAGGAACTGGCATCGACGTTGCGGGAGAAGGGACGCGAGCTCACGCCGGGCGCCGTGGAAACAGGCGCGAGGCGAGAGATCGATGCCAGCCAAACGAAAACAACACGGGGGTAAGAATGCACTGGATCTGGTTCATCGTTGTCGGCGCGATCGTCGGCGCCCTTGGGCGCCTCCTTCATCGAGGCAGCGACCCGATGGGATGGCTCTTGACGATCGCGATCGGCGTTGTCTCGATGATCGTCGCAGCGGCGATTTCCAGCGGATGGCTCGCGTTCGCGATCGGCGTCGCTGTTGCCGTGGTTCTCGTCGCCTTGGTGAGCCGCTACCGCAGTAACCAAGGCGTCGCGCACGCCTGAGCCTCGACCGAAACGCCGTGGAGCCGCCCGCGGGCGGCCCCGTGTGCGGCCCGCGCGGCCGCCCGCGGGCGGCTCCGCGGCGGATGAAAGCACTCAGGGCGCGCGGGCAAGTCTTGGGTCAGCCAACACCTCGGCGTCGAACGCTTGCGTCAAGAACTCAAACGAACGGGGGTTTCATGATTCTTCGGATCGATCTACTCGGTACCGAGCTGCCTGGGCCGTCGGACCCGGATCCTGAAGGCGCGGCCGCGGTTCAGGAGCTTCTGGGCGGCAAGTTCGAGAGATGTCGACGTGGCTGAACTACACGTTTCAGTCGTTCAATTTTCGCTTCCGCCAGGGCGCGCGGCCGTTCTACGACCTGATCTCGAGCATCGCGACCGAGGAGTTCGGCCACGTCGAGCTCGTTGCGGCAACGATCAACACGATGCTGACCGACGCCTCGCCGCGGGACGGTCAGGCCCCGGACGCCGTCCTAGCCGGTCTCAAGGGAGTCGGGAACCCGCATCACTTCCTCGCAGGCGGGCAAGGCTCGCTGCCCCAGAACTGCAAGGGCGGCCGTGGAACGGCGAGCGCCCGCACACGATCTTCCGCCGCAGACGGCGGTCTTCTCACCTGACTACGCGCCGGAAGAGATCGCCGAGCTCGCCCGCAAGCTCCGCCAGAAGTCGGGCCTCTCGAACAAGCCCTCAGGCGTCGTCGCCGACGAGTCACCAAAAGCCGGCTGATCGGAGACCAAACAACGCTCACGGGCCGCGCGTCCGAGTTCGTCACGTAACCATCTACCAGCAAGGAGTTCAACATGGCAGACCTAACGAAGCTCGAATCAAAGCTCGGTGAGGTAACCGGCCTCGCGATGGCCGCTCAGGCCGCCACCGCGAAGGTGATCTCCCTCAGCAAAGGAGAGGACCAGCGTCTCGTACGCCAGCTTGAGCAGATGAACAAAGAGGCCGCCGAGACGGAGGAGCGCTGCACCAACCTCGCCGGCAGCTTCGACGGCAAGAAGACAGCCATTCTCGACGAGGCACGCGCCACCAAGGCCAAAGGCGCCGAGATGATGAGCACCTATCTCGACGACGACTCCGAAGCGCTCGACGGCTTCGAGTTCCTGACGATGGCCGAAGCCGGAGAGGTCGGCCACTGGTCGATCCTCAAAACGCTGAACCAGACTGCTGGGCACAGCGAGATCGCCACCCTCGTCGAATGGGCGCTGCCGATCCAGGAACGGCACTTCGCCCGAGTCCAGGCTGGATCGCTGAAGCTCGCAGCCGACGAGGACCCTGCCGGCCCCGCCTGACAAACAACACAGAGGAGCTGGGAGCACGCGAGGGAGTGCGTGCTCTCAGCCGCCGACCAGCTGCCGTCACCAGCTTGGACGTCGCCCGGTCAAATCCAAGGACGCTATTTCCGTCGGAGCAATGAACAGTCGCTCTCGGATGACGGTCGCGTCCGGTGAGCACACCGGACTCGGGCGCAGAGACCGTTTTCTTCGGGCATGATCCGCAGGTGGCAGCCGCCTACGCCTACGAGGTGCACGCCCACGGCGAGATTGTCTCGACCGGCACCCTCCTGCTCGACTCGAGACCTCGCCCGGGCGACACGATTGAACTTGGCGCGCTCTCCGGAACCGTCGAAGAAGTAGTCGCCTTCAAAGATGAGACGCGACTGATCATCGGCAGCAGCGCGCCTCGCTGACCGACCGGCCATGTCATTAGCCGTCGTCCGTCCAGGGACGGA
>CAVWQY010000003.1:0-625000 GCA_963757255.1 uncultured Thermoleophilia bacterium
GCCAGCGGCAGGCGATGTTCATCGAGCGGGTCGAGGGCCTGGCCGAGACGATCCTGCCGAACTTCGAGTTCGGCTCCGCCGGACGTGATGATCGTCTTCAGCGGCGGCGGCACTGACCGCCGTCCCGATCGAGATGGCCACGGGCGCCCGGCGCCGCGGGCTGAAGGTCGTCGCCGTGACGTCGGTGGAGCAGTCGCGGGCCGGGCGACCGCCACTCACGCGGCCGCGCCGCCTGCTCGACCACGCCGACATCGTGCTCGACCTGTGCACGCCGGTCGGTGACGCGCTGGTCGCGATCGACGGCCTCGACACGCCGGTCGGCGCCGGGCTCGACGATCGCCGCCGTCGCGCTCGTCAACGAGATCAAGGCCCAGACGGCCGCGAGCTGCTCGTCGAGCGGGGCGCGATGCTGCCCGTGCTCACGAGCGCGGCCCTCGTCGGCCAGGAGGCTTCCGCGCGACTGTTCGAGCCGGCGTACGCTGAGTACGCGCGGCGCTGTCGCGGATCCTCCGGCCGGTGCAGCGGAGGTGGAAGAAAGGAGCGATCGCGCACGTAGGGTTGCTCACGAAGCGAACCCCGCCAGTCGCACGGTTCGTCCACGGAAAGAGAGGGTCAGTTGAAGCTTTCGTGAAGACGTGCACGTGGGCCGGCGCGGCCTCGTGATCGCTCGTGGCAGTTGCGGTGACGGTCGCCGTCTCGGCGTCCGCCCGCACGGACAAGCCGCAGGCGGACTACGTGCATCGGCGTGTCGAACACGCTGGTCGGCAACGGCTGGCGCGAGGAGATGATCTGCGCGGTCAAGGCGCAGGCGCTGGCCAGCGGCGAGGTCAGCAAGGTCATCGTCGCCAACCGCAACGGCGGACCGGCGGAGCAGATCGCCGACATCCGCAACCTGATCTCGCCGGGCGCCAACGCGATCGTCATCAACCCGTCGAGCGGCAATGCGCTGAACCCGCGTGATCGCGCAGGCCGCCGCCCGCGGGATCAAGGTCGTCTCGGTCGATCAGCGCGTGACGGCGCCGCAGGCGTACAACGTCACGAACGACCAGGTCGCCTACGGCCGCCTCGGCGCGATGTGGCTGTTCAAGAAGATCGGTGGCAAGGGCAATGTCGTCGAGATGCGCGGCATCGCCGGCGTCCCGGCCGACACCGACCGCCACACCGGCTTCCAGCAGGCGCTCAAGAAGTACCCGAACATCAAGGTCGTCAAGTCGACCTTCATGGACTGGAACTTCGCGACCGGCCGGCAAGCAGATGCTCGACATCCTCGACTCGGGTATGAAGGTCGACGGCGTCTGGAACTCCGGCATCGACTACACGGTCATCGACGCCTTCAAGAAGGCGGGCAAGACGCTGTCGCCGATCGTCGGTGCGGACAACAACGAGTTCCTGCAGCCAGATGCTCGTGCAGACCCGAAGCTCCAGGCGGCCGCGTGACGAACCCCGCCACGATCGGCGGCGCGGGCGCCGCCGTCGCGATCAAGCTGCTCGAGGGCAAGAACGGTCAAGCACTGGGTCAAGCTGACGCCGCTCGTCTGGGACGCTGCAGCACAACAAGGCCGACATCAAGGCGAACTACTCGCCGAAGCGCGCGCCGACCTACAGCGCCCGCCTGCAGATCAAGCCCTGGACGACGTACACGACCCCAGCAGCTCTTCGCCTGCAAGGGGCCGTCGAGACCGATCGGAAGCCGCGGGACGAGGGCGCGCGCCCGCTCGCCGCGCCCCTCTCCTCGATGACCGCCACCCGCGATGCAGCCTGCTCGAAGCCCGCGACCTGGCGAAGCGCTACGGCGCGGTGGTCGCGCTGCGCTCGGCCGACCTCGTCGTCGAGCCGGGCGAGGTGCACGCGCTGCTCGGCGCGAACGGCGCCGGCAAGAGCACGCTCGTGAAGATGCTCACCGGGCGTGATCGCCGCCGACCGCGGGCACGATCGCGGTCAACGGGAAGCGAGGTGCGGATCGGCTCGCCGGCGCAGGCCGCCCGGCTCGGGCTGGCGCCGGTCTTCCAGGATCCGGCGCTGGTGCCCGACCTGACGATCGCCCAGAACCTGCGCCTGACCGGCACCGACTGCGGGCGGTCGGCGCGGCTGCACGCGATGGACCTCGCGCGTCGACTTCGGCGAGCCGGCGCAGCGACGTGCCGCTGCCGATGCTGCGGATGCTCGACCTGGCCCGGGCCCTCGCCCGCGAGCCCGCAGCTGCTGGTGCTCGACGAGATCACCGCGGCGCTGCCGTCCGACCTCGCCGAGCGGGTCTTCGCCGTCATGCGCGCGCTGGCGCGAGCGAGGGCCGCTCGGTGCTCTTCATCTCCCACCGCCTGGCCGAGGTGATCGGCGATCGTGCGACCGGGCGACGGTCCTGCGCGACGGCGTCGCCGTCGGCGACGATCGTGCCGCAGGAGGGCGGCGAGGAGCAGCATCGTCGAGCACATGCTCGGCGCCGAGGTCGCGCGGCGTCGGCCGCGGCCGTCGAGCGGACGCGAGGCGCGACGCCGCCGGCGCCACGGTCGCGGCCGGCGCGACGCGGCGCCGCGCTCGAGGTCGCGCGGGCTCGGTCGGCGGCGCGTTCGAGGACGTCTCGTTCGCGCTCCGCCCGGGCGAGATGCTCGGCATCGCCGCGCTCGAGGGACAGGGCCAGGACGAGCTCTTCGACGTGCCTGGCCGGCCAGCGCACGCCGACGGCGGGCGAGATCCGCGTCGGCGGGCAGGCCGCTGAAGGCGCGCCATCCGTACGACGCGATCCGCGCCGGCGTCGTGCTCGTGCCGGCCGACCGCATGCACCGCGCTGCTGCCGCAGCGCTCGGTGCGCGAGAACATCGCCGCGCCGCTGCTACAACCGGTCCGGCGCTGGGGCCCGATCAACATGCGCGACGAGCGGCGCCGCGTCCGGCGAGGCGGTCGACCGCGCTGCAGATCGACACCCGGGCCGCGCGCCAGGTCGCGGCGGCTCTCCGGCGGCAACCAGCAGAAGGTGACGATCGCGCGCTGGCTCGCCGCCGGCTTCGAGACGATGCTCTGCTTCGACCCGACCCGCGGCATCGACGTCGGCACGAAGCGGCAGATCTACGCGCTGCTGCGCAGCTCGCCGACGACGGGCGCCGCGATCCTGCTTCTTCTCCAGCGAGCTCGCCGAGTTCCCGCTCGTCTGCGACCGCGTGCTGACGCTCTTCGGCGGCGAGATCACCGCCGAGCTGCCGGGCGCCGGCCGCCGACGAGGCGACGCTGCTGCACGCGATGCACGGCCTCGTCGAGGACGAGGCGGCCGCGTGAGCCGACGACCGCGGCGACGCGCACCGCCGCGGCAGGTCGCGGCGGCCTCGCGCGCTTCGTGCGCCGCCACGGCTGGACGGTCGGCATCTACGTGCTGCTCGCCGTGCTCGTGGTGCTCTGGCGCTCGCCAGACGACCGTGAAGTGGGGGCTCGTTCGACGTCCAGTCGCTCGCGATCGACGCGATGCCGCTCTGCGTTCGCGGCGCTGCGCCCAGGCGATCGTGATCATCAGCGGCGGGATCGACCTCTCGGTCGGCTCGCTGATGGCGCTGGTCAACGTCGTCTCGCGCGAAGTACATGCTGCACATGGGCTTCGACGAGGCGATCGCTCTTCTCGCTCGCGCGTCGTCGCGGGCGCCGCTGGTCGTGGGCGCGATCACCGGCCTCACGATCGTGGTGACGCGCGTCGCCGACATCATCGTCACGCTCGCGATGCTCTTCGTGCTGGGACGGCGTTGCGCTCGCGGTGCTGCAGGTGCCCGGCGGCGGCGCGCCCGCGCGCTTCCAGGCCCTCGCTGCCGGTGGACACGGTGCTGACCAACTGGGTCCCGCCGGGCTCGTGATCCTGCTCGTGGCCGTGCGCGGTCATCTGGCTGACCGTCCGGCGTACCGCGCACGGGGCTCGCGCTCTACGCGATCGGCTCGAGCCGCGGCGCCGCGTACCTCGCCGGTGTCGACGTCAGCGGTCGCGCGTGCTGGCCTACGCGTATCTGCGGCGCGTTCGCCGCGCTCGGCGGGCTCGCATTGACCGCGGCCTCGGGCCTCGGCGACCCGAACGCGGGCAGCATCTACACGCTCAACTCGCGTTGCCGCGGCCGTGCTCGGCGGGGTGTCGCTTGCTCGGCGGCGTCGGCGGCCTCATCGGCCCGATCGCCGCGGCGTTCGTCCTCACGCTCGTGAAGACGATCATGATCCTCCGCGGAGTCGACCAGAACTAGGGCGCAGGTGATCCAGGGGACGCTGATCGTGCTGGTCGTGATGATCGGCGGCCTCGCGATCCGCCAGAAGGGCAAGGGCCGATGAGCGCCGCACCGGAGGCTCGCGGACGCCCGTCGCTGCGCCGTCCTGGCGAGTGACAGCCCGGCTGGCGATCCTCACCTTCGTCTTCATCGGCATCTTCGTCGCGACCGACATCATCAACCGTGCCCAGGGCGACGGAGCGTTCCTGACGCTGCGGCAGCTCTCGACGACGTTCCTCTTCGCCGCGGTGCTCGGCCTGATGTCGGCCGGCCAGACGCTCGTGATGCTGACGGGCGGCGTCGACCTCTCCGTCGCGACGACGGCGACCGCCGCGGCGTTCATGGTCTCGCGCTTCGGCACGAGCGGGTCGCCGAGGGCGATCGCGGTGGCGCTCGCGGTCGGCCTCCTGATCGGGCTCGTGAACGGCATCGGCGTGGCGCTCTTCCGCGTGAACGCGCTGATCATGACGCTCGGCATCTCGACGATCACGCTCGGTCTGCTGACCGTTCAGGCGCAGAAGCAGTTCACGTCGCTCGTCCCGAACTTCGTGGTCACGCTCGGGTCCGGGCGCTTCCTCACCTACATCCCGTACGACCTGCTCGTCTGGGCGCCGATCGCGGCGCTGATCATTCTCGGCCTGCGCTACTCCGGCATCGGTCGCATGATCTACGCGGTCGGCGACAACCCGGTCGCGTCGCGGCTCGCGGGTGTCCGCATCGTGGCAGGTGCTGCTCTTCGTCTACGCGATCTGCGGTGCTGCTCTCGGCGCGGGGCGGGGATCTTGCTCGTCGGCTTCAACAACGCCGCCGACCTCGGCATCGCCGCACCGTTCCTGCTGCCCTCGGTCGCGGCCGTCGTGATCGGCGGCACGTCGATCTTCGGCGGCCTCGGCGGCTACTCCGGCACGATCCTCGGCGCGCTGATCCTCACGGTGCTCGACTCGCTGCTCACGATCCTGAACGCGTCACAGGCGGTGCGTCAGATCATCTACGGGCTGATCGTGCTCGCCCTCGCCGCCATCTACGCCAAGGCGACCGCGGCCGAGTGACGCGCCGGATCGACGAGCTGCGGGCCGGTGTCGTGGGCACCGGCTTCATCGGCGCCGTCCACGTCGATGCACTGCGCCGGCTCGGGGTCGAGGTTGCCGGCGTCGTCGGCTCGACGCCCGGAGCGCGCCGCGGTCGAAGCGGCTCGCGCCGCGTCTACGAGAGCTACGACGCACTGCTCGCAGACGAGCGCGTCGATGTCGTCCACCTGACGACGCCCGAACCACCTGCACTACCCGCAGGTGAAGGCGGCGCTCGCGGCCGGCAAGCACGTCGTCTGCGAGAAGCCGCTCGCGTTGACCGCGGCCGAGTCGGGGGAGCTGGTCGCGCTCGCCGAGCGAGAGCGGGCTCGTGCACTGCACGAACTTCAACATCCGCTTCTACCCGCTGGTGCAAGAGGCGCGTGCGCGCGTGCAACGGGGCGATCTGGGCGAGGTGTGGAACGTGCACGGCGGGTACCTGCAGGACTGGCTGCTGCTCGCCGACCGACTGGAACTGGCGGCTCGACCCCGGACCAGGGCGGCGAGCTGCGCGCCGTCGCCGACATCGGCTCGCACTGGCTCGACCTCGTGCAGTTCGTGACCGGCCTGCGAGATCGAGCAGGTCTTCGCCGACCTGACGACGACGATTCCGGTCCGGCAGCGGCCCGACCGGCGCCGGTCGAGACGTTCGCCGCCGCCGACGACGTCGAACGGGTCGACGTCCCGATGACGACCGAGGACGTCGGTCACATCCTCTGCGCTTCCGCGGCGGCGGCCGCGGCTCGTGCGTCGTCTCGCAGGTCTCGCGCCGGGCGCAAGAACGCGGTCAGCTTCGAGGTCGACGGCTCCGCCGCCTCGCTCGCGTGGGACGGTGAGACGCCGCGAAGAGCTGTGGCTCGGCCAGCGCGGACGCGCCGAACGGCACGCTCCTGCGTAACCCGGCCCTGATGGCTGCCTCGTCGGCCGCGGACGACGCAGCTGCCGGCGGGTCACGCAGAGGGCTTCGCCGACACGTTCCGTGAGCTGTACCGCGCCGTGTATCGCGCCGTCGCCGCGGGCGAGCCCGGCGACGACTACCCGGACTTCGGCGCCGGCCATGCCGAGAACGTCCTCGGCGAGGCGGTCGCGCAATCGAGTCGCGACGAGCAGTGGACGACGGTGCAACTGTGAGGGAGGTGACTCCGTGAAGCTCGGACTGTTGACGGCCGCCTTCGGCGACCTGTCGCTCGACGAGGTGGCCGCGTGGGCGGCCGCGAACGGCTTCGACATGCTCGAGGTCGCGTGCTGGCCGTCCGGCGGCGCGCGAGAAGCGCCGCTATGCCGGCGTCACGCACATCGACGTCGACGCGCTCGACGTCGACGCGGTGCACGCGACGCTCGAGCGCCACGGTGTCGCCATCTCGTCGCTCGCGTACTACCCGAACAACCTGCATCCGGACGATGCGCATCGCGAAGCGGTCAACGGCCATCTGCGCAAGGTGATCGACGCAGCGCAGGCGCTCGGCGTCGGCATCGTCGGCACGTTCGTCGGCAACGACAAGGATCGTCCGCTGCCCGAGAACCTCGATCGCTTTCGGCGGATCTGGCCGCCGCTCGTGTCGCTACGCGGGCGAGCGCGACGTGAAGATCGCGATCGAGAACTGCCCGATGATCTTCAGCTACGACGAGTGGCCGGGCGGCAACAACCTCGCGTGGTCGCCGGCGATCTGGGACGAGCTGTTCTCGGCGATCCCGGACGCGAACTTCGGGCTGAACATCGACCCGTCGCACCTCGTCTGGCTGATGATCGACTACGAGCGCGCCGTGCTGCGACTTCGGCGATCGCATCTTCCACGCGCACGCGAAGGATCTGGAGGTGCGCGCGCGACGGGCTCTACCGCCACGGCACCTTCTCGGGCGGGCTCGGCTGGCAGGTGCCGCGGCTGCCCGGGCTCGGCAGGTCGACTGGGGCCGTTTCGTCGCCGCGCTCTACGCGGTCGGCTACGACCACGTGCTCTCGGTCGAGCACGAGGACCGGCAGTTCGAGGGCGACCCAGGAGCTCGTGGAGCGCGGGTTCCTGATCGCGCGCAACACGCTCGCACCGCTGATCGCCTGAGCGCTAGGGGACGAGGACGTACTTGATCCCGGCGCCGCTGCGCGTCGCGGCGAACGCCTGCTCCCAGTCCGCGAGCGCCACCGCCTCGGAAAGCAGCGGCTCGAGGTCGACGAGCCGCCCGCCGATCAGCTCGAGCGCACGCTCCCATGACGCGGGGGTCGACGCGTTGCCCGAGGTGACCGTCAGCTCGCCGAAGCACACGAGGTCGAGGGGAACGGTGACGGGCTTGCCGCTGAGCCCGATCTGGACGTAGCGGCCGCCGCGGCGCGCCGACTCGAGCGCGAAGGTCATTCCGGCCTCGTGGCCGGAGCACTCGATGACGACGTCGAAGTCGCCGGCCGGCCGATCGTCGGTCGTCGACGTCGTGAACCCGAGCCGCGCTGCGGCCTCGAGCCGCCCGGCGTCCTGCGGGGTGCCGCGCACGTGCGCCTCGCCGCCCGCCGCGCGCGCCACCTGTGCCGCGAGCAGCCCGATCGGGCCGGGGCCGACGACGAGCACCGCATCTCCCGGCTCGACCCGGCCGGGATCGAGGAGCGACTGGCAGCAGCAGGCGAGCGGCTCGGCCATCGCCGCGACTCGGCCGTCGAGCCAGTCGGGGATCCGGTGCAGGTTCCGTGCCGGGACGTGCAGGCGCGGCGCGAAGCCGCCGTCGACAAGCGATCCGATCGAGCGGCGCTCCGGGCAGAGATTGATGCGGCCGCTCAGGCAGAAGGCGCAATGCCCGCAGGTCGAGAAGTACGTCTCGGTCACGACCCGTGTGCCGCGCCACGCCTCGTCGACTTCGTCGCCGAGCTCGGCGACGACGCCCGAGACCTCGTGCCCCATCGTCACGGGCGGGCGCGACGCGTACTCACCGTCGTAGATGTGCAGATCGGTACCGCAGATCCCGGCGGCGACGACATCGAGCACGACGTGCCCCGCTGCGGCCGACGGCTCGGGCCGCTCGCTGAGAGCCACGTTGCCGGCGCCCGGTGCGAGCTTCGTCAGGCCGAGCACAGGAGCTCCTCGACCTCGGCGAGCGACGGCATCTCGTCGGCGCACCCGAGCCGCGAGGCGACGAGCGCACCTGCCGCATTCGCGAACCGCAGCATGCGCTCGAGCTCCCAGCCGGCGAGCAGCCCGTGACAGAGAGCCCCGCCGAACGCGTCGCCGGCGCCGAGCCCGTTCACCACCTCGACCTCGATCGGCGGTACGACCACGGTCTCGCCTCCGCGGGTGCCGCGAACTCCGTCGGGCCCGAGCTTCTCGATCGCCAGGTCGACGCCCTCGGGCACGTCGCCGAGCACGCCCCACTCTTCGCGGTTGCCGACGAGCACGGTCGCGAGCGACGCCGCCTGCCGGTAGAACGGCTCCGCGTCCTCGTGCCAGAGCATCGCGCGGTAGTCGAGGTCGAAAACGGTGTGCGCGCGTGCGGCGCGCCTGCGGAGGGCGGCGAGCGTCGCGGAGCGCGAGGGCTCCTCGGCGAGGCCGGTGCCCGTCATCCAGAGCAGCGGCACCGTCTCGACCGGCGCGGCGGTGAGGTCGGCGCTCGTCAGCTGCAGGTCGGGCGCCGTCGGCTGGCGGTAGAAGAGCAGCGGAAAGTGGTCGGGCGGATGGAGCTCGCAGAACGCGAGTGGGGTACGGAGCGTGTCGTCCGTGCTCACGAACGCGCTGTCGACACCGAACTCCGCGAGCGCAGCGCGGACGTAGTCGCCGAATCCGTCGGCTCCGACCTTCGTGATCACCGCAGCGCGCCGGCCGAGACGCGCCGCGGCGACCGAGACGTTCGTCGGCGAGCCCCCCAGCATCTTGCGGAACGTGCGCACCTCGGCGAGTGGCACGCCGAGCTGCTCGGGATAGAGATCGACCGAGACGCGGCCCATCGTCAGCACTTCGACGAGGCTCACCGCGGCAGTTCGACGTCGAAGTCGACGTCGAGCCCGTAGCGCGACCCGACGTAGCGGCTCTCGGTGAGCTCGAGCGGGACGCCGTCGGCGTCGTGGATCAGCCGCCGCTCGACGAGGAGCGGCTCGCCGCGCTTCACGCGGAGCAGTTTCGCGTCCTCGGCGCTCGCGGCCTCCGCCGCGATCGCCGCGCGGCCCGCCGTCGGGACGTGGCCTGCCGCTGCCAGCGTGGCGAACACGGAGACGGCGTCGACATCGCCGTCGAGCAGGTCGCCCACCCGCTCGGCCGCGAAGATCGCGGTCTCGAGCGCCACGGGCTCACCGTCCGCCTCGCGGACGCGCCGTAGGACGAACACCTCGTCCGTTGCGAGCCTGCGGGCCTCGTCCGGCGTCGCCGCGCGGCGGGCGCGTTCGACGACCTTCGACGACGGGACGGCGCCGCGCCGCCGCATCTCGTCGCTGAACGAAAGGATGTGGCTCGCGGTCCGGTTTGCGCGAGCCGGAGCGACGAAGGTGCCACGGCCCGGCATGCGGTAGACGAGGCCCTCCTGCACGAGTCGCTGCATCGCGCCGCGCGCCGTCATGCGGGAGACCTCGAACTCCTCACACAGCTGTGAGTCCGAGGGCAGCGGCGCATGCGGCTCGAGCAAGGCGATGCGCGACCGCAGCGACTGTTCGATCGCGTAGTAGCGCGGGACGAAGTCGTTCATGCGTCCATGCCCCAGCGCTCGGGATAGTGCAGCGGCGCGCCGCGGAGGTCGACGTCGAGCAGTGTCAGATGCCAACGCCCGAGGTTCGACGACACGAGCCGGTCGCGCGCCGCGCCGACGAACACGATGTTGGTCGGCGCCGAGAGCCACGTGCCCTGGGGGTCCTCGGCGATCACCTCCACGCGCCCGTCCTTCGCGATGTGGACGATCCGGTCGGGCCGGTAGCACGAGACGACGACACCGCCGTCGGCGGTGAACGCGATCCCGTCGGGCACGGTGCCGTCGAGGCGCGTCACCTCTTCGAGCTCGCCGGTGACGAGGTCGAAGCGGTTCACGGTCGGCGCGTAGCTCTCGACCATCCACAGGTGGCGACCGTCGGCTGTCACCGCGCAGCCGTTCGGGAAGTGGGGGAGGAGGTCGGAGAACTGCTCGAGCTCTCCGTCCGTCCCGAGGCGGAACACGCGGCCGTCGGCGTCACCCCAGTGACCCGAGTCGGAGAAGTACAGCGTTCCGTCGGGCGCGAACGCCGGATAGTTCGGGAGCGTGAAGCCGTCGTGCAGCGTCGACACGACACCGTCCGCGAGCACGCAGAGCGAGCGTGTCCCCTGGCAGCAGATCACGAGCCGGCTCCGGCCGTCGACGGCCAGGCCGAGCACGAAGCCGGGCGCACGCGGCGCCTCTGCCCACGTCCGGGCGTCGAGGTCGACGCGGTAGAGCTGGCCGTCCTCGCCACCCGCCCAGAGCACGCCGGTGGCCGGGTCCCACGCGACGCCTTCAGGATGGTCGAGCCCGTCGACGAGGACTTCAGCTGCGTGCATGGCCGACCGCTCCGTTGATCGTCAGGCCGCCGTCGACGACGAGCTCCTGGCCGGTGACGTACCGGGCCGCGTCGCTCGCGAGGAAGAGGATCGCGTCGGCGACCTCCTCGGCCGAGCCGATGCGGCCGAGCGGAATCCGCTCCTCGTACGTGCGCCGCACCTCGGCCGTGTACGCGGTCGCGTTGAGCGGTGTGTCGGTGGCGCCCGGCGCGACCGCGTTGACGGTGATCGCGTGCGGTGCCAGCTCGAGTGCGAGGGTCCTCGTCAGCGCCTCGATCGCGCCCTTCGCCGCGATGTAGGCGCAGAAGTCCGGGACGGCGAGGATGCGCGCCGCCGACGTCACGTTCACGATCCGCCCGCTGCCCGCGGCGAGCATGCGCGTTGCCGCGGCACGGCAGCCGTAGAAGTAGCCGTGGAGGTTGGCGCGGAGCAGCCCGTGCCAGTCCTCGTCGGTCGTCTCGACGAGCGGCTTCACCATGAGGCGCGCCGCGTTGTTGACCCACACGTCGATGCCGCCCCATTCGGCCTCGACCGACGCCGCGAGGGACTCGACCGCCTGCGAGTCGCCGGTGTCGCCGGCGACGAAGATCCCTTCCACCGGCGCGCCGCCGTCGAGCGAGATGCCCGCCACCCGGGCGCCGGCCGCGGCGAAGCCCCGGGCCACGGCCTCGCCGATGCCGCTGGAGGCGCCGGTGACGACCACACGGCGCCCGGCCAGGCTGAAGGGCCCGTCCATGGGCGAAACTGTATAGCCGTCTAGACGGCTGGGCAAGACGCGGGCTCCCACGCGAACGCGCGCGCGGGATTCGCGACGAAGATCTGCTGCGAGAGCGCGACGCCGAGCTCGCGCTCGAGGCGCGGCTTGAAGCGGGCGAAGACGTAGTCGAGCCCGGGGCCGCCGCCGTACGCGCGCAGCATCCCGCGCCGGCCGACGTCGCCGCCGAGCAGGAGCCGCTCGGCATGGCCGAGCTCGGCGAGGTCGGCGATCAGCTGCAGGATCGTCGAGTCGGGCCAGTACTTCGCACGGCCGGGCCCGTCGAGCTGCAGCGTCGCGCCGGTCGCCGCCGTCTCGGCGTGCTCGCCCGCGTCGGGGTTGCGGTCGACGTGGGCGAGGATCACCGAGCTCGGCTGCACGCCGAGCGCATCGAGGCGCTGGACGAGCGCGAGCCCCATCGTCCCGTGCTGTGTGTGCACGCAGACGGGCGCGCCGGTCCGCCGGTGCGCGGCGGCGACCGCCTCGAACGCCTGCTCCTCGAACGGCGTCAGGTGGTGGTAGCTCGCACCCGCCTTGATCACGCCGCAGCGATCGTCGAGCTCCTTGACGAACCGTGCTGACAGCTCGTCGACGGTTGCGGTCCGGAAGGGATCGTCGGCCGCGTAGTGCGCGTCGCGGTGCAGTCCCGTCGCAGCGACGACGTGCAGCCCGGTCGCCTGCGCGACGGCCGCGAGCCCGTCGAGGTCGCGGCCCAGCCCGAGCGGCGTCCAGTCGACGAGTGCCTGCGCACCCGCGACCGCGAGCGAGCGGGCCTCCTCGATCGCCTTGTCGCGGTCGAGGAACTCTTCGCCCGGTTGCGCGGGCGTGTCGAGGAACAGATGCTCGTGCGCGTCGCATGGCCCGAGATCGGTCGGTGCGATGTCGCCGAGAACCGTGCGGACGATCACACGGCGATCGTACGTCTCGTCACGGTCCACAAGCGAGGGAGCGGCCACGAAGGCCGCTCCCTCGGTTCGTCGATCGTCGATCCGCTAGCGGTTGCTCGAGGTGCAGCGGTTGGGCATGTCGCCGCTGTTGAAGTTGTCGTACCGGAGCACGGTCGTGAACCCCGCGGCGGGGAACACGGTCTGGAGAATCGGCCCGAACTCGGCGGCCGCGCTGCCACCGAAGTCGTGGACGGTGCCGGGGATGGAGTCCCCGCCTTCCTGCCAGATGCACGATCCCTTGTTCCCCTTCTTGTTCGTCGACGAGTCGGGAGAGGCGGCCGCCGTGAAGTCCGGGGAGAAGTTCGCCGAGTTGTCTCCCAACGTCCGCGTGGAGAAGAACGGATAGAACTCGGATCCCGGCGGCGGGCTCACGCAGCCCACTCCCGTCGTCCTGTCGCAATCTTCCTCGATCGCCGGGAAGTCGGCTTCGAAGGCGATCTTCGGGAAGTCGTGCCCTCTGCCCGTGGTCGGGCTCGTGAACAGCAGCGGCTCGGGGTGCAGCCGCTGGTCGACGATCGGGTTCGGGTTGGTGCCCGGCCAGTCGTTCTGGTACGACGGCCCGTCGAAGTCGACGTCGCCGGGAAGCAGCCGTTGATGTGCACGACGAGGGCGTCCGTGCCCGGGACGCAGAATGCCGTCGTCGTCGTCGAGCGCCGGGTCGTCCGAGCCGGCGACGGCGCAGTTGAAGTTCGCGTCGAGCGCGTGCAGTGCTCGAAGTGGCCGATCTCGTCGGAGTAGGCGACGTTGTACGTGTGCGCCGACCACGTGTTGCCGCGCGGGTTGGCGGTGCTGTACTCGGGTGGAACGCATACGGCGCCGACGTGCACGTGCTCGCGTTCGGCGTGAACAGCACGTGCGCGAAGCCGTTGCGCCGTCGACGCCGTCATCGACCCGCTCTGGTGGGTCGTCAGGTCGCTCAGGTCGACCCGGAACCCGGCCGGCGTGTCGTGCATGTGGATCGTGACCCGGTCGCCCGGGCTCATCAGGAGATCCTTCGTGTAGTCCGGGTTCACCGCGGCGAAGTTCGGGTTCTCGAACGTGCCGGTGAACAGCGGGTCGGCGGGCGCCTGCGAGACGCCGCTCTTCGTCACGTACGCCCAGTTGATGGGCTCTTCGCCGCCGAGGATGTAGTCGTCGCACGCGGCCGTGTTGAACTGCCCGGTGTTCTGGTTCTCGCCGAGGCTGTCGATCGTCATCGCCGCGCAGTACTGCGTCGCGGCGCAGCCGAAGCCCTCGAACTGCGGGACGTAGCCCGGCCCGTAGAACTGCAGCTCGATGAAGGCGTTGCCGGGGTGCTTGCCGATGTAGTCGGTCGCCGCCGGGTTGGTGCCCACGAGGTCGTTCGCGTCGGAGTCGGGCGTGCACGTCTTGGTGAACTCCGGCGCGGACTCGCTGTCGCACAGCGTGAGGCCGAACCAGAACGTCGGGCGGAGCTCGAAGTTCCACGTTCCGCCCGAGCCGTCGTTCTGCGGCTGCTGCTTCGGCTCCCTCGGGCAGCGGATCGTGTAGGTGATGTCGTTGCCGGAGCCGTGCTCGCCGGACTTGAACTCGAGCGACGGCTCGTCGTGGCCGACGTACTCGTCGCCCGGGTTGTCGTAGACGTCGGCGCAGAGAGACGCGTGACTGGAGCACAGAGGCTTGTTGTCGCCCGAGCTAGCCAGCTTCGCAAACGCTGATGTCCGAAGCGGGCTCGCGGCTGCCGATTGCAACGCCACGAGCACGAGCACCGTCAAGGCAAGCAGCGCAGCGATCGGCGCAAGTCTCGATCGACGCGGCTTCCGGCGGTTGTGGACGAGGTGCGGCTCGTTCATGATCCCCTCCCTTTCCAATCCGTTCTTGGCGGCTCCCCCCGCGTGCCGCGCGAGTGTCCCGCTGCGCCCGAGCGTTGTCAACCCCATGCCTTCGGAGCGGCTACGGGCTCGCCGAGCTGACTGTCCGGATGCGTCCTACGGGACGACGACGCGCAGTGAATTCGACCAGCGCATGAGGCAATCCGGCCGGTGCGGCATGCAGTCCGTGATGCCGTCTGCCTGGATTCCCGAGATCTCGACGTAGTAGGTCCCGGCGGGAAGCGTCTTGTGCGTTCGCCAGTGGGCGACACCGGTCGCAGGGTTCGGGGAGGCCTGCATCGCCTCGCGCAGCTTCACGCTCGGACCGGGGACGAGGCGGGACAAGACGGCACGGTTCGTGCCCGCGAGCACCCGCCCGGGGACGAGGTCCGGCCCGAGCTTGAACGTCACGATCAGGTGGCCGTGCGAGGCGCTCACGGCGCGCAGCACCGGCGCACCCGCCGCCGATGAGCCGGCGGTCGCGAGCACGAGCGCCAGAGCCAGTGCACATCCGGTGACAACGACCAAACGTCTCATTGCACCAATCGGCACATTAGCACCGCGGACCACCGGCCCGGTGGTGCCCGGCGTCACATGTCCATCCCGCCGTTCACCGACCACACCTGGCCCGTGATGTAGGACGACGCGTCGGCGGCCAGGAAGTGCACCACCCGCGCGATCTCGTCCGGCCGGCAGAGCCGGTGCAGCGGGATCTGCGCCTTGATCCGCTCGAGAACCTTCTCGGGCACGGTCGCCAGCATCTCCGTCTCGGTGAATCCCGGGGCAACCGCATTGACGGTCAGGCCGATGCCCTCGTCGTCGAGCTTGCCCGCCTTGCCGAGCATGAATGCGGCTTCTCGCGCCATGGTCATCGTGAGCCCGACCAGTCCCGACTTCGAAGCGGCGTAGTTGGCCTGGCCGATGTTCCCCATCTGGCCGACGATCGACGAGATGTTGATGATGCGACCCGTGCCTCGTTCGAGCATGTGCTCGAGCGCCGGCTTGGACATGTAGAACGCGCCGGAGAGGTTGACGCGCAGGACCTTGTGCCAGTCGTCGATCGACATCTTCGAGATCGGCCGGTCGGCGGTGATGCCGGCGTTGTTCACGAGGATGTCGAGCGCGCCGTGCTGCTCGATGACCTCGTGGATGACGCGCTCGCAGTCGTCGGGCTCGCCGACGTTGCCCTGGTGCATGCTCGCAACCGCGCCGCCACGCGTGAGCTCGTCGATGAGCTCCTCGGCCCGCTCGCGGTTGGACGAGTAGCCGGCAGCGACGGTCGCGCCCTGCGAGGCGAGGCTGCGGCTGATCGCGGCTCCGATGCCTCGGCTCCCACCGGTGACGAGCGCCGTACGGCCCTCGAGCTTGAAGCCGGTGCGCAGTTGTGCGTCGACGTCGGAAAGGGTGGCGTTCGGCATGAAGTCCTCCTCGGTTCGGTGTCAGTGCGATCCGTTCGTCCGCCGGATCACGGCCGCCTGGCCCTGGCCGCCCCCGACGCAGAGCGCCGCGACGCCGCGCTCGTAGTTCTCGCGCCCCATTTCGTGCAGGAGCGTCACCAGGATGCGTCCGCCGCTCGCGCCGATGGGATGGCCGAGCGCGATCGCGCCGCCGTGCGGGTTGACGCGCTCCGCCGGCAACTCGAGCTCGCGGCACACGGCGAGTGCCTGCGCCGCGAAGGCTTCGTTGAGCTCGAACAGGTCGACGTCGCCGACCGTCAGGTTCGAGGTGGCGAGCGCCTTGCGGATGGCGGGGATCGGGCCGATGCCCATGATCCGCGGCTGGACGCCCACCGACGCGTAGCTCTCGACGACGCCGAGTGGCGTGAGGCCACGCGCGTGCGCCTGCCGCTCGGACATGACGACGATGGCCGCGGCCCCGTCATTGAGGCCCGACGCATTGCCGGCTGTCACGGTCCCGCCCTCCTTCCGGAAGGCGGTGCGCAGGCGACCGAGCCCTTCGACGGTCGTGCCGTGATGGGGGTACTCGTCGGTATCGACGACGACGGGGTCGCCACGCCGCTGTGGGAGCTCGACCGGGACGATCTCCTCGGTGAACACGCCCGCCGCGATCGCGCGCTCGGCTTTCTGCTGGCTCGAAGCCGCGAACTCGTCCTGCTCCTCGCGGGAGACGCCGTACTCTTCGGCGACATTCTCGGCGGTTACGCCCATGTGGACGTGCTCGAAGGCATCCGTCAGCCCATCCGAGATCATCGAGTCGAGCATCGTCACGTCGCCCATCCGTGAGCCGAAGCGGTTGGTCGTGACGAGATAGGGCGACCGGCTCATGTTCTCCATTCCGCCCGCGACGACGATGTCGGCGTCACCGGCGCGGATGATCTGGGCCGCAAGGGCCACGGACTTGAGGCCCGACCCGCAGAGCATGTTGATCGTCGTCGCCGGAACCTCCACGGGAATGCCCGCCAGCATCGCGGCCTGCCGGGCCGGGTTCTGCCCGAGGCCGGCCTGCAGCACACAGCCGAGGAGCACCTCCTCGACGTCGTCGGGTCCGACCTGCGCCCGCTCGAGTGCGCCACGAATCGCGAGGCTCGCGAGCTCGGGGGCTCCCACGTCCTTGAAGCAGCCGCCGAACGAGCCAACCGGCGTCCGCATGGCGCTGACGATGACCGCCTGCTCCATGTCCGAACCTCCCTCGCTCGGTCGTGTGCTCCAGCGCGTCGATCTCTGGATGCACCAGGACCATGCCCGGGCGGGACCCGGGCAAACGCCGGAACCGCCCTAGCGCTTTGCCGCGACGCCCCGGAGCAGCGGCAGCCACGCGTTCGTCAGGGCGTCTCGCCCCATGAACAGCCCGAGGTGGCCGCCCTTCGTGAGCAGCCGCTCGACCTTGTCCGGCGCGGTGCCGACGTGGTCTGCGAGCGCGAAGACCTGATCGGGGGGAGTGATGTGGTCCTCGACGCCGCCGAGGAGATTCACCGGGCACGTGATCGAGTCGAGCCTGACCGGCCGGCCGTCGATCTCGAGCGTCCCGGCCACGAGCTCGTTCCCGAGGAAGAGGTGCTCGACGGCCCAGAGGTACATCGGCCCAGGAAGGTCCTGCGTGAAGCTGAACCAGTCCTGGAACTCGGCATACCGCGTGACGAAGTCGTCGTCATCCAGGTGGAGCATGAGCTCGAGGTGCTTGCTCACCTCCGTCTGCGGCTGCATCGCGATGAAGCCGCCGAGCAGCAGCTCGCCGCGCAGGAGCCCGCCCCCGAGCTCGACCGCTAGGCGATAGGGCTTCATGCCGCTCGCCTTGACGGCCTTCGCGATTGCGCCGTTGCCGGCATGAAAGTCGATCGGGGCGCCGCCGATCGTCAGTGTTGCCACGTCCGTGGGATGAAGCGCTGCGTAGAGGGTCGCGAGCCAGCCGCCCTGGCAGTCACCGATCAGGTTGACGGGCCCACCGATGTGCTCGATCGCCTCGCGGACGGTCTCGAGGTAGTCGCCGATCGACGTGTCCTTGGTCGCGTCCGTCGCCCCCAGCCACTCGAGCACGTAGAGGCTCGTGAGCCCGGCGGCGCGGGCAGTCAATACCTGGCTCTGGGTGGGGCTGTAGTCGACGATGCAGGAGTGGTGCCCGGCCTGGGGAGGCAGGATCAGGCTCGGGACGACGTCGGTCGCGTCGCCCGCGCTGAAATCGCGGAGAGCCATGATCTTCGACGAGCTCACGATCCGATTCGGGGTGCTCCAGGTCGGCGCGCGGCGCGAGCCCACGAGCTCGAGCCAGCGAAGGGTGTCGGTGGCAAGGTCGAAGGGGGTCGCACCGCGGGCGGCCGCACCGGTCCAGTACCTCAGTCCGAGCACCGTCGAGGACTGCCAGATGTCCAGCAAGGCGAACGCGTTCCGGCTGAAGAGCTCCGACGCAGAGTGCATCGAGGTGTGGAGGGAACCAGGGGTCGCGAGCGTGGGGTTTGTCATTGGCCGATCGTAGGTCGATGCCCGGTCGGCGCCTACTCTCCGGAAGGATGGGCGCTACTCTCCCGCCCAGATACACGGTGACGAACAACGGACAACGAGCCGCCCAGGGCGACACGGCGGAGGCGGCGGCCGAGGCGCTCGGGCCGGAAGCGGCGCTCGTCCAGCTCGATCCGGTCGGCCTCGGCGCGTCGCTCGCGAGCGTTGGACGCGGCCTCACCCGTAATCCGGGGGGAGCGCTGAACGCCTGGAGCAACTACACGCGCGACCTTGCGGCAGCGTCGGTCGCCGTCGTGGCGCGGTCGCTCGGCGCAGACTGTGACGGCCCTGCCGAGCGTCGCCCGAAGGACCGGCGCTTCGCCGATCCGGCCTGGGAGCACAACCCGTTCTACTACGGGCTGCGCGAGGGCTACCTCCTTTTCGAGCGGCTGACCCATGAGCTCACGGCCGCCGCCCAGCTCGAGGAACCGGTCGCCCGCAAGGCGGCGTTCGCGTCCCAGACGATCGTCGATGCCCTGGCGCCGACCAACACGCTGCCGGGGAACCCGGCGGCGCTGAAGCGAGCCTTCGAGACCGCCGGAGCCAGTCTCTTTCGCGGCTTGCGGACGTTTCTCGCCGACGTCGCGGAGAACGACGGCATGCCGCGGCAGGTCGACCGGAACGTGTTCAGGGTCGGGAAGGACCTGGCGGCGACGCCGGGCAAGGTCGTCTTCCGCAACGAGCTGATGGAGCTGATCCAGTACGCCCCGCAGACCGAGACGGTGTTCGAGATCCCGCTCCTCTGCAGCCCGCCGTGGATCAACAAGTACTACGTCATGGATCTGGCGCCCCGGCGAAGCTTCATCGAGTGGGCCGTCCAGCACGGGCACACCGTGTTCGCGATCAGCTACCGCAATCCCGACGAGTCGATGCGCGATGTCAAGCTCGACGACTACATGCTCGACGGGCCGCGCGCCGCGTTGGAGGCGATCGAGGAGATCACCGGGTCACCGCAGGCGAACATCGTGGGCCTCTGTCTCGGGGGCACGATCACGACGATGCTGCTCGCGTATCTCGAGCAGGTGGGCGATCGCCGCGTCCGTTCCGCGACGCTACTGAACACGCTCGTCGACTTCAGCGAGCCCGGCGTGCTCGGCGTCTTCACCGACGAGTCGACGATCGCGGGCCTCGAGGCGAAGATGCAGGAGCGCGGCTTCCTCGACTCGAGCGAGATGTCGCGCACGTTCACGCTCCTCCGGGCCAACGACCTCGTCTGGAACTACGTCGTCAACAACTGGCTCCTGGGCGAGAAGCCGCCGCCCTTCGACATCCTCGCCTGGAACGACGACGACACGCGCCTGCCGGCCGCGATGCACTCCTTCTATCTCCGCTCCTGCTACGTGCGCAACGAGTTCGCGCAGGGGAAGCTGGAGCTCGCGGGCGAGAAGCTCAGCCCGGCGTCGATCGCGGCCGATGTCTACGTCCTCTCGGCGCGCGAGGATCACATCGCGCCGTGGCACGCGGGCTACGCCACGACGAGGGTGCTGCGAAATGGCAGCGATGGTCATGACGGGCGGGTCCGGTTCGTGCTCAGCTCCTCCGGCCACATCGCAGGGATCGTCAACCCGCCGAGCCCGAAGAGCTCCTACTGGACGAACGACGAGCTCGGGCCCGACCCCGAGCGCTGGCTGGCTGGAGCAACGAGCCAACAGGGCTCGTGGTGGGAGGACTGGTCGGCCTGGATCGAGGAACGGGCTGGGGCGCGGCGCCCGCCGCCGTCGCTCGGGAGCGAGCGCCATCCCCCGATCGCGGACGCGCCGGGGAGCTACGTCCTCGAGCGGTGACCGAGTCGCGTGGCGAATAACCCGTTTGGGTGGTATAGTACGCAGAGTCGATACCGACCACCCGAAGGAGCTGAGATGTCCACCACCCTCACCGACTACACCCAGGCAGCGCAGGAGCAGACGCTCAAGGCGATCAGCCAGAGCCAGCAGGTCGTCGTCGAGTCCGTCCGCACCTGGGCGAGCACCGTCGAGAAGGCGATCCCGGAGATTCCCGCCGTCCCGTTCGCAGCCGAGCTGCCGACCCCGCAGGAGCTCGTGCAGTCGAGCTTCGCCTTCGCCGAGCAGCTGCTCAAGGTTCAGCGCGAGTTCGCGGAGAACCTGATCGCCGCCGCCAAGCCCGTTTTCCAGCCGAAGGCCCCGGCGAGCCCGAAGAAGGCCTAAGGGCTCACTCGTGGCCGAAGACGCCTGGAAGACCCAGGTCGAGGCGCTCGGCGCGGTCATTCGCTCGCAGCGCAAGCTCGCGAAGCTCTCGCTTCGCGAGCTTGCTTCCCTCACGGATCTCTCGAACGCCTACCTGAGCCAGGTCGAGCGCGGGGTGCACGAGCCCTCGATCCGCGTGCTCAAGTCGATCGCAGGCGCGTTCAACCTGACGGCCGAGACGCTGCTCGAACATGCCGGCGTCCTCGGCGACGAGTCGCCCAAGGGAGAGCGCTCCGCACAGACCGAGGCTGCGATCCGTGCCGACGACCGGTTGACGAACGCCCAGAAGGAAGCGCTGCTCTCGGTCTACCGGAGCTTCGCCGTCGACGGAGACGCCGACCCGAACCACTGAGCGTGCATCCGACTCAGGCGCCGGCTTCGGCGGGGATCGCGGCCGCGGCCCAGCGGCGCTCGAACACGACCGACATCCAGATCGACGCCTCGAAGAGGATCGCGAGCGGGATCGTCTCGACGATCGTCGTGATCGGGTCGACGCCGGGCAGCGCCACGCCGATGACGGCGACGATCATGTAGCCGATCCGCCGGTTGCTCCGAAGCTTCTTCGACGACAGAGCCTTGATCCGGACGAGGCCGAGTACGACGATCGGCAACTCGAACACCGCGCCGCACGCTGCAAGGACGAGCACTGCGAACGAGATGTAGTCCGACGCGCGGATCTGCACGTCGTAGATCGAGTTGTCGTAGTTCGTCAGGAACTTCAGGGCGGCGGGGAGTGCGACGCGGTCGCCGAACGCCATGCCGGCGAACAGCAGTCCTCCGGCGAAGACGACGAAGCCGGCGATGCTCCGTTGCGTGCGCGGGTTGAGCGCCGGAGCGAAGAACGCCCAGACCTGCCAGAGGACGATCGGGAGAGCGAGCGCGAACCCGGCCGCGACGCTCACCTTCAGCGAGGTCGTGAATGGCTCGGCGACCCCGAGGGTCAGCAGGTGACGGTGGTTCGGCGGCAGCGAGTCGAGCAGCACGCGCAGGAGCCGCGCGTGGAAGATGAACGCGATCGTCGAGCCCGCGAGGATCGCTCCGCCCGCGACAAAGATCCGCGAGCGGAGCTCCTCGAGGTGGCCGACGAGCTCGGCTTCCTGGCCGTGTTCGAGGCGCCTGGGAAGCCGCATTGCTACGCCGCGTCCCGGTGCTCGACGACGACGACGGGCGTCGTCAGCTCCTCGGGCACGTCGAGCTTCGAGACGTCGAAGCCGCGCTCGTCGCTCGCCTCGCCGGTGACCGAGCTCTTGAACTCGCGCAGTCCCTTGCCGAGGCCGCGGCCCATCTCGGGCAGCCGCTTCGGGCCGAACAGGAGCAGTGCGACGAGGCCGAGCAGGAGAATCTCGGGCATTCCGATGAATCCGGGCATGACGTCCTTTCGGTTGATGTGGTGGGGCGGCCCCATGCGGGGCCGCCCCGAATGGAGCGGGAGCAGCTAGCCGACGATGAAGCCGGTGCCCTTGACCGCGCTCAGGATCTGAGCCTTCGTCTTCGAGCCCTGGAACGCGACGGGCGCGCCCGACACGTTGTTGAGGTCGCGGATCCAGCCCGCGTGACGTGCCTCCACCGGCAGGATCGCGCCGGCGGCGGAGAGGATCTTCTTCGACTTGATGTTTCCGACCTGGCCGAGGTACGCGGCGACGCCGGTGTCCTCGAGAACCTGGGCGGTGGCCATGAACTTCGCCTTGTTCGTGGTGGTGCCCTTGAAGTCGAACTTCGGCTTCTTCACGGCCGCGCTGCCGAGGGCGCTCTTGAGGAACGCGACGTGCGCGTTCTCGTGAGCGCTGACGATCTTGGCGAACGAGCCGAGCTTGCCGGCGAACCGGCCGTCGCTCACGGCCTCGTTGTAGAAGGCCGCCTCGAGGTACTCGAGGGTCAGTGCGTAGTTCAGGATCGCGACATCGCTCGCGGCGACACCGGCGCTGGCGATCGAGGGCAGGACGCCGAAGAAGGCGCTGCTGCCGACGACCGCGCCGGCACCGACGCCCGCCTTCTTCAGAAACGCGGCGCGGGTCTTGCCGTCGACCTTCGCAGCGGTCTCGCGGATCGCGCCGTCCAGGTCGAGCTCTTCCAGGCTCGGAAGCAACGACATAGGGTTGAGCTCCTCTCGCGGCGGCGTGTTGGTTTGAGTGGTGCACCGTCCGCGAGCGTGGTTCGGGTTGCGGTCCAGATCGGTTCGATTCGTGGGTGATTGCCCACGCCGGCTTGGAGACCGCACCGCGGGGCGAAAAGGTGTCAGGAGGTGCTAACGCAATGAAGGGACCCGTGGTCGGGTAGCGAATCCGTCTGCTGTCGTCGTTTTGATTGGAGGCGTGATGGCAGCGAGGCCGAAGCCGTGGCGGGTGCCGGATCGGTTGTGGGCGGAGATCGAGCCGTTGCTCCCGAAGGTTGAGCGGCGCTTCCGCTATCCAGGTCGGAAGCGTCACGATGATCGGGCGTGTTTGGAGGGGATCTTGTACGTGCTGCGCTACGCGGTGCCGTGGGCTGAGTTGCCGGCGGTCGAGGGGTGGCCGTCGGGGCAGACGTGTTGGCGGCGCTTCCACGAGTGGGATCGCGCCGGTGTCTGGAAGCGGCTGTTGTCGAGGATGCAGGAGTTGCTGGAGCAGGAGGGGCTCGCGGACTGGTCGCGGGTGCTGGTCGATGCCTCGCTGGTGGATGCGAAAAAGGGGGCGGCCAGGTCGGCCGGTCGCTCCGGGGCCGCTCTGGCAGCCGTTTCCATCTAGCTGTCGAGGCGTCGGGGGCGCCGTTTGCGATCCGTATCGGCGCCGGCAATGAGAACGAGCGGCTCCACCTGTTGCCGCTTGTGGACGAGCTGCTTGCACGCAAGCTGCGGCCCGTCGAGCTGTGGGCAGACCGCGGCTACGACGGTGAGCAGCTGCGAGCCCAGCTGCGCGCACGCGGCGTCGAACCCGTGATCAGCCGGCGGCGACGGCGTGGCGAGCCCGAACTCGCCGAGGCCGCCAAGCGCGTCTACCGCGGAAGCCGCCGCCGACCGAAAACCAGCGACCCCTACGGCCGCAAACGCTGGCCGATCGAACGCACAAACAGCTGGCTGCGCAACTGGCGGCGCGTCTCGACCCGCTGGGAACGACGAGCCGACCACTGGCTCGCAGTCATCCAAATCGCAGCCGCACTCACAATCTGGGAAACCATCCAACGCTCATTGCGTTAGCACCTCCAGACACCTTTTCGCGTCGAGCTACGCGTGCGTGCCGCGGGGCGCGGTGTCGGGCACCAGGGCGCGGGCGCAGCGGAGCAGGACCTCGCGGAGGCCGGCCACCTCGTCGCTGTCGAGGTCGCCCAGCATCTCGCGCTCGACCGCGTCGACGGCACGGTCGCAGCGTGCGAGCGCGCGGCTCCCCGCCTTCGTCAGCTCGTTGCGGAGCACGCGGCCGTGCCCCGGTTCCGCGCGTCGGCGCACGTAGCCATGCTCGACGAGCAGGCCGAGCACTTCGCTCATCGACTGCGGTGTCACCAGCGAGCGGCGCGCCAGCTGCGCGTTCGACAGTCCGTCCTGCGCGCGCAGCACCGACAGGGCGGTGTAGGCCGGCAGCGTCAGACCGTCCGGCTCGACGGCCGCCGTGAGCCGGCGGCGCAGCACGCGCTCGAGGCGGCCGACCACGTAGCTGACGCGCGGCTCCATCGCTACGAGCTGGGGGCCCGTTCGTAGCCCTGCAGGCCCGGCTTGATCCGCTTCTCGTCGAGGAACTGCCCGAGGCCGTGCTCCCGGCCCCGCTCGGTGTCGAGGAACTGCGACTGCTCGAGCTTCGCGTAGAGGTAGTCCTCGGCCTGGTCCCAGCTCATCGGGGCGCAGTGCTTGTAGCCGAGCTTGGCCGCTCGCAGCACGACGGGGTTCTTCGTCAGCAGCTCGCGCGCCAGCGACTCGACCTCGGCTCGGAGCTCGGCGCGGGGGACACTCGCGTTCACGAGCCCCATCGCGGCCGCTTGCTTCCCGTCGAAGGTGCGCCCCGTCATCACGTACAGCAGCCCGTTGCGCAGCCCGACGGTGTCGGCGAGCGCCTTGCTGACGACGCTTCCGGGCGGAATGCCCCAGTTGATCTCCGACAGGCCGAACGTCGCCTCGTCGGCTGCGATTGCGAGGTCGCACGCAACGAGCGGCGTGAACGCGCCGCCGAAGCACCAGCCGTTGACCATCGCGATCGTCGGCTTCGCGTAGGTGCGCAGCAGCCGCCATTGCCACAGCGCCGCGTCGCGGCGCACCTTCCGTTGCACGTGCTCGGGCGCTGCGTCGACTTCGCGGAAGTACTCCTTCAGATCCATGCCGGCCGAGAACGCATCGCCCGCGCCGGTGAGCACGAGCACGCCGCAGGTGTCGTCGGCGTCGAGGGCCTGCAGCACCTCGACCATCTCCGCGTTGAGCGTTGGGCTCATTGCGTTGCGCTTCTCGGGTCGGTTCAGCTCGACCCACGCAACGCCCTCGTCGAGCTCGACCCGCACCGTCGTCCATCGGTTTGCGTACTCCACCGCGCTCTCCTCTGCTCGCTCGGCGGCCGACTATATCAGGGAGCCTGATATAAGATCACGACTTCGGCGTTTCCGCATGGTGGTCGCGGCCGAGGAAGGTGTTCGCCCAGGCGCTCGTCCGCGGACGAGCGCGTTGTCCTTGACGATCACCGCGCCGTCGAGCATCGATCTCCTCTTCGCCGTACGCCTTCAGCCGCTCGTACGCCTGCGACCAGATGCACTCCGTGTCGTAGACCTCGCACAGTCCCTCGCGCGTGCCGCCGCACGGCCCGTTGCGCTGGTTCTTCGCGCACTGCGACTCGGGGCAGACGTACGCGATGTCGGGCAGCGAGCAGTCGCCGCAGTCGCGACAGCCGAAGAGCGGGACCTTGACCGCCTGCTCCGCTGCGTGGGCGACCCTGCGCAGCGGCGGGGCCTTCTCGACCGCGCGATAGAAGGCACGGCCGGCCGGGAAGAGCGGCGCTTCCGGCTCGAACACCGCGGCTGTGGAGCCGCCGGCTGAACCGGTACTTCACCGGTACCCGCAGTTCGGTCTTTCGCTCCCGCTTCGACTCGAGGTAGGCCGCGTTCACCTCGTCCGACGACAGCTTCGTCTCCGGGATCGGGCTCGAAGAAGTAGAACTCGTCGTCGAGCGGGTACTGGATCTCGGCTGCGAACTCGCGCCAGTCGTCGCTCGCGAAGGAAGCCGCCTGCTCGAGGATGTCGGCGAAGGTCGATGCCGGCATGTGCCCGCCGAGGTAGGTGCCGTTGAAGCCGAGCCCGCGCGCGACCGCAACGTGCTTGGCGGCCAGTTCGACGAAGAACGCGCGGCCCTTGTCGGGGCTCGCGCCGTGGCGCTCGGCGAGCGCCAGCAGCTCGTCGGTGACGATCGACGCCCGGGATCTTTCCCTGATGGAACGCGCGTGCTGCGGGGCGCGAGAGGAGATAGACGTTCGCGAGCACGGAGACAGGCAGGTGCTCGCGCCGAATCCAGCGCAGGAGCTCGTCGTCCTTGCGCGTGTTCCAGCCGATCTGGTTGATCACGAAGCGCGCCCCTGCCTCGACCTTCTTCCGCAGCTTGAAGTACTGCGGCATCACCTCACGCTCGCGCCGCTTGTGGTTCGTCACGACGCAGCCGAGGAAGAAGTTCGTCCGGTCGAGCCGCGTCTCTCGCCCTCGCTCGTCGCGCAGGCCGTCGTTCATCTCCGAATAGAGGCTGAGCAGGCCCACCGAGTCGAGGTCGAACACCGGCGCAGCGAGCCCCTTGTGCCCGGTGACCGGATAGTCGCCGGAGAGCGCGAGGACGTTGTCGAATCCCTCGGAGCCCAGCTTCCAGCCGCGGCTCTCGAGCGCGTTGCGGTTCCAGTCCTTGCAGGAGAGGTGGATGATCACCTCCTGGCCGCGCGCGATCAGATCCGTCCCGAGCGTGTCGGGCGCGAGCATCGCGTGCCCGCCCGGGTTGTCGGTGATCGAGAGCACGTCGACGCGCGGATCGGCGGCGAGCTCGCGCGCGACCTCGAGGACGCGGCGGCTGCTGTCGGCCGTGATCAGGCCGCGGCTCGTGACCAGCTCGGCGGCGACGACGAACGCGCCCGGCCGCGTGAGCTGTTCGCGGAGCGGGATCGGCGTGGGGTCCGGCTGCATTTCCGGTATCAGTCTGCCTGACTTATCATCGCCGTATGGCCGACTTCCAGGTGCTCGATGCCGAGACGGCTCAGCGATGGTGGAGGAGGTCTGTGACGCGATCGTCCCCGGCTCCGCCCGCGTGCGCCCGGCGGTCTACATCGATGCGCTGCTGGCGCAGATGGACGACGCGTCACGCGGAGCGGTGCTCGCCTCGTTCGCATCGGTTGCCGAGCGGTGGGATCGCGGCGAGCCTCGGGACGCCCGACTTCCTGCACGTTCGCGCGCTCGCGATCGAGGCGTTCTACAGCGACTTCGTCGCGCCCGGCGTCGACGCGTCGGGCGCCTGGGCCGAGATCGACTTCAACACTCCCCTCGCGACGCGGCTGGCGAAGGACTGGTCCTACCTCGGGATCGGATGAACGAGCGTTTCGACGTCGTGGTGGTCGGCTCCGGCGCGGGCGGCGGGGTCGTCGCCGGGCGAGCTCGCCGACCGCGGCCGGAGCGTGCTGCTGCTCGAGCTCGGGCCGCACAGGACCGCGGCCGACTTCACGCGCTGGGAGGCAAAGGCGGCGCATGACCTGTGGTGGCCGATTCGCTTCGCGCTGATCGACGGCGGCGCCGGCGGCGCAGTTGCGCTGATCGGCGGCCGGTGCGTCGGCGGCTCGACGACGATCAACACGAAGGTCGCGCTGCGCGCGCATGCGAAGGACTTCGCGAAGTGGCACGAGGCGAGCGGGCTCGTCGGCGCGGGCGGGACGCCGTTCGCCGCGGCCGACCTCGCGCCGCACTACGAGCCGCGTCGAGCAGCGACTCGGCGTCCGCGAGCGCACCGACTGGACGAAAGAGCGTGCATACCGTCGAGCCCGGCTTCCGGGCGCTCGGTGCGGAGCTCGAGCCGGTGCACTCGTACACCGACGCGAACTGCATGAGCTGCGGCTCGTGCCTGCAAGGCTGCCCGACGAACGCGGGCAAGTCGACGCTCAACACTTACATCCACGACGCGTGGGCGGCGGGCCGGCTGGTGCTGCGTGCCGACGCGCGCGTCGAGCGGGTCGTGATCGAAGACGGCGAGGCGAAGGGTGTGGAGTACGTCGACGGCGCCGGAACGTCGACGCGTGTCGATGCAGGCGCGGTCGTCGTCGCCGCAGGGACGCTCAACACGCCGCAGCTCCTCCTGCGCTCTGGCTTGCCGGACAGCGCGAGCAGCAGGCTCGTCGGCCGCAACCTCGGCTTCCACCCGGCCCGCCTCGTCTATCGGGCTGTTCGACGAGCCGCAGGACGCGCACATGGTGTATCCGATCACCGCGCACGCGATGGGGCACCAGCACGACGAGGACGGCGGCTTCGTCGTCGAGGCGACGACGATCCAGGATCCGATCGGCTTCGCGACGACGCTCGAGGACGAGAACGGGCCCCTCTGGGGCGCGCCGCTCGTCGAGGCCCTGCGCGAGTTTCCGGCGCTGGATCGGCCTGCTCGTGATGGTGAACGACGACAACAACGGCAGCGTGGGGATCGACGAGAACGGTGCGGAGTCGTTCGAGGCCGCGTTCACCGCGCCCGAGCGCGAGCGCATGGACGGTGCGCTCGACTTCTCGCGCGACGTGCTGCGCGCCGCCGGCGCGTCGAGCGTTCGGTGGACGGGCCTCATCACGACGCACGTGCAGGGGACGTGTCGCATGGGCAGCGACCCGGAGCGCTCGGTCGTCGACTCGGATGCGCAGTCGTGGGACGTCAAGCGCCTGTACGTCGGAGACGGCTCGCTCGTGCCGCGCACGCTCTCGGTCAACCCTTCCCTCACGATCATGGCGCTCGCCGACCGGCTGGCCGACCATCTCGATGCCGACCCGCATGGGTACCTCTCCTGACCGAGCCGATCCGTGATCTCGCGCACCTCTCGCACGTCGAGCTGCTGACACCGAAGCCGGACGAGAGCCTCCACTACTTCCGCGAGATCCTCGGCATGGAGATCGCCGGCGAGCGCAGGCGATTCCGTCTATCTGCGCGGCTTCGGCGACTACGAGCGCTCGTCGCTGAAGCTGACGGCGGCCGAGCAGGCAGGCGTCGGGCACATCGCATACCGCACGTACACGCCCGGAGGCGCTCGACCACCGCGTCGCGGGCGCTCGAGGCAGCCGGCGTCGAAGGCGAGTGGCTCGACGGCGATCTCGGCCACGGCCCCGCCTACAGCTTCCTGGATCCCGACGGCCACCGCTTCGAGCTCTTCTACGAGTCGGAGCGCTACGAGGCTCCGCCCGAGCTGCGGCCCGCGCTCAAGAACCAGCCGCAGCGCTACCCCGGGCGCGGCGCTGGAGTTCGCCACCTCGACCACGTCAACTTCCTCGCCGTCGATCCCGCCGAGAACCGGGTCTTCCTCGAGGAGCAATCTCGGCCTGCGGCTGACCGAGCAGATCGTGCTCGACGACGGCACCGAGGCCGCAGTCTGGCTCACCGCCGGACCAGAAGTCCTACGACGTCACGTACACGCGTGACCTCACGCGAACGCGCGGCCGGCTGCATCACATCGCGTTCTTCGTCGACCAGCGCGAGGATGTGCTCCGTGCCGCCGACATGTTCCTCGAGCACGGCATCGTGATGGAGTCGGGCCCGCACAAGCACGCGATCCAGCAGACGTTCTTCCTCTACACGTGGGAGCCCGGTGGGAACCGGATCGAGGTCTGCTCCGGCGGGTACCTGATCTTCGCACCCGACCACGAGGCGGTCGTGTGGTCGCAGGCGGAGCGCGCGAAGGGCCAGGCGTGGGGCATGCAGACGGTCGCGTCGCTTCCACATCAAGGGCACGCCGCCGGTGCCCGAGGAGGAGGAGCTGCTTGCCGGGCACTGTCGGGGGCGAGCCGTCGGCGCGGGCGCGCGAGCTCGTCCGCGGCGCCTACGACCTGCACGTCCACGTCGAGCCGGACCTCGCGAAGCGGCGCATCGACGACCTCGGGCTTGCCCGCCGCTTCGCGGAGCTCGGGCTCGCCGGCTTCGTGCTCAAGTCGCATTACGTGCCGACTGCCGAGCGCGCGGCCGTCGTGCGCGCCGCCGTGCCGGGCGTCGACGCTCTCGGCGCGATCACGCTCAACGCCGGCGTCGGCGGGCTGAACGCGCAGGCGGTCGAGATCGCGGCCCGGGAAGGCGCGCGGATCGTCTGGCTGCCGACGGTCGACTCCGAGAACGAGGCGAGCGAAGAGGGCCCGAAGCCGGCGAAGCAGCCCGTGTGGCGGAAGATCCAGGACGAGTTCGAGGCCGCCGGGGTCGCGAGCCGAGCCGGTGCGGCTGACGGCGGAGCGGCCTCGCCAAGGTGCTCGACGTCGTCGCGCGGCACGAGCTCGTGCTCGCGACCGGCCACCTCGGCCGCGCCGAGATCCACACCGCCGTCGACGCCGCGCTCGCTGCCGGGGTATCCGCAGTCGTCGTGACGCACCCCGACTATCCGACGCAGGGCGTGCCGATCGACGAGCAGCGCGCGCTCGCGGCGCGCGGGGCGGTGCTCGAGCGCTGCTTCGCGCCGATTCACACGCGGCAAGGTCTCGTGGGAGGACGACCTTCGACGGCGATCCGCGCGACCGGTCCCGACGCACAACGTGCTCTCGACGGATCTCGGCCAGGTGCACGAACCCGCCGGTCGAGGACGGGCTCGCGCTGATGGCCGACCGGCTGCTCGACGCAGGCTTCTCCGAGGATGACGTGCGCACGATGGCGGTCGTCAACACCGAGGAGGCTCGCCGGTGTCTAGGACGATGCTCGTCGTCAGCGCGCACTCCGCCGACTTCGTCTGGCGGGCCGCGGGCGCGATCGCCCGGTTCGTCGAGGACAGGCGGCACGGCGCACGTCGTCGTCGCTCTCCTACGGCGAGCGCGGGGAGTCGGGCGAGCTGTGGAAGGAGACGGGGCAGACCGAGGAGCGCGTGAAGGAGATCCGCCACGGCGAGGCCCAGACGGCCGCGGCCGTCCTCGGCGCCGAGCTTCCGCAGCCTCGACCTCGGCGACTACCCGCTCGTCGTGGACGCCGGCGCCGTCGACCGGCTGACCGACCTGATCCGCGAGCTCGAGCCGCAGGTGATCCTCACCCACGCAGCGCTCGACCCGTTCAACCCCGACCACGCGGTCGCGCACGACGCGACCGTGCAGCGCGCGCCAGCTCGCGAGCGGCGCCGGCGTCGCGAGCGCGTTCAAGACGATCGCGCCGCCCGAGCTCCTGCTCTTCGAGCCGCACCAGCCCGAGCTCTGCGGCGTTCGTCCCGACGACGTTCCTCGACATCACGTCCGTGTGGGACAAGAAGGTCGCCGCGATGGACGCGATGGGCGCGCAGGGATATCTCCGGCAGTACTACTCCGAGCGCGCGGAGCATCGCGCGAACCATGCCCGCCGGATCTCCGGCCGCAGCGACATCCGCTACGCGGAGGCCTTCCAGCGCGAGATCCCCGTCGTGGTCGACGCACTGTGACCGACTACGCCGCCTTCGCGCGAGCTCGGCGTCGCGACGGTGCACGAGGCCGCGGGGCGCATCGGCATCGTCGACTTCCCGCTGACCCAGCTCGTGCCCGGCTCTCGCGTCGCCGGTCCCGCGCGGATCGCGCTCTGCGCGCGCGGCGACAACACGATGGTGCACGCGGTCATCGCCCACGCCGACCCGGGCGACATCCTGGTGCTGACGAGCAGCGAGCCCGGCGCCGATCGCGCTCGTCGGCGAGCTGCTCGCGACGCAGGCGCAGGCGCGCGGCGTCGCCGGGATCCTCGTCGACGGCGCCGTACGCGACCTCGACGAGCTCGTGGCGATCGGCCTGCCGATCTGGGCGCGGTTCGTGCGCGCTCAGGGCGCGACGAAGGGCGAGGTGGGGAAGCTCGACGTCGCCGGTCGTCGTCGGCGGCGCGGAGATCCGAGCCGGGCGACCTCGTCGTGATGGACTGCGACGGCGCGATGGCGCTCCCGAGCGCGCGGGTCGACGAGGTGCTGCCGCTCGCGCTCGAGCGCGCGGAGCGAGAGCGCGCGATGCGCGAGCGGTACGCAGCCGGCGAGCTCTCGTACGACCTGCAGGAGCTGCGCGAGCTCGTGGAGGGCTGAGTGAAGGTCGCGGTGCTCGGTCTCGGCGAGGCCGGCGGCCAGGATCGCGGCCGATCTCGCTCGCGGCAGGGTGCACGGTGCGGGGCTGGGATCCCGCCCGACGGCCCGCGGGAATCGCGAATGCCGACGAGCGACCTGGACGCAGTGCGGGGCGCGGACGTCGTCCTCAGCGTCAATGCTGCGGCCGGTCGCGCTCGACGCGGCGCGGCAGCGTCGCCGGCGAGCTCGACGCCGACGCGCTCTACGCGGATCTGAACACCGGCCTCGCCCGCAGCTCAAGCGAGAGCTCGCAGAGGCGCTGCCGGTGCAGTTCGCCGACGTCGCGCTGATCGGCGTCGTGCCGGAGCTCGCGGCCTGGCGACGCCCGCGCTCGCGTCGGGCGCCGGCGCCGAGCGCTTCGCCGAGCTGCTTCCGGCCGCTCGGGATGCCCGTCGAGGTGGTCGGCCTCGCGCCCGGGCGACGCCGCGGGCCTGAAGCTCCTCCGCAGCGTCTTCATGAAGGGCATGGCGGCCGCGGCGCTCGAGAGCCTCGCTGCCGCCGAGGCGGCCGGCGTGGAGCGAGCGCGTGCGCGCCGACATCGCCGGCGGTGATCGGCGAGCCGCTGCTCGAGCGGCTGCTCACGGGTCGCCGCGCGCACGCCGCGCGGCGGGTCGACGAGATGACGCGGCCGCCGCCTACGTCGAGGAGCTCGGCGTCAGCCCGCGGGTCGCCACGGCCGCGGCCGGCTGGCTCGCGCAGCTCGACGAGGCAGCGCGGCTGCCTAGCCGACTTCGACCCGGACGAGCCCGTAGGCCTCGAGCGCCGCGAGGATCTCCCGATGGCCGAAGGCCTCGCCCGGCGAGGCGAAGCCGACCTTGCGCGGCGCGGGTGGACGAGATGGTGGGCGGCGAACGCCTGGATCAGCCCGGTCTGGAGATAGGCGCCCTGGCCGTGCGCGGAGACCCGAATCGTGTCGAGCGTGCCGCGGCCGACGACGACGTCGACGGTGCGCTGCTGGCGCCGGTTCTCGCGCGGCGGCAGGCCCGACTGCATCGAGTCGGCGATCCCGGCGAGCACCTGCCGCTGCTCCTCCGCGGGCAGCGGCTTGATCTTCTCCTGGTAGTCGCGCTGGCCGGCGACGATGCCCTCCATCAGCGAACGGTCGAGCAGGCCGCCGAAGGCGCGCACGTTCGCGATCTGCGGATGGTCCTTGAACCAGACCGGATGCGGGAAGCCGCCCCACGGCAATGCGAGCTGGGTCGTGATCGCGCTCGGGATCGTCACCTCGAGCGTCGTCACCGGCGGCCACTCCTTGTACTCGTTCTGCTCGAGGTAGATCGACTCCCACTGGAGCTGGCCGAAGATCGTCTGCGTCGACCCGTAGGTCGGGAAGCCCATGAACATCGAGAGGATCTCCAGCGAGTCGATCCCCGGTGCACGCTCGATCGCGATCCGCGCGCAGGCCTCTGCGACCGCCGACATGTACGCGGTCGCCGGCGCGAGCAGCAGGCCCGCCTCTGCGAACTTCGCGCCCCATTCCTCGTGCGCGAGCCGCACCCACGGCGTCTCGCCGCCGGTGTCGATGTAGTGGCAGCCTGCCTTCAGCGCGGCCTCCGCGACGGTCGAGCCGTGGTAGATGCACGGGCCGACGGTGTTGCAGACGACCCTCGCGCCTTCGAGCAGCGATGCGAGCGCGTCGACGTCGTGGTCGACCTGGACGATCTCGTAGTCGGCGGTGCCGATGCCCGGCACGTGCGCGAGGACCTCCTCGATCTTCTCGCGGTCGCGTCCCGCGGCGACGAACGGGACGTCGTACTCGCGCAGGAACTCGATGGTCAGCCGCGCGGAGAACCCGCTGGCGCCGTAGACGACGACGGGACGCTTGTCGCTCACCGGGCGTCCAGTCCGAGCAGGCGAATGGCGTTCTCCTTCAGGATCAACGGTCGCACCTCCGGCTTGATGTCGAGCTTCGAAGTCGGCGAGCCAGCGCTCGGGCGTGATGAACGGGTAGTCGCGTGCCGAACAGCATCCGCTCGCGCAGCAGCGTGTTCGCGTGGTGGACGAGCTGCGGCGGGAAGTACTTCGGCGACCACCCCGACAGGTCGATGTACACCTGCGGCTTGTGCACCGCCACGGCGAGCGCCTCGTCCTGCCACGGGAACGACGGATGCGCGAGGACGATCTTGAGCTGCGGGAAGTCGACCGCGACGTCGTCGACGTGCATCGGGTTCGAGTACTTGAGCCGGACGCCGCCGCCGCCCGGGAGCCCGGAGCCGACGCCCGACTGCCCGGTGTGGAAGAGCGCCGGCAGCCCGGCCTCCTCGATCACCTCGTAGAGCGGGTAGGCCATGCGGTCGTTCGGGAAGAAGCCCTGCACGTTCGGGTGGAACTTGAAGCCGCGCACGCCGTGGTCGGCGATCAGGCGGCGCGCCTCGTCGACGCCGCGCTTCCCCTTGTGCGGGTCGATCGACGCGAACGGGATCAGCACGTCGGCTGTTCGCTCTCGCCGCCTCGGCGATCTCCTCGTTCGGCACCCGCGGCTGCCCGGTGAACGACTCCGCGTCGACGGTGAAGACGACGGCCATCAACTTCCGCTCCCGGTAGTACTGCGCCAGTTCGAGCACGGTCGGTCGTGCCGACTCGCCCCGGAAGTGCCGAATGGCGGCATCGCGCAGCTCGTCGGGAAGCGAGTCGCCGCCCGCCTCCGACATCTCGACGTGCGCGTGCACGTCGATCGCGACGGCGTCCTCGAGGGTCAGGCGCTCGACCTCAGCCACGCGCTGCCCTGGTCGCGATCGCGGCGAACGTGTCGAGCGCGGTCGGGTCGAGGAGCGAGTCCTTGCTCGCGACCGCGTCGACGGTCTCGCCGCGCAGGATGCGCTTGACAGGTGCCTCGAGCTTCTTCCCCGTCAGCGTGCGGGGGATCGCGGGCACCGCGCGGATCGTGTCGGGAACGTGGCGCGGCGAGAGCTGCGAGCGCAGCCCTCGCGCGATGCTGCTGCGAAGCTCGTCGTCCAGCACGACGCCGTCGGCGAGCACCACGAACAGCACGAGCTCGCCCGCGCCTCCCTCGTCGTCTTCGAGGTGGACGACGAGGCTGTCCGTGATCTCCGGCAGCTCCTCGACGACGCTGTAGAACTCGCCCGTGCCGAGGCGGACGCCGCCGCGGTTGAGCGTCGCGTCCGAGCGGCCCGTGACGACGCAGCTGCCGCGCTCCGAGAACCTGATCCAGTCGCCCTGGCGCCAGATCCCGGGATACATCTCGAAGTACGAGCTGCGGTACAGCGAGCCGTCGGCATCGCCCCACAGCCCGACCGGCATCGACGGCATCGGCCTCGTGATCACGAGCTCGCCGAGCTCGCCGACGACCGGCTTGCCCTCCGCGTCGAAGGCATCGGTCGCGACGCCGAGCAGGCGGCCCGAGATCTCGCCCTCGTAGACCGGCAGCAGCGGCGAGCCGCCGACGATGCCGCTGCAGACGTCGGTGCCGCCGCTGCCGTTGATCAGCAGCACGTCGGGACCGAGCTGGTCGTAGACGTAGCGGTAACCCTCGGCGGGGAGCGGCGAGCCGGCCGTGCCGAAGACGCGGATCGAGCTCGAGGTCGTACTCGCGCCCCGGCTCGAGGCCCGCCTTGCGGCATGCCATCAGGAACGCCGGGCTCACGCCCATGAAGGTCGGGCGCGTCTCCTCGGCGACGCGCCACTGCCAGCCGAGGTCGGGCCACGCCGGATCGCCGTCGAGCATCACGATCGACGAGCGCACGAGCAGCGCCGAGACGAGCGCGTTCCACATCATCCACGAGGTCGTGCTGAACCACAGCAGGCGGCCGCCCGGCTTCAGGTCCCAGCTGAACGCGTGCGCCTTCGAGCAGCTCGAGCAGGATGCCGCCGTGCCCGTGGACGATCGCCTTCGGCCGGCCGGTCGTCCCCGACGAGAAGAGCACGAACAGCGGGTGGTCGAACGCGACGGGGTCGAACGCGAGCGGGCCCGGCTCGGCGAGCAGCTCGTCCCAGGCGAGCGCGTCGGGCAGCGCGTGGCCGCCGTAGGGGACGTGCACGACGTGTCGCAGCGTCGGAAGGGCGGCGCGGATCAGCGCCACCTCGTCGCGGCGATCGACCGAGCGGTCGCGGAAGCCGTAGCCGCCGACCGCGAGCAGCACCGACGGCTCGAGCTGCACGAGGCGGTCGATGACGCTGCGCGCACCCAGCTCCGGCGCGCAGCTCGCCCAGACCGCGCCGAGGCTCGCGGCCGCCGCGAACGCCACGAGCGTCTCCGGGATGTTCGGCATGTACGCGACCACGCGGTCGCCGGGGCCGACGCCGAGCCGCACGAGGCCCGCGCGCGCGCGGGCGATCTGGTCGCGGAGGTCGCCGAACGAGAGCTCGATTGGTTCGCGGGTCTGCGACTGCGCGACGACGGCGGTCTCCGCGAGATCGTCGTCGGCGCCGATCAGATGCTCGGCGAAATTGAGCCGTGCGCCCGGGAACCACGAGGCGCCGGGCATCGCGTCGGAGGCGAGCACGGTGGCGTACGGCGCGTGCGCCTTCACCTCGAAGAACTCCCAGATCGACGACCAGAACGCGGGGAGGTCGTCGACCGACCAGCGCCAGAGCGCGTCGTAGTCTGCGAACACGAGGCCGCGCTCGCGCTCGAGCCAGTCGAGGTAGCGCCCGATCTCGGTCGTCTCCCGGACGTCCGGCGGCGGCGTCCACAGGACGCGAGGGTCGTCGCTGCCGACCGGCCCCATCAGGGTGGCGGGAGCCTGTGTCCCATGCTCTGCGAGATGTCGTGCGCCGTCTTCTTCACCGCGGGGCCGAAGCGCGCGATCAGCTCGTCCATCGACACCATCGTCCGGTGCACCGCGAGGTTGAGCGCCGCGACGACCTCGCCCGAATGCGAGTGGATCGGCGCGGCGATCGAGCGCAGCCCATATGCGAGCTCCTCGTCGTTCACCGCGATGCCGGACGCGCGGATCTTCTCGAGCTCCTCGCGGAACGCCTCGGGATCGGTGAGCGTGTTCGGCCCGCGCGGCACGAAGTCGATGCGCTCGATGATCTCGTCCAGCTGCTCCTCGGGGACGAACGCGAGGATCGCCTTCCCCATCGCCGTGCAGTACGCCGGCAGGCGCGCGCCGACGTGGAGATTGAGGTCGATCTCCCGCTGGCCCTGCTGCGGCGTCCGGTAGCGCTCGATGTAGACGACGTCGGTGCCGTCGAGGATCGCGAGGTTGACGGTGCGCTGCGTCTCGTCGCTGAGCTGCCGCAGGTGCGGGGCGGAGATCTCGAGGAGGTCCATCGAGTTGAGCGCGGAGAAGCCGAGATCGAGCACCTTCGGGCCGAGCCGGTAGCGCTTCGACTCCGGGTCCTGCTGGAGGTAGCCGAGCTTCGCGAGCGTGGCGACGTACCGGTGGGCCGTGCTCCGGCTCAGGTCGAGGCCGCGCGAGAGCTCGCTGACGCCGATCAGCGGCCGGTCGGAGTGGAACGAGGAGAGGATCGCGAGCCCGCGCTCCAGCGACTGCGAGGTGCCCGTGCTTCCCTCCGTCTCGCGCATCCTCTTCGATCCTAGCGACTCGTTCCAGCAATCGGAACACCGTCTTGACACGCGGGCACCCCAACTGACAGGTTGCAAGCACAATGAGTTCCCAGAGCCTGGAGAGCTTGCTCCAATCCGCCGGGAGCCCGGTCGACCTTGCGCGCAACTCGCAGATCGGACCCTACGTGTACCCCAAGGTGCCGAGCGAGTTCTCGAACTGGCGCGACGAGCAGCATGCGTGGCGGGACACCTGCTGCCTGTTCGACCAGTCGCACCACATGACCGACCTGACCATCAAAGGCCCCGACGGGCTCAAGCTGCTCTCTGCGCTCGGCGTCAACAGCTTCGCGACGTTCGCCGTGAACAAGGCCAAGCAGTTCGTCGCGTGCAACTACGACGGCTACGTGATCGGCGACGCGATTCTCTTCTACCTCGACGACGACGTGTTCAGCCTCGTCGGCCGGCCTTCGGCTCACAACTGGGTGCAGTACCACGGCGAGACCGGCGACTACGACGTGACCTTCGTGCGCGACGAGCGCTCCGCCGTGAACCCGACCGGCCGGAGGCTCTACCGCTACCAGATTCAAGGCCCCGAAGCGATGAAGGTGCTCGAGAAGGTCACCGGCGGGCCGTTGCCGGAGATCAAGTTCTTCAACATGGGCGAGCTGACGATCGCCGGCCACAAGGTTCGCGCGCTGCATCACGGCATGTCCGGCGTCCCGGGACTGGAGCTCTTCGGCCCCTGGGCGGAAGGCGAGGAGGTGACGGCCGCGCTCGTCGAGGCCGGGCGGGAGTTCGGGCTTCGCCAGGTCGGCTCGAGGGTCTACGCGACGAACACGCTCGAGTCGGGGTGGATCCCGTGCCCGCTGCCCGCCGTCTTCACGGGTGAGGCGATGAAGCCCTATCGCGAATGGCTGCCGGCGAACGGCTACGAGGGCACCGGCTCGCTCGGCGGCAGCTTCTATTCCGACGACATCTCGGACTACTACCTACGCCGTAGGACCTCGGCTACGGGTCGATCGTGAAGTTCGACCACGACTTCATCGGACGCGAGGCCCTCGAGCGGATCGCCGAGTCCCCGAACCGCAAGAAGGTCACGCTCGCGTGGAACGGCGAAGACGTCACGCGCGCGATGGGAACGATGTTCCAGAAGGAGGAGCGGGCGAAGTACATCGACCTGCCTCTGTCCAACTACTCGACGTGGCCGAACGACCGTGTGATGAGCGACGGCAAGATGGTCGGGGTCTCGACCTTCTCCGGCTACAGCTCCAACGAGAGCTCGATGCTCTCACTCGCGATCGTCGACCTCGATGTCAGCGAGCCGGGCACAGAGGTCACGTTCGTCTGGGGCGAAGAAGGAGGCGGGTCGGCGAAGCCCGTGGTCGAGCGCCACGTGCAGACGGAGATCCGGGCGATCGTCTCGCCCGCCCCGTACGCCGAGGTCGTCCGCGCCTCGTATCGGCCGAAGTGAGCTCGTGAGCATGGCCGACGACGTCGAGCTGCTCGGGCTGTACTGGACGGTTTCCGGGCCGGTCGAGGTGCACGTCGGCCGCGAGTGGAGCCTCTTCTCGTGGGCCGACCGTTGCGCCGAGGCGCGCAAGGTCGGGTTCAGCGGGCTCGGGGTCTGGCACGCCGACCTCGAGCACCTGCTCGAGACGCAGAGCCTCACGGACCTCAAGCAGACGTTCGACGACAACGGGCTTCGCCACCTCGAGCTCGAGTTCCTCATGGAGTGGTTCCTCGACGCGGACGACGAGCGCCGCCGAGTCTCCGACGTGACCCGCCGGCTGCTCTTCCGAAGCGGCGGCCGCGCTCGACGCCCACCACATCAAGGTCGGCAACATCCCCGGCACGCCGGCCGAGCTCTCGCAGGTCACGGAGCGCTTCGCCGAGCTCTGCGCCGACGCGGCCGAGCACACCGATGCGAAGATCGTCTACGAGCTCATGCCTTTCGACGCGAACGTCCGCACCCTCGATGCGGTGCTCGAGGTCGTCGGCGGCGCAGGCGCCTCGAACGGCGGCGTCGCGATCGACACCTGGCACATGCGCAAGCTCGGGATCGAGCCCGACGAGCTTCGCCGCATCCCGCTCGAGTACCTCTCGTGGGTCGAGCTGAGCGACGGGCGCCTCGAGAACATGGACGACCTGATCGACGAGACCGTCAACCACCGCGAGCTCCCCGGCGAGGGCGAGTTCGACACGCGTGCGTACGTCGAGGCGTGCGCCGACCACGGCTACCCGGGGCCCTGGGGGGTCGAGGTGCTCTCCGAGGAGCTGCGCAACCAGCCGATGGACGAGATCTTCCGGCGGGCCTACGAGACGACCGCCGCCCAATTCGACCACGAGAGGAGCTCCGCGTGAGCGCACCCGATACGGCCAAGGAGCTCGACCGCGACCGGCTCGTCTGGATGTACCGGCAGATGCTGCGGATCCGGGAGTTCGAGGAGCGGGTCAAGCGGACGTTCGTCGAGCATCCGGGCGTGATCCGCGGCCACACGCATCTCGCCGACGGCGCCGAGGCGTCGATCGTCGGCTCGATCGCGACGCTCGGGCCCGACGACCAGTTCTTCGCGACCTATCGCTGCCACGGCTATCCGCTCGCGCGCGGGACCGACCCCAAGGCGATGATGGCCGAGATCTACGGGCGCAGGGACGGCCTGTGCAAGGGCATCGGCGGCTCGATGCATCTGACCGACGTCGTCGAACGGCTTTCTCGGCACGTCGGGGATCGTCGGCAGCCGGGATCCCGCACGCAGCCGGCGCGGCGTGGGCGGCGCAGATCCGCAAGCAGGGCCAGGTCGTCCTGTGCTTCTTCGGCGACGGCGCCTCCAAGCAGGGCGCGTTCGTCCGAGACGCTGAACATCGCGTCGCTCTGGAAGCTGCCCGATCGTCTTCGTGATGGAGAACAACGGCTACAACGTCCACACGCGCACCGAGCAGGAGGACGCGAACCGCGCGAACGGCGAGGACCTCTCGGTGAAGGCGAAGGCGTACAGCATGCCGGGCGTCACGATCGACGGCCGCGACCCGGTCGAGGTGTACGAGACGGTCGGCGCGGCGGTTGCGCGGGCCCGTGCGGGTGACGGCCCGACGCTCGTCGAGTCGCAGATGTACCGCCTCTCGGCGCACGGCAACATCATCGCCCCGCCCGGCGTGCCGCTGCATTTCCCCGAGCACGAGGCGATCGAGAAGTTCGGCGCGCCCGAGGAGTACGAGGCCGCACTGAAGGGCGATCCCGTGCCGGCGTTCCGCGGGCCGGCTCGTCGCCGACGGCACGCTCACGGCGCGGAGGCCGACGCGCATCGCCGAGCGAGGTCCGCGACGAGATGCAGGCCGCGGTCGACCTTCGGCCTCGACAGCCCGTTCCCGGACGTCGAGTCGGCCCTCGAATACATCTACGCCGTAGGAGGCGATCGATCATGGCACACGAACTGCCCTTCATCGCCGCCATCGACGAGGCGATCACGCTCGAGATGGAGCGCGACGACACCGTCCTCTACTTCGGCCAGAACATGGCGACGACCGAGAACGAGCCGTACGTGGACGCGTTCGGCAAGGATCGCGTGCGCGTCACGCCGATCTCCGAGACGGCCGAGATCGGCATGGCGATCGGCGCTGCGCTCGCCGGCTTCCGGCCGGTGGTCGAGCTCTACATGGCCGAGTTCATGCTCGTCGCGATGGACCAGGTGATCAACGAGGCGACCGCGCTTCCGCGCGATGAGCGGCGGCCAGGTGAAGGTCCCGCTCGTGCTCAAGGCCGGCTTCGGGTTCACCGCCGGCTGGGCGGGCCAGCACACCGGCACGATCAGCGCGCTCTTCATGGGCGTCCCGGGCCTGAAGGTCGTCGATGCCGTCGACCGCCGCCGACGCCAAGGGCCTGATGGCGACCGCGATCCGCGACGACAACCCCGTCGTCTACCTCCACCACTACCTGCTCACGCTCGAGCACGGCGAGGTGCCGGACGGCGAGTACCTCGTCCCGTTCGGCGAGGCCGCGATCCGGCGCGAGGGCGGTGACGTGACGATCGTCGCCACGGGCTGGACCGTCGATCGCGCGCTCGGCGCTGCCGAGCAGCTGGCTGCGGAAGGCATCCAGGCCGAGGTGATCGATCCGCGCACGCTCGCGCCGCTCGACACGCACGACGATCCTCGAGTCGGTCGCCAAGACGGGCCGCCTCGTGCTCGTCGACCAGGCGACCCGGCATGCGTCGGCCGCGACCGTGATCGCGGGCGAGGTGGCCGAGCACGGGTTCTCGTCGCTGAAGGCGCCGATCGTGCAGGTCACCGCGCTCGACGCGACGATTCCCTACAGCGAGCCGCTCGAGGCGTGGGTGATGCCGAACGAGGACAAGATCGTCGCCGCCGTGCAGCAGGTGCTCGGGTCGGCGCCCGTGACGGCGTAGAAACTTGATCCCGGCGCTCGACGGCGAGCAGGCGCTGCGCCTGCTCGCGACGATGTGGCGGATCCGGCTGTTCGAGGAGCGGGTCAGCGCGCTGAAGCGCGCGGACGAGGTGCACGGCCTGGTCCATCTCGAGCGCCGGCCAGGAGGGCGTCGCGGCCGGGGTGTGCCCGCAGCTGCGCGACGACGACCCGGTCTACTCCGGCCACCGCGCGCACGGGCACGCGATCGCGAAGGGAGCGCCGCTCGAACGGGTGATGGCAGAGCTGATGGGGCGCGACGGAGGGCTCTGCCGGGGACTCGGCGGCTCGATGCACCTGGTCGACGTCGAGCACGGCTTCATGGGCGCGACCGGCGTCGTCGGCGGCAACATCCCGATCGCCCTCGGGAGCGCGCTCGCCGCGCGGCTCCGCGGCGACGACTCGGTCGCGGTCGTCTTCTTCGGCGACGGCGCGGTGCAGGCCGGCCACTTCAACGAGACCGTGAACCTGGCGGCGCTCTGGCGGCTGCCGCTCGTGCTCGTGTGCGAGAACAACGGCTTCGCAGAGTTCACGCCGCGCTCGGCGCACACGATCGTCGAGCGGGTGAGCGACGTGGTCGCGCCGTACGGGCTCGAGCGCGACGACCGTCGACGGCAACGACGTCGTCGCGGTCTGGGACGCGTTCGCGCGCTACCTCGCGGCAGCTCGCGCCGGCGATGGGCCGTTCCTGCTCGAGTGCCTGACGCACCGGCTGCGCGGGCACTACGAGGGCGATCCGGGTGCCTATCGCGAGGCGCTCGCCGCTGCCGAATGGCAGAAGCAGGATCCGATCCTGCGCCTCCAGCGGCACGGGCTCGCGCACGGCTGGTTCGGAGGACGCGCTGGCCGCGCTGGTCGAGGCCGAGGCGGCCGAGGCGGTGGCGGCTGCCGAGCGCTTCGCGCGCGAGAGCCCGTTCCCGCCGGTGGAGCTGGTTGCCGAGCTCGTCTTCGCGGATGGCTGAGCGCACCTACATCAGGGCGATCACCGCCGACGCTCGCCGGCGGCGATGCGCGACGACGAGCGCGTGTTCGTCCTCGGGGAGGACGTCGCGGAGGGAGGCCCGTACACGGCGACGGCCGGCCTCGCCGAGGAGTTCGGCAGCGCGCGCGTGCTCAACACGCCGATCAGCGAGGCGGCGATCACCGGCGTGGCGATCGGCGCTGCGCAGTCGGGGATGCGGCCGGTGCTCGAGATCATGTTCATCGACTTCATCACGCTGGCGCTCGACCAGCTCGTCAACGCCGCCGCCAAGGCGCACTTCATGTCGGGCGGCCAGCTGACCGTCCCGCTGGTGCTGCGCACGCAGGGCGGCGCCGGGTACCGCGGTGCGGCACAGCACTCCCAGAGCCTCGAGAGCTGGCTCACACACGTGCCGGGCCTCAAGGTCGTGATGCCGAGCCGCCCGGCCGACGCGGCGGGGCTGCTCGCCGCGCGCGATCGCCGACCCGAACCCGGTCGTCTTCATCGAGAACAAGACGCTGTACTTCCGCAAGGGAGAGGTGCCCGAGCCGGCGCCGCTCGTTCCGATCGGCAGCGCGGCGACCCTTCGCGCGGGCGGCGACGTCACCATCGTCGCGCTGTCGCGCCTCGTCGACGACGCGCTCGCGGCGGCCGACCGGCTCAGCGCGGAGGACGGCATCGAGGCCGAGGTGATCGATCCGCGTACGCTCGTCCCGCTCGATCTCGAGGCGATCGTCGCGTCGGTCGAGCGCACGGGCAGGCTCGTCGTCGCGCACGAGGCGGTCGAGCACGGCGGGTTCGGCGCCGAGATCGCCGCGCAGGTTCAGGCGGCGGCGTTCGACTTCCTCGACGCGCCGATCGCGCGCGTCGGCGCGCCGTTCGCGCCGGTCCCGTTCAGCCCGCCCCTCGAGGACGCGTACCTGCCGGGCGCGGCTGACGTCGTGCTGGCGGTCCGGGAGATGATTGGATGACCGATGCGGCTCGCGTACTATCAGGCGGCCTGACAATGGAGGAGGCGTCGTGTACGACTACGTGATCGTCGGTGCAGGATCGGCGGGGTGCGTGCTCGCGGGGCGACTCAGCGAGGACCCTGACGTGAAGGTCGCGCTGCTCGAGGCCGGCGGCAGCGACAGCCGGCCGGAGATCGCGATGCCGATGGCGTTCCCGATGCTGCTCAAGTCGAGCGTCGACTGGGATCTCTTCGGCGAGCCGGAGCCGGGGCTCGGCGGACGGCGGCTGTTCCTGCCGCGCGGCAAGGTGGTCGGAGGCTCGGGCTCGATCAACGCGATGATCTACATCCGCGGCAACCGCGCCGACTACGACGACTGGGCGGCCGGCGGCGCAGACGGCTGGAGCTACGACGAGGTGCTGCCGTACTTCAAGCGCTCGGAGGACAACGAGCGCGGCGAGGACACCTTCCACGGGGTCGGCGGGCCGATGAGCGTGTCCGACAGCCGCGCGATGAGCCCGCTGATCGAGACGATGATCGAAGCGAGCGTGCTCGCCGGGCACGAGCACAACCCCGACTTCAACGGCGCCGCCCAGGAAGGCGTCGGGCGCTTCCAGCTCACGCAGCGCAACGGGCGCCGCTGCTCGACCGCCGCCGCCTTCCTGCATCCGGCCGCAGGCCGGCCGAACCTCGACGTGATCACGGATGCGATGGCGCTGCGGATCCTGTTCGACGGCGCGCGCGCCGTCGGAGTCGAGATCGCGCGCGGCGGAGCGGTCGAGGAGATCCGCGCCGAGCGCGAGGTGGTCCTCTCGGCCGGGGCCTACCAGTCACCGGTGCTGCTGATGATCTCGGGCATCGGGCCTGCGGAGGATCTCGAGCCGCTCGGGATCGAGGTTCGCGAGAACCTGCCGGTCGGCCGCGACCTCCAGGATCACTGCATGGCCCAGCTCAACTACGAGACGGACGAGCCGTCGCTCTTCGGCGCCTTCGCGCCCGAGAACTTCGAGCTGTTCGAGTCCGAGGGACGCGGGCCGCTCACGTCCAACATCCCGGAGGCCGGCGCGTTCTTCCGCACACGGCCGGAGCTGGACGCACCCGACATCGAGTTCCACTACGCGCCGTCGATGTTCTACGACGAAGGGCTGACGGCGCCGCACGACAGCGGCTACTGCTTCGGCCCGGTCGTGGTCAAGCCGACGAGCCGCGGGCGGGTGATGCTGCGCGCTCCGCTCCCCGACTCCAAGCCGCGGGTGCTCTGCAACTTCCTGACGACCGAGGAGGACCGGCAGTCGATGCTCGCGGGCATGCGCATGGCGCTCGAGATCGCGGAGCAGGCGCCGCTGAAGAACGCCCTGCGCAAGCCCTTCAGCGTGCCGGCCGGCGACTCGGACGAGGAGATCCTCGAGTTCGTCCAGCGCACGGGTCAGAGCGTCTACCACCCGACCTCGACGTGTGCGATCGGGTCGGTCGTCGACCCTGAGCTGCGCGTGTACGGCGTCGAGGGTCTGCGGGTCGCCGACGCCTCCGTGATGCCGACGATCACGCGCGGCAACACGAATGCAGCGACGATCATGATCGGCGAGAAGGCCGCCGACCTGATCATGGGACGTACTCTCGAGCCCATCCGGAAACTCCAGGTTTAGGGAAGCGCGTGCCTTCGGTCCGCGAAGCGACGTTCGACGTCCTGCGCCGGTACGGGCTGACGTCGCTCTTCGCGAATCCAGGCTCGACGGAGATCCACCTTCTCGCCGACCTGCCGGATGACCTCCGCTTCGTGCTCGGCCTGCACGAGAGCTCGGTCGTCGGGATGGCGACCGGCTGGGCGATCGGGCGCGGCGAGCCGGCGCTCGCGATCCTGCACACGACCGCCGGGCTCGGGAACGCGGTCGGCGCCCTCGCCACGGCCCGCGTCAACCGCGCACCGCTCGTCGTCGTCGTCGGCCAACAGGACCGGCGCCATCTCGCGACGGAGCCGTTCCTCGCCGGCAAGCTGCGGGGGCTTGCGGGCGAGTACCCGGTGTGGGTCGACGAGCCGCTGCGCGCGCAGGACGTTCCCGGAGCGGTCGCCCGCGCCTACCACGAGGCGGTCACGGCGCGCGGGCCGGCGCTCGTGATCGTGCCGATGGACGACTGGGCGAACGAGGCCGGTGAGACGGACGAGCGCGCCGCAGCGCGCCGCGTCGTGCGACCTCGCACGGTCGACGGCGACGCCGTCGTGGATCTGGCGGCGCTCATCGAAGGCGCCGAGAGCCCCGCGATCGTCGCCGGCTCCGGAGCGGACGACCCTGACACCTGGGGCGCACTCGTCGCGCTCGCCGAGCGGCTCCGCTGCCCGGTCTGGCAGGAGTCCTTCGGCTCGCGGGCCGGGTTCCCGCAGGATCACCCGATCTTCGCGGGGCACCTGCCGGCCGACCGGGCGCGCCTCCGCGAGACTCTCGCGCCGCACGACGTCGTGCTGGTCGTCGGCGGGCCGGCGTTCCGCCAGTACCCGTTTCACCCCGGCCCGTTCGTCGAGCCGGGAACGAGGGTCGCGATGGTCAGCCAGGATCCGGCCGAGGTGCACCGGAGCGCCGCCGATCTCGCGGTGCTCGCGCATCCCGCGCCGGTCTGCGCCGAGCTCGCTCGGCTCGTCCCTGCGCGCAGCGGGGCAGCCCCGGTCCCGTTCGCGCGTCCGCCGGCGCCCGCGCCTCCGGGCCGCCGGCGAGCCGCTCCGCGCCGGGCACGTCCTCGCGGCGATCGCCGAGCGCCTCCCGCACGACGCGATCGTGATCGAGGAGTGGCCGTCGAACCGGCCGGAGCTGCTCGTGCGCCTGCCGGCGCGAGAGCCGCTCGGTTCCCTGAGCCCGGCGATGGGCGGGCTCGGGTTCGCGCTCCCGGCCGCGATCGGGCTGCGCATGGGGCTGCCCGAGCGCCCGGTGCGTCGCGATCGTCGGCGACGGCTCGTCGCTCTACGCGATCCAGGCGCTCTGGAGCGCCGCGAACTATCGCGCCGGCGCGCTCTTCGTCATCCTCTCGAACGGCGGCTACGCGATCATGGACCGGCTCGTGGAGCAGCACGGCGGCGCCGCGCCATGGCCGTGCGTTCGGCGTCGACGTCGCCGGGCTCGCTCGGGCGTTCGGCTGCCCGGCGAGGACCGTGCACGAGCACGGCGAGCTGCTGCAGACGCTCGACGAGGTGCTCCCCGGGCTCGCTGGGCGCGAGGAGCCGCTGCTGCTCGAGGTCGCCGTCGCTCCCGACGAGACCTTCGCGCCGTGAAGGCGGCGCTCATGCGCGCATACCACCAGCCGCTCGAGCTCGTCGAGCGGCCGGTGCCCGAGGTCGCAGGCCCGACCGACGTGCTCGTGCGGATCGGCGGCGCCGGCGTGTGCGCGACCGATCTGCACGCGATCGAGGGGCTGATGGAAGCCGGCCGGCGTCACGTTGCCGCGCGTCCTCGGCCACGAGAACGCCGGCTGGGTCGAGGAGGTCGGCGCCGGCGGTCACGACCGTGGCCAAGGGCGACGCGGTGCTGCGTCTATCCGCCCTACAGCTGCGGGCTCTGCGTCGCCTGCCGTCGCGGCAACGACATGCACTGCGTCCGGCACGAGTTCACGGGCCTCTCGGTCGACGGCGGCTTCGCCGACTTCGTGCTCGTCTCGGAGCGCTCGCTCCTGCGGCTGCCCGCCGGGGTCGAGCCGGCCGCCGTCGCGCCGCATGCGGACGCGGGCCTGACCGCCTACCACGCGGTCCGCCGGCTCGCGCATCTCGCCACCCCCGGCTCGACCGCCGTCGTGATCGGCGTGGGAGGCGTCGGTCACATCGCGCTCCAGCTCCTTCGCGAGCTCGGGTCGAGCTCGGTGATCGCGGTCGACACCGACGAGCGCCGGCGGCGGCTGGCGGCGCGAGCTCGGGGCCGACGAGGTGGTCGACGGGACCGCGCCGGTCGACGCGGTGCGCGACCTGACCGGCGGCCGCGGAGCCGACCTCGTCTTCGACTTCGTCGGGACCGACGAGACCCACGCCGATTCGACCGCGATGCTCGCCCGCGGCGGCACGTACTCGGTGATCGGCTACGGCGGCATGATCGCGATCCCGTCGGCGGCGCTCGTCGGCAACGAGCAGGCGGTGGTCGGCAACCTCGTCGGCACGTGGATCGACCTCTGGGAGCTGCTGCAGCTGCACGCAGCCGGCAGGGTCGAGCTGAGACGGAGACGCATCCGCTGGACGCGGTCAACGACGTCCTGGCGAAGCTGCGCGACGGCGAGGTCACGGGCCGCGCCGTGCTGATTCCCGGCGTCTGACACCCGCCTCGAGCGACGGGGGAAGCACCTGGGTGCGACAAGGTGTCTTACACCTTTCGCAGCGCGGCATGAACTCGTAGCTCAGCGGGTCTCAGACACCGCTACGACGAGTCGGGGTCTGCTCGCGCAGGAGGTAGGCCGACTGGAGGAGCTCCGGCTCGTCCTTCAGGCTCTGCGCCGGGCCGTGGTAGTGGATGCGGCCGCCTTCGAGCACGTACGCGGTCTCGGCGAGGCCGAGCGCGACGTGCGCGAACTGCTCGATCAGGAGCACGCCGACGCCGCTTTCGGCGACGGACTGGAGCGTCGGCACGAGCCGCTTGACGACGACCGGCGCAAGACCGAGCGAGAGCTCGTCGACGAGCACGATCTTCGGCCTCGAGACGAGCGCCTGCGCGAGCACGACCATCTGCTGCTCGCCGCCGGAGAGCAGGCGCGCCGTGCACGCGCCAGCGCTTCTCGAGCTCGGGGAAGAGCTCGAGCGCATAGGCGATCCCGCTCTTCGCGTGTCGCGCTCAGAGCGCGTAGGTCGCGACGCGCAGGTTGTCCTCGCACCGTGAGCTCCGGCAGCAGCCGCCGGCCTTCGGGGACGACCGCGACGCCGGCCGCGCGGACCTGCTCGGGCCGGAGGCGCGTCAGGTCGCGATCGCCGAGCAGCACCCGGCCGCCGCTCGGGCGCAGGATGCCGGCGACGGCGAGCACCATCGTCGACTTGCCGGCGCCGTTGGCGCCGAGCAGGGTCGTCACCTGCGCCGGGCGGGATCTCGATCGAGACGTCGCGAACGACCGGCCGGCCGCCACGCGCGACCGAGAGCCCTTCGAGCCGGAGCGTCGCAGAGGTCTCGGCAGCGGTCGCGTCACAGCTCTTCCTCGGTGCCGAGGTAGGCGCGCATCACGTGCTCGTCGCGCAGCACCTCCGCCGTCGGGCCGGACGCGATCAGCTTGCCGAAGTCCAGCACCGCCGTCGTCTCGCAGCAGGCCGAGACGAGGCTCATGTCGTGGTCGACGAGGATCACGAGCGCCCCGAACTGCTCCGGGATCCTCTGGATCACCGCGGCCGAGCTGCACCGGTCTCCTCGTCGGGAAGCCCGGCCGCCGGGCTCGTCGAGCAAGCACGACCCGCGGCGAGCCGACCACGGCGCGCGCGACCTCGACGAGGCGCCGCTCGCGCGCGCCGAGCCCGCCGACCTTGGCCTTCGGCGGCGCCTCCAGCCCGACGAAGTCGATCGCGCGCGAGCACGTCGGCCGCGCGCGAGGCACGCCCCGCGCCGCGAGTGCTCGTGGATCATCGCCACGTTGTCGAAGACCGACAGCTTCTCGATCGCCATCTCCGTCTGGAACGTGCGCCGGAGCCCCCAGCGCGCCCGCCGGTAGTCGGCCAGTCTGCAGCAGGTTCTCGCCGAAGGCGAGATCGAGCCTGCGGCAGGCTTGACGAAGCCGCTGAGCACGTTGAAGAACGTCGTCTTGCCGGCGCCGTTCGGGCCGATCAGGCCGCAGGTCCCGCCCGGGAAGACGACGCTCATGTCGTCGATCGGCGTCACGCCGGCGAAGCGGACGGTCAGGCTCTGGACCTCGATCATGCCGACTGCCCTCGCGCGGTGTGAGCTTGCGCACGCCGCGCAGGAGCAGCCGCCCGAGGTTCGCCAGGTCCTTCGGCAGCTGCTGCGGCGAGCCCGCCCGGGGCGGTCAGCAGCACCTGCAGCAGGCCCGCTCCGAAGATGATCAGCAGGAAGTTCGGGTTGATCCCCCACTGCGCCTGGAAGAGGAACGGCACGAGCTGGTTGAAGATGCCGGCGACGATCGCGCCCCAGATGCTGAAGATGCCGCCGATCAGCACGGTCGCGAGGAGGGTCAGCGAGTCCTGCGTCTGGAAGCTCTGCGCCGTCGGCTGGCCGACCTGCGCGGCGAGCAGGCAGCCGGCGACGCCCGTCATGAACGACGCGAGCGCGAAGGCCCAGAGCTTGTAGAGCGTGACGTTCACGCCCGCGGCGAGCGCAGCCGGCTCGCTCTCGCGAATCGACGCCCACGCGCGGCCCGGCTTGCCGGCGACGTGCAGCGAGCGCGAGCACGAACATCAGCGCGCAGACGACGACCACGTAGCGGTAGTAGGCGGTGTCGCCCGTCGGCGATGGACGGCCGCCGCACGGGCTGCGAGGCCCGACAGGTCGACGCTCGTCGTCCGGCCGGTGAAGCCGTTGCCGCCGTTCGGGAAGTTGATCGCCGTCAGGACGACGCTCACGGCGCCGGCCGCCATCAGCGTGATCAGCGCGAGGTAGAGGCCGGAGAGCCGCAGCGCCGGCAGCCCGATCAGGACCCCGAGCGACGCAGGTGATCGCGCCGGCGGCGAGGAGCAGCAGCGGGAACGGGAGCTCGGTCGCCGTAGGAGAGCCGCGTCCCGACCCAGACGCCGACGACGAGCAGCGCGACCTGGCCGAGCGAGATCATCCCGACGCGCCCGTAGAGGATGCCCGAGGCCGAGCGCGACGACGGAGTAGATCGCGACGCTCGTGAACGTCGTGATCCAGTCGGCTCCGACGAAGCTCGGCAGGGCGAAGATCACGAGCGCGAGCAGCACGACGATGATCGCCGCGCGGACGATCGTGCCTCGCTCGAGGCGAGCGAAGCTCGGGCACGTCTCGGCCGTGGCGAAGGTGCTCAAGACTACTGCGCCGTCCGCGAGATCGTGACGACGCGGTGGCGCGAGAGATACAGCAACGCGACGATGGAGAGCACGAACGGCGTCGCCGAGCGGTAGGCGGTGACCGACCCGTACGGCGCGAGCACTGCCTGGACGACGCCGACGGTGATGCCGCCGGCCATCGTCACCCAGAGCGACCGCAGCCGGCCGATCAGCGCCGCGGCGAGCGACGAGATCACGAGGAAGGTGAGCGCCGCGTAGTCGAGCGAGGTGAACAGGTCGGCGAGCAGCAGTCCGGCGGCGCCGCAGACGAGGCCCGAGCCGAGCCAGGCCGCGGCCTCGACCCGGCGGACGGGCACGCCGAGCGTCGCGGTGATCTCGCGATCGTTCGCAAGCGCACGCATCGCGGTGCCGAGCTTGGTGAAGCGCAGGAAGGCCGTCGTCCCGGCCGTGAGGACGAGTGCGAAGACGAGTGAGATGACCTGCGTCCAGTTCACGACCGCTCCGAAGAGCGTGAAGCGGTGGTTCGTCGTCGGAAGCGTGAGCACGCGCACGAACGCGCCTCCGGCGGGGGCCCGCCAGGCCATCAGGCCCGAGCAGGATCAGGGCGAGCCCGAGCGTGCCCATCATCTTGACCAGCGGGTCGCGCGCCGCGAAGGCGGGGCCGAGCACCACTCCGTAGAGCAGGTTCACGGCCCCGCCGAACGCGATGCAGACGATGTACGCGAGCCAGTGGGGGCAGCTCGTGTGGTTGATCAGGTAGTAGGTGATCAGGGCGCCCGCGGCACCGACTGCGCCGAACGCGATGTTCAGCACCCCCGTTGCCCGGTAGAGCACGACGAGGCCGACGCCCGAGAGCGCGTAGGCGCCGCCGAGCGCCAGGCCGAGCACGATGTACGGCTTGAGGAACGACCAGTCCACGCCGAACACCGAGAAGCCGATGACGCTATGCATTGGTAGCTCCGAGGCACCTTGATCTCCTCGATCATCGTTTCAGTTGACTGCTTTTCGCTAGCTGCCGTTCAGGTGGTACTTCTTCTCCCAGACGCGGGTCTGGGCGATCTGCGGGTCGACCGGAGCGATCGCGAAGCAGCTTCTCCTTCTGGACGACCTTGCCGTCCTTGTAGTCGACCGTGATGTCCCAGTTGTTCGGGATGTGGTACGGTGAGGTTGCCGACGTACCACGGCTTGCAGAGCATGTCGGTCTTTGACGTCCTTCGAGCGCCCGCACCGCAGGTTGTACGACTTCGCGGTGACCGGGCCCTTGATGCTGAGCAGCGCCTGGGTCGCGAACTTCGCGTCCATGTAGCCCATCTGGCCGAAGCTCTGGATCGCGATCTTCGGCGCGTACTTCGCGTTGATCTGGTTGTAGAGGGTCTCGTCCGGGCCCTTCGAGTCGAGCAGCGCGAACTCCGAGTTGATGTACATCTTCCCGTCGAACGCCGTGGTCCTGACCCGCCATGAACGTGTTGGCGATCGGGGTCGACGAGCCCCACTTCACCTTGTCGACGAGGCCCTGGGCGACCGCGGCCTTCAGGAGCGCCGGGGCCGTGTCGGGGGTGAAGTCGAGGATGACGCCGCCACCCGTGCCGGCGGCCTGCACCAGCTTCAGGATGGTCGAGTTCGCGTCGGTGACCGGAAGCATGCGTCGGGAAGATCTGCGACCGGGATGCCCGCCGCCTTGCGCGAGCTTGGCGACGCCGCCGTCGGCGTACGCCGAGATCGTGGCCGGCGACGCGATCGACGAGCGACTTCGCGCCTGCGCGAACGAGCGCCTGCGCTGCGCCGACGTTGCTGTAGCGCGGGCCCATGTTCGACCTCGGCGAAGGACGGCGTGCCGTAGCACTCGGCCTGGACGCCTGCGCCGATCACGACGAAGCCCTTGGACTTGTAGTAGCGCCAGTTGGTCCCGCACTCGGCGAAGCTCGTGTTGCCGACGACGCCGACGACCTTGTCACTCTCGATCAGCTTCCGTGCGAGCGCAGCTTCCTGCGCCGGGTTGAGCTGCTCGTTGTAGAGGATGTACTTGATCGGGCGGCCGTGGATGCCGCCGTTGTCGTTCACGCAGTCGAAGTAGCGCCGCGGCGATCTTGCCGACGGTCGTGAAGTCGACGCCCGGGATCAGCATGTCGATGCCGCCGATCTTGATCGGCGCGCCGGTCGCCTTCTTGCCGGTGCCCATGCCGCAAACGGACTTGGTCGCCGACGCAGTGCCCGAGCCGACCGGTCCTGCACCGGTGGCCCATGTGGTCAGCATCAGCGCCACGACGGCGCTCGCTGCACAGGCAACACCGATTTTGATCTTCGTCGATCTCATCAGGTCTCTCCTCATGATTGGAAAGCTTCGTAGGACGTGGAACGCGAACCGGTCGAGCGCGGCAAGTCTCGTCGGCGCCCTTCCGATCAGGATCTCGTCAAGTGCGTCCTCCTTGCGTCGGATGCCTCCCGGCAGGGGGTCGGACTGGGGCCGCTCGGGTGGCTGGAGAAAGGTCGCAATGCACCGGTCCGGCGTCCGCCCGCCGTGTGCGGCTCCAAGGTCACGTCCCGGATACTAGATCACTGTCTTGACGAATGGAACACTCCGACGCAAGATGTCGAGTGTCCCAATGGGTCGAACGTCGACCGACGACGCGAAGGGGAGCGCCCCGCCCTGCCTTGACACCCGAAAGGCGCATCGCAACGCTTGCTGAGGAGCCGGCCACACTGAGAGGAGACGACGTGACGAGCGTCAAGTTAGACGTACGCGAGGCCAAGCAGTTCATCGGAGGGGAGTGGACCGGCGCTTCCGGCGGCGGCACGTTCGAGGATCGCGATCCCTTCACCGGTGACGTCGTCGCGCTCGTTCCCGCCGGCTCGCGCGAGGATGCAGCACGCGCCGTCGAGGCCGCCGCCGCTGCGTTCCCCGCGTGGTCGCAGAGCCTGCCGGCAGAGCGTCAGGCGATCTTTCTCAAGGCCGCCGACATCCTCGAATCGCGCCGCGACGAGGTCGTCGGCCAGCTCGCGCGCGAGACCGGCGCCAGCTTCGGCTTCGCATGTTCCAGATGAGCTTCGTGCCGGGGCTGTTGCGGCAGGCGGCCGCCGCGGCGTACTCGCCGCTCGGCCAGATCCTCCCGTCGGACCACCCGGGGACGCTCGCCATGGGCATTCGCAAGCCGGTCGGCGTCGTCGGCGCGATCGCGCCGTGGAACGCCGCGTTGATCCTCTCGGCGCGCTCGATCGCAGCGCCGCTCGCGCTCGGGAACACGGTCGTGCTGAAGCCTTCGGAGCTCTCGCCGATCGTCGGCGGACTGATCTGGGGCGAGATCTTCAGCGAGGCGGGCCTGCCCGCCGGCGTGCTGAACATCGTCACGCACGCGCCCGGCGAGGCGGGGCCGATCGGCGACGAGCTGGTCGAGAACCCGGCGGTGCGCCGGATCAACTTCACCGGCTCGACGGCGGTCGGGCGCAAGCTCGCCGAGGCGGCGGGGCGCAACCTCAAGCGAGTCGTGCTCGAGCTCGGCGGGTACAACCCGCTGCTCGTCCTCGCGGACGCGGACCTCGACTACGCCGTCAACGCGTCGGCGTTCGGCGCGTTCCTGCACCAGGGGCAGATCTGCATGTCGGCGCGCAAGATCATCGTCGAGCGCCCGATCGCAGAGGAGTTCACCGCGCGGCTGGCCGCGAAGACGAAGACGCTCAAGGCCGGCGACCCGAACGAGCACGACACGATCATCGGCCCGCTGATCAACGAGGCTGCGCTGCAGATGGTGAAGGAGCGCGTGCAGGACGCCGTCGCCAAGGGCGCCAAGGTGCTCGCCGGCGGCGAGGCGGTCGGCCCGTGCTTCCAGGCGACGCTGCTCACGGACGTCCCGGAGGACTCGGACTTCGCGAAGCACGAGACGTTCGGGCCGGTGCTCGCGATCGAGGTGGTCGACAGCGCCGACGAGGCGGTCGCGCTGGCGAACTCGACGACCTACGGCCTCAGCGCGGGGATCCTCACGGCGGACACGAACCGCGGCTTCGCGCTCGCGCAGCAGCTCGAGTCGGGAATCGTGCACGTCAACGACCAGCCGGTCGGCGACGAGCCGCAGATGCCGTTCGGCGGCGTCAAGGACTCGGGCTGGGGGCGGTTCGGCGGGCAGGCGGTGGTCGAGGAGTTCACGGAGCTCCGCTGGATCACCGTGCAGAGCGGCGCCGGCCACCCCTTCCCGTTCTGAGCGGATGGCCGAGCTCGTCTCGCTGGCCGATGCGGTGCGGGAACTCGTGCACGACGGGGACACCGTCGCGCTCGAGGGCTTCACGCACCTGATCCCGAACGCCGCCGGGCACGAGCTGATCCGGCAGGGCGTGCACGATCTGACGCTGGTGCGGATGACACCGGACGTCGTCTACGACCAGCTGATCGGGATGGGCTGCGCCCGCAAGCTCGTCTTCAGCTGGGGCGGCAACCCGGGCGTCGGCTCGCTGCACCGTCTGCGCGACGCGGTCGAGCACGACTGGCCGAGACCGCTCGAGCTCGAGGAGCACTCGCACGCGGGGATGGCGGCCGCGTACGCGGCCGGCGCGTCGAATCTTCCGTTCGCGGCGCTCCGCGGGTACGAAGGGACCGACCTCGTCGCCCACACCCGGGTCGCGCCGATCACCTGTCCGTTCACCGGCGAGGAGCTCGCCGCGGTCCCCGCGCTCCGGCCCGACGTCGGGATCATCCACGCGCAGCAGGCCGACCGGGACGGCAACGTCCAGCTCTGGGGGATCACCGGCGTGCAGAAGGAGGCGGTGCTCGCGTCCTCCCGCTGCATCGTGACCGTCGAGGAGATCGTCGACGAGCTCGAGCTTCGTCCCGGTGGCGGTCGTCCTGCCGGCCTGGGTGATCGACGCGGTGGCCGAGCGTGCCCGGCGGCGCGCGCCCGTCGTACGCGCACGGCTACTACGACCGCGACAACGACTTCTACGTCGCGTGGGACGCGATCAGCCGCGATCGCGACACCTTCACGGGCTGGATGCAAGAGCACGTGCTTCGAGGCCGTTCCGGCGTGACGTTCACACTCCGACGAGATGATGGCGGTCGAGGCGGCGCGGCGGCTCGCGAACGGCGACCGTCTGCTTCGTCGGGATCGGGTTGCCGAGCCTCGCCGCGAACCTCGCGCGGCGCACGCACGCGCCGGGCTGCGTGCTCGTCTACGAGAGCGGCACGATCGGCGCGAAGCCGACGAAGCTGCCGCTCTCGATCGGCGACGGCGAGCTCGCCGAGACCGCCGACGCGGTCGTCTCGGTGCCGGAGATGTTCGCGTACTGGCTGCAGGGCGGCCGCATCGACGTCGGCTTCCTCGGCGCGGCGCAGATCGACCGGCACGGCAACCTCAACAGCACCGTGATCGGCGACTACGCGACGCCGAAGGTGCGCCTGCCCGGCGGCGGCGGCGCGCCGGAGATCGCGACGTCGGTCCGCGAGGTGTTCGTGATGCTGCGCCAGTCGCCGCGCGCGTTCGTCGAGCAGCTCGACTTCACGACGAGCCGCGGCGACCGCGTGCGCGTCGTCGTCACCGACCTCGGCATCCTCGAGCCGCGCGACGGGGAGCTGACGCTCGTCGCGCGTGCATCCAGGCGTGAGGTCGAGCGACGTGCGGGCCGCGACCGGCTGGGAGCTCGCGGTCGCGGCCGACGTCGCCGAGACCGAGCCGCCGACCGGCGGTCGAGCTCGCCGCGCTGCGCGCGCTCGAGCGCGAGGGATCGACGGAGCGACGATCGTCCTGCCCGACGATCCCGAGCTTCGGCGCCGAGGTGCAGGTCGACTATCCCGGCTACCGCTCGACGCGGCTGCGCGCGCCGAAGCGGCCGCTCGTGACGCTGCCCGAGGAGCTCCATCGCTCCGACGGCCCGGTCTTCGGCGAGGACGCGATCGGCGAGCTCGACGGCGACCTGACGCGGCAGCACGCCGGCGAGCCGCTCGGCGAGCGGATCATCGTCAGCGGCCGCGTGCTCGACGAGGACGGCCGGCCGATCCGCGGCGCGCTCGTCGAGGTCTGGCAGGCGAACGCGGGCGGCCGCTACCGCCACGAGGTCGACCAGCATCCGGCGCCGCTCGACCCGAACTTCTCCGGCGGCGGGCCGCTGCCTGCACCGACGACGACGGCAACTACCGGTTCGTCACGATCAAGCCGGGCGCCTACCCGTGGGGCAACCACGAGAACGCGTGGCGGCCGGCGCACATCCACTTCTCGGTCTTCGGCCGCGCGTTCAGCGCAGCGGCTCGTGACGCAGATGTACTTCCCCGGCGATCCGCTGTTCGCGTACGACCCGATCTTCAACTCGGTCCGCGACCCGAAGGCGCGCGCGCTGCTGGTCTCGCGGTTCGACCTCGCGACGACGACGCCCGAGTGGGCGCTCGCCTACCGCTGGGACATCGTGCTCGGCCGCGGCGGAACGGCACGACGCCGCTCGAGGAGCCGGCATGACGCCTGCCGCGGACGCCGTCGCAGACGGTCGGGCCGTTCTACTCGATCGGGCTCTGCCGCGAGCCGACGAACGAGCTCGTTCCGCCGGCGACCCGGCGGCGATCGTGCTGCGCGGCGAGCTGCTCGACGGCGACGGCGACGCCGATCGCGGACGGGATGATCGAGGTGTGGGACGCCGGTCGAGCGCCGGTGGGGGCGGTGCGGCACGCGACGCCGACGGCGCGTTCTCCTTCGTCATCGCGAAGCCGGCGGCGCGGGCGGGCCAGGCACCGCACCTCGACGCTCTACGTCTTCGCGCGCGGCCTGCTGCAAGCACCAGCTGACGCGGATGTACTTCCCGGACGAGCCGGAGGCGAACGCCGCCGACCCCGTGCTTCGCCGGGCTCGCCGAGGCCGATCGCGCACGCTCGTCGCGGAGCAGGAGGACGGCGGCCTGCGCTTCGACATCCGCATGCAGGGCGAGCGCGCAGACGGTCTTCTTCGCGCATGTGAGCCCGTTCGCGGCGATCTTCGTCCCGGACGAGCTGGGCGACGCGCGTCTCGGACCGCGCCTGGCTCGAGCGCGATGCTCGACGCCGAGCGCGCGCTCGCGCGCGCGAGGCGCCGGCGGGCGTCGTCCCGGCGGCCGCCGCGGCCGTCGCCGCGGCCTGCGACGCCGAGCGCTCTACGACGTCGCCGCGCTCGCCCGGCAGGGCCGCGCCGCCGGCAACCCGGTCGAGCCGCTCGTGCGCGCGATCCGCGCGAGCGGTCGGCGAGCGAGCACGCGGCTGCGTCCACCTCGGCGCGACGAGCCAGGACATCCTCGACACGGCGGCGATGCTCGTCGCGCGCGCGCGCTGCGGGCTCGTCGACGACGAGCTCGGCCGGCGCCGCCGCCGCCTGCGCGCGCCTCGCGGACGAGCATCGCGACACGGTGATGGCCGCGCGCACGCTGCTGCAGCAGGCGGTGCCGACGACGTTCGGCTACAAGGCGGCGGGCTGGCTCGTCGGCGTCGTCGAGGCGCGGACGCGGCTCGCGCGGCGCTGCGCGCTGCCGGCGCAGCTCGGCGGCGCGGCGGGGACGCTCGCCGCGCTCGGCGACGACGGGCGCGGAGGTGCTGCGCGCTGTACGCCGCGGAGCTCGGGCTGCGCGAGCCGACCGCTGCCGTGGCACACGATCCGCACGCCGCGTCGCCGAGCTCGGCGGCGCACTCGCCGGCGCCGCCGGGGCGGCCGCGAAGATCGGCGCGCGACATCGTGCTGCTCGCGCAGACCGAGGTCGGCGAGGTGCGCGAGGCGGAGGGCGGCGGCTCGTCGACGATGCCGCACAAGCGGAACCCGAGCGGCGCGGTGCTCGCCGTCGCGTGCGCGCGGCACGCGCGCGCGAACGCGGGCGTCCTGCTCGAGAGCCGTCGTGCAGGAGCACGAGCGCGCGGCCGGCGCCTGGCATGCCGAGTGGCATGCGCTCGACGACCGCGCTCGCGGCGACGGGCGGCGCGGCGGCGGCCGATGCGCCGCTCGCTCGACGGGCTGGAGGTCGACGCGGCGCGGATGCGCGCGAACATCGACGCGACGGGACGCTCGTCCGAGGCGCGAGCGGCTCGGCATCGACGGCGCCGGCGCCGGAGGACTACCTCGGCGTCGGCCGGCGCGCTTCGTCGACCGGGCGCTCGCGCTCTACCGCGCGATGAGCGGCACCGTCGTCCTCTCCGGGTCGCTCGGCTCGACGCGGCGATGTGGGATCCGCAGCTGCCCGGCGCTCGCGGGCCGCCGCGTGGTCGAGGTCGACCATCCCGGCCACGGCGGCGCGCCGGTACCGACGTGCGGACGGTCGACGATCTCGCCGGCACGCGTCCTCGACGCGGTCTGACGGGCCGTTCTCGTTCGTCGGCCTCTCGCTCGGCGGCGCGGTCGGCATGCGGCTCGCGCCGACGCACCCGGAGCGGCGTCGAGCGGCTCGTGCTCGCCTGCACGTCGGCGCGGTTCGGCGAGCCGGAGGCACTGGCACGAGCGCGCGGCGCTCGTCCGCGCCAGGGGCTCGATGCGATCGTCGATGCCGTGCTCGCGCGCTGGTTCACGCCCGGGTTCCGCGGCGTCGCGCGCGTACCGCGAGATGCTCCTGTCGATCGACCCGAGGGCTATGCGCGCTGCTGCGAGGCGCTCGCGCGCTGGGACGTCCGCGGCGAGCTCGGCGCATCGCGGCGCCGACGCTCGTGATCGCCGGCGGCCGACGACCCGACCACGCCGCCGACGATGGCCGAGGCGCTCGGCCGCGAGATCCCGGACGCGCGCTTCGAGGTGCTCGCCGACGCCGCACATCTCGCGAACGTCGAACGGCCCGAGCGCTTCAACCGCCTGCTGGAGGAGCACCTGTGAGCCTGACGACGGACACGCAGGACGGATGGCGTGCGGCGCGAGGTGCTCGGCGACGAGCACGTCGACCGTGCGATCGCAGCGGACGACCGAGTTCACCGCCGACTTCCAGGATCTGATCACGCGCTACGCGTGGGGCGAGATCTGGGCGCGGCCCGGCCTCGACCGCCGGACGCGCAGCTGCGATCACGCTGACCGCGCTGGTCGCGCTCGAACCACCACGAGGAGCTGGCGATGCACGTGCGGGCCGCGCTTCGGAACGGGCTGACGCCCGACGAGATCAAGGAGGTGCTGCTGCAGTCGGCGATCTACTGCGGCGTGCCGGCCGCGAACCGCGCGTTCGCAATCGCGCAGCGAGTGCTCGAGGAAGCGTGAGCCGTCGCGCGACGCAGGTCGCGATCGTCGGCGCCGGCCCGGCCGGGACTGACGCTCGCGCAGCTCCTGTACCGCGCCGGGATCGAGTCGGTCGTGCTCGAGGACCGCAGCCGCGAGTACGTCGAGGCACGCATCCGCGCCGGCGTGCTCGAGCAGGGCACGGTCGACCTGCTCGAACGCGCCGGCGTCGGCGAGCGCCTGCAGCGCGAGGGGATCGTGCACGGCGGCATCCACCTCCAGTTCGACGGCGAGCGGCACCACGTGCCGATGAGCGAGCTGACCGGCGGCCGCTCGATCGTCGATCTACGGGCAGACCGAGGTCGTGAAGGACCTGATCGCCGCGCGACTCGAGGCGGGCTGCCGCTGCTGTTCGAGGTCGAGACGTCGAGCGTGCACGGATTCGAGGGCGACGCGCCGTCCGTCACGCTTCGAGCACGACGGGCGAGCGAGCACCGGCTCGACTGCGACGTGATCGCCGGCTGCGACGGCTTCCACGGCGTCTGCCGCCCGGCGATCGCGAGGCGTGCTGCGGACGTTCGAGCGCGAGTATCCGTTCGGCTGGCTCGGGATCCTCGCCGACGTCGCGCCGTCGACGCGACGAGCTCGTCTACGCGCACACGACCGCGGCTTCGCGCTGCTCAGCCTGCGCTCGCCGACGCGCAGCCGCCTCTACGTGCAGTGCCGCGCCCGACGAGGACGTCGGCGCGTGGCCCGACGAGCGGATCTGGGAGGAGCTGCAGGCGCGCACGGCGCTCGAGGGCTGGACGCTGGACGAGGGGCCGGTGCTCGAGAAGGGCGTCACCGGCATGCGCAGCTTCGTCGCCGAGCCGATGCAGCACGGCCGGCTGTTCCTCGCCGGCGACGCGGCGCACATCGTCCCGCCGACCGGGGCAAAGGGGCTGAACCTCGCCGACGCACGACGTGCGCGTGCTCGCCGACGCGCTGATCGAGTGGTACGCGAGCGGCAGAGCGACGCGCTCGACGCGTACTCGGCCGACTGCCTGCGCCGCGTCTGGCGCGCCGAGCACTTCTCGTGGTGGATGACCTCGATGCTGCACCGCGCGCCGGGCGCGGACCCGTTCGACCGAGAGCTGCAGCTGGCGCAGCTCCGCTACGTGACGGCGTCGCGGGCCGCCGCGACGAGCCTGGCCGAGAACTACGTCGGGCTCGAGCGGGTGTGAGCTGGTTTGATCGGACTTGACTCATAGAGGAGGCTGAGATGGGACAGACCGAGACCGAAACGACGACCGGAAAGCGAACGAGCCCGCCCTTCCGCGCCGACCACGTCGGGAGCCTGCTCGCGGCCGCCGCGCTGCTCGCAGGCGCGCGACGACTTCGCGGCCGGCACGATCGACGCCGCCGCGCTGCGCGCGATCGAGGACGAGGCGATCCGTGCTGCGGTGCGCATGCAGGAGGACGTCGGGCTGCAGTCGGCGACCGACGGCGAGTTCCGCCGCGCGTCGTGGCACATGGACTTCATCTACCAGCTCGACGGCATCACCAAGGAAGCCGGTCACATCGCCGTCAAGTTCCACAACGAGGACGGCGAGATCGAGTTCACGCCGGCCGCGATGCACGTCGACGGCAAGCTCGGCGTCTCGAAGACGATCTTCGGCGACGACTTCAGGTTCCTGCGGAGACGGCGACGAGCGGCCGTCCCGAAGCTGACGATCCCGTCGCCGAGCATGGTCCACTACCGCGGCGGCCGGGCGGCGATCGACCGAGGACGTCTATCCGACTCTCGACTCGATTCTGGGCCGACCTGACGGCCGCGTATCGCGAGGAGGTGCGCCGGCTCGGCGAGCTCGGCTGCACGTACCTCCAGTTCGACGACACGAGCCTCGCGTACATGAACGATCCCGCACCAGCGCGACTACGTCGCGTCGATCGGCGGCGATCCCGAGCGCCAGCACGTCGAGTACATCCACCACATCAACGAGGCGCTCGCCGATCGGCCGGAGGGGATGAACGTGACGACGCACATGTGCCGCGGCAACTTCCGCTCGTCCTGGGCCGCCGAGGGGGGCTACGACTTCGTCGCCGAGGCGCTGCTCAACGAGCTCGAGGTCGACGGCTACTTCATGGAGTGGGACGACGAGCGCTCGGGCGGCTTCGAGCCGCTGCGGTTCCTGCCCAAGGGGCAAAGCAGGTCGTGCTCGGCCTCGTGACGACGAAGACGCGGCGAGCTCGAGTCGAAGGACGAGCTGAAGCGGCGGATCGAGGAGGCCGCCCGGTTCGCGCCGATCGAGCAGCTGTGCCTGTCGCCGCAGTGCGGCTTCTCGTCGACCGTCGAGGGCAACGCCCTGAGCGAGGAGCAGCAGTGGGCGAAGCTCGCGTTGATCGTCGAGGTCGCGGAGGAGGTCTGGGGGTAGAGCGGCAGCCCGGAACCAGGTTCGGGTTGTGAACCCGGTTCATAAAAGCAAACCGGGTTCGGTTACCGGTCAAATGTCGCGATTACGGCATCATTCGTGCCTGATGTCATCACCTGCCGAGGGGGGGCTCGGCGCCCGTCGTGCGTTCACTCCTCCCGGTCGCGGGCGAGGGGACCGGGGTGGACGAGCAAGGGCGTATGCCGCTCGAGCAGGAGCTCCGCCTGGCCGAGAAGCGGAACCGCATGCTCGTCGAGCAGCTTCCGCAGGTGACGTACATCGAGCAGCTCGACGGGCAAAGCGCGTCGTACATCAGCCCGCAGATCGAGGAGATGGTCGGCTACTCGCCGGAGGAGTGGATCGCCGACCCCGCGTTCTTCGGCCGCGTGCTCCACCCGGAAGACCGCGAGCGCGTTCTCGCCGACTTCGTGCAGATGCACGCACGGGGAGATCGCTTCGAATGCGAGTACCGGCTGGTCGCGCGCGACGGGCACGTCGTCTGGGTGCACGACGGGGCCGTCGTCGTCCGCGACGAGACCGGCCGCCCGCTCTACGCACAGGGGTTCATGGTCGACATCAGCGGCCGCAAGTCCACCGAGTACGCGCTCCGCGAGAGCGAGCAGCGGTTCCGCGACCTCGTCTCCGGGCATCGACGTGATCGTCTGGGAAGCCGATCCGGACCTCAACTTCACCTTCGTCAGCAAGCGGGCCGAAGACATTCTCGGCTTCCCCGTCGAGGAATGGCTGTCGGATACCGCGTTCATCGCGGCGCACTTCCATCCGGACGACCGGGAGCGGGTGGTGAGCGCCGACAAGGCTGCGATCGCACGCGCGGAGGACTACGAGTTGGAATACCGGGTGATCGCCGCAGACGGGAAGACGGTCTGGTTCCGCGAGTACGTGAGCGTGGAGCTCGACGGTGACGGACGCCCGGCCAGGCTGCGCGGCGTCATGGTCGACATCACCGACCAGAAGCGCGCCGAGGATGTGCGAGCCGGGCTCGAGGAGCAGCTGCGGCAGTCGCAGAAGATGGAGGCGGTCGGCCGGCTCGCGGGCGGGGTCGCCCACGACTTCAACAACCTCCTGTCGGTGATCCTGGGCTACAGCGGCCTCGCGCTCGATCGGCTCGGCGATGCGAACGAGGCGATCCAGCGCGCGACCTCGAGCGAGATCCGGTCGGCGGGCGAGCGCGCGGCATCCCTGACGCGGCAGCTGCTCGCGTTCAGCCGGCAGCAGGTGCTGCGCCGAGGTGCTCGACCTGAACGAGACGGTGATCGCAGCGTCGAGACCCTGCTGCGCCGGCTGATCGGCGAGGACGTCGAGCTCGTGATCGTGGCCGACCGCGCAGCCGCGCTCGTCGAGGCCGATCCGGCACAGCTCGAGCAGGTCCTGATCAACCTGTCGATCAACGCGCGCGACGCGATGCCGGACGGCGGCAAGCTCACGATCGCGACGGCGGTCGTCGAGCTCGACGACGCCACGGCGCTGCGACGCCCGGATGCGCGCGCCGGGCGCGTTCGCGGTCGTCTCGGTCAGCGACACCGGCATCGGCATGGACGACGCGACGCAGGCGCCCATCTTCGAGCCGTTCTTCACGACGAAGGAGGTCGGGAAGGGCACGGGGCTCGGGCTCGCCACCGTGTACGGGATCGTGCAGCCAGAGCGACGGGTTCGTCACCGTCGAGAGCGAGCTCGGGCGCGGCGCGAGCTTCCACGTCTTCCTGCCCATGGCCGCCGAGCGGCCGAGCCCGCACCGGCGGAGTCCCACGTCGATGCGACTCGAGGCAGCGAGACGATCCTGCTCGTCGAGGACGACGACACGGTGCGCGACCTGACACGGCAGGCCCTCGAGCTCAACGGGTATCGCGTGTTCACTGCCGCCTCACCCGGCGAGGCGCTCGAGCTCGGCGACGAGGTGCGCTACGAGTTGCTCCTGACCGACGTCGTGATGCCGCAGATGCGCGGCGACGAGCTTGCCAAGCGCCTCTGCCGGGACCGCCCGGGGTTGAAGACGCTCTTCATGTCCGGGTATCTCGACAGCGAGGCACAGCTCGGCGAAGCCGAATCGGCGGCGTTCCTGCAGAAGCCGTTCTCGCTCGCCGAGCTCGCCCGAACGGTGCGCGATCTCCTCGACGGTGTCTGACACCTTTTCGTTCTGCGATGCGGTCTCGAAGCTCGCTCGGGTGTCAGACACCAGCGAGCACTCTCCGAGGCAGAATGGTGACGTGACGAGCCGGGTTCGATCAGCGTTGGCCGGGGCGATCGCAGCCGCCGTCTGGGCCCTGCAGGAGCCGCTGGACCAGCGGATGCTCGGCTACGACTACTCCGACGTCGCCGTACTCGGCAAAGCGACGACGCGCGGCCCGCGCTGGCGGGCGGTAGGGCTCGCGCTCCACCTCGCGAACGGCGCGCTGTTCGGGGCCGCGTTCGACGAGGCCCGGCGGAACCTTGGTGTGCGCCCCGGGAGACTCGCGCTCGGGATGGCGCTCACCGAGCACGCGACGCTCTATCCGCTCTGCTACTTCATCGACCGCTACCACCCGGCGCGCGGCGAGCCCGGCATCCCGCCGCTCCTGACGAGCCCTCGCGCGTTCGCCCAGGCGACGTGGCGTCACGCGCTCTTCGGCGCCGTGCTCGGGCGACTGGCGTAGGGTCGGCTCGACACCCGGACGAAGGAGGACGTCATGGCCGAGTACGCACGCGTGGTCACGTTCGACGCCGACGAGGCGGCGCTCGACGCGATCGTGAACGAGATCAAGTCAGCCGATGGACCGCCCGAGGGGGTGGCTGCGACCCGCATCACCGTCCTCGCGGACCGCGCAGGCGGCAAGGTCGTCGTCTCCGTCCGCTTCGCCTCCGAGGAGGATCTCCGGAAGGGCGCCGAGGTGTTCGAGGCGATGAGCCCGCCCGACACCGGCAACCTCCGCCGAGTCTCCGTCGATGCGTACGAGGTCGTGCTCGACCGGCAGAACTCGTAGCGTCTAGCGGCGAACCGGAGCAGGCACGCGATGGCCTGTTCCGCCGCCCGAGCCGCCGAGTGCCACGGCCAGGACCCGCAGCAGCCACGCCGCCGCGAGGAACGCGGCGAAGAAGCTCGGGAGCACGCACCCGAAGAGGGCCGCGTACGTCCCGTGGGGAAGCCCGACCATCAGGCTCATCCCGAGGGTCGCGACCTGCATGACGCCGAGCGCGAGCGCGGTGAAGCCGATTGCCGTCCGGAGCGATTTCGGGCCGAAGTTCGGGAACCGAGTGGCCACCCAGAGGGCGAGGAGCGCGGCGCCGACGAGCTCGACGCGCAGGAAGGCCGACAACGAGATCATGCCGCGTCCTCGGAGCGGAGAAGGTGATCGCTGGTCTGGAGCTCGAGCATCGCCACGGATACACCCTTCTCGTGAGGTGGGAGAGGAGCGAGGCCCTGCCGCATTGGGCCTCGCTCGGCTCACCCTTGTCCTTGCCGCTGTAAGGAGATCATCGCCGCCGGCCGGCACTTGACTCAATCACCTGGATTGCGGTTGACCGTGGCGCTTGACCGGGGGCCGAAGCAGGCTCGGCTTCGGGCCGTTTTGCCTGCTCTTATCGTTTTCCTTACACGCGGTCGGCAGGCTTCCCGGCGTGAGAGGGGTCGCAGTCCTCGTCGCGCTGCTCTTCATGGTCGTCGCGATTTCGGCGTCCGGCGGGGCAGCAGCGACGCTCGAGGTGCGCGCAGGCGTGTTCACCGGCTACGGCTTCGACGCCTGTACGGCGCCGTCGACGGCGGCGCTCGACGCGTGGGCCGCGTCGCCGTACCGCTCCGTCGGTATCTACATCGGCGGTGTGAACCGTGCGTGCGCCGACGGCAACCTCTCCGCCTCGTGGGTGTCCACGACGCTCTCGATGGGCTGGAGCCTGCTGCCGCTCTACGTCGGTTTGCAGGCGCCGTGCGTCGGCCAGGGGAAGCTCTCCTTGATCTCGTCGAACGCGACCACCGCGGGCACACAGGGCGCGGCGGCCGCCGACGATGCGATCGCGAAAGCGCGCGGGTTCGGCTTGCCCGAGGGGAGCCCTCTCTACTTCGACATGGAGGGCTACAACGCGTCCAATTCGGCGTGCACCAAGACCGTGCAGGCATTCGTCTCGGGGTGGGTCGACGAACTGCACGCCAACGGATTCGTCGCGGGCGTGTACGGCAGCGCCGCCTCCACGATCCGCGACATCGGCGCGCTCGGGCCCTCGCTCCCCGACGACGCCTGGATCGCGGAGTGGAACGGCGTGCAGGACGTCTTCGGCAGCAAGTACGTCAGCGACAGCCTCTGGGCCGACCATCAGCGCATCCATCAGTACAAGGGCGGCCACAAGGAGACGTACGGCGGCGTGACCATCAACATCGACAGCAACTACGTCGACGGCTCGGCCGTGGGAGGCATCATCGTCGCGCCGCCGCCGCAGCCGATCGGGTTCCCGGCCGGGTCGGTCGGCTCGGGCGACAGCAAGGCGACCGCGACCTGGCCCGACGGCGCGTTCACGGAGCCCGTGGTCGTGACGCTCACGCCGTCCACGCCCGCCGCCCTGGCGAGCGCCGCCTATGCGGTCCAGCTCTCGGTGGCGCGCTCGGATTCGACACCGCTCACTCGTTTCGCGCTGCCGCTGACCGTCCACATCATTCCGCCGACCCCGGGGCTCGTCCCGGCGTTCTCCGCCACCGGGACGACCGCCCGCGCGGTCGCCCAGCTCAGCTCCCCGGTGCTTCCGGCCGGGGTGGACGTCGGCTACACGACGGAGACCGACGGGTCGATCGACATCCTGACGCTCGTCCCGGGCTGGTTCGGCCTCGGCGCCGACATCACCCCGCCGAGCGCGCCCGGGCCCGTCACCGCCCGCTTCACACGCGGTGCGCTCACGCTCGCCTGGCAGCCGGCAACCGACAACGGTGGCCCGATCGCGTCCTACGACATCCTGTTCGACGGCTCGCCGGTCGCATCCGTCTCCGGGCGCTCCCGCCGCGCGGTCGTTCGCGCGTTCCATCCGACGGCGCAGACGGTCTATCGGGTGCGCGCGACCGACGCGGCCGGCAACGCCGGCAAGCCGTCCCCGGCGATCGTCGTCCTCCCGACGAAGCGCCCGGCAGACGTGCCGAAGCAGCTCCCGCGTTGGGTGTTCGAGCTCTTCGCGTCGCAGCACGGCGGGGGCACTCGCCCCGCGGCCGCGCCGCACAAGCTTCCCGCCTGGTACTGGCACTGGGCGGCGTGGCGGCTCGCCCCGTTCCACCTCCGGCGGTAACGCCTCGCGTCGGCGCGCCCGTGGGATACCTGTCCGAAAGAAGGATCAGCTGGCCTGGTCTTTCTGGTCTTGGCGGCTGCTCGAGCCTCTAGTACCGTCGAGCTGCCGCTCTCTCCCCCTTATGCGAGAGCGGTTCCCTGAGGGGCTGGCGGATCGTCGGGCCGCTCGGCGATCTGCCGTCCCTCTCTGTACGAGTTCGCGATCAGAAACGGTGTGACGGCGAGCAAGCGCTCGCCGTCACACCGCAGATCTCGAGGCCGCCTGGGTCAGGCGGCGGAGCTTGCCGCCAGCGGCACGGCGAGCAGTCCGTGGACCTGTGCCCACCTGCTCGCTTCCGTCCGGTTGGCGACGCCGAGCTTGCGATAGATGTTGGAGAGATGGAACTTCACCGTCTGTTCCGTCACCCACAGCATCCGTGCGAGCTCGCCGTTCGAATGCCCCTCCGACACGAGCTGGAGGATCTCCACTTCCCGCTTCGTCAGGCCAGGCGCATTCTGAGCCGCCGTCTCCGAGTTCCGGTCGCTTTTCGTCGCAGTGAAACCCCAGTGCGTCGGCGCCAAGAAGATCGACACCTCGAACGCCTGGCGAATCGCCGATGCGAGGTCGTCCGGATGCGCCGACTTGAAGACGTAGGCAACCGCACCCGCCTCGAATGCCGCGTCGATCGCATTCGTGTCCTGCGACTCGCCCAGCACCACGATCTTCAGGCCGCCACGGGCGTCCTTCGCCCGGCGCATCAGATCCAGCCCTCCCGAGGTGTTGACTCCGTCGTCGGGCTCCAGCAGGAGAACATCGGGTTGATACGAACGAACGAGGTCAAGAGCCTCGTTGCCGTTCGTCGTCTTCCCTTTTACCTTCACGTCGAGCCGTTCGAGCACCCCTTCCACCGCTTCGAGCCACAGAGGGTGTGCGTCGTAGATCACCGCAGTACGTTCCACAGAATTGCCGCCTTTCGTCCCCTTTACCCTTATCCCTAGCCAATGTTCTAGCTCAAGCTTTTGGGTAAGTAAAGTCACACTAGACCCGTAGAACCTGCACTATCCGTATGGGTAGGTGAGATTTTTCGCCCAAAGCCGGGCCGACGGCGGGCGCGGTTCGCCCGTTTTGCCCCCGTGGCCGACGTTAGGATCGGGCCGATCCCGGTCATAACGAGGATGCAGATGTACCTTCGCCTCCGCCTCGCCCAACGCCTTCGTTACCTCATGCCTTTGCTGCGGGCGCACCGCAGGGTCGAGACGTGGGCCGCGAAATCGCCGCGTTCGCCCCGCGCGTCGCTGAAGCCCGCCCCTCGCCGGCATCACGCGTAAGCCCTGCCCGCACTCACGAGCTTCGTGAGCACGAGCAGGGCTTGGTTCGTGAGGAGGTTCTAGGCGGCCGTGTGGCTACGCAGTGACCCGCGGCCCGACGAGCGAATCGATCGTTCTCTGCAGGCCCTCGTCGAGCGAGACCGTCGGCTCCCAACCGAGGATCTGCTGGGCGCGTGTGATGTCGGGCTTGCGCACCTGCGGGTCGTCGACCGGCAGTGCTTCGTAGACGATCTCGCTCTCCGACCCTGTCATCTCCTTGATCTGCTCTGCGAGCTCGAGCAGCGTCCGCTCCTCCGGATTGCCCACGTTCACCGGGAAGTGCTCCCCGGACTCTGCGAGCGCGACCAGCCCGCGGATCAGATCGTCGACGTAGCAGAAGCTGCGAGTCTGCGACCCGCTGCCGAAGACCGTCAAAGGCTTGCCGTCGAGTGCCTGGCGAAGGAACGTCGGGATCGCCCGGCCGTCGTGCGGGCGCATCCGCGGCCCGTAGGTGTTGAAGATGCGGGCGATCGCAGTATCGACGCCTTGGTAGCGGTGGTACGCCATCACGAGTGCCTCTGCATAGCGCTTGGCCTCGTCGTACACGCCGCGAGGCCCGATCGGGTTGACGTTCCCCCAGTAGGTCTCCGGCTGCGGGTGGATCAGCGGATCGCCGTAGACCTCGCTCGTCGAGGAGATCAGAAAGCGTGCACGCTTCCACTTGGCCAGGCCAAGGGCATTGTGCGTGCCGTACGAGCCGACCTTGAGCGTGTGCAGCGGCAACGCAAGATAGTCGATCGGGCTCGCCGGGCTCGCAAGGTGGTACACGAAGTCGACCGGGCCGTCGACCTCGACGTGCTCGATCATGTCGTGGTTCATGAACGTGAAGTTTTCCGCGCGGATGTGCTCGATGTTCCGTAGCGAGCCCGTGTCGAGGTTGTCGACGCAGATGACGCGATGGCCTTTCGCGAGCAGGTGCTCGCAGAGGTGCGAGCCGAGGAACCCGGCCCCCCCGGTGACGACACTGGTGTTCATGAGTCCCTCCCTGTTTGAGATGAGGCGGCGACGAAGTCGCCGGTAGGCGCGGAGCCGTCGACCAGGACGCGAGCGCTTCCCTGTGCGAGCGAGCGATCCACCGCCTCGATCATTCGGACCACTTCGAGCCCGACTGCGTGCGACGAGACGGGTTCGCGGCCGCTGCGGATCGCCCCGCAGAAGTCGGCCATCTCGACGAGCAGCGGCTCCGTGACTTCGATGCGCTTCGACACGATGTCTCCGGTGCGGTAGGAGAGCCGGTACTCGCCGAAGGTCTCCGGGTCCGGCAGGCTGACTCCCGAGTCGAATACGCGCACCGGCTCGTTCGACGTATCGTCGTAGACGATCATCTTCTCAGACCCGACGATCGTCGTCCTCCGGAGCTTGCTCGGTGCGAGCCATGACAGCTCGACGTGCGCGATGACGCCGGTCTCGAACTCCATGTTGATGAAAGCAACGTCAGGTGTCGACGGGAGCACGCACCCTCGCGCGACGGCGCTCACGTGCTTCGGCGTCTCGTCGAGCCAGTACCGCAGGATGGAGAAGTCGTGCGGGCCGAGATCCCACGCGACGCTGACGTCGGGCTGGTGCAGCCCCAGGTTGACCCGGCTCATCGACACGAAGTAGACATCGCCGAGCTCGCCGGACTGGATCAGGTCGCGGATCATGTTCACGGGCGGGCTGTAGAGAAACGTGTGCCCCGGCATCAGCACGCGGCCCTCGCGGCCTGCTGCATCGATGAGGTCGGTCGCCTCTTCCACGGACGCGGCGAGCGGCTTCTCGATGAAGACGTGCTTGCCGGCCTCGATCGCCTGCAATCCGAGGCGGTGGTGCGACGAGACCGGCGTCGCGATCACGACCGCCTCGATCGTCTCGTCTTCGAGGACGTCCTCGTAGCGCGTCGTCACCGCGACGGCCGGGTAGCGTCGCTGGATCTTCTCCAGCGCATCCTGGCGCAGGTCGACGACGGAGACGAGGTCGGCGTCCGGAAGCTCGACGAGGTTGCGTACCAGGTTCGGGCCCCAGTAGCCGAGGCCGACGACCGCGACGCGTACCGGGCGGATCCCTTGATCTTTCCAGACGGCCATCAGGCGGTCCCGGTCCTCTGCCGGATGATCTGGAACGGCGTGCGCAGGAGTAGCATCAGGTCGAGCCCGAGCGACCAGTTCCTCGCATACGCGACATCGAGGTCGAGTGCTTCGCCGAACGTCGAGTGTGCGCGCGCCGTGACCTGCCACAGTCCAGTGATGCCGCCGGGGACGAGGAACCGTTCGAAGTGATGAGGCAAGAAGTTCTCCGTCTCATAGGGGATGCAGGGCCGCGGACCGACGAGCGACATGTCTCCGCGAAGGACGTTCAGCAGCTGCGGCAACTCGTCGAGGCTCGTCTTGCGGAGCCAGCGCTCCGCTGCGTGTGATGCTCGAGTCGCGGTTCAGCTTGTAGAGCCCGAGTCGCCCGGGACAGCGCCGGCGGACATCGTCTGCCTGATGAACTCGCGATGCACGGCGTCGTCGGTGTCGACGACCATCGTGCGGAACTTCAATGTCGTGAACTCCGCAGTCCTTCGCCGAGGCGCGTCTGCCGGAAGAAGATCGGGCCGGGCGAGTCGCGGCGGATCCGCCACGCGATGAAGGCGAAGAGCGGCGGCCGTCACGAACAGAAGGAACGACGCGCCGACGATGTCGGTCGTGCGTTTGATCGTCCGCGAGAACGGCATCAGCTTCGACGAAGGGAGGCCGAGCAGTGGCAAGCCCTCGACGGCGTGCACAACGACGTTCGGGCCGATCGCGTCGAAGAGGCGGGGCACGATGTCGATCTGGACGTTCAGCCGCTTGAGTCGCGCTCACGACGTCGATCGACTCGATCGGTCGCGTTCGAGGAGAACGCCACGACGACGCGTTCGACTCCGTTCGCGCGCACGAGCGACTCGACGTCACCCGAGCCTCCGAGGACGCGCTGGTCGGCAAGGTCGCTCCTGAACGGCCGTGGTGCGTCGTCGACGAACCCGACGAGGTGAATGCCGTACTCGGGATGCTGGACGAACTTGCGCCCGACGAGCTGTCCCACCTCTCCGGCGCCGACGATCAAGGTGTTCTGGACGTAGTCGGGCTGCCTCCGGCAGTACGCCCGGGCCACGACGCGTGCTCCAGTGATGCCGACGATCGCCGTGGCCCAGAAGAGCGCGACTTTCGAGAGGCTCGGATCGGCGAGCCCTGTGGCGTGCGCAGTCAGGAAGAGGACCCACACGCCGAGTGTCACGAGTTGCAGAACGCCTGCGAAGTCGTCGAACGTCGTGTGCTCCGTCCGCTCCTCGTCGTGGTCGTACAGCTCGTGCAGTTTCGCGGCGAAGACCCAGGCCGGCAGCGTCAGGAGGAACACGAGGTACTGCGCGCCGATCTCCGTGCCCCCTCCGCCGCCCGATCCGAAGAAGAGCGAGGTCGCAGTGAAGGCGGCCGTCAAGGCAACGGCGTCCGCCGTTATCAGTGCCCGGCGCACGAGCCAGCCTCGTGTCTGCGGGCTCGACGGCTCGCTCCGGCGCGACCAGCGCCGGGCGCCTGCCGAGCTGGTTCCTCCAAGTGCTGCCGTTGATTCGGCGGACATGCCCTCTCCCTGGTTTGAATCGTCCCGCAAGCGCAACCGTTCGTCGCCACCGGGCTCGCGCATGTCAGCCTAGGGCGGCGCTCTCGCGCGTCCCAGGCCAGAATCGAAGAACCATTCGACGGAGGGGCACCTAGCCGGATAGGTAGCGTGCGATTCCCCCGCACGGGCGTGGCGGCTCCCCCGCGTCGCGACTACGTTACTGGGCATGAGAACCACGCTGCGGCCGACCGCGTCGTTGCCGTCCCGTTTCTCGATCTCAAGCCGATGCACGACGAAGTCCGGTCGGCGATCCTCGAGGAGACCGCACTGATCGTCGGACCGGCGCGTTCATCAACGGGCCGGCGGTCGGCAGTTCGAGGAGTCGTTCGCCGCCTACTGCGGAACCTCCAGTGCATCGGGGTCGCGAACGGACTCGATGCCCTGCGCCTCGCGCTGCTCGCATTGGGCTGGAGCCGGGCGACGAGGTGATCGTGCCCGCCAATACGTTCATCGCGACCTTGGAGGCGGTCTCCCAGGTCGGCGCCAAGCCGGTTCCTGGCCGACATCGACGGGTCCGACTACACCCTCGCCCCCGAGCGGCAGCCGCCGCGGTCGACCGGGCGGACGCGCGCGCTCTGCCCGTGCACCTCTACGGACAACTCGCCGACATGGTGCGCCTCAGCGAGCTCGCGCGCGCGCGGCCTGCCGTGATCGAGGACGCCTGCCAGGCCCACGGCGCGAGCCGTGACGGACTGCGCGCGGGCGCCGGCGGCGCCGCTGCGGCGTACAGCTTCTACCCGGGAAGAATCTCGGCGCGTTCGGCGACGCCGGAGCGCTCGTCACCGACGACGCCGCGATCGCCGCGCGGTCCGCGCGCTGCGCGAGCACGGGCAGTCGGCGCAAGTACGAGCACGAATGATCGGCTACACCTCGCGGCTGGACACGATTCAGGCGATCGCCCTCGCTGCACAAGCTTCCGCACCTGAGGCTCTGGAACGACGAGCGCCGCGCCGCGGCGCGGTTCTATTCGGTGGTCGCTCGCGGCGTCGGGGACCTCGTGGTGCCGGCCGTTCCGGAGGGCAGTGAGCCCGTATGGCACCTCTACGTCGTGCGGTCGGCGAACGCGACAAGCTCGCCGACTGGCTGCGCGCCCGCGACATCGCCGTCGGCCTGCACTACCCGCAGCCGGTCCACCTGTCGCCTGCGTACGCCTCACTCGGCTACGGCCCAGGGGCGTTCCCGGTGACGGAGAGGCTCGCCCGCGAGGTGCTCTCGCTCCCGATGTTACCCGGGATCTCCGAGAGCAGTGCGCCGCGGTCGCCGACAGCGTGCGCGAGTACTTCGCCGGCCCCTGACCCACGCGATGGGCTCGCGCGTCCTGATCCTGGTCGAGAACCTTCGCGTCCCCTCGGATCGGCGCGTCTGGCAGGAATGCCTCGCCCTGAAGGCGGCCGGCTACGACGTCACCGTGATCTGCCCAGCCGGCCACGATCGCGACCGAGACCACTTCGAGCGCCGCGAGGAGATCGACATCCACCGCTTTTCGCTCCAAGCCGCAGCTGGGGGGCCGGCGGGATACCTGCGCGAATACGCGACCGCGTGCCTTCGAATGCGGCGGATCGCACGGCGCCTCGCTGCAGCGGAGCCATTCGACGTCGTGCAGGCGTGCCGCTCGCCCGACCTCCTTCTGCTCGCCGTCCGCAGTCTGAAGCGTCGAGGCACAAGCTTCGTCTTCGATCACCACGATCTGGTGCCCGAGCTTTATCTCTCGCGCTTCGGCCGAGGGCGGGATCTCCTCTACCGCGGGGTCTGCGCGTTCGAGCGGCTGACATTCCGCCTCGCGGACGTCGTGATCTCGACCAACGAGTCGTACAAGCGAGTGGCGATCGAGCGCGGCGGCAAGGATCCAGACCAGGTCTATGTCGTGCGCAACGCGCCCGACCCGCGCCGCTTCGTGCCGGTCGACCCGGACCCGAGCCTGAAGCGCGGCAAGTCCTTCCTGCTCGGCTATGTGGGCGTGATCGCGCCGCAGGACGGCGTCGACCATGCGCTGCGTGCGCTCGCCGAGCTCAGGCGCAGCCGCGACGACTGGACTGCGATTTTTCTCGGAGCCGGTGACGCGCTCGAGGAGATGCGACAGCTCGCGCGGAGCCTCGACCTGGACGGTGTCGTCGAGTTCCCGGGGTGGGGAGAGGACGAGCAGATCCTCCGTCTGCTCGCGACGGCGGACGTTTGCCTCGCACCGGACCCTCGCAGCCCGCTCAACGATCGCTCGACGATGATCAAGATCGCGGAGTACATGGCGATGGGCCGTCCGGTCGTTGCGTTCGACCTTCCCGAGTCGATCATCACGGCCGGAACGGCGGCGCTCTTCGCCCCCGGGAACGACGACACCGCGTTTGCCTCGCGGATCGGTGAGCTGCTCGACGATCCGGGGCTGCGCGAGCGACTCGCCGAGATCGGTCGTGCTCGCGTCGAAGGGGCGCTCGCGTGGCGCCACTCCGAGACGGCGCTCCTCGCTGCCTACGACCATGCGCTCGGACTCGCAACGCGCCGCGCAGAGAGGCCCGCCGCGACCGCCTGACGCGCCGCCTACCGAGGGAGGACCGGCGCCAGCCGGTCGCGGCTTTCGGTCAGGATTCGCCGCAGCACGGGCCACGGATTCGGCCTCGGGCTCGGCACCGTCGCCGGGTCGAGCGCGCCGTCGTGAGCGAGTGAGAGGACGACGGTCGTCTCGCCCTCGAGCGGGAATGAACTCGAGCCGGCGTCGAACCGACCCTCCAGCTCGGAGCGACCGCCGGCGAAGCGAATGGTTTCGTCCTCGGGCGAGTCGTGCCCCGGTATTTCGACGACGAGGCGGTCCACCCCCGGAGGGACGGCGACGACGCTCCGGCGCGAGAACAGTCGGACGTGCAGCGCGCCGTCGCGCTGCCACGTCTCGTAGTTCGCGCTCGCGATCTCTCCGATCGACGTCCAGCGAACATCGCCGAGCGCGTTGACATCGGCGGCCGCGTGCGCCAGCACTGCGAGCCCCCTCGCGAGATCCTGATGGTGGCCGTACAGGATGAGCGGCTGTCCGAGCAGCGCGCGGAACGCGAGCTCCTCTCGCGGCTCGTCGAAGTGGTACCGCGGTAGGACCGGCAGCCCCCCGCCTGCGAACTCCGCCGCCCGCCAGCCGGCGAGCGCGTCGTCACGGCCGGAGCCGGCGTCGACGGCGGCGTAGTTCGCGCAGAGCGCCTGGATCCCGACCTGCACCATCGCGCGTGCGCTCGCGAGCGAGTAGGCGCCGTGCGGCGGCGCCATCACGCGGTCGACGCCGGCGCCCGTACGCGCCTCGAACGATCCGATGCGTCGAAGCGCCTGCGCGAGCAGCGCCGTCGCGGCGGTGGGCCGGGACTGCGCGAGCTCGCGGTGGACGTGGTCGTTTCCGTGCATCAGCAGGGACAACCACGGCCGAGCCTCGTCGAACAGTCTGACGGCGCGTCCGCTCGCGATCCAGCCGTCGAGCGGGATCATTCCCATCGCGATGTGGTAGCCGTGCTCCTGCGCGTGTCGCGCGAGCGCCGGATACGACGCGTAGCCGTAGCTCGTCCAGTGCAGGTTCGGATCGTCGAGCATCAGCGCCGCGCGCAGCGTGGTCGCGGGAGCGCCCCCGGCGGCACGGATGAGCTCGATGAGCGGCAGGAGCGTCATGAACCGGCCAGCCTGGAACAGGTCGCGAAGCACCTCGCCCTCCCGAAGCTCCTCGGGCGGCACTGCTGCGCGATACGCGGTCGGCTTGCCGGAGCCGAAGGCCGCCCAGAGGATGCCGTCCGCCGACGACGCCAGCGGAGCCCAGCCCGGCTCGAGCTCGAGTGGAGTCGCAGTCGGCGCGGTGTCCTCCAGCGTCCGCCCACGAATTGCCGCCGGAACGAGCTGCGAGTCTCCGAGCCGCACGGCCCTCGCTGCCGCCGGCTTCGGGAGCCCGGCGCCGTAGGAGAGCGTCGGCAGACCGGGCATCGCGTGAGGAGCCTCCCCGAACGTGACGATCGCCTCGGTGTCGGGCGCGGCAGCGGCGACGAACTCGACCGGGTACGCGCGCTCGAGTGCCTCCAGGAGACGCCGACGCGCTTGGGCCTCGGGTGCCGGAACGATCGCGATGCGTAGACGCTTGATGCCGAACCTCCCATTCCGACGCCGGTTTGCCCCACCGTAGCTCCAAGCCTGCAGCGATCTCGGCGAGGCGGGGTGCTCTAGCCTTACGGCTAGGTACCGGCCGCGAGAACGGTGCGCGACTCTGGACGAACGGCAGTCGCGGCGCCGAAAACGGTGGGTTAGCGTGGGGTTCAGCCCGGTCAGCGGGGGACATCGAGCGGAGGTCGGAATCAGAGCCATGAGGACACTCGTCACCGGCGGAGCCGGGTTCATCGGATCGCATCTCGTTTCGGCTCTGGTCGATCGCGGCGACGACGTCGTCGTCCTGGACGCACTCGAGTCTCAAGTTCACGACGGCCAGCAGCCGGCAATCCCGGAAGGCGCGACGCTGATCGTCGGCAACGTGGGCGATGAGGCCGCCGCCGACCGGGCGCTCGAGGGCGTCGATCGGGTCGTGCATCTCGCAGCGGCAGTGGGGGTGGGGCAGTCCCAGTACGAGATCGACCGGTACGTCCGCCTGAACACGATGGCGACGGCCACCTTCCTCGAACGCATGGTGGTCGCCGAAAGGCGGCCGAAGCGGCTCGTCGTCGCGTCGTCGATGTCCATCTACGGCGAGGGGGGCTACGAGTGTTCCGAGCACGGCCCGATGGCACCGCCGCCACGCGGCGACGAGCAGCTGCTCGCGCGTCAGTGGGAGGCACTCTGCCCGAATTGCGGCCGGACGCTGCTGCCGATCCCGACGAGCGAGACCAAACCGCTGATCCCAACGTCGGTGTACGCGATCACCAAGCGCGATCATGAAGAGCTCTGTCTGGTCGTCGGCGGCGCGTACGAGATCCCGGCGGTCGCACTGCGCTTCTTCAACGTCTACGGCCCCGGGCAGGCGTTGTCGAACCCGTACACGGGCGTCGCGGCGATCTTCGCCTCGCGCCTTCTGAACGGGCGGGCACCCGTCATCTTCGAGGACGGCGAGCAGTCGCGCGATTTCATCCACGTCTCCGACATCGTGCGCGGCATCCTGCTCGCGCTCGAGTCGGACGATGCAGTCGGCCACGCGCTGAACCTCGGCACCGGGCGTCCGACGTCGGTGCTCGGGATCGCACAGGTGCTGGGGAAGGGGCTCGGCGTCGATGTCGAGCCGGACCTGACGGGCCAGTACCGTTCGGGCGACATCAGGCATTGCATCGCCAACCCGTCGAAGGCGGAGGAGCTGATGGGCTTCAAGGCCGCCGTCACGTTCGAGGACGGCATGCGCGACCTCTGCACGTGGCTGGAGGATCAGGAAGCCGTCGACCGGGTTGAGAGGGCGACGCTCGAGCTCGCTGCGCGCGGCCTCGCGCGGTGAACGCCGCCGTGTCGACGCGGCACGACCTCGCGATCATCATCGTCTCGACGAACGAGGCGAAGTGGCTGCGCCCGTGCCTCACCTCGGTGTTCGCTCACGCAGGCGGTGTGACCGTCGATGTGGTGGTCGCCGACAACGAGTCGACCGACGGGACCCGCGAGCTCGTGGAGGCGGAGTTCCCCGCCGCGCGCGTCGTCCTCTGCGCGAACCGCGGCTTCTCCCATGCGAACAACCGTGCGCTCGCCACCTGTGACGCGCGTTACGTCCTGTTCTTGAACCCGGACACCGAGATTCTCGAGGGCGGTTTCGATGAGCTGGTCGCCGCGCTCGACGCCCGGCTCGAGGTCGGGCTCGTCGGCGTGAAGCAGGTCACGGCTGACGGTGAGCTCTTCCCGACCGTCCGCCGGAGGCCGACCGCTCTCCGCCAGCTCGGAGAGGCGCTGTGGTCGGAGCAGGTGCCGATTCGGATGACCTGGCTCGGCGAACGCGAGCTCGACCTGGCCCGCTACGAGCGAGAGCTCGAAATCGACTGGACCTCGGGGTCGTTTATGATCGCGCGGCGCGAGGCGCTCCAGGGAGCGGGCTTCCTCGACGAGCGGTTCTTCATCTACTCGGAGGAGACCGACCTCTGCCTTCGCATCAAGGAGGCCGGCTGGTCGATCAGGCATCTCCCGCAGATGACGATCCTCCACCACGCTCAGAAGGCCGGTGTCAACCCCAAGATGGAAGCGCAGGGAGCCTACGCGCGCAAGCAGTTCGCCCGGAAGCACTTTGCGCCGGTGTATCGCTCCACCTACCTGTCCGCGCTGTCGCTGCGGCACGCGCTGCGGCTGGCGGCGTTCTGCCGGCCCGGTGAGCAGGCGCGACAGCGTCGGGAGGCGGCGCGCAGGGCGCTCCGCGTACTCGTCGGCCTCGACGGCCCACCCTTCGGGCCACCGCCTGCCCAGGCCTATGCAGATCTGCCCCAGCCGCAGCTCGCGCGCCTCGTCCCGGCTGCGCCACGCCTGGCTGCGGCGGAGCCCAACGGCGCTCGCGCCGAGCCCATCCAGCCGGTCCGCGACGCATCCGCGGCCCGTCACTAACGTCAGGGAGACCGTATGTGCGGCATTTGCGGCGTCATCCAGCTGAGCGGTGAGCCTCGTCAGGTAATCGCCAGGGCGGCGCTCGATCGCATGACCGACGCGATGACGCACCGTGGCCCGAACGACCGCGGAGCGCACGTCGGCGACGGCATCGCGATCGGCGTCCGGCGTCTCAGCATCGTCGATGTCGCCGGAGGGCACCAGCCGGTCTCGAACGAGGACGGCACCATCTGGGCTGCACAGAACGGTGAGCTGTACAACCACGAGGCCGAGCGGTTCGAGCTCGAACGCGACGGGCACCAGCTTCGCAGCCGCTGCGACACCGAGATCCTCCCTCACCTCTACGAGCGGTACGGGGCCGACATGGCAGCGCACCTGCGCGGGAAGTTCGCTTTCGTCATCTGGGACGAGCAGCGCCGGCGCGCCGTCGTCGCGCGCGACCGGCTTGGCGTGAAACCGCTCTACTACGCCCACGTAGGCGATCTCGTCGTCTTCGCTTCGGAGCTGAAGAGCATCCTCGCGAGCGGGCTCGTCCAGGACCTCGAGCTCGACTACGAGGCGATCGACGCCTACCTCGCGCTCGGGTTCTTCCCCGGGCCGCACACGCCGCTCCTGCGGGTCGCGAAGTTGATGCCGGGCCACAGTCTGATCGTCGAAGACGGCGCATTTCGCACCGAGTCGTACTGGACGTATCCCGCGCCTGCGCCGGTCGACGTGCCCGAGGCAGAGCTCGTCGAGCGCCTGCGCGTCGAGTTCGACGACGCGGTGAAGGCCCGCCTGATGAGCGACGTCCCGCTGGGGGCGATGCTGAGCGGCGGGCTCGACTCGAGCCTGATCGTCGCGTCGATGGCCGAGGGGACGACAGGCCGGGTCAAGACCTTCACCGTCGGCTTCGAAGAGTCCGGGAAGCTGAGCGAGCTCGAGGATGCGCGCTACGTCTCCAGGCTGTTCGACACCGAGCACGAGGAGGTCGAGCTCTCGCTGCACGACCGCGTCGTCGACCTTGCCGACCTCGTGTGGAGCCTCGACGAGCCGGTGGCCGACCTGTCTGCGCTCGGGTTCCTCGCCCTCTCCGACCTCGCGTCGCAGCACGTCACGGTGGCCCTCTCCGGCCAGGGTGCAGATGAGCTCTTCGGCGGCTACACGAAACACCGCGCCGCGCGGCTGATCACCGAATGGGAGCGCTTGCCTTCCAGTCTCAGGCGTCCCGTCGACGCGCTTGCACGGCAAGCGCGTGGGCGGTTCAGGCGGCCGGGCGAGGCACTCGGCACGCGCGATCCCGTCGAGCGCCTGCTCGCGATGAGCGGTCAGCTGCGCCGGCCGTTGAGGTCGCAGCTCGCGTGCGGTCGCCTCGCCGAGCTCGACGGCAGAGCCGCAAGCCGCGCCATTCACGCTGCTCTCGGGGACGTCTCGGCAGACGCACTCGAAACGCAGCTGTACCTCGACGCCAAGCTCGGTCTCGTCGACGACATGCTGTTGTACTTCGATCGAACATCGATGGCGCGTTCTCTCGAGGTTCGCGTCCCGTTCCTCGATCACCACGTGGTCGAGTTCGCGGCGACGGTGCCCTCGCGGTACAAGGTGAACCGGCTGACGACCAAGTACCTGCTCAAGCAGGCTGCGCGAGGGATCGTCCCGGACCGGATCATCGACAAGCCCAAGATCGGATTCTTCAGGAAAACGGCGGGGAGCTGGCTGCAGGCGCAGACATTCGGGTCGGTCGCGGAGTACCTCCGCGCACCCGACGCGCGCGTCGGCGAGTTCCTCGATCGCAGCGTGATCAACGAGCTCATCCTGCGGCACGCGAGTGGTGACGACGGCGAGCACGCGCAGCTTCTCCTCTCGGTGCTGGTGCTGGAGGTATGGCTGAGCACGTTCGTCCCGCGCGCACTGGCGCCGCCCGAGCCTCAGTTCGTGAGCGTCGCTTCGTGACGGAGCTCAGTTACGCCGTCGTCACGCCGGCGCGCAATGAGGCGCAGAACATCGAACGGTTGGCGGAATCACTCCGCTCGCAGTCGATCCAACCGCCCGTTTGGCTGATCGTCGACAACGGGTCAACCGACGGCACCGGTCTGGTACTCCAGCGGCTGGCGCACGAGTTGCCGTTCGTGCGCGCCCTGTCGGTGCCGCCGCCTTCGCGCGGCGTGCGCCGGGGCGGGACGATCGCTCGGGTGTTCGAGGCAGGCGTCAATGCGCTGACCGAAGACGTCGACGTCATCGTGAAGCTGGATGCGGACGTCTCGATGGGGCCGAACTACTTCGAGCGCCTGCTCGAAGCGTTCGCCGATGACGCGTCCCTCGGGATTGCAAGCGGCAGCGCGTGGGAGCTCGAAGAGGGCGAATGGCGTCAGCGGCACCTGACCGGGGCGAGTGTCTGGGGCGCGTCTCGCGCGTACCGCCGTGCGTGCCTCGATGCTGTGCGCCCGCTCGAGGAACGTATGGGGTGGGACGGGGTGGACGAGATCAAGGCGACGCTTGCGGGTTGGCGGACGATGACGATCGTCGACCTGCCCTTCCGCCATCACCGCGCGGAAGGGGCCCGTGACGGGTCGCGCTGGCGCGCCTGGGCCGCGCAGGGCGATGCGGCATATCACATGGGTTACCGCCTCTGGTACCTGGCCGCCCGCTCGCTCCACAACGCCCGCAAGGAACCGTCGGCCGTTGCGATGGTCGGCGCTTACGCGCTTCGCGCAGTCCGCCGCCAGCCGCGCTGCTCCGACACCGGCGTGATCACGTACGTGCGCGGACAGCAGACGCTGCGGTCGCTTCCCGTGCGGGCACGCGAAGCGCTCGGCCGGCGCGTCTAGCCCGCCGGCGGCGGTGCGTGGCTGGACGGCTCGCCGTCGCGGCCACGGCACTTCTTAGCGGCAGCCGCTGGTTCGGCGCCGGGATGACTTACGACCGCCGGCGGAGCGCAGTGGCCACGGTTGCCCCCACCGGCAGGGGATATGGAGCCAGACCGACCCGTCCGCGCGTCCCGCCGTCCGGCGGGCCCTGAATGACGCCGAACTCGGCCTCTGCTTCCTCTTGTGGGACATCCATCAGCGCGGCCCCGATCCCGATCATGATGAAGAACACGAAGGTGACCTGGATGAACGACAGCTCGTCGTAAGTGAACATCGCGAGACCGAACGCAGCCACCGAGCTCGTGAGTGCCGTGAGGTAGAGGCCGCGAGCCGAACGATCGTGACGCGCCATGGAGCCGGCTCGGCGGATGAACCGGAGCAGGAGCCAAGCCCAGGCGACCACGCCGAGCACACCCGTCTCGAGCAGCGTCTTCAGCCACTGGTCGTCGAGGATCTGTGCGTTATCAGGGAACCCGGGCTCGCCCGTGATTCGCGTCCCGTACCCCTCGCCGATGAGCGGCCGCTGATGGAACTCCTGGCCGGCGCTCGCGAGATCCGCGACGCGACCCTGGCCGTCGGTGCCCTTGCCGCGCTCCTGCTGCGCCACGAGCCCGCCCTTCGGAAAGAACTGGTCCTTGATCGTGCCGAGGACGCCGGGCACGAGCAGGTGAATCACCACCAGCAGCACAGGGATCGCCGGCCACAGGCGCTTCGCTTCGCGTGGGCGCAGGATCGCGACCACGATGATGATGACCACGAACATGAGCATGCCCGTGCGCGAGACCGTCGCCATCGCGCCGGCGGAGAGAAGTGCCGCGGCCAGCCACCACCGGCGCTCGGACTTGGCGCGGGCCAGGCAGATCGCGAGCGGCGTCAGCATCGCGAGGACGGCGCCGAGCGGGATCGGATGCTCCGCCGACGCATACGCCCTGACTCGGCCGCCGCGGTTTCCCTCGACGAGGAGATGCTGCTGGTGGAGGAACGGGAAGACCGCGCGCAGGTGATCGAAGACGTTGAAGCCGGTGCGGCTCTCCACGATGGCCGCCGAAGCAACCACGGCGCCACAGGTGACGACGACCCTGATCATGAAGTCGATGTCTCGCGCCCGTCGGGCGAGACTCACGACGATGTAGTAGACGAGGCAGAAGCTGAGGAAGAACGTCAGCTTCTTCGTCACGAATGACCAGACTCCGAGCTCGCCGATCCGTGTGGTGTTGCCGAGAACCGAGATCAGGACGGCCGTGATGAGCGCCGCCATCGGGAGGTCGAGGCGCGACGTCCGGAACTTCACGCGGGGATCGACGACGAGTGAGGCAAGCCAGCCGGCTGCGATGATCGCAACGAGGACTCGGTACGGCTCGAGCTGGACCGCGGCGCTCCCGGGGAGCACGTAGCGGCGGACCGGGATGAAGAAGATCACGCCGATGAGGAGGGCGATCAGGTTGCGCCACTTGAGCGCGCGCCGGCCGACCGCGACGCCGATGACGGCGCAGGCAATGATCCCGGCGGCGCCCTTCGTGCCTGTCGCGCTGCCGGATGCCACGGCGGCGGTGAGTGCGATGAGCCCTCCGACGAGTGGTACGCCTGTGAGGATCGCCGGCCCGATCCGGCCGCCGACCAGGACGCGCATGTCAGGCGGCGTCTGAAGCGGCGGGCGCCTCGGCCGGCACCCGCGCAGCCAGCTTCACGCGTGGCCTGAGGTTCTCGAGCACGAATGCCAGGGCGCAGGTCGCGGCAAGGACGACGAGGAAGACGAGGAGCGGCAGCGTCTTGGATGGCCCTGCGAGCAGCTTCGCCTTCGTGGGCTGCTTGACGGTGTCTAGCTCGATCCGGTTCTTGGTCTTGATCGAGTTCTGGTTCTGTTGGTTGGCCACGTACTGCTTGAGCGCAACGGTTGCCCGGCCGACGAGCGACTCTGCGCGGGCCGGGGAGTCCGCGAGGCCCGCGATGCTGATCAGCGGCAACACGTCCGTCGGATCGTTCAGCGCGGTCAGTGGGGCTGCCTCGATCTTTCCGTACATCTGCCCGGTTTTGCGCATCAACTGCAGAACCGGGTCGCTGTCGGCGAGGTTTGCAAAGAGCGCTGCCAGGCCGATGAAGCGGCTTGGGTTGGCGAACCCGCTCGTGGCGGTGGACGGCGCAACCGCATTCGGATCGCCGTTCACCCTGCCCCACGGGAACCCTTGCTGCGTCACGAACACGGTGGTGTAGCTCGCCCATTGCTCGGTGCCTCGCTGCTTGAAGTGCGGCGAGCTGCTCAGGTTCACTTTCGCTGCCGACAGGACCGCAAGCATGATCGCCGCGAGAAGACCGACGGCAACGACGAATTTGAAACGCCAGAGAACGGAGGAAAAGAGCCTGATGTCCACGGGTCAGGTGCCGTCCGCGCCGGCGATCGGCTCGGGAATCGGCGCAGGCACTGGCATCCGGGCGAGCGAGTCGACCGCCTGGAGATACCGAACGGCTGCCTCGGTGCGGTTCGTCACTCCGAGCTTCCGGTAGACGGACGCGAGGTGAAATTTGACCGCGTGGATCGAGACCTGCAGGTCGGCGGCGACTTGACCGTTCGTCAGTCCCCTGGCCGCCTTCGCGAGCACGTCGGCTTCACGCGGCGAAAGCCGCAGACTTGCCTGCACTCCTGGGTCACCCGCACGTTCGATCATGAGCTTGATAGTAGGGCCGCGATTCTGCGGCGCCTACGCGACTTCCGGACAGAATTGCCCGAAGTCGAGGCGCGCGCACCCTAGCCGATCGGTTAGCGGGATCTGACATTCCGGCGAATAGCCGCGGGAGATGCCGCTCTTTATTGTCAAAGTATGGAAACGAACCTCGCGGCGCCCGACGTCAGCGTCATCGTGCCGGTGCGGAACGGTGGTACGGATGTACGTTCGCTCGTCGCTGCGCTCGAGCGGCAGACGCTCGAGCGCAGCCGCTTCGAAGTCCTGATCGCCGACGACGGCTCGACGGACGGCTGCCTCGACGGCGTCGCCGAGTCGAGCCTCGCCGTCCGAATCATGCCCGGGCCGCCGCGCAACTCCTACGCGGCACGGAACCGCGCGGTGGCCGCTGCCGCAGCTCCGGTCCTCGCCTTCTGCGACGCGGACTGCGTCCCGGAGCCGGCGTGGCTCGAGCGCGGGCTCGCCGCGATTGCCAGCAGCGACCTCGCTGCGGGGCGGATCCGGTTCTCGGTGCCCGACCGCCGAACCGTCTGGACTCTCCTCGACATGGACTCGTTCAAGGATCACGAGCGGCAGGTGCGCAACGGCACCGCGGAGACGGCGAACCTGTTCGTCCAGCGTTCACTCTACGACAGCGTGGGCGGCTTCGACGACTCGCTGCCCGAGCACGGTGACTTCGACTTCGTCACCAGATCGCTGGCCGGCGGTGCGAAGCTCGTGTACGAGCCGGAGGCGGTCGTTTGGCACCCGACGCGGAATGACGCGCGTCCCTTTCTGCGAGCGGTTTGGATCTATCACCGCTGGTATGCCGCGCGCGAGGCGCGCGCGGGCCGCCGGCCCGAGGGCCTGCGTCTGAAGGCCTGGATTCCCCTCGTGCAGACGTTTCGCGCCCGCAGGCGCTTCGGACGCTCGGTCGGGCCCGACCACGGGTGGCTCGGCGCGAACGGCGTCGTACCTGGGCGCCGCGAGACGCTCACGGCGCTGCCGATCATGTACGTCGTCGTTCCTTATCTGCGTGGTGCGGCGCAGTTGCGGGGTTGGCGCGACGGACGGCGCCTCCGAGCATGAGCACCGTCGACACACCCGTGATCCAGGGCGACGCAGTCGGCGCCGTGAACGCGCAGCCGCTGCGCTCGCTCGTCATGCGCGGGGTCGGCTGGAAGCTCCTTTCGCAGCTCGTTCTGCAGTCGTCGCGCATCGTGATCGGAATCGTGCTGGCGCCGGCTTCTGACCCCGCACCAGTTCGGCGTCGCGGGCATGGTGATCGTCTTCTCGAGCTTCGTCCTCGTCTTCTCGGATCTCGCGCTCGGTGCGGCGCTCGTGCAGCGGCCACGCCTGACCGAACGCGACCGTTCCACCGTCTTCTGGACTGCCGCCCTGGCCGGCTTGATCTTCACCGCCGGCGGGATCGCACTCTCCTACCCGATCAGCCGCTTCTACGACGAGCCGGCCGTTCGGCCGCTCTTCGCCGTCCTCTCGCTCAGCTTCGTCATCACCTCGCTTGGGACGACGCAGCGCGCGCTCCTCATGCGCGACATGAACTTCAAGAGCCTCGAAGTCCGCCTCATGGTCGGCAGCATCATCGCGGGCATCGTCGGGATCGCGGCCGCGGCGCTTGGCTACGGGCCGTGGGCGATCATCCTGCAGCAGCTCACGGTTGCGGTCGTCTCGACGATCCTCCTCTGGCGGTTCTCGACGTGGCGCCCGAGCTTCATGTTCTCGGTGCGGTCGCTCCGCGACCTCGGCAGCTTCAGCGGCAACGTGTTCGGTCAGCGTCTCCTCTACTACCTGCACCTGAGCACCGCCACGTTGCTGATCGGAAAGGTCCTCGGCGCGGCGGCACTCGGCGCCTACTCCGTCGCGTACAGCCTCGTCTTCCTGCCATTCGCACAGCTCGCGGTTCCGATCGCCGAGGTCATGTTTCCGGCGTTTGCCCGGCTGCAGACCGACCGTCAACAGCTTGCGGACATGTGGGTCCGTGCCGACACGCCTCGTTGCCGCGGTGTCGGTGCCGTGTCTCGTCGGCCTCGCGTTCCTGGCAAACGACTTCGTCCATGTCGTTCTCGGGGAGCGGTGGAGCGTCGCGATCCCCGTGATCCAGGTGCTCGCCGTGGTGGGGATCGTTCAGTCACTACAGACGCTGAACGGCAACATCCTGCAGGCGGTCGACCGCACCGGGCTCCTCCTCCGCTACACGATCGTCTTCTTCTTCGTCAATCTCGCGGGCTTCGCGATCGGCCTCCACTGGGGTGTGGTCGGCGTCGCCGCCGGGTACGCCATCGCGAGCATCGTCGTCGAGCCGGGCTTCAACTTGATCACGAGCCGCGCGCTCGGCATCTCGGCCTGGAGGCTCCCACACAGCCTCCTCGGCGTCTTGCAGGCAGTCACGGTGATGGCGGCCGCGCTCTACGGAGGCCAGCTATTACTTGCGGGCACCGGCCTGGGACCGGCCGCACGACTCCTGCTGCTCGTCGCGCTCGGCACGATCGTCTACCTGCCGGTCTGCGCCTGGCGGGCGCCCGAGCTGCTCGGCGAGTTGCGGTCGTTCCGGAAGCGCTAGTCGTCCGAGGTCGCGGCCACGGGTTGCGCCGGGACGGCGTGGCCCAGCAGCGTGTCGAACACGCGGGCGAGGTCCTCGGTGAGCCGGCGTCGCTCGTAACGGGCCGTGACGTCCGCGCGCGGCACTCCGCGCGGTGCACCCGCCTCGCGGGCGTGAAACGCGGAAGCGATCAGTTCGGCCATGCGAGTCGTGTCGGACGGGTCACAGACCGAAGCGTTCTCCGACGCGAGCAGGAGATCACGGGCATCTCCTTCCGGGATCGCGGCGAGGATATGGGTTTTCGCGCCGAGGTAGTCGTAGGTCTTGCCCGGGGTGATCCCGGCGCGCTCGCCCGCCCGGAGCTCCTGCATCGGCAGGAAGAGCAGGTCGGCGCGCCTCATCAGCTCGATCGTCTCCCCGTGCGATTTGTAGCCGTGCAGCCGCACGAACGACGCCTTCGCGGCTATCCGCCGGTCCGTCTCAGTCAGCACGCCGGCAAGCTCGACCGTGATCCTGCCGGCGAGCGCCGGTTCGGTTGCGATGACGCGTCGCACCGCATCGATGAGGTAGATGTGGGACCGGGTCGCGATGTCGACGTCTGTGTACATCCCGCCCAGCAGCCGGCGGATGCGGCGCTGACGGCGAAGGCGCAGCCCGTCCTCGGTGTGAAGGAAGCCTGTGTGGACGATCCGGAAGAGCTCATCGCGGTCTGGCTCGCCGCCCTCGAAGTCGGCGGCGTCGAACCCGTTCGTGATCGAGACGACGTACCGGTCGCGCAGCTCCGGGAACGCTTTGCGCACCCTTGCGACTGACTCCGGGGTGTTCATCACGACGGCGTCGGCCGCGCCGAGCACGCGGCGCATGCGGGCAAGGTCGGCGCGCCGATGCAGCGCGGTGGGGTAGATCCACATCTCGTCGAGCGCCCACGGGTCCTGGAGGTCGACGACGAGCGGCTTACCAAGCTCGCGCGCGACGCGGAGCGCGCCCTCCGCGGCGTCGTAGGGGACGAGTGATGCGTACACGAGCTCGACATCCCCGGAGACGTGTGCAGCCTCACGAGCGGCGCCGTCACTCCACCACTGCGAGAACGGTGAGCGTTTCATCAGCATGCGCTCGACCCGTCCGCGCCAACCGGCGGTCGGCGGCGCCGCGACGCCTTGCACGCGACGAACGATCGTTCCCGGGCGGATGTCGGCGACGAGCGTCTCGTCGGTCGGCGTCCAGCGATCGGCCACCGGCCCGGGTCCCGCGATTATCACGGGGTCGTAGCCGAAGTCGGGCAGGTACCGCGCGAACTTGGCGTTGCGCTGCACGCCCGCGCCCCCAATCGGAGGGAAGTGGTAGGCGAGGTAGAGGATCTTCCTCATGTGACGCCCGCGGGCTCCTCGCCGGCAGCGAAGACCCGTACGACGCGCGCCGGGGCTCCGACTGCCAGGGCACGGTCGGGGACGTCCTCGGTGACGACGGAGTTGGCACCGACGACGGCACCGCGGCCGATGTGCACGCCAGGGCAGACGACGACGTTCTGGCCGAGCCACGCGCCGTCGCCGACCTCGACCGGCTCGAGGCGTCCGAGGCCCTGGTCGAGAATCGCTGTCGCGGGGTCGTCGTACTGGTGGATGTGGTCGGAGATGTAGACGTTCCGTGCGAGGAGCACCTTGCGTCCGAGCGTGACCGAGCAGGCAGCGGAAAGGACGCACGTTCCGGCGATGCTCGTGCCGTCTCCGATCCGCAGCCGGCCGGCGAACCCGTCGCCGGCGAGCGTCTGCAGCCACGAGCCTGCGCCGACGAAGACGTCGTCTCCTACCGAGATGCGCTCCTCTCCCTTCAGTCGTACGGGTGGCTGGATGACCGACCGGCGGCCGAATTCCGCGAATGCGCCCGCCGCGGCGACGGAGAACGCCTTGTTACGGGCGCGGACCGCCAGCCGGTATGTGCGGACGAATGCGCGCCCCAGGGGGCGTCTCGGCGAGTCGGAGCTGTGTGAATCCATGCCAGGATCATAGGAAGCAGGCGGGTCGGCCACCGCTCCCCGATCGTGCAGGGTCAGCGGACCTCGTACGCCCCGGCGTCCGGACGGCCGCCGGCGGGGCGATGGTGATGCCGGATGTCGAACGCCGGGAAGCTTTGTGGGTCCCCGTGGTTCACCGCAACCGAGCCGGCGCCCGGCTGAACGTTGAGCTGCGAGAGATTCGCCAGGTTCAGTGCTCCGACGACGTCATGCGGGCCGCAGGTGACACCGCTTGCATAGGCGTTGAAGTCCCACACCGTCCCGACCTGGCGGCTCGTCGAGCAGTTGTAGTTCGTCTGCGACAGCTGCACGTTGCCGACGAAGTGGACGCCCTGGCTCCCGATCGCAGTGCAGTCCGACCACATTGGAACGACCGCCGTGTTGTTGCGAACGAGAACGTTCTCGCAGGGTGGTGCCGGCCCGCTCTGCCCGGAGAGGCGAAGCGAGAAGTACGAGTCGTTGGGCCCGAAGACGTTGTTCTGGATCACGAAGTTCCGGATCGGGCCGAAGTCCCCTCGTATGTAGACGTCGGCGTCGTTACCGCAGCGAGTGAACACGCTGTTCTCGATCGTCACGTCGATCCCGGCCTCGAACTGGAGGCAGTCGTCGTGCGCGGAGGGGTTCGCGTGGCGTGTGATGTCGTGGAAGTACACGCCGTTGATCACGATCTGCGACGGCGGAGCGAGGCTGCGGTCCCAGTCGCCGATCTGCGGATCTTCACCGAGGCTGTTCGAGTCCCAGGGCCCGACCGTGCCGCCGATGATCGAGATCCCACGCGACGAGCGGATCGTGAAGATGCCCGTGTGGTCGTTGACGAACGAGACGTCGAGTGCGCCGGGGTCGACGTGAAAGTAGTCGCGCATGGTCAGCCCGCGGACGACCAGGTGGCGGGCCGACACGGTCAATTTGTCGAGGACGACCTTGGCCCCGGGTGCCGCTGTGAGCACGACGCGCTTCGCCGAGCTCTTGCCGCTGTCGGCTGAGAGCGACTGGTCGGGGTAGGAGCCTGCGAGCACCTGGATCGTCTGCCCGGGCGCTGCTCGTTGGTAGGCGCGGGCGAAGCTGCGGCACGGGGCTGAAGCTGTGCAGAGCCCCGAATCCGACCCGGCGGGGCTGACAACGAGTGTCGGCACCGCCGCAGACTTCGCGCCGAGCACGGAGACCGCTGAAGCAGCGGCGAGGAGCAGGACGATCGGGGCGGACCTGTGGAGGCGGTTCCGCACGAAGCGGGCCAGCTTAGCGGTAATGCCCGCGGCCGAGAGGCCGCGGGCATTACCGGCTGGAGAGCTAGCGCTGGTCGGCACCTGCGTCGGTGGGCCCGCTCGTGGGGCGGGTCTGCCCGTCGACGTCGTCGACCGGGTGGAGGGCCGGATTTCCGCGCCCGACCGCTTCACTCGTTGCCGTGAGGTGGTAGTCGAGGCTCGTCCAGAGTGCGCCGGCGTTCTGGCGGCTGACGAGGTCGACCGAGCCGTCGGGAGCGACGAAGCTGTGCGAGCCGCACGATGCGACTGCGGTTCCGGCGCTGGCGATCTCGTAGTCCTGAGTCGCCTTGATCGCGGTGCTGCCGCACTCGAAGTCGTCGATTCGCGGCACGATATTCCCGTAGGCCTTCGCAGTCCCGTCGGTGTTGCAGACGAACTGCATTCCGGCACCGCCGAGCGTGTTGTATCGGACGACTGCATTCGGGCAGTTCGTCTTCGAGTTCCAGTTCAGCTCGCGGTTGCCCGCGTTGGTCGGGCCGAACCAGTTGTTCTCGACGGTGATGCTGTTCATCACGCCGAAGTCGCCGGTCAGGATCAGGTCGTTCGAGTAGCAGTCGACGAACTTATTGCCGTCGATATCGAGGTTGACTGCAGCGGCGACCTGCAGGCAGTCCATGTGGGAGCCGGGGCAGTTGTTCGCCGTCATGTCGTGGAACGTCGCGCCGCGGACGACATCGCCGGTCGGCGTGGAACCGCCGGGGGCGAACGTCGGGTTGTCGTGCAGCGGCGAGCTGCCGGAGCAGGGCGGTGAGTAGGGGCCGTAAACGCCCCCGAGCACGCTCACCTGGCTGCCGCTGATGTACCAGGTGTCACCGTTCACGTTCTGCATCGTCACGTCGCTGCCGCCGATGTCGTACCACGGCACTCGGATCCCCGAGATCGTGATGTGGCTCCCGGAGATGTCGAGCCCGGTCGGAGCGGCGGAGGTCGTGGTCGAGCTGCCGATCTGCACCGTCGCACCTGCGGCCGGCTGGAAGACGACGTGGGACGAGCTGGTCTTCGACGAATCAGAGCCGATCGACTGCTGCGGATAGGTGCCGGCCGCGAGCTCGACGATCTGGCCGGGCTGGGCAGCCTGGTAGCCGCGGTTGAGCGACTTGCAGGGTGCAGCCTGGGTGCATGCGTTCGCGTCGTTGCCGCTCGTCGAGAGGTACACGGTGCCGCCGGGCGGCGGCGGCGGCGGGGGCGGCGCCGAACAGCTGCTCGTCGTCCCGTTGACCGTGTTCTCGCCCGAGTGGTTGCCCGCAGCGTCGAATGCGTCGACGGAGAGGTTGTACGTCGTCCCGCATACGAGGTTCGCGACGGTGTAGTTCGTCGTCGACGTGGTCGCCATCTTGGTCGGGCCGTTGTAGACGTCGTAGCCCATGACGCCCATGTTGTCCGTCGAGGCCGTCCACGCCAGGGCGTCCGAGGTCTGTGTCGGGTTCATGGAGGCAAGGTTCGACGGCATGCTCGGCGGCGTCGTGTCGGCGGGCGGCGGCGGCGAGGATCCCGCCGCGACCTCGTCGGCGCCTGCTTCGACGGGTGTGGTTGTGGGTCGGGTTTGGCCGTCGTAGTCGGTGGCGGCGTGGGTGGTGGTTTGCGGGACGTAGTTGATCGGCAGGCCGGTGGTCGAGGCGAGGTGGAGGTCGAGGACGTTCTCGCTCGGGTTGACGTAGCTGACCGCGCCGACCGTGCCGTTGGTTCCGCAGGTCGACCCTGCGATGAAGATGTTGCGATCCCAGGTCTCGCCGGTGGCGGTCGAGGCCGAGCAGTCGCTGTTGGACATCGAGCCGGCGATGTTGCCGATCCACTTGACGCCGCCGCTGCCCTGGGCGGTGCAGTTGCCCCACATCTCGTCGCCGGTGCCGCCGGAGGGGTTGACCGAGCCGCGGCTGCCGGAGTTGTTGGCGATCAGGAAGTTGGTACAGGTCGGTGCGGGTGCGCTTTGGCCGGAGAGGCGGAGGCTGAAGAAGCCCTGGCTGGCCCCGAAGAAGTTGTTCTCGATCACGTAGTTCTGGACGGGCCCGAAGTCGCCGCGGATGTAGACGTCGGCGTCGTTGCCGCAGTTGTGGAAGCTGTTGCCGAGGATCGTCACGTTGGTGCCGGAGGTGAACTGCAGGCAGTCGGCGTGGGCGGTCGGGTCGGAGGTGTTGAGGATGTTGTGGAAGTTGACGCCCTGGATCAGGATGTTGTTGGGCTGCGGTGAGGTCTGGGTGCCGATCTCGGGGTCTTCGCCGAGGCCGAGCGCGTTGGAGTCCCAGGGGCCGACCGAGCCGCCGAGGATCTGCAGATCGGTGGCGTTGGTGATGTAGAAGCTGCCGGTCGCGATGTTTTGGAAGGTCACGAACGCGGCTGCCTGCGAGGCCGAGTAGCGGGTGGTCGTGAAGCCGCTCAACGTCAGGTGCTTGGCGCCGTTGATGTCGAGCAAGTGCACCGTGACCGCACCGGCAGCCTGGAGGATCACGTTGTTGGCCGAGGTCTTCGACGAGTCGGCGCTGATTGCCTGGTCGCCGTAGTTACCGGCCGCGACCGAAACGGTCTGACCCGGCTGGGCGGCGTGATAGCCACGGCTGAACGACTTACACGGAGCAACCTGCGTACACGCATTCGCATCGTTGCCGGTTGTGGAGAGATACAGGGCTCCGCCGGTCGGGCACGTGCTCGTCGCGGCGCTGACGGTTGCCTTGGCGGAGCGGTTGCCTGCGGTGTCGAAGGCGTCGACTGCGAGGGTGTAGCTGGTGCCGCAGGCGAGCCCGGTGAGGGTGTAGGTGGTTGTGGTCGTGGTGGAGCCGGCGAGGGTGCCGCCGTTGTAGATGCCGTAGCCGGAGACGGCGGTGTTGTCGGTCGAGGCGTTCCAGCCGACGGTGATCGAGGAAGTGGTGCTGCCGCTCGCTGCGAGCCCGCCCGGGACGGACGGGGCCTGCGTGTCGGTGGCGCAGGCAGAGGTCGTCGTGACGACGCTTGCCTTGGCGGAGCGGTTGCCTGCGGCGTCGTAGGCGTCGACTGCGAGGGTGTAGCTGGTGCCGCAGGTGAGGCCCGTGACGGTGTAGGTGTTCGCGGTGGTGGTGGAGCCGGCGAGGGAGGCACCGTTGTAGATGCCGTAGCCGGAGACGGCGGTGTTGTCGGTCGAGGCGTTCCAGCCGACGGTGATCGAGGAAGCGGTGCGGCTCGTCGAGCCAAATGCGCCCGGAACGGTCGGTGCCTGATTGTCGGCGCAGGCCGCGGTCGCGGCGGTGACGCTTGCCTTGGCGGAATGGTTGCCGGCGGCGTCGAAGGCATCGACGCCGAGCGTGTAGCTCGTACCACAGGCGAGGCCGGTCACGGTCCCGCTCGTAGCGGCCGCGGTTGTCATGTTGAGGCCGTTGTAGACGTCATACCCCGTGACGGCGGTGTTGTCGGTGGACGCGTTCCACCTGAGCGAGATCGACGTCGCGGTGCTGCCGCTCACTACAAGCCCGCCCGGGACGGACGGGGCCTGCGTGTCGGTGGCGCAGGCAGAGGTCGTCGTGACGACGCTTGCCTTGGCGGAGCGGTTGCCTGCGGCGTCGTAGGCGTCGACTGCGAGGGTGTAGCTGGTGCCGCAGGTGAGGCCCGTGACGGTGTAGGTGTTCGCGGTGGTGGTGGAGCCGGCGAGGGAGGCACCGTTGTAGATGCCGTAGCCGGAGACGGCGGTGTTGTCGGTCGAGGCGTTCCAGCCGACGGTGATCGAGGAAGCGGTGCGGCTCGTCGAGCCAAATGCGCCCGGAACGGTCGGTGCCTGATTGTCGGCGCAGGCCGCGGTCGCGGCGGTGACGCTTGCCTTGGCGGAATGGTTCGCGGCGGCGTCGAAGGCATCGACGCCGAGCGTGTAGCTCGTGCCGCAGGACAGTCCGCTCAACGTGTAGGACGTCGCGGCCGTGGTGGCACTGTTCGTCGAGCCGTTGAAGACGTCGTACCCGGTCACGGCCGCGTTGTCGGTAGACGCGGTCCAGCCCAGCGTGATGCTCGTCTGAGTGGCTGCCCTTGCGGCAAACCCGGTGGGCGTGCTCGGCGGCGTCGTGTCGGCCGGCGCCGTTGCGTTCACGGGCGAGCTCATGTCGGCGCTGATCGCGGCGGCAGTCAGCGCCCTGTTGTAGAGGCGAAGCTCGTCGATCTTGCCGCTGAACCATTCGCTCCAGACGGTGTCGCCTCCGATCGAGAGCGCTCCGGTCGACGTCGCCATCAGGCCCGAGATCAGCTGCGACGAGACGAGCGCGCCGTTCACGTACACGGCGAGGACGGATCCGTCGTAGGTCATCGCGACGTGCGACCAGGTCGAGCGTGGAAGCCGCGCCGGCCCATACGTCGTCTTCTCGGAGTTGCCCGTGTAGACGATTCCGGCGGGATGCTTGAGTTTCGAGTTGGCGTACAGGCCGTAGGTGAGCTCGTTCGTCTGCTGCTTGATCGCGACGGGTTGCCAGGCCGCGCCGAGTGCGGTCGGGAGGACCCAGGCCTCGAGTGTCACGGCGGACGCGAGGTTGAGCGAGCTCGAGCTCGGGACCTGCACGCGCGAGCTGGTGCCGTTGAAGCTCAGCGCGCCTCCGAACTTGCCGCTGGTCCACGTGCCGGAGATGACCGTGCCGGTGTTGCCGTTGCCGGAGGCGTCGGCAGTAACGGTTCCGGAGCCGTCGTCGAAGCCGTACGCGGCGACGAGCCCCGGGGTGCTTGCGCTCGCTGCCGGTGCGAGTACGGCGAGCGAGACGGCGAAGATTGCGAGGAGCGCTGCCGCGGTGGACGCGCAACGCTTCGTCGGGGAATTGAGAAAACTCCGAACGGAAGTAGGGCTGAGTTGAGGCATTTGGGCGATGCTCCTGTCAGTTGGCGATGTGGGGAAAACGCGCTGACGTCCGCAACCACCAACACCGCGCTTCTACTTTCAACATTGCAACGATAGAAGTCGTAAGCAGGATACTGAACATTTACAAGATGCCCCTTTTGAACTGACAAAACCCGCTCGGGGCCTCAGCGAGTCCCACAGCGGCCACGCCCGGACGGGCGCGGCCGCCGTCGAATCAGTCGGTCTAGCGCTCGTCGGCCCCAGCATCGACCGCCCCGCCCTGCGGGCGCGACTGGCCGTCGATGTCGTCGGAGGGATAGGCCGAAGGGTTCCCGCGTCCGATCGCTTCGCTCGTCGCGGTCAAGTGGTAGTCGAAGACCGTCCAGAGCGCTCCGTCGGCCGGCCGGGAGACGAGGTCGATCAGGCCGTCGGGAGCGATATAGCTGTGCGCTCCGCAGGCGGCCACGAGCGTCCCGGCACTCGCAACCTCGTAGTCCTGCGTCGCCTTGATCGCGCTCGAGCCGCACTCGAAGCTGTCCATCCGCGGCACGATGTTCCCGTAGGCCTGCGCGGTCCCGTCGGTATTGCAGACGAACTGCATCCCGGTGCCTTCGAGCGTGTTGTATCGGACGACCGCATTCGGGCAGTTCTTGGTCGCGTTCCAGTTCAGCTCTCGGGTACCGGCGTTGGTCGGGGCGAACCAGTTGTTCTCGACCGTGATGTTGTTCATGACGCCGAAGTCGCCGGTCAGGATCAGGTCGTTCGAATAGCAGTTGATGAACTTGTTGGCATCGATGTCGAGGCCGTTGGCTGCCGCGACCTGCAGGCAGTCCATGTGCGAGCCGGGACAGTTGTTCGCGTTCATGTCGTGGAACGTCGCTCCGCGGACCACATCACCGGTGGGCGTCGAGCCGCCCGACGTGATCGTCGGGTTGTCGTGGGTCGGTGAGCCGCCCGAGCACGGAGGTGAGTACGGCCCGTAGAACCCACCGAGCACGCTCACCTGGCTCCCCGAGACGTACCAGGTGTCGCCGCTGACGTTCTGCATCGTCACGCCGTTTCCGGAGATCTCGTAGAACGGAACGCGCATCCCGGAGATCACCAGGTTGCTCCCCATGATGGTGAGACCGGTCGGAGCGCTGGAGCTCGTGGTGGTGTTGCCGATCTGCACCGTCGCACCAGAGGCCGGCTGGAAGACGACCTGGGCCGATCCCGTCTTCGAGGCATCTGCCGTGATCGACTGCGCGGGATAGGTGCCCGCGGCGAGCTCCACCGTCTGGCCCGCCTGGGCTGCGTGGTAGGCACGGTCGAGTGTCCTGCAGGGCGCAGCCTGAGTGCAGGCGTTCGAGTCGCTGCCGCTCGTCGAGAGGAAGAGGGTCGCTCCAGCCGGCGGGGGAGGCGGCGGCGGAGGGGGAGGCGGCGGCGGCGCCGCGGGGCAGGCGCTTGTCGCCGCGCTGAGCGACGACGTCCTGGCGGAGTGGTTCCCCGCGGCGTCATAAGCGTCGACGGCCAGGCTGTAATTGCTGCCACAGGTGAGCCCGGTGAGCGTGAAGCTAGTCGAGGCGGTGGAGGTAACGAGGCTGCCGCCGCTATAGACGTCGTAGCCGGAGACGCCGACGTTGTCGGTCGACGCGCTCCAACCGACGCCGATGCTCGTCGCCGCGGACCCTGTCACGCTGAGCCCTGTCGGCACGCTCGGCGGCGTTGCGTCGCCGGGAATGCAGGCGCTCGTGGACGCCGTGAGGCTCGTCTTCGCAGACCGGTTCCCGGCCGCGTCGTAAGCGTCGACCGCAAGGCTGTAGCTCTTGCCGCAGGTGAGACCGGCGACGGTGAAGCTCGTCGTGGTCGTCGACGCGGTGAGGCTGTTGCTGCGGTAGACCCCGTAGCCGGCGATGCCGACGTTGTCGGTCGACGCGCTCCACCGGATCGCGATCGTGCTCGTGGTGGCAGCGGATTTGGCGAGCCCGAGGGGCGCCGAAGGGGGCAGCACATCGGTGGTGCCGCCGCCGCCACCGCCGCCACCACCGCCACCACCAGCCACCACCGCCGCCACCACCACCACCTCCACTACCGGCGGGACATGCGGCGGTTGCCGCATCGATGGAGTTGGGAGCGGAGCGGCTTCCGTCGCTCGCGACGGCGTCGATCCCGACGGCGTAGGTGGTACCGCACGCGAGGCCGGTCAGGGTGTAGCTCGTCTGCGCCGTCGTCGCCACCAACGAGCCGTTCTCATAGACACCGTAGGCTGCTGCGTCCACTGCGTCCCAGGACACTGTGATACTCAACTGATCGCTCGCTGCGACCGCCAGCCCCGGCGGGGTGTCCGGTGCAGTGGGGGCGCCAGCCGCAGTCTTTCCGGAGTTGTTTCCGAGCAGCCCGAGATAGGACTGGAGCGCCGGCGAGGTGCCACCGCCGGGGAATGCCACGCCGAGACCGAGCACCGAGTTGGCGCGCGAGGCGCCGATCGCGCGCTGCCAGGCGATTGCCTGCAGGGCTCCGCTGCGAGGTAGCCGCACGACAGCGATCAGGTGTGCGTGCTTGGACGCCGGCGGTCGGAGCGCACCCACCGCTGCGGGCGTTCGCAGGTGCACGATCACGAAGTCGACAGTCCCGAGCCGCACGAGTGCGCGGGCCTCTCCTGTCGATCCTGCGACGAGAGCGCATGTGACCGGCAGTGAAATCTGATTCGCGCAGGTCTTGCGTAGTGCTGCAGCTGCGCGCTTCGTCTTCGGTGGCAAGCTTGGCTCGACGAGGAGCATGCCGAAGCGGCGCGCGAGCGTGACCAGTCGCGTGTTCGCGGCGGCCGAGAGGGGTGGGCGCTGCGCAAATACCGTGTTGACGCCGCTCGCGTGCAACTTCTTCATGAGCGGTGCGTTGAGGTCGGCTACACCGGTTCCGACGACCTCAACCCCCCAGACATGTGTGGGCACACTGGCAGCCGGCGCGGAGACCACGGCGGTCAACGCCGCCGCGGTTGCAACGGCTGCCCAGAGTGAGGCCATACGCAGCCTCCGTTGGTTGATGAGTGTCACGATGACCGCTCCTTTCGTTTCGCCACGCCGCAGGCGTTCGTCACGATCAGCCGACTTCGTCGGCGCCGGCTTCGACGGGTGTGGTTGTGGGTCGGGTTTGGCCGTCGTAGTCGGTGGCGGCGTGGGTGGTGGTTTGCGGGACGTAGTTGATCGGCAGGCCGGTGGTCGAGGCGAGGTGGAGGTCGAGGACGTTCTCGCTCGGGTTGACGTAGCTGACCGCGCCGACCGTGCCGTTGGTGCCACAGGTTGACCCGGAGAGGAAGATGTTGTAGTCCCAGGTCTCGCCGACGTTGGTGGTGAGGCTGAGCAGTCGCCGTTGCCCATCGAGCCGGCGATGTTGCCGATCCACTTGACGCCGCCGCTGCCCTGGGCGGTGCAGTCGCCCCACATCTCGTCGCCGGTGCCGCCGGAGGGGTTGACCGCGCCGCGGCTGCCGGAGTTGTTGGCGATCAGGAAGTTGGTACAGGTCGGTGAAGGCCCGCTTTGGCCGGAGAGGCGGAGGCTGAAGAAGCCCTGGCTGGCCCCGAAGAAGTTGTTCTCGATCACGTAGTTCTGGACGGGCCCGAAGTCGCCGCGGATGTAGACGTCGGCGTCGTTGCCGCAGTTGTGGAAGCTGTTGCCGAGGATCGTCACGTTGGTGCCGGAGGTGAACTGCAGGCAGTCGGCGTGGGCGGTCGGGTCGGAGGTGTTGAGGATGTTGTGGAAGTTGACGCCCTGGATCAGGATGTTGTTGGGCTGCGGTGAGGTCTGGGTGCCGATCTCGGGGTCTTCGCCGAGGCCGAGCGCGTTGGAGTCCCAGGGGCCGACCGAGCCGCCGAGGATCTGCAGATCGGTGGCGTTGGTGATGTAGAAGCTGCCGGTCGCGATGTTTTGGAAGGTCACGAACGCGGCCGCCTGCGAGGCCGAGTAGCGGGTGGTCGTGAAGCCGCTCAACGTCAGGTGCTTGGCGCCGTTGATGTCGAGCAAGTGCACCGTGACCGCACCGGCAGCCTGGAGGATCACGTTGTTGGCCGAGGTCTTCGACGAGTCGGCGCTGATTGCCTGGTCGCCGTAGTTACCGGCCGCGACCGAAACGGTCTGACCCGCCTGGGCGGCGTGATAGCCACGGCTGAACGACTTACACGGAGCAACCTGCGTACACGCATTCGCATCGTTCCCGTCGGTCGAGACGTACAACGTGCTGCCGGGCGGAGGCGGCGGCGGGCAGCTGCTCGTGCCGGTGGTGACGCTCGTACGGGCGGAGTGGTTGCCCGCGGCGTCGTACGCGTCGACCCCGAGCGTGTAGCTCGTCCCACAGGCGAGGCCGCTGACCGTGAGGCTCGTGGCGGCAGTCGAGTTCGCGAGCGCGTTGTTGAGGTAGACGTCGTAGCCGGAGACGCCGACGTTGTCGGTCGCGGCGTTCCAGCCGAGCGTGATGCTCGTCTGCGAGGCAGCGGTGGAGGCGAGCCCTGTTGGCGCGGCCGGCGCGGTCGAGTCACCTGGGACGCATGCGCTCGTGGCGGCCGTAAGGCTCGTCTTCGCGGAACGGTTGCCGGCGGCGTCGTACGCGTCGACCGCGAGTGTGTAGCTCGTACCGCAGATGAGCCCGGCCACGGTGGAGCTCGTCGCAGCGGTAGAGCTCGTGAGCGTGCTGTTGCGGTAGACGCCGTAGCCCGCGACGCCGACGTTGTCGGTCGACGCGTTCCAGTGGATCGTGATGCTGCTCGTGGTCGAGGCGGTGCGGGCAAGCCCGGCCGGCGCGGAAGGAGCACTGACGTCACCGCCTCCGCCGCCTCCGCTTCCACCGCCGCCGCCTCCTCCTCCGCCGCCACCACCGCTGCAGGAGGCGGTCGAGGCGGTCAGTGCGGTGCGGGCGGAGCGGCTGCCACTGCTGTCTGCGGCGTCTACTTCGACGAGGTAGCTCGCACCGCAGGCGAGCCCGGTCAGGGTGTAGCTCGTCTCGGGAGTGGAGGCTACGAGCGAACCGCTGCGGTAGACGCCATAGGTCGCGGCGTTGCCGGCGGCCCACGAGACGGTGATGCTGGTCTGGTCAGACGCGGCCACCGCAAGCCCAGTCGGGGAGTTCGGCACGGTGGGGCTCCCGGCCGGTGTCTTCGTCCCGCGCCCGATGAGCGCAAGGAAGCTCGTGACCGCCGGCGCGGCGCGGAGCGAATTGATCGCCGGCGCGAGATCGAGCGTTGAGCTCGCGGAGGCAATCGTCACGGCCTCCTGCCATGCCGCAGCGTCGAACGCTCCGGCTCTCAGTGGCGGTACGGCGATCACCCGCGTCTTGCTCGCCTGCGGCAACTTCAAGGCCGCGATCGCCTGCGGACGACGGACCGACAACACGACGAACGCGACGCGATTCTGGCGGAGGAGTCCGCGCGCCTCCGACACCGAGCCGGCCCACACCGCACAGGTCACGGGAAGCGCCGGAGCCTTCGCGCAGGCGGTGCGCAGTGAACGGGCGGCCGCGAGCGAGCGGGCGGCAGGACGTGCCTCGATGAGCGTCAGGTGGAACCGCCGCGCGAGCCCGGCGAGGTGGCGGCTCGCGGCGGGGCTCAGGCCGCGGGACGAGGCGACGAGTGAGTTGACACCGCCGCCTCGGAGGCGCGCGACGAACGCCGGCGATATCTGGGAAGCGACTTGCGGAGCAAGGGTCACTCCCCAGAGCTGGGACGGTGCGCCCGCCGTGGCGGGATTGATCGAGCCAATCGCGAGAAACCCGATCGTCGCGAGGGCGGCGGCCACGAGCGAGCACGTGCGTGCTGCTCGATGACGCCTGCAGTCGGGTGCGGCTCCCGGCATGCATGCTCCTGTGTCGTGGTCGGTGGGGGCTTATCTATTCGATAAGAGGGCGATGATGGGAATCCCCCGTTGGGGGGAGAATCCTATATCGACGATCGGATGCGGGGCCTAGAAGAACCGTCGATTTGGCCTAGATCCAGGGTTCGATGGGGCCTATCCGAAAGATTCGGTGGGGCCTAGGTCGACGGACGGGCTCGACCTATCAGCGTTTGTTCGGAGCCAGGCGCTCGTCTGCGCCTGCGTCCGGAAGCGTGCCCTGTGGACGCCGGTTCCCGTCGATGTCCCGGGCGGGAAACGCTGTCGGATCTCCTCGGCCGATCGCCGTGCTGCCGATAGCGAGGTGGTAGTTGAACGACCGCCACAAGCTTCCGTCGTGCGGCGCCGACATGAGGCCGACGCCCTGCCGCGCGACCACGCTATGGGGTCCGCAGTCGGAGGCTGGGGAGCCTGACAGCCCGACCTCGTAGTCTTGGCGCACGGCGATTGCGCTGCTCCCGCACTCGAACGAGTCGATGCGCGGCACGATGTTCGCGTACACGCGAGCGGTGCCTCCCGAATTGCAGCCGAAGCGCATGCCGACGCCCATGATCGTGTTGTACCGCACGACCGCTTCCGGACAGCTGCGCGTTTGGTTCCAGTTCAGCTCGCGCTCACCGGCGATGGAGGGGCCGAACCAGTTGTTCTGGATCGTGATGCTGTCCATCGGTCCGAAGTCTCCGGTCATGATGAGGTCGTTCGAGTAGCAGTTGATCAGCCTGTTCGCGTCGATCAACAGCCGCACGGCAGCCGCCACCTGCAAGCAGTCCATGTGGGCGCCCGGGCAGCCGCTGGCGGTCATGTCGTGGAACACGGCGCCGTGGATCACGTCGTCGTGCGGCACCCCTCCATCGCCCGAGCTGATCGTCGGGTTGTCGTGGTCGGGCGACCCCCCCGAGCAGGGCGGCGAGTACGGTCCGTAGTTCCCGCCGAGGACGCGGACGTTGCTGCCGGAGATCGTCCATGTGTCCCCGGTGATGTTCTGCATCGTGACGTCGTCGCCGGATACGTCGTAGTACGGAATGCGAAGCCCGCTCAGTGTCACGTGGCTTGCCATCAGGTCGAGGCCGGTCGGACTGTTCGAGCTTGAGGTTGGCGTCCCGAGAACGACCTGGGCCCCCGGCGCGGCCGCGAAGACGACGTGCTTGGAGCCGGCCTTGCCGGCGGGCCGGAGGGACTGTGCGGGATACGCCCCGGCGGCCAACTGAACGATCTGCCCGGGCTGTGCCGCCCGGTAGGCCCGGTCGAGCGACCGGCACGGCGACGATCGGGTGCACCCGCTGCCGTCGGCACCACTTGGAGCGACGAAGACGCTCGGGCCGACGAGCGGAACCGGTTTCGAGTGCGCTGTGCCCGCTTCGGCGACGAGCACGGCAACGATCAGGGCCAGGCTGAGGGCGAGCCACGAAGCCGAGCGTGCGCGGCTCATTCCTGGACGGTAGTTGGGTCTGGGCCGCATGAGTTGGCACGAGCGGAGCTGAACTTCAGCGCGCTGTGATCACTGGACAATACTGCTACGGTCCGAGTCGTGGCGACCGCCCTCCGACCCGCGGCCGACGATCGCCTGCTCGGAAAGGACGGGCCTCTTGCGCTGCTCGGGAAGGTGCCTGGAGCCGTGCACCGGCGGGCGCACAAGGTCTTCCTGTCCGGGCGGGAGCTCGACCGGCTTGGGAGCTCGCCGCATCCCGCGGGCCCGAAGCTCGCCCGCGCGATTCGGGCATCGATCGACAAGAGCGTGGCGACGCCCGAAGAACGTGCTTGGGCGAATCGGATCGAGGCGCTTCGTCGCGAGCTCCTGGCCTCCACGGACGAGCTCGAGATCGTGGACTACGGTGCCGTCGAGCCCGGGATGGAAGTCTCGAGCGACGATATGTATGCGGGCCGACCGCTTCGCCGCCGTGTCGGCGAGATCTGCCGGAGCGCCAGCAAGCCGCCGCAGTGGGCGTTCTTGCTCCTCGAGCTGGTGCGAGCGTTCGGCCCGGCGAGCGGCGTCGAGCTCGGCACGAGCCTCGGAATCTCGTCGTCGTACGAGTCGGCAGGGCTCGAGCTGAACGGCAATGGGAAGCTCGTGACGCTCGAAGGCGCCGAGGCAGTGGCTGCACGCGCCGGGGCGAACCTCGCCTCGTTGGGGCTTGCCGATCGGGTGGAGATCGTGGTCGGCCGATTCCAGGACACGCTGGGACCAGTGCTCGAGCGGCTCGGCCGGATCGACTACGCGTTCGTCGACGGCCACCACGACCGTGACGCCACCCTTGCCTACTTCGAGCAGCTGGCGCCTGCACTGGCGCCTGAAGCGCTGCTCGTCTTCGATGACATCGCCTGGTCCAGGGGCATGGCCGACGCGTGGAACCGGATCCGCTCCGACCAGCGTGTCACGGTCTCGGTCGACCTCTTCAAGGTGGGAATCTGTGTCGTCGGAGGGCCTGTCGTCCCGCGGCAGCGCTTCACCGTTGCGATCGACTGACCCGCGCCGAATCGTCGCGCTCATTCTCGTGGCCTGGGCTTGCGCAGCATGTGGCGCCGGGCCGAAGTCGCAGGCGCCCGTGCATGCGAGCCCATCGGCGTTTCGCGGGTTGCCGACGCTTCGCGCCGGGGTCGCGACCGATTTCACTCTCGTCGACCAGCACGGGGCTCGCATCAGGCTCTCGGCGCAACGGGGCCGCGTCGTCGTCCTGACGTTTCTCTACACGAGCTGCCCGGATATCTGCCCGATCACGGCCGCGACGCTCGGCTCCGCCACTAGCCTGCTCGGGCCGCTCGCGCCGCGCGCTGCGCGATTCTCGCCGTGAGCGTCGACCCCGTCAACGACACGCCGCGGAACGTCCGTCATTTCATCGCCCGGCTCCACCTTCCGGTCGAGTTCCACTATCTGACCGGTACGCAGGCGCAGTTGCTGCGGGTCTGGCAGTCCTTCAACGTCCTCGTCGAGCGACGCAATCTCGAGCGCATCGACCACGGCGTCCCGATCGTCGTGATCGACACCCGTGGGCGCCCGCGCGTCTACTTCGATCACACGGCGACGGCGACGCGATCGCCCACGACATGCGCCTGCTGCTCGGCCGGGCTGCCGCCTGACGAAGCGCGCTCAGCCGACGCCGTACGCCGAGGCCGGGCCGTCCTTGTAGAGCTGGCCCGTCTGCCACGCAGCCGGCAGCGCCGTCAGGCTCGTACTGAAGCTCGTCTCGGTCGGCTGGCCCTTGCCGCAACAGCGGTCTCGGAACTTGATCGTGCCCGCTCCGGTCGGTCCGAGGATCGCAATCCAGTACGACGCATCCGCTCGCGACGGCGGCAGCCGGGACGGGGACGTCATTCCATTGCCCGTTGACGGGCGGCGTGATCGAGCCCTGTGCCAGCAACGCGGCCGGGATGGCCGCCGACATCCGAGTAGACACCGACCATCAGCTTGGTGGCAGTCGACGTCGCGTCGACGTAGACCTTGACCGTCTTCAGCGTCCCGTCGCCGTCGCCGTCGTCTTGTACGCCTCGGCCAGGCCGGCGTTGTTGAAGTCGACGACCGGCTCGAGCGTCTGGTCGCCGAAGAGGAAGACAGGCGGCGGCGGCGCCGCGTTCGAGACCGTGACGGTGATCGGTCGACGAGGTCGTCGTGTTGTTCGCGGGGTCGCGTCCGACGGCGTCAGCGTGTGCTGCCGTTGGTCGACTGTCGTCGTGTCCCAGGATGACCGAATACGGGCGCGGTGGTGTCCTCGCGCCGCCGATTGGTGCCGTCGCAGACTTGAACTGACGCCGGCCACGGCGACGTTGTCGGTGGCGGTCGCGGTCACCGTCGCCGTGCCGCTCACGGTCGAACCGCCCGTGGGTGCGGTGATCGACGACCGTCGGCGCCGTCGTGTCCGCGGTCGCGGCGGCGCTCGTCTCGCTCGAGGGTCGGACTGAGGTTGCCGGCGGCGTCCTCGGCTTTGACCACGTAGAAGTACGTCCCGGCGGCCAGGCCCGAGATCGCGTGTAGCTCGTTCCCGGCGGCTGTGCGATCCGGTGTGCGGCGTCGATCGCGAAGCCGGAGGTCGTGCCGCGGTAGACGTCGTACTTGACGACGCTGACGTTGTCGGTCGCGGCCGTCCAGTTCAGCGTCACCGCGCCGAGCCCGCCGGTCGCCGTCAGGCCGGTCGGCGGCGTCGGCGGCGTCAGATCCTCCCACGGCGCCGGGAAGCGGACGAAGGCGCGACCGAGGGGACGCCGTTCGCGTTGACGATGAAGAGCATGTAGTAACCGGGCGGCGCCGTGTTGCCGTCGGCCGGCGAGGTGACCGTCAGCGTGCCGGTCCCCTTCGTGAACGAGTCAGCGGGATGTATCGCTGGTTCTGGTCGAACGCATGCGTGACCGACGGGGTGCGGATCAGCGCCACCGACTGGATCGACGCAGCGTCGGGCGTGGTGACCGTGAAGTCGGAGGAGTATGTGAGCTGCTGCGGGGCGCTCGTGATCGTCGGCCGAGTGCCCTTGAACAGGTAGGGCGGCGAGTAGATCTGCGCGTTGGTCTCATTCACCGCCGGCGAACCGGCCAGCTGGCCGCCGCCGGCCATCAGCACGCGGCCGTCAGGCAGCAGCAGCGCCGTCGAGTGGTACTCGCGCGGGACTGACATCGACGCGACCGTCGTCCACGTCTCCGTGGTCGGATTCCAGATCTCGGCCGGCAGGACAGCCTTCGACAGATCGATGCCGTCCGAGTCGGTCATCCCACCGCTCGCCAGCACCGTTCCGTCGGGCAGCATCGTCAGGTTCTCGTAGGCGCGGGCGAAAGACATCGGAGCCGTCGAACGCCACTGCGGGGTCGGCTGCGTCATGTCGAGGACAGCAGTCGAGTTGATCGCCTGGTACGTGAGCGCGCCGTTGAAGTCGGGGTCGGCCCATGAGCCGGCTTTCATGATTTTGCCGGGGCGGTACATGGACGGCGCTCATCCCGTCGAACGGGCTCGTCGCGATCGTCTGCCATGTCCACTGGCCGGGGGTGATGATGCGAGTCGTCGTGTCCGGCCCTGCGTCGAGGATGCGGCCGTCCGGCAACTGGAAGAGGAGCGGGTAAAGCGGCGAGGTCAGCCGCGAGTTCGTCAGGTCCGTCCAGGTGTTGGTCGCGGGATCGAACACCTCGGGGAGGGAGTTGACCGATGCGTCCGTGAACGGCGGCGTCTGGCCGGGCCGGTTCTGGACGATGTTGTCGCCCGAGAAAACGAACACGCGGCCGTCTCCCATCACGGTCGCGGTCGGGTACCAGCGGCCGACGGACATGTCCGGATAGCGCGTCCAGGTGTTCGTCGTGGAGTTGAACCCGGTCGTGTCGGCGAGGCCGACGTCGGCGTCGAGGTGGCCGCCGACGATCAGCGTGCGGCCGTCGGGGAGCAGGACATGGCCGGCGCAGAAGAGGTTGCGTCCGTACGGGACCGGCGTGAAGTTGCCGGTGACGGGGTCGAAGATCGTCTGCGAGTTCGGGCCCGCGGCGAAGCCGTCGTACATGAGCACGTTGCCGGTCGGGAGCAAGCGACATGTGGACAGCGACGAGACCGAAGTTCAGCTGCGGCGACCAGACCCCGATCTGATCCGGGGTGCCGCTGTTCGCGAGCGTGACGGACGACGGGCGCCGAGGTCGTCGTGTTCCCGGACGGGTCTCGCGCGACGGCCGTCAGGGTGTGCGACCCGTTGAGGAGCTGCGTGGTGTCCCAGCCGATCGAGTACGGCGAAGTCGTGTCCTCGGCTCCGATCACCTGGCCGTCGACTTTGAACTGGACGCCGACCACGCCGACGTTGTCGGCGGCGGTCCCTGTGACGGTCGTCGACCCGGAGAGCGTGGCGCCCGCCGCCGGTGCGGTGATCGAGACGGTCGGAGCGGTCGTGTCCGGTGGCCCGGTGGCCCGATGGCCGTGGCCATGTCGGTCTGCAGCTCCGTCGCCGAGAGCGCGCGGTTGTAGATCCGGACCTCGTCGATCATCCCGTTGAAGAACTCGCCCCAGATCGCGTTGCCGCCGATCTTCAGCAGGCCGGTCGAGGTCGTGAGGGTGCCGGTGACCGCCTTCGAGCTGACCTGGACGCCGTTGACCTAGAGACGCAGGTTCGCGCCGTCGTAGGTAGCGGCCAAATGCGACCAGGCGTTCAGTGGGAGCGTCGAGACGCCGTTGAGCAACGTGGTCGGTCGGGCTTGCAGTGTCTGCCTCCGGCTTGCCGAGCCTGAATTCGCGTAGAGGCCCCACACGAGGTCGGAGGGCCGTTCCTTCAGGATCACCGTGCGCCAGACCGCGCCGAGCGTCGTCGGGTCGACCCACGCCTCGAGCGTCATCCCGGACGTGAGGTGGAGCGAGGTCGAGTCAGGGATGCTCACGAACGCCGTCGTCCCATTGAACGAGAGGGCTTTGCCGAACTTGCCTGCCGTGGCCCAGGTGGCATTCGAGAGCGTGCCGTTGTTGTTGTTGCCCGAAGAGTCGGCCACGGTCGTGCCCGTTCCCTCGTTGAAGCCGTAGGCGGCGACGAGGCCCGTGCCGGGCGGCGGGGCGCTCGTTGTCAGCGTCCATGTCACAGGTGCGGCGAGCGCGATGCCGTCGTTGGCCTTGATGGTCGTGTCGACACGCGCCGTGTACGTGGTCGAGAACGCGAGCGCAGCGCTCGGCGTCAGCGTGGCGACGTTCGTCCCGCTGTTGTAGGTCACGGTCGCCGGCACGAGCGAGCCGTCCGGGCTTCGACAACGTGAAGCTGGCGCCCGTCACGGTCGTCGCGTCCATCGCGCGGGAGAACGTTGCCGTCGGCGCCGTCGACGGAGCGACGTTGGTCGCACCGTTCGCGGGCGTGGTCGAGACCACGGTCGGCGGGCTTGGCGCGCCCGTCGTGAACGTCCACGAGACGGGTGCGGCGAGTGGCTTGCCGTCGACGGCCTTGATGGTCGTCGCGAGCTGGGCCGTGTAGCTCGACGCCGAGGCGAGCGGCGCCGTGGGAACGAGTGTCGCCTGGTTGCTCGTCGCGTTGTACCCGACCGTCGCCGGCACGACGGTCCCGTCGGCGCGCGTGAGGGTGAAGCTCGATTGGGTGATCGTCGTTGCGTCCATCGCCCGCGAGAAGGTCGCGCTCGGCTGGATAGTCGTCGCCACGCCGGTGGCGCCCGGTCGTAGGCTGCGTCGCGGTCACGGTCGGCGGCCCGGTCACGGCCGGGATCACCTCGATCGCGGCGACCTCCGGATCGTCGGCGGAGCCGTAGACCGACTGGATGTTCAGCGACGCCGGTCGTGACCGTGACGCCGCTGACCGTCGCGGTCGTACGCGGCGTTCGGCCCGACTGCCGCGTAGATGTCGATGTTCTGCAGGTCGGGGCTCTGCGGTCGTGTTGCCGATGTCCATCGAGAAGACGCGCTTGCCGACTCCGCCCGGGACGACGGTTCCGTAGTAGAGCTCGACGAAGTGGAAGCGGACGTCGTACGTGCCGTTCGCGACCGGGATCGCGTACGAGAAGTTGCCCCAGCGCTCGTCCTGGTACAGCGCCGGGTCGGCCGTTCCGGAGATCGAGGGGCTCGATGCGTTCGTGCTGCCGCCGGTGAAGTTCACGTCTGCCTTGTACGTCGCGCCCGACGAGCGTAGTGTAGGCGGGGCCGCCGCGTGTTGATGCGGATCGGCTGCGCCGGCGGACCGGGGTGGTCGCAGACGGCCTCGTTCGACGCATTCGACTGCGTTCCGCCTGCCGCGGACGTGACGACGTAGTAGTAGGTCGTGCTGGGGCTGAGGCCGCGTGTCGGTGAACGTCGTGCCGGTGACGGGCGTGCCGTTGACCTTGCGCGCCGAGCGGCTGCCCGCCCTGCCTGCGGCGCGAGCGTGCGGTAGACGTTGTAGCCCGTGACGCCGGTCGCAGGCCGTCCACGCGATCTGGATCGCGTCCGAGCCGTTGCTCGTCGCGTCGACCGCGGTCGGCGCCGGCGGCTTCGGCGCGTTCGGGTCGTCGATCGTGAGGTCGGAGGCGGGCGTCGCGGGTACGCAGCCCATGTCGGCGAGGATGTTCGTCGTGATCTGGCGGATCCGCACGTCGGGCTCGCCTTCACCGATGATGTTCAGGCCGAGGCCGCGGTTCCAGTGGTTCGTCCCGGTCGTGAAGACGAGGGCGCCGCTCGGCGCCTTGTACTTACCATCGACGTGGTTGCCGCTGGTTCGCGAGGTGGCTCGCGCCGTTCCCTGGATCAGCTCGCCGGTGACGGGGGAGCCGGAGAGCGTCTTGACGCCGGCCGGCTCCGCGCCGTTCGCGACGCGCGCGTCCCACTCCCAGCCGACGAGGTTCTGCCGATCGCCGATGGAGGTGCCGGGCGGCTGCGCGTCGAGGCCGCGTGTAGCGGTAGAGCCTGTCGGTTCCCTGCGCGGCGGTGACGACGAACGGGAAGTAGTCGAGTCGTTGTCGCCGATGTACATCTCGCCCGTGAGCGCGTTCTCGGGCTGGTTCGGGCCGTTGGGATCGCGCCAGGTGGACGTGGTCTGCACCGGGTCGGCGGCGCCGCCCTGCGACGGTCTTGTAACAGATCTCGGCGTCGCGCGCCGGTCCGTTCTCGTAGCGGATCTTCCAGTAGACCTCGTTCGAGCCGAGGAAGAAGAGGTGACGCCCGGCATCGCGCGCCGCGGTGATCGCGCTGCGCATCCCGGCCGACCAGTACTCGTCATGCGCCGGCGAGATGTACGCCTTGTGGCCGGGTGAGCGCCGGTGCCGTCTCGAGGTCGGTGTTCGCGACGTAGTCGAGACGCGTAGCCTGCTCGCTCGAGCCAGGAGACGTTGCGACCTCGACGTTCGGGTACCAGTCGGGCATGCCGGCTGACGCGGCTGCTCGTACGGCCGGTCGAAGGAGACCTTGACGGCGCGCGTGCGTGCCCCCGACGGTGTCGGTCGCCGGTCGAGTTGAAGTCGTACAGCGACTTGCCGCCGTAGGAGTTGTAGGCCTGGAACGTGGAGGTCGGGACGCCGTACAGGACGTCGCCTTGCCGCAGTCGTCGCGGACGATCAGGAGGATCTGGTTGTCGTTGCCGTTGTCGTCGCGCACGATGCGCAGCAGGTAGACGCCGGTCGGCCAGGAGGCGGTCGTGGTGATCGTCGCGCTCGTCGTCCAGTTCGAGCAGTCGAGGAGACCGGTCGTCCCGTCGGTCGCACAGGCTGGCTGCGCTTGCTCGTGAGGCCGCGGGATGGTCGAGAAGAGGCGGCCTCCGGCCCCGCCATAGTAGCCGGTGCGGTAGATCTCGACGTGGAAGGTGCTTGCCGGCCGACGGCGTTGACCTTGAGGTCGACGGAGTCGCCGCCGTTGATGCTCGACGCCGTCGCGTAGCCCTCGATCCCGCCGGCGGCGACCGTCGGCGTTCTGCGTAGCTTCCAGCCGGCGGTGCCCGGGAAGCAGTTCTCGAGCACGATCGCGTTGCCGGTCGAGCAGCTCCGCGCGACTGGGGCCGCCTGCGAGATGAGCGAGTTCACGGACTCCGCCCCGGCCACCACCGATCGCACCGCGTAGTAGTAGGTCGTCCCGTTCACTGCCGTCGTATCAGTGAAGCCCGGCAGGGCGACGCCGCCGACCGGCGTGATCAGGGTCGTCACCGTGGTCAGGCTGAGACCGCGATAGACGTTGTAGGCAGTGGCACCTGCAACCGGCTGCCACGACAGATCGACCTTCGCCGTGAGCGCAACGGCCGTCACTCCGCTCGGTGCCGGCCCGGCGGCGAACGCGGGCCGCGCGAAACCGGTCGCTGTCGTCGCCAGAATGGCGACGAAGATTGCGACGCGTGCAACGCAGCCGGGCCGATGGGCGCGCAAGGCAACATCCTCTGATTCCCGCGGCCGCGCCACAACTAGCCAGGCGGCTAATCGGCGTCAACACTCCCCGATCGGTTAGCCCCCCAACCTCGCGACCGGTTTTCCCGATCTGGCCTACAACCGGCGGCCTGCGCTTCCTAGTGTCACTGCACCGGGCTCGATCGAGTTCGGCAGGCGGGGGCGTGGAAGGGGTTGCTGTGGAGATCGAAGCGAGGGAATCGCCATTGAGTGTCACGACGAAGTTCCCGGTGGGCGCGAGCTTGCCCGCGGCGGACGCGACCTTCGTGCCGGCGCGGCCCGTGGTCTTTGTCGTCCCTGCGTACGACGAGGCGGAAAACATCCCGCGCTTGTTCGCGGACCTCGAGGCTCACGCTGAGCTCTTTCCGCCCGAGAGCCGCGTGATCGTCGTCGACGACGGGTCGAGCGACGGCACCGCCGAGCTCGTCGAGCGCTACGAGGGCTGGCTCCCGGTCGAGCTCGTCAGGCTCGAGACGAACCAGGGGCCCGGCGCCGCGTTCCGTGCCGGCTTCGCGGCCGTGCTCAGCGGCTCCGGCGACGACGCACTCGTCGTCACACTCGAGGCGGACACCACGAGCGACCTGGGAGCGCTGCCCGCGATGCTCGAGCGGGCGACGATGGGCGACGACCTCGTGCTCGCCTCCGTGCACGGGGGCGGCAAAATGGTCAACGTCGGGTTCGTCCGCCGGACGCTCTCGAAGGCGGCCGGGGTCGTGGTGCGTGTCGCGCTCGGTCTCGATGCCCGCACCGTGTCCTCGTTCTTCCGCGTCTACCGGGCCTCGACGCTTCGCGTCGCGTCCGTGCGCTACGGCGACAATCTGATCCGCGAGCCCGGCTTCGCCTGCAAGGCAGAGCTGCTCGCGAAGTTCGCCGCTCTCGGCGCCAGCATCAGCGAGGTGCCTGTCGACCTCGACGCGTCTCGGCGCGTGGGCAAGAGCAAGATGCGGATCGTCCCGACGCTTCGCGCATACTCGCGGCTCATCCGACAGCATCCCGAGGCCGAGCCGGCCCCGCAGGCGCAGGGCGAGGCGGCGCCGGCGTGAGCCAGCCTTCCGTCGGCATCGTCGGCGCCGGCATCCTCGGGTTGACCGTCGCGCACCGCCTCACTCAGGCGGGCGTGCGCGTGACGCTCTACGAACGCTCGAACGACGTCGGCGGCCTCGTCGGCGCCTTCGACTTCGGCGGGCACCGCGTCGACCGCTTCTATCACGTCGTCCTTCCGACCGACAATCGTGTGCGCGGGCTGGCCGAGGAGCTCGGGCTTGGCGACCGCTTCCGGTTCCGACCGAGCGGCGTCGGCTTCTACGACGACGATCGGCTCTTCTCCATGAACTCGCTCCTCGAGTTCCTTCGCTTTCCGCTTCTGCCGCTGCACGACCGGCTCCGCCTCGGCGCGTTCGTCGCACGCTGCCAAACGATCTCCGACCACTCCGCGCTCGACGAGACACCGCTCCTCGACGTGGTTGCGGCGCCTCTGCGGCCGCCGGATCGTCGAGCGCATGTGGCGCCCGCTGCTCGACTCGAAGTTCGACGGGAGCTTCGACGATCTTCCGGCCACGCTATCTCTGGGCACGCACGAGGCGCATGTCGAGCACGCGCGACAAGAGCGGCCGCGAGATCATGGGCTGGCTCGAGGGCGGCTACGAGACGCTGACCGCGGCGCTCGCCGAGGCGATCGTCGCCGGCGGCGGCGAGATCCACACCGGCGTCGCGGTCGACCAGGTCGTCGGGTCGGCAAGCGGCGTCGCCGGGATCGTCGTCGGCGGCTCCCTGAAGCCGTTCGACTCGACGCTCGTCACGCTTGCTGCCGCCGCTCGCGCGGCGGCTCCTCGCGCCCGAACTCGCGGCCGCAGTCCCGGAGGACCACTGTCGCTACCTCGGCGTCATCTGCGTCATCGTGAAGACCGCGCGGAGCGTCAGCCCGTACTACACCCTCAACATCACCGACCGGCGGGTGCCGCTGACGACGATCGTCGAGACGACGCACGTCGTCGATCCCGAGCACGTCGGCGGCCATCTGCTCTACGCGGCGAAGTACGTCGATCCGTCGCATCCCGATCTCAAGCGGCCCGAGACGGACGTCGCCGACGACTACCTTCGTCACGTCCGGACGATCTTCCCGGCGCTGACCGACGCCGACATCAAGGGCGTCGTCGTCCAGCGCGCGCCGGCCGTCGAGCCCGTCCACACGCTCGGCGGCGCGAAGCGGCTTCCCGAGAAGTTCCCGGTCCCGGGCCTCGTGCTCGCGTCGACGGCTCACGTCTATCCGGAGGTCGTCAACGGCCAGGCCGTGATCGGCGTCGCGGACGAAGTCGTCGACGGGGATCCTCGAGCGGCTGCCGGCAGCGCAGGTGGCGGCGGCATGACCACCGCTGGTTGCAGCCGGCGAACGAGCGGCCCGCTCGCCGGGGACTCGCCGTGTCGTCCGACGCGGTCGCCCTCGGCGGGCTCGGCATCTTCGTCGTCGTCCTCGCCGTGGCTGACCTGGGCCACGTGGGGCGACCTCGGCTCCGACACCGGCTACGACCTCGTCGCTGCGGCTCACGTCGCGCACGGCCAGTTCCCGTACGTCGACTTTGTCTACTACTACGGCCCGCTCGGCCCGGTCCTGCTCGGCCTCTTCATGTGGCTCGGGGGCGTCGGAGTCGGTGCCTCGGTCGCGCTCGGGGTGGCGCTCGCCGTGGCGATCGTCGTTCGCGACCTACATCTTCGGCCGCGACCTCGCCGGTCCCGTCGGCGGCGCCCTCGCCGGTGCGATCACCGCACCGCTCGCCTTCGACAGCAGCAACTTCAGCTACGTGCAGCCCCACAGCTACTCGGCGCCGCTCGGGGTTCTCACCGTCCTCATCCTCCTGATCGCGCTCGGGCGGCTCTCCGCCGGTGGAACCGGTTGGGGCGTCGTGGCGGGTGTCGCCGCCGGGCTCACGGCGCTGACGAGGCCGGAGTTCGAGCTCGCCGCGATCGCTGCGGTCGTCGTGTGGTTCATCGTCCAGCGCCGCACCCGGTCGGTGACGCGTCGCGATGTGCTCGCGATCCTTCTCCCGGCCGTCGGGATTCCGGCGCTCGTCTACGGCGCGTTCCTGACGGGCGTCTCCGCGCATCGGCTGATCTTCGACAATCTCTATCCGACCAAGGTCCTCCACTCCGGCGGGAACGCGATCCTCCGGCTTCATGCGCCCATGACGGCGTCGAGCTTCCTCCACCTCGGTGAGAAGCTCTTCCTCTATGGGCTCGGGTGCGTCGGCCTGGTGCTCGCAGCGCGCTTCATCGGGCGCAAGGGAACTCTCGGGGTCGCGGTTGCCGTCGCGGTTGGCTGTGCCGCGCTGCTCGTTGCGGCTTTCCGGTCGGAGACGGTTCGCTACGACCTCCAGTACGCCTACGGCTGGATCCCGGCAGCGGCCGTCTTGCTGCTCGTGGCGATCGTCGTTCGTCCGCGGATCGGGATCGGCGCGCGCGAGGCCGCGCTCGTCGCCGTGCTGGCGGTCCTCTCGGCGAAGACCTACGACGCCTATGCGTTCCACGCGCACATCGCGCAACTCGCCGTCTACTCGGCGCCGTTCGCAGCGATCTTCATGGCGTGGCTGCACCTCGAACGGCTCGCCTCGACAAAGACCATTGCGATGCTCGGGGCCGGCTGGCTCGCGTTCCTCGCAATCGTCGGTTTCGGCCTGACGGTGAAGGATGCACGCGCGGAGTCGTTCGTCGTGCGCGGCCCGGGCGGCGCGATCGCGGCGAAGCCGGCCGAGGGCCGACTCCTGCAGGCAGCCATCGGCGAGATCCAGTCGCGCACGCAGCCCGGTGAACCGATTCTGCTCGCGCCGCAGTTGACGGCCTTGTACACGCTGACCGGACGCACCGATCCGCTTCCGCAGGTCTCCCTCGTTCCAGGGGCGCTCCCGACGGTCGGCGACGAGCGAGGCGCGATCGCGAGGTTGCAGCAGGCCGGCGTCCGGCTGGTTGTCGTGGACGACCGAAGTTTTCCCGAGTACGGACAAACCACGTTCGGGGGGTCGTTCGATCGAACGCTCGCTGCGTGGATCAAGACGCACTTCCGGCGCGCGGTGGTCCTTCAGACGCCCGGGCGGAACGCGCATCGAATCGACGTGTATGTCAGGAGGTCATCATGAAGAAAGTTGGAGTGACGGGCGCAGCCGGTTTCATCGGCTCGCACCTGTGCCCCCGGCTGCTGGCCGAAGGGGTTGAGGTCGTCGCAGTGGACGATCTCTCGATGGGAACGCTCGAGAACCTTGCGGGCTCCCTCGACAATCCGCTGCTGACGTTCGAGAAGATCGACTGCACCCGGCGGCGCGATCTTCGGGCTGCGTTCGACGGCTGCGATGCGATCGTCCACCTCGCGGCGCAGAAGATTCCGCGCTACGGCGGCGCGCTGATGACACTCGAGGCGAACGTCGCTGGAGTGAATGCGGCGTCGAGCGTCGCGCTCGCGCTGGATGCCGACCTCGTCGATCGCTTCGACGTCGGACGTCTACGGCAATGCGGAGCCTCCCTTCCGCGAGGACGGCAACCTCACGCTCGGTCCGCCGACCACGCGCCGGTGGGCCTACGCGGTCTCGAAGCTCTACGACGAGCACGTCTGCCTCGCACTGGCGGAAGAGCGCGCGCTGCGCGTGACGATCCTGCGCCTGTTCGGTTCCTACGGCCCGCGCAACCACCCGTCGCTGGTGGGGCGGCCCGCAGGCGGCCTTCATCGAGCGGCTGCTCGACGGTGAGCTGATCGAGATCCACGGCGACGGCCAGCAGATCCGCACCTTCACTTACGTCGACGACACGGTCGACGGGTTCGTTCGTGCGCTCCGCACGCCCGAGGCACGCGGCGAGGTGATCAACATCGGCGGCAACACCCCGACCACGATCCTCGAGCTCGCCGAAGAGGTTCACAGGGTCATGGGGCTCGGCTCGCCGCTGCGCGCCACGTTCGTCCCATACGAGGCTCTGCCCGGCAAGTACCAGGACGTCCGCGTCCGCATCCCGGACACGACGAAGGCTCGTGAGCTGCTCGGCTTCGACGCGCGCTACTCACTCGCGGACGGGCTCGAGCGCACGTTCGAATGGCACCAGGAGCGGCGTGTCGATGCTCAGAGAGTGAATGGATGAAGCTCTTTCGGGCCCTGATCGCAGCGTTCGCAGCGCTCGCGCTGACGATGACTCTGGCCTCGGCTACGCCGAGCGCCACGACCCCCGCCGCGCCGACCGGCGTGACCGGCATTGCTCTTTCCGCGAGCGTGGGTCTCGCGTGGCAGGCCGTGCCCGGGGTCGACGGGTACACCGTCTACCGAGGGACAAGTGCGACTGCGATCACGACCCGGTTGACCGCGGCGACCGGCATCACCGTCACGTCGTACACCGACACGACGGCGGTGAACGGGACGACGTACTACTACGCGGTTCGCTCGATCAGCGGCGGTGTCGAGTCGGCGAACTCGCTCGACCGTGCAGTCGAAGCCGGTCTCGCGCGCCTGCTCGACGGGCAACGCTGTCGTGCTCGAGAACTGCTACCCCGGCAACACGGGGTGGAAGGTGGTCGACCCGGAGGCGATCAGCGGCGGCGGGATCGAAGGCTTCGCCACGTCGCAGAGCATCAACAAGGGCGACTCCGTCAACCTCAAGGTCAACGCCGACGACGGCGCGACGTTCCGGATCGAGATCTACCGGACGGGTTACTACGGCGGCCTTGGCTCTCGCCTCTTCTCGGTCATTCGCGACGTGCCCGCCGTGCGCCAGCCCGGCTGCCAGACGTCGGATACGACCGGGCTCCTCGACTGCTCCAACTGGTCGACGAGTGCGACGATCACGACGACCTCGGCCTGGCCCAGCGGTGTCTACCTGTTGCGCCTGGTGCGCACGGACACGAACACGGATTTCCACGTCTTGCTCGTAGTGCGCGACGATTCGCGGGCCGCGAACCTGCTCTACGGTGTCTCGTTCTCGACCTTCGAGGCGTACAACAACTACGGCGGCAAGTCTCTGTACGACTTCAACTCGACGGGGGCGAACACCGTCGCCGGCACGCCGCGCGCGGTCAAGGTCTCCTTCGACCGTCCGTTCGAGCAGCCCGGAACGGCCTGCGCGACTGGTACCCGGAGGACGAGTTCGCCTCCGTTTACTGGCTCGAGGAGTCGGGCTACGACGTCCAGTACATCTCGAACACCGACCTCGAGACGCAGCCTTCGCTGGCGCTCGGTCACAAGGCGTACCTCTCGCCGGCGCACGACGAATACTGGTCCGGCGGGATGCGCACTGCCGTCACCGCCGCGCGTGACGCCGGGGTGAATCTCTTCTTCAGCGGATCGAACGAGGTCTACTGGAAGATCCGCTACGAGAACGGTCCCAACGGCGGGACGAACCGCGTCGAGGTCTGTTACAAGACGATCCAAGGCGGCGCCGCAGACCCGGTGACCCCGACCACCACGTGGCGCGATCCCTCCGGGCCCAACCAGCCCGAGAACGCGCTGAGCGGGCGAGATGTACATCGGCGACAACGACCTGACGTACTTCCCGTTCGTCGTCAGCGCCTCCCAGGGCACCGACCGCATCTATCGCGACACCGCGCTCTCTGCGCAAGCTCCCGGGACTTCCACGACCCTCGGACAGAACCTCGTGGGCTGGGAGTGGGACGCGCGCGTCAACAACGGCTTCGAGCCCGCCGGAGTGAAGACACTTTCCGGGTCGCCCGTCACCGGTGAGCTGATCCAGGGGAACGGCGCGTCCTTGACCCCGTTGACCGCCACGGCCACGACGTCGATGGTGAAGTACACCGCCCCGAGCGGTGCACTCGTCGTCGCCACGGGCACGAACCACTGGAACCGCGGACTTGCGCTGAACGCCGACGGCGTCGGTGAGCCGCTCGTGACCATCCAGCAGATAACGACGAACATCCTCGAGGACATGGGCGTCGTGCCGCAGACGCCCGCGGCCAACATCACGCTCGACGTTGCCGCGAACCGGCCTGCGGCTCCGACGGGAACGACTGCTGTGTCGGGAGGAACCGACCAGATCTCGGTCTCGTGGAACGCCGTCGCCGGAGCGACGTACAACGTCTACCGGACGACCGCGTCACGCGATGGCGGCCAACCGCTCGGAGCGCTGGCCAACGGCTCGCCGCTCACCACGACGAGCTTCACCGATACCGGACTCAGCTCGGCGACGAACTACTACTACGTGGTGACCTCGGTCGTGAACGGCGTGCAGTCGTTGGCGTCGAACGAGGCGTCCGCGATCACCGCGGCATCGGCCGGCCAACCGACCAGGATCGATGTCGGCGCGAGCGATGACTACACCTCGTCGACGGGCGCCAATTTCAGAGCGGACTCGTTCTTCAGCGGCGGGCTTCTCAATTCGTCGACGCACGCGATCACGGGCACGCCCGACCCGACGCTCTATCAGACCGAGCGCTACGGGCTCATTCACCTACGCCGTCCCGGTCGCGAACGGCACCTACGACGTCCGTCTCCATTTCGTCGAGCTGTACTACGGCACCGTGCTGCCCGGCGGTGTCGGCAAGCGCGTGTTCAGCATCGATATCGGCAACACACCGGTCAGTCCGGATCTCCCGAACATCGACGTCTACTCGCTCGTCGGGCCCAACGCCGCGCTCGTGAAGACCGTGACGGGCGTGAACGTGGTGAACGGGGTCCTCGACATCCATTCCATCGACGGCGCTGCAGACGATCCGGAGCTCGCGGCGATCGAGATCATCCCCGAGTCGGTTCCGCCGTCCGTGACGTCCACCTCCCCGCTCGACGGCGCGACGTCGGTCGGTCGCCTGACCCAGCCCCAGGCCGTCTTCTCGCGGGCGATGGACCCGACGACGATCACGCCTTCCACGTTCACCCTGACTGGTCCGTCGGGCGCCGTCGCTGGAACCGTCTCGTACGACGCGAACTCGACGACTGCGATGTTCTCACCGACAGCAGCGCTCAGCTACAGCACCACCTACACGGCGAAGATCTCGACGGCGGCGAAGGCCGACGATGGGACGGCGTTGGCCGCGCCCTTCTCCTGGACGTTCACGACCCAGGCGCCCGTTCCGCCGACCGTGACCAGCATGTTCCCGAGCAACGGTGCCACCGGCCTCAGTCCGGCTGTGCTTCCTGATGCGGTCTTCTCGCGCTCGCTCGACCCGACCACGGTCACGACCTCGACCTTCTCGCTGAAGACGAGCGCCGGCGTGGCCGTCCCGGCGACCGTGGCGTACACCGACGGATCGCGCACTGCGACGCTCACGCCGACGGCTCCGCTCGCGTCGTCGACGACGTACACCGCAACGCTTTCCACGGGCATCAAGGCAGTCGACGGCGTCGCCTTGGCGGCGCCGGTGACCTGGTCATTCACCACCTCGGCTTCGAATCCGGTAGCGCCTACGGTGACCGCCCAGTCTCCCGCTCCCGGCGCGACCAACGTGGCGATCTCTACGTCGATCGCCGCAACGTTCTCACGTGCCATGTACGCCAACGGAATCACTCCGACCACGTTCACCCTCTCCGGCCCGAGCGGCACGGTCGCCGCGACCGTCTCGTACAACGCCTCGACGCTCACGGCGACCCTTGCTCCTTCCTCGCCGCTCGTGCCGGGGACGACCTACACCGCCCGGCTCGATCCGGCCGTCGTCGCCGCCGACGGCACGCCACTCGCGGCGGCGGTGAGCTGGTCTTTCATCACGATGCCGCCTCCGACGGCGACCACCCTGAGCCCTGCGGCCGGCTCGGGCTACGTCGCTCGCGCCACGGCACTCTCCGTCACCTTCTCGCGGGCGATGAATGCCGCGACATTGACCTCGAACTCATTCGTGCTCAACGGGCCGAACGGCGCTGTGCCCGCGACCGTCACCTACAACACGGCGTCGTTCACCGCCACGCTCACGCCCGCCGGTCTCCTCGATGGGGGAACGACCTACAACGCTCTCGTGGCGACGACCGTCACCGCTGCCGACGGCACGCCTCTGACAGCCCCTGTCGCCTGGAGCTTCTCGACAGCAGCCTGTCCCTGTTCGCTCTTCTCGCCTGCCCTGACACCGGACACGGTCGGTAACTCGACCCAGGACGGCCGCACCGGCCCAGGCCCGTTCACCTACGAGTTCGGTGTCAAGGTCGTCGTCGACGAGCCGATGAAGGTGACGGCGCTCCGCTTCTACAAGAGCCCCGGGGAAACCGGCACGCATACGGGCAACATCTGGACGTCCGGCGGCGTGCTCATCGGGTCGACGACGTTCACGAACGAGACCGCTTCCGGGTGGCAGCAGCAGTCCCTTGCCTCGCCGATCACGCTGCAGTCGGGAAGCACCTACGTCCTCTCTGTCAACGCGAACTCGATGTTCGTCTCGACGGGCGGCGCTCTGCTCGCGCCGGTGGTCGCCGGGCCCATCCGCACGGTCGCTGACGGGCTCGACGGCGTCTTCGGGGCGGCCGCAGGTCAGTTCCCGACCCAGAGCTACAACTCGAGCAATTACTTCATCGACCTCGCGGCGGTCCCCTCGCCCGATCCGGCGCCTCCCACCGTCGTGCCAGTCGCGCCGCTCTCCGGGGCGACCGGCGTCGGTCGTTCGGCCACCGTCGCCGGGAGCTTCTCACGCTCGATGACTCCATCGACGATCAACTCAACGACCGTCACGCTCTCGAACTCGATCGGCGTACCGGTTCCCGCGACCGTCGCGTACAACGACACGGGTCATCGGTTCACGTTGACGCCCAACGCGCCGCTCCCCTACTCCACGACCTACACCGTCCACATCTCAACGGGCGCGCAGGCGACCGACGGAATGTCGCTCGGGTCGGCGACTGCCTGGTCGTTCACGACAGCTGATCCCGTGCCGGTCACCGTGGTGAGCACGCTGCCGATCTCGGGCGCCGGCGACGTCGGCGGTTCGGTCAAGCCGCGGGCGACCTTCTCCAAGGCGTTGAACGCCTCGACGATCAGCACCAACACCTTCACCTTGGCCGGACCTTCGGGCGGAGTTGCAGGCACTGTGTCGTACGACCCGATCTCGTTCCAGGCGACGTTCACGCCAAACGCGGCACTCGCCCCCGGGTCGTACACCGCGCGACTCGACTCGTCGATCACGGCTACGGACGACGCCACCATGGCGACACCCTTCGCGTGGTCGTTCTCGGTGCCCGCATCGATTCCGCCTCCCTCGGTGACGACAATGTCGCCCGCGAGCGGCGCCACCGCCATCCTTCGCTCCACCACCGTCACCGCAGCCTTCTCGCGGTCGATGGATCCCACGACACTCACGAGCTCGACGTTCACGCTCACCGGGCCGTCGGGTGCCGTGGCCGCGACAGTCACGTATGACGGGCCGAGCCAGGTCGCCACGTTGACGCCCAACTCGCTCCTCACCAGCAACACGACCTACACCGCCACTGTCACGACGGGGGCGAAGGCGGCCGACGGCACGTCGCCCACCGCTGCGACCACCTGGTCGTTCACCACCGCAGCCTGCCCGTGCACGCTCTTCTCCCCGGTGCTGACGCCGGCGCTCACCGGTCTCTCGACCCAAGACGGGCGTTCCGGAGTCGGGCCGTTCACCTACGAGCTTGGGGTGAAGGTCTCCGTCACTCAGGCGATGCTGCTGACGTCGATCCGCTTCTATAAGGACGCGGGCGAGACGGGAACGCACATCGGCCGCGTATGGACGTCCACCGGCACGCAGCTCGCCAGCGCAACGTTCTCGAACGAGACGGCATCGGGGTGGCAGCAGCAGGCCCTCTCGTCTCCGCTGCTCCTGCAGCCAAATGTCGTCTACGTCGTTTCGATCAACGCGAACGCCACCTTCGTCGCGACGGGGGGCGGCCTCCTGACCCAGGTCACCTCCGGGCCGATGCACTCGGTCGCCGACGGCCTGAACGGCGTCTTCGCCACCACCGGCGGGACGTTCCCGAACCAGAGCTACAACTCGACCAACTACTTCGTCGACGCAACGGTTCAGCCCAACGTGGTCGCTCCGCCGACCGTGACCGCAACGTCTCCCGTCGCGGGAGCGACGGGCGTCTCGCGTTCCACCGCGGTCAGTGCCTCGTTCAGCCGCTCCATGGATCCGACGAGCCTGACCTCGTCCACGTTCACGGTGACTGGCCCGAGTGGGGCAGTGTCGGGCACGATCTCCTACGACGATCCGTCGCACACGGCGACCTTTGTGCCCTCCGCGCCGCTCGCGTACTCCACGGTCTACACGGCGAAGCTCACAACGGCGGCTCGCGCGGCCGACGGCGTCTTCCTCGCATCATCGGTTCAGTGGAGCTTCACGATCGCGGCTCCGGTGCCGCCCACCGTGACGTCGACGCTCCCGGTCAACGGCGCCCTCGACATCGGGTCGGCCGTTGCCCCGCGCGCGACCTTCTCGAAGGCGATCGACCCGACCACGCTCACCGCGTCCACGTTCACACTCACCGGCCCGTCCGGCGCCGTCACCGGAACCGTCAGCTACGTCTCGAGCTCGCAGACGGCCGTCTTCGCACCGTCGGCTTCGCTCGCTGCCGGTGGCTACACCGCACGGCTCAAGGCTGCGATCACGACCACCGACCAGGTGACGCTCGGGACCGACTACACCTGGACGTTCACGGTGGCGACCGCCCTTCCGGCACCGGCCGTCACGTCGACCTCTCCGTCGAGCGGAGCTACCGGCGTCTCGAGGAGCGTGCAGGTGACCGCGACGTTCAACCGCTCGCTCAACCCGGCGACCGTGACCTCGACCACCTTCGACCTCCGCACTGGCGGCGGCACCCTCATTCCGGCGACCGTGACCTATAACAGCGCCACGCTCACCGCGACGCTCGTTCCGTCGGTGCAGCTCGCCGGCTCTGCGGTCTACACCGCCGAGGTCAGCTCCGGGATGCAGGCGGGCGACGGGACCGCCGTGACCCCTGCGTCCTGGTCGTTCACCACGGCCCCCTGCCCGTGTTCGTTGTTCGCGTCCACAGCCGCGCCGGCGAGCACGGGCAACTCGACCGTGGACGGCCGCTCCGGCGCCGGCCCGTTCACCTACGAGCTCGGCGTCAAGATCACCGTCGACTCGGCGGCCCAACTGACAGCCGTCAGGTTCTACAAGGACCCGCTCGAGACCGGCACGCACGTGGCGCGCATCTGGACCGCGGGCGGAACGCTGCTCACGAGCGTCACGTTCACAGGCGAGACGGCTTCGGGCTGGCAGCAGCAGGCACTCTCGACTCCGCTCGCGCTCACCGCCGGTACGACGTACGTGGTCTCCATCGGCTACAACGCGTTCTTCGACCTGACGGGTGCCGGCCTCGCGACGCAGGTGACGACCGGGCCGCTGCATTCGATCGCTGACGGCGCCAACGGCGTCTTCGCGAACAGTGCAGGAGTGTTCCCGACACTCAGCTGGAACTCGGGCAACTACTTCGTCGACCTGGTCGTTCAGTGAGCGTGCAGGTAGCGGGGGTCGAGGTCGCACGGCCGGCCACTGCTGTCGCCCGGCCCCGCCGGGCGGTCAGCGGAACGTGGCTGCTCTCCGGCGCGATGATCGCGTCGGGCGTTCTGACCTACGCGTTCCACATCCTGGCCGCCCGGACCCTCGGCCCGACGGCGTACGGGCAGATCGCCGTGCTCTGGGGCGCGATGTTCCTCGCGGCGATCGTGCTTTTCCGGCCCGTCGAGCAGACGACGTCGCGCGCACTTGCAGACCGTCTCGCGCGGGGCGAAGAGGGCCGCTCCGTCATCCGTGCAGCGGCCGTGATGGCAGTCGTCCTGATCCTGGTTGCGGCGGTGGTGATGGCCGCCTCCTGGACGACGCTGACGAGCCGTCTGTTCCTCGGCGACAACGTGATGACCGTGGCGCTCTGTGCGGGCATCGGTGCGTACGGCTTGTCGTATCTCGTTCGCGGGGTCCTCGGCGGCACGCGGTGGTTCGGCGGTTACAGCCTCGGCCTGATGGCAGACGCGGTCGTCCGCCTCGCTGTGGCGATACCCCTCGTGCTCGTCGCGTCCAAGCTGACCGCAGCTGCCGCGGTCGTTGCAGCCGGGCTCGCAGGCGCCCTGGTGCCGCTCTTCGTCGGGCGCCGGCGTCTCACGCCGATCGTGGCGCCAGGCCCTGGAGAGCCCTTCCGGATTCGCCACGGTGTCGCGTTCGCCGGCCCGGCGACCGCGATCGCTGCGGCAGATCAGCTGTTCGTGAACGGCGGCCCGTTGCTCATCATCCTCGCGGGCGGCATCGGTGCGAGCCGCTCCGCCGGAATCGTGTTCGCCGCGACGATGCTCGTTCGGGCGCCGGTCTACGTGTTCCAGGGGCTCGCGGCGGCGTTGCTGCCGAACCTCACCCACATGCAGGCAACGGCCGATTTTGGGCCGTTGCGCCGGGCGGTGTTCCGCACGGCGACGTTCATGCTTGCCTGCGGCGCCGTCCTGGTCGGCGCAACCGTCGTGCTCGGCCCCGAGCTGATGCGCGGGCTGTACGGCGCGAAGTTCACGGCGACACGCAGTGATCTCGTCGTGCTCGCGGCGGGCATCGGGCTATACCTCGCCGCGTCTACCGTCTCGCAGGCGCTGCTTGCACTCGACCGCGGCAGAAGCGCCGCCGTCGGGTGGCTCGTCTCAGCAGGCGCGTTCGTCGTCTTGTTCGTCCTGCTGCCCGGGAGTGACCTTGGTCGCGTCGCAGGTGCGTTCACGGCTGCAACGCTCGTTCTGCTCGTAGTCCTGGCTCTGCAGCTCGCACGGCGGCCGTCTCGATGAGGACACCGGTCTCGGTCGGAATCGTCGGGCTCGGTCAGTGGGGACCGGTAGTCGCCCGCACGTTCGAACAGCTCTCGGGCACCGAGCTCCGGTGGATCTGCGACCGAGGCGCCGAGGCTCATTTGCGCCACCGTTCGCGGTTCGCAGATGCGCGCTGGACGGCCGACTTCGACCGCCTGCTCGCCGACGACACGGTCGACGCGATCGTCATCGCGACGCCGCCCTCGGCGCACTACGAGATTGCGCGCCGGGCGCTCGAGGCGAACAAGCACGTCTTCGTCCAGGGGCCCTTGACGATGTCGTCGGCCGAGGCGTGGGAGCTCGTCGAAGACGCCGAGCGGCGCCGGCGTGTCCTCATGGCCGCCGACGGCGTGATGCTCAACCCCGCGTTCCTGAAGCTGAAGTCACTCGTCCAGCAAGGTGCGCTCGGCGACGTCTACTACGCGTACGCCAACTGGCAGACCCTGGGCGGTCTACGCCGCGACGAAGACCCACTCTGGAGTTTCGGTGCGTATGGCGTTGCGGCCCTGCTGTCGCTCTTCGACGATCAGCCGGTCGAGGTCGCGGCCCGCGGGGAGGCCTATGTTAGGGAGAACATTCCCGATGTGGTCTTCTGCTACCTGAAGTTCGCGACTGGTATCTCTGCACACCTGCACCTGTCCTGTCTCGACCCGCGTGAACTGCGGCGCCTCACGGTTGTCGGTGGGCGCTCGATGGCGGTGGTCGACGACCTCGCGCTCGAGGGGCGGTTGACGCTGTATGACAAGGCGATCGCCAGCGGGGAGGGAGACGAGCACGGCGAGAGTCTGCAGGTGCGCCTCGGGGACATCGTGTCGCCCCACGTGCCGTCAGATGACCCCCTCCGCCTCGAATCCGCGCATTTCGTGTCTGCCATCCGCTCGCAATTCGCCCTACAGACGGGCGCCCGTGAGGCAGCGGTCGTCGTCGAGATCCTCGAGTCGCTCCAGCGGTCACTGGAGAACGGCGGTGCCGCCGAGCCCTTCATCGCCCGCACCGCGGCTCCCGCGGACGCGACCGTCGTCGCGCTCGGCCTTCCTCGCAAGAGTTGAGCTGACCCAAGCGATCGCGGTGTGGACGCGGCCCGCGCCCCTCGCTACGGTTCGCGAGATGGCCGACCAGCCTGCCAATGACGCGCCCTTTCGGCTCTCGAACGACGTGGCGTACGGGAAGAACGTCGTCGTCCACGCGTTCACGAACCTCTACGGCTGCGAGATCGGGGATGAGACGCGCATCGGAACGTTCGTCGAGATCCAACGCGGTGCCATCATTGGCGCTCGTTGCAAGATTCAGAGCCATTCGTTCGTCTGCGAAGGGGTTCGGATCGGCGACCGGGTCTTCGTCGGCCACGGTGTGATGTTCATCAACGACAAGACGCCGCGAGCAACGACTGGTGACGGCGGATTGCAAGAGCCGCAAGACTGGAGCCTGCTCGAGACGGTGATCGAGGACGGAGCCTCGCTTGGCACCGGCTGCGTGATTCTCGGCGGAGTGACCGTCGGCCGCGGAGCCCTGATCGGTGCCGGTGCGGTCGTGACCGCCGACGTCGCGCCTGGCGAGACGGTCGTTGGTGTCCCGGCTCGTGCTCGCGTGACTCGGCAGGGCTAGGATCGGTCCCGATGCGGGGGCTTCTCAGCATCTCGGCGGCGCTCGCCGCCGCGTGCGTGCTTGCGGCAGCCACGCCGGCGGCCGCCCCGACGCACGCGGCCGTTCTGCAGCACGTCACGCTGATCGGGGACTCGGTCGCCGACGCGATCCCGGGCGACAGCGTGGCCGTCCAGACCGTCAGCCAGGGGATCTCGCTCGACCTCGAGGTCGCGGCCTGCCGCAGGGTCGACGGGCTGAGCTGTCCCGGGCCCGACGGCACACCGCCGCCGAACGTCGTCACGCTCGTCAACTCGATGGGCTCGAAGCTCGGGCCCAACGTCGTGGTCTCGGTGGGCTACAACGACTTCGAGGATCAATACGCGCAGAACATCGAGAACGCGCTGGCCGCTCTCAAGGCTGCGGGCGTGAAGCACGTGTGGTGGCTCACCCTGCGGGCCGCTCACCATGGCTACCTCACCATGAACGACGACATCACGAACGCGGCGCAGCACCATCCGGAGATGAGCGTGATCGACTGGAACGTCTACTCGCGCAGCCATCCCGAGTGGTTCCAGGGCGACGGCCTGCACCTGCTCGCCGGCGGCTCGGAGGCGATGGCGCGGCTGATCCACGCGACACTGCTCGACCGACGGGATTGCGTCCCGGCCCGTCCGCGTCGCGACGACCGTCCTGCCCCTTGCCCATCGCGACAAGCCGTACTCGGCCCGGCTCGCTGCCGCCGCCGGCGTCGCGCCGTTTGCGTGGTCGCTGCTCGAGCGCGCGCCGAAGGGACTGCACCTGGAGGCGTCCGGCGCGATCATCGGCAGGCCGCTCGTGAAGGCTGGCACGTACGTGCTGAATGTCAGGGTCAAGGACGCCGCCGGTTCGTTCGCGACCCAGCGCCTCGCGCTCCGCGTCAAGCGCTAAGCGGCTCGGGAGGCGGCCATGCTCTTCCCGACCGTCACCTTCGCGGTTTTCTTCCTGATCGTGCTCCCCGTCTCGTGGGCGCTGATGCCGCACCAGCGGGCGTGGCGGGCCTTCATCCTGCTCGCGAGCTACGTCTTCTACGGCTGGTGGGACTGGCGCTTCGTCTTCCTGCTCGGGGCCTCGACGGTCGTGAACCACGTGCTCGCGGTTGCGATCTACCGGGCGCAGGAGCAAGCGGCGCGCAAGCTGTTGCTCACCCTTGCGCTCGCGTTCGACCTGGGCCTGCTCGGCTACTTCAAGTACACGAACTTCTTCCTCAGCTCGATCGACAACACCTTCGGGACGTCGTGGATCGCGCACGTCACGCTGCCGGTCGGGATCTCCTTCTACACCTTCATGGCGATCTCGTACGTGGTCGATACCTATCGCGGCGAGCTCGTTCCGGCCTCGTTCGCGCGCTTCGCGGTCTTCCAGGCGTTCTTCCCGCATCTCGTCGCCGGCCCGATCGTTCGCGCCAGCGAGCTCCTGCCGCAGCTCGAGCGGCCGCGCGACCCGCGCAAGGTCGAAAACGCGCGTGCGTTCTTCCTGATCCTGAGCGGGCTCTTCCTGAAGGTCGTGATCGCGAACCACCTCGCCGCGCACATCGTCGACGAGGTGTTCGCAGCCCCCGATCAGCATTCGTCGCTCGAGGTGCTCGTCGCGGTCTACGCGTACGCGGTTCAGATCTTCGCCGACTTCTGCGGCTACACGAACATCGCGATCGGCATCGCGCTGCTGCTCGGCTTCCAGTTCCCGCAGAACTTCAACTCGCCGTACGCGGCGGTGTCGCTCCAGGACTTCTGGCGGCGCTGGCACATGACGCTGTCGCGCTGGCTGCGCGACTACCTGTACATCCCGCTCGGCGGCAACCGCAAGGGGCGCGTGCGCACCTACGTCAACCTGATGCGTGACGATGCTGCTCGGCGGCCTGTGGCACGGCGCGGCGTGGACGTTCGTCGTCTGGGGCGGGATCCATGGCGTCGGCCTCTCGGTCGAGCGCGCGCTCGGCGGGATCCGGCCCGCGTCGGCGGCGACGCGCTGGCTCGCACGCCTCGTCACGTTCCACGTGGTCTGCTTCGCCTGGATCTTCTTCCGCGCCGACTCGCTCGGCCGGGCGGCAGCAGGTGCTCGAGCGGCTGTTCACCGCGTGGGGGCAGCCCTCACCGCTCGTGACGACCTCGGTCGTGCTCGCGATCGCCGTCGGGATCGGCGGCGCAGTACATCCATCCGTCCGTGCTCGCTCGTGCTGCGTGGGTTCCAGCGGCTGCCGGTGCTCGCGCAGGCCGCCGACGTTCGGGATCGTCCTGATGCTCGTCAACACGCTCGGCCCGGAAGGGGTCGCGCCGTTCATCTACTTCCGCTTCTAGATGTCGCTGCCCCGCAACTCCGCCGCCCGTGGCATCGCAGTCCTCATACTGGGGCTCGCGCTCGCCGCGCTGCTGAACGCGGAAGGGCTCCGAAAGCAGGCGGAGATCCAGCCGCAGGGCGTCCAGCGCCGGCTCGCGCTGCGCCTCACACGGCCGCTCGTGGACGTCAGCCGAACGCTGCACCTGACGACGCCGCGCCACGACCTCCAGATCGCGATCGGGCGGGAGAACGAGGACGTGATCGACACCGGAGTGCACCTCGCGCTCCCGCCGCCCGCGGCAACGCGGCCGCGGGCCAGGCGGCGCCGACACGGCGCGCCGTGCGCCACCGGTGAAGCCGGCGTTCACGGCCGCGCATCCGCTGCGCGTGTGGGTCGCCGGCGACTCGCTCGCGCAGGTGCCGGGCGAGGCGCTCGAGCGGGCCTCGGGCGGCTCGCTCGCGTGCTGCCGTCGAGAGCCGACTGTCGACGGGCTCGCGCGGCCCGATCTCTACAACTGGTTCACGCGGTTCCGGCAGGTGATCGGCCAGCTGCATCCGAACGTGGCCGTGCTCTCGTTCGGCGCCGACGACGCGCACAACTACCTGACCGGCGTCCCCGTCGGACGCATCGTCGGCCCGCTCGGAAGCCCGTACGTGGAACGCCGAGTACCGGCGCCGCGTCGACGGCGTCACGCGCGAGCTGAACGCCGCGGGGATCTACGTCGCGTGGCTCGGCCTGCCGATCCCCGACGGCGCGGGCTTCAAGAAGAGCTTCCCGGTCGTGAACGCGGTGCTCGAGAGGTCGTGCGCGCGCATCCACGGCACGGCTGCGTACATCGACACGTGGCATCTGCTGGATGACTCGCACGGCCGCTACGCCGCGTATCTGCGCGTGCACGGACGGCTGATACTGATGCGCCTGCCCGACGGGGTGCACTACACGGCGGCCGCGGGTGACCTGATCGCCAAGCGTCCTCGCGAAGCTCGCACGCTGTACGATATGCGCGGCACCTAGATGACCGGGGACAGTCCCCGGCCGTGCGCGAACGGGACATGCCCCGGGACTGTCCCCGGTCCTGGCGAACGCGGACAGGTCCGCTGAGCGCGCTCAGGCGAACGCGGATTTCGCCGGTGAGCGCGCGGCCGATCAGCAGCTTCTGGATCTGGCTCGTGCCTTCGTAGAGCGTCGTCACGCGGGCGTCGCGCAGGTACTTGCCGACCGGGTACTCGTCGACGTAGCCGTAGCCGCCGTGCGCCTGAACCGCGGCGTTCGCAGCTCGCACGGCGACCTCGCTGGCGAAGTACTTGGCGATCGACGCCTCGACCGTGTGCTGCTCGCCGGCGTCGGCGATCGCCGCGGCGCGCCACACGAGGAGGCGCGCCGCCTCGGTCTCGACGGCGATGTCGGCGAGCAGCTCCTGGACGAGCTGGAAGCTCGCGACCGGGCGGCCGAACTGCCGCCGCTCCTTCGTGTAGGCGATCGACGCGTCGAGGCAGCCCTGCGCGATCCCGACGCAGCCCGGCGCCGAGCGAGATCCGGCCGTGGTCGAGCGCCGACATCGCCACCTTGAAGCCGCTGCCGAGCTCGCCGAGCGCGGTTCTCGTCGGGAACGCGCACGCCGTCGAGGAAGAGCTCCGCCGTGTCCTGCGCGCGCAGGCCGAGCTTGCCCTTGATCGGCCGCGCCTCGAAGCCGGCCGCGCCGGTCGGCACGACGAAGCAGGTGATGCCGCGCGGCCCAGGCTTCGCCCGTGCGGGCGAACACGAGCGCGTTGGCCGCCCACGTGCCGAGCGTGATGAAGATCTTCTGGCCCGCTGATCACCCAGCTCGTCGCCGTCGCGCTCGGCGCGCGTCTCGAGGCTGCCCGGGTCGGAGCCGGCGCCGGGCTCGGTCAGCGCGTAGCAGCCGAGCGCCTCGCCGCTCGCGAGGCCGGGGAGGAGGCGCTGCTTCTGCTCGTCGGTGCCCCAGCGCGCGACCGTCTTGCCGTAGAGCCCGTTCGAGACCGAGACGATGCCGCGCACGTTCGAGTCGGCGCGGCCGATCTCCTCGACGACGAGCGCGTACGAGACCATGTCGAGCCCCATGCCGCCGTTCGCCTCCGGCAGCGCCGCCGCGAGGAAGCCGAGCTCGGCGAGCTTGCCGACGATCCCGCGGTCGATCGCCTCGCTGCGATCCCAGTCGGTCGCGTGCGGCGCGATCTCGGCGTCGCAGAACTCGCGTGCCGTCTGCCGGATCAGCTGCTGCTCGTCGCTGAGCGTGAAGTCCACGGCTGCGATCCTGGCACAAAAAAATCCCGCCGGGCCGGTGGCGCTTTCGTCCACCTCATCGACCAGCCGTTCCGGGCTTGCGCCCTTTCCAGTTGCTCGGCGCGGCTTCGACCTACTCGCGCTCCGTGCCCTGCGGGAGCCGCAATGTACGACGCGGGAGCACCGGAACGCAAGGGGGTGCGAGAACAAAATCCGCTCACTCCGGGAATTACCGTCTAGGCTCCACGGCGTGGCCGACGCTGCAGAGACGACGATCCGCCGTCTCGGGCCGGCTGACGGGGACGTCGTGCGGTAGCTCGCGACGACCGAACCGCAGACGGAACTCCTCGCCGACGATCCGCACGATCTTCCTCGCCGCGTTCGAGCGGCGCCGGCCGGTCGGGTTCATTTTCGGGTACGAGCTGCCACGGCGCCACGGCGGCGCCTGGATGCTGTTCGTCTACGAGGTCGAGGTGGAGGAGGCCTATCGCGGCCAGGGTATGGCGACGAGGCTGTTGCGGAGCTGGTGCGCATCGCACGGCCGCGGCGGGATCCGGGAGGGATTCGTCCTGACGGAGCCCGACAACGCGCCGGCGAACGGTCTCTACGAGTCGCGCGGCGGCACGCGAGTCGACACCGTGATGTGGGACTTCGACTGCGCGTGACGTCCGTTCGCCGGGCCGGTGACGACGACGTCGACCGCTCGTGACCTGGCACGCCGACCCCGAGGTGTCGCACTACTGGGACGACGAGACGTTCACCGCGAGGAGATGCGGGAGCGGCTCCGGAGGTGCCGCGTCGACGCCTGGATCGTCGAGGAGGATGGGGGGCCCGTCGGCTACCTGCAGTCATGGTGGGAGCCCGGCGAGCCGCGGCGCGGCGGCCTCGACGGATTCCTTGTGCCCGAAGCGCGCGGGCGCGGGCTGATGCCCGACGCGGCGCGCAACCTTGCGAGCTCACTGCTCGCAGAGGGCTGGCCCGAAGTGACGGTCGACCCGTACGCGTGGAACGAGCGAGCCCTGCGGGCGTGGGCGAAGGCAGGGTTCGTGGAGGTGTCGCGCCACGACCCGACGCCGAGCACCTGCACCCGTGGGTGCTGATGCGCTTCACGGGCTGACGCGCTCCGCGCGCAAAACCGCGCGCAAGCCGACCCGTCCCTTCGGGAGCTGTAGGGGTCTGACCCCCGACATGTCCCGAGCGGCGATGTCGAGTGTCACGAAATGCGAATCGGCTTCGCGTCGGATCTGGCTCAACCATCGCCGTTTCGCCTGTCTGACCGCGGACGTGTCTGGGGGTCTGACCCCGTTTGTCAGCTTCAAGTACGATTCGTGCATGGATGCGAACCGGATCACGACGACCGACGCGCTGCCACGCGCGGGCGATCGTCGCCGGATCGCGCGTGGGTTCTAATCGGCGCCGGGATCGTCCTCGTTCTCGGCAGGCGAGTCCTTGGCCTCCGGGTCAGGGACCGGCGACGCGTCCACTCATCGTTCCTGTCGTCCTCGCGGGGGTGATTACCTTGTCGTCTTCCATGAAGGTCGTACTTCCCGACAACTCAGAGCTCGAGCTTCCCGACGGCGCGAGCGGGCTCGACGCCGCGCGCGCGATCGGGCCGAAGCTGGCCGAGCAGGCCGTGCTGATCCGCGCCGACGGCACGCCGCAGGACCTCCGCCTGCCGCTGCCGACGGCCAGCAGATCCAGATCCTGACCACGCGCGACCGCACGACCCCGACGCGCTCTACGTGCTCCGCCACTCGTCGGCGCACCTGCTCGCCGAGGCGGTGCGGCGGCTCTACCCGGGCGTGAAGGTCGCGATCGGCCCGCCGATCGAGAACGGCTTCTACTACGACTTCGAGTTTCCGGAGCCGATCACCGAGGCCGACCTCGAGCCGATCGAGGACGAGGTGAACCGCGAGCTGAAGGAGGGGCGCGAGTGGAGCGCGAGGAGATCTCGCGCGACGAGGCGAAGGCGCGCTTCGAGGCCGAGGACGAGCCGTACAAGGTCGAGCTCGTCGACACCGCCGAGGGCGACATCACGCTCTACACGCAGGGCGACTTCACCGATCTCTGCCGCGGCCCGCACCTGCAGAACTCGAAGCCGATCAAGGCGTTCAAGCTGACCGGCCTCGCCGGCGCCTACTGGCGCGGCGACGAGCACAACAAGCAGCTCACCCGCATCTACGGCACCGCGTTCTACTCGCAGGCCGACCTCGACGCGTACCTCGAGCGGCTCGAGCAGGCGCGCGCGCGCGACCACCGGCAAGCTCGGCGTGCAGCTCGACCTCTTCCACCTCGACGAGAACTCGCCGGGCTCGCCGTTCTGGCACCCGAAGGGGATGGTGATCTGGAACGAGCTCGAGGACTCTGCGCCGGCGCGAGAACGCGCGCGCGCGGCTACGTCGAGGTGAAGACGCCGCTGATCTACGACAAGGCGCTCTGGGAGCGCTCCGGCCACTGGGAGAAGTTCCGCGAGAACATGTTCCTGATCCCGCGAGGAGACGACCACACCTTCGCGATCAAGCCGATGAACTGCCCCGGGCACATGCTGCTCTTCGCGCACACGCTGCGCAGCTACCGCGAGCTGCCGCTGCGCTACGCCGAGGCGGCGCCGCTGCACCGCAACGAGCGGGCCGGCACGCTGCACGGGCTCACGCGCGTCCGGCACGTCACCCAGGACGACGCGCACATCTTCTGCACCGCGCGAGCAGATCGAGGACGAGATCTTCGGCTGCCTCGACTACGCGACGTGCCTCTACGACCTCTTCGAGCTCGAGGCGCGCTTCGAGCTCTCGACCCGGCCCGACAACAAGCTCGGCACCGACGAGGAGTGGGACTTCACCGAGGGCGCGCTGCGCGCGGCGCTCGACCGGCGCGGCATCGACGTACCAGGTCAGCGAGGGCGACGGCGCGTTCTACGGGCCGAAGATCGACCTGCACATGACCGACTCGCTCGGCCGCTCGTGGCAGATGGGGACGATCCAGCTCGACAGCCAGCTGCCGCGGCGGTTCGAACTGCCGCTACGTCGGCGCCGACAACGCCGAGCACGTGCCGTACGTCATCCACCGCGCGCTGCTCGGCTCGTTCGAGCGGTTCATCGGCATCCTCATCGAGCACTACGGCGGCGCCTTCCCGTTCTGGCTCGCGCCCGGTGCAGATCCGGGTGCTCCCGGTCGGCGAGGGTCACCGCGAGGCGGCGGCCGAGCTGGCGGCGAGGCTCGACGCCCTACCGGGTCGAGGTCGACGCGTCCGACGACACCGTCGGCAAGCGGATCCGGAACGCCGAGCTCGAGAAGATCCCGTTCGTCGTCGTCTACGGCGACAAGGAGTCGGACGAGTCGCTCGCGATCCGCGAGCACGGGGGCGACCAGAGCGACCCTCTCGCTTGCGGAATTCCGGGAGAAGACTTGCTACCCTTGAGCCCTGGCAAGCAGGGGCGGAACCGTCTCTCACCTCCTAGCTCACAGCTTCGGGGGTTCAACCTGTGCGACGTCGGGTTGACGAGACCTCTGCCGCTGCATGTCAGCGGTTTTGTCATGTTAGTGAGGAGGACAACACGAGCTTGGTGAAGAAATTTGAGGCCGCGCAGGGGTTCCGGTTCGAGCCGCCGCGCCGTCCCGAGCCGCAGACGCGCATCAACGACGCGATCCGCGTCCCGCGCGTGAGGCTCATCGGCGAAGGCGGGGAGCAACTCGGGATCAAGACGACGGACGAGGCACGCGAGTACGCGTACGGGAAGAACCTCGACCTCGTCGAAGTCGCGGCCCAGGCGGATCCGCCGGTGGCCCGGGTCATGGACTACGGGAAGTACCGCTACGAGCTGGAGCAGAAGGCGAAGCTCGCCCGCAAGCACCAGACGCAGATCCACGTCAAGGAGATCAAGCTCAGGCCGAAGATCGGAATTCACGACTACGACACCAAGAAGGGCCACGTCGAGCGCTTCCTGAACCAGCGCGCGAAGGTCAAGGTCACGATCATGTTCCGGGGCCGCGAGCGCGAGCATCCGGATCGGGGCCGTGACCTGCTGATGCGGCTCGCAGAGGAAGTGAAGGAGATCGGCGTCATCGAGACGCAGCCGCTGCTCGAAGGGCGGAACATGACGATGGTGCTCGGCCCAACGAAGAACGCAGGAGTCAAGAGAGATGCCGAAACAGAAGACACACTCGGGAGCGAAGAAGAAATTCAAGGTGACGGGAACGGGCAAGTTGATCGCGCCGGTCGGCGAACCAGAGTCACCATGCTGGAGCACAAGTCGCCGAAGCAGAAGCGCGACGTTCAGTAAGGACTCCCGGTCGACGGCGGCGAACGTGAAGACGGTCAACCGGATGCTGGGGAAGGGGTAGCCGATGCCTCGCGTCAAGCGTTCCGTTCACGCGCGCAAGAAGCGCCGCAAGGTCCTCGAGCAGGCCAAGGGCTACTGGGGGATCAAGAAGAGCACTACACGTACGCGAAGGAGCAGGTCGAGCGCTCGCTCGTCTACGCGTATCGCGACCGGAAGGTGCGCAAGCGCGAGTTCCGGCGGCTCTGGATCATGCGCATCAACGCCGGCGCGCGCGCGAACGGGCTCTCGTACAACCAGTTCATCGCCGGCCTGAAGGCGCGAACGTCGAGCTCGACCGGAAGGTGCTCGCCGACCTCGCGGTCACCGATCCGGCGAAGTTCAGCGAGATCGCCGAGCAGGCAAAGGCGGCGCTCGCCGCAAACGCGACCAAATAGAGCGTCAAGCCGAGATCTTCCTGCGCCAGGCCGGCTACTGCGACGGCCGCTCGCCGCTCTACGCAGCGCTGTGCCGCCGGCTCGCGGAGCGATCCGCGGGTCGGACGCGCTCTGCGCCCGACCTGCGCTGGGATCTGCCGCTGCGGCTGCTCGGCGGGCCTGCACTACCTCGTGCTCGCCGGGCAGGCCTCGTGGGACGACGTCGACGCGGCGCTCGACGGGCACGCCGGTTCCTCGCGCGCTCGTGCGCCGAGCAGGAGGTGCAGACGAACGAGGTGCAGCGGGCGTGGGCGCTCCTGCCCGCGTTCCTGTCGGTGGCCGACGGCCGGCCGCTCGACCTGCTCGAGCTCGGGCCGTCGGCCGGGCTGAACCTCGTCTGGGACCGCTACCGCTACGCCTACTCGACGGGCGTCGTGGGGCGACGTCGCGCGCTCGAGCTCGCCGGCGACGACCGCGTGCCGCCGCCCGCCGCGCTGCTTCGAGCGGCGGTGTCGAGGTGGCGCGGCGGCGCGGCATCGACCGCAGCCCGGTCGACGTCGACCACCGAGCACGGCGCGCGACTGCTGCAGTCGTTCGTCTGGGCCGACCAGACCGAGCCGGCTCGAGCGGCTGCGCGGCGCGATCGACGTCGTGCGCCAGGACCCGCCCGAGCTGATCCGCGGCGACTACGTCGACACGCTCGCCCGCGCTGCTCGCGGACCGGATCGAGCGGTGCGCACCTGGTCGTCTTCCAGACCGCGTCGACGATGTACCTGACGACGGCGGCAGCTCGAGCGCCTGCGACGGCGCGATGCAGGAGGCGGCGCTGCGTGCGAGCCGTTCACGTACCTCGGCACCGGCCGCGCGCCCGACGACGACGGCTTCGCGCTCGAGGTCGAGCACTGCCCGGGCGGCGCCCGCGAGCGCCTCGCGGTCTTCGACTTCCACGGCGAGTGGCTGGACTGGGGCCGATGATCGAGCGTATCTCGTCGAGCAGTGACCTCAGGTAGTCCTCCAGCTTGTCGAAGCTGTCTTCCTGGCCGTCGTGCTTGGTCATGTGGTCACGGCCGGCCTGGTCGCGGAACGCCAGCATCATCGTCATCGTCGTCACTCCGTCGGTTTCGTGCAGATCCGTCGGTCTCGACGGCGTCGCGCATCCGGCCATCCTTCGAACAGCCACGTTGCGACGGTCCGGGTCGGCGGCTCGACCTCCAGGTAGGTCCCCCGAAACGAGCACTCGGTTCCGTCCGGGGTCACGAAGACGATGTGGTAGCTCCCTCCGACGCGCAGGTCGATCGAGCACTCCGTCACCCGATCCGTCAACGGAGCGAACCAGTTGCGCACGTGCTCCGGCTTCGTCAAGACGTCGAAGACGAGTTCGAGCGGAGCGTCGAACTCTCGCGTGGTGACGATCTCGAGCTCGCTCGGGAATTCGATGACCGACGATCCATGCCGATGAGGTGTCACTGCGCCTCTCCTTGTTGTTGTAGTTCTTTGAGATAGTCGTCCATCCGATCCAGTCGCTCGTTCCACGCCTGCTCGTACTTGGCCAGCCAGTCGTGAAACGGCTGCAGGCGCGCGGGCTCCAGGCGGTAGAGCCGACGACGTCCTTCCGCCCGGCAGCTGACGAGCCCGACCTCGCTGAGCACCCGCAGGTGCTTCGAGACCTGAGGCTGGGACATCGAGACGGTCGGTCACGATCGCCCCGACCGCCTTCTCGCCTGCGATCAGCGAGTCCAGGATCTCGCGACGGTGCGCCTCGGCGATCGCGTTGAAGACATCCGATGTCGTGGAAGAGCGGGCCATGGTGTCGATATATTCCGATATCGGCATGTATCTGTCAAGCGACCGCTGCCCAGGTAGCGTCGCCGTCGCATGGCGCGCTGCTTGTTAGCCGACGGTCGCTGCGGGCGACTTGGCACGCCCTGCCGCTCGGGGCAGTGCATCGCTCGTACGATCCGCAGGCTGCATGAGCGTCGCTGGCGCGACAAGCTCGGCCTGTTCTTCGTCGAGGGCGAGGACGCGGTCGCGGCCGCGACCGCCGAGCCGGTCGACCTGCTCGTCGCCGGCGAGGACGTCGAGCCGAGGCTGCTCGCCGAGGTGTCGACCGCGGCGCACCCGCCGCGCGTGATCGGCGTCTACCGCCGCGCCGACCTGCCGGCCTGGCGGGAGCGGCCGGTGACGCTCGCGCTCTGGCGCCTCGCCGACCCGGGCAACGTCGGCACGCTGATCCGCACCGCCGACGCGTTCGGTGCCGCGGTCGCGCTCTCGGACGGCTGCGCCGACCCGACGTCGCCGAAGGCGCTGCGCGCGAGCGCCGGCTCGATCTGGCGCGTTCCGATCGGGAGCTGGGACGATCCGGCGGAACGCGGATCGCGCTCGTCGCCGCGCGGCGGCCAGCCGCTGGCCGACGTCGACCTCACAGGCCCGGTCACGTTCCTGCTCGGCGCGGAGCGGCGAAGGCCTGCCGGCCGAGGTCGAGCGCGACGTGGACGCGAGGATCCCGATCGACGGCGCCGAGTCGCTGAACGTCGCGGCCGCGGGCGCGATCGCGCTCTACGAGTGGCGGCGGCAGACCCAGACCGAGTCTTCGCCGCCGCTCCACGGCGTGCGGTCGAACCAGCCGTAGAGCGCCTCGACCTCGAAGCCCTCGTCCTCGAGGAGCGCGCGCCACTCCGGCACCGAGAGCCACGCGAGCGACATCTCCGCCTCGCCGTCCTCGCCGCGGACGCGCAGGATCAGCGTGCGCGTGCCCTCGATCCCAGTCGGCCCGCTCCCAGATCCCGGGCTCGCGCTCGAGCCAGCGGCCGTGCGTCTCGGCGATGTCGTCGGCGCTCGGGGTGAACACGTCGAAGACGAAGCGGCCGTCCGGAGCGAGGCGCGCGCGCACTGCCTGGAGCGCCGCGCGGCGGTCGGCGTCGCGTCTCCATGTGCAGGAGCGAGCGGAACGGGATCGTGACGAGCGGGAACGGGCCGTCGACCGGCGGCTCGCGCAGGTCGCCGTGGCGCAGGTCGACGAGGCCCGTCACGCCGGCGAGCTCGGCGTGCTCTCGTGCGACGGCGAGCATCCCTGCCGAGCTGTCGACGCCGATCACCGAGACGCCGGCCGAGGCCATCGGTACCGCGATGCGGCCGGTGCCGACGCCGAGCTCGAGCACCGGCCCGCCCGCGCGCACCGCCTCCTCGACGTAGAACGCCGACGTCCTCGACGACCGTCCGCGACCACGGGTCGTAGATCCGGGCGATCTGGTCGTACGCAGACACGGCCGGTATCGTTTCAGCAATGCAGGCGACGACGACACGTTGGGTAGTGTCGCCGCCGTGAACTGGGAGGCATACGAGGAAGCGGGCCTGGCCGCCGTGGCGGCGGCGTTGAGCGAGGCCGAGCTCGACGAGGCGCGCGTTCGCTACCTGGGCCGCAAGTCCGAGCTGGCGCAGGCGCTGCGCGGGGTGCGCGACCGCGAGAGCGGGATGCTCCTGAACGGCGTCCGCGCGCGTCTGGAGGCGGCCGTCGAGGCACGCGATACGGAGCTGCGGCAACTCGCGTACGAGGCGGCCGCGGACTCGCAGATCGACGTGACGATTCCCGGCACGCCGATCGGGCGCGGCCGGCTGCATCTCCTGACGCAGGTGCGCCGCGAGATCGAGGACATCTTCCTCGGCCTGGGCTACGAGGTCTGGGACGGCAACGAGGTCGCGACGGTGTGGGAGAACTTCGACGCGCTGAACGCCGACCCCGGCCATCCGTCGCGCTCGGCCGCCGACACCTTCTACCTCGACGAGTCGACGGTGCTGCGCACGCAGACCTCGCCCGACCAGATCCGCGCGATGCAGTCGCGAACGCCGCCGATCTACATGATCTCGCCGGGCCGCGTCTATCGCCGCGACACGCCGGATGCGACACATTCGCCGACCTTTCTCCAGGTCGAGCTGCTCGCCGTCGACCGGGGCCTGACGCTCGCCGACCTCCAGGGCACCGTCCTGTACTTCTTTCGCGCGCTCTTCGGCCAGGAGCGGGAGGTGCGCATGCGCACCAGTGAGTTCCCGTTCACCGAGCCGTCGGTCGAGTTCGACGTCACGTGCTTCATCTGCAGCGGCAAGGGCTGCGCGACGTGCAAGCACTCCGGGTGGATCGAGATGGGCGGCGCCGGTTGGGTCGACCCGCAGGTCTTCCGCAACGTCGACCTCGACCCGTCGGTGTGGTCGGGCTTCGCGTTCGGCCTCGGGATCGAGCGCATCGCGATGCTGCGGCACGGACTGCCCGACCTGCGCGCGTTCTGGGAGAACGACCTGCGAGTGCTGGGGCAGTTTTGAACGTCCCGGTCTCCTGGCTGCGCGAGTACGTCGCGTTCGACTGGCCGATCGAGGAGCTGGCGCGCAAGCTCGTCTTCACGAGCTGCGAGGTCGACCGGATCGTTCGCCGCGGCGTGCCGGACGTCGACGGCAATCTCGGGTTCTTCCGCGTCGGCCGCGTGCTCGAGGCGGCCAAGCATCCGAACGCCGACAAGCTCCAGCTGACGAAGGTCGACGTCGGCGACGGCGAGCCGCGCTCGATCGTCTGCGGGGCGTGGAACTTCGGCGCCGGCGCAACGGTCGCCGTCGTGCTCCCCGGCGGGGTGATGCCGGGCGGCGAGTTCACGATCGAGCGGCGCAAGCTTCGCGGCGAGGTCTCCGAAGGGATGATCCTCTCCGAGCGTGAGCTCGAGCTCGGGCAGGACCACGGCGGGATCATGCTGCTCCCCGACGGGCTCGAGCCGGGCACGCCGCTCGCGGACGTGCTGCCGGTGGGCGACGACGTCCTCGAGATCGAGACGCTCTTCAACCGCCCCGACCTGATGTCGGTCTACGGGATCGCGCGCGAGGTGGCGGTGCTGACGGGCGCGGAGCTGGCGCCGGTCCCAGGCACCGACCCCGAGCGCGGGGCGGACGAGCCGGTCGACATCCGCGTGGAGGATCTCGACGGGTGCCCGCGCTACGTCGGGCGCCTCTTCCGGGACGTTCGCCTGGGCGAATCGCCGCCGTGGCTGAAGTCGAGGCTGGTCGCGGCCGGCATGCGGCCGATCTCGAACGTCGTCGACGTGACGAACTACGTGATGCTCGCGCTCGGCAGCCCGCTGCACGCGTTCGACTACGACAAGCTCGCCGGCGGCCGCATCGTCGTGCGGCGCGCGCGGCCGGGTGAGGAGCTCGAGACGCTCGACGGCACGCTGCGCAAGCTCGATCCCGACGACCTCGTGATCGCCGACGCCGAGAAGCCGATCGCGATCGGCGGCGTCATGGGCGGCGGCAACACCGAGGTCGGGGACGGGACGACGAGCGTCCTGCTGGAGGCGGCGAACTTCGAGCCGCTGACGGTCTTGCGGAGCGGCGAGCGCCAGCACATGCGCACGGAGAGCCAGACGCGCTGGGAGAAGGGCGTCGACCCGGAGCTCGCGGGGCCGGCGTCCACGTACGCGTCGCAGCTCCTCGTCGAGCTCGCGGGCGCCCGGTGGACCGGCGCGACCGACGTGCGAGGCGAGCTGCCTCCGCGCCCGGTGGTGCGCTACGACCCGGCGTACGCGGACGCGGCGCTCGGGCTCGAGATCGCCGAGTCGGAACAGCGCGACCGCCTGACGCGGCTCGGGTTCCAGGTCACCGAGGACTGGACGGTGACGACGCCGTCCTGGCGTGCCCGTGACGTGCGTCGCGACATCGACCTCGTCGAGGAAGTCGGCCGCTTCCGGCTCGAGGACGTCCCGGCGACGCTGCCCGTGCGGCAGGCGATGTTCGGCCGCCTCACGCACTTCCAGCGGCTGCGCCGGCTCGTCGAGGACGTCCTCGTCGGCGCCGGCTACTACGAGGCCTACACCTACTCGCTGCAGCCGACCGACCCCGACCCGAACGCGCTCGAGCTGCCGGAGCCACTGAGCTCGCAGCAGCGGTTGCTGCGCACGACGCTCGGGATCGGCCTGGTCGGCGCGGCGCGTCACAACGTCGATGCGGGGAATCAGGACGTCGCGCTCTTCGAGGTGGCGCATGTGTACCTCCCGACCGGCACGATGATTCCCGACGAGCGCTGGCGGCTCGGCGGGATCGTCGCGGGCGAGTTCTTCCATGCGAAGGGCGCCGTCGAGGCGATCTTCGAGGCGCTGCACATCGAGCCGCGGTTCGAGCGTGCGCGCGTGCTGGCCGGCTCGCCCATCGGGGCGACGGTGCAGAGCGGGTGGGTGGCGGCGCACGGGCCGCTCGAGCTCGACGGGCAGTGGGCCGCGTTCGAGCTCGATCTCGAGGAGCTCTTCGCGCTCGTGCCGGAGCGGATCCTGTATCGCGACGTGATCACGTACCCGCCCCTGCGGCTCGACTTCGCGTTCGTCGTCGACGAGGCGGTCCCGGCCGGCGAGCTGATGGCCGCGGTGCGCGAGGCTGCGGGCGGCGAGCTGCAGGAGCTCCGCTTCCTGAGCGACTACCGCGGCGCGCCGATTCCCGCGGGCAAGAAGTCGCTCGCGGTCGCAGTCGCCTTCCAGTCGCCCGAGCGGACGCTCACCGAAGAGGACGGCGCACGGTTGCGCAAGGCGATCGTCGAGCACCTCGCGGCGAGCTTCGGCGCCGAGTTGCGCGCCTAGCGCCCGCACGAGACCGTCCGTTTCGGGCGCGTCCCGGGGACAGTCCCCAGGACAGGTCTGCGTGAGCCGCGTCTGTTTCGGGCACGTCCCGGGGACTGTCCCCGGGACATGGCTCGTTCGGACAGCGGTTACTTCTCGCCGCGGGAGCGGGCGAGCTCGGCGTTCAGCTCGGCGCCGAAGAGGATCGCCCACGAGGAGTAGTTCAGCCACACGAGCAGGATCACGCCGGTGGCCAGCGAGCCGTACGTCGTCGAGTAGCTGCCCGCGAAGCTGACATAGAGCGCGAAGAGGCCCGACAGGGCGAGCCACAGGAACGCGGCCAGGATCGAGCCGGGCGTGATCCACCTCCACACGAGCTTCGTGTCCGGCGCGAACGTGTAGACGAACGTGATCAGCAGCAGCACCGCCGCGAGTGCGAGCGGCCAGCGCATGAGGTTCCACAGCGTCGTGAACCAGCCTCCGAGATGAGCCTTGTCGGCGATCGCCTGGCCGAGCGGCGAGCCGAAGACGATCAGCACTGCGAGGGCGATCACCGTGAAGCCGAAGAGGAGCACGAGCACGATCGCGACTCCGCGCAGCTTCCAGAACGGGCGCGTCTCCTTCTGGTCGTAGACACGGTTCACCGCCTTGATCACCGAGCTCATCGCGCCGCTCGCCACCCAGATCGCGGCGGCGCCTCCGATCACGATCGCGGTGAACCTCGTCCCTCCCTGGGAGTCCCGCTGCAGCCCTTCGATGAAATGGACCACGCTGTTCGGTGCGACGGTGCCGATGAACGACTGCACGGAGTCGAAGAGGTGCAGCAGCCCGAGGAGCCCCAGCAGGAACGCGGCGGCCGGGAAGAACGCGAGCAGCGCGCTGTAGGCGACCTCCCGCGCAAGTCCCATGCAGTCATCTGCGAGGAAGTGCGAGAACGTCCGCTTGAAGACGGCGATCCATTCGCGGAACGTCACCTCAGCGGCGCTTGGAACGCGACCAGCGTCCGCTGTGGCGCACGAGGTACAACGCTGCGCCGACCCCGCCGGCCACGACGGCGCCCACCTCCACCCGCTTCTTCAGTTTGACCACGGTCACGGTGAGATCCGTGCGCAGCGAGTCGACGGCGCCGACGAGCCGCTCGCGCTCGGCCTCGATCTCTGCGCGAACCTCGTCCGGCGTGCGGGTCCTGGGCTGGGCCTGGGGCTGGGGCTCGGTCATCAGCGCTTCAACGCCTCCTGCGTCAGCTGCGCCTCACGGATTGCCTGCTCCGGGAGCGGCGGCTGCGCTTTCTTGATCTGCCTGACCCCGAGCGCGCCGAGCGCGGCTACGAGCCCGAGCAGGAGCAGAGTCACGAGCAGGAGCGAGAGCCAGAGCGCGAGGAAGGTGGCGAACCCGGCAGCGATCGTGGCAAAGAGAAAGCCGATCATGTAGGCGGCGAGGAGCACAGCGACCGCGATGAGCGCGACGCCGATCCCGAGCGTCGTGGCCTTCTTCTTCAGCTCGAGAGTGACGAGCTCCCGCTCGAGGCGCACGAGCGAGGTCGCGTGCTCGACCACCTGCCTCACTCTGCTCCGGATTCCGCTGATCATGCCGCCCGACGGTAGCGATTTCTTCGGCACCGGGGGGCGGTTTCTGCGTCGGCCGAGCGCGAAAACGGTTGTCAAGCACTGGGTGAATACGCAATGCTCGTTCTATGCACAACGGAGCCGACCGGCAGCTGTCGAAGACGGAGCGCCAGAAGCTCGTTGCGAGCCTGGTCGGGCGGATGCGACTCGGCACACAGCAGGAGCTTCTCGGTGCGCTCGAGAACGCCGGCTGCCATGTGACCCAGGCCACGATCTCGCGCGACATCCGTGAGCTGGCGCTCGCGAAGTCGCGCGATCCCCTGGGGCGCCTGCGCTACGTCCTTCCGGACCGAGAGCGCCGTAGCGATCCGCGCGAGACCCTGCTCAGCCTGCTCAGCCAGTTCGGCCGTCGCGCCGTCGCGGCGCAGAACGTCGTCGTCATCCAGGCCGAAATCGGCTCCGCGCCGGCGATCGCCCGGGCGCTCGACCGGCTCGAGCACCCGCTCGTCGTCGGGACGATCGCGGGCGACGACACGTGCCTCGTGATCGCGGCCGACGCCAAGCGCGCCGTCGCGCTCGCGCGTGAGCTCTCGGAGGCGGTCGGCTAGAGCGACGGGAGGCGCGCGCTCCAGGGGTGCGCCTCCTCCAGTTGTGCCGCAAGCCTGAACAGGATCGCCTCGCCGGCCGGGGGGCCGATCAGCTGGATGCCGGCCGGCAGGCCGTCGACGACGGCGAACGGAACGGCCGCCGCGGGCTGGCCGGTCACGTTCACGATCGGCGTGAACGGCGTGAACTCCCCGCCGCGGGCGAACTGCTCCCACGGATCGTCGGGCTCGAACACCCAGCCGATCGGCACGGGGAGCTTCGCGAGCCCCGGCGTGAGGACGATGTCGACGTCGTCCCAGAACGTGACGATGCGTCGCGCGGCTCGCTGCAGGGCGCCGACCGCCTGCGCGAAGACGACGCTGGAGGTCGCGCGCGCCGCTTGCGCAAGTGCCTGGTTGATCGGCATCAGTTGCGATTCGTCCTGTACGGGATAGAGGGCCGGGGTCAGCTGCCAGAGCTTCGCGAAGGCCGAGAGCGCCGCCTCGTCGACCCACTGCGGCGTCGCGTCGATCACGTCGTGGCCGAGCTCCGCCAGCGCGTCGGCCGCGGCGCGCGCGACGTCGACGAGCGCCGGCTCGACGGGATACGGGATCGGCGGGTCGGCCGTGAACGCGATCCGCAGCCGGCCCGGGTCGGCGCCGACCTCGGCGAGAAACGGCCGTTCGGGCGGCGGCGGCCAGTGCGCGTCGCCCGGTTCGTAGCCCGCCAGCACGTCGAGGAACGCGGCGGCGTCGCGCACCGTCACCGAGATCGGGCCGCTCTGGGACAGCTCGAGCGAGCCGCTCACGAGCGGCGCCGGTGAGACCCGGCCGCGCGAGGGCTTGATCCCGAAGAGACCGCAGCACGACGCCGGGATCCGGATCGAGCCGCCGCCGTCGGAGCCGTGCGCGAGCGGGATTGCCCCGGCCGCGACGGCTGCCGCCGCGCCGCCCGACGAGCCGCCCGGTGTGCGGCTGGGATCCCAGGGGTTGCGGCAGGCGCCGTTCAGGTCGGACTCGGTCACCGCTGTGATCCCGAACTCCGGCGTGTTCGACTTGCCGAGGATGACGAATCCGGCATCTCGGATCCGGCGCACGACCGCGGAGTCGCTCTCGGGCACATAGTTCGCGAACGCGCGCGACGAGAAGGTCGTGCGGATTCCCGCCGTCTCGTTCAGGTCCTTCACGAGCATCGGCACGCCGGCGAACGGGCCGTCGGCCGGCGTCGTCGCGCGCGCCTGCTCGTAGCTGTCGGTGACGAGGAAGTTGAGCTGCGGGTTCGTCGCCTCGATCCTGCGGATCGCGTCGTCGGTCAGTTCAGCGGCCGAGACCTCGCCCGAGCGCACGAGCCCGGCGAGCCCGAGCGCGTCGGTCATGCCGCCGCGGACATCAGAAGGTCAGGCCGTCGTGCAGCCACACCGGGCCCTGCGTGGCGGCGAGGTGCACGTCCGAGAGCGCGCGCAGAACGGTGACCGAGCCACGGATCGACTCGCCGTCGCAGCGCTCGAGGCAGCGGCGCACCATTCCGGGCGCCGCGCCGTAGCCCGCCAGGCGCGCGGCGCGGAAGCGCATGGCCGTGCGGGCGCCGTCGCGGCGCGGGTTCATCTGGATGCAGAGGACGGCCGCGCGGTCGATGTAGTCGCTCGAGAGCAGTTCGAGCTCGCAGAAGAGGGCGCTCCAGTCGGCAGGCAGCTCCGCGAGCGCCGCGTCCCACGAGTCCACGAGCGGCCTGACCTCGCGCTCGGCGCGCGGGCGGGCGGTGTGCGTCCCCGCGAGCTGCAGCGTTCCGCCGAGCCGTGCGACGTCGATGCGCGCGAGCAGGCGCGTGACGCCGTGCGGGGCCGTCGCGCTTCCGTCGAGCGTGACGGAGATGCGCAAGACCGTCGGCTCCGCGCGATAGGGCTGGGCGGGACCGAGCAGCGCCGCGGCGCTGTCGGTTGCCTCGCGATCGCGCAGCTCGAGCCGCAGAGCCGCGCTCGTCCAGCCTTCGGGCAGCTCGGCCTGCAGGTCGTGCCATTGCCCAACGAGGCTCACGCCGCGAAACGTACACTGCTCGGAGCCGTGGCGAAGGTCGAGAAGAAACGCGCCCTCAACGAGGAGACGCTGCGTGAGTTCCTGCGCGAGATGCTCCTCATCAGGCGCTTCGAGGAGCATGTCGAAGAGCGGTTCCGCGCAGGGGAGCTCCCGGGCTTCCTGCATGTCGCGATCGGCCAGGAGGCCGTCGCGGTCGGCGTCTGCCAGGCGATGGAGGAGGGCGACGTCTTCGCCTCGACGCACCGCGCGCACGGCCATACGCTCGCGCGCGGCACCCATCCGAACGCGGTCATGGCGGAGCTCTACGGGAAGATCGAGGGCTGCTCGCACGGGTACGGCGGCTCGATGCACCTCTACGACGTCGAGCGCGGGAACATGGGCGCGAACGCCGTCATCGGAGGCGGGCTGCCGGCAATGACCGGCGCCGGGCTGGCGTTCAAGCTTCGTGACGAGCCGCGCGTCGCGCTTGCGTTCTTCGGCGACGGCACCACGAACATCGGCACGTTCCACGAGTCGCTCAACCTCGCACAGCTCTGGAAGACGAAGACAGTCTTCGTCTGCGAGAACAACCACTGGGCCGAGTCGACGCCGGGCTGGCAGCACTCGCCGGTGTGGGACGACATGTCGAAGCGCGCGCTCTCCTACGACATGCACGCGATCAAGGTCGACGGCCAGGACGTGGAGGCGGTCCACGAGGCGGCGCACGAGGCGCTCGAGTTTGCGCGCTCCGGGGCCGGCCCGGTCTTCCTCGATGTCGAGACGGTGCGCATGCACGGCCACTTCATCGGCGACCCGCAGTCCTACCGCTCGAAGGAGGACCGCGAGGCGGCCGCCGAGCGCGACCCGATCAAGCTCCTGCGCGAGCGCCTCGACCTCGCCGACGACGAGTTCGAGACGATCGACGCCGAGGCGAACGAGATCGTCGAAGCTGCTCTCGAGTTCGCGAAGAACGGCACCGACCCGCAGCCCGAGGACGCCCTCAAGAACGTCTATGCCTGAGATGACCTACAGAGAGGCCGTGCGCGACGCGCTCGTCGAGGCGATGCGCGCCGACGACGACATCTTCATCATGGGCGAGGACATCGCCGAGATGGGCGGCTCGATGGCGGTGACGCAGGGCCTGCTCGACGAGTTCGGGCCCGAGCGCGTCCGCAACACGCCGATCTCCGAGATGGCGATCGTCGGCTCGGGCATCGGGGCCGCGATGGCGGGCATGCGGCCCGTGGTCGAGATCATGTACGAGGACTTCCTCACTCTTTCGCTCGAGCAGATCGTCAACCAGGCCGCCAAGCACCGCTACATGTCGGGCGGCCAGGTCAAGGTGCCGATCACGATCCGCACGCAGGGCGGCGCCGGCTGGTCGCCGGGCGCGCAGCACGCGCAGCAGCTCGAGGCGTGGCTCGTCCACGTTCCGGGCCTCAAGGTCGTGTACCCGTCGACGCCCGAGGACGTGCGCGGCCTGCTCTGGACGTCGATCTACGACGACAACCCCGTGATCTTCTTCGAGCACCGCCTGCTCTACCCGGTGAAGGGCGACGTGCCGGCGAAGCTCGAGCCGATCCCGCTCGGCAAGGCGCGCACGCTCCGCGAGGGCACGGACGTGACGGTGATCGCGACCGGCCCGCTCGTGCACCGCTCGCTCGACGCTGCGACGCAGGCCGCGGAGGAAGGCATCTCGGTCGAGGTGATCGACCCGCGCACCCTCCAGCCGCTCGACGAGGATGCGCTCGTCGCGTCGGTGCAGAAGACGAACCGCGTCGTCGTCGCGCACGAGGCCGTCACGCGCATGGGCTTCGGCGCCGAGGTGGCTGCCGTGCTCCAGTACAAGGCGTTCGACTATCTCGATGCGCCGATCGAGCGCGTCGGCGCGAAGTTCGCGCCGCTCGCGTTCGCGCCCGTGATGGAGCAGTTCCTGATCCCGCATGCGGCCGACGTGCTCGCGGCGATCAAGCGCACCGTCGGCAAGGAGTAGCGATGGCGAACGAGATCAAGCTGCCGCGCCTCGGCCAAGGGATGGAGGCCGGGACGATCACGAAGTGGCTGAAGTCCGAGGGCGACACCGTCGCGAAGGGCGAGCCGCTCTTCGAGATCGACACCGACAAGGTGACCCAGGAGGTCGAGGCCGACTACGCCGGCGTCCTGCTGAAGATCACGCTCCAGGAAGGCGAGGCCCCGGTCGGGCAGACGATCGCGTGGATCGGCAAGGAGGGCGAGGAGATCAAGGACGCCGGGCCCGCCGCCCCCGTGGCTCAAAAGGTGTCGGACACCGGTGCCAAACCCGAGGCCGCTCCCGCGCCCGAACAGGTGTCAGACACCGCCGCCAGTGCGAGCAACGGCGGCGGCGGCCGCATCAAGGCGTCTCCCCTCGCGCGGCGCATCGCGCGCGAGCGCGGGATCGATCTGAGCTCGCTCACCGGCACGGGACCGGACGGGCGCATCGTTGCCGAGGACGTCGAGCGCGGGGAGGCGTCCGCGCCGGCCGCTGCCGCTCCCACGGTTGCCGCGCCGAGCGGCGAGGTCGAGTCGGTGCCGCTCACGAGCATTCGCAAGACGATCGCTCGCCGCCTGACGGCCGCGTGGCAGGCGCCGGTCTTCCAGCTGACGGTGAGCGCCGACATGACGCGGGCGAACGAGCTCGTCGCGCGTGCCCGCGAGCTGAGCCCGGACGTGCGCGTCACCGTCACGGATCTGCTCGCGAAGGTGTGCGCGCAGGCGCTGATGCGCCACCGCGACGTGAACGTGCAATACACCGATGACGCGCTCCTGAAGTTCCCGACGGCGAACGTGGGCATCGCGGTGGCTGCGCCGCAGGGCCTCGTCGTCCCGGTGCTCCGGTCGGTCGAGCGGCTCTCCCTCGCGGAGATCTCTCGAGCCCGCGGCGAGGTCGTCGGGCGCGCGCGCGACAACAAGCTGACGACCCAGGACCTCGAGGGCGGGACGTTCACGATCTCGAACCTCGGCATGTTCGGGATCGAGCAGTTCGTCGCGGTGATCAATCCGCCGCAGGCGGCGATTCTCGCGGTCGGTGCGACGGTCGACACGCCGGTCGCGCGCGACGGCGAGGTGGTCGTCCGGCCGATGCTGACGATGACGCTCACCGTCGATCATCGCGCGGTCGACGGCGCGGTGGGAGCCGACTTCCTGCGGACCGTGAAACAGTTCGTCGAAGAGCCGGCGCTCGCGCTGTAGAGGCTCGAGTGACTCGCGTCTGGTACCTCGTACGGGACTTCGACCGGGGACGCGACTTCTACAAGCGCCTGCTGGGATTCGAAGAGACGTACGTCGACTTCGACGACAAGTGGGCCAAGCTCGAGCACGGCGAGATGCTGATCGCGCTCGGCGAGGGCGATCCGGTCGACGCCGGCGTCGCGACGGTCGACGTCCCGGACGTGAAGGCCGATGCCGAGAGGTTGCGCGAGGAGGGCGTCGAAGTCGGCGTCGTGCTCGAGCTGACCGGACAGATGAGGCTCGTCGACGTCTTCGATCCGGATGGAAACCGAATCCAGCTCGCCCAGGTACTCAACGAGTGATCCGGAGAGGCTCCCAGGCCGACGTCCCCTTCATGCGCTCGATGCTCGCGCACGCATACGGCTGGCGTGTGAACGCGCTCGACGCCGAGATCCCGCTGACGCGGTACGTCGACAACTGGGACCGCCCGGGCGACGTGGCCCTCGTGGCGACGGAGACCGGTCACCGGGTCGGCGCTGCGTGGTTCCGCGTGTTCCGCCCGAACGAGCCCGGTTACGGCTTCGTCGACGAGGAGACGCCGGAGCTGACGATCTCGGTCGTGCCGTCGCGCCGCCAGCACGGCGTGGGGCAGGAGCTCCTCGACGCGCTGCTCGCGAAGGCGAGCGAGGAGGGCCACCCTGCGGTCTCGCTCTCGGTGGAGCAGGACTCGCCGGCCGTGAAGTTCTACGAGCGCAACGGCTTCGAACGAGTCGGCGAGGCCGCGGGCGGGCTCGTGATGAAGCGCTCGCTGTGAAGTCGCGGCTCGTCGGCATCAATCACGTCGCCTTGCAGGTCGACGACCTGGAGGAGGCCGTCGAGTTCTACTGCAGGGTCTTCGAGCCGACGTCGGTCGACCGGAGCGAGCCCGACGCCGCGTTTCTCGAGATCGCCGACCAGTTCATCGCGCTCTTCGAACGCGGCTCGCGCGAGGAGGAGGCGCACTTCGGCCTCGTGGTCGAGGACAAGGCGGCCGCGAGGCGAGCGCTCGAGGAGGCAGGCGTCGAGATCCTGCCCGGCCACCGCCTCGACTTCCACGATCCGTCGGGCAATCGCATCCAGGTCGTCCAGTACGACCAGATCCAGTTCTCGAAGCCGGACGAGCTGCTCCGCCGCCTGAGCCTCTCCCCGGCGAAGACGGAGTCCGCGCTCGCCGAGCTCCGCGCGAAAGGGCCTCGCGGACTAGCCGGTCAAGAGCGGTCGCAGAGCTCGATCAGCGCAGCGGCGACCGCATCAGGCGTCGGCGGGCAACCCGGCACGCGGACGTCGACCGGCAGCACCTCCTCGACGGCGCCGACCAGCTCCGAGGCGAGACCGAGGACGCCGCAGCCGAGCGCACAGTCGCCGAACGCGACGACTCGGCGTGGCTCGGGCATCGCGTTGTAGGCGACGAGCAGCGGCTCGCGCATCCGGGTGGTGACCGGGCCCGTGACGAGGAGCACGTCGGCGTGCCGCGGCGAGGCGACGATGCCGAAGCCGAAGCGCTGCAGGTCGTACTGCGGCGCAGCAGCGAGCGTCAGCTCGTGCTCGCACCCGTTGCATGAGCCGGCGTCGACGTGACGGACCGCCAGGCTGCGGCCCCGGTCCGGCGCCGGCAGCGCGAGGCTGCGGCGGAGTCGGCGAAGGTCGCGAAGGAGCGTCAGCATCAGCGATCGGCGCAGGCGTAGCAGAGCTCGAAGCTCTTGTTGATGAGGGGGAAGTCGGGCAGCAGCTCGCCCACTGCGGCGTGGGCGACGACCGGCCAGTTCGCGTACGACCCGGTGCGCAGCCGCAGCCGCTCGATGCGCCCGTCGGCTTGCTCGACGACGCAAAGCGTCGCGCCGCGCGGGCTCTCGACGCGGCCGGTACCGATCGCCCCCGGGTTGCCGCCGGCGTTCGTCCCCGCCGGCTCGAGCCGGCGGTCGAGCAGCTCGTCGAGCAGCGCGAAGCACTGGTCGAGCTCGAGGGCGCGCTGCTCGAGCCGTGACCTGCGCGTCCCCGGCCGGCCTCGCGAGCGCGACCGGAGCGAAGCCGTCGTAGGCGAGCCGATCGCTCGTGACACGCACGTCCTCGGCGGAGCCACTCGCCCTGGCAGCGGGACCGACCGCGCCAAGCATGAGCGCCTCCTCGAGGCTGATCGTGCCGACGCCCGGCAGCCGGTCCTGGAACGACGCGTTGAACAGCAGCTCGCGCCAGCTGCTCCGCGCGGCTGTCGCAATCGCCCTCACCTCGTCGCGCGCCGCCGCGACCGTCTCGTCGTCGACGTCGAGCGCGCTCGAGCCGACAAGCACCGCCCCGAAGCCGAAACGGTGCCCGGCGACCGCCTTGTTCAGCCGCCGCGACCGCTCGGTCAGCGCTGCGAACTGTGAGTTCCCGGCGGCAAGGCCGACGCCGGAGCACACCGCGGCGATGTCGTTGAGATGGCTCCACAAGCGCTCGAGCTCGAGCAGAATCGTCCGTACGCGGGCGAGCTCGCTCGTCGGGCGCAGTCCGAGCGCGTCCTCGCATGCGTGGGCGTAGGCAACCGAGTTCGAGACGGCGCACGCGGCGCACGCGCGCATCGCATAGGCGAGGCCGTCGTCCAGCGTCCGACCTTCGGCTGCGCGCTCGAGGCCACGATGCTTGTAGAAGAGGCGCGCATCGACGTGCAGGATCTTGTCCCCGACGACGTGGAAGCGGAAGTGTCCCGACTCGATCACGCCGGCATGGATCGGGCCGACCGCGATCTGGTACGCGTCGTGCGCCCTGCACAGGGACAGTCCAGTGCGCGAGGTCGAGATCGTGGTCGACGAGCGGGCGCAGCGGCTCATGGCCGTCGAACCGTATGCCGTAGAGATCGGCCGCTTCGCGCTCGTCCCAGCCGGCGGCCGGGACAAGGTCGACGATCGACGGCGCGCGGCCGGCGTCGGTCGCGACGGACTCGAGCCGAATCGATCCGTCGGGCGCAGCGAGGGCCGTCCGCACCACCGCGCCGCCCGCGGTTGCGTGCAGCCCGGCGAAGCGCCGCCCCTCGCTCAGGGCGGCCGTGATCGCCGCGCGGTACTCGGCGGTCATCCGACCCCCTGGACGAGCGCGTGCGCGATTGCGCTGCCCGGCAGCCAGAACGCTGCCGCGGCGAGGAGGGCGAGCGAGACGACGGCGACACCTGTGAGCACACGAACACCCCCGAGGCCGGGAGCGACGTGGCGGTCGCGCACCCGCGCCTTGCCGGCGAGCAGTCTCGATCAACGCCTGGGCGAGCCCCAGGAAGCCGAGCGCGAGGAGCCCGGCGGCGATCCCCGCCGTCCACGGGCGACCGGCCGCGAAACCGCCGGCGACGATCAGCACTTCACTGGCGAAGAGCGGAGAGGGAGGCAGGCCGGCGAGTGTGCCGAGGGAGATCCCGAGCACTGCGCCGAGCGTCGGCTGCGTGCGCGCGATCCCTCTCGCCGCGTGGGCGGCCGCGCGAGGATCGTGGCCGAGCAACGGCGTCGCAGCGTAGAAGCCGAGCGCCTTCGCGATCGCGTGCGCGGCGATGTGCAGTGCCACGCCGGCGAGGGCAAGCGGCGTGCCGAACCCGATGCCGAGCGCGATCACACCCATGTGCTCGAGGCTCGAGTACGCGAGCAGCCGCTTCCACGGCAGGTGCAGCCAGAGGAACGGCACCGCGACCGCGAGTGACAGGAGGCCGAAGCCGACCAGCACTGACTGCGCGGTCTCACGTCCGATCGCGGGAGCGAGCGCCTGGCTCGAGCGCCACGCGACGAGCAGCACAGCCGGCAGGAGCGCCGCCGAGAGCAGCGCCGACACCGGCGCGGGCGCCTCGGAGTGCGCATCCGGGAGCCAGTTGTGCACCGGCGCCCACCCGATCTTCGAGGCGAGCCCGGCGAGCAGGAGCAGGTACGCGACGAGCGTCGCCTGGCTCCCCGGGCGCAAGTCGCCGAGGTCGCCCCAGGAGAGAGCGTCGAGCCCGGTGTGCGCGGCGCCGGCGGCGAGCAGCACGATGCCGAGCAGCGCGAAGCCGAGACCGAGGGACGTGAGGATCAGGTACTTCCACCCGGCCTCGAGCGCGCGCGGCCGGCCGCTGAACCCGACGAGCAGCGCGGACGCGGCGGTCGTGGCCTCGATGAGGAGCCACGCGCCGCCGAGATTCCCGATCACCGGCACCGCTACGAGGAGTGCCCAGAACGCGAACAGCAGACCGTAGTACAGGTGCAGCCGGCGGCTCGCGCGCACGACGGCCGTCGAGGCGGTCGCGAGGTAGGCGGGGGACACGAGCGTGCTCGCGAGGCCGACGAGCCCGATCACGCCGACGAGCAGGCCGCCGGCAGCGTCGACGACGACCCACCGCCCGACGTACGGGTGAGCGGGGTGGACGAGGGCCACCGTCGCGAGCGCGCAGGCCGCCGCGCCCGATGCGACGGCTCCCACGACGGCCACCGCGGGCACAACGCGCCTCGGGGCGGCCACCGCGACGAGCGCGGTCAGCGCGGGAGCCGTGACGGCGACGAGTGCGAGCGTCTCGCGACCCGTCACCGGAGGCTCCGCAGGTGGGCGGAATCGCCCGCACCGAACTCGGCGAAGATCCTTTCGTGGAACACGACCGCGACGAGCACGACGAGCATCAGGTCGAGCGCGACACCGAGCTCGATCGCTGTCGACGAGCCGGTGCCGGGCAGTTCGAGGGCGGCGAGCGCCAGGCCGTTCTCCACGAGCACGACGCCGAGCACCTGGAGCAGGGTCGCGCGCCGGGTTGCGACGGTGACGGCGCCGAACGCCATCAGTGCGAGCACGCCGCGCTCGGCGTTGCGTGAGTCGAGCCCGATCACCGGCACGAGCCACGTGAGCGCAAGTGCGAAGCCGACCGCGAGGCCGCCGCGCACGAGGGGAGCGACCCCGGCCCGAACCGGCCGGGGCTCGCGCGTGCGGGAGACGACGAGCAGCAGGACGGCGGCGAGCGTGACCGCCCGGACCGTGAGCGCCGTCGCCGCTAAGGCCTTGTCCGCGGTCCCCGCGTGCAGCGCGCTCGCGGCAAGCAGCAAGGCCTGCGCCGTCACGAGGCCGACCGCGACCGAGCGCCGGCGCACGACGACGACACCGAGTCCGAGCGCGACGAGCAGCCAGACGAGCCCGCCGTTCATGCCGCCTGCACGAGGAACGAGACGATGCCGAGCAGCGCGGCGACCGCGCCGACCGCGAGCAGGCGCGGCACGAGCAGGATCCGCAGCTTCGCGGTCGCCGTCTCGGTGAACGCGAGCGCGGCGCAGAGGACGACGAGCACGAGCGGGAGCAGCCCGAGCTGCAGCCAGACCCGATGGGCGTGCGGCAGAAAGACCTGTGACGCGAGCACGAGCACCAGCCAGTGCCGGACCGCTGCGCCCCACTGGAGCAGCGCGAGGTCGCGGCCGGCGTACTCGAGCAGCGGCCCTTCGTGGATCATCGTCAGCTCGAGGTGGGTGTCGGGATTGTCCACCGGCTGCCGCCCGGTCTCGGCTACGACCACGAGCGCGAAGGCGACTGCGCCGAGCGCGAGTGCGGGATTCGACCAGACGCCGGTCCCGGCCGTGCCCGCCACCATGCCGGTCAGGCTCGTCGTCCCGGAGACCAGCGCGGCGACGGCGACCGAGAGCACGAGCGTCGCCTCGACCGAGATCGCGATCGTCAGGTCGCGGCTCGCGCCCATCAGCGAGAAGCCGTTCCCGACATCCCAGGCGGCGGCCGCGACGGCGAAGCGCGCGAGCGCGATCAACCCGACAAATGCGAGCACGTCGCGCCCGACGCCGAGACCGGGTGCGCGTGCCGCCACCGGGACGAGCAGCACCGCGACGGCGAGGCTCGCCGCGGCCACGGGCGGTGCGAACCGGTAGACGATGCCCGAGCCTTCGGGCGAGACGGCGCTCTTCCCCCAGAGCCGCCGCAGCTCGCGGTAGGGCTGGAGCGGCGTCGGCCCGCGTCGTCCCTGCAGCCGCGCCTTCCAGTGCTGGATGAGCCCGGGGAGGAGCGGTGCGAGCGCGAGGCCCCCGACGATCTCGACTCCTGCCGAGGCGAGCGAGCTGCCGCTCATCCGATCAGCCCGGTCTTCGCGGCCGTGAGCAGGACGAGCACGAGCGCGATCAAGTAGGCGACGTACGTACCGAGCCTCCCCGTCTGCAGGCGGCGGGCATGTCGTGCGCCGACGAGCGCGACGTCGACGGCGGGGCGGAAGACGCGCTCCTCGAGCAGCTGCGGCACGCGGCCGCTGTAGGAGACCTCCTGCACGACGCCGCCTTCCGTGCGCACGACGATCTCGCGCTGCGGCCGGAGCACCGCCTCGAGCACGAGGCGAAGCGGCTTCGTGAACCCGGCGCTCGTCCACCGAAGCTGCGCCTCGATCAGCTGGCCGGAGGCCCACGTGGGCGCCGGAGCCGCGACGCGATGACCCCGCAGCAAGACGAATGCAGCGCCGAGCAGGACGAGAGCGACCGCGAAGCCACCGGTCGGGAGCCCACCGGTGCCGGGCAGGTGCAGCCCGATGCTCGTTGGGGTCTCGGCGTGCCACGGCGCGAGGCCCACGAGCAGGCCGAACAGCAGGCCGGGCGCGACGCCGAGCACGACGCAAGCTCCTGCGAGCACGACGACCGCGCCGCGCATCGACCGGGGTGCTTCCGTCGCCGCAGCGGCCGCGGCAGTGCGGGGCGGGCCGAGCAGCACGAGCCCGACCACCTTGACGAAGCAGAGGACCGCGAGTGCAGCGGTTGCGGCGAGCGCGGCGAGCGCGATCGCTCCCACCAGCCCGGCACCGATGCCGCCGGCGGCCGGGAGGTGGTACAGCGCCTGCAGCGTCAACCACTCGGACGAGAACCCGTTGAGCGGCGGAAGCCCGGCAATCGCCAGCGAGCCGACGAGGAACGCGGCGCCCGTCCACGGCATGCGCCGCAACAACCCGCCGAGGCGATCGAGCTCGAGCGCGCCGGCAGCACGCTCGAACGCGCCGGCACCCAGGAAGAGCAGCGACTTGAAGACGGCATGGTTGAGTGTGTGCAAGAGCGCGGCCGCGAGCGCGAACGCCGCCCACTCGTCCGAGCCACGTGCGCGCAGCATCAGGCAGGCCCCGAGGCCGAGCACGATGATCCCGATGTTCTCGATCGAGTGAAACGCGAGCAGGCGTTTCAGGTCGTGCTGGAAGAGCGCGTAGACGACGCCGCCGACCGCCGAGAGCATGCCGAGCGAGACGACCAGCGCCCCGAACCAGAGCGGCAGGACGCCGACCCAGTCGACGAGCACTCGGACGAGCCCGTAGATCGCGACCTTGATCATCACGCCGCTCATGAGCGCCGACACGGGAGCCGGCGCGATCGGGTGCGCCCGCGGCAGCCAGCTGTGCAGCGGCATCACGCCGGCCTTCGTGCCCATCCCGACGAGTGCCGTCAGCGCGATCGCGATTTGCAGGCCGGAGCCTCGCGCGATCGCCGTCCCGCCGCCGAACGCCCCGGCGTTCGCGGCGAGCAGCACGGCGATCCACGTTCCCGCACCCGCGAGGTGCGTGATCGCGACGTAGACGAAGACCGAGCGCCGCGCCTCGCGATCGGAACGCGAGCACAGGATGATCGCTGCCGGGAGCAGCGTCATCAGCTCCCAGCCCGCGAGAAAGGTGAGCGGGTCGCGTGCGCAAAGCACCTCTGCGAGTGTCAGCACGAAGAGCCCGATCAGCACGGCCGTCGCGCCGGGCGCGAGGTAGCGAGAGGCGAACGCGAGCGTAGGCGCCCCCACGAGTCCGAGCATCGCGAGGAAGAAGGCGGTCAGCCCGTCGATCCCGAAGCGCGGCTCGAAGCCGCTGCTGAAGCCCGCGCCGTATGTGCCCCCCGCGGCGAGAGCCCAGAATCCCACGACACCGAGGACCGCGAGCGCGGCAGCCTCGACGCGCAGGAACGTCGCCGTCAAGACGCGGAACCTACATGGTGCGCGAACCTCGTTCGCTGCATGTGTCGATGCATTCCCGGTGCGCAGCTGTGACAACCCCGCGAACGAGGTTCGGTCCTCAGCGTGTCGCGAGCCAGTCGCGCACCTCGCCGAGAAACTCCGGGTCGAGCGTGTGCGGGAGCGGGTACTCCTTGTAGAGCACCTCGGCGCCTGCGGCGACGAGCGTGTCGCGGGCGGCCCGGCCGAAGGCGACGTCGATCACCGGATCGAACGTGCCGTGCCCGATCGCGACCGGCGGTAGCGGGCGCTCGACGTCGAGCTCCCAGCCTTCGACCTGCGGGATGAACCCCGAGAACGCGGCGATCGCGGCCGGCCGCGGGCGATCCTTCCCCAGGCCGAGCGCATGCGACATCACCGCCCCCTGTGAGAAGCCGCCGAGCACGACGTGGCGGTGCGGCAGAGAGTCGAGCCAGTCCGAAGCCTCGCGATACGACGCCGCGAACGTCGACGGGTCGGGGTAGCCGACGCGCGGCACGACGTACCAGTGCGCCCCTCCCGGCGGGAGCGCGAGCGGCCCGCGCGGGCAGTAGCCGTCGAGCCGCCGCTCCGGGTCGAGCACGTCCAGGAGCGGGAAGAGATCGTTCTCGTCGGCGCCGCGGCCGTGGAACAGCACGAGCGCGCCCTGCGACTCGCCGTGCGCCGGCCGCTCGCGAACGATCACCTGCGCGCGGCGCGAGGATTCGGCAGCGGCGCGAGCACCTTCTCGACCTGGTCGCGGTACTGCTCGTAGTTCGGCGGCAATGACAACCTCTCGCCGAGCGATTCGAGCGGCTCGTCGACCGTGAAGCCTGGCCCGATCGTGGCGATCTCGAAGAGCACGCCGCTCGGCTCCCGGAAGTAGATCGACTTGAAGTAGAAGCGGTCGATCACCGGCGTCGGCTGCCCGCCGCCGTCCATCACCCGCTGCCGCCAGGCCTCGTGCTCGGCCGGAACCGAGCCCCAGGCGACGTGGTGGACGGTCCCGCCCGCCTGCAGGCCGCGATCCGCGGGCGGTGGGTCGTAGACGTAGAAGCCGCTTCGGTTGGCGCCGCGAGCCTCCCAGCCCTTCTCGAACCCGAGGGCCTCGAGCAGCGGCGCGCTCCGCTCGGGGTGCGCGGCGTAGGCGCGCGCGCCGGCGAAGCCGCGGATGCGGTGCTCCTCGGGAATGTCGTGCGCCTCGGCCGTCAGGGGCGGGTCGCCCGAGTGATCGACGAGGAGCTCGAGCGCGAGCCCCTCGGGATCGGCGAAGACGAGCGAGCCGTCGTTGCGCTCGCCGCCGACCCGCTCCTCCCAGAAGTCGAGCGAGTCCTCCGAGCCGACGCGGAAGCAGACGCGGTGCACCATCCCGTCGCCCGCACGGCCCGGCGGCGCTCCCGGGTACTCGAAGAACGTGATGTCCGACCCGGCGGACCCGCGCTCGTCCGCGTAGAAGAGGTGGTAGACGGTCGGGTCGTCCTGGTTGACGGACTTCTTCACGAGGCGGAGGCCCAGCACGCCCGCGTAGTACTCGACGTTCTGAGGGGCGTCGCCGGTGATGCAGGTGACATGGTGAACGCCTTCGAGTTTCATGGCCGTAGCATGACGGAATGCGCGCGGTTGTCATCGGTGAAGGGCGCCTGACGCTCGAGGAGCGTCCCGACCCCGTCCCGGGGGACGGCGAGATCCTCATCCGCGTTCGCGCCGCCGGCGTCAACGGCGCAGACCTCGTCCAGCGCGCCGGTTTCTACCCGCCGCCGCCCGGCGCGCCCGTCGACATCCCCGGGCTCGAGTGCGCCGGCGAGGTCGTGCTGGGCGGCGAGCGGTTCCGGCCGGGAGACCGCGTCATGGCGCTGCTCGGGGGAGGGGGGCAGGCGGAGCTCGTGACGGTGCACGAATCCCATGCGATGCCGGTGCCGGCGAACGTGGGCTGGCCGCAGGCGGGCGGCTTCGTCGAGGTGTTCGCGACCGCACACGATGCGCTCTTCACGCAGGCCGACCTGAAGCCGGGAGACCGGCTGCTCGTGAACGGCGCAGCCGGTGGCGTGGGCGTCGCCGGCGTCCAGCTCGGCGTCGTCGCGGGGGCACTCGTCACCGCCAATGCGCGTCACCATCACGCGGAGCTCGAGGCGCTCGGCGCCGACACAGAGCCGAGCGGCGCGTACGACGTGATCCTCGAGCTCGTTGGCGGCGCCAACCTGCGCACGAACCTCGAGCAGCTGGCGATGAAAGGCCGCATCGCCGTCATCGGGACCCGCGCCGGCGCGACCGAGGAGCTGGACCTCGGCCTGTTGATGCGCACACGCGGCCGCATCCACGGCTCGATGCTGCGCGCGCGGTCGCGGGAGGAGAAGGAAGACGTCGTGCGCCGGCTCGAGGGGCATGCGGTTCACCTGCTTGCTTCGGGGCTCGTGCAGGTCCCGGTGGAGGTGACCTATCCGCTCGAGCAGGCGCAGGACGCGTATGACCACTTCGCTGCCGGCGGCAAGTTCGGGAAGATCGTGCTCGTCCCTTGACCGGCGGCACACGCGGCGTAGCATCGGGAACGTGACCGAAGTCCTTCAGGAGAACGAAGAGGCCCAGCGCGCCTGGGACGGCGTCCTCTTCGATCGCTTCGTCCAGTTTCGCCATCTCGTGGTCGGCGGTTTGGCCCCCTTGGGGACGGCCGCGCTGGAGCTCGACCCGCCGCGACCGGGCGACCGGGTCGTCGATGTCGGCTGTGGGTTCGGCGACACGGCGCTCCAGATCGCGGAGCTCGTCGGTCCGGCCGGCTCGGTGCTCGGCGTCGACGTCGCGCCCCGCTTCATCGAGACCGCACGGGCCGAAGCGCAAGAGGCCGGCGCGCCGAACGTGCGCTTCGAGACGATGGACGTGCAAGCGACGGCGTTCGACGAGACGTTCGACTACGCGTTCTCCCGTTTCGGGACGATGTTCTTCGCCAGCCCGGTCGCAGCGCTGCGCAACGTCCGCCGGGCGCTCGTGCCCGGTGGGCGCCTCTGCATCGTCGTGTGGCGCCGGAAGCTCGACAATCCGTGGATCCACCGGGCCGAGCAGGTCGTCAAGCCACTGATCGAGGTGCCCGAGGAGACCGACGAGCCGCGCTGCGGTCCCGGCCCGTTCTCGATGGCCGACGCGGACACGACGAGCCAGATCCTGCTCGGCGCGGGGTTCGACCGAATCGCGTTCCACCGGTGCGATCGTCCGTTCACGATCGGACACACGCTCGACGAGGCGATCGACGTCAACCTGGCGCTCGGCCCGGCCGCGGAAGTGGTTCGGCTCGCCGGAGCCGACGGCGACGCGGCTCGCCCGCACCTCGCCGAGCTGCTTCGCGAAGCGCTGGGCGAGTTCCAGACGCCGAACGGCGTGGTCGCGAATTCGTCGGTCTGGATCGTCACCGCCCGCGCGCCGGACTGACGTCTCGCCTTCGCGAACGGCCCGCTCGGTACCATCGCGGCCGGACCCCGAAGAATTGAGGAGCTGACATGGAAGTCGATGTCGCCGTCCTGGGTGGAGGCCCCGGTGGCTATACCGCAGCGATCCGCGCAGCCCAGCTGGGCGCGAAGGTCGTCTGCATCGAGAAGGAGCCCGAGCTCGGCGGCACGTGCCTGCGCGTCGGGTGCATCCCGACGAAGGCCTGGGTGCAGACCGCGCATTTCCTGCACCAGGCGAACGAGAACTTCGCGAAGCTCGGCATCCAGGTCGACGGCACACGGCTCGACTTCGACGCCGCGAACGAGTGGAAGACCGGCGTCGTCAAGCAGATGACCGGCGGCGTCGCAGGCCTGTTCAAGGCGAACGGCGTCGAATGGGTGAAAGGCGCGGGCCGGTTCAAGGACGCGAACACGATCGCCGTCGAGGGCGGCGAGGACGTGGCGTTCCGCTCGGCGGTCGTCGCCACCGGCTCCTTCCCGCTGCGCCCGCCGATCCCAGGCCTCGAATCCGACCTCTGCGTCGACTCGACGGGGTTGCTCGCGCAGACCGAAGTGCCGAAGCGGCTCGTGATCCTCGGCGGCGGCATCATCGGCTCCGAGTTCGCGTCGATCCTCAACCGCTTCGGCTCCGAGGTGACGATCATCGAGATGCTCGACACGCTGATCCCGCTCGAGGATGTCGACGCCGCCAAGGAGCTCGCGAAGGCGTTCGCCAAGCGCGGCATCGTGCTGCAGCTCGGCAAGCAGTGCACGCAGGTCGAGCAGAAGGGCAACACGCTGACCGTGCACTTCGGCGAGGGCGAGACGGTCGAGTGCGACCTGATGCTCGTGGCGGTCGGCCGCGGGCCGCTCGTCGAGGGCATCGGCCTCGAGGCCGCCGGCGTCGAGTTCGACAAGCGCAAGGGCATCGCGACCGACGAGCACCGCCGGACGAAGGTGCCCCACATCTACGCGGTCGGCGACTGCGCCGGCTACTGGCAGCTGGCGCACACGGCGTTCCGCGAAGGCGAGGTCGCCGCCGAGAACGCGTGCGGGCACGACGCGATCGTCGACAACCGCGCGGTGCCGCGGCCGATCTACACCGATCCGGAGGTCGCGGGTGTCGGGCTCACCGAGGCCCAGGCGCGCGAGCAGTACGGCGACGACGTCGCGGTGGGCGTCTTCCCGTGGGTCGCGAACGCCCGTGCTGTGATGCAGGCCGAGACCGTCGGCTGGGTGAAGTCGATCCACGAGACGAGGTACGGCGAGCTGCTCGGGCTGATCATGGTCGGCCCGCACGTCACCGACCTGATCGAGGCGGGCACGGTCGCGATCGACGCCGAGTCGACGGTCGAGACGGTCGCCGACGGCATGTGCGCCCATCCGACGCTCAGCGAGGCGATCAAGGAAGCCGGGCTCGTCGCGCTCGGGCGCGCGATCCACCTGCCGAACAGGAAGAAAGCGGCCGCGCGGGCCTAGGGCTACGCGGCGTGGCGGGCGACGAGCGGAGGCGCTGCGCCGTCGTCGGTCACCCCGCGCACGTCGGGTGCGAGCGCGATCACGAGGCACGTCACCGCCGCGACGGTCCCCGCACCGAGCAGCGTCGTCTCGACGCCGAGCGCCTTCGAGATCAGCGGGAAAACGACGAACCCGACCGGCATGAAGACGAACGAGGCGAGGATGTCGTAGGAGCGAACGCGCGCGAAAACGGCTGTCGGGATCCGGCGCTGGAGCGTCGTCTCCCAGTAGGTGTTGCTGAGCGCGATCGACGCCATGCCGAAGCCCCAGGCCACGGCGATCGCGGCCAGCGGGAGCGGTCGTGCGAGCGCGGCAATCGGCACGCCGATCAGTATCGTCGCCGCGAACCCGAAGGCGAGCGGCCTGTGCGGATGCACGCGCGCGGAGGCGAGCGCACCGAGGATCCCCCCGAAGGCACCGCACGCGGAGACGATCCCCCAGTCGCGGGCGCCGGCGAAATGGTCGCGGAAGACCAAGGGCCCGAGCACGATGAACGACGCGAAGCAGAAGTTCGTGATCGCGAAGCCGACGATCGACACCCGCACCCACCCGCGCGAGCTCACCTCGTGGAAGCCGTCCCGCAGCTCGCGCAGGAAGTTGACATGCGGCGTACGTACGTATGAGGGCACGCGAAGCTTGATCAGGAAGAGCGCACTCACGACGAACGTGACCGCGTCGATGGCGAAGACCCAGCCTGTGCCCGCCGCCGCGATCAGCACGCCCGAGACCGCGGGGCCGAACACGTTCATCGTGTTCTGTGTGAGGCTCAGCAAGGCATTCGCGGACTGGAAGTTCGCGGGCGAGACGGTTTGCGGCACGAGCGCGTCGGACGCCGGGCCGAAGAAGGCCGAGGCCGCCCCGAACACAGCGGCGGTCGACGAAGAACAGGGGCAGCGTCATGTGGCCGGTCAGGAGCATCACTGCGGTGAACGCCTCGACGACGGCGCGCACGGCGTCGCACGCGAGCATCACCGCGCGGCGGGGCAGGCGGTCGGCGACGACCCCGCCGACCAGGGTGAACGCCACGCGCGCGACCATGAACGCGGCCAGCACGCCGCCGAGCGCCGTCGCCGACCGGTTGACCGAGAGGACGGCAAAGGTGAGCGCGACGGGGACGAGCGCGTCCCCGACCGCGGAGGAGACGCGGCCGAGCCAGAGCAGGCGGAAGCGAGGCTCCCGAAGTGGGGCGAACGTTTGCGGCGTACCCACGGGCTCGCACCATAACCCGAGTACCGCGCGCCGGCCAGGTGTTTTTTCAGGCAAAGACCGGTAGGGACACGGCCCGATCGGGGCGGTCGCAGCCGGACCTGCGGAAAGTTGCGAAAGTCTTCGCGCAAGTTTTCGCCGGGAGAGACGTCTTTACTGTCGGACGTGCCCTCGTCCCGCCGGGAAGCTTCGCCCGCCCGCAAGGTTTCCCGGCATCTACCCAGGGCCCCGCCCGTGCCGCAGTGGGCGGGGCCCTCTTTCTTCCTTGCCCCGGCGGCGATCCGGGGTAGAGTCGCGCTGTGAGTGTGATCAACCGTCGCAACGCAATCGTCGGCTGGCTGACCATCGCCGCCGCCAAGAGCGCGCTCAGGCAGAAGGCGAAGAGCGCCGTCCCGGCGATCGACAGCGAGTCGAAGAAGCCGAACAAGGGCGCGATCGCCGTTGCGGTCGCGGGCGCGGTGGGCGTGCTCGCCTTCTGGAGCAAGCGCTCCAGCGGCGACGACTCGCCGCCCGAGGCGTAGTCCTCGGAACCTGGTTCGCTCTCTGAACCAGGTTCATGAGTGCCGCCTGCCTAGCCGGCGAGCCCGAAGGGGCTGCCTTCCGAGTCCCGGCAGATCGCCCACTGCTCGCCCGGATGGACGACGCTGCCGCCGAGCTCGACGACGCGCTCGAGCGCCCCTGCCATGTCGGTCACCCGGAAGTAGGGCAGCGAGAAGCGGTCGCCCGGTCCGCGGCCCCGCTCGTGCAGGCCGAAGGCCGGCCCGTCGCCGTGGGTCTGGATCCCCTCGCCCTCCCCGGGCTCGCGCGGCGCGAGCGAGACCCCGAGCACCCCCTCCCAGAAGGCCTGCGCGCGGCCCAGGTCGTCGGCGGGGAACTCGATCAGATCGAGCGGCATCACCCGTTCAGCCTAGAGGCTTGATGTGGATTTGGGTGCTTGCGGGGGTGTTCCAGACCAAGCAGGTCGTTCGGGTCGGGCGCGGGGCATAGCGGTGTCTACGTTCAAGCCCGACCCGGGCGAGATGCGCCGTGTCTGGGACGCCATCCGTGAGTGCGTGTAATTCGCATCAGGCCTCTACCGTCGCGTCCGGTCGAGCCGGTACCGTCGGGGGCCGATGAGCCCCTTCGAAGTCCGTGAGCTCGTGCGGCGCCTCCAGGCCGCCTACCCCGAACCGCCGCTTGCGGAGGAGACCGAGAAGCTCTACGAGCGCATGCTCGTCGACCTCGACTTCGCCGCGGTCGACCCGGTCGTCGACGAGCTGATCGCGACCACCATGAAGCTGCCGACCGTCAGCCGCATCCGGCGCGCCGTGATCGAGCCGACGCTCGAGATCCCCACCGCCGACGAGGCATGGCTCGCCGTGCAGACCCGCGAGGGCGCCACGCACGAGCTCGTCGCCCACGTCGCGCGGCTCGTCGGCGGCGGCTACAACATCCGCACCTCGAGCGACCCGGAGCTGACCCGCGTCCGCTTCGTGAAGGTGTACGACGAGCTGCGCCGCAAGGCCGTCGACCGCGCACTCGCCGAAGGCGTCCGCGCGCAGCGGATGAACCTGCAGCAAGCTTCATAGACCGATGACCACGCACGAAGTGCTCGCCGAGCGGTTCGGCTTCACGTCGTTCCGGCCCGGCCAGGAGCACGTGATCGACTCGCTCCTCGCAGGACGCTCCGCGCTCGCGGTCTTCCCGACCGGCGCGGGGAAGAGCCTCTGCTACCAGCTGCCCGCGCTGCTCCTCGACGGCGTCACCGTCGTCGTCTCCCCGCTGATCGCGCTGATGAAGGACCAGATCGACCTGCTCGCACTGCAGGGCGTCGACGCCGCGCGGCTCGACTCGAGCCTCGACGCAGCCGACGTTCGGGCCGTCTCGGAGCGGCTGCGAGACGGCAGCCTGAAGCTCCTTTACGTCGCGCCCGAGCGCTTCAACAACGAGCGCTTCCTCGCCCAGCTCGGCGAGACGAAGATCGCGCTGTTCGCCGTCGACGAGGCGCATTGCATCTCGGAGTGGGGCCACAACTTCCGCCCGGACTACCTGAAGCTCGCCGCGCGGGCGCGCGAGCTCGGCGCCGAACGCGTGCTTGCGCTAACCGCGACGGCCACGCCCGCGGTCGTCGCCGACATCCGTGCCGGCTTCGGCATCGAGGAGCGCGACTCGGTCGTGACCGGCTTCTACCGGTCGAACCTGACGCTGCTCACGACACCGGCGCGCGCGTCGGAGCGCGACCAACTGCTGATCGACCGGCTGCGAGAGCGTTCGCCCGGGTCGACGATCGTCTACGTGACGCTGCAGCGGACGGCCGAGCGCGTTGCTGCGCTCCTGGCTGCGGCGGGCCTGCCCGCGCGCGCCTACCACGCCGGCATGAACGCCGACGACCGCGTCGAGGTGCAGGAGTGGTGGACCACGTCGGACCGCGGCATCGTCGTCGCGACGATCGCCTTCGGCATGGGCATCGACAAGTCCGACGTGCGCTACGTCTATCACCTGAACCTGCCGAAGGGCCTCGAGTCGTACTCGCAGGAGATCGGGCGGGCTGGGCGCGACGGCGAGCCGAGCACGTGCGAGCTCTTCGCCTGCCGCGAGGACGTCCCGACGCTGGAGAACTTCGCCTACGGCGACACACCGACGCGCGAGGCGATCGCAGGACTGCTTGCCGAAGTGCTGGCCCAAGATGAGGGCGGGCAATTCGCGATCTCGGAGTACGACCTGTCGTCACGTCATGACGTTCGCCCGCTCGTGCTGAAGACGATCCTCACCTACGTCGAGCTCGACGGCTACCTCGTGCAGGGCACGCCGTTCTACGCCGGGTACGCGGTGCGTCCGACGGCGGAGTCGTTCGACGAGGTGTTCGCCGCATTCGACCCGGCCCGCGCCGACTTCCTGCGCCGTGTCCTCGCGAGCGGCAAGGCGGGCCGCAGCTGGACGACGGTCGACCCCGAGGCGTCCGCCGAGGCGCTCGGGGAGGAGCGCGAGCGCATCGTCAAGGCGCTCGGCTACCTCGAGCAGCATGGTCTCGTCGAGCTGAAGGCGACCGACGTACGCCAGCGCTACACCCTGCTCGCGAAGCCGCCGTCGCTCGAGGCCCTCTGCGACACGCTCGCCGCGCGTTTCGACCGCCGCGAGGCGGCGGAGGCCGAGCGGATCGCGCGAGTGGTCTCGCTCGTCACCCACGACGGCTGCCAGGTGCAGGCGCTCGTCGGCTACTTCGGCGAGGTGCGCGACGAGCCGTGCGGCCACTGCACGTTCTGCCTCACGGGCCGCGCACAGGAGCTGAGTGAGCCCGACGCCATCACGACGATCGACGTCGACCGCACGGCTCTCGAGGCGCTGGTCCTCGACCACGAGGACGCACTCGGCACGCCTCGCCAGCAAGCCCGCTTCCTCTGTGGGCTCACGAGCCCGGCGACGGGGCGTGCGAAGCTCGGGCGGAACGCGCTCTTCGGCTCGACGGCCGACCTTCCCTTCGCCGACGTGCTCAGCTGGTGCGAGCGCGACGGCGCAACGCGATCCCGGTGAGCAGCTCGCGGACGATCCGCTCCGCGACCAGTGCCGTCACGTCCGCGGAACCGACCGCGGTCGGGATCACCTCGACGACGTCTGCCCCGACGAGGTCGAGCCGCTCGGCCAGCACGCGAACCGCCTTCAGGAGGTCGCCGCTCGTCATCCCGCCCGGCTCGGGTGTGCCGGTTCCGGGGGCGAAGGCCGGGTCGAGCACGTCGACGTCGACGCTCAGGAAGACCGGCCCGTCGCCGACAACGGCGATCGTCTGCTCGACCACCGCGTCGATGCCTCGATCGCGGACGTCGTGCATGAAGTACGACGTGATGCCCTGCTCGGCCTGCCACGCGAACTCCGTCTCGCCAGGCCAGTAGCCCCGAATCCCGATCTGCACGTAGCGCTTGGGATCGACGAGCCCGTCGCGCACGAGCCGGTACATCGGCGTTCCGTGCGAGACCTCGACGCCGAACACCGTCGTCCCGGTGTCGGTGTGCGTGTCGAAATGCACGAGCCCCACGGGGCCGTGACGTTCTGCGCACGCGGCCATGTCGGGCTCGGCGATCGAGTGGTCGCCGCCGAGCACGATCGGGATCAGTCCGGCGTCGAGCACCTCGCCCACGGTCGCCTTGATTGCCGCGTGTGAGCTCGCGGGGTCGGCGGGCAGGACGGGCGCGTCGCCGTAGTCGACGATGCGCAATTCGGCGAACGCGTCGATCTTCGCCTCGAGGTGCGGTCCGGGCGGGCAGCTCGCAGCGCGAATCGCGCGCGGGCCGAAGCGCGTTCCGGCCCGGTCGGAGACGAGGTCGTCGGTCGGCGCGCCCACGATCGCAACGTCGAAGCCGGCGAGCAGCTCCTTGTCCTGCGTGTACGGCGCGCTGCCGAAGCTGACCGGGCCGGCGAAGTCCGGCTTCTCGCCGTGGTCGCGCCAACGCTGCAGCGGATCGATCATGAGGTGATCGTCGCACCCTCGAAGCGCTGCTGCACGAGCTCCTCCGCGGCGCGGGCGCTCCCTGGGTGCCCGGTGAGCACCGCGAGGAACGCTTCCTCGCCGAGCGCGTCGAGCCTGCAGTCCGTGCGCGCGGTCACCGTCGCCGTGCGCGGGATCCGCCGCAGCAGTGCGATCTCTCCGAAGCAGTCGCCGCGGCCGAGCGTGCGCACCGGCGCTTCGCCGACGGTCACCTCGAGCTCGCCGTCGGCGACGAGGTAGAACGCGTCACCGACCTCTCCTTCGGTGATCACCTGCATTCCCGCTGCGGCTTCGACGGGCTCGACCGAGCGGGCGAGCGCCTCGAGTGCCGAGGGGCCGAGCGGGGCGAAGATCGGCAGCGCGCGCAGCCGGGCGATCTCCACGACGGGCCGGACCGCGTTGTCGGCTGCGAGCAGGCTCCCCAGCACGACGAGCATCCCGGCCGGGAGCACCGCCCCGACGCAGACGAACGCCCAGCGGCCCCCCGCGAGCGCGACGAAGATGGGTGCCAGAGCGGAGCCGAGCGCGAGCCCGCCCATCGACACGGCTTCGAGGAGCCCGAAGACGCGGGCGAGCGTCTCGGGCGGCGCGATCCGCTGGAGCAGTGTGCGGCCGGCGACGTCGACGACCGTCCTTCCGACGCCCGCGACCGCGAGAAGCGCGAACGCCGCGAACGTGGAGGGCAGCACCCCGACGCCCACGAGCGCGATCGTCCACAGCGCGAGCGCGGCGATCAGCGCAGGGCCGAGCCGCGCCCGTCCCACGAGCGCGACGGTCGCGACGATTCCGAGCACGCCGCCGGCGCCGAAGGCGGCATTCAGGTAGCCGGCCGTCGAGCCGCCATGGTGGAGCGTGCCGATCGCGAGCACGACGTACAGCACGTCGAGCGCCCCGATCGCGACCGCCTCGACGCCGAGGAGCCAGACGAGGGCACGTGGCCCCGGTTCGCGGGCGACGATCCACAGGCCCTCGAGCGCTCCGGAGACCGCCGTGCCCCGGGCCGCAATCGCAGCCGGGCCCGGGACGCCGGCGACGAGCAATGCCGCCACGAGCACGACGGCCGCCATCACGGCGAACACGGTCCCGGCGCCGCCGACGGCGATCAGCAGCCCGGCCAGGGCAGGCGCGACGAGCACGCTGATGCTCTCGATCCAGCCCGCGACGACGTTGGCGCCGGTCAGCTCCTCGGGCGTCCGCGCGAGTGCCGGCAGCAGCACGGCCTGCGCGGGGCGGGTCGCCGTCACCGCCGTCGCCGCCACGGCCGCGAAGGCATAGGCGAGCGGCGCCGGCCCGTCCGCGAGCAGCACTACGGCGGTCGCTCCCAGCGCCCCGCTCTGTGCGAGGTACGCACCGGTCAGCACCCGCGTCGGCCGGCGGCTGTCGGCGAGGGACGAGGTGAAGGGCGCGAAGAGCATCGCGGGCACGAGCTGCGCGAGCGCGACGAGCCCGGCGGTCGTCGCGCCGCCGCGGTCGTACGCGTAGACGAGCATCGCGATCCAGACGCCCCACTCGGCGGCGTTGAAGCCCGCGAAGGCGAGCACGACGCGTCGGAGCTGCGGGTTGCGCATGATGCCGCCGACCACGCGCGGGATCTCGGCGGCGTAGCTCATCGCGCGCGGCGCAGGCGGTCGTGCGCGATGAGCCGGATCTCTGCTCGAGGCCGGGTAACGCGCCGAGCAGCCGCTCGAGCGCGTCGGGCGCGAGGACCTGCACGCGGACGTCGTCGCGGGCGACGACGGTCGCGCTCCGCGAGCGCGCGAAGCCGCCGCCCCATTCGAGCGCGGCAACCTCGCCGAAGAACTCGCCGGCCCCGAGTGTGGAGACGACGACTCCGGCGACGAGCACGTCGACGGTGCCGTCCTCGACGACGAAGAAGTCACGATTCGTCTCCCAGCGCGCGACGATCGCGTCGCCTGCGGGCACCTCGAGCACCGTCGCGAGCGAGGCGACGAGCCACACCTCGTCGGGCGTGAGCCGGGCGAACAGCGGCACGGTCGCGGCGACGCCGGGATCCCGTTCGGTCTGTGCGGCGGCCGGGAGGGGCTCGGCAGACTCGAGAAAGGCGAGCACCTGCTCGACGTCCGGGGCCGTGCTCGTGTGGTTGAGGATGCAGAGCCGCAACGCGGACCGGCCGTGCACGCGCGTCGAGGAGATGAAGCCGAGCCCGCTCTCTTCCAGCGCCGCGACGAGCCCATGGGCGAGCGACTCCTCGTCCTCGCCGTCCTGCGGCAGCCGCCGGAAGCAGAGCGTGCCGAGCGACGGTGGCGCGACCAGCTCGAGCCGCTCGCTCGCCTCGATGGAGCGCTGGGCGAGCTCTGCCAGGTCGAGGCACTCGTCGATCGCGGCGCGGAAGGCGTCGAGCCCGAAGGTGCGGAGGGAGAGCCAGAGCTTGAACGCCCGCGACGAGCGGCTCAGCTGCAGCCCGACGTCGGCGAAGTTCACCTCGCCGGCGGCCGGCTCGGCGTCGTGGAGGTAGTCCGAGCTGATCTCGAACGCGTTTCTCAACGCGCGGCCGTCGCGTACGAGCAGGCAGCCACATTCGTACGGCTGGTAGAGCCACTTGTGTGGGTCGAGCGTGATCGAGTCGCCGAGCGCGATCCCGTCGAGTGCGCGGCGCCCGCGCTCGGTGAGCACCGCGAAGCCGCCGTACGCCGCATCGATGTGCAGCCAGAGATCCTTGGCCCGGCAGAGCTCGGCGATCTCCGTCAGCGGGTCGACCGCGCCGGAGCTCGTCGCGCCGGCGTTCGCGACGACGAAGAACGGCACCTTGCCCGCGGATTCGTCGGCCGCGATCGCGGCGGCGAGCGTCTCCGGCTCGAGCCGCAGGTCGTCGCCCACCGGGAGCACGCGCACCTGCTCGGGGCCGAAGCCGAGGATGCGCGCACTGCGTGCGATCGACGAGTGCCCCTGGTCGGAGACGTAGACGACGAGGTCGTCGTTTCGCGACGGGCGGCGTGCCTCGCGCGCGCAGACGAGCGCCGTCAGGTTCGCGGCCGAGCCGCCGGTGACGAGCGAGCCGCCGGCCTCCGCCGGGTAGCCGATCCAGTCCTTGAACCACGAGAGGAGCTCGAGCTCGAGCTGCGTCGGGCCTGCGGACTCCATCCACGAGCCTGCGTAGAGGTTGCAGGCGCTCGCGATGAAGTCGCCGAGCGCGCCGGGCCACGTGCCGGCGAACGGGACGAACGCGAAGAAGCGGGGGTGGGCGGAGCGGCTCGCGAACGGGATCACATCGCGGAAGAGCCCCGCGAGGATCTCGTCGAACGGCTCGCCGGCCGCCGGTGGCGGGCCGCCGAGTCGCTGCGCGAGCTCGGCGGGCGTCGCGCGCCTGATCGGCGGCTGCGTCTCGTCGCCGAGCCAGTCGAGCAGAGCGTCGACGGTGCGATAGCCGGCAGCGCGCATCGCCTCGCGGTCGAGCGCGAGCCGTCTCCCCTCGGCATCCCCACGTTCGGCCTCGATCCTCGTAATCTGGCACAGCCGGCCTCGCTTGCGTAGACCGTCTCTGCGCCGGTCAGCCGCTTGCCGGGTCCGTCTCGATCCGGGCGAGCCGCGCGTCGAGGTCGGAGATTGCCTCCCTTGTCTCGGCCAGTGCGCCGAGGATCGCCTTCGTGTCCCGCTCGGCGTTCGAACGGTCGTCTTCCTGCGCGCGTGCGCTTGCGCGCCGAATCACGGTGCTCGTTACGCCGGCGGTCAGGAACGTGAAGAAGGAGACGCCGAGCACCATCTCGAGGCCGCCGACCACCCGGCCCACGTCGGTCTTCGGTACGACATCGCCGTAACCGACGGTGGTGACCGTTTGCAGCGCCCACCACACGGCCAAGCCGAGGGTTGGGAAATCCTGGTGATCGGCGAGCCGAATCACGATCGCCCCGACCAGCGACAGCCCCAGGAACGTCACGGCCAGGCCGATGGTGACGGACCGCGCGTTGGCGATCTTCCGGGCACGGCGCTCGATGAGCGGCAAGCGCTCTGGGGCTTCCGGGCTATCGCGGCCGGCCATCCGTCTGGCATTCAACGACGAGGCGGGTTTCCCTCGCTGACGGCCACTTCCGTGGACAAACAAAACCATTTTCCTCGAGGTGCCGTATCGTGCCCGTCATGACTGCGAGCCTGGCGCCGAAGAAGCTGTCGTTCCAGCAGGGTGGTGCGTTCATTTCCGAGACGCGGCGAGAGGTCGAGCTGTACCTCGCGTCGCGGCGGACGCGCACGTGGGGGCGCGTCCAGCTCTACGTGAAGTCGTTCGTCGCGTTCGCGCTCGTCGTCGCCTCGTGGGTGACGCTGATCTTCCTGCAGCCCGGACTCGTCCTCGGCATCGTCGCACTCAACGGTATCGCGCTCGGTGCGATCCTCATCGGGTTCTGCGTGCAGCACGATGCGAACCACGGCGCGTACTTCCGCACCCGCCGGCTCAACCACCTGATGGGGTGGTCGTCCGACTCGCTGCTCGGCTTCTCGAGCTATGCGTGGCGGGTGAAGCACAACGTCGCGCATCACACGTATACGAATGTCGAGGGCTACGACGACGACATCAACCAGGCGCCGTTCATCCGGCTCGTCCCGACGCAGGAGCCGCGCTGGTGGTACCGCCTTCAGCACATCTACATCTGGCCGCTCTATTGCCTCATGGTCCTGCGCTGGCAGACGGGCGCCGACATCGCGGCGCTGATCCGCGGGCGGATCGCCAACAGCCGCATGCATCCGCCGAAGCGCTGGGACCTCGCCGGCCTCGTCGGCGGGAAGCTGATCTTCGTGACGTGGGCGGTCGTCGTGCCGCTGCTCGTGTATCCGTGGTGGGTCGTGCTCGCCGGCTACATCGCGTTCACGATGGCGACGAGCCTCGTCACGGCGACGACGTTCCAGCTCGCGCACTGTGTCGAGGAAGCCGACTTCGCTACGCCCGAAGGGATCGCCGCGAGCGGCAAGCCGTGGGCCGTGCACGAGGTCGAGACGACGGTCGACTTCTGCCCGCGCAACGCGGTGCTGACGTGGGCGCTCGGCGGCCTCAACTACCAGATCGAGCATCACCTCTTCCCGCGCGTTCCGCACACGCACTACCCGCGCATCGCGCAGATCGTGAAGCGCAACGCCGCGAAGCACGGCGTCCGCTACACGGCGCAGCCGTCGCTCCTGCGGGCCCTGCGCTCGCACCAGCGCCACCTGCGCACCCTCGGCCGGCAAGGCGTGCCGGTCGAGATCGAAATGGGCTGAGCGCTCCCCGGGGTCAGACCCCCGGACACGTCCACGGGAGACCACTCGGCGGCGTGGTTGAGCCAGATCGGCCCGAGCCGGCGCGCAGTCCGTGACACTCGACTCGTCCCTTCAGGACATGTCGGGGGTCAGACCCCTACATGTCCCGAAACGGCCGTCCTTGTGGACAACGGGGTCAGACCCCCGGACACGTCCGCGGGAGACAACTCGACGGCGTGGTTGAGCCAGATCCGCTCGAGCGCGCGCGCAAGTCGTGACACTCGACAGCGCCGCTCGGGACACGTCGGGGGTCAGACGCCTGACATGTCTCGAACTCGGCCTCGCCTCTTGGGCTAGGCCGTGTCGTACGCGCGCTGCTTTGCGGGGCGCGTGTCGAGGTGCTCGAGGTACGCGAGCACCTTCGGGGCGTCCGGCAAGAGGTCGTACTTCCGCGCGCTGTCGCAGACGCCGCCGACGACGATGTCGGCGATCGTGAAGCGGTCGCCGACGAGGTAGCTCTTCCCGTCGATCGCGGTGCCGAGCACGCCGAAGACCTTCGCCGCGCGCTTCTCGGCGGCGGCCGTCGCGTCTGCGTCGGCGGCGCGGCGCGCCAACGCGACGCGGATCATCGACGTCTCGAGCTCCGTCATCGCGAAGAGCGTCCACTGGTAGACCTCTGCCCGCTCGCGTGTGCCGACCGCCGGGATCAGATCGGCCTCGGGATGCAGGTCGGCGATGTGCAGGCAGAGCGCGGCCGACTCGAAGAGCAGGCCATCGTCCGACTCGAGCACCGGCACACGCCCGAGTGGATGGCGGCGCGCATGCTCCTCGCCGTGGCCGACCTCCTGGTTCATCACGACGAACTCGTAGGGCGCGCCCGCCTCCTCGAGCGCCCAGCGGACCCGCGGCGGGCGTCCCGCTCCCTCGCGGTGGTAGAGGCGATCCACAGCCCGCAGCCTAAACGGCGAGGCGCTCAGCCGAACTTCACGTCGATCGCGCGCGACGCCGTCGAGCGGTTGCCCGCGAGATCGACCCCGGCGAGGGCGACCCGCAACGGCTCCGCGCGGGACGCGCCGCCCGCCCGGGAAGATCCCGTTCCACGCCAGCCGGCCTGCGGGCTCGCTCGAGCGCGAGATCCGCGCGAGCCTCCCGTCGACGAGCAACAGCGCATGTGCGGGCTCGTCGAAGCGGTACCGCACCAGCAGCCGACCGCCCGCCGCCCGCGCCGAGTGCTGCTCGAGCTGCGGCGGCGTCGTGTCGAGGACGATCGAGCGCGCGAGGACGAGCCTCCGCTTCAGCGCGTCGAAGATCACCTCCGGCCGGTAGTCGCCGTTCGGCAGCACCTCCCCGAACGCGTTGCGGCCCCGCCACGCGAACCGCTGAACCCCTCCCGGCAGCAGCCGGTCGTCGACGAGCGTCGCCACCGGACGGCCCGCCGAGTTGACGACGTCGAGCGTGACGTTGCCGGGCCGCACCAGTCGGAACGCGATCCGCGCGACATCGTGCGGGCAGTTGCAGAACGGTGAGAGCCGACCGGAGACTCGTGTGCCCGTGATCAAAGCCCGGACCGGCTTGGCGCCGTCCGTGAAGATGAACGAGAGCGCCGCGCCGAGCACGACTGCCACCGTGAGCGCGCCGACGAGGACGCGCGGCGTGCGGCGCGGCCCGAACCGCCGGCGCAAAGGCGCCGCCTGGCTCTGCACACGCACGGCCAGCTTTCGCGCAGCGGTGTCGGCGAGCTCGAGCGCCTGAACGGGATCGGCGGCCGTCGCGATCACGTATCCGTTGCGATCGGCGTCGACCCGCAACGGCCGGATCTTCGCGCCCGCTCCGACGTAGAAGCCGGCCGCGAGCACCCCGGGGGAGTCGCGTACCGACTGGAGCCCGTCGACCGCCGCGATCGTCCCCACCGGCAGCACCCCGGGCCGCGCGGTCAGAAACCTGATCGCGATCGGCCGCGTGAACGCCGGAGTGACCAGCGAGTCGGGCACGTCGTCGCCGAGTGCCTGCGCAATCGCGATGTCGAAGAGGTTGATCCCCGTCCCATAGAGGACGAGGTCGGCCATCTGCCCGGCGGCGATGCGCGCGGCCACCTCGACCAGGCGCACACCGTCGGCGGTCGCGATCAGCTGCGGGAAGGCAATGCCGTCGCGCAGCCCGAGTGCGCGCACCGCGGCGAAGGCAACATCGCGTGCCTCGGCGAGCGTCGCGCGCGGCAGCGACGACGGGAACGAGTGGATCCACCCGACTCCGAACGCGACGCCCGTCGGGCGCAGCCGATCCGAGAAGGTCAGCAGGGTCGGCTCGCCGCGCCGCACCGCCAGCAAGCCCGTTCAGCTCGGTGCCGTGCTGGTACTCCTCGAGGATCGCGCAGCCCCTGCGCGAGAGCGTGAGCACTTCCGGGAGGTGCGCCCGGATCTCGGCGGCCGTCTCGACCATGAAGAGCCCGCGCTGGCCTCCGGAGTCGACCGGCTTCAGGACGAGTGGCGTCACCAGCCCGGCGAGCGCCGCTTCGACGTCCGCCGCCGAGCCGAGGACGCGCGAACGCGGTTGCGGGACGCCGGCCTCCGCCAGGCGGTCGCGCATCACCGCCTTGTTTGTGAACCTCTCCGCGACGTTCACTCCGATACCCGGCAATCCGAGGGCGGACGCGACCGCGGCCGCCGGGACGACCGCGCGATCGCTCGAGATCGCGAGCACGCCGTCGACGCCGACGCGCCGCGCGAACGCGATCACGCGCTCGATGTCGGTGAAGTCGACCTGCTCGCCGAGGTCGGCGTGCGGGAACGCGATCGCGTTCGGGTCGCCGTCGACCGCGACCGCGCGATACCCGGCCGCGCGCGTGTGCTTGATCGCCGGCAGTTGAGAGACACTGGCGCCGAGAAAGAGGAGGGTGCGCTGGCCCATCTCGGCCGACGGTACTCCGACGCGAAGCCGCTTCTTTGCGGCGTTCAGGTGCTAGTCAGGAGGCGCTCGCGCGCCGTTCCCAGCGGTCGTTCCAGCCGCCGCGCGTGAGCGCCGAGATGACCGCTCGCCGCAGCAGTCGCCCGTCGCGGCTGCGACCGAGCACGTGCACGCGCAACGGCTTGTCGCCGAGCGGCAGCTCGACAGTCGTCGTCTCGGGCGGCAGCGTCAGCGTCTCGCGCACCTCGTACTCGCCGCGGGCGTCGGGGCGCTCGCTGAAGCGAACCTCCCAGCCGGCGATCGCCCGCGTCGTGTCCCATGCGAGCAGGAACCGGTCGCCCTCGGTCTTCCGCCGCACTTCCATGTTCGCGCTGATCGTCGGGCGCGCCCGCAGCGCTGTCCGCAGGGAAGGGACCGCCGGAACCGCCGGCGTCGCGGGCTCGCGCGTCAGCAGCGCGCGGGAGCGGTGGACGCTCAGCACCCGCTCGAGCTGCTGCAGCGCGCGCTGCTCGGCCTTGGCGTCGCCGCCGGCCGCGCGAATGCGCGCCTCGAGCTCCTGCGGGGCGACTTCCTGCCGCGCCGCTACGGTCGCGCGCGCCTCGGCGATGATCGCCGCGTACTCCTGGGTCGGTTCGTCCATACCGTCAGTGTTGCGGAAGCGGTGCGACCTCGACCGAGTAGAGGTCGTAGGGCAGCTGCTCGAGCACGCGCTGGCGCGGCTCGACCACCGTGAAGAACCGCGGCAGCGACCGCTCGCGGAGCCAGGCGATTCCCGGACGGTCGGCGAGCACCAGGTCGATCGCGGTCCGGTCGCCGCCGAGCGCGGCGAACGCCGCACGCTCCTGCCACGGCGCGAGCACGCGCTCGGCGACCTCGGCCGCCTCGTCGACCAGCGCGCGTGCCTGCTCCTCGCGCCTGCGGCGAAAGCGGTTCGCGGACGAGCCGCCCTTCTTGTGCCGGTTCTTCACGAAGCGCGAGCCGACCTTGGACGCGACGAGCTGCTCGCCCTCGAAGACGCCGACCGCGTAGCCGCCGAGGCGCACGAGCACCGCGGCGACGATGTGGTCGCGCGCGATCTCGTCCAGCAGAGGCGAGACGTGAACGACGTCGTACGTGCCCTCGTGCGAGAGGCCGAACGTCGGCCGCACCACGAGCTGCTCCGACTCGCCCTCGATCGTCACCGCGCCGTCGGCGTAGACGGTGCGGCCCGCCGTGCCTTCCAGCGGCTCGAGGCGCTTGCGAACGTTGTCGCGACCGATGAACCGTGTGCTCACGCGGACGAGCCGAGCTGCACGAGCGTCGCGCCGTCCGGCGAGTCGGTCTTGCTCGATTCGACGAGCGGGTGCGTCTTGAGCTCGTCGCGCACGGCCGTACGGACGGCGCCCGTGCCGCGGCCGTGGACCACGCGCACGCTGGAGAGCCCTGCCAGCGACGCGTCGTCGATGAACGAGCGCACCGCTTCGCGCGCGTCCTGCGCGCGCTGCCCGCGGACGTCGAGCTCGTCGGAGACGTCGCTGCGCGCCGCCCGCCAGGACCCGCACCGCCGGCTGCGAGACCTCGTCCTCCGGCGGCTCGGCCGCAGCCGCGCGAGCGCGATGCGCACGCGGTGCCCGCCGCAGCCGACCACCTCGGCCTCGTCGCCGTCGATCGCCGCGATCGTCCCGCGTACGCCGAGCTCCGGCGCCTCGACCGGGTCGCCGGCCGCGAGCGGCGCGAGCAACGGCAGCGGCTCGTCGGCAACGCGCGCAGCGCCCGCTCCGCCCGGGTCGCGACGCGCTCGAGGCGCTCGCCGAGCGCGCTCGGCTCCGGCGCGCCGGCGACATGCGGCGGCTTCGCGCTGCCGCCGCGCGGCGCGGATCTCGCTCGCGCAGCGCCTCGAGCTCGGCCCGCGCCTCGGCAGCTCGCGCTTCGGCCTCCGCCGACCGCCCGCTCGCGCTCGCGCGCCGCCGACGCGCGCACCTGCTCGATCTCGCGCCTGGAGCGCCTCGGCCGCGCGCTGCGCCTTGCCGGGCGAGCCGCCGCGCTCCGCGCGCTCGGCCTGCGCCGCCGCGCGAGCTCGTCCTGCGGCCGCGCGCTCGGCGGCTTCCGCCTCGGCGAGCAGCTCGGCGATCTGCAGCCGCTCCGGCGCGACTGCGCTCGCGCGCGTCGGCGACGATCGCCGCGTCGAGGCCCAGCCGCTCTGCCGTCTGCAGCGCGTGCGACGTCCCGGGGCGGCCGAGCACGACCCGGTAGAGCGGCTCGTGCGTCTCGGGGTCGACGCCGGTGGCCGCGTTGGCGCGCGTCGCGGGCGCTCGCCCACTCCTTCAGCTCCGCGAAGTGGCGTCGTCACGACCGTCAGCCGCGCCTGGCCGGCGAGCCGGTCGAGCAGCGCCTGCGCGAGCGCCGACGCCCTCGACCGGGTCGGTGCCCGACGCGAGCTCGTCGAGGAGCACGAGCGACCGCTCGGTCGCCGCGTCGAGGATCGCGACGAGGTTGCGCATGTGCGCGGAGAACGTCGAGAGGCTCATCTCGATCGACTGCTCGGTCGCCGATGTCGGCGAGCACGCGTCGAAGACGGGCAGCGCCGCCGTCGCGGCCGGCGGCGCGCAGGCCGGACTGGTGGAGCAGCGCCGCGAGGCCGAGCGTCTTCAGCGCGACCGTCTTGCCGCCCGTGTTCGGGCCGCTGATCACGAGCGCGCGCAGAGCGCCGAGGTCGAGGTCGATCGGCACGGCGCGTGGCGGGATCGAGCAGCGGGTGCCGCGCGCCGAGCAGGCGCACCTCGTCCGGAGACCTCACGGGCGCCCCGCGCCAGCCGCGCGAGAGCGATCCGCGCACGCGAGGGCGAGGTCGAGCGCGGCGGTGGCCTCGACGAGCGCCTCGAGCTCGACCGCGCGCGCGCCGACCGAGGCGGACAGGTCGCGGAGGATCCGCTGCCACCTCTTCGCGCTCGGCGCTCGCCGCCTCGCGACAGGCGGTTGTTCAGCTCGACGACCTCGAGCGGCTCGACGAAGAGCGTCTGCCCGGAGCCGGACGAGTCGTGCACGATCCCGGGCACGCTGCGCCGCGCGCGACGCCTTCACGCGCGAGCACGGGCCGCCCGCCGCGCTCGGTGACGAAGTCCTCCTGGAGGTGCTCGCGCAGGCCGCGACGTGCGCGCGAGCTTGCGGAGCTCGTCGGCGACGCGCTGCCGGCCGTCGCGGAGCTCGCTGCGCAGCTGCGCAGCTGCGGTGAGGCGCCGTCGCGCAGGTCGGAGCCGTCCTCCTCGACGCGCCGCGCGATCTCATCGGCGAGCGGGCGCAGCGACGGCTCGATCGCCGCTGCGATTGCGGTGAGGAGCGGTGCCAGCGCGGCCTGCTCGTCGAGCGCCGCGCGCGCGTTGATCGCGCCGACCACGGTTGTCCCGATCTCCGCCAGCCCCTGTGGCGAGAGCGCACCGCCGCGCGCCGCGTGCTCCGCGGAGGCGCGCACGTCGTGGATCCCCTGGAGCGGCGGCTCGGCCGAGAGCTCGAAGAGCGCGGTCACCTCAGCCGTGAGCGCCTGGCGCCGCGCCACCTCCTCGGCGTCGCCCGATGGGACGAGCGCACGGGCCCGTTCCTCGCCGTAGGCGGTCTCTGCGGCGCGCGCGAGGCGCGCGGTGATCGCAGGAAACTCGAGGACTTCGAGGGCGGTTTCGTCCATTTACCGAGTGTAGGAGAGCGAAGGGTGCCCCTCTGTGCCTATCTTGGAGGGTTGATGTTGAGCGAAGAGACCACGCAGCTGCCCGCATTGGAGGTCGTCTGGCTGCACGACGCGACCGTTTACGCCTTCGTGCGCAGCCCCGACGGCACGTGCGGCGAAGGCGGTCTCCTTGTTGGCGAGAGCGCCGAGCTGGAGCTCGAGGCGGTGTCCGCACCGTTCCGCGCGCGGCGGTTCGGGATCACCGAGCTGATCGAGCTGGCCGACGGCCCCCCGGGCGAGCTGGCGCTCGACGACAGCGCGCGTGGCGCCTTCGCGCTCGTCACGCTCGCGCGGCGCACCGTCTCGGAGGGCCTCGTGAACCCGCAGCTGACGCGCGGCGGCCCGAGCTGGTTCGCGTTCTGGGGCGCGACGCTCGACGACAGCCTGCAGACCGAGCTGAACGAGATCGCCGCCGCGCTCCCGCCGGTGTGCGCGGAGTTCTTCCTCGGCGACCGGACTGCTGCCGCGAACGGGCTCTACCCGCATCTCGTCGACACGATCGCGCGCGACCGCCTGGTCGACGCCGACGTGCGGCTCGCCAGCGGCTCGCGCATCGGCCGCTCGCCGGCGCTCGAGGCGTTCCTCTCCGGGCTGAGCGCGGCCGACCCGGAGCTGCCGGCGAGCTACAGCTACACGACGCTCTCGACAGCGCCTCGCGCGCTGGGTCGACGAGGGGCTCGGGCAGATCAAGGAGTCGCCGTGGAAGGTCGGCCTGCATCTCGACGAGAAGTCGGCCGACGGAGACCTCGTGCTCGAGCTCTGGCTGCACGCGGAGGACGACCCGACGTTGAGCATGCCCGTGAAGCTGCTCTGGGAGGGCGGCGAGGACGGGTTCGGCTTCGTGCGCGCGAGCGATCCGTACGCCGACCTCGCGGCTCAGCTCGAGGGGCTCGCGCCGCTGCTCGCCGAGCACGGGATCGAGTTCGACGAGGACGAGCCGTCCAGCGTCGAGCTCGGCGTCGACGAGGTCGCGTCGTTCCTGCGCGAGCTGATGCCGTTGCTCGAGGAGCGCGGCGTGCCGGTGCTGCTGCCGGCCGCATGGGTGCGTTCCTCGCGCACGCTGCGCGCGAACCTGAAGGCGACGAGCGACCACCGCGTCTCGAGCGGCCTGCTCTCGACCTCGGAGATCGCGACGTTCGACTGGCGCGTCGCGGTCGGCGACGTCGAGCTGACCGACGAGGAGCTGCGCGCTCTCGCTGCCGCGAAGTCACCGGTCGTCCGCGTCGCGGGCCGCTGGCACGCGTTGCAGCACACGGATGTGGAGCGCGCGCTGAAGTTCCTCGAGCGCCGCCGCAGCGGCGCGGGGATCGTCGATCTCGTGCGCGCGGTGTCGGGGCTCGAGACCGACGACTACGGCCTGGAGATGGGTGACGTGTCGCTCGACGCGCCGCTCGCGGATCTACTCGACGGCGACGCGCGCTTCAAGCCGATGCCGACGCCGGCGGGCATGTCGCTCGCGCTCTTCCCGTTCCAGGAGCGGGGGCACGGGTGGCTGCGGCTGCTCGGCGATCTCGGGATCGGCGCGATCCTGGCCGACGACATGGGCCTGGGGAAGACGGTGCAGGCGATCGCGATGCTCGTCTCGGAGCGCGAGGAGTTCGGGCGCGAGGCGCTCGGGCCGACGCTCGTCGTCTGCCCGATGAGCGTGGCGCGCCAGTGGGTGGCGGAGGTCGCGCGGTTCGCGCCAGGGCTGCGCGTGCATCTCCATCACGGCAGCGACCGGCTGTCGGACGCGGCGCTGCTCGAGGCGGTTCGCTCGACCGACGTCGTGATCACGTCGTACGACATCGTCACGCGCGACGTCGAGACGCTCCAGCGCGTCGCGTGGGACCGGCTGCTGCTCGACGAGGCGCAGGACGTGAAGAACCCGGCGACGAAGCGCGCGCGTGCGCTGCGGATGTTGCGCGCGCGTCGGCGCGTCGCGATGACGGGCACGCCGATCGAGAACCATCTCGGCGAGCTGTGGGCGCTGATGGACATCCTGAACCCGGGCCTCCTGGGCTCGCGCGAGGCGTACACGCGCAACTTCGCGAACCCGATTCAGGTCGCGAACGACGAGTTCGCGCTCGAGCGGCTGCGGTCGATCGTGCAGCCGTTCATCCTGCGCCGCGCCAAGGACGATCCGGAGGTCGAGCTCGACCTGCCGCCGATCACGATCGAGAAGGACTACTGCCGGCTGACGGTCGAGCAGGCGAGCCTGTACCAGGCGACGGTCGACAACTGGCTGCCGCGCGTCGAGGCTCACGCCGACCGGTTCGGCCGCCGCGGCGCGGTGCTCGCGATGCTCGGGCACCTGAAGCAGGTGTGCAACCACCCGGAGATGCTGGTGCACACGGGCGAGCCGCTCGACGGCCGCTCGGGCAAGCTCGAGCGGCTGGTCGAGCTGCTGGCGCAGATGCCGGCCGGCGACAAGGCTCTCGTCTTCACGCAGTACCCGAGCTTCGACCGCCTCGTCCCGTACCTCGCGGAGCGCCTCGACCGGCGCGTCGGCTTCTTCCACGGGCGGCTGAATGCGCGCCAGCGCGAGGATCTGCTCGCATCGTTCGCCTCCGACGACGGCCCGACGCTGCTCGTGATCTCGATCCGCGCGGGCGGCCGCGGCCTCAACCTGCCGGCGGCGAACCACGTCTTCCACTTCGACCGCTGGTGGAACCCGGCCGTCGAGCAGCAGGCAACCGACCGCGTACATCGCCTAGGCCAGCGCAAGCCCGTGTTCGTGCACAGCCTGATCTGTCTCGGCACGCTGGAGGAGCGGATCGACCAGCTGCTCGACTCGAAGCGCGAGCTCGTCGAGAAGGTGATGGCCGGCCGCTCCGAGGACTGGCTCGGCGATCTCGACCTCGGCGCGATCCGCGCGGCCGTCGCGCTCTCGCCCGACTCGCTCGAGGACGCGGCGTAATGGGCCCGTGGGCGAGGTCGCTCGTGTCGGTGATCGCCGGCCGTGCCGAGCAGCCGTCGGACGAGGTGCGCGACCTGACGGTCGAGGTGGGCGCTGTGAGCGCTCGCGTCGGCGAGTGCACGGTGTCGCTGGGCACCGAGCGCGTCCCGCCGCGCATCTGGGCGGCGATGACGCGCTTCGCACAGAACCGCGGGCAGCTGAAGGAAGCGGTCGAAGGCCGCTCGCAGTCCGTGCACCTGGAGCACCTCATGTCGGAGGACTGGGGCGAGCCGCTGATCCCGCGCGCGAGCGCGATCGCCCGCGCGTGCACGTGCGACGAAGGCGGTGCGTGCGAGCACATCACTGCGCTTGCCTTTGCGTTCGCGGAGGCGATCGACGCCGCTCCGATGGCACTGCTGCGCTGGCGCGGCTGCTTCGAAGGCGCGCCCGAGGCCGTGGTCGCACCTGTAGCACCGCTGGCGCCGGAGGAGGTCGCCGATCCGTGGCAGGGAGGTGCGTTTCCCGAGCCGGGCACGGTGCGTGCGCTGCCCGTCGGTGCGGTGCTGAAGCGCCTCGGCCCGAGCGGCGTGCACGTCGGCGAGGACGACCTCTCCGAGATCCTGCGCCGCGCGTACGCAGCTCTTCCGGAACCTGGTTCGCACTCTGAACCAGGTTCATGAGTTTCAGGGTCGGATGCTCTGCGCGAAGTGGAAGAGGTTGTGCGGGTCGTACCGCCGCTTCACCTGTCGTAGCCGCGCGAGGTTCGAGCCGTAGTACGCGGCCTGCCAGTTGGCGAGGTCAGGGTCGATGTAGTTCACGTACGCCGCGCCTGACGTCGCGGGCGCGAGCGTCGCGCGCGATGCGTTCACCCACTTGCGGGCCGAGACGGCGTCGCCCGCCGCGAAGTACTGGATCGACGCGAGCGTGTTGCGGTGGACGAACGCGGTCGCGGTGGGGGAGACGCGGTTGAGTGCGCCGCCGTAGGAGTCGATCAGGAGCGCCCCGGACGCCGATGCCACGCCCCTCGACGACGCTCTTGAAGCGGGCGAGCTGCGCGCTGGTCGGCACGCGCGCGATGTAGTCGGACGCGCCGACGAACACCTGGTGCCCCGGCGCCGAGCAGGACGGGAAGCGTGTGCCCGAGGCATCCGGCCCAGCGGCGCACGAGGTCGAGCCACGACTCCGTCCCGGTGACGAGCTTCTGCGCGGGCGGCCCGAGCGTCGCGAGCGCGGCCTTCAGCTTCGTCTCGCTGCCGAGGAACTGTCCGAACACCTGCACCGTCGGGCCGCCCGGCCCGGCGGCGAGGCGGCAGAGGCTGCCGAGCCCGTCAGGCGCAGTCGGCGCCCAGTGCAGGAAGCTCGCGAGCACCTGCTCGACCTGCGCCCACGGCCAGGTCGCGACGAAGTACGAGCCCTGCGTGACGGCATGCGTGCGGAAGACGAGCCGCGTGACGATCCCGAAGTTGCCGCCCCCGCCGCCGCGGCAGGCCCAGAAGAGGTCGCTGTGGTGGCTCGCGTCGGCCGTGAGGAGCTTGCCGTCGGCGGTGACGATCTGGACGGAGACGAGGTTGTCGGAGGCGAGCCCCCAGGCGCGCGAGGCGAGGCCGAAGCCGCCGCCGAGCGCGTGGCCGCCGATGCCGACGCTCGGGCACGTGCCGGCCGGGATCGCGAGCCCGCGCTGGCCGAGCGTGTTGTAGATGTTCCCGAGCCGGGCGCCCGGGCCGACGACCGCCTGGCCGCCGGTGACCTGGACGGCGGCGAGCTTCGAGAGGTCGACGACGACGCCGGTCGTCGTCGAGTAGCCGCCGTAGCTGTGCCCGCCGGAGCGGGCGACGATGTGGACGCCGGTCGTGCGCGCCCAGTCGACGACCTTGCTCACGTCGGCGGCGTCGAGCGGCTGGGCGACCGCGAGGGGCCGGATCGAGTCGTAGAGGGCGTCGTACTCGAGTCGTGCGCTCGCGTATTGCGGCTCGCCCGGCGTGATCACCGGGCCGCGCATCGCCTTGTCGAGCGCCTTGATCCGTGGGTCGACGACCCGTCCCGGCGGCGGCCGCGGGCACGAAGCGCAGGCCGGGCACCGCGAGCGCCGCGGAGACACCTGCGGCGCGCAGGACGAGCTCGCGGCGGGTCAGGCGTTCGGGAGGGGTCGGCGACACGCCCGCCAGGTTAGGCATCCTGGAGGTGATGGCGAAGCCGTGGATCGTCGATGTGCACTCCCACCTCGTCCCGACGGGTGACGACGGCGTGCGGACGATCGAGGAGGGCCTCGAGCTCTGCCGGGTGGCTCTGGAGCACGGGACGCGGGTTTTGTACGCGACGCCGCACGTGCATGCCCACTGGGACAGCTACCCGCTGACGGCGGAACGGCTCGCGCACTACGAGGAGGCGTTTCCGGTGATGCGTGCCGAGTGCGCGACGTTCGGGCTCGACCTGCGCCGCGGCTTCGAGATCTACCCGGGTGCCCTGCCTGCCTCGGCCGACGTGCGCGAGTTCGCGCTCACCGGCAGCGGCGGCTATCTGATCGAGTTTCCCGGCTCCTGGACGGGTGAGCCTGATCCGCTGGGGCTCGTGTGGGAGGAGGCCGAGCGTGCGGAGCGGGCGGGACTGCTGCCGGTGCTCGCGCATCCGGAACGGAATGCCGAGATCGCGGCCGACCCGCAGCGGGTGGCCCGTTTCCGCGAGCGTGGCTGGCTGATCGCGCCGAACGCGATGAGCCTCGACGGCCGCGCACGGCCCGCAGGCGCTCGAGACGGTGTGGCAGCTGCTCGACCTGGGCTTCGGCGATCTGGTGGCGAGCGATTCGCACCGTGCGACCCGAGGGCCGCAGCTCGACTGGGCCTACGAGCTCGTTGCGGAGCGGTTGGGTGCCAAGCGCGCACGGGCACTGTTCGACGGCAGCGCCCTCGAGCGCGCCGGCGACCGTCGGTCGGTCGCCGCCTGAGCAAGCGTGGGGCGCCGCGGCCTACCGCCGCGACGCCCCCAACTCCTTTCAGTCCTCGAGCGCGAACGCAGCCTGATCGTCCGCGTCGAGGTAGGTCAGAACCCCCGACCCGTTCTGCGTCTTCACGTTCGTGTGCAGGTTCAGCGAGAAGCTGCACCGGTTGTGCGGCCCGAGCATCGTGGCGAAGGTCGCCGTCGGTGACACCGCGAGCGGGTCCGGAGGCTCGCCGGCGTTGTCGGACGACGTGATCAGCGTCCCGCTCGGTCCCCCGAGGCCACGCCGCCACCAGAGCGTGTAGTTCAGCAGGAACATCGGGTTCTGGGCGTAGGCCCGGTAGCCGGTGCTGAACGTCGAGCTTGGCGTGCCGACGAGGAACTGGCACTCCTCCGAGGACGAGACACCGTTCAGCCGCAAGTCGTAGATGTGCGCGACGGACGGCCGGTTGTCCCACCAGAACATGTGGGTCAGCGCGGCGAACGGGACGTTGTCGAGCGGCCCGATCTCGACCGACCAGCGGCGGTACGTGAACCCCGCGTCGGTGCCGGGGCCGGACGAGCCGGCCGGCCGGAGCTTGTTGCCCGCGCCGTCGAAGACCTCGACCATCACGAGGTACCGGTCGTCGGCGAGCGCTGTCGTGTCGAGGAAGCCGTGGTACTGGTCGTCCTGCCAGTCGTGGTCGGCGTCGAACGGGATCAGGAACAGGTTGTTCTCGCTCCCCTTCGTCACTGGGCCGAGTGTCTCGGCCTGGACGAGGATGTTCGGGCCGACCGCCTCCATGTAGAGCCAGCCGAGCGACGAGCTCAACACCGTCGGCGACCCGGTTGGGTTGCCCGACGCGTCGGCGCGGGTCGCGCTGATGCGGTAGTAGCTGGCTCCCGCGGCCTTCATCCCCTCGCTGAAGTGGTAGTGGAGCGCGAGGGTACCGCCCCAGTTCGAGTCGAGATAGGTGCCCTTGGCCGCGGCGGGACTGGGGGCGGGGTCGAGCAGCCCATCGTTGTAGACCGGCGGCAGTACGCCGTCCCACGTGTCCTGGGCGGGGGTCTTCAGCCGGTAGCTGCGGGCGGCCCCGATGTGCTCGAGGACGACGAACGCGCCGTCCTCACCCGGGAACGAGTTGTCGCCGCAGACCGCGGCCCGCCGGTCGTAGGTGACGAGGTTCACGCCGCTCGAGTTGTCGAACCACTGATGCGCGGCGAGGCCGTCGTAGATCGTCACCGTCAGGCCGTTGATCACCTGGCGGACGACGAAGGCGAACTCCTCGTGGCACCCCGGGCGCAGGCGGAAGATCGGCTCGCGCCAGCAGATGCGGAAGGTGCCGTCCGGCTGGATCAGGCCCTCGGCGACGAGCCCGGGCGCGCCGCAGGAGCACCAGTACGGGCGGAGGTACTCCCGCTCGGAGACATAGTCGGCGACTTCGGGGCCGCTGAGGCTCTCGAGGCGCTGGACATCCTGCTCCACGTTCAGGGAGGCCGCGTCGAGCGTGCCGCCGTTGAAGAACGGCAGCCGGTCGATCGGGGCCGGATCCGGGGTCACCCCGGGGTTGATCCCGCCGAAGAGCGGGCCGGGATCGGGGCCGGGCGGCCATTTGATCGGCGGCCGCTGGTTCGCGAGCTGCTTCAGCTTGTCGATCAGGTCGCCGAGCCGCGGGTCCTCGATGATCCACGGTTCGCAGCAACAGACGCGCCGGTAGACGAGCACGAGCCCCTCGCAGACCCGCGTGCAGCGAGGGACGAAGGGCGGCCGAAATGGTGGCCGAGCGAGGATCGAGTCCTGCAGCTTCGCCGCATCGAGCTTGATCGCCTGCGAGACCTCGGCCTTCTCGAAGTTGGCGACGTGCGCGGACTGCGATGCGCGTGCCACCAGCGTGTCGATGAGCCAGGGGAACGGGATGCAGCGCTCGACGGTTCCGTCGACGCAGCGCCGGAACGGGATCAGCCGGCCGATCGGGATCTCCAGCTCGGCACCCGCCGAGATCACCTCGCGGATGTAGTCGGTGTGGAAGACGAGGCGTTCGCCGGGGTCGACGTCGCCGGCAGTCTTTGCAGCCGGCCCGACGATCACCTGGGCGCCCTTCTTCAGCGCTGCGTCGGGCACCTTGACCTCGCCGTTCGCGCCCACCTCGGCGCGATGCACGGTCTCGCCGGCCCGGTCGATCACGTAGACCGCCAGCTTCGGCGCCTTTTCGCCCTCGGGGGCCTCGACGAAGCTCAGCTTCAGCTTGTCGCCTGACTCGTTTTCTTTCGCCATCTGTTGCTACGACCTCCTTGCCGCAGTTCGGTTCCTCGGATTCAGGGGTTAGGTGCGGCGCGCCGCGCGGGCGTCAGCGGTTCTTCTCCGCCGGCGCCGTCGTGTCGGCGGTGTGACGGGGCTCGCGACCGCCGGCCGCGTCGGGTCTCCCGCCGCTGCTCGCCGGTTCTTCCCACAGCACATTCCAGGCTCCTTTCTCTTCTGGGGATGTCGTGCGCTCGAGCAGGCAGGCGGCGCCGGAGAGCGCCAGCCAGGTGATGGGCGCGTCACGCCGCCGCGGCGCGATCGCGAGCGCGAACGGCGCCGCCGTCCAGATGCTCAAGCAGTAGAAGCAGTCCATCAGCTCGCCGAGCACGCTCGTTCCCGCGCGGGCGCGCGCCCGCGCGACCGCGTTCAGGGGGCCGTCTTCCTCGGCGACGAGGTGGGCGACGCGCCACGTCGCGAGCGCGGCGAGCCCGAAGCGGGTCGGAAAACCGGCGCTCTGCACTCCTCCGGTCTATCGAGCGCGCGTCACCCAAACGTCACCGCGAGCGAAATCGTCACCCGTTCGTCTCCAGCTCGTCAGCTCTCCGATCAGGTCGCGCATCTGCTGCGTCGGCTCGATCCCGAGCTGCTCGCGGAGCAGCCGACGGCAGAGGCGGTACTGACGCAGCGCTTCGACGGCGTTGCCGTCTGCGAGGTGGAGCCGAATGAGCGCGCGGTGGGCGCTCTCCCGCAGCGGTTCGCCTGCGAGCGAGAGCAGGCCCGCCTCGAGCGCTTCGCCGCGGCGCCCCGCGCGCGTATAGCGCTCGCAGAGCGCATCGAGCGCGAGGAGGCGAAGCTGGCGGAAGCGTTCGCGCTCGAGCACGACCCAGTCGTCGTGGTACCAGTCGGGCAGAAGGTCGCCGGCGAAGAGCCCGAGGTCACACGGTGGGTCGCGGTTGGGAGGCGGCGCGAGCACCCGGTGGGCGACCCGCTCCGCGACGCGCAGGTCGACGCGAACGCCCGGCGCGAGCCGTAGACAGCCGCTGCTCACTTCGAGGAGCCCGCGCGCACGCGTCTGGACGCGCCAGAGCGTCGAGCGCAGGTTGGCCGCCGACCGCTGGTCGGGGGTGTCGGGCCAGAGCATGCCGGCGACGTACTCCCGCTGCACCGGCCGTTCGTGCAACGCGACGAACGCGGCCAGGCGTTGCGCCACGTTCGGAAGCTGAACGGGCACTTCGTCACAGACGACCTCGAACGCGTTCAGCAGCCCGAGCCGCACACGCACGACGGGTACCCGCGATTCATCGCTAAAGACTGGCCGCAGCGACGAGCGAGTTTCCCCCAACCGGCCGCTCCTACGCTTTTGGAACCGAGCGTCGAACGTAGAACACGGTGTTGCGCTTGTCAATCAGCCGTCCAGCACGTTTGAAGAAGACGACGCGCCGGCGTGTGGGTAGCTTGCGTGTTCGAGTAACCGACGAGGAGAACCAACGTGGAGGATGTGTCAATCGTGATCGAGGAGAGGCCGTTCCCTTCCGGCGCAGCAGCTGCCGTGCAGGCCGAGGCCTTGGTCAAGCAGTACACGGGTGGGAAGGAAGTGATCGAGGCGGTTCGAGGCGTCGACCTGCGGGTCGAGGCCGGCGAGGTGTTCGGCTTTCTCGGGCCGAACGGCGCCGGCAAGTCGACGACCGTGCGGATGCTGACGACGCTGCTCTCGATCACCTCCGGCACTGCGTTCGTGGCCGGGGTGGACGTTGCGCGCGATCCCGACGAGGCGCGACGCCGAATGGGCGTGGCGCTGCAGGAGGCCGGGCTCGACCCGCGCCAGACCGGGCGCGAGCTGCTGGTTCTGCAAGCGCGGATGTTCAGCATGTCGCCGCAGGAGGCAGCTGCGCGCGCGGAGGAGCTGCTCGCGCTGGTCGAGCTCGAGGAGTCGGCCGACCGTCGGATCAAGAGCTACTCGGGCGGCATGAAGCGCCGGCTCGATCTCGCCTCGGCGCTCGTGCACGAGCCGGATGTGCTGTTCCTCGACGAGCCGACGACCGGGCTCGACCCGGCGAGCCGGCTCACCGTCTGGGAGGAGCTGCGGCGGATCAACGTGCGCGGCACGACGATCTTTCTCACGACGCAGTACCTCGAGGAAGCCGACCAGCTCTGCGACCGGATCGCGATCATCGACGACGGTCTGATCGTGCGGGAAGGAACGCCTGCCGAGCTGAAGGCCGAGTTGCGCGAGCGGCTTGGGCTTGGCGAGCGAGCCTACGCTCGACGAGGTGTTCCTCGATGCGACGGGACGCACCCGCGGTTGCGGGCGATGTGCGGGGGGTGTCGGCATGACGCAGGCATGGGTTCTCGGCCAGCGCGCGCTCCGCGAGGCGTGGCGGACGCCCGAGGCGTTGTTTCCGACGCTGTTCATCCCGCTGTTCTTTCTCGTGGTCAACGTCGGGCAGGCAGCGAGGATCTTCCCGGCGCACTCGACGGCGTTCCTGCACGGGCAGGGCTACGGCGCGTTCCAGTTGCCGAGCTCGCTGCTGCTGGCGGCGTCGTTCGGATCGGCGGCGCTGTTCCTGGTCGAGGACATCGAGGGCGGCTACTTCGACAAGCTGCGCGCGACGCCCGTCTCGCGAACGGCGATCGTGCTCGGCCGTCTGATCGCCGAGTCCGTCAAGGGGGTCCTGCTCGCGGCTGCGATCGTGCTGCTCGGGCTCGTCTTCGGCATCTCGGTCGCGAGCGGGGTGTTCGGCTTCGTGCTGCTGGTCGGCCTGGCCGCGCTGTGGGCGGTCGTCTTCAGCGGCTTCATGCAGTCGATCGCGCTGAAGACGCGGAGCGCGGCGGCGACGAACTCCGCCGGCCTGATCTTCTTCCCGTTGCTGTTCCTGACTCCGAACTTCGTGCCGCGCAACCTGCTCACGAGGCCGATGGAGATCGCGGCAACGCTCAACCCGGTCACCTACGTGATGGAGGCGCTGCGCTCGCTCATCCTCCAGGACATGGTGTGGAGCAAGATCCTGCCCGGCTTCGCGGTGGTCATCGTCCTCGGAGTGGCGATGCTCGCGCTCAACGTTCGCTTGATTCGGAACTACGACTGATCTCGAGCACCCGACCGGCCGGGAAGGCCCCTCTTTGCGCGTCGAACGAGGTGCTTCAGTGACCGCCATCTCGACGAGCTGGGGGTCACTGGTTCGAGCCCAGTACCGCGCCACTTGGGTGCCACGTGGCGCAGGTAGCGTCAAAAGGTCGGGAGCGGGCGGCCGGCCTGTGTCCTAAGCAGCAGAAGTCCCCGCCAGAAACACCCTCGCGCCACGTCGCAGAGGCGGCGAATTCTGGTAGCCCCCAGCGCCCTTGATGAACGGGCTCGGGTGCCCACTTCTGTCGAGGACACCGGCTTCCGACCCCGAGCGCCAAGTGCACGCTGCGACCTTCGATCGGACTAGCCCCGGGCCTCGAGATTCAGTCTCGTCACGCGCACCGCTTCATGCGGCGCACGATCCTTGGACGGCATATCTTGCAGGCGAGCAGACCTGCCCCGGGGGCGAAGATGTAACGCGCCTCTCGAAGCGCAGGCTCAGACGAGCGCGATGGTGTGTCTGATTCTGATTTCGCCCGTCAGCAGCGCGCCCTTTGCTTTCTACGGATTCCACCGCTTCTCTCTCGATGATTCCCGCCTCAGCGGAGACGCCATCGAGCATGACGCATGTTTGACACCACCGTGTGGCGGCGACCCTCATGACGAGGCTGTTCAAGCGGGCTATTGTCGGCTGTCTGGGGCGAGAACATCTAGCTCGCCGATGACCGGTTCGCTGCCCCCCGCGTTGCCCTCGATGGGGGGTTGAACTCTCCATGACACCGCGCCAACCTCTTTCGCCCCGAGTGGCGCCTGCTTCGCTCTACGTCGTCAAGCTCACGAACCTTCCGGGCTTCCACGATCCCACTCTTTAGGTCTCCGAGTTCGGCGATCGCTGACCTCCTCAGCGGCCGCGTCCGTCAGGACCGGTTCACGACCGCCTCACGCCGGAGCGCGTTCAGGTACTCGCCGCCGCCCTCGGCACAGACGACGATGTCCTCGATGCGCACGGCGAAGTGGCCGTCCCAGAGGATCGACGGTTCGTCGGTGAACGTCATGCCCGGCTCGAGCGGGGTGTCGTTCTCCGTCGAGATGAACGGCTGCTCGTGCACGTCGAGGCCGATGCCGTGGCCCATGCGGTGGCGGAAGAACTCGCCGAGACCCGCGTCCTCGATCGGCGCTCGGCACGCGGCGTTCACCTCCGACGCGAGCGCGCCCGGCACCGCTGCGGCACGGCCCGCCTCCTGCGCGGCGAGCATGATCCCGTAGACGCGCTCGTACTCGGGCGGCGGCTCGCCGCAGACGACCGTGCGGCCGAAGTCGGAGCAGTAGCCGGCCCACGACGCCGCCGAAGTCGAACATCACCGCCTCGCCCTCCGCGATCGGGCCGAGCGCCGTCGCGGCGTCCTGCGAGTCGTGCGACTGCTCGTAGCCGTAGCTGAAGATGTGCGTCGGGAACGACGGCGTGCGCGAGCCGCGGATCCGCATCTGGTGCTCGACCTCCTCGGCCAGGTCGACCATCGTCACGCCCGCCTCGACGCGCGGCGCGGTCGCCGCCATCGCCTCGTCGACGATCGTGCACGCCTTGCGCATCAGGTCGAGCTCGGCCCCTGACTTCACGCGCCGCAACTCGTTGACGAGCGGCGTCGCGTTCACGACCTTGGCGTGCGGCGCGGCGGCCTGCATCTCGAGCACGGACTCGCCCCACGTTCGCGCCGAGATGCCGATGCGCTGCGACTTCCCCATCGACGCCAGCGCCTTCCGAAAGAGCGCCTGCCCGTCGTCGGTCTCGTTCACGGTCACGAGGTCGCCCGGCTCGCGCCCCCACAGGTGGAACGCGACGAACATCCGCGGCAGCACATACAGCGGCTCGCGGCCCGGCGCGATGAAGGCTCCGGTCACCCAGCCGTGCGCATAGGAGCTCTGGCCGAAGCTCGGCAGGTCGCGCTCGCAGACCCGTGAGGTACTCGAGATCCGACGACGGCGGCACGAAGACGAAGTCGATCCTGGCCTGCTCCATGCGCTCGGCGAGCCGCGCGCGGCGGTCCTGGTACTCGCTCTCCGGCAGCGGTGCGTCACTCATGTCGAGCCTCCTCGGGTCGGGGTCACGGCGGCAGGAACTGCAGCGGGATCGCGCAGGAAGCACGCAGCCTCTCGCCGCGGGCCGACCGAATAGCGCGGCGGCACCTCGGCCTCGCAGCGGTCGAACGCGTACGGGCAGCGAGGATGGAACCGGCAGCCGCTCGGCGGCCGCGCCGGGTCGGGCACCTCGCCCGGCAGCGCCTCCGGCAGATGGCCCGCGCCGTCCGCGTACGGGATCGCCGTGATCAGCGCCTCGGTGTACGGATGCTGCGGCGCGCGCCAGACCTCGCGCGTCGGGCCCGACTCGACGACGACGCCGAGGTACATGACGCTGACCGCGTCGGCGACGTGATGGACGATCCCCAGGTCGTGCGAGATCAGCAGCAGGCCGAGCTGCCGGTCGCGCGCGAGGCGCACGAGCAGGTTCGCGATCTGCGCCTGCGCCGACGCGTCGAGCGAGGAGAGCGGCTCGTCGAGCACGATCACCGACGGATCCGCGGCGAGCGCGCGCGCGATCGCGATGCGCTGGCGCTGCCCGCCGCTGAACTGATGCGGGTAGCGGCCGGCCGCGGCGCCCGGAAGGCCCACCTCTTCGAGGAGCGCCGCCGCGCGCGCCGGGCGCGCGCCGCTCGACGCCGTCGAGCGCGAGCCCGTCGGAGAGCTGCGCGCCGATCGTGCGCCGCGGGTTCAGCGACGCGTACGGATTCTGGAAGACCATCTGCACGCGCGCCGCCCACGCGCGTGCGCGCGCGGCGCTGCAGCGGCGGCAGCGGCTTCCCTTCGAAGACGAACCTCGCCCGAGGCGAGCGGAACGAGGCCGACCGCGGCCGCGCGGGCGAGCTCTTGCCGCAGCCGCGACTCGCCGACGAGCCCGACGATCTGGCCCTGCTCGACGGCTCACGCTCGCGCCGGCGACGGCGCGCACCGGCGGGCCGCCGCGATGGCGGTAGACGACCTCGACGTCGCGGAGCTCGAGCAGGCTCATGGAACCTCGGAGGCGAACGGGTCGGGAGGGCACGCGAGCAGACGGCCGTCGACGCGGACGAGCGGCGGCACCTCGGTCTGGCACGACTCCTGCGCGTACGCGCAACGCGGATGGAAGGCGCAGCCGGCCGGACGGCGCTGCGGCGAGGCGGGTGCGCCGGCGATCGCGACGAGCTCGGCCCGCCTTCGGCCTCCGGATGCGGCAGCGCCTCGAGCAGCGCGCGCGTGTACGGATGGCGCGGCTGCGACAGCAGCTCCTCGACGCTGCCGGCCTCGACGATGCGGCCCGCGTAGAACACCGAGACCCGGTCGGCGATCGACGACATCACGCCGAGGTCGTGCGTGATCAGGATCACCGAGAGCCCGCTCTCGCGGCGCAGCGCATCGAGCAGGCGCAGGATCCCCGCCTGCACGGTCACGTCGAGCGCGGTCGTCGGCTCGTCGGCGATCAGGAGCTTCGGGCCGGCAGGCGAGGGCGATCGCGATCGCGATCCGCTGCCGCATGCCGCCGGAGAACTGGTGCGGGAAGCTCTTGCAGCGCCTTCTCCGGATCAGGGATGCGCACCTGGTCGAGCAGCTCGAGCGCGCGCCGGTCGGCCGCTCCCTGCCGAAGGCCCTCGTGCAGGCGCACGTGCTCGGTCAGCTGCTTGCCGATCGAGAGCATCGGATGCAGCGAGGTGAGCGGGTCCTGGAAGACCATCGACACGTCCTTGCCGCGCACGCCCCGCATCGCGCGCGGCCCGAGCGCAAGCAGGTCGCGGCCGTCGTAGAGCGCCTTGCCCTCGACGCGTGCGCCTTCGGGCAGGAGGCGGAGCAGCGCAAGCACGGAGATCGTCTTGCCGCTGCCGCTCTCGCCGGCGACGCCGAACACCTCGCCGGCCTCGACCTCGTAGTCGACGCCGTCGACGATCGTCACCTCGCCGCGCGGTGTCGGCAGGCGCACGCGGAGGCCCTCCACCGTCAGCAGCGCGCTCACTCGTCGTCGCTCCCGCGCGACCAGGACGACTGCGGGTCGAGCGCGTCGCGCAGCGAGTCGCCGAGGAAGTTGAAGGCGAGGACGACCGTGAAGATCGCGAGCCCGGGGAACGTGCCGATCCACCACTGCTGGAAGTACTGCGTGCCCTCGGCCACGCCCGCGCCCCATTCCGGCGTCGGCGGCTGCGCGCCGAGACCGAGGAACGACAGCCCCGAGAGCAGCAGGATCGCGTTGCCCGAGGTCGAGCGTCGCGAGGACGAGCACCGGCCCGAGCACGTTCGGCAGCACGTCGCGGATGAGCGCGCGCCGAGCCGACGAGCCGAGCAGGCGCGCCGAGAGCACGTAGTCGGACTGGCCGATCTGCAGCACGAGCCCGCGCACGACCCGGGCATAGGAGGGCCAGCTGACGATGATCAGCGCGATCACCGCGTTGCGCACGCCCGGCCCGAGCGCGGCCGTCGTGACCATCGCGAGGATGATCGCGGGGAACGCGAACACCAGATCGGCGGAGCGCATGACGATGCCGTCGACGATGCCGCCGAGGTAGCCGGCGAGCGCGCCGACGGTCGCGCCGATCAGGAGCGAGATGCTGACGAGGAGCAGCGCGAGCGGGACCGAGAGCCGTGCGCCGAAGAGCACGCCGGCTGAAGACGTCGCGCCCGAGCTCGTCGGTGCCGAAGAAGTGGTGCGCGCCCGGATGCAGGAACGGCGTGAAGTCCTGCGCGAGCGGGTCGTACGGCGCGATCCACGGCGCGAAGATCGCGATCACGAGCCAGGCGCCGGCGATCGTGCCGCCGAGAATCGTCAGCGGATGGCGCCACGCCTTGCCGACGGACGGGCGGGCGCGCTGCCAGGAACGGAGGCGGACCGGTGCGGCGGTCACGCGATCCGCAGCCTCGGGTCGACGACGCCGTAGAGGATGTCGACGAAGAAGTTGACGACGATGTAGATGAACGCGACGAACAGGCTGACGCCCATGATCGCCGGCAGGTCGAGCGTGGTCGCCGAGTGGTAGGCGTACTGGCCGATGCCCGGCCACGAGAAGATGTTCTCGACGAGCACCGCGCCGGTCATCACGTTCGCGAACGCGAGGCCGATGACGGTGACGATGCCCGGCAGCGCCGCGCGCAGCACGTAGCGCGGGATCACGATCCGCTCGGGCATTCCCTTCGCGCGGGCCGAGCGCACGTAGTCGTTCGTGATCACCTCGAGCACCGACGAGCGCGTGTAGCGCGTCAGCAGCCCGATGTTGAACGCAGCGAGCACGAGCGCGGGGAGGATGAGATGCATGAACGCGTTTCCGAAGGTGCTCCACTGGCCGGCGAGCAGGGCGTCGACGGTGTAGAGGCCGGTGCGGTCGGGTGGGGGAGTGACGATCGGATCGAGCCGCCCGGTTCCGGGTAGCCAGTTCAGCCGGAAGAAGAAGACGTAGAGCGCGACGAGCGCGATCCAGAACGTCGGCATCGACACCCCGCCGAGCGAGACGATGCGCAAAACGTGGTCGGTCAGCTTGTTGCGCCGCATCGCAGCGAACACGCCGAGCGTCACGCCGACGATGACTGCGATCAGGATCGAGAGGAGCGCGAGCTCGGCGGTCGCCGGGATCGCCTGGCTGAGATCGTGCGTCACCGCGTCGTGGTTCTGCTCGGACTCGCCGAGGTCGCCGTGCAGCAGCCGCCAGAGGTAGATCCCGTACTGGGTCGGGAGCGGCCGGTCGAGGCCGTAGTGGTGGTTGAAGGCGGCGACCGCCGCGGGATCGTTGATCGCCTGCTGGCCGAGGTTCGCCGCAGCGGGGTCGCCGGGGACGATGTGCGTCAGCGCGAACGCGACGAACGTGATCCCGATCGACAGCAGGAAGAGCGCTGCGAGCCGCCGCAGGATGAAACGAACGAACGGCCGGGACGACCGCTCGCGCGATCGTCCCGGCCTGAGTGCGAGCCGAGGCAGTTGGTTGCTAGTGCGACCCGACGCTTGCAACGTCGATCCAGTACAGGACGTTGAAGGTCGCGTTCGTCAGGTTCTTCGACGAGGCGACGACCTGACCCGGCTGGATCAGCGGATAGAACGGCCCGCTTGCGTTCAGGCCCTTCTGGATCGTCTGGAAGAGCGGCTTGCGCACCGCCGGCGCGGTCGCGACCGACGCCCGCTTCCCGAGCGCCGACAGGATCGGGTTCGCCCCGGCAGGCCAGCCGGCGCGGAGGCCGACCGTCGCACCGGGCAGGAACACGAGGTAGTCGTTCGGGTCCGGATAGTCCGGCCCCCAGTACCAGAGACCGAGCTGCTCGGTGCCGGCCCGGTAGGTGTTCAGCGAGGTCGCGACCGGGCTCCCCTTGAGGTTGGCCGTGATGCCGACCTTCGCGAGGTCGGACGCCACCTTCTGCGCGAGCACACCGAACGACAGGCCGTTCGAGGTGATGTCACTCGGGTACTCGAGGTCGACGGTCGGATTCGAGATTCCCGACGCGGCAACCTCGGCCTTGGCCTTGGCGATGTTCTGCTCGACCGCGGCCGAGTGGGGCAGCGAGCCGAGGAACATCGACGGGATCATGCCGGCGGCATGGATCGCGCCGGCACCCGCGAGCGCGACGTAGCCCGGGTAGTCGAGTGCGTAGCGGATCGCCGCCGTGATGTGCGGGTTCGACGACACCGTCGAGACCTTCGGGTCCTGGTTCGCGAACAGGAAGAAGACGTTCGCGGACGGCGTCTTCTCGAGGTTCACGTTCTTGAGCCCGTGCGCCTGGGACGGCGACAGGTCGAGTGCGATCTCGTTCGTGCCGCGCTGCACGTCGAGCAGCTGGGCAGGTGCGGTCACGTTGCGCAGGATCACCGTGCCGAAGTGCGGCTTCCGGCCCCAGTAGCGCGGGTTCGCGGTCATCACGACCTGCGAGGTGACGTTGTAGCTCTTCAGGATGTACGGGCCGCTGCCCGCTGAGGTCGCGTTCAGGAACGACTCGGCCTTGTCGCTCTTGTCGGCGCCGACGGCCGCGCTGCCGCCGTGCGCCGTTACGAGCTTCGAGTTGACGATGCCGAGCGACGTGTTCGTCACGATCACCGGGATCGCCGGGTTCGGCGCCGCCGAGCGCAGCACGACCCCGTACGGGCCGGCCGCCTTCACGGTGATTCCGGCGAGCAGGAACGACGGGTTCCCCTTCAGGTTGATCAACCGGTTGAACGAGTAGACGACGTCGGCCGACGTCAGCGGCGTCCCGTCCGAGAACACGATTCCCTTGCGCAGCTTGAACGTGAACGTCTTCGCGTCCTTCGACGCCTTCCACGACGTCGCGACGTCGGGCAGCGGATGCGCGACGTCGGCGCCCTTGAAGCGCAGCAACGTGTCGTAGAGGGCGCGGTCGACGATGCCGCCGGTCGGCTCGAACTGCCGCTGGGGGTCGGCCGTCTTCAGGTCGAACGACTTGTCGACGACGAGCGTGCTGGAGGCGGCCGAGGACTGATGCGCTGCGGCCGCCGCCGCGACGACGACGAGCACGCCGAGCGCAGCGATGGCGAATGCGAGTGAAGGCCGACGGAGCGCGGCCCGGATGCGAGGTTGCACCTTGTTCCTTCCTATCGGGGGCTGACCGTGCCTGGGGGGCGGCATGCACTATGCTGCACGGCCTGCAGTTTATACTCGGCCGTTGAGCGAGCGCCATGTCAGTCAGCCCGGCCCAACCAACCTCCCTCGGCTCCGTCGGCACCGCTCTCCGCCAGGTGCGGAACGCGCGCAGCCTCTCCCTCGCCGACGTGGCGGAGGCGACCGGCATCTCCGCGTCGTTCCTCTCGCTCGTCGAGAACAACCGCAGCGACATCACGATCGGCCGGCTCGTCCGCCTGATCGACTTCTACGGCATCTCGATCACCGACCTGCTGCCGTTCGCGGTCCGCATGGACTACCCGGAGGTGATCCACCCCGACGAGCGCCGGTCGCTGAAGTCGCCCGTCGAGGGCATCGACGTCTACCTGCTGACGGCCGACACCGACCGGCAGATGATGCCGCTCGAGGTGCACTTCCAGCCGGGCGCGAGCCTGGCCGAGCCCGGACGGCATGCGGGCGAGGAGTGGCTGCTCGTGCTGGAGGGCGACCTCCGCCTGGAGCTCGAGGGCGCGGAGCCGCGCACTCTGCAGCCGGGCGACACCGCGTACTACCCGGCCGAGCGGCCGCACCTGCTGTCGAACGCGAGCGAGACCTCGGTCCTGCGCGTGCTCTGCGTCGACACGCCGCCGACGATGTGACGAGCTACATGCGCTCGATCATCGCCCGGCCGAAGGCGGAGGTCGAGATCTCGTGCGCGCCTTCCATCAGCCGGGCGAGGTCGTAGGTGACCTGCTTGTCGGAGATCGCGGCGCCGAGCGACGTGATGATCAGGTCGGCGGCCTCGACCCAGCCGAGGTGGCGCAGCATCATCTCGGCCGAGAGGATCAGCGAGCCCGGGTTGACCTTGTCCTGACCCGCGTACTTCGGGGCGGTGCCGTGGGTCGCCTCGAACATCGCCACCTCGTCGGAGAGGTTGCCGCCGGGCGCGATGCCGATGCCGCCGACCTGCGCGGCGAGCGCGTCTGAGATGTAGTCGCCGTTCAGGTTCAGCGTCGCGATCACGTCGTACTCGGCGGGCCGCGTCAGGATCTGCTGCAGGAAGGCGTCGGCGATCACGTCCTTGACCGTGATCGCGCGCCCGTCGTGCTCGAACGTGAGCCACGGGCCGCCGTCGATCGGCGTCGCGCCGAACTCGCGCGCGGCGAGCGCGTAGCCCCAGTCGCGGAACCCGCCCTCGGTGAACTTCATGATGTTGCCCTTGTGGACGAGCGTGACCGACTCGCGCCCGTTCGCGATCGCGTACTCGATCGCCTTGCGGACGAGCCGCTCGGTGCCTTCGCGCGAGACCGGCTTGATCCCGATCGCCGACGTGTTCGGGAAGCGGATCTTCTGCACGCCCATCTCGCCGACGAGGAAGTCGATCACCTTGCGGGCGCCTGCCGACTCGGCCTCCCACTCGATCCCCGCGTAGATGTCCTCGGTGTTCTCGCGGAAGATGACCATGTCGGTCTTCGTCGGGTCCTTGAGCGGGCTCGGCACACCGGGGAAGTGCCGCACCGGCCGAAGGCAGACGAAGAGGTCGAGCCGCTGGCGGAGCGCGACGTTCAGCGAGCGGATGCCGCCGCCGATCGGCGTCGTCAACGGCCCCTTGATCGAGACCGAGAACTCGCGCGCCGCCTCCAGCGTCTCGTCGGGGAGCCAGACGTCGCTGCCGTAGATCCGCGTCGACTTCTCGCCCGCATAGACCTCCATCCAGTGGATCTGCCGCGCTCCGCCGTACGCCTTCTCGACGGCTGCGTCGACGACCGCGTGCATCACCGGGGTGATGTCGACGCCGATCCCGTCGCCCTCGATGAACAGGATGATCGGGTGATCGGGAGTCGGTTCGCCGGGGACGATCTTCGTGCCGCCGGCCGGGACCTCGATCTGCGTCGTTGCGCTCATTGGCCTACTTTGTGCTCGTGGGGAAACGGACCGCCCAGGCTATCCGAGCCGCCCCTGAGGACGCGTCGCGGCAGATCGCGACCGTCCTGATCGAGGGCTTCGACCGGCACTACCGGCTGTTTCGCGCGGCGAGCGCCCGCGCCGAGGAACTGTTCGAGGCAGGTGACTGGATGGAGCAGCAGCACACGGTGCAGGAGCGGATCCGCTTCTACGACGAGCGCGTCCGTGAGTGCGTCGACCGGCTGCGCGGGGAGTTCGACGTCGCCGCGCTCACCGACCAGACCTGGCGCGACGCGAAGCTCTACTACATCGGCCTGCTCGTCGAGCACAGCCAGCCGGAGCTCGCCGAGACGTTCTTCAACTCCGTGATCAAGCGGATGCTGCGGAAGACCTACTACGACAACGACCTGATCTTCGTCCGCGCGGCGATCTCGACCGAGTACATCGAGTCCGACCCCCCGATCTACCGCAGCTATTACCCGAACGTCGACGGGGAGCGGGAGTGCTTCGCGCAGCTGTTTCGCGACTTCGGCTGGCGCCGGCCGTTCGCCGACCTCGACCGCGATGTCGGCCACGTGCTGCGCGCGCTCGCCGAGCGGCCGGGCGGATCGTGGTCGCGCCTCGAGCCGAACCACCAGATCCAGGTGCTGAACTCGGCCTTCTACCGCAACAAGGCCGCGTACGTGTTCGGCAAGATCGTGAACGGCCACGACAGGCTGCCGTTCGTCGCTGCCGTGCTCAACGACCCCGACCGTGGCCTCGAGATCGACGCGATCCTGCTGGACTCGCGGCAGATCAGCCTCCTCTTCTCGCTCTCGCGCGCCTACTTCCTGGTCGACATGGAGGTGCCGTCGGGCTACGTCGAGTTTCTGCGCTCGATGACGAGGGCGCGTCCCGGCTCCGAGCTCTACACGATGGTCGGGCTCGGCAAGCAGGGAAAGACGCTTTTCTTCCGCGAGCTGCTGCAGCACCTGCACCATTCCCGCGACCGGTTCGTCGAGGCGCCCGGGATCCGCGGCCAGGTGATGCTCGTCTTCACGCTGCCGTCGTACCCGTATGTCTTCAAGCTGATCCGCGATTCGTTCGGCTACGGCAAGGACACCGACCGGGAGACCGTGCGCTCGAAGTTCACGATGGTGAAGCACGTCGACCGGGTCGGGCGCCTCGCCGACACACTCGAGTTCGTCGACCTGGCGCTGCCGCGCGAGCGCTTCTCGCCGGAGCTGCTCGCTGAGCTGCACGAGCTCGCGCCGTCGATGATCTCCGACGGCGACCCGCTCGTGATTCGCCACTGCTACGTCGAGCGGCGGATGGTGCCGCTGAACCTCTACCTCGACCGCGCCTCACCCGACGAGCTCGAGGCGGCGATCGTCGACTACGGCCACGCGATTCGCGACCTCGTCGCCGCGAACATCTTTCCGGGCGACATGCTCTGGCGGAACTTCGGCGTCACGAGCAACGGCCGCGTCGTCTTCTACGACTACGACGAGATCGAGTACCTGCTCGACGTGAACTTCCGCCGCATCCCGCCGGCGCCGGACGACGAGTCGGAGCTGGCGGCCGAGCCGTGGTACGGCGTCCTGCCGCAGGACGTGTTCCCGGAGGAGTTCGCGACGTTCCTGTTCAGCGACCCACACCGGCGTGAGCTCTTCGAGCGCCACCATGGCGAGCTGCTCCAGCCGGAGTTCTGGCAGGCCGCCCAGCGCCGGATCGAGAGCGGCGAGCTGATGGACTTCTTCCCGTACCCGGAGGCGCTCCGCTTCCGCAACCGCACCGATTCTCCGGTCTCGTCCGTTGTACGCCCAGTGGGAGGTGAGCTGAGCTGAAGCGCTGGAATCGAGCGCTGACAACGCTGCTCGGCGCTGCGGCGGCCGGGTTCCTGCTCTGGTACTCGCCTCACTTCGACCGTTTCACGACAAGTGGCTACTGGGGGGTGATCGCCTTGATGGCGCTCGCCGGTGGCCTGCTCGGGCTCTCCCAGCTCCACGGCCGCGACGGGAAGCCGACGGCCAGCTTCCTCCTCGCGTTCCTGCCCGTTCTGGTTGCCGCAGGCTGGGTGATTCTCGCCGCCCAGCCGGAAGCAAACTGGATCCGGGATCACGTCCTCTCCTGGAGCGACGACCTGGGGATCGGCCACGGGGTGCACAACCTCGGTGAGCGCGTCGCGGTCGTGGCGTTCGGCCTCGGCGTCGTCTTCGGCGTCACCTTCGAGCCGAGAATGATGCGTCGCCGCAAGCAGAACGTCGTCGCGCCGGCCGCGGCGCCGGTGTTCGTGCCCGGCCCGCCCCCGGTTCCGCTCGAGCCTGCGGTGGACGAGCCCGCGGCCGAGGAGCCGGTCGAGGTCGGCGCCGAGAGCCCCACCGCTGTGACGTCGCCGCCCCCCGGCGGCGTATACGAGTAGATGAGGCCCTGGCAGCGGATCGCGCTCGTACCGGCTGCGGTCACGCTCGCGGCCGCGGGCGTGGGCGGGACCGCCGGTCACTCGGCAAACGCCGAGACGGCCGCGAAAGCCTCGCGGCTCGTCCCATTCCGCTCCTGCGGCGATCTCCTGGGCTATGTGAAGTCGCAGGCGGTGCCGCTCGTCAGCGCCTACGGTTTCGGCGGCTCGCCTGCCCGCGGCGGCGTCGTTCCCGGTGTCGCCTCGTCGGCGCGCGACGCGACCCCGACGGAAGGCGTCGACTACTCCGGCACCAACGTCCAGGAGCAGGGCGTCGACGAGCCGGATCTCGTGAAGACGAACGGTACGACCTTGTTCGCCGTCGCCGGCAGCCGGCTGAACGCGGTCGACGTCACCGGGACGCGACCGGTGCTGCTCGACTCGCTACAGCTCGACGCCGGTTGGAGCCATGAGCTCCTGCTCTCGGGCGACCGGCTGCTCGTGCTGTCGCGGGGCGGGTACTGGCTGACGCCCGTGCCTGCCGCGGCTGCGCTCGTGAGGCCGTACTACCCGGCTAAGTCGGTGCTCTCGGAGATCGACGTCTCCAACCCGAAGGCGTTGCGCCTCGTCCGGACGCTCACGCTGGACGGCGGCTACGTGGACGCGCGCCTCGTCGGCGGGGTCGCCCGGATCGTCGTCTCCGCCCAGGTGCCGAGGGTGCTGCCATTCGAGCAGCCGACCGACTCGACCGCCGCGGCTCTCGCGGCGGCGCGCGACCACAACCGGGCGATCGTCCAGTCGTCGCGCATCGCCTCATGGCTCCCGACGTACACGATCAAACGCGCGGGACGGCCGTCGCAAGCGGCGAAGCCGCTCGTGCAGTGCCGGAGCGTCGACCATCCACGGGCGTTCTCGGGGCTCGGGATGCTCACCGTGCTGACAGTCGACCTGGCCAAGGGCCTCGTCCCGGTGGACTCGGTCGGCGTGATGACCGACGCGCGAATCGTCTATGCGTCCCGCGACAACCTCTACCTCGCGACCGAGCGCTGGGCGGACCGCCCGCTGCCGGCGACGCCGACCGAGGCGCAGCCGACCGTCACCACCGCCCTCCACCGTTTCGACATCTCCGACCCGACCCGCACGCGTTACCGCGGCAGCGGCCAGGTCTCTGGCTACCTGCTGAATCAGTGGTCGCTGTCCGAGTACGCGGGCGTCCTGCGCGTCGTGAGCACGGACGCGCCGGCATGGTTCGATTCGAGCGATTCGACCGAGTCCTCGCTGACGACGCTGCGCCCCGGCGACGGCGCGCTCAACCAGATCGGCAGCGTCGGGAACCTCGGCAAGGGAGAGCGCGTCTATGCAGTCCGATTCGTGGGCCCGACCGCGTACGTCGTGACATTCAAACAGGTCGACCCGCTCTACACCGTCGATCTCACCGACGCGTCGCGGCCGCGCGTGCTCGGCGAGCTCCAGCTTCCCGGCTACTCGGCCTACCTGCATCCGATCGGCGAGGGGCTGCTGCTCGGGATCGGGCAGGACGTCAACGATCAGGGCCGGCCGGCCGGCACGCAGATCTCGCTCTTCGACGTCTCCGACCTACGGCACCCGACGCGTCTCGCTCACGCGACCCTCGGCCCTGGGTGGTCCGAGGCGGAGGCCGACCATCATGCGTTCCTCTACTGGCCGGCGACCGGCATCGTCGTCGTGCCGTTCGACCAGCGCGCGGTCGGCTACCGCGTCGGGCGCGCGCATGGGATCGAGCTCGTCGGCCGCATCACGCACCCGGCCGGAACGTCTCCGGCGGCCGCGATCCGGCGTTCCGTGGTCGTCGGTGGCAGCGTCTTCACGATCTCGGACGGCGGCGTCGCCTCGAGCAGCCTCGCCACCCTCGCCTCCGAGGGTTGGGCACCGTTCCCGCAGTCGGCGCCGGGGCCTGTGCCGGTCCCCGGCGTCCGCTGAGCTCCGCCCAGGTGCCATGATTGGCCGGTGTCGGGTGCTCCTCTCGATGTCGCGGTCGTCGGGGCGGGCGTCGTCGGCCTTGCGATCGCGCGCGAGCTCGACCGCAGGGGCGCCCGGGTCGCGGTCTTCGAGCGCACCGGCATCGGCTCCGGCGCGTCCGGGGTGCAGCCGGGAGGCGTGCGGCGGCAGTGGGGGACGCCGGTTGCCTGCCGCCTCGCGGGCGAGTCGGCCGACTTCTACGCCGCCGCCGACGAGCACCTCGAGGCGGCCGTTCCGCTCGGCTTTCGGCGCTGCGGCTACCTCTTCCTCGCGCACAGCAACGACACCCTGACCCGCCTGCAGTCGAACGTCGCCGTCCAGAACGACGCCGGTGTTCCGTCTCGTATCGTCTCGCCCGACGAAGCGGCGGAGCTCGTGCCGGGGCTCGTCCCCGCCTCGATCGTCGGCGGGGCGTGGTGCGCCGAAGACGGCTACTTCGACCGGCCGCAGAGCGTCGTCGAGGCGTTCGCGACCGGCCTCGACGTTCGCATCCAGGACGTTCGGTCGCTCGACGAGCTCGAGGCCGACGCGATCGTCGTCGCCGCAGGCGCCGACACGCCTCGCCTCGTGCCGGGATTGCCGATCGCCCGCGAAGAGCGCTACCTCTTCTACAGCGAGCCGATCGCCGAGCGGTTGCTCGAACCGCTCGTCATCTCGGCCGAGCGGCACTTCGCCGCCAAGCAGCTCGGCAACGGCCGCGTGCTCGCCAGCGACCTCGCCGCTCGCGGTGACCAGTTACAACAACCGCAGTGGCGCTCGCACCTCCGGGCCGTGATCGAGGAGCTGCTCCCGGTGCTCACCTACGTCTCGTTTCCGCTGCTCGTTCGGGGTGAGTACGACGTGACGCCTGACCACCAGCCGATCCTCGGCCGGGTCGACGACGGCGTCTTCGTCGCGGCGGGCTTCAGCGGCCACGGGTTCATGATCGCGCCGGCAGTCGCGCGGATCCTCGCCGACGTCGTCCTCGGCGACGCGACCGATCCGGCGCTCCAGACACTCGACGCCGGCCGTTTCGCGGAGAATCGCCTGGTGCCCGAGCCCCAGCTCGTGTAGAGAGGCTTGGTGTGGCTCCGGTGTGCGAAATGGCTGCGGTACAGAACCAGGTTCGGTTTGTGAACCTGGTTCATGAGTGTCGCTCCGCCGCGGCCTCCCGAGCAACTCATGAACCTGGTTCAAAGAGCGAACCAGGTTCCGGTCGAGGGTCGCGGTAGGTGTTCGCGCAGCTCGTCGCCAACGGTCTCGTGACCGGCTCGGTGATCGCGATCGCGGCCGTGGGCGTGTCGATCGTCTACGGGATCCTGCGGCTCGTGAACTTCGCCTACGGCGACTTCATGGCGTTCGGCGCGCTCGCGGCGTACGCGTTCAACGGGCCGCTGAAGCTCAGTCTCGTGGTCTCGGCGATCCTCGCGATGCTCGCGACCGCCGCACTCTCGCTGCTGCTCGACGCGGTGCTCTGGCGGCCGCTTCGACGGCGGCGCGCCGGCTTCATGAGCCTGTTCCTCGCGTCGATCGGCCTCGCGCTCGTGCTCCGCTCGACGCTGCTGCTGGCGTACGGACCCCAGCCGCAGACCTACCGCGTGAATCCGTTCAAGGTGTACGTGATCGGCAGCGTCCGGCTCTCGGAGGCACAGGCGATCACGATCGTGGCCGCCGCCGCGATCATCGTCGCGCTCGGCCTCTTTCTGTCGCGGACGACGCTCGGCCGGACCATGCGCGCGCTCGCCGACGACCGCACGCTCGCCGCGGTCGCCGGCATCGACGTCGGCCGGACGATCGCGTTCACCTGGATCCTCTCCGGGATGCTCGCCGGGATCGCCGGGATCCTCGCCGGGCCTCGCCCAGACGACGTTCGACCCGAACTTCGGCTTCACGCTCCTGCTGCCGATCTTCGCGGCGGTCGTGCTCGGCGGCATCGGCAGCGCGTACGGCGCGCTCGCCGGTGGCCTCACACTCGGGGTCGCGATGGAGCTCTCGACCTGGCCGTCGTTCTTCGGCGGGGTCAACCCGACCTACAAGCCCGTTGTCGCGTTCGTCGTCCTCATCGCCGCGCTGATGGTGCGGCCGCAGGGGCTCTTCGGCCGGGCGAGGGTCGTATGAGCGCCCTCTTGAGCGGCGAGTTCTGGGCGTTCGTCGGCGTCGTCGCCGGCATCTACACGATCCTCGCGCTCGGACTCCAGCTCCAGTTCGGGCTCACCGGCCTGCTCAACTTCGGCCAGGTCGCCTTCATGGCGATCGGCGCCTACACGATGGCGATCCTCGTCGTGAAGGAGGGCATGAGCATGTGGCTCGCCGCTCCGCTCGCGATCGCCGCCGCAGCCGCATCCGGCCTGCTGCTCGGGCTCACGACGCTTCGCCTGCGAGCGGACTACTTCGCGATCGTCACGATCGCCTTCAGCGAGATCGTCCGCTACGTCGCGACGAACGAGGAGTCGCTGACCGGCGGCTCGCAGGGAACGATCGCGCTCGGCAGCGTCACACAGGCATCCCAGTACAACGGCCAGTGGGAGAGCTTCCAGGCGCGCGTGGGCACGTGGCTCCACATCGGCTCGAAGGACGTGACGATGCTGCTGATCGTCTGGGCGGTCGCCGTCGTCCTGCTCACGGTCACGTGGCTCGCGGTGCGCACGCCATGGGGCCGCGTGCTGCGCGCGATTCGCGAGGACGAGGACGCCGCAGCGTCGCTCGGCAAGAACGTGCAGCTCTACAAGCTGCAGGTGCTCGCGATCGGGTCGGCGTTCGCCGGCATCGCCGGCCTGTTCTACGCGTGGCAGTTCTCGTTCTTCAGCCCGGACGACTTCCAGCCGCTGCTGACGTTCTTCGCGTGGATGATCGTGATCCTCGGCGGCCTCGGGCGGATCTGGGCCGTGCCGGTCGGAGCGCTGGTGTTCGGCTTCCTGTTCGCCGGCACGCGCTTCCTCGACTTCCAGCCGCTCTCGTCCCTCGATTCGGCAGACCGGGCGTACCTGCGCCTGATCGTGATCGGCCTCGTGATCATCGGCCTCGTCGTCTTCCGCCCGCAGGGCATTCTCGGCCGGCGCGAGGAGATGGTGCTCGAGTGACGGCGCTGCTCGAAGTGCGCGACGTGGCTCACGCCTTCGGCGGCGTGCGGGCGGTCGACGGTGCGACGTTCGACGTGGAGGCGGGATCGATCACCGGCCTGATCGGGCCGAACGGGGCCGGCAAGTCGACACTCTTCAACTGCATCTCGGGATTCCTGCGGATGCGGTCCGGCCACGTGTCGATGGACGGCCGACGAATCGACCGGCTGCCGGCGCACCGGATCGCGCGCGGCGGTCTCGTGCGCACCTTCCAGACTCCGCGCGCGCTCCTGCGCATGACCGTCGCCGAGAACGTGCTGCTCGCGACGCCGCGGCATCCTGGCGAGCACCTCGGGCGTCGTGGCGGACGCGCGCGTGAACGTCAGGCGCAGACGCGTGCAGGCGAGTTGCTGGCACTCGTCGGTCTCGACGGTCACGCCCGGGCGCTCGCGGGCACGCTCTCGGGAGGTCAGCGCAAGCTGCTCGACCTGATCCGGGCGCTGATGGCCGAGCCGCGCCTGCTGCTGCTCGACGAGCCGATGGCCGGCGTGAGCCCGACACTGCGCGTCGAGCTGCTGCAGCACATCCGCGATCTTCGCGACCGCGACGGGATCACGCTCCTGATCGTCGAGCACGACCTCGACTTCGTGATGGGCGCGAGCGACCGCGTGGTGGTGATGAACGACGGCCGCGTGATCGCGCACGGCACGCCGGAAGAGGTACGCGGCGACGAGCGCGTCGTCGACGCGTACCTGGGTGCGCGCCACGAGGCCGTATGAGCTTCCTCGAGGTCGACGAGCTGGAGGCGGGCTACGACGACGCGCTCGTCCTGCGCGGCGTCTCGCTGCGTGCCGAGGCGGGGGAGATCGTCGCGGTGATCGGCCCGAACGGGGCCGGCAAGTCGACGCTCTTGAAGGCGATCTACGGGCTCGTCACGCTCGTCGCCGGGACCGTGCGGTTCGACGGTGAGGACGTCACCGGCCTGCGCGCCGATCGTCTCACCCGGCGCGGGCTCAATTTCGTACCGCAGACCGAGAACGTCTTTCCCTCGCTGACCGTGGCCGAGAACCTGCACATGGGATCGCTGGGGGTGGCGAAGGCCGACCGGAAGCAGGCGCTCGTCGGCGTTCACGACCTGTTCCCGATCCTCGCGGAGCGGGCGGGACAACGGGCGGGGACGCTCTCGGGAGGCCAGCGCAAGCTCGTCGCGCTGGCGCGCGCGCTCGTGACGAAACCGAAGCTGCTGCTGCTCGACGAGCCTTCAGCCGGCCTTTCGCCGCAGGCGATGGATCTCGTCTTCGACAAGCTGCTCGAGATCAACCAGCTCGGGATCGGGATCGTGATGGTCGAGCAGAACGCCCGGCGGGCGCTTGCGCTCGCTGCGCGCGGCTACGTCCTCGACGGCGGCCGCAACGCGATCGACGGCCGCGGCAGCGAACTGCTGCACGATCCGAAGGTGGCGCAGCTCTATCTGGGAGGCGCCGGCGACGACCGCGTCGAGCTCGACCTCGACGAGCACGCCCTCGGGGATGAATCCGGCGACGAAGTAGGTCGTGTTCGCCGGGTTCACGCCCTCGAAGACCTCGCGGTGCGCGCGGATCACGCCCTCCCAGTCGCAGTCCGGGGCGAGCAGCAGCCGTGTGCGCAGGACGTCGCCGATCCCCGCTCCCAGCTCGGCGGCTGCCGCGAGCGCGCGCCGCAGCGCCTCCTCAGCCTGCGCGTAGGCGTCACCGCCGCCGCGGGCGGCGGTTCCGCTGACCGCGATGTGCGGCCCGATCCGCACGGCGCGGGAGTAGGCGGCGGCTTCCTCGAAGCCGCCGCCCTCCCTGTAGTCCGTACGCATCTAGCCCTTGAAGGTGACGGTGCTGAGCGTGTCGATCTTGCCCGGCGCCGAGTACTTCCAGATCTCGAAGACGGCCGAGCCGATGTCCCCGTTCGCGTCGAAGTCGACCGGGCTGAACGCTCCCTCGTAGTCGACCTCCTTGCCGGCGCGGATCAGCTTGATCGCCTTGGCCATCTGCAGGTAGGTGACCTTGATCCCGGGCGGGCCGGAGACCCTGACCAGGTTCGCCTTGATCCTCGCGGGCGACGACGAGCACGCCCGCAGCGCCGCGAGGAACGCGACGTTGACGGCGTCGAGCGAGGTGCCCTCGAAACCGGTGTACGGCTTCGCCCCGTGCACGTTCTTCTTCCAATAGGAGGCGAAGGACGCACCGGCCGGCCCGCCTGCGGCACTCGCGGCGGTGCCGCGGAGCCCGATCACGGGGCTCCCGATCGCATCGAGCACGGTGGTGTCGCGCAGCGCCTCGGTCATGAACGTCTTGGTCGCGTCCCACTTACCGGTGCGCACGAGCGCCGGCGCGAACTTCTGGAACGTCTCCGGGAAGTCGATGATGATGTAGCCGGCCGGGTTCCCGCTGACGAGCTTCTGCGCCTCGGTGTCGAAGGTCGGCTGGTCGGGGTTCCACGACTCGTCGACGCCGATCTTGCCGCCGAGCTTCTGGTACTCGGTGACGAACAGCTGCTTGAGCGCGATGCCGAACGCGTCGTTGCGTGCGCCGACGTTGAGCGTCGCGCCCTTGCCGAACGCGCTGATCGCAGCCTGCGCGAGCACCTTGCCCTGCAGCGTGTCCGACGGATACGTCCGCCAGAGGTAGCCGTTGTCCGCGATCGTCGTGAGCTGCGGCGCGCTCGACGTCGGCGAGATCTGCACGACGTGGTTCGGGATCGAGACTGACTGCGCCATCGGGATCGTGGCGCTCGACGCCATCTCGCCGATCAGCACGTTCGCGTGATTCGACTTGATCAGCTTCGTCGCGGCCTCGACCGAGGCGCTCGCCTGGGTCTGGCCGTCCTCGGAGCCGACGAGCTTGACCTGGATCTGGCCGGCGAGCCCATCCTTCTTGAGCCCCGCGTTCTGGAGCGCGATTCCCACCTTGACGGCGCGGTCGAGGTTCGCGCCGTACGCGGCGAGGCCGCCGGTGAACGGAAGGACGTCTCCGACCCGGAGCGTGAACGAGCAGTTCTTCGGTGCGGCCGCGCTCGTCGTGGGCGTTGCCCCTACCTTCGCGGCGGAGGCAACGGCGGCCAGCGCCAGGACGGCGATCGCGACGACCGCCGCACTGTTTCTTCTCCTCATCACTCCTCCTTCGTCTGCTCTGGGGGGCACGACTGGACGGGAAGCTTCAGAGTTTCCCACCTTTCGGACCACAAGCAAGGTGGCGTGTTCCTGGGTTCGCGTTGCCACGCCGGGGCGAAAAGGTGTCAGACACCTCTTCGAGCTGAGCTAAGAGAGCGTGCTGCGGGGCGACGAGGTGTCAGACACCAGTCAAGAATTCGAGGACGCGTTGCTCGAGCAGCGTCGCGGCGCTTTCGTCGTAGTCCGGCAGGCTGGTGTCGGCGAACAGGTGTCGATTGCCGGGATACAGGAAAAGTTCGGCGCCGTCGGTCGTCTCGACAAGCTCGCGCGCGGCCGGAAGGTCTTCCGCGGCCCACGGGTCGTCTTCCATCATGTGGATCTGCAGAGGGACTCCCTGTGGCCAGGAGCCTCCGAACTCGGAGGCCGGGAACGCGGCGCTGAACAACAGCGCTCCCTTGGCGCCCGGGCGCGTCTGGGCCAGCATCTGGGCGGGCAGCGCCCCGAGTGAGAAACCCGCGTAGACGAGCCCGTTCGGCAAGTCGTCGGCGGCGAGCCGACCGCGTTCGCCGATCGTCTCGAAGCCGACCTGCTGCGCGTAGCCGACGCCCTCGTCGAGGTCCGTGAACGTCTTGCCGTCATAGAGGTCCGGCGTGTGAACGACGTGGCCGGCCGCTCGCAGCTCGTCGGCGAACGCGAGGAATCCTCGAGTCTGGCCGTGTGCGTGGTGGAAAAGCAGTATCTCGGTCATGCCGCATTTCCTATCACGCTCCTAGCGCTTGCGCGCCGTTTAGGCCAGCTAGGCTGGCCGGCTTGAAGGAGTTGACGTGCGTCTCCCGTACGCGGTGAGGATGATCGGACGCATCGCGTTCGCGTTGCTCGCGCTCTCGCTCGTGGTGGCGCGTCCGGCGTCGGCGGGCACCGGCATGTTCGTCGGTGCGACCGAGGATGCGGTTCGCAGCCTCGATCCGGTGACGGCAAAGTCGAAGATGGACCTCGTTGCGCTCGCCGGGTTCGGCGTCGTGCGAATGACGGTGCTCTGGTCGCCCGGCCGGCAAACGATCGGCGGCGACGACCTGACCGTGCTGCAGAACGCCTCGGCCGCCGCGCAGCTCGACGGGGTCCGCCTGGTGGTGTCGATCTACCCCACCGATTGGCGGTCGACGCCGCGGTCGTCGCTGGCGCGTGGTCAGTTCGCGCAGTTCGCGGCGTCGATCGCGCGCCGTTTCCCGACGATCACGGACTACGTCGTCGGCAACGAGCCGAACCTGAACCGCTTCTGGATGCCGCAGTTCGGGCTCGGCGGCGTCGATCTCGCGGCCCCCTCGTACGAGTTGCTGCTCGCGAAGACGTACGACGCGCTCAAGTCGGTCTCCGCCGACGTGAACGTGATCGGCGGCGCGCTCTCCCCGCACGGGCAGGACGACGCAGCTGCGGTGCGAAAGACGCATTCGCCCACCGAGTTCATCCGCGACCTCGGGGCCGCGTATCGCAAAACCGGGCGCCGCCTTCCAATCATGGACATGTTCGCGATCCACCCGTACCTGATCCCGTCCTCGCTGCCGCCGAGCTTCGCTCATCCAAACACGACGTCGATCGGGATCGCCGACTATCCGAAACTCGTGCGGCTGCTGACCCACGCGTTCGCGCACACGGCGCAGCGCGGCGAGACGTTGCCGATCATCTACGACGAATTCGGCTACCAGTCGCAGATCCCGGCGCGCAAGCGGTCGCTGTACACCCACCTCAAGGCGCCGGGGGCCAAGGACGCAATCAGCGAGGCACTGCAGGCCACCTACTACCGGCAGGCGTTCGCCCTCGCCGCGTGCCAGCCGACGGTCGCCGGGCTGCTGATCTTCCACGTCGTCGACGAGCGGGACGCCAGGGCGTGGCAGTCGGGCGTCTACTACAGCAACGCCACGCCGAAGTCGAGCCTGGCCGGTGTCCGCGACAGCGCGCTCGCCGCGCAGACCGGGACGCTGAGTCGATGTGCCAAGAGCAAGACGACGGACAACCTCAGCGGCGTCGCGTTCCACGAGCCGTCGACCGCCGCGCCGACGACGCTCGACCTCGACTTCTCGTGCACGCTGCCGTGCAGCTACCAGGTGCAGATCGTCGACGCGCAGACGGGTGAGATCGTTGCGGACGCAGCGGGCAAGGCAGTCGGCCGGCAGACGGTCACGGTCCCGGCCGACGGCCTCGACGCCGGGAGCTACCAGTACGCGTTGCGCGTCCTGAAGTGCGGGAAACCGGGGACCGAAGAGGCGCGGTACAGCCGTCCCTTCTCGGTCACGACGGCTCCACCGGACGCGAGCGCCGGACCGCCACCAGACGCGCCGCCGCCGGAGCTTCCCGGACCGCCGCTCCTGCCGGCGGCCCGGTCGCCACTGCCGACGCTCCTGCCCACGGTGCCGCCCGCCGCGTGACCGCACGACGCTCGACTTCGGCGTTCGCGCGCAGCGGAGCGTTCGCCGTGGCGCTGGTCGTCGCCCTCACCGTCGTCCACGGCGCCCGCGCGAGACCGCCGGAGAGCGTGCTGCATCCGGCGCTGTCGGCCGCGTTCTCCGAGACGTCGTACAACGCGGGGCAGCTCGCGAAGCTGCGTGTGCTCGGCCATGTTCACCGGCTCGACCTGCAGATTTTGCGCGCGGGCGCCGAGCGGGACTGGTCGAGCGCCGGCCGTCTCTGGGGGCCGCCGACCCGCCTGCGCTTCCGCAAGGGAACCGTGAACACGGTTCGGGTGCGGCTCGGAACCTGGCCGAGCGGGCTCTATTTCGCCCGGCTGACGGCGCCGGGCGGCCGCGCGGTCACGTTCGCGCCGTTCGTGATCAAGCCCAGCGCGACCGAGTACTGCGCGCGTCGCGGTCGTGCTGCCGACCTACAGCTGGCAGGCCTACAACTTCTACGACGTCGACAGGGATGGAACGCCGGACTCCTGGTACACGGACTCGCACCGGCACAACGTCCTCCTGACCCGGCCCTTCTACGGCGACGGCAAGCCGCCGCACTACCGCACCCAGCAGCGCGGCTTTCTCCGCTTCCTCGTCCACACGGGCAAGGCGGTCGACTACCTGACCGACCAGGACCTCGAGCAGGTCGCGAGCGGCGACGACCTCGCGCGCCGGTACGACCTCGTCATTTTCTCCGGGCACGAGGAGTACGTGACGACGCATATCTACGACGTGACCCAGCGCTACCGGGACCTCGGCGGCAACCTCGCGTTCCTGTCTGCCGACAACTTCTTCTGGCGCGTCGACCTCGCCGGCAACCGTCTCTGGCGCATCCAGCTCTGGCGCAACCTCGAGCGCCCGGAAGCGCAGCTGCTCGGCGTCCAGTACCGCGGCAACGACCGCGGCGGCCACGCCGCCCCGTATGTCGTCACGAACGCCGAGGCGGCGCCCTGGTTCTTCAACGGCCTCGACGTCGCGGACGGGTCACCGCTCGGCACCGCCCGCTACGGGATCGAGTTCGACATGACGAGCGGCTTCTCACCGCCCGGAACGATCGTGCTCGCGACCGTCAATCCGGGGCTCGCCGGGGGCACGATCCTCGGCCAGATGACCTACTACGAGACGGCCGCGGGCGCCAAGGTGTTCGCCGCGGGGACGCTCGGCTTCGGGGGCTCCGACAATCCGATCGCCAGCGTCCTCTTCGCGAACCTCTACGCGCATCTGTCGGTGCCGTAGCGCGGTGCGATGCCTCAGGCGTGCAGATGTACCCAGCTCGCGCGCGAAGGAACCTTGTTCCGGTCGGTGATGAACAGCATGTACCAGCCTGGGGGAGCCAGGTTCGGTTCTTTCGGGATGCGTGCACTGAGCTGACAGAAGCCACGGCGGCGACTGATCGGCAAGTCGACGAGCCGCTGCTCCGTGTCGCACGAATGGGTCACGGCCATCGGCCGGATGAGCTGCGCCCACTGGATGTCGTCGGCCTGCGGCGTGTCGATCTCGATCAGGTCGCCGTACCGCACCTCTGTCGGGGCGGATTCGATGAAGGGGCGCGGGCCGCGGAAGAGGTATGGCGGGTGGTACAGCTCGAGCCGCAACTCGTCGTCGCGCCGGTGCGGGTTCGAGCCCGCGGTGATGACGCGGCCGTCGGGAAGGAGGACGGCGATCGAGTGGTAGAGGCGAGGGACGCTTGCGACGGCTCCGCGGTGCCAGGTGTTCGCGGCGGGGTCGTAGATCTCCGACTCGAGCACAGCCGTCGCCGGGTCCTCCATCGCGCCGCCGCCGCTGACGAAGACGGTGCGATCGGGAAGGATCACCGCGTTCTGCATCGAGCGCGCGTGCGCAGGCATCGGCCCGGCGACGAAGTGCGGCGAGGCGACGCTCATGTTGATCAGGTTCGTGTCCTTGACGACACCGCCGGGGCCGCCGCCGCCAAACACCATGACGCGCTGTGACTGCGCCGGCGGGAGAAGGACGCTCGGCGCCATCCCGTGGCTGTCGGCCGGCGTCAGCCCCGGCACCGGCGATTCGCTTCCACTTACCGGGTCGAAGACGAACGGCTGCAGCGCGTCGCCACCGAACCACGCGCCGGTGAAGAGCACGCAGCCGTCTCGCAGCAGGATCATGTTCGGGAACGTCCCCCAGTCGTGCGTGCGCGGCATCGGGGCGCCCCAGCCTGTCAGCGGCGAGTAGATCTCAGCGTTCCAGCCCGCCGCGTCGATCCCGCCTGCGGCGAGGACGCGGCCGTCGCCGAGCGTCGTCGCGCTCGGATACCAGCGGCCGTATGCCATGTCGCCGACGCGGATCCACTCCTCCGTCGCCGGGTCGAAGAGGAAGGTCGACTTGAGGCCCGTGAATGCGTACGACTCGGTCCCACCGATCACGAGGAGCCGGCCGTCACCGAGGAACGTCTGGTGGGCACAGAAGACGTCGACCGGCGTGACGGGCTGGTGGAACCCGCCGTTCTCGTAGTCGTAGACGATGCTGCGGAGGCCGGTCGTGTACAGCTCGTCGTTACCGGAGCCGGCGAAGAAGAGGAGCTTGCCGGTGTGCATCAGCGCCGCGTGCACGGCGAGCACCTGCGAGTCGCACGGGAGCAGCTCCCAGACGCCCTTCGTCGCAGCGTGCGAGAGGTCGAGCGCCGGGGCGTTCCCCGGCATGTTCATGTTCATCGGCATCCCGGGCGGGTTCCCGTGCACCGGCGGCTTCGGAATCCGCTTCGGCTTGCACCGGGCGACGTCGACGACGGGGCACTCGTTCGCACCGTCGTCCAGCGGGAGCTCGAGTGCGGTCGCAGCCGCGGCCTCCCGCGTCAGCCAGATGTACTCGTGTGAACGGACGAGCCCGGCGAGCCCGGCCATCATGTGCTCTTCGATGTGACAGTGGAAGAGGAAGTCGCCCTTCACCCGCACGCGGCACGCGTCGGCGGGTGGGTCGCACTGCAGCTCCTCGAGCTCGCACGGGAGCCGGAGCGCCGTCGGCACCTCGGTGTCCGCAACGAAGCTCTCGACGGGGCTGAGCGAATGCACGTCACTCGCGCCGCCCGGCGGCGTCGGCAGTCGCCAGCGCGTCGCGTGCGGGTGGAAGTTGTGCCAGACGCTTGCGAGGTCGAGGTTGAACACGTACCAGCGCAACCTGTCGCCCGCCTCGGCCTCGATCGTCGGGGTGTTGCCGACGAACGCGCGGCCGTTGAGACAATACGTCGCGGCGCCGCCGCCGTCCGCGATCACCAGGTGGTCGTGCCCCGCCTCGGTTTCGCCGTTGAGCCAGGTGACCGTCCCGCCCGGCGCGACGGTCGCCACCTGCGGCGTGAACTGGTTGTTCTGCGCCGTCACCTGCCGCGTGGTCGGGCCGCCCGGATCGATCTGGATCTGTCCGGACATCATCGCCCCGTGGATCTGACAGTGGTAGCGGCAGATGCCGGCCTCGGTGCCGACGACGTAGCTGTAGGTGGCACCGGGCGCGAGCGTGGGGCTCTGAAAGCTGCATCCGATCCCGCCGCCGACGAGCTGGTGGACGAACATCGGGATCTCGTGGTCCGGACACGGGACGGCCGGGTCTCGGACGATCAGGCCGCCGAACAGGCCGAGGTTGACGTTGACGCCGACGTCATGCGCGTGATCGTGAAAGCCCCAGGCGCCGATCGTCTCGTCCGTCGCATCGAAGACGTACGTCCAGGTCTGGTTCGGCAGAATCTCGTCGCTGCGACGGCCGTCGCGCGACGCCACCCCGAGTGGCCATGCGCCGTCGGAGTCGATCCCATAGCGGAGGCCGTGCAAGTGGAAGCTGTGGCAACCCGACGGATCGCCGTTCAGCACATGGATGTAGAGACGCTCGCCGGGCCGGGCCCAGAGCACCGGACCCGGGACTCGCCGGTTCCACGGCGGCTCGTTGATGTCGGCCGGGACGAGCTTCGACGTGTTCGGCACCGTGTAGTGCGGGTCGAGGTACTCCCGGTACACGAGCGAGTCGAGCGTCGCCGCGGCGATCTCGGCAGGCGTGACGCGCCCGAGCTCATGGCCGTGGTTGAACATGCAATCGCGTCCGTAGTGGCGGGAGCAGAGGACCGGCGCCAGCGGGCTGTAGCGCGCGAGCGGCTCGATCTTGAGGAACACGTGCCGCGGCTTCAGTGTCATCGTGCCTCCCGACGATTTTCGATGCCGCAGCTGGGTGGTTCGCCGCAACCTTCCCACTCCGCACACGCGATTACAACTCGCGGTTGACACATCCGGCGCGCCGGTATTGACTCACGATGCGGAAGCGGACGACAGTCGGTCGCCGGCGACACCGCGCAGGGCTGCGGCAGGAAGGAGCTCGGATGCCGCTGGACGTCAAGCCGCTCACGAAGGCCGCACGCGAGAGCGCGATCGACCTCGCCCGAACGCACAAGGGCATCGGCTCGGCGCTCGACGGCGGGGGCCGTGTCGTCGCGGTCGCGCCGAACCTCCACGACCAGCGGAACCCCGACCCCGGAGCGAGAGTCGTCGTCGGCGTCTACGACTACGAGAAGAACACGACACTCGTCGCCCTTGTCGACCCGAAGAAGAAGAGCGTCGTCGGAGTCGAGGAGATCGCCGCTCAGTTCCAGCTCAGCGACGAGGAGGCAAAGACCGCCGAGGCGCTCGCAGCCAAGGACAAGCGCGTCCGGAAGTTCCTCGGCAAGCGCGCGCTCAACCCGCTCACACGCCTCTACTTCCCGCCGCGCGGACCGAAGCACCGTTACGCGATCGTCTTCGCGCGGCCGACGACGTCGGAGCGCCGCTACGCGATCGTCGATCTCTCCGCCGGGCAGGTCACCGACGTGCTCGAGAAGCTGACCGACTAGGAGGCACGCGCATGCCATCCCACAAGGCGGGCAACTGGCACGTCCACTACTACTGGTCGCCAGGCAGCGGTCTCCGTCTCGGGACGTGCGAGTTCCAGGGTGAGCGCGTGATCCACAGCGCGTCGGTGCCGTTCGTCTACGTCAACTACGACGGCAACACCTCGGGCCCGTTCACCGACGAGTTGAAGAGCAAGGAGACTGCGATCGAAGTGCGCGAGATCATGTTCGGTTTCGATCTCAAGGTCACATACGACTTCTACGGTCCCGACTACGAGTACGAGCACGTCTGGCGCTTCCACGAGGACGGCCAGTTCGGCTCGAGTGTCGTGATCCAAGGGCCGGGCGAGGAGATGTTTGGACGACACGCCTACCACATCCCGTTCCGGTTCGACCTCGATCTCGGCACCGGTGGCCGCAACTCGTTCCAGCGCCAGGGCGCAGCGGGCTGGGAGGATGTCGACCGCGAGGGCCGGTTCCTTCCCGTCGCGCCGCCGAACTTCGATTGGCGCGTACTCGACAAGAAAACGGGAAAGGCGGCGCGGATCCGCGCCCGCTCGGGCGACGCCGCGGAGCTGTGGGCGCTCGCGTACAAGCAGAGCGAGAGCTGGGCCGCCTGGGGCTCCGCCGGCGCGGGCGTCCCGGGCAGCCCCGGCAGCGTTCCGGCGCTGTACGACAACGACCAGACCGTGCAGAACACGAACATCGTGCTCTGGTACATCGCTCACGTGCCGGCCGTGGAGCGGGTGCGTGCCTGCGGCCCGTGGTTCGACCTGCAGGGATTCGCACCCTGGGGCGGTGGCGACGAACCGCCGATGCACCACTGACGATTGGAGTGGGGTTCTTGCGAGGGATGCAAGGACTTCTTGCTGGAAACTGTTCGTGATCCGCGCGATTCGCTAGGGTGAGCCGATGACGCGGCTTGCCGACGTGGCGCGCTACGCCGGCGTGAGCGAGGCGACGGTCAGCCGCGTGCTGAACCAGAAGCCGGGCGTCGCCAAGGCGACGCAGGATCTCGTGCTCACCGCGCTCGACGTGCTCGGCTACGAGCGGCCGACGCAGCTGCGCGGCTCGCGCGCCCGCCTCGTCGGGCTCGTCCTGCCCGAGCTGCAGAACCCGATCTTCCCCGCGTTCGCCGAGGTGGTGGCCGACGCGCTCGCCAAGCGCGGGTTCACACCCGTCCTCTGCACGCGCACCTCCGCCGGCACCTCCGAGGCGGCCTACGTCGAGATGCTCCTCGAGCACCAGGCCTCCGGCGTCATCTTCTCCGGCGGCCTCTACGCGCAGGCGGCCGCCGACCACCACCACTACGTCCGCCTCCGCAAGCTGGGACTGCCCGTCGTCCTCGTCAACGCGGCCTACGACGACCTCGGCTTCCCCCGCATCTCCGTCGACGACCGGCGAGCCGTTGAGCAGGCATTTACGCATCTGCGCTCGCTCGGCCACGAGCGCATCGGCATGGTGCTCGGCCCGGAGGATCACGTCCCCTCGGCCCGCAAGCTCGCCGCCTTCCAGGCGCTCGCGGAGGCCCACGGCACCGACCCCGAGCTCGTCGAGCGCGACATGTTCTCGATCGAAGGGGGCCAGGCCGCCGGCCGGCGCCTCGTCCGTCGCGGCGGCACCGGCGTCATCTGCGCCAGCGACGTCATGGCACTCGGCGTCGTCCGCACCGTCCGCCGAGAGGGCCTCACCGTCCCCGGCGACATCTCGATCGTCGGCTTCGACGACTCCGCCCTCATGAGCTGCACCGACCCGCCCCTGACCACGGTGCGCCAGCCGATCGAGACCATGGCCCGAAGCGCCGTCGCCCTGCTGATCAGCCAGATCGGCGGTGCCCCCGTCTCCAGCGAGGAACTGCTCTTCGACCCCGAGCTCGTGGTCCGCGGCTCCACCGGGCCCGCCGTCGCCGCCGAGACTCCACGCGCGATTCACCGAGTCTCGTAAGAAATAATCATAGTTCTGTCGAGATCTTGCAATCGGATGCGAGATCTGCAAGGCTCCGCGCGTGACCCGCCCGGCAACGACGCCGACGGCCAGCCGGCCCGCCCTGGAGCTCGACCCTCAGGCCGCGAACGGTGAGCCCCTCCCCGACGAGCAGTGGTGGCGTGACGCGGTCGTCTATCAGGTGTACGTCCGGAGCTTCGCGGACGCGAACGGCGACGGGATCGGCGACCTCGCCGGCGTCTTCGAGCGGCTGCCCTACCTGCGCGACCTCGGCGTCGACGCGCTCTGGTTCAACCCCTGGTACCCGTCGCCGATGGCCGACAGCGGCTACGACATCTCCGACTACCGCTCGATCGACCCGGCGTACGGGACCCTCGAGGAGGCCGAGCGGCTGATCGCCGAGGCCCGCGCGCTCGGCATCCGCACGATCATCGACATCGTCCCGAACCACGTCTCCGACGAGCACCCGTGGTTCTGGGCCGCGCTCGCGTCGCCGCCCGGGTCGCCCGAGCGCGCGCGCTTCTGGTTCCGGCGCGGCGGCGGGCCAGAAGGCTCGTGGCCGCCGAACGGCTGGCAGTCGATCTTCGGCGGCTCCGCTTGGACGCGCGTCAAGGACGAGAACGGCAAACCGGGCGAGTGGTACCTCCACCTCTTCACGCCCGAGCAGCCCGACCTGAACTGGACGCACCCGGACGTCGCCGCCGAGCACGAAGACGTCCTGCGCTTCTGGTTCGACCGCGGCGCGGCGGGCGTGCGGATCGACTCGGCCGCCCTGCTCGTGAAGGACCCGAACCTCGGCGAAGAGCTGGCGGAGAGCGGCCCCGGCGAGCACCCGTACCAGGACCGCGACCAGCTGCACGACATCTACCGGCACTGGCGCTCGATCGCCAACGAGTACGACGAGGCGCGCGTCCTCGTCGGCGAGATCTGGCTGCCCGACGCGGAGCGATTCGCGCGCTACCTGCGCCCGGACGAGCTGCACATCGCCTTCAACTTCGACTTCCTCGCATGCCCGTGGGAGGCCGGGCCGATGCGCACGTCGATCGACTCGACACTGGCCGTGCACGCCCCCGTCGGTGCCCCGGCCACGTGGGTGCTTTCTAACCACGACGTCACTCGACCCGTCACACGCTATGGCCGTGCGGATACATCCTTCGCCTTCCAGTCCAAGCGGGCCGGTACCCCAACCGACCTCGAGCGCGGCACCCGCCGCGGCCGCGCAGCCGCGCTGCTCGCCATGGCCCTGCCCGGCTCGATGTACATCTACCAGGGCGAGGAGCTCGGCCTGCCCGAGGTCGAGGACATCCCCGACGAGCGGCGGCAGGATCCGATGTGGGTTCGCTCGGGTGGCCGCGATCCCGGTCGTGACGGCTGCCGCGTCCCGATTCCGTGGACAGGCGACCAGGCCCCGTACGGGTTCAGCCGGCCGGGCGCCGAGCGCCCGTGGCTCGACCCGCCCGACGACTGGGCGCAGCTCACGGTCGAAGCGCAGTCGGAGGACGCGACCTCGATGCTCGCGCTCTACCGCGACGGCGCTGCGGCTCCGGCGCTCCAACCCCTGGTCGGGCGACTCGACGCTGCGCTGGCTTTCCTCGTCGGACTCGGTGCTCGCGTTCACGCGCGGCGAGAGCTTCACCTGCATCGTCAATTTCGGAGCGGAGCCCGTCGAGCTGCCGCCCGGTGCAACCGCCCTCATCGCCAGCAGCGAGCTCGAAGGAGGTGCATTGCCCGAAGACACGACGGTCTGGCTTCGCGATCCCGTCGCGAGCCAGGCGACCGATGCACCGCCCACTGGATAAGTCCAACTCGGATTCGCACCGGAGAACCGGTGCCGAAGGGAAGGGAGTGAGATGAAGCTCAGCCGTTTGGCCACACTGGCCACGTTCACCCTGGTGAGCCTGTTGGCTCTGGTTGTCAGCTCGATCTCGACCGCGGCGAAGGCGAAGCCCGTCACGATCAGCGTCGCATCCTTGATCCCAGGGAGTACTCCGCAGGCGCAGCAGCAGTTCCAGAACCAGGTCAATCAGTTCGAGAAGGCCAACCCGTCGATCAAGGTGAAGTCGGTCGAGTACCAGTGGACGGGCCCGACGTTCGCCGCGAAGCTCGCCGCCGGCACGCTGCCGACGGTGTTCACGGTGCCGTTCACCGACGCGCGCACGCTCGGAGAGAACGGACAGCTCGCCGATCTGACGAGCGAGGTGAAGGCCCTCCCGTACTTCGCCAAGTACAACCCGGCAGTCCTCGCCGAAGGCACCACCTCGAAGGGCAAGATCGTCGCGGTGCCGACCGCCGCGTACGCGCAGGCGCTGCACTACAACCGCAAGCTCTTCGCGCAAGCCGGGCTCGACCCGAACAAGCCTCCGACGACATGGGCGCAGCTGCGTGGAGACGCCAGCACGATCACGGCGAAGACCGGCAAGGCCGGCTACGTCGAGATGGCGAAGGACGACAACACCGCTGGCTGGATCCTGACCACGCTCGTCTATGCACTCGGTGGGCGCATGGAGACGGGCAGCGGCACGTCGGCCAAGGCCACGCTCAACAGCCCGCAGGTCGTCTCGGCGCTGAACCTGTTGCACACGATGCGCTGGAACGACAACTCGATGGGCTCCAACTTCGACTACGGCTGGAGTGACATCAACCAGGCGTTCGCAGCCGGGACGATCGGCATGTACATCAGCGGCTCGGACGTCTTCACGAACCTCGTGCAGGCGAGCAACATCGACCCGAGCATCTACGGCGAGGCGACGATTCCGCTCGCCAAGAACAAGAACGCCGGCGTGCTCGGCGGCGGGACGCTCGCAGCGGTCCGGCCGAACGCGAACGCGGCCGAGCGGGCAGCGGCGGTGAAGTGGATCGACTTCTTCTACGAGCAGCCGCTGATCAGCAAGCCGCAGGCGATCCGCAACGCCCAGACGCTCGTCGCGTCGAAGCAGCCGGTCGGCGTTCCCGCCCTGCCGATCTTCAACAAGGCGCAGTACGACCTCGCGAACACGTGGATCAAGCCGTTCATCAACGTGTCGCAGAGCCAGGTCAAGCCGTTCACGCGCGGCATCTTCGACCAGAAGCTGATCCCCGAACCGGCGGCTTCGACCCAGAGCGTCTACCACTCGCTCGACGCCGCGGTGCAGGCGGTTCTGACCGACAGGAACGCCAACATCACGCAGCTGCTCGCCGACGCGAACAGCACGGCGCAGAGCCTGATCTCGCAAGGGAAGTAGTGGCTCTGAGGACGAGGCGGGTGGCCGGCTGCGACACGCGGCCGGCCACCCGCCGCACTCCTTCCCGGCGGTCGCCGGGGTGAGCGCCGCCGGAACTGTGAGAGATTCGGTGCCGATGAGCACGCGCGCCGCCGTCGGTGTCCGCCACCGTGTCCGGCGCACGCCGGTCACCTGGGTGCGGGGCGGAGGGCTGACGACGCTCCTCTTCCTGCTCCCGATGCTGCTGATCTTCGGGGCGTTCTCGTGGTACCCGATCGTGCGCACGGTGATCATGTCGCTGCAGCACACGAACCTCGTCGAGCCTCCGACGTGGGTCGGGCTCGACAACTTCCGCGCGGTGCTGAACGACCCGCTGCTCCCGACCGCGGTGAAGAACACCGCGTACTTCGCGTTCCTCGCGCTGATCTTCGGCTATCCGATCCCGCTCGCCGCCGCGGTGCTGATGAGCGAGGTGCGGCGGTTCCGCGGCGTCTACAGCGCGCTCGCCTACCTGCCCGTCGTGATCCCGCCGGTGGTCGCCGTCCTCCTCTGGAAGACGTTCTACGACCCGAGCCCGACAGGTGTCTTCAACACGATTCTCGGCTGGATCGGGCTCGGGCCCTACCCATGGCTGCAGTCGGCCAGCACCGCGATGCCGTCGCTCGTGCTCGAGTCGACGTGGGCGAACGCGGGCGCAACCGTGATCATCTACCTCGCTGCGTTGACCGGCGTGAACCGCGAGCTGTACGAAGCCGCGTCGGTCGACGGCGCCTCGTTGTGGCGCAAGGTCTGGCACATCACGATCCCGCAGCTTCGCGGCGTGCTGCTCGTGACGATGATCCTGCAGATCATCGGGACGGCCCAGGTCTTCCTCGAGCCGTACCTGTTCACCTCGGGCGGCCCGACCAACTCGACGCTGACCGTGCTGCTGATGATCTACAACTACGCGTTCGGCAACTCGCTCGGCGGCGACTACGGCAACGCAACCGCCCTGAGCCTGATGCTCGCCGTGTTCCTCGCACTGTTCTCGCTCGTCTATCTGCGCGTGACGCGTTCGTGGAGCACCCGGTGATCGCGCTCGGTACGCGCCGGCGCACGCGGGTCAGCGACGACACGGGCAGCAGTGCGCTGCTCTCGTCCGCCGACTGGCGCAAGCGCAGCATCAAATGGGGCGTCGGAACGGCGCACGTCGTTCTGCTGATCGTGCTCGTGATCGTCGGGCTCGGGCCGATCGTCTGGCTCGCGAAGTCGGCGATCACGCCGACGGCGGACACGATCGCAACACCGATGGCCTGGTTCCCGCACGGTGCGGCGTGGAGCAATCTGCACAAGGCGTGGTTCGACGTTCAGGTCGGCCGCTACTTCTGGAACACGGTCGTCCTCGCGATCGGCTCGTGGATCTCGCAGATCGTCATCGCGACGACCGCAGGCTTTGCGCTCTCCGTGCTGCGGCCGAAGTACGGAAAGATCCTGATGGGGCTCGTCCTCGCGACGCTCTTCGTCCCCGCGGTCGTGCTGCTCGTGCCGCTCTACGTCGAGATCGTGCATCCGCCGCTGATCAACCACTCGTTCATCGACAGCTACTGGGCGATCTGGCTGCCCGCGGGCGCGAGCGCCTTCAACGTCGTGCTGATGAAACGCTTCTTCGACAACCTCCCGCGCGAGATCTTCGAGGCGGCGCGCATCGACGGGGCAGGGCCGTTCCGCCTGTTCTGGTCGGTCGTGCTGCCGATGTCGAAGCCGATCCTCGGCGTCGTCTCGGTCTTCGCGATCCTCGCCTCCTGGAAGGACTTCCTCTGGCCGCTGCTCGTGCTCACGAACCCGAACGAGCAGCCGCTCTCGGTGCGCCTGCCGACGATCCAGTCGCAGACCGAGCTCGGCGTCTTCCTCGCGGCGCTCTTCATCGCGTCGCTCGTCCCCATCATCGGGTTCCTGATCTTCCAGCGCTCGTTCATGCGCGGGTCGGGCCTCGGCGGAGCGATCAAGGGGTGATCCACCATGGCCGCGATTGAGTTCAACGGCGTCTCGAAGATCTTCCCGAACGGAACCCGTGCCGTCGACCTGCTCGACTTGGCGATCGAGGAGGGGGAGTTCATGGTGCTGGTCGGCCCGTCGGGCTGCGGCAAGACGACCGCGCTGCGCATGGTCGCGGGGCTCGAGGACATCAGCGAGGGAACGATCACGATCGACGGGCGGATCGTGAACGACGTCTCGCCGAAGGACCGCGACATCGCGATGGTCTTCCAGAATTACGCGCTCTACCCGCACATGACGGTGGCGGCGAACCTCGCCTTCGGGCTCAAGCTGCACAAGGTGAGCAAGGCCGATGTGCAGCGCCGGGTCCGCGCGGCGGCAGAGACGCTCGGGCTCGAGGAGTACCTCGACCGCAAGCCCGGCGCGCTTTCGGGCGGACAGCGGCAACGCGTCGCGATGGGCCGCGCGATCGTGCGCGAGCCGCACGCCTTCCTGATGGACGAGCCACTCTCGAACCTCGACGCGCAGCTGCGGATGCAGGTGCGGGCCGAGATCCACAAGCTCCAGCGCACGCTCGGCGTCACGACGATCTACGTCACGCACGACCAGACCGAGGCGATGACGATGGGCGACCGCATCGCCGTGATGCGCGGCGGCAAGCTCCTGCAGGTCGACACGCCCGAACGTGTCTACGCGCGGCCCACGAACCGGTTCGTCGCGGGCTTCATCGGCTCGCCCGGGATGAACATGGTCGACGGCCGGCTCGTGCGCGAGGACGGCAGCCTGCTCGTCACGTTCGGGGAGAACAGCCTGGCCGTCGGCGCCGAACTGGTTGCCGAGTGCCCGGAGCTCCGCGCCTACGAGGGACGCGAGGTCGTGCTCGGCATCCGCCCGGAGGACTTCGAGGACGCCGCGTTCGCTCCGCCCGCGGTTCCTGGGAGCACGCTGACGTCCGTCTGCACGTTGCGGGAGGCCCTCGGCTCCGAGGTGCTCGTGCACTTCCCGATCGAGGAGCGGGGCCCGGCATTCGTCGCGCGCGTCCATCCGGAAACGTCTGCGCGCGAGGGTCAGCCGTTGCACCTCGTCGTGAACACGCGGCGGCTGCACTTCTTCGATCCCGGCAGCGGGGTTGCGATCCACGGCGGGCTCGACGGGCACAGGGAGGCGGTGGGCGCGGGGGTCGCTTCAGGTATCCCTTAACTCACCTCCGACGAAAGGTGAGCCATGAGCGAGACACTGACCGAGGCCGAGATCGAGACGCTGCGCAAGGGCGCGACCGGCGCGGGCCTGTTGGTCGCCGTCAGCGACCGGGGATTCTTCGACACGTTCAAGGAGGCGAGCGCGCTCGCCAAGCACATCGCTGCCGCCAAGGAAAACACCCAGAGCGCAGTCGTCCGGCAGCTCGCCGACGGGCACGGCGTCGGCTTCGGCATCACGACACCACCCGCGGAGATCGAAGCGGGCACGGTCGAGGCGCTTCACTCTGCGGTGCAGACCCTGCAGGCAAAGGCGCCCGACGAGGTCGAGGCGTACCGCGCCTTCGTGCTCGACATCGCCCGGTCGGTCGCTGCCGCGGCGCCCGGAGGCGACGAGGCAGAGGCCGGCACGATCGCGAAGCTCGAGGAGGCACTCGCTAGCCCATCGGCGTAGGAGGACGCGTTCCGGCCGCGAAGAAGGCCGGTCGATGAAGTCGATGGCGCAGCGGTACCTGATCGCGACGGTCTTCTTCGTGGCGGCGGAGCTGTGGGTCGGGATCGGGCTCCTGAGCGGGCTGCAGTGCCTGCTGGCGTTCACCCTCGCCTCGGCGGTCGTGGCGGTCGTCCAGCGGCGGCGCCTCGTTGCCGCCCGCGGGCGCGCCCGCGCTTCGGCCCGCGGCAGCGGTCGGCGAAGCCGCCCGGCCGTCGACGCCCCGCGCACGAGGCCGCGCCCGCTTCCTCCGGAGCCGAAGCCCCTGCACGACGACGACTCCGCGAGCGTCGGTTGGCCGCAGATGGCCCGCGACCGCTGGTAGCTCGGCGCTAGCCGCCGATGTGCAGCGCGAGCCAGTTCGTCCCGGGCTCGGTTTCGAGCAAGGTGTGGGGGCACCCGGCAGGGAGGAGGAGCCATTCTCCGGGGCGCAGTTCGAGCTCCGTCTCCTCGACGAGGAGCCTCGCGCGTCCCTCGAGCACGAGCACCCACTCGTCGTGGGCCTGGTCGTACGAGACCGGGCCCGCGAGCGTTCCGCTCAGGATCTGCTCGACGGTGAACGCCGGCTCCTTCACCAGCTCCGTAACGCGCTCACCCTCGGCAGGCGCGCTCGACGTCTCCTCGAGGCGGCCGCGGCTGAAGCGACGCTGCATGCTCGGCACGCTATCCGGCGCCGGGTTCCGATCGCGCTTGTAACCACATGCCGGATTCTGGATACTCGCCATTCATCGTCCAACGGCTCGACGGGAGGGGGAACGCTCAGATGACATCGGTCGGGAGAGAGGCAGAGCGCACCACTGCGGCGGCAGTCGAAGAGAAGACGAAGCTCCAGAAGCATTTCGGCCGCTTCGACATGTTCTTCTTCCTCGTCTGCACGCTCGTCGGGCTCGACACGATCGGGACGGTCGCGAGCAACGGGGCACAGGGGTTCACCTGGCTGATCTTCCTCGTACCGGTCTTCTTCATCCCGTATGCGCTCCTCACGTCCGAGCTCGGCTCGACCTTCACCGAGGAAGGTGGCCCGTACATCTGGACGAAGCTCTCGCTCGGGCGGTTCATCGGCGGCGTCAACGCGCTGATCTACTGGATCGCGAACCCGATCTGGCTCGGGGGCACGCTCTGCATCACCGCCGTCGCGACCTTCAACTCGTTCTTCTTCGATCTCGGCGTCGGGAAGTACATCTTCGGCCTCCTCTTCATCTGGATCTCCGTCTGGGCCGCGATCCTCTCGTTCGGGGTGGGCAAGTGGCTGCCGACGATCGGCGCCTGGGGCCGGATGCTCGTGCTCGGCTTCTTCTCCTTCACCGTCGTCATCTACGCGATCAAGCACGGCGTCCACGGCGTCGGGGGCGGCGACTTCAAGCCGACCTACCCCGTCTTCATCGCCCTCGTCCCGGTGCTCTTCTTCAACTACGTCGGCTTCGAGCTGCCGAACGCCGCGGGCGACGAGATGAAGAACCCGCAGAAGGACGTCCCGTTCACGGTGATCCGGGCGGCGTTCATGGCCGTCATCCTCTACGGGCTCCCGATCCTCGCGATCCTCCTCGTGCTGCCGCTCAGCCAGGTGTCGAGCCTCGGCGGATTCATCGACGCGATCAAGACGGTCTTCACCGTCTACGGCGGCCACGTCGGCGCAACGCCCGACCAGACGACGCTCACCGGCGCCGGCAAGGTCATCGGGGACATCGGCGCGATCATGTTCATCTTCGCGCTCATGTCGAGCGGCGCGACGTGGATCATGGGCGCCGACCGCGCCCAGGCGGTCGCGTGCTACGACGGCGCCGGGCCGCGCTTCCTCGGGCGCTTCTCGCAGAAGTACGGCACGCCGATCGCCGTGAACGCGCTCTCCGGGATCATCGCGAGCCTGTTCATGATCCTCGCGTTCCTGCTCACGAGCGGCAGCGCCTCGAAGTACTTCAGCGCCGCGCTCGGCCTGGCGATCTCGACGACGACCGTCTCCTACCTGGCGATCTTCCCGGCGCTCTACCTGCTGCGACGCAAGCTGCCGAGCGTCCACCGGCCCTATCGCGTCCCGTGGGGAAATGGAGGTGCGCTTCTCTTCAGCGCGCTCACGTTCGGCTGGTCGCTGCTCGCCACGGCGGCGCTGCTCTGGCCCGGGCTCGGCCAGTCGCACCCGAACGACTCGCTTCCCGCGGGGTTCGAGGGCCAGCGCTTGGAATACGAGATGAGTCAGTTCATCCCGCTCGGGATCTTCGTCCTCCTCGGCGTGCTCTTCTACGTGCTCGGCGCGCCGACGCGGCGCAACGAGGTCGACGTTCCGCTCGGCGAGGCGATACCCACCCCTGCGGTCGTCGACTGAGGATCGGGCCATGATCAAGCGGATCGTTCTGGCGCTCGACGGCTCGCCCGAGTCCGACTACGCGCTTCCCGTCGCCCAGGAGCTCGCGAGTGCGATGGGCGCGGCGGTGACGATCGTGCACGTGCGCGAGATGATGCTCGCCCCGGTCGTCGGCGGCGTGCCGCGCCGGATCGACGAGGATCAGCTCGAGGCGGCGGTGCGCGTCGATCTTCAGACCCTGCTCGCGGCGGGGATCGACGCCGAGCTACGGATCGTCGCGTCGACCTACTCGGGCGGGCCGGCGCACGACATCGCCGAGGTCGCGAAGGAGGTCGACGCGGGCCTGATCGTCGCGGGCGTCCGCGGTGTGGGGCTCATCAAGGGGCTGCTCGTGGGCAGCGTCGCCCACCGCCTGCCGTACATCGCCACGTGCCCGGTGCTCACCGTGCCGCTGCCACCCGACGCCGACTAGTGCTCAACCGAACCCGGTTTGCTGTTTGAACCAGGTTCAAAACCCGAACCTGGTTCGTGGTCAGGCCGCTTCGGCTCTCGCGGCCTGACCGCGCGTCAGGAGCGCGAGTGTCTTCGAGATCGCGACGTCGAGTGCTGCGTTGTTCGTCGTTCCCCACAGCGGGCTCGCGCCCTCGCTGATCAGCTCACGGACGCGCAGCATCCCTGCTGGTGTAACCGGCTCTTCGACGTTCTCGAGGGCCCGAACGAGGCGCTCCACCGATTCGCGGTGCGCACGAACGGCGCGCAGATACCGCGGTCGGCCCAGGGCGAGTGGGCGCTCTGAGGTCTCCTCGATCGCCCGCAGCGTCCGCGCGAGCGCTCGCCTTTGGCGGGGCGACCGAAGCTGCGCGGCTCGCCACGCATGCGCCTGCGGCACGAACCCACCGGTTGCGCTCCGAAGCCAGTTGTCGGCCTGCTCGCGGATCGCCGACACCTGCCGCAGCGAGCGAACGAGCGAGTAGAGGCCGAAGATCCCGGCGGCGATCGCAGCGACGCCGACGCGGCGGTCGGTGAGCACCCCGGCCAGGAGCAGGCTGGCGCCGACGGTTGCCGCTATCAGCGCCGAAATCGGCAACGCGAAGATCCGACCGAGCCCTGGAGTTCCACGCAATTCCATACCTCACTAAACGTACTCGGCGGCGGGAATCTTCCGTCTTGGCTACCCAAATTCGACGTCGTCGAAGCTGGGGAGAGACGCTTTCCCCTCGACGCACAGCGCGAGATAGAGCGCAGTGCCGGGATCGCCGGTCCAGAGCGAATAGCGGCCGCGGCCGCCCTTGCGTCGCTCGGCTTCGACCTGGGCCGCGGCGTGCATCGCGAACGCGCGGGCCCGGTCGAGCCAGCGCTCGTCCCCCGTGCGCTCATGGAGCTTCAGGAACGCGAGGCCGTTGCCGGCGGTGCCGTGGCACAGGTTCGCGCCCTTTGCGAGCGGGCCGGCGCGCCAGGTCAGCTCGCCGCCTGCGAGCAAGAGGCGCTCGTGCTCGTCGTCGCCCGGTGCGATCCGCGCCAGGCTCGCGACCATCCCGGGCGCGCCGTGGCACCACTGAACGCGGATCGTGCGCCCCGGCCGCACGAGCTCCTCGTCCGCGGCCGGCGCCCAGTTGGCGAGTCCCTCCTCCTCGACCGCATGGCGTTTAAACGCGTCCGCTGCGCGTCGATGCAGCTCGTCGCCCGGCTCGTGGGCGAGCGCTGCGACGCAGCCGGCGAAGCCGTGCGCCGGGCCGAGCAGGCGCTGCTCGCGGCCGTAGAGCTCCTGCGTCCAGAGACCCGAGTCGTCCCATGCCTCGCGGAGGTGGTCGGCGCTCTGGCGCCAGAGGTCCGGTCGCTCGAGCGCGCGGGCGGCGAGCATCGTGCCCGGGCTGCCCCACATGAACTCGTGGCGTGGGTCGTCGGAGTTGGCCGCGACCAACTCGGCGATGCGCTCCGCGGTGGCGGTCGACGGCGCAAGGCGTTGCAGCACGAGCAGGGTTCCCGTCTCGCCCATCCACAGGCTCGGAGGGTGCGCCCACTCCTCGAGATCCGGCTTCGCCCGGTAGGCCTCGACGAGCCGCTCGAGGGCGGAGACGTAGTCACGCGTGGGGTCGGCGTAGCCACGGTGCGCGAGCAGGTCGAGGGCGTAGATGACCCCGCAGGAGCCCAGGTACATCGTCGTGAACAGACCGTCACCCTCGTCGTCAAGCGGATGAATGGGCCAGTACAGCGAGCCGTCGAACGACGTCTCGCAGTCCGCCGCGATCTCGCGGATCGCGGCGAGCGCAGCGTCGCGGTCCCACGGCCGCTCGATCAGCTGCTCGTGCGACTCCGGCGAATAGAGCATCGCGCGGCCTATGGCGCGCCGGCGGTGCCCGGCCCGTCGTGGCTACCGCCGACCAGATCGGTCAGCCGTTGCCGAAGCCGCTCGAGGGCGGCCGTCGACGGGTCGAACCGCCGCTGTGCGCGGGCGCGCATCTCCGGGCTGTAGAAGAGCTGTGCCCAGATCGAGCCCGGTCGAGCGAGCCGGTAGCCGGCGACAAGCCCGACCGGCGGCAGGAAGATGCTGAGGAGACCGAGCGTGAGCTTGCCCTTCAGGCACGTGATGATCGAGAGCACGATGCTCAGGGCGACGATCGCGAAGCCGATCGCGCGAGGGCCTTCCGTATGGTCGTGGATGCCGAACGGCGAGATGCCTGCGAGCAGGATGAGGCCGAGCAGCGTCCAGATGATGCTCACCTCGATCGAGTGGCGGCCTTCCGGTGTCCAGTAGACGTCCCGAAGGTGCACCGACAGCGCGAACTCGTCGAGGACGAACGCTGCGCCGACGCCGAAGCCGATGGCGAAGAGATCGACGCCGAAGTCGTGCGGCTGGAAGGCGATGACGAACATGCCGGAGACGAGCATCAGGACGTTGCCCACGACCATGTGGTGAAGATGGATGTCGCCCACCCGGCTGTTTCGCCAGCGCCTGCTCCGCGCGAGCCGTGTGTAGATCCGGGTCAGGACGAACGTGACGAACGAGGCTGCCAGCAGCAGGAGCAGCGGCTCTCGTCCGGCGAGCCCGTACCGGTGGAACTGGATCGACTCGAGCGCGAGTAACGTCATGCTCAGGTACGACGGTACCGCGCCGGGAGCAAGATCGCGCCTCCAGCACTACGCTCAGGTCGATGGCCGGCTTCATCCTTGGGCGGGAGAGAGAGCTGGAGGTCCTCGGCCACTTCCTCGACTCGCTCGAAATCGGCCCAGCGGCCTGCGTTTTCGAGGGCGAGGCCGGGATCGGCAAGACTGCGCTCTGGCGCGAGGGCGTTGCGGCCGCGCGCGCAGAGTCGTTCCGCGTCCTCGTCTGTGCGCCCGCCGAGGTGGAGACGGCGCTCTCCTACTCGTCGCTCGCGGATCTGCTCGAAGGGGTCGAGCCGGAGGTGATCGCCGTCCTGCCGGCGCCGCAGCGGGCGGCGCTCGACGTCGCGCTGCTGCGTGCGGGCCGCGTGGACGCGGTCGCGGCCCAGCGCGCGGTCGCGACGGCGGTCGTCTCCGTCCTCGGCGAGCTGGCCTCGTCGACCCCGGTCGTCGTCGCGGTCGACGACGTGCAGTGGCTCGATCGAGCCTCGGCCCGCGCGCTCGAGTTTGCCGCCCGCCGGCTCGAGGGCCGCCCCGTCGGCTTCCTGCTCTCGCTACGCACGCCGAGCGCGGGGTCGGCGCTGCTCGGCCTCGACCGGTCCCTCGCCGACGGCCGCCTCGAGCGCGTTCGCGTCGGCGCGCTGAGCGCCGGTGCGCTGCATCAGCTGATCAAGGCACGGCTCGGGCGCACGTTCAGCCGGGCCGCGCTGCTGCGCATCCACCGGGCCACGGGCGGCAACCCGTTCTTCGCGCTCGAGCTCGCTTCGTCGCTTCTGCAGGAAGGCACTCCGGCCGCGGGGGAGGCGTTGCCCGTCCCCGAGGACATCCGCGAGCTGGTTGCCGACGGTCTGCGGACGCTGCCGGGGCCGACGCGAGAGACGCTCTTCTTTGCGGCTGCGATGGCGCACCCGACGGTCGGTGCGCTGCGCGTGGCAGAGCGCGCTTCTTCGAAGCACATGCTTGCGCGGCTCGCGGGCGCGGAGGCGGCGGGCGTCATCGTCGTCGAGGGGGACTTGGTCCGCTTCCGGCATCCGCTGTTCGCGTCGGCGATCTATTCGGCGGTCTCGAGCGACGAGCGGCGAGCGGCGCACGCCCGGCTCGCGGAGCTGGCCGTGAATACGGAAGAGCGGGCGCGGCATCTGGCGCTCTGCACCGAGGAGCCCGACGGCGCGATCGCGTTCAGTGTCGCCGAGGCCGCGCGCGAGGTTCGGCGGCGCGGCGCTCCGGAAGCGGCGGTCGAGCTGGCCGAGCTCGCGATCAGGCTCACTCCGGCCGACGCCGGCGATGAGCACGACCGGCTCGCGCTCGAGCTCGGTTACTACCTCGTCGAGGCCGGCGACGCTGATCGGGCGCGCGAAGTCGTCCTCGCTGTCGCCGACCGGCCTGGGCCGCTGCGCGCCCGAGCGCTTCTCGATCTGGCCGGCCTCGACTACTGGGGCGAAGGAAGCTGGCCTGCCGTCGAGCGTTGCGAGCAGGCGCTGGCGGCAGCGTCGGGGGACCGCGCGCTGGAGGCCGCGTGCCACGCGGAGCTGGCGGTCTACTGCGACTACGACGCAGCTCGGTCCGAGCGGCATGCGCAGGCGGCACTCGAGCTGCTCGATGCCGAGGGCGATGCCGCCGATCCGGACACGCTCGTGGATGCGCTCCTGGCCCGTGCGCGGGCCAGTCTCCTGCTCGGGAAGGGCTTGCCGCCCGAGCTGATCGAGCGCGCGTTCGAATCCGAGTCGCGAGCGACGCAAAGCATCTATCGCTCCCGGGTCGGGTCGCAGCTCGGCCAGTGGCTGAAGTACATCGACGACTTCGCGGGCTCCCGGCTACGGCTCGAGAACGCGTTGTCGCAAGCGGTGCAGGAGGGCGACGAGGGCTCGATGCCGAACCTCCTCATGCACCTGGCGCAGCTCGAGCTCTGGAGCGGCAACTGGCCGTCCGCCGCGCGCTATGCCGAGGAAAGCGTCGAGCTTGCGGAGCAGGGCGGGCAGAGCTTCGGCGGGCCGCCTGCGATGCGCGCGCTTGTCGACGCGCACCTCGGCGACGTCGAACGCGCCCGAGCCACGGTCGAGGAGCAGCTGAGCGACGCGGAGGGAAAGCCGGTCGACGTTCCCCTCTACCGCGCGCTCGGGTTTCTCCAGTTGTCCGTCGGAGACCACGCAGGTGCGGCGGTGCACCTGTCTCGGTCGATCGAGATCGCCGGCGACTTCGGCGTGCACGAGCCGGCCGTCTTCCGTGTGCACGCAGACCTTGTCGAAGCGCTGATCGGAACCGGTGACCTCGAGCGAGCGGAGACATTGCTCGTGGAGCTCGAGGAGCGAGGCCGCGCGCACCCGTTTCCGTGGTCGCTCGCCATGGGCGCGCGCTGCCGCGGGCTGCTACTCGCAGCTCAGGGCGACCTCGACGCCGCGGCGCGCTCGCTCGACGACGGGCTGCGCGAGCATGAGCGACTGCCGATGCCGTTCGAGCTGGGGCGGACGCTCCTCGTGCTCGGGCTGCTGCAGCGCCGGCGGAACGAACGGCGCCTCGCGCACGAGTCGCTCGAGCAGGCACTGGCGATCTTCACCGAGCTCGGAGCGTCGCTCTGGGCGGCCCGCACGAGCCGCGAGCTGCGGCCGCTCGGCGGGCGCCCGACGAGCCGCGTGGCGCTGACTCCTGGCGAGCAGCGCGTCGCCGAGCTCGCCGCGAGCGGGCTGACGAACCGCCAGGTGGCGGCGGCGCTCTTCATCAGCCCGAAGACCGTCGAGGCGAACCTCGCCCGCGCCTATCGCAAGCTCGCGATCCGCTCGCGCGCCGAGCTCGGCGCCTACGTCGCCGCGAACCCACCGGCCGCGTAGGGGGTTATCGAGGGAAACACCCGCGGCGGCGGGCACGGGTCGCTCGTAACTTCGCTCGAGTGCAGATCGAGCGAGCCAAATGACGACCTACATGGCGGAGTGCTTCTGGCCCGGCGTGACCGAGCAGCAGCTCGCGGACGCCGGAGCTCGTGCCCGCCGCGCGGCCGAGGCGATGAGCGTGGACGGCGTTCGTGCGCACTACCTCGGCTCCATTCTCGTCCCGGCCGACGAGATCGCACTCTGCCTCATCGAGGCTTCGTCGCTCGAAGCGGCCTCGGATCTGAACCGGCGGGCGGGGATCCCGTTCGAGCGGATCCTCGAGGTCGTCCGCCTCGAGCCGCACTCACTCCCGGGGCTCTCGTCGAGCAGCCCCGACCATTCGACAACTTCGGCAAAGGAGCTTCGATGAACACGAAGCGGGCAATGCGCGTTGCGATCCTAGGGCTCGTCGTCCTCGTTGCGGGGCTGCTCGCGGTGCCGGCGCTCGCTGCCGGCCCGAGCGTGGGCAGCATCTACACGTCCGTGAACCCTGCGACCGCGGGTCAGGACGTGTCGTTCACGGTCGTCGTGGAGGGAACCTTTCAGTCCCCGCTCGGCTTCGTGCAGCTGTTCGACGGTTTGTCACCGCTCGGGCCTCCGCTGCTCCTGTCACCCGACTTCGACAGCATCCTCGGCGGTCCTCACATCATCCCGACCGATCACAGCACGGCCACCGTCCTGACGAGGAGCTTCTCGTCCGGGACGCATCTGATCACGCTCGACTACACAGGCGACGGGCCGCTCGGGAATCTTCCGATCTTCGGCGGCGGAGTGATCTCGCTCGTCGTGACCGGCTCGCCGTCGACGACGTCGGTCTCGTCCTCGGCGAATCCCTCGGTCTTCGGGCAGAACGTCACCTTCACCGCGTCGGCGAGCAGTTCCGGCTCGCCGGCTGCGGGCTCGGTGCAGTTCAAGGCCGACGGCGCGAACCTTGGCTCGCCGCAGCCCGTGGACGCGAGCGGCAACGCCTTCGTGAGCGTCTCGACGCTCTCGGTCGGCAACCATCCGGTGAGCGCGGACTTCACGAGCAGCGACGCGAACGTGTTCGCGAGCAGCGGCTCGCTCGGCGGCGGCCAGGTCGTGAACGCCGCGGACACGTCGACCGCCGTGTCGTCGTCCGTCAACCCGTCCGAGTTCGGCGCCGCTGTGACCTTCACCTCGAGCACGACCGTGAGCTCGCCCGGCTCGGGCACGCCGACCGGCACCGTGCAGTTCCAGGACAACGGCGCGAATCTCGGCCCGCCGCAGAATGTCGGCGGCAGCGGTCAGGCGTCGATCTCGACGTCGACCCTCTCCGTCGGGAGCCACTCGATCTCGGCCAGCTTCACGAGCGGCGATGCGAGCTTCAACGACAGCGTCGGTACCGCGAGCCAGACCGTCAACAGGGCCGCCACGGTCCTGAGCTACGACGGCGCGGTGACCGCGGACTTCGACGATCCCGCCGCTCTCTCCGCGCGGCTGACGCGGGCGAGCGGCTCGTCGGCGGTGGCCGGTCAGAGCGTGACGCTGAGCATGGGAGCGGAGAGCTGCTCCGCCCTGACGGATGCGACCGGTGAGGCGGCGTGCACGATCACGCCGAGCGAGCCGGCCGGCCCGCAGACGGTCACGGCCGTCTTCGCCGGGGACACGAACTACCAGCCGAGCAGCGACAGCAAACCGTTCAGCGTCACGAAGGAGCAGACGGTGACGGTCTACACCGGCGCCGTCGCGATCGCGCAGGGCAACCCGGTCAACCTCGCGGCGCGGTTGCTCGAAGACGGCATCAAGCCGATCGCGGGACGGACGCTCACCCTCACGCTCGGCACCGGCTTGGGGAGCCAGCACTGCGTGACGGGGCCGACCGATGCGGCCGGGAGCGCGCAGTGCACTCTCCTTTCCGTCTCGGTGGCGCAGGGCCCGCAGCCGGTACGCGCGGACTTCGCCGGTGACGGCTACTACCTGCCGTCGGCCGACGCGACGAAGAGCGTGATCGTCTTCGCGTTCCTGAACCGCGGCATCTTCGTCATCGGCGACAAGACGGCCGCCGCCGCTCCTCCGATCGTGAACTTCTGGAGCGACCAGTGGGCGAAGCTGAACGCGTTGACGGGCGGCACCGCGCCGTCGTCGTTCAAGGGCTTCGGCGAGTACACGGCCTCGAAGCCGCCCGCCTGCGGCGGAACGTGGAAGAGCTCGCCCGGTAACAGCTCCTCGCCGGACGACGACGACCTGCCCGCCTACATGGCGGTGGCCGTCTCGACCTCGATCACGAAGAGCGGCAGCACGATCTCCGGGAACATCACCACGATCGTCGTCGTCGCGACGGCGCACGACAACGGGTGGGACCACCGCTATCCCGGGAGCGGCTCGGTCGTCGCCACCTACTGCTGAGTGACCCCAGGGAGGGCGCGGAATCGTCCGCGCCCTCCTCTCTCCTTGCGACCCCGGTCACACCGGGAGAAAGGAGGCCACCTTGCGCCTCCGTCCGCTCTCGATCCTTGCACTGTTGGTCCTGGCACTGACGTGCGCCACGGCTTCTCGACCGGCACTGGCCGCCGGTTGCAGCGGTGACGCGTGCACGATCCTCTCGCCGTTCGACGGGCTCCGGGCCGACCTCGCGACGAACGCTCCACCGCGCCTCGTGCGTCTCTTCACCGCCGAGGCGAGCCTGTCGCAGGCGTGGCACCCGCCGGGCCCGTGCACACCCGGGTCGTGCGTCGCCTCGCAGGTCGTGCTGATCGCGCTCGACCTGCAGATCAGGGGCATCCCGACCGAGAGCTGCCCCGGCGGCTGCGGCTTCACGGCCACCAACGCGTATGTGCTGGATCACGAGATCCGCGGCATCCTTGCCGACCCGGCGATCTACGCCGTCGGCCTGCAGCTCCTCCCGCCCGGTCCCCCGTGCGCTCCGCCGGCGGTTCCCGGCCCCTCGTGACCGGTAGCTAAGGACGGTTGCGGCGCGGGTCCCAGAGTGGGATGGGGGCCGTTGCCTGGTAGGCCATGCCGTGCGGGTAGCTGATCAACTCGATGTCCGTTGCGAACGGCGTCTGGAAGTAGTTGATCGACTGCCCGGCGGCGGGGCCGGCCGTGACGGCGAACGGACCGAACCGCTTCTGCGCGCCCTTCGACTGCAGCTGCTTGACCGCCTTGTCGATGTGCTGCACGTAGAACGCGACGTGATGGCCGCCCCAGTCGGAGTTCTTGCGGGGCGTCTGGTCCTGGTCGGGCGCCGAGTAGTCGAACAGCTCGATGCCGGGGCCGTCGCCGATCCGAACCATGCGGATCTGGTTGGCGACCGCGCGCGGATCCACGTCCACGAGCTGATGCATGAAGTCGCCGACCGGGTCGCTGAACGGCCCGAACGTCAGCGGGTTTCTCCCGCCGAGCACGGTCTCGAGCCAGCCGACTGCCACGGAGATGTCCGGGACGGTGATCCCGACGTGATCGATCCCGAGCAGCCCCGGGACGCTCGTCACCTCGGAGCGGAAGCCGTTCTCCTTCGGCGACCACAACGGCTTGACGCCGCGGACGTGCTGGTAGGCCATTCCCTTCGGGTAGCTGATCAGCTCGATGTACGTCCCGAACGGCGTCTTGAAGTAGTTGATCGTCTGACCGGCGGCAGGGCCGGCCGTGAGCGAGAACGGGCCGAGGAACTTCTCGACGCCCTTTGCCTCCATGTACGCGACCGCCGCGTCGATGTCGGTGACGTAGAACGCGATGTGATGACCCGACCAGTCGGAGTTGCGCGGGTGCGTCTGCCGCTGGTCTGGAGCTTCGTACTGGAAGAGCTCGATGTTCGCGCTGTGACCGATGCGGACGACGGTGATCTGGTCGATCACCGAGCGCGGATCCACGCCGAGCAAGTCCTGCATCAGCGTTCCCTGCGGGTCGGAGATCGGGCCGAACGACAACGGCGCGACCGCTCCCATCACGTCCTGGAACCAGGCCACCGCTTCGCCGATGTCCGGGACGGTGAGGCCGACGTGGTCGACGCCGACGAGGCCCAGCCGCCCTTGGCCGTCGCCCCGGTCGTGGTCGCCCGCCCAGGCCCGAGGCCCGGTGAGCAGCGGAAGGGCGGTCGCGCCGGCCGCGACTGCCGCGCCCTTCTTCAGGAACGTCCTGCGGTCACCACGGAACTCGTTGCTCATCTCTCGTCCCCCTTCTCGCAACCGATCGACGTGACGCGGCGAGCCTCTCATGCCTGCCGCCGCTTGTCGATGGCGTCTGGATACTTCCCGCATGCAGCAGCGAAACGGCGAGATGCTCTTCTCGCCCTCGGACCTGAACGCGTTCCTCGAGTGCGAGCACCTGACGCAGCTCGAGCTTGCGGTTGCGCGCGGCCAGCTCGACCGGCCGGCCGACGAGAACCCGCAGGCCGACCTCGTCAAGCGCAAGGGCGACGAGCACGAGGCGGCGTATCTCGCGCGGCTGGTCGCCTACGGCCGCGAGGTCGTGACGATCCCGAACGACTGGGACCTCGACGCCGCTGCGCGCGCGACCGAGGACGCGATGCTCGCCGGGTCCGACGTCATCTACCAGGCGTGCTTCGTGGACGGCAACTGGCGCGGGTTCGCCGACTTCGTGGAGCGGCAGCCGGACGGCCGCTACGAGGTCGTCGACACGAAGCTCGCGCGGCGCTCGAAGCCCTCCTACGTGCTGCAGCTGTGCTTCTACTCGGAGCAGGTCGCCCGCATCGAGGGCTCCATGCCCGTGCGGATGCACGTCGTGCTGGGGACGCACGAGCGCGAGAGCCTGCGCGTCGGCGACTTCCTCGCGTACTACCACCGCGTGCGGGACCGGTTCGTGAGCACGGTCGCGGCCGGCATCGACGTCTATCCGCTACCCGTCTCCTTCTGCGGCCGCTGCGACTTCCAGAAGCGGTGCGAAAGCCAGTGGCGTGCGGACGATCACCTGAGCCTCGTCGCGCGGATGCGCCGCGATCAGGTCGTCCTGTTCGAGGGCGAAGGCATTGCGACGGTCGAGAAGTTTGCCGGCGCTCCCGACGACGCACGTCCGCAATCGATGGCGCTGCGCACGTTCGAGACACTGCGCGATCAGGCGGCGATGCAGGTCGCGGCGCGAACGAACGGTCATGCCTGGAAGGTGCTCGACCCGGAGCCGTCACGCGGCTTCGAATTGCTGCCCGAGCCGAGCGGCGGCGACCTCTTCTTCGACATCGAGGGCGATCCGTTCTGGGAGCCCGGACGTGGGCTCGAGTACCTGTGGGGGATCGTCGACACAGCTGGTGAGTTCCGGCCGTTCTGGGCGCACGACCGCGCGCAGGAACGGCGGGCCGTCGAAGGCGTGATCGACCTGATCCGCGAGGGCCACGCGGCCGATCCGGCGATGCACGTCTACCACTACGCGGCGTACGAGGTCACGGCTCTGAAGCGGCTGACCTGCGAGTACGGCACGCGCGAGGACGAGCTCGACGACCTGCTGCGCGACAAGGTGTTCGTCGACCTGTACAAGATCGTCTCGCAAGGGCTTCGCATCTCGCACGAGCGCTACGGGCTGAAGCAGGTCGAGACGTTCTTCTTCGAGCGGCACGCCGACTTGCAGGCGGGTGACGACTCGATCGTCCTCTACGAGGACTGGCTCGAGCGCCATGACCCGGTGACCCTCGACGAGATCGCGGCATACAACGAAGAGGACTGCGTCGCGACACTGAAGCTGCGCGACTGGCTGCTACCGAAGCGGCCGGGCGCGGCGCCGAAACCTCTCGAGAAGGAGCCGCGCGAGCCGCGCGACGGGGCGATCGAGACGGAGGAGCTGCGCCAGGCGCTGCTCGCGGGGCTCCCCGACGACCCGTACGAGGTCGTCGCTGCCGACCGGCCGAGCTGGCTCCTCGCGCAACTCGTGCTCTATCACCGCCGCGAGGAGAAGCCGGTCTGGTGGGAGTTCTTCGACAAGCATGGGCGGACGGACGAGGAGCTGCAGGAACGCGACTCGAAGGCGATCGGGGGGCTCGAGCAGGCCGGGTCGCCGGTCCCCGCCGCCGACTCGCTCGTGTGGCCGTTCACGTTTCCGCCGCAGCAGCATCACCTCAGTGCGGGCAACTCGGTCTACGACCCTGCGACGGGGCGGTGGGCGGGGAGGATCGAGACGCTCGACGAGGAGGCGGGGACGCTCCGGCTGCGGCGCGGTCCGAACCTCGAGGACGTCCCGCTGCCGACCGCGCTGATCCCCGGCGGGCCGGTGCCGACACTCGTCCAGCAGCAGGCGCTGCGGCGGCTCGCGCGATCCGTGCTCGCCGGCGACGACGCGCAGCTCGCTGCCAAGTCGATCCTCGTCCGCGAACCGTTCGCCGTCCCGCTCGTCCAGGACGATCTCGCGGCCGCGAAGGAGCTCGTCGCGCGTCTCGACGGCAGGCACCTTGTGATCCAGGGACCGCCGGGGTCGGGCAAGACGTACACGGCTGCTCGGCTGATCGCGCACCTGATCGACCTCGGCCAACGCGTCGGGGTCACGTCGACGAGCCACAAGGCGATCCACAACCTGATCGCCGAGGTGGAGAAGACGGGCGTCACGTTCCGCGGCCTCAAGAAGGGCGACACGTACGAGTCCCTCTCGGTGGGGACGTCCGCAAACCAGGCGGAGTTCTCCGACCCGGACGACGACGTGGTGCTGCTCGCGGGCACGTCGTGGTTGTTCGCGCGCGAGGACATGCAAGGCGTTGTCGACACGCTGTTCGTCGACGAGGCGGGGCAGGTGTCGCTCGCCGACGCGCTCGCGGTCGGTACGTGCGCGCGGAACGTCGTGCTGCTCGGCGATCCGCAGCAGCTCTCGCAGGTGTCGCAGGGGATTCATCCCGAGGGTGCTGCGGTCTCGGTGCTCGAGCACCTGCTCGGCGGCGAGGACACGGTGCCGCCCGAGCGTGGGCTCTTCCTCTCGCGCACGTGGCGGATGCATCCGGACGTTTGCGACTTCATCTCGCAGACGTCGTACGAGGGACGGCTCCACGCGGTGCCGGAGACGGAGCGGCAGCGGATCGACTCGCCGGGGCTGTCGGGGACGGGGCTGCGCTGGCTGCCGGTCGAGCACGAGGGGAATCGCGGTTCGTCGGCCGAGGAGGCCGACCGGATCGCCGCGGAGCTGGAGCTGCTGATCGGCGGGACGTTCGTCGACCGGGGCGGGGTCGAGCATCGGATCGGGTGGAACGACGTGCTCGTCGTCACGCCGTACAACGCGCAGGTGCGTGCGCTGAGCGCCCGGCTCGACAAGCGCGCCCGCGTCGGCACGGTCGACAAGTTCCAGGGGCAGGAGGCGCCGGTCGTCTTCTTCTCGATGGCAACATCGAGCGGCGACGACCTGCCGCGGAACCTCGAGTTCCTCTTCTCCCGCAATCGCCTGAACGTCGCGATCTCGCGCGCCCAGTCACTCGCCGTGCTGGTCGCGAGCCCGAAGCTGCTCGAGATCCGCTGCCGCACGATCGAGCAGATGCGCATGGTGAACGCGCTCTGCCGGTTTGTCGAAGAGGCGACCTGACGTCTCAGATTTGGTGCGGAACTCGGTTCTTTTGAACCGGCTGAGTTTCGGAAGGCCGCGGCAGGCGAAACTCAGAACCGTTCACAACCCGAACCTGGTTCTAGCTCAACGCAATGCGGTCGCCAGGGGCCCAGCGGCGACCGCGGGAGGCGCCGAGGGAACGTCGCCCTCGATGTCGCGCATGCCCGGGATGAAGAGCGCCGCGAACGTCGCGATGCTTCCGATTGCAGACGCCGCGAGCAGCGTGTTTCGAGCCCCGAACAGATCGGCTGCCGGGGCCGTCAGCGCGAACGAGATCGGCAGGAACCCGATGGAGATCAGCCAGTCGAGGCTGGAGACGCGGCCGAGGAGCGAGCTCGGCACGTGAACCTGCTTGATCGTCGCCCAGATGATCGTCCCGGCCGCCTCGAGTGCGTTGAAGAGCAGGCAGGCGAGCATCAGCTCTACCGTCGATCGCGCCAGACCGTAACCGGCGACGGCGACCGTCGCGAGCGTCCAGCATGCGTACATCACGGTGACGTCACGCCGAGGATGGCCGCGCTGGGCCATCAGCGCCGCGGCGCCGACCGCGCCGACGCCTCCGGCGGCGAAGACCAGCCCGAGGTCGCCGGCGGAGGCATGAAGCTCGTTCTTGACGAGATACGGCAGGAGCACCTCGGTGGGGCCGAGGAAGGCGAGATAGGCGATCGCCGCCGACACGAGCGTGCCCCAGAGCCAGACGTGCTTGCGCACGAAGCGGAAGCCCTCGCGGATCGCCTGCACGTTCGAGGCCGGCGCGTCCTCCGGCTCGAATGACCGCCTGCCTCGGAGCGCGAGAATGATCGCCGCCGACGCCAGGAACGACGCAGCGTCGAGCGCGAACGCCGACCCCGCGCCGAGCACCGAGACGAGCACGCCGCCGAGCGCCGGGCCGACCATGCGAAGCGCCACCGGCCTGATGAACTGATCGAGCGAGTTCGCGGCAGGGAGGTCGGCCCGCGGAACGAGGTCGGGGACGATTGCCTCGAACGCGGGTGTGAAGAAGGCCGTGCCGACGCTGTAGAGCGCCACGAGAACGACGAGGAGCACGAACGACAGCGCACCGACGAGCAACAGGACGGCGAGCACGCCCACGATCAGCGCGCGCGCGAGGTCGCTGTACAGCAGGATGCGACGCCGGTCGAAGCGGTCGCTGATCGCTCCGCCGAGCAGGAGGCACGCGATCGTCGGCACGGTCATCCCGATCCCGAGCACGGAAAGCGCCGCGGGCGCGTTCCAGAGCGCGTACGCCTCCCAGACCATCGCGATGAGAAAGATGCCGTCGCCCACGAGCGACACGGTCATCGCCGACCAGAGCAGCCGGAAGTCGCGATGGCGCAGAGGCTTCAGGAGCCCGACACGAGAGAAGCCCCCAGGGCGGTCGAGCGCTTCGTGGCTATGTTGCATTCGAGCGGGGCGCGTTCGCGACGAACCCGAGCGGCGCAGGCGCCTCCTCGAGCAGGTACTGCATCAGCGCATCCTGGGTCATCGGCCGCGCGAACAGGAAGCCCTGTCCAAGTTGGCAGCCGAGATCACGGAGAGAGTCGCTCTGCTCCTCGCGCTCGATCCCTTCGGCAACGACCTCGAGCCCGAGGCGATCGCCGATCGCGATCACCGCCGCGACGAGCGATGACTCGCCGCCTCCGGCGAGGAACGAGCGGTCCATCTTGAGGATGTCGACGGGGAACCGGCTCAGGTAGCTCAGCGACGAGTAGCCCGTGCCGAAGTCGTCGAGGGCGATGCGCACGCCGAGCGCCTTCAAGTCGTTCAGCCGCACGATCGCGATCTCGGCGTCCGACATCATCACGGTCTCCGTGATCTCCAGGATGAGCGACGACGGTTCGAGACCGCTCTCGGCGAGCGCCGCCTCGACGTCCCGAACGATCGATTCCGCCTGCAGTTGCTTCGCAGAGAGGTTGACACTGATCGTGAGCGCCTGGGGCCGCGGGAAGCTCTGATGAAGGATCGCGCCCCGCAGACACGCTTCGCGAAGCACCCACGCGCCGATCGGCACGATGAGGCCCGTCTCCTCCGCAAGGGGAATGAACTGCAGCGGCGGGACGACGCCGCGCTGCGGGTGGTTCCAGCGGAGGAGAGCCTCGACGCCGTGGTTCGGGTGGTGGCCGTCGAGGCGGACGACCGGTTGGTAGTACACCTCGAACTGCTCGAGCTCGATCGCCTGCTGCAGCTCGCCCTGGAGCTCGAGCCGCTCGAGGACACGCTCGTGCATCGCGGGCTCGAACAGGCGGTAGCTGCCCTTGCTGTCCCGCTTCGCCATGTACATCGCGACGTCGGCATTCCGCAGGAGCTCCTCTGCGTCGTACGCCAGTGCGCTGAGGTCGCTCATGCAAATGCCGATGCTCGCCCGGGGGTAGACCTGCTTGCCGTCGATGTCCATCAGCATCTCGACAGCTTCCAGCACACGTCCGGCGACCACGGCTGCTTCCTGCGAGCCGTCCACGCCGTCGAGCAGAATCGCGAACTCGTCGCCGCCGAAGCGCGCGACGGTGTCCGACGGCCGCACCGTCGACTCGAGGCGGCGAGCGACCTCCTTCAGCACGGTGTCGCCCGCGGCATGGCCGAGGCTGTCGTTGACCGTCTTGAAGTCGTCGAGATCGATGAACATGACGCCGAGGGCGGGCCCGCCGCGCAACGAGCGGCGCACCGCTTGCTGCACGCGGTCGGCGAAGAGCGCTCGATTGGCGAGATTCGTGACCGGATCGTGGAACGCCTGGTGAGCCAGCTGGTCCTCGAATGCCTTGCGCTCGCTGACGTCGCGGCTGTTGAGGACGATGCCACGCACATGCTCGTCGTGGACGAGATTGGTGTGCTGCACCTCGAAGTGGAGCCAGGTTCCATCTCGATGGCGGAGGGTGCAATCGATCACGTGGGCCTCCGGGGCGGCGAGCCTGCCGAAGCTCGAACCACCCTCGATCACCTTGGCCAGCCGTGACCGATCGGACTCGCGAAGCAGGCGCGCGAACGGCCGTCCCTCGATCTCGTCGACGGCGTAGCCGAGGATGCGCGCGATCGAAGGGCTCTGGTAGGTCACCGTCCCGTCGGTGTCGAGCACCGTGATCAGGTCGCTTGCGTGTGCGACGAGCGAGCCGAAGCGCGCCTCGCTCCGCCGCCGGTGCAGATCTTCGGCAAGCGACGCTCCCTCGACCGCGAGCGACACCTGTGACGCCAGCGCCTCGAGCGAGTCGACGAGCTCGCGCTGCGGGGGGCCGACGGTCTGAGCGAGCAGCACTCCGCGCGCCTCACCGCGGACAGACAGCGGCAGAACGACGACCGAGCCGTTGCTCGAAATGTCGAGATCGGTGCGGACCCTCGACGGCATCGTGGCGGTTTGCACGGCCAACGTCCCGCTGGTCTCTTTCAGCCAGCGCTCGGCATCCGCGGAGATCCGGGTCGCCGCCTTGTTGTCGCCGGTGGAGGCGGCGAGCTCGGCGCCATCGTCGGTGAACAACACGAGACGAACGGCGCTCGCCTCACCGAGCAGTGATTGTGCAGCGTGCACGGCGGCGTCGCGCACGCCGTCGCCGCCTGCCGCGGCGACGAGCTCGACCCCTGCGTGCCGCAGCGTGTTCTCGCGTGTCGCCTGACGCTCTTCCTGGCGGACGAGGCCGACCATCCGAGCGAGGACGAGCAGGAAGATCAGAGCCGAGGCGGTGATGACGACCAGGAGGTCGGGGCTGCGGATCTCCTCTGCGAAGCGGATCACCGGGGCGATCAGGCAGGCGATCGTGAGCAGGCCGAGCCGGAGCGGTGTGAGCCGCGTCCGGACGTCCGCCGCCGGCTCTTCGAGGGTGCGCATCGACGGGTGCAACGCGGCTGCGCCCCAGAAGACGTAGTACGCGATCCAGCCGACGTCGAAGCTGAGCTGATGGTGGTATCCGCCGACGAGGAGCGCGTAGGTGTACGCGCTGTCGACTGCGAGCAACGAGACGATGCTCATGATGAGGAGGTAGAAGGCAGGCGCGCGCTTGCCCGCGTCGACCGCGAGGCGAATCGCGGCGGCGAGCAGCAGGATGTCTCCGAGCGGATAGGCGACGGAGACGCCCTTGGCCAGCGGGGAGAGCCCGGAGAGATGGAGGTTCGGCGCGACCAGGACGACCCACGAGACCACCGCGAACCCGACGGTCAGGATCAGCGCGTCGATTCCGGCTGCCCGGTCTCGTTGCGGGTTCCTGCGGCGGACGAGCAGCAGCAGCCCGGCGACGAGCGCCGGGTAGACGGTCAGATAGATCGCATCGCCGGGCGACGGGAAGCCGACGTCGGCGCCGAGCAGCTTCGGATAGCTGTAGGTGTAGAGATCGCCGGCGAAGAAGAGGGACTGGCCGAGAACGAAGAGCAGCCACGCCGCCCGCGCCCGGGGCCGGTGCAGCCGGATCCCGACGGCGATCGCGATCGGGGACGAGAGCCCGATCAGGTTGATCAAGGGACCGCTGCCCTTGACCTCCGGTACGACGAGGTAGGCGGTGGTCGCGAGGCCGCACGCAACGAGATACCAGAGCCAGACGCGGTCGCGCCTGCGCCGTGTCCCTCGCGTGAGGGTCACGCTGCGAACTCGGCGTGCCTCGCCGGCTGGAGGTCGAACCTGTTTGCGACCTCGCCGAGGACGTCGACGAGCTCGTCGATCTCGGCTCGCGTGTTCGCGGCCGTGATCTGAATGCGGAACCCGACCTCGGACTTCGGCACGAGGGGGTAGGCGGCGAGCGTCACGTAGATGCCGCTCTCGAAGAGAAAGCGGCCGACCGAATCGATGTCGTCTGCCCGTGCAAGCGGGATCTCGATGATCGGGAATCCCGAGCGGTTCGGCGTGTGGATCCCGAGCCGGTCGAGCCGCCGCAGGACGCGGCTGGTCTTCTCCCAGAGGTCGGCGCGGATGACGTCGCCGCGCTTCTCGTTGAGCTCGAGCCCTGCGAGGACCGTCGCCAGCGAGGCGATCGGAGAGGGGCCGGAGTAGAGATACGGCGGCGCGGCGGTCTTCAGCAGCTGCTTGAGCGGGGTCGGGCACGCGATGAAGGCGGCGAGCGACGAGTACGACTTCGAGAGCCCGCCGACGAGCACGACGTTCTCGTAGCTCTCGCCGAAGTGGCGCACGATGCTGTTGCCGCGCAGGCCGTACGGGCAGAGCTCATGCGTGCTTCGCTCGCCGATGACGCCGAAGCCGTGCGCATCGTCGACGTAGAGGATCGCGTCGTGATCCCGGGCGACACGTGCGAACGCGGCCAGGTCGGGGGCGTTGCCGGTCATGCTGTTCACGCCGTCCATGCAGATGAGGCGGGTCTTCGACCGGTCGCGACGGAGCAGGCGTTCGAGGTCGTCGGGATCCTCGAACGCGAATCGCTCGACCTTCGCACCGTGCGCTCGAGCCAATTGACAGCCGTCGTAGACCGTCTTGTGCGCGCGCCGGTCGAGGAAGATGGTGCCGTCGCCCGCCAGAATCGGGATCACTGCGAGATGGATGAGCGTGATGGTCGGGAGGACGAGGGTGTCCTCGCAGCCAAGGAGCTCGGACAGCTGCGCTTCGATCTGCTCGTAGAGCACGGGGCTGCCGAGAAGCCTCGACCAGCTCGGGTGCGTGCCCCAACGGTCGAGATACTCGGGAACGGCGGCGATGATGTCGCGCTCGAGATCGAATCCGAGGTAGTTGCAGGAGGCAAAGTCGGCGAGCCAGTTGTCGCCGATGCGGATCATGCGGCCCGAGATCTCGTCGATCACGGCGTCGGTCATGGGGTTCGAGCGCTCGAGCTCGGCCAGGCCGGAGCAGGCCGTGAGCCAGCGGTCGATCCAGCTCGTGCTCGCTTGCGGCGACAGGACTGCCTTGTCAGGGCGCGCAGAGGCCATGCGGCCCGCATCGGCATTCGACCCCGGAAGCTTTAGTGGTGAATTTCGACCGAAAGCTGGCATGACCCGGATGGGTCACTTGGCGTCTGGCACACGCCCCGCCCGAGCTCCGAGCTCGCAGCGCAGGGCGAAAAGGTGTCAGACACCTTTCGCGGCGCGCTACGAGGCCGGTCTGCGGGACGAGGTGTCAGACACCAGCACCAGCGCGGAGCGCGGTGGTGCAGCTCGCGCGACCCGACTTCTCGAAGTACTGCTGGTGGTAGTCCTCGGCCGCGTAGAACGGCCCGGCCGGCTCGATTTTCGTCGCGATCGTCTTGCGCGGCCAGCGCAGCTGCGCCTTCGCCGCCTCCCGCGTCTCGCGAGCGGCCGCCTCCTGCGCCGGTGAATGCGTGAAGATCGCCGAGCGGTACTGCGTGCCGATGTTGAGCCCTTGCCGGTTGCGCGTCGCCGGGTTGTGGCTCGACCAGAACACGGCGAGCAACTCGTCGTAGGAGACGACCGCCGGGTCGAAGGTCACCTCGACGGCCTCTGCATGGCCGGTTCGCCCGCTGCAGACCTGCTTGTAGCTCGGGCTCGGCGTCGTGCCGCCGGTATAGCCGACGCGCGTCGCCGTCACCCCGTCGACTTCCGGAACGCCGCTTCGACGCCCCAGAAGCAGCCGGCTGCGAATGTTGCTTTCTCTTCCATACCTCGCTGACTCCCGAACGCCTCCAGGCGTTACGCGGTCAGGCCTCCGGTTGACTCGCGAACCCGGCTCCGCGACACTCGAAGAGGGAACCTCTGAACGGAGCGTGCGTCATTGCCGGATCGCGCAGCGGCCTGCGGCCTTCTGGCGCTCTGCCTGAGCGTCCTTCTTCTGCAAGCCTCGACGGCCCAGTCGCGCTCGACCGCCTGCCTCGGCACGAAGCTCGTACGCGTCGGGCCGATCAGCGCGACCGGTTGCTGGCAGCGCGTCGGCTGCGCTGGCGCTCGCCCGCTCCCATCTCGCTGAACGGGCTGACGCTCGCCGGTGCGGGAACCGTGACCGTCGACCCGGCGTCGCGCACGATCAAGTCGTCGGGCGCGGTGCGCTGGCGGTTCGGCTCCGTGCAGTTCATGCACGCGCCCTTCACCTGGCACCTGAAGCCGCTCCACGTCAGCGCGAAGGGCGCCGTGCATTCGCTCGCCTTCGCCGGGACCGCGACGTTGAGCTTCACCGCAGCGGACGGGGGCACCGCGAGCCTTGCCACCGAGCTCACCGTCCCGGCGGTCGCGGGCGGCGTCTCCGGGGATGCGGTGCTGAGGGTGAGCCGGCTGCACGGTTTCAACGTGCGCAAGGTGCACGTCGCGGTGAGCGTGCTGCCCCTCGGACGCCTCGTGCTCAGGCAGCTCGACTTCACCTACGACGCCGGTATCTGGTCGGCAGATGCCGCGGTACGGCTGCCCGCGTTCACGGGCTCGACGCCGACCCTCGCAGGCCACCTGGAGCTCGCGAACCGCAAGCTCCGCAACATCGGCGTCGCCGCGAGCGGTCTCTCGGTCCCGCTGGGCGCGGGGTTCATCCTCACGAAAGCGAGCTTCGGCCTCGGGCTCGGGCCGCTCGTGATCCAGGGATCCGGCGCGGCCACCTACGGCCCGCCGATCGCCGGGAAGGGGCCGCTGCTGATCGTCGGCAAGCTCCAGTACAGCTCCGTGCCGGAGCGGTGGGAGGCGACCGGGACGGTCTCGCTGCCCTGGGGCATCCCGGGCACGAAGCCGAGCACCACCGTCGGTCTGCAGATCGAGCCCGGTCACGCGATGACCTTCACCGGCGACCTCGACCTGAGCGTCCACGGCTGGGGGCTGAAGGGCCATCTCGACGGCTTCGCGTCGGCGACGGGCTTCAACGCCGAGGGCTCGAGCACGCTCAAGCTCCCGGTCCTGAACCTCGGCGGCACCACGCTCGTCTCGTCGAAGGGGATGGCCGCCTGCGGGAAGATCCAGCTCCTCTTCCTCGGCAAGAAGCTCGGCTTCGGCTACACGTGGGGCGGCTCACTCGACGTGATGGGGTCGAGTTGCGACGTCGGGCGCTACCGCGTGATGCTCGCGTCCCGCACCGCGCTTGCGATTGCTCCGCAGACGATCGTGACGAGCTCGCCCGCCGGGTTCGCGATCTTCGCCGCGCAGGGCGGCGACTTCACGGTGAGCGGCCCGACCGGCACGTTCTCGAGCACCCCCGACCGCGACGATCCGACGGCCTTCGCCACGCACGACACGTCGAACGGCTGGGCCTACCTCGCCATCCCCGTCACCACGACCGATGCGGCCTACACGGTCTCCCCGGTGACGCCGGACGGGCCACTGAGCATGGTCTCGGTCGCGACCGGCCTGAACACGCACGCGGGGACCGGCGACGTGACGGCGTTCGTGAGCGGAACCGGGTCGGCGCTCACGCTCAACTACGGGATCGCGACGGATCAGTTTGCACCCGGCGAGACCGTCTCGTTCTACCAGGGTGCCTCGACGACGCTCGCCGGCGCGGAGCCGATCGTCGAGGACCAGACGACGTCGAACACCGCCGCCTTCGCGCCGGAGCCGCTCGGGCCGGCGACCCGGGCCGTCTTCGCCGTCGTCTCGATCGACGGACGCCCGCGCGAGGAGTTCCAGGTCGCCTCGTTCGAGGCCCCGACGATCGCGCCGCCGAGCGCAGACGTCTTCATCCGGACGACCCCCGGCGGCTGGACGGTCACGCTCGGGAAGCCGCAGGGAGTCGCGAGCTGGCAGGTCCTGACGAGCGCCGACGACGGCCGCCGTGACTGGAGCGAGCTCGCCGGCACGGCCTCGTCGTTCGTCGTCCCGGCCGGCGCGGCGAAGCAGGCGACCGTCTCGCTGACCCCGCTCGATCAGTTCGGGCGGGAGGGGCCGACCTACATGTGCGACAGCACGAAGCCCGGCGCCTGCCCCGGCAGCTGACCGCGCCCGGGTTCCCTAAGGTACGCGGATGCCTGGGCGGATGACGTGAGCACGGCGAGCGACACGCTGCAAGCGGAAGCCGCGCGCGCCGTGGATGCCGTCCCCGCGCTCGACGACGGCCTGGTCGCCGCGGCGCTCGCCGAGGGGGCGAGCTTGCTCGGCCTTCGGCGCGAGCGGATTCTCGAGGTCAACGCCGGTGACGTGGAGGCGGCCTCGTCGACGCTCGACCGCGGGTCGCTCGACCGTCTGACGCTGACGCCGGCGCGGCTCGAAGAGATGGAGCTGCAGCTCCGGACGATGGCCGAGTTGCCGCCCCTCGAGCGGGTGATCGAGAGCTGGACGACAGCCGACGGGCTCGCGGTCTCGAGTCTTCGGATCCCGGTCGGCGTCGTCGGCGCGAACTTCGAGGCGCGGCCGAACGTCGCGCTCGACGTCGCCTCGCAGTTGCTGAAGAGCCTGAACGGCGGCGTCCTGCGCACCGGCTCGGCGGCCGCGGCGACCGTCACCGCGCTCGTCGACGAGGTGCTGCGACCTGCCCTCGAGAGCGTCGGGCTGCCGCCCGAGGTGGTGGGCCTCGTGCGCTCGACCGACCACGCCGGTGCGCAAGAGCTGTGCTCGCTGCCGCGGGAGATCCCGCTCGTCATCCTGCGCGGCAGCGGCCCGACGACCGCGGCTCTCGCGCGCATCGCAGCTGGTCATGGCGTCGCGGTGATCGCGCACGCCGAGGGCGGCGGCGTCCTCTATCTCGACCGCAGCGCTGACACCGAGCGAGCCGAGAGCTTGATCGCCAACAGCCTCGACCGGCTCGGCGTCTGCAACCGCCTCAATCTGTTGCTCGTGCATGCGGAGCTCGCCCCGCTGCTCGCGCGATTCGCCGACGTGCTGCGCGCGAACGGAGTCGAGCCGCGCGGTACCGAGCGGGCTTGTGCCGTCGCCCCGCTCAAACCGCTCGACGTCGAGCTCGGGCACGAGTGGGCGAACGACTCCGAGCGGCTCGCGAGCGTCACCGTCGATCTCGTCACGGGCGTCTCGGAAGCCGCCGACCTCGCGAACCGGGCGACCTCCGCGCTCGCCGCGGGTGTCGTCGCGGAGGACGCCGAGGCCGCTGAGGCGTTCCTCGCCCGCTACCGCGGCACCGCCGGGTTCTGGCACGCGCCGACGCGGTTCGCCGACGGCTTCGCGCTGACGGGTGCGCCGGAGACCGGGATCAACGTCGGCTGGGCGCCGGGCCCACGTGGCCCCGTGACCTATCGCGACCTGTGGCTGAGGCAGTTCCGCGTCGTCGGCGACGGCACGCAGCATCGGTGAGACGGCGGTCGCACCCGCCCGTCGTCGTCAAGCTGGGCTCGAGTCTCGTCGTCAGCGCCGACGGCACGCCGCAGTTGCCGGTGCTCGCGGACGTCGCGCGGCAGTTGAGCGCCCTCGTCCATGCAGGCACGCCGGTGTGCGTCGTCTCGTCGGGCGCGATCGCGCTCGGAGCCGCTGCAGCCGGCCTCGCGGGCCCGCGCTCGAACCGCCGGCTCGCGCTCCTGCAGGCTGCCTCCGCACTCGGCCAGTCCGAGCTGCAACAGCTCTGGCAGCAGGCCTTCGCGCCGTTCGGCATTCCGGCCGCACAGATTCTCCTGACTGCCGCCGAGATCACCGACCGGCAGTCGTACCTCAACGTGCGCGGCTCGCTGCAGGCCCTGTTCGAGATCCCTGCCGTCCCGATTCTCAACGAGAACGACGCGGTCGCGACCGACGAGATCGCCTTCGGCGACAACGACGTGCTCGCGGCGCAGATCGCCGTGCTCGTCCGTGCCGGCACCCTGATCCTGCTGACGAGCACCGACGGTGTCCTCAGCGGGCCGCCGAACGCCGCCGGCTCGGAGCTGCTCGCCGAGGGAGACGAGGCGGCGGCCGCGGTCTTCGGCGTTGCCTCGTCGCTCGGCTCCGGCGGGATGGAGAGCAAGGTGCAGGCCGCCCAGCTCGCGCAGGCCGGAGGCGTCACCGCCTTCGTCGCGGCGCCCTCGTCTCTGGCGGCGCTGCTCGCCGGCGAGCCCGCGGGAACGCGCTTCGAGGGCCGCGCGACGGCTGAGTCGGCGTTCAAGCTGTGGCTTCGCTACGGCATGCGGGCGGTCGCGCGCATCACGATCGACGACGGCGCAGCCCGGGCGCTGCAGGGCTCGACGAGCAGTCTCCTTGCCGTCGGCGTCGTCGGCTACTCCGACGCGTTTCGCGCCGGCGACGGCGTCGAGATCTACGGGCCCGAGGGCGAGCCGGTCGCGCGTGGGATCGCATCGGTCGAGGCCTCGGCGGTCGACGGGCGACCGACCGACGTCGAGGTCGTGCACCGCGACCGGATGATCGTGCTCTGAGCCGAGGCTCAGCCCACGCAGGTGCCGCTGCTCGAAGACCAGTAACGCGAGAGCGTGAAGCCGAACCGGACCGACGTCGCGAGGCCGGCCGGGGTCCCGACGCTGCAGATGTCGGCGAGCTCGCCGCCGACCCACGGCGGCGACTTGGCGTAGTCCGTGTTCGCCGAGAGCGGCACGGGATCGGTTGCAGTCTCGACGAGCTCGTGGCTTGCCGTCGTTGTCGTCGTCGGGCTCGGTGCCGCGCCGAGCGGTCCCGCCTTCACGATGAACCAGGGCATCTCCAGGTGCGCGGCCATCGAGACGGGCCACGGGAGAAATGCGGCGATCCCGATGTTGAACAGGTGATAGCCGCCCCAGCCGCCGGGCGCGACGGCGCCGCTCGACACCATGATCGCGATGATCGGGTCCCGCGCGAAGGCCCGCCACCAGATCTTCGGAGCCGGCGTCGCGAGCATGGCAACGCCGACCATCGTCTCGATCGCGAAGAAGTTCCAGCTGCCGACCGTTGCCGGCAGCGGCCACGTGAACGCGGACGACCCGATGAAGCGGCCGGCGCCGACTCCGTACTGGCCGAGCGGCGCCCAGTACGGGCTCGGGGCCGAGGGGCTCCCGACGAGGCTCGAGAAGAGGCCGTTCATCGGCGCGGTGAAGGCGGGCGAGAACGGCCCGTTCCAGTAGAGGACGAACAGGTCCGGCTTCGCGCTGACCGGGCCGAAGAGGCGCGACGGTGCGGCGGGCACGGTCGAGGGCGTCCTGCGCTTCGGCAGCGGCTCCTCACGCCAGCCTTTCGGCGGCGCGAAGTCGGGCGGGACTGCCGCCGGGCCGCTCTTGACCGTGTCGAGGGCGACGATCCACTTGTCGCCGCGCTGGTACTCGTCCCGAAGCAGCGGATGCGCGCTGAGGATCGGCACGTCGAGCGCGCCGCCCACGAGCTTCTGCACCTCGGGCGGCGCGCTCGGCAGGTCATCGGCGAGCCAGAGGCGAAAGACCGAGTCACCCTGCTGCGCGAGATACGCGTGCGCGGGGAGGTCCGCGATCTTCGCAGTCAGGTCGAGCGGAGTCAGCTTCGCCCGCGGGAACTCCGGCCGGGTCGTGGCGGTGCGGAACGGGATCTCGGCCCGGGCGCCGGCGATCTGCTTCCGCTCGAGCTTCAGGTCGGCGACCGCCTGGCCGATCGTCTCCGTCCCGTACGCCTCTTTTGCGAAGTCGAGCAGGAAGACCTGCTGGTCGTCGTAGCGCACGACGACGCCCGTGCGGGTCTTGGCGCGCGTCTCGATCGCCGAGGCGCCGCTCTCGGAGAGGACGATGCTCAGTTGATCGCCCTTGCCGAGAACCTGCGTGAGCTCGACCGCGGCCGGGGCCGAGCGGCCCGCGCGCGCAGGAGTTGCGCCACCGAGCAGCAGAGCGAGGAACGCGGCCGCCAGCGCCGGGACGAGGAACGTGCGGGCGGTGCGTGACGGGACGGTCATGCGCTCCTCGGTGGGCTTGGGGGCACCCCAGCCTTCTCAGCGCGAGACCGTACTCCTCTGCGCGCAGTAGCGCGGCGCGCCGCCCGCGTCGTACGATCGGCCGCATGGCCGCGACGAAAGTGGTGACCGTCGTCTACCAGGCCCACGACGGCCAGGCGCGAAAGGCGTACGTGCTCCTTCCGAGCGACGTCGGGCCGCACAACGCCCGCCCGCTTCCGCTCGTGATCTCGCCGCACGGCCGCGGTGTCGACGCGCTCACGAACACGCACCTCTGGGGAGACCTGCCGGGCGAGTGGGACTTCGCGGTCATCAACCCGGAGGGCCAGGGGCGGAAGCTCGAGCTGTACTCGTGGGGGTATCGCCGCCAGATCGACGACCTCGTCCGCATGCCGGCGATCGTCCGCGAGACGCTGCCGTGGTTCAAGATCATCCCGAACCGCGTGTATGCCGTCGGGGGCAGCATGGGCGGCCAGGAGACGCTCCTGCTCGTCGCGCGGCGGCCAGACTGGCTCGCCGGCGCGGCTGCCTTCGACTCGCCGACCGACATGCCCCGCCGCTATCACGACTTCCCGCAGATCCCGAACGGCTCGGCGCTGCAGGAGCTCGCGCGCGAGGAGATCGGCGGCACGCCCGAGACGAATCCGGTCGGTTACGCGCTGCGCAGCCCGATCGCGTGGGCGCGGAAGATCGCGTTCTCCTGGAAGCCGCTGCAGATGTGGTGGAGCAGCAAGGATCAGATCGTCGTCGACCAGGCGGCGCAGTCGGCGGCGCTCTATGCGCGCATCAAGAAGCTCAATCCGAAGGCGCCGGTCACCTCGGTGATCGGGACGTGGCTGCACTCCCAGGAGATGACCGCGTCGACCCGCCTTCCGGAAGCCCTCGAAGCCCTGGGCTTGAGGCCCGAGTGAGCTACTGCTGGCCGCTGAAGCCGTTCGACAAGCAGCACCCGGTGCGGGCGTTCTTCTGCGATCCGCGCATCGGGGACAAGGGCGGCAAGGCCTTTCACTTCGGCATCGACGTCTCGGGTGCCGACGGGACGCCCGTGTTCGCGGTCGAGGGCGGGACGATCGACGTCGAGGGCGCGCAGAACATCGCCGTCGTCGAGCGGGGCGGTGCAGGGGAGCACGGCTACTGGCACATCATCCCGGCCGTGAAGCACGGGCAGCGCGTCGCTCAGCACGAGCTGCTCGGGCACATCGCGAAGGGGTGGGGCCACGTGCACTTCGCCGAGCGTCGCGCCGGGCAGTACTGGAACCCGTTGCGCAAAGGGGCGCTCACGCCGTTCGCCGACTTCGGCGCGCCCGTGGTCGACCACATCGTCGTCGAGCGCGCCGGCAAGAAGATCGCCCCGGACTTCCTCACCGGGGTCATCCAGCTGATCGCCGAAGCGCACGACATCACGCCGATCGCAGCACCGCCGCCGTGGAAGGGATTGCCGGTGACGCCGGCGCTCGTGCGCTGGCGGCTCGTCCGCGGCGGGCGGGCGGTCGTCCCGTGGAAGGTGGCTGCCGACTTCCGCAAGACGCTCCTGCCGGCGTCGCAATACGCGAACGTCTACGCGCACGGGACGACGCAGAACCACCCGAAGGTGGCTGGGCTCTTCCGCTTCCTGCTTGCGAAGGCGTTCGACACGCGGCCGCACCCCGACGGCGAGTACCGGTTGGACGTCGAGGCCGCCGACATCCGCGGGAACCTCTCGCGCAGGCACCTCACGCTCACGTTCACCAACGCTCCGGTCTGAAACCCCCAGCTAGTCTCCGCGGCATGGGGGCGGAGCGGCGCAGAGTGGTGGTGACCGGCCTCGGCATGGTGACCCCGATCGGGAACTCTGTCGAGGCGACCTGGGAGGCCCTCCTCGAGGGACGTTCCGGCGCGCGCCCGATCAGCCGCTTCGACGCGAGCGACTTCGCCACGCGGTTTGCCTGCGAGGTCGTCGACCTCGAGGTGAGCGACTACGTCGATCACAAGGCCGCGCGGCGGATGGACCGCTGCACGCACCTCGTGCTCGCCGCGGCGCGCCAGGCCGAGAGCGATTCGGGGCTGAACGTGGCCGCGATCGCGGAGCGTGCAGGCGCGGCGATCGCGTCGGCGTTCGGCGGCGTCAAGTCGTTCGAGGAGTGCGTGCTTCAGCTGCACAGCCGCGGGGCGGAACGGGTGAGCCCGTTCTCGATCGTGCAGACGCTGCCGAACCTCCCCGCGGGGTGGGTGTCGATCGAGCTCGGCACGCGCGGGCCGCTGCTGTCGGAGTGCACCGCCTGCGCCGCGTCGAACATGGCGATCGGCGACGGCCTCGATGCGATTCGGCTCGGCCGCGCGGACGTGATGTTCTGCGGCGGCACCGAGGCGCCGGTGACTCCCGTCTCGATGGCCGGCTTCGGCGCGATGCGCGCGCTGTCGGCGCGCAACGACGATCCGGGCGCGGCTTCGCGGCCGTTCGACGGCGGGCGCGACGGGTTCGTGATGGCCGAAGGCGCTGCGGTCGTCGTGCTCGAGGAGCTGGAGCACGCCCGCGCGCGCGGCGCCCGCATCTACGCGGAGCTCGTCGGCTACGGCGTCTCGTCGGACGCGAATCATGTCTCCGATCCCGACCCGACCGGCCTCAACCCGGCGCGCGCGCTGCGCATGGCGTTCGCCGACGCCGAGATCGAGGCAGAGGACGTCGGCTACGTGAACGCGCACGGGACGTCGACCCCGGCGGGCGATGCCGGCGAGACGCGGGTGTTGAAGCTCGCCCTCGGCGAGGACAAGGCGTATCGCACGCCGGTCTCGTCGACGAAGGGCGCAACCGGGCACACGCTCGGCGCGGCCGGCGCGGTCGAGGCGGTGTTCACGATCCTGGCGCTGCAGCGCGGCGTCCTGCCGCCGACGATCAACCAGTCGACGCCGGATCCGGAGTGCGACCTCGACTACATCCCGAACGAGGCGCGCGAGCAGCAGGTCGAGATCGGCGTCTCGAACTCCTTCGGCTTCGGCGGGCACAACACCGCGGTCGTGTTCCGCCGCTGGGCGGCCTGAGCGGGGCCTAGATTCGCAGCACGACGGTGTAGGCGCCGCGCTCGAGCAGCTCGACGCCCGTCGCCGCGATGGTGCTCTCGCGGCTCTGGTCGGCGAACTTGTCCGTCTCCGCCGCGGCTTCTTCGCTCTCCCAGAATGTGAGGGTCAGTGCCGTGCCGGCGTCGCGGTCGACGAAGAACGCGCCGCCTTTGTTGCCCGGGAGGCCCGGCCACGAAGCCGCTCACCTGGCCGGTGACGTGCTCTTCCCATTTGTCGAGCGCTTCGGACGAGCCTTTCCACGTTGACGTCCTGGCAACCATGCGTACCTCCGGACTCGGTGGCGGCAGCTCATCTGCGCCTGGGTCGACAGTCCCCGAGACATGCCGCTCGGGGCACCTCCGGTGACGGCGCGGCCGCCTTGCGTTCGGCTCACGAGGGGTCGAAGATCGACGAAACCGAGCCGGGGGTGGAGCGATGCCGTTTTCGTGGGTGAAGGTGCCGAGCAACTCGAGTTACAAGATCCGCAAGTGCGTGGGAGACGACCGCTCCAAGAGGCACTTCGCTGCGTGCGTGCGTTCGATCGTCGAGCAGGAAGGCGGCACGGTCGAGTCGCTGTGGTTCGAGCTGAACGGCCGGCTCGCGCACGTGAACTTCTACTACGAGACCGAGGAGCAGCGGGCGAACATCATCTTCGACCTCGAAGGAGAAGACGTCGTCGATCTCGTCACGCCCGAGGAGATCGATCACCGCCGCCGCAGGCACGAAGACTGACGCGCCTGGGCCTCGCTTCACACGGTCGATATGACGGGCCTGCCCACCGGAACCGTCACTCTCCTCTTCACCGACATCGAAGGGTCGACGCAGCTCGCCCGCAGCCTCGGCGCTCGCTACGACAGGCTCCTCGCCGCGCACCGGCGGCTCGTGCGCGCGGCGGTTGCCGCGCACGGTGGCGAGGAGGTCGATTCGCAGGGCGACGCGTTCTTCGTCGTCTTCGAACGAGCGCACGACGCTGTCGCGGCGGCGGCCGACGCGCAGCGGGCGCTGAAGGAGCAGGCGGCAGCCGAGGGCGGCGCGCCGGTGCGCGTGCGGATGGGGATCCACACCGGCGAGCCGTCGCTGACCGACGAGGGGTACTACGTCGGCGTCGACCTCTCGCGCGCCGCCCGAATCTGCGCGGCGGCCCACGGCGAGCAGGTGCTCATCTCGAGCCCGACCCGCGAGCTCGTGACCGACGCGTTCGAGACCCACGACCTCGGCGAGCATCTGCTGAAGGACATCGACGCGCCCGAGCGCCTCTTTCAGCTGATCGGCGATGGGCTCACCGACACCTTCCCGCCGCCGCGCGCCCGTTCGCCCGGAAACCTGCCGCGCGTCGGCTCGACCTTCGTCGGGCGCGATCGCGACGTCGACGAGCTCGGGGCACTGCTCGTCGGGGACGGGCAGATGGTGACGCTCACCGGGAGCGGCGGTGTCGGCAAGACACGGCTCGCGCTCGAGTGCGCTCGGCGGTTGCGCGCCGCGTTTCGCGACGGCACCTTCTTCATCCCTCTGGCGGCGGCCGCCGCGGAAGCGGACGTTGTCGCTGCCATCGCCGCGGCGCTCGAAATCGACGAGCAGGCCGCCGAGCCGTTGCTGGAGACGCTCGCCCGCCGTCTGCGCGACAGCGAGGCGCTGCTCGTGCTCGACAACTTCGAGTCGGTCGTGCGCGCAGCGCCGCTCGTCTCCGAGCTCGTCCAGCGTTGCCCGAGGCTGAAGGTGCTGACGACGAGCCGCGAGCGTCTGCATCTGCGCGACGAGACGGAGTTCCGGCTCGAGCCACTCGCCGTGGACGACGCGGCGACGTTGTTCGCGGAGCGCTCGGCGGCGGCCCGCGCCGGCGTCGACCTCGATGCCCGGCAGCGCGAGGTCGTGACGGAGATCTGCCAGCGGCTCGATGGGCTGCCGCTCGCCCTGGAGCTCGCCGCCGCGCGTGCGCGTGTCCTGCCCCTCCCGACGATTCTCGCGCGGCTCGAGCAGCGGCTTCCGTTTCTCACGGGCGGGCCGCGCGACCTGCCCGAGCGGCATCAAACGCTGGCGGCGACCATCGAATGGAGCTACTTCCTGCTCGACGACGAGGAGCGGACGATGCTGGTCGCACTCACCGTCTTCGTCGGCGACGCGTCGCTCGACGCGGCGGAGCGGATCGCATCTCCGCCGACGCGTGCGCTCGAAGTGCTGAGCTCGCTCTGTGACAAGAGCCTCCTCGTCGCCCGCGCAACCGATGACGGCGAGCCGCGCTTCACGATGCTCGAGACGATTCGTGAGTACGGCCTCGAGCGGCTGCGTGCGGACGGCCGCGAGGACGAGGTGCGCCGCTTGCACGCGGACTACTTTCTCGAGCTGGCGGAACGCGCGGAGCCGGAGCTCATGGGTGGCGGCCAGGCCGCCTGGCTGCGCCGCCTCGCGGCGGAGCACGAGAACCTTCGGGCCGCCCTGTCATGGGCGGCCGAGGTCGGCGAGGATGCGACGCTCCTCCGACTGGCGAGCGCCCTGTGGCGCTTCTGGTTCATTCGCGGCCATCTGACGGAAGGACGACGGTGGCTGACGCTGGCCGTCGAGCAGCGCGAAGGCGCGAACCAGGCGACGCTCGCACGGGCGCTCCAGGGTGCCTCGACCCTGGCGGCGGTCGCGGGCGAGCTCGAGACGGCGCGCTCGTTCGCGACGGACCGGCTCGAGGTCTGCCGGTCGATGGGCGTCGACGCGGAGGTGGCGAGTGCGCTCAGCAGCCTTGCGAACGTGACCGCGGCGACCGGCGCGAACGACGCCGCGGCGGAGCTGTACGAGCAGGCGGCCACCCACGCCCGGCGCAGCGGCGAGCGGCCGGTGCTCGCGAGCGTGATGAGCAACCTCGGCTATCTCTCGCTGTTGAAGGAGGATCCGTCGGCGGCGCTCGCGACCTGCCGCGAGGCTGCGGCGCTCTTCGAAGAGCTGGAGCTCGACGCCGACTCCGCCGGCGCCTGGCTGAACGTTGCGGCGGCGCTGCTGATGCTGCACCGGCCGGAGGATGTCGGCGCGCCGCTTCTCCGCGGCCTGTCGCGCTACGTCGAGCTCCAGCACACCGACGGGATCTCCTACTGCCTCGACGCCGCGGCCGCACTCGCGGTGCAGCGGAAGGAACTGCACACCGCCGCGCTGCTCGTGGGCGCGGCGGACGCTGCGCGGCGAGTCACCGGCGGCCTCCCGCCTCCGGTCGAGGGCAGGCTGCGGGACCTGACGCTGATCGAGCTCGACTCGGCGCTCGGGGTCGAAAGCGCCGATGCTGCCCGCGCAGAGGGGGCGGCGCTTCCGCTCGAAGCCGGGGTCATCGCCGCCGAGGCGGTCGCGCGCCGAACCCGAGTCTGAGCAGATCCGGTCCCCGTAGGATCGCGGTCGTGCTGATCAGAGCCGCCGTCCTCGAGGAATTCGGTGCACCGCTCGTCGTGCAGGACGTCGACCTCGACGAGCCACGTGCGGGCGAGGTGCTGGTGCGGCTCGTTGCATGCGGCGTGTGTCACACCGACCTGTACACCGCGTCCGGCGCCGACCCGTCCGGGTATGCGCCGACGGTGCTCGGTCACGAGGGCGCCGGCGTCGTCGAGCGGGTCGGCGAAGGCGTCACCTCGCTCGAGCCCGGAGACCACGTGGTCACGCTCTTCTCGCCGCAATGCCGGGAGTGCATCCACTGCAAGAGCGACCGGACGAACCTGTGCCTCGCGATTCGCGAGCAGCAGAACAAGGGCTACCTGCCCGACGGGACGACGCGGCTCTCGTCGAGCGGCGAACCGATCCGCCACTTCATGGGGACCTCGACGTTCGCCGAGTACACGGTGATGCCGGAGATCGCGCTCGCGAAGATCAACCCCGAGGCATCGCTCGAGGGCGCGTGCCTCTTCGCGTGTGGGCTCTCGACCGGGCTCGGCGCCGCGATGAATACCGCGAAGGTCACGGCCGGCTCGACGTGTGTCGTCTTCGGCGCTGGGATGGTCGGGCTCGGCGCGGTGATTGGATGCCGGCTGCAGGGGGCAGAGCGGATCGTTTGCGTCGATCTCTCCGCCGACCGGCTGGGCCTGGCGACCGCGCACGGCGCGACCGAGACGATGGTCGGCGGGCCCGACGCGGTCGACCGGATCGTCGAGTCGACCGGCGGTTTCGGGGCCGACTACACCTTCGAGGCAACGGGTAACGTCGCCGTGATGCGGCAGGCGGTCGAGTCGGCGCGGATGGGGTGGGGTCTCTGCACCGTCGCCGGCGTCGCGGGGAAGGGCGAGACCCTCGACGTCGTGCCGCGGTTCCTCATCACCGGCCGGCGCATCGCAGGCTCGTCCTTCGGAGGCGTGAAGGGCCGCGACGGCGTTCCGCGGCTGGTGGAGCGCTGGCTCGCCGGCGACATCGACGTCGAGTCGTTCATCTCGCACCGCTTGTCGCTCGACGAGGTGAATCGCGGCTTCGAGCTGATGGAAGCCCAGGACGGAATCCGGAGCGTGATCGGCTTCTCATGAGCAGCACGCCGCGTCGTCTCCTCGTCGTGATCACGACCGAAGTCCCCGACGCCATGCTGCGTGAGCTCGTGCGCAGTCGTGCCGGGGCCGATGCCGAGATGCTCGTCGTCGCACCCGCATCCGACATCTCGCGGCTGGACTGGCTGACGAACGCCGAGGACGATGCCCGCAGCGAAGCCGCGTCGCTGGCGGAGTCGACGGCGGACGCCACTCCGACCGAGGATGTCGAGGCTCGCGTAGGCGACTCCGCTCCGATCAAGGCAATCGAGGATGCACTGCGCACGTTCGCCGCCGACGAGATCCTCGTCGTCGCTCGGCCCGACGACCAGGCGAGTTGGTTGGAGGAGGGAGCAGGGGAGAAGGTCCAGGCGCGCTTCAGCGTTCCCGTCACGCGCGTCACGGTTGCCGACGACGGATCGCTCGCCTAGCGCTCGTCGATGCAGCGCGTCGCGATCCTCTTCGACATCGACGGCACGTTGATCGACACCGGCGGTGCGGGAGCCGCGTCGTGGAGGCTGGCGTTCGACGACCTGTACGGCATCCCGGCCGACATCGGCAAGTTCACCGACGCGGGGATGACCGATCCCGAAGTCGGACGCAAGACGTTCGAAGCGGTGCTGAAGCGCAAGCCGGACCGCAAGGAATTCGCACGCCTGCTCGAGCGCCGGCTGCACTACCTGCACCAGACCGTGGCGGAGTCGAAGGACTATCGGGTCCTGCCGGGCGTCGAGGAGCTCCTGCCGGAGCTGCTCCACGACGGCTATCTGCTCGGCCTCGTCACCGGGAACGTCGAGGCGGCCGCGCACATCAAGCTCCACCGCGCGAAGCTGAACCGTTTCTTCTCCTTCGGCGGCTACGGCTCCGACTCCGACGACCGCGGCGAGGTGACGAGGATCACCCTCGACCGCGCCTCCCTCGTCTTCGGCGAGACCGTCACGCCCGAACAGGCGATCGTGGTCGGCGACACGCCCCATCGACGTCGAAGGGGCGCACGCAGCCGGGATCGCCTGCGTCGGCGTCGGCAGCCACCACTTCACCGCAGACGAGCTGCGCGAGGCGGGTGCGGACTACGCGATCTCCTCGCTCACGGAAGGTCTTCCACTCTGAGGCCTTCACAAAGCTGATTCGCTCAGTCAGACTCGCCCGCGTGCAGATCATCGATCTCACGCATCACCTCGACGACGACATGGCGATCTTCCCCGGCCTTGCGCGGCCGTCGTTTCGCCCGATCGCCCGCGTGGAGGACGACGGGTTCGCGATGTCGGAGTACCACCTTCTCAACCACATCGGCACTCACGTCGATGCTCCGGCGCACCAGATCGCCGGCGGCGCGACGCTCGACGAGATTCCTCTCGACCGGCTCGTCACCGACGCCGTGACCATCGACGTCTCGGACCGGCCGCCCGGATCGATGCCGCTCGCCGAGCTCGAGCCCCACCTGTCGAAGATCCAGCGCGGGGATCTCGTCTTCCTGTTCTCCGACAACGCCCGCAACTGGGGCAGCGAGGCGTACTGGACCGGCTGGAGCTATCCCGACGCGGAGGCAGCCGGCGCGTTGATCGAGCTCGGCATCTCCGGGATCGGCTTCGACGGGCCCTCGGCGGATCCCGTCGACACGACGACCTTCGAGCTCCATCGCGTGTGGCTCTCGGCGGGCCGGCTGATCCTGGAGAACGTGTCCAATCTCGATCGGCTCCCCGAGCGCGCGCAGGTCGTCGTCGCCCCGATGAAGGTTCGCGACGCGAACGGCGCTCCCGCCCGCATCTTCGCACTGCTTCCCGACGACGAGAGGAGAGAGCAATGAGCAAGCCCGCGTCTCCGACGACCGAGAAAACCGGCCAGCTTCGGGGAGGCATTCTCGGGATCGCCGATGCATTGGCGCAGTCGGTCGCGCTCCTCTCGCTCGCGCTCGGTGTCGCCTTCGCGAGCTCGGCAGCGGCCGGCGAGACAGGAGCCGCGGTGCCGCTCGCGTACCTGATCGCCGGGATCGGCAGTCTCTGTCTTGCGTCGGTGATCATCCGCTTCACCCGCCGGATGGCGAGCGCAGGGGGTCTCTACACCTACATCGCGCGAGGCCTCGACCCGAACGCCGGCTTCATCGGGGGTTGGCTGTATGCCGGCGGGTTCGCTGTCGGCATCTCGTTCGTTCTCGTGATCGCGAGCTTCTTCCTCTCCATCTTCTTCGACGCGCACACGAGCATCACGCTCAGCTGGGGCTGGTGCTTCGTGATCCTGCTGATCTTGCTCGCGCTGCTCGCATTCCTCGACATCAGGATCTCGACCCGGACGCAGCTGCTCTTCGCCGCGCTCGGCGTGGCGGCGGTCCTGTTGCTTGCGTTCGCGATCCTGTTCCAGGGCGGGGACTCCGGCATTTCGTTGCAGCCTTTCAACCCGTCGCAGGCGCCGAACGCGCAAGGGCTCTTCCTGGCCGTCGTTCTCGCCTTCACCGGCTTCATCGGGTTCGAGGCTGCTGCTGTGCTCGGCGAGGAGACGGCGGATCCGCTGCGCGCGATCCCGCGCGCGATCCTGGCTGCAGTGCTGGTTGCGATCGTCTACTACGTGTTCGTCACGTGGATGATGTCGGTCGGGTACGGCGTCGACAACTCTGCGGCCTGGGCCAAGGATCCCGCTGCGCTCGACACACTCGCGACGCGGTACGTCGGCAACTGGCTGTCCGTGATCATCGACTTCGCGGTCGCGGCAAGCGGGTTCGTGGCCGCGCTCGGTGGGCTGCACCTGACGTCGCGGACCCTTTTCGCGATGGGCCGCGAGGGTGGGCTTCCGCGCGCGTTCGCGTGGACGCATCCTCGCTTCCGCACTCCGTGGGTCGGCATCGCCACAGGGCTCGCGCTCACCGCCGTGCTCGGTGCGACCCTCGCACGGCACTACGGCCCGCTGACCTTCTTCTTCTTCCTCGCAACCACCGCAACGCTTGCCATCCTCGCGACGTACATCCTCGTCGCGGTCGCCGGGATCGTGTTCTTCCGTCGGTCGCGTGCGGGCGGCTACAACATCCTGCTCGACCTCGTGGTGCCGCTCCTCGCGATCGCGATCTGCGCCTACTCGATCTACAAGTCGATCTGGCCACGACCGCCCGCCCCGATCAGCTACGCGCCCTGGATCGCCGGCGCCTGGCTCCTGCTCGGGATCGGCGTCGCCGCTGTGCTCAACCGCCGCTCCCCGGACCGGGTCCAGGCCTTCGGCGGCATCCTCGCCGAGGGCGGGTAGGCGCCCGTCTACGGGAACTGCGACGAGCGAGGGCTGAGGTCGTAGCGGCCGCCGTTGTGGCACCCCGCAGGCACGAGGTAGCGCGGGTCGCTCGACGAGTCGGAGGCGTTGTCGGCGAGCTGCTCGCGCATCAGCGACCGGGCGAGTGAGGGGGAGAGGCCGAAGCGAACGCCGATCGTGACGCCCGACTGGAAGGCGTAGCAGTTCGTCACTCCTTCGTCGGAGACTCCGTGCAGGTGCCACGACTCGTGCGCGAGCACGGCGATCGCGCGGCCGGTCGGGCTGAACGAACCGGTGTCGTGATGATCGATCACGCGGTAGAGCCGGAAGCAGATGCCGGGAGTGAGCCAGGCGTTCCCCCCTCCGACCTCGGCGAGCCCGTCGGCCTCCTGAACGCTTCCGACGTGGTGTCCCGCGGTGTCACAGTGGACGTGCACGGGGTGGCCGGCGATCCGCGCTGCCTGCCGCGTGAGCGCCCGCTCGACCTGCGCCTGCGTCGTCTGGTCGAGGCTGCTCCAGCCGCGACGGACGTTGACGCCCCACACGACGAGCGCGACGAACGCGACGACGAGCAACGACGCGGCGAGCCGGCCGGGCCAGGAGGCTCGCGGTCGCGGGACCGGGGGCGAGTTCCAGAAGGACGCCTCCTCGTCGTCGGGCGGCTCGTCCGGCCAGCCGAACCGTTCGAGATCGACGGGCTGCGGAGCGCGGCCCCGCTCCTGCGGCGCGTGCCGCGCAGCGCGAAGCGACCCGCCGATCGCGAACTCGGCCTCGAGCACGACGGCGAGCAGGAACGGGACCCAGAGGGGAACCGCATAGCGCCACGCCGGCGGCGAGAAGAACCAGGCGAGCAGGAGAACGATGAGGCCACCGCGCACGACCCGGATTCCGCGAGAGCTCACGCGTCTAAGCGTAGGTACAGAGGGGCAGCGGACTGCCGGGCGGCCCGACGGTGCGCTGCCCCTCTTCGAGCAACCACTCACGAGGGACAAGAGAGCGGTAGCCCGACGCTACACCGGCCTTGGCGCCCCGACTACGAGCCGAACGGCCAGCCCGGATCAGACCTTTGGCCAGTACCGCTCGCCCGCGTGGGGGCGCATCCTTCGAGCATGCGCAGGGGAGAGGCAGCAACGGCAGGCAATCAGGAGCTCCTGGAACCGGCAAACGTCGTCCAGTGCCTCGGCTGTTCGAGCTCGGGCAGCCCGACGTCGCGAGGATGGCATGCCGCTCGGGTCGATGATCCGAAAACCGACAACGCTCCGCTTGCCTATTACTGCCCGACGTGCGCCGGCGAGGAGCTCGGCTTCAGCCGGCGCGTCTAACGCGAAGAGTCCGCCCCTTCTCGCGCCTGCGGCGACGAGAGGGGACGGATCACGAGAGTGGGTGCGGCGCTACTCACGGCGTCTGCAAAAACAGGCGCGTCCGGAGAGCCCGCCGCACCCACCTCGTATCTCACCACCCAACCCCGCTTCTTCACCTGTCCCGTCGGGAGCTGTAGGGGTCTGACCCCCGACATGTCCCGTCCGGGCATGCGGAACGTCACAGATCAGTGTCGCTCCTGCGGAGACGTGGCTCGGTTATGCGGCGCGGTCATCCGTTCGGGCCGTGTCGGGGTCACCGTACCAGGCCCGCGCTTCTGCACCGCGTCGGCGATCTTGGGAGCTGCGCAAGAGGGCAGGCAGCAATCAGACGCTCGGCTTCAGCGTCTAACGCAAAGAGTCCGTCCCTTCTCGCGCCTGCGGCGACGAGAGGGGACGGATCACGAGAGTGGGTGCGGCGCTACTCACGGCGTCTGCAAAAACAGGCGCGTCCGGAGAGCCCGCCGCACCCACCTCGTACCTGGTGTCAGACACCTGCGCGGCGCCCTCCTACTTCTTGCCCTTCGCCGCCGGCTTCTTCACCGGCGTGGGCTTCGCCTTCTTCATCACCGCCGCGGGCATCCCCGCCGCGTTCGGCTTCGCCGCCTTCGGGAACGGCAGCGGGTGCACGATGAGCTGCAGCTGGCCGAGCCCGGCGAGGTACGCCGCCGAGTCGGTGCCGACGCCGAACACGTCGGTGCGGAACGCCGCCCACGTCGTGGCCGAGAGCGCGGCGCCGAGCCGGGGCTGCGTGAGGACGCCGCCGCGCGACTCCCAGCCGCTCCAGTGGGCGCCGTCCCAGGCCTGGTGCCAGAGCGCCGAGTCCGAGCCGAGCGTGAACAGGTCGAGGCGGTTGGGCGCCCAGGACGTCGCAGCGATCTCGCTGTGACCTACCCCTCCGAGCGATTCCCAGCCGCCCCAACTGTGGCCGTCCCACCAACGGTGCCAACAGGCGTGATCCTCGCCGAGCGCGAAGATGTCGAGCCGGCCCTCGTCCCACGACACGACCGTGGGATCGGAGGTGAGCACGCCGCCGAGCGATTCCCAGCCGCCCCAGGTGTGTCCGTCCCACCAGCGGTGGTAGAGCGCGTGGTCGGTGCCGACGCCGAACAGGTCGATCCGGTTCGGTCCCCAGCAGGCCGCGGCGATCTTCCCCGTGAAGATCCCGCCGAGCGACTCCCAGCCGCCCCAGTGCGCCCCGTCCCACCAGCGGTGCCAGCAGGCGTTGTCCTCGCCGAGCGCGAAGATGTCGAGCCGGTCCGGCGCCCACGAGGTGGCCGTCGGCTGCGAGCCGAGGACACCGCCGAGGTTCTCGAAGCCGCCCCAGCGCTTGCCGTCCCACCAGCGGTGGTAGAGCCCCGAGTCGGTGCCGACGACGAAGATGTCGAGCCGGCCCGGCTCCCAGGAGACGACCGAGGGCGCCGACTGGCAGAGCCCGCCGAGCGACTCCCAGCCGCCCCAGTGCGCCCCGTCCCACCAGCGGTGGTAGAGCGCGGAGTCGGTGCCGATCGCGAACGTGTCGAGCCGGTTCGGCGCCCACGCGACGGTGACCGGCGCCGACTCGATGATGCCGCCGAGCGACTGCCACGAGTGCCAGAGCTCGACCCCGTCGCTGCGCGGGAACGGGTTGTCGGTGTCGACGATCCCGGACGGATGCGCCGGCGGCCACTGACGGTCGACGAACGCCTTGAAGTCGGCATACGCGGTGGTGCGGCCCGTCAGGTTCTTGTAGGTCCCGGCGAGCGTCGCCTGGCCGCGGCCGGCCTTGACGATCTTCGCCCATGTCAGCCCGAGCTGGTAGCGGAGATAGAAGAGAAACAGCGTCCCCGCTCCGATCGAGATGTAGTGGCGGTCCGTGTTCTCCGTGCTTCCGATCCAGTCGGGACGCCCGTTGTCGAGCCATGACGCCGCCGTCGCGTACCCGTCGATCGAGTCGGGGTACATGATCTCCGCGAACACGCGCGAGAGCGCTTCGCCGTGGCTCTGGCCGCAGCCCCAGCCGGTGTACGCGGCTTCGAAGACCTCCTCCTCCTCTGCGACCACGAGCATCCGGATCGTGTTCGCGGTCGTCGTCGTGTCTGCGCCGCAGTGGATCTCGGTGGCCGCGCAGTTCGCGTGGTAGGCGCCGCCGACGTTCGTGACGATGTAGATCGTGAAGGGCAAGCCTGGCGGTGTGATCCCACCGAAGTAACCCTGCAGCCGGAAGAACTCGCCCTCGCAGGTCGCGAGGACGTCGTCCGCGAGCGCCGGGCCGGCGGTCCCGAGAACGTTCTCGTAGTACACGGTGAAATGCGCCGTCGAGCCGCGCTTCGTGTACGGCCCTCCATCCTTGACGACGGTGAGCTGCTCGGGTGGGATGTCCACCCCGTCCTTCACGAAGACGTGAAGGGGCTCCGTCTTGACTTTAGGCACGGTCACCTCCCTGAAGCAGTGGAGGCTCGTAGGGATCCCGCACCACCCCGTGCGAGCGATGAGCACTTCAGATTAGAAGGTCGCCCCCGGCATCGTCAAGGAGTATCCAAAAGCGGCCGGATCGCGTTGACGGGGTATGGAAACATGCGCATTTGCAGCCGAAAATCTCCGCTGATGCTGGGCGGAGCGTTCGACTACACGAACTGCCGCGAATGCGGCACGTCCGTCGGCCTCGACGGTCTCCAGTTCGAGCTGCATCGCTGCGACAGCCGCCACCGCGACGAGCACGCCCTGGCGCTCGCCATGGCCGAGGTCGAGCTCTTCGCCCCCGAGCTGCGCGATTACCTCGAGTCAGCGCGCGGGCGGTTCGAGGTCTTCTACGCCGCTCGCACCCACTTCGCCTGAGCGAGCCACCGCGCTCCTCAGGCGCCGGCGTCTTCTTCCTCTTCGACGAACACCATCGTGCCCGGGTGCCAGGCAAGCCACTCGTCGAGCCACTGCGCGACAAGCGCGACTGCGCGGTCCGATCTCGCGGAGGGCGGTGCGCCGACACGGAGCGTGACCCCGTCGAGCTCCTCGACGACACAGCCCCGTTCTTCGAGGTAGGCGAGCAGCGCCTCTTCGAGCTGTGGGTCGTCGACGCGAATGTCCATCGTTCTCCACTCCGCCCCGAGGTTCAGTCCTCGTCATACGCCCGCCCCCGGAGGGTGTCAATCCCCCTCGCGTTGACGCGCGGCGCCGCGCGTGGTTAGGGTCGATCGTCGGCTGCGGCACGTTGTCGTCAAAAGGAGAGGCTTGTGGCCCGCTGGCCGTTCTCGCTCTACAACGATGCTGCCGAGGCGCTCGACCGCCGTTACGGCTGGGACAAGCTGCCGAAGCCGATCGCGATGCTCGTCCTGATCGGGCTGCGGAACATCCTGCGCGAGCAGAACCTCTACGACACGGGACGCGGGCCCCTCGACGAGCCTGATGTCTCCGACCACCCGCGGTACCAGACCGCGCGCACGCTCGACGGCACGTTCAACAACCTCGACGACCCGCTGATGGGGAGTCTCGGGAGCCGCTTCGGGCGCAACGTGCCGCCCCAGTACACGGCACGCGAGACCGATCCGCTCGCGCCGAATCCGCGGACCGTCAGCCGGGAGCTGCTGACCCGCGACGAGTTCATCCCCGCGACGACCCTCAACCTGCTCGCCGGTGCCTGGATCCAGTTCGAGGTCCACGACTGGTTCAGCCACGGCAAGAACGAGACCGAGAATCCGTGGCTCGTGCCGCTCGATGCCGACGATCCGTGGCCCGAGCATCCGATGCAGATCGCGCGCACGCGGCGCGACCCGAGCGCGAGCGCCGACGGGCCACCGACCTTCGTCACCGACGACACGCACTGGTGGGACGCATCCCAGGTCTACGGACGGGATCCCGCGTTTGCGCAGGCCATCCGGACCGGCGAGCACGGGAAGCTGAAGCTCGACGCGCAGGGCCTGATCCCCCAGGAGATCGAGGCGCACGTCGACCTCACCGGCGTCGCGGGCAACTTCTGGGTCGGGCTCGCGCTCCTGCACTCGCTGTTCATGCGCGAGCACAACGCGGTCTGCGACCGCCTGCACGCGACGCATCCCGAGCTCTCGGACGACGAGCTCTACGACAAGGGCCGCCTCGTGATCTCCGCGCTGATGGCGAAGATCCACACGACCGACTGGACGCCGGCGATCATCGCTCACCCCACGACCGTGACGGGGATGCGAACGAACTGGTGGGGGCTCGAAGGCGAGCGGCTCGACAAGTTGATCGGCAGGCGCACGTCCAACGAGGTGATCCGCGGGATCCCGGGCTCACCCACCGCCCTGCACGGCGTGCCCTACCAGCTGACCGAGGAGTTCGTGGCCGTCTACCGGATGCACCCGCTGATCCCGGACGAGTTCAGCTTCCGCTCGCTGGAGGACGACGCGACGCTGCAGGAGCGCACGCTTCCGGAGATCGGGGTGCTGCAGGTGCGCGACCGGCTCACCGAGATGTCGATGGCCGACGTCCTGTACTCGTTCGGGACGTCGCATCCAGGTGCGTTGACGCTGCACAACTTCCCGAGGTTCCTGCAGCACTTCGACAAGGCGGATGGCTCGCTGGTCGACCTCGCGGCGATCGACGTCCTGCGTGTCCGCGAACGCGGCGTGCCGCGCTACAACGAGTTCCGCCGGTTGCTGCACCTCAAGGCGTACGAAACGTTCGAGGAGATGACCGACACCCCCGAGCACGCGGCCGATCTGCGGCGGGTCTACAGCAGTCCCGAAGAGGTGGACGCGATGATCGGGATGTATGCCGAGCCGAAGCCGAAGGGCTTCGGCTTCAGCGACACCGCCTTCAGGATCTTCATCCTCATGGCGTCGCGGCGGATCGAGAGCGACCGCTTTTTCACGCGCGACTTCCGGCCCGAGGTCTACACGAAGGAAGGCATCGACTGGGTCGAGGACAACGGGATGCGGACGCTGCTCCTGCGCCACTTCCCCGAGCTCGAGTCGTCGCTGCAGGGAGTCGCGAACCCGTTCGCACCGTGGCCGCGGGCCGGAAGCACGGCGGCAGCGTGAGCGACGAGCTCGCCCCGGGGATCCACAGCCTCGGTCACGCGAAGGGCGGCCACGTGCATGCCTTCCTGATCGACGACGGCGGTGAGCTGACCCTCGTCGACACGCTCTTCGAAGACGACGGCCGCCTCGTGCTCGAGGCGATCAACCGCCTCGGACGGAAGGTGACCGACCTGAAGCGCATCGCGATCACGCACGGGCACCGCTCGCACCTCGGCGGTCTCGCGGCGCTGAAGCGCGCGAGCGGCGCGACCGTGTACGCGCACCGGTGGGAGGCCGACATCGTCTCCGGCGACCGCCGCGCACAGGCGGTCAGCATCCTCCCGCAGCAGTCGCTCCGGCTCATCCCGTTCCAGCTCGGCCTGTGGCTGAATCGCCCGAAGCACGCTCCGTGCCCGGTCGACGAGCTCCTCGACGAAGGCGACGCTCTCGGGCCGCTGCAGGTCATGCACGCCGCGGGTCACTCTCCGGGCCATCTGGCGTTCGCGTGGCCGGAGCGGCAGTTCGCGATCGTCGGCGACGCGGTCGCCACGTGGCCGCAGCTTTGCCCCGGCTGGCATGCCTTCAACCTGAACAAGAAGCAGCACCACGTGACGCTGCAGCGGCTCGCGAAGCTGGAGCCGACACTGGTCGGCGTCGGGCACGGCGACCCGATCGTGCGCGGCGCTGCGGACACGCTGCACGAGCTCGCCAGCAAGCCGGTTCCTTGACCGGGCTTGAACGGCGGGCGGACTCCACGTACCCTCCAGAGGCTCCTGCGGCTGATCGACAGAAAGACTCGATGACCGAAACCACCCGGCCGCTCGCCGCGGCGGCGACAGAAGTGATCGATGTGAACGCCGCCGGGCCGGCGTCCGAAGCTCCGTCGGCGCATACGCCGACGTTCCCCGAGCTCGTCTACGCGCACTTCGACTGGTGGCAGGAGATCCGCGACGGCGCGCTCACCGACGCGACCAAGGCGCGGTACGACAGCGAGCGTGCCGCCTTTCAGGCGGTCCATGGCCAGATCGTGCGCGCCTACTGGTGCTCGCACGTCGAGAGCGCCGTGGTGCTCACCGAGAAGCCGGGCACGTTCAGGTGGTCGACGCCGGTGTGCGGTTTCCATCGCGAGAGCGACTGGGCGACGCGCGACTTCCCGGACATCGCCTCCGCACTGCATCGCTGCGACGAGTTGGCGGTACGCGCGAAGACGGTGCTCACCGGCGTGAGGCAGCGCATCTGCCTGAACCTCGTGATGGCGTCGGCCTCTCACCTGATGAGCCTCGTCGACAACCGTGCGGCGAAAGCCGACGCGCATGCGACTGCGTCCGCGATCGCGCAGGAGCGCGACGCGCTCACGAAGACCGAGGCGTACTACCGCGACGCCGCGAACGGCCAGGCGCAGATCGTCTACTTCGCGGGCATGGCGTCGGTCGCCGTCGTGATCGGCATCGCTGCAGCGATCTGGCTCGCGATCGAGTGGGCGAGCCCCGTGGCCGCGCTTGCCGCGGGCTCGATCGGCGCGCTCGTGAGCGTCGTCCAGCGGATCAACAACGGCCAGTTCGAGCTCGACTACGACGTCGGCCGTCCGTACGCGTTCTTCCTCGGCGGTCTGAGACCGCTGATCGGCGGAGTCTTCGGGATGTCGATCGCGTTCGCGTTCACCGGAGGGCTCCTGCATCTGCCCGTGGCGGTGGTCGAGCCCGACAACGACCGCCGCCTTGCGCTCCTCGTGGTCAGCTTCCTCGCGGGCTTCAGCGAGCGGTGGGCGCAGGACACGCTCGTCTCCGCGGTGCCGATGGTCGGCTCGAAGAAGGAGGCGCCGCCCGCAGCGGCCGCCGGTCCGCGCGACAACCCCCCGCCCGCGGCCGGCGCTCCGTCCGAGCCGCCGCCTCCGCCTCCGTCCTCGTAGACGGCTACTCGACCTACTCGACCTGCTGGATCACCCAGAAGTCGCTCGCCAGCGAGGCGCTCGTCACGTAGGCGGCGGGCAGCCAGAAGTAGCCGTGATCGGCCCAGGTCGGCCCCCACGAGTTGCGGCACTCGAAGTAGAGCTGGTTCTTGATCGGCTTGTAACCGACCGCGACGACCGCATGGCCGCCGAGGACCTTCTCGGCGGGATCGGGCATCGGGACGACGCCGTCCTTGCCGACGTTCGTCTCGAACGAGCTGTAGACGGTGAACCCGAACGAGATCGCGTAGCCCGAGGCGAGGACGCTCTGGATCGGCAGCGTGTCCTGCGCGACGCGCGCGTAGCGCACGGCCTGATGCTTCTTCGCCTCCGAGTACACCTTCGCGGGCGGCTTCTTCGCGAACTTGGTGATGTCGTACGGCCACGAGGTCTCGGGTGGTGCCCCGAGCTGCGCGACCGACTTGATCCCGTCCCGGATCTCGGCACCCGAGTCCTCGTTGACGGTGCCTTCCATCAGCCGTTCGTTGTAGTAGATGAAGAGGCGGGACGGCGTCGCCGCGTCCGACTCCTTCTGCTTCAGCTGGTTCAACTGGAGGATCGCGCCGATGCTGTTGGCGGTGCACGAGCCCAATTGCCCCTGGTCGTAGACGGGTGGCATCTGCTTGCGCAGGCTCACCGATTTCGGCAGCGTCTTGGGTGGCGACACCGCGAAGAGATGGTCCCGGATATCCGGGGTGTCAGGACGCCAGCCGTACCGTGTTTGCTTGCGAACGGCGAGTTCAGCGGGTGCATCGGTCACGCGCGTATGCCCTCCTCGAAGTCGGGCCGGAGTTCGCGGAGGAAGTTCCTGCCGCGGCCGCAGTGCCTCGGCTGCTCAATACGTCGTGACGATCCTCGTAAACGGCGCGAGTGAAGTCAACCGCCCGAAGGTTTAGAACAATCGGCCGAGCTTCTGCAGCCACGTGTCGGCCGGCACGAGCAGTCCGCGTCCCGTGAGGCCGACCATGCGGTCGAGCGCGAGGAGGTAGTTCGCGGAGAGCTCGGGACTGTCGCGGAGCGCCCAGAGCGCCTCGGCGTTCGTCCAGGCGGCGTCGCGCGCACGTTCGATGTTCCACATCGCGACGATGTCGTCGATCCGGTCGACCCGATGCACGATGCGATCGAGGCGGCGGAGCCAGCCGCTCAGGTACTGCGACTTCACCTGCCCTTCGACGGTTGCGAGCAACCGGTTGACCTGCTCGTAGTCGGCGTGCTGCGGCGAGACCTCCTCGAGCCCGATGCCGAGCTCCTGGCACGTTGCGACGAGTGCGACCGGCAGGTCGCGGTTGATGTGCGCATTCATCCCGGCGAGCGCGAACTGGAGCGGAGCGATGCCGTGCTGCGACCGCGCCTCGACGAGCGGCGCCCAGGCGCGCGGGAGCCGAGCCGGATCGGTCCGCGACGTGTCGAGCGCGGAGAGGAACAGCTCTGCGAAGACGACGTCGAGCCGCGCGAGAAAGCGCGGGTCCTGGAACGCGAGTCCGGCGAGCCGCGCCTGCACGCCGACGGTGACCGCGAGATACAGCTTCATGAAGCACGCGACTCCGTCGGTCTTCGGCATCGACGCAACGTCGGACTGCATCCGTGCGATCACGTCGGCGACTGACGGGGCGGGCTGGGTCACGTCGGGGTTGAGCGCCGCGCGTCGAGGTGGGATACTCGCGTTTGGTTCTGCGGCACAGCAACCGGGAGGATAGGTGGTTGGCATGGCGCCCGATGAACGCCATCGCGCTGACGGAGTCTTCGAAGGCGGAGGCGTCAAGGGAATCGCGTTCGCCGGTGCGATCGCTGCTGCCGAGCAGGACGCGGGGGTCAAGGAGTGGGTGAACCTCGCCGGGACCTCCGCTGGAGCGATCGTCGCCGCGCTGCTCGCGGTCGGCTACGACTCCGCCGGCCTGCAGCGGATCCTGGCCGACGCGAAGTACCCGCGCTTCGCCGACTGCGGCTTCGGCGGGATGTGGGGTGGCGGCCTCGTGAACGCCGTCATGCGCCTGCGAGGGATGGCGCCGGGCAACTACTTCAAGGAATGGATGAGCGAGCAGCTCGCCGCCTCGCCGCTTGCGAAGGAGATCGGCAAGACGGAGCTGACGTTCGCCGACGTGAAGCGGCGCGACCTCCCCGCCCGCGCAGACGTCCCCCAGGTGACCGACGAGCAGTACGAGCGCGCGAAGTACCGCCTGCACGTGATCGGCTCCGACGTGACGAGCGGGCAGATGCTGATCCTCCCGGACGCGCTCCCGAACTATCAGGACAAGCAGGGCAACCCGTTCGACAAGGACAGCTTCCCGGTCGTGGACGCGGTGCGCATGAGCATGAGCTACCCGTTCCTGTTCAGCCCGGTCACGCTGCACAAGGACGGCCAGCCGTACTACGTCGTCGACGGCGGCTTGCTCTCGAACTTCCCGATCTGGCTGTTCGACAGCCCGAATCCGAAGCGCCCGACGCTGGGCTTCCGCCTGCACCCCGGGACGGACGCAGTCGAAGGGCTGCCGCACCGGCCGATCCCACGCCCGCTCTGGGCGGTGCCGCTGCTGAAGGCGATGTTCTCGGCGGCGATGGAGGCCTGGGACCGTCAGAACCTCAGTCGCGTCACCTCAGCCCGCACGGTGAGCATTCCCACGCACTCGATCAGCACGACCGACTTCAACCTCTCGCCCGAGAACGCGGCGGCGTTGTACACGTGGGGCAAGGAGGCAGCCAGCGCGTTCTTCCAGGATCCCGCGCAACGCGCCTATCTGAACACGTTCGGACAGAGCGAGCTCGTCAAGCCCGGAGTCGCAGCGGCCCAGGCCGCGGTTGCCGCGCCTGCGAGTTAGGGGTTCGCCGCGGGGGCGGCGTGGGCGCGAGTCGCTTCGGCCTTGTTCGGGCGGCCGTCGATGCGCAGGAACTCGATCAGCACGGCGACGCCGAGGATGACGCCGATCGCGCCGCCGGCCTTCTGCGGCTCTCCGACGCCGAGCGCTCGCAGCGCGCCCCAGGCGACGAGGTAGGTCCAGCCGCCGAGTGAGGCGCTGTAGACGAGCGACAGCCCGCGGTCGTGGCCGACAGCGGCGAGCCCGAAGATGCGCACGCTGCGGCCGGGGCGCTCGCTGAACAGACCGCCCGTCTCCTTCACGTGGAAGACCGAGACGAAACCGAGCAGCGCTTCCAGTTGCTGCGCGCGGAGCACGGCGTAGTCGTAGATCTGCGTGTTGCGCAGCTCGTAGACGACGATCCCGAGCGTCGCCGCGAGCCCGACGATCCCGACGGCGAGCAGCTCGGCGCTCGAGCGCCCGTGGCTGAGCAAGGCGACCGCCGCACCCGAGATCGTCGGGACGAAGGCGAGGAGCTTGAACCGGACGTCGGTCAGGGTCCGAATCAGGTCGGTCGTCTGGTCGTAGTCGAGCTTCAGCTGGTCGGCGGCTTCGGTCGTGCTCATCGCTCGAGCGACCGTACTCCTCGCCGTGGCCGGCGACAAGCCGGCCAAAACCGCAGGCCCGCGGCGCCCGTACTCCCAGCCGACAAATAGCGCTCATATCTCGGGAGGAACAATTGATGCCCAGGAGGACTTTCAAATGGCTCGCGGCGGCCGGCATGCTCGTGCTCGTCGCGGGCATTGCCGGCGCGGCGAACGCCCGCGAGCAGGCCGATATCTACAGCGTCCACGCGCTCGTGTCCGACACCGCTGCGACCCCTGCAGCCGGGACGGACGCATCGCTCGTGAACGCGTGGGGGCTCTCGGCGTCGGCCACGTCGCCGTGGTGGGCCGCCAACAACGGCTCGAACACCTCGACGCTCTACAACGGAAACGGCAACAAGCAGGCTCTGACGGTCACGGTGGCGGGTGCGCCGACCGGGACCGTGTTCAACGCAAGTGCCACCGACTTCCCCGTCACCCAGAACGGCAAGACCGGTGCCGCGAGGTTCCTGTTCGCAACCGAGGGCGGAACGATCAGCGGCTGGACGCCGGCGGTCAACCCGACCGCGGCGATCACCGGCGTCGACAGCTCTGCCTCGGGCGCGATCTACAAGGGGCTCGCGGTCCTGAACGACAAGCTGTACGCGACGGACTTCCACAACGGCAAGGTCGACGTGTTCGACGCGTCGTTCAAGCCGGTGACCGGCGGCTTCACCGACCCGAAGGTGCCGGCCGGTTTCGCGCCGTTCGGCATCCAGGCGCTCGCGGGCAACATCTTCGTCACCTATGCCAAGCAGGACTCCGCGAAGAAGGACGACGTCGCGGCGCCCGGGCAGGGCTACGTCGACGAGTACGCGCCCGACGGCACCCTCATCGCGTCGGTCGTGAACTCCGGCAAGGCAAACGCGCCGCTGAACGCGGCGTGGGGTCTCGCAATGGCGCCCGCCGACTTCAGCGTCTTCGGCGGCGACCTGCTCGTCGGGAACTTCGGCAACGGCCGGATCAGCGCGTACATCCAGCGCGGCAGCAAGTGGGTCTACAAGGGCCAGTTGAAGCACGCCGACGGCAGCCTGGTCGAGATCGACGGGCTGTGGGCGATCGCGTTCGGAAACGGCGCGGCCGCCGGCCCCCTGACCTCGCTGTACTTCCTCTCCGGCCCGGGCGACGAGGCGCACGGGCTCTTCGGATCGATCACCGCAGGCTGACGAAGACGGGCACGGCGCACCCGGATCGGCCGCTTCTGGCCGATCCGGGTGCCCTCCGAAGGCGGGCGTACACTGACCCTCCGCGATGGCCTCTGTCCCGAAGACCTCTGCCGATTTCGTCCACCTGCACGTCCACTCCGAGTATTCGATTCTCGACGGGGCCTGCCGCGTGCCGGACCTGGTTGCGCGGGCCGCGGAGCTCGACATGCCGGCCGTCACGCTCACCGATCACGGCTCGATGGCGGGTGCCGTGCAGCTCTTCAAGGCGGCCAAGGGGACCGGCGTCAAGCCGATCGTCGGCTGCGAGGTCTACCTCGCCGACGACCGTCACGCCCAGCAGAAGGGCTACGCGCACCTCACCCTGCTCGCGAGCGACAACACCGGCTACGCGAACCTGATCAAGCTCTCCTCGCTCGGCTACCTCGAGGGCTACTACTACAAGCCGCGCGTCGACTGGGAGCTGCTCGAGCGGCACAACGAAGGTGTGATCGCCCTCTCCGGCTGCCTCTCCGGCCGGGTCAACAAGGCGCTCGAGGAGAACCGCCCTACCGACGCGCACGCCGAGCTCGACCGCCTGAGCTCGGTCTTCGGCCGCGACAACGTCTACGTCGAGCTGCAGAACGCGCACATGGAGATCCAGCAGCGGCTCAACCCGCAGCTGATCGCGCTCGCCGAGAAGGCCGCGATGCCGCTCGTCGCCACGGGCGATGTGCACTACCTCCGCGACACCGACGCGCGCGCCCACGAGGCGCTGCTCTGCATCCAGTCCGGCGACTCGCTCAAGAACCCGAACCACTGGAAGTTCGACACCGACCACTTCTTCTTCAAGTCGCCTGCCGAGATGCTCGCGGACTTTCCCGGCCAGGAGGCCGCGCTCCGGCGCACGCTCGAGATCGCCGAGCGCTGCAACGTCGAGATCGAGCTCGGCCGGATCCTGCTGCCGCACTACCCGGCGCCGGACGAGCGCGACGGCTTCGACTACCTCGTCGAGCTCTGCGAGAAGGGCCTGCTGAAGCGCTACGGGACGATCACACCGGAGCTCACGGAGCGCCTTCGCTACGAGCTGAAGACGATCAAGGAGATGGGCTTCACCGACTACTTCCTGATCGTCTGGGACTTCATCGCGTTCGCGAAGCGGAACGGGATCAGCGTCGGTCCGGGCCGCGGCAGCGCCGCCGGGTCGCTCGTCGCCTATTCGCTCGAGATCACCGATCTCGACCCGATCCGGTACGAGCTGCTGTTCGAGCGATTCCTGAATCCCGGCCGCAAGTCGATGCCGGACATGGACATCGACTTCGCCGTGGCCGGCCGCGAGCGCGTCATCAACTACGTGACCGAGAAGTACGGTCGCGACCGCGTCGCCCAGATCATCACGTTCTCGACGATGGCTGCGCGCGCGGCCGTCCGCGACGCCGGCCGCGTGCTCGAGATCCCGTACGGCGTCGTCGACAAGATCGCGAAGCTGATCCCGGAGGGGCCCGGCCAGACGCTGGACGACTGCATGAAGGCCGGCGGCGAGCTGCGCAAGATCGTCGACGTCGACCCGGTCGCGCGGGAGATCATCGACCTCGCGCAGCCGCTCGAGGGGCTGACGCGCGCCGACTCGATCCATGCGGCGGGTGTCGTGATCGGAGCCGAGCCGCTCACGAACATCGTGCCGCTGCAGCAGAAGGGGCACGACCAGGAAGTCGTCACGCAGTTCGCGATGAAGGACATCGAGGCGATCGGCCTGCTGAAGATCGACTTCCTGGGCCTGCGCAACCTCGACGTGATCGTGAAGGCCTGCGAGCTCGCCGACGTCGACATCGCGACGATCCCGCGGGACGACAAGAAGACCTACTCGATGCTCGCCAAGGGCGAGGCATCCGGCGTCTTCCAGTTCGAGTCGTCGGGCATGCGCGATGCGCTCCGCCAGGTGAAGCCGACCGCGTTCGAGGATCTGATCGCGCTCGTCGCCCTCTACCGGCCGGGCCCGATGCAGTACATCCCGAGCTATGCGGCTCGGAAGAACGGCAAGGAGGCGGTCACCTACGCCGACCCGCGCCTGAAGTCGATCCTCGGGGCGACGGTCGGGATCGCGATCTACCAGGAGCAGTCGATGGAGATCGCGAAGGAGATCGCCGGCTTCTCGCTCTTCGAAGCAGAGGATCTCCGCCGCGCGATCTCCAAGAAAGACCACAAGCTGATGGCGTCGCTGAAGACGAAGTTCATCGAGGGCTGCGTCAAGAACTCGACCTCCGACTCGGTCGCGCGGCAGCTCTGGGACGACATGGAGAAGGCACAGGACTACTCGTTCAACAAGGCTCATGCGGCCTGCTACGCGTTGATCGCCTACCAGACCGCGTGGCTGCGTGCGAACTACGCCCGCGAGTACATGGCAGCGCTCATCAGCTCCGTCATGAACACGAAGGACCGCGTGCCGATCTACGTGAACGCGTGCCACGAGCTCGGCATCGAGGTCCTGCCGCCCGATGTGAACGAATCGCAGGTCGACTTCGCAGTCGTCGACGGCAAGATCCGGTTCGGTCTCAACGCCGTGAAGGGCGTGGGGGAGGGAGCGGCGAAGGCCCTGATCGACGCGCGCAACGAGGGCGGCCCCTTTGTGTCGATCTGGGACTTCGCCGAGCGTGTCGACCCGATGGTCTCCAACAAGCGCGTGCTCGAGGCGCTCGTCAAGTGCGGTGCGCTGCCCGGGTCGCGCAAGGGCATGCTCGAGGTGCTCGAGCAGGCCGTGGGCTGGGGGCAGAAGCAGCAGGCCGACCGGCTCGCCGGCCAGGGCTCGATCTTCGACCTCGGCCCGGCGGACGAGGAGCGGCCGCGCCACCATCCGACGACGCCCACCGACGAGTTCGAGAAGACGGAGCTGCTGAAGCTCGAGAAGGAAGTGCTCGGCCTCTACGTCTCCGAGCATCCGCTCTCGGCGATCCGCGACCAGCTGCGCCGCAAGTCCGACACGACGATCGGCGAGCTCGAGCGCCGCCGCGACGGCGAGGTGATCACGGTGGGCGGGATCGTCTCCTCTGTCCGGCACATGACGACGAAGCGCGGCGATGCGATGGTGTTCCTCCAGTTCGAGGACGTCACCGGCAGCGTCGAGACGGTCGTCTTCAACGCGACCTACGAGAAGTCGCGGGAGCTGTGCTCGAGCGACCGCATCCTGATCGTGAAGGGGCGCATCGACCGCAAGGAGGGCGAGACGAAGCTCGTCGCGCTCGAGCTCAACGCGTTCGAGGCGGTCTCCGAGAAGCGCGAAGTGCGCCTGAAGATCGATGCGACGAAGGCAGGCGCCGGGACGATCCGCGAGCTGGCGGCGCTGATCAAGGACTTCCCGGGCGAGTCGCCGGTCTACGCCGACCTGATCACCTCGCAGGGCAAGAAGGTGTACGCGTTCGGGCCGCAATACAAGGTGAAGCCCGCGCCGGACTTCTACGCCGAGGTGAAGATGCTCCTCGGCGAGTCCGCCGTCGCGTAGAGACGCCGGCCTGCTCGGCCGAGCGCAGAGCTCGCCCGAACGGCCACGTCCAGGGACTGTCCCCGGTCATGGCCCGAACGGACACATCCCTGGCCGACATGTCCTGGGGACTGTCCCCAAGACACGCCTCGAAACGAGAGGTCCAGAACGCCCATGTCCAGGGGACTGTCCCCAGGACACGTTTGAAACGGCCATGGTCGCCCTCGCCGCGGATCTGGCTCAGACGCTCGAGAACCGGCGTGCGCGAGGCGCGCCAGCCGGTCGGTCGTGTCGAATGTTCGCCGTGCCCTAGCCGGACGGCGGGCGCTTTCACCCCAAGGGGGCAGTAGCCGCAAGCGTTAGCAGTTCGTTAAATCAGAAGATCCCCCGAGATGGGGAGAACCAAGACGGTCGTTCTACCGAAGTAGAGACCGAGGAGATGAACACCTAATGGCAACTGCAGAGATCAACGTCCGCCCGACCGAAGCAGAGCTCGTCGAGCAATGGCGCGCCGAAGCGCTGGAGCGCGCCGGCTACTCCGCCACCGACGCGGCGAAGCTCGCGGCCCGCACGGACGTCGACCTTCACCACGCCGCCGAGCTGCTCGCGAACGGCTGCTCGGCCGAGCTCGCGCTGCTGATCCTGCTCTAGGCGCTCGGCTCGGGCAGAATCTGCCCGTGCTCCTCGGCTTCATCCCTTCGCCGCACACCGGCGTGGTCCACGTGGGGCCGCTTCAGCTCCACATGTACGGGCTGACGCTCCTCGTCGCCATCCTCGCCGCGATCTGGCTCACGGGCCGCCGCTGGGTCGCCCAGGGCGGCGAGTGGGATCTCGTCACGCGCGTCGCGGTCTGGGGCGTCTCGTTCGGCGTCATCGGCGCTCGCCTGTACCACGACATCACCTCGTGGAACGAGGTGCCGAGCCCGAAGTGGCAGGGGGTCTTCGAGGTCTGGCGGGGCGGGCTCGGCGTCTGGGGTGGCGTGGGGCTCGGCGTGCTCGTCGGAGCCATCGTCGTCCGCCGCTCCGGCGCGAGTGCCGCGAAGTTCGCCGACGCTGCGGCGCCGGGGATCCTGCTCGCCCAGGGAATCGGCCGGATCGGCAACTGGTGGAACCAGGAGCTGTACGGCAAGGCCACGAGCCTCCCCTGGGGCCTGAAGATCGACGCGGCGCACCGCCCGTTCGAAAGCTTCAACCAGGCGACCTACCAGCCGACCTTTCTGTACGAGCTGCTGTGGGACCTGAGCGGCGTCGGCGTCCTGCTGCTCGTCTCGCGCCGCTTCACGATCAAGCCGCCGGCGCTCTTCTCGCTCTACGTCGCCTACTACACCTTCGGGCGCTTCTTCGAAGAGCTCCTGCGGATCGATCCCTCGCACCACATCGCCGGGCTGCGACTGAACGCCTGGGTCTCGATCATCTGCTTCGTGCTCTCGACGGCGTTCTTCATCTGGTGGCAGTTCTTCCACCGGGACAAGCGGACCGCCGTGCGTGAGCCCCGCAGGCCGCCGAAGGGGCCCGCGATGGCGGTGCCGAGGGGGCGCGTCCGCTAGCGGCAGTAATCTGACGCGGTGCCGCTCGCCGTCCGTGAGCTCGAGCTGGACCTCGATGCCTTCGAGGGCCCGTTCGACCTGTTGCTCTCCCTCGTGCTCCGGGAAGAAGTGCCGCTCCGGGAGGTCGATCTCGCCGAGATCGTGATCGCGTTCGTCGAGCATCTCGACGCGAAGGGCGAGCTCGACCTCGATGCCTGCGGCGAGTTCCTCGTCCTCATCTCCGCCCTGCTCGAGCTGAAGGCCCGCGCGATGTTCCCGGAGGAGGACGCCGAGCTCTCCGAGCTCGAGCCCGAAGAGGCCGCCGAGGAGCTCGCGCGCCGCCTCGCCGAGTACCGGCGCGCGAAGGAAGCCGCGCTCTGGCTGCGCGCGCGGCTGGATGAGCGCCGCGACCTCTTCTTCCGGCTCGGCCCCGCGCCGCTCGCGCCGACGCCCGAGCGCAAGCTGGCGCCGCAGGACCCGTTCAAGCTCGCGGCCGCGCTGCGGGTCCTCGCCGTCGAGCCGCCCGCGCCCTCGACCTCGCACATGGGACTCCGCTTCCCGCCCGTCTCCCAGTTCCTCGACCGGTGGCGCGCGCTGCTGCGCCGCCGCAGCCGTTTCGACTTCGACCAGGAGGTCGCGGGCCTCTCGCGCATCGAGGTCGCCGTGGCCTTCCTCGCGCTCCTCGAGCTGCGCAAGCAGGACGAGATCGCGATCGCTCAATCCGGTCCATTCGCCCCGATAAGGATTTCGCGCGCCGACGCAGAAAGGAGCCTTTCGTGGACCGCACACTCCGCCTGATCCCGACCGAGCCCACCCCCGCCGCCGAGCTGGCGCGCACCGTCGAGGCGCTGCTCGTCGTCGCCTCCCAGCCGCTTCCGGTCGAGGAGCTCGCCTCCGCTGCGGAGGTCGACCCGTCTCACATCGAGCAGGCGCTCGAGGTGCTCTGCGAGCGCTTCGCCGAGGGACGCAGCGGCATCGTGCTCGAGCACGTGGCCGGTGGCTGGGCGTTCCGCGCCTCCGCCGCGGCTTCCGACGCGTGCATGCGCCTCTTCGACAAGCCGGTCGAGAAGGGCCTCTCACAGGCGGCTCTCGAGACGCTCGCGATCGTCGCGTACCTCGGGCCGGTGTCGCGGCCGGAGATCGCGCGGATCCGCGGCGTCAACGTCGACGGCGTCGTCGCAGGCCTCGCCGAGCGCGGCCTCGTCGCCGAAGGCGGCCGGGACGACGAGTTCGGCGCGATCCGGTACCGGACGACTCCGCTCTTCGAACGCGTCTTCGGGCTCGAGTCGCTCGCGGCGCTCCCGCGGGTCGACGATCTCGGTGAGGACGTGGCGCAGATCCGCGAGCGCCTCGAAACCGTCGCCGAGAAGCGCCCGGCTTAGCTCGGGTCAGCCCGCACCCGTAAGCTCGCCGGGTGACCGTCGAGACCCAGTACGTCGACCTGCACGAGCCGGTCCGGCTCGACTGCGGCCGCGAGCTTCGCGGCATTCGGATCGCGTACGAGACCTACGGCGCGCTGAGCGAGGCACGGGACAACGTCGTCCTCGTCTGCCACGCGCTCTCCGGCGACGCGCACGCCGCCGGCGTCACGCCCGACGTGCCGAGCGCCGGCGAGACCGACGTGCGTGGCGTCGGCTGGTGGGACTCGATGATCGGCCCGGGTCGCGCGTTCGACACCGATCGGTGGCACGTCGTCTGCACGAACCTGCTCGGCGGCTGCCGCGGCTCGACCGGGCCGAGCTCGATCGACCCCGACACCGGCCGTCCGTACGGGAGCAGCTTCCCACCGCTCACCGTTGCCGACCTCGTACGTACCCAGCAGGTGTTCCTCGCCGAGCTCGGGATCCACACGCTCCTCTGCGTCACCGGAGCGTCCCTCGGCGGCATGCAGGCCCTCCAGTTCGCCGTCGACTACCCGGAGCTCGTGCGCGGCGTCGTCGCGATCGCCTCGACGGCCCACCTCGACACGCAGGGCGTCGCGCTCAACTCCGTCGCGCGGAACGCGATCACCTCCGATCCCGACTGGCAGGGCGGGGACTACTACGGCACCGGCCGCGCGCCGCGCGCCGGGCTTGCCCTCGCGCGGCAGGTCGGCCACATTACGTACCTGTCGAAGGACTCGCTCCGCGCGAAGTTCCCCGGCGACCGTTTCGCCGTCGAGAGCTACCTCGCGTACCAGGGCGAGAAGTTCGTCGAGCGCTTCGACGCGAACACCTACCTGCTCATGTCGCGTGCGCTCACGCGCTTCGACCTGCCGCCGGCGCGCATGCGGGACGCACGCGCCCGGTTCCTGCTGCTCTCGTTCACCTCTGACTGGATCTACCCGCCCAGCGACAGCGCCGGGCTCGCCGCAGCGCTCGAGGCGGCGGGAAGAGACGTGGAGAACGTGACGTTGGAAACGACCTACGGTCACGATTCGTTCCTGCTCGAGGACGAGCTGCAGGCGCCGTACATCCGGCGGTTTCTCGAGCGCACCTACGAGGAGACACGATGAACGACGAGCGGGAGTGGGGCTTCGACACGCGACAGGTGCACGCAGGCCAGCGTCCCGACCCGTACACCGGCGCCCGGGCGATCCCGATCTTCCAGACGGCGAGCTACGTCTTCGAGGACGCCGAGTCGGCGGCCGCGTACTTCAACCTCCAGGAGTACGGCAACACCTACTCGCGGATCATGAACCCGACCACCTCCGCGTTCGAGGAGCGCGTGGCATCACTCGAGGGTGGGGTCGGCTCCGTCGCGTTCGCGAGTGGGCTCGCCGCCCAGGCTGCTGCACTGTTCACGCTCCTCGAGCCCGGCGACCACATCGTCGCCCAGGCGGCGCTCTACGGCGGGACGATCACGCAGCTGAAGCATCTTCAGCGCAAGTTCGGGTTCGAGGTCACGTTCGTCGACGGCGACTCGGTCGATGCCTGGCGGGCCGCGCTCCGGCCCGAGACGAAGGCGCTGTTCGGCGAGACGATCGGCAACCCGGGCGGCAACGTGCTCGACATCGAGGCGGTCGCGGCCGTCGCGCGCGAGCACGGCGCGCCGCTGATCGTCGACAGCACGTTCGCGACGCCGTACCTCTGCCGCCCGGCCGAGCACGGAGCCGACATCGTCATCCATTCAGCGACGAAGTTCATCGGCGGGCACGGCACGTCGATCGGCGGGATCGTCGTCGACGCAGGCTCGTTCGAGTTCGCGAACGGCCGCTTTCCCGTCCTCACCGATCCGTCGCCTGCCTATCACGGACTGGCGTTCATCGAGACCTACGGCGTCTACGGCTACCTGATGAAGCTGCGGGCGGAGTCGCTGCGTGACCTCGGCGCGTGTCTCAGCCCGTTCAACGCCTTCCTGTTCCTGCAGGGCCTCGAGACGCTGTCGCTGCGGATGGACCGCCACGTGTCGAACGCGCAGGCCGTCGCCGCCTGGCTCGAGCAGCATCCGGCGGTCGCGCGCGTTCGGTACGCCGGTCTGCCCTCGTCTCCGTACCACGAGCTCGCGCAGCGGTACCTGCCGCTCGGGGCCGGCTCGATCTTCGCGTTCGACCTCGCAGGCGGCCGCGACCAGGCTCGCGCGTTCGTCGAGGGCTTGCGCGTGTGGAGCCACCTCGCGAACGTCGGCGACGCGAAGTCCCTCGTCATCCACCCGGCGTCGACAACTCACCGCCAGCTCTCGGACGAGGAGCTCGTGGGCGCCGGCATCGAGCCCGGGACGATTCGCCTCTCGGTGGGGATCGAGTCCGTGGACGACCTCATCTGGGATCTCGAGCAGGCGCTGTGACCTACCAGGACCCGCACACGATCCAGTCGATCATCAACAACGCGAAGACGGTCGCGATCGTCGGCCTGTCGCCGAACGAGCTGCGCGCGTCGCACTTCGTCGGCTACTACCTGCGGCGGCACGGGTACACGGTGATCCCGGTCAACCCGCGCGAGGAGTCGATTCTCGGGCAGCGTTCCTACGCGTCGCTCTCGGACGTCCCGGTGCACATCGACGTCGTCGACGTCTTCCGCCAGCCGGACGCCGTGCCCGCGATCGCGGAGGAGGCGGTCGCCGTCGGCGCCGGGGCGCTGTGGTTGCAGTTCGGCGTCATCAGCCCCGAGGGAGCCGAGATCGCGACGCGGGGCGGTCTCTCCGTCGTCATGGACCGGTGCCTGAAGGTCGAGCACGCCCGCTACCTCGGCCGCATGCACTGGCTGGGCTTCAACACCGGCGAGATCACGTCGTCCCGCACGCACGGCTAGCCGGCCGTCGCAACGAGGTTCAATAGGCGCATGCGCCTGAATGCCTGGCTTGCCCGTGCGGGGGTCGCCTCCCGGCGGGGGGCAGACGAGCTGATCAAGGCGGGCCGCGTCACCGTCAACGGCGCGCCGGGGCAGCTGAACACGGTGGTGCAGCCGTCGGACGAAGTGCGCCTCGACGGTTCGCCGCTCGCGAAGCAGACGCTTTCCTACGTCCTTCTCCACAAGCCGGCAGGCGTCGTCACGACCGCGAGCGACCCGGAGGGGCGCACGACCGTCGTCGACCTCGTCGACCACCCGAACCGCGTCGTTCCCGTCGGGCGCCTCGACGTCGACACCACCGGCGCGCTCCTGCTCACGAACGACGGCGAGCTCGCGCACCACCTCGCCCACCCGAGGTACGAGGTCGACAAGGTCTACGTCGCCGAGGTCTGGGGGCAGCCGACCGACGGGACCCTGCGCAAGCTGGCCGAGGGCGTGAAGCTCGAAGACGGGAAGACCGCTCCGGCCCAGGTGAGGCGGCTCGACGGCGCGACCATCGAGCTGACGATCCACGAGGGCCGCAACCGGCAGGTGAAGCGCATGCTCGAGGCGGTCGGGCATCGCGTGAAGACGCTCCATCGCAGCGCGTACGGCCCGCTGACGCTCGAAGGGCTCGAGCCCGGCGCATGGCGCGAGCTCGAGCCCTCCGAAGTGGAGCGTCTACGGACGGTTACGACGCGGGATTCGCAACCGCCAGTGCATGAGCCTGGTCGAGCAGGTTCTGCGCCCGCTTGATCCACGCCCTCGCTTGATCGTCGTCGATCCTGCCGTTCCCTGAGCTGGCGTCGTTCAGCGCCTGGCGGATCTCGCCGGCGAGAACGTTGCGCGTCAGGGTCAGGTTCGCGATCGCCGTCTCGATCGACTCGTACTTCAGCGCGTCGCTCGTCTTGAGCGCAGCGGTCGAGGCGACCAGCGTGTCGTCCGCGAACTGCCCGAACGGCGCGTTGATCTGCTTGTAGGACGTGCCGAGCTTCGCGACGGAGTTGTCGTCGAGCCCCTTCGGGACGGCTCGATCGTCGAGAACCTGCGTCACGACGCGGCCGTCGTCGGTGTAGTTGTCCTGCAGGCCGAGCAGCGCGTTGATCGTCGGGCGCAGGTCGACGTGGTCGCTCCAGGTCTTGCTGTCGATCCCATGCCTGTCGACACCGGGACCGACCATGCCGAACCACGTGTTGCCGATCTCGTCCTGGTCGTCGCCGTGGTTCCAGGCGAAGCCCGGGTTGACGCACTCGGGGACGCCCGGATCGGGTGCCGGCCCCTTGCACACGTTGCCGATCTGGAAGAAGAAGTCGTCGTCGCCGAACAGCGTGAACGACGGTGTCCGCTTCGGATCGGAGTTGACCATGTGGAGCGCGTTCTCCTCGACCGTGTCGGCGAGGCGGAACGTGATCGGCGTCTGCGCGCCGCCCTTGTACGGATCGGGCAGCGTTGCCGCGCCGACATCCTGTTCGAGCTGCCGGAGTGCCGGGTTCGTCCGTTCCGGCTGCCCCTGGACGTAGAACGTCGGAGCGTCGTCGAAGTGGATGTCGTAGCTCGGCTCGGTCGCAGGCAGGGCCGAGTTGATGTTCACGTTGACCTCGCCGATCTGGTTCGCCGGGCACGAGGTCGGGGTCAGGCAGACCGTGTGGTTGTAGGTGAGCGCCCCCGGGTTGTTCGGGTCGGGAGTGCCAGTCCCACCCACGAAGTGGTCGCCTTCGTCGACGGTGACGACGAAGAGCGTGTTGTGCTTGTCGATCCCGTCCTTCTGGAGCCGCTGGAAGAACGTGTCGAAGGCCTGGTCGTAGCTCTTCAGCTGCGCCTGGTAGTCGGCCTCACCCGGCCCCGACGCGCGGCCCAGCGTGTGGTTGTCGTGCGCGTCCGAGATGTACGCGAACGTGACCGGGACGCCGTTCTCCTGCATCTGCGCGACCTCGCCGAGCGTGTTCTTCGCGAGCGCCCCGTCGAAGCCGGGGAAGCCGCAGTTGCCCGCGGTGTCGGTGATGTTCGTGCCGTCGGTCGCCTTGACGCACGGCTGGCCGCCGGTGATCGCCGGATTCACGTACTTGGCGCCGAAGAGCGCCTTGAAGCCGTTGTCGGATCCCGGAACGGTCGTCGCGTCGTCCGGCTTCGCGTTCGGGGTGTCGCAGAGCGCTGCGCCCTGGGCGCAGTGGATCGCGATCCCGATGAAGTCGGTCAGCGCGAGCGACTTCGTCGCCGGCGTGTTCGCCTCGTTCCACTCGGGCGAGCCGACGCCGAAGACGCGGGTCATGTCGCCCGACGGGCTCGTGTTGTTGTTCTCGAGCTCGATGTTCGCCGCCGACACGCCGCCGACGTTGCAGCCGGCCGCCGTGTACGTGAGCCACGGCGCGGGCGCCGTCTGGCCGCCGTCGCCGACCATGTTCGGCAACGTCTCGTTCGTGCCGTCGACGGTGTCCGTCCAGTACTTGAAGGACGACGTGAAGCGCGGTGCGCCAGTGCTCGAGAAGTAGTCGAAGCTGTTCGAGACTGTCTGCCCGTTGCGGTCCGGGTAGAGCCCGGTCAGCGACGCGAGGATTCCACCTGCCGTATGAGAGATGAGGATCGTGTGGTCGTTCGTGTCGAGCGTGCCGTTGCCCTTGAGGAAGTTCAGCAGGTGAGGCATCTGCTCGAGGTCTGACGGGACGTTGGCGACGTCGCGCCGGAAGTGCGTGTTGTCGAACTGCAGGTAGATCACGTGCTTGATCTGGCCGTCCCTGTTGCCGAGCTGGCACGGCCCGGATGCGCTTGCCGTGGCGCTCCGGTGGGAGACCACGCCGGCCGAGAGCGCCGCCGCGGCACAGGCGGCGACGAGCACGGCGAGGATCAGTGCTCTACGAACGAACTTCAGCATCGTTTTCCTTCCCCTTCGCGGTAGACGGACGAACGCCGACGCTAGATCGGCGCGAACGGCACAGGGGTGTCGGAATCCAGACGATTCCGTGACGAAATGGCGGCGCCGCAGTCCTGCCCCAAATACCCTCCCTGGGCCGAGTGACTGACGCTCCCGATCCTACGGTAGAGATTCCTCGATCATCAAGGCCGGACGAAGCCCATGCGCTCGTACATCTGCTCGAGCGTCGGCGCCGCGGTCTCGCGCGCCTTGGCCGCACCGACGCCGAGCAGCCGGCGCAGTTCGCCCTCGTCGGCCCGAAGCTCGGCGTAGCGGGCCTGCACGGGCGCGAAGAGCTCGACGACCGCCTCGGCGACGTCGTTCTTCAGGTCGCCGTAGCCGCGGCTGTCGTAGGCGGCCTCGACCTCGGGGATCGGGCGATCGGTCGAGACGGAGAGGATCTCGATCAGGTTCGAGACGCCCGGCTTCTCTTCGGGCGCGTACTGCACGTCGCGCCCGGAATCGGTGACCGCGACCTTGAACTTCTTGCGGATCACATCCGGCGGGTCGAGCACGAGCACGGTGCCCTGGTCGGTGCCGCCCGTCGTCGACATCTTCTTCGTCGGCTCCTGCAGGTCCATGATCCTCGCGCCGACGGTCGGGTAGACCCCTCGGGGCACCTTGAACGTCTCGCCGAAGCGTGAGTTGAACCGCTGGGCGATGTCGCGCGACAGCTCGACGTGCTGCCGCTGGTCGTCGCCGACCGGGACGATGTCGGTCTGGTAGAGCAGGATGTCGCCGGCCATCAGCACCGGGTAGGTGAAGAGGCCGGCCGAGACGAAGTCCTTGCCCTCGCCCTTTTCCTTGAACTGCGTCATGCGGCCGAGTTGCCCGAACCCGGTGACGGCCGAGAGCAGCCACGCCGCCTCGGCGTGGCCGGTCACGTGGCTCTGCAGGAAGAGCGTGCTGCGCTCCGGCTCGAGCCCGACCGCATAGAGGAGCGCGGCCAGGTCGAGCGTGCGGTCGTGCAGGTCGACGGGGTCGTAGTCGGTCGTGATCGAGTGCAGGTCGACGATGCAGAAGAAGGCGTCGCCCTCGTCCTGGGTCGAGACGTACTGGCGCATGGCACCGATGTAGTTGCCGATGTGCTTGGCACCCGTGGCCTGTATGCCGGAGAAGACGCGCATGGAATCACCTCGAGGTTAGTGGAAACCCCACAGCTACTCTGCCGAAATGGCAGTTACCTCAGCGACCTGGTCGTCCTCATCGTGGCGCGAGCGCCCGGCGCTCCAGCAGCCGGAGTGGCCCGACTCGGCGCGCGCAGCCGCGGCGGTCGAAAAGCTGCGCGCGAGCCCGCCCCTCGTCTTCGCCGGCGAGGCCCGTGCCCTCCGGGAGAGCCTCGCGAACGTCCTCGAGGGCCGCGCGTTCCTGCTCCAGGCCGGGGACTGCGTCGAGTCGTTCAACGAGCTCTCGACGATGCGGATCCGCGAGAAGCTGAAGATCATGCTCCAGATGTCCGCCGTCCTCACCTACGGCGCGACGCTGCCGGTCGTGAAGGTGGGGCGGATCGCCGGCCAGTTCACGAAGCCACGCTCCGAGCCGACCGAGAAGGCGACCGGCCTGCCGAGCTTCCGCGGCCACATGGTCCACGACGACGCGCCGACCGCCGAGGCGCGGGTCCCAGACCCTCAACGAATGGTCGAGGGTTACAACCAGTCCGCCCAGACGCTGAACCTGCTGCGCGCGTTCACGAAGGGCGGCTACGCCGACCTGACGCAGGTGCACCTGTGGAACAAGGATTTCGTCGCGAGCTCGCCCGAGGGGCAGCGCTACGACCTGCTGGCCGGCGAGATCGAGCGCGCGCTCGCGTTCATGGCCGCGTGCGGGATCGACCTCGCGAACGAGCGCCGCCTCCACGAGGTCGACGTCTACACGAGCCACGAGGGTCTCCTGCTCGAGTACGAGGAGGGGCTGACGCGCAAGGACTCGCTGACCGGCGACTGGTACGACTGCTCCGCGCACCTCCTCTGGATCGGCGAGCGCACCCGGCAGCTCGACGGCGCGCACGTCGAGTTCTTCTCCGGCGTGCACAACCCGATCGGCGTCAAGCTCGGGCCGAACGCGACTCCTGCCGACGCCGTCGAGCTCGCAGAGCGGCTCAATCCGCTGCGCATCCCCGGCCGCCTCACCTACTACGCGCGGATGGGCGCCGAGCACGTGCGTGAGGCGCTGCCGCCGCTCCTGCGCGCGGTCAAGGAGGAAGGGCACCCGGTGCTCTGGGCCTCCGACCCGATGCACGGGAACGGGATCGTCACCGCCGACGGTGTGAAGACGCGCCGCTTCGACACGATCATGGCCGAGCTCGAGGGGTTCTTCCAGGCGTGCTGGGAGGTCGGCGTCTGGCCCGGCGGCGTCCACATCGAGTTCACCGGCGAGGACGTCACCGAATGCCTCGGCGGCGCCGACGACGTGCTCGAGGAGCACCTCGCGTCGCGCTACCAGACGCTGCTCGATCCGCGCCTGAACGCTCGCCAGTCGCTCGACCTTGCGTTCCGCCTGGCCGAGCTGATGCGCGCACCGCGTTGAGCGCCTCGCCGCTTCGCATTGCGATCGTCGGCACCGGCCTGATCGGGGCGTCGCTCGGGCTTGCTGCCCGTGCCGCCGGCGCGGACGTGCGCGGCTGGGACCCCGACGCCGAGGCGCTCGCGCTCGCCGGCGAGCTCGGCGCCGTCGACCCCGCGGCCTCGCTCGCGGCTGCCCTGGCCGACGCGGACCTGGCCGTCGTCGCAGCCCCGATCGGCGTGCTGCCCGCGACCGTCCGCGAAGTGCTCGAGGCCGCGGGCGAGGCGACGACCGTCACCGACGTCGGCTCCACGAAGGCCGCCGTTTGCGAGGCAGCCGGTGCGTCGAGCCGCTTCGTCGGCGGGCACCCGATCGCAGGGCTCGAGGCGCACGGCCCGGGCGCGGCCAAGGCCGACCTCTTCCGCGGCGCCACCTGGTTCCTCGCCCCGCTCGCGGCAACCGACCCCGACCGCTACCGCGCCGTCCACGGCTTCGTCGCCTCGCTCGGCGCGACGCCGGTCGCGATCGACCCGGTCGCCCACGACGCGCTCGTCGCGATGACGAGCCATGTGCCGCACATCCTCGCGAACGTGGTCGTCAACCAGGCGGGCGCCAATCGCGTCGAAGGGCACGAGCCGCTCGCGCATGCCGGCGGCTCCCTGCGCGACATGACGCGCATCGCCGGTGCGAACCCGCGCATCTGGGTCGACATCTTCCTCGACAACGCGGGGCCCGTCCGCACCGCGCTCGCCGAGCACCGCCGGCGGATCGAGCAGGTCGAGGCCGCGCTCGCGAGTGGCGACGCGGGCTTTCTCGCGCGCTGGATCGGCGAGGCCTCGTCGAACCGGCGGCGCATGCTCGAGCGCGAGTACCCGCCCGGTGCGCTGCAGCGGCTCCGCGTGCACGTTCCCGACCGTCCCGGCGTGCTCGCCGGGATCACGCAGGCGCTCGGTGCCGAGCGGATCAACATCGAGGACTTCGAGCTGCACCACGTGTCGCCCGAGCGGGGCGGCACGCTGACCGTGCTCGTCACCGGCGAGGGCGAAGCGCAGCGCGCCGCGGACATTCTCGAGGCCCAGGGTTACGGTGTCGTCGTCACGCCGGCGATCGAGGAGTGATGAAGGTCGAGCCTGCCGCCTCGCTCGAAGGCCACTTCGCCGTCCCCGGCGACAAGTCGGTGAGCCACCGCGCGCTGCTGATCGGCGCCGTCTCCGACGGTGACACGGTGGTTCGCGGCTGGGGCCGGTCGGCCGACACGGAGTCGACGCTCGCCGCCGTGCGGGCGCTCGGCGTCCAGGTGGGGGAGGGCGGCGACCAGCTGACGGTGCAGGGCGTCGGCCTGCGCGGCCTCGAGTCGGCCGAGATCGACTGCGGCAACGCCGGCACGCTCGCGCGCCTCCTGCCCGGGCTGCTCGCCTTCCAGGACGGAACGTTCACGTTGACCGGCGACGAGTCGCTCTCGGCGCGGCCGATGGAGCGCATCGCCGAGCCGCTGCGCCGCATGGGCGCGCAGGTCGAGACGACCGAGGGCCGTCTGCCGCTGACGATCACCGGCGGCCCGCTGGTGGCGATCGACTACGAGTTGCCGGTCGCGAGCGCGCAGGTCAAGTCGGCGATCCTGCTCGCCGGGCTCGGTGCGACCGGGCGCACGACCGTGATCGAGCCGTCGCCGACCCGTGACCACACCGAGCTGATGCTGCGCGCCGCCGGCGTGAGCGTCTCATCGCGCCCGTCGTCGGTCAGCATCGACCCGCCCGAGAGCATCCGGCTCGGCTCGGTCGACGTCCCGGGCGACTTCTCGTCGGCCGCGCCGTTCATCGTCGCCGCGACGCTCGTGCCCGAGTCGCGGATCACGATCCACGACGTCAATCTCAACCCGCGGCGCACCGGCCTGCTCGACGTGCTCGACCGGATGGGCGGACGCGTCGGGATCCTCGCCCGCCGCCGCGTCGGCGTGGAGCAGGTCGGCGACCTCGAGGTGCGCTACGCCGAGCAGCTGACCGCCACGAAGATCACCTCGCCCGAGGTGCCTGCCCTCGTCGACGAGCTGCCGCTCTTCGGGCTGCTCGCCGCGTGCGCGCGCGGGGAGAGCTGGGTGTACGGCGCCGGCGAGCTGCGGCACAAGGAGACCGACCGCATCGAGGCGCTGGTCGACGCGCTGCGCGCGATCGGCGTTCGCGCGCAGGGCCAGGAGGACGGCTTCTCCGTCGTCGGCGTCCCGACGCGTCCGCGCGGCGGCAGAGTCGCGTCGCTCGGCGACCACCGCATCGCGATGCTTGGGGCTGTCGCAGGCCTCGTCTCCCGCGAAGGCGTCCAGATCGAGGGCGCCGACAGCGTGGCGGTATCCTTCCCCGGCTTCTTCGACCTAATCGAGCGACTGGTGCAACGATGATCGTGGCGATAGACGGACCGGCAGGCGCCGGCAAGAGCACGGTTGCCCGCAAGCTTGCGGAGCGGCTCGGCTTCCGCTACCTCGACACCGGCGCGATGTATCGCGCGCTGACGTGGCTCGCGATGCGTGAGGGGCTGCCGCTCGGCGACTGCGAGCCGGTCGGAGAGCTCGCTCGCCGCAACCCGGTCTCGTTCGACGAGGAGGGGCGCGTGTTCATCGCCGGCGTCGACGTGACCTCGGCGATCCGCCAGTCGCGGATCGACCGCATGGTGTCCGTCGTCGCGCGCCACCACGAGGTGCGCGAGGTGATGCGAGAACGCCAGCGCGACCTCGCCGAGGGCGGGAGTGCGTGATCGAGGGCCGTGACATCGGGACCGTCGTCGCTCCCGACGCCGAGGTGAAGGTCTACCTCAGCGCCGATCCGATGATCCGTGCGGGCCGCCGGCAAGCCGAGCGGCCCGACATCGGCGCCGACGCGCTTGCAACCGACCTCCGGACGCGCGATGCGTCCGATCGCGTGCGCATGCAGCCGGCCGCGGACGCCAAGCTGATCGACACGACGCACCTCGAGGTCGACGACGTCGTCGCGCAGATCGAGGAGCTCGTTCGCGCACGCACTGTCGCCACGACGTGAGCAGCACCGAGGTCGCCTGGGCCATCGGCCGCCGCACCATGGGCTGGCCGACGCGGCTCTTCGTCCGCATCCGCGCCTACGGAGTCGATCGCGTGCCGGCGACCGGCGGGCTCGTCTACGCGATGAACCACATGCATTGGATCGACATTCCCGTGATCGGCATCGTCTCGCCACGCAACATCGACTTCGTCGCGAAGGTCGAGGCTGTTCGCCTGCCGGGGTTCGGCCGATACCTGCGGTGGCACGGCACGATCGCCGTGCGCCGGGGCGAGTCCGACCGCGACGCCGTCCGGCAGATGAAGCAGTCGGCGCGCGAGGGCCGCATCGTCGGCCTGTTCGTCGAGGGGACGCGCCTGAAGCTCGGGCGGCCCGGGCCGGCGCAGCCGGGCGCCGCGATGGTGGCGCTCCAGGAGAGCGTGCCGGTCATCCCGATCGCGATCTACGGCAGCCAGTTCTGGAAGCCCGGCAACTTCGCCCCGGTGTCGGTGGCGTTCGGCGAGCCCGTTCGCTTCGACGGCATGCCGAAAAACGGCCGCGGCTACAAGGAGGCGACCGCCGAGATCGAGCGGCGCATCAACGTGCTCTTCGACTGGCTTGCCGACGTGCACGCGCAGGGCCGTCCGCCCGGGCTCGAGCCGCCGCTATGAGCGACGCGACCGAGCCCACGGACGAAGAGCCGGACGCACACGCGCCGGAGGTTGCCGAGCCGATCGAGCTGCGCGGCACGGTCGCGATCGTCGGCTTCCCGAACGTCGGCAAGTCGACGCTGATCAACCGGCTGACCTCGTCGCGCCAGGCTGTCGTTCACGACACCTCCGGCACGACGCGCGACCGCAAGGAGCTGGTCTGCGAGTGGAACGGCGAGCACTTCCTGCTCATCGACACGGGCGGTGTCGACATCGCCGACCCGAGCCCGATCACGCGGCAGATCGCCGAGCAGGCGCGCGCGGCGATCGGGGAGGCCGACCTCGTGCTCTTCGTCGTCGACGCGCGGCAGGGAGTGACGCCGGGCGACGAGGAGCTCGCGCAGATCCTGCGCGAGCTCGAAGAAGGACGTGCTCGTGCTCGCGAACAAGGTCGACGACCCGTGCCAGACGAACCTCGCGTACGAGTTCCACAAGCTCGGCTTCGGCGACCCGTTCCCGATCTCGGGCCTGCACGGCTCGAACACCGGCGACCTGCTCGACGAAGTGCTCGACCGCCTGCCGATCGAGGCGCAGCGCACCGCGGCCGGCGACGCGATCCGGGTCGCGATCCTCGGCCGGCCGAACGTCGGCAAGTCGTCGCTCTTCAACAAGCTGCTCGGCGAGGAGCGAACGATCGTCGACTCGGTCCCGGGCACGACGCGCGACACGATCGACACGATGATCGAGCGCGACGGGCGCACCTTCGTGCTCGTCGACACCGCCGGTCTGCGCCGCAAGCGCAAGCAGCGCCAGGGGATCGACTACTACACCGAGCTGCGCGCGCTCGACGCGGCAGAGCGTGCGGACGTCGCGCTCGTGCTGATCGATTCGCACGAGGGGATCGTCGAAGGCGATATCACCGCGGTCGAGGTCGCTCGCAAGTCGCACTGCGCGACGCTGATCGTGCTCTCGAAGTGGGACATCTCGGAGATCACGATCGAGGACGTGCGCCCCGAGCTGCAGCGCCGCTTCCGGCAGCGTCCGCCGTTCATCACGATCTCGTCGACGACCGGCCGCGGCGTCTCGCGCCTGCTCGACAAGGTGGCCGAGCTGTTCGACCGTACGTCAGCCGCGTGCCGACCGGCGAGCTGAACCGGTTCCTCGGCGAGCTGAAGGAGGCGCGCCAGCCGCCGTCGAAGGGCGGGTCGCCGCCTCAACCTGCTCTACGGCGCGCAGGTCACGACGCGCCCGCCGCGCTTCCGCTTCACCGTCAACGATCCGGGGCTCGTGACGCGCGACTACGGCTACTGGGTCGAGAATCAGCTCCGCGAACGGTTCGAGCTCGAGGGGGTGCCGGTGGCGATCGATTTCAGGAAGCGGTCGTGAAAGCAGTCGTCGTCGGCGGCGGGGCGTGGGGGACTGCGTTCGCGAAGCTGCTGCGTCGCGCGGCCACGACGGTCACGGTTGCCGTTCGCGCGACGATCGACGAGGCGCCGTACGAGGAGGCCGACCTCGTCGTGTCGCGGTGCCGAGCCGCTCGTTCCGCGAGGCGCTCGGCGCATGTCCGCGGCGACGCGCCGGTGTTGAGCCTCGTCAAGGGTCTCGATCCCGAGACCGGCGAGCGGCTCTCGACGCTCGTGCCGACCGCCCGGTCGCAGTGCTCTCCGGGCCGAACATGGCGGAGGAGGTCGCCGCCGGCCTGCCCGGCGCGACGGTGATCGCCGTCGAGGACGAAGCGCTGGCGCTGCGCCTGCAGGAGGCGATCACCTCGACGCTCTTTCGCGTCTACATGAACACCGACCTGATCGGGGTCGAGCTCTGCGCCGCCGCGAAGAACGTGATCGCGCTGGCGGCGGGCGGCGTCGACGGGCTCGGCGCTCGGCGACAACGCGAAGGCGGCGATCATCACGCGCGGGCTCGTCGAGATGGCGCGGCTCGGCGAGGCGTGCGGCGCCCAGCCGGAGACGTTCTCGGGCCTCGCAGGGCTGGGCGACCTGGTCGTCACGTGCTGGCACCCGTCGGGCCGCAACCGCCGCGCCGGCGAGCTGATCGCGCGCGGCGCGACGCCGGACGAGGCGAAGGCGCGAGATCGGCCAGGTGGTCGAGGGGCTGACGACCGCGCCGGTGCTGCGCGACCTCTCGCACCGGCTCGGGGTCGAGATGCCGATCACCGAGGGCGTCTGCGCGGTGCTCGACGGCATGCCGCTCGCACGAGCTCGGCGCGCACGCTGATGGGCCGTCGGCCGACCGACGAATGAGCTTCTGACGGGGTGAGCGTCATCAGCTAGGGTGCGCACCTCGAATATGGCGAAACGCACCTTCCTCTTCACGTCGGAGTCGGTCACCGAAGGTCATCCCGACAAGATCGCCGACCAGATCTCGGACGCCGTCCTCGACGCCGCGCTCACGAACGACCCGCAGAGCCGCGTCGCCTGCGAGACGCTGATCACGACCGGCCTCGTCGTCGTCGCCGGCGAGATGACGACCGAGAGTACATCGACATCCCGCGCATCGTGCGCGAGACGGTCAAGGGCATCGGCTACACGCGCGCCAAGTACGGCTTCGACGCCGAGACGTGCGGCGTGATCGTCGCGATCGACGAGCAGTCGCCGCGACATCGCGCAGGGCGTCGACACCGCGTACGAGGTGCAGCACGATCCGGGCGACGACGATCCGCTCGACCGGGTCGGCGCCGGCGACCAGGGGATGATGTTCGGCTACGCGTCGAACGAGACGCGCGAGCTGATGCCGCTGCCGATCATGCTGGCGCACCGCATCGCCAAGCGGCTGTCGGAGGTGCGCAAGGCGGACGTGCTGCCGTACCTGCGGCCGGACGGCAAGGCGCAGGTGTCGGTGCGCTACGAGGTCGACGAGGACGGGCTCCAGAGGCCGGTCGAGATCGAGCGCGTGCTGATCTCGACGCAGCACCGCGAAGGGCTCGATCCGGAGGCGATGATCAAGCCCGACCTGATCGAGCAGGTGCTGCGGCCGATCCTTCCGAAGGATCTCTACGACGAGAAGAGCCTCGACGATCCCGAAGTTCGTCTACGTCAACCCGACCGGCAAGTTCGTGATCGGCGGGCCGATGGGCGACACCGGGCTGACCGGCCGCAAGATCATCGTCGACACGTACGGCGGCGCGGCGCCGCACGGCGGCGGCGCGTTCTCGGGCAAGGATCCGACGAAGGTCGACCGCTCGGCTGCGTACGCGGCGCGCTACGTGGCGAAGAACGTCGTCGCCGCCGGGCTCGCCGATCGCTGCCAGATCCAGGTCGCGTACGCGATCGGCGTCGCGCATCCGTTCTCGATCCTCGTCGAGATGCTTCGGCACCGAGCACCTCGACGTGCTGCGGATCGAGGAGCTCGTGAGCGAGCACTTCGACCTGCGCCCGGCCGCGATCCTGCGCGACCTCGACCTGCGCCGCCCGATCTACGCGAAGACCGCCGCGTACGGCCACTTCGGCCGCGACGACCACGACTTCACGTGGGAGCGCACCGACAAGGCCGACGCGCTCCGCGCCGCCGCCGGCCTCGGCGCCCGCGCCACCGCGACCGCGTAAGCCTCGCGGCGCCCCGCGTCACAAAGCTCACCTTTCGGCCGCGCCCGCAGGCGACACGTCCGGTGGCAGCCTCCGTGACGGACCGTCCACAGCGCTGGGCCGGTTCAGTGGCTTTGCTCCGCGGTTCGAGAGGGCGGCCGACTGTCCGGACTGCCGTGGGCCTGTGGACAGCTCACAACGGCCGGAGACATGTCCCGTCCCCGTGTCACGAAGTCCGGGCGGGGCGTCAGGCGGTGGGCTTCACGAAGAGCCCGGCGGCGGCTTTCTCGCCGATCGCCTTCTCGCCGCCGTTCGACGACGACGCGGAACTGGCCCGCGGCCGGCTCGGCCGCGCGCAGCTCGAGCGACGTGCCCGGGACGAGGCCCTCGTCGTAGAACCAGTGCAGCAGCTCGCCGTCGTGCTCGGCGAGCCGCACGATCGTCGCGTGGGCGCCGGGCTGGAGCGCCGACAGCGGCTCGAGCTCGCGGTTCTCCGCCTGCTCGACGTCGGGATCGACCGGCCAGCCGTGCGGGCAGCGCTCCGGATGGCCGAGCTTCTCGTCGATCCGCTCGACCATGTCGTCGGTGAACGTGCCGCCGAGCTCGTCGGCGTGCACGTGCGCCTCGGCGGCGGTGTAGCCCATGAAGTCGGTGAGCAGCCGCTCGATGATCCGGTGCTTGCGCACGACCTTCCGCGCCCGCTCGGTGCCGGCGGGCGTGAGGATCGCCTCCTTGTGCTCGCCGCGCTCGACGAGCCCGTCGGCCTCGAGCCGCTTCAGCATCTCGCCGGCCGACGCGCGCGAGACGCCGAGCATCTCGGCGACGCGCGAGGCGAGCGTCGGTGAGCCCGTCGTCTGCGGCCGGTACTCGCCGATCGGGAACGCCAGGAAATAGATCGTCTCCAGGTACTCGTCGACGTCGTGTCCTGCGGCCATGGAGCCGATCGTAGTGCGGACACCTCGTGTAAGGTGACCCTTACCCTCGTATGAGCACCACGCAGACCCTGATCCTCGGCGCGATCGCCGGCTTCACGATCTTCGTCGGCCTGCCGATGGGCCGCGTCCGCAGCACCTCGGCCGCGCTGCGCGCGTCGCTGACGCGCGGTCGCGACCGGCATCCTCGTCTTCCTCTTCTGGGACGTCATCTCGCACGGCGTCGAGCCGGTCGAGACCCATCTCGAGGCGCACGACGTGGGGCCCGTTCTCGGCTACGCCGCGCTGTTCGCCCTCGGCTTCGCCGCTCGGACTGATGAGCCTCGTCTACTACGACGCTGGCTGAAGAACAAGCGCGCGACACCGCTCGTCGGCCCCGGCGCCGCCGCCGTCGACGAGTTCGGCACCGCTCTGGTTCGAGTCGCTGACGCCGGGCCGGCGGCTCGCGCTGCTGATCGCGACCGGCATCGGCCTGCACAACTTCGGCGAGGGGCTCGCGATCGGCCAGTCGGCCGCCGCCGGCGAGGTCTCGCTCGCGCTCGTCCTGATCATCGGCTTCGGCCTGCACAACACGACCGAGGGCTTCGGCATCGTCGGCCCGATGGCCGGCGAGGCCGAGATGCCGAGCTGGGGCTTCCTCGCCCTGATGGGCCTGATCGGCGGCGGCCCGACCTTCCTCGGCACGCTGATCGGCCAGGCCTGGGTCAGCCCGGCGCTCGAGATCGGTGTTCTTCGCGGTCGCCGGCGGCTCGATCCTCTACGTCGTGATCCAGCTGTTCGAGGTCTGCAGGCGCTACGCGATGCCGATGCTCGTCGGCTGGATGCTCCTGCTCGGGCTGCTGCTCGGCTTCGGCACCGACTGGGTGCTCGTCGCCGCCGGGGCCTGAACGGGCACGACCGCTTGCCTGATCTAGCCTGGGCGCCCCATGGCCGCCTTCCTCCACGCAGTCGGCGTCTTCTTCCACCACCTCGCGGCGGTGCGAGTGGGAGCTTCCTCTGGCTCGCGATCGCCTGCCACGTCGTGAAGCTCGTCTTCCGCGCGGGCGCCTGGCGCGCGATCGTCCAGCGCCGCGTACCCGAACGAGCGCTGAAGTTCCGCTCCGCGTTCGGCGCGTACGTCGCCGGCGTCGGCGTGAACTCGATCGTGCCGGCGCGCGGCGGCGACGTCGTGAAGATGTACCTGGTCAAGCAGCGGATCCAGGACGCGAACTACGCGACGCTCGCACCCGACGCTGATCGTCGAGACGATGTTCGACTTCGTCGTCGCCGGAGCGCTGATCGTCTGGGCGCTCGCGATCGGCGTGCTGCCGACGCACCAGGTCTACTCGCGCATCCCGACCGTCGACTGGAAGTTCTTCCTGCGGCACGAGCGGCTGACCGTCATCGCGCTCGTCGTGCTCCTGGTCGCCGGCGCTCGTCGTCTTCGTCCTGGCGCCGGCGCCGGTATCGACGAAGTTCCGCGCTCACGTGCGCCAGGGCTTCGCGATCCTCCGCGACCGCCGCGCTTCGTGCGCGGCGTGATCGTGCCGCAGGCGATCTCGTGGGTCTTCGCATCGCCTCGCTCTTCTTCTTCCTGAAGGCGTTCGGCGTCGACCGCGAACCTGCACAACGCGCTGCTCGCGCAGGTCGTCGACTCGCTCGCGACGCTGTTCCCGGCGACGCCGGGCGGCGCCGGGACGAAGCAGGGGCTGACCGAGTTCCTGTTCCGCGGCAGCGGCGTCTCGCACACGCTGCTGCTTGCGTTCAGCGTCGGCATGAACATCGCGATCGTCGCCGTCGAACCTCGTGCTCGGGCTGTCGCGATCGGGCTGATGGCGAGGACGCTCTCGTTCAAGCGGGTGCGCACGCGCGTCGCGCGAAGAGCAAGAGCAGCCGGTCGGCGAGGCCTGAGGTGCCGTTCGCGTCCGTCTACCCGCTCGTGACGGCGCGCGCCGTCGCGCGCGAGTTCACGTACGAGGTCGACGAGGGCGTCGGGGTCGGCGCGATCGTGCGCGTGCCGTTCGGGCGCTCGCGCGCGCGCGGCATCGTCGTCTCGCTCGACGACGCGGCGCCCGACGGGCGTCGACGCACGGCCGATCGAGTCGGTGATCGGGGAGGTCCCGCCGGCGCTCGTCGAGCTCGCGCTGTGGCTCGCCGACTACTACGGCTCGACGCCGGCGCGCGCGCTCGCGCTCGTCGCGCCCGAGACGCCGAAGCGGCGCAAGGAGCAGGCGCCGCCGGCCGAGCGGCAGGCGCTCGGCGGCGAAGCCGGAGCCGCTGCAGCTGTCGGCGCCGCAGATCGCGGCGCGTCGACCGGATCGTCGACGGCGATCGACGCCGGCGGCGGCAACCTGCTGCTGTACGGCGCGACCGGATCCGGGCAAGACCGAGGTGTACCTCCAGGCGTGCGCGGCGGCGCTCGAGCGCGGGCTCGGCGCGATCGTGCTCGTGCCGGAGATCGCGCTCGCGCCGCAGACGGTCGGCCGCGTTCCGCCAGCGCTTCGGCGAGCGCGTCGCGATCCTGCACTCGGCGCTGACCGACGCCGAGCGCCGCGACGAGCGCGCGCGGATCGCGAGCGGCGAGGCGCGCGATCGTCGTCGGCGCGCGCTCGGCGATCTTCGCGCCCGTGCGCGGGCTCGGCCTGATCGTCGTCGACGAGGAGCACGACGCGTCGTACAAGCAGGACTCCGACCCGCGCTACGACGCGCGCACGGTCGCCGCGAAGCGCGCGTCGCTCGAAGGCGCGGTCGCCGTCTACGGCTCGGCGACGCCGCGGCCCGAGAGCTGGGCGGCGCTCGAGCGGCTCGAGCTCGGCGGCCGGATCGGCGCCGAGCTGCCGCCGGTGCGACGTGATCGACCTGCGCCGCGAGGCGGGCTACCCGCTCTCGGCGCCGCTGCTCTCGGCGCTGCGCGGCGTCGCCGAGCAGGCGCGGCAAGGCGATTCTGCTGCTCAACCGCCGCGGGATCGCGCCCGCGCTGCACTGCCGCGCGTGCGGCACGACGATCCGCTGCCCGAACTGCGACGTCGCGCTCGTCCTGCACGGCGACACGGCGCTTGCGCTGCCACCACTGCGGCTACGCGCGAGCCGGCGCCGTCCGACTGCCCGGCCTGCGAGCTCGCCCGACCTCGCGCGCCTCGGCGCCGGGACGCAGAAGCTCGAGCGCGAGCTCGCGCGCGAGCTGCCCGAGCTCGAGCTGATCCGGCTCGACGCGGATGCGGTCTGCGAAGCCCGAGCAGCTCGCCGACTCGCTGCGGCGCTTCGCGCGACGCCGAGGGCGCCGTGCTGCTCGGGACGCAGATGGTCGCCAAGGGCCATCACTTCGCCGGCGTCGAGCTCGCCGCGGTGATCGACGCCGACACCGGCCTCGCGATGCCCGACTTCCGCGCCGAGGAGCGCACGTTCCAGCTGATCACCCAGCTCGCCGGGCGCAGCGGCCGCGACGCGCCGGGGCGCGTGCTCGTGCAGACGTTCCAGCCCGACGCGCGGCCGATCGTCCACGCGGCGCGGCACGACGTCGGGCGCTTCCTCGCCGAGGAGCTCGAGCGGCGCCGAGCGCTCGGCTACCCGCCGTTCTCGCACCTCGTCCGGATCGTCGTCACCGGGCCCGAGCTCGAGCCCGTCGTGCGCGCGCTCGACGAGCTGAAGGCCGGGATCCGCGGCGCCGAGCTGCTCGGGCCCGCGCCGCTCCTGCGGCTGCGCGGGCGCTACCGCGCGCAGCTCGTCGCGAAGACGGAGCACGCCACGCCGGATCGCCTCGCAGGCCGCGCACCTGCTCGCGGCCGCCGCGCCGGCGATGCGGCGGGCGGGGCTGACGGCGGTCGTCGACGTCGACCCGCAGAGTCTCTGACGCGCCGCTCGCGCGTCTCTACACTGCGCCGCTGTGACGCACGAACACGACCACGAGCACGATCACGACCACGACGGCGAGCACGACCACGACCACCTGGGCGACGAGCCGGGCGTCGACGACGAGCACGCGCCGAGGCCGAGGCCGAGGCGCGGCGCCGCCTCGCGCTCGCGCAGATCCGCCAGTACCGCGGACATCGCGCTGCGCCTGAAGGCGCACGAGGTGACCGAGTTCGACGACGACCTGCGCCCGCCTCGTCGAGCGCATGATGCTGCTGATGCACGACGCCCAGGGCGTCGGTCTCGCCGCGACCCAGGTCGGCGTGCTGCGCCGCGTCTTCGTCTTCCAGCCACGACGAGCGAGGCCGCGGGCGGTCGTCAATCCGACGATCGTCGAGCGCGCCAAGGACACGGAGACCGACGAGGAAGGCTGCCTCTCGCTGCAGGGCGTGCGCGTGCCCGTCGAGCGAGCCGACGACGCTTGACGCTCGAGGGCAAGGACGAGACCGGCGCCGACGTACGCTACGAGCTCGACGCGCACGGCGCGCGCGTCGTCGCAGCACGAGCTCGACCATCTGGACGGCGTGCTGATCATCGACCGCACCGACGACGAGCACCGCAAGGAAGCGCTCGGGATCCTGCGGCCGCGCGCCGTCCTGCGCTGAGTGCGATCGCCGTCGCGGCGACGGCGCCGCTCGGGGCCGACGTGCTCGAGCGGCTCGCGGCGACGCACGAGATCGCGTTGCTGCTGACGCGCCCCGACGCGCCGAGCGGCCGCGGCCGCAAGCTCGCGCCGCCGCCCGCGAAGGAGGCCGCCGACCGGCTCGGCATCCCGGTGCATCCAGCCGGCCAAGCCCGAGCTGCCCGACGACGTTCGCCGCGGCGATCGTCGTCTGCGCCTACGGGCTCTACATCCCGCCGCGCCTGCTCGAGCGCGCGCTCTGGCTGAACGTCCACCCGTCGCTCCTGCCGCGCTGGCGCGGCGCCGCGCCGGTCGAGCGCGCGATCCTCGCCGGCGACGAGCAGACGGGCGTGACGATCCACCAGACGGTCGCGGAGCTCGACGCCGGGCCGATCGCCGCGCAGGAGGCGTTCGCGATCGGCGAGCTCGACGCGGGCGCGTGTCTACGAGCGCTCGGCCGAGGTCGCGGCGCGGCTGCTCGACGCGGTGCTGCCCGACGCCGGTCTTCGTCGCCGCAGCCGGAGCGAGGGCGCGACCTACGCCGAGAAGATCCGCCCGGCCGACCGCGAGCTCGACCTCGACGATCCCGCTCGACGCCTGGCGGCGCGTGCGCGCGCTCTCGCCGCACATCGGCGCGCTGGGCGACGCTCGAGGGCCGGCGGGTGACGATCTGGCAGGCGCGGCTCGAGGACGGACGGCTCGTCCCCGAGGTGGTGCAGCCGGACGGGCCGCGGCCGGATGAGCTACGACGAGTTCCTGCGCGGCGCTCCGGTGATCGCGCCCGCGCGGCGCGCCGCGTTCGAGGTCGTGCGGCGGGTCTTCGAGGAGGAGGCCTACGCCGACCGCGCGCTCGCGGCAGCGGTCGAGGGGCTCGACGACCGCGACCGCGCGCTCGCGCAGCGGCTCGCGTACGGGACGGTGCAGCGGGCGCGGACGATCGACTTCGGCATCGAGCAGCTCGGCAAGCGGCCGGTGCGCAAGCTCGACCCGCCGGTGCGCACCGCGTTGCGCCTCGGCGCGTACCAGCTCGCGCTGGAGCGACCAGCCGGAGCACGCGGTCACCGACGACGCCGTCGAGCTCGTGCGCGCGGCGCAGCCGCGAGCGCGCCGTGCCGTTCACGAACGCGGTGATGCGGCGGCTCGCGACGGGCTTGAACGGGCTCGTCGCCTCGCTTCCCGAGGGCGCCGCTGAAGCATTCGTATCCCGACTGGATCGCCGACGTCTGGGAGCGCGACTTCGGGCACGAGGGGGCGCTCGAGCTGATGCGGGCGCAGAACGAGCCGCCCGCGCTCGAGGTCGCGCTCGGCCGAGCCGGTCGGCGAGCCGACCGACGTGCCCGGCGCCTACATCGTCGAGCGGATCGATCCGGCCGTCATGCGGCCGATGAGCCGCGCCTCGCAGCTCGCGGCGCTCGTCGTCGGCTCGCAGGAGGGCGAGCGGATCCTCGACGCGTGCGCCGCACCCGGCGGCAAGTCCGCGATGCTCGCCGGCGAGGTGACGGCGGTCGAGGTGCACCCGGGACGCGCACGCGCGATGGCCGAGGAGATGCCGCCGAATGTGCGCGTCGTCGAGGCCGATGTGCGCGAGCTCGACGAGGGCGGCTTCGACCGCGCGCTCGTCGACGCGCCGTGCTCCGGGCTCGGCGTGCTCGCGCGGCGGCCCGACCTGCGCTGGCGCGCGCGGCCGCTGCCCGAGCTCCAGCTCGAGCTGCTGCGGGCCGCGGCCGAGCGCGTGAAGCCGGGTGGGACGATCGTCTACGCGGTCTGCACGCTGAACGCCGACGAGAACGAGGCGGTCGTCGACGCCTCCGGGCTCGAGGACCGAGCCGCTCGGCGTGGAGTGGCCGCAGTACGCGCATCCGAAGCGCCCGGAGTTCCTGCTCACGCTGCCCGACCGGGACCACACCTCGGGCTTCTTCATCGCCCGCCTCGACGCCGTAAGATCGGCCGCCATGCCCTGGAGCGAGTGGATCCGGACCGTCGAGATCGAGCCGTCGCTCTACGCGGCCGACTTCGCGCACCTCGGCGACGCAGATCGAGACCCTCCTGCGTGCCGAGCTGCCGCGTCTTTCACTTCGACATGGGCGACGGGCACTTCGTCGAGCCGATCACGATGGGCCCGATCGTGCTGAAGTCGATCTCGCCGCTCGTCCACCGCTTCGAAGGCGCGATCGACGTGCACCTGATGGTCGAGAGCCCGACGAAGTACTTCGCAGCGATCGCCGAGGCCGGCGGAGACAGCGTCACCTTCCACTTCGAGGCGGTCGACGACGTCCCGGCGACGATCACGGCGGCGCGTGAGCACGGGCTCGCAGGTCGGCGTGGCGTTCAACCCCGAGAGCGAGCCCGAGGCGGTCGCCGCGGTCGCCGGCGACGCGGACCTCGTGCTCTGCATGGCGATCCATCCCGGCTACTCGGGGCAGCCGTTCCGCGACGAGACGTACGAGCGCGTGCGGCGGCTGCGCCTCGCGCTGCCGTCGACGCGTCCACGTCCAGGTCGACGGCGGGGTCACGCAGGACAACATCCGCGCGATCTTCGACGCCGGAGCGACGCTGCTCGTCGCGGGCACCGCGATCTTCGAGCGCGAGGATCTGCCGCGCGCGTACCGCCGCCTCGTCCACTCCTCGCGTGACGCTCGCACGAGCGGTGGAGCTCGCGCGCGCGGCGGGATCACCGCGCGTACCCCAAGCCGACCGTCGGCGCCGTGCTCGTGCGAGACGGCGAGGTGGTGGCCGAGGGAGTGACGGAGACCGGCGGCCGGCACGCCGAGCGCGTCGTCGCTCGACGCCGCCGGCGATCGCGCGCGCGGCGCGACCCTCTACGTCACGCTCGAGCCGTGCGCGCACCAGGGCACGACGCCGCCGTGCACCGATGCGATCCTCGCGGCCGGCGTCGAGCGGGTCGTCTTCGGCGCGCTCGACCCGAACCCGGAGGCCGCCGGCGGGGCCGACCTCCTGCGCGCTTCAGCCGTCGACGTGGAGCTACGTCGACGCTCCCGAGGCACGCGCCCTCGAGGAGGCGTGGCGCACCTGGGTCGTCGAGCGCCGGCCGTTCGTGATCTACAAGGCCGCGGTCACGCTCGACGGACGCGTCACCGTGCCCGGCGAGCGCTGGGTGACGGGCGAGGCGAGCCGCCGACGCGTCCACGAGCTGCGCGCGGAGGTGGATGCGGTCGCCGTGGGCGGGGGCACGGCGAGGGCCGATCTGCCGCGCCTCGATGCACGCGACGTCGACACGCCGCGGGGCCAGCCTCGGCGCCTCGTGTTCTCCCGAGGGCCGCTCCCGGACGGGCTCGACCTCGAGCTCCGGCCCGGGCCGCTCGCCGAGGAGCTGCAGGCGCTCGCGGCCGAGGGCGTCCAGTCGCTCCTCCTCGAGGGTGGGCCGACGCTCGCCGCATCGTTCTTCGAGGCCGACCTGATCGACAAGCTGCTGCTCTTCGTGGCGCCGAAGCTCGCGGGTGCAGGCCAGGGTTTCCTCGCTGCGCTACGCTCACCGCGCACGCTGTCTCGCCTGACGGCCAGCACCGTCGGCGACGACGTGCTTCTCGAAGCGTATGTCCACGAGCCCTGACACCCAGCGCGCCGACGACCAGCTCGTCGCCCATCTCAGCCACTGGCTCACGCGCCAGCTCGGCAACGACGAGCTGCGGCGCAAGGTCGAGCTGATCGGCACCGACGAGCTCGCCCCCGGCGGGCGGGTCGCGGTGAACGAGCTGCTCGCCGAGCTCGCGACGGCGATCCCGGGCGAGCGCGGCCAGCTCGAGGTGCTCGTCCGCGAGACGGTCGAGACGCTCGTCTACGGCGACTGATCCTCGTGGAACCTGGTTCGCTCTTTGAACCAGGTTCATGAGTTCTCGGAGTGCGGCGGCTCGAGACTCGTGAACCTGCGTTCGTGAGCCCGGCGAGCCAGGAAGTGGTCTCGTATGAAGGACCCGCGGCTGGGCGAATCGGTCGGTGTCAGTCGATCGGCGAGGTGAGCGATGGCTCGGGATGCTGGTGCGGGTCCCTGAGACGCTGTGGCGTGAGGTCGAGCCGTTGGTTGCCGGCGCCGGAGCGGCGGTTTCGCTATCCGGGGCGGCAAGCGTTATTCGGAGCGGGCTTGCTTGGAGCGGATCCTGACCGGTGTCGCGCTTGGGGGATCCCGTGGAAGGAGCGGCCCGAGGCGGCCGCGCCCGTCGGGGAGGACGTCGTCGGCGACGGTTCGATGCGTCGCAGCGCGCGGGTTTGGCGAGCAGGCTGGTTGGCCGGCTCGCAGTCCGCGGCTGCGCGGAAAGGCAAGCTCGACTGGCAGCGCGCGATGGGTGGACTCGACGAGCGTGCACGCGGTCGAAGGCGGCTTCCGGCGTCGACAAGAGCGCGGTAAACCGGGGCCGCCACCTCGACGAAGCTGAACTTCGTCTGCGACGGCCGTGGCGGCCCCTTAGCGCTCTTGCCGATCGCGGAACCGGCCGACCGCGTCCACGTCGTCGAGTCGAGCATCGACGCGCTGCCAAGCTTGCGTTTCCTCCGCGGCGAGCCGGCCTGAGCCGGCCAACAAGCCTGCGGCCAACCCCGGCGCGTTGCCACTCATCAAACCGTCGCCAACACGTCTTCCCCGACGGGCGGCCGGCCGCCTGGGGCAGCTCCTTCCAAGGGATCCCCCAACGCGAACACCGGTCAGGATCCCCTCCAAGCAAGCCCGCTCCGAATAACGCTGTCCGCCCCGGATAGCGAAACCGCCGCTCCGGCGCCGGCAACAACGGCTCAACCTCAACGCCAAAGCGTCTCAGGGAACCCGCACCAGCATCCCGGCCATCGCGCACCTCCCGATCGAATGACACCGACCGAGTTCGCGACCCAACCGCGGGTCCCTTCATAACGAGACCACTTCCAGGTTCATGAGTTTCTCGGAGGTGGCGGCGGCTCGAGACTCGTGAACCTGGTTCGCAAGCCCGGCGAACCAGGTTCAATGGGAGCATGTTCACCGGCCTGATTCGCGAGGTGGGGACGATCGTCTCGCTCGACGGCGGCGCCGACGGGGTGCGCGTCGCGATCGACGCGCCGGAGACTGCCCGCGGCGCGGCGATCGGTGACTCGGTCTCGATCGACGGCGTCTGCCTCACGGTCGTCGCGGCCGGCGAGACGCAGATCGCCTTCGACGCGGTCCCCGAGACGCTCGGCCGCTCCGCGCTCGCAACCCTCGAGCCGGGGTCGAGGGTCAACCTCGAGCCGGCGCTCCGCGCCGGCGAGGCGCTCGGAGGCCACTACGTGCAAGGGCACGTCGATGGCGTCGCGACCGTCCGCAGCGTCGAGCCGGAGGGCGACGGGCGCCGCCTGTGGTTCGAACCGCCGCCGGAGCTGCTCCGGTACCTCGTCGAGAAGGGCTCCGTCGCCGTGCAGGGAGCGAGCCTCACCGTCGCGGGCCTCGACGAGGCAGGGTTCGCGGTCGCGCTGATCCCGCACACGCTCGAAGTGACGACGTTCGGCGCCCTCGAGCCCGGCGACCGCGTGAACATCGAGGTCGACGTGCTGGCGAAGTACGTCGAGAAGCTGCTCCCTCGGTAGCCTTCGCCCATGGCCGTCACCACACCATTCGCCACCGTCGAGGAAGCGATCGAGGACATCCGCGAGGGCCGCATGGTCGTCGTGGTCGACGACGAGGACCGCGAGAACGAGGGCGACCTGACGATTGCCGCCCAGTTCGCGACGCCCGACGCGATCAACTTCATGGCGACGCACGCACGCGGCCTCATCTGCCTCTGCCTCACCGAGGAACGTGCCGACCGGCTCGGCCTGCGCCCGATGACCGACCACAACGAGGCGCCGCTCGGCACCGCCTTCACCGTGTCGGTCGAGGCGCGCGAAGGCGTCACCACCGGCATCTCGGCCGCCGACCGCAGTTGCACGATCCAGGTCGCCATCCATCCGGACTCGACGCCGCACGACCTCGTGCAGCCGGGGCATGTGTTCCCGCTGCGCGCCAAGCCGGGCGGCGTGCTCGAGCGGATCGGCCAGACCGAGGCGGCGGTCGACCTCGCGCGGCTCGCGGGCCTCAACCCCTCGGGGGTCGTCTGCGAGATCATGAACGACGACGGGACGATGGCCCGCGTCCCGGATCTGATCGGGTACTGCGAGCGTCACGGCCTGAAGATGATCACGGTCGCCGAGCTGGTCGAGTACCGGCGGCGTCACGAGAAGCTCGTCGAACGCGGCGCCGCGGTGCGGATGCCGACCGAGTTCGGCGAGTTCACTGCGGTCGCGTTTCGCGAGAAGCTGAACGGCAAGACGCATGTCGCGCTCGTGAAGGGCGACGTCGACGGCGCCGCCAACGTGCTCGTGCGTGTCCACTCCGAGTGCCTCACCGGCGATGTCTTTCACTCGCTCCGGTGCGACTGCGGCGAGCAGCTCGAGCAGGCGCTCACGCAGATCGAGGCCGAGGGCCTCGGCGTTCTCCTCTACATGGCGCAGGAAGGCCGCGGGATCGGCCTGCTGAACAAGCTGCGCGCCTACGAGCTGCAGGAGCGTGGGCGCGACACCGTCGAGGCGAATCTCGAGCTCGGCTTCCCGGCCGACGCCCGCGACTACGGGATCGGCAACCAGATCCTCGCCGACCTCGGACTCTCGACGCTCCGCATCCTGACGAACAACCCGAAGAAGCTGACCGGCATCGATGGTTTCGGCCTCACCGTGGTCGAGCAGGTGCCCATCGAGGTGCAGCCCCAGGCGGAAAACGCGCGCTACCTCGCGACCAAGCGGGATAAGCTCGGGCACCGCCTGCACCACCAGGACCTGAAGAACCTCGATTACGAACCGGAGGCCGAGTGAGCGAGACCGACGACCCACAGCTGCCGCCCCTCAGCCCCGGCGGGCCGCCGACGACACCGCCCCCGGTGACGCCCACACCGCCGCCGTCCTTGACGCCCCCTCCGCCTCCGTCGTTGACGCCGCCACCGCCTCCGCCTCCGGCACCGCCGCCGCTCTCGGCGCCGCCCCCGGGCACCGTGCCCTTCGTGCCCCCGGTGACCGAGCCCGAGCCCGAGCTGGAGCCGGAGCCGGAGCCCGAGCCCGAGCTGGAGCCGGAGCCCGAGCCGGAGCCCGAGCCGGGGGTGGGCGAGGACACGGACGAGTCGCCGGGCGACCCGTTCGAGGGCTGGCCGGCCGCCGAGTCGTCCGCCGTGATCGTCGACTCGCCGGTCGACGGCGCGAGCGTCGAGCATGTACGCGGCGAGGTCGACGTCCCGGACGGCTACACCGTCCTCGAGGGCACGCCGCTCGGCACCCGCCGCTCCGTCGGCGTGGTCGTCTCACGCTTCAACGGCGGGGTCACGAACCGGATGCTCCGCAGCGCGCTCGACGCGCTCATCGAAGCCGGCGTCTCGCAGGACGCGATCACGGTGATGCCGGTTCCGGGCGCCTTCGAGCTCCCGCTTGCCGCCATGGCGCTCGCCAAGACGCGGCGCTACGCCTGCATCGTGGCGCTCGGCGCGATCGTCCGCGGGGAGACACCGCACTTCGAGTACGTCGCATCCGAGTGTGCGTCGGGCCTCCAGCTCGCCGGGATCGAGACCGGCGTTCCCGTCTCGTTCGGCGTGCTGACGGTGGAGGACGTCGACCAGGCGGAGGCGCGGATCGACAAGGCGGCCGAGGCCGCCCGCTCCGCGCTCGAGATGGCCGACCTGTTCGCGCGCCTCAGGGCGAGCGCACGCCAGTAGGGCACGTCGAGAGCGGGACTGTCGCTACAATCCCGGCCGCGATGAGCAAGGTCTGCGCAATCTGTGGGAAGAAGCCCGGCTTCGGCAACCATCGGTCTCACTCGATGGTCGCGACGAAGCGGCGCTTCGACCCGAACCTGCAGCGCGTCCGCGTGCTGCTCAAGGGCTCGCCGACCCGCGCGTACGTCTGCACCCGTTGCCTCAAGGGCAACAAGGTGCAGAAGGCCGTCTAGCAGCCACCTCGCAACCTTCCCGCCTCCCTTTCGGGTCTAATCCCTGCCGTGGCGGATGACCTCATCCTCGAGCTCGCCCACGGGCGGCTCATCGTCTCGCGCGACGCGGTCGCGGGAATCGTCGCCGAGACGGCGCTCGGCTGCTACGGCGTCGTCGGCATCTCGGCCGGCTCGCGCGTCGGGCGCATCCTGCGCCGCGAGGGCATCAGCGTCGAGGGCGGCCGGAACGCGCTGCGGATCGAGCTGCATGTCGTCGTCGAGCACGGCCTGAACCTCGCGGAGGTCGCATCGACCGTGCGCTCGCAGGTGAGCTACGACATCGAGCGGCTCACCGGGCTCGACGTCGCGTCGGTCGAGGTCATCATCCAGCGCGTGAGACAGAGCGCATGAGGGCCCTCGTCCGCGAGCTCGTGAACGGCGCGCGCGCGGCGATCGAGGCGAACCGCAGCCGGATCGACGATCTCAACGTCTATCCGGTCCCGGACGGAGACACCGGGACCAACCTGACGCTCACGGTGCGCGAGATCGCACGGACGCTCGACGGCGACGGCCCCGACGACCGCGCCGGCCTTGCCCGAGAGGTGTCGCGCGCTGCGCTGATGGGAGCACGGGGCAATTCGGGCGTGATCCTCTCGCAGATCATTCGCGGCGCCACCGAGTCGCTCGCCGTGAACGACGACCTTGCGCGCGCGTTTCGCTCGGCAAGCGACGCCGCGTATCGCGCCGTGAAGAAGCCGGTCGAGGGGACGATGCTGACCGCGATCCGTGCGATGGCCGAGGCCGCGGAGAAGACGCCCGACCTCGCGAGCATCGTCGCCGCGGGCGACGCGATCGTCGTGAAGACGCGCGAGATGCTGCCGGTGCTGACGGAGGCCGGCGTCGTCGATGCAGGCGCCGCCGGGCTCGTCGAGGTCGTTCGCGGTATCGCCGCAGCGCTGAGCGGCGAGCCGCTGCCGGAGGTAGGGGAGCACGAGCCCGTGGAAGTGGGGCTCGACGCGATCCACCAGGAGCTCTCGCGCTACCGCTACTGCACGGTGTTCGTCGTCGAGGGCGACGATCTCGACGAAGACGGTCTCGAGCACGGGCTCGAGCAGATCGGCGACTCGCTGCTCGTCGTCGGCGACCCCACCGCGCTGAAGGTGCACGTGCACACCGACGACCCGGGCCGAGCGCTGTCGCTCGGGGTCGCGCAAGGGACGATCGGTGGAGTCGAGATCGCCAACATGCACGAGCAGACGCTCGAGCGCGAGGAGCGGCTGCTGCATGCCGTTGGCGAGCCGACCGCTGCTCCCGACACGAGCGCCGTCGTCGCCGTGGCGGCCGGGGACGGCAATCGCGAGCTCTTCGAGAGCCTCGGCGCAGTCGTCGTCGACGGTGGCCGCACGATGAACCCGTCGACGTCCGACCTCGCTCGCCGCGATCGAGGCGGTGCCGTCGGCCCAGGTCGTCCTGCTCCCGAACAACGGCAACGTGCTGATGAGCGCCGAGCAGGCCGCCGACCACTCGTCGAAGACGGTGCGCGTCGTGCCGACGACGTCTCTGCAGGCCGGGCTCGCTGCCCTCGTCGCGTTCGACCCGCTCGAGGACGCCGAGTCGAACGCCGCCGAGATGCGCGAGGCGGTCGAGACGGTCGCGACCGGTGCAGTCACGATCGCGTCGCGCGACGTCGAGCTGAACGGCGTGTCGGTGCGCAAGGGCAAGTGGCTCGGGCTCGCCGACGGCGAGCCGGTCGCGGGCGGTGAGACGTTCGACGAGGTCGCCCGCGCCGTGCTGGCACGGCTGCTCGCCGAACCGCGGGGCGTGCTCACGCTGCTGACCGGCGAAGAGCCGCCCGCGCTCGAGACGCTGCTCGCAGGGCTCGCCAAGGAGCATCCCGAGCTCGAGCTCGACGTCCACCGGGGCGGCCAGCCGCACTATCCACTCCTGCTCTCTGCCGAATGACGAGCGTCGAACCGGACTCCCGTAAGCTCTCGACGGTGGGGGCCCCGATCCGCGTCGTGCTCGTGGAGGACAACGACACCTTCCGCGAGACGCTGCTACTGGTCTTCGGGCTCCGCGACGAGATCGAGATCGTCGGCAACGTCGCGACCGGAGACGAGGCGCCCGCGCTCTGCGTCGAGTTCCAGCCGGACGTCGTGCTGATGGACTACCGCATGCCGGGCCTGAACGGCGCAGACGCGACCCGAGCCGTGCTCGCGGCTGCACCGGCGACGCGCGTCGTCTGCCTGACGGCGTCGGTGACGAAAGCCGAGATCGCCGAGCTGCTCGCCGCGGGCGCCGTCGCGTGCCTCACGAAGGACGAGGACTTCGACAGCATCGTGGCGGCGATCGAGGCAGCGGCGCACACATGAACCTCACCGTCGAGAACACGGCGGTCGTGCTCGACTCGACCGCGGACTTCCCCGCCGCCCCGGTGCGTTTCCCGAATTTCCGCGTCGTCCCGCTCTACGTCCGCTTCGGCGACGAGAGCTACCGCGACTACGTCGACATGGGAGCCGGACGAGTTCTACGAGCGTCTCCAGACCGCGACCGAGCTGCCGACGACGTCACAGCCGACACCCGGCGACTTCCTCGCGGTGTACGAGGAGCTCGGCGAATACGAGCGGATCCTCTCGCTCCAGATCTCCTCGACCCTCTCGGGCACGTTCGCCAGCGCTGAGACCGCGGCCGAGTTGCTGGGCGGCGACCGCGTGCGCGTGATCGACACGCGCACCGTCTCCGCGATCGATCGCGCTGCTCGCGATCGCGTGTGCAGCGAGCGGCTCGAGCGCGGCACGACCGACGAGGAGATCGACGAGCTCGTCGCGCGCTACCAGTCGCAGCACCAGCTGCTCTTCACGGTGAACACGCTCGAGTACCTCGCGAAGGGCGGCCGCATCGGTCGCGCCGCCGCGCTCGCGGGCAACCTGCTGAACGTGAAGCCGATCCTGACGATCCGCGACGGCGAGGTCGTGCCGCTGAAGCGCGTGCGCGGCAATGCGAAGGCGTTCGCCGAGTTCCGCGAGCTGTTCGAGGAGACGACGACCGACTCGCCGAACCTGAAGGTCGGCATCGCGCACGCGGCGGCGCCGGAGCGGCTGCAGGCGCTCGGGAGCTCGTCAGCGCACGTGCGGCCGCAGGCCGAGATCGAGATCGCAGACGACGCTCGGCGCCGTCGTCGGCACGCACGCCGGGCCGGGCACGGTCGGCTTCTTCTGGTTCGAGGACGACGGTGCCGAACAGGACCGGCGTCCGGTCCTGGTCCTATGCTCGGTCCCGGTGGCGACGATGACCCAGGCTCATGCGGGTTTCACTGGCGTGGTCCAGCTCGACTGGCCGCGCCCGCGGGCGTGGGCCCGGCCCGAACGGCTCGACGCCGGTATCGAGACGCTGCCGGGCGTCGGCCCGGCTCTGGCCAAGCGACTGCGGGCGCTCGGGCTCGAGACGGTCCGCGACCTGCTGCACCACCGGCCGCGGCGCTACGAGAGCGCCGTCGACGAGGTCGCGATCACGCAGCTCTGGGGTGACGAGCGAGGTCGCGATCGCGGGCGAGGTCGTCGACGTGCGAACGCGCCGGCTCGGCGGGCGCCGCTCGATCGTGACGGCGGTGGTCAAGGACTCGAGCGGCACGATCGGCGCTTCGTGGTTCAACCAGCCCTGGCTCGCCGACAAGCTGACGCCCGGGACGCACCTGCGGCTGCGCGGCAAGCTCGGGCGCCACGGCTTCGACGTGAAGAGCTACGACGTGGGTGCGCCCAGCGCGACCGCCGACTTCGCGCCGGTCTATCCGGCGAGCGAGCAGGTGCCGTCGACGAAGCTCCGCGAGCTCGTTCGTCACGCGCTCGCCGAGCACGCACGCGACCTGCCCGATCCGCTGCCGGCGGAGCTCGAGCTGCCGTTGCGCCGCGACGCGCTCGCCGCGCTGCACTTTCCGCGCGACGAGCGGGACGCCGAGCTCGCGCGACGCCGTCTCGCCCTCGACGAGCTGCTCGTCCTGCAGCTCGTCGTCGCCCGCTCGCGCATCGTCGACGCCGTCGCTTCGTCGCTCGCGACGCCGGGCGAGCTCGTCAGCCGCTATCGCGAGGTGCTGCCGTTCGCGTTCACCGAGCATCAGGAATCGGCGATCCGCGAGATCGACGCCGACCTCGCACGGACGGCGCCGATGCAGCGACTGCTCCAGGGCGACGTCGGCTCGGGCAAGACCGTCGTCGCGCTCTACGCGCTGCTGCGCGCGGTCGAGAACGGCCGGCAGGGCGCGCTCATGGCGCCGACCGAGACGCTCGCCGAGCAGCATTTCCTGACGCTCGAGCCGCTCTGCGCGCAGCTCGGCGTGCGCTGCGTGCTGCTCACGGGCTCCGTCGGCTCGAAGAAGATCCGCGACGAGATCGCGAACGGCGTCGCGCAGATCGCGGTCGGCACGCACGCGCTGATCCAGCGGGACGTGGAGTTCGCCGATCTCGCCGTCGCCGTCGTCGACGAGCAGCATCGCTTCGGCGTCGACCAGCGGACCGGCACTCGCAGAAGGCCGGTCGCCGCACGTCCTGCACATGACCGCGACGCCGATCCCGCGCACGCTCGCCCTGACGATCTACGGCGACCTCGCCGTCAGCGAGATCGCGAAGCCGCCCGCGGACCGCAAGCCGATCGTCACGGCGTGGGTGGGTGCCGAGCGGTCGTCCGAGGCGTACGGGCGTCTGCGGGTGCACCTCGACGCGGGACGGCAGGCGTACGTCGTCTGCCCGCTGATCGAGCAGTCGGAGACGCGGCTCGCCCGCGCAGCCGAGGAAGAGGCCGAGCGCCTCCGGCGCGCGGAGCTGAAGGGCTACCGCGTCGGGCTCCTGCACGGGCGCCTGAAGACCGCCGAGAGGCGCGAGATGATGGCGCAGTTCAAGCGGGGCGAGCTCGACGTGCTCGTCGCGACGACCGTGATCGAGGTGGGCGTCGACGTGGCGAACGCGACGATCATGATCGTGCAGGAGGCCGACCGCTTCGGTCTGGCCCAGCTCCACCAGCTGCGCGGCCGGGTCGGACGTGGGGCGGAGCAGAGCTACTGCCTGCTCATCTCGCGCGACAAGCTCGAACTGACCGATGTCGCGCAGTCGCGTCTGAAGGCGCTCGTCGACACGACCGACGGCTTCGAGCTCGCCGAGGTCGACCTGGAGCTGCGCGGCGAGGGGCAGCTGCTCGGCACGCGTCAGTCCGGCTGGAGCGACCTGCGCTTCACGAAGCTCCGCGTCGACCGGGACCTGCTCGAGCAGGCACGCGAGCTCGCGCGGCAGCTCGAGAGCGAGGACGGGCCCTGGCAGGACGAGGCAGACCGCGTCGTCGCGCCCGGTGTCTGACACCAGGTCTAGGCCGGTCGCTAGCCTGCCCGCCGGATGCGGATCATCGCCGGCACCCATCGCGGACAGCGGATCGCCGCCCCGAAAGGGCGCGACACGCGGCCGACCTCCGACCGCGTGCGCGAGAACGCCTTCAACCTGATCGGCCCCGTCGACGACGCGGCGCGTGCTCGACCTCTACGCGGGCTCGGGCGCACTCGGGCTCGAGGCACTCAGCCGCGGCGCTGCGACCGCGGTCTTCGTCGACGACGACCGCGACGCGTGCCGGACGATCGACGCGAATCTCGAGAAGCTGCGCCTGCAAGGGCAGCGTGCTGCGGCAGGACGCGGCGCGCGCGCTCGCGCAGGAGCGCCGCACGTTCGACCTGATCCTCTGCGATCCGCCCTACGACTCGGCGGCCCTCGACCGGATCGCGCCCCATCTGCCGCGGCTGCTCGCGCCCGACGGGCTGCTCGTCTACGAGAGCTCGGGCCGCGACGACCCGCCGTCCGTTCCCGGCCTCGAGGTGCGGACCTCACGCAAGTACGGCTCCGCACGGCTTACCCTGTTCGAGCATTGATCACCGCCATCTATCCCGGGACCTACGACCCCGTCACGAACGGGCACGTCGACGTGATCACGCGGGCGGCCCTGATCTTCGACCGCGTCGTCGTCGGAGTCGTCGGCAATCCGCACCACAAGACGCCGATGTTCGGGGTCGAGGAGCGCTGCGCCTTCCTCGAGGAGGCGCTGACGGACATCCCGAACGTCGAGGTCGACGTCTTCAGCGAGCTGGTCGTCGACTTCGCCCGCCGCTGGGACGCCAAGGTGATCGTGAAGGGCCTTCGGGTCGTCTCGGACTTCGAGTGGGAGTTCCAGATGAACCAGCTGAACCGTCATCTGGCGCCCGAGATCGAGACCGTCTACGTGATGGCGAGCCCTCAGGTGAGCTTCGTCTCCTCGAGCGGCGTGAAGGAGATCGCCCTGTTCGGCGGAAATGTCGAAGAGCTCGTGCCACACGCCGTCGCGCACCGTTTGCGGGAGATGTTCCCGAACGGCCGTGGCGGCGCTCCCCTCTCGGACCAGGAGTAGACTTCACGGCCATGGACGTCCTCGTTCTCATCGACAAGCTCGACGACCTCGTGCACAACGCGAAGGCCGTTCCCCTGACCGACCAGGTGCGGATCGACCGCGAGGAGATCTACGACATCCTCGACCAGATGCGCGCGACGATCCCGGAAGAGATCAAGCAGGCCCGCTGGATCGTCAAGGAGCGCCAGGAAATGCTGGCGGAGGCCAAGCGTGAGCAGGACAGGCTCCTCCAGGAGGCGCGCGAGCAGGCGGTGCGCGAGGCGTCGCAGACGGAGATCGTGAAGCTGGCCGAGCGCCAGGCGCAGGAGATCATCGACGAGGCCCGCCGGCAGGCGCGCGAGATGCGCCTCGAGATGGAGGACTGGGCCGACGGGATGCTCGCCACGCTCGAGACGAACCTCGACAAGTTCCTCACTGCGGTCCGCCGTGGGCGCGAGCGGCTGCACGAGCGCTCGCAGGAGTCGGTCGTCGCCGGGATCGGCCCGGTCGACCTCTCCGACAACGGCTCGAGCTTCTAGCCGCGCACGCACCGGCTCGATGAGCGTCGCTACCCTGGCGTCATGACGAGCTTCAGCCTGCGCCAGGTGAAGCTCCGTCCGGGCGAGCAGCACCGTGAGGAGCTCGAGGTCGAGATGTCGGCCCTCGACTTCGGCGGCGAGCGCTACCTCCCGGTGCCCGACAAGGTGCCGGCTGCATTCGAGATCACGCGCGCTACGACCGGGACGGTGTTCACTCTCGCCTTCACCGTGCGCCTGCACGGGCCGTGTTACCGCTGCCTCGGCGACGCCGTGCTCGAGCTGCCGATCAACGCGCGCGAGTACCAGGACGAGAAGCCGGAGGACGAGGAGATGGCGACCGAGTACGTCGAGGGCGACAACCTCGACGTCTCGGCGTGGGCCCGCGACGCGATCGCGCTCTCGCTGCCCGACAAGATCCTCTGCCGCCTGGATTGCGCCGGGCTCTGCCCGGTCTGCGGCAAGAACCTGAACGACGAGCCGCACACGCACGAGGAGGCGCCCGCCGACTCGCGCTGGGCCGCGCTCGAGGCGCTACGCGACGAGACCTCAGCTGAGCGCCGCTCCATCAGCACGACGTCGCACCAGGCGCCGCGCTTCTTCGCGATCCGCTCGCGCGTCCCGACGACCCTGAACCCGCACCGCTCGTGCAGGGCGACCGAGGCGGCGTTGCCCGCGAGGATGCCGGCCTGGATCGTCCAGATCCCGAGCTCGTCGGCGCGGCGTACGAGCTCTTCGAGCAGGGCGCGCCCGACCCCGCGCCCGCGCGCTGACCGCGCGACGTAGATCGAGTTCTCGGTGACGCCGCGATAGCAGGCGCGCCGCGACACCGGCGCGAGCGCGGCCCAGCCGAGGATCTCGCCTCCGTCAGCGTCCGTGCGACGAGGCGCGGTTCCGGCAGGTGGGAGGCGTCCCAGTGCTCCCAGCCGGGCACCGCTTCCTCGAACGTGCCGGCGTCGAGCCCGTCTGCGTAGATCCGGGCGCAGGCGGGCCAATCCTCCGCGCGCATCGCGTCGATCGTCACAGCGTGATCGTACGGCTCACGTCGAGGCGCTCCAGGAAGCGGCGGTCGTGGGACACGACGACGAGGCAGCCCTCGTACGACTGCAGTGCGGTCTCGAGCTCCTCGATCGCTTCGAGGTCGAGGTGGTTCGTCGGCTCGTCGAGGATCAGGCAGTTGACGCCGCGTGCGGAGAGCAGCGCCAGCGCAGCGCGGGTGCGCTCGCCCGGCGAGAGCGTGGAGGCTGCGCGGCCGACGTCGTCGGCGCCGAGGGCGAACTTCGCGAGCAGCGTCCGCGCGTCGGTCGCGGGCAGACCGGAAAGGGAGGTGACGTCGTCGAGGAGCACGCCCTGGAAGAGGTCCCGGGCCTGGGTGAGCTCGCCGAAGACGGCGGAGGCGCCCACGCGGCGCGACCCGGCGGCGAGTGGCAGGTCGCCGACGAGCGCCCGGAGCAGCGTCGTCTTCCCCGACCCGTTCGCGCCGACGACGGCGAGGCGGTCGCCCCAGTGGAGCTCGAGGTCGACCGGGCCGAGCCGGAACGAGCCGACGTCGACGACCGCGCCGGCGAGCTCGGCGATCGCACCCGTCGGCGGCGCGGCCGCAAACCGGAGCTCGAGGCGCCACGGCGTCCACGGCTTCTCGACCTCCTCGAGCCGTTCGAGGTGGTTGCGCGCCTGGTTCACCTTGCCGCGGAGGGCGTTCGTGGCCCGGCGGTCGGAGCCGCCCGTCTGCCGCGCCAGCTTGCGCTCGCCGCCGAGCAGGTGCGCCTCCTGGCGGCGGGTGGCGAGCAGGGTCGAGTACCGCTCCTTCTCGCCGAGGTAGTCGGCGTAGGCGGCCTCGTGGCGGGCGCGGGCGCGCTCGCGGGCGGCCTCGTAGTCCGACCAGGTGCCGGTGTACTCGTGCACGCGGCGCGTCTCGGCCTCGAGCTCGACGATGCGGTTGATCGTCCGGTCGAGGAAGGCCCGGTCGTGCGAGACCAGCACGACGCCGGCCGGGAGGTCGTGCAGGAAGCGCTCGAGGCGGTCGAGGCCCGCGAAGTCGAGGTTGTTCGTCGGCTCGTCGAGCAGGAAGACGTCGAAGCGGGCGAGCAGGATCGCGGCGAGCGCGACGCGGGCCGCCTCGCCGCCGGAGAGCGTCGCGAGCTCGCGCCCGGACCGGCGGCCGAGGCCGACGTCGTCGAGCACGGCACCCACGCGGGCCTCGAAGTCCTCTCCGCCGAGCGCGAGGAACCGGTCGAGCGCCTCGGAGTAGCGGGTCGCGAGCTCCGGCTCGGCGTGGAGGCGCGCCGCGAGGGCGTCCATCTCCCGCTCGGCGCCGTTGACGCCGGTGCGCCGGGCCAGGTAGTCGCGGACGCTCTCGCCGGGACGCGCAGTCGGCTCCTGCGGCAGGTAGCCGACCGCCCCGGAGCGGACGATCCGGCCCGCGTCGGGCGGGTCGAGCCCGGCGAGCACGCGCAGGAGGGTCGATTTGCCGATCCCGTTCGGGCCGACGACGCCGATCCGGTCGCCCGGCGAGACGACGAGCGAAACGCCGTCGAGCACCTGGACGGCGGCGAAACTCTTCGAGATGTCACGTGCGACGAGCGACCCCGGCATGGGCTGACCTCCTTCGATCGAAAGGGCGAGAAACGCGGTTTTCGACTTAGAGGTCAGTCATGGCACGAGCCCGGAGGCCCGAGCGGATCATACGTCAATACCCGACACGCTCGACCACCCCGGCGTCACACTCTCGCCACATTTGGTCTGACCACGAGCCATGCCTCGACCAGCCAGGTGTGCACGCCTCGACGCACGCTGCATGACCGTGGTTTGGCATCGAGCCATGGCCGTTTCGGGCGCGCGGCCGCGTCACGTCTCTGCACACTTGGTCTGACCACGGGCCGTGTCTCGGCCAGCCATGTTGTGCGTCGCTTGTCACACTTTTGTCACGCTGGTTTGGCAACGGGTCATGGCCGTTTGTGTCTTGTAACGAGGTGTCACGAAGTCGAGGTGCCATCGGCTAGACTGCCCCGCTCATGGCTGTCCCCAAGAGAAAAACCTCGAAAGCACGTCGCGACCAGCGCCGCGCGCAGCACAAGATCGAGGCGCCGCGCGTCAGCACGTGCGCCAACTGCGGCTCGCCGAAGCGCTCGCATCGCATCTGCCCGACCTGCGGCACCTACAAGGGCCGTGAGGTCGAACCGCTCCGCCTCCAAGCGCCGTAGCGTGGCTCGCGTCGCCGTCGACGCGATGGGCGGCGACCGTGCGCCTGATGAAGTCGTCCTCGGCGCGCTCGACGCCGCCGCCGACGGGATCGACGTGACGTTGTACGGCCAGCGCGGCCTGAACACCCGCGGCCTGCCGCACGTGAAGACGACGGAGCGGATCTCCATGGCGGAGAAGCCCGCCGAGGCGGTGCGCGCGAAGCCCGACTCGAGCCTCGTTGCCGCGGTACGGGCGGTCGCCGAGCACGACGCCGACGCCGTCGTCTCCGCCGGGAACACCGGAGCGATGCTCGCCGCGGGCCTGCTCTATCTGCGCCGCCTGCCCGGGGTGATGCGCCCGGCGATCGCCGTGGTCATCCCGTCCAGGCTGGGGCCCTCCGTGCTCCTGGATGCCGGCGCGAACGCGGATGCCCGGCCCGAGCAGCTCGTCCAGTTCGCCCACATGGGCGCGATCTTCAGCCAGGAGATCCTCGGCGTCGCCGCCCCGGAGATCCGCCTGCTCTCGATCGGCACGGAGGACGAGAAGGGGAACCACCTGACGATCGCGGCCCACCAGCTCCTGCGCGACGAGCCCGGGCTCAACTTCACCGGCAACGCCGAGGGCCGCGACCTCCTCCGCGGCGCCGCGGACGTCGTGGTCGCCGACGGGTTCACCGGCAACATCGCCCTGAAGCTGCTCGAGGGGACGATCCGCGAGCTGTTCGACGCGCTGCGCGCCGAGGTCTCCTCGACACCGGGCGGCCGGCTCGGCGGGCTGCTGATCCGGCCGGCGGCGCGGCGGCTCCGTACGCGCTTCGACCCGGACACCTACGGCGGCGGATACCTGCTCGGCCTGCGCGGCCTGGCGGTGATCGCTCACGGCGATTCGGGCCGCGTCGCGATCGCAAACGCGATCAGGCTCGCCGCCCGCGGCGTCGAGCACCGGGTGGTCGAGCGCCTCGGCGAGCGGCTCCCCGAGCGCGTCCGTGTATGATCGCGCGGTTTTACCAAGCCCCCCGATTCCCCACAATGAGGTGACATGGCAGCATCGCGCGAAGAGGTCTACGAGCGAGTCAAGGAAGTACTGACGGAGCAGCTCGGAGTCGAAGAGGACCAGATCACCGAGGAGGCGTCGTTCCAGGACGATCTCGATGCCGACTCACTCGACCTGGTCGAGCTGATCATGGAGCTCGAGGACCAGTTCGGGATCAAGATCTCGGACGAGGATGCCCAGAAGATCACGACCGTCGGCCAGGCCGTCGACTACGTCACGTCGCACCAGTAAGAGCGAGTCGAAGAGTCTGCGGGAGCTGATCGACGGGCTCCCGCCGGGACGTGCGGAGGCGGTCTTCACACATGCGTCGTGGGCCGCCGACCGCAACCAGTCGTACGAGCGGCTGGAGTTCCTGGGCGACTCGGTGCTGGAGCTCGCCATCGCGCGCACCCTCTTCGACCGCTTCCCGGAGTTTTCCGAGGGGCGGATGGCGAAAGTGCGCTCGCACGTCGTCTCACGCGCGAGCTGCGCGGTCGTCGCCCGCGAGCTCGACCTCGGCGACAAGCTGCGCGAGGCAGGCGCCGGGCTGGCGCAGGAGGAGGTCGACCGCCTCGCCCGCAACCGCAACGTCCTCGCGGCGCTCCTGGAGGCTGCGCTCGCCGCCGTCTACCTCGAGCACGGGTTCGAGTCCGTCGAGCCCGCGGTCGTTGCCGCGTTCGAGCCGCGGATCGAGTACGCCCTGAACACCCACGTCGACCACAAGACCGAGCTGCAGGAGCGGCTCGCCCGCCTCGGCCGGTCGGTCTCCTACTCGACGCTGACGGTGGAGGGGCCGCCCCACGACCGGCACTTCACCGCGGCCGCGACCGTCGACGGCGAGGTGCTCGGCACCGGCTCCGGGCGCTCGAAGAAGGACGCCGAGCAGGGTGCGGCCGAGCAGGTGCTCGCGGCCCTGCCGGAAGCGCCCCTCTGAACGCGCTCAGCGGAGAAGACGCCGGTATAGGTCTTGCGTCGGCTCCGAGGGCGCGACCCCGAGCTCCTCTCGCAACCGTCCGCGCAGCGTCTCGAACACGATGAGCGCTTCGGTCGTGTTGCCCTCGGCGTCGAGCGCCTGCATCAGGATCCGGTAGCCGGATTCGCGGTATGGCTCGAGTCGCGCAAGCTCGCGTCCCGCGCGGACGGCAGCGGTCAGCTCGGTGCCCCCGACCCCGAGCGTGGCACCGGCATAGGCCTCGAGTGCGCGCACATGCAGCTCGCCCAGACGGCGCTGCCACTCGTCGATCCACGGGGACGACTCGCCCGCGAGGAACGGGCGCGAGGCGATGAACATCGCCACCTGCGCCGGCCCCCACGCACGGCCCGGATCTCCGAGCGCGAGGGCACTCTCCGCGCGGTGCAGCGCCTCGGCGGCCACCTCGACGTCGACCCATAGCTCGTCCACGTCCGGGCGGAGGCCGTCCAGGGGCACGACCCGGCGGAGCTTCGAGAGGAGCGACGCGAGCCCGCCGTCGTGTCCGTCGGGCCACAGGGCCTCGAGGAGCTCGTCGCGCGTCACCGTTCGCAGCCGGTTTGCGGTCAGGTAGGCGAACAGGATGCGCCCCTGGCGCCCGGGGAACCCGTCCTCGACGCGACGGCCGCCGAGTTCGACGACGAAGCGACCGCAGAGCTGCACTTTCCCTTGCGCCAACCTCGCGCCAAGATAGTCCCAACCCGCGCGTCGTACAACGACTCGACTCCCGACGAAAGGAGCACGGCGATGGCGAAGCAGATCACGTGCGAGTGCGGCCAGGTGATTCGCGGCGATACCGACGGCGACGTGATGAGCGGGGCACGGGACCACATGCGCGTCGATCATCCGGAGCTGCTCGACAAGGTCACGGACGCGGATCTCCTCGGCTGGATCGAGGAGGTCTGAGATGACTGCGATCACGTTCGATCCGGTCGTCTACAAGGAGACGACGCGAGTGCAGTGGCAGGACGCTGCCGATGCCTGGCACCGCTGGGACCCGGTCTTCGACCGCTGGCTCGGCGAGGCGACGTCCCTGATGCTCGATCTGGCTCGGGTCGGCGAGGGCGCGCGCGTGCTGGACATCGCCGCCGGCTCGGGGGGCCAGACGATCGAGGCGGCGCGGCGCGCCGGTGCCTCCGGTGCAGTCCTGGCCACCGATATCTCGTCGAACATCCTCGCCCACGCCGAGGCGGCTGCACGTGCTGCCGGGCTCGCGAACGTCGCGACCCGCGTGATGGACGGCGAGCAGCTCGAGGTCGAGGCCGGTGCGTTCGATGCCGCGATCTCGCGGCTGGGGCTCATGTACCTGCCCGACAAGGGGTCGGCGCTCGCGCAGGCGCGTGCCGCGCTCAGGCCCGGCGGCCGGTACGCCGCGCTCGTCTTCGCCGAGGCCGACCGGAACCGCTTCTTCTCGCTGCCGATCTCGATCATCCGGTCGCGTGCCGAGTTGCCGCCGCCCGCGCCGGGCATGCCGGGCCCGTTCTCGGCGGTCGGCCTCCAGGAGCTGCTCGAGTCGGCAGGCTTCTCGGAGGTCGTCGTCCACCGCGTCGAGGCGCCCCTGCGGCTCGCCGACGCGGCCGAGTGCGCCCGCCTCGAGCGCGACTCGTTCGGGGCGCTCCACCAGATGCTCGCCGGCCTGGACGACGGCCGCGCGTGAGGAGACCTGGGCCGAGATCGGACGGGCGCTGCAGGAGTTCGAAGGCCCAGTCAGGCTTCACCGGCCCGTGCGAATTGCTTGTCGGTGCGGGCACCAATTGAGCGAGTAGAGGCCCCTGAGCAGGGAAAAGAGACTGTCGCGGGCGGCGTCCGCGCCGCCCGCGATACTTCTCCCTCGCGTGCACCTGAAGGCCATCAAGCTTCGTGGATTCAAGTCGTTCGTCGATGAGGTCGAGATCCGTCTCGAGCCCGGCGTCGCGGTCGTCGTCGGCCCGAACGGGTCCGGCAAGTCGAACGTCTCGGACTCGATTCTCTGGGCCACCGGCTCGATGAGCCCGGGTGAGCTGCGCGCCGAGAAGCCCGACGACGTCCTCTTCTCCGGCTCGGTCGGCCGTCAGGCGACCGATACGTGCGAGGTCGACCTGCTCTTCGACAACGCCGACGGCGCCTGGCCCGACCTGCCCTACAGCGAGGTCTCCGTCCAGCGGCGCCTCCACCGCGGCGGCGAGGGTCAGTACCTGATCAACAAGACGCCGGTGCGGCGCATCGACCTCGTCGAGCTGCTCTCCGACGTCGGCCTCGGCGGCGGGCTGCGCTCGGTGATCTCGCAGGGCCGCGTCGAGACGGTGCTCAACTCCAGGCCGTCCGAGCGGCGCGAGCTCGTCGAGGAGGCGGCCGGCCTCGGCCGCTTCAAACGCCGCCGCCACCGCGCAGAGCTGAAGCTCGCGCGCGTTGCGGTGCAGGTCGAGCGCGCACGCGACCTCGAGGACGAGGTGAAGAAGCGGCTCCGGCCGCTGGCGCTCCAGGCGACTGCCGCCGAGCGCGCCGAGAAGCTCGGCGTCGAAATCGCACAGCTCCAGGCCGCGATCGCGACCCTCGATCTCGCGCGGCTCGCCGAGCGGCGCGCGGAGGCCGACGTGCGGCGCACCGCCACCGCCGAGGAGCGCCGTGCGCTCGATGCGAAGATCGCCGCCCTCGTTGCCGAGCGCGAGCGGGCGGAAGAGGAGCTGACGGACTCGGCGGGCGCCCGCGAGCAGGCGACTGCCGCGCTCTACCGGCTCCGCAGCGGCGGTGAGCGCATCGTCCTGCGCCGCGAGTCCGCCGCGTCGCTCACGGCGCAGCTGGAGGTCGAGCTGGCCGCGGCCCGCGCCTACGACCCTTCGACGTCCGTCGAGCTCGAACGGGCGGCCCGCGACGCGGCCGGCGGCGCCCAGGCGGCCGCCGCCGAGCGGGCGCGGCTCCAGGTCGAGGCCGAGGAACGCTGGGCGCGCGTCGGCGCGATCGAGCGCGCGGCCCAGGCGTTGCTCACGGCCGAGCTCGAAGACGTCCTCGCGGATCGCTCGCGGGCGGAAGCCACTGCTGACCGGCGGCGGCCGCGACGCGCTGCACGCGCTTCGCGGAGCCGCCCAGCGGCTCGGGCTGCGCCAGGAATCCGCCCAGCGGCTCCTCGGCGAGCTTCGCGGGGAGCTCGCCGAGACGCAGCAGCGCGTCACCGGCCCGTCGCCGGCCGAGCTCGGCCGTGGCGGCCGACGAGGCCGACGCCGCCGCACGCACCGCCGTTCGTGAGCGGGACGACCTCGAGGCGCGCGTGCAGCTCGCGAGCGAGCGTCTGACCGCACTCGAGCAGTCGCTCGCGGAGCGCGAGGGAATCCCGCCCGCGGCGCGCGCCCTCGCCGAGGAAGGCGAGCAGCTCGCGCTCCAGATGCTCGAGGTCGAGACGGGCGCGGAGCGCTCGACCGCAGCAGCGCTCGGCCATCGCGCCTCGGCGGTGCTCGCCGCGACGCCGGGTCGCGGGCTGGAGCTCGTCGCGAAGGCGCAATCGGCGGGCCTCGGCTCGGTGCTCGTGCTGGTCGGACAGGATCCGCGAGAGCTCGTGCAGCTGCCGGTCGTCGCACGCGACGAGCTGCTCGCCTCGCGGGTGCCCGCCGTGACGGAGGACGGGATCGGCTGGGACCCCGACCGCGGCGAGCTGTGGTTCGCCGGCGAGACGGCCGAGGCCGTGCTGCTCGAGCTCGAGGCGCGCCGACGGGAGCTGCGGGTCGAGGTCGAGCGGCTGCACGAGCGGGCCGAGGCTGCCCGCACACACGTCGAGGAGACCGCCGCGATCGCCCGCGCCACGGCGGCCGTCTTCGCGCCCGTCGCGCACCTGCGCAACATCCGGCACGCCGATCCTGCGCGTCTCCGCCGGCTCGTCTCGGGTGCCGAGCGGCTGGACGAGACTCTGCGCATCGCGGCGGGCGCCGCCGCGCGCCTCGAGACGCCGCTGGCCGAGCGGGCCGGCCGGCTCGCCGAAGACCTGCGGGGCATCGCGGTCCGTGAGGGCGAGCTGCGGCACGCGGCCGCAGAGGCCGACGGGCGCGCGCTCGCGGCCGAGCGCCGCGCCGGTGGCCGCGCCGCCGACGCGGTCGGCGATCTCGCGTCGCTTCGCGCGCAGGCAGAAGAGCTTTCGGCCCTCGCCGCCGAGGCCGCCCAGACAGCCGAGCATGCGGCCGAGCGCGCGCGCGTGGCGGCGCGCGCGCTGGCGGACGCCGACCCGGCCCGCGCCCGCCGGCCCGACGAGCTCGTGCTCGAGCGTCTGCACGCAGGCGCGCTGCGGCTCGAGGCGGCGCTCGACGTCGACGTCGAGCGGTTCGAGGCGCCGGTTCGCGAGCGGGCCGACACCCAGGCCACGCGCACGACCGAGCTCGGCGCTTCGCTCCGGCGGCTCGGTGCCGAAGAGGTCGAGCTCCGCCAGGCCGCGGCCCAGGCCGGCGAGCGGCTCTCGGCAATCGATGTCGAGCTCGCACGCACGGACGCCGAGCACGACGAGGCGCAGCGACGCCTGCTCGCCGCGGCTGCGGAGCCCGCCGAGGGCGAGAACCGCGACGAGCTCGCCGAGCGCCTCGAGCGGTTCGAAAAGCGCCGAGTGCAGCTTGGCCAGGTGAACCCGCTCGCGAAGGAGGAGTACGACGCCGAGAAGCTGCGGCTCGAGGAGCTCTCCGTTCAGCGCGCCGACCTCGAGAAGAGCCTCGACGAGCTCGAGAAGCTGCGCGACGACCTGACGAAGACGGTCGAGACGCGCTTTGCCGAGACGTTCGCCGCGGTGGAGCACCATTTCCACGAGGTCGCGGCGACGCTCTTCCCCGGCGGCGAAGGGAACCTGCGCCTGACCGAGCCCGAGGAGGACGACGAGGAGCCCGGCATCGAAGTCGAGCTGCGGCCCGCCGGCAAGCGCGTGACGCGGCTGAGCCTGCTCTCGGGCGGCGAGAAGGCGCTCGGCGCGATCGCCTTCCTGTTCTCGCTCTTCCTGGCGCGGCCGAGCCCGTTCTATCTCCTCGACGAGGTCGAAGCCGCCCTCGACGACACGAACATCGGCCGCTTCACGGAGCTGCTGCGCACCTACGCCGACCGCGCGCAGTTCATCGTGATCACGCACCAGAAGCGCACGATGGAGGCCGCGGACGTCCTGTACGGGGTGACGATGGGCCCCGACGGGGTCTCGCAGATCGTCTCGCGCCGCCTGCCCCAGGACGGCGAAGTCGCGGCGACCGCGTGAACGACCTCGCCTTCGTCGAGCGCGCCGTCTCCTTGCTCGCCTCGAAGGGAATCGCCACCTGGGTGTTCGGCGGGTGGGGCGAGGAGCTGCGCGGGCTGATCCTGCCGCGCGAGCACGTCGACCTCGACGTCCTCTACTCGGCCGAAGGCTGGGACGAGGTCGATCGCGCTGTACCTGGACTGGATCGACGGGAAGCGGCATCCGTGGAAGCGCGCGTTCATGCTCGACGGCGTCGTGGTCGAGTTGTTCCTCGTGCAGCGCGACGAGCAGGGCTGGTTCACGCAGCTGAAGCGCCGGCGGCATCGTTGGCCGGAGAACCTGCTCGGCACGAACGGCCGGCTGCCGGTCGCGAGTACGGCGGCGCTCGCGAGCTACCGCCACTCGTACCGCGTCGACGCCGCGGCTTGATGGTTGATCGGCAATTGGAGCCCCCGCGGATGGTGGCCTGGATGCGGCGCATCTCAGCCAGGTCGGGCTTGAACGTAGGCGCCGCTATGCCCTGCGCCCGACCTGACTGACCTGCTTGATCCAGGCCATCCCCGCGACCACTCGAATCACCGATCAACCATCTAGCGCCGGCGCTTCTTGCTGCGCATGAACTCCCACGAGTCCTCGAGCCGTCCGGCGAGCTCCTCTTCGTCGACCTCCTCGAGCCGCACGAGCACCGCTTCCCACCCGAGGTAGTGCGGGGTGACGAAGTAAACGTCGGGACGTGCGCCGATCAGGAGGTCGCGCTCCTCGTCGGGCGCGCGAGTGGAGATGGCGCCGTCCTCGCGTGAGACGTTCACGAACGGCCGGCCGTTCACCTTGAAGCACGGGTGCCCGTACGACGTCGACTCCTCAGCGTCCGGCAGCGCGAGCGCGATTCGACGGACGTCCTCCCAGGTCGGCATGCGACAACGCTAACGTGGCGCGCTCATGGCGAGAAGCTGGGGAGAGCTGCTGGGGGATACCGACGCGCGCGCCGAGAGCGTCGAGGCGCAGCGTGGGCTATTCGGCCGCCTGCGCGAGTCGCTCGGCAAGTCACGCCGCGCGCTCACCGAGCAGCTCCAGGTCGCGGCGTTCGATCCTTCGGACGACGCATCGTGGGAGCGGCTCGAGGAAGCGCTCATCTACGGCGACGTCGGGGTCCGGGCGACCGCGGAGCTGATCCGACGTCTCGAGGCCCGTCAGGACCTCACCGAGCTGAACGCCGCGCTCGCCGAGGAGATCGCCTCGCTGTTCGGCGAGCCCGCGACGCTCGACCTCGCGCACTCGCCGGGCGTGATTCTCGTCGTCGGCGTGAACGGCACCGGCAAGACGACGACGATCGGCAAGCTCTCGCAGAAGCTGCGCGAGCACGGGCGCTCGGTCACGCTCGGCGCCGCCGACACATTCCGCGCCGCCGCGGAGGAGCAGCTCGAGATCTGGGCGGAGCGGTCGGGCGCGCGCTTCGTCGGCGGCGAGCGTGGAGGCGACCCGGCCGCGGTCGCCTACGACGCGATCGCCTCGGACACCGACGTCGTGATCGTCGACACCGCCGGACGCCTGCACACGCAGACGAACCTGATGGACGAGCTCGCGAAGGTGCGCCGCGTGATCGCGGGTCGGCTCGAGGGTGCGCCGCACGAGACGCTGCTCGTCGTCGACGCCACGACGGGCCAGAACGGCCTCCAGCAGGCTCGGCTCTTCAACGAGGCGGTCGGCGTGACCGGCGTCGCCCTGACGAAGCTCGACGGGTCGGCAAAGGGCGGCATCGCCGTCGCGATCGCGTACGAGCTCGGCTTGCCCGTGAAGCTCGTCGGCGTCGGCGAGGGGCTCGACGACCTTCGCCCGTTCGACGCGGACGATTTCGCCCGCGCGCTAGTCGCCGCTTGAGCGCGCCCAGAGGTTGATGCCCACGTCGGACGCGTAGCGGTCGATCTCGGCCAGCTCGTCGTGGGAGAGCTCGAGGTTGTCGAGCGCCCGGAGCGAGTCCTCGAGCTGCGCGACGCTGGAGGCGCCGACGAGCGTCGAGGTCATCCGCCGGTCGCGAAGCGTCCACGCGAGCGCGAGCTGCGCGAGGCTCTGGCCGCGCCGCCGGGCGATCTCGTTCAGCGCACGGATCCGGTCGAGCGCCTCGGGCGAGAGGTGATCGGGTGGGAGCGAGGTGTTCTCGGCCGCCCGTGAGTCCGGGGGGATCCCGTTCAGGTACTTGTCGGTCAGCATCCCCTGAGCGAGCGGCGAGAAGCCGATGCAGCCGACCTCGAGCCTGCCGAGCGTGTCGAGGAGGTCCGGCTCGATCCAGCGGTTCAGCAGCGAGTAGGAGGGCTGGTGGATCAGGAGCGGCGTCCCGAGGTTGCGCAGGATCGCCGCCGCCTCGCTCGTCTTCTCCGGCGAGTAGGAGGAGATGCCGGCATAGAGCGCCTTCCCGGCGCGCACGGCGCTGTCGAGTGCGCCCATCGTCTCCTCGAGCGGCGTCTCCGGGTCGAAACGGTGCGAGTAGAAGATGTCGACGTAGTCGACCCCCATCCGCTCGAGCGACTGGTCGAGCGAGGCGAGCAGGTACTTCCGCGATCCCCACTCGCCGTATGGGCCCGGCCACATGTCGTACCCCGCCTTCGTCGAGAGCACGAGCTCGTCGCGGTACGGTCTCAGGTCGTCGCGCATGACCCGGCCGAAGGTCGTTTCGGCGGACCCGTAGGGCGGCCCGTAGTTGTTCGCGAGGTCGATGTGCGTGACGCCCAGGTCGAACGCGCGGCGCAGGATCGCGCGCGCCGACTCGAGCGGCCGGTTGGCGCCGAAGTTGTGCCAGAGCCCGAGCGAGATCGCGGGCAGCTTGAGGCCGCTGCTCCCGCAGCGGCGGTACTGCATCCGGTCGTAGCGATCGGGCGCGGCGGTGTACGGGTCGACTCCGATCGGGGGCACGCCTTCGATCCTAAACAGAGTGAGGCTGCCAGCCGCGCCTGCGCGCGGCACGGCTACGATGCGCGGTCGTGTTCGACACCCTCTCCGACAAGCTCCAGAGCGCCCTCGGCGACCTCCGCAAGAAGGGGAAGCTCGACGAGGAAGCGATCTCGCGCGCCATGCGCGAGATCCGGCTCGCGCTGCTCGAAGCCGACGTCAACTTCACGGTCGTCCGCGACTTCGTCGCGCAGGTGCGCGAGCGGGCCCTCGGCGAGGAGGTGCTGAAGAGCCTCACTCCCGGCCAGCAGGTCGTGAAGGTCGTCCACGACGAGCTGACCGAGCTGATGGGCGCCGGCGAGTCCGGGCTCGCGTTCGGCAAGTTCACGGTCATCCTGCTCGCCGGCCTCCAGGGGTCGGGCAAGACCACGACCGCAGCCAAGCTCGCGCTGCACCTGCAGAAGGCCGGCCGCAAGCCGGGCCTCGTCGCCGCCGACCTCCAGCGCCCGGCCGCGATCGACCAGCTCGAGCAGCTCGGCGCGCAGATCGACGTGCCGGTGTTCAGGACCGACACCAAGGACGCGGTCGAGGCGACACGCAGTGGGATCGAGCGCGCCCGCTCGGCGGGGCTCGACACGGTGATCGTCGACACGGCGGGACGCCTGCAGATCGACGAGGACCTGATGGACGAGCTCGAGCGGGTGCGCGACGAGGCGAAGCCGCTCAACGTGCTGCTCGTCGTCGACGCGATGACCGGGCAGGAGGCCGTCAACGTCGCGCAGGCCTTCGACGAGCGCATCGCCTTCGACGGCGTCATCCTCACGAAGCTCGACGGCGACGCGCGCGGCGGTGCCGCGCTGAGCGTGAAGGCCGTCACCGGCAAGCCGATCAAGTTCGCCTCGACGGGCGAGAAGGTCGACGCGCTCGAGGTCTTCCATCCCGACCGGATGGCGTCGCGCATCCTCGGGATGGGCGACGTGCTGACGCTGATCGAGCGGGCCGAGGCTGCGGTGGAGGAGGACGACCAGGCCGAGATGGAGAAGCGCATGCGCGCCGGCCAGTTCACCTTCGACGACTTCCTCAAGGCCTACAAGATGCTGCGGCGGATGGGACCGCTGCAGGGGATCCTGAAGATGATCCCCGGGCTCGGCTCCCAGCTCGGCGACCTCGACGTCGACGAGAAGCAGATGGGGCGCGTCGAGGCGATCGTGCTCTCGATGACCCCGAACGAGCGGCGCACGCCGCATCTGATCGACGGCAAGCGCAGGATCAGGATCGCGAACGGCTCGGGCTCGTCCGTCCAGCAGGTGAATCAGCTGCTCGAGGCGCGCAAGCAGATGGAGAAGATGATGAAGCAGATGGGACGGGGGAAGATGCCGGCCCTCCCGAACCAGCAGGCGCCCGGCCTCCCTTCCGCGACGCGGAAGTCGGGGACGAAGCGCAGGAAAAAGAAGGCCGGGCGGAGGTAAAGGAAGCAGATGGCTGTGAAGCTGAGGCTCACGCGTGTGGGCTCGAAGAAGAACCCGATCTACCGTGTCGTTGCGGCCGACTCGCGGGCGCCGCGCGACGGCAGGTTCCTCGAGATCGTCGGGCGCTACAACCCGCAGACCGACCCGTCGACGATCGACCTCGACGCGGCGAAGGTGAAGGACTGGCTCGGCAAGGGCGCACAGCCCACCGAAGCGGTCGCGAAGCTGATCAAGATCAGCGGAATCGAAAACTGACGCACCCTCCTGCAATGAACACCGGCCCCTGGCCCGCCAGCACGCGGCGCGCTGCCGCGTCCTCAGTCGCCCCGATAGAACACCGCTATCGGGGCTCCTTGCGTCCTTGCATCGCTTGGTGCTGACGACCCAGTGACTCGGCTACATCACAGGAGTGCGCGTTAATGGTCGAGCTGCTCGCGTACCTCGCGCGCGAGCTGGTCGACGACCCGGAAGCGGTGCGCGTGGAGACCGAGGAGCGGGAAGATGCATTCGTCCTCGTGCTGCACGTCGCGCCGGACGACGTCGGCAAGGTGATCGGCCGGCAGGGCAGGATCGCACGCGCTCTGCGCACGCTCGTGCGCGCGAGTGCCGCCCGCGACGGGCGCCGCGTGCTCGTCGAGATCGCCGACCCGGAGTAGATGCGCGTCGCGGCGCTGTATGACGTCCACGCGATGCCGTGGGCGCTCGAAGCGGTACTGGCCGAGGTGGATGCGGACTCGATCGTGTTCGGAGGGGACTTCCTCTACGGTCCCTGCCCTCGCGAGACGCTCGACCTCGTTCGCTCGCTCGGCGGCTCGCTGATCCGTGGGAACTGCGAACGGGACCCGAGCGACTGGGACTGCGAGCAGCTCGAGGCGAGCGACCTCGAATGGGCGGCGGGGCTGCCGACGACCGCCACGCTCGACGGCGTTCTCTACTGCCACGCGACTCCGACGAGCGATCTGCCGATCACGACGGCGATCACGGACGACGCGATCGTGGCGCAGTCCTTCGAGGGCGTCGTCGGCACGGTCGTCATCGGCCACACCCACCACCAGTTCGATCGCCGAGTCGGGGACGTGCGCGTCTTCAACGCCGGCTCTGTCGGAATGCCGTACGAAGGCGATGTGGCGGCGTTCTGGGCGATGGTCGAGGACGGCGAGCCCCGTCACATGCGCACAGCCATCGACGTCGAGCGCGCAATGGCCGGGATTCGCGCCAGCGGTTGGCCTGCCGGCGAAGAGTTCATCGCCGAGAACCTGCGCGTTGCGGTTTCGCGGGACGAGGCGATCGAGCAGCTCGAATCCCGCCGGCCATGACCGACCGCGTTCAGATCGGGCGGGTTGGCAGGCCGCACGGCATCGACGGCGCGTTCTTCATCGAGCAGCCGAGCGCCGACGACCGCTGGTGGCAGCCCGGCTCGCGGTTCCTCGCCGGCGGCCGCGAGGCGGAAGTCGTCGCAGCCAGGCGCTCCTCGGGCCGCCCGGTCGTGAAGCTCGACCGGGACGTCGCGCGCGGAGCGTTGATCGAGGTCGAGCTCGACGCGTTGCCGCCGACCGAGGACGACGAGTACTACGCCTTCCAGCTCGTCGGGCTGCCGGTCGTGGAGGAGACGGGCCGCGAGCTCGGAATCGTGAAGGCCGTGACGCCGGGAATCGCCAACGACGTGCTCGAGCTCGAGGGCGGCGTGCTCCTGCCGATGATCGAGGACTGCGTGCGTGCGGTCGACCTCGAGTCCGGCCGCATCGTCGTCGCACCCGGCTTTGCCGAGTGATGCAGCTCGACGTCTTCACGTTGATGCCGCATGCGTTCGCGTGGCTGACCGAGCAACGGCCCGTGGCAACAGTGCTCGGCGGCGAGCTCGACCTGCGGCTCTTCTCGTACCGGGAGACGACGCCGCTGAAGAACGGGCAGGTCGACGACGAGCCGTTCGGCGGTGGCGCCGGGATGGTTCTCCGCGTCGATGTCGTCGCAGCGGCGCTCGAGTCGGTCTACGGCGCAGAGCCGGCGCAGCGGGTCGTCGCGCTCTCGCCCCAGGGGCGGCAGCTGACGCAGGCGATCGTCGAAGAGCTCGCCGCCGAGCCGCACGTGACGCTGCTCTCGGCGCGCTTCGAGGGCTTCGACGAGCGGATCGTCGAGCATCTCGCGACGGACTCGATCTCGATCGGGCCGTATGTGCTCTCGAACGGCGACCTGCCGGCGATGGTGCTGGTCGACGCGATCGCGCGCCGTCTGCCGGGTGCCCTCAGCGAGGGCTCGGGCGAGCTCGAATCGTTCTCGGACGAGCTTGGCGGCGGACTTGAGTACCCTCACTACACGCGGCCGGCGGAGTACCGCGGCTGGCGGGTGCCCGACGTGCTGCTCTCGGGTGACCACGGGCGCATCGAGAGTTGGCGGAAGGAGCACGTGCGGTGAGGAACCCGATCGACTACCTGACCGAAGGGCTGCCGCACGGCTGGCGCGTGACGATCGACTGGCTGGTGACGATCGTCGGCGCGATCGCGATCGTGCTGGCGATCAAGGCCTGGGTCGTGAACCCGTACCGGATCCCGTCGAGCTCGATGGAGCCGACGCTGCATTGCGCGAAGCCGGGCTCGGAGTGCGAGGCGCGCTTCTCCGACCGGGTGCTCGCGTGCCGCTTCTGCTTCCGCTTCTGGTCGCCGAAGCGCGGAGACATCATCGTCTTCCACACACCGCCGCTTGCAGCGGTCCGCTGCGGCGCGGGCGGGACGTTCGTGAAGCGGCTGATCGGCCTGCCCGGGGAGGTCTGGTCGGAGAAAGCCGGTTACGTCTACATCAACGGCAAGCGCCTCTCGGAGCCGTACATCAAGCCCGACCGGCGCGACACGCGCACGGTGGCCCCTCTGAAGATCCCGCCCAAGCACTACTTCATGATGGGCGACAACCGGGTCTCCTCTTGCGATTCGCGTTCCTGGGGGACGGTGCCGCGCGGCAACCTGATCGGCAAGGTCTTCGCGACCTACTGGCCGCCCGGACGCATTTCCATCCGCTGAGGATTATTCGCTACCATTCCGCCCGGCCTCGGCCCCTTTTCACATGAGCACAATCATCCAGGACATCGAGCGCCGTCAGCTGCGCGAAGTCCCGCGCTTCAAGGCGGGCGACACCGTGCGCGTCCACTTCCGGGTGATCGAGGGCACGCGCGAGCGGATCCAGGTCTTCGAGGGCCTCGTGCTGAAGCGCCAGGGAGCCGGCTCCCGCGAGACGTTCACCGTCCGGAAGAACTCGTTCGGCGTCGGCGTGGAGCGGACGTTCCCGCTGCACTCGCCGAAGATCGACAAGATCGAGGTTCAGGCGATCGGCGACGTCAACCGCGCGAAGCTCTACTACCTGCGCGGCAAGGTCGGCAAGAAGGCTCGCGTGCGCGAGCTGCGCCAGAGCTAGCACGAGGGCGTAACTTCTTCGCAAACTCCGCGTCCGGCGAGCCGGCGTGCGCCGCAGCCGGGGCTATCCTCGGCCCATGCCTCCGAAGCCCCGCGCGACCGGACAGAAGCTCCTGCGGTACGACCGCAAGCTGAACGCGCGGCTCGTCGCGGGGGCCGACGAGGCCGGCCGGGGCCCGCTGGCGGGGCCGCTCGTCGTGGCCGGCGTTCTGCTCGACTACGACTGCCTGCGCGACCATCGCGTGCGGCCGCTCGCCCTGCTCAACGACTCCAAGCAGGTCGACGCGGGCACACGCGAAGAGCTGTACCGAGCGATCATCTCGTGCGCTCAGGTCGTGGCGGTGCGGGTGTTCCCGCCGGGGGTGATCGACCGCGACGGCCTGCATCGGTGCAACCTGCGCGGCCTCCGCGAGGCGCTTTGGGCCTGCCAGCCGGCGGACGTCTCGCTCGTCGACGGGTTCAAGCTCGGGCCGACGGCGCCGCCGCACCGCGCGATCGTCGACGGCGACACGAAGAGCGCGGCGATCGCCGCTGCCTCGATCGTCGCGAAGGTGACGCGCGACCGGTACATGAAGGTCGCCGATGCGCTGTATCCCGGTTACGAGTTCGCTTCGCACGTGGGCTACATCACCCCGGCGCACACGCGCATCGTGCGCGAACGAGGGCCGTGCGAGATCCATCGCCGCTCGTGGCGCGCACGGGCCTATCTGCCCGAGGAACAGCCCGTCGCCGTCGCCGAACCGGCCTAGGAACGAGGCCGAGCGCCGTGCCGCCCGCTGGTACCGGCTGCACGGCTACCGGATCCTCGCGACGAACTGCTGGATCGCGGGGAACGAGCTCGACGTTGTCGCGCGGCGCGGATCGACGATCGTCTTCTGCGAGGTCAAGTCCAAGTCGAGCTCGGACTTCGGCGACCCGCTCGAGATGGTGACCGCCGAGAAGGCGCGGCGGGTTCGTCACGCCGCCGAGGCATGGCTCGGGATCCACGACGAGGCGCGGGGCCTTGGTGTGCGCTTCGACGTGATCGCCGAGCGGGCGGGCCGCCTCGAGCACGTGCCGGACGCCTTCTGAGCGGCGCTTTCCCAGGTCATCCACATGGGACGACGATCCGCGGTCTTTCCGCGCCTAGCGTCTTTCGCCTCGAGAAAGGGAGCCGGTGGACGCCGCTTCGAAGCCCTCAGTCCTGATCGTCTACTACACGCACACGAAGCAGGCACTTCGCGTGGCCGACGCGATGACCGAGGTGTTTCGCGAACGGGGCTGCGAGGTCACCCAGGCGAGCATCGAGTTCACCGAGCCGCGGTACGTCGACCGGTTCTCGGTGTTCCCGTTCCGGCACGCCGTCTTCGACATCGCCCCGCTGCTCTTTCCCCAGCTTCGCCAGAAGACCGGGCAGATCAAGATCCCGGAAGCGGCGCAAGACGGTGACTACGATCTGGTCTGCTTCGGCTCGCCGACGTGGTGGTTCAGGAGCGCCATGCCGCTCCGCTCGTACCTGACCTCCGCCGAGGCGGGGAGGATCCTGGCGGGGAAGCCGTTCGCGGCGTATGTCGTGTGCCGCAGGTACTGGAGCATCAACCTGAAAGAGGTGAAGCGGCGCGGGATCGCACGGGGCGGCAGGTATCTCGACGGCACCCGCTTCACCTACGAGGGCGGCCAGGTCCGCTCGCTGCTCGCGCTGCTCAGCTACCTCGGCAAAGGTGAGATGCGCGAGCGGTCGCTCGGAATCAAGATCCCTCCGACCAACCTCAAGCCGGACTTCGGCGCTCAGGCGCAGGCGTTTGCCAACAAGCTCGCGGACAGTCTCGAGGCAGCCGCCGTCACTTCAGCTTGACGAAGAAGGGGCGGGGTCGACCGAGATCCGGCTCACCGGCAGGAGTTCGGCACTGCGCCGGGGAATGAGCGCTGGTGGCCGTGACGCAAGAACAGATCTACGCGGGCCTCGACCTCGATCTCTCGTGGTCGGAGCGCGACCTGCCCGAGCGGCTGCGCACGAAGCACGTCCATCGCCTCCATCCGTATCTGGGCAAGTACATCCCGCAACTCGTCGAGGAGCTGTTCCGCCGCCACGTGCCCGCGAACGGCAACGTCCTCGATCCGTTCGCGGGCTCGGGGACGACTCTCGTGCAGGCGCTCGAGAGCGGCCTCGACTCGACCGGTGTCGACATCGCCGCCTTCAACTGCCTGCTGATGCGCGTGAAGACGACGGAGCACAACCCATTCGTGCTGGAGCGCGACCTGCGAGACGCGCTCGGTCGCTTCGAACGCGGGGAGGGGAAGGCCGGCCGTGCGAACGCCTACGTCAGCGCCTGGTTCGCGCCGCAGTCGCGCCACGACCTCCTGCGCTTTCGCTCGCTCGCGAGCGACTATGAGCACGCGGACGTCCTGCGGGTGATCCTCGCGCGTGCCGCGCGCTCGGCGCGGCTGACGACGCACTTCGATCTCGACTTTCCGCGCGCACCGCAGACCGAGCCCTACTGGTGCCACAAGCACAAGCGCGAGTGCAAGCCGATCGAGCACGCGGATCATTTCGTCCGGCGCTACACGCTCGACACGCTCACCCGGCTGAAGGAGCTCGCGCGCGTGCGGTCGAGGCGATCCTCCCGCGTGCTGCACGGCGACGCGCGCGAGGTCGAGCTCGGGGGACCGTTCGATGCCGTCGTCACGTCGCCGCCGTATCCGGGCTTGATCGACTACCACGAGCAGCACCGCTACGCGTACGAGCTGCTCTCGCTCGACGATCGCCGTGAGCGCGAGCTCGGCGCCGCCGCGGCCGGCACGGCGAAGGCGGCGCTCACGGCGTACAGCCATGGGATCGCCGGCGTCCTCGGCGCCTGCACCAAAGCGTTGCGGCCGCGGGGCCGTGTCGTGATCGTCGTCAACGACCGCCGCGAGCTCTATCCCGAGATCCTCGAGCGGGCCGGCCTCGTGCTCGAGCAGCGCTACCAGCGTCACGTGAACCGCCGTACCGGCCGTCGCGCCGGCGAGTACTTCGAGGACGTCCTCGTCGCCCGTCACGCCTAGACCCGCGCGCACGGCGGCTCACCCTCTCGACCCGCGAGGCGCGCGCCAATTGGCACACATTTGGCACAGACACGTGCGCTTTCGTCGCCTAACGTGGCAACGTGCTTGCCCGGACGATCACCCATGCACTCGTCGGGCTCGATCCGCGCCGGGTCGAGGTCGAGGCTCACCTGCAACGCGGCGCGCCGGCGTTCGCGATCGTCGGCCTCGCCGACCGAGCGTGCCAGGAGGCCAAGGAGCGAGTTCGCAGCGGCATCGCGTCGGCCGAGCTCGAATGGCCGCGCGGCTGCCGGATCATCGTCAATCTCGCACCGGCGGGGCTGCGCAAGGAGGGGTCAGGCTTCGACCTCCCGATCGCGCTTGCGCTCCTCGCGGCCTCCTACCAGCTGCCTCGTGACTCGCTGAGGGGCCTTGCCGCCTTCGGCGAGCTCGCGCTCGACGGCCGCCTGAGGCCGGTCGCGGGCGCCCTCGTTGCCGCCGAGGGCGCCCGCCACGCGGGCATCCACCGAGTGCTCTGCGCCGCGGCGTCGGCTCCGCAGGTCGCGCTCGCGGGGATCGAACCGGTCGGCGTCTACCACCTGGCCGAGGCTGTCGCCTATCTGCGCGGCGAGCGCGACCCTCCGGAGCTCCTCGACCCGACGGGTGACGTGGACCGCCTCGAGTCGGTGCCCGACCTCGCAGACGTGCGCGGCCAGGAGCGTGCGCGCCGGGCGCTCGAGATCGCCGCGGCCGGCGGCCACAACCTGCTGCTCGCGGGGCCGCCGGGAACCGGGAAGACGATGCTCGCCCGCCGCCTGCCGGGGCTCCTGCCGCTGCTCGACGACGATGCCGCGCTGGAGGTGACCCGCATCCACTCCGTTGCGGGAGCCCTGGGCCCCGGCGCCGGGCTGATTCGGGTGCCTCCATTCCGGGCGCCCCACCATTCGGCGTCGACGGCTGCCATCGTCGGCGGCGGCAGCGGCCCGCGTCCCGGGGAGGCGAGTCTGGCGCACTGCGGGGTGCTGTTCCTCGACGAGTTCCCCGAGTTCCCGCGCCCGGCGCTCGAGGCCCTCCGCCAGCCGCTCGAGGACGGAGTCGTCACGATCGCGCGCGTCGCGGGCCGCGCGGTCTTCCCGGCCCGCTTCCAGCTCGTCGCGACGATGAATCTCTGTCCCTGCGGCGCACGCGGCGACCCCGCAGTCCGCTGTTCGTGCACCCGCAGCGAATCCAGCGCTACCGCGAGAAGCTCTCCCGCGCGCTCCTCGATCGCTTCGATCTGGCGCTCGACCGTGCCGCGTCCCCGCGGCGAGGAGCTCGCGGCGCCGCGCGCCGAGCCGTCGGAAGCCGTGCGCGAGCGGGTGCTCGCTGCGCGCCGACGACTCGCAGGGCCGGCGCTCGAGCCGAGCGACGAAGCTCGCGATCTGCTCACGCGCGCGGTCGAGCGTGTGCCGCTCTCCGGGCGCGGTCGCGCGCGCGTTGCTCGTGTGGCCGCGACGATCGCAGCGCTCGCCGGCGCGGACGCTCGTCGAAGTCGCCCAGCTCGCCGAGGCGCTCTCCTACCGGCCGCCGATGGAGCTGACGGAGTGAGCGAGCTCGCCGTCGCCGCTTTCGCCGCGGCGAGCGGCGGGCATCTGCTCGACGCTCCGCGCACCGCGTCGCTTCGCGCAGTTCTGCGCACGTTCGACGAGGCGCGCCTTCCGACGCGGGCTCGAGCGGCAGGGGCTCCGCTGGATCGCCCGGTCCGACCCGGCGTTCCCGCCGCTGCTGCGCTCGATCCACGACCCGCCCGCCGGGGCTCTTCGTGCGTGGCGACGGCGAGCTCGCGCTGCTCGAGCAGGCCGTCCGTTGCGATCGTCGGCGCGCGGGCCTGTTCGAGCTACGGCACCGCCGTCGCGACCGACCTCGGGCGGGAGCTCGCCGCCGCGGGGGTCGTTGTCGTCTCCGGCCTTGCGCGAGGCGTCGATGCCGCGGCGCACCGTGGGGCGCTCATCGCCGGCCGGACCGTCGCGGTCCTCGGGTGCGGCATCGATCGCGACTATCCGCGCGCACACGCGAGCCTCGCGGCCGAGATCGCCGAGCGCGGGCTTGATCGTCTCCGAGTACCCGCCGGGCGTCGAGCCTGCGCCGTGGCGTTTTCCGGCCCGAAACCGGATCGTCAGCCGGCCTCACGAGCGCAACGGTCGTCGTCGAGGCGCGGGAGCGCAGCGGCGCGCTGATCACTGCGGACCTCGCCCTCGACGAGGGCCGAGAGGTGCTCGCCGTGCCGGGTGAGATCACCTCGGCGCTCTCGTACGGGACCAACGCGCTGCTCCGCCTCGGGGCCGTTCCCGTCACGTGTGCGGCCGACGTGCTCGTCGGTGCTCGGGGTCGAGCCACCCGTCGACCGCTCGCCCGAGCTCGAACCGCACCTCGCCGCCGTGCACGCTCGTTGTCGCGGATATCCCGGCCGCGGCCGACGAGATCGTGCGCCGGACCGGGCTCGGCGCCGGCGACGTCGCCGCCGCGCTCGCGGAGCTCGAACTGCTCGGGCTGGTCGAGGACGGCGGACGGGCTGTACCGGGGGGTGATGCGCCAGACGTAGGATCGCCGCTCGTGAACACAACTTCATACTGGCTCGACGAACCTGCCGCGCAGCTCGCGCCACGTCGCTTCGCAGGGCGCGCCGAGGTCGCCGTGATCGGCGGAGGGGTCACCGGCTGCTCCTGCGCGCTCACGCTGGCCGAGCGAGGCGTGCGCGTCCGGCTCTACGAGGCGCGCGAAGTCGCGGGTGGGGCGAGCGGCCGCAACGGCGGCTTCGCGCTCCGAGGCGCCGCGGTGCCGTACGACCTCGCCCGGCGCGACCTCGGGCCGGAACGCGCCCGGCTCCTGATGGAGCTGACCATTCGCTCGCTCGACCGCATCGAGTCGCTTGCGGGCGACGCGTTCCGGCGCGTCGGGAGCCTCAGGCTCGCCGCCGACCAGGCGGAGCGCGCCGCGCTTCGCCGCGAGCACGACGCGCTGCGCGAGGACGGCTTCCCGGTCGAGTGGGTCGACGAGCTCGCGCCGCCGCTCGACGGCCTCTACCTCGGCGCGATCTTCCATCCGCCTGACGGGGCGCTCGTTCCGGCGCGCTGGGTGCGCCGGCTGGCCGGGCACGCGGTGGCCGCCGGCGCCGACGTGCGCGAGCACGACGCCGTCTCCGTCGACGAGGTCGATGCGGATGCGATCGTGGTCGCAGCCGACGGGTTCACCGCGTCGCGTCCTGCCCGAGCTCAGCTCGGCTGTGCGTGCGACCCGTGGGCAGGTGCTCGCGACGGAGCCGCTCGCGCAACTGCGCTACGCGCAGCCGCACTACGCGCGGGACGGGTACGACTACTGGCACCAGCTGCCGGACGGCCGGCTCGTGATCGGCGGCAATCGCGACGCCGCACTTGCCACCGAGGAGACGGACGTCGAGGAGACGACCGAGCTCGTCCAGGGGCGGCTCGAGGAGCTGGTCGAGCGGCTCGTCGGCTCGCGGCCGGAGGTCAGTCACCGCTGGGCGGGGATCTGGGGCACGACGCCGGACCTCGTGCCGCTCGTCGGGCGGGTGCCGGGCCGCGAGAACGTCTGGGTCGCCGGCGGCTACTCGGGGCACGGCAACGCGCTCGGGCTTCGCGTGCGGCGACCTGGTCGCGCGGGCGATCCTCGGCGAACGGCCGCCGGAGCTCGAGATCTTCGACCCGGCGCGACCGTCGCTGCAGCTCACCCAGCCGTTAGATCTCGAGCGTCCCCGGTAGGGTTTGGCCCGTGTCCGGCGAGTCGGATCCCGTAGCGGGCCCGAAGGTCGCGCGCACCTGGCGCGGCTGGACGCGCCGGGAGGACGCGGACGCCTACGCCGCGTACATCGAGCACACCGGGATGACCGCGTACCGGCGAACCCCGGGGAATCGAGGCGCGTGGATGCTCCGGCGCGACGACGGCGACCGCACCGAGTTCGTCACGCTCAGCTTCTGGGACTCGACGGATTCGATTCGCGGCTTTGCAGGCGACGCCATCGACGTTGCCGTGTTCTACCCGGAAGACGATCGCTTTCTGGTCGACCGGGAGCTGACCGTCAGGCACTACACGATCGAGCCGGCGCCTCCGGCCTGACCTACAGCTCGAGCGTCTGCAGGCCGGTCAACTCGTCCGCGTGCTCGAGCGCGGCCAGGGCGATCGCGAGGTCCTGGATCGCAAGGCCGGTCGAGTCGAAGACCGTGATCTCGTCCTCGCCTCCGCGTCCGGCAGCGTTTCCCGCGAGCACCGCACCGAGCTGCGTCACGTCTCCTCGCGCAAGACGCCGGCCGTGACCGCGTGTGCCAGCTCGCCGCCGTGGCTCGCCTGCTCCCAGTCGTCGCAGAAGACGTGCGCGCGTGCGAGCTCGCCGTCGCCATCTCAGCCTTGCCGGGTCCGTCCGCGCCCATCAGCGACACGTGCTGGCCGGGCTGGAGCGACCCGTCCGCGAACAGCACATCGTGCCCCGGCGTCACGGTGACGACGAGGTCCGCAGCGAGCGCCTCCTGGAGCGACGCGGCCACGCTCGCGCCCAGCTCGGCCGCCGCCGCGCGGGCGCGCTCGCCGTCCACGTCCCACACGCTGACCATCCGGCCGCGTGCGAGGAACGTGCGGGCGGCCGCCCTGCCGTTCACACCGGCGCCGATCACGGCCGCCGTCCGCGCATCGGCGCGCCCGAGGGTCTCCGCCGCAAGCACGGCTGCCGCGCCGGTTCGCAGCGCGGTCACCGACGCAGCGTCGAGCACTGCGCGCAACTGCCCGTTCCCCGCGTCCGACACGAGCACGACGCCCGAGACGGTCGGCAGCCCGTGCTGCGGGTTGCCCGGGAACGACGTGACCCACTTCAGAAGCGCGTGGCCGCCGCCGAGTGCCGGCATCGCGCGGAAGTCACCGGCCGGATAGTTCGTCACGTACACCTTCGGCGGCATCGTCCACTCGCCGCGGACGTGCGCGATGAACGCTTTCCGCACCGCCTCGACCGCGCGGTCCGGCGACACCGCCTGCTCGACGTGAGCGGCGGTGAAGACCGGGACGCCGCTCACAACGTCTTCACGGCCGCGGCGAGCTTGCCGACCGATTCCTTCGCGTCGCCGAACAGCATCACGGTCTTCGGGTTGAGGAAGAGCGGGTTCTCGATCCCGGCGAAGCCGGGGTTCATCGAGCGCTTCAGGACCACGATCGCCTGCGACTCGTCGACGTTCAGGATCGGCATCCCGTAGATCGGGCTGCCCTGGTTGTTGCGCGCGTCGGGATTGACGACGTCGTTCGCGCCGATCACGAGCGAGACGTCGGTGCGGGAGAACTCGGCGTTCGACTCGTCCATCTCCTTCAACTGCGTGTAGGGCACGTTCGCCTCGGCGAGCAGCACGTTCATGTGCCCCGGCATGCGACCTGCGACGGGGTGGATCGCGTAGGTCACCTCGATGCCTCGCGCCTCGAGGATGTCGGCCAGCGCGCGCACGTCGTGCTGCGCCTGCGCGACGGCCATGCCGTACCCGGGCACGACGACGACCTTGCTCGCGTAGGCGAGCATCACCGCGACGTCGTCGGCGGTGGTGGAGCGGACCGCGCCTCCGTCGCCGGCCGCCGCCGCCGCGCTGCGCCGGCAGTCACGGCCCCGAACGCCCCGAAGAGGACGTTCGTGATCGACCGGTTCATCGCTCGGCCCATCATCAGGGTCAGCAGCGTCCCCGACGCGCCCACGAGCATGCCGCTGACGATCAGCACGTTGTTCTCGAGCTCGAAGCCCGTCGCCGCCGCCGCGAGGCCGGTGAACGCGTTCAGGAGGGAGATCACGACCGGCATGTCCGCGCCGCCGATCGGGAGCACGAAGAGGACGCCGAAGACGAGCGCGCCTGCGAGCATCGCCCAGAGCAGCCACTGCTGCTCCGCGCCGGCGACGATCGCGGCACCGAGGCCGACACACGCCGAGGAAGAGCGCGCCGTTCACGAGCTGCTGGCCGGAGTAGGTGATCGGCCGGCCCTTGATCAGCTCCTGCAGCTTGGCGAACGCGACCAGCGAGCCCGAGAACGAGATCGACCCGATCAGCGCCGAGAGGACGACCGCCACGGAGACATCGCCGTGGAGATGTCCCGGAAGGGGCGTGAGCTTGTGGAACTCGGCCAGCGCGACGAGCGCCGCCGCACCGCCGCCGACGCCGTTGAACAGCGCCACCATCTGCGGCATCGCCGTCATCTTCACGCGGCGTGCTGCGACCGCTCCGAAGCCGCCGCCGATCAGGGCGCCGATCACCATCAGCCAGGTGAGGTGCACGCTCGCCTTCAGCGAGGGTCGCGACGATCGCGACCACCATGCCGACCGCGCCGATCTGGTTGCCGCGCCGCGCGGTCGCCGGCGAAGAGAGGAAGCGCAGCGCCAGGATGAAGCAGACGATCGTGACGAGATAGAGCAGGTTGACGCCGGTTGCGCTCACTCCTCGGTCCGTTTCGGGGGCTCGCGCTTCTTGAACATCTCGAGCATCCGGTCGGTGACGACGAACCCACCGACGACGTTCGCCGACGCCAGGATCATCGCGACGAACCCGATGACGCGGATCAACCCGTCCTGGTGCGGCGAACCGGCGACGATCATCGCGCCGACGATCACGATCCCGTGGATCGCGTTCGTCCCCGACATCAGCGGCGTGTGCAGCATCGTCGGCACCTTCGAGATCACCTCGAAGCCGAGGAAGATCGCGAGCACGAGCACCGTCAGCTCGGTGACAACCGTGGCCGTATGGCTCACGCCGCCACCTCCCGCCGCGTCACGCACGAGCCGGCCAGGATCTCGTCGTCCCAGTCGAGCACGAGCTCGCCGTCGCGCACCATCAGCCCGACGATCGACGCGATGTTCCGGGAGAGCAGCTGGCTTGCGTGCGTCGGCATCGTCGCGGGCAGGTTCACGGCACCGACGATCGTCACGCCGCCCTCGACGATCGCCTCGCCCGGCTGCGTCAGCTCGCAGTTGCCGCCGGAGTCGGCAGCGAGATCGACGATCACCGAGCCGGCACGCATTCCCCGGGCAGCCTCGGCGGTCACGAGCGTCGGCGCCGGCGGCCCGGGATCGCTGCGGTCGTGATCAGCGCGTCGAACTGCGGGATGCGCGCCTGCAACTCGGCCTGCTGCGCGGCCTGTTGCTCCGGTGTCAGCTCGCGCGCGTAGCCGCCCTCGGTCTCCTCACCCGTCACCCCGAGGTCGAGGAAGGTCGCGCCGAGCGACTCGACCTGCTCGCGGACCGCGGGGCGCACGTCGAAGGCCGACACGACTGCCCCGAGCCTGCGCGCAGTCGCGATCGCCTGCAGCCCGGCGACGCCGGCGCCCATCACGAGCACCTTTGCGGGCGGGATCGTGCCCGCCGCCGTCATCAGCATCGGAAAGAAGCGGGGGAGGTTGTCGGCGGCGATCAGCGCGGCCTTGTACCCCGAGACGGTCGCCTGTGAGGAGAGCGCATCCATCGGCTGCGCACGGGTGATCCGCGGGATCGACTCGAGTGCGAACGCCTGCACGCCCGCCGCCGCCAGACGCTCGACGCCCGCCGCGTCGGTCAGCGGCTGCAGGAATGCGATCAGCACCTGGCCGCTACGCAAGCGCGCGACCTCGTCGGCCGACGGCGGCGCGACCTTGGCGACGACCTCCGCGCTCCACGGGTCGCCGATCGTGGCGCCGGCCTCGCGGTAGGCGTCGTCGGCGAACGACGCGGCGGTGCCCGCCTCGGCCTCGACGATCACCTCGACGCCCGCACTGAGGCGGCCGATCGTCTCCGGCACGAGCGCGACCCGGCGCTCGCCGGGCGTCGTCTCCATGGGAATACCGACACGCACAGTGGCGCGAACCTACCTGACCGGCCGCCTACACTGGCCCGCGATGACGCACCTGCTGGTCGAGTACGGCCTGATTCTCCTGTTTGCGGCCGTAGCGATCGAGTCGGCCGGAGTGCCGATTCCCGGCGAAGCAGCGCTCGTCACCGCCGCGATCCTGGCGACGCCGCAGCAGCACCGCTACTCGATCGTCTCCGTGATCGCGGTCGCCGCCGCGGCTGCGATCGTCGGTGACAACGTCGGCTACTGGATCGGGCGAACGGGCGGCCGTGGGCTGCTCGAGCGGTGGGGCCCGGTCCGGCGCTACTCGGCGAAGGCCCTGCCTCCGGCCGAGCGCTTCTTCGCAAAGCACGGCGGCGAAGACGGTCTTCGTCGGCCGGTTCATCGCCTTCCTGCGCATCACCTCCGCGTGGCTCGCGGGCATCAGCCACATGCCGTGGGGGCGCTTTCTGCTCTGGAATGCCGCCGGCGGCATCGTCTGGGCGACCGCAGTCGGCCTGGTCGCCTACCAGTTCGGCAAGGCCGCCGCCGACGCGATCAGCCGATACGGCTTCTACGCGGTCGTCGCGCTCGGCGTCCTCGGGGCGGTCGTCCTCCTCGGGGTGCATCTCTGGCGGAAGCGCATGCTGGCGGACGTCTGAGCGCGCCGGCCCGAGGTGCTTCCTCCAGTTGTCACGGCGCGCGTTCCGTGCTACTACGGACGCCATCGAAGACGCGTTCGGACACCCGTCGAGAGGGATCCAGCACCGAGGGGGAACGTGACGAAGCCGATGGGGGCGGCCACAACGCTCAGTCGCTCGCTCGCGACGCACGATCCATCCGTGGCGGCGCACGCCATCCGGGTGACCGACGCTCGCGTTGCGCCTCGCCGACGCCGTGGAGTGCGCCGGGCGCCGTCGAGGCGATCCGGGTCGGGGCCCGCTGCACGACGTCGGCAAGCTCGCCGTGCGCACGGCGATGCTCGCGAAACCGGGGCCCCTCGACGACGACGAGCTGGTGGAGATCCGCACGCACCCCGCGGCCGGCGCGAAGATGGTCGGCGGCATGCGTTCCCTTCGCGGCGCGGTTCGCTGCGTGCTGCACCACCATGAACGCTGGGACGGCGCCGGCTACCCGAACCACCTCCGCGGGCCCGAGATCCCGCTCGAGGCGCGGATCTCTCGCGCTCGCCGACGCCTACGACGCCATGACGATGACGCGTCCCTACCGCGTCGGCGCTTCCGCACGACGACGCCGTTCGCGAGGTGGAGCGCTGCTCCGGCTCGCAGTTCGATCCCGAGCTCACGAGCGCGTTCCTCCCGCTCGGGCACTCGACCACCTAGAGCGCTTCCCAGACCTCGAGCTTCGTCCGCGTCCGGCTCGATCACCTCGTCGGTGAACTCCGTCGTCGCCGCGTTCCCGCCGAGGTCGGCCGTTTTCGTGCCGTGTGCGACCGCCTCCAGCGCGGCCTCCCGGATCGCGCGGCCGGCGTTGCGCCCGCGCTCGTCGTCCGTCTGGGAGAGGAGCGCTGCGGCCGCCGAGGATCATCGCCAGCGGATTCGCCACGTTCTTGCCCTGCAGTGACGGTGCAGTGCCGTGGGCCGCCTCGGCCATCAGCGCCGTCGGGGCGAAGTCGTCGCCGTCGAAGGCCACGAGCATCGACTCCGAGCCGGCGATCGAGCCGAAGAGCGGCAGCACGAGGTCGGAGAGGATGTCGCCGTCGCGATTCAGCGCCGGGATCACGAGCGGATCGCCGGCCGAGGCGATCAGATGCGCGAACGTCGCGTCGATCAGCTGCGGCTCGTAGGGGACAGCGGGATGCCGCGCGGCGGCTGCGTCCATCTCCTCCTTCAGCATTCCCTCGTAGGTGGGGGAGACGGTGTACTTCGGGCCTCCGAAGACCTTTGCCCCGGTGCGCTCGGCCTCGCGGAACGCGAATTCGGCGACGGCACGGCAGACCGTGCGCTCGATTCGCTCCGTGCGGAACGCGACCTCGGCGTCGCCTTCGCCTTCGCGCCACTCCTTCGCCCCGTAGGCATCGCCGACGGCCATCCGGACGATCGAGATCGGCGCGTGCACGCCGCCGAGCGGCACGACGCCCGGGAGTGCGCCTGCCCGTGCGGACGATCACCTTGCCGCCGATCTCCTCGCGCAGGATCCGGTTCGGCGAGCCCACGTCGTCGCGCGTCTCGGGTGTGACCGTGGCGCCCTTCAGCCCGAGCCCGTGCCGCCGAATCGCCGCCGCGGCCTCGTGCACGACCTGGTTCCGGGTTGCACGCCGGTGCTCGAGCGACAGGTCGAAGCGAGGCAGGTCGACCGTGACCCCGATCACGTCCGGCGCGAGGACCCGAACCGACTCCTCGAGCAGCTCCTGGCCGGTCTGGTCGCCCTCGAGGACGACGATCGTCTTCAACTCCATCGCGGGCAAGATTAGCGCCGGGCTCATCAGGAAAAGGCGTTGGCCATGGCGCGTCGGATCGGTTGGCGCCGCACGGGGTCGAAGCAACGGTTTCGGTATCTCGACGCGGACGGTCGTGAGCTCACGGACCCGGACAAACTCGAGCGGATTCGCACGCTCGCGATCCCGCCTGCGTGGAAGCAGGTCTGGATCGCCCGGAGTGCGCGTGCGAAGCTGCAGGCCACCGGCGTCGATGCCGCCGGCCGCACGCAATACCTCTACCACCCCGCGTATCGCGCTCGTCAGGAACAGGCGAAGTACGACAAGCTGATTCGCTTCGCCGAGCGCTTGCCCGATCTGCGCGCGGCCATGAGTGACCACATGGAGCTCGAGGGCCTGCCGTACGAACGGGTCGCGGCAATCGCGGTGCGCCTGATCAACCTCGGCTGGTTCCGCGTCGGCGGCGACCGCTACGCGAAGGCGTCACGAACGTTCGGGATCACCACGCTGCGGAAGAACCACGTATCCGTGCGTGGATCGCGGATCTCGTTCCACTACCGGGGCAAGCACCGGATCGAGGTCCGCAGCGCGATCGTCGACGCCGAGCTGGCGAGCGCGGTGAAGGAGCTCCTTGCCCAGCCGGGGCCGCGTCTTTTCCAGTTCGAGAACAGCGGCGAGCGCCGCAACCTCGATTCGCGCCGTCTGAACGACTACATCCGGCTGCATCTCGGCGAGGAGTTCACGGCCAAGGATTTCCGGACCTGGGGCGGGACGCTGCTCGCAGCGGTCGAATTCGGCGAGCGTGATCCACCGGAGACCGAAACCGAAGCGAAACGGCGCGTTGCGTCCGTGATGCGAAAGGTCGCCGAAAAGCTCGGAAACACTCCCGGCTGTCGCACGCTCCTCGTACGTCAGTCCCGCGGTGGTCGAGCAATACCTCGACGGGCGAACCATCGAGGATTTCCGCCCCGTCGATTGCGGGTCGTCGGAGCACGCGATATCGGCCTCGACCCGGAGGAACTGGCGACGCTGAGCCTGTTGCGTTCCTGGCGAATTCGCGCCGCCCGCGCGTCAGCGTAAACTGGGTTCGATAATCCGTTTCGGGGAGGAAAATTGGCTCGGAAAACAGTTCTGGTCTGCGACAACTGCGGCAAGGAAGTCGACGAGATGCGCGGCGCGACATTGCGGATCACCTATACCGACGCGCGCCGCGGCTCGAAGGTCGCCGATCTCTGCGACGACTGCGCCGGGACGCTGCCCGGCCGCGCTGCCGCCCGTCGCGGCCGCCGGCCGAAGACGGCCGCCGCCGCCCCGGCCGCTTAGAGCGCAGAAACCGCGTGAGCGGTCGCGGAACCGTCCTGCGGCCGCTCTACGATGGGAAGGTGGGACTCAGCCTCCTCGCGGGGCCTGCAAACGCGGGCAAAGTCGCGCTTCTGCTCGAGCGCTATCTGGCGCGCCTCGAGGACGAGCCGTATCTGATCGTGCCGAACGCGTCGGACGTCGACCGCGTCGAGCGCGATCTGCTCGCGCGCTCCGGCTGCCTGTTCAGCGGCGCGATCGGGACGTTCGACGACCTGTTCCGAGCGCTCGTCCGCGACGATCCGGAGCAGCGGCCGGTCGCGACCGACGCGCAGCGCACGCTGATTGCCCGGCGCGCGCTGGCCGCGAGCGGCGCTGAACGGCTGGGCGCGCTCCGCGCGGACCGGCGGCTTCGCGGACACGCTGCTGGCGACGCTCGGCGAGCTCGAGTCGGGCCTCCTCGACCCGGGAGATCTACAGGGCGATCTGGCCGGCCTCTACGCCGCCTACCGCGCCGAGCTCGACCGTCTCGGGCTCTGGGACCGCGACCTCCTGCGGCGGCGCGCGGCCGAACGGATCGCCTCGGAGCTCGACGCGTGGCACGGCGAGCCCGTGTTCGCGTACGGCTTCGAGGACCTGACCGGTGCCGAGTGGACGCTTCTCGAAGCGCTCTCGGGGCGTACGGAGGTTCAGGTGTCGCTGCCGTACGAGCCGGCGCGCGTCGCGTTCGCCTCACTCCGCCGCACCGCCGACGACCTCTCCGCGCTCGCAGACGGGCGCATCGAGGAGCTCGGCCCGCGCTCGGCGGACTACGCGCACCCCGCGCTCGCGCATCTCGAGCGCGTGCTCTTCGACGAGTCTCCGCCGCCTCCGCCCGAGCTCGACCAGGCGGTGCGCTTCTTCGAGGGCGCCGGCGCGCGAGGCACGCTCGAGCTCGTCGGCGAGGAGTTGCTCGCGCTCGTCCGCGGCGGGGTCGCGCCGGAGCAGATCGCGCTCGTCGCCCCGTCGCTCGAGCAGTGGCGCGCGCCGCTCGAGACGGTGCTCGGCGGGCTCGGCATCCCCTACGCGGTCGAGTCCCGCGTGCGTCTCGGCGCGACGCCGTTCGGCCATGCGCTGCTGCAGTTCCTGCGCTACGCCTGGCTCGACGGGGGCCGCCGTGAGCTCTTTGCCTTCCTGCGCTCGCCGTACTCCGGAATCGGCCGCGCATCCGTCGACTACGTCGAGGGCCGGCTGCGCGGTCGCGCGATCTCCTCGCCGAGCCGGGTCGAGGAGGAGACCGAGAAGCTGCGCGAGGCGCCTGTGCCGATGCTCGCCGAGCTGCGCGCGTGCCGAGTCGCCTGTCGACGGCGTGCGCACGCTGATCCGTTCGATGCTTCGCGCGGCCTACGGCACCGAGGCTCCGCCGGCCGGTGAGATCTCGCGGCTCGACCTGCGCTCCTACGGCGCGGCCCTGCGACTGCTCGAGGAGCTCGACGGCTTCGCCGCGCTCGGCGAGTCGGTCGGACCCGACGATGTCGTCTCTGCGCTCGAGCGGGCCGAGGTTCGGCTCGCAGCCGCGCACGAGGCGGGCCGTGTGGCCGTCCTCGACCTGCTGCGCGCGCGCACGCGCCGCTTCGAGATCGTGTTCCTGCTCGGGCTCGAGGAAGGCACGCTCCCGCGGCGCACGCGCGTCTCGCCGTTCCTCGACGACGACGCCCGGCGCGACCTCGGCGGCCGGCTCGAGCGCCCCGACCAGGTGAGTCGCGACCGTTACCTCTTCTACACCGCGTGCACGCGCGCGACGCGGCGCCTCTACCTCGTGCGCGAGGCTGCCACCGACGACGGCGGGCCTCGCGAGCCGAGCCCGTTCTGGGACGAGGTCGCTGCCGTGTTCGACGAGCAAGAGGTCGGCCGCGCGACGTCTCGCCGGCCGCTCTCGGCCCTCACGTGGGCGCTCGACTCGGCGCCGTCGGAGCGCGAGCGCGTACGCGCCCTTGCCCGGCTCTCCGTCGACGACCTCGATGCCGCACGCGCGCTCGCCGAGGCGAACGACTGGCAGCGCCGGCTCGACCGGGCGCGCGCCGCATTCCGCCGGGACACGAAGCTGACGAGCCCCGTGCTGCTCGAGTGGCTCGGCGCGAAGACGACGTTCGGCGTCACCGAGCTCGAGCGCTATCGCCGACTGCTCGTCGGCGTGGCTGCACGAGCGCATCGTCTCGCCGAAGACGATCGACGCCGAAGTCGACCCGATGCTGCGCGGATCGGTCGCGCACAGCACGCTCCACAAGTTCTACGCGGGCCTGCCCAAGGAGCTCGGCCACGACCGGGTCACCGCGGAGAACGTCGAGGCGGCCGTCGGCTTCCTGCGCCGCTGCCTCGACGACGCAATGCGAGGCGGCGTCCGGCTCGATCTCACCGACCTGCAGGAGGCCGAGCTGGACGAGAGCCTCTGGCGCGATCTCGAAGCGTTCGTGCGGGACGAGTCCGCGTCGGCGCTCGAGCTGCTGCCGCGGCGCTTCGAGCTCTCGTTCGGCTCCGACCGCTCGGCACCGGAGCTGCAGCGCGGCCTGCCTCTCGGCGACGACCTGTACCTGAGCGGGAAGATCGACCGCATCGACGTCGACCCGTACAGCGCGCGGGGAATCGTGCAGGACTACAAGTCGGGCCGCACCGTGCATTCCGCGAAGCAGATCGACGACGAGCTGCGGCTCCAGGTCCCGCTGTACATGCTCGTGCTCCGCGATCTCGTCGGCGTCGAGCCGCTCGGCGGGGTCTACCGCGCGCTCGCCGGCTCACGCGCGTCGCGCGGCCTGCTCCACGCCGGCGCCGCCGCGGATCTGCCCGGTTTCACGAAGGGCGATTACCTGCCGGAGGAGGAGTTCTGGGCGCTCGTCGAGACCTCCCGCACGCGTGCGCACGACTACGCGCAGCGCATCCGCTCCGGCGACGTGCGCCACGATCCGAAGGGCGGAACGTGCCCGACGTGGTGCGACCTGTGGACGATGTGCCGGGTGGAGCGACCGTGAACGAGCAGCAGCGCGCCGCTGTCGAGGCAACCGGCGAGGTCTTCGTCTCGGCCGGAGCGGGGACCGGCAAGACGACCGTGCTCGTCGAACGGTTCGTGCGCGCAGTGTGCGACGAGGGCCTCGACGTCGAGTCGGTGCTCGTCATCACCTACACGCGCAAGGCCGCGGGTGAGCTGCGTGCCCGCATTCGCGCCGCGCTGCACGCGCGCGGTCGCCACGATCTCGCGCGGAGGCTCGACGGCGCCTGGATCTCCACCATCCACGGCTTCTGCTCGCGGCTCCTGCGCGCGCACCCGTTCTCGGTGGGAATCGATCCGCGCTTCCGCGAGCTCGACGACGAGCACGGCGCCGTGATCCGGGGCGAGGCATTCGAGCGTGCGCTGACGGCGTTCTGTGCAGGACGCGACTCCGAGCGTGTGCGCCTGCTCGCGACCTACGGCGCGGCCGGGTTGCGGCGGATGCTGACCGGCGTCTACGAGACGCTTCGCTCGGCGGGGCGCGACCTGACGCTCGACCTCGGCGAGCAGGCCGGCGTGCCCGAGCGCCTCGCCGAGCTGAAGGCCACCGCGCAGGTGCTCGCCGCCGATCCCGAGGCGACCGAGAATCAGCTCGCGTCCGCCAACGCCGCGCTCGCGCTCGGTTCCGACCCCGAGCAGCTGCTCGACCTCGAGCTTCCCGCAAGCGGCGACCGGGCGGCCGAGTTTCGCGCTGCACGCGACCGCGTGCAGCACGCGGCGCTCGAGGAGCTCGCGGCTCGCGACAGCGAGCTCCTGCAGGAGCTGCTCGATCTGTTCGCCGACGAGTACGCGGCCGCGAAGCAGCGTGAGTCCGCGCTCGACTTCGAAGACCTTCAGCTGCTCGCGCGCGACCTCCTGCGCGACGACCCGAGCGTGCGCGAGACGGAGCAGCTGCGCTTCCGCGCGATCATGGTCGACGAGTTCCAGGACACCAACCGTTTGCAATGCGACATCGTCGACCTGCTCACCGGCCGCTTGACGGATTCCTGGGGCGGCGGCGGAGCCGGGCTCCGCCCGGCGGGAGCCGTCGCCGGCCAGGGATTCGTCAAGGATGTGTTCTTCGTCGGGGACGAGTTCCAGTCGATCTACGGCTTTCGCCACGCCGACGTCGCGGTCTTCCGCGATCGCCGCGAGGCTGCGGCGCAGCGGCTGCCGCTCGCGCTCAACTATCGCTCGCGGCCGGAGGTGCTCGCGGCCGTGAACCATCTGTTCGCCGAGGAGTTCGGCGACGGCTACCAGACGCTCGCCGCGTCGGGCGAGTTCTCCGATCCGGTGTTCGGCCATCCGGTCGAGCTGCTCGTCAGCGACAAGCGGACGTACCGCGAGGCCGGCGCGAACTGGCGTGAGGGTGAGGCGCAGGCGATCGCCCGCCGCGTCGCCGACCTGGTCGAGACCGGCGCCGCGGCACCCGGCGAGATCGTCCTCCTCTTCGCCGCCGGCACCGACGCCGAGCGCTACGAGTCGGCGTTGCGCGAGCGTGGCCTGCCGACCTATCGCGCGACGGGTCGCGGGTACTTCGGCCAGCAGCAGGTCGTCGACCTGCTCGCCTACCTGCGCCTGCTCCACAACCGCTACGACGACGAGGCGCTCGCGACCGTGCTCGCCTCGCCGTTCGTCGGCGTGTCGAACGACGCGCTCGTCCACATCCGCCGTCACGCCGGCCGCCGGCCGCTCTTCAAGGGGATCGAACGGTCGCTGCCCGAGCCGCTGTCCGAAGCCGACGAACGGCTCGTGCGCGCGTTCAGGCAGCGCTACGAACGGCTGGCGGCGTCGTCGGCGCACCTTTCGCTGGAGCGGCTCTGCGACGAGGTCGTCTCGGCACACGACTACGACCTCGCCGTGCTGGCCCGCTGGGACGGGAAGCGCCGCTACGCCAACCTGCGCAAGCTGATGCGGCTCGCGCGCTCGTACGAGGAACTGCGCGGCGCCGATATCGAAGGCTTCGTCCGGTTCATCCGCGACCAGCAGGCGGTGGGCGCGTCGCAGCTCGAGGCGGTCTCGGAGGAGGAGGGCGCCGACGCGGTGCGGCTGCTGACCATCCACGCCGCGAAGGGGCTCGAGTTCAAGGTGGTGATCGTCGCCGACGCGGGCCGCGACATGGCGGGCGCGCCGTCGACCGACGAGATCCTCGTCGGCACCGACGGCAGCTTCGGCTTCCGCGTGCTCGACCCGATCTCGGGCAAGCGCAAGGGCGTCTTCAAGTACGAGGACGTGCGCGAGGCCGAGAAGCGCGAGGACCGGGCGGAGCGTCTGCGCCTCTACTACGTGGCGATGACCCGCGCCATCGACCGGCTGATCGTCTCCGGCGCGATCGATCCGGACCGCAGGCAGGATCGCGAGACGCCCATCGGCTGGGTGCTCGAGCGGCTCGGCGCCGAGGCCGAGGTGGAACGCGCGGCCGCCGAGCCGGTCGAGCTGGAACGCGGAGACGCGCGCTTCGTGCTCGCCGTCGACAACTGGGCACCGCGTCCGCCCGACGCCGAGCCCGACCCGGTGGCGGTCGACGAGGCGGGCCAGCTCGCGCTCTTTGCGGAGCTGCCGGTGAACGCGCCCCCGCTCGGCTACCGCCTGCCCGAGCTCGTGCTGCTCCCGGCGCCGCCGCTGCACCGCGTGCGCCGTCTCTCGTACTCGGCGCTCGCGCTCTTCGAGCGCTGCTCGTACCGCTACTACGCCGAGCGCGTCGCAGGGCTGCGGGAAGAGCGAGGGACGATGCAGGGAGGCGCGGGCCTGAAGGCGACCGAGGTCGGCGACGCGGTGCATCGCCTGCTCGAGCTCGTCGATCTCGCCGCACCCGCACCGGTCGACGTGGAGATCGTGCGCACCTGGTATCCGAAAGTGGGGGACGACGAGCTCGAGCGCATCTCGGCCTTCGTGACGTCGTATTGCACGTCCGAGCTCGCCGCGCGTATCGCGACGCTCGACGGCGCGCGTCCGGAGCGTCCGTTTGCGTTCGAGCACGACGGCGTGCTCCTGCACGGGAGGCTCGACGTGCTCTGGCGCGAGGGCCCGCTCGCGCTCGTCCTCGACTACAAGACGAACTCGCTCGCCGAGGGGACGCCCGAGGAGATCGTCGAGGCGGACTACCGGTTGCAACGTCTCGTCTACGCGCTCGCGTGCTTCCGCGCGGGCGCCGACGAGGTCGAGGTCGTCTACCACTTCCTCGAGCGGGCCGACGCCGTTGTCTCGACGCCGTTCATCCGCGAGGAGCTGCCTCTGCTCGAGGCCGAGTTGTCCGCGGCGATCGCCCGCATCGACGCCGGTGAGTTCGTGCCGACGCCGAGCGAGTTCACGTGCTCGGGCTGTCCTGCGCTCGACGTCGTCTGCGCCGGCCCGCGGCTCCGGCAGCCGCCGGAACGGCTCGTCGCGGCTGTATGACGAAGCGTCCGGCGCCCGAGCCGTACTGGCCCGCGGGGCTGGCCGTGCTCGTGGCGGTGGCGCTGTATCTGACGCTCCCGAGCCAGATCGTCATCCGCGAGCCGTTCATTCGCTACGTCGTCCCGGGCCTCGAGCTGGCCATGCTGATCACCCTCACGGTGGCGCTCCCGTACCGCCACGTCCAGGAATCGGGATTGCGCCGGAAGGCATCGATGACCCTCACCGGGCTGATCAGCGTCGCGAATGCGGTCTCGCTCACCTATCTGATCCACCTGCTGCTCTACGACATGAGCGTGCAGGGCCGAGTGGTGCTCTACGCCGCGTTCGACGTCTGGGTGACGAACGTGATCGTGTTCGCACTGTGGTACTGGGAGCTCGACGGCGGCGGCCCGCCGAAGCGCCTGAGGGACCCGAGCACGCCGCGTGACTTCGCGTTCGTCCAGATGACCGACGCCGAGGTCGCGGCGCCCGGCTGGCAGCCACGGTTCACCGACTACCTGTACGTCTCGTTCACGAACTCGAGCGCGTTCAGCCCGACCGACACGATGCCGCTCACCCGCTGGGCGAAGCTGTTGATGATGACGCAGGCCGGCCTCTCGATCCTCACGTTGCTGCTCGTCGCCGCCCGAGCCGTCAACATCCTGCGTTAGAGCACGATGGCCCGCAGTTACCTCTCAGAAACGCGGCGCAAGAAGGTCGCACCGAAGAAGGAGCGGATCGGTCCGATCATCGAACGGCTCGCAGTCGAGCACGCCGACGCGAAAATCGCGCTCACGTACAGGACCCCGCTCGAGCTGCTCGTGTCGGTGATGCTCTCCGCGCAAACCACCGATGTGAACGTGAATCGCGTCACGGAGAAGCTGTTCGTGAAGTACAAGCGGCCCGAGGACTATCTCGCGGTCCCGGTCGCCGAGCTCGAGCGTGACATCTTCGCGACGGGGTTCTACCGCCAGAAGGCGAAGTCGCTGCGCGGGACGATGACGATGCTGATCGAGGAATACGACGGCGAGGTCCCGGAGGACTTCGACGCGCTCCTGCGCTTGCCGGGCGTCGCGCGCAAGACCGCGAACGTCGTCTCGGCGGAGCGAGGGAGCCCGCAGGGGATCGTCGTCGACACCCACGTGCGCCGCATCTCCCAGCGGCTCGCCCTGACCAGGCAGGAAGACCCCGTGAAGATCGAGCGGGATCTGATCAGGCTCGTGCCGCGGGCCGAGTGGGCGCGGTTCCCGCACCTCCTGATCTGGCACGGCCGTCGTATCTGCGACGCGCGCAAGCCGGCGTGCGAGGAGTGCCCGCTTGCGGCCGACCTCTGCCCGTCGTCGCGGGTGTGAGCGTCAGCCGCGGAGCGGTGTGAGCGCGACGAGCAGGCCGCCGTCGTCGTCGTAGGCGGGGAAGACGTCGGCCACGACGCGCTTCTCCGTGCCGCCGCGCGTCCGGATCGACAGCTGCTCGCCCAGGCGGCGCACACCCCATTCGCGCGCGAGCTCGACCGGCTTCGGGTCGGAGAACTGCAGTGCCTCGACGACGTCGAGCCCCATCAGATCGGATTCCGGAAAACCCGTCAGCTCGAAGATGCCGCGACCGATCGCGAGCACACGCCGGTCCTGGTCGGTGACGAGCAGGCCGGTGTCGGGAGCCGGGTAGTAGTCGTCGAGCAGCTCGAAGAGGAAGCCGAAGCCGCAGTGGCGGCACGCCGGAGCCTGCGTGGAGAAGCCCTCGCGCGCGTCGATGTCGACCGAGCGCTCCTTGCAATGTGGGCAGATGTAGTGCGGCACGCGGGGCAGGGTAGCCAGGCGGGACGCCTAGCCGGGTGCCGCGGCGCCGGGCTGCACGAGGCCGCTCTCGTAGGCGAGCACGACCGCCTGAGCGCGGTCGTGCAGGCCGAGCTTGGAGAAGATTCGGGCGACGTGCGTCTTGATCGTCGCGTCGCCGACGACGAGCTCGGTGGCGATCTCGGCATTCGAAAGGCCGCGAGCGAGGAAGCGCAGGACCTCGAGCTCGCGCGGCGTCAGATCGGCGAGCGCTGCAGGCTGCTCGCGCCGGGGCGGCCGGCGTGCGTAGTCCTCGATCAGCCGGCGCGTGATCGAAGGCGCGAGCAGCGCCTCGCCTGCCGCGACGACCCGGACGGCATGGATCAGCTCGTCGGCAGCCGCGTCCTTGAGCAGGAAGCCGCTCGCTCCGGCACGCAGGGCGTCGTAGACGTACTCGTCGAGATCGAAGGTCGTGAGGATGAGGATGCGCGGCGAGCCCGGCTCGGCGGCGATCCTCCGGGTCGCCGATGGTGCGCCTCGATGCCGTCGAGGTTCGGCATGCGGATGTCCATCAGGACGACGTCGGGCCGGAGCGACCGGATTGCGTCGATCGCGTCGCGTCCGTCCTTCGCCTCGCCGACGACCTCGAGGTCGGGCTCGGCGTTGAGGATCACGCGGAAGCCGGTGCGGACGAGCTCCTGGTCGTCGGCGATCAGCAGCCGGATCGTCAATGCACGCCTCCGCTCAGCGGCAGTCGCGCCCGCACCGCATACCCACCGCCGTTCGCGGTGCCGGTCTCGAGCACACCGCCGTAGAGCGCGACCCGTTCACGCATGCCGATCAGTCCGTGCCCGGAGCCGCTGATCCGCGCCGGCGCACCGGCTCCGTCGTCGACCACCTCGAGCTCGAGCTCGGCTGCGCGGTACCTGACGACGATCTCCGCTCTCGAGGGCCCTGCATGCTTGAGCGTGTTCGTCAGGGCCTCCTGCACGATGCGGTACGCGGAGAGATCGATGCCCGGTGGGAGCGAAGCCTGCTCACCCTCGATGCGGAGATCCACCGGGAGCCCTGCGGAGATAGGAGTTCGCGCACCTGCTCCACGAGCGCCGAGAGGGAGCCGAGCCCGGGCTGGGGGCCGATCGCCAGCTCGGTGTCGCCGGTCCGCAGGATGCCGAGCAGCCTCCGCAGCTCGACGAGCGCCTCTCGACCGCTTGCCTCGATCGAGCGGAAGGCGCCGCGGGCCTGGTCGGGCTCGCCGAGCAGACGCGTGCCGGCCTGCGCCTGCACCACCATGACGCTGACGCTGTGGGCGACGACGTCGTGCAGCTCGCGCGCGATTCGCCCCCGTTCCTCGCTCACCGCAGTACGTGCCTTCTCTTCGCGTCTCTCGCTCCAGCCGGCCGGCATGGTCGCGGAGGCGACCCAGCTCGCGCCGCCGGCGGCGCAGGTCGCGCCCCACGAGCCACGCGAACGCGAAGATCAGCGCGGCCCCCGGACGTGAGCCGTGCGCCTGGCCGAGCCCGCCGCGCAGGAGGTCGTATCCGAGGAGCACGGACAGGACCGCGCCGCCGAAAGGGGCCGATCAAACCCCGCCGGTCGTCGCAGTGAGCGCCCACCGAGTAGAAACCGACGATCAGCGCCAGAAACGCCTCGGGCGGCATGCCGGCCGTGTGATGGGTCAGGAGCGAGGCCGTCAGGATCGCCCCGCTCACGACGACAAGCACGGCGAGCGGTGACCGCCGGCGCCATGCGAGCGGCAGGGTGGCGAGCGCGACGAGCACCGCCGCCAGCCCGCGTCCGCCGGTGACGGTGAGGCCGGCCGGCGGCCTGGACCCAGAGCTCGTTCTCGATCGAGATCGTCAGGGCGAGTGCGAGGGCCCGGTCGCCCCACCGATCCACCCAGGCGGGCACGCTCATGCGGTCAACGCTACTGCTCGACCGGAGGGCGCGCATCATCCCGCGTAGTGGTCTTGGGAGCCGCGGAGTAAGCCGCGCGGGCTACGAGCACGGCGGTGAGATTCAACCTCCCGTCCTACCGCGAATCACAGGCGCGGCGGACGAAATCGCCCTTCGCCGGGTCTAGCCTCGGCCAAGGGGATGTCAGATGTTCAAGCCAAGGAGGCAGCATGACCAGTCATCCGTTCGCACGCGTCGGCGCGGCCTGCGGGATCATCTTCCCGGTTGGGCTCTTCCTCACCGCCGGCCATCATGCGCTGTGGGCAGGCGCGCTGATCGCAATCGTTCTCTTCCTGCCCTTCCTCGCGTACCTCTGCAGCCTGCTTCGGCAGGCCGAAGGAGAGGACGCGTGGCTCGCGCCGAGCGCATTCGCCGCCGGGGTCACCGGCATCACGCTCAAGCTCGGCAGCATCGCTCCCGAGGTCGCGATCCGGCGAGGCCACATCGCCGCCGGGACCGCGCTTCACGGCGCTCTCCAGGGCATTGCTGACGCGGCGACCGACGTCTGCCTGTTCCCGCTCGCGGCCATGGTCGCCGCCGTCGCCCTCGTCGCGGTTCGCAGCAGCGTCCTGCCGCGCTGGCTCGGCGTCGGTGCCGGCGTGACCGCGCTCGCGCTGGTCGTCAACGGTTCGTACAACCTCTACGTCCACTCGGGCTCCATCCCCGCGTTCCTGCTGTTCCTGCTCTGGATCCTCACTGCGGGCGTCGTCCTCACGAAGCGGAGCTGGCAGCAGCGGGTGCAGATCGCGCAGACGGGCCCGGCGGCGACGGTTGGTGTCTGACACCTGTGTGAGCTGCGAATTCGTGTTGCAGCGGCGTGCCGAGGTGTCAGACGCCTGCCCGCCGCGCAGCACGGCCTCGAAGCTCTGCTCCGGGTGTCAGACACCAGGCTGAAGGGGAGGGTTGGCGTTGCGGCGAGGAAGTCATACGATCGAGCGGTGAACGGGGAGGCCGGGCAGCTCGCCGCCGTCCGCGACAGCACGATCTTCTGCGACCTCGACGAGGCGCAGGCTGACGTTGTCTCGGGTCTGTTGCGCCCGTTCTCGGCGGCCGCGGACGAGACGCTGTTCCAGGCGGGCGCGCCGGTCGAGCGGCTCCTCTTGCTCCGCTCGGGGACCGTCGAGATCGGTGAGCCGGTGCTGAAGCAAGCAGGGCCGGGCGACACGCTCGGCGAGCCGGCGCTGAACGGGCCCACCGTGCACACGGCCTCGGCGCACGCTCTCGAGCCGGTCGCGGGCTTCTCGCTCGACCTCGCCGACTTCGAGCAGCTCCGGGCCGCCAGGCACCCGATCGCCTTCGTGGTGCTCCGGCGCCTCGCGTTGCTCCTGGCGGCGCGGATTCGTGGAGAGACCGAGGGTGACGACGGGGCGCCCGACGTCGGGACGACGCGGCCACGGGCGGCCGTGGGGCGTCGTGCCGTCGAGGAGCTTCCCTTCCTTCGAGCGCTTCCGTTCCTCAACGGGTTCGACCAGGAGGAGCTCGAGCGCCTCACCAACTCGCTGCAGGCCTGGGAGCTCGAGCGCGGCGCGACGCTCTTCACGGAGGGCAGCACGGCCCGCTCCGCGTTCATCGTCTTGCGCGGCGCAATCGAGGTGACACGCGTGCGCGGCGACCGGCGTCTTCGGCTCGCGACGGTCGGGCCGGGCCGCCTGCTCGGCGAGCTCTCGCTCATCGACGGTGGCACGCGGACGGCGACCTGCGCCGCCGTCGAGCCGACGCTGGTGCTCGAGCTCGACGGAGACGCGCTCACCGGGCTTCTGGAAGGGGGATCGCCGGCCGGCCTCGACTTCCTGCAAGCGGTGAACCGCGCGCTGCTCGCTGCGCTGCACGCGACCGACGCGCGACGCGCGAGCATCGGCGCGGATTGGCCTGCGCCCGGTGATCTCTCGGCCCACGACCCGGAGCGGCTGATCGAGAAGATCCGCGCGTCGGTCATCGGCGACGACACGGTCCTGGACGGGCCGTTCGGCGGGCGGCGGACCGTCTACGCCGACTACACGGCTTCTGGGCGCGCGTTGACCTTCATCGAGGACTTCATCCGCGATGAGGTGCTGCCGCTCTACGCAAACACGCACACGGAGTCGTCCGCGACCGGCTTGCAGACAACACGGCTACGAGAAGACGCGCGGCGCGTGATCCACCGCGCCGTCGGAGGATCCGAGAACGACACCGTGCTCTTCTCCGGGTCGGGCGCGACCGGCGCGATCGACAAGCTCGTGCAGATCCTCGGTCTGCGCGTTCCGGGCGCTCTCGAGGACCAGTTTCACCTCTCCGACGCGGTTCCGGCGGAGCAGCGGCCCGTCGTCTTCGTGGGACCGTACGAGCACCACTCCAACGAGCTTCCCTGGCGCGAGTCGATCGCCGACGTCGTCACGATCCTCGAAGACGCGGACGGCCGCGTCGACCTGGCTCACCTCGAGACGGAGCTTCGCCGCTACGCCGAGCGGCCTCTGAAGATCGGGAGCTTTTCCGCCGCCTCGAACGTGACCGGGATCGTCACCGACGTCGACCACGTGGCGATCGTGCTCCACCGGCACGGCGCGCTGTCGTGCTGGGACTACGCCGCCGCCGGCCCCTATCTCCCGATCGACATGAACGCCGCGCCCGAGATCCCCGACGGCCACCTCGCCTACAAGGACGCCGTGTTCCTCTCCCCGCACAAGTTCGTCGGAGGCCCCGGCACGCCTGGCGTGCTCGTCGCCAAACGCTCGCTCCTGCGGAACCGCGTCCCGTCGGTGCCCGGAGGCGGGACGATTCTCTTCGTCAGCCCGACCGGCCACTCCTACCACCCCGAGCCCGCTGTTCGCGAGGAAGGCGGCACTCCTGCGATCATCGAGTCGATCCGCGCCGGGCTCGTCTTCAAGCTGAAGGACGCGGTGGGCGTCGACGAGATCCAGCGCCGTGAGCACGACTTCGTCCGCCGTGCGCTCGAGTCGTGGGGCGCAAACCCGCAGATCGAGATTCTCGGGAACCCGGAGCTCGAGCGGCTCGCGATCGTGTCGCTCGGGTTGCGCCATCCGCGCGGGCTCCTGCACTCGCACTTCGTCGTCGCGCTCCTGAACGACCTGTTCGGGATCCAGGCGCGCGGTGGGTGCTTTTGCGCCGGGCCGTACGTGCATCGCATGTACCCCATCGACGAGGTCTGGTCGGGACGCATGGACGCGGAGGCGTCGTTGGGCCACCTCGGTGCGAAGCTCGCGTTCGTCCGGGTCAACTTCAACTACTTCATCAGCGAGGCGGTCTTCGAGTACATCGTCGAAGCTGTCCACCTGCTCGCGGACGTCGGCTGGAAGTTGCTGCCGGTCTACCGCTTCGACCCGTTCTCGGGTCTCTGGCACCACGAGAGCGGCCGCTCCCGGCCGCCGTTGACGCTGCACGACGTCTCGTTCGCCTCGGGCACCCTCGAGTTCCACGGCCCCCGCGCGACTGAGCCTGAAAGCGTGCTCGGCCACTACCTCGAAGAGGCACGTCGGATCATCGAGGCGGTCGAGGCGGCCCCGCCGGACGGTCCGCTCCTCGACCCAGCGGTCACTCCCGAGTTCGATCGCGTCCGGTGGTTCCCGCTACCCGGCGAAGCGCTCGCCGAGTTGCAGGCGGCCGCGGGGAAGTCCTAGATCCACTTCTTCCACTTGAAGAACGCCAGCTGCGCGATCGTCGTGGCGATGATCCAGCCCCACGACCACCAGTAGCCGAAGCCCCAGGCGATCTCGGGGATCCGCCTGAAGTTCTGGCCGTAGAGCCCGACGATGAAGGTCGGCACCAGGAGCAGCGACGCGGTCAGGGTCAGGCGCTTCATCACCTCGTTCTGGTCGTTCGAGATCTTGCCCTGGAGATAGTCCCGCACGCCTCCGAGCGAGTCGCGCGACGAGTCGAGTGCCTCCGACGCGCGCAGGAACTTGTCGTACGCGCTGGTGAACGAGATCTCGACGGTGCGCGGGAAGAGCTCGTGATCATCGAGCTCGACGCGGTTGTCGAGGACCTTGTGCACCGCATCGCGGGTCGGGCTGAGTGTCCGCCGGATTCCGAGCACGTCGCGCCGCAGCTCGCGCAGGCGCTTGCCGACCGACTGTGGAGTGCTCTCGGCGACCAGATCCTCGAGCTCGTCGATCTCCTCGTCGAGCGAGTCGATCAGATCGAGAAAGCGCTCGGCGATCTCGTCGACGAGGTGATAGACGAACATCCCGACCTCTTCGTGCGCACGACAGGCTTCCTTCGCCGGCTTCGGGTCGAAGGGCTCCTCGCCCGGCGGGGTCTTGGAGACCGACACGAGCACCTCATGGGTCGCGACGAAGTCGACTTCCTGGTAGTAGACGCGGTTCTCGTCGACCACCGCAACGGGGAGGAGGAGCACGCCGAGCACGTAGTCCCCGTGCGACACGATGCGCGGCCGCGGCTCGTCGTCGTGGACGTGGGGGGCAAGGAGCGCGTCGAGCGCCGTCGAGTGGATGTGGGCGGGAAGCTGTGCCTTCAGCTCGTCCGCGGACGGATCGACCAGATCGATCCAGCGAGGCTGCGCGTCGATCACGGGGCCGAGCCTAGATGATTGACGCCTAGACTTCGGCGGCTTCCGGGCGGGGCGCCGTGGCGGCCGTTCCGGGGTGCCCTTCGAGCGCGGCGAGGAACCTCTCCGCGTCGAGCGCGGCCATACAGCCGGAGCCGGCGGCCGTGACCGCCTGGCGGTAGGTGTGGTCCTGCACGTCGCCGGCCGCGAAGACGCCGGGGATGTTCGTCTCGGTCGAGCCCGGCTCCGTGATCAGGTACCCGCCTGCGTCATGGTCGAGCTGGTCCTTGAAGAGCGCGGTGTTCGGATCGTGGCCGATCGCGACGAACAAGCCGTCCGCCGGCACCTCCCTCACCTCGCCGGTCACCGTGTCGCGCAGCCTGAGAGCCTCGACGTTCGCGTCGCCGATGACCTCCTCGACGACCGAGTTCAGCACGAAGTCGAGCTTCTCGTTCCGCAACGCGCGGTCGACCATGATCTTCGACGCGCGGAACTCGCCCCGGCGGTGCACGAGGTGCACGCGCGTCGCGAACTTCGTCAGGAAGAGCGCCTCCTCGAAGGCCGAGTCGCCGCCACCGACCACGTAGACGTCCTTGGCGCGGAAGAACGACGCATCACAGGTGGCGCAGGCGGACACGCCGCGGCCCTTGTGCTTCTCCTCCGACTCGATCCCGAGCCAGCGCGCGCTCGCGCCGGTCGCGATCACGACCGCCCGCGCGGCGTACTCGACGTTGTCGACCCACACGCGGAGCGGCTGCTCCGAGAAGTCGACCTTCGTGACGTCGTCGGTGATGAACTTGGCGCCGAAGCGCTCGGCCTGGCGGCGGAAGTCGGACATCATCTCGGGCCCCATCACGCCGTCGGCGTAGCCGGGATAGTTCTCGACGTCGCTCGTGATCATCAGCTGGCCGCCCCAGGCGAAGCCCTCGATCACGAGGGGGGCGAGGTCGGCGCGCGCTGCGTACAGGGCAGCCGTGTAGCCGGCGGGGCCGCCGCCGATGATGATCAGCTCATGGACGTTCTGGTCGCTCAAAGTGCTCCTCTCGAAAAAGCGTTCTTACCAGGTGTAAACGCTAGAGGACGGGTAAACGTTCCCGCGCGACACCTGTGAGGGTCGGGTGCGCGCTGCACCGCGAAGAGGTGTCAGACATCTTGTGGGGCGCCGGGCGGATTGTGGCTGGCAAGCAGCTGTCAGACACCTAAGCGGCGTCGGCGTCGGCACGTGGGAGGGCGATGAGCTCATCGCTGCCTCCAGGCGTTTCGGGGGCCGAGAGGGTAAGGGGCGTGCGCTCGACCGGCGGTGCTCCGTCCAGTTCGTCCCCGCTGACGCCGTGCTCGGGGAACTTCCGCGCGGTGACGAGCAAGCGGGTCTCGAGCGACCCGAGCGCCTGGTTGTAGGCGCCGACCGCGGTGTCGAGGCTGCGGCCGACCTTGGAGAAATGGCCGACGAAGACGCCCACCCGGTCGTAGAGCTCGCGGCCGAGCTTGTTGATCGCACGGGCGCTCTCGGCGACCGTCTCCTGTTGCCAGCCGTAGGACACGGTGCGGAGGAGCGCGATCAGGGTCGAGGGTGAGGCGAGCACGACCCCGTGGTCGGCGCCCGCCTCGAAGAGCGCGGGATCCTGGTCGAGGGCGGCACGGAAGAGGCCCTCGTCGACGAACATGACGACGAACTCGGGCGCCGGCTGGAACTGCTGCCAGTACCGCTTCTGGCCGAGCTTGGTGATGTGCTCGCGCACCTGCCCTGCGTGGCGGAGGAGATGTTGCTTGCGCTCGTCGGCGTCGTCGGTACCGAGGGCCGCGAGGTAGGCCTCGATCGGCACCTTCGAGTCGACGACGATGCTCTTGCCGCCGGGAAGCTTGACGACCATGTCGGGCCGCAGCAGGCGCCCGGTGTCGTCGCGCTCGCTCTCCTGCTCGTGGAAGTCGCAGTGCTGGATCATCCCGGCGAGCTCGACGACGCGCTTCAGCTGCACCTCGCCCCAGCGGCCGCGGATGTGCGGTGCGCGCAGGGCGGTGACGAGGTTGCCGGTCTCGAGCCGGAGCCGCTCTTGTCCCTTGGTGACCTCGCGCAGCTGCTCGCCGACGACCGAGACGTCCTTCAGCCGCTTCTGCTCCAGGGCCCGCGCCTCCGTCTCGAAGCGCTGGAGGGTCTCCTTGATCGGCGCGAGCTTGGCCTCCGTCATCTGCAGGAGGGAGGTCTGGCTCTTCGACAGTGCCTCGCCCGTGACCGACTTGAAGCGCTCCTCCCACTGCGCCTGTGAGCGTTCGAGCAGCGAGATCTGCTCGGCCGCGGCAGCCTGCTCGCGCTCGACGGCCTCGTCCTTCGCCCCGAGCGCCGTTCGCGCCCAGAGCCAGACCGCGCCTGCGCCGACGGCGAGCCCAACGATGAGAAACACGACTGGCATGAGCCGACGAACGCTACTGAGCGCGTCGGACGGAACGTGCGGCGGCGCCGCGGGCGAGCCCGCAGTGTCTAGGCGTCGGCTTCCTGCTCGGCGTGATGGTGCGGCGAGGTCGTGTCGTCCCGCTGCGTCAGCGGTGCTGCGGTCGCCGGTGCCGTCTCGGCCTTGGGCTCTGCGGCCGGCTTCGCGTCGCGGCCGAGCAGCTTGTCGAGGAGGCCCATACCGCCTCCCTGCTCGATGCTCGAGTTCGCAAACAAAAACCAGCCCCGACGAGTCCGAAGACCTACCGGGGCTGAGTGCCGGATCCAGCGACTCCGAAGAGCTACCGGATCCGACGAGGCGGAACCTAGCGCCGCAGGCCCGAAAGCGTCAAGCGAGGGCGGCCGTCGATCCCCGCAATCTGCGCGATTTTCGCGCTGCGCTTGTGCCGGTGGCTGCGCAGTTCCGAGGGGAACATCCGTTCGCTCGCGTAGGGTTCGCCTCGAAATGGACGACGTCTTCGGCCCCGGCGGCGCGCTGGCGCGCGCGCTCCCCGACTACGAGCCGCGGCCGCAGCAGGCTGCGCTCGCCGGCGCGGTCGAGTTCGCCCTCGCGACCGGCGAACATCTCGTCGCCGAGGCGGGCACGGGCGTCGGCAAGAGCCTCGCCTACCTGATCCCGGCGCTCGAGTCGGGCCAGCGCGTGGTCGTGGCAACCGCGACGAAGGCGCTGCAGGAGCAGCTCCTGCACAAGGACGTCCCCGTCGCCGCGGCGGCGGTCGGCCGCGAGATCAACGTGGTCGTGCTGAAGGGCCGCCAGAACTACCTCTGCCGGCGCCAGCTTCAGGGCTTCCAGCCCTTCCTGCTCCCCGAAGGGCGGGACGGGCGCGCGTGGGAGGCGATGCAGGGCTGGCTCGACGAGACCGAGACCGGTGACCGGGCCGAGCTCGCGCTGGAGCCCTCCGAGGCGCTGTGGGCCGAGCTGGCGGTCGGCGCAGATCGCTGTTCCGGCCGCCGCTGCCCGTTCGTCTCCAGCTGCTTCGCCGAGGCGGCCCGCGAGCGCGCCTCGCAGGCCGACCTCGTGATCGCGAACCACGCGCTGTATTTCGCGCACCTCGCCTCCGGCGGCGGCGTGCTGCCCGAGCACGACGCGGTGATCTTCGACGAGGCGCACCGGCTCGAGGAATCGGCCGCATCGTGGCTCGGCGGCCGCGTCTCGCGCGCCGGGCTCCGGAGGCTCGCCCTCGACGTCGAGCGCGCGTGCCGCGAGGCGCAGAAGCCCGTTCCCGCCCGCCCCCTCGACCGGGTCGAGCGCAGCGGAGAACGGCTGTTGCGCGCCGTGGCGCCTCCGTCGGGTCGCAAGCGGCTGCGGGAGACGCCGGCCGAGCCGGCGCTCGTCCTCATCGACGCGCTCAACGACCTCGCCGACGCGCTCCACGGAGAAGGCGAGGACCTCGACGCGCTGTCGCGTCGCGCGATCGGCGTCACGGCGCAGATCGAGGCCTGCCTCGAGCCGAGCTCGCTCGAGCGCGTCGTCTGGGCCGAGCCCGACGCGCTCGCCTGGGCCCCGGTCGACGTCTCGTCCGAGTTGCGCGAGCGGCTCTGGGAGGACGGCCCGACGGCGGTGCTCGTCTCGGCGACGCTCACGACGGGCGAGGACGCGAGCTTCGTGCGGAACCGCCTTGGCCTCGAGCACGCCCGCGAGGCGATCGTCGGCTCGCCGTACGACTTCGGCGAGCAGGCGCTCATCTACCTGCCGCGGAACATGCCGGATCCGAGGAGTGACGGTTTCACGGAGCGGGCGGCGGAAGAGATCGTCTCGCTGCTCGCGCTCTCGGAAGGACGGGCGCTCGTGCTCACGTCGAGCTATCGCGCGCTCGACGTGTACCGCGAACGGGTGCGCGGCCGAGTCCCCTACGACGTGCTCGTGCAGGGTGAGGCGCCGCGCGAGCGGCTGCTCGAGCGCTTCCGCACCGAGGTGGACTCGGTGCTGCTCGCCACCTCGACGTTCTGGCAGGGCGTGGACGTGCCGGGCGAGTCCCTGTCGCTGCTCGTGATCGACAAGCTGCCGTTCTCCGCGCCGGGCGATCCGCTGCACGAGGCTCGGTGCGAGGCGATCGAGCAGCTCGGCGGCGACTGGTTCCGCGACTACGCGCTCCAGACCGCGATGCTGCAGCTGCGCCAGGGCTTCGGGCGCCTGATCCGGAGCCACGCCGACCGAGGCGTGGTGGCGATCCTCGACCCCCGGCTGCGCACCCGTGGGTACGGGCGCGCCTTCATCGCGGCGCTGCCGCGCTGCCCGGTCGCCGAGGATCAGGCGGCCGTGGCGGCGTTCTTCGGCGAACACGTCGCCGTTTCCGCTTGAATTCCGGCTCGTGCCTCCGAAGAAAAAGCCCCGCACGCCGCCGCCGCCCCGTCGCGTCCAGGCGCCGAAGCACCGTCCCGGGACCACGCAGGCGCCGAGCGATCTCGGCATGCGGCAGCGGACGATCCTGTACGGCGCCTCCGGTTTCGGGATCGTCGCGCTGATCGTCGTCGTCCTCGTCATCGTCTTTGCGGGCGGCAGCTCCAACGCGAAGGGAGCGGTGCAGGCGCTCACGGCGGCGGGCTGCAAGTACAAGCATCCGCCGGCGCAGGCGCGGTCACCGCACTACACGACGCTCAACCCGAACCCGCCGCCGAGTTGGAACACGTACCCGCCGTCGAGCGGCCGTCACTACTACCAGTGGGTGCTGTGGGGCGACTACGACACGCCGGTCCGGCTGATCCAGGAAGTGCACAACCTGGAGCACGGCGGCATGATCATCCAGTACGGCAACAAGGTGTCGAAGTCGGACATCGAGAAGATCAATGCTTTCTGGCAGAAGGATCCCACGGCGATGCTCGTGGCGCCCCTGCCGAATCTCGGCAACAAGATCGCGCTCACCGCCTGGACGCAGTGGGCCGAGTGCACGAGCTTCAACCAGAAGGCGTTCAAGGGGTTCCAGTCGGCCTTCCGATTCCACGGCCCCGAGTCGCCCATCTTCCCGAAGAGCGCCCTGCAGCCCGGCCAATGAGGCTCTTAGCCTGACGCGCCCGCCCCGTGCCGGGGTGGCGGAACTGGTAGACGCACCCGGCTTAAAACCGGGAGTCCTTCGGGACGTGGGGGTTCGATTCCCTCCCCCGGCATCATCCTCAGAGGCTCGCCGACCGTTTCACGTACGAACCCGTTTCGTTCGCTCGGTGAGGCCGCGGAGCCGCGCGGCGAGCCCGGGCGTCAGCTCACCCGGGGCGTAGCGCCACTGCCAGTTGCCCTCGTCGGTGCCGGGGAGGTTCATCCGCGCGTGTGCGCCGAGGCCGAGCACGTCCTGCACCGGCGCGATCGCGAGCGCCGCCCGCGACGACCACGCCGCGTCGATGAGCGACCAGGACGGCTCGGCGGGGTCGAGCGCGGACCACCGGCGCTCCTCGTGCGACAGCGACTCCCACCAGCCGCGGGTCGTATCGTTGTCGTGCGTGCCGGTGTACACCACGGCGTCCGCCTCGTGGTTCTCCGGCAGGTGGGGATTCGTGTGATCGCCCGGCGCGGCGAAATGAAGGACGACCATCCCGGGAAAGCCGAGCTCGCGGCGCAGGCGCACGACCGGCTCGGTGATCACGCCAAGGTCCTCGGCGACGACCGGAAGCTCGCCGAGCTCGCGCTCGACGGCGCGAAAGAGCGACGCGCCCGGCCCGCGCCGCCACACGCCTTCGACGGCCGTGGCGTTCCCCGCCGGCACCGCCCAGTAGGAGACGAAGCCGCGAAAGTGATCGACCCGCGTCAGGTCGACGAGCGCGAACGTGCGCCGGAAGCGCTCGACCCACCAACGGTAGCCCTCGGAGCGCATCTCCGACCAGTCATAGAGTGGGTTGCCCCAGAGCTGGCCGGTCGCCGCAAACGCGTCCGGCGGGACACCGGCGACCAGGTCCTGCTGGAAGAGCTCTGGATGGGCGAAGTGGTCGGCGCCGTTCGCCGCGACGTAGATCGGCATGTCGCCGAAGACCCGGACGCCGCGCTCCGCCGCATGAGAGCGCAGCGCCTGCCACTCGCGCTCGAACCGAACCTGGTCCTCGAGGGAGCCGCCGCCGTGCTTGGCCGCCCAGTCGACCCAGTCGTCGATCCAGTAGCCGTTGCGTTCACGGAACGACGCCGCCTCGGCTCGGGTTACTCTGGCCTGTGGCTCGGCGAGGAGCCCGGGCGAGCCCGCGAAGGCCGAGGGCGACATGTACGGCGAACCGGTCAGCCCTTCGGGCGGCCCGAGCGGCAGCACCTGCCACCAGCTCTGCCCGGCGGCGGCGAGCCAGTCCACAAACGCGTAGGCGTGCTCGTCCAGTACCCCGTTCGGCAACGAGGTGGGATGAAGGATTATCCCGGAGGCGCGTTCGAGGTTCATGAGTTCAGGACACGATCACGATCGGATTCACGCACACATGCCTCTCCCCAGGACAACGCAACCACCGGCCCGGATCCAGATCCAGGCGATCGAGCCGATCGTCGACTGCGGCCGGTATCCGACCAAGCGAACCGTCGGCGACGCCGTTGCCGTCTACGCGACGATCTTCAAGGACGGCCATGACTCACTCGGGGCTGCGATCAAAGTGCGCGCGCCCGGAGAGAAGCGCTGGCGCGAAGAGCCGCTGCAGCCGCTCGGCAACGACCGCTTCGGCGGCGCGTTCGAGGTCGACCGGCCGGGACGCTGGCAGTTCGCGATCGCCGGGTGGTCGGACCGGATCGCGACCTGGCAGGAGGAGCTGCGCCGCAAGGTCGAAGCGGGCGAGCAGGAGCTGAGCGGCGAGCTCTCCGAAGGCGCGGCCCTGCTCGGGCGCACGTCGCTGACGATCGAGGAGGCGCTCGCCGCCGAAGCCGGTGATCGCGACGGCGAGGTCGCCTCCGGCTTGCTCGAGGTCGACGTCGACCGGGTGCTTGCTCGCTTCGGATCGTGGTACGAGCTCTTCCCGCGCTCCTGGGGCGGCTTCCGCGGCGTCGCGAAGGTGTTGCCGCAGGCAGCGGCGCTCGGCTTCGACATCGTCTACCTGACGCCGATCCATCCCATCGGGATTTCGAGCCGCAAGGGACGCAACAACGCGATCGCAGCAGGCCCGGACGACGTCGGCTCGCCGTGGGCGATCGGCTCGAAGGACGGCGGTCACGACGCGATCGACCCGGCACTCGGCACGTGGGCCGACTTCGACGCGCTGGTCGCCGCGGCGAAGGACGCGGGCGTCGAGCTCGCGCTCGACTTCGCGATCCAGTGCTCGCCGGACCACCCGTGGCTGCGCGAGCACCCCGAGTGGTTCAACCGCCGTCCCGACGGCACCCTGAAATACGCGGAGAACCCGCCCAAGAAATACCAGGACATCTACAACGTCAACTTCGACTCGGAGGACTGGCGGGGGCTCTGGCAGGCGTTGCTCGACGTCGTGCTGCACTGGGTGCGGCGCGGCATCACGGCCTTCCGCGTCGACAACCCGCACACGAAGCCGGCCGCGTTCTGGGAGTGGCTGATCCGCGAGGTGCGCACGGAGCACCCGGGCGTGATCTTCCTCTCCGAGGCCTTCACGCGGCCGTCGCTCATGACGACCCTCACCAAGCTCGGGTTCGCACAGAGCTACACGTACTTCACCTGGAAGAACACGAAGGCAGAGCTCGTCGAGTGGGTGGAGGAGCTCGAGTCGTGGAACGAGTTCTACCGGCCGAATGTCTTCACGAACACGCCGGACATCCTCCACGAGTACCTGCAGCTCGGCGGCCCGCCCGCGTTCGAGGCGCGCCTCGTCCTGGCCGGAACGCTCTCACCGTCCTACGGGATCTACTCCGGGTACGAGTCGTTCGAGAATGTGCCGGTGGCGCCCGGCTCGGAGGAGTACCTCGACTCGGAGAAGTTCGAGGTGCGAGCGCGCGCATTCGACGGCCCGCTGCTGCCGCTCGTGCAGCGGTTGAACGAGGTCCGCCGGGCGCAACCGGCACTGCAGCGCCTGGACAACCTGCGCTGGCTCGAGACGGAGAACGACAATCTGATCGCCTACGTGAAGGACGACGTCTTCTGCATCGTGAACCTCGATCCCTTCGCCGAGCGGGAGGGCGTCTGCACGGTGCCCGTCGCGCTCGGGCTGCCGCCGGCCTTCGAGGTGCGCGACCTCCTGCACGACGACGAGTTCACGTGGCGCGCCGGCCGGAACTACGTCAAGCTCGGCCCGGGCAAGGCTCACGTCCTGAAGGCAGTTCGGTGAGCGAGCCCGGGCACTGGTTCGAGCGTGAGCCGCTGTGGTTCAAGACCGCGGTCTTCTACGAGATCCACCTGCGCGGTTTCTACGACGGCAACGACGACGGCTCGGGTGACTTCCGGGGGCTGACGGAGAAGCTCGACTACCTGCAGGAGATCGGCATCGACTGCATCTGGCTGCTGCCGTGCTTCCCGAGCCCATTGCGCGACGGCGGCTACGACATCTCGGACTTCTTCGCCATCCATCCCGACTACGGCACGATCGACGACTTCAAGCTCTTCATCGACCAGGCCCACCAGCGTGGGCTGCGCGTGATCGTCGACCTCGTCATGAACCACACCTCGAGCGACCATCCGTGGTTCCAGGAGAGCCGGAACGACCCGACGGGCCCGTACGGAGACTGGTACGTGTGGGGTGACGACGACAAGCGCTGGAGCGAGGCGCGCATCATCTTCATCGACACCGAGCCCTCGAACTGGACGTGGGACCCGGTGCGCGGCCAGTACTACTGGCATCGCTTCTTCAGTCACCAGCCGGATCTCAACTACGACAACCCGGCGGTGCAGGAGCAGATGCTCAACGTCCTGCGCTTCTGGCTCGACCTCGGCCTCGACGGGTTCCGGCTCGACGCGGTGCCGTACCTCTACGAGCGCGACGGCACGAACGGCGAGAACCTGCCCGAGACGCACGCCTTCCTGGCGCGCGTGCGCGCCGAGGTCGACGCGCACTACGCCGACCGGGTGCTGCTCGCGGAGGCGAACCAGTGGCCCGAGGACGTCGTCGCGTACTTCGGCGACGGCGACGAGTGTCACATGGCCTTCCACTTCCCGGTGATGCCGCGCATGTTCATGGGCGTCCGGCGCGAGGACGCGCTGCCGATCATCGAGATCCTCGAGCGGACGCCGGCGATCCCCGACAACGCGCAGTGGGGCCTCTTCCTGCGCAACCACGACGAGCTCACGCTCGAGATGGTCACGGACGAGGAGCGGGACTACATGTACACCGAGTACGCGAAGGACCCGCGCATGAAGCTCAACCTCGGGATCCGGCGCCGGCTCGCACCGCTGCTCGACAACGGCCGTGCCGAGATCGAGCTGCTGCACGCGATGCTCTTCTCGCTCCCGGGGTCGCCGGTCATCTACTACGGCGACGAGATCGGGATGGGTGACAACATCTTCCTCGGCGACCGCGACGGTGTGCGCACGCCCATGCAGTGGACGGGAGACCGGAACGGCGGCTTCTCGCGCGCCGACTTCGCGCAGCTGTATCTGCCCCCGCTGCTCGACCCGGTGTACGGCTACCAGGCCGTGAACGTCGAGGCGCAGCTGCGCCAGCCCAACTCGCTGCTGCGCTGGCTCCGACGGCTGATCACCCTGCGCAAGCAGCACCCGCTCTTCGGGCTCGGCACGTACGAGGCGCTCCGGCCCGAGAACCCGCGCATCTTCGCCCACGTCCGGACGTACGAGGATGACATCGTCCTCTGCGTGCACAATCTCGCGCGCTCGGCGCAGGCCGTTGAGCTCGACCTGTCCCGCTGGGAGGGACTGATCCCGGTGGAGATGTTCGGGCAGACGGCCTTTCCGCGGATCGGCGAGCTGTCCTATCTGCTGACACTCGCCGGTCGAGGGTTTTTCTGGTTCCAGTTGCGGAAGGACGCGGAGACGTGAGCGAGCAGGGAGTCATCGACTTCGTCACGAGCCAGCGCTGGTTCGGCTCGAAGACGCGCGACGTGACGCATGCGACGGTCATCGACCGTGCGACCCTGCGTGCCGCCGATCCGGTGCTCGAGCTCCAGCTCGTCGAGATCCGATTCGACACCGGAACGCACGAGACCTACCAGCTGCTCACCGGCGACGGCCTCGATGCGCTCGCCGACGCGGGCCAGGCGCGAGAGCTCGTTCGCATGATGCGGTCGGGCGCGAAGATCGAGGCCGGGGAGGGGACGGTCGAGTTCGCGCAGGTCGAGGGAAACGCCGGGCTTGCGCCCGAGCTTCGCAACGCCCGGCAGATCACGGCCGAGCAGTCGAACACGTCCGTCGTCTTCGACGAGGAGCTGATCCTGAAGGTCTTCCGCCGGCTCGAGGCGGGGATCAACCCCGAGCTCGAGCTGCTGCGGTTCCTGACGGAGCGCGGCTTCGAGAACATCGCGCAACTGGCCGGCTGGTACGCGTACAACGGCCGCCCGATGGACACGACCCTCGGGATTCTCCAGCGCTTCGTCTCGGACGGGCAGGACGGCTGGGAGCTCGCGCTCGACACGATGGCCGCGGGCGACGACGACTTCCTGGAGAGCCTCCGCCGCCTCGGCGAGGTGACGGGGCACATGCACACGCTCTTCGGCAGCGACTCGTCCGACCCCAACTTCGCGCCCGAGGAGCCGTCGACCGAGTCGCTCGGCATGCTCACGGCGACGATCGACGACGAGATCGAGAGCATCTTCCTCGAGCTTCCCGACGACCACGAGGACCTCGCTCCGATTCGCGGACGCGGCGAGGAGGTCCGCGAGCGCCTGCGCCTCTGGACGTACGTCGGCACGATCGGCCGGGTGATCCGCCAGCACGGCGACTTCCATCTCGGTCAGACGCTCTGGACGGGTGACGACTGGGTTCTGCTCGACTTCGAGGGCGAGCCCGCCCGGTCGCTCCCGGAGCGGCGCCGCAAGCGCAGTCCGCTGCGCGACGTCGCCGGCATGATGCGGTCGTTCGCATACGCCGCCTCCGCCACCTCGCTCATCCGCGGCGTCGAGCCCCCGCCCGGCTGGGAAGCGCGTGCGCGTGCGCAGTTCCTCGCCGGCTACCGCGCGACGGTCGACAAGACGCTCATCCCGTCGGGCTCGGCGATGGACAAGCTGCTCTCGGTGTTCGAGCTCGAGAAGGCCGTGTACGAGCTGCGGTACGAGCTGAACCACCGGCCCGATTGGGTGTCGATCCCGGTCGCGGGCATCCTGCGGATGCTCGAAGAGGAGGTGCCGCAGTGACGCAGGCGCGCGCGTCGGCGTTCGGCGAGCTCGACATCTGGCTGGCGCGTGCCGGCCGTCACGAGGAGCTGTACGCGAAGCTCGGCGCACATCCCGTCGAGGGAGGAGTGCGGTTCGCGGTGTGGGCGCCGAACGGCCACGGCGTGAGCGTCGTCGGCGACTTCAACGACTGGCAGGCGGGCGCGGACCCGCTCGAGCCCGTCGCGGAGACGGGCATCTGGGAAGGGATCGTGGAAGGGGCGGCCGTCGGGCAGCGCTACAAGTTCCATATCAATGGCGCGACGGTCGAGAAGGCCGATCCGCTCGCGTTCGAGGCGGAGCTGCCGCCGAAGACGGCGTCCGTCGTCACGCTCTCGGAGCACGAGTGGGACGACGACGACTGGATGGAAGCTCGTCGCGGGCGGGAGCCGCTCGACGGCCCGCTCTCCATCTACGAGGTGCATGCGCCGTCGTGGCGGAAGGGCCTCGGCTGGCGCGAGCTCGCGGAGCAGCTGGCGCCGTACGTGAAGGATCTCGGGTTCACGCACGTCGAGCTGCTGCCGGTGATGCACCATCCGTTCTCGGGGTCGTGGGGCTACCAGGTGACGGGGTACTACGCGCCGCTCTCGTCGATGGGCTCGCCCGACGACTTCCGCTGGTTCGTCGACCACCTCCACTCGAAGGGGATCGGTGTGATCCTCGACTGGGTGCCCGCGCACTTCCCGCGCGACGAGTGGGCGCTCGCGCGCTTCGACGGGACGGCGCTCTACGAGCACGACGATCCGCGGCGTGGCGCGCACCCGGACTGGGGGACGCTGATCTTCAACCTCGGCCGCACCGAGGTGCAGAACTTCCTGCTCGCGAACGCGCTCTTCTGGCTGCGCTCCTACCACGCCGACGGGCTGCGGGTCGACGCGGTGGCCTCGATGCTCTACCTCGACTACTCGCGCAAGGCCGGCGAGTGGGTCCCGAACGCATTCGGCGGCCGCGAGGATCTCGACGCCGTCGCGTTCCTGAAGGAGGTGAACGAGCTCGTCCACGCGCGCGAGCCGGGCGTCATCTCCGCCGCCGAGGAGTCGACGGCGTGGCCGGGCGTCTCGAAGCCCACGTACGTCGGCGGGCTCGGCTTCGGGTTCAAATGGAACATGGGGTGGATGAACGACACGCTCGCGTATTTCCAGCACGACCCGATCCATCGCCGCTACCACCACCATGAGCTGACCTTCTCGCTCGTCTATGCGTGGAACGAGAACTTCATCCTGCCGCTGTCGCACGACGAGGTCGTGCACGGGAAGCGGTCGCTGCTCACGAAGATGCCGGGCGACCGCTGGCAGCAGCTCGCGAACCTGCGCGCGCTGTACGCGTACATGTGGTCGCACCCCGGCAAGAAGCTGCTCTTCATGGGCTGTGAGCTTGCGAGCCCGTGGGAGTGGTCGGAGTCGGACGAGCTCCCGTGGTGGCTGCTCGAGCACGTCGACCACGCGGGCGTCCGCGACCTCGTCCGCGAGCTGAACCGGATCTATGCCGACGAGCCTGCGCTGTGGGAGGTCGACTTCTCGCACGAAGGCTTCCAGTGGATCGAGCCGAACGACGCGCTCAACAACGTGCTGGCGTTCATGCGGATCTCGCGGGACGGGTCGCGGCGGGTCGTCTGCCTGCTGAACCTCGCGCCCGTCCCGCGCGAGCGATATCGCGTCGGGCTGCCGGCAGGCGGCGAGTGGACCGAGCTCCTGAACACGGACTCGACCTACTACGGCGGCACGGGAGTCGGCAACCTCGGGGCCGTGCACGCCGAGGAGCGCTCGTCGCACGACCTGCCGTTCTCGGCCGAGGTGACGCTTCCCCCGCTCGGGGCGGTCTGGCTGCGCCAGGCAGCTCTCCCGGCTCTGACCTGAGTCGCCGGGGGGCCCGGCACCTCGCGGTGCCGGGCCTTCAGCGGTTACTTCGTCTTGAAGCCGGCGCGGAGGGCCTGGGCGGCCTGGTGCGCGGCGACGACGGCTTGCTCGACGGCGTCACGCTGCTGCGCGAGCGCCTGCTTCGCCTGCTGGAGCACCGAGCGAAGGTCGGTCGAGCCGGCTTTCGCCGAGCGCACCGCCTCGAGGTCGGTCTTCAGCTGGGCCCAGTCGGCCTGAACCGCCGGGAGGAGCTGCCGGCGGTCGGCCCGCAGCTTCTGCCAGTCGGCCTGCAGCGTCGCGCGGGCGGCCTTCCGGTCGGTGGTTCCCTGCAGTGCCTGGACGTCGGCCGAGACCTTCTCGGCGTCGGCCTGGATCGTGCTGTGCAGTGTGGTCGCGTCCGTGACGAGCTTCTGGACGTCGGTCTTGACGACTGCGGCGGGGTCGGAATCGGCCCGGGCCGCACTTGCGCCCGCTACGCACGCCAAGGCGACCGCAACGAACAGGAGCATGGTTTTCATACGGGTCTCATCGGCCGCCGTCCGGGCAAGACGATCCCGATCGAGGGACGGAAGCCGACGTCTTACAGCGCCCTTACGGGCCAAGCGAGACGTCGTCCCAGGCGGCCACGTCCGGTGGCAGCCTCGCGCACGAAAGTGTGACGGATCGACCGCAATTCGGCTTGCGACGCGGGTTTCGCAGGTGGCAGCCACCCGCGCGGAAGTGTGGCGGATCGTCCACAGTTCGCCGGGTGTGTCGGCAGCTGGATGCTCTGCCCGGGGAGGTGGGTACCTTCCGCGAGATGTCCACGCCGGTCTCGCAGTTGCCCCTGGGGGCCGTGCCGCTCGCAGGGGGCGGGACGGCGTTTCGCGTCTGGGCGCCGGCCGCGGCGGACGTCGCCGTCCGCGTGCTCGGGGAGGACCACGAGCTCGCGGCGGCCGGCGAGGGGGTCTTCGCCGGGGAAGTCGACGCGCGGCCGGGTGACGACTACCTCTACGTGCTCGACGGGAGCGACGCGCTGCCGGACCCGTGCTCGCGCTCGCAGCCCGGCGGCATCCGGGGGCCGTCGCGGATCCTCGACACGACATGCTTCGAGATCGCGGACGGGCCGCGCCTGCCGCTCGAGGAGCTCGTGCTGTACGAGCTGCACGTCGGGACGTTCACCGACGAGGGAACGTTCGACGCCGTGATCCCGCGCCTCGACGCGTTGCGCGGCCTGGGCGTGACCGCGATCGAGTTGATGCCCGTCTCGACCTTCCCCGGCGAGCGTGGCTGGGGCTACGACGGCGTCTACATCGACGCGCCGCATCCGGCGTACGGCGGCCCGGCCGGGCTCGCGCGTCTGGTCGACGCGGCCCACCGTGCCGGGCTCGGAGTGATCCTCGACGTCGTCTACAACCACATCGGCCCGGGGTCGGAGGCGATCGGGCGCTTCGGCCCGTACTTCACCGACGCCCACCACACCTTTTGGGGCTCGGCGCTCGACTATTCGCAACGCGCCGTGCGCGAATGGGCGATCGGGAACGCACTTCTCTGGACTCGCGACTATCGCATCGACGGACTGCGCATCGACGCCGTGCACGCCGTCCATGACGACTCGCCCGTGCACGTGCTGCGCGAGCTGCGCGAACGCGTCGACGGGCTCGTGATCAGCGAGATGGGCCCCGACGACTTCACGCCGCTCGAGGAGTGGGGGCACGACGCGATGTGGCTCGACAGCCTGCACCACGAGCTGCACGTCCTCCTCACCGGCGAGCACGAGGGCTACTACGCGAGCTTCGGGTCGATGGACGGGCTCGTGCGCGAGCTCGAGCGCCCGCAGCCGGAGCGTCTCGTGGTGTGCGCCCAGAACCACGACCAGGTCGGCAACCGCGCGCTCGGTGAGCGGCTGCCGCCCGACGCGCACCGCGTAGCCTTGGCCGTCGTGCTCTTCTCGTTGAACACGCCGCTCCTCTTCATGGGCGAGGAGCACGACGAACAGGCGCCGTTTCGGTTCTTCACGGATCACATCGATCCGTTCATCGCCGACGCAACGCGTGAGGGGCGCAAGCGCGAGTTCGCAGCGTTCACGTCGTTCTCGGGCGAGGAGATCCCGGACCCGCAGGCGCTCGAGACGTTCGACGCGTCGAAGCTCACCGGCGGGGCCCTCGATCCGCTCTACGTGGAGCTGCTGCGACTGAGGCGTGAGCTGCCGCGCGAGCTCCGCACCGAGGTCGAGGGGAAGCGGTTGACGATGCGCCGCGGCAAGGCCGCCCTGCTCGCCGACTTCGAAGCGCGCACCGTGGAGCTTCGCCGGTGAGCCGCCTCGTCTGGCCGGGCGAGGCGTTCCCGCTCGGCCCGGTCTGGGACGGCAGCGGCACGAACTTCTCGATCTTCTCGGAGAACGCGGAGCGCGTCGAGCTCTGCCTCTTCGACGAGCACGGCGGGGAAGAGCGCATCGAGCTGAGCGAGCGCGCCGCGTTCAACTGGCACTGCTACCTCCCGGGCGTCGGGCCGGGACAGCACTACGGCTACCGCGTGCACGGGCCGTACAAGCCGGCGACCGGCAAGCGCTTCAACGCCCAGAAGCTCCTCATCGACCCGTACGCGAAGGCGATCGACGGCGCGGTCGACTGGGGCGCGGCCCACGTGCTGCCGTATGTGCCGTCGGAGGGCGATGACGCCGACCTGACGATCGACGAGGCCGACTCCGCGCCGGCGATCCCGAAGTCGGTCGTGATCGACACGTCGTTCGACTGGGAGGACGACGAGTGGGTGAGGCCGCACGTCCCCTGGAACGAGACGGTGATCTACGAGGTGCACGTGAAGGGCTTCACGAAGAGGCGCGCCGATGTGCGCGAGGATCTGCGCGGGTCGTATGCGGGCCTCGCGAGCGAAGGTGCGATCGAGTACCTGAAGTCGCTCGGTGTGACGGCGGTCGAATTGCTGCCCGTGCACCACATCGCCGACGAGAGCTTCCTCTACGACCGTGGGCTGACCAACTACTGGGGCTACTCGACGATCGGATACCTGGCGCCGCACTCGCTGTACTCCGCGACCGGCGACCAGGTGCGCGAGTTCAAGGGCATGGTGAAGGCGCTGCACCGGGCCGGGATGGAGGTGATCCTCGATGTCGTCTACAACCACACCGCCGAAGGGAACCATCTCGGCCCGATGCTGAGCTTCAAGGGCGTGGACAACGAGAGCTACTACCGCCTCGTCGCCGGCGACCTGCATCACTACATGGACTACACGGGGACGGGCAACACGCTGAACCCTGTGCACCCGTCGGTCCTGCGGCTGATCATGGACTCGCTGCGGTACTTCGTCACCGAGTGCCACGTCGACGGGTTCCGTTTCGACCTAGCGTCCGCGCTCGCGCGCGAGCTCTACGAAGTCGATCGTCTGTCGGCGTTCTTCGACATCATCCACCAGGATCCCGTGCTCTCACAGGTGAAGCTGATCGCCGAGCCGTGGGACGTCGGCCCGGGCGGCTACCAGGTCGGGAACTTCCCGATTCTCTGGTCCGAGTGGAACGGCATCTACCGCGACACGATGCGGGACTTCTGGCGCGGCCAGGCGACGCTCGCCGAATTCGCACAGCGGTTCGGCGGCTCCGCCGATCTCTACCAGACGGACGGTCGCCGTCCGTTCGCGTCGATCAACTTCATCACGGCCCATGACGGCTTCCCGCTGCGAGACCTCGTGTCGTACAACGAGAAGCACAACGAAGCGAACGGCGAGGACAACCGCGACGGCACCGACGACAACCGCTCCTGGAACTGCGGGGTCGAAGGGCCGACCGACGACCCGCAAGTGCAGGCGCTCCGCGCACGGCAGCAGCGGAACTTCCTGGCAACCCTGCTGCTGTCACAGGGCGTCCCGATGTTGCTCGGCGGTGACGAGATCGGCCGCACACAGGGCGGCAACAACAACGCGTGGTGCCAGGACAACGAGATCTCCTGGTTCGACTGGGACTCTGGTGACGACGCGCAGCTCGAGTTCGTGCGGCAGCTGATCGCGCTGCGGCGGAAGCACCCGATCTTCCGCCGCACGAAGTTCTTCGAGGGCAAAGGCGCCCAGCTGCCCGACGTGTGGTGGATGCGGCCCGATGGGCGCCGCATGACGAGACGCGACTGGGACAACGACGAGTCGCGTGCAATCGGCGTGTTCATGAACGGCGACGAGCTGGATACGGTGACGGAGACCGGTGAGCCGGTGCGCGACGACACGTTCCTGCTGCTCTTCAACGCGCACTTCGAGGACATTGCGTTCCGGCTCCCGGCGCGCCGGTTCGGCACGCGCTGGGAGGTCGTCCTTGCAACCGGGCGCTGCGAGTGCGAACGGTTCGTTCCCGGAGCCGATGTCGAGATCGAGGCACGGTCGCTCGCCGTCTTCCGCCGTGCGTGATGCGCCGTGCACGACCTGAGAGCCACCTACCGGCTGCAGTTGACGCCCGAGTTCGGTTTTGCGCAGGCCCGTGAGCTGGCGCCATACCTGCTCGAGCTCGGCATCTCGCACCTCTACCTGTCGCCCTCCCTGCAGGCGCGCGCGGACTCGACCCACGGGTACGACGTGGTCGATCCGCGGCACATCTCCCCGGCCCTCGGCGGCGAGGAGGAGTTCCGGGCGCTCGCGGGCGGCGACCTCGGCGTGATCCTCGACATCGTCCCGAACCACATGGCCGCGGTCGACGAGAACCCGTTCTGGCACGACCTCGCGCTGCGGCAGATGTTCTTCGACGTCGATCTGACGACGGGGTTTCACCGCCGCTTCTTCGACGTCGGCGAGCTGGGCGGGCTGAAGCAGGAGGACTGGGAGGTCTTCTGGACGACGCACGCGAAGGTGATCGAGCTCGTACGGGAAGGGCTCGTCGACGGCGTGCGCGTCGACCATCCGGACGGGCTCGCCGATCCGGAGCAATACTTCGAGCGGCTGCACGAGGCGGGCGTCGAGCACGTGTGGGCCGAGAAGATCCTCGAGCCGGGTGAGGAGCTGCGCGACTGGCCGCTGGAAGGGACGACCGGCTACGAGTTCCTGAACGACGTGATGGGCCTCTTCGTGAACGCCGACGCCGAGCCGGCCTTCACCGAGCTGTACGCCGAGGTGACCGGCGACACGCGCCGCTTCGAGGACATTGCCGCGCTCGCGAAGCTCGAGGTCGCGGTGAACATCTTCGAGCCCGAGCTCCGGCGGCTGCATCAGGAGCTCGAGCTCGAGAACCTGCCTCTCGCGCTCGCGTCGTTCCAGGTCTACCGAACCTACATCCGTCCCTACGTCGGCGTGATCGAGGATGCGGACCGGGAGGAGATCGGCCGCGCAGGTGTGTCAGAGGAGCTGCGGCGCATCCTGTTCCTGCAGGAGGAGGGGCACGAGGACTTCGTCGTGCGCTTTCAGCAGACGACCGGCCCCGTGATGGCGAAGGGGGTCGAGGACACGGCGTTCTACCGCTACTTCCGGCTGGCGGCGCTGAACGAGGTCGGCGGCGACCCGGGCCGCTTCTCGCTCGACGTCGTGGCCTTCCACGAGACGAACGCGAGACGTGCGGCCCGCTTCCCGCGACACCTGCTGACGACCTACACCCACGACACGAAGCGCGCGCCCGACGTGCGCGCGCGGATCGTTGCGCTCACGTGGCTCGCAGACGACTGGGCGGGGCGAGTGCGCGCTTGGCACGCGGAGCTCGGCGGCCTCGACGACGCGCGGGAGGAGCTGCTGGTCTACCAGACGCTCGTCGGCGCGCTGCCCATCGACCGGGCGCGGTTGGACGGCTATCTCGAGAAGGCGCTGCGTGAGGGGAAGGTCAATACCAACTGGCTGTCACCGGACCTCGAGCACGAACGCGACGTGCAGGAGTACGCAGCGCGGGCCGCGGAGCTCGTCGCCCTGGACCCGTTCGTCGAGCGGGTGCGCGACCTCGGACGGCGGATCGCGCTCGGGCAGCTGTTGTTGAAGCTGACCTCGCCGGGCGTGCCCGACATCTACCGCGGAGACGAGCTCGAGGATCTCTCGCTCGTCGACCCCGACAACCGGCGCCCCGTCGACTGGGATGCCCGCCGCTCCGCGCTCGCGGCACTGCGCGACGGCGCAGCTCCGACGGACGAGACGGCGAAGCTCTTCGTCACCTGGAAGACGCTGACGCTGCGTGCGGAGCACGCGGCGGCGTTCGCGGGATCGTACGAGCCGATCGAGCTCGGTCCTGGGCTCTGCGCGTTCACCCGCGGGGGCGAGGTGCTCGTCGCGGTGGCAACCCGGCCGGACACCGAGCCGCGGCTGCCGGAGGGCTGGAGCGACGTGCTCGGCCTGCCGGGCCTCGCCCTCGCGGTGCGCTAGGACTTGTCTTCGTCGGTCCAGCGCGCGAGGTGCTCGTCCGCGTCGTGCGGGGGCGACGTCGGCCCCTCGGGCTTGCGAGGCGGAAGCTGCTCGGCGGCGCGCGCGGGAGCGGCGGCGAGCCGGTCGAGCGAGTCCGAGATGTCGAGCGTCGCGCGCCTCAGTGCGGCGCTGAGACCGGCGCGCAGGCCGAGCAGTTGTTCGACCTGCTGCTGCAGCTCGCCGACCTGGCGCAATCCTTCGGTCCGGAGCGCAGACGCGCGCAGCTCCGCGTCGGCGACGACTTGCTGCGCCTGGTTTCGCCCGTCGCGCTCGAGCTGCTCGCGCCGCTGGCGCACCTCGTCGAGGGCGCGCGTCAGCTCTTCTTCGCGCTGCCGGAACAGGTCGACGCGCTTGTGGAGCTCGTTGATCTCCGTCTGCATCGCGTTCGCACGCGCGCGCGTGGCACCGAGCTCATGCTGCAGCTGCTCGCTGGCGAGCGTCGCCCGGGCGATCGAGAGCTCGACGTCGCCTGACTTGTACCCTCGCAGCCACGCACGCCTGAGCTTTGTCTCGTCTGTCACAGCCCGCGAAGCGTAGACCACACGGGCCCGACTTCGCGGTGCACACTGGCGCGCGTGGACGAGTTTCCCGATTTCGGCGTCATGCAGGCGACGGCCGAGGAGATCGCCGGCGAGTGGGGCCTGGACCTCGGCCCGCCGTTTGCGCTGGCGCGCTTCTCCTACGTCGCACCTGTCGGTGACGAGGCGGTGCTGAAGGTGGCGTGGGCGGGCGACGACGAGTCGCTCGAGGAGGGCGAGGCGCTCCAGCTCTGGGCGGGAGACGGGGCAGTCCGGTTCCTGCGCGGCGACAAGACGCGGCGCGCGGTGCTCGAGGAGCGCGCGGTTCCCGGCACCGACATCTCGGAGCTTCGCGAGGACGAGGCGGTCGCGATCGCGGTCGAGGTCGGCACGAAGCTCTGGCGCCCGGCGTGCGCGCCGTTTCGCCGCGTCGCCGACGAGGTGCCGAGGTGGCTCGAGAACGCCGAGCGCGAGGCCGACTCGATCGGCTGGCTGGTCGAGCTGGCGCGCGAGGTCTGGTCGTCGTTCGATCCGGGCGACGACTGGATCGTCCACGGCGACTTCCATCACCACAACATCCTTCGGCACGGCGACCGCCACGTCGCCATCGACCCGAAGCCGTACGCGGCCGACCGGGAGTACGACGTTCCGTCCTTCCTCTGGAACCCGATGACGACGCGGCTCACCGACCTCGAGCGCACAGAGCGCCGCATCGCTGCTTTCGTTGCGGCGGGCCTCGACGATCGCAAGATCCGGGTATGGACCCTGATCCGCGGCTCGTACCTCAGGGGCGACGAGGAACAGGGGAACGTGATGCGTGCCTTGCTGGACCTGTAGAGGTACCCTCATGACCGTGGCCAAGGTCGCTCTTCCCGCTCCGATGCTGGAGTGGGACACCCCGCTCTATCAGCAGGCGAGCGAGCAGCTCGACCACGCCCTCGACCTTGCGAGCGTTCCCGACTACGTCTCGACCCGGCTCCGCCATCCGGAGCGGGCGCTGATCCTGATGCTGCCGGTGATGATGGACGACGGCTCGTACCGATCCTTCCCGGCCTACCGTGTCCAGCACTCGTCGGTACTGGGGCCGACGAAGGGCGGCATCCGTTACGACGAGGGCGTCGATCTCGGCGAGTGCGCCGCGCTCGCGATGTGGATGACCTGGAAGTGCGCACTGCTCCGTCTGCCGTACGGCGGCGCGAAGGGCGGCGTGCGGTGCAGCCCGCACGAGATGTCGCAGACCGAGCTCTCCAGGCTCACGCGTCGGTTCACCGCCGAGCTGGCCCCGTTCATCGGGCCGCAGCTCGACATCCCTGCGCCCGACATGGCGACGAACGAGCAGACGATGGCATGGATGATGGACACGTACTCGATGCAGATGGGCTATTCGGTGCCGGGGATCGTCACCGGCAAGCCGATCTCGATCGGTGGCTCCGTGTTCCGCCACGAGGCGACCGGCGCGGGAGTCGTGATGGTGATCGAGCGCGCGTGCCACCGCCTCGGTTGGGACCTCGCCGAGCAGCACTGCGTCGTCCAGGGCTTTGGCAACGTCGGTGGTATCGCCGCGACCGAGCTGCACGAGCGCGGTGCGCGGGTCGTCGCGGTCTCCGACGTCTCCGGGGGCGTGCACGCCGAAGACGGGCTCGACATCCCGTCGCTGCACGCGTACGTCACGGAGAACGGCTCGCTCGAGGGCTACGTCAAGGGGGTCGAGCGAATCACGAATGCCGAGCTGCTGGCCCTGCCGTGCGACATCCTCGTGCTGGCCGCGCGCGAGGATCAGGTGACGGGCGCCAACGCCGCGAATCTGCGTTGCCGCCTGGTCGCGGAGGGCGCGAACGGGCCGACTTCGGTCGAGGGCGACCGGATTCTCGCCGAGCGCGGCATTCCCGTCCTGCCGGACATCCTCACGAATGCGGGCGGCGTCACGGTCTCGTACTTCGAGTGGGTGCAGGACCTCGGCCGGCTGTTCTGGGACCGCGACGAGATCCGCCGCCGGCTCGCCGACAAGCTCGGCGACGCGTTCGACCGCGTCTGGAGCGTGTCGGAGGACCGTGGCATCTCACTGCGCGACGCCGCGCTCGTCGCCGCGATCCGCGAAGTCTCCACCGCGCTCGAGGCGCGCGGCGTCTATCCGTAGTGGCTCACCGTTGACCGAGCAGCTCGTTCGCGACGCGATGGTGCCCGAGCCGCTTGCGCTGGACGTCGGCGCGTCTGCGCGCGAAGCAGGCGTTGCGCTGGCGCGTGACGCGGTGCGAGCGGTCCTCGTCTGCGACGACGGCCGCCTCGTCGGCGTCGTCACGCGCAAGACACTCGTGCGCGAGGTCGTCGCGGGCGGTCGTGACCCGAACTCCACGACGCTCGGCGAGATCGCCGAGGAGCCGAACGCGACCCTCGACTCCGGCATGGGCCTGCGCGAGGCGTTCACGCTCCTCGAACAACAGGACTACGAGCGCGTGCCGGTGCTCGACGGCGGGAAGCTCGTCGGCGTGCTCTCGCGCTCGGTCGTCCAGCGCCGGCTGGCGGAAGACGATCCGCCGGCCGACCTGGACGACTGAGATTCGGTGCGCTAGGCGGCTGCGAGCGCGGGGGAGACCTCGGCGACGAGCAGCTCGAGCGAGTCGCGCAGCCCCTGCCGGACGTCGTCGTCGGCGAGGATGCCGTCGTCGCCGAGCTTCTCGTGCGCATGCGCGACGGCCAGTTCGGCCTCGGTCACGCGCGCGCCCATCGCCCCGAGCACCTTGCGCAGCTCGGCGGCGGCCCACACTCCTCCGAATGCGCCGGCGCTCGAGCTGATCACGGCGACCGGCTTGTTGCGGAACGCATTCGTCGCCATCGGGCGCGACGCCCAGTCGAGGGCGTTCTTCAGCGCCCCCGGCACGGACGAGTTGTACTCGGGTGTGGCGAAGAACACCGCGTCCACCTCGCGAATCAGCTGACGGAGCTCCTCGACCGTGGCCGGTCCCGGAGTGCCGTCGTCGTCCGCGTCGTAGGGCGGGATCTCCTTCAATCCCCGCCACAGTTCGACGTCGACTCCCGCCGGCGCCTCCTCGCGCAGAGCGCGGAGGAGGGCCGTCGAGTTCGAGTCGGAGCGGAGGGAGCCGCTGATCGCGAGGATGCGCACTACGCCTCCTGGGCGACCAGCGACAGGTCGGCCTTCAGGGTGACCTGGTTGGAGAGGGCCGGCTCGCCGTTCGGAAGCGGCATGTTCCAGTTGATGTCGTACTGGGTGCGGTCGACCGTCGTCTCGAGCGAAAGACCGACGCGGTTCGCGCCGAAGTGGTCGATCGACGGGCCGGTAATCGTGCCGGACAGGGTCGCCGGCTGTGTGATCCCCTTGATGGTGACCTCGCCTTCGACCGTGACCTGGTCGCCGTCGCGCGTGAACTTCGTGCCCTCGAAGCGGACTTCGGGGTGCCGCTCGGCGTCGAAGAACTCGGGCGAGAGCAGATGGGCCTGCAGGTTCTCGTCCTTGACGGTGAGGCTCGCGATGCGGGCGACGCCCGTCAGCTTGCCGTTCACGAGGCTCGCCTCGAACTCCGGCACCTCGCCGTTGAACGTCGCGACCGCATAGGGGACCTCGAACGCGACGCTGGAGTGGACGGTGTCCGCCTTCCAGGTGCCGGTCGGGAGCTCGTTTTTCGTGACTTCAATCGTGCTCGTCATGGTTTCTCCTTGGATGCTTGACGACTCAATACTTGATTCGGCAAGTATCGTAGCAGGAGAACCTTGCGAGCGCAAGGATGTCGGCGCGAGCCCGTTCAACAGCACGTGTAGGCGCCGGGCGGGGCAGGGCCCTCGACCGCTTCGGGCAGCTCGGCGGCCTCGAGCGCCGCGCCGTCGAGAAGGTCGCGGACGCTGAACCGGAGCCGATCGAGGTCGTACCGGCGCAGCACCTCGCGCACGATCAGGATGCCGCCGACGACCACCGGCGCGCGGGCCGGATCGAGGTTGACGACGTGCCGCCGCTCCTCGAGCGGGAGTGACGCGAGCCCGTCGAGGAGGCCTTCGATCGCGGCCAGCTTCAGGTCGGTCGACCCGGCCAGCTCGGCCAGTTGGGCGACGGTGCCGGCGACGCCGACCGCCTGCTCGACCTGCAAGGCCGGGAGCAGGTCGCGCACGTGCTGCGCGGCGGCCTCGAGCTCGTCGCTGAACGGAGGGTCGCCCCGCAGGTAGCGCTCCGTGAGCCGGACGGAGCCGACGTCGAGGCTCGTGTGGAAGCCGCCCGCGAGCAGCTCGGTCGAGCCGCCGCCGACGTCGAGCACGAGCGTCGCGTCGTCGAGGGCGCCGAGGCCACGCCGGGTCAGCTCGGCCTCGTCGTCGCCCGAGAGGAGGCGCGTCGCGAAGCCGTACGACCCCTCGACCTCGCCGAGAAACGCTTCGCCGTTCTCCGCATCGCGGACGGCGCTCGTCGCGACTGCGAGCGTGCGCTCGCTACCGAGCGACTCGGCCTCTCGCCGGAAATCGGAGAGCACGTTCCGTACGCGCGCGATCGGCACCGGAAGCAGGCGCCGCCGAGCGTCGACTCCTTCGCCCAAGCGCGTGACGACGGCGCGCCGGACGATCTGCTCGACGCGGCCGTCCTCGACGTCGGCGACGAGCAGGCGTGTGGAGTTCGTCCCCAGGTCGACCGCAGCGACGCGGATCACTTCCGCGGCACCAGCCCGCGGACGCGGGCGAGGGTGCCGGTGAACTCCGAAGCAGCGGCGCGGATCACCGCCAGCTGCTCGAGGGAGGCCTGGAGCCGGATGTTGGCCGCGCTGAGCCGCTCGGCGCCGGCCGCCGCCGAGGCTGCCCGCTTCTCCGCCGCCTCGGCGCTCGTCATGACCGCCTCGAGCGCGGTGGTCGCGCTCAGCGAGAACGTGCGATACGTCCGCCAGGCGGCGAGGGCTCGAACGGCCAGGAACGCGCCCGCAGCAACGACGGCCACGAAGGCGACGAGCGCGGCGAGCAAGCTTGCGAGAGCCATCGTTTCGGCATCGTAACGGCGGCTCGTGCCGGCGCCCCGATCGGCGGCCGCGCCTCGTGTTTCTGGCTCCCCGAGGCGCTTTTTCGGCACGCGACGGTGCTACACTCTGCGCTGCGTCGCGGGGTGGAGCAGTCAGGTAGCTCGCCGGGCTCATAACCCGGAGGTCGCAGGTTCAAATCCTGCCCCCGCTACTGGAACAGAAGCACTAACTCTGGCACGGTTTCGAGGCGTCCACGGGGGCGCCTCGGACGTTCTTGGAGGTCTCTGCATTCTGGAATGCGCGAGTTTCACGCGACCGCGAGTAGAACGTGGGCCTCTTGCGGGAAGGCGAGGCCATCTGGTCCGCTGTGCGGCGCAAGCGCGACCTGCACATCGGCGACGATCGCGTTCACAACGGATGCGGCGCGCTTCGGATCTAGACCGTTCAGCAACGTGGCAAGCGGGCTCGCGCTCAGCTGGATGCGCACCCAGTCGGAGACAGAAGGGAACCGCAGCGTCTGCGTGACCGTGGCGATGTTGATGTCGCCAAAGCCAGCGGCCGCAACCAGCCTGCCCAGCTCAGCCGCGTCGGCGAGCGAATGCTCACTCCGCTTCGGTCGCGAAGCATCACCTCCGATCCGTTGGTCGAGCGCCTCGGAGAGCGCGAGCGCCGCGGGTGTCTGCTCGATCGCCGAGTACACGCTCAGCCCTACGCGGCCCCCCGCGACGAGCACACGTCGCATCTCGCGGAGCGCAGCGCCCGCATCGGGAAAGAACTGGAGCCCGAGCTGGCAAAGCACGACATCAAAGCTTGCTTCCTCGTATGGAAGTTCCGATGCGCTCGCTTCGTGCCAGGCAATCGGGGCGCCAGGCGGCGGGTCGAGCCGCCGCGCGACCTCCAACATCGCCGCGTTCAGGTCGATCGCCGCGACATGTCCGCTCGCGCCGACCTGCTCGGCCGCCCCTCGCGCGACGACGCCCGTCCCACACGCCACATCCAGCACCCGCTCACCCGACCGCAAACAGACCCGGCCAAGAAGATCGGCCGCCCACAACGCGGTCACCGCGGGAACGAGATAGCGCTGGTAGAGCTCAGGCGCCGAGTCATCGAGCTGGTAGTGATCGCGCCCGTCCATCACTGACTGACCGGAGGGCCGACGACCTCGATGTCGTAGCGGGCGCCAAGCTTCCGTCGCAGCTCAGTGGCTTCCTCCTCGGACTCGAGCGCTGCGAACCCCGTGGCCAGCTCTCTGAAGTACGCCTCGAACCCTGGTGGCGAGAGAAGGATCAGGCAACGCGACGTCTCTCCACTGGTGTTCCAGAATGTGTGAGGACGCCCTTTCGGAACGAGCAGATGTGTCCCGGCGGGCGCGTCGATCCGCTCGCGGTCGAGCAGGAATCCGAACGTGCCCGAGAGCACATAGAAGCCCTCATCGGTCGCGTGGTGAACATGAACCGGCGGGCTGGGTGCCCCGGCGGCCGCGACCCATTCGATCAGCGAGTAGGGGCTTGCAGCCTCCGTGTGAACGAACCGGACCGCGACGTCGCCGATCCGGACAGTTGACGACGCCTTCGCTCTGGCATTCAGGTCGATGGGGGCACCCCCGATGGATGTGACGGAGTGGTCGGCTCGCGTCTGGACCCTGACGCTCACTCGCATCGGGAAGAAGACGTCCGGGGCAGCCGTCTCGTGTAGACCCGGAGATGCCTTCGAAACGCGCCCCGTATGCTCCGGACGGACCCCTTCCGCGAAAGCCGCACGCGATGCAACGCCAGCTCGACCCCGCCCGTCTCGGAGACCACCTGGACCGGCTCTACAGAGCCGCGTGGGCGCTTTGCGGTTCGCGGGTGGACGCCGAGGATCTCGTCCAGGAGACCTATGCTCGGGTGCTCGCCCGCCCGCGGCTTCTGCGCAACGACGACGACCTGGGCTACCTGCTGCGCGCACTGCGCAACACCCACCTGAACACGAAGCGGAGTGAGAGCCACCGGCTCCGTCCCGGCGCGCTCCCCGACGAGCTCGACCTCGTCGCCGACCCGAAGGCGCGTCGAGCCGCACGCTGCACTCGAGGCCGCCGAGCTCTACGCCGCAGTCGCAGCACTCCCCGACGCCTTCCGGGACGTTCTCGTCGCCGTCGACGTCGCCGGCCTGTCGTACGAGGAGGCCGCACGCGCGCTCCGGATCCGAAAGGGCACCGTGATGAGCCGCCTCTACCGCGCGCGGCAGCAGATCGTGCGCCAGTTCGACGGCACCCCGGACGTGTGAGGGCCGCGGGTCAGCCTCCGGTCGCGACCGCCCCGACGAGCACCTTCTCGCCCGAGGAGGCTTGATTGCCGTCGGCTCGTTCGCGGGTCACGGTCAGCGTCCCGAACTGCTTCGGCGAGACCCCGGCCCACAACGTCACTCTCGTGCCCGTCGTTGAAGGTCCCGATCGGCACGAGCACGCCGGCCGCGTCCTTCAGCCACGCCTCGTAGAAGCGGCCGTTGTCGAGCCGCGGCAGCCCCGTCGCGCGCAGCTCGACCCGCCAGCCCGACGGCGTCTTCGTGAGCGTTGCCCTGCCCGTCGCACGCAGACGCGAGCGATGTGCCCGCGAGCGCCGCCTGGAAGCGCTCGGCGGGAGTGCCGGAACGGACGACGAGGAAGGCGATACCGACGCCGACGGCGAGGGCCGCGGCCGCTCCGCCGAGGACGAGGCGTGGGAACGCCGGCCTGTGAGGGGCGCGGTGCTCCGCTTCGACGCGTGCCCGCAGGCCGGGCGGCGCCTCGACGTCCGCGGCGGCACCCCGCACGAGCGTGAGCGCCCGCCGCTGCTCGGCCAGCCGGTCCGACAGCTCCGGCGACGCGGCGACGGACGCCTCGAGCGCGGCGCGCCGCTCCGGCGGAAGCGAGCCGTCCGCGAGCGCTGCGAGCTCGGCGGGCTCGCCATGTTCCGTGTCTCGACGACGGCGCATCATCGACATTCAAGACACTACTCCGCCGGGGTTTATTCCCGAGGCCCCGCAGCTTCCCGCTCGTGAACGTCGTCGTTCAACCTGCTCCTCGAGCACGTCGAGGGCTGAGCCGGATCACGACCCGACGCTGGCACGGACCGTGATCGGGCCGGTGCGATCGCCGAGGTCGATCGTCCCGGCGCGGTTGGCCGCGACGGGGGTCGACCCGATCAGCACGCGGAGCAAACGCTCACCCGCCGGGAGCCGGAGACGCAAGCGGGCGTGCGCATGAGCGGGGAGCACGAGCCGTCCATTGACTACCGATCCGTGCCGGACGAGACTGAAGGTCACCTTGCCGAAGCTGGTGGGCGCTGCTCGCACGTCGATCTCTTTTCCGTCACCGAGCCAGCCGCGCGGGGTCGAGAACGCCAGGTCGAGCCCCGCCGGCGCGCCGAGCGGGCCGCGCCGCTCGTGGATGAGCAGCTCACGCAGCGTCCCGAGGAACGAGGCGTTCGCACCGGTGTTCGGCGGCATGAACATCGACCGCTCATAGGCCCCCTGAACCGGTAGGACGGAGACCGCCTCGCCCGAGGTGTACGTGCCGGCCGTCATTCCCGCTGCCGTCATCCCGTAGAGACTGAGCACGAGCTGGTCGGGCTGGTCGTTGTCGGCGAGGAACCTCGACGTGCCGAGACCGTAGACCGGCGCGAGCCCTGCTCCCGGCACGGTGCCGTAGACCGTGCGGGCATATGTGCGGGGCACACCCAGAAGCCGCGAGCCGTGTTGCAGGAGGTACCGGAGGATCCCGCGGGACGTCTTCGAGTGGGGTGGGAACCAACCGGAGGCGAACGCGTAGGGCATGACGAGGTTCCAGTACGAGCCGTCGCGCGACGCGGTCACGCGTCCGAACGGTCGCTGCGGCAGCTGGTCGGGGACGAAGAGCGACCCGTCGGGGAGTCGCTTCGACCCGCGCGCGACCGCGGGCCGCAACGCACGGTCGATGCCGACCGCGAGCGTGCGCGCGCGAGCGGCTTGCGCCGCGTACCCGGCCGAGCTCCACACGCGTCCGATCGCGAGCAGCCCTTCGACCGCCTCGATCTGGCCGGACACGCTGTCGACCGCGTGACCTTCGAGGTCGGTGGAGAGCGCTTCCGGCAAGAGCAGGCCCGACGGGCGCTGGCGCTCCGCGATGCGCACGACGAGGCGTGCGAGGTCCGGCGTCTCCGCGCGCAGGAACGCGCGATCGTGCGTGAGCCGGTAGTACGTGGCGGCAGTGGACAGGATGTGCGCGCCGCGGAACGCGGTGAACCGCCAGGGACGCAGCCGCATCCGGTCGAGCGAGAGCTCGATGATCGACTTCGCGACGGACGTGTAGCCGTATTCGGCGGCGATCTCCGCCGCATCGAGCGACTCGGCGTACGAGAGCTCCTCGTACGGGTTGCCGATGCTGTAGCGCCAGCCGCTGGCGATCACCTGCGCGAGGATCCCGCGTTGCGCATCCTGGATCGCGGGCTCGGGGACCTCGAAAGTCGCACCCGTGTCGAGCCGCGACTGCCAGAACTTCGCGACGGTCGCACGTGCGGTGTCGTAGCTCGAGGCGTTCGCGTGCACGTAGCGCGCGTCCGACGGTGCGTTCAGCCAGGCGAGGTAGATCGTTTGCTGCTCGCCGGCCGGGACCCGGTAACGGACGACACCCTGCACGAACTCGGCTCCGGCGCTGACGATCAGCCGCGTCTGTCCGTCGCGCGCAAGGCGGTCGGGGGCGGAGTGCGCGAGCCGCTCCCACGGAACGAGCCGCACGGTGACGGCTCGCGCTGCACGCCGAGCGTCGACGGCGATGCGGACGAAGCTGATCACGGAGCGCGCGCCGTAGACGCCGTAGGCACGGCCGACGAACGATTCCTGGTGGTACCGGGCGCCGGCTGCATCGACGTACGAGGTCTGCAGCACCGGGAGGTATCCCTCCGCCAGGTGCGCGGGCTGCAGGCGGGCCTGGCACGAGCCGTAGCGCTCCGAGCCGGAGCCCACGTAGATGGCGAGCGACGGCCCTCCGATGTGCCGCGTGATGATCTCGCTCCCGTCCGCGACGTGAAGGGCGAACACGGTCGACCCGTAGGAGGTGAACGGGTACGAGAACGGGACGTAGTAGGAGCCGCTCGACGTCAACGTGCGGCCCTGCCACTGCAGAGCGCGCGTGAGCGGGGTGAGGAACCTCCGCGCGGCCGCGTACGTCGGGCCGCCCCGTGCGCGGAGCAGCTGGGCGCCCCACTCGTCGCGGCCGGAGGAGACCGCTTCCTGCACGAACGAGGTGTACGCGGCCGTCGCGGCACGCGGCGCACACGCTGCGTTGGCGGCGGGCCGCGCACGGCCTGCGGTCACCCCGAGCAGGAGCACGGCGGCGACCGCCAGGGCAGGCGTCTTCGCACCCTTCATGCGCTCAGTATCGAGTTGTTCAGCAGTCGACGCCGACGGTCGCCGCAAGCTCGCGGGCGATCGCGTGCTCTCCTGTCGCGGTCCGGACGCTGATCGGCCCGCCGAACGGCGCGATCGCCGTCAGCTCGACGGGCTCGCCCGGGACGAGACCGAGCTCCTCGAGGTAGCGCAGGACGCCGGCGTCGTTGTCGGGGACGCGGCTCACGGTCGTGCGGTCGCCGGGGGAGAGGTCGACGAGGAGCGCGCGCGACCGAGCCGGAAAGCTCGAGGTTGCGGTCCGGGATCGGATCGCCGTGCGGGTCATGGGTCGGAAACCCGAGCGCCTCGTCGATCCGGGCCTCGAGCTCCTCGGAGAGCACATGCTCGAGCCGCTCCGCCTCGGCATGCACCTGGTCGAGCGGCAGGCCGAGCGTGTCCGCGAGATAGCGCTCGAGCAGACGGTGATGGCGGAGCATCTCGAGCGCGCCGCGGCGTCCGGCCTCCGTGAGGACGACGCCGCGATACGGCGCACGCTCCGCAAGGCCGAGCTCTGCCAGGCGCTTCATCATCGCGGTCGCCGACGGAGCGCTGACACCCATCCGGTCGGCGAGCGCGGACGTCGACACCTGGCTCCCTGCGGCATCCAGCGCGTAGATCGCCTTCAGGTAGTCCTGAACGGCGGGTGAGAGCTCGTCGGCGGCGCATCGGGATTCAGGGTACACTCCGATCAGAATTTAGTCTTGCCTAAACTCAAGGTTCACGCGTCGCCGGCTCCTGGCTGCGCGCCGCGCCGCTCGCCGCGGCGCCGGTCCTCGCCCGGTACGGCCTCGGCGGCGGCGCGCAGGCGGCTGCGGCACGATCATGGGGGCCACGCAATGCCGGATTCCCACGCGGGGATGGCGCGGGGGCGATGGGGCACGCGGCGATGATCGGCGAGGGCGCGCCCGCGGTCGGTGGCCCGCACGATCTCGACGCGCTGCTCTACCCGCCGCCGGCACTGCCATACGAGCCGGGACGGGTGCGCGAGTACACGCTGACCGCGACAGACCGCGAGCTCGAGATCGCACCAGGGGTCTTCTTCCCCGCGTGGACGTACAACGGCACCGTCCCGGGCCCGGTGCTCCGCGCAACCGAAGGCGACACGCTGCGAGTGCACTTCGTGAACGGCGGCGTGCATCCCGCACACGATCCACTTCCACGGGATTCACCCGCCGGCGATGGACGGCGTCTTCGAAGTCATACCGTCCGGTGGCGAGTTCACGTACGAGTTCGAGGCCCGCCCGGCCGCGTTGCAGCTCTACCACTGCCACTCGACACCGCTCAAGAAGCACATCCACAAGGGGCTCTACGGCGCGCTGATCATCGACCCGAAGGAGCCGCGCGCCCCCGCCCAGGAGCTCGTGATGGTGATGAACGGCTACGACACCGACGGCGACGGTGGCAACAACTTCTACACCGTCAACGGCCGCACGTTCTACTACGCGCGCTACCCGATCACGGTCAAGCGCTCACAGCTCGTTCGCATCTACCTCGTGAACGCTACCGAGTTCGACCTCGATCAACTCGCTGCACCTCCATGCCGACTTCTTCCGCTACTACCCGACCGGATCCGGCGATCGGTTCGAGTACACGGACACGGTGATGCTGTGCCAGGGGCAGCGAGGAATCGTCGAGCTCGAGTTCTCGAACACCGGAACGTTCATGTTCCACGCACATCAGTCCGAGTTCACCGAGCTCGGCTGGATGGGCTACTTCAACGTCGTCGACGAGTAGGGGCGGGCCATGGCGACGCGCACCGCAGAGAGGCCCGAGGGAAACGCTGGCGGCTCTGGGCGCTCGGGCCGATCCTGCTGCTCGCGATCGTCGTCGGTGGGTTCGTCACCGCCGGCTCTTCGCTCGTCGATCTGATCGGCCGTAACCCACCGTCTGCCGACGCCTTCGACGTCCGTCGCGTCGTGTTCAAGCCCCGGCGAGATCAGAATCCGCGTGACGAACCCGCAGGCGGATCCGATCACGATCGCTTCCGTCACCGTCGACGACGCGATCGTTCCGTTCACGCTCGACGGCCCGCGGGACGTGAAGCGGCTCCGCTCGAGCACCGTCGTCGTCCCGTACGACTGGATCGCCGACGAGCCGCTGAGCGTCGGTGTCACCAGCTCGACCGGAATCGAGACGACGAAGGACGTTCCCGCAGCGGTCGAGACTCCGTCCGCGAGCGCGAAGGGCTTCCTCGGCTACGGCATCATCGGCTTCCTCGTCGGTGTCGTCCCGGTCGCGCTCGGCCTGCTCTGGCTGCCGTCGCTGCGCCGCGCGCGGCCCGAGTGGCTCGCCGCGTTCATGGCCCTGACGGCCGGCCTCCTCTCGTTCCTCGGCGTCGAGGCGCTCTTCGAGGCGTTCGACCGGCAGGCGCTGCTCCCAAATGGGCTCGGAGGCGCCGGTCTCGTGCTGCTCGGGGTCGCGCTCAGCTACCTCGGCATGACGTTCCTCTCGGCGCGCCTGCGCGCAGGGGCAAGGAAGCAGGCGGCATGGTTCTCGCGCTGCTCGTCGCGATCGGCATCGGCGTGCACAACCTCGGCGAAGGCCTCGCGATCGGGAGCTCGTTCGCCTTCGGCGAGCTCCAGCTCGGTACGTTCCTGATCGTCGGCTTCATGATCCACAACGTCACCGAGGGCCTCGGAATCGCAGCGCCCGTCGCCGAGGGCGCCGAGCGCCCGACGCTCGCCCGCCTCAGCGTTCTCGCGCTTGCGGCGGGGACGCCGGCGATCCTCGGCGCCTGGCTCGGCGGGTTCACGACGAGCGACGTGCTCGGCGTCCTCTTCTTCGCCCTCGCCGCCGGCGCCGCGCTGCAGGTCGTCGTCGAGGTGGGCCGCTTCGTGGCGCGCCGTGCGCCGGGTGGGCTGATGTCCGGCCACTCCGTCGGCGGCTATCTCGCAGGGATCACCGTGATGTACGCGACGGGGCTCCTCGCGGGCTGAGCGGCGGCGCCGGCTCGATCGTGGTTGATCCCACCGGCGCCTGCCGCTCCGCTCGGCTTACTGGCTGTTGACGGTTCCCACCGCGAGGGCGGTCATGCGCAGCGAGAAGTGGACGAAGTCCTTCGTGTTGTTGCTGCTGAACACCTGGCACTGGACGCGCGCGGTGATGCTGCGGCTCGACGAGTCGAAGCCCGATGCGGAGAAGGGGATCACCGCGTGCTGAACCGAGGTCAGCTCCGTCTGGATCTCGAACGCGCCGAACGACGCGTCCGTGCTGTCGTCGATCATCTGGCAGTTCCCTTCGATGTTGCCGGTGTCGTTGTTGTTCGCGTTCCCGGTGAGCATGAAGAAGTAGCTGCCTGCGGGAAGTGAGAGGGTCGCGAGCACGGCACCGCCGCTCGGATCGATCGTGGCGTCTCCGGTCGCGGTGAACGTCGTGGGGCCCGGGGGCGCCGAGCACGTGAGGCTGCCGTCGGGGCCGACCCCGTCGGTGAACGAGCCGCTCGAGCAGGACTGGCCCGCGTTGGCGAAGTTCCCGCAGGTCCAGGTCCCGGCGCTCTGCTTCGGCGCCTGCCCGTTCGCGCAGTTCCGCGGCAGCTGGTCGCGCGGGTCGACCGCCAGCGTGACCGCGCCGTTGTCGCCGCCACCGGTCAGACCCGGTCCGGCGATGACCTTCGTGATGTCGCCTCCGCTCAGATGGACGAGCCGGTCGATAGGACCGCAGGGCCGAAGCGGCGCGGGCCCGGCGTCGACTCTCTCGATCAGCCCGGCCCGGTCCAGGCAACCGGTGAAGGTGTCGACGTTGGTATCCGGGAACGCAGCCAACGCCGTACCGACCGCGCCGACGGCCAGCGCGACGATGACGAGCGATGCCAGTCCCGTCCGCTTGATGAAGGGCACTTTCATGGTGAGCTTCTCCTTGGGTTTGAGTCCAGAGGAAGCCCTTACACGCTCGCCACAATTTTGGATTCGGCGCGGGTGACGCCGCGCCGGGTCAGGCGGAGAACTCGATCTCCGCGGGGAGCTGATCGGTCTCGTGCTCGCGCGCGAGCTCGTCCCGGACACGCATGTCGAAATAGACGTAGACCGAGGCGAGCGCGACGAGCGGCATCGAGACCGCGTAGACGAGCCCGGAGATCACGTTGATCCAGCCGAGCGGCACGTTCGTGAAGAGGATCAGGAGCGCGCCGAGGAACGGCCCGGCGACGATCGCCAGTCCCGCTCCGACGACGACCAGCGAGGCGACCTTCAGCCAGCCGTGCCCGACCAGGTGCCCGCTCCGCCTGAGCGCGCCGAGCGCGGGGTGGTGCTCGAACTCGACCGCCGGCACGATCAGCGCCCAGCGGACCGCGAGCCAGATCGCGATCGGCGCGAGGAAGACGGTCGACAGGCAGATGGAGATCACGAGCGCGGCGATCACGAGCGCTCCCAGCAGCGGCCGGATCGCGTCGATCGCAAGGCGGTACGCGCGCAGCGGCGAAATCGGGCGGCCGGCATCGAGCTCGGCGAGCGCACGCGCCGTCGCCGCCATGACGAAGCCGAGCCCGAGCAGCGTCAGCGCCGTCCCGATCGCCACCACGCCGAGGACGAGGAGCCCACCGCTCTCACCCTCGGTGTCGATCCCGAGGAAGTTCGAGGCATGCAGGAACCCCGCCTGGATCAGGGTCACGATCACCGAGACCGGGACGACGAGGACGCCGATCCCGAGGAACAGCCAGAGCCTCCGGCCGTACATGCGGAACGCGGAGGCGAGGATCTGGCCCCAGGCACGGCGGCGGGCGAGCCGGAACGGCGTCGTGGGCCGCCAGGTCGTCCGGGTCAACGCGAAGATGATTGCGGCAACCAGCAGGGCGAGGAGCACGAACGCCGTCGCGGGGCTGTCGAGACTCCGCCGCAACGCATTGGAGCCGGTGGCGACCGCGCTGCAGAAGAAGTCGGTCCCGCCCGTCCCGAACGCGCCGGCTCCGGGGACGGCGATGCTCCGGTCGCGCCAGTCCTCGGACCACGTGATCGGCTCGGTCCACTGCGTCCTTCAGGTTCGGCCCGGTCGGCCCGTTGAAGAACGCGCGCTGGAGCTCACCCCACCGGCCGGCGAAGCCGATCCACGGGAACGCGGCGACCGCGGCCTTCGGGTCGCTCGGGATCGTGTCGACGACCGGTCGGATGTCGAGCGTCGGGCCCTGCGTGTCGTCGCAGCCGACTCCTTCAGAGGCCGAGCTCCCGAGATACAGGGCCTCGCCGTAGAAGTTCGCGTGCGCGCCCGCGGCCGGATGCACGACGGGGTGCGTGCCGTCGACGAGCTCGAGCTTGTCGTCACCCCAGTCCGCCCGCTCGGCACCCTCGTGCTGGCTGTAGCCGACGGAGGTCGGCTTGGTCGCGAGCGCCTCGGCGGCGCTCCCCGCGTCGAAGTCGAGCTGGATCATCTCCCAGTCGCCCTCGTGCGTGTTGTTCCAGTCGTTGAAGACGTAGAAGAACCAGTACTGAAGTGAGAGCTTGCCGGGGTGGGCGGGGTCTGTCGCGACATGCGCGTAGACCGTCGGCTTCGTTCCCTCGGTGATCCGCCGTTCCCAGCGCTCGTAGTCGCACCCCGGATGCAGCGGATTGCCGGGGAAGTCGAGGTGGTACTCGTAGCGGGACGCGGTGAGATCGCCCGCTGCCGGCGCGATCTTCACGAGATCGCCGCCCCACGGCCCGCGGAGCGCGACGGTGGGCTCGTCGAAGAGCACGTTGACGTCGATCGGGACGTACGACTCCCCCGTGCCGCACTCGTGGGCCTGCGCGACGAGCCGCACGTCCGGCGCGTAGCGCTGCGCGAGCGCCTGCTCGTCCTTCAGGCTCGCGCTCGCGGGCGACGCCGCGACGAGCGCGAACGTCGCGGCCAGGATCAGGAGCGAGCGTCTCATTGCTCCGGCTTCGACACGAACAGGTCGAGTCCCAGGCTGTGGGAGAGAAATCTCGCCGCGAGCTGGCCCTTGACGCTGTTTCCCGCCGCATCGAGGCGCGGCGCGAACGTGCCGAGACCGCCCTTGCCGGGCGCGACCGTGACGATGCCGCCACCGATCCCGCTCTTGCCGGGCAGGCCGACGTCGTAGAGCCAGTCGCCCGAGGTCTCGTACAACCCGGCAGTCGTCATCACGGCAAGCGTGTGACGGCACGTCGCTCGAGTCGATCACGCGCTCCTGCGTGAGCGGGTTGACTCCGCCGTCTGCGAGCGTCGCGCCCATCACGGCGAGATCCCTCGCGGTCACGTTGAGCGAGCATTGGCGCGTGTAGAGGTCGATCGCCTCGGCCGGCTCGCCGTAGATCCGGTCGAAGCGCGCGAGCACCGCGGCAATCGCCTGGTTGCGCTCGTTCGTCTCCGACGCCGACCGGTAGACCTCCTCGTTCAGCGAGAGCTCGCGGCCTGCGAAGCGCGACAGGCCGCCGAGGATGGCCTCCCAGCCCGGCATCAGGCTCGTCGTTGCGATCGCGCCCGAATTCACCATCGGGTTCGTGCGCCCGTCGCCGCTGCGCTCGACCGCCTCCAGCGAGTTGAACGGCAGACCGGTGCTGTTCACGCCGAGCTTCTCGCGGGCTGCTTCCGGGCCGAGCGCCTCGCACACGAGCGCGAACACGAACGGTTTGGAGACGCTCATGATCGAGAACTCGGTCTCCGCGTCGCCGACGGCGTAGACGTTCCCGTTCGTTCCCACCATGCAAATGCCGAACGTGTCGCTCGGCGCGGCGGCCAGTGCCGGGTACACCTGCGAGTTCCGGCCGCCGTTGTCGGCGCCGAAGCGCTCGTGCGCCTCGGTGACGAGCGCTTGCACGTCGGCAGGGGACGGCAGATGGCCGGTTGAGACGTATTCCATCTCAGAACGACCAGAACACCGGGACGAGGAGCGTCGCGACGATCCCGAAGAGGACGAGCAGCGGCAGCCCGAGCTTCCAGTAGTCCGCGAACCGGTAGCCGCCCGGGCCCATCACCATCAGATTGGCCGGCGTCGCGACCGGGGTCAGGAACGACGCTGCCGCGGCGACGGTGACGCACATCAGCACCGGCTTCGCCGAGACGTTCATGTCGGAGGCGGCGGAGATCGCGACCGGGATCACGATCAGCGCCGTCGCCATGTTGCTGATCAGTTGCCCGAGCGCGGCGGTGAGGATGAAGAGCCCGAGGAGGAGCGCGTAGCCGCCGGAGCCGCCGACGATCCGCACGAGTCCGTCGGCGAGCTTGGCGGCCGCGCCGGTCTCGCGCATCGCCGTCGAGAGCGGGATCATCCCTGCGACCAGGATCACCGTCGTCCACGAGATCGCGCGGTAGCACTGCTCGACCGTGAGGACGTTCGTCAGCACGATCGCACCCGCTGCGAGCAGCCCGGCCACCACGGGCGGCACCGCACCCGTGGCGAGGAGCGCGACCATGCCCGCGAGGATGACGAGCACGCGCTTCGCTCCCGGCCCCAGTGGGACCGCCTGCCTGCGCACGAGCGCGGGTGCGTCCACGACCAGCACGGCCGGATCCTCGAGGTTCTCGTCGAGGGCGTCCCACTTCCCGCGCAGGAGCAACGTATCGCCCACCGCGAGCACCGACTCACCCGGGCCTTGATCCTCGCCGTTTCGACGCACGGCGAGGATGACGAGATCGCCACTGTCGGTGACCATTCCCGGCGATACCGCTTCGCCGATCGCGCTCGATCGAGGCGGGATCACGACCTCGGCGACGCCGTGCTTGCGGGTGAGCAGGGTTGCCGCATCCTGCTCGAGCTCGTACTGGTCGACGAGCGTTCGTGCGTGATTGCTGAAGTCGGCCGGGAGCGTCTTCGCGGTACGGGTCGGCAGCAAGCGCTCGCCGAGGAGGACGACGATCGCGATCGTCCCGAGCAGGAGCGGCACGCCGACGAGCGCGAACTCGAAGTACTTGAAGCTGCCGACGCCCGCCTCGTCGGCGGCCTCCGAGACGATCACGTTCACCGGCGTCCCCGTGAGCACGAGCAGCGAGCCGGCGTGCGCAGCGAAGGCGAGCGGCAGGAGCAGCTGCGAGGGCGAGCGCCCGAGCCGCACTGCCATCACGACCACGACCGGGAGCAGCGCGGCTACTGCACCGTTGACGCTGATCAGCGCGGTGAGCAGTGCGACGAGCAGCATCGTGAGGACGAGGAGCTTCGGACGGCTCTGGCCGGCGCGGTTGATCAGCTCCTGTCCGGCCCATGCGGTGACACCCGTTGCGTCGAGGGCCTCGCTGACGACGAACAGCGCGCCGATGAAGATCACCGCCTGGTCGCCGAACCCCGCGAGAGACTGGTTCAGGTCGAGGACGCCGGTCGCCCAGAGCGAGAGGGACACGCCGATCGCCACCACCGCGACCGGCAGACGGTCCCAGACGAACACCACCACCGTCGCGGCCAGGACGAGGAAGGTGATTGTCGTGTGACTCACGGCCGGTGCGACAGTAAGCTTGCAGGCGGATGAGCGAGACGGGCGGATCGATTTCGGAGAAAGTCCGGTCCCTGATGCCGGAGCTTACGTCGGACCTCGTCCGGCTTTCCCGCATCCCGTCGATCGCGGTTCCCGGCTCCCCGCCGTCCGAACCGCTGCTCGAGGCGCACGACCTCGTCGTCGAGCTCCTTCGCAGCGCCGGGGTGAGCGAGCTCGAGACCCTGAGCCTGCCCGACACCGCGCCCGTCATCACCGGTTCGATCCCCGCGCCCGACGGCGCCCCGACCGTTCTCCTCTACTCGCACTATGACGTCGTCCCCGGCGGCGACGAGTCGCTGTGGACCTCGCCGGCGTTCGAGCCGGTCGAGCGCGACGGTGCGCTCTTCGGTCGCGGCACGTCCGACTCGAAGGCGAACGTGATCGCGCACGTCGGCGCGATCCGCGCCTGGAACGGCCGTCCGCCCGTCGGGATCAAGCTCGTCATCGAGGGCCAGGAGGAGGTCGGCAGCGCGCTCAACACGTACCCGCCGACCGATCCCGACGCGTTCCGGGCAGACGCGATGCTGATCGCCGACATGGGCAGCGTTCGCCCAGGCGTTCCGACGCTGACGATCGCGCTGCGCGGCATGGCACAGGTGCGGTTCGAGGTGAGGACACTCGGCGGCGCGAAGCACAGCGGCCAGTACGGCGGCGCAGCGCCGGACGCGCTCATCACGGTCATTCGCGCCCTCGCCAGCCTGCACGACGAGAACGGCGACGTGGCCGTGCCCGGCCTCCGTCGCGAGCCGTGGACGGGCGCCGCGTTCGAGGAGGAGGAGTTCCGCGCGCTCGCCGAGGTCGAGCCGGGCCTCCCGCTGCTCGGCACGGGCGACCTGGGCTCGCGGCTCTGGTCCGGACCGGCGATCACCGTCACCGGCATCGACGTGCCTTCGGTCGACAACGCGCTCAACGCCGTGTCGCCGTACGCGCGGGCCTCGCTCAACGTCCGTGTCCATCCCGAGCAGGATCCTGCCGAGGCCCAGGCCGCGGTGGTCGACCATCTCAGGAAGCTCCGCCCGTACGGGATCGAGCTGCACGTCGAGGCGGGCGCGACCGGCCAGGGCTTCGCCACCGGGACCTCCGGCCCGGCGTACACCGCCGCGCGCGCTGCGATGGAGACGGCGTGGGGGACGCCCCCCGTGAACGCGGCGACCGGCGGCTCGATCCCCCTCGTCGCCGCGCTGCAGGAGGCGGTGCCCGACGCCGAGATCCTGCTGCTCGGAGCGACCGACGGCTACAGCAACATCCACGCTCCGGACGAGCGCGTGCTGCTCGACGAGTTCGAGAAGTCGATCGTCGCCGAAGCCGAGTTCTTCCGGCTGTTCGCCCAGGGTTAGAGCTACGGCCCGCGCTAGAGCTTGACGGGCGATCCGGGCCCCAGCGGGATCCCGAGCAGGTACCACGCGACGAAGAACAGGGTCCACGCGATCGTGAGGATGAACACGTACGGCAGCATCAGCGAGACGACGGTGCCGATCCCTGCGTCCTTCCGGTAGCGCTGGGTGAAGACCACGATCAGCGGGAAGTAGGCCATCAGCGGCGTGATCACGTTGGCCGGCGAGTCGCCGACGCGGTACGCCGCGAGCACGGTCTGCGGCGCGACGCCGAGGCGGATGAACAGCGGAATGAAGATCGGCGCGAGCAGAGCCCACTTCGCGATTGCTGCGGGGATGATCAGGTCGACGATGAGCGTGATGATGATCAAGCCGATCAGCAGCCAGACGGCGCCGATGTTCATTCGCTCGAGGACGTCGCCGAGCTTGACCGCCACCACCTGCGCGATGTTCGTGAAGTTGAAGTACGCGATGAACTGGGCGATCAGCAGGAACAGGAAGAGCAGGCTCGCGAGGCCGGCCCACGACTTCGTGATCGTCGCGATCACGTCGGCGCTGCCCTTGATCGTCCCGGCGCCGCGCCCGTAGCAGTAACCGGCGACGTAGAACACGAGCATGATGATCACGATCAGGCTGTCCATGAACGGCGAGTCGCCGATGACTTTGCCCGTGACCGGATCGCGCAGCGGAGCACCGGGGATCGCGGTCAGCAGCGTGATCACGAGGACCACCGCGAGGGTTCCCCACATCGCGTAGCGCAGGCCGCGCGCGTCGGCCGCCGGCGAGATCTCCGCCTCTTCCTCGTGGTCCATCGCCCACCCGTCGCCGGCCTGCGAGGAGTCCCATTCTCCGAGCCGGTTCTCCACGAGCCTCGAGCTGATGAACGTCAGGAGGAACGCGACGAAGATCGTCGAGCCGATCCCGAAGTACAGGTTCGCCGCGAGGTCGATGTGGTGGGCCGCTCCGGAGATCCCGGCGGCGTCGTTTGTGATCTCCGTGAGCACGCCGTCGAGCGGAGTGATGAGGACGTTTACTCCGAAGCCGGCAGCGACGCCCGCGAAGGCGGCCGCGATCCCGGCCAGCGGGTTGCGGCCGACGCTCTTGAAGGCGGCGGCGCCTAACGGGATCAGGACGAGGTAACCGGCGTCCGAGGCGACGCTGGAGAGGATCCCGAGCAGGACGATGATGAACGTCAGCGTGCTCCTCGACGAGACGCCGACGAGCTTGCGTATGAGCGAGGATATGAGCCCGGCCGCCTCCGCCAGCCCGACCCCGATCATCACCACGAGCATGATCGCGACCGCGGAGAAGTTCCTGAAGTTCGAGACGAACGAGGTGAAGAGGAACCGGATGCCGTTGCCCTCGAGCAAGCCGTTCACCTTGGCGGTCTCGGTCTTGACCTTGTAGGCCTCCGGCGGCACCGGCTCCGTCGGCCCGACGTCGGTCGGCTCCGTCGAGCCGCCGTAGTAGGTCTGCTCGGTCAGCACCGGCGGCGGCTTCACCACCTGGTACGTCGCGTGGACGTTGAACCAGAACAGGATCTGCGAGATGACGATCACCGCGCCGCAGAGCGCGAGGAACAGGATTGCCGGGTCGGGCATCTTGTTGCCCGCCCGCTCGATCCCGTCGAGCATGCGCTCCAGGAACGTCTGCTTGCTCGCCGCTCCGGCGGCGTCAGTCGTCACGGTCCCCCCTCGAAGACGCGCGCGAGCTTATCAATCCCACCGGCCGGAGGCGGCGCGACGCTCCCAGACCGTCGCGTTGACGACTGCCGCGGCGACGACGAGCCTGCTGATGATGTAGAGCCCGAAGAGCAGCGCGGCAGCGGTCCCAAGGGCGCCGTAGGTGCTCTGGCTGCTCTCCACCCGCGGCACGATCACGTAGGTGCCGATGTCGGTGAGCAGCTCGAGCCCGAGCGCCATCAGCACCGCTCCGGGGACGAGGTCGCGCCAATGCGCCTCGCCATGGGGGAGCCTCAGCGACACGACGAGCCACCAGACGGCGAGCGCTACGACGCCGGTGAGCGACCTCAGGGCAATGCTCCCGGTCCACTCTCCGACCCAGCGCGCGAGCTGCCGGATCGCGAAGTAGACGACGAGCATCGCGAGCAGTCGAGCGGTGTTCGCAAGGGTCGGCTTCGACACCGTCCGGCGCTGGTCGCCCCAGACGAGCCGGTGCACGACGACGAGCGCCTTCAGCAGGCCCCGCGAGGCCCAGATGAGGACCGGGATCCCGATCAGGAGCGCGTACCACCGCGCGCTGCCCCGCGAGGCGCCCGAGACCGAGTTGGCGACGATTCCGGTGAGCCCGAGCGAGTGCGCCGCGCTCGCCGGCGACTCGGAAGACACGTCCGCCGCGACTCCGATCCCGCCGACGACGACGAGCGCGAACGGCAGCAGCCAGATGAAGAGCCGGTAGGCGAGCGCGCCGGCCATGAGGCCGCCGCCGATCTCGATGTCCCTGTCGGCGATCACGTAGATCGTGTCGACCGAGCCGTGCCGGCCGCGCATCGCCTCGGCCCGCTCCTGGTAGCGCTTCGCGCGCTCGCGCAGGTCGTCGACCCGGCTCACAGGTAGCGGTTCCGCTGCAGCCAGCGCATCGCGAAGAACCCCCAGGACGGCGGCAGGTAGAAGGTCGAGATCCGATACAGGAGCACGGCGGCCAGTGCGGGCTCGGGGGACATGCCGGCCGACGTCAGCCCGAGCGTGAGCCCGAACTCGACGACGCCGACACCGCCCGGAACGGGGATGAAGCTGGCAAGCAGCGACACGCTCATGTTGATCACGAGCAGGTCGACGAGCGAGATGTCGTAGCCGAGGCCGCGCGCGAAGAGCCCGAGCGCGGTCGCGAAGAGGATCTCCGTCGCGATGCTCCCACCGAAGAGCAGCACGAGCTTGTGCGAGGCGCGCAGGCCGGCGACCGAGGTGCGAATCTGGGGCCACCAGGTGCGGATGCGATCGACGATCGCGCGGCGGATCCGTCCGACGAGCACCATCACGAGCACGGCGACGACCAGCAAGCCGACCAGGATCCAGAGCAGGCGCAGCATGCCCTCCTCGGGCGTCGACAGCTCGACGTTCAGGCTGGCTTCGGAGAAGACGAGGAGCACGACGAGGAGCACGACCTGGACGACCGTGCCGACCAGCGAGTCGATCGCGCCGGCGGTGACGGCGGCTGCGCCGGGGAGGCCCTGGCACTGGAAGAAGCGAATGCTGACCGTCATCCGGGCGAGGCTCGACGGCATCGCAAGGTTCAGATACGAGGTCGTGAGCTCCTTCATGTAGACAGGGCCGTACGGAAGCGAAGCCGCGATCGAGCCGAGGGTCGAGGCGGCCTGGGTCAGCCGGGGAAGCTGCGCGAAGACGAAGCCGAGTGCGATCCAGCCCCAGCTCGCGTGGGCGAGATCGGAGCGGAGAGCCTCCCAGTCGACGTTGCTCGCGGCCGAGAGCACCGCGCCGGCCGCGAGGACGAGGAGCGTGAGCTGGATCACCGTCCACCACGTCAGCCGGCGGAGCTTGATCAGGTCGGGAAGCTCGGCGCCGACGGCCTTCGCGGCCTGGGTACGGAGCTCGTCCATGTCGATCCCCGCCGCCTTGGTCGCCTTCCGGAGCGGCGTCCGCAGGGCTGCCGACTGGAGGTAGGGGAGCAGCGCCGCGACGCCTTCGGTGCCGAGCGAGTCGACGGCAGCAGCGACCGCCTGCTCGGTTCCCGCAGCCGTCGCGGTGGTCACGAGCAGTTGCACGCGATCGGTCTGCAGCTGATCCGTGCTCGGGGAGACCGTTGCGCCCGTGAAGTCGACGAGCAGCACCTCGTCTCCGGCGACCGCGACGCTCGTCCGGTCGATCTGGAGGTGAGCGATGTTCGCGCGCCGCGAGCAGCCCGAGCGTCTGCCAGCTGCGTCGCAGCAGCTCTGGGTCGAGCTCGTCGGCCGCCGGCGAGTCGAGTGTGCGCGCCGCGCCGCGCAGGACGAGGAGAGCGTCGCCCGACACCGTCTCGCCGGCCGTGACGACCTCCCGGGTCGGGACGCCGCCGTTGCGGGCGAGCAGGGTCACGAACGCTTCGTGCTCGGCGGCCTGGCTCCGGCCGAGGCGAAGCGGTGGCCCGGCATCCTGGTACCACAGCGTCCGCCAGAACTTCGCGACCAGCTGTGAGTCGTACGCGTCGCGCCCGTACACCTTGATCAGCAGCTCGCGCTCGTTCGAGTCGCGGGCGTGCACCGCGAAGACGCCGGCGGGTTGGTCGTCCGCAGCGGTGAGGTCGCTCGCGACGACTCCGAGCTCGCGCACGGCCGCGGCCACGGCTGGGAGCCCCGGCCGGCCGGCGGAGGTGCCGAAGGCGAGCCGCACGCCGGCTGCGGCAGCGACGGCGATCAGGAAGCCCGCGGCACACCCGCTCGGAGTCGCCGGCCCTGTGAAGAGCGCACCGGTGATGCCCACCGCGACGACCCAGCGGCCCGTCGTCTGCAGGGGTCGCACGAGCTGGGGCGCGATCGTGAGGATCACCGCAACGGCCTCAGCGACCACCAGCGCCGGAAACGCCGGTGAGCTCGACGAGCCCGGGAGCGCGGCGCGCACGCTTGGCCAGTCCCCGACCGCGAGGCGGCTCGCGACGAACGAGGCCGCCACGGCGAGCACGAGCGCGCCGAGCGCCTCGAGCGCGACTGCGCCCCGCCGCGACGCGACTGCAACGACCACGAGCCCGGTCGCCCACAGCCCCAGCAGGTCGTAGCCGAAGCCCCAGACCGGGGCGAGCCAGCCCGGGAAGCTCGCCAGGAACGTCTGGAGGGACTGTTCGAACGACGACGGCGGGTAGGCGACGACGAGAAACGCCAGCGCGAACAGCGCCGGCACGAGGAGCAGGACGTCGGTGGCGCGGCGGAACCGGGGATGCTCGGCCGGCGACGAGTAAACGCGAAGCCGTCGCCGAAACGCTCCCGCCGTGGCCTCTACTCCGCGATCTGCGCCGACCACCGCCTGAATCTACTCGCCTCCCCGGCGGTATGCTCGGATCGTGCGAGCAGTCGTCGTGCACGAATTCGGCGCACCGGATGTGCTCCAGATCGAAGAGGTTCCGGACCCGCAGCCCGGTGGGGGGGAGGTGCTCGTCCGGGTCGAGGCTGTCGGCGTGAACCATGTCGACCTGTCGATGCGCGCGGGCTCCGCAAGCACGCTTCCTGCGATCCTCGGCTACGACGCAGCCGGCCGTCGCGAGGACACCGGCGAGCGGGTGCTCGTGACCGGAACGCCGGGAACGTATGCCGAGCTCGTCGTCGCGAAGGAGCAGAACGTCTATCCGATCCCCGACTCGCTCGAGACCGCCGCGGCAGCCGCGCTCGGCGTCCCGTACGCGACCGCGTGGTGGTCGCTCGTCGAGCTCGGCGGCTTGAAGGGCGGCGACACCCTGCTCGTCCAGGGCGCTTCTTCGGCCACCGGTCAGGCGTCGGTCGACATCGGCAGGTCGCTCGGGGCGAAGGTGTACGCGACCGCGAGCACGGCGAAGCTCGACAAGGTGCGGGCGCTCGGCGCAGAGGCGCTCGCGTACGGCGATCCAAAGGTGCGCGAGCTCGAAGCGAACGTGGTCTTCGATCCGATCGGCGCCGAGACGTTCGCGGACAGCGTCGAGGCCCTCGGGCGGGAGGGGACCCTCGTGACGCCGGGAGCGGTGGGCAATCCGATCGTGTCGTTCAATCTCTGGACGCTGATGGGCAAGCGTGCCCGCATCCAGGGCATCGGCAGTGCCTCGGGGGGCCGCGAGGCGATGGAGCGGCTGATCTCGCTCGCCGCAGAGGGCAAGCTCGAGCCGGTGATCGACCGCGAGCTGCCGCTCGCCCAGGCCGCCGACGCGCACCGCGCGATCGAAGCCCGCGAGACCTTCGGCAAGGTCATCCTCCGGCCGTAACCATCGGTCTCGGAAGGTCGCGGCAGTGCGAAACTCATGAACCGGGTTCACACCCCGAACCTGGTTCCGTACCCGACGAGAGGGGATGAACGATGCGCATCGCAGTTCTCGGAACCGGCACGGTCGGCCGCACCATCGGAGGCCGCCTGGACGGGCTCGGCCACGACGTCGTCATCGGCACGCGCGACGTCGGCGAGACGCTCGCCCGCACCGACCCGGATGCGATGGGAAACCCCGCGTACGCCGAGTGGCAGCAAGGCCATCCGAACGTTCGCCTCGTCTCGTTCGCAGATGCCGGCGCGCATGGCGAGCTCGTCGTGAACGCGACGGCCGGCGGCGCCTCCCTCGCTGCGCTCGAGAACGCCCGAGCGGACAACCTGGCCGACAAGGTGATCGTGGATGTCGCGAACTCATTGGACTTCTCGCAGGGCAGACCGCCGGTGCTGTCGGTGGCGAACACCGACAGCCTCGGCGAGCAGATCCAGCGAGCTCACCCGGAGGCGCGTGTCGTGAAGACGCTGAACACGATGGGCGCCCCGATCATGGTCGAGCCCTCGCGGGTGCCCGGTGAGCACCACGTCTTCGTCGCGGGCGACGATGCCGACGCCAAGGAGACGGTGAAGGGGCTGCTGAAGGACTTCGGCTGGGCCGACACCTCGATCATCGACCTCGGCGGCATCCGCGCGGCGCGCGGGACCGAGATGTACCTGCCGCTCTGGCTCTCCCTGTACGGGGCGCTCGGCACGGGCGACTTCAACATCGGCGTCGTGCGGGCCTGACCGAGCAGCTGTGAGGAAGAGGGCCGGGCGGCAGGCGCCCGGCCCTTCCGTCGCGATCGGGCTCAGGAGCCCGAGGTCGGCTCGATGTTCTGGTTGCAGCCGGAACACGTTCGTCGGGTCGTACTCGTTCTTCAGCGCGACGAGCCGGGCGTACGTCTCGTCGCCGTAGGACGACGCGGGCGGCGTCGGCGTCGCCGAGGAAGTTGACGTACGCGCGGCCGGTCGAGGCGTCCGACGCGGCGTCGATCACCGCGCGCGCCCAGTCGCGTGTGCGCGTCGCGCCGCGTCCGGGTCGTGCCAGCCGGTGACGGCGTTGAGCACGTACGGCATCGAGCGCTCGGCGAACGCCGTCGCGCCGTCGCCGACCCGGCCGACCGCGCCGCCCATCTGGTGCACGTGGATCTCGCACTGCGGGCCCGGCGCCGCGAGGTGGAGCTCGCAGAGCCGGTCGATCAGCTCGTCGTCGAGCCGCGCGAGGTTCGTCGCCTTGAAGTAGGCGTGGATGCCCTTCGGCCACAGCGGGTCGAGCAGCGTCTGGAGCACCTGCGTAGGGCATCGGGCCGAGCAGGTCGGCGATCGGCTCGGCGACGTCGCGGAACGCGCGCACGAGCGCCTCGCCCTCGTCGACGGGCCCGGTCGAGGCGGCGATGAACGCGGCGACCTTCTTGCCGTGCCACTCCTCCGGGATCACCGGCAGCGGCGGCGCGGTCGTGAGGTTGACGAGCGCCGGTGATCTCGTCGGGCGCGCTCGGCGCCCACTCGCGGAACAGCGCGCAGCAGGTCGCGCGTCGGCGTCGGCCGGGTAGAAGATCGGCCCCGCGTAGATCATCGGGCCGAGCGGATGGAGGTCGAGCTCGAACTGCGTGACGATGCCGAAGTTGCCGCCGCCGCCGCGCAGCCCCCAGAGCAGGTCGGCGTTCTCGGTCTCGCTCGCGTGGACGAGCCGGCCGTCGGCGGTGACGACGTCGGCGCCGACGAGGTTGTCGCAGGCCAGGCCGAACTTGCGCATCAGTCCAGCCGATGCCGCCGCCGAGCGTGAACCCGGCGACGCCGGTGGTCGAGACGAGCCCGCCGGTGGTGGCGAGGCCGTGGGCCTGCGTCTCGTGGTCGACGTCGGCCCAGACCGCGCCGCCGCCGACGCTCGCGCGGCGGGCGCTCGGGTCGACGCGCACGCCGTTCATCGGCGCGAGGTCGATCACGATCCCGCCGTCGCTGGTCGAGAAGCCCGGCGACGCTGTGGCCGCCGCCGCGCACGGCGATCGTCAGGTCGTTGCTGCGGGCGAAGCCGACGGCGGCGATCACGTCCGCGGCGCCGGTGCAGCGGACGATCAGCGCCGGCCGGCGGCCGTCGTGGGCGCCGTTCCAGACCCGGCACGCCTCGGCGTAGCCGGCGTCGCCGGGGGTCACGATCTTGCCCCGGACGGCCTCGCGCAGCTCCTGAATGGTCGCTTCCCCGAGCACCGGGGCGATGGTCTGGCTCATGTCCTTCTCCTTTCGTCGTGGGTGCGCGGGGAGTCGTAACCGGCGCGCCTTTGCCCGGCCTTAGCGGCGCCTTAGCACGAGCGTGCGCGAGCCGCGTCGTCGACGTCGGCGACGCCGAGCGCGTCGTCGCGCGCGCGCATAGCGGTCGCGCGGCATCGGCGAGCAGCTGCGGCGCGCGCTGCTCGGTGTCGCCGCGGAGCACCGCGACCTCGGCCAGCCCGGCGAGCGTGTGCGCGATCCAGCGCTCGCGCTGCGTCTCGCCGAGCACCGCCCGCGCCTCCTCGCAGCGCGCGCCTCGGCGTCGTCGAGGCCGCCGCGCGCGAACGCGAGGTCGGCGGTCCGCCAGAGCGTGCTCGCCAGGCCCCAGCGGTCGCCGGCGCGCCGGAAGATCTCGCGCGCCTCGGCCAGGTGCCGCTCGGCGCTCTCGTAGTCGCCGGCCGTCGTGTCGATCAGGCCGAGCCCGGCGAGCACGAGCCCGAGCCCGCGCCGGTCGTTCAGCTGCCGCCGCAGCTCGAGCGCCGCTCGAGGCAGGCGCGCGCCTCGGGCAGGTGCGCCCTCGGCGAGCTCGAGGTAGGCGCGCCGGACGAGCACGTCGGCCTGGCCCCGCTCGTCGCCGGCGTCCGCGAACCGCGCCGCCGCCTCGTCGAGCAGCGTCGCGGGCCCGGCCGAGGTCGCCGCGCGCCCGCGCGATCGCCGGCCAGGTTCGCGAGCACGTAGCCGACGGCCGCGTCGCAGGAGATCTCGACGAACGGCTGCAGCGTGTCCTCGAAGACGATCCGCAGACCCGAGCGGCCGCCGGCTCGGCTGGTCCGATGTCGGCGATGTTGACCGGCGACGGGATCCGCTCGGGCGAGCCGGCGAGCGCGCGCAAGCGCTCGATGCTCTCGCTCGAGCAGCTCCTCGGCGCCGGCGAGGTCGCCGAGGATCCAGCGCGCGACGCCGAGCGAGTAGACGCCGATCGCCTCCGGGCCGCGAAGCCCTCGCGGCGCGCGAGCTCGAGCGCCTCGCTCGAGCCAGGTCGCGCGTCGGCGACGTCGGCTGCGTCGCTGGCGACGCCGAACTCGCCGAGGAACTGCAGCGCCCGCCACTCGGCGCGCGCGTCGCCGATCTCGGCGGCGACGGCATAGCTCTCCTCGCGCAGTGCCAGCGCGCCGGCGAGCGTGCCGCTGCGGAAGTCGATCGCCGCGGCCGCGAGCAGGGCCTCGGCCCGAAGCGCCGTGCGCTCGGGCGCGGCCGCGAGCGCCTCGCGCGAAGCGCCGCTGGGCCTCGTGCGAGGTCGATGCGGCGCAGCCAGAACGGCCAGCAGCGCGACGCAGAGGCGCAGCGCGTCGCGCGGCTCGCGGCTCGAGCAGCGTGTCGAGCGCGCGCGCGCAGGTTCGCGGCGTCGCGGTCGAGCCGCGGCGAGCCGCGCTCCCGCTCGGCCAGCGCGAGCGCCCAGCGCGGCGTGGCGCTCGCGCGAGCGCCGGCGGTCTCGCCCGCCTCGTCGAGCCGCTCGCGCGCGTAGAGGCGAACGGTCTCGAGCAGGCGGTAGCGGCGCTCGCGTCGACGCCGTCGTCCGCCGCGACGAGCGACTTCTCGACCAGCCGCGCGAGCACGTCGGCGATCGCCGGCGCCGTCGAGGTCGTCGCCGGCGCACACGGTCTCGACCGCGTCGAGCTCGAAGCCGCCGGCGAAGACCGCGAGCCGGCGGAACAGCATGCGCTCGTCCGGCTCGAGCAGGTCGTGGCTCCACTGGAGCGTCGCCGCGAGCGTCTGCTGCCGGGTCGGCGCCGCGTGGCTGCCGCGAGCGCGAGCAGGCGGAAGCGGTCGTCGAGCCGCTCGGCGATCGCCGCCGGGCTCGAGCGCGCCGAGCCGTCCGGCGGCGAGCTCGAGCGCGAGCGGCAGCCCGTCGAGCCGGAAGCAGATGCGCGCGACGTCCGCCGCGTTCTCCTCGTCGAGCGACGAAGCCGGGTGCCGCCGCGGCCGCGCGCTCGACGAAGAGCCGCACGGCCTCGTACCGCAGCAGCTCCGCGGGCGCGAGCGGCTCGCTCCGGGTCGGGGATGTCGAGCGACGGGACGCGGAACACGACCTCGCCGGGAACGCGCAGCGGCTCGCGGCTCGTCGCGAGGATCGTCAGCTCGGGCGCCGAGCGCAGCAGCGCGTCGGCGAGCGCGGCAGTCGCCGCCGAGCAGGTGCTCGCAGTTGTCGAGCGACGAGCAGCAGCGTGCGCGGCGCGAGGAAGTCGACGACGCGCGTCGACGACGTCCTGGCCGGGCAGCGCGCGCACGTCGAGCGCGGCCGCGACCGCGTCCGGGACGAGCCGCGGGTCGGCGAGCGCGGCCAGCTCGACGAGCGCCGCGCCGCCGGAGTACGCGAAGTCTCGGCGGCGCGCGCGAGCTCGAGCGCGAGCCGCGTCTTGCCCGCGCCGCCGGTCCCGGCGAGCGTCAGCAGGCGCGTGCGGCCGAGCAGCGGCCGCAGCTCGGCGAGCTCGCGGCCGCGGCCGATGAACGAGCTCGCGTCGGCCGGGAGTCCGCGCGGACCGCGTCGGCCGGGACCGAGCGCCGCGAGCTCGTCCGCGAGCTCGGCGGCCAGCTCGGCCAGCTCGTCGCGCCGGCTCGTCCGCCCAGTCGTCGTAGCGGTTCTCGGGCAGCAGCTCGCCGCCGTAGAGCGCGAGCGCCGCGCGGTAGGCGGCCGGGCGTCCCGGCGCGGCGCGCATCGCGCCGCGGCGAGCTCGAAGCGGTCGACGTCGACGTCCGCGCCGAGAGAGAGCACCTCGTCGCGCACCTCGATCGCGTCGGGGTCGAGCGCGCGCCGCGCGACGTGCACCGCCTGGTGGAGGTTGTTCGCCGCCGCGGCCGGCGCGCGGTCGCGCCACAGCACGTCCATCGCCTGCTCGCGGTGCAGCCGGTGACCGGGCGCGAGCGCGAGCAGCTTGACGAGCTCGCGCGCCTTCTTCAGCCGCCAGGCGGCCTCGGGCACCGGCTCGCCGTCGACGGCGGCCGCGAAGCCGCCGAGCAGGGTCACCGTCACATTGCCCATTCAGCCGAGGATGACGGAACGGGCCTCCCTGGGGAAGGCCGACGCGCGGGCAGCGAGGCTCAGAGCGCTCGCATCTCGTTGTTTCTCGCTTCGTGGGTGACCTCGGCGAGGCCGAGCGCTTCGAGGAGCGGCGGCAGGTACACCCCGACCCGGCCGCGCAGGCCCTTTTTCAGGCCGTACCAGCCGCCGACCGGGTTCTCGGCGGAGCGGGCCCAGGCCTCGACACTGCCCTCCGGGGCCGGCTTCTGCTCGTCGGTGCCGCCGAGCGGCATCCAGCCGCCGTTCGCGATCAGCATCGCGTGCAGGTCCTCGATCGCGCTCAGGTGGTAACGCAACTGGGTGCTGCCGACCTGGCACACGAGCGCAGGCGGGTCGGCCCCGTCGTCTCGCCACATCCGATACTCGGACTTTCCAGGCGGAGTCGTCAGGAGCCACGGATCGTCGCGTGTGCCTGTCATGTCGCCCACCCGTAAGCGCCGACGACCGTCGCCTCGCTCGGGGCCGGCTGTTCGACGCACCGTCCGGCGAGCTCGCGCTGGAACTCGGCGAACGCGGGGAGGGTCGTGAGCGGGTTCTCCGCTCCCGTCTGGTGTGCCACGTGCACGAAGGTGACGCCGTCGGCAAGCCGATAGGTCGCGTACCGGAAGTCACCGGGGCCGGCTTCGGCGAGCGCTGCGTACACCGCTTCGACGAGCCGTGCGTTCTCGTCGGCGGCCTCGGGCCGGGTCCGGTAGCGGACGATCACGTTCCGACTCATCTGGGTCTCCCAATCCTCGACTGCGGTCTCTTCCCGGTTCGGACGCTATCGCTCTCACTTGCATTTGTGCAAGTCTGATCTCTCTTTGAAAGTCCGGTGATACGATCGCCGCATGCCCTCCGACGCCGCGCCGGCCCGCAGTTACGCCCAGCTGTGCGGCATCGCGACGGCGCTCGACCTGATCGGAGACCGGTGGACGCCGCTCGTCGTCCGCGACCTGCTCCTCGGCCCGCTGCGGTTCGGCGATCTCGCCGAGGGCCTGCCGGGCATCGGCACGAATACGCTCGCGGCGCGGCTCAAGCATCTCGAGGCTGCCGGGGTCGTGCACCGGCGGCTGCTGCCGCTACCGGAACGCGGGACGGCGTACGAGCTCACCGCCTACGGCCGCGAGCTCGAGCCGATCCTGCTCGCACTCGGCCGGTGGGGGACGAAGAGCATGGGGCGCCTGCCCGCCGACGTTGCCTCCCGCTCGCGGTGGCTCGTCGCAGCAATGCTGGCGTTCCGCGACGAGCGTCAGCGGGTCGCCCGCCCGACGACCTGGGAGCTGCGCCTGAACGACGGCGCGTACACGGTCCGGGCCGAGCGCACGAGCCTCGCCGTCGCGGCCGGAGCGCCGGATCGTGCGGACCTCGTGATCACGACCGGCGACGACACCTTGCACCGGCTCCTGACCCGCCGGCTCTCACCCGCCGAGGCGCTTGCGACCGGCGTGGTCGAGCTCGAAGGCGACCCGTCGGCGTTTCCCCGCCTCGTCGGGCTCTTCGCCTTCCCGAGCCTCGAGCCGCCGGCGGCGTCCTGAAAAGACGACGGGCCCGGTGAAAACCGGGCCCGTCATGTCGGAGATGAGCCTCGCCGGGTGTCAGCGGAGGTTGGACGTGAGCAGGCGTGAAGACGTTCGCCCAGATCTGGTTGAAGGGAAGGGCGGCGTTCCAGATGCTCACCTCGTCGATGTCGCCCTTGAAGGTCAGGCCGCAGTCGTTGCTGAAGTTCCCGATCTGCGAGCCGTCGACGGACGACAGGCCGTAGCCGATCGAGAACGGGAGCGGCACCGTCGTGCCCGTGCCGATCTGGGTGCCGTCGACGTAGAACCGGATGGTCGAGCCGTCGAACGATCCCGCAAGGACGTGCCACTTGCCGTCCCAGACGGTCGTGGGCGCCTCGGGAGAGACGAAGAAGTTGACGCCGTCCGAGACGTAGAACGCCGCACCGCCTCCGAATCCGGTGTAGAGGCCGTAGGAACCCGTCTGGCAGGAGAGTGCGCCCTTCGAGACGATGTACCGCCACTGGCCCGGTGAGGACGAGCCGCGCGCGAGTGCCATGACGGTGAGTGCCTGGGGCTCCAGGGACGCGGAGTCGGGCACGGTCACGAACTGGCTGCCGTTGAAGCGGAGTGCGTTCAGCACACCGCCGTGGAACCAGGTCGGGTCGCTTGCCTCGACCGCGGTCGAGGTGCCGAGAACGCCGTTGTTGCCGTTCCCGGAATAGTCATGGACGATCTGTCCCTGTCCCTCGAACATCGGCCACCAGGCGACGAGCCGCGGTGCGGCTCCTGCGACCGGTGCGAGGACGAGCGACGAGATCGCCAGAGCGAGGATCCAGCGCATTTGTTTCATACGACGGACTATGTGCGCCCGCCTGCCCGGAATCGACTCCCAGAACGGGGAGGGTTGCTTCCTAGCGGACGACGACCGGAGACAGGCCGTCGGAGACGAATTCCTTCGGCACGCCGCCGCCGTTCGCCGGCACGACCCAGATGTCGGCGCCGCGCCAGTAGAGGACGTGCGCGTTGTCGAGCCACTCGACCTGGTCGTCGACCGACGCGGTCTCCGCGAGCGGATGGGCGTGCATCGTCGTCAGGTCGAGGACGTAGAGCCGCCAGCTTCCGTGGCTGTTCAGGCTGCGCTTGAACGCGATCCGCGTTCCGTCCGGCGACAGCGACGGGCACTCGAGGTGCTTGTAGATGACCTCCATCGTCCGCGCGCGGATGCTGCCGCGCACGAGGTACGTGTCGGCGCCCGAGCCGAGCGTCGCGTAGAAATGGTCGTCGTCGCGAGCGAACGTCACGCCCCAGAAGTTGAAGTTGTGGTTGAAGAAGCGCTTGCCGTCTCGCGTGACCGGGAGCTTCTCGATGTTCATGAGGATCTTCCCCGTCTTCATCTCCACGATCGACGTTCGGGTCGAGAAGTTCCCCGGCGCGTACGAGTCGCCGTTCACGAAGGTGGTGATCGCGCCCAGGGTGCCGTCGGGGGAGACGCGCGCCCGGCTCGGGAGGCCGGGAATCGAGAACTTGTCGCGCACCTTGAAGTTCGAGTCGAAGATCTCGGCGACATAGTGCGCCGCGAACGCTCCCGTCGCGGTCAGGCAGAGCCCGTTCCCGGCCGCGTAGTAGACCCGGTCGCACGAGAGGTCGGCGAGGGCGCGGGTCTCGTTCGGGCTCGAGACCGGCGCAACGGCGAGCCGACGGAAGGACTTGTCCGGGATCTGGTTGATGAAGAGGATCTCGGCCCCTTTCGAGGCGTTGAGCGATGCGTTGTTCGTCTCGTGGAGCTTGGCGCCTGCGACGACGCGAATCCCGGCCGGTGGTGCCGACGAGTGGGAACGGTTGAACGCGAGCACGACGGAGGTGCCACCCGCGACGAGGCAGCCGATGACGATGAGCGCGAAGATCGCGACCCGCCCCGAGATGCGTCTACGCATCCGCGGGCTGCCACGAGCGGCGGGTCAAGATGAACGCGGCGCCGATGGCCGCGAGCCCGAGGGAGATCGCAAAGATGATCACGGCGGTCTGGAGCCCGAGCAGCGTCCAGGCCGCCCCGAACGCGACCGACGCGAGCAGGCGGCCGAGGTTGGTGACGGTCACCACGACGGAGAGGCCGGTGGCGCGCACGCCGGCCGGCAGCAGTGCGCTCGAGAGGGCCATCAACACACCGTCGGTCGCGGCGTAGTACGCGCCGAAGGACAACAGGACGAGAATCGTGCCGAGCGCGCCGAGTGGGGGCAGGAGCAGCGCGGCGTACACGACGAGCAGAAGCGCATAGCCGCCCACGAAGACACGCCCGCGGCCGACGCGGTCGGCGAGCTTCCCCATCGGCACGGCGAGCAGCATGTAGAAGAGCGACGTCGCGACGTAGAGCAGCGGCAGGTCGCGTCCGGCGAAGCCGAGCTTGTGCTGGAGGCCGAGGTAGATGAAGCCGTCGCTCATCGTGGCCACTGCGAGCAGCCCGCCCGCGGCGAGCACCGCCGAGAAGCCCGGGAGGGCGAGCAGCTTGCCGACCGCCTTGACGTTGATCGGCTCGGGCTTTGGCTCCTCGACGCGCTCGGGCCGGTTCTCGACGAAGAGGACGAGGATCCCGAGCCCGACGAGCCCGAAGCAGAACGAGACCACGAAGATCGGCTGGAAGTTGTGCGGCGCCAGGACGAGGAGGCCGAACGCGAGCAGCGGGCCGATCATCGCGCCGGCCGTGTCCAGCGCCCGGTGCACGCCGAACGCCGTGCCCAGCTCCTCCTTCGGCGTCGAGAGGGAGATCAGCGCGTCCCGCGGCGCGGTGCGGATCCCCTTGCCCGTTCGGTCGAGGAAGACGACGGTTCCGATCAGCGTCCACGAGCGGCCGACGAGCAGGAAGCCGATCCGGCAGAACGCGGAGAGGCCGTACCCGAAGACGGCAACCTCCTTGTAACGGCCGAGCCGATCCGCGGTGAAGCCGCTGACGACGCCGCACGAGTGCGGCCGCGCCCTGCTGGATCCCGTCGATCACGCCGAACTGGAGCGGCGTCATGCCGAGCGTGAACACGAGGTAGATCGGGAGGATCGTGTTCACCATCTCCGAGGAGATGTCCGTGAGCATGCTCACGAGCCCGAGGAGGATCACCGTCCGGCTGACGTGCGTGGCCGCGCGGCGGCGTAGGAGCGCGCGCCCGCCGCGGGCGATGACCTCTGAGTCTGCTACCTGGTACATCGCCTCGCCCTCAACTCCTTGGCCGGGCCGCCGGCCGTCGGGAGTTCAAAGCGTCGCGCACGGACCGCGAAGCAGCCACTCCCCATGTGGCTAGGTCACGTATAGAAGCCGCGCGGGCGGCGGGCCCCGGCGCAGGACGAAGTCGGGGCGGCCCACCTGATGAGAGGGAGCCGCCCCATGACCTCACGGGAAGCTGACGGTGAGCGGCTGCGGCACCGGACGCCGTCGGTGTCCGAGAAGTCTCCGAGAACAATAGTCAACAGAACGGCAGCGTGCTGACTTCAGACGTGCGGGCCGCCCTATTCCGGGCCGCTTCAGGCTCACAGCGAACGCACTGCCGGCCCGCATCGTGCTCCCAGGCCCGGCCGCGACGGTGGGGGAGGTCACCACCACGGGTGGCCGGAGAACCTCAACGGAAGGAGCACATCATGAGCACCACCACCGGCAGGCCACGCTCGTTCAGGCGTGTCCTCATCACCCTCGGCGTCGCGCTCGGGGTCGCGTTCGGCAGCTACGGCGTCGCGGCCGCGGCGAGCGGCGCCAGTTCCACCTCGACGACCACGCCGGCCGCGGCCCCGAGCACCTCGTCGCCCGGGGCACCGCCGGGAGCGAGCGCGTCCAATCCCTGGGGAAACCAGCGGAGCGACGAGACGGTCCTGAGCGGTGACGCGGCTGCGAAGGTGCAGGCGATCGCGCTGGCCAAGGTCTCGGGCGCCACGGTCGTCCGCGTCGAGACCGACGCCGACGGGCACGCGGCCTACGAAGCGCACGTGCTGAAGGCCGACGGCACGCCGGCCACGGTCTACGTCGACAAGGACTTCAACTTCGTCAGTGTCGACTCACGTTGAGCGAAAGAGCGCGAGCTCTCACGAGCGGAAGCGCCGGGCAGTGCCCGGCGCCTCCGCTCGTCGCAAGCGCGTGCCGCGAGGCGCAAAGGGTGTCAGACACCTGTTCGAGTCGAGCTGCGACATCGTCTTGCGCGACGCGGAGTGAGACACGGCTTTCCGCGACGGCCCGCTACAGGCCGGTCTCGGCCGTGATCCGCCCCGACTTCACCGCCTCGACGAGCGCGTCGTAGTCGCGCTCGTTCTGGTCGGCGTACGCCTCCGAGAACGCGACGATCGCCTGGTCGAAGGTGTCGCTGCGGCCGAGGTAGGAGGCGATCGCGATCCGGTCGCCCGATCGCGCGTGGGCGCGGGCGAGCGTCCAGCCGCACATCCGGCCGTACGCCGACATGCCCTTCGGCCGCATGCTGCTCCACGTCGGCGCTTCCCTTCCAGTCGTGCAGCTGCCGGACGTAGAAGTCGCGCTGACGGCCGTCGAGGCCCCTCGCGATGCGCTTCCAGCCGAGGAAGATGTCGCTCGCGGCCTGCATCAGCCGCTGGCCCGCGACCACGCGCTGGGCGCAGTTGTCGTACTCGCTGCGGCCGAGGAACGGCTCCAGCACCGACGGCACCGCCTCCTTGAGCTGCAGGAAGAGCGGATCGCCGTCGTCGCGCCCGAGGAGCAGGACGATCCACGCGCGCGTTCCCACGCTGCCGACGCCGACGACCTTGCGCGCGAAATGCGTCGAGCTCGAACTGCTCGAGCAGGTAGCGCCGTTCCGGTGCCAGGGAGCGGCGGTAGTCGCGGAACATCGCGCGCCACGCCTTCGCCACGTCGACCTGGTCGATGCCGGGGGCGAGCTCCTCGATCGGGACGATCAGCGGCGGATCGCTGATGATGCGCGGCTGCGCCGTCGACGACATGCGTCAGCTTCTCGAACGCTCGCATGCTGTCCCTCGTGCGAGCCTTCGCCAGCGCGGCCTCGGTGCCGGCGACGATCTTCGAGCTGACGGCATCCCGTTGCTCCGCGACCAGTCGATCGATGTCGAGGTGCGCGTACCAGACGTCCAGGTTGTGCATCGACGCGAAGCTCCGCATCGCGTTGCGGTACTCCAACATGAGCGACGCGATGATCGCGGCGCGCTCCCGTTCCGAGAAGCCGCGTTCGCGCCCCGCGACCGCGAAGCTCGCAGCGAGACGCTTCACGTCCCACTCCCACGGACCGGGGTGCGTCTCGTCGAAGTCGTTGATGTCGAAGAGCAGCTTGCGCTCGGGTGTGCCGAACACGCCGAAGTTCGAGAGATGCGCATCGCCGCAGAGCTGCGCCCGGATCCCGGAGCGCGGCGTCGCCGCGAGGTCGGAGGCCATGATCAGCGCCGCACCCCGAAAGAACGTGAACGGGGACACGAGCATCCGGCCGTACCGGATCGGGACGAGCTCCGGCACTCGCGTCTCGGCCTGCTGCTCGAGCAGGTCGACCGGGTCGGGCCGCAGGGTCGACGGCGCCCACTCTGCGTGGCTGCGCCGCGGCACCTCCGTGCGCGCAGACTTTCCACGCGCCGCGTGCTCGTCCGGCGACAGATGCGCAACCGGGCTTGGAGCGTTGGTCACAGCGCCGTCCTCCTCGATCGGTTCAGCATGATCCAAGCATGCCCGTCGACGTCAAGCCGATGCCGGGCCTCGAGCATCTGCCGTTCGCCGAGGTGTGGTTTCACGCGATCGACGAGCAAGCCTGGCGCGAGGCGTCGCGCGCGGCGCTCGCCCTCGGGAAGAGCGGGCTCGAGGTATGGACGACAGACAAGACGCCGGAGGTCGTTGCGTTCCTCGAAGCGCGCGGGTACGGGGAAGTACGCCGCTACGCCATCTCGGAGCTCGACGTCACGACTGCGCCCGACCCGGGCCCACCACGGGTCGGGATCGTCACGCTCACCGACCGTCCCGACCTGGCACCGGCGCTCTTCGCGATCGCACGGGAATCGTATTGCGACCAGCCGGGCCGCTCGGAGCAGCGGATCGAGAGCTACGACGCCTGGCGCGCCTGGGGCCTCGATCCCCACCCGGCCGAAGCGTTCTTCGTCGCGCTCGACGGAGAGACGGTGCTCGGCTACGGCTTCCTCGACGTCCACGCGGACGCCGGCGAGCACGGATTCACCGCGATCGCCCGCGCCGCGCGCGGTCGCGGGATCGCATCGGCGATCAAGCGGGCTCAGATCGCATGGGCCAGGGAGCGCGGCCTGCGCACGCTTCGCGCGGCCAACGAAACGCGCCTCGCCGGGATGCTCGCGTTGAACCGGCGGCTCGGCTACCGGCTGCTCTACACGGAGATCGTCTTGCGCGGTCCGGCCGCCGCGGTAGAGTCACCCGCATGAAAGGCCAGCAGAAGCCGAAGAAGGGCCAGAAGAAGGCCCCGCAGAAGACGCTGAAGGAAAAGCGCGCCGAGAAGCGCGCGTCCGAGAAGACCAGCCGCCCGCTCTGAGCTCGCAATTCGAAGTCGGCTGCGCCGGACGTTAGGCTGCGCGCATGGATGTCGAGGACCGGATCGAAGAAGAGCCGGCGGGCGTAGCCCGCGACCTGCGGGCGTCTATCGCTACTACGAGCTCGCGAAGCGCGCCGAGTGGCAGGTGCGCGACCTGCCCGTGGGGCGAGCATGCCGCCGATCCCGGAGTACAAGGGCTCGCCGCAGAAGCTCGCGCGGCGCCAGGATCTCTGGCGGTCGGTGATCACGCAGCAGCTGCAGGCCGACGAGCTCGCGGTGGAGATGGCGACGCAGCTGTTCGCGATCGCGCCCGACCACGAGGCGAAGCTCTACTACACGACGATGGTGCAGGACGAGTCGCGCCACACCGAGGCGTGGCTGAAGCTGATCGAAGCAGGCGGGCGGGATGGCGCGAGCGCGACCCGTACCTCGACCAGCTCGCGCACAGGTGCTCGACGCGGACACGCTCGAGGAGAAGGTGTTCCTGATGCAGGTGTTCTACGAGCGGCTGATCATCCCGCGCTTCCGCATGATCGCGCGCTCGTCGCGCGGCACCGTGCTCGAGGATCTCTGCAACCGCCTGACGATCGACGACGGCATTCATCACGGCGCCGGCATGGCGTACGAGCGAGTGCTGCTCGAGGGCGCGGGGAAGAAGATCAAGAACCGGCTTGATCGACGCTGCGAACCGGCTGCTGCCGATCTTCGCGAAGCACGCGCTGTGGCGGCCGAAGGCGCGCGAGTTCATCGGCGCGCTGATGCGCGAGACGGACATCCGCATGCTGAAGGAAGACCTCGAGCAGGGCGTCCGCCTCGCGCAGTCGCTCGGCATCGACGCGAGCGGCATCGAGCTTCCTTACTGACCGAACGCGTGGCGCGGATGCGCCGGAGCAGGTTAATGAGCGCGATGTGCTTCGACCTCGACTCGACGCCGCCGATCCCGCGTCATCTCCGGCGCGGCCGTCTCGCACGAGAGCTCGTGCTCGCAGGCGCGCCGACGGCAACCGCTTCGCGCGCGTTCCTCGCCGACGCCCGAGGAGCCGGCCGCGACCGGGGTCGTGATCCTGCCCGACGTTCGCGGCCTGTACCGCTTCTACGAGGAGCTCGCGCTGCGCTTCGCCGAGCGCGGGTACGCCGCGCTCGCGATCGACTACTTCGGCCGCACCGCCGGAGCTCGCGAAGCGCGACGACGACTTCGAGTACATGCCGCACGTCGAGCAGTTGACGGACGAGGCCGTGCAGGCCGACGTCGCGCGCCGCGGTCGCGAAGCTGCGCGAGCTCGGCTGCACCTCGATCTTCACCGTCGGCTTCTGCTTCGGCGGCCGCGCGTCGTGGGTCGGCCGCCGCATCGGGTCACGGCCTCGCCGGCGCGGTCGGCTTCTACGGCGCGCCCGACGCGCGAGCGGCGGCGGGCCGAGCGCCGGTCGCAGCGCGCCGCCGAGATGGAGTGCCCGATCCTCGCGCTGCAGGCGGGCGACGACCAGAACATCACCGCCGAGGACAACGCCGCGTTCGACGCAGGCGCTCACCGACGCCGGCGTCGAGCACGAGGTCGTCACCTACGAGGGCGCGCCGCACAGCTTCTTCGACCGCAAGTACGAGGAGTTCGCCGACGCGTCCGCCGACGCGTGGCGCGCGCGTGCTCGCGTTCGTCGACGCGCCATCGTTGATCCTCGCGATCGACCAGGGCACGACGGGCACGACGTGCCTCGTCGTCGACGAGGAGCTGAACGTGCTCGGCCGCGGCTACCGCGAGCTGCGCCAGCACTTCCCGCGGCCCGGCTGGGTCGAGCACGACCCCGAGGAGATCTGGCAGACCGTCGCTCGACTCGGCGGCGGACGCGATCGAGGCCGCGGGTATCGAGGCCGGAGACCTCGACGACGGTCGGGATCACCAACCAGCGCGAGACGACGGTGCTCTGGGACCGCGCGACGGGAGCGCCGGTCGCGCCCGCGATCGTCTGGCAGGACCGGCGCACCGCCGAGCGCTGCCGCGAGCTCGACCCCGAGCTGATCCGTTCGCGCACCGGGCTCGTTCCCGACCCGTACTTCTCGGCGACGAAGCTCGAGTGGCTCCTGCGCGAGCACGCCGGGCGACGGGCTCGCGTTCGGAACCGTCGACTGCGTGGCTCGTGTGGAAGCTGACGGGCGGCGAGGTGCACGTCACCGACGTGACGAACGCGTCGCGCACGATGCTCGCGTCGCTCGCAGACGCTCGACTGGGACGACGAGCTGCTCGCGCTCTTCGGCGTCGACCGCTCGCTGCTGCCGCGGATCGTCGGCTCCGAGCGAGATCGTCGGCGAAGGAGAGCTGCTCGGCGCGACCGTGACGATCCGCGGGATCGCCGGCGACCAGCAGGCCGCGCTCTACGGCCAGGGCTGTCATCGAGCGGGGGAGGGGAAGGCGACCTACGGGACCGGGAGCTTCGTGCTCGTGCACACGGGGGACGATGCAGCGCCGCCGCCGCACGGCCTGCTGAAGACGGCCGCGGCCGACGGCTACGCGCTCGAAGGCGCGGTGCTCGTGAGCGGTGCCGCGCTGCAGTGGCTGCGCGACGGGCTCGGCGTGATCGCCGACGCGGCCGAGAGCGAGGCGCTCGCCCGCAGTGTCGACTCGACGGGTGGCGTCGTCTTCGTGCCGGCCTGACCGGGCTCGGCTCGCCGTGGTGGGACGCCGACGCGCGCGGCCTCGTGACCGGACTGACCCGTGGGACGACGCGCGCGCACCTCGTCCGCGCCGCACTCGAGGCGATCGCCCACCAGGTGGCAGACGTCGTCGAGGCGCTGCCCGAGCCGCCTGCGGTCCTGCGCGCCGACGGCGGCGCGACCGCGAACGGGTTCCTGATGCAGCTCCAGGCCGACCTGCTCGGGATCGCCGTCGAGGTCGCCGCCGAGCGCGAGACGACCGCGCTCGGGGCCGCAGCGCTCGCGGCCGGCCGCGGGGCCCGCGTGGCCGTCGGCGCCGTCTACGAGCCGCAACTCGGCGGCGACGAGGTGGCGGCGCTGCGCGCGGAGTGGCGGGACGGGCTCGAACGGGCCAAAACCGTTTCCCGCCCTTAACGAGAACTCCAAGCGCACTCTTAGGAATCGGGTGCATTCTTCCGGGGTAACCCATGAGCGAGGGAGGCGTGAGCGTGGAAGACGTCAGTGGCAAGCTCGAGCAGGCGCTGTTCGAGATCCGGCGTGTGATCGCGGGACAGGAAGGGATGCTCGAGCGCGTGCTCGTGTGCCTGCTCTCCGGGGGCCACCTGCTGATCGAGGGCGTGCCCGGGCTCGCGAAGACACTCACGATCAAGACGACCGCCGCCGTGCTGGGCGGGAAGTTCCAGCGCGTGCAGTTCACGCCCGACCTCGTACCGTCGGATCTGATCGGGACGCGCATCTACCGCCCCGACCGCACCGAGTTCGAGACGGAGCTCGGCCCTGTCTTCTGCAACTTCCTGCTCGCCGACGAGATCAACCGCGCGCCGGCGAAGGTGCAGTCGGCGCTGCTCGAAGTGATGCAGGAGCAGCAAGTGACGATCGGCCACAACACGTACGAGGTGCCGAAGCCGTTCCTCGTGCTCGCGACCCAGAACCCGATCGAGTCCGAGGGCACCTATCCGCTGCCCGAGGCGCAGGTCGACCGCTTCATGCTGAAGGTGCTCGTCGACTACCCGTCGCACGACGAGGAGCTCACCGTCGTCTCGCGCTCGCTCGGCGAGGCGCCGACCCTCGAGCAGGTGCTCTCGCTCGAGGAGCTGCAGGAGCTGCAGGAGCGCGCCAAGGCGATTTATGTCGACCCCGCGCTGATCAGCTGGACGGTGGACGTCGCGACCGCGACGCGTGTGCCGCGTGCGCATGGCCTCGACGAGATCGCCGACTACATCGCATTCGGAGCGAGCCCGCGCGGCCCGATCAGCCTCGTGTCGGCCGGTCGTGCCCTCGCGCTGATCCGCGGCCGCGACTACGTGACCCCCGGCGACCTGGAAGCACTCGTGCGCGATGCGTTCCGGCACCGCCTCGTGCTCTCCTACCGCGCGCTCGCGGAAGAGGTCGCCTCCGACACGATCCTCGACTCGGTCCTCGCCGCGGTGCCCGCCCCGGAGATCGACCTCGGACGCACCCGCGCGGTGGCGTGAGCTCCACCGTCGCCGACCCGCTCGCACCGAGCCGGACGCCGGCGGCGCCCGGGCCCGGGCCGCTGTCGTCGGCGTCGCTGCGCGCGCTCGAGCTATCGGTCGGCCGCCGGGTCGACGGCTTGCTCGCAGGCGACTACCGCTCGGCATTTGCCGGAGTGGGCAGCGAGCTCTGGCAGGTTCGGCCGTACGAGCCGGGAGACGACGTGCGCCGGATCGAGTGGAACGTGACCGCACGCACCGGCGAGACGCACGTTCGCGTCGAGCTCGCCGAGCGCGTCCTCGTCACGTGGCTCGTCCTCGACGCCTCGGCGTCGATGGCGTTTGGCACCGGTGAGCGACGCAAGGCGGATGTCGCGGAGGGCGTCGCCGTCGCCGTGGGCTACGCGGCGACGCGGCGGGGCAACCGGCTCGGCACGGTCGCGTTCGGATCGCAGCAGACGATCGAGCGGCCCCGCCAGGGACGGCGTGCCCTGCTCGACACCCTGCACCTGCTCCGCGAGCTGCCCCCTGGCGGGACCGGCAAGCTGCGCGACGCGCTCGAGCTCACCGACCGGGTCGCTCGGCAGCGCGCGCTGGTCGTCGTCGTCTCGGACTTCCGCGGCACGCCCGACTGGCGCCCGCCGCTCTTGCGGCTGGCGGGGCGCCACGCGGTGCTCGCGGTCGAGATCCGCGATCCTCGCGAGCAAGAGCTCGCCGACGTCGGCGAGCTGCGCCTCGTCGATCCCGAGACGGGGCGGCAGCTGCGCGTCGACACGAGCGACCGCCGTCTGCGCGAGCGCTTCGCCACGGCGGCCACGCAGGAACGGCGCGCGCTCGTCTCCTCGCTCGCCTCGATCGGCGTCCGCCACGTCGCGCTCTCGACCGAGGGTGACTGGCTGCACCCGCTCACCGCGTTCCTGCGCCGGGGGAATCGAGCCAGGTGAGGTTCGAGGCGCCGGCGCTCCTGCTCTTGCTGCTCGTCGTGCCGGCAGCGATCGCCGGGTACCTCTGGCTCGACCGGCGCCGCGACGCGCGCGCTTCCGCCTGGGCACCGGTCGCCCTGCTTCCGAACATGATCGATCGCCCTCCGGCCTGGCGGCGGCACCTCCCGACCGCGCTCCTGCTCGCCGGTGTCGCTCTTCTGCTGGTCGGCTTCGCGCGGCCCGCTGCGACCTTCAGCGTCAAGCGCGAGGAGGCGACGCTCGTCGTCGTGCTGGACGTCTCGGGCTCCATGGCGGCGAACGACACGCGGCCCTCGCGGCTGGCCGCGGCGCGGGTCGCGGCCGCACGATTCGTGGATGCGCTGCCGAACGGGTATCAGATGTCGGTGCTGACCTTCTCCGACCACTCCTCGGTGGTTGCGCCTCCGACCCGCGACCTGACGCGGCTGCACTACGTGATCGCCCATGCACGGTCGGGCCCGCAGGGGACAGCGCTCGCGGAGGCGATCTCCCGCGCGGTCGACGTCGCCGCCTCGGTGCATGCGTCGACTCCGGGACGCAAGGTGCCCGCGCGGATCGTGCTCTTCTCGGACGGCGGCCAGACCGCCGGCCGGACGACCCTGAGGCAGGCCGCCGCGAAGGCGGCGAAGGCCCACGTTCCCGTGACCGCGGTCGCGGTCGGCACGCCCGACGGGATCGTGACTCAGCCGCTGAAGGGCGGTTTCACCGAGCGGTTCCAGGTGCCGGTGGAGCCCGCCTCGCTCCAGGCGCTCGCCCGCATGAGCGGCGGCCGGTTCGTCTCCGGCCCGCAGAATGTCGACGTGAAGGCAACCTACGACGGCCTGTCGGCGCGCACGGGCCACAAGCGCAAGGCGGTCGAGGTGACCTCGGCGGCGGCCGGCGGCGGCCTCGTGTTCATGCTCGCCGGCGCGCTGCTCTCCGGCCTCTGGTTCAGGAGGCTCACGTGAAGGCGCTCGCCGTCGCGTTCGTCGCGGCGCTCGGGGTCGCAGCCGCCCAGGCGCCGACCGGCGGTGCCACGAACGAGTGCCGCGGCATCATGGCGTGCATTCGCGTGCCGGGGCCGTGGGTGGTCGTGCCGCCGAGCGGGACGGCCGAGTACCTGCTCACGTGCCCCGCCGGGAGAAGCGTCGTCGCCGGCCTCGACGCCCAGGCGACCTCGCGTGCCGTGCGGGTCGGCTTCGACGGCCGCCTCGGAGCGCCGGTCGGGCCGGGGGTGACGACGACCCGCTACGCGCTCTTCCGCGCCGTCTCGACGGTGCCTCGCCCGCAGGCGTTCCAGCCGCTCCTCGGCTGCGTGCCTGCGCAGGGAGGGGGAGGACGCTCGACCGTCTCGGCCCGGGTCGCCCGCGTCACTCCGGCCGGGCCCGCGCTCGAGCTCCGCTCGCGCATCGTCGTGATCGGGCCGGGCGAGGCACGGTTCGGGAAGGTCTCGTGCCTGCCGTCGGAGAAGCTCGTCGGATCGTGGAGCGCGATCGCCTTCCGCACGAAGCTGCCGCCTAGCCTGGCGAACGCGAGCCACATCCGCGCGACTCGGGTCGTCGTGGGCAAGAAGGTCGTCATCACGGCGGCGGCGGACGACGGGCTGTCGATCGACGTGCACGCGATCGTCCAGGTCGGAGCGGAGTGCGCACCGTGAGCTTCGGGTCGCCCTACCTGCTGCTGCTTCTGCTCATCGTTCCGGCCGTTGCCGTGCTCGCGGTCCTGCTCGACCGGCGCCGCGCGCGCTACGCCGTCGCGTTCACGAACCTCGATCTGCTCGCGTCGGTCGCCCCGAAGCGGAGGTCGTTGCGCCGCTGGTTGCCGCTCGCGCTCTTCCTGCTCGCGCTCGCCGCAGCCTCGACTGCCGTTGCGCGGCCGAAAGCGAGCGTCTCGCGACCGGCGGACCAGGCCACGGTCGTGCTGCTCGTCGACGTCTCCGGGTCGATGCGTGCGGCCGATGTGAAGCCCACGCGGCTCGGCGCGGCGCAGCGGGCGATGGAGGATTTCGTCGGGACCGTCCCCAAGCGCGTGAGGATCGGCCTCGTCTCGTTCAGCAGCGGGCCCGACGAGCTCGTCATCCCGACGACCGACCGTTCGATCCTCGGCGAGGGCATCGACCTCCTGAGCCCCGAGGCCGGAACCGCGATCGGCGACGGGCTCGCGCTCGCGGTGCGGGTCGCGACCGAAGCAGTCGGATCGGCCCCGCGTGGCAAGGACGGGAAACGCCCGGCCGCGATCATCCTCCTCTCCGACGGCGCGCAGACACGCGGGACGCTCCAGCCGCTGCAGGGCGCCGAGCTGGCGCGGGTCGCCGGCGTGCGCGTCTTCACCGTCGCGCTCGGGACCAATCACGGAACGCTCGGCATCGGCCCGTTCGGCACCTTCGGCTTCGGCGGCGGCCGCCGCTTCAACGTCCGGCCGGACCCGGCGACGCTGGCGGCGATCGCTCGCGCGACGGGCGGCAAGACCTACCAGGCCGCCTCCGCGCAGAAGGTGAGCGAGGTCTACAAGCAGCTCGGGTCGAGCATCATCAGCAAGCACGCGACGCGCGAGGTCTCGTCCTGGTTCGCAGGGATCGCAGCCCTGCTGCTGCTCGGTGCGCTCGGGGCCGCGCGCCTCACGGGCGAGCGGTTGCCGTGACACCGTCTACGATGCGGGTGTGAGCTTTCCCGCCATCACCCCAGGCACGAGGCGCGACCGCCGCGCCGGCAACGACGGCTTCGGGTTCGAGGAGTGCGAGCACATCGTGAGCGACGACGACGCCGACACCGCGCTCTGCGGCATCGACCAGACCGGCGTCCCGTGGGACCAGGGCTTCCCTGTCTGCCAGGCCTGCTTGGCCGTGGCACAGGGCCGCATGAGCTGACTCGCGCAGTACAGAACCAGGTTCGGGTTGTGAACCTGGTTCATGAGTTTCGCACTGCCACGGCTTTGCGAGCAAACTCATGAACCCGGTTCAAAAAGCAAACCGGGTTCGGTTATCGGCGGATGCAGCGCGGCTTCCTACTCGATTCCGAAGGCGTCGACCTTGTCGGGCGTCACCTTCACGATCACACGCTGCTCGCCGGGCTGGAGATACGGGTACTTCTCCAGGCCGAGGTACTTCAACGCCATCTTGTCGATGTGCTCGAAGGCGCCGTCCTCGACGAGCTCTCCGGTGCCGGTGACCGAGACGTAGCCCGACTGCTGGTCCTCGGCGGGGAGGACGACGACGGAGACGCGCGGGTCCCGGCGCAGGTGCTTTTCCTTGGCGCGCCCGATCACCGTGTTGAAGATCACGTGCTCGCCGTCGGTGTCGATCCAGACCGGCGTCGCGTGCGCCGAGCCGTCGGCGCGCAACGTGACGACCGTGGCCCAGTTCTTGCCGCGGAAAAGGTCTGCCTGCTTCTCGGTCAGCTGTGCCATCGTTGCCTCCTTCGTGGACTATCCGAAGGCTAGAGATCGAGGTCGAGGCGCCGCAGGGCGAGGAAGACGCCTTCGCTGACGACGGTTACTGCCGACCCGGCGTCGAGCCGGTGGAGGGCTCCGACGAGATGCTCGCCGGACGACCCTCCACCGAGAACGACGACGTGCAACGGATCAGCTGAGGTGGTTCGCCTTCAGGAAGGCCTTGGCCACCTTCGCCGGATCCTGCTTGTTCACGATCACGGCCTTGTTCATCGCGACGATCGCATCCTGGGTGAGCGTCGCCGACACCGCGTTCACGGTTGTCGTGAACTTCGAGCCGAGTGCCTTCGCCACCGACGCCTTGACGATGGGAGTCACATTCTGGAACCCGGTCACGTGCTTCGGGTCCGCCAGCACGGTGTACTTCGAGCCTTTGCCGAGCGGGGGGTCGGTCGAGAACACGTCGGCGGCGAGGACCTTGCCTGCGTCCAGGGCCGCGTAGGCGGAGATGCCGGCGAGCGGCAGGAACGACGCGTTCGTGAGCCCGTACTGCTTCGTGTACCCGATGAAGCAGGTGTTGCGCGTCTTGCACTCCGGGAAGCCGCCGAGCTTGAAGCTGCCGGCCTTCTTGAGGTCGCCGATCGACTTCAGGCCGTACTTCGCCGCAGTCGCATTCGTGACGGCGACGACGTCCGTGTCGAAGAACGGCGTCGGCTTGAGGACGGCGTAGCCCTTCGCCGCCTCGAGCTTCTTGGCGAGCAGGTACGTCGCGTTCCCCGTCTTCGCCGAGAGGGTGTGGTGGAAGACATCCTGGACGATGACGCCCGTGTACTCGGGGTACATGTTGATCTTCCCGCTCGTCAGGGACGTCTGCATCAGCTCGGTCGAGCCGATGTTCTCCTTGTACGAGACGGTGAAGCCCTTGGCCTCGAGTGCCTGCTTGTAGAGCTGTCCGAGGATGAACTCCTCGGGGAAGTTCTTGGTGCCGAGGATGACCGTCGGTCCCGCGGTCGCCCGCGCGTGTGCAGATTGCGTGAACGCCGCCGCGAACAAGCCGATCACAATCGCGACCCCGAGGGAGATCGCGAACGCCGCCTTCGCAGCGCGTCGTGTGTGCTTCCTGATCACCGTGACTCCTTTCATTGAACGTCTTCGACGACAGTAGTACGCCGGAGGGGTCTGGGCGTTACGGCGATCTGAATCCCGAGTAGCACGACGAAGCACGCGGCGGACAGCGCCATGACGCAGATCGACGCGCCGATCACGCCCGACAGCCGGTAGGCCGCCTGATTCACGATGATGTCGCCGAGGCCGCCGCCGCCGGCGATCGCCGCGATGGGCGCGGTCGCGACGACCGTGACCGCTGCGACGCGAATGCCCGCGAAGAGCAGGGGAATCGCGAGCGGCAGCTCGATCCGCCGCAGGATCTGTGGCCCGGTCATCCCCATCCCGCGGGCCGCCTCGACCGCATCGCGGTCGGCTCCCTCGACGCTGTCGAACGCGTTGGTCAGGATCGGCCCCGTCGCGAGGACCGCGAGCGCGACCATGTTGTTCACGAAGCCGATTCCCAGAATCGTCAGGAACGCTGCAATCAGCACGAGGCTCGGGAGCGCGCGGCCGACGATCGACGTCCCGATCGCAATGCTCGACCCGCGGTGCAGGTGCCCCAGCCAGACCCCGACCGGCAGCGCGACGAGCAGCGCGAGCCCGAGCGCGGCGCCCGACAGCTCCAGCTGCTCCCAGGCCTTCTGCGCGAGGAACGCCGGGTTGTCCGCGATGAAGCGGAACGCATCGACGAACGTGTGCAGGTTCGCGACGTCGGCCAGCATCACACCGTTCTCCTCACGCCGGGCTCCTCGACCACGGCACGAGAATCCGCCTGGCGACGACGAGCGCTGCGTCGCAGAGGAGCGCGAGTGCGATCGCAAGCGCCCCTGCCGAGTAGATCTCCGTCTTGAACGGCGTCGGGAGCTTCACCGCGTTGAAGATCGGATAGCCGAGCCCTTGCGGCAGCAGGAACGCGGCGATCGTCGCGATCGCGATCGTCGAGACGATTGCGACCCTCAGGCCGCCGATGATCGCCGGGACCGCGAGCGGCAACTCGACGCGGGTCAGCACCTGCCGTTTCGTCAGCCCCATGCCGCGTGCCGCCTCGAGCACGTCGGGGGACGCGCTGCGCAGTCCCGCCATGATGTTGGGAAAGAGGATGACGAGCGTGTACGCGACGAGCGCGACCTCGACGGTCGTTCTGGTCAACCCGGTGAACGGGATGAGGATCTGGAACAGGGCGAGGCTCGGGATCGTGTAGAGGAGCGCGGAGAAGATGCCGATCGGCTGCTCGAGCCGGCCGTACCAGTGGGCGACGAGCGCAAGGCCGAACGCGAGCACGAAGCCGATCGCGATCGCGATCGCTGTCAGCTCGATGTGCTGGATGAGCGCGGGCTGCAGGGTGTCGCCCCAGTGATCCTTGACCCAGCCCCAGCAGAACGTGTGGTCGCCGGTGACGCACGGATCGCCCTGGCCGAAGTTCGGGATCACGGGCCCGGTTGCGAGCAGGCTGCTCACAGCAGCGCACCCGCCGCCGCGAGGCGGAAGGCCCCGAGCTCGGTCCCGTCGTCGTCGACGACGACGATCTGCTCTTCGTCCGTCTCGAGCATCTGCGAGACCGCGTTCCGGACAGAGGTGTGCTTCGAGATTCGCGCTCCCCCCGACGTCGCGTCGACCGGGTCGAGCGGGACCTGCTCGAGGGTGCGCAGCGCCAGCCGCCGCAGCGCGCGGTCCTCGCCGATGAACTGCTTCACGAAATCGTCGGCGGGGTGCGCGAGGATCGCGTCGGGCGTGTCGTACTGGGCCAGCACGCCACCCTCACGCAGGATCGCGATGCGGTCGCCCATCCGGATCGCCTCGTCGATGTCGTGGGTGACGAAGATCACCGTCTTGCCGACCTCACGGTGGAGCCGCAGCAGCTCGGTCTGGAGGCGGAAGCGGGTGATCGGGTCGAGCGCCCCGAACGGCTCGTCCATCAGCAGCAGCGGTGGGTCGGCAGCGAGCGCGCGCGCGAGGCCGACGCGTTGGCGCTGCCCACCGGAGAGCTGCGCGGGGAAGCGGTTCGCGTCTTCCCGCTCCAGTCCGACGAGCGCGAGCAGCTCGTCCGTGCGGGCCCGGATCTTCGCCTTCGGCCAGCCGAGCAGCCGCGGCACGGTGCCGATGTTCTCGCCGATCGTCATGTGCGGGAACAGGCCGATTTGCTGGATGACGTAGCCGATCCCGCGCCGCAGCTCGGTGAGCGGCAGGTCGAGGATGCTTCGCCCGTCGATCCGGATCTCGCCCGAGTCGAACGGGATCAGCCGATTCACCATCTTCAGCGCCGTCGTCTTCCCGCCGCCCGACGGGCCGACGAGCACGCAGAACGCGCCGGCCGGGATCTCGAGCGAGAGGTCGTCGACCGCCGCCGCGTCGCGTCCGGCGTAGCGCTTCGTGACGTGGTCGAAGACGATCTCGGCGGCGGCGCTCATGTCACGTTCCTGATCCGGACGCACCGATCGCGCCGCCCCGTCGCGGGACGTCATCGGCAGGTTGCCGATTCGTAACAGATTGGAGCGGTCAGGGCGAGCGGAGCACGCCCGCAGGAATACTCGTTGTAGTTCGCCCCCTTTTCAGGGATGTGGAGGCAAGGCCGGGGCGCCGAAAAAGAAAGTCGGTTCGAGTTTCCCGCAGCCCCGGCTGCCGCAATCGGGGACGGGAGTTCCCTCGGGCCGTCTTTCGCCACGCGTCTCTCGTCCGCCGGCCGCCCCGGCGGGCGAGGCGCCTGGTGTGCTCCTCGGCCACGACGGGAAGAAAACCGACCGCCCCGGCGTCCTGTAGGGAGTCGAACCGGAAAGCGGGGCGCGACGAATGAGCTGGCCGGAATTGCAACTCGGGGGAGGTTGAAGGTTGGCGATACGTGTGGTGCTTGCGGATGATCACCCTCTGTTCCTGCGGGGTCTCGAGGCTGCGCTCGAGCGAGAAGGGCTGGAGATCGTGGGACTTGCGGCCTCCGGCGAGGAGGTGCTCGAGGTTGCGACCCAGGTCGAGCCCGAGGTCGTGCTCCTCGACGTGTCGATGCCGGGCATGGATGGAATCGAGTGCCTCGGCGAGCTGCGGCGGCGGTTTCCCGAGGTGAAGGTCGTGATGCTGTCCGGGAGCGACGACCAACAGGTGGTCGACCAGTGCCTCGACGCCGGCGCATTGTGCTTCGTCGGGAAGAGCGTCCAGCCCGCCGACATCGCGCATGCTCTACGTGCCGTCAGCGGCAACCTCGAGATTCGCTACCAGCGCTCCAACGCGCCGCGGCCGGCGCCGGCCGGCGCGAGCAGCTCGAGCCCGTCGGATACGGGGCTGCTGACGCGCCGCGAGCGCGAGATCCTCTCCATGGTGGCCGAGGGCGGATCCAACAGCGAGCTCGGCCGTCAGCTGTGGGTGACCGAGCAAACGGTGAAGTTCCACCTGTCGAACATCTACCGCAAGTTGGAGGTCAGCAATCGCACCCAGGCTGCACGCCGCGGCTGGGAGCTCGGCCTCATCGACAGCGGCGCCGGTCCTTCGGGCGAAGCCGTCTATTCGTAAACCGCAGTCGTCAGCTCGGATCGAACTCGCGCTTCGCGCACGTGGGGCAGTAGAAGGCGAGCTCCGGGCGCGTGTCTGCTTCCGGGTCGTCGACCCGGTAGGCCCGCCACCCACGCCACATGAGGCCGCTCGCTCCCTGGCACTCGATGCAGTGGACGACGTTGGCGCGAGCCGAACGTCCGCGGCTCCCTGCTTCGACAGATTCCTCACCGTGCATCGCCAAAGAATGCGACGTCGGGGCCGGAAGCGGTACTGGCCGAACCGCCTGATTTCCGCTTCCTCGACTCCGGCGATTCGCGCTATTTGGTGACGACGCGGCGAAAACGAGGGGTCGAGAGTCGTCTCGGCGGGCAGGACGCTCCCATGCGGCGCGATTTCCCTGGCGAGTGCGGCCTCGCCAGGGAAATCTGTACCGGACGGAAGAAGTGAGCCGGGGAGTCGTAAGGCTGCGGCGCCCCTCGCCTCACCCGGCTCGTCTCGGATCGTAGACGGAGCAGGGTGGGTTCCGCCGCACCCAAACGGGGGAGAAGCGTTGTCTTCGGTTTTCGGGCCAAGCCGGCGTGTAAGGGGCCTGCGTCGGTGCCGCATCGCCGACGCAGGCCCCTATGACGGCGCCCTAGCCGAACTCGCGCTGGGCGCACGTGGGGCAGTAGAAGGCCAGCTCGGGCGGCTCGCCAAGATCAGGATCGTCGATCCTGCAGGCTCGCCATCCCCGCCACCGCAGGCCGCTCGAGTAGCCGCACTCGGCGCACCGGACGGCCGACGCCTGTCCGGAGCCGTGCCGTGGTGTGTTCGCTGGACCCTCCCTCATGCCGACTGACGATGCGCCTTCGCGGTAGCGCTGTCTACTGGCCGTTCGTTCATCACTCGAACGGGTGAAGGCAGCGCCCGCGTTGTCTGGGAGGGCCGGATCGTGTTCGATACGCGCACCACCAAGGGAGGCTCGAGGATGGGCGACTACCAGATCGTGAAGCTCGAAGAGGTGGACGACTGGCTCGGGGACTACCCCGGCGAGATGCGCGGCATCACGTACGCGATCGGGGCGGAGCAGACCGCGCTGACCCACCGGCGCATGCCGCAGCACACCGGCAGCAAGGGCTCATACGGGCACCGGCACAGGACGCAGGAGGAGATCTACTTCGTGCTGGCCGGCAAGCTGCAGTTCAAGCTGAACGACGAGATCGTCGAGGTCGGCAGGCACGAGGCGATCCGGGTGCCGCCGGAGACCTGGCGGGGCGTCTGGAACGACGAGCCCGAGGACGCGGAGCTCGTGATCGTCTCGATCAAGATCGACGATCCGGGCGGCGACGCCGAGCGTTCCGACGAGGGCTTCTGGCCGGCCGACTGAGGCGGGCACCCGCGCCGCTCGCGGCGCGGGTGCCCGTTCTGCGCCCCCAGTTCTCTGCGAGCTAGTTGCGCCGTGGCAGGCGCCGCGCCGTTGGGCGTGGTGCGCCTCCGCGCAGGAACTCGAGATGTGCGTCGGTGAGAATCTTCATCGCTTCGTTGTCCCAAGGCCGCATGTCGTCCCCCCTTACCTCTGTCTTGACCTCGAATATCTCGATATCAAGAGAATAGCTCAAGAGAGTCTTGACGTCAAGACATTTTCTGGCACCATGCCGCCCATGGCCGACGAAGACCACATCGACCGCTTCCTTCGCCGCGTCGAGCCGCTCGCCGGGGTCGGCATCGACCTCGAGGTGGAGGGGATCGTCGACCGCATCAACGGCATCAGCCGCCGGATCAAGCGGGGCATGGAGGCCACGCTCGCCGAGCACGACCTCACGCTTCCCGACTGGCAGGTCCTGACGAGCCTCCGCCTGGCCGGGCCAGGGCATCGCAGCGCGCCCGGATCGCTCGCCGCCGACCTCGAGCTCTCGAGCGGCGCGATGACGAGCCGGCTCGACCGCCTCGAGGAAGCCGGCTACGTGCGGCGGCTGCCGGATCCCGACGACCGTCGCGGCATCGTGATCGAGTTGACCGAGGAGGGCCGCGAGGCCTGGGACCGTGCCGCGTCGATCCAGGGGCGCCGCGAGGCGTTCTTCGCCTCGGCGCTCACGAAGGTGGAGCAGCGCCAGCTGAACGTGCTGTTGCGCAAGCTGATGCTCGCCTTCGAGGTCGACCAGCCCGGCCGGCACTAAGGACGGCGGACCGCCAGCCACGAACCCGGTTCACAACCCGAACCTGGTTCGTCTTCAACCGTAGGAGGCCGTGCGCAGCCCGGCGTCGCCGGTGCGCGGGCCCAGCGCATGGAAGCTCTCCGGCTCCCGCTTGCCTTCGATGCAGTCCGAGACGTACTCGCCCAGTGCTGGTCCGTGCTTGAAGCTGTGGCCCGACCCGCCGCCGATCAGCCACCACGACTCGTGCAGGGGATGACGGTCGACGATGAAGTGCGTGTCGCCGGTCAGGTCGTACTGGCACACGCGTCCGCCGACGAGCGGCGCCTCCGCGAGCTCGGGGAACCGCGTGGCCGCGTAGGCCCGCGCCTCGTGCTCGAGCTCCCGTGACGGCCGGCGGTCGAGCGTGTCCGGGTCGATCTCCGGCCCTGCGAAGTCGGGCGCGATCTTCACGCCGAGCCCGGCGAGCTCGCCGTGGCCGTAGAACGCGCGGTCGTACTCGCAGAAGCCGGGCGTGCCCTGCCAGGCGGCGTCCGCGCCGAAGAAGTACACGTCGCGCCGCGAGATCCTCAATTCGAGCTCGTTCGGGAAGAGCGCTCCCAGCCAGGCTCCGCAGGCCCACACCACGACGTCCGAGCGAGCAGCGTCGGCGGGGGTCATTCGGCCGGGCTGCATGCGCACACCCGAGCGGCCGCCGTCCTCGACGAGGAGCTGTGTCGCCCGCCGCGCGTGCAGGACGCCCGCATCCGGCTCGAGCAGCACGGCGTGCAGGTCGTCGACGCCGAGCGACGGGTACAGGCGCTGCGCGTCGTCCGGCGAGAGCCACTCGTAGGGAATGCCGAGCCGCCGCAGCGACTCGCGGCTGGCTGCCTCGAAACCGTCGGCCCGCTGTGCGAACCACGCGATGCCGACCGGCTCCCAGATCCGCGTGCCCGTGTCCTCCTGCAGCTCGAGCCACGCTTTGCGCGCCCGCCAGGCGAGCTCCGCGTACCAGTCGACGGCCCCGTGCCCTGCCCGCAGCAGGCGCGTGTCGCCGCCCGACGCCGAGCGCACCGTGCCCGGCGCGTACTGCTCCACGAGCGTGACGTCCCAGCCGCGCCGGGCGAGCTCGCGCGCGGTCGAGGCGCCGGAGACGCCGGCGCCGACGACGGTCGCGCTGCTCAAGCCGCGATCCCGTCGAGCGCCTGGCGCAGCGAGGCGACGAAGCGCGACAGCTCCGCGGCACCCGATTCGGCCGCCTCGACCGCGCGCGATCCGACCGCGATCCCGTCGACGAGCTCGCCGGCGGCGCGCGCGTGCTCCGGCGTCGAGATCCCGAAGCCGGCATACAGCGGCCCCGAGGTGACGGCGCGCGCGCGCCCGGCGAGCGGCGCGAGCGTGGGGGCGAGCTCGGCGCGCGCGCCGGTGGTCCCGGTCACCGTCACGAGATACAACCAGCCGTCGGTCGCCTCGGCCGCGAGCTGCAGGCGCTCGTCCGTCGAGGTCGGCGCGACCATGTGCACGCGCTGTAGCTCCGGACGGACGTCCGACGGCAGGTCGGCGATGATCAGCGACGTCGCTCCCGCCTCACCCGCGTCATCGGCAAACCGCTCCCAGCCGTAGGCATCGAGCAGCGACGAGTACGTCATCGGGATCAGCGGGACGTCCACGAGCCCACGTGTCTCGGCCAGGCACTCGAGGCAGCGTTGCGTTCGCATCCCGGCGGCGAGCGCACGCTCGCCCGCGCGCCGGATCACGGGGCCGTCGGCGAGCGGGTCCGAGAACGGGAACCCGAGCTCGATGATGTCGGCGCCGGCCTCGACCGCCGCATGGGCAAGCGCCGGCGTCTCCGGCATCGCCATCAGGTAGACGACGAGCGTCTTCACGCGCGGAGCAGCCTCACCGGGCGAGCACCTCGGCGAGATCCTTGTCACCGCGCCCTGAGAGGCAGACGAGGACGAGCTCGGCGTCGGTGTCGAGCGCGCGCGCGAGCGCGTGCGACGACTCGAGCGCGGGGACGATCCCCTCGGTCTCGCAGAGGCGATGGAACGCCGCCAGCGCGTCGTCGTCGGTCGCGCTGACGTACTGCGCCCGGCCGGAGTCGCGCAGGAAGGCGTGCTCGGGCCCGACGCCCGGGTAGTCGAGGCCTGCAGAGATGGAATGCGCATCGAGGATCTGCCCGTCCTCGTCTGCGAGCAGGGACGACCGCGCGCCGTGGAGCACGCCGGCCCGGCCGCTGCCGAGCGAGGCTGCACCGGCAGCCTCGACTCCGATCAGACGAACCTCGTCGTCCTGGATGAAGTCGAAGAACATCCCGATCGCGTTCGAGCCGCCGCCGACGCATGCGACGACCGCGTCCGGCAGGCGGCCTTCGGTCTCGAGCACCTGGGCGCGAGCCTCACGGCCGATCACACGCTGCAGCTCGCGGACGAGCTCGGGATACGGCGCCGGGCCGACGCAGGAGCCGATCAGGTAATAGGTCGTGTCGACGTTCGCGATCCAGTCGCGGATCGCCTCGCTCGTCGCCTCCTTCAGCGTGCGGGTCCCGAACTCGACCGCGCGAACCTCCGCGCCGAGCAGCTTCATCCGCTCGACGTTGGGTGCCTGCCGCCGCATGTCCTCGCTGCCCATGTAGACGATGCACTCGAGGCCGAAGCGCGCGCACACCGTCGCGGTCGCGACGCCGTGCTGGCCTGCGCCGGTCTCGGCGACGATGCGGTGCTTGCCGAGGCGGCGCGCGACGACCGCCTGACCGAGCGCGTTGTTGAGCTTGTGCGCACCGGTGTGCAGGAGGTCCTCGCGCTTCAGGTACATCCGGCGATCGGGCGAGAATCGCTCGACGCGCGTCAGCGGCGTCGGGCGTCCGGCGTAGGTCGCGAGCAGCGCGTCGAGCTCGGCGTGGAAGCCGTCGTCCTCCTTCAGCGACCGCCACGCGCCTTCGAGCTCGTCGAGGGCGGGGATGAGCGTCTCGGGGACGTACCGGCCGCCGTACACGCCGAAGGTCGAGGTCATCGCGCTGCCTCCACCCACGCCCGGACCGCGTCGTGGTCCTTCACGCCGGCAGACCGCTCGGTCGAGCGCGCCGAGTCGACGGCCCACGGGCGCACGGCGGCGACCGCGGTCCCGACGTTCGACGCGTCGAGGCCGCCTGCGAGCATGACGCGCCCGCTGGTCGCGCGCGCTCGCTCGAGGTGCGTCGGGTCGCTCTCGGCCCACGGCAGGTCGACAACGGTCCCGACCCGCTCGCCGCCACGCAGGAGCACCGCGTCGCGCGCGCGGTGCCCGTCCTCACGCTCGTACAGCTGGACGACATCCGCGTCGGTCTCCTCGGCCTCGCCGACGAAGACCGCAACCCGCAGCACAGTGCCGGGTGCGGCGAGCAGCGAGTCGGCGCGGCGCGGGCTCTCGGCCGCGAGGATGAAGCCCACCATGTCGGCGCCTGCTGCCACCGCGGCGTCGACGTCGTCCTGCCGCGTCAGCCCGCAGACCTTCACGAGCGGCCGTGAGACGAGCTCCGCGAGCTTCGCGCCCGGGTCGGAGGCTCGCATCAAGGTCGAGCCGACGAGGATCGCGCTCGCGCCGGCGAGCTCTGCCGCGGCGCCCTGCGCGCGCGTCTCGATGCCGCTCTCGGCGATCACGATCCGGTCGCGCGGCGCGGAGGCAAGCAGTTCGAGTTGCGCACGGCGGTCGATGCGAAAGGTGGAGAGGTCGCGGGCATTCACGCCGATCACGGGCGCGTCGAGCGCGACTGCGCGGTCGAGCTCATCCGCGTCGTGCGCCTCGACGAGCGTGTCCAGCCCCATCGTGCGCGCGGTTCGGAGCAGCGCCGCGCAGGCCGCGTCCGGGAGGTCGCGCAGGATCAGGAGCACCGAGTCCGCGCCCGCCTCCCGCGCGGTCCGCAGGTCGTCCGGCATCGCGAAGAACCCTTTCGCGAGCAGCGGCAGCGTCGTCGCCTCGCGCGCGGCCCGCAGGTCGTCCCACGAGCCGCCGAAGCGCTCGTCGACGAGCACCGACATCGCGCGCGCTCCCGCGCGCTCATAGGTGCGTGCGACCTCGGTCACATCGCCGCCCGGCCGGAGGTCGCCCGCCGACGGTGAGCGGCGCTTGAACTCGGCGATCGCGCCGAAGCCGGGACGGGAGAGCGCTGCGGTGAACCTCATGCCGACACCGGGTGCCTCGAGAAGGCGATCAGCTGCTCGAGCCGCCTGCCGGCGGCGCCCGAGTCGAGTGCATCCTCCGCCAGCGGGATTCCGTCGGCGAGGCTCTTTGCGTGCCCGCTCGCCGCGATCGCGCCCGCGGCATTGAGGACGACCGCCGAACGCCGGGCACCGCCTCCACCTTCGAAGACCGCGTGGATCGTGTAGGCGTTGTCCGCGGCGCTGCCGCCACGCAGCTCCTCCGGGTCGCAGCGTGGGATGCCGAAGTCGAGGGGGTCGATCTCTCGCCGGCGCACGTCGCCGTCGACGACCTCGCAGACCAGATTCGGGCCGGCCGGGGAAAGCTCGTCGATCCCTCCCGCGCCGTGCACGACGAAGGCACGCCGCGCGCCGAGCTTCGCCAGCACCTCGGCGATCACGGGCACGAGCTGCGGCGCGTAGACGCCGACCACCTGGGCGCGCGCGCCGGCCGGGTTGGTGAGCGGGCCGAGCACGTTGAACACCGTACGCGTCGCGAGCTCTTGCCGGACCGGGCCTGCGTGCTTCATGGCGGGATGGTGCGACGGAGCGAACATGAAGCCGAAGCCGAGCTCGTCGATCGACTGCGCGATCCGCTGGGGGCTGAGCGCGAGCTCGAACCCGAGCTCCTCCAACACGTCGGCGCTGCCGGAGAGCGAGGAGATCGAGCGGTTCCCGTGCTTGGCGACGCCTGCGCCGGCTGCGGCGGCCACGAGCGCGGCCGCGGTCGAGATGTTGAAGGTCTTGCCGCCGTCGCCGCCGGTCCCGGCGGTGTCGACGAGGTCGTCCCGCGTGGGGTGAACGGGCAGGACGTGCGCGCGCATCGCCTCGGCGCAACCGGCGATCTCGTCGGCGGTCTCGCCCTTCAGCCTGAGCGCGATGAGGAAGCCGCCGATCTGGCCGGGCGTCGCTTCGCCCGACATGATCGTGTCCATCACCTGGCGCGCTTCGTCGCGGGTCAGGTCGTGGCCGTCGAGCAGCTGGGCGAGCGCGGTCTGGATCATTGCTCGAGGAAATTCTTCGCGAGGTCGCGTCCATGCGGCGTGAGGACCGACTCTGGATGGAACTGAACGCCGTCGACGGGCAGCTCGCGGTGGCGGACGGCCATCACCTCGCCGTCGGGTGCGGTCGCCGAGATCTCGAAGCAGTCGGGCACGGAGGTGGCGGCGAGCGAGTGATAGCGGCCGGCGAGGAAGCCCTCGGGGAGCCCGGCGAAGAGACCCCGGCCGTCGTGCTTCACGACCGTCGCCTTGCCGTGCACGAGCTCGCGCGCCTGGCCGACGTCGCCGCCGAAGCTCTGGACGATCGCCTGGTGGCCGAGGCAGACGCCGAGCACCGGGACCCGGACGGACAGCCGCCGGAGGATCTCCGGTGTCGCGCCTGCCTCCTCGGGCCGCCCGGGCCCCGGCGACACGACGAGGAAGGAGGGAGAGAGCGTCTCCGCCTCGTCGGCCGAGAGCTCGTCGTTGCGCCGGACGACCACGTCGGCCCCGAGCTCGCCGAAGAGATGCGCGAGGTTGTAGGTGAACGAGTCGTAGTTGTCGATCAGAAGTATCACGAGCCGTTCTCCGCCAGTTCGAGCGCTGCCTCGAGGGCAGCAAGCTTGTTCAGGCACTCCCGGTGCTCGGCCGCCGGGTCCGAGTCGACGACGATCCCGCCGCCCGCCTGCAGGTAGGCGCGGCCGTCGCTCAGGCGCACGGTGCGGATCGCGATGCACGTGTCGAGGCCGACGCCCGGCAGGTGGTAGCCGACGACGCCTGCGTAGGTGCCGCGCCGGTGGCCCTCGAGGTCGGAGACGATCTGCATCGCGCGAACCTTGGGCGCGCCGGAGACCGTGCCGGCCGGGAACGTCGCCCGCAGCACGTCGAACGGCGTCACCCCGTCCTGCAGCTCGCCGGCCACCTCGGAGACGAGATGGGTCACGTGCGAGAAACGCTCGGGCTGCAGGAAGCGCTCGACCTTCACGGTCCCAGGCTTGCAGACGCGCGACAGGTCGTTGCGGCCGAGGTCGACCAGCATCACGTGCTCCGCGCGATCCTTGTCGGAGGTGAGCAGCCGCTCGGCGTCGCCGTCGCCGCGCTCGGTCGTGCCCGCGATCGGGTTCAGGCTCGCGCGCGTTCCCTCCACCTTCACGTGCGTCTCGGGCGACGAGCCGACGAGGGCGAGGTCGTCGAGCTCGAGCAGGAAGAGGTACGGCGACGGATTGATGCGGCGCAGGGCGCGGTAGACGGCCAGCGGCGTCGCGTCCGTCGGGCGTTCCGCCCGTTGCGAGAGCACGACCTGGAATGCGTCTCCACGGCGGATGTGCTCCTGCACGCGACCGACCCGACGCTCGTGCTCTGCCTGGTCGGGGAAGCGGACCGTCGGTCCGCCGAGCGCGTGCTCCTCGGCCGGCTGGGCGACCGGGCCTGCGAGCAGTGCAGCAACCTCGTCGGGGTCGCCGCGGATCACGTCGGCGGTGCCGGTGACGTGATCGAAGCGCAGGAAGACATCGGCGACGACGAAACGGCTCTCCGGCACCGCAGGCCCCTGCGGACGGCAGCGTCACCGTCGGCTCGAGCTTCGCGATGTAGTCGTAGCCGAGGTAGCCGACAACCGGGTCGTCGAGCGTCTCCGCCTCCTCGAACGTCACGAGCCGATCGCCGTAGCCGACGAACGAATGACGGCCGAGGCGCCCCTGGTCGACGGACTCGAGCAGGAACGACGCGCGGCCGGCCTCGCGCAGGTGGAGGTAGGCCCCGAGCGGGGTGTGGAGGTCGGTGGTGAGGACGGTTGGTGTCATTTCGCGTGTCGGAGTACGAAAAACGACCCTCATCGGGTCGCGGTTTCGAGCGGTGCAGGTTGTCGTGCGCGTCGAGTCAGCGCACGCTCCCGCCCCGCTCACGGCGCCAGGCCCACCAGGTCGGGTTCGGGGAGCTCATCGGCTCCAAGGGTAGGCGAGCCTGCTTCAATTCGCAACCCGTGCCCGCCCCCGAGCTACTCAGCGCACTGCTCACCGCTCCGGGCCCGTCCGGTCACGAGGAAGCGCCGGCTCGAATCTGGCGCGAGGCAGCGTCGGCGTTCGCCGAGGTCACGTCCGACACGCTCGGCACGTCGTTCGCGCGCGTGCGCGCGGCCGAGGGCGCGCCGACGCTCGCGCTCGTCGGCCACATCGACGAGATCGGGATCGCGATCACGAACATCGAGGAGAGCGGGCTGCTCTCCTTCACGACGATCGGCGGCATCGCGGCGGAGATGCTGGTGGGCCAGCGCTTCGAGCTGCTCACACGCTCCGGGCCGATCGCCGGAGCCGTCGGCCGCAGGCGCGTCCGGCCCGAGCAGCTGCGCGACCGCCCGCGGACCGAGCACAGCGACCTGCATCTCGACATCGGCGCGAAGGACCGCGAAGAGGCGGAGCGGCTCGTGCGCGTCGGCGACGCGGGCATCTGGAACGGCGCTCCCGTCGAGCTGCCGAACGGCCGGCTCCTCTCACGCGCGCTCGACAACCGGCTGGGCGCGTACATCGCACTCGAGGCTGCTCGTCGCATTGCCGAGGAGGGCGAGGCGCAGGTCCAGGTCGTCGCCGTGGCCGCCGTCCAGGAGGAGATCGGCCTCTACGGCGCGCGGACCGCCGCGTACGGCCTCGAGCCACAGGTCGCGATCGCGATCGACGTGACACCGGCGACGGACTATCCCGGCGGCGACGCTCGGCGCGCGGGGAAGATCGAGCTCGGCATGGGCGCGATGATCGCGCGCGGTCCGACCCTGAACAAGACGGTCGTCGACCTCCTGGGCGACGCGGCGGAGGCCGAGGGCATCCCACACGCGTACGAGGTCTACTCGCGCACCACCTCCACCGACGCCGACGAGATCCACCTGACCCGCGCAGGCATTCCGACCGGCCTTCTCTCGATCCCGACGCGGTATCTGCACAGCCCGAACGAGCTCTGCGACCTCGAGGACGTCGAGTCGATCATCCGCCTGCTCGCTGCGTTCGCAAAGCGGCTCGCGCCCGACCAGTCGTTCGTCCGCTGATGGCCGGCCGCAGCGTCATCGTCAGCGCCGTTCGCACGCCGTTCGGGAAGCTCGGAGGGGGGCTCGCGCAGTATCAGGCGACCGAGCTCGGCGCGCTTGCGATCAAGGCCGCGCTCGAGCGCATCGGGGTCGAGGCGCACGAGCCGCAGTACGTGATCATGGGCCAGGTCCTGCAGGCCGGAGCCGGCCAGGCGCCTGCCCGCCAGGCCGCGATCGGCGCCGGCTTGCCGAAGGAGACGCCGGCCGACACGATCAACAAGGTGTGCGCATCGTCGATCCGCGCGATCGAGATCGCCGACTCGATGATCCGCACGGGCGACGTCGACGTCGTCGTCACCGGCGGCATGGAGTCGATGTCGAACGCGCCCTACCTGCTGCAGAAGGCGCGGTTCGGCTACCGCCTGGGGCACGGCGAGCTGCTCGACTCGATGGTGTACGACGCGCTCACGTCCACGTTCGACGGGCTGCACATGGTTCTGCAGGGCTCGAACGTCGCGCGAGAGCTCGGCATCAGCCGGGAGCAGCAGGACGCGTGGGCGGCACGCTCGCACGAGCGCGCTGCGGCCGCGCTCGACGCGGGCCGCTTCGACGACGAGCTCGTGGCGGTCGGTGACGTTGCGGCCGACGAGAGCATTCGCCGTGACACGACCGTCGAGAAGCTCGCGGCGCTGAAGCCGGTCTTCGACCCGGAAGGCACGACGACCGCCGGGAACGCGCCCGGGGTGAACGACGGCGCGAGCTGCGTCGTCGTGTGCTCCGAGGAGTGGGCGGCTACGCGCGGGCTCGAGCCGCTCGCGACGATTCTCGCGCAGGGCTACGTCGCGGACGACTTCGCCTACCTCGCGCGCACGCCGGCGAAGGCGGGCGCGATGGCGCTCGACCGCGCGGGGAAGACGATCGACGACGTGAGCCGCGTCGAGATCAACGAGGCCTTCGCGTCGGTCGCGTCGAACTCGACGAAGATGCTGGGCGTCGACGAGGCGAAGGTGAACGTCAACGGTGGAGCGGTCGCGCTCGGGCATCCGGTCGGCGCCTCCGGCGGCCGCATCGTGGCGACGATGGTGCACGAGCTGCGCCGCTCGGGCGGCGGCCTCGGTCTCGCCGCGATCTGCAGCGGCGGCGGGCAGGGCGACGCGCTGCTGATCGAGGTCTAGGTGATCAAGGCAGCAGGCGGCGTGATCGTGCGCGGCGGCAGCGTGCTCCTCGTGCACCGCACACGGCAGGGCGACTGGTCGATCCCGAAGGGCAAGCTCGAGGGGCACGAGACATGGGAGGAGGCGGCGCTCCGCGAGGTCGAGGAGGAGACGGGCCTGCGTTGCACGCTCGGCGAGGAGGTCGGCCGTACGCACTACGCCGTCGACGGGGAGCCGAAAGAGGTGCGCTACTTCCGAATGACCGCCGTCGGGGAGGCAGGCGCGCAGAACGAGGTGGACGAGATTCGCTGGGTGCCGCTCGACGAGGCGGGCGCCCTGCTCAGCTACGAGCGCGATCGTGGGCTGCTTGAGATGATCAGTCCGTGACGGCCGACGGTCGCAAAGTGCTCGCTGTCGATGTCGGCGGCTCCCACGTGAAGCTGCTCGTCGAGGGCGCCGCCGAGCCGCGCCGGTTCCTGTCGGGCCCCCGCCTGACCGCCCGGGAGATGATCGACGGCGTGCTCGAAGCCGGTGAGGGGTGGTCGTGGGACCTCGTCACCGTCGGGATCCCCACACCGGTGCGAGGCGGCAAGGCGATTGCGGAGCCCGTCAACCTTGGAGACGGCTGGGTCGGCTTCGACTACGAGGCGAGCTTCGAGAAGCCGACGAAGCTCGTCAACGACGCGGCGATGCAGGCGGTCGGGAGCTACGAAGGCGGGCGGATGCTGTTCCTGGGGCTCGGAACGGGCCTCGGGTCGGCGCTGATCTCCGACGGCATGCTCGAACCGCTCGAGCTGGCCCACCTCCCTTTCAGAAAGAAGACGTTCGAGGACTACGTGAGCGACGCCGCCCGCAAGGCTCAGGGCAGGCGAAAATGGAAGGCCGCCGTCTTCGGCACGGTCGCCCATCTTGCCGCGGCCCTCGAGCCGGACTACATCGTGCTCGGCGGTGGCGGCGCCGCCCGGCTCGACGAGCTCCCGCCGAACTGCCGCCTGGGCAACAACGCGAACGCGTTCCTCGGCGGCTTCAGGCTGTGGGAGCCCGAGTGGAACGCGCGCCCCAGGTGGACCGGCAGCGGCGCGTAAGCCGGTGTCTGACACCGCTTCGCGCTGAGCGACGCGCTCGTGCTGCGGGGCGAGGTGTCAGACACCAACCACCAGCTGCTTGCGGTAGCGCACTTCCGGCGCGCGCACGCCCCAGCGTTCGTCGGCTTTCGTCGCTCCGTCGGGCCACCAGCCGGCGGCCTCGTAGAAACTCCGCGCGCGCGGGTTGTCCTCGAGCACCCAGAGCGTCGCCTCGTCGTAGTCCGCCCGTAGCTCGAGCTCGCCTCGCTCGATCAGCGCGCGGCCGACGCCGGTCGCCCACGCGTCCGGGTGAACGTAGATCGCGTAGAGCTCGCCGATCCCGCGCTCGTCGCGGCTCGGGCCGACCGAGACGAAGCCCTGCACACCTCCGCCTCCGGTCCCCTCGCCTTCGACGGCCACGAACGTCGTCCACCCCGGCGGCGGCACCGCCAGGCGCTCCCGCCAGCGCTCCGGACGGATGAACCCCCCGCGCTCGAGCTCCGCCGCCGGGAAGACGTGCCGGTAGGCCGTTTGCCATGCGCGCTCTTGCGCGCGGGCGATGCCTTCGGCGTCGCTGCTCGTTGCCAACCTGACGTCCATAGGGCGAAGGGTAGGGTCCGCCGCCGTGACGTTCGAACACGTGCTCGTGGTCGGGGCGGGGCAGATGGGCAGCGGCATCGCGCAGGTGGTCGCCGCCTCGGGGCGGCGGGTCTCCCTCTACGACCCCTTCCCGGGCGCAGTCGAGCGCGGGCTCGCGACGATCGAGAAAAGCCTGGCGCGGCTCGCCGAGAAGGGCGGGCCGGGCCCCGACGAGACGCTGGCGCGCGTGAGCGCAATCGCCGATCTCGTCCCCGCGGATCTCTTGATCGAGGCGATCACCGAGGACACCACGGCGAAGGAGGAGCTCTTCCGTCGCGCCGACGAGGCGCTTCCTGCGGAGGCGATCCTCGCCTCGAACACGAGCTCGATCCCGATCACGTCGCTCGCCGCCGTCACGCGGCGCCCCGATCGCGTCATCGGCATGCACTTCTTCAATCCGGTGCCGGTGTTGAAGCTCGTCGAGGTGATCCGCGCCGTGCAGACCTCCGACGAGACTGCCGCGGCGATCGCCGCGCTCGCGCGCGACCTCGGCAAGGAGCCGGCGGAGGCGCGCGACTTCCCCGGGTTCGTCTCCAACCGGATCCTCATGCCGTTCATCAACGAGGCCGCGTACGCGCTCCTCGAAGGGGTCGCCGAGGCGGAGGCGATCGACACGATCGCGAAGCTCGGCTTCGCGCACCCGATGGGCCCGCTCGCGCTAGCCGACCTGATCGGGCTCGACACGTGCGTGGCCATCATGGAGGTGCTGCACACCGGGCTCGGCAACCCGAAGTACGCGCCGTGCCCGCTGCTCCGCCAGTACGTGCAAGCCGGGCGGCTCGGCCGCAAGACCGGCCGCGGGTTCTACGAATACGAGTAGAGGCTTGATGCGGATTTCACGCACTCACGGATGGCGTCCCAGACGCGGCGCATCTCGCCCGGGTCGGGCTTGAACGTAGACACCGCTATGCCCTGCGCCCGACCCGCGCGAGCTACTTGGTCTGGAACACCCCCGCAAGCACGTCAACCCACATCAAGCCTCTACGCCGCGAACGCGGCGCAGGCCATCGCGAACACGTCGTCGCCGAGCGAGTAGGCGCTCGTGAAGTCGACTGCGCCGTTCACCTCGAGCACGACCCAGGTGCCGACGTCGGCGGGGAGGAGGTCGACGCCGACGAGATCGCCGCCGATCGCGGCAGCGGCTGCGAGAGCGATGGAGCACGCTTCGGGCGGCGGCACGACCGGCTCGCGGCGGGCACCGAGCGCCACGTTCGTCCGCCATTCGCCGGCGGGTGCGATCCGTTTCACGGCTCCGATCACGACGCCCCGCGCGACGACCAGACGGAGGTCGAACCCGCGCGGGGCGACGAGCTTCTGGGCGACCGCACCGGTCGCGTCGTACCAGGTCGACTCCTTGAGCTCCTCCAGCGCGCGGTCGATCTCGTCGCCGTCCTCGCAGCGGACGACGTCTCGGCCCCACGAACCGAAGCGGGGCTTGAAGACGATCGGCGCCTCGAGCTCGGGGAACGGGAGCCAGGGAGCAATGTGCTCTGTCCTCGGATGAGGGACGCCTGCCGCGAACATCGCCCTCGCGGTGGCGAGCTTGTCATGCGCGAGGACGAGCGCACGGCTGCCGTTCAGCACGGTGACACCGGATGCGGCCAGACGGTCGAGCGCCCAGAGCCCCGGCTCGACTCCGTCGAGCGACGGCAGGATGTCCAGCCGCCCGAGTGCGACGTCGCCACGGCCGAGCCGCGTGAGCGCCTGGGCGGGCGTCAGCACGGATCCGAGCCGCGTGTTCGTCGGCGTGACACGGTGAGCGACAACGGCAAAGGTGCGCATTGCGGCAATCGTCAGGGCAATGACCCCGAGAGGGAAGGGCCCGAGGCCATGCCGACGCCGAACGTTCTCGAATTCGTAACCCTCGCTAACAGGCACTGGACGTAGCTTTGGCGGCGAACCGCACCGCGCTTTGCACCTGTGAGCCTGGAGCGGCGTTGCCTGGGGTAGGGCACAGAGCGGCCCGGAGGGAAGTGGGGACGTCCTTCGGGCCGCTCTGTCAACATGTGAACGGGCCCACGCTCTACGATCGAGCGCGTGCAGACGATTCTCGAACGCGAGCTCAAACTGGAGCTCGACAGCTCCTTCGAGCTGCCCGAGCTGCCTCGGAGGACAGCAGCTCGAGTCGCGGGTGTTCACCTCGACGTACTACGACACGCCCGCGCGCTCGCTCGCCCGCGTCGGGATCACACTTCGGCGCCGGCTCGAAAACGGCCTCTCGCGCTGGCAGCTGAAACTGCCGCGCTCGGGCGATGCGCGGGCCGAGATCGAGGCTCTCGGCGGCCCCGCGGGGCCGCCGGCCGAGCTCGCCGCGCTGCTCTTCGCGCACGAGCGCCACGGGAAGCTCGAGCAGGTCGCGACACTGAGGACGCGCCGCAGCGGCGTCCGGGTCGCGGACGGCGAGCGCGCCCTCGCGGACGTCACGGTCGATTCGGTCGACGTGCTGGACGGTGGGCGCTCGGCCGGCTCGTTCGTCGAGCTCGAGGTCGAGCTCGTCGACGGGGACGAGGACGACCTGCAGCGCCTGTCGCGCGAGCTGCGTCGGGCGGGCGCGCAGAAATCGGACGGCCGGCCGAAGATCATGCGGCTGATCGAGCTTCCCCCGCGGCCGGCGCTCGGACCGGAGTCGCCCGCCCTCGACCAGCTTCGCGCGCTCCTCGAGCAGCAACTGCGGGAGCTCGAGCGCTACGACCCCGGTGTCCGCCTTGGCAACGACCCGGAGGACCTCCACCGCTACCGCGTCGCGACCAGGCGCTCGCGTGCGCTCGTCCGTGCGACTCGTCCGTTGCTTGGCGACCGCCTCGAAGCCCTGGCGGGTGAGCTCAAGTGGCTCGCGGGGCTGCTCGGGCCGGTGCGGGACCTCGATGTCCTGATCGACCACCTGCGCGTTGCGTGCGAGCGCCTGGAGCGCGACATGCCGGCCGGTGTCGTGCTGGTCGATCTCCTGGCGGCCGAGCGCGACGTGCACCGCACAGAGCTCCTCGACGCGATGGCCTCCGAGCGGTTCACGACGCTGCTCGCGCTGTTCGAGTCCGAGCTCTCGAATCTCCCCGAGCTCGCGTCTTCGCCGAGTCTCGGGGAGATCGCCGCGGCCGAGCTCCGGAAGCTGCGGCGGGACGCTGCCCGGCTCCCGAAGGTCCCGGCCGACGACGAGCTGCACGACCTGCGCAAGCGGGCGAAGCGGTCTCGGTACGCAGCCGAGCTCGCAGCGCTCGAGGGCGGCAGGCCGGTGGAGCGGCTGGTCGACTCGCTGAAGGCCCTTCAGGACGTGATCGGAGAGCATCAGGACGCCGTGGTGGCCGAGGCGCGCCTGCGTGCCATCGCCCGCGCGAAGACGGCGATTGCCGCCGGGAGGCTGATCGAAGGCGAGCGAGAGCGTCGCGACCGCGCTCGTGCGGCCTACCCGGCGTCCGTGACGACCGTCCTCGAGCGCGGCAAGAAGGCGTTCTAGGCCGCGACGCGGCGCTGGGCGAGCTCGAGCACGGCGCCGTCGCGGAGCCCTGCGCGCACCACTTTCATCGGCGGCCCCAGGTGCTGCTGGAGCACCGAGAGGATCACTGCCCCCGCAGCGAGCGTCCCGACGCGAAGGGGGTTCAGGTCGTAGCGGGCGACGAGCTCGTCGCCCGGAGTCCGCGCGAGCAGCTCGGTCGCGAGGGCAAGCTCGGTCGCGCCCAGGCGGCCGCCGACGATCCGCCGCAGAGCACGCGCGCTCCCGCCGACCGCGAGGACGATGCGTGGCTCCGGCGGGTCGAAGCCGTCGAGAAGCCGCTCGACCTCGGCGCGCGCCGCGTCCATCGCCTCGTCGCCGGGCGGGTCGCCGGAGAGCAGGCGGCTCGTCAGGCGGCGTGAGCCGAGGTCGATCGAATGGTCCCATTCGGCGCCGTCGCGTCGCGACCCGACGACGACCTGGGCCGATCCACCGCCGACGTCGACGACCGCGACCCGCCGGTTGCCGGCGAAGACAGTCGTCGCGACGGCGCCCGAGAACGCAAGCTGACCCTCCTCCGCGGCGCTCAGGATCCGCACCGGCGCCGAGGCCGTGGCTCTGATCGCCTCGACCAGCTCGTCGCCGTTCGCGGCCTGCCGGCCCGGGCTCGTGATCAGCACCTCGAGCCGGCTCGCCCCGGCGTTCCACGCCGAGTCGACGAACGAGGCGACGACCCCGGCAGTCTCGTGGAGCTTCGTCTCAGGGATGTGGCCGAGCCGCTCGATGCACTCGCCCAGGCCGAGCGTCTCGCGCAGGCTGAGCACGGGCTCACCCTCCTGCGCCAGCAGCAGGCGCACGGTGTTCGAGCCGACATCGACGACCCCGATAGGCATCTCCGCATGGTGCCGACGCCACATGACGACGTCAGTGGGCGCGGGCCAGGCGGCGCGCGCGTTCGCGCCTTCGCATGAAGATGGTCTGGGCCGGCCGGCGGCGCTCGCTCTTCTTGGGCGTGACGCGCGTCCAGCCGCCGTGCGCGTCGAGCTCCCATGCCTGGGAGTTGTCGGCGAGGAGGGCCTTGAGGATCCCCTCGATCTCGTTGCGAGCCTGGGCATCCTCGACTGGGACGACCACTTCGATCCGGTGGTCGAGGTTCCGCCCCATCAGGTCGGCGCTCCCGAGCAGATAGGTCTTGTCGTCGCCCGACTCGAAGCAGAAGAGGCGGCTGTGCTCGAGGAAACGCCCGAGGACGCTGCGCACGCGGATGTTCTCGCTCAGCCCCGCGACGCCCGGAATGAGCGTGCACACCGCCCGGACGATGATGTCGATCTCGACGCCCGCCTGAGATGCCTTGTACAGCTCCTCGACGATCTCGGTGTCGGTCAGGTTGTTGATCTTCAGCCGGATCCGCCCGCGCTTGCCCCGTTCCGCGGCGCTTGCAACATCGCGGATGTGCTCGATCAGTCGTCTGCGGAGGACGAACGGTGCGACGAGGATCTTCCGGAAGCGCTGCGGCCGGCCGAAGCCGGTGACGAAGTTGAAGAGGTCTGCGACGTCCGCGACGATGTCCGGGTCGGCGGTGAAGAGGCCGACGTCCTCGTAGATCCGGGCGGTTGTCGCGTGGTAGTTGCCGGTGCCGATGTGGACGTAACGCCGCAGCTCGTCGCCCTCTTGCCGGATCACGAGGGTCGTCTTCGCGTGGATCTTCATGTCGGGGAAGCCGTAGACCACGTGCACGCCTGCCTGTTCCAGCGAGCGCGCCCATTCGATGTTGCGGCGCTCGTCGAAGCGGGCCTTCAGCTCGACGACGCACACGCTCTGCTTGCCGTTCTCAGCGGCCTGGATCAACGCGGGCGCCAGCGCCGAGTCGTGACTTGTCCGATACACGGTCGTCTTCAGCGTCTGGACGCGCGGGTCACTCGCCGCGGCGCGCACGAACGACTCGACGCTCGTCGCGAACGAGTCGTACGGATGCTGCACGATGATGTCCCGCTGGGCGATCTCCTGGAAGATGTCGCCCTCGGCGGGGGTCGCGAACCGCCGCTGGGTGAACGGCACCCACGGCTCGTACTTGAGATCGGACCGGTCGAGCGCGTAGAGCTGCCCGACGTCGGCGAGGTCGAGCAACCCGCGGATCGGGTACACGTTCTCGCGACCGACACCGAGCCGCTCCTCGAGGCGCGAGAGCATCGTGCGCGAGATCGAGCTCGACACCTCGAGGCGAACCACAGTGCCGAAGCGGCGCTTCTGCAGCTCCGACTCGACCGCCTCCAGCAGGTCGTCGGCGTCGTCCGAGATCTCGGTGTCGCCGTCGCGGGTCAGGCGGAAGGTCGTGCGCTCCACGATCTCCATCTCGGGGAAGAGCCACGGCAGGAAGTGCTCGATCGCAGATTCCAGCGGGATCGAAAGCCCCCGCTCGCCGAGCGGGACCCACCGCGACAGCCCTTCGGGCACCTTGACGCGGGCGAAGCGCTCCTCGCCCGACTCGGGATCGCGGACGATCACGCCGAGGCTCAGCGAGAGCCCGGAGATGTATGGGAACGGCTGTCCCGGGCCGACCGCGAGCGGCGTCAGCACGGGGTAGATCTGCCGCGCGAAGTGATCCTCGAGCTGATCGCGCTCTTCCTCCGTCGCGTCGCTGACCGTGCCGAGCAGGATCCCCTCTGCTGCCAGGGCGGGAGCGAGGTCGTCGCGCCAGAGGCGTGACTGGTCGTTCACGAGGTCGAGTGTGCGCTCGCGGATCTCGGTCAGCATCTGGTGGGGGCTACGCCCGTCGGCCGAGCGCACCGAGAGACCCGAGGCGACCTGATCGAGCAGCCCGGCCACGCGCACCATGAAGAACTCGTCGAGGTTCGACGAGAAGATCCCGCAGAACTTCACCCGCTCGAGCAGCGGTTCGTTCGGGTCTCCGGCAAGGTCGAGCACGCGCGCGTTCAGGTCGAGCCAGGAAAGCTCGCGGTTCAACAGCATCGGCGCCGGTGTCTCGGCCTGGAGCCGCTGCGTCGTCGTCATTGGCGGTCAAGCATTCCGGAACCGCGGTGAACAGGCGGTTGCCTTTTGGTGACGGCGACGTAGCCACGGACGGTCCGAGGTTGCCCGTATGCTCCTCCGGTGCGGAACGACCGTCTGCTGGTTGTGCTTGCCATCGTTGCGGGCATCGTATTGATCGTCATCGCGGTCATGTACTTCGCCGAGCCGGCGAAGTCCTTGCCCGGGTTCTTTCCGGGCCATCAGGCAGGTTCGGGGCACCATCACGTGAAGCACGGAATCGCTGCGCTCGTCCTGGGTCTCGGCTGCTTCGTATTCGCCTGGTTCCGCAGCGGCCCGAAGCGGGCGCCCTCCGCGACGCCATGATCCTCGCCGCACTGATCTCCTACCCGCAGGCGATCGTGCTGGGGCTGCTGCAAGGCGTCTCAGAGCTCTTCCCGGTCTCGAGTCTCGGTCACAGCGTAATTCTCCCGAAGCTGCTCGGCTGGGACATCCACCAGAACGACAAGTACTTCATCACGTTCCTCGTCGCCACCCATTTCGCGACCGCCGTCGTCCTGTTCATCTTCTTCTGGCACGACTGGGTTCGCATCTTCAAGGGGCTCGGCCGCTCGCTCCGCGATCGCGGCATCGCCCCCGACGACCCCGACGCCAAGCTCGGCTGGCTGCTCGTCGTCGGGACGATCCCCGCGGGCCTGCTCGGGCTGCTCCTCGAGTCCAGGTTGCGCTCCGGTTTCGCCTCCGCCGAGTCGGCGGCCTTCTTCCTGATGCTGAACGGGGTGCTGCTGTACGGCGCCGAGCTCCTGCGCCGGCGGGCACCCCAGGTCGACGAGGACGACGATGCCCGGATCGCGCACCAGGTCACGTGGCGCGCGTCGGTCGGGATCGGCGCTGCACAGGCGCTCGGCCTCATCCCCGGGTTCTCGCGCTCCGGCGCGACGATGGGCGCCGGCCTCCTCGCCGGGCTCTCGAACAAGGACGCCGCCCGGTTCGCCTTCCTGCTCGCGACGCCCATCATCGGCGCGGCGGCGATCCTGAAGCTCCCGGATCTCTTCGGGCAGGCGGGCGACGGTGTTCGCGGCCAGGCGCTCGTCGCCGCACTCTGCTCTGCCCTCTCGGCGTTCCTCGCGGTCAAGTTCCTGATGCGCTTCTTCGAGACGCGCACGCTGATGCCGTTCGCGATCTACTGCTTCGTCGCAGGGCTCGCATGCACCATCTGGTTCGCCATCAGCTGAGCACCGTGGGTGAAGGGGTGGTGACGAGGCGGAGACGGGCCGCCGAACCCGGGCGCGGACGGGGAACACTGGGAGCGAGATGCCGACGAAGCCGACTCCGCTCCTCTGCGAGCTCCACGCTCATACCACCTGGAGCGACGGCGATCTGACGGTGCGCGCGCTGTGCGACCTCTACGGGACGCGCGGCTTCGACGTGCTCGCAGTGACCGACCACGCTCCACGGGACCGGAGCGGGGTGCAGGCGGACAACCACGCCGCGTACCTGGCCGAGATCGAGGACGAGGCCGAGCGCGCGCGGTGTCTCTACGACTTACTCGTCGTTCCCGGTCTCGAGCTGACGTACGACGACCCGGACCCGCTGCAGGCTGCGCACGCGGTCGCCGTGGGCCTGCGGGCGTACGTCGGCCTCGATGACGGGCTCGAGAACGTGCTTGCGCAGGCGCGCGGGCGCGGGGCGGCACTCGTTGCCGCCCACCCGTATGCGCCGGAGCAGCTCGCCGTCTCCGCGCGCGCCACCGGCGCCTTCGGCGCGCGGCCGGAGCTCGCCGCCCTCGTCGACCGCTTCGAGCTGTTCAACCGGCACACGCTGTTCGGCTGGGTCGCCGCTGCAGGGCTGCCGGGCGTCGCCACCGGCGACTTCCACCGGGCGGAGCACCTCGCCACGTGGAAGACCCTGCTTCCCTGCGCGAAGGACGAGGTCTCGGTCGTCCAGTACCTCCGGTCCTCGCGACCCGCGTATCTCGTGCGGCTCGACGACGCGCCGCCGCAGCGGATCGCTGCCTGAAGCAGGTCGCCTCTAGTGGGCGAAGATCACGACGAGCAGCACCGCCACGCCGAGGACGAGGCCCGCGACGAGCAGCCGGCCCGTGATGCGGACGTCGAGAGGCGCGAACGAGCCACGGTCGAGTGCGGCCTCGACCGCCCGGGCCCGAGCGAAGCCGAGCCAGATGAAGACGAGGCCGAGCACCCCGAAGCCGGCGCCGACGAGCGCGTAGGGCCATCGGGTGACGTCGGAGACCTCGGGCACGAGCCGGCCGATGCCCACGGCCACCGCGAGCGCCGTCAGGCCGGTGCGCCACCACGCCAGGTACGTGCGCTCGTTCGCGAGCCGCGTCCGCCGCGTGGCGTCCTCGACGCCCGTCTCTCGTTCGCGTGGACCGTCCGGGTCAGGCGGGGTGCGAGGCGTCGCTGAACTCGCGGAACTCACCCGTGACGAGATAGACGACCTGTTCGCCGATGTCAACGGCGTGGTCGCCGATCCGCTCGACGCAGCGCGAGACGACGAGCATCCGGAGGCCGTATTCGCGCTCCTGCGGCGAGTCGCCGAGCGAGAGCACGTCTTCGGTGGCGTTTCGGTTCGCGCGGTCGATCAGCTCGTCGAGCTCGACCAGCGTTTGCGCCTTGTCCGCGTCGCGCGACGCGAACGAGTCCATGGCGACACGGATCATCTGCTCCGCGCGCTGTCCCATGTCCTCGATCGACTGGCTGATCGCCTCGTCGCTGACGTCGAGACCGCCCATCAGCTTGGTCAGCTTCGCAACGGTCACGCAGTAGTCCGCCATCCGCTCCAGGTGCAGGTTGACGCGGAGCACGGCCAGCACCAGGCGCAGGTCGGCGGCCACGGGGGTCTGCCGGGCGAGGAGCGACTGCACGCCCTCCTCGATCGCGATGTAGCGGCCGTCGACCTCGTCGTCGAAGCGAATCACCTCGTCGGCGAGCTCGTCGTCGGCGCGCGCCAGCGCATTCAGCGCCGCGCGAAGCGCCCGTAGGACGAGGTCGCCTTCTTCCTGGAGCGACGCCTCGAGCTGCCCCAGCTCATCGGTGAACGACAGCCGCATCAGCCGAAGCGACCCGTTACGTAGCCCTCGGTGCGCTCGTCGGATGGTTGCGTGAAGATCTTTGCGGTCGAGTCGTATTCCACGAGGATCCCGTGCCGCGAACCGTCGTCCTCCAGCTGGAGCGAGAAGAACGCGGTCATCTCGGCGACGCGGGCCGCCTGCTGCATGTTATGGGTGACGATCACGAGCGTGTAGTCCTCCTTCAGCTCGTGCATCAGATCCTCGATCGCCGAGGTCGAGATCGGGTCGAGTGCGGAGGCCGGCTCGTCGAGAAGGATCACGTCGGGCTCGACGGCGATCGCCCGCGCAATGCAAAGGCGCTGCTGCTGGCCGCCCGACAGGCCCAGGGCCGACTTCTTCAGCCGCTGCTTGACCTCGTCCCAGAGCGCCGCGCCCCGCAGCGCCTTCTCGACGCGATCGTCCAGGTTGTCCTTCATGCCGAGGATCCGCAGGCCGTAGGCGACGTTGTCGTAGATCGACTTCGGGAACGGGTTCGGACGCTGGAAGACCATGCCGATCCGCCGCCGCACCTCGATCGGGTCGACGTCCTTCCCGTAGAGGTCGACACCGTGGTACAGGATGCTGCCCTCGATGCTCGCGCTCGAGACGAGGTCGTTCATTCGGTTCAGACAGCGCAGGACGGTGGACTTCCCGCAGCCCGACGGCCCGATCAGCGCCGTGATCGCATTCTTGTAGATGTCGAGGGTGACGCCCTTGACTGCGGGCGCGCGTCCGTAGGACACGGCCAGCTCGTTGATCTTGAAGACCGCTTCCGACGCCACCGGCGCGGTGCCCGTCTGCTTGACGGTGAGGCGAGGCCATCGTCGGAGCATCCTGCCGCGAAGAGTCTTTCGTCGCCACTCCGGGGAGTCTCGCCTCGCCTTTCGCGGCCAGGGGTAGACAAGATGTGAACGCCCTGTTCCGAAGTGGTGACGGCTGCCCCGGGGTGGTTCCGGCGCTGGAATGCTGCGCGCGATGGAAGCCGCGGCCATCCCGCCGACCCAGGGTCTCAAGCGCACGCGTCAGCATCGGCGACCGGCTCGGCGACGGCATCCTCTACGGGCTCACGGCGCTCGCCGCGCTCGTCGGCGTCGGGATCGTCTTCGCGATCATCTGGCGGGTCGCCGACGGCGCCTGGCCGGCGATCGACGAGTTCGGTCTCAGCTTCATCTGGCACAACACCTGGAACGCGCCGATGAACGAGTTCGGCGCCCGCGACCTGATCATCGGCACGATCGTCACCTCGTTCGGCGCGATGCTGCTCGCGGCGCCGCTCTCGATCGCGATCGGCCTCTTCCTGAGCGAGCTCGCGCCGCCGGCGGTCCGCGGCCCGGTCGGCACGCTCATCGACATGCTGGCCGCCGTGCCCAGCGTCGTGATCGGGCTCTGGGGCATCTACGTGCTCTCGCCGTTCAACGCACAGCACGTGCAGCCGTTCATCAGCCGCTTCCTCGGCTGGCTCCCGATCTTCGCGAACGGCGAGGACAAGGTCGAGTCGACCGTGTTCACGGCGATCATCGTCCTCACGATCATGACCGTCCCGATCACGTCGTCGATCTGCCGCGAGCTCTTCGTCGGCGTGCCGACGGAGCTCGAAGAGGGCTCGATCGGGCTCGGAGCGACGCGCTGGGAGATGGTGAAGACCGTGGTGATCCCCTCCGTCCGCGGCGGCGTCGTCGCCGCGGTGATCCTCGGTCTCGGCCGCGCGCTCGGCGAGGCGATCGCCGTCACCCAGGTGATCGGCAACTTCATCCCGCTGCACCGCTCGATCTTCGAGCCCGGCGACACGATCGCAAGCCGGGTCGCGAACCAGTACCAGGGCGCGATCACGAACATCCAGATCTCGTCGTTGATCTACCTGGCGCTGATCCTGCTCGTGATCACCTTCATCACCAACTTCGCGGCGCAGCGGGTCGTCAAGCGATTCGAGTTCCAGCGGTCGGGCGGCGCGCGACTGATGGAGCCGCAGCTCACGCTCAAGGCGGCCGGCAAGTCGCGCCGCCGGCTGCTCGTGAACCGCGTCGCCGAGGCCGCGGCGATTGCGGCCGCGGCTCTGGCGATCCTCGTGCTCGGGATCGTCGTCTGGTCGGTCGGCAGCCGCGGCATCAGCTCGCTGAACTGGGACTTCTTCACCAAAGGCCCGGCGCTCTTCGGCGAATCCGGCGGCGGCATCGCTCCCGCGATCGTCGGCTCGCTCGTCCTCGTCGCGATCGCCACGCTGTTCGCGCTCCCGTTCGGCGTGCTCACGGCGATCTACGTGAGCGAGTTCGCCTCGGCGTCGATCGGACGGCAGGTGCGGCTCTGGCTGGACGTGCTGAACGGGTTCCCGTCGATCGTGATCGGGATCTTCGTCTTCACGATCGTCGTCAAGTCCAAGGTCCCGGTCCTCGACATCGGGCGGCATCAGAGCGCGATCGCCGGCGGCTTCGCGCTCTCGATCATCATGCTGCCGCTCGTCGCCCGCGCGACGATGGAGGTGCTCCAGCAGGTTCCCAACGACCTCCGCGAGGCGAGCTACGCGCTCGGGGTGTCGAAGTGGCAGACGGTTCTCCGAGTCGTGCTCCCGACCTCGTTCGGCGGCATCCTCACCGGTACGACGCTCGCGATCGCTCGCGCGGCAGGCGAGACGGCGCCGCTGCTCTTCACCTGCGCGATCGCGGGAAACCTCGTCGACTGGAACCCGGCCCACTCGGTCCAGTCGATCCCGCTCGTGATCTTCCAGTACTCGGAGTCCGCCGACCCGAACCTGCACAACCAGGCCTGGGCGGCGGCCTTCGTGCTGATCGTGTTCGTGCTCGTCACGAGCCTCACGGCCCGCTTCCTGCTCGATCGCTCGCGCCGCAAGCTCGGCCTGCAGCGGTAGGCCGCCGGCCCGATTGGGCCGTTCACCACTCCGTCACCCGCTGGTAACGGCGCGTCAGCCCACATGCTGCGGCATCCGGGGCAGGCTGGCGGCAATCAGCTACCTCGGACCCCAGGGATAGGAGAGAACGTCACATGAAGAGAGGGCTCGCTCTCACGATCGGCATTGCGGCGGTCGCGCTGCTCGACCGGTCGCCGCAGCAGGCGCGAGGAGCAACGACACGACGATCACCGGCGCGGGCAGTACGTTCGTCGCACCGCTGGTCTCCGCCTGGACGCCGGCGCTCGGCACGGCGTTCGGTTACAACGTCCAGTATTCAGGCGGTCGGCTCGGGTGCAGGAATCGCGGCGGTCACGAACCGCCAGGTCGACTTCGGCGCGTCCGACGCTCCGCTCTCCCCCGACCAGGCGACCGCCTGCAAGGGTTGCGTCCAGATCCCGTGGGCGCTCTCGGCCACGACCATCGCGTACAACGTCCCGGGCGCGCCCGTGCATATGCGCCTCGACGGTGCGACGATCGCGAAGATCTTCCTCGGGGACATCACGAACTGGAACGATCCCGCGATCGCGGCGCTGAACCCGGGCGCAAGCCTTCCGAACCTGAAGATCACACCGGTCTTCCGCTCGGACGGCTCGGGCACGTCGTACAACTTCACCGACTACCTCTCCGCCGTCAGCGCCAACTGGAAGACGAAGATCGGCGTCTCGACCCAGCCGGCGTTCCCGGCAGGCATCGGCGCCAAGGGCTCCGGCGGCGTCGCAGGTGTCGTCTCGCGGACGGGCGGCTCGGTCACCTACGTCGACGTCGCGTACGCGATCAAGAACCACATCCGGTTCGCAGCGGTGAAGAACGCCGCCGGGAAGTTCCTCTACCCGAGCCTCCGGCGGATCAGCGCCGCGGCTGCGGCGTTCCCGAAGGTGCCGGCGAACAACGAGATGCACATCGTGAACCCGCCGAAGTCGGCGCCGCTCGCGTATCCGATCTGCACCTACACCTACGTGATCGTCCCGCAGCAGACCGCGCACGCGGCTGAGCTCCGGAAGATGATCTTCTGGGCGCTGACCCAGGGTCAGACGGCGCAAGTACGCGGCGAAGCTGACGTTCGCTCCGCTCGCGAAGAAGCGTCCTCGTTGCGTCCGAGAAGACGCTGAAGACGATCCACACGTAAGCCGGCTCACGACAACGGTCGATGCGAAGGCGCCCCTCGGGCGCCCTTCGTCGTTTCTACGAGGGGAAGATGCAGCGGATGCGGAGGCCGCGGCCCAGGCCGCCGTCGGCCTCGACCTCGCCGCCCGCGGCCGCGACGACGTGCTTCACGATCGCGAGGCCGAGGCCCGTGCCGCGTGACGTGCGCGCGGCGTCGGCCGCGGTAGAAGCGCTCGAAGAGGCGCGGCAGCGCTCCTCGTCGACGCCGGCGCCGTCGTCGGCGGCGGTCGAGCATCGCGAACTCGCCCGCGCGCCGGATCGAGAGCGTGAAGCGTCGCGCCGTGGCCGGCGTAGCGGATCGCGTTCTCGGCCAGGTTCTCGGCGACCATCCGCAGCATGCGCGGCCGCAGCGGCAGGTCGACGTCGGGTCGCCCTCGACGACCACCTCGACGCCCGCGCGCGCGGCGGCGCTCGTCGAGGTCGCGCGACGACTGCTCGAGCACCGGCAGCGCAGTCGTGTGGCCGAGCGAGACGATCTCCTTGCCGCTCTCGAGCTCGGAGAGGAAGAGGATCTCGTCGATCAGCGCGCCGGCGTTCTCGACCTCGGCCCGCGCCTGTCGATCAGGTCGCGCACGTCGGCGCCCGGGCAGGTCGGCCGTGTCGAGCAGCGCGAGGATGCGGGCGAGCGGCGTCCGCAGCTCGTGCGAGACGGCGGCGGTGAAGCCGGTGCGGAGCTCGTCGAAGCTCGGGTCGTACGTCGGCTCGGTCGTCGTCCGGCTCGGGCGGCGGCTCGGGCTCCACGGCCTCGATTTCGTCCTCGGCTCGCTCGGCTTTTCGCGGAAGAAGCGCTTCACCAGATCGTCACCATTCGACACCCGGAACGAACCAGTGCCAGGCACTATGGTACGGGCAGTGGCCAAGGTCCTGATCGTCGAGGACGACAACGTGATCGCGGACGGCATGGCCCGGCACCTCGTGGCGGCCGGCTTCGACCCGATCGTGGTCGGCCGCGGCGAGCTCGGGCTCGCCCGCCTGCGCTTCGAGAACCCGGACGTCTGCGTGCTCGACCTGATGCTGCCCGAGCTCGACGGCTGGAAGCTGATCGAGACGGCGCGCGCCGAGGGGATCGGCACGCCGATCGTCGTCGTCTCGGCGCGCGGCACCGAGCACGACCGGGTCCACGCGCTCGAGATCGGCGCCGACGACTATCTCGTGAAGCCGTTCTCGATGCGCGAGCTCGTGGCGCGCGTCGGCGCCGCCGCGCGCCGCGGGCGTGCGTCCCGCCGAGGAGAAGCGCGGCGACCCGATCGAGATCGAGGAGCTGCGGATCGACCCGCGCGAGGTGCAGGCGTTCGTCGACGGCAAGAGCGCCGGGCTGACGCCGACCGAGTTCAAGCTGCTCTACACGCTCGCGCTCGACCGCGGCCGCGTCGTCACGCGCGACGAGCTGCTGCAGAAGGTGTGGGGCCGGCGCGAGACGCACCGCGACCGCACCGTCGACGTGTTCGTGCGGCGCCTGCGCCAGAAGATCGACCGGCGGCGCGCCGCGGCACTCGTTCATCCAGACGCGCTTCGGCGTCGGCTACAAGCTGGAGCCCGAGCTCGAAGTAGCACGCTCGCGGCCGTCGGCTACGCTCCGCCGCCGTGGACTTCGAGCTCACGGCGGAGCAGCGCGAGATCCAGGCGCTCGCCCGGGAGTTCGCGCAGGCCGAGATCGCGCCGCACGCGGCCGAGTGGGACCGCGCGCACGGTTTCCCGCGCGAGCTCCTGTCGCGGCTGGGCGGGCTCGGGCTGATGGGCGTCTGCGTGCCCGAGGAGCTACGGCGGCGCGGGCGCGGACTTCCTCTCGTACATCCTCGTGCTCGAGGAGCTCTCGCGCGCCGACGCGGGCGTCGGGGTGACGGTGGCCGTGCACACCTCGGCCTGCACGCTGCCGATCCTCGCCGTTCGGCACCGACGCGCAGCGCGAGCGCGTTCGTGCCGCCGCTCGCCCGCGGCGAGCGGATCGGCTGCTTCGCGCTGACCGAGCCGGCGCCGGCTCGGACGCGGGCGCGCTGCATCGACGCGCGCCGAGCGCGTCGACGGGCGGCTGGCGGCTTCGCGGCGCGAAGCAGTGGATCACGAACGGCGTCGTTCGGCGGCACGTTCCTGCTCTTCGCGCGCACCGATCCCGGCGACGCGGTCCGCGCGCGGCGTCTCGGCGTTCATCGTCGACACCGACCACGTCGAGGTCACGCGGACGGAGGAGAAGCTCGGGCTCAACTCGTCGCTCACGAACGACCTCGCGATCGACGCGGTCGTCGCCGGCGACCGGCTGCTCGGCGACGCAGACCACGGCTTCCGGATCGCGATGGCGACGCTCGACGGCGGCCGGATCGGCATCGCCGCGCAGGCGGTCGGGATCGCCCAGGCCGCGTACGACGTCGCGCTCGCGCTACGCGCAGGAGCGGCAGGCGTTCGGCCACGCGATCTCCGAGTTCCAGGCGATCCAGCACAAGCTCGCGAACATGTCGATGGAGATCGACGCGGCGCGGCTGCTCACGCTACCGCGCCGCGTGGCTGAAGGACCAGGGCCGCCCGCACACCGAGGCCGGGCGCGAAGGCGAAGCTCTTCGCCTCCGAGATGGCGCGCCGCCAGACGGCCGAGGCGATCCAGATGCTCGGCGGCTACGGCTACACGAAGGAGTTCCCGGTCGAGCGCTACTACCGCGACGCGAAGATGACCGAGATCTACGAGGGCACGAGCGAGATCCAGCGGCTCGTGATCGCGCGCGAGCTGCTCGGCGGCCCGAAACGTGCCGCGGCGTGCCTGACGAGCCCGTTCGCCTCACGCGGATCTACACCCGCGGCGGCGACGCGCGGCGAGACGTCGCTCGGCGACGGCTCGCGCGTGTCGAAGCTCGATCCGCTCGTGCGCGCGTACGGCGCGGTCGACGAGCTGAACTCCGTGCGTCGGCTGGGCGCAGGTCGAGGCGCCGACGCGCGCGGCTCGACGCGGATCCAGAACGAGCTCTTCGACCTCGGCGCCGACCTGTCGCGTGCCGTTCGAGGCGGACGACGGCAAGCTGCGGATCGACCAGGACGGCGATCGACCGGCTCGAAGCCGACTGCGACGAGGCGAACGCGCCGCTGCCGGAGCTGCGCAGCTTCGTCCTGCCGGGCGGCACCGAGGCGGCTGCGCGCCTGCACATCGCGCGCGCCGCGTGCCGTCGCGCCGAGCGCGAGGTGCTCGCCGCCGCACGCGAGCGTGCCGGTGAACCCGCTCGCGCTCGTCTACCTGAACCGGCTGTCGCGACCTGCTCTTCATCCTCGCGCGCGCTGCGAATCGCCGGCGGGGCCGAGCCGCTCTGGAAGCCCGGGCGGCGAACGCTAGAGTCGCACCGAATCAGGTTCGGGTTGTGAACCCGGTTCAAAAGGCAAACCGGGTTCGATCACGGCCCGCGCTAGCGCTTCAGTGCGGTCGCGAAGAGCGCGGCGAGCTTGGCCGAGTTGGTGCCGGAGGCGACCGGGGTCGCCCCGAGGCGCGCAAGCGCACGCAGGGTTGCCGGCTTCTTCGACAGCGCGAGCAGGGTCGTCTGCGGGAAGACCCTCCGCAGGGTTCTGAGGAGCGGCAGTCCCGAGACGTCCGCGTCGACGACGATCACCGAGACGTCCTGGTAGGTGGCGTAGATGTATGCCTGCTCGGCCGACAGCTTCTGCAGATGCCCGTGCAGCGGCGTGCGGATCGACCGCGTCGGCTTCTTTCCCTCGATGACGACGATCTCCGCCGGCTTCGCGATATGGGCCTTCGCATGGGGCGCTGCGATCACGAGCGACGTGATGCTCCGCTTGACCGTGCCCGTCGCGTCCGAGGTCGCCTTCCAGTAGAGCTGGTACATGCCCGGCTTGAGCGGATAGGTGAGCTTCATCTGGACGACGGCCGCGCCCGAGCCGACGTGACGGAAGTGCCAGCGCTGGATCCGGTGGTACGGCCTGGCGTCCAGCGTGACGTCGATGCGTGCGCGGTTCGTCATCAGCGTCCGACCGGCGAGCTTGCGGTTCGCCGCCTGGAGACGCGGCGCGCTCGCAACGGTGAAGGTGAAGGGCGAGTGGGCGACCGTGGAGTCGCTGGAGGCGATCTGGAGATCGACCGGCGAGCCTTCGGTGAGGACGCGCACGTCGGTCGGCCCGACGACCGTTCCGGCAGGGACGCTCGGCGCGAAGACCGTTACGGTCTTGCCGACGGTGAAGGTGCGCTCGGCGAGGGCGGCCCGCGCCTGGTCGAGTGTGAGTCCGGCGACCGGCGGCACGACGCGCAGGGCGGCCGAGGCCGCGCTCTCCTGGCCTGCCAGGTTCGTCTCGGTCATCGTGAAGCGACGCGGATCGCTCGACGTGATCTGGCCGAGCTTGGCCTCGAACTCACGCTGGCCGAAGGTCTGGACGCGCTGTCCGTCGACGTAGAGGAAGTAGTTGCCGATCTGGTCGCTCGGGAGGCCGGGGAGCCAGCGGACGGTGAGACCGTCGTCCGCGACGACACCGCCGACCGAAAGCGGCGCTGCGATCTGGGGCGCGTTGCCGGCGGCCGCGAGCAGCCCGAACATCGTCAGATGCCTGGTGAGGACGTGCACCGTGGAGCCGTCGCGCCAGTAGCCATCCTCCATGCCCACCGGGAGCGTGCCGCTCACGGCCAGCGCGGGCAGCTGGCGCCAGGCGCCGTTCTCGAAGGTCGCCGGCACCGCGTTCGAGCCCGTCGAGTCGGTCATGACGATCTCGATCGGCGAGTCGAAGTGGTGCTCGTCGGTCTTCTGGAGGTTCCAGAACATGCGGACGTCGACCACTGTCGAGGCGAACTGGAATCCGGTCGTGGCGCCGGCCGAGGATGCGATCGGCTGGATCTGCAGGACGAGGAAGTCCTTGGGATCGGGCGGGCCGCCCGTCCACATGCCGACGGGCAGGTTCACGGTCGTGAGACCGGTCGAGGCGCCGAGGGTCGTCGTCGCTCCCGTGGCCACGTTCTTGCTCGTGGTCTCGGTGCCCGGCGCGGTCCCGTCGCTGACGGTGAGGTTGACGCGGAACGGCCGGCTGTTTCCTGCGGCGTCGACAAGCTCGCCGGTCAGCGCGTGGTTGCCGGGGGCGAGTGCGCCGGTGGCGAAGTGCACGGTCGTGCCGGTGATCACCGGGACGATGCTGGTCGGGGCGTCGTCGAGCGAGAGCTGCGTGACCGACGAGATGGCCTCGGTCGCGACCAGGTCGATGTGATCCGCCGCGGTCAGCATCGAACCGTCGGCCGGGTCGGTCGACACCACGTCAGGAGCGGTGTTGTCGATCACGACGCTCGAGACGACGATGCTCGTGGTGTTCCCGAACGCGTCGGTGACGGTCGTGCGGATGTCGTAGGTGCCGTCGGGGAAGGCGTTCGTCGCGAACGTCCCTGCGAAGCCGGGCCCGGTCGTGGAGGTTGCTGCCTGCGTCCAGACGGTGTCGGCCGAGGGCTTGATGCTGTAGGTGACGCTCGTCGTGTCCGGGCTCGTCGAGACGGTCAGCACGGTGTTGCCGCTGATCACCGGCGCGACGACGAAGGACGAGAGCGCGGGCGGAGTCGAGTCGATCGTGATCGTCTCGAGCGAGTACGCGTGCACGTTGCCGGCGTTGTCGGTGACGAGGATCTGCAGGTCGTAGGAGCCGGACGCGAAGGTCGTGACGTCCCAGGTGCCGGTGTATGGCGCCGAGGTGTCGGTGACGGCCGTGGTGAAGGCGCCGGTCGATGCGGCCGGCCGGTACTGGAACTCGACGCTCGCGACGCCCGAGCCGCTGGCGTCGCCGGCGGTTGCCGCGAGCGAGACGGCAGGCCCGCCGACGGTGGTGCCGCCCGCCGGGGCGGAGAGCGAGCCGGTGGGAGCGGTGTTGTCGACGCGGACGGTCTTGAGGTCGCTGCCCGGGTTGCCGCCGTGGTCGGTTGCCGACGCGCGCACGTCGTAGAGGCCGTCGGCGAGTGCGCCGGTCGCCCAGGAGGTGGTGAACGGCGCGGTCGCGATGGTGCCGATCGGCGACCAGCTGCCGGCACCGTGCGGGCTGTACTCGAACTTCACGGAGGCGATGTCCGCGGAGCCGGCGGCCGAGAGGCTCGTGCTGCCGGATGCGCTGGCAGGCGCGGTCAGCGAGACCGACGGAGCGGTGTTGTCGACCGTGAAGGTGACCGGAGCCGAGTAGAACGGGCCGTTGCCGGCGACGTCGGTGACGACGACGCGCACCTGGGTCGGCCCGTCGAGCGAGCCGATCGAGCTCCACGAGCCGCGTGTAGCGGAGCGGTGGTGGAGGCGTCCACCGTGGTGAAGTCGGCCGCGCCGACCGGCTTGACCTGGAAGGCGACTGCGGCGACACCCGAGGTCGCATCGTGCGCGACGGCGGCGAACGCGATCGTCCCGGCGAGGTCGGTGAGCGCGGCGGGCGTCGTGACCGCTCCGCTGTCGGGCGAGGTGTTGTCCACGGTCTTCGGCGAGAGCGCCACGGTGGTCGTGTTGCCGGCAGTGTCCGTGACGATCTCTTCGACGTCGTAGACGCCGTCGGCGAGCGCGTTCGTCAGCCACGGCACGTCATACGGGGCGGTCGTGTCGATGCCGATCGACGTGTACGGCCCGGAGCCGCCGACGAGCTGGTAGAGGAACTCGACCGAGGCGATGTCGGCGTCGGTCGGCGAGGCCTGCAGGTCGACCGTGCCGCGGAGGGTGCTGCCGGGGTCGGTCGGGTTGCCGGCAGGCGCCGTCGTGTCGATCGTCACGCTGGTCGACTTCGGCGCCTCGACGTTCCCGGCGCCGTCGGTCGAGCGGTAGCTGATCGTCTTCGTCCCGTCGCCGCTCGAGGCGAGGATCGTCACGCTCGTGCCCGGCGACCAGGTTGCGCCGTTGTCGAGGCTGTACTCGGTGTTCGTGACGCCGGTGAGGTTGTCCGTGGCCGCGAGCGTGACGGTGACGTCGTTCCGCTGCGCGCCCGCCGGGGCGTTGTCGGTCGTCACCGGAGCGGTGTTGTCGATCAGCACGTCATGGGGCACGACCGAGCAGCGGCCGTTGCCGGCGTTGTCGGCGGCGGCGACCCAGAAGTCGTAGTGGCCGTCGGCAACCGTGGTGGAGTCGAACGGTGCCGTGATCGCGGTGCCGAAGGTGTCGCACGCGCTCGTGCCGAGGGTGCCGGCGGGCGCGATCCGGAAGGTCGTGGTCGCGATGCCGGAGCCCGTCCCGTCCTGCGCGGTCGCCGCGAGCCCTGCTGCAGCGAGCGTGCCGTGCAACGTGCTCCCGGCGGTCGGGGCGTCGAGTACCACGTTCGACGGCGGGGTGTGGTCGATCTTGACGGTCGTGGTCTTGTCCGCAGCCGGAACGCCCGCGCGGTTCGTCGCGTGCCAGGTGATCGTGTGCGTCCCGTCGTTCGAGCCGTCGCTCGGTGCGGCGACCAGCACCGACGTGCCGGTCGTGAAGGAGCCCGAGTCGACCTTGTACTGGACGTCGGCGGGCAGCACGCCCGACTCTGCGTCAGTCGCCGTGAGCGTCACCGTGACGTCGGAGCTGTGCCAGAGGGCGTCGGCGTTGTCGCTCAGGACGGGCGGGGTGTTGTCGACGAGGATCCGGCGCGTCGCGGTCGTCGTCTGGTTCCCAGCATTGTCCTCGACGATTGCCTGCAGGTCGTAGTCGCCGTCCGCGGGCGTCCAGGTCGCCGGCGCTGCGATCGTCGTCCACGTTCCGGTGCCGTGCGCCGAGCTCTGGATGACGGTCGCGGCGGTATCGACGCCCGAGCCGCCGTCCGAGGCGGTGATCGAGAGCGGGATCGTGCCGTGGCCGAGCCCGGACGCGGTCGGCGCGTCGAGCGATGCCACCGGCGGCGTGTTGTCGACGATCACGGTGCGGCTGGCCGAGTCGGTGTTCGTCGCCTTGTCGGTTGCCTTGGCGGTGACCGTGTAGGTCCCGTCGGCGAGCGCGCCGGTCGGCCAGGTCGTGTCGTACGAATCGGCGGTCGCCGGCGTGCCGGTGCCCGTCAGGCTCGCGATCGTGCCGGGGCTGCCCGGTGCGAAGGAGAAGTCGACCGCGTTCACGCCGCTCGTCGCATCGGACGAGGTCGCGTGCAGCGCGGGGGAGCCCTTGACGTAGGTGTCGGGACCGACCGTCCGGCCGAACGCCGCGAGGGTGGTGGTCGGTGTGGTCTGGTCGACGACGACGGCGGAGGTTGCGGGGGTCGAGACGTTGCCGACTTCGTCCAGCGCCACTGCGCAGACGACGTAGGTGCCGTCCGACGGCGTCGTCCATGTGGCCGCGAAGGGGCTCGAGAGATCCGTGAAGATCGTTGTGCCGGTCGGGCACGCGGCCGCGGTGGCCGCGAAGCGGAAGTCGACCGAGGCGACGCCCGTGGTCACATCGGAAGCGGCTGCGACCAGGTTCACCGTGGTCTGGTTCGTGTACGCACCCGGCGCGGTCGTGAGCGAGACCGACGGCGCGTGGGTGTCCACCGTCCAGGAGGCGTGATCGTTGCTGCCGGGGCCGTTGTCGTTGACGCCGTGGATGCGGAAGGTGTGGTCGCCGTCGGCGAGGCCGGTGTAGCTCGTCGGGCTCGTGCACGCGGTGAACGCGGCCCCGTCGAGGCTGCACTCGAAGGTCGTGTTCCCGTCGTCGTTCGGCGAGTGGAAGTCGAACGACGCCGCGGTCGCCTGGGTCTGCGCGGGCGGCGCACCCGGATCGATCGTGACGATCGGGACCGGAGGCACGAACGTGACCGCGGTCGGATGGCCGATTGCGATGCCGCCGATCGTCCCGGTGATGTTCGAGACGCCGCTCGCGCCGGTAGCCGTGAGCGTTGCGGTGTAGGTGCCGTCGCCGTTGTCGTTCACCGAGCTCAGGCTGCCGCGGCTGCGGGTGAGCGTCACGGATCCGCTGGAGGTGCCGAGGTCGTTGTCGAACGTGTCCTTGGCATGCACGGTGATCGTCGACGTTCCCGAGGTGCCGTCCGCGTTGATCGAGGCCGGGCTGGCGGTGATCGTGGTGTGGGCCGGGTTGACGGCGCCGGGGGCGATATCGAAGGCAGCTCCGTCGGTGCTCGACGTCGACGTCGTCGACGCCGTGAGCTTGTACCCGGTGCCGGCCTTCGCGATCGACAGGCCGGGGAACGTCGCAACGCCCGCGACCGCCGCATGGACAGATGTCCCCGCGAGCGCCGCGCCGATGGAGCCCGTCCCCGACTTGATCGCGAGGGTGACGTCGGTCGTGTTCGGCGTCAGGTTGTTCTGCGCGTCGAGGATCCGGACCGTGATCGCCGGAGCAATCGCCGAGCCGGCGGTTGCGTTCGTCGCCTGCTGGCCGTACACGAGCTGTGTCGGCGTGCCGGGCAGGAACTGGACCGAGGCGCTCTGGTTGATCAGCGTGGAGGACGCGGTCGCGGAGTAGATGACCGGCTCTGCGAGGGTGTCGCTGACGGTGAAGACGGCCTGTCCGCTCGCGTCGGTGTCGAGGCCGAGCGGGCTCGAGATCGTCGATGCCGCAATGCCCTGGTCGAGGACGACGTGCGCGTTCGCGATCGGGTTGTTGTGCGCGTCCCGCACCTTGACGGTGACCGTCGCGGAGTTGCCGGCGTCCGTGCTGACTGCGGCACTCGAGGCGACGACCGTCGAGTGGAACGCGTCGATCGCGCCGGGCACGAAGGTGACTGCGGCCGGCGTTCCGATGGCGCTGCCGTTCAACGTGCCCGTGATGCTCGCGGCGCCCGCCGACGTGGAGTTGAGGGTGGCGCTGTAGGTGCCGTCGCCGTTGTCGGTGACGGCGGAGAGGGTGCCGCGGCTCGTCGCGAGGGTGACGGTGGCGCCGCCCGAGCCGAGGTTGTTGTCGTTCACGTCCTTCGCCTGGACCGTGACGGTCGAGGTCGTGATGCCGTCGGCAACCACGCCTGCTGAGGGCGTGGCCGAGATCACGGTGTGGGCTGCGTTCGCGCCGCTCGGGGTGAAGGCGACCGAGGTCGGGTGGCCGATCGCGGTGCCGTTGAGCGTCCCGGTGACGTTCGCGGTGCCCGCGCTCGTCGAGGAGGTCAGCGTGGCCGTGTAGGTGCCGTCGCCGTTGTCGGTGACCGAGCCGACGGAACCGCGGCTGGTCGCGAGCGCGACGGTGGCGCCGCCGGCAGTGAGGTCGTTGTCGTTGACATCCTTGACGTGGACGGTGATCGTCGAGGTCGAGGTGCCGTTGGCGACGAGCGAGGCCGGGGCCGCCGAGATGACGGCGTGCGCCGCGCTGGCGCCGCTCGGGGTGAAGGCGACCGAGGTCGGGTGGCCGATCGCGGTGCCGTTGAGCGTCCCGGTGACGTTCGCGGTGCCCGCGGTCGACGGAGGAGGTGAGCGTGGCGGTGTAGGTGCCGTCGCCGTTGTCGGTGACCGAGCCGACGGTTCCGCGGCTGGTCGCGAGCGCGACGGTGGCGCCGCCGGCAGTGAGGTCGTTGTCGTTGACATCCTTGACGTGGACGGTGATCGTCGAGGTCGAGGTGCCGTTGGCGACGAGGGTGGCCGGTGCTGCCGAGATGACGGTGTGGGCTGCGTTGGCGGCGCCCGGGGTGAAGGCGACCGAGGTCGGGTGGCCGATCGCGGTGCCGTTGAGCGTCCCGGTGACGTTCGCGGCGCCCGCGGTGACGGAAGAGGTGAGCGTGGCGGTGTAGGTGCCGTCGCCGTTGTCGGTGACCGAGCCGACGGTTCCGCGGCTGGTCGCGAGCGCGAGGGTGGCGCCGCCGGCGGTGAGGTCGTTGTCGTGGACGTCCTTGACGTGGACGGTGATGGTCGAGGTCGAGGTGCCGTTGGCGACGAGGGTGGCCGGTGCTGCCGAGATGACGGTGTGGGCTGCGTTGGCGGCGCCCGGGGTGAAGGCGACCGAGGTCGGGTGGCCGATCGCGGTGCCGTTGAGCGTCCCGGTGACGCTCGCGGCGCCCGCGGTGACGGAAGAGGTGAGCGTGGCGGTGTAGGTGCCGTCGCCGTTGTCGGTGAAGGCCGAGATGGTGCCCACGGTCGCGCCGATCACGGCGGTGTCGCCACCCGTCGTCAGGTTGTTGTCGTGCGCGTCCTTCGCCTGGACGGTGATCGTCGAGGTCGAGGTGCCGTTGGCAATGAGGGTGGCCGGTGCTGCCGAGATGACGGTGTGGGCTGCGTTGGCGGCGCCCGGGGTGAAGGTCACGGACGTCGTGTGACCGATCGTCGCCCCGTTGATCTTGCCGGTGAGGTGCGCGACTCCGGTGGAGGTCGAGGTCAGCGTGGCCGTGTAGGTGCCGTCGCCGTTGTCGACGACCGCGTCGAGCGAGCCGAGATCGGTTGTGAGCGTCACCGTCGCGCCGCCGGCGCTGAGGTCGTTGCCCAGCGTGTCCCTGGACTGGACGGTGATCGCAGAGGTGGCGGTGTCCGTCGTCAGGGTCACCGGGCTCGCGGAGATGATCGTGTTGGCGCCGCTCGGGATCGTGCCGGCGACGAAGTGAACGGGGGTGGTGTTGAGGACGGCGGTGCCGTTCAGCGTCCCGCTGACCGTGACGGTCGTCGCCTGCGACGACTTGATCGTCGCCGTGTAGGTGCCGTTGCCGTTGTCGGTGACCGACGAGAGCGTGACGTTCGAGTTCGCCGGGCTGAAGCTGACCGCCACCGTCGCGCCGCCGGTCGTCAGGCTGTTGTCGTTCACATCCTTGGCACGGATCGTGATCGTCGAGACCGAGGTGTCGTCCGCGGTGATCGTGGCGGGCACGACGCCGAGCGTCGAGTGCGCGGCCGCCGCCGTGCCCGGGGCGATCGCGAAGCTCGAGCTGTCGCTCGCGAAGGATCCGCTCGTCGCGGTGAGGACATAGCCGCTCCCGGCCTTGTCGATCGAGAGCCCGCTGAAGGTCGCGACGCCTGCGACAGCTGCGTGCGTTGCGGTGCCCGAGAGCGAGGCGCCTGCCGTGCCGGTGCCGGCCTTGATCGCCACGGAGATGCTCGCGGTGCTGGAGGTGAGGTTGTCGTGTGCGTCGAGGATGCGCACGGTCGGGGCCGGGGTGACCGCGGAAGCCGAGACCGCATTCGACGGCTGCTGGCCGAAGGCGACCTTCGCCGGTACGCCGGCCTGGTACCCGACGCCGGCGGTCTGGGTGACGAGCGTGCCGGTCGCCGTCGCGGAGTAGACGACGCTCTCGGCGACGGTGTCGCTGACCGTGAAGACGGCCTGGCCGTTCGCATCCGTGGCGATGCCGAGCGGATTGGAGATCGAGGAGGTCGTGCCGCCGCCCTGCGCCAGCTGGACGAGCGAGCCCTGGATCGGGTTGTCGTGCGCGTCCGTGACGGTCACGGTGACCGCGACGGTGCTACCGGTATCGGTGCTCGCGGTTGCCGCAGAAGCGACGACCGTCGAGTGGGAGGCGCTGACCGTTCCCGCAGTGAAGGCAACGGAGCTCGTGTGGCCGATCGCGGTACCGCCGATCGTGCCGGTGACGCCCGCGGTCCCGGCGACGACCGAGGAGGTCAGCGTCGCCGTGTAGGTGCCGTTCCCGTTGTCGGTGACGGCGGAGAGGCTGCCGAGGGTGGTCGCGAGCGTGACGAGGCCACCGGAGGCGGTGAGGTTGTTGTCGGTCACGTCCTTGGCCTGGACGGTGATCGTCGAGGTCGAGGTGCCGTCGGCGGTGAGCGACGACGGTGAGGCCGAGATGACGGTGTGCGCCGCGCTGGCCGAGCCGGGCACGAAGCTGACGCTCGTCGGGTTGGCGATCGCGGTGCCGCCGATCGTGCCGGTCACGTTGGCCGTGCCCGCGGTCGGCGAGGAGGTGAGGGTCGCGCGTGTAGGTGCCGTCGGCGTTGTTGCTGACGCCGGAGAGGGTGCCGCGGCTCGTCGCGAGGGCGACCGGCCCACCGGAGCTCGTGAGGTCGTTGCCGAAGGCGTCCTTCGCCTGAACGGTGATCGCCGAGGTGCTCGTGCCGTTCGCGGTCACGCTTGCCGGGCTCGCGGAGATGACGGTGTTCGCGGCGCTCGCAGCTGCCGGCGCGACGACGACGTCGAGGCGGTCGGCGCCCATGGCCGTGAGGGCTCCCTGCGTCGCGACGATGTGGGCCGTCTCGGCCTTGTCGAGCGTGATCGAGCCGCCCGCGGTCGAGACGCCGAGGGCGAAGGTGATCGTGGCCGGGCTCCCGAAGACGACGCTCGCGTTGCTCTTGTCGGTCGTGCTCGGCGCATTGAGGCCGGCGGCATTCGCGCCGGTGAAGGTCACGGACTTGTCGCCCGCGTAGGTCGTGGCGGTGTTGCCCGAGACGTCCTGCGCGGTGATCGTGAGCTGCTGGGCCTGGCCGGCGGTCTGGCTCGAGGAGCCGGTGAGGACGAACTTCGTGGCTGCGCCCGCGAGGACGGCGACCGCGTTCGAGGTCCCGGACTGCCCGGTCTGCGCCGTTGCGGTGAGCGTGCCGGTCGCGGCGTTCCCGGTGTAGGTGAGGCCGAGCGAGCTGAGGTCGGCGACACCGGCAACGAAGTCGGCGGCGCTCGACAGGACGTTCGCGCCGTGCAGGCCCGAGACGACCCCGGTCAACGGCGCGTTCCTGGTCACCGTGACGTTGTCGCCGAGCCCGTTGAAGCCCGTGACCGTGTTGCCGTACGCGTCCTGCGCCGTGAGCGTGTTCGTGCCCGAGAAGGCGACACCGTTCGTCTGGGGCCCGGCGAGCTGGAAGGAGAACTTGGTCAGCGTCGAGGGCGCCACGGTGACGCTCAACCTGTCGGCGCCCGTGGTCGTGAGGGGACCGGCGGTCGCGACGACGTTTGCGCTCTCCGCGTTGTAGAGCACCATCGAGCCGCCGCTCGTCGAGACGCCCGCGGTGAAGCTCAGGGTGGTCGCGCCGCCGAACGCGACTGCGGCGCCCGTCTTGTCGGCCACCGTCGGAGCGGTCGCCGGGCTCGAGGAGCTCGAGGCGCCGCTGAACGTGACCGCGTGGTCGCCGGTGTAGCCGAGGACGGTGTTGCCGAACGTGTCGAGCGCCCGCACGGTCACCGGCTGAGCCGCGCCTGCGGTCTGCGTCGAGGAGCCGGAGAGCTGCAGTCTCGCGGCGCCTGCGGCCACGACCGTGACCGGGAGGCTGCCCGCGATCGAGCCGGTGGTGTGGTCGGCGACCGTGATCGTGCGCGCGCCCGCCGTCTTCAGGTCGACGCCGCCGGTGAACGTCCTCTGGCCGCTGTCGCCTGCCTGGAAGGCGTACGACGCGGGGAGGACCGCCTGCGGGTCGTTCGAGCCGAAGTCGGCGGTACCGAGGTAGCCGCCCGTGCGGTTGCCGAAGGCGTCCTGCGCGGTGACCGTGAGGTCGAACGCCGCGCCCGCGGTCTGCGGGCTGCCCGGGTTGCCGGTGACGGCGAGCTTGCTGGTCGCGGCGGGGGCCACGGTCACGGTGAGCCGGTTGGCGCCGGTGGTCGTGAGCGCGCCGTCGGTCGCGACGAGGTCGGCGCTCTCCGCCTTGTAGAGCACGGACGAGCCGCCGGCCGTCGAGACGCCGTTCGCGAAGGTGATGGTGGTGGGAGCTCCGAAGTTGACCGCTGCCCCCGTCTTGTCGGTGGCCGTCGGCGCGGTCACCGGGCTCGCCGAGGCACCCGCGCCGGAGAGCGTCAGCGCGTGGTCGCCGGTGTAGCCGGTGGCGACGTTGCCGTTCGCGTCCTTGGCGGTGATCGTGAGCTGGTTCGGGGTGCCGGCGGTCTGCGCGGTGGAGCCCGTGATCACGAAGGTGCTCGCTGCGCCGGGGTCGACCGTGAAGGGCGAGCTGACGGCCGCCACGAGGCTGTCGCCGCCGGTGCGGGTTGCAGCGAGGCGCACGCCCGACTCGGCCTTGGTGTAGGTGACGCCGCCGATCGTGACCTGGTTCTGGCCGGCGGCGATCGTGCCCGTCAGGGTGCCGGCGAGTGTCCCGGTGCCCGTGTTGACGCTGAGCTGGACCGGCGTTGCGAGGGTGACGCCGCCGGGGTTGCCGAAGGCGTCCTGAACCTGGACGGTGACCGAGAAGGCGGTGCCGGCGGTCGGGTTCGAGCCGCCGTTCACGGAGGTGACGACGAGCCGGTCGGAGAGCGACGAGACGGTGAACGCCGCCGACGTGGCGGTCGCGACTGCGTCGCCGCTCGTCCGCGTCGCGGCCAGCTGCACCCCGGCCTCGGCCTTGGTGTAGGTGACGCCGCTGACCGTGACCTGGCTCTGGCCGGCCGTGATCGTGCCCGTGACCGTGCCGCCGAGCGTGCCGGTGCCGGTGGCGCGCGAGAGCGAGAGCCCGGTCGAGCCGGCGACGGCCGCGGCGTTGCCGTACGCATCCTGGCTGTTGACGACCACCGGGAAGGCCGCGCCGGCGATCGGGCTGGCGCCGCCGTTCACGGAGGTGATCGCAAGCTTCGAGGCAGCGGCCGGCGCGACCGTGAACGCCAGGCCCGCGCCGTTCGTGCGGGTCCCGTCGGACACGGTGATCGACGTCGACTCGGCCTTGTAGAGCTTCAGTGCGCCGTTCGAGCCGCCGGAGACGGTGGCGACGCCGTTCGAGAACGTGATCGTCGTCGAGGCGCCGAGCACCTGGGCCGAGCCCGTCTTGTCGGTCACGGTCGGTGCGGTCACCGGCGAGCTCGACGAGCCCGCGCCCGCGAACGTCAGCGCGTGGTCACCGGTGTACGAGGTCGCCGTGTTGCCGAACGGATCGAGCGCCGTCACCGTCAGGTTGTCGCTTGCACCCGCAACCGGAGTCGTGGTGGCGGCAGCGAGCTGGAGGCTCGAGGCGGCGGCCGGGCTGATGGTGATCGCGGCGGTGGTGCCGGTGATCGTGCCGAGGACGGTGTCGGTGGTGGTGAGGGTTTGGCTGCCGGCGGTTTTGAGGGTGGTGGTGGCGGTGAAGGTGTGGCTGCCGTTGTCGGCGCCGGTGAAGGTGGTGTTGGCGGGGAGGACGGCCTGGGCGTCGCTGGAGGTGAAGTGGACGGTGCCGGTGTAGGCGGTGGCGATGTTGTTGTAGGCGTCGCGGGCGGTGACGGTGGTGTCGAAGGCGGTGCCGGCGGTTTGGGGGCTGCCGGCGCTCGTGGTGAGGGTGAAGTGGGTGGCGGTGGCGGCCTTGACGGTGACGGAGGTCTGGCCGTTGATTGCGGCGTCGGTGCCGGTGACGGTCTGGGCGCCGGTGGTCTTGAGGGTGGCGCCGGCGGTGAAGGTGTGGCTGCCGTTGTCGGCGCCGGTGAAGGTGTAGGCGGTGGGGAGGACGGCCTGGGCGTCGCTGGAGGTGAGGGTGGTGGTGCCGGTGTAGGCGGGGGTGGTGTTGTTGTAGGCGTCCTTGGCGGTGAGGGTGAGGTCGAACGGGCTGCCGGCGGTCTGCGGGCTCGCGGCGCTGCTGGAGGCCAGGTAGTGGGTGGTCGCGGCCGGGCTGATGGTGATCGGGGCGGTGGTGCCGGTGATCGTGCCGAGGACGGTGTCGGTGGTGGTGAGGGTTTGGCTGCCGGCGGTTTTGAGGGTGGTGGTGGCGGTGAAGGTGTGGCTGCCGTTGTCGGCGCCGGTGAAGGTGGTGTTGGCGGGGAGGACGGCCTGGGCGTCGCTGGAGGTGAAGTGGACGGTGCCGGTGTAGGCGGTGGCGATGTTGTTGTAGGCGTCGCGGGCGGTGACGGTGGTGTCGAAGGCGGTGCCGGCGGTTTGGGGGCTGCCGGCGCTCGTGGTGAGGGTGAAGTGGGTGGCGGTGGCGGCCTTGACGGTGACGGAGGTCTGGCCGTTGATTGCGGCGTCGGTGCCGGTGACGGTCTGGGCGCCGGTGGTCTTGAGGGTGGCGCCGGCGGTGAAGGTGTGGCTGCCGTTGTCGGCGCCGGTGAAGGTGTAGGCGGTGGGGAGGACGGCCTGGGCGTCGCTGGAGGTGAGGGTGGTGGTGCCGGTGTAGGCGGGGGTGGTGTTGTTGTAGGCGTCCTTGGCGGTGAGGGTGAGGTCGAACGGGCTGCCGGCGGTCTGCGGGCTCGCGGCGCTGCTGGAGGCCAGGTAGTGGGTGGTCGCGGCCGGGCTGATGGTGATCGGGGTGCTGGTGCCGGTGATCGTGCCGAGGACGGTGTCGGTCGCGGTCACGGTGCGGCTGCCCGCCGTCTTCAGCGCGGCACCGGCGGCGAAGGTGTGCGTGCCGGCGTCACCGCCGACGAAGGTGTAGTTGACCGGGAGGCCGGCGCCGGGGGCGACCTGGGCATCGGTCGACGTGAGGGCGACGCCGCCCGTGTATCCGGTGGCCGTGTTGCCGAACGCGTCGAGCGCCGTGACCGTCAGGTCGAACGCCGAGCCGGCGGTCTGCGGGCTGCCGGCCGAGCTCGTCACGGTCAGCCGGCTCGCGGTGGCGGGCGCGACGACGACGTCGAGGCGGTCGGTGCCGCTGGTGGTGATTCCGGCATCGGTTGCGACGACATGCGCCGTTTCCACCTTGGTGAGGGTGAGGCTGTTCGAGCCCGAGGCGGCAGCCGAGACGCCGCTCGAGAAGACGAGCGTGGTGCCGGTCCCGAAGGCGACCGCTGCAGGCGTCGAGCTGGTGACGGTCGGTGCGGTGACCGGGCCGGTCGAGCTCGCAGCGCCCGAGAAGGTGATCGCGTGGCTCCCGGTGTAGCTGGTGGCGACGTTGCCGAAGGCATCGACCGCGGTGATCGTGATGTTCTGCGAGGCGCCCGCGGTCTGCGAGGCCGAGCCGGTGACGACGAACTTCGAGGCGCTCGCGGCCGTGACCGTGATCGCGCTGCTCGTGCCGTTGATCGAGCCCGCCACCGTGTCGGTCGCGGTGACGGTCTTCGAGCCGACGCTCTTCAGCGTGACGCTCGATGCGAAGGTGCGTGAGCCGCTGTCGGCGGGGGCGAAGGTGTAGTTGGCGGGGAGAACGGCCAGGCCGTCGGTGGACGTGAAGTGCACCGTGCCGAGGTAGGCCGTGTCGACGTTCTGGAATGCGTCCCGGGCGACGACCGTGGCCGAGAACGCCGCGCCGGCCGTCTGCGGGGCCCCGGCAGTGGTCGTCACGGTGAGGTGAGTCGCCGCGCCGGCGCCGACGTTGACGGAGGTGCTGCCGTTGATCGATCCCGTCACGGTGTCGGTCGCGGTGACCGACCGGCTACCGGCGGTCTTCAGCGTGACGCCGCCGGAGAAGGTGTGGGTGCCGAGGTCGGCCGGCAGGAAGTGGTAGGAGGCCGGAAGCACGGCGCTGGGGTCGCTCGAGGTGAGGGCGACGGTGCCGCCATAGCTCGGGTCGACGTTGTTGAATTGATCCTTGGCGACCACGGTCAGGTCGAACGGAGTCCCCGCGATCTGCGTGGGGGCTGCGCTGCTCGAGACGACCAGGTGCGTGGCGGCAGCGGCATTCACCGTCACGGCGGCAGTCGTCGCTGCGATGGCCGGCGTGATGCTGTCGGTGGCGGTGATGGTGCGGCTGCCTGCGGTCTTCAGCGTGGCGCCGTTCGAGAAGGTGTGGACGCCCGTGTCCGTCCCGGGAACGAAGGTGTAGGACGCAGGCAGGACGGCTGCTCCGTCGGTCGAGGTGAAGGCGACCGTTCCGGCGTAGCCCGGAGTGGTGTTGCCATAGGAGTCCCTGGCGCGGACGGTCAGATCGAACGAGCCGCCCGCGGTCTGCGGTGCGCCCGCGGTGTCGGTGACTGCGAACGTGCTCGTCGCGGCGGGGGAGACGGTGACCGCGAGACGGTTGCCGCCGGTGGTGGTGATCGCGCCGTCGGTCGCGACGACGTTCGGGCTCTCGGCCTTGTAGAGCACCATCGAGGCGCCGGCGGTCGAGACGCCGTTCGTGAAGGTGATGGTCGCGGCGCTTCCGAAAGTCACGGCAGCCCCGGTCTTGTCGGTGACGGTCGGGTTGTTCGCACCGACGGAAGCCGCGCCGGTGAGCGTGAGGCTGTGGTCGCCGGTGTAGCCGGTGGCGACGTTGCCGTTCGCGTCCTTGGCGGTGATCGTGAGCTGGTTCGGGGTGCCGGCGGTCTGTGTGGCGGAGCCGGCGACGACGAAGGCCGTGGCGGCGCCCGGATCGACGGTGAAGGGCGAGCTGACGGCCGCAATCAGATTGTCGCCGCCGGTGCGGGTCGCGGCGAGGCGCACGCCGGACTCGGCCTTGGTGTAGGTGACGCCGCTGATCGTGACCTGGCTCTGGCCGGCTGTGATCGTCCCGCTGAGCGTGCCGGCGAGCGAGCCGGTGCCGGTGTTCAGGCTGAGCAGGACCGGGGTGTCGGCCGCGACGTTGCCCGCGTTGCCGACCGAGTCCTGTGACTGCACGGTGACGGAGAACGCGGTGCCGGCGGTCGGGTTGGAGCCGCTGTTGATCGAGGTGATCACGAGGCGGTCTGCGAGCGACGAGACGGTGAACGGCGCGGAGGTGCCCGCGGTCAGGACGTTGCCGCTCGTGCGGGTGGCGGAGATTTGGACACCCGGCTCGGCCTTCGTGTAGGTGATGCCGCCGATGGAGACCTGGCTCTGTCCGAGGGCGATCGTCCCGGTCGAGGTGCCGCCGAGGACGCCCGTGCCGGTCGCCCGTGCGAGCGACAGCCCGGTTGCGGCGCTGACCGTCGAGGCGTTGCCGAACGGATCCTGCGACTCAACGACCACTGCGAAGGCGGCGGCCGCGGTCGGGCTCGAGCCGCCGTTGACTGACGTGACTGCGAGCTTCGTCGGCGCGGCGGGCGAGACGGTCAACGCCAGCCCCGCGCCGTTCGAGTGGCTCCCGTCGCTGACGGTGAGGGATGCAGACTCGGCCTTGTAAAGGGTGAGTGCGCCGTTCGAGCCCGCCGAGACTGTCGCGACGCCGTTCGAGAACGTGATCGTCGTCGAGGCGCCGAGGGCCCGGGCGACACCGGTCTTGTCGGTGACGGTCGGTGCCGTCACCGGTGAAGTGGAGGAGCTCGCGCCGCCGAAGGTCAGCGCCTTGTCACCCGTGTACGACGTGGCCGTGTTGCCGTACGGATCGAGTGCGGTCAAGGTCAGGTTGTCGGCCACACCGGCGGTGGGCGGCGAGGTGGCGACCGACGCTGCGAGCGACGAGACGGCTCCCGGCGAGACGACGACGTTCAGCCGGTCGCTGCCGGTGGTGGTCAGCGCGCCGGCGGTCGCGACGACGATCGGGCTCTCCGCCTTGTAGAGCGCCATGAAGAGGCCGCTGGAGGCGACGCCGTTCGTGAAGGTGATCGTGGTCGGAGCTCCGAACGCCGTCGCGGTTCCCGTCTTGTCGGTGACGGTCGGTGCCGTCACGGGGCCGGGCGAGCTCGAGGCGCCGCTGAAGGTGATCGCGTGGTCGCCCGTGTAGGACGGCGCGGTATTGCCGGATGCGTCGACCGCGGTCACGGTGAGTGCCTGCGTCGCGCCGACGTTCTGCGTCGCGGAGCCCGTGACGACGAACCTCGTGGCGGTTCCGGCGCCGATCGTGACCGCGTTGGACGTCCCGGTCGAGCCGCTGACGGCCGTGGCGACGAGCGCTCCGGTTGCAGCGTTCCCGGTGTAGGTCAGGCCGCTGAGGGTCGCGACGCCGCTGACGAAGTCGGCCGCGTTCGTGAGCACGTTGCCGCCGCTCAGGCCTGAGATGGCGCCGGTGAGCGGAGCGTTGCGCGAGATCGTGACGTTGTCGCCGAACGCGTTGAAGGTGGTCTTCGTGTTGCCGTAGGCGTCCTGGGCGGTCAGCGTGTTCGTGCCGGTGAACGCCTGGCCGTTGGTCTGCGCCGACGTCAGCTGGAACGCGAACTTCGCGAGCGCTGCCGGGCTGACGGTGACGCCGAGAATGTCTCCGCCGGAGGTCGTGATCGCCGTCACTCCGCCAGGGCCGCCGTCTCCGGCCGATGCGACGAGCGATGCGTTCTGGGCCGCGTAGAGGATCGTCGAGCCGCCGCCGGTGGACACACCCGCGGTGAACGTGATCGTCGTCGCGGTCCCGAAGGCGATCGCGGTGCCGGTGTTGGTCGTCGCCGTCGGCTGCGTCACGGGCGCGGTCGAGGCGCTCGCGCCCGAGAAGGTGATCTGGTGCGCGCCGGTGTAGCCGGTGGCGATGTTGCCGAAGCTGTCGAACGCCGTGACCGTCAGCGGCTGTGCACTTCCGGCGGTCTGGGACGTCGATCCCGTCACGCGGAGCTTGGCGGCCGAGGCGGCCGCGACCGTGATCGTGCCGGTGGTGCCGGTGATCGTGCCGGTGACGGTGTCGGTGGCGGTGATCGTGCGCGCGCCCGACTGGGTCAGCGTCGCGGTGAAGGTGTGGGTGCCGTTGTCGCCTGCGACGAAGGTGTAGTTGGCCGGGAGCGTGGGGCTCGTGCCGCCGCCGCTGAAGGTGACGGTGCCGAGGTAGCCGGTGGCGACGTTGCCGAAGCGTCCTTCGCCGTAACCGTCAGGCTGCCGAACGAGACGCCGGCGGTCGCATTCGCGGGCCCGCTCACGGTCAGTGTGGCCGCGGCGACGGGGGCGACGGTGATCGTGCCGGTGGTGCCGTTGATCGTGCCGGTGACGGTGTCGGTCACGGTGACGGTCTGGCCGCCCGCCTGGGTGAGCGTGGCGCTGAAGGTGTGCGTGCCGTTGTCGCCGGCGACGAAGGTGTAGTTGGCCGGCAGCGTCGGGCTCGTGCCGCCACCGGTGAAGTGGGCGATGCCGGTGTAGCCGGTGGCGACGTTGCCGAAGGCGTCCTTGGCGGTGACGGTGAGTGTGTTGAAGGAGACGCCGGCCGTTGCATTGGCAGGCCCGGCCACCGTGAACGTCGCAGCGCCGGCCGGGGCGACGGCGATCGCGCCGGTGGTGCCGTTGATCGAGCCGGTGACGGTGTCGGTGGCGGTGATCGTGCGCGCGCCGGCCTGGGTGAGCGTCGCGCTGTAGGTGTGGGTGCCGTTGTCGCCCGCGACGAAGCTGTAGTTGGCGGGGAGCGTCGGGCTCGTGCCGCCGCCGCTGAAGGTGACGGTGCCGAGGTAGCCGGTGGCGACGTTGCCGAAGGCGTCCTTGGCAGTGACGGTCAGCGTGCCGAACGAGACGCCGGCGGTGGCGTTGGCCGGGCCGGCGACGGTGAGGGTGGTCGCGGCGGCGGAGCCGACGGTGATCGTGCCGGTGGTGCCGGTGATCGTGCCGGTGACCGTGTCGGTCGCGGTGATCGTGCGGGCGCCCGACTGCGTGAGGGTTGCAGTGAAGGTGTGGGTGCCGTTGTCGCCGGCGACGAAGGCGTAGTTGCCGGGCAGCGTGGTGCCGGTGCCGCCGCCCGAGAAGGCGACCGTGCCGGTGTAGCCGGTCGCGGTGTTGCCGAAGGCGTCCTTCGCGGTGACCGTGAGAGTGTTGAAGGAGACACCGGCGGTGGCGTTGGCAGGCCCGGTCACCGTGAGCGTGGCGGCGGACGCCGGGGCGACGGTGATCGTGCCGGTCGTCCCGTTGATGGTGCCGGTGACGGTGTCGGTCGCGGTGATCGTGCGGGCGCCCGACTGCTTCAACGTGGCCGTGAAGGTGTGGGTGCCGTTGTCACCTGCGACGAACGTGTAGTTGGCCGGGAGGGCCGGGCAGGTGCCGCCGCCGCTGAAAGTGACGGTGCCGGTGTAGCCGGTGGCCGTGTTGCCGAAACCGTCCTTCGCCGTCACCGTGAGCGTGGAGAAGGAGACGCCGGCGGTTGCGTTCGCGGGGCCCGCGACCGTGTACGTCGTCGCGGCGGCGGAGCCGACGGCGATCGCGCCGGTGGTGCCGTTGATCGTGCCGGTGACGGTGTCGGCGGCGGTGATCGTGCGGGCGCCCGACTGCGTGAGCGTCGCAGTGAAGGTGTGGGTGCCGTTGTCGCCGGCGACGAAGGTGTAGTTGCCCGGGAGCGTCGGGCCGGTGCCGCCGCCGCTGAAGGTGACGGTGCCGAGGTAGCCGGTGGCGACGTTGCCGAACGTGTCCTTTGCCGTGACGCTCAGAGTCGCGAACGGGACGCCGGCGGTGGCGTTGGCCGGGCCGGCGACGGTGAGGGTGGTCGCGGCGGCGGAGCCGACGGTGATCGTGCCGGTGGTGCCGGTGATCGTGCCGGTGACGGTGTCGGTTGCGGTGATCGTGCGGGCGCCCGACTGGGTGAGCGTCGCGGTGAAGGTGTGGGTGCCGTTGTCGCCTGCGACGAAGGTGTAGTTGCCCGGGAGCGTCGGGCTCGTGCCGCCGCCGCTGAAGGTGACGGTGCCGAGGTAGCCGGTGGCCGTGTTGCCGAACGCGTCCTTCGCCGTCACCGTGAGCGTCGGGAACGAGACGCCTGCGGTGGCATTCGCGGGCCCCGTGACGGTGAGCGTTGCGGCCGGCGCCGGTGCGACGGAAACCGACGCGCTCGTGCCGGTGATCGAGCCGGTGACCGTGTCGGTCGCCAGGACGGACTGTGAGCCGACGGTCTTGAGCGCGACGCCCGCGAAGGTGTGGCTGCCGGAGTCGCCGGCGACGAAGGTGTAGTTCGCCGGGAGGGTCGCGGCGCCGTCGGTGGAGGTGAAGTGGGCGATCCCGGTGTAGCCGGTCGCGACGTTGCCGAACGCGTCCTTCGCGGTGACGGTGGCCGAGAAGGTGCCGCCGGCGGTCTGCGGTGAGCCGGCGGTCGTCGTCACGACGAAGGTGCTGGCGCCCGAGGCGGCGACGGTCACGGCCGGGCTCGTCCCGGTGATCGTGCCCAGCACGGTGTCGGTGGCGGTGATCGTCCGGCTGCCGACCGTCTTCAGCGTCATGCCGTTCGTGAAGGTGTGCGTGCCGTTGTCGCCTGCGACGAAGGTGTAGTCGGCCGGGAGGCCGGCACCGGTCGTCGACTGGGCGTCCGACGACGTGAAGTGAACGCCGCCCGTGTAGCCGGTGGCGACGTTGCCGAAGGCGTCCTTGGCGGTGACGGTGCTCGAGAACGCGACGCCGGCCGTCTGCGGGGAGCCCGCGGTCGTCGTGACCACGAACGTGGCTGCGGTGGCGGGGGCGACGGTGACGTTCGCAGTGCCCGTGATCGTCCCGGTGAGGGTGTCCGTCGCAGTGACCGTCCGTACGCCGACGGTTGCCAGCGCGACGCCCGCGAAGGTGTGGCTGCCGGAGTCGCCGGCGACGAAGGTGTAGTTCGCGGGGAGGGTCGCGGCGCCGTCGGTCGAGGTGAAGTGGGCGATGCCGGTGTAGCCGGTCGCGACGTTGCCGAACGCATCCTTGGCGGTGACCGTGGTCGAGAAGGCGACGCCCGCGGTCTGCGGGCTGCCGGCGGTCGTGGTCACGGTCAGCGTCGCGGCGGTGGCGGGGGTCACGGTGACCGTCTTCGTGCCGGTGATCGAGCCGGTGACGGTGTCGGTCGCGACGACCGTCTGCGAGGCGACCGTCTTCAGCGCCACCGCGTTCGTGAAGGTGTGCACGCCGTTGTCGCCCGCGACGAAGGTGTAGTTCGCGGGGAGCGTGGGCGAGCCCGGGTCGCTGGAGGTGAAGTGGACGGTGCCGACGTAGGAGGGCGCGGTGTTGTTGTTCGCGTCGAGCGCCGTGACCGTCGTCGTGAAGAGAGCGCCGGCCGTGGTCGACGCGGGTGCGGCAACGCTCAGGTGGGTCGCAGCGCCCGGGGTGAAGGTGACGCCGGCCGAGCCGAGGACGCCGGTGATGCCGATCGTGGCCGTGTAGCTGACCGACTGTGCGGTCGTGTCCTTGACGGTGAAGGTCGCAACGCCGCTGCCGTTCGTCGTGGCGGAAGCGGGGGAGATCGTCGAAGCGCCGGCGCCCTGGGCGAGCGAGACCGTCTGGCCGGCGATCGTGTTGCCGAACGCATCCTTCGCGGTCACGGTCACGGTCGAGGTCGTGACGCCGTCGGCGAGCACCGAGGCCGGAGCTGCGGAGATCGTCGAGACGGTGGCGCTGACCGCGCCCGCAGTGAACGTCACCACCGCGGTCTGGGTGACGGTGACGGCGTCGGTGGTGTCGGTCGCGGTGTAGGTGGTCGCTTCGGCAGCGGTGTCCTTCACCGTGAAGGTCGCCTGGCCGGCGGCGTTGGTGACGCCGAGAACCGTGGTGATCGTCGAGGAGCCGGAGCCCTTGGCCAGCGTGACGGTCTTGCCGGACACGGGGTTGCTCGTGGCGTCCCTGAGGGTGACGGTGACCGTCGAGGTCGTTGCCCCGTCGGCGACGATCGAGGCCGGCGAGGCGGAGACGGTCGACTGGGCCGCGGTGACCGGGCCGACCGTGAAGGTCACTGCGGCCGTTTGCGTCACGGTGACCGCGTCGGTGGTGTCGGTGGCGGTGTAGGTGGTCGCCTCGGCGACGGTGTCGCTGACGGTGAAGGTCGCGACGCCGGAGGCGTTCGTGGTGCCCGAGACCGTGGTGATCGTGGAGGAGCCGCCGCCCTTGGCGAGCGTGACGGTCTTGCCGGAGACCGGGTTCGAGTTGGCGTCCTTGAGGGTGACGGTGACGGTCGAGGTGGCGACACCGTTCGCCGTCACGGAAGCCGGTGCCGCCGAGACGGTCGACTGGGCCGCCGTGACCGGGCCCGCGGTGAAGGTGACGAGGCCGGTCTGGGTGACGACGACCGCGTCGGTCGTGTCGGTGGCGGTGTAGGTGGTCGCTTCGGCGACCGTGTCGGTGACGGTGAAGGTCGCCTGGCCGGCGGCGTTGGTGACGCCGAGGACGGTGGTGATCGTCGAGGAGCCGCTGCCCTTGGCGAGGGTGACCGTCTTGCCGGAGACGGGGTGGGACTGAGCGTCCTTCAGGGTCACGGTCACCGTCGAGGCAGCGACGCCGTTCGCCGTCACCGAGGCCGGCGCGGTCGAGACGGTCGACTGGGCCGCGGTCACGGGGCCGACGACGAACGTGACGGTCGCGGTCTGGGTGACGGTCAAGGCATCGGTGGTGTCGGTGGCGGTGTAGACGGTCGCTTCAACCGCTGCGTCGTTGACGGTGAAGGTCGCCTGGCCGGCGGCGTTGGTGACGCCGAGGACGGTGGTGATCGTCGAGGAGCCGGAGCCCTTGGCGAGCGTGACGGTCTTGCCGGCGACCGGGTTCGAGTTCGCGTCCTTCAGCGTGACGGTGACGGTGGAGTTCGTGACCCCGTTCGCCGTCACGGAAGTGGGGGCAGCGACGACGGTCGACTGGGCGGCCGTGACCGGACCGGGCGTGAAGGTGACGACCGCGGTCTGCGTGACCGTGATCGCGTCGGTCGCATCGGTCGCGGTATAGGTGGTGGCTTCGGCGACGGTGTCCTTCACGGTGAAGGTCGCCTGGCCGGCGGCGTTCGTAACGCCGGAGACGGTGGTGATCGTCGAGGAGCCGCTGCCCTTGGCGAGGGTGACGGTCTTGCCGGCGACCGGGTTCGAGTTCGCGTCCTTGAGCGTCACGGTCACGGTCGAGGTGGTTGCGCCGTCGGCGACGACGCTCGCCGGAACAGCAGCAACGGTGGACTGGGCCGCGGTCACGGGCCCGGCGACGAACGAGACGATGGCGGTGCCTGTGATGTTCGTCCCGTCGAGCTTGGCCGTGACCGTTACCGGCCCGGCGATGGTGGAGGAGGTCAGCGTCGCGGAGTAGGTGCCGTTCGCGTTGTTCGTGACCGCTCCGAGCGAGCCGCCCGTCGTGGTCAGCGTGACGGTTCCGCCGCTCGCGGCGAGGTTGGTGCCGGCCGAGTTCTTCAGCTGCACGGTGATCGCGCTCGTCGTGACGCCGTTGGCGACGATCGGACTGGTCGCTGCGACGACGGTGGACTGTGCAAGCGCGCCGGTCGCCGTCAGCGTCGTCGCCTGTGCCGCGAGATTCGCAAGGGGGTTGCCGGCCTGGTCCTTCACCTTCTGCGCAGCGGTGAGCGCGGCCGAGGTGTAGGCGACGGTCACCGTGTCGTTGCCGTAGACGCGAGTCGTGAGCGTCAGGACGACGTGGGCGAGGTCCGGAGTCGAGACGGCGGTGACCGGATCGGCCACTCCGTTGACGAGAACCGTGAACGCCGAGCCGGGCGTCGTCGACGCCATGTCAAGACCGCTGCCCGTTTCGGCGATCGTCCAGGTCAGCTGCGTGCCGAGGATGTTCGACGCGCCGGAGGTGAAGGCGGGCGCGGTCGTGTCGACGAGGATCGCGTTCGTGGTCGTGACCGTGGCCGGGTTGCCGACGTTGTCGGTGCCGGTGAGCGTGTAGACGTAGCACTGGCCGGCGGTCGGGACGGTGTCCGGGGTCGTGACGACGGTCGAGCCGGTGAAGGTGCCGACGGCAGGGCAGACGCCGGGGCTCACGGGCGCCTGCGCGTTGGAGCGCGTGATCACGTTGGTCGCGATCCCCGAGTCGGCGTCGGTGAACGGCGTCGTCGTGAGCGTGATGTTGTTCAGCGTCGAAGAGAACGCCGGTACCGAGATCGCCCCGCCGGTCGGATTGATCGAGTCCTTCACGAAGCTGACCGTCTCGGGAGTGAGGTTGCCGAAGGTGTCGAAGACGTTCACCGTCTTCGCGGTCGGCGCCGTCGTGTTCGTGTTCCCGAAGGTGTAGGTGTTGGACGTGTACGCGGCCGCGGTGTCGCGCACCCCTGTGCCGGTGAAGCCGGTCACCGTTGAGATGTCGGGGAACTCGACCGCGGTGATCCCCGAGGCGTCGCTGGCGGCGTCCGTCATCGTGAACGTCCCGCTCGCGGCCGGGTTGTAGAAGTACGTCCAGGCGTGCGCCCCGGTGCTGAGCTCGAACTGCCCGCCGGGGTTCGTCGCCTCGGTGAACGAGAGCGCGCTGGTCGGCGCTGTCGTTTCGGGGGAGTACGCCGCCGCCACGATCACGCTGCGGTTCTCGGCGCCCGGAGTCGAGTGGATCCAGGACATCGTCGTCGAGCCCGGGGCGGCGACCGTCTTGGAGCTCATGCCGGTGGACTCGGTCGCGTTCCCATCGACGACCCACGCCTGAGCCTGAGGGGCGACGGGCGCAAGATTTCCCAGTGTGTTGCCGCTCGAGTACGTGTCGACGACGAGCGAGTTCGCCGCGATCGTCGAGAGGGTTGCGCTGGCGATCCCGCTCTCGTTCAGACTCGTGATGCTCGCGTCCGGCGCTGCCTCCTTGACGTTGTAAATGACGACGCCTCCGCCCGAGAGCGCGGTGGTGGTGCTCGGCGTCGTCGTCGCGATGACGTTGGCCGTGCCGGTCGGCGGGTTGAGCATGTACCAGAGGCTCACGCAGTCCCGGTTGGGGCCGACCACGCCCGTGGTTGTGATGTCCCCGATCTTGACCATCGCGGTGCCGCCGTAGGTGACGCCCGTCGTCGAGCAGGTCACGGAGTTCTCCTGGGAGGCGGAGACGAGCAGGATGCGGTTCGACTGTGAGCCGACGGTCTGCGACCAGGTGAGGGTCGTCCCGCTGGCCGCCCCGATCACGGCTTGAGTCGACATGTCGACGGACGGCGCGGCGGGAGCGTTGTTCACCGTGACGGTGGTCGGCGACGAGTCGGTCGTGTTGCCGACGTTGTCCGTGGCGCGGGCGACGACCGTGTACGTGCCGTTCGTCGGCTGGTTGTTCCACGTCACTGAGAACGGCGAGCTCGCGTCGGTGCCGATCGAGGTGCCTGAAGCCCAGGAGCACGTCCAGCCGGTGCAGTAGCGGAAGTCGACCTGCGCGACGCCCGAGCCGGCGTCTGTCGGGCTCGCCGAGACCGTCTGCCCGTTCGCGATCGTCGCACCCGCGCTCGGTGCCGTCAGCGCGAACGCGGTCGGGCCGGTCGTGTCGTTCACGAACGTGAGCGTTGTCGCGTTCGCGTTGGTGGCGTTGTCGGTGTCGGTGACGGCCTCGGTGGGTGCGCTCGAGGTTGCCGCTCCCCACGCGAAGTTGTTGGTCGTGACGTACGGGCCGCCCACCGGAGTCGTAAGCGTCTGCGTCGTGTGCGTCCAGCCGGTCGTCGTGCCACCGAGAACGGGGAACGCGACGGAGGCGACGCCGGAGCCGGTCTCGGCGACGGTGTCTTGGAGCTGGAAGCTGCCGGCCGCCGTCCCGTTGTAGAAGACGTTCGTACCGCTCAGGAAGGTGCTGCCGGCCGGTGCCGCGGAGGTGACCGCGATCGTGTCCGTCGGGGCGACGGTGTCGAGGGAGAGCGTCAGCAGCTGGCCGATGTTGACTGCTGCGGTCGTCCCTGTGGCGACTTTCGTCCCGGTCAGTCCTGCGGCGGTGGTGGTTGCGGTCGCGAGCTCGGAGGTCGCTCGGTTGGCTGCGACTCCGATCGTGGACGCGGCGTCCCAGCGCTCGGTGAAGGTCGGCAGCCCGCCGGGTGCAGTCCAGAAAGGCGCGGCGCCGTTCGCGGACCCGAATGCGCCGACGAGGAAGTTGCCGGCCGTGGCGTTCGTCATGGTCGGTGCGGTAACGGCGGTTCCCGATGCGTTGGCCTGGCCGCTGTTCGCGTCGATCGGTGCGGCGTCGTTCACGCCGAAGAAGGCCGAGATGCCGCCGGCCGCTTGCAGTGAGGTGGTCGTGGCGCAGCCGGCCGCCGTGCCGAACGTGAAGATGTAGCTCGCCGCCGCCACGTCCGCGGCTGTCGCAACCTTCCAGTAGATCTGCTGGTGGAGGACCGTCGTGCTGTCGTCGGCGCGAATGCTCGTCCAGGCGCCGGTCACGGCGGGTGCGCACACGAACGTGTTGGTGCCACCGCGAGCGGTGATCGCGGCGATCATCAGGTCGTTCACGGCGAGCCCAACCGGCTTCGTGATCGTCATCGTCGTGGCGTTGAAGCCGGTGTTCGCCGACTGCGCGGCCCGGAACGACTCCAGGGCCGGGTCGATGACGTAAGGAGTGGGGAGGCTCGAGTCGTCGAGCGCCAGGGTCAACCACCACGATCCGGCCCGGTGCTGGATCCCCCATGCGGCGCCATCGGGCGTGACGTTCTTGCCGTCGGTGTCCAGGATGGCGAGGGGCAGGATGCGGAAGCCGGAAACGACGTGGTCCGGCGAGATGAGCACGCTGCCGTCTGAACGGAGCGTCGGCCGCAGCGAACCGGTGGCGAGCTTCCACTTCAACGTGTGGGCGCCGCTGTGTTCGCGGACGGTCAGGTACTGCTCGCCGTCGGCGCGGGCACCGCCGAGGACGATCGCCTCGTTGCCGTACGACGTGGAGCGCGTCGTGCCGTTGGCGAACCGGACCCAGCTCGCCGGTGTCGCGCCCGCCTGCGTCACGCGAACCGTCCCGGCCTTGCTCGCGACCTCGTAGCCGGAGGCCACGATCTTCGCCGTCGTCCCCGGAGCGGTCGAGCGCGACAGCTTCGCGGCGGGCGTGCGAGCGCCGAGCTCCGTCTTGACGAACTGCGGAACCGCCGTCGAGGTCGTGCCGCCCTGGCCGAGCGTTGCGATCAACGCGGCAGCTGCGAGCGCTATGAACGCAGCCACAGCCACAAAAAAGGGCTTGCGGCCCGGAACGTGCTTGTGGCGCCCGCGGTTGTCCGCCGGGCGCTCCAGGTGCCGCAGTCCTTGGATGCTCGCCATTTAGGGTTGTGTCTCCTCGTGATCCGCGTTGCGTTCGCCACGCAGATCAGTCGTTCTCCCACTATCGGTCGGGCGAGGGTCCCGGAGTGAGCTTTTGGCATGGATAAAGACCGCTTTCAAACCAAGAATCCCTCAGAAGGGTGAGACGAGCGAGCTCCGCGGAGGGCGTCCCTCGATCGAGTGTCTAAGGCTCGAGTCGAGGGTTAGGGAGCAGACCGGGCAACTGGCGGCGCGGTCTTCGGGCAGAATCACCGTGGATGGCGACGACCGAGGAGCCTCCGGAGACGACCGGTACCGACGCCTGGCGCGAGCAGCGCTACGACACCGAGCCGGAGCGCCAGGGCGAGTTGTTCTCGACGATCTCAGGCGTCGAGATCGAGCCCCTGGCGGCGCCGGACACCGTCGAGGTCTCCTACGAGCGAGATCTCGGCTATCCGGGGGTGTTTCCGTTCACGCGGGGCGTGTATCCGTCGATGTACCGGGGCCGGTTGTGGACGATGCGGCAGTTTGCGGGGTTCGGGACGGCGGCCGAGACGAATGAGCGGTTCCGCTATCTGCTCGCGCACGGGCAGACCGGGCTCTCCACCGCATTCGACATGCCGACCCTGATGGGGTTCGACTCCGACCACGCGCGCTCCGAGGGAGAGGTCGGTCGCGAAGGGGTGGCGGTCGACTCGCTCGCCGACATGCGGACGCTGTTCTCGGGGATTCCGCTGGGCGAGGTGTCGACGTCGATGACGATCAACTCGCCGGCGGCGATCCTGCTCGCCTTCTATCTCTGCGTGGGTGAGGAGCAGGGGGTCAGTCGCGACCGCCTCCGGGGGACGATCCAGACGGACATCCTGAAGGAGTACATCGCGCAGAAGGAGTACATCTTCCCGCCGGAGCCGTCGATGCGGCTCGTCACCGACATGGTCGAGTTCTGCACCCGGGAGATGCCGCTCTGGCATCCGATCTCGATCTCCGGCTACCACATCCGCGAGGCGGGCTCGACGGCGGCGCAGGAGCTGGCGTTCACCCTGGCGGACGGCTTCACCTATGTCGAGTGGGCGGTGGAGCGGGGGCTCGATGTCGACGAGTTCGCGCCCAGGCTGTCGTTCTTCTTCAACGCGCACCTCGATTTCTTCGAGGAGATCGCGAAGTACCGGGCGGCGCGGCGGATCTGGGCGACGGTGCTGCGCGACCGGTTCGGGGCGAAGAACCCGCACTCGCTGCGGATGCGGTTCCACACGCAGACGGCGGGCGTGTCGCTGACCGCTCAGCAGCCGGAGCTGAACATCGTGCGCACGGCGCTGGAGGCGCTCGCGGCGGTGCTCGGCGGCACGCAATCGCTGCACACGAACAGCTTCGACGAGGCGCTCGCGCTCCCGAGCGAGGATGCGGTCCGGATCGCGTTGCGCACCCAGCAGGTGATCGCGCACGAGAGCGGGGTTGTGAACACGATCGACCCGCTCGGCGGCTCCTACCACGTGGAGCAGCTGACGAACGAGCTCGAGCGGCAGGCCTACGAGTACTTCGACCGGATCGAGAAGCTCGGTGGGGTGGTCGCCGCGATCAAGGAGAACTTCTTCCAGTCCGAGATCGCCGAGGCGGCGTTCCAGTATCAACGCGAGGTCGAGGCCGAGCAGCGGGTCGTCGTGGGCGTCAATCGCTACAAGAGTGAAGCTGAACCTGAGATTGAGATATTGCGCGTCGATCCGGCGCTCGAGCCGCAGCAGATCGCACGGGTACAGGCGTTGCGGGCCGGCCGCGACTCTGCAGCGGTCGAGGCAGCGCTCGCACGGCTGAAGGGCGATGCCTCGAGCGACGGCCGCAACCTGATGCCCGCGCTGATCGACGCCGCCCGGGTCGACGTGACCATGGGCGAGATCTGCGACGCCTGGCGCGAAACCTGGGGGACCTGGCGCGAAACACCCGTCTTCTGAGGGCGTCGGCGGGCGCCTCGCGGTTAACGGTCTCTCAACACTTCGCCCCTAACGACCCACACGAAACTCCGTCTACTGTGGCGTGGGCATGAGCGCAGACACGGTATTCGAGCACCGAGAGCGGGTCCGGAAGCCGGGCTGGCGCAAGGCCCTCCCCTGGGTTCTCGTGGTGCTCGTGGTCGGCGCCGTGGTCGCCGTGGTCGGGATCAAGTACTCGAACACGGGCACGCCGAGCGCGACGCCGTTGACGAACAAGCCTGCGACCGACGTGTCGAAGGTGCCGAAGACGGTGAAGCTGCCTGGAGGTGCGACGACGGTCGCGCGCCGCTTCATCCAGACCGCGGTCGCGCGCAAGAACCTCGGGGCGGCCTACTCGATGGTCACCCAGCAGATCCTGCAGGGACAGTCGTTGAAGTCGTGGAAGACCGGCAACATCGCCGTCATCCCGTATCCGGTCTCCGAGATCAAGTACGCCCCGATGAAGATCGACTTCTCGTATCCGAACGAGGCTCAGATCGAGGTCGCGATGTTGCCCAAGGCGGGGGCGAAGGTGAAGGCGCAGCTCTTCATCATGGATCTCGTGAAGCGCGACGGTAAGTGGCTCGTGAACTCGTGGGTACCTTCCTCGTCACCGCCGGTCCCGAGCGGTTCGGACAACGGGGGCGCGGGCGGCGGCTGACACCGGCGCTGCGACCGGCGATACTGGGAGCACTGTGAGAGGACGCTTGTCGTCGCCTCGCTTCCGCCGCCGACTCGGCTGGCTCGCCACGCTTCTGGCGGTCGCCGCGCTGATCACGCTCGTCGCGATCAGGTACGAGAACACGGGCACGTCGAACGCCACGCCGCTGATCGACAAGCCGGCGACGGTCTACCGCGAGCCGCCCAGCACGCAGCTCACCAAGGCCGACCGCATAGAGCTGTTCGACGTGACCAGCCGGTTCGTTCAGACCGCAGTCGCGCGCAAGCACCTCGACTCCGCCTGGAGCCTGCTCGGCCCCGAGATGAAAGCCGGCCAGACCCGCAAGTCGTGGGATACGGGCTTCAACAACGTCGTGCCGTTCAGGTCCGACGGGATCGGCCTCTTCAGCATCCAGTACGCCTACAAGGGTGACGTCGCGATCGACACCGGGCTCGTCTCCGGACGGGGGAAAGGCTGGGCGGCGAAGACGTTCACCATCGAGCTGAAGCGCTATCCGAACCATCCCCATCAGTGGCTCGTCGCAGCCTGGGTGCCGAAGGGTGTCGGCGGCGGCGGCGCGCTGAGCCCCGAGCGCACCGCAGGCCCGCCACCACCGCCGTTCCACACGAAGCTGTCCGCGGAATGGCTGCTGCTCCCGCTCGCCTTCTTCGGACTGCTCGTCGTCACGCTCACTTCATGGGCGGTCCGCCGCGTCATCCGCAGCCGCCGAGCCGCGCGCCGCTACGCCGAAGTGCTCGGCTACAGCTCGAGCTCGAATCCGTCGTAGACCTGCTCGTACCCGTTCTCGAGCGGACGCTCGGCTGGACGGTGTGTGAGCAGGAGCCGCTTCGCACCCGAGGCGCGGAACGCTTCGTCGGCCTCCTCCGCGGCGAGGTGCCCCCGCGTGCCGCCCTCGGGGTTCGGCGAGAGCAGCGTCGCTTCGCAGAGAAAGACGTCGGCGTCGCGGGCGAGCTCCGCCAGCGCTTCGCTCGGGCCGCTGTCGCCCGAGTACGCGAGCGTGGTGCCGTTCTGCGACACACGAAAGCCGAACGCGAGCATCTCGTAGTGGAGCACCCGGCGCGGCATCACGGTCGAGCCCGCCGCGGTGAACGCGGTGCCGTCGGCGTACTCCTCGATCCGAAACGCGTTCTCGAACATGTCGGGCTGGCCCAGGCCCTCGCCGAGGCGCGCGAGCGTCGCGCGACCGCCCGGCGGCAGCCAGAGCGCCGGCGGCGCGAGCTCCACCGCCGGCCCGAGCAGCAGTCCCCACACCCACGGGACGATGTCGCCCCAGTGGTCGAGGTGGAAGTGCGTGATCGCGATCGCATCGACGACCGGCCAGCCGTCCCGCGTGCGCAAACGCGCCAGCACACCGGGACCGCAATCGAGGAGAAGCCGTCCGCCCTGGCTCTCGATGAGGTAGCCGGATTGAGCGCCGCCGGGGTTCGGCCACGCGGGTGAGCAGCCCACGACGGTCAGCTTCACGTTCCTATACTGCCCCACCGTGACACGAAAGATCAGGGTTGTGATCGCGAAGCCCGGCCTCGACGGTCATGACCGGGGCGCGAAGATCATCGCCCGCGCGCTTCGTGACGCCGGCATGGAGGTCATCTACACGGGGTTGCACCAGACGCCGGAGCAGATCGTCGAGACCGCGATCCAGGAGGACGCCGACGCGGTTGGCATCTCGATCCTCTCGGGCGCGCACATGACGCTCGTCCCCCGCATCCTCGCGCTCCTGCGCGAGCAGGGCGCCGAGGACCTCCTCGTCGTCGTCGGCGGCACGATCCCGAACGACGACGTGATCGAGCTGAAGAAACAAGGTGTTGCGGCGGTCTTCACGCCGGGTGCACCGACGAGCGAGATCGTCGACTTCCTGCGCGCTCAGGTCGCCGCGTAGCGCTCAGCGCGCGAGCGCGCGGTCGAGCGCCAACGCGCCGGGCTCGCCCATCAGCGCGTCCAGCGTGCAGAAGGAGGGCATCGTCCAGGCGACGATCTTCTCGCCCGGCGTGAAGGTCGACGCGCCGGCGTCGGTGGTCGGCAGTGTCAGCTGGAGCACGCGATTCAGCTTGGACTCCTTGAGGTGCGAGGGCCAGGCGGCGAGTGAAGCGACCGTCATCTTCAGCTGCAACGCGTCGCTCGAGACGACGGTCCCGGTGAGCTTCAACGTGAACGTTGTGTCGGTGGACGGCACCGCGAGGAGCAGATGCGGCGCCTTCTTCAGGAACGGGAACGGGTCGACCGCGTCGCCGTCGTGCGGATGCACTTCGAAGTGCAGGTGCGGATGAATGCCGTTGGCATCGCCCGAGTCGCCGACGTAGCCGATCGTCTGGCCCGCCGCGACATGGGCGCCGTCGGGGACCGCGTACGACACTCCCTGCACGCACTTCCCCTTGTTGTCGTTCCGCGCAGTCAGGTCGTTGTTCAGGTGGATGTACTGGTACGTCGTCCCGCTGTCGCCCTTGAGATAGAGCATGCAGCCCGCGCTCGCCGAGGTGGTCCAGTATTCGATCGAGCCGCTTTCGACCGCCACGGCGGGCGCACGCTTGTCGGCGAGCAGGTCGTTTCCCTGGTGCGGGCCGCCGGCGCGCAACTGGCCGAAGTCGTCCGTGTAGTCGACCGCGCCGACGACGGGGAAGACGAGCTTCGGCACACCGCTGCCTGCGGCCGCGGTGCTCGCGCAGACGAGAACGGCTGCGACGAAGACGGGGACCAGGCGCCGCATCGCACCGAACCGTATCGGCCCCTTCGGAAGATGCCAACTCGCGCGAGGCCGATAGAGTCGGCCCGCATGAAGATTGCCGTTTGCGTAAAGGCGGTGCCAGATGCGGCCGGCGGCCGGCGGATCGATGCGTCGTCGTTTCGGCTGGATCGTTCCGGTGAGCTGGCGATCTCGGAGTTCGACACGTATGCGGTCGAGGAAGGCCTGAAGCTGAAGGAGGCGTCGGGAGACGGCGAGGTCGTGGTCGTCTCGATGGGGCCGGAGCGGGCGATGGACGCACTGCGCAAGGCGCTTGCGATGGGCGCCGATCGCGCTGTGCTCGTGAGCGACGAGTCGCTTGCAGGCTCGGATCTGCTCGGCACGGCGAAGGCGCTGGCGGGCGCGCTCGAGAAGGAGGGCGCGGATCTGGTGCTCTTCGGGCAGCAGTCGGCTGACGGCGGCGGCGCATGTCTGTGGTCGGCAGTGGCGGAGCGGCTCCGCCGCCCGGTGATCTCGCAGGTGAGCGAGCTGGCGCTCGACGGTGCGGGCTTGACGGGCAAGCGCCAGACGGAGTTCGGCTACGACACGATCCGCGCTCCGCTGCCGGCGGTGATCGCGGTGTCCGATGCGATCAACACGCCGCGGTACCCGTCGCTGAAGGGGATCATGGGCGCGAAGAAGAAGCCGCAGGAAGTGTTGTCGGCGTCGGAGGCCGGCGGTGCCGTTGCGTCGCGGCACGACGGTCGTCGGTCTCAGCGCGCCGCCGCCGCGCGGGGACGCGCGCAAGATCGAGGACGACGGCAGCGCGGCCGAGCAGATCGTTGCGTTCCTCGCCGAGAAGCGGCTCGTCTGATGGCGAAGACACTTGTCTTCCTCGAGCACCACGAGGGTGCGATCCAGAAGGGCTCCCTCGGGGTGCTGACGAAGGCGGTGCAGCTCGGCGGCGCGGACGGCGTCGTGATCGGCTCGGGCGTGCGTGCAGCCGGCGAGAGCGCCGGGGCCTACGGCGCGGCGACCGTGTGGGTCGCCGACGACGCGCGGCTCGCGGCACCGCTGCCGCAGCCGCGCGTCGACGTGCTCGCGAAGCTCGTGCGCGACGAGGGGTACGACACGGTGCTGTTCGCGCAGTCGGTGCTGGCGGCCGACGTCGCGGCCGGGCTCGCGGCGCGGCTCGAGCGCGGGCCTCAACTGGGACCTCGTCGACCTGACGGCCGACGGGACGGGCAAGCGTCCTGCGCTCGCCGATTCCGTCTACGTCGAGGTCGGCTGGTCGAGCCCGGTGCGGATCGCGATCTTCCGGTCGGGCACCTTCGACGCGAGCGAGACGGGAGGCTCGGCCGAGGTGAAGGACGCGGCGGTCGAGCTCGAGGATTTCTCGACGCTCGCCGAGATGGTCGAGCAGGCGCACGCCGAGCAGCAGGGGCCGTCGATCGAGGATGCGGACGTGATCGTCGCCGGCGGCCGCGGGCTCGGCGAGCCGGAGAAGTTCGCGCTGGCGGAGGAGCTCGCGCAGGCGCTCGGCGGCGCGGTCGGCGCGACCCGCGCGGTTGTCGATGCGGGCTGGTACCCGTACTCGGCGCAGGTCGGGCAGACCGGCAAGACGGTTGCCGCCGAAGCTCTACGTCGCGCTCGGCATCTCGGGCGCGATCCAGCACAAGGTGGGCATGCAGGGCTCGAACGTGATCGTGGCGATCAACAAGGATGCGAACGCGCCGATCTTCGAGTTCGCCGACCTCGGCGTCGTCGGCGACCTGCACGCGATCGTCCCGAAGCTGACCGAGCTCGTGCGCGCTCGCAAGGGTTGACGGATCGTGAGCGTCCGTCCGCTCCGACTTTCCGCCGCCCTGGTCGGACGTCGGAGGCGATCGGCTCGCCGACCGATCCGGTCGACGAGCGGATCGAAGTCGGCTTCCTGATCGTCGGTGCCGGCCCGGCCGGGCTCGCGGCCGCGATCCGGCTCGGGCAGCTGATGGAGGAGGATCCGGCGACTGCCGAGCGGCTCGGCGACGTGCCGGTCGCGGTGCTCGAGAAGGGCAAGGCGCCCGGCTCGCACCTGCTCTCGGGCGCGGTCGTGAATCCGCGCGGGCTGCAACGGCTCTTCCGCGGCCGCAAGCGGATCGACGAGATGCCGTTCTACGGCGAGGTCGAGGGCGAGTCGGTGCTGTTCCTGACGAAGCGGCGTGCGATGCGCATTCCGACGCCGCCGACGATGGTCAACCACCGCAACTACATCGCCTCGCTGTCGCGGCTCGGGCGCTGGCTCGCCGACGAGGCGGAGGCGCTCGGCGTGACGATCCTCCCCGAGACGGCGGCGGAGCAGCTGCTCGTCGACGGCGGCCGGGTGCTCGGTGTGCGCACCGGCGACCGCGGCCGCGGTCGCGCGGGTGAGGAGCTCGCGAACTTCGAGCCCGGCTCCGACGTGACGGCGCGCGTGACGATCCTCGCGGAGGGCACGCAGGGCCATCTCACCGGCGCGGCGCTCGACCAGTTCGGTCTGCAGAGCGACAACCCGCAGGTGTGGGCGCTCGGCGTGAAGGAGGTGTGGAAGGTCGCGACGCCGCTGCGACCAGGTCATCCACACGATGGGCTGGCCGCTTCGCGCCGGCGCGGAAGTACCGCGAGTTCGGCGGGTCGTTCATCTATCCGATGGGCGAGGACATGGTCACGATCGGGATGGTCGTCGGGCTCGACTACCGCGACGCGGAGCTGTCGGTGCACGACCTGCTGCAGGAGCTGAAGACGCATCCGCGCATTCGGCAAGATCCTGGACGGGAGGTGAGCGGGTGCAGTGGGGCGCGAAGACGATTCCGGAGGGCGGGTTCGTCGCGCTCCCGAAGAAGTTTCACGCGCCCGGGTCTGCTGCTCATGCGGCGACGGCGTCGGGCTGGTGAACGTGCCGGCGCTGAAGGGGATCCACTACGCGATCGAGTCGGGCCGGCTGGCGGCCGAGGCGGCGTGGCGGACGCTCGCGCGCGGCGCGTCGGCGCGCGTCGGCGCTCGCGTCGTACGACGAGGCGCTGCGCGAGTCGTTCATCTGGAGCGACCTGCGCGAGGTGCGGAACATGCGCCAGGCGTTCGGCCGCGGCTTCTACGTCGGCGGCGCGCTCGCGGGCGCGATGACGGCGACGAAGGGCCGGTTCCCGCCGGGCAACGCGCAGACCGAGCGCGACGCCGCGCAGTCGCTGATCTCGACCGACCGCGCGAAGTCGTATCCGGCTCCCGACGGCAAGCTGACGTTCGACAAGCTGTCGAGCGTCTTCGCGTCGGGCAACCGCACGCGCGACGACCAGCCGAACCACATCCGCGTCGCGGACGAACGTGCCGCGCGAGCTGGCGGAGATGTGGGCGCACATGTGCCCCGCGCAGGTCTACGAAGTCGGCGACGCGGACGGTGACGGACACGGTCGAAGTGCAGCTGGCCCCCTCGAACTGCGTCCAGTGCGGCGCGATCACCGCCAAAGGCGGCCGCCTAACGCCCCCAGAAGGCGGCAGCGGCCCCGAGTACACACTCACGTGACTCTCGCGGCGCGCGCTGCGTCACGGCGGCTGCCGCCGGACGTGTCCCGGAGTCGGCACGGGTCGCTCGCAGAAGACGCCGGAAGCTCGTCGATCGCGCTGCTCCGGCGTTCGACCGAAGAGCTCGCAGAGCAGCTCGTCGACGGCGAACCGAACGCGACGCGAACGCCATGCCCGATCGTCGCCGCGTAGCTCGTCCACGCGTGCTCCTCGAGCGGCCCGTCCACGCCGGCGCGACGCGGGTTCTGGACGACGTAGCGGCACGCGCGTTCATGAGCGAGCGGTCGTCTGCGCAGCTCGTCGCTCCAGTAGCGCTTGCCGAACAGGTGATTGATGCGGCCGTGCTTCGCGTTGAAGAGAGCGGCGTACGCGCCGTTGAGCTCGCACATTCCCTTGCGACATGCCCGCGCTCGTCGATGCGCATGACGAGGTGGTAGTGGTTCCCCATGAGGCAGAACGCGAGGATCGTCCAGCCATATTTGGTCGCGACCCGGTCGAGCGTGATGCAGAAGAACGCATCGGTCGCGGTCGTCGAGGAAGATGCGCGCTTGTTGTTTCCTCGCGCGACGACGTGGTGGTAGCCGGGTCGCTCGATCGCGGAGCTTGTACGCCACGCGGTCACGGTAGGCGCGAGCACGCGTCGCGAGCCTGTCGCGCGTCACGCATTTGGCGCACTCTCGTGTGCACGTCTCGTGACGGCGGCTGCCGCCGGACATGGCTAGATGCGCCAGGTGATCACGTCGACGGACAATCCGCGCGTCAAGGAGGTGCTGCGGCTGCGGCGGGCGCGGGAGCGGCGGCGGGATGGGTTGTTCGTCGCCGAGGGGCCGCGGGAGGTGGGCGCGCGCTCGGCGGCGGGCTGACCGTCACGCGCGATCGTACGTCGCGCCCGAGCTGCTGCCCGACTGGCCGCACGGCGGCGACGGAGGTGAGCGCGCGCGTGCTCGCGAAGATGAGCTACCGCGCCGAGCCGGAGGGCGTGCTCGCCGATCGTCGAAGTGCCGCGAGCGCGAGCTGCCGCCGCGGACGCGACGCTCGTGCTCGTCGCGGTCGGGATCGAGAAGCCGGGCAACCTCGGCGCGATGGCGCGCACGGCGGACGCGGCCGGCGCCGACGCGCTGCTCGTCGCCGACGCGCGCGACCGACCCGTGGAACCCGAACGCGATCCGCGCGTCGACCGGCGCCGTCTTCACGCTGCCGATCGTCGAGACGACGCTCGACGACGTTCGCGCGCTCGCCGCTGCAGAAGGTCGCCGCGGTCGTCGGCGCGCCGACCGCGCTACACCGACGCGGACCTGACGCCGCCGACCGCGCTGCTCGTCGGCGCCGAGGACGACGGCCTCGACGCAGCGCTGGCGCGACGTCGCCGACCTCGCAGGTCGCGATCCCGATGCACGCGCGCACCGTCGACAGCCTGAACGCGTCGACCGCCGCCGCCATCCTGCTCTTCGAGACGCTGCGCCAACGTGGCTGACCCGACCTCCCGACCCGCGACGACGTCGAACGCGCACGCGCGACGATCGGCGATCGCCTGCAGCCGCACGCCGCTCCTCTCGAGCCGCACGCTGCAGCGCGCGGCTCAAGTGCGAGCTCTTCCAGCGCACCGGCTCGTTCAAGTCGCGCGGCGCGCTGAACAAGATGTCGCAGCCTCGACGCAGCGAGGAGAAGCGCAGCGGCGTGATCGCGATCAGCGCCGGCAACCACGCGCAGGCCGTCGCGTTCGCCGCCGCGCGAAGAGGACGTCGACGCGCTCGTCGTGATGTGGCAGGGCGCGTCCGAGCAGAAGATCGCCGCGACGCGCGGCTACGGCGCGACGCGTCGACCTCGAGGCGACGCGACCCGGCCGACGCGTTCGAGCGCCTCGACACGCTGCATCGCGGAGACCGGCCGCACGCTCGTCCATCCGTTCGACGACCCGGTCGTGATCGCCGGCGCCGGCACCGTCGGCCTCGAGATCGAGGAGGACGCGCCCGACGCCGACGCGGTCGATCGTCGCGGTCGGCGGCGGCGGGCTCGATCTCCGGGATCCAGACCGCGCTCGCGCGACCGCATCCGGGTCGTCGCGGTCGAGCCGGAGACTGAGCCAGGCGCTCCACGCCGGCGCTCGCAGCACGGCGAGCCGACGCCCGTCGACGCCGACGTCGATCGCCGACGGCCTGAACGCGCCGTTCGCCGGCCGCGCTGCCGCTCGCAGATCTGCCGCGACCTCGAGCGCGTGCTCGTCACCGAAGAGGAGATCGAGCGACGCGTTCCGCTTCCTCTACGAGCGGACGAAACTCGCCTGCGAGCCGGCCGCCGCCGCGGCGGCCGCCGCCTGGCTCAGCGGGCAAGATCGAGGCCGAGAATCCGGTGCATCGTGGTCTCGGGCGGCAACGTCGCCACGGCAAACCGCCGCTGCTATCCTGGCCCGGCCGATGAAGGCCGAGATCCATCCCGAGTACGTCCTCGCGACCGTGCATTGCGGCTGCGGGAACACGTTCACGACGCGTTCGACGAAGGCCGAGCTGCACGTCGAGATCTGCTCGAACTGCCACCCGTTCTACACGGGCAAGCAGAAGCTGGTCGACACGGGCGGCCGCGTCGAGCGCTTCCAGCGGCGGCTCGAAAAGGCCGAGCGCGCCGCGCGCGCGTAGTCCCATGGCAGCAAGACGTCGGAGGCCAGGCCGTCCTCGAGGGCGTGATGATGCGTGGACCGCGGCAACTGGGCGGTCGCGGTTCGCAAGCCCGACGGCGAGATCGCGCACGTCGCTCGCATCCGATCGACCCGCTGATGGCGCGCCACTGGGCGCTGCGCCTGCCGATCGTGCGCGGCGTCGTCGCGCTCGGCGAGAGCCTCGCGATCGGCTTCCGCGCGCTCAGCGTCTCGCGCGAACTACGCCGCGCACGAAGAAGCGGAGGGCGACGGCGAGCCCGCCGAGATCGGCCGCTGGGCGCTCGTCGTTCGCATTCCTCGTCGCGATCGGCTTCGCCGTGATGCTCTTCAAGGTCGGCCCCGCGCTGCTCACCGACCTGCTGCCGATCTCGAACGGCACGCTGTTCGTGCTCGTCGAAGGGGCTGATCCGCGTCACCGTCTTCGTCCTCTACCTGGTCGTGCTCTCGCTTCATCCCGTCGCTCCGGCGCGTGTTCCAGTACCACGCCGCCGAGCACAAGGCGATCAACGCGTACGAAGCCGGCGACGAGCTGACGCCCGGAGACGCGCAGCGCCACTCGCTGATCCACCCGCGCTGCGGCACGGCGTTCCTGCTCTGGGTGATGGTCGATCGGCGTGTTCGTCTTCGCGCTGTTCGGCCGGCCCGCCTGGTACTGGCTGATCGTCTCGCGCATCGCGCTGCTGCCCGTGATCGCCGGGATCGCGTACGAGCTGATCCGCTTCGCCGGCAAGCACGCCGACAACCGCATCCTGATGACGCTGCTCGCGCCGGGCCTCTGGCTGCAGCGGCTGACGACCCGCGAGCCGACGCTCGACCAGCTCGAAGTGTCGATCCGCGCGCTGCGAGAAGTGCTCGAACTCGAAGGCCGGCTGAGCAACCGGCCGACCGACGAGTGGAGGTGATGGCGTAATGGCGACCGAACGCAAAGCGAACGTCGTCTGGCAGGGCGACCTGATGAGCGGGAGCGGCACGATCCAGAGCGTGACGAGCGGGGCGTTCGGCGCGCTCGATGTCTCGTGGGCGTCGCGCTCCGAGGAGCCGAACGGCAAGACGAGCCCCGAGGAGCTGATCGCCGCCGCGTGGGCGTCGTGCTTCTCGATGGCGCTGTCGGCCGGGCTCGCGAAGGCGGGCACACCGCCCGGAGCAGCTCGAGACCTCGGCGACCGTCACGTTCCAGCCCGGCGAGGGGATCACGAAGGGCGCGCTGACCGTTCGCGGCACCGTTGCCGGGCATCGACGCCGACGGCTTCGACGCCGCGGCCGGAGGACGCGAAGAAGAACTGCCCGGTGTCGAAGGCGCTCGCGGGCATCCCCGAGGTCACGCTGGACGCCGAGCTCGCGAGCTAACCTCGTGCGGCATGGCGCCCTCGACGAACTGATCGTCGAGCTCGAGCGCTCCTACGCCGAGATGCAGGAGCGGATGTCCGACCCTGCCGTCTACAACGACCACCGCGAGGCGGCCGACGTCGGCCGGCGGCTGAAGGAGCTCGAAGGCGCCGCTACAAGCTCGCGCAGGCAGTGGCAGCAGGCGCGCGCCGACCTCGACGCCGCGCGCAACGACCCGGAGCTGCAGGAGATGGCGTCCGGCTACGAGGCCGACGTGGAGCGGCTCGAGGAGGAGCTGAGGCTGCTCGCTCGCCGAGCGCGACCCGGCCGACGAGAAGGACGTGATCGTCGAGGTCCGCGGGGGCGAGGGCGGGGAGGAGGGCGCGCTCTGGGCCGGCGACCTCGCCAAGCATCCTGCAGCGCTACGCCGAGCGGCGCGGCTTCAAGTGGGAGGAGATCGAGGTGGCGCCGAGCGACTGCGGCGGGCTGAAGGAAGGCGTCTTCGCGATCAAGGGCGACGGCGCCTACTCGATCTTCAAGTTCGAGGGCGGCACGCACCGCGTGCAGCGCGTGCCGGAGACCGAGTCGCAGGGTCGCATCCACACCTCGACCGCAACGGTCGCGGTGATGCCCGAGGCCGAGGACGTCGACGTCGAGATCGACGAGAGCGACCTGAAGATCGACGTCTTCCGCTCGTCGGGGCCGGGCGGGCAGTCGGTGAACACGACCGACTCGGCGGTGCGCATCACGCACGTGCCGACCGGGATCGTCGTCGCGATGCAGGACGAGCGCTCGCAGCTGCAGAACCGCGAGAAGGCGATGCGCGTGCTGCGCGCACGCGTCTACGAAGCCGAGCGCGAGCGCCAGGCTGCCGAGCAGGCGGCGGCGCGCAGCGCGCAGGTCGGCACCGGCGCAGCGCGCCGAGAAGATCCGCACCTACAACTTCCCGCAGAACCGCGTCACCGACCACCGCGTGAAGGTCAACGTGCCGCTCGAGCAGGTGCTCGCCGGCGCGCTCGACGACTTCACCGAGGCGCTGACCGCCGACGAGCAGCGCCGCGCCCTCGAGGGCGTGATTGACGCTCGGCGAGGTCCTCCGCGGCGCGACCGAGTATCTCGCCGCGCGCGGCGTCCGAGCCCGCGCGTCGACGCCGAGCGGCTGCTCGCGCGCGCGCTCGGCCTGACGCCGCATCGAGCTCTACACCCAGCACGACCGGCCGCTGACCGAGGCGGAGCGCGCGGCGGCACGCGAGCTCGTGCAACGGCGCGGCGCGCGCGAGCCGCTCGCCTACGTGCTCGGCGACTGGGGCTTCCGCCGGCTCGACGCTGCAAGACCGACGCGCGCGCGCTCGTTCCGCGCCCCGAGACCGAGATCGTCGTCGAGCGCTGCCTCGCGCTGCTCGCAAACGTCGAGCGAGCCGCGCGTCCTCGACGTCGGCACCGGCACCGGCGCGATCGCGCTGGCGCTCGAGCACGAGCGCCCGGACGCGCGTGTGACCGCGACCGACATCTCGGTCGACTGCGCTCGCGCTTGCGCGCGAGAACGCCGCGGCGCTCGAGCTCGAGGTCGACTTCCGTCGAGACCGACCTGCTCGCGGGCTCGAAGGCCCGTTCGATCTCGTCGTCTCGAACCCGCCGTACGTGCTCGCCGGCGAGCTCGACGCCCTCGAGCCGGAGGTGCGCGACTGGGAGCCGCGAGGCGCGCTGTCGACGAAGGGCAGACGAGCGGCTCATCGCCGAGGCCGCCCGCGATGTCCTCGACGGCTGGCTCGTGCTCGAGGTGCACGAGGAGCGTCGCCGCCGAGATCGGCCGGCGGCTCTCGAACGCGTCGGCTACGCGGGCGCTACGATCGCGCTCGATCTCGCGGGCGCGAGCGAGTCGTGGAGGCGCGGTGGGAGCGGACGACGTCGAGCGTGCAGTAGAGGCGATTCGCGCGGGCGAGGCCGGTGCTGCTCCCGACCGACACCGTCTACGGCCTCGTCGCGCGGCGCAGACCGCGCCGAGGCGCACGCAACGGCGTCTACCGGCTGAAGGGCCGCGAGGCGCGCAGCCGACCGCGCTGCTCGCCGCCAGCGTCGACGTGCTCCTCGAGTGCGTGCCGGAGCTCGAAGGCCGCGCCGGCGTGATCGTGCGAGCGCTCCTGCCCGGGCCGTACACGCTCGTGCTGCCGAACCCCGCGCTGCGGCTTCGCGCTGGCTCACCGGCGCCGAGACCGGAGACGATCGGCGTGCGGGTCGCGGCGCTTCCGCCGGCCGCCGCGCGCGTGCTCGACGCGGTCGGCGTCGTGCCTCGCCACGAGCGCGAACGAGCCGGGCGGCCCGAACCCGGCGACGCTCGACGACGTGCCGGCGCGCATCCGCGCCGGCTGCGCGGCCGAGCTCGACGCGGGCGCCTCGCCGGGGACGCCGTCGACGGTGCTCGACTTCACCGGGCGCGAGCCGAGCGTGATCCGCGACGGCGCGGCGCCCGCCGTGGAGGCGATCGCGCGGGTCCGCGAGGCGCTTTCCGCCTGAGCCACTACGATCACGTGGATGGCGGTCGCGCAGCAGACGTTCGAGCAGCTGAGGACGGCCGGGCTCGGCGAGATCGATCCCGAGATCGCGGAGCTGCTCGGGCAAGAGCTCGACCGGCAGCGCGGCCAGATCGAGCTGATCGCCTCCGAGAACTTCACCTGGCCGAGCGTGCTCGAGGCGGTCGGCTCGGTGCCGACGAACAAGTACGCCGAGGGCTACCCCGGCAAGCGGTACTACGGCGGCTGCGAGGTCGTCGACGAGATCGAGGAGCTCGCGCGCGGCCGCGCGAAGGAGCTCTTCGGCGCCGAGCACGCGAACGTGCAGCCGCACGCGGGCGCGCAGGCGAACATGGCCGTGTACTTCGCGATGCTCAAGCCCGGCGACCGCGTGCTCGGGCTCTCGCTCGACCACGGCGGCCATCTCACGCACGGGCTGAAGGTCAACTTCTCGGGAAGCTCTACGAGTTCCACCACTACGGCGTGTCGCGCGAGACGATGCTGGTCGACTACGACGAGGTGCTCGCGCAGGCGAAGGAGGTGCGGCCGAAGCTGATCGTCTGCGGCGGCTCCGCGTATCCGCGCACCGTCGAGGCCGACAAGTTCCGCGAGATCGCCGACGAGGTCGGCGCGCTGCTGATGTGCGACATGGCGCACTTCGCCGGGCTCGTCGCCGCCGGCCTGCACCCGAACCCCGTCCCGCACTGCGACTTCGTCACGTCGACGACGCACAAGACGCTCGCCGGCCCGCGCGCCGGCTTCGTGCTCTGCCGCGAGGAGCATGCGTCCAAGCTCGACCGCGCGAACTTCCCGGGCATGCAGGGCGGCCCGCTGATGCACACGATCGCGGCGAAGGCGGCGTGCTTCCGGATCGCGATGACCGAGGCGTTCCGCGACTACCAGCGCCAGGTGCGGACGAACGCCGACGACGCTGGCGAGGGCCTGCATCGACGGCGGCTTCGACGTGCTCACCGGCGGCACCGACACGCACCTCGTGCAGCTCGACCTGCGCGCGACCGAGTGGACGGGGCTCGCGGCGCAGGAGCGGCTCGAGGAGTGCAAGCTGACCGCGAACCGCAACACCGTGCCGTTCGACGAGCGGCCGCCGATGGTCGCGTCGCGGCGTGCGGCTCGGCACGCCGGCCGCGACGATGCGCGGCTTCGACGAGGGCGACTTCCGCGAGGTCGCGTCGATCATCGTCGGCGCGCTGCGACGAGACGCCGACGTCGACGGCGCTGCGTGCGCGCGTCGCTCGCGCTCTGCGACAAGCGGCCGCTCTACCCGGGCTTCCGCGGCTACACGACCTACGTCGCCTAACCGATGCCGGTCACCGAGGTCACGCACCCGCTCGTCCAGCACAAGCTGTCGTACCTGCGCGACAAGGACACGCCGACGGTGCACTTCCGCCAGCTCGTCGAGGAGGTGACGCTGCTCCTCACCTACGAGGCGACGAAGGACCTGCCGACCGAGGAGGTCGAGATCGAGACGCCGCTCGAGCGCGCGCCGTTCCCGCGCATCTCCGGCAAGAAGGTCGCCGTCTGCCCGATCCTGCGCGCGGGGCTCGGCATGCTCGACGGCGTGCTGTCGCTGATCTCCGGCGCGCGCGTCGGCTTCATCGGCCTCTACCGCGACGAGGAGACGCTGCAGCCGGTCGAGTACTACGTGAAGCTGCCGCAGGACGTCGCCGAGCGCGACGTGATCCTGCTCGACCCGATGCTCGCAACCGGCAACTCGACCGCGCACGCGGTGCAAGCTCGTGAAGGACGCGGGCGCGACGAGCGTGCGCCTGATCGCGATCATCGCCGCGCCGGAGGGCATCGAGAACGTCCAGACGAGCATCCCGACGTGCAGATCGTCGTCGCGGCGATCGACCGCGGGCTGAACGAGAGCGGCTACATCGTCCCGGGCCTCGGGCGACGCGGGAGACCGCCTCTACGGCACGAAGTAGGGGCGCGATGGTCTGGGATCAGTTGACCGACCACCTCGAGGTTCTCTGGGCCGCGCTCGCGGCGCTCGTGATCGTCCTCGTGCTGACGCCGGCCGTCGGCTCGGCGGCGCGCTACCTGCGGCTCGTCGACGCGCCGCGACGAAGGCGAGCGCGACCGCCCGGCGATCCCGCGCCTCGGCGGTCTCGCGCTCTTCCTCGGCGTGCTCGTCCCGTCGCTCGCGTTCCTGCCGCTCGGCGGCGGGATGCGCGGCGTCGTGCTCGGCGCGGCGGTCGCGACGACGGTCGGCGCGATCGACGACTTCCGCGGTCTGAACTGGTGGCAGAAGCTCGGCGGCCAGGTGCTCGCCGCGGCGATCCCGACCGGCTTCGGCGTGTACGTGCACAGCCTTCACGTTCCCGTTCTCGGCGTCCAGGTCGTGCCGGCGTGGATCGGCGTGCCGCTGACCGTGCTCGGGATCGTCGCCGTGATGAACATGGTCAATTTCCTCGACGGCCTCGACGGGCTCGCCGCGGGCGTCTGCGCGATCTCGGGCGCGACGTTCGCCGTGATCGAGCTCTCGCTCGGCCGCATCGGCGCCGCGGTGCTCGCGGCGATCGTCTTCGGCGCGTGCCTCGGCTTCCTGCGCCACAACTTCTATCCGGCGCGGATCTTCATGGGCGACTCCGGCGCGCTGCTGCTCGGGTACACGCTCGCCGCGATCTCCGTGCAGGGCCTCCTGAAGACGGCCGCGTTGGCGACGCTCGTGCTGCCGCTGCTCGTGCTCGCCGTGCCGGTGCTCGACACGTCGTTCGTCGTCGCGAAGCGCCTGCGAGCGGGCAGCCGATCTACGTGGCCGACGCGCGGCATCTGCACCACCGCTTCATGCGCCTCGGGTTCTCGCAGCGCCGCGCCGTCTCTATCTCTGGCTCTGGTGCGCGACGCTCGCGCTCGCGGCGCTTGCGACGCACTTCGCGCCGCCGCACCATCACGGCGACTGGAGCGCGGAACATCGCGATCGACGCCGCGGCCGGGCTGCTCGCGCTCGCGCTTCTCGCTCTACGTCGTCTACCTGCTCGAGATCGTGAAGCTCGCGAGCCCGCGCGCGCGGCGCCGCGCCGCCGCCGACAAGGCTGCCTGAGCCGCGATCCAGCCGGGCGCGCCGTGCACGCCGCCGCCCGGGTGCGCCGACATCGACCCGAGGTACACGCCGGGCGCGAGCTCGGGCCGGCCGAAGCGCGGCCGGAGGACGAGCTGGTTCCTGAGTCGTGCCGTGCCGCCGTTGACGCGCCCGGCCGGCAGGTTGGCGACGTGGCGGCCGCGGATCAGGGCCCGGAAGCCCGGTGCGAGCTCCTCGATCCGCGCCTCGAGGGCCTCGGCGTCGGGAAGATCGTGCGTGTAGGCCCACCCGGTTTCCTTTCCGGCCGGAGCGCGGGTCGGATCGGCCATCGAGTACTGGCCGACGATCGCGAAGGCACCGGGCCTGCCGATGTGGACCACGGGGCAGCGGCGTGCCGCCTCGGCGGTCCATGGGATCGGGCCGTCGAGCGTCCAGTCGACCTTGAGCGTCCGCGGGTCCGGGATCACGCGCGCCTGCCGACCGAGCAGCCGCGCGAGCCGCCACACCGAGATGGCCCCGATCACGGCGCGCCGGGCGTGCGGCAGCTCCTCGACCTCCGTGGCGTAGCGGATCTCGACACCGCGGCTCTCGGCCCGCTCGACGAGCAGGCGCGTGATCGTCCCGGCACCGCCCTCGACGCACGGATAGCCGTATCGCCGGCCGAAGTTCGTCAGCGCCGCACCGAACGCGCGGCCGGCGAGCGACGAGGGAGTCGCGTCGGTGTGGAGGGCGTTGCCGGTCACGAGCCGCCGCTCGAGCTCGTTCTCCGGCAGCTGTAGCAGCCGCCACGAACCCGGCTCGAGGGCGAGCATCAGGCCCGCACGCACCTGCGGGAACGGAGTGGTCATCGCGAGCAGGACGGCTCGCTCGACCCGCTCCCACAGTTCCGTCTGCGCGCCCCGGCCGCGCGACAACGTGGCGCACGATCCGTCGAGCTCGGGATGGGCGAGCACGAGCGGGCCGTGCCGCCACGGGATCTCGAGGCCGAGGGCCCGGAAGACGGGGGACGCGGCACCGAGCGGGAAGAAGGCGCTGAAGCGATCATGGACGAAGCCCGGCTCGATCAGCTCGCCGGACCGAACGGAGCCGCCGGGCTCGTTCTCGGCCTCCAGCACGATCACCGACCAGCCCGCGTCGGCGAGGACGTTGGCCGCGACGAGTCCGTTGTGCCCCGCGCCGACGACGACGGCGTCTTGCACGAACCGCGTCACAAGCCGCACTCTATCGCCGCTTCAGTATGCGAAAACCGGTGTCACAAGCGCTGGTATGCTCCGCACCGGTGCAGCCCCAGCGACCGACGTTCTCCCTCGCCGGGGCCGGCAGCGTGCTGATCGGTTCCACGGCGGCGTGCATCGTCGCCGGCACGCTCGATCGGCTGGGCAGCGGGAAGCGTCGGCTACGGGCTCGCCTTCGGCGCTGTCGTCGGCGTTCCCGTCGGCGTCGCCACCACCGTGATCAAGTACCGCAACATCTAGACACCCATGCCTGCCTGGACACAGCCCCGCGCCGCCCCGCCGACCCTGCTGCCCGCCGCTGCGGGAGCGATCGTGATCGCGATCCGCTGCCGATCTTCCTGCTCGCGGGCTGGCGCGTCACCGGCTGGGCGCTCGGCGCCGTGCTCTGGTTCGGGTCGGAGGCGCTCGGCGCGGTACTGACGCGTCTCCAGCAGCGGACGGGTAATCTCGCCGCCGCAGGCGTGGTCGCTTTCGTGATGCTCTTTCGCGCGATTGCCGTGATGGTGGTCGTGTTCGCGGTCGCAGTGTCCGACAAATGGCTCGGGCTGGCAGCCGCATTGACCTATGCAGCCGGCTACTCCGCGACCTTCGGCCTCTCGCTCGTCGCCTACTACACCGGCCCGAAGGCGGGCGCAGCCGCGTGAAGCGCGCTCGTTCATCGCCCTGACCACCTCGCGCTGCTGCTGCCCGCGAACGCGTTCGCGCGCGGCGAAGTTCGACCCGACGAAGGAGTTCGAGCAGCACGAGTGGGTGCCGATCCACCTCGGCCCGCTCAACCTCTCGATCACGAAGGCCGTCGTCGTACCTGATGCTCGGCAGCGTGCTGACGATCCTGTTCGGCCTGTACTTCATGCGCAGCCGCGTCGGCCAGAAGCCCGGCCGCCGGGAGACGGTCGGCGAGCTGGTCTACGAGGTCGCGCAGACGCAGGTCGCCGAGCAGGGGCTGCCGACGAAGGCGATCGGCCGCTGGTTCCCGTACGTCGCGACGCTGATGCTCTTCATCTTCGTCGTCAACCTGATCGGCTTCATCCCGCTGCCGCTCACCGGCGAGACCTGGCACGGCGTCCCGACCTGGGGGATCTACGCCGCGACGAGCTCCCTCTCGGTGACGCTCGCGCTCGCGCTCCTGACGTTCGTCTTCACGCACGTCGAGGGCATCCGCTGGAACGGGCCGGTGCGCTACTTCAAGAGCTGGATCCCCGAGGCGCCGAAGCCGCTGCTCGCGCTGATCGTGCCGCTCGAGATCCTCGGCCAGTTCATGCGGCTCATCTCGCTCTCCGTCCGGCTTTTCGCCAACATGCTCGCGGGCCACATCCTGATCCTCACGTTCATCGGCCTCATCTTCATTCTCCAGAGCGTTGTTCCTCGCCATCGTCGTCGTCCCGGTCGGCATCCTCTTCTATCTCTTCGAGGTCATCATCGTCGTCGGCATCCAGGCCTTCATCTTCGCCGCCCTGTCCGCCATCTACATCGGCTCGGCGATCGAGCCGGAGCACTAAGGAGGAACCACACATGCACGGATTCATCCTCGCCGCCACCACCGGCGACGTGACCAAGGCCGGCAAGGCCATCGGTCTCGCGCTCGGCGTCGGCCTCGGCGCGCTCGGCGCCGGCGTCGGCATCGGCAACATCTTCGGCTCGATGATCCAGTCGGTCGCCCGCCAGCCCGAGCTGCGCGGCGAGCTGCAGGGCATCCAGTGGCTCGGCTTCGCCCTCACCGAGGCGGTCGTGTTCTACGGCCTGCTCGGCTCGATCCTCGCGTACGTCCTGGTCTAGGGAAATGCTCGCGACGAACCCGCTGATCCAGGTCACGCCTGGGCTGATGATCTGGACGATCGTCTGCTTCCTCGTGGTCCTGTTCGTGCTGAAGCGGTTCGCGTTCGCGCCGATTCAGCAGATGATCGACGACGCGGCGGGAGCGCATCCAGTCGGCGATCGACGAGGCGGACAACGCGCGCGAAGAGGCGCGCGAGCTGCTCGAGGAGCACCGCAAGCTGATCGGGCAGGCGAAGACCGAGTCGGAGGAGATCCTCGCCGAGGCCCGCCGCATCTCGGACGCGCAGCGCGAGCGCGTCCGGGTCGAGACCGAGGAAGACCGCCAGCGGCGCCTCGAGGAGACGCGCCGCCAGATCGAGCAGGCGACGCAGCAGGCGCTCGGCCAGATCCGCGACGAGGTCGGCAAGCTCAGCCTGCTCGCCGCCGAGAAGATCACCCGCAAGTCGCTGACCGGTGCCGACCAGCAGCGGCTGATCGACGAGGCGCTCGCCGAGATCGACTTCATCCGAACTCGAAGGGAGCCGGTCGTAGCGATCGCGCACCGCATCTACGCGCGCGCCCTCTTCGAGGCCGCGCAGGCCGAGGGCCGGCTCGACCTGGTCCACGGCGCAGCTCCAGGAGCTGCGGGATGCCGTCGACGAGGTCGCCGGACCTGCGCGTGCTGCTCGACGAACCCCGAGGTCGAGACGCGGGTGAAGCGCGACGTGCTCGCCCAGGTCGCCGCCGGCGCCGACGAGCTCGTCGTCAACTTCGTGCGGCTCGTCGCGGAGAAGGGGCGCGCCGCGGAGCTCGGCGAGATCGTCGACGAGCTCGACGCGCTCGTCGCTGCCGAGGAGCGGATCCTCGACGTCGAGCTGACGACCGCGCACGAGCTCTCCGACGAGGAGTTCGGCCGGATCCTCGGCCGCATCGAGCAGCAGTCGGGCCGCAAGGTTCAGGCCTCGCGGCTCGTCGACCCAGATTTGATCGGAGGCATCGTCCTCCAAGCCGGATCCATGAGGCTCGACGCGAGCGTGCGCGGCCGCCTCGAACGACTACGCCACGACCTCGCCACAGCAAGGAGTTGAGAAGAGATGAAGCTTCGCCCCGAAGAGATCACGTCGATCCTGCGCGAGCGGATCGAGAAGTTCGACGTCGAGACGAACCTCGCCGAGGTCGGCACCGTGCTGCAGGTCGGCGACGGCATCGCGCGCATCCACGGCCTCGAGAACTGCCTCGCACTCGAGATGCTCGAGCTCGAGCACGGCGTCGTCGGCCTCGCGTTCAACCTCGAGGAGGACAACGTCGGCGCGGCGCTGTTCGGCGAGTGGGACAAGGTCAAGGAAGGCGAGCCGGTGCGCCGCACCGGCAAGGTCGCGCTCGGTTCCCGTCGGCGAGGGCCTGCTCGGCCGCGTCGTCGACCCGCTCGGGAACCCGCTCGACGGCAGCGGCCCGATCGACGTCGACCGAGACGCGCCCGGTCGAGTGGAAGGCGCCGGGCGTGATCCAGCGCCAGCCCGTGAAGGAGCCGCTGCAGACCGGCATCAAGGCGATCGACTCGATGACGAACGTCGGCCGCGGCCAGCGCGAGCTGATCATCGGCGACCGCTCGACCGGCAAGACCGCGATCGCGATCGACACGATCCTGAACCAGCACGACCAGAACGTGAAGTGCTTCTACGTCGCGATCGGCCAGAAGGCGTCGACCGTGGCGCAGGTCGTCGAGCGCCTGCGCGAGGCGGGCGCGATGGAGTACACGACGGTGGTCGTCGCCGGCGCAGCCGAGGCCGCGCCGATCAAGTGGATGGCGCCGTTCGCCGGCTGCGCGATGGCCGAGTACTTCCTCTACAAGGGCGAGCACGCGCTGATCATCTACGACGACCTGACGAAGCAGGCCGACGCGTACCGGCAGCTGTCGCTGCTGCTGCGCCGCCCGCCGGGCCGCGAGGCGTTCCCCGGTGACGTCTTCTATCTGCACTCGCGGCTGCTCGAGCGCGCGTGCAAGCTGAGCGACGTCGAGGGCGGCGGGTCGCTGACCGCGCTGCCGATCATCGAGACGCAGGCCGGCGACATCTCCGCGTACATCCCGACGAACGTGATCTCGATCACCGACGGTCAGATCTTCCTGCAGTCCGACCTCTTCTTCTCGGGCGTCCGCCCGGCCGTCAACGTCGGCACCTCGGTGTCGCGCGTCGGCTCTCGGCGCAGACGAAGGCGATGAAGAAGGTCGCCGGCCGCCTGCGCCTCGACCTCGCGCAGTACCGCGAGCTCGAGGCGTTCGCGCAGTTCGGCTCGGAGCTCGACCAGGCGACGCAGTCGGCGCTGAACCGCGGCGAGAAGATGGTCGCGACGCTGAACCAGCCGCAGTACCAGCCGTGGCCGATGGAGGAGCAGGTCGCCGCGCTCTTCGCCGGCGTCAACGGCTACCTCGACGACATCCCGACCGAGGACGTGTCCCGCTTCCAGGACGAGCTGCGCGAGGACCTCCGCGCCGAGGGCACGATCTACAAGACGATCCGCGAGATCGGGCGACCTGACCGACGAGCACGGCGACGAAGCTGACGGCCGAGATCGAGAAGGTCAAGGGCCGCTTCGCAACGAGCGCCGACCAGGAAGCGCGGTAGCTTGGCCTCGACGCAGGACCTGAAGCGGCGCGTCCGCTCGATCACCAACACGCGCAAGGTGACGAAGGCGATGGAGCTCGTCGCCTCGGCGCGCCTGCGCCGCGCGCAGATCGCGCATCGAGGCGATGCGGCCGTACGCCGACCGCATGCTCGAGCTGATGGCCGGCGTGTCGCAGGCGGCGGGCGCGGTCCGCCTGCCGCTGCTCGAGCGGCGCGAGAACGTGCAGCGCGTCGCGATCGTGCCGATCACCGCCGACCGCGGTCTCGCCGGCGGGTTCAACGCTCAGGTGATCCGGCGCTCGCTCGACCCTGATGCGCGAGGCGACGGCGGCGGGCCAGGAGGTCGTCTGGTTCAGCTCGGGTCGCAAGGCGGCGTCGACGCTGCGCTTCCGGCGGCTCGAGGTCGCGCAGTCGTGGACCGGGTTCAGCGAGCGGCCCGCGTACGCCGATGCGCAGGCGATGGCGCACGCGATCGCCGAGGCGTACACGGAGGGGAAGGTCGACAAGGTGCTCGTCGTCTACAACGCGTTCGTGTCGCGCGCTCGTGCAGAAGGTGACGGTGCGCGAGCTGCTGCCGATCCCACCGGAGGTGCTCGAGCGCAGCGACGACGACGCCGAGCACGACGACGGGGACGCCCGACTTCATCTACGAGCCGGAGCCCGAGGAGATCCTCGCGCGCCTGCTGCCGGTGTACGTCGAGACGGAGCTCTACCGCGCGCTGCTCGAGTCGGCCGCGTCCGAGCAGGGAGCGCGCATGACGGCGATGCGCAACGCCTCGAAGGCAGCCGGCGAGCTGATCGACAGCCTGACGCTGGCGATGAACCGCGCCCGCCAGGCGGAGATCACGCAGGAGATCCTCGAAGTGGTCGCCGGCGCCGACGCGCTGACGACCTGAGAGCCCGCCCGTCGAAGTCGCGGTCCGCTTAACGCTGTCTTAACGAAGAGAATCTCCATTGGCGATCACCAATCTCGGAATGACCGAGTAACCTCCGCGCGATGTCACAGGCTGAAAAGGAACTGGTCGACGCCGGCCCGATCGAGCTCGGCGACCAGATCAAGGCGCGCGGGTACTGGGAGCAGGTCTGGACGCGCTTCAAGCGCGACAGGCTCGCGATCGGCGGCGGCATCACGATCATCGTGCTGCTGCTCGGCGCGTTCGTCGGCGCGCCGATCGCCAAGCACTTCCTCGGGCACGGCCCGAACGACCCGTTCTTCATCGGCGGCATCGGTGCCAACGGCCAGCCGATCGGCCCCCTCGCGCACATTGCGGATCCGTTCCACCCCGGCCACAAGACGTGGCTGTTCCTCGGTGCCGACAGTACCCTCGGCCGCGACGAGTTCCTGCGCCTCCTCTACGGCGCGCAGGTCTCGTTCGAGGTGGCGCTGCTCGCCACCTTCGGCGCGGTCAGCATCGGCGTGTTCCTCGGCTCGATCGCCGGCTTCTTCCGCGGCTGGGTCGACACGGTCGTCTCCCGCGTCACCGAGATCACGATGGCGTTCCCGGTGCTGCTCTTCATCATCGCCATCGCCTCCACCGTCGGCGACAGCCTCAACAACATCACCTTCGGCTTCCTCGGCGAGGGGGTCTTCACCCTGTTCCTGATCTTCTCGCTCCTGGGATGGTTCTATCCCGCCCGGATCATCCGCGCCGTCGTGCTGAGCCTCCGTGAGAAGGAGTTCGTCGAGGCCGCGCGGATGATGGGCTCGAGCGACTCGCGGATCATCCGCTCGCACATCCTGCCGCACCTCGTCGCGCCGATCATCGTCTACTCGACGCTGTCGGTTGCGACCTTCATCCTCGCCGAGGCGGGCCTGTCGTACCTCGGCGTCGGCATCAAGCTGCCGACGGCGAGCTGGGGCAACCTCCTCCAGTCGGCGTCCGACTACTACACCACGCAGCCATGGCTGATGGTCTGGCCCGGCCTCGCCGTGCTGATCACGACCCTTGCTTTCAACCTGCTCGGCGACGGCCTGCGGGACGCATTCGACCCGCGCTCGACGCATTAGCTCAACCATCTAGCGGCCGACCCGGCGATTCTCGTCAAACCCGCCCAAACTGGGGCAAATAGGCGTCTTCCCACTGTTGTCCGGCCTTAACTTGAAACTAACTAAACTGCCGCCGCCTCGTCACACGTCTCGAGGATGCATTCTGCGCCTGAGCCGCTGGGCTTCGATCCAGTCGGCGGCTCAACCCAAGAAAGGAGCATGTCGTTGAGTAGGAAACTTTGGCTTGCGACCGTGACGGTCGCTATCGCGATGCTCGCGGTGTTTGCAGGAAGTGCTGGTGCCAAGTCAGGCCACACGGCCAAGGCAGGCGCCACAGGGGGCACGCTGAACGTCGACTTCTTCACCGATCTCGACTACACGGATCCGGCACTCGCTTACCTGTCGACGAGTTGGGAGCTCGAGTACGCGACATGCCTGAAGCTGATGAACTACCCGGACGCCAACGGGCCGAAGGGTGCTCAGCTGGTCCCCGAGGCAGCGGCGGGGTTCCCGAAGGTCTCGAACAGCGGCAAGACGTACGACTTCACCGTCAACGCCGGCTTCACGAAGTTCTCGAACGGTCAGGCTGTGACCGCCGCGAGCTTCAAGGCCGCGTTCGACCGCGACGCTGATCCGAAGATGCAGTCGCCGGCGCTCGCGTTCTTCTCCGACATCGTCGGCTCGTCGTCGTCGCCGGTCTCGGGCGTCCAGGTCAAGGGCTCGCACCTCGTCATCACCCTGACGAAGGCGGCGCCGGACTTCCTCGCCCGCGTCGCGATGCCGTTCTTCTGCGCCGTCCCGACGAACCTGGCGCACGACCCGAACGGCGTGCTCGCGCCTCCGTCGGCTGGTCCGTACTACATCTCGGACCGCGTTCCGGAGCGCTCGATCACGGTCAAGCGCAACCCGTACTACAAGGGCAAGCGCCCGCACAACCTGACGCAGATCAACTACACGGTCGGTAACTCGCAGGCCGCGTCGTATCTCCGCGTCCAGCAGGGCGACACCGACTACGCCGACGGCGGTATCCCGTCCGCGTCGTATGCGGAGGCCGCTCAGAAGTACGGCGTCAACAAGGGCCAGTTCTGGGTCAAGCCGATCCTCGGCGTCCGGTACTTCGCCTTCAACCACGACCGCCCGCTCTTCAAGGGTGCGCCTGGCACTGCTCTCGCGAAGGCGATCAACTATGCGATCGACCGCAAGGCCGTGCTTGCGCAGGGTGGTTACCTCGCAGGCAAGCGGACCGACCAGATCCTGCCTCCGGGCATGGCCGGGTTCCGCGACGCCAGCCTCTACCCGCTGAAGGGCCCGGACGTCACGTCGGCCAAGAAGTGGGCGACCAAGGCCGGTGTCAAGGACGGCCAGGCTGTCGAGTTCTACACCTCGAACACGCCGGCCTCGCTGCTCGCAGCGCAGATCGTGCAGTTCGACCTGAACCAGATCGGTCTGAAGGTGAACACGCATCCGTTCGCGCGTGGCGTTCAGATCGACAAGGAAGGGACGCGCGGTGAGCCGTTCGACATCACGTCGGAAGCGTGGCAGGCTGACTACGCCGACCCGTACGACTTCATCAACGTGCTGCTCTCGGGTGACAGCATCCACGCAGCGAACAACAACAACGTTGCGTACTTCAGCAACCCGACGTTCAACAAGCAGATGAGGCAGGCTGCACTGCTTTCGGGCGCCGCTCGCTACAAGGCGTACGGCGATCTCGACGTGCACATGTTCAACCAGGATCCGCCGTGGGCGGCCTGGGCGAACATCAACGACCGCATCCTCGTCTCGAAGCGTGTCGGTTGCTTCACGTTCCTCTCGGCCTACACCGTCGACCTCGCGGCTCTCTGCCTCAAGTAATCGACGTCTGAACGAACCGGGGCGCCCCATACGGGGCGCCCCGGTTCTTTCGTCTTATCGTTCTCAACACTGACTCAACAAGGATTCGTTAAGGTCTCCGCCCCGTGTTCCGCTATCTGATACGCCGACTGCTCTGGGCGTTCGTCTTGTTCGTCGCGGTCACGGTCGTCACCTACATCATCTTCTACGCGATCCCGGCCGATCCGGCCCGGCTCGCCTGCGGCCAGCGCGCGACTCCCGAGTGCATCAAGCGCGCCGCCCACTACCTCGGGACCGACCGGCCGATCTACGTCCAGTACGGCAAGTTCTTCGGCCGGCTGATGCCCGTCGCAGGCATCCTGCAGGGCAATCCGCACGTGAAGGAGCCGAGCCTCGGCCGTTCGTTCACGAACCGCCTGAGCGTCAACTACGTCGTCGCCCAGGCTGCGCCGGTGACCGCGTCGCTCGTCTTCGGCGGCGCGCTCATCTGGCTGCTCGTCGCGCTGCCCGTCGGGATCCTCTCAGCGTTGCGGCCGCGTTCGCTCCTCGACCGATTAGCCATGGTCGGCGTGCTCGTCGGGATCTCCGCGCACCCCGTGTGGATCGGGCTCCTGTTCGCCTACTTCTTCGGCTTCAAGCTCGGGTGGTTCCCGATCACCGGCTACTGCGACTTCATCAATCCAACCGGGACGTGCGGTGGTCCCGTGCAGTGGGCCTACCATCTCTTCCTTCCCTGGTGCACGTTCGCGATCCTCTTCGCGGCGGTCTACGCCCGCATGATCCGGGCCAACGTGATGGAGACGCTCAACGAGGACTACGTGCGCACCGCGCGCGCGAAGGGCGCACCGGAGTGGCTCGTCATGCGCTCCCACGTCCTGCGCAATGCGCTGCTGCCGGTCGTCACGATGCTCGGCATGGATCTCGGGATCGCCCTCGGCGGCGCGATCTTCACCGAGTCGGTCTACGGCCTTCCGGGTCTCGGCAAGACCGCTGATCAACTCGATCAGCACGTTCGACCTGCCGACGACGCAGGGAGTGATCGTCTTCGCGACGCTGACCATCATCGTCTTCAACCTGTTCGTCGATCTCCTGTATGCCGTGATCGACCCGCGCATTAGGCTTTCCTGACGTGCCGCTGCTCGAAGTCAACGACCTGAAGACGTACTTCAGGACGGACGACGGTGTCGTGCGTGCAGTCGACGGTGTCTCGTTCTCCGTCGACAAGGGTCAGACGCTCGGGATCGTCGGCGAGTCCGGGCTCCGGCAAGAGCGTGACCTGCCTCACGATCATGGGCCTCAACAACCGGCGCTCGGCGCACTCGTCGGGGTCGGCCGTCTGGAAGGGCGAGGAGCTGCTGACCGCAAGCCCGAAACGGCTGCGCGAGATCCGCGGCTCCGAGATCGCGATGATCTTCCAGGACCCGATGACGAGCCTGAACCCGGTGCACAAGATCGGGGACCAGCTCGCGGAGGCGATGCGCCTGCACGCGGACGTGTCGAGGAAGCAGTCGCAAGGTGCGCGCGCTCGAGCTCCTGAAGGCCGTGGGGATCCCGCGCCCCGAACGGCGCCTCGACGACTATCCGCACCAGTTCTCGGGCGGCATGCGCCAGCGCGTGATGATCGCCATGGCGCTGATCAACAACCCCGACCTGCTGATCGCCGACGAGCCCACCACCGCGCTCGACGTGACGACCCAGGCCCAGATCCTCGCACTGATCGAACGGCTCCAGGAGGATTTCGGGAGCGCGGTGATCATGATCACCCACGACCTCGGCGTCGTGGCGGAGGTCGCCGACGACGTCGTGGTCATGTACGCGGCCGAGGTCGCCGAGAAAGGCGCGGTCGAGCAGATCTTCAAGAAGCCGCATCACCCCTACACCTGGGGGCTGATGGGCTCGCTGCCGCGGCTCGACGCGGACGTCGATCGGCTCGTGCAGATCCAGGGCCAGCCGCCGTCGCTCCTGCGGCCGCCGGAGGGCTGCCGGTTCAACCCGCGCTGCCCCTACGTGATGCCGATCTGCAAGGAAATCGATCCGGCGCTCGCTCCCGTCTCGGACGACCCTGGGCATCTCCAGGCGTGCCACCTCGACGAGGAGACGAAGAACCGCGAAGCCGCGAAGCTTCTCGCCGGCATGATGGCGGAGGCCTCGTAGCGTTGGTCGCCGTGCAGGACTCACACCACCCGGAGCCGATCCAGCAGACGGCGCTCGAGCTCCAGGGTGACGAGCTCCTCGTCGTGCAGGATCTGAAGAAGCACTTCCCGGTCACGCGAGGCATCATCTTCCAGCGGGAGGTCGCCTCCGTGCGGGCGGTCGACGGCGTCTCGTTCGCCGTTCGGGAGGGCGAGACGCTCGGCGTCGTCGGCGAATCCGGCTGCGGCAAGTCGACGATGGCGCGCTGCATCATCAAGCTGCTCGAGCCGACCGGCGGCTCGATCCAGTTCCGCGGTCAGGACATCACGAACCTCTCGCGCTCCGAGATGCGCCCGTTCCGCCGGGAGATGATGATGATCTTCCAGGATCCGTACGCGTCGCTGAACCCGCGCAAGCGCGTCGGTTTCATCGTCGCCGAGGCGCTCCAGGTGCACAAGCTCGGCACGGAGGCGGAGATCAAGCGCCGCGTGCAGGAGCTGCTCGAGGTCGTCGGGCTCAACCCCGAGCACTACAACCGGTTCCCACACGAGTTCTCGGGCGGCCAGCGACAGCGGATCGGCGTCGCCCGCGCGCTCGCGGTGAACCCGAAGCTGATCGTGTGCGACGAGCCGGTCTCGGCGCTCGACGTCTCGGTGCAGGCGCAGATCCTGAACCTGCTGAAGGACCTCCAGCGCGACTTCGGCCTGACCTACATCTTCATCGCCCACGACCTCAACGTCGTCCGTCACATCTCGGACCGTGTGATGGTGATGTACCTCGGCCAGATACTCGAGACCGCGAGCAAGCACGACCTGTACGCGGAGCCCAGGCACCCGTACACCGGCGCGCTGCTCTCGGCCGTGCCCGTGCCCGATCCGACGATCGCGCATCACCGCAAGCGGATCGTGCTCGAGGGCGACGTGCCGAGCCCGATCAACCCGCCGAGCGCGTGCCGGTTCCACCCTCGCTGCCCTCGCTTCGTCGAGGGGCACTGCGACGTCGAGGAGCCGGCGCTGATCCAGCACGGCGGCAGCCCGGGGCACCTCGCCAAGTGCCACTACCCGCTCGAGCGCTGGCCGATGACCGAGGAAGAGATCCGCCGTCCCGGTTCGGCCGTCGAGGCCTAGCCCGTGGTCGCGGCGCTCCGCCGCCTGGGGACGATCTTCGCCGTGCTCGCCGTCGGCACGGCCGTGGTCTCGCTCGTCGCGGGCCTCATTTTCGGCTCGAGCGTCGGCCGGGCGCTCTCGCTCGGCTGGTACATCGTCGGCTCACTCCTGCTGATCGGCGGCTTCTTCGTCGGCAACCGCGGCCCGGCCCGGCCCCAGGGCGAGGGCTGGAGCGCCTTTTCGCTCAAACGCTGGGTTCGCTGGGCGGAGCCTGCCGAGCAGCACGAATCGATCTCGCTCTCGGCCCTCCTCGTCGTGCTCGGCTTCGTCCTGATCTCGCTCGGCGCGCTCGCCGATCCGCGTTATTCGATTATCTGATCGAGATCATTCACGCCTCGGCCTAACTCCTTCCGGCCGATATCGTCTGAAACATTGATGGAGGGGACATCTCAGCTGTGTGAGCGCGCCCGTAGGTGGTCGTCGCTGCGGGCGGACGACGAGCTCTCCGAGCTCGAGTCGGCGCTCCTCGACGCCCATCTGGGGCGGTGCTCGGCCTGCCGCGAGTTCGCCCAGGGGGCCCACGAGATCGCCGTCGCGCTGCGGGCGGCCGTCCTCGAGCCGGCGCCGCCGCTGCTCGAGAGCCTGCCCGTCGGCAGGAGGCGCTCGCCGCTCCGCGGGCTGCCCGTTGCAGCCGCCGTCGCCCTCATCGTCGCCGCCGGTGCCGTGGTCGGCATCTCATCCGCGCCCGGACGGCAGCCCGCTGCTCCGAAACGGGTTGCGATGATCGCCGGGTTCGACTCCGCGGATCAGCTCAGAGCCCTCCGGCGGCCGCTCCTCCTCGAGGGGTCTCACGCAGTCACACGTAACAGGTTGATGCCCGGCGAGTCTGTCTAGCCGGGTGCAAGCTTCGCTCATCAGCTCATACGTCTGAAGCCTCGATCACGCCGACCGTGTGTCGGCCGGACTGAAGCGTTCGGAGCTCCGTAGGGCGCGCGGCCTCGAGCCGGGTTCCGGTAGTCTGCGGCTGCCCGGCCCGGCGCGCATGTTGCGCGCATTGCGGAGGCACCGCCCCGAACCTACGCCCCTCCAGGAGCTGTGAACGTGTCATCAAACGGGAACGAGAAGTCAACCGGCAAGCTGCTCGAGATCAAGGGCGTCGTCGTCGATGCCGTCTTCACCGGCCGGCTGCCGGACATCTATTCGGCGCTGCGGATCGAGCGGCCCGACGGCACCCAGCTGATCGCAGAGGTGCAGCAGCACCTCGGTGACAACCGGGTACGCGCGGTCGCGATGGACACGACCGACGGCATCGCGCGCGGCACCGACGTCACCGACACCGGAGCGCCGATCTCGGTGCCCGTCGGCGAGGTGACACTCGGGCGCGTCTGGAACGTCCTCGGTGACCCGGTCGACGACAAGCCGGCCCCGCCCGAGGGCACGGAACGCTGGTCGATCCACCGTGATCCGCCCGCGTTCGACGAGCTCGTCCCGAAGGTCGAGATCTTCGAGACCGGCATCAAGGTGATCGACCTGATCGCCCCGTACGTACGCGGCGGCAAGATCGGCCTCTTCGGCGGCGCCGGCGTCGGCAAGACGGTGCTGATCCAGGAGCTGATCCACAACATCGCACGCGAGCACTCCGGCGTGTCGGTCTTCTCCGGCGTGGGGGAGCGCACGCGCGAGGGCAACGACCTGCTCCTCGAGATGGAGGAGTCGGGCGTGCTCGACAAGGTGGCGCTCTGCTACGGCCAGATGAACGAGCCGCCGGGAGCGCGCCTGCGCGTCGGCCTGTCCGGCCTGACGATGGCGGAGTACTTCCGCGACCAGGGCCAGGACGTGCTGCTCTTCATCGACAACATCTTCCGTTTCGTCCAGGCGGGCTCCGAGGTGTCGGCGCTGCTCGGCCGCATGCCTTCGGCCGTCGGCTACCAGCCCACGCTCGCCACCGAGATGGGGCAGCTCCAGGAGCGCATCACGTCGACGACGAAGGGCGCCGTCACCTCCGTGCAGGCGATCTACGTGCCTGCCGACGACCTCACCGACCCGGCCCCGGCGCAGACGTTTGCGCACCTCGACGCGACGACGACACTGTCGCGCGCGATCGTCGAGCAAGGGATCTATCCGGCCGTCGACCCGCTCGACTCGACGTCGCGCGCGCTGCAGCCGGGGATCGTCTCGGACGAGCACTACGCGACCGCGACGGGCGTGCAGGAGATCCTGCAGCGCTACAAGGACCTGCAGGACATCATCGCCATCCTCGGCATCGAGGAGCTCTCGGACGAAGACCGCCTGACGGTGCAGCGCGCCCGCAAGATCCAGCGCTTCCTGTCGCAGCCGAACTTCGTCGCCGAGCAGTTCACCGGCACCCCGGGCCAGTACGTGAAGCTCGAGGACACGATCCGCGGCTTCCAGGAGATCATCGACGGCCAGCACGACGAGCTCCCCGAGCAGGCCTTCTACATGGTCGGCCCGATCGAGGGCGCGGTCGAAAAGGCGCAACAGATGTCCGGCGCCACCGCCTAGGGATGGCCGACCGCAAGCTGTTCTCGGTCTCGCTCGTGACGCCGGACGGCGCCGCGTTCGAGGGCGACGCGGAGATGATCATCGTGCCGGGGGCCGCCGGCGAGATCGGCGTGCTCGCCCGCCATGCGCCGCTGATCGCGACGCTGAAGGCGGGCTCGACGCGGATCCATCCCGGTGGGAACGAGGTGCTCGAGTTCGCCACGGGCCCCGGGTTCTTCGAGGTTCTGCAGGACCGCGCGATCGCGCTCGTCGACGACGCGGTGAAGGCCGCCGACGTCGACGATGCTCGCGCGCAGGCGCAGCTCGAGGCCGCGCAGGCAGAGCTCGAGGCGATCGACCGCGGCGAGTCGACGGCCGACCGCTGGCAGGTCGAGCAGCGGCTCCGCCACGCCGAGAACCAGCTGGCCGTCTCCGGCCGCGGCTAGCGTTGGTGTCTGACACCGCGTCGTCCAGCCCGTCGCCGTAGCTCGCTCCGCAAGGTGTCTGACACCTTTTCGCCCCGCAACACGCCCACGTAGCCGGGGCCACGTGTCCGCTACGATTCGCGAACCCGGAGAGCTTTGAACGGCAGCTTGGCGACCGGGTTACCAAACGCCTAAAGAGCCCGCGCGAGCGCCGCTCACGCGCCCTCTTTGGGCTCGGGGGAGGTTGACATGGCGCGCGACGTCGCAGCGGAGATCAGGAAGCTCGCCGAGGAGCGGATCCTCGTGCTCGACGGCGCGTGGGGCGTCCTGCTGCAGGGCCGCGGGCTCTCCGAGGCCGACTTCCGGGGCGAGCGCTTCGCCGGCCACCCACGCGACGTCCTGAACAACCCGGACCTGCTCAACCTGACGCAGCCGGAGATCGTGCGCGAGGTGCACGACGCGTACTTCGCGGCGGGCGCCGACATCGCCACGACGAACACGTTCACGGCGACGTCGATCGGGCAGGCCGACTACGAGCTCGGCGACGCGGTCTACGACATGAACGTCGCAGGCGCGCGCATCGCGCGCGAGTCGGCCGGCGAGCGGTTCGTCGCCGGCTCGGTCGGCCCGCTGAACATCACCCTGACGTTGTCGCCGCGGGTCGACGAGCCCGGGTACCGCACGCACACCTTCGACCAGGTGAAGGCGGCGTACGCCGAGCAGATCCGCGGCCTCGTGGACGGCGGCGTCGACCTGCTGCTGATCGAGACGATCTTCGATCCCCTCAATGCAAAGGCGGCAATCGTCGCCGCGCGGGAGACCGCGCCCGAGCTCCCGCTCTGGATCAGCGTCACCATCGTCGATCTCTCCGGCCGGACGCTCACCGGGCAGACGACCGAGGCGTTCTGGACCTCGGTGGAGCACGCCGAGCCGTTGATCGTCGGCATCAACTGCTCACTCGGCGCGCAGGAGATGCGGCCGTACGTCGCCGACCTGTCGCGCATCGCGCCGTGCCTCGTCGCGTGCCACCCGAACGCCGGCCTGCCGAACGCCTTCGGCGGCTACGACGAGACACCCGACGTCACCTCTGCGCTCCTGCGCGAGTTCGCGCTCGACGGCCTGCTGAACATCGCGGGCTCGTGCTGCGGTTCGCACCCCGAGCACACGAAGGCGATCGTCGACGCGGTGCACGGGCTCGAGCCCAGGCACGTGCCCTCGCCCGCGCGCGCGCCGCGCTTCAGCGGGCTCGAGACGTTCGAGATCGGCGAGGACACCGGCTTCGTCTTGATCGGCGAGCGCACCAACGTGACCGGCTCGGCGCGGTTCCGTCGCTTCGTCGAAGGCGGCGACTTCACCTCGGCCGTCGCCGTCGCGGTCGAGCAGGTGCGCGGTGGCGCAAACATGCTCGACGTCAACATGGACGCCGACCTGCTCGAGGGCGAGGAGGCGATGCGCACGTTCCTGAACGTGATCGCGACCGAGCCGGAGGTGGCCCGGCTCCCGATCATGGTCGACAGCTCCAAGTGGACGGTGCTCGAGTCCGGGCTCCAGTGCCTCCAGGGGAAGGGCATCGTCAATTCCATCTCCCTGAAGGAAGGGGAGGACGACTTCCTGCGGCACGCTCGGAAGGCCCGCGACTACGGGGCAGGCGTGGTCGTGATGGCGTTCGACGAGGACGGGCAGGCGACGACGCCGGAGCGGCGCGTGGCCATCTGCGGCCGCGCGTACGACTTGCTCGTGGGCGAGGTCGGCTTCCCGCCCGAGGACATCATCTTCGACCCGAACGTGCTCGCCGTCGCCACCGGCATCGAGGAGCACGAGGGCTACGCGCTCGCCTTCATCGAGAGCCTGCCGCTGATCAAGGCCCGCTGCCCGGGCGCTCGCACCTCGGGCGGCATCTCGAATCTCAGTTTCTCCTTCCGCGGCAACGATGTCGTCCGCGAGGCGATGCACGCGGCGTTCCTCTACCACGCGATCCGCGCCGGCCTCGACATGGGGATCGTGAACGCCGGCCAGCTGGCCGTCTACGAGGACATCGAGCCCGAGCTGAAGGAACGCGTCGAGGACGTGCTCTTCAACCGGCGGCCGGACGCGACGGAGCGGCTCGTCGAGCTGGCCGAGGGCGTGCGCGGGTCCGGGACGAAGCGCGAGGTCGACCTCACCTGGCGCGAGGCCCCCGTCGGCAAGCGGCTCGAGCACGCGCTCGTCCGCGGGATCGTCGACTTCGTCGAGGACGACACCGAGGAGGCGCGCCTCGAGGCGAAGCGACCGCTCGACGTGATCGAGGGACCGCTGATGGACGGCATGCGCGTCGTCGGCGACCTGTTCGGCTCCGGGAAGATGTTCCTGCCGCAGGTGGTGAAGTCGGCGCGGGTGATGAAGCGCGCGGTCGCGTATCTGCAGCCGTACATGGAGGCGGAGAAGGACGGCACGCACGGCGCCCAGGGCAAGGTGCTGCTTGCGACCGTGAAGGGCGACGTCCACGACATCGGCAAGAACATCGTCGGCGTCGTGCTCGGCTGCAACGACTACGACGTGATCGACCTCGGAGTCATGGTCGCTCCGGAGACGATCCTGGACACCGCCGAGCGCGAGAAGGTCGGACATCGTCGGGCTGTCCGGCCTGATCACACCGTCGCTCGACCAGATGGTCGACGTCGCGCGAGAGATGAAGCGGCGGCGCATCGAGCTGCCGCTCATGATCGGCGGCGCGACGACGTCGCGCCAGCACACCGCGGTGAAGATCGCGCCGGAGTACGAGAACGAGACCGTGCACGTGCTCGACGCGAGCCGCGTCGTCGACGTCGTCTCGGCGCTGCTCGACCCGAAGCGCCGTGCCGAGCTCGACGTCGACAACCGCGAGCTGCAGGAGCGCCTGCGCGTGCAGCACGCCGAGAAGATCCGCAAGCCGCTGCTCCCGCTCGAGCGGGCCCGCGAGAATCGGGCGCACGTGCCCTTCGACGACCTGCCGGTTCCGCCGTTCACCGGGCACCGCGAGGTCGAACCGTCGCTCGCCGAGCTCGTGCAGTACATCGACTGGCAGTTCTTCTTCCACGCCTGGGACCTGAAGGGCAAGTTCCCGGCGATCCTCGACAACCCCGCGGCGCAGGAGCTGTACGACGACGCGCGGATGACGCTCGCCGAGATCGTGCGAGACGGCCGGCTGCAGCCGCGAGGCGTGTACGGCTACTGGCCCGCGCACGCCGAGGGCGACGACATCGTCGCCGGAGACGTGCGGTTCAACATGCTTCGCCAGCAGGCCGACCACGGGGACGAGCGGCCGAACCGCTCGCTCGCCGACTTCGTCGCGCCCGCCGGCGACCACCTCGGCGCCTTCGCCGTCGCGATCCACGGCGCCGACGAGCTCTCCCAGCGCTACGCCGACGAGCACGACGACTACAACTCGATCGTCGTGAAGGCGCTCGCCGACCGGCTGGCCGAGGCGTTCGCGGAGTGGCTGCACCTGCATGCCCGCCGGGAGTGGTATGCCCCCGAGGAGCACCTGCCCACCGACGGGCTGATCCGCGAGACGTTCCGCGGCATCCGGCCGGCCTTCGGGTACCCCGCCTGCCCGGACCACACGGAGAAGCGGAAGCTCTTCGACCTCCTCGGCGCCGAGCGCGTCGGGCTGGGGTTGACGGAGAGCTTCGCGATGACCCCGGCGGCCGCAGTGAGCGGCATCTATCTGGCGAATCCACAGGCGAAGTACTTCGCGCTCGGGCGGATCGGCCGTGACCAGCTCGAGGACTACGCCGAGCGGAAGGGCACGCCGGTGGCCGAGCTCGAACGCTGGCTTTCGCCCAACCTGGGCTGACCAGCCGGTCGGGTATCCTTCGAGCGCAGGCGCCTCACGGGGCGCCGCGACTCGTTTATGCGGACGACAATGAAGAGAGGCATCGGGCGCGGTGCCGGGGCCAACGGGAACGGCAGCGCGGTGTTCCCGCCGGGGACGGTCAGTCCCATCACCCGCTATCGCCAGCCCCCGCCGCCCACCTCGACCGGGCTCGGGATGGTCGGTCGAATCCTGCTGATCACGTTCCTCGCCGCCACCGCGATCGCGCTCGGCGCCGCAGGCGGCGGGTATCTCTACTTCCACCAGTCCGTCGCAGCCGTCCGCGCCCATACGGTCGCGGTGAAGAAGGCCGCAGCCGTCCTCGACGTGCCGCTTGCAAAACATGCCGCGATCGCGCTCGTGATCGGCTACGACCACCGCGCCGGCGTCGAGGCAGACCGGCCCTCGCTCTCGGACACGTTGATGCTGATCCGGGCCGACCCGGTGACGCAGTCGATCTCGCTGCTGTCGTTCCCGCGCGACCTCGACGTGCCGATCTATTGCGGCGCCTCGGCCTCCGACAAGGTCGGCCACGTCGTCACGACCGACCGCATCAACTCGGCCTATTCACGCTGCAACGCCAAGGGCACGGTGCTGACGATGCGCCACCTCACCGGCCTGCCGATCAACTACCTGATCACCGTCAACTTCCACGGCTTCAAGGAGGTCGTCGACAAGCTCGGCGGCGTGTGGATGGACGTCGACCGCCGCTACTACAACAAGAACACCGGCTCGTACCTGAACGACTACGCGAACATCAACCTGCAGCCTGGTTATCAGAGGCTCAGCGGCCAGCAGGCGCTCGACTTCGTCCGCTTCCGCCACACCGACTCGGACCTCTACCGGGTCGCTCGCCAGCAGCAGTTCGTGCGGGCGCTCCGCGAGCAGGTGGCGCGGAACTTCTCGTTCGAGAAGCTGCCGAGCCTCGTCAGCACGATCACCAGGAACATCGAGGTGGGCGAGGGTGGGCGCGCCCTCCAGGGCGACCAGGTGATCTCGTATGCGCTCTTCGCGCAGTCGCTCCCGGGCGGCCATCTGTTCCAGGACAAGATCGACAACGTCGTGTGCTCGATCGGCTGTACGGCGTCGAGCGCCGACATCCAGGCGGCCGTCGACAAGTTCCAGAACCCCGACGTGCAGTCGTCGAAGGACGCGAATGCGGCAGCGCTCGGTCACAAGATCAAGCAGAAGGCGCCGCCGCCCTCGTCGGTGACGGTCACGGTCCTGAACGGCAGCGGCGTCGCCGGTGCTGCGGCGAACACCTCGTACCTGCTCGGCCAGCGCGGCTACGAGACGCAGACTCCGCCGAACGGCCTGCAGGCGGATACACCGCAGCAGAACTACTTCCACACGGTGATCTACTACGACCCGGCGCAGCGCCGCTCGAAAGCCGCCGCCGCGGCTCTGCAGAACCTGATGCAGCCTGCCGACGTCCGGAAGCTGCCGCGCACGAGCCCGAGACTGCTCGCCCGCGACCCGGGCTCGATGCTCCTGGTCGCGCTCGGCTCGGCGTTCCACGGGACGATCGCGCCGATTCCGCAGGCGAATGTCCCGGTGCACCAGCCCGCGTACGTCCGCGCGGACGCCGGCCCCGGCAAGGAGCTCCTTGCCGGCCTGCAGAAGAAGGTGAAGTTCCCGCTGTACGTCCCGACGATCCTCGAGCGCAACTCGTACCCCGACACGGCTCCCGGCGACACGGACGTGCGCACCTACTGGCTCGACCCGAAGCACAAGAACAAGGCCGTGCGAATGGTGTTCCGCAACGGCATCCAGTACTGGGGCATCGAGGAGACCGATTGGGACGGCGCGCCCGCGCTCGCCGACAAGAGCTTCCGCCACGACCTCGGCGGCCGCGAGTTCGACCTCTACTACTCGGGCTCGAACCTGCACATGGTCGTGCTCCACGCCCACGGCGCCACATACTGGGTCGTCAACTCGCTGCTCGACTCCCTCTCCAACGAGACGATGCTCGCGATCGCCAAGGGTCTCAAACCCCTTGCAAGTACCCGCTAAAGTCCGGCGACGCGATGAGCAAAGTCGGGATCTTCGGAGCAGGTTGGGTCGGCCTCGTCACGGGCGCGTGCTTCGCCGAGCTCGGGCACGACGTCGTGATTCGCGACGTCGTTCCCGAGAAGATCGACGCGCTGCGCCGGGGTGAGGTGCCCTTCCACGAGAAGGATGTCCCCGAGCTGCTGGAGCGGAACGCGGAGCGCCTGAGCTACACGCTCGACGTGGCCGATGTCGCCGACTGCGACTTTCTCTTCGTCTGCGTCGACACCCCGCCGACCTACTCGGGCGACGCCGACCTGTCGCGCGTCTGGACGGTCGTCGACGAGCTGCCGGAGCTGACCGGCCGGCCCCTGCTGGTGATGAAGTCGACGGTGCCGGTCGGCACCGGCGAGAAGGTTCGCGCCGGCCTCGACCAGCGAGGTCTCGAGCACGTCGGGTACGTGTCGAATCCGGAGTTCCTCGCAGAGGGCCACGCCGTGCGCGACTTCATGCATCCGGACCGGGTCTCGATCGGCGCGTTCGACGACGAGGACGGAGACGCCGTCGCATCCCTCTACGCGTCGCTCGACGCGCCGATCGTCCGTTCGGATGTGAACTCGGCCGAGATGATCAAGCTCGCCGCGAACGCGTTCCTGATGACGCGCATCTCGTTCATCAACGAGATCGCGAATGTCTGCGAGGCGACGGGCGCGGACGTCGTGAAGGTCGCCGAGGGGATCGGTCTCGACCATCGGCTCGGGCCCGCATTTCCTGAACGCCGGCATCGGGTACGGCGGCTCGTGCTTCCCCAAGGACTCGCTCGCGCTGAAGCAGCTTGCGTCGAACTCCGGCTACCACTTCCAGCTGCTTTCGGCCGTGATCGAGGTGAACGAGCTGCAGAAGCGGCGCGTGATCGGCAAGCTGAAGCGCCATCTCGGCCGCTTGCGTGGAAAGCACGTCGCGCTGCTCGGTGTGGCGTTCAAGCCGAACACCGACGACATGCGTGAGGCGCCGTCGATCATCCTTGCGTCGCGCCTGCTCGCGGAGGGCGCAGAGGTGCGTGCGTGGGACCCGGTCGCCGACGCGACCAGGCTGCCGAAGGGCGTCGAGATCGCGGGCTCCGTGCTCGACGCGGTGCGGGACGCCGACGCTGCCGTGATCGTGACCGAGTGGGACGAGCTGCGTGAACTCGCCTCACCGGAGGTTCGGGAGGCGATGGCGCGGCCGCTGATCATCGACGGCCGCAACCTGCTGGACCCCGACGCAACTCGGCGTGCGGGGTTTGCCTACGAGGGCATCGGCCGGCCGACGTCGCCCGGCGACGTGCTGCCGCAGACACCCGCGCTCTCGCCCACCGAGGCTTAGAGCGCAGAGCCGACCATGGAGGCGATCATCCTCGCCGGCGGGAAGGCCGAGCGGCTCGGCGACGTGGCCGGCGGGCGTCCGAAGGCGCTCGTCGAGGTGGCGGGAAGGCCGCTTGCCGCGTACCAGGTCTCGCGGCTCGCGCGTGCGGGCGTGACGCGCGTGATCTTCTCGTGCGCGGTCGACCAGGGGCGTCTCTTCGAGCAGGAGCTGGCCGGCCTCGGGGCGGAGATCGTCGCCGCGGAAGAGCAGGAGCGCCTGGGGCGTGGGGGTGGGATCAAGTTCGCCGCGCGATTACGACGGGAATCCGGCGACGTCTACGCCTTGAACGGTGACGAGCTCGTCGACGTCGACTTCGTTGCGCTGCTCGCGGAGCACCGCAGAACGGGCGCGCTCGCGACGGTCGCGGTTGCGCAGCCACGGTCGGCGTTCGGTGTCGTCGAGGTCGACGACGAGGGGGTCATCCACGGGTTCAGCGAGGGCGGGCGAGTGCCCTACTGGGTGAACTGCGGCAACTACGTGCTCTCCGAGGAGGCGATCGCGCGCTTCCCCGACAAGGGCGACCACGAGTCGACGGCGTTCCCGGAGCTCGTCGCGGAAGGACGCCTGCGCGCGCACCGGCACGAGGGCCTCTGGCTCACCGTGAACACGCCCAAGGAGCTGCGCGCCGCAGCCGAGCATGTCGCCTCGCACCCGGAGTGGCTTGCGTGAGAGGATCCGACGCAATGAGCGTCGACTCGCCGAATCTCGACACCCTCGACGCGTGGGCGTTCGACGTTCGCAAGGTCGAGAAGCCGTGGGGATACGAGTTGATCTGGGCGCTCACCGACACGTATTGCGGCAAGGTCCTGTTCGTCCGCGCCGGCCATTCGCTCTCCCTGCAGTTCCACCGCGAGAAGGACGAGGCGTGGTTCGTGCAGTCGGGCCGCGCGAAGCTCGAGCTCGGAAACGCGGGCGAGAAGGCGCTGAAGGAGGAGGTGATCGGCGCCGGGGCGGCGTTCCACTACGCACCGGGCACCGTTCATCGCGTCACGGCGATCGACGACACGACGATTCTCGAGGTCTCGACGCCTCACCTCGACGACGTGGTGCGGCTCGAGGACGCCTACGGCCGCGAGGGCACCTCCGCCCCCTGACGCACGGCCCCGAGCGGCTCGCCGCAGATTTCCCACTTCCGGCACGGCTCCGTCACCCACCCGTGACGCCGGGTGTGCGACGCTTGAAAAGGGCCCTGTTCGCCCCCGGGGGGCCTGCGACCACAACCTTGACACGCTTCTGCTAAGGTGGTGAGGTGCAGGAGCTCCTCACCGTCGGTGCCGCGGCGGCCGAAAGCGGCTGGTCGGCACGGATGCTGCGCTACCTCGAGCAGCACGGCCTCGTCGTTCCTCGGCGGACTCAGGCCGGCTATCGGCTCTACGGCCTGTCCGAGCTCAACCGCCTTCGGACGCTCCGCGACCTGCGCCGGCGCTTCGGGGTCGAGCTCGCCGAGCTCGCGTTCGCGCGCCGGCTCAGGCGGGAACCGGACCTGCGCGAAGCCGTCGAAGCCTGGCTCGCCGTGGGCGACGACGCGCGCTCCTGGATCGAATGGGAGCAGCGAAAGCACGAGCGGCTCCTCGCTGCCTGACAATCTAGACTGCCCCGCGATAACGAGAGAGGACGTATGGCTACAACCAAGCGCCACGACGTGAAGGATCTATCGCTCGCCCCCGAGGGCGTGCGGCGCATCATGTGGGCCGACCGGCAGATGCCGGTGCTGACCGCCATCCGCGAACGGTTCGAACGGGAGCAGCCGCTCGCCGGCTACCGCGTGTCGGCGTGCCTGCATGTGACCTCCGAGACGGCGAACCTGATGCGCACGCTGAAGGCGGGCGGCGCAGACGTCGTGCTCTGCGCGTCCAACCCTCTCTCCACGCAGGACGACGTCGCCGCGGCACTCGTCGACGAGTTCGACATCGCCACGTTCGCCATCAAGGGCGAGGACAACGAGACGTACTACTCGCACATCGAGGCGGCGGTCGACCACAAGCCGCAGCTGACGATGGACGACGGCGCGGACGTGATCACCGTCCTGCATACGGCCCGGCGCGAGCAGCTCGGCGACATCATCGCCGGGATGGAGGAGACCACCACCGGTGTGATCCGCCTGAAGGCGATGGAGGCCGACGGCGCGCTCGCGTTCCCGGTGATCGCCGTCAACGACGCGCGCACGAAGCACTTCTTCGACAACCGGTACGGCACGGGACAGTCGACGATCGACGGGATCATCCGCGCGACCAACGTCCTGCTCGCCGGCAAGCGCTTCGTCGTCGCCGGTTACGGCTGGGTCGGGCGCGGCGTTGCCATGCGGGCGAAAGGGCTCGGCTCGCACGTGATCGTCACCGAGGTCGACCCGATGCGCGCACTCGAGGCGCTGATGGACGGCTTCGAGGTCATGCCGATGCCCGACGCCGCGAAGATCGGTGACATCTTCTGCACGGCGACAGGCGACAAGCATGTGATCGCGCGCGAGCACCTCGAAGTGATGAAGGACGGCGCGATCATCTGCAACACCGGCCACTTCAACGTCGAGATCGACATCCCCGCGCTGCGGGCGCTTGCTGTGGAGACTCGCGAGGCCCGCAACTTCGTCGAGGAGTTCAAGCTCGAGGACGGCCGGCTGCTCTTCCTGCTCGCCGAGGGCCGGCTCGTCAACATCTCCGCCGCCGAAGGGCACCCGGCGATCGTGATGGACATGAGCTTCGCGAACCAGGCACTCGCCACGGAGTACGCCGTTCAGAACGCGGCGTCGCTCGAGAAGAAGGTCTATCCGGTGCCGACCGCGATCGACGAGGAGATCGCACGCCTCAAGCTGGCGACCATGGGCGTCACGATCGACCAGCTCACGCAGGAGCAGGCGAAGTACCTCGCATCGTGGGACGAGGGCACGTAGCCCTCGAGCCCGTGCTCGCAGGGGTCGCCGCCGCGTGGGACGCGGCGGCGACCGGCCTGCCTCCGTCGACGCTCGCGGAGCTCAGGCACCCGTGCTCGAGCCTGAGCGAATCCTCCGGCTCGAGGAGGACGCGGTCGTCTTCCTCGACCAGCGGCGCCTGCCGCTCGACGAGATCGAGATCGAGTGCCGGACGGCAGCCGAGGTCGCGGATGCGATCCAGACGATGGTCGTGCGCGGAGCGCCGGCGATCGGTGTCGCAGCCGCCTACGGGATCGCGCTGGCGGCAGCCCACGGAGAGGATCTCGCGGCTGCCGATCGTGTGCTGCGAGCGTCGCGGCCGACTGCCGTCAATCTCGCCTGGGCTCTCGACACGATGCGTGCCGACCCGTCGTACGAGCACGCTCGACGCCTGCACGCCGACGAGGTCGAGCGCTGCCGGCGTATGGCCGCGCACACCGCCGAGCTGCTCGTTCCGGGGACTCGCGCACTCACTCATTGCAACGCGGGCGGTCTTGCGACGGGCGGTTACGGCAGCGCCGTCGGTGCACTGCTCACCGCCTGGGAACGCGGTCTGCTTCAACATGTCTGGGTGGACGAGACGCGGCCGCTCCTGCAAGGGGCCCGCCTGACGGCGTGGGAGCTCGAGACCGCGGGCATCCCGCACGCCGTCATCGCCGACTCGGCAGCCGCCTCACTCATGGCGGCGGGCGAAGTCGACTGTGTGATCACGGGCGCCGACCGCATCGCGGCCAACGGCGACACTGCCAACAAGATCGGTACGTACTCGCTCGCAGTGCTCGCGCGTCACCACGACATCCCGCTCTACATCGTTGCGCCCAGCTCGACCGTCGACCTCGGCACTCCCGACGGCTCGCGAATCCCGATCGAGGAACGCGACCCGGCGGAGATCACGGTTCGTTTCGCGGCTCGCAATCCTGCCTTCGACGTGACGCCCGGCGACCTGATCGACGCGATCGTCACCGAGGCTGGAGTGCATCGCTCGCCGTACCTCGACTCGCTCGCCGGCGCGGTGGCAGCGAGATGAAGGTGATCATCCTCGCCGGCGGGTATGCGACTCGCCTCCGGCCTCTCACCGACACGATCCCGAAGCCTCTGCTGCCCGTCGGGGGCAGGCCGATCGTCGACTGGATCCTCGAGAACGCACGCGAAGTCCCCGAGGTGGACGAGATCCATCTGGTCACGAACAGCCGCTTTGCCGACGAGTTCCGCCGCTGGGCGGGGCCTGCCGGCGTGATCGTCCACGACGACGGCACGTTCACCAACGAAGACCGGCTCGGTGCGGTCGGAGATCTTCAGCTGGCCGTCGAGCGCGGCCGGATCGACGACGACCTGCTCGTCGTCGCGGGCGACAACCTGTTCGAGTATCGCCTTGGCGATTTCGTCGCCGACTGGCGAGGGCGCGGCGCCGGAGGCGCTGTCGCGGTCTACGACTGCGGCGACCTCGAGCTCGCGACGCAATACGGCATCGTCGAGCTCGACGACGACGATCGCATCACGTACTTCATCGAGAAGCCGGCCGATCCGCCGTCGACGCTCGCGGCGACCGCGACCTACCTGTACGGGCGAGCGCAGCTTCCGTTGATCAGCCGGTACCTCGGCGAGGGTCACGCCCCGGATCAGTCGGGGAGCCTCGTCGCCTGGCTCTATCAGCTCGAGCCCGTCTATGGCTACCGATTCGACGGCGAGTGGTTCGACATCGGCAACCATGACCAGCTCCTCGAGGCCGACAATCGCCTCCGCGCGCGGCACGGGCTGGCGGTCCGCGGCACGTACTCACCCGCGTAGCACTCTTTTCACGAAGTCGGCACAGACACGTCACACCTTCCCCCGTAGCGTGGACCGCGTGGCTCGTCGACCTTCTCTTGCCCCGGCGCTGCGTCTCCTGTGGCGCTTCGGCCGAGGCGTTGTGCCGCGAATGTCGCTCGCTGCTCCGGCCGCTCGTCGCGCCGTGGTGTGCTCGCTGCGGTGCGCCCACGGCGTGGCCGGTCGAGCGCTGTCGCGAGTGCGCGGGCCGCCGGCTCGCGTTCGCCTCGGCGAGGGCTGCGGTCGCCTACGCCGGCCCGGCCCGGCCGCTCCTTCGCGCCTGGAAGGAGCGAGGGCTCCGCCCGGCCGCGGGCCTCGCCGCCGACCTCGTGGTCGCTCACGCTCGAGCGGCCGGCGGCAGACGTCATCGCGTATATCCCGCCCGACGGCGCCCGGCAGCTGCGGCGAGGCCGGCACCCCGCGGAGCGCCTGGCGCTGGAGCTCGGCCGCCGCTGGAGCCTCGAAACGGCGCCGTTGCTCGACCGTGTCGGCCCCGGCGGTGCGCCAGACCGGGCTCGCCCGGCCGACGCCTGGCGAACGTCCGCGGCGCCTTCAGGGCACGAGCGGCGGCGTGGGGGACGGTCCTGCTCGTCGACGACGTCTACACGACCGGCGCCACGACCGCCGCGGCGGCGACCGCCCTGCGGGCGGCCGGAGCAGCCCGGGTCGAAGTGGTGACCTTCGCGCGAACGGTGCGCTAACCTCAAGGACAGGTTCGACCACCAGCAATGGAGGCGAAGATGAGGCTTCAGGTGAAGGGGAAGAACGTCGAGCTAACCCCGTCGATCCGCGAGTACGCCGAGCGCAAGCTGGCGAAACTCGACAAGGTGCTCGCCGAGCAGACGCAGGTCGAGGTCGAGCTCTCGGAGCAGCGCAATCCGTCGATCGCGGCCAGCTACGTCGCAGAGGGGACGATCTTCACGAAAGGGCCGACGCTGCGGGCCCGCGAAGCGTCGGCCGACATGGAGCCTCGATCGACCAGCTCGTCGACAAGCTCGAACGGCAGGTGAAGCGCTATCGCGAGCGGCGGAGCGTCGAGCCACGCCGCCACACCTCGCACAACCGCGACGCAGCGTAGTGTGGCTCTCTTCGGGCGCCGCAAGCCGCTGCACGTGCGGCTGGCCGAGGCGGGTGACATCGACCTCGACGGCGGGGCGCCTCCGCCGCGGCTCGGGCAGGTCGCCGAGCCGCCCGGCTGGGACGGCGAGCCGCGGGGCGAGCCCGGGATCCACGGCGTGCCGCGCCCGCGCCGCTGGGATGCCGTCGTCACCGCGGAGGCGCCCGGGCTGCGCGGCGACGCGGTGAACTTCGTCGCACTCGGCGACGGCACGCTCCTCGTCGAGGAGGACGAGCCGGACGACGCGCTCGCGCCGCTCGCAGAGGCGGTCGAGGGGACGGTCCCGCCGCCGTACCGGGCCGAGTCCGTCCGCCGCGGCCCGACGACCTGGGCGGTCGCCGCCTCGCGGATCACGGTCGTCCAGGTCGAGGGGCTGCGAGGGACGAGGCGGAGCTCGTGGTCACCCGCGAGGGCCGGACACTGCACGTCGACGGGCGTCCCACATTCGGCAGCGCGCCTGCGCTGGAGCGGGTCGGCGAGGGCCAGGGGGCCGAATACGTCGTGCGGGCAAGCCGCCTCGACGCCGACCTCTGGGAGGTCGAGGCCTCGACCCTCTGACCGTCTCGGCGATTCCGTGCGCCCCTCTGGGCCCCGGTCTCGAGGCGAAGCGAGCCGGTACCCTGTCCCCGATGTCGCCCGCCCTTCCATCGCTCGAAAGGCCCTTCGCTTCGGCGAGGGCCGGCGCATGAAGCGCATCGCCGAGCAGGCCGCGTACATCGCCACGCTCGAGCCCGAATTCCAGAGCCTCTCCGACGAGGAGCTGCGCGGGAAGACCGCCGAGTTCCGGCAGCGGCTCGAGAACGGCGAGACGCTCGAAGAGGTGCTCTTCGAGGCGTTCGCCGCCGTGCGCGAGGCGCGCGTGCGCGAGTCCGACCAGCGCATCTTCGACGTCCAGATGATGGGCGGCATCGTCCTCCACGAGGGCGACATCGCCGAGATGAAGACCGGTGAGGGCAAGACGTTCGTCGCGAGCATGCCGCTCTACCTGAACGCGCTGCCGGGCAACGGCGTCCACCTCGTCACCGTCAACGACTATCTCGCCCAGCGCGACGCCGCGTGGAACAAGCGGCGTCTTCGAGCGCCTCGGGATGACGGTCGACTTCATCGAGAGCGACATGCCGTTCGACCGGCGCAAAGCCGCCTACGACTCCGACATCACCTACGGCACGAACTCCGAGTTCGGCTTCGACTACCTGCGCGACAACATGTCGATCAGCCTCGAGGGCGTCGTGCAGCGCGGCCACCACTACGCGATCGTGGACGAGGTCGACTCGATCCTGATCGACGAGGCGCGCACGCCGCTGATCATCTCCGGCGAGCCGACGACCGCTGCGCAGACCTACTACGACTTCGCGCGCATCGTCAAAGCGCTGACGAGCGCGCAGTCGAAGGGCACGAAGCTGGACGACGAGGCCCTGTCGCAGCAGTTCGACTTCCTCTACGACGAGAAGCACAAGACGGTCTCGCCGAGCGAGTCGGGGATCGAGAAGGTCGAGCGGGCGATGGGCGTCGAGAACCTCTACAGCCCGACCAACGTCCAGCTCGTGAACCATCTGATCCAGTCGCTGAAGGCGCAGGCGCTCTACAAGAAGGACGTCGACTACGTCATCGAGGACGGCGAGGTGAAGATCGTCGACGAGTTCACCGGCCGCATCATGGAGGGACGCCGCTGGAGCGAGGGCCTGCACCAGGCGGTCGAGGCGAAGGAAGGCGTGGCGATCCAGGAAGAGCACCAGACGCTCGCCACGATCACGCTGCAGAACTACTTCCGCCTCTACGAGAAGCTCGGCGGCATGACCGGTACCGCGAAGACCGAGGAGAAGGAGTTCGTCGAGATCTACGGCCTCGACGTCGTCGAGATCCCGACGAACGTCCCGGTCGTCCGCGCTCGACAAGAACGACCTCATCTTCAAGAGCGTCGAGGCGAAGTTCAACGCGGTCGCCGACGACCTGAAGGAGCGCCACGCGAAGGGCCAGCCCGTGCTCGTCGGCACGATCGCGGTCGAGACCTCGCAGTACCTGAGCGAGCTGCTGAAGCGCCGGGGCATCCCGCACAACGTCCTGAACGCGAAGGAGCACGCACGCGAGGCGGAGATCATCCAGGACGCCGGAGCCTACGGCGCCGTCACGATCGCCACCAACATGGCCGGCCGCGGCGTCGACATCAAGATCGACGACCAGGTGCGCGAGCTCGGCGGCCTCTACGTGCTCGGCACCGAGCGTCACGAGGCACGCCGCATCGACAACCAGCTGCGCGGCCGCTCGGGCCGCCAGGGCGACGCGGGCGAGACCCGCTTCTACCTCTCGGGCCAGGACGACCTCGTCCGCCTGTTCGCCGGCGACCGGATCCAGAACATCATGGAGCGCTTCAAGCTTCCCGACGACCAGCCGATGGAGGCGTCGATCCTCTCGCGCCAGATCGAGAACGCGCAGAAGAAGGTCGAGGAGCAGAACTTCGTCGCCCGGAAGAACGTCCTCAAGTACGACGACGTGATGAACGTCCAGCGGCAGGTGATCTACGAGCAGCGCAACCGCGTCCTCCACGGCGAGGATCTCGCCGAGGACATCCGCGAGGAGTGGCTGCCCGAGGTGCTGTCGAACGTCGTCTCCGAGTACACGATGGACGAGGCGCAGGCGGAGTGGGACCTCGAGGGCCTCGTCGCCGCGATGGAGACGGTCTACGGCACCGGCGTGACCGCCGACGAGCTCCGCGGGCTCGACCGTGAAGTGATCGTCCAGGAGTTCCTCGACGACGCGCTCGATGCGTACGCCGAGCGCGAGCGCGAGATCGACCAGGTTCAGGAAGGCCTGATGCGCGACCTCGAGCGCTTCATCGTGCTCCAGACCGTCGACATCCGCTGGCGTGAGCACCTCGAGAACATGGACTACATGCGCGAGGGCATCCACCTGCGCGGGATGGCGCAGAAGGACCCGCTCGTCGAGTACCGCAACGAGGGCCACACGATGTTCCTCGAGCTGAACCGCGCGATCCGCGAGGAGGTCGTTTCGCTCCTCTACCACGCCGAGGTCTCGCCCGACGACAGCGCGCTGCAGCAGCAGCAAGGCCAGCAGAACGGCGGGGGCAACGGCGGCATGAGCTACGAGCACCAGTCGCTCGCCGGCGCCGACGCGATCCTCGCGGCCGGTGGCAGCTCCGCGGTCGCGACCGCGGCGGTCGCGGGCGGCGGCTCCGTCGCCACGCCGCTGAAGCCGAAGGTCAAGAGCGAGCTCGAGAGCATCGGCCGCAACGATCCCTGCTACTGCGGTTCCGGCAAGAAGTACAAGAAGTGCCACGGCGCGTAGCGCCGCGCCTCGTCCGCCCAGAGCCTCCGCTCGCAGACGACGTGATCCGGCTCGAGTCGCTCGGCGAGGTGCACGTGCCCGAGTTCGTCGAGCTCGTCGCCGACGAGGCCGTCCGGCGCTTCACCCTCATCCCGAGCGGAGCGGACGAGGCGTTCGTGCGCAGCTGGCTCGCCCGCTACGAGGCCGGCTGGGACGACGGCTCGCGCGCGGGCTTCTGCATTCGCGACGCGAGCGACGGCTCGTTCGCCGGGTTCGCCGCGGTCGTGCACCTCGACCTCGATGCGCGCGAGGGCGAGCTCGGCTACATGCTCGCCCCGGAGGCGCGCGGCCGCGGTTCCTCCGTGCGCGCGATCGAGCTCTTGACCCGCTGGTGCTTCGACGAGCTCGCGCTCGAGCGGCTCGAACTGCGCATCGACGTCACGAACGCGGCCTCGGTGCGAGTCGCCGAGCGCGCCGGCTACCGGCTCGACGGCGTCCTGCGCAACGCCTACTTCAAGGAGGGCCTGCGCTCGGACACCGGTATCTGGTCGCGGCTGAGAGGCGACTAGAGGCTTGATGTGGAACTGTGCGTGCGTTCCACATCGAGTCTCTCGCTACGATCCCGCTCATGGCGGAAACCGGCGCAACCCTCACAGAGCAGCTCGACGAGCTCGGGGCCCAGCTCGACTGGGTCCGTGAGTACCTTTGACCCGGCTACGCTCGAACGCCGTCTAGGAGAGCTCGAAGAAGAGCTGAACACGCCGGGCTTCTGGGACGACCAGGCCCGCGCGGCGAAGGTCTCGTCGGAGCATGCGCGCCTCTCGCGGCGCCTCGAGGGGTACCGGGCGCTGCTGCGCGACTACGCGGATGCACGCGAGCTCGCGGGCCTCGACGGCGGCGAGATGGACGACCAGGTCGCCGACTCGCTCAAGCCGCTGCGCCGGGAGCTCGAGGAGCTCCAGGAGGCGGCGCTCTTCGACGGCGAGTACGACGCCGGCGACGCCGTGGTCACGCTCCAGTCGGGAACCGGCGGCACCGACGCCCAGGACTGGGCTGAGATGATGCTCCGGATGTACGAGCGCTGGGCCGCCAACCGGGGTTTCGCCGTCGAGCTGCTCGAGGCGAGCCCGGGGGAGGAGGCAGGCATCAAGTCCGCCACCTTCACGGTGGGCGGCGAGAACGCCTACGGGATCCTGAAGGCCGAGCGGGGCAAGCACCGCCTCGTCCGCCAGAGCCCGTTCGACCAGGCGCACCGCCGGCACACCGCCTTCTCGACGGTGATCGTCGCGCCGCTCCTCCCCGACGACGCCGAGGTCGAGATCGACGACGACGACCTGAAGATCGACACCTACCGGGCGCAGGGGGCCGGCGGCCAGCACGTGAACAAGACCGACAGCGCCGTCCGCATCACCCATCTGCCCTCCGGAATCGTCGTCCAGTGCCAGAACGAGCGCTCCCAGTCGGCCAACAAGCAGACGGCGATGCGGGTGCTGAAGGCCCGGCTGGTCGAGAAGGCGGAAGAGGAACGGGAGGCCGTGATGGCGAAGGAAAGGGGCGGATCGCGCGGACACCGGTTTCGGCGGAGAGTCCGTCCGCTCCTACGTCCTTCATCCCTATCAACTCGTGAAAGACTCGCGTACCGGCTACGAAATGGGCAATGCCCAGGCAGTTCTCGACGGTGAGCTCGACCCGTTCATCCGCGAATATCTGCTTGCCCGGGCCGCAGGAAGGATCGTCTAAAGGGTGAGCTACACTTGACCGCACCTTCGCACTCGCGCGCCTCGGTAGGCGGCGCCGCTGCAATTCCCGTGCAGGAACCCGATTTGACAGCCCCTTCCCCGACGCTTCTCGTCGACGAGCCGCCCCCGGCTTCACGCCCCGGCCCGGGGTCGATGATCGTCTTCGACCAGGTGACGAAGGTCTACGAGCCCGACGTCCCGGCGCTGAACAACGTCACCTTCCACATCGACAAGGGCGAGTTCGTCTTCGTCGTCGGCGCGTCGGGCTCCGGCAAGTCGACCCTCGTGCGCCTGCTCCTGAAGGAGCTCGAGCCGACGAGCGGCAAGATCGTCGTCGGCGGCCGCGAGCTCGGCCGCCTGAAGACCTCCAAGGTCCCGATGCTGCGCCGGAACATCGGCTGCGTCTTCCAGGACTTCAAGCTCCTCCCGCGCCGCACCGCCGCCGAGAACGTGGCCTACGCGCTGAAGGTGCAGGGCGAGAGCAGCTCGTCGATCCGCAAGAAGGTCCCCGAGGTGCTCGCGATGGTCGGGCTCTCGCACAAGATGGGCTCGCTGCCCGACGAGCTCTCCGGCGGCGAGCAGCAGCGCGTCTCGATCGCGCGCGCGTTCGTGAACCACCCGCCGCTGCTCGTCTGCGACGAGCCGACCGGCAACCTCGACCCGGACACGTCGGTCGGGATCATGCAGCTGCTCTACCGCATCAACCGCAGCGGCACGACGATCCTGATGGTCACCCACGATCGCGAGATGGTCGACAAGATGCGCAAGCGCGTGATCGCGCTCGAAGGCGGCCGCCTGGCGCGCGACGAGCGCCGCGGCGGATACGAATGAGCGGTCGCACCAGGCTGCTCTTCTCCGAGGCGTGGCGGTCGCTCGGCGCGAACGCCTCCACGACGATCGCGGCCACGATGACCGTCCTGATCGGCATGTTCCTGCTCGGGCTCTTCATCGCCCTCGGCAGCTGGACGGTCTCCTGGTCGAACCACGTCAAGAAGGAGCTCGTCGTCAAGGTCTACTTCGTTCCCAACGCGACGGCTCACCAGAAGAACAACGTCGCGAAGATGCTCGCGCAGAACCCGTACGTGGCCACGGGCGGCATCAAGTACGTCTCGAAGGAGCAGGCGCTCGCGATCATGAAGCGCCGCTACCCGGACCTCGTCAAGAACCTGACCTCGAACCCTTTCTCCGACTCGCTCGAGGTGACGCCCGAATCGTGCGGAGAACGTCGACAAGCTCTACAGCTCGATCATCCTGCCGCACAAGCCGGCGGGGGTCGACAAGGTCAACGACGGCAAGCGGATCTCACACCGAATCCTCCAGGTGGCGCACGTGATCGAGATCGTCTTCACCCTGGCGACGATCGTCCTCCTGATCGCGTCGATCCTGCTGATCTCGAACACGATCCGCCTCTCGATCTTCTCGCGGCGACGCGAGATCGAGGTGATGAAGCTCGTCGGCGCCACGAACTGGTTCGTGCGCGGGCCGTTCATGCTCGAAGGGCTCTTCTGCGGGCTCGCCGGCTCGATCCTCGCGGTGCTCTTCCTCGTGCTGGGGAAGGCGATCGCCCTCCCGTCGATCCTGCCGCACCTCTCGGGCGACTCGGACGTGAAAGCCTTCGCATTCCCGCTGATCGCCCTGATCCTGATCGGGATGGGCCTCGCATTGGGCGCGATCGGCTCCGGTCTCACGATCCGGCGCTTCCTAAAGGTCTGAAACTGGCGTAGAGTTCCGCCCGATCGTGCGGCGAACGGCAGCGGTACTTGCGGTAGCGCTTGCGGCGCTTGCGGCCTTCGGGATCGGGCGGGCCCTTAGGGGGGTCGTGCACGGCCCGGCTCAGGGGTCCGAGGTCCATCAGGTGAGCATGCAGCTCGCGAAGCGCTACTACCGCTCGCTCCCGCCGGCGGTCCTCGACGAGCGAACGATCCCCGCGCTGATCGCGTCGCTCCACGACCCGTACACGAGCTACCTCACGCCGGCCGAGTACCGCGCGGCGCGGCGCGCGTACACCGGCGGCTACGGCGGGATCGGCGTGCTCGTCCTGCCGGCCCCGGGTGGCCTGCTCGTGCGGCGCACGGTCAGCGGTCCCGCGCGGATCGCAGGGATCAAGCCGGGCGACACGATCCTCGCAATCGACGGGGCTCCGACCGCGAAGCTCTCCTTCAAGGAAGCGATCGGCCGCATCCTCGGGCGCGCGGGGAGCCGCGTCTCGCTGCGGGTCCGGCGTGACGTGCGGATCCTCGACTTCAAGCTCGTGCGGCGGCCGTTCAGCGTGCCGCCCGTGCACTCGAGATTCGCCGCCGGGCGCATCGGAGTGATCAGGCTGTCGGCGTTTTCCCGCGGTGCCGCCCACGACACCCGCGCCGCGGTCAAGCAGCTGACCCAGCACGGCGCGCGGGCGCTCGTGCTCGACCTGCGGGGGGACCCGGGCGGGCTCCTCCGCGAGGCGGTCGGCGTCGCGTCGCTCTTCCTGGCGGACGGCGAGACGATCGCCTCGCTCGCCGGCGCGCACCGTCCGCTGCAGATCGTCTACGCGCGGGGCAAGGGCCAGACGACGATGCCGCTCGCCGTGCTCGTCGACGGCGGGAGTGCCAGCGCTTCCGAGGTGGTCGCCGGCGCGCTGAAGGACCACGGGCGCGCGATGATCGTCGGGCAGCCGACGTTCGGCAAGTCCCTCGTGCAGGAGGTCGATCTGCTGCCGTCCGGTGCGGCGCTGAAGCTCACGATCGCGCGCTACCTGACGCCCGCCGGGGTCGACATCACACGCACCGGTGTACAGCCTGACGTACTCTCGCGGCACGCCCTTGTCGCAGCACTCCGCCTCCTCTCGGCTAGTAGTCGAAGTTAGCCGCCGCGGGCGGCTCGTGACCGGCGAGCCGTACTTCACGCCCGGAGTGCCGATCCAGCTCGACGCGAAGGGCCACGGAGAGGTTGCGCCCGGCGACCTCGCAGTCGTGCGCACCGGTCGCGGCCGCGCACGCGTCGAGGAGGTGATCGGCCCGGCCGACCGGGTCGAGAACGTGCTCGAGGCGCTGCTCGTCGAGCGCGGCGCGCGCAAGCCGTTCGAGCGGCAGGAGCTCCCCGAGATCGAGGTGGCGAACCGGGTCGACCTCCGCGACCTGCTCACGTACACGATCGACCCGGACACCGCGAAGGACTTCGACGATGCGCTCTCCTTTCAGCGCGAGCCCGGCGGGATCCGGTCGTGGGTCCACATCGCCGACGTCTCCTACTTCGTCGGCGCAGGGACGCCGCTCGACGCCGGTGCCGCCGAGCGCGCCCTCTCCACCTACGTGCCGGGCAAGGTCGCGCCGATGTTGCCCCACGCGCTCGCCGACGATGCGTGCTCGCTTGCGCCCGCACCAGGATCGCCTGTGCGTCACCGTGGAGCTGCCGCCCGGCGGCGGCGCTCCCGAGTTCTACCGTTCGGTGATCCGCTCCGACGCGCGGCTGACCTACGGGGAGGCGGAGCGCCGCGAGGCGCCGGAGGCGATCCTCGAGTCGCTTGCCCTCAACGACGAGCTCGCGAGAGCCCTGCGTGAACGGCGGTTCGCGCGAGGCGCGTTGCAGGTCCAGACCCCTGAGGTCGCGTTCCGGTTCGACGACCAGGGCGGCGTTGCCGAGGCGTGGCTCGAGAGCGAGCCGCACGCGCACATGCTCGTCGAGGAGCTGATGATCCTCGCGAACGAGAGCGTCGCCGCGTTTCTCGCCTCACGGCGGCGCGACGCGCTCTACCGCGTCCACGAGCGCCCCGACCCGCGTTGCGGTCGAGCTGCTGCTCGCGAAGCTCACCGACCTCGGTGTCCCGACGCCGCCCGCGCCCGAGCGGCTCTCGCCCCAGCAGGCAGCCCTGCTCGCCGGGGAGACGTCGAAGCGCGTCGCGCAGTACGTCGAGCAGTCGGGGCGCGGGCGCGAGGCGTTCCCCACGCTCGTCCTGCGCGCGCTCAAGCAGGCGCGGTACGACCCCGAGAATCTCGGCCACTCCGGGCTCGCGAGCACCGCCTACTGCCACTTCACCTCGCCGATCCGGCGCTACCCGGATCTCGTCGTGCACCGTGCCTTGCTGCGCGAGCTCGGCCTCTCGGACGACCCCGAGCCCGCCGACCTACAGGGACTCGCCGAGCACGCCTCGGAGCGCGAGCGAGAGGCGGGAAAGCTCGAGTACCTGGCAGACGACATCTGCCTTGCCTGGCTGCTCGAGCGGCGCCTCTACGAGCTCGGCTGGGACGAGCGCTGGCCGGGCGAGGTGACCGGGCTGATCGGCTCGGGGCTGTTCGTCCGCTTCGGCGAGGTCTTCGAGGGGTTTCTGCCGGCGCGGCGGCTGCACGGCGAGTTCTTCGAGCTGAATCCGCTCGGCACCGCGCTCGCCGGGCGGACGACGGGTCGCAAATACCGCCTGGGCGACCCGCTCGACGTCCGGGTCGAGTCGATCGCCCGTAACGAGGGGAAGGTCGAGCTGGCATTGAGCTAGACGAGACGGCGCTCCTGCGCCCAGCGTGTCAGCTCGTGGCGCGACGAGAGCTGCAGCTTGCGCAGCACGCTCGACACGTGCGCCTCGACGGTCTTCACCGACAGGTGCAGCCGCGCGGCGATCTCCTTGTAGCGGTAGCCGCGTGCGATCAGCTGCAGCACCTCGCGTTCCCGGGCCGTGAGGTTGTCGAGGTCGGCGTCGTCGCCGATGCGCTCGCCGGCGCGGAACGCGTCGAGGACGAACCCGGCGAGCCGCGGGGAGAAGACGGCGTCGCCCACCGCGACCCGCTCGATCGCGTCGGCGAGCTCGGCGCTCGAGATCGTCTTGGTGACGTAGCCGCGCGCACCGGCGCGGATGACGCCGATCACGTCCTCGGCCGCATCGGAGACCGAGAGCGCGAGAAACTTGACGCCGGGACGCTCCTGCGAGACGCCGGCGATCACGCCCTCGCCGCCGCCGTCGGGCAGGTGCACGTCGAGGAGCACGACCTCGGGGTCGAGCTCGCGGATCAGGGCGACAGCGTCGGCGACGGTGCCGGCTTCGCCGACGATCTCGACGGCATCGCCGAGCTCGCCGCGCACGCCGGCGCGGAACAGCTCGTGATCGTCGACCAGGACGACGCGGCGCTTCATGCCTGCCTCCGCGGCAGCGTCAGCTCGACCTCGGTGCCCTCGCCGGGCACGCTCGTGATCGTGGCGACGCCGCCCGCCCGCTGCATCCGAGCCTCGATCGACTCGGCGAGGCCGCGCCGGTCGTCCGGCACCGCGGCGCGGTCGAAGCCGATCCCGCGGTCGCGCACGAAGACGCCGACCTCTTCGGCGCTCGCCTCGGCGTAGACCGAGATCTCGTCGGCGCCCGAGAACTTCGCGGCGTTCGTCATCGCCTCGCGCGCAGCGAGCACGAGCTGGGCGACCGGGTCGTCGAGCGGCACGTCGCCGCCGCTCGCGAGCTCGATGCGCACACCGTGCAGCTCCTCGACCTCGGCGGCCGCCTCGGCGAGCGAGTCGGCGAGTGTCGTCGCCGACCCGAAGCCGCCGCCGTAGAGCCAGCGGCGAAGCTCGCGCTCCTGGCGCCGCGCGAGCGTCGCGACGCGGGCGGGGTCGCCCGCGTGGCGCTGCACCAGCGCAAGGGTCTGGAGGACCGAGTCATGGATGCGCGCTGCGACCTCGGCTCGCTCCTCGAGGCGAATGCGCTCGACGCGCTCGGCGGCGAGCTGCCACATCCAGGGGCCGATGACGAGCACGAGCGCACCGACGAGAGCGCCGGGCGCGACAAAGGCGGGGGAGGCGCCGTTCTGGCCGAGGAAGAAGACCGCGCCTGCCACGAGGAGCACGATCCCGAGGACCGGCAGCGAGCCACCGGGCCGGAGAGAGCCGCCGCGGGTGAGGACGGTCGCGAGCCCGGCGGCGATCAGCGCGGCGCCGAAGACGGATGAGACGGAGAAGCCGAGCGCCAGCAGCAGCGCGATCGCGGCGGCGGTGATGAGCGCGATCCCGAAGACGCGCTGCCCGCCGGCGTAGACCCAGAGCGCGAGATAGAGCAGGATGCCGGCGCCGCCGGCGATCGTCAGCAGCGCGAAGACGAGGCGAACGAGCGTCGCGTCGACGCCGAGTGTGCGGGCAAGGCCCCCACACACGCCGGCGACGACGCGTTCGTTTTCGCTGCGCTCGAACCGCAGCGCCGAGACCTGGGTCATCCGGCGGCCCTGACGACCTCGACCTGACCGGCGCCGACGTGTGCATCGATGACGAGGAGCGCTCCGTGGCCGGTCGAGAGCGCCGCGTCGTGGCCGCTGTCGTGGCTCCTCAGGACGTCGAGCTGGCCGACCTTGGCGTGCGCGTTCACTGCCACCCGCATGGTCGGCGGGACGATCACGCTGAGCTTGCCCACGCCGAGGTCGGCATGGACCGTCGTCTGCTGCGAGACCGGGGCGAGCTGCGACAGGTCGACCTTCAGGTTCCCGACGCCGAGCTTGTACGTCGAGTGGAGCTCCGACGCGGTGGCGGGCTGGTAGACCCGGGTTCCCACACCGTCGGAGAGGCTGACGTCGAACCAGGCGAGGCCGACGGCGACCGCGGCGACGGTGATCGCGAGCAGCGTCGCAGTCGTCGCGATCACGGCCCGGAGGAGCTTGCGGCCCCGCGAGGCACCGCGGCTCACCCAGAGGACCGCGAGGCCGAGGATGAGGAGCACGATCCAGCCGCCACCGGCGACCGGCCAGATGGTCGCCCGGGCGAGCAGGACGGCCAGCGCCACGATCGCGAGACCGAGGCCGACCACCTGCCAGGGCTTCTCGCGACGGTCGGCGAGCGCCTCTTCGGCGATCGACGCCGGCTTCCCCTCCTGGGGGATGACGAGCACCGCGGCGAGGTAGACGAGGATGCCTGCGCCGCCGAGCAGCGTCAGGACGACGAAGCCGAGCCGGTAGAAGGCCGGGCTGAGGTCGAAGTACCGCCCGAGGCCGCCGCACACGCCCGCGAGAATGCGGTCGGAGGACGTGCGCTCGAGGCGCTTGGTGCTTGGGGTGTCTGCGATGGTTTCCATGTGGATCACGGTGCCGGACGGAAGAACTTTCCACCATCCGGCATCACCCTGGTCCGACCCTAGATTCCCCTGCCGCTACCCTCGCTTGTCGTGGCCGAGAAGCTGATCGCAGAGAACCGCCGTGCTCGGCATGAGTACCAGCTGCTGGAGCGGTTCGAGGCCGGGATCGCGCTCACCGGCACCGAGGTCAAGTCGCTGCGCGAGGGGCGGACGACGATGGCGCAGTCCTACGCCGACGTTCGCGACGGCGAGGCGTGGCTGAACGGCCTCGAGATCGCGACCTACGATCAGGGCAACCGCGCGAACCACGAGCCGATGCGGCCGCGCAAGCTGCTCCTGCATCGCCGCGAGATCGACTCGCTGTACGGGCTCGTGCGGGAGAAGGGCCTGACGCTCGTGCCGACGCGGATCTACTTCAAGGACAGCCGCGTGAAGGTCGAGATCGCGGTCGCCCGCGGCAAGGAGCAGCGCGACAAGCGCCGCGACGTGGTGGAGCGGGAGGCCAAACGTCAGATGGAGCGGGCGCTGAAGAGTCGGCGCTAAGGTTCCGTACGCAACCGGGGAGCTGAGGGAAATGGCGGGAATCTGTTCGAAAGCGGCGATCGTCCTCGTGGTAGCGCTCGTCCTCGTTTCGAGCGCGTCAGCGGCCTCGCCCGACGTCCGCGCGATGAACCTCCAGGCCACTGATGTGCCGGGTGCGAAGATCACGGGCCAGAACGTGAAGGAGAAGGGTTACCTCTCCGCGTACCTGCGGACGTTCAAGTTCGCAGCCCCGAGCGGTGGTGCGCGACTCCTCGGGATCGAGGCCGAGACGCGGCTCGCTGTGAGCGCATCCAAGCCGACATCCGACGCCGCGACGGTCGAGAAGCAATTCCGTTCGAGCGCTGGTCGCAAGCGTCTGGTCGCGGAGTTTGCGGCATCGGTCCAGGTTCCGCCGAAGGCCGTGGTCATCGGCGTGCCGCGCAAGCTCCCCGGCTTCGACCAGGGCTTCGAAGCGCCCGTGAGCCTCGGCCTCAGAGGCGGGCGGATCTATGAGACCTTCGCGTACCTGCGCCTCGACCGGGTGTTCGTGATCATGGTCGAGGTCGGCCTCCGCCCGATCACGGCCGCGGTCACTGCCAAGTACGCAACGGCGATCGGCAGCCACATCGGAACCGAGCTCACGCCGAAGGCGGTTGCACCCCCGACCATCGCCGGCACGGCGGTTCAGGGGCAGACGTTGACGGCGGCGCCGGGAACGTGGAGCGCGCCCGAGGCGAGCTTCACCTACCAATGGCAGCACTGCGATGCAGCCGGCGCGAACTGCGCCGACGTCGCGGGAGCGACGGCCCAGACCTACGCCGTCACCGCGGCGGACGTCGGCACGACCCTGGTCGTCGTGGTGACGGCGGCGAACCGCTTCGGCTCGCCGACCGCGCCGTCCGTGGCGACGGCGGTCGTGTCGTAGCCACGCCGAAAAGCCCATTTGCCTCGAAGAGGGCTATGCTTCGGGTACGAAAACATAGGGGGGCGCCATGGCTTCGACGTGGTCGGTTCTCCGGATGAGCTGCAAGCCGAGGTCTCCGGTCGGCCTCGTAAAACAACCGGAACAAAACGCAAGTGCGGATCACAACCTCGCACTCGCTGCTTAAGTCCTAGGACTTACGCCAGCGTGTCGCCCCGGGCAAGCCTGCGCCCCGGAGGCGGCATCAACTAGCAGGCTCGGTGCCAAAGGAGAGCCACTCGCCGGCGGCGCGACACTTCAGGAGGGCTAGCTCGACGGTAGGTCGGTCGCCAACCGGCCGGCGAGCGAAGCTAAACGGCGACCTATGCTTGTAGACGCTCACTCCGGTGCGTCCGCGGACGCGGGTTCGATTCCCGCCGCCTCCATCACACCTCGTCCCGTCGATCGCTTACGCTTCGTGCGCGTGAGCCAGTTCTTCACGTCGGCGAGTGCCTACGACCGGTTCATGGGGCGGTTCTCGGTTCAGCTCGGCCCGCCGTTTGCGGACTTGGCAGGCGTCGAGGCCGTCGGGCGCGCGCTCGACGTCGGGTGCGGGCCCGGAGGGCTTACGGCGGAGCTCGCCGTGCGGCTCGGTGCCGAGAATGTGTCGGCAATCGATCCGTCGGAGGCGTTCGTCGAGGCGGCACGCGCGCGGAACCCGGAGGTCGACGTACGGCAGGCGCCTGCGGAGGAGATTCCGTTCGCAGACGACACGTTTGACTTCGCGCTCGCTCAGCTCGTCGTCCACTTCATGACAGACGCGGTCGCCGGACTACGCGAGATGGCGCGCGTGACGCGGCAGTCCGGCGCTGTCGCCGCGTGCGTGTGGGACTACTACGGGGGCATGTCGCCGTTGTCACCGTTCTGGTCAGCCCTCGAGGAGTTCGATCCGGCGGCCGAGAACGAATCGCAGCTCGCCGGCGCGCGCGAGGGCCAGCTCGGCAACCTGTTTCGGGAGGCGGGGCTCGAAGACGTGCAGGAGTCGTCGCTCTCCGTCGGCGTCGAGTTTGCGAGCTTCGAGGAGTGGTGGGAGCCGTACGAACTCGGCGTCGGCCCCGCTGGAGCGTACGTCGCGAAGCTCGCCGAGGCGCGGCGCGAAGAGCTCCGCGAGCTCTGCCGCGCGCGCATGCCTCCGGCGCCGTTCTCGATCACAGGCAAAGCCTGGGCGACGCGCGGTTTCGCCACGTGACGCCGTCAGCGCGCTAGGTCGTTCGGACGCGCGCTATGCCTCGATCAGCACCACGAGCGTCTCCTCGACGACGCCGTCATGAGCCATTGCCTCTGCGGCCCCCGGAGTCTCCATGGCGGCCTTGAATGCATCCATGTCGGCCACGTCCATGAGCACTGCCACTCGCGCCGGGTTCGTTGGATCTACGAAGGTTCGGATGTTGGTGACTCCAAGCGGACCGAAGAACTCTTCGCGCTTCGGCGAGGCAAGCCAGTGATCCTTGTCTTTCACGTCGTGATGACCGATCACAGTAGGCATAGAGGCTCCTTGGCTGATGGCGGGCTTTGCTCCCGACCGGTTTGCGGATCCTACGCTCGCAGCTGCAACGTTGATTCAGGCGTCGCCAGATGGGCGATGCCGGGGCGTTCTGTCGGTTCGGCTACCGTGCGGCCGATGAAAATTTCCCTGACCCCGAAAACGACGGAGTTCTTCGTGCTCTTCACGAGGGCCGGCGAGAATGCGCTGGAAGTGGCCCAGCTGGTGGAGCGTCGTTTCCGCGAGCACCCGAGCTCCTCGGTGACCCAGGAGCAGGTGAAGGCAGCGGAGACCGCGGGTGACACGATCACGCGCGACCTGATCACGTTGCTCAACACGCAGTACCTGACTCCGTTCGACCGCGAGGACATCTACCAGCTCGCGACGGAGATCGACGATGTCGTAGACCACCTCGAGGAGGCGTCCGATCTGCTCGGCCTCTACGGGGTGGCGATGCCGACCCGGCACGCGTTCGAGCAGTGCGAGATCGTCGTCAAGGCGGTGGAACAGCTCTCGATCGCGTGCGCGAATCTGAAGGGCATGAACGGCGTGCAGCAGGCGCTGATCGAACTGAAGACGTTCGAGGACCAGGGGGATCGGATCCTCCGCGAAGCGATCGCGTCACTCTTCCGCAGCGACAAGATCGACCCGCTGATCGTGATCCGCTGGAAGGACATCTATGAGGCCCTCGAACGCGCGCTCGACGCCTGCGATACGGCCGCCAACGTGATCGCGAACATCGTCGTCAAGAACGCGTAGCAGGCGATGGAGCAAGTGACGCTCGTGGCCGTCGTCGCGGTCGCGCTCTTCTTCGACTTCACGAACGGTTTCCACGACACCGCGAACTCGATCGCCACGAGCGTCTCGACGCGCGCCCTCTCGCCACGTAAAGCGGTGGCGATGGCGGCGATTCTCGAACTTCGTCGGTGCCTTCATCTCGTTCAAGGTCGCGGCCACGGTCGCCAAGGGCATCGTCAACCCCGACGCGATCACGCTGAAGATCCTGCTGGCCGGGCTTGTCGGGGCAATCACCTGGAATCTGGTCACGTGGTACCTGGGCCTCCCGTCCAGCTCCAGCCACGCGCTGATCGGCGGGGTGATGGGCTCGGCGATCGTCGCGCAGGGTTGGAGCGTCGTGCAGTGGTCAGGCCTCTGGCAGAAGGTGCTCAAGCCGTCGTTGATCGCGCCGTTCGCCGGTCTCGCGGTCGCGTTCGTCCTGATGACGGTGATCGTCTGGCTGGTCGCCAGGCGCTCACCGTCCAAAGTCGGTCGTGGCTTCCGCTTCGGCCAGCTCTTTTCGGGTGGCTTCGTCGCGCTCGCCCACGGCACGAACGACGCCCAGAAGACGATGGGCATCATCGCGCTCGCGCTCGTCGCTTCAGGGCATCTGAACGCGGACTTCACGCGGCCGCCGACCTGGGTGATCGTCTCCGCCGCCCTGTCGATGGCCGCCGGCACCTATGCGGGCGGCTGGCGCATCATCCGGACCCTCGGCACGCGGATCGCGAAGATCGACGCTCCACAGGGGTTCGCAGCTCAGACAGCCTGTGCGTCGGTTCTCTGGCTGACCGCTCACCTCGGCTACCCGGTCTCCACCACACAGGTGATTTCGGGCTCGGTCATGGGCGCAGGAGCGACGCGCGGTCTGCATGCCGTGCGCTGGGGCGTAGCCGGCAACATCGTGGCCGCCTGGGTCTTCACGATCCCGATGGCGGGACTCGTCGGCGCCGTCATGGAGGTCGTCACGCGCCTGCCCGGCGGCGACCTGATCGTCTTCGTGCTCGCCGTGATCATCGCTCTCGGCGCCTTCGCTGCACGCCGCTGGGAGACCCGCCGGCTGCTGCCGGTCGAGGCGCTCGAGAGCGCCCCGATCTAGATTCCCGCCGTCTCCATTGCCCTCGGGGTCAGGTGCGTGACGTTCATGGCCGTCGAGAGCCGGTGCTGCCGCGGCGCTTGTCGTCGGCCTTCGCACCGGGCCAGACGCCGGTGGCATGTGCGAAGCCCCTCGCGCTGACCTGATCGACGAGCGCCTTTACGCCCCCAAAGACGGCACCCTTCACGGTCGCAGCAGCCACGATCTCGACCAGAGCGTGCCCCTGAGCCTTGGCCTCCGGCGGGTCACCCTCGCGACCCGCGATCCTCCATGTGCGCTTGAACAACCGACCGGCGAGACGAGCGCCGAGCATTCCGGCGACGAGGCCGATCGGCCAGTACAACAACTTCGCGAGGATCATTGCGGCATCCGACCGCCGATCATCGCGGACTGGGGCGGGCCGAGCAAGGCCCCGCTTTCGACTCGCCTCGCGGGCGCCGTCACCCGGCCTTCGCGAACCTCCACGAGCACGTCTTCGTCACCGATGCGGTCGCCGGCTGAAAAGGCGCGAAGGACCCGCTCACACGCGTCGGCAGTGTCGAGCCGGAGACGGTGCGGCGGGTCGGGGCAGTGACGATCGGTGGCAGCTGGGTCTCGAACGCCTCGAGCCCGACCGGGCCGGGTGTCTGCGCAACGCCTCCGATCGTGAGTTGCTGCGTGCCCGTGATGCCGTTCGGAACGCGGAGTTGGGCGTTCGCCTGGCCGATGACGAGCTTGTTGTCCGACGCCCGGACGAAGAACCGGAACTTGCCCGCCGCGGCGGCCTTCACTGCCCACGTGATGTTCCTCGTCTGGTCTCCCTCCGTGACCTGCGAGGAGCCGCTGCCGGTGTCGGTCCAGCGTGACGGGACGAGCCGGAAGCTCCCGAGGACCCTCGTGGGGCCGCTGACGTGCCATCTCTGCGTCTCCGAGTGCGAGTAGCCCGGCCCGCTCACCGCAATCGTGCATGAGGCGGAGCCCGACCAGCCGGGCGGAGCCGCCGCTCCCCCGGAACCGGGATGGAGCGTGGCGGCCAATATGGCCGAGGCCGCCAGCGCGGCCGCGACGAGCATGGCACGAGGCACGTCAAGGAGTCTCGCCACCACCTTCACTCGCGTCAACTGGCCGCTCGACCAGTGACCCGTGCGCGTTCGGCGGCAATTTGCTCGGGGCTCCGTTTGTTCCAGCCGTGGAAGGCCGAGAGGTCGGTCCCGGCGTCCCATGCCTCGCGCAGACCGGGGTCGCTCAGATCCCAGTCGGGTCGGATCTCGCGTGTCACCTCCCGTAGGTCCTGGCGCAGGTCCTCGACCGACGGCCGTCCCCAGAACCAGTAGCCGTTGTAGATCCGGTGGACGACGAGCCGCGGCTTGAGCACGAGCGTGTGGGGGATCATCGGGTCGTTGACGGGGTCGGTGTACTCCTGGATGTCGAGGTCGCGCTGGACTGTGCGGTCCGGATCGGAGAGGAACGGCCATTGGGCCCCGACCGAGCTGCGGAACTCCTGGCTCGTGTGCTTGTCGTCGGTCGAGATCGTGGCGATCCGGGTGTAGGCGACATTGAACTGCGGATAGGAGGCGGCGAGCTGTAGGTGCTGCTGATGTTCCTTCGGGCAGTAGTGGCCGCGCGCGAGGGTGAGGACCAGCGGGTCGTCACCCTGAAGCTCGCTGAGCGTGTGAATCGTTCCTTCGTGGTCGGGAAGCGAGTAGTCGGGAAAGGTGGCGCCTGGGACGATGTCTGGACGCATGCTGGGCTCCTTGTCGAGGGTCGTTTTGCCGGCCTCCTAGGTCCTACACGTTCAGCGGACCTACTCTCGACGGTGGGACATGCCGCCGTGTTCGCATCCGCGAGACCCTCGAAGCGCAGCTCGTCTAGCACCTGACGCTGCGCGAAACTCCGGTCGGATCTCCGAGTGAGGCTATCTTGGTCTCGTGGATCGCCAGAGAGACTTCGACGCGCCGCCCGTTTCGACGCAGACCGGCCGGGCTCTCCCGAGCCACACCGCCCGGGCCGGTTCGACCGCGCCGGCCCGTGCCGCCTCGAAGGTCGCGAACGTCGAAGGGCCGATCATGCCCGGCACGCTCGTCACCCAGCGCTTCCAGCGCAACGGCGAAGGCGAGCTGTACGAGCGCAAGATCGCGGCCGACTTGATCCTTCTGCTCGACGCGGTCGTCGAGAGCAAGGGCTACACCGCCAAGATCAGGGTCAACGTCTTCGACGCGATCTGGACACGTTACGACGCCGGAGACTACGGCTCGGGCACGGCGGGGAACGCCGTCTACGACGACATCGATTCGCTCCCGACGGTTTGGCTCGTCGACGCCGACGTCGCCGCGAACCCTGCGCGGCCGCTTGCCGAAACGCACGGCCCCCAGCGGATCGTGCTCGCCACCGCCACTCGCTGAGCCTCGGGACATCACGTCAGCGGTCGACGTGAATCCGCCGCTCGTGCTCTTCGATCTTGTAGTCGTTGATGCTGGCGTCCCGGCGGCGCATCAGGCCGTTCTCGTCGAACTCCCAATGCTCGTTGCCGTGGCTTCGCCACCACTGGCCGTCGCCGTCCCTGCATTCGTATTCGAACCGAACCGAGATGCGGTTTCCGGTGTAGCTCCAGAGCTCCTTGCGCAGGCTGTAGTCGAGTTCGCGCTCCCATTTGCGCCGAAGGAAGTTCACGATCGCTTCGCGGCCGCTGAAGAACTCGTCCCGGTTGCGCCACTCCGAGTCGACGGTGTAGGCGAGAGCGACCCGCTCCGGGTCACGCGTGTTCCAGCCGTCCTCGGCTGCCTGAACTTTCTGTCGCGCCGTCTCCTCCGTGAACGGCGGCAGCGGTGGGCGGACGTCCATGGCATCTCCCCGGTCGACGACACTGACGCTATCCGGTTTCGGCCCGCTGTAGGCTCGCCTGATGAGGATCGTCGTCCTGGGTGCGGGCTTCGCGGGTCTCGAGCTCGCGACGGTCCTCTCCGACGAGCTCGGCGCCGCAGCCGGCGTCACGCTGATCGACGAGGGCGACGCATTCGTCTTCGGGTACTCGAAGCTCGACGTGATGTTCGGCCGCGCAGAGCCGGACGAGGTCCGGCTCCCGTACACCGACTTCGTCAAGCCGGGAGTCATCCTCCTGCGCGAGACGGTCACCGCCATCGATCCCGAAGCGCGGCGGGTGACGACGAACGCCGGCATCCACGAGGCCGACGTCCTCGTCGTGGCCCTCGGCGCCGACTACGACTTCGACGCGACCCCGGGGCTGGCCGAGGGTGCGAACGAGTTCTACTCGCTGCGCGGGGCGGAGCAGCTGCGAGACGTGCTGCCGGCGTTCACCCGAGGCCGGGCGATCGTCGGTGTCTGCGGCGCGCCGTTCAAGTGCCCTCCGGCACCGAGTGAGGCAGCGCTGCTCCTGCACGATTACCTGTCGGAACGCGGCGTCCGCGACGACTGCGAGATCTCGCTCGTGATGCCGTTCGGGACCCCGGTCCCGCCGTCGCCGGACACCTCGTCCGCGCTGCTCGCCGCGTTTGCCGAGCGCGGCATCGAGTTCGTTCCCGGCCGCCGGGTGAGCGCGCTCGACCGGTCGCGCGGCGTCGTCGTCCTCGACGACGGCGCGGAGCTTCCGTACGACCTGTTCCTCGGAGTGCCCAAGCACCGCGCGCCCGTGGTGGTCCTGGAGAGCGGGATGGCCGAAGACGGCTACGTGCCGGTGGATTCGCGGAGCCTGGAGACCCGTTTTCCGAACGTGTATGCCGTCGGCGACGTCGCCACCGTCGGCGTGCCCAAGGCCGGCGTGTTCTCCGAGGGCGCAGCGCGCGTCGTCGCCGCGTCGATCGTCGCCAAGGCACGGCGCGACGACGCCTCTGCCGAGTACGCGGGACGCGGCTCGTGCTACATCGAGTTCGGAGCGGGCCGAGTCGGCCGTGTCGACGTCGACTTCCTCTCCGGGCCTAAGCCGACCGGCACGTTCCAGGCGCCGTCGCTCGAGCTCATTGCGGAGAAGAAGCACTTCGGGGCGAGTCGCAGGGCCCGCTGGTTCGCCCGCTGACCACGACGCGCTCGGGGCAGCGGCACTCGCGGCGATAGCGTAGAGAGCGATGGTCGCGTTGGTCGCCGCGGTCGCGCTGGCTCCCTGGGCGCAGCCCCTACGGTTCCGGCCGCTGCAGGGCTGGCAGCACGGAGCGGGTGGGACGTTCGACTCCTCCTACGGCCCGGGGGGCAACATCGCATCGCCCAAGGAGTCGACTGCGTGGATGGCGAAGGGCGTCCGCTACCGAGATCGGCCGAAAGCCGATCCTCCCGATGCGACGCTCTCTCGGCTCCCTCGGCGTGGCATCGTCGTCTTCGCCGCCGTCTACCAATCCGCGCAGACCACGGAGGGACGGATGGTGTTGCGGCTCGACCACGCGAGACGCTATCCCTGTTGCGACGGCACCTACGTCGCCGGCGGCGAGTACGCGCTCACGGGTTCGGGACCTGCGGCCGCCTACTCCGTCATCGTTCGCGTCTACTTCGGCTCGTCCCCGACGCAGTCGATGCGCGCGCAGGCACAGCGCGCGCTCGACCGCCTCGAACTGCCCCGGCCCCGTTAGGCAACCGAAAGGCGGTGCGCCTCCCGCAAGGAGACGAATACCTACGGCGCGGCGCAGACCGCCGTGACGCGCACGTCGACCGGGCTCCCGGAGGTGTTCATCATTTCCACGATCCAGCCCGAGCCGGCGCTGTTGCTCATCGACGTGACCACGCGCACGGTGGCGTTGGAGAGGATCGTGAAACCGCCGCTGACGACCTTGTCGCCGGCCGGGCAGTCGGTCTCCGTCCCGACGATCAAGCCGGTGGTCGTCGGGGCCACCGGGAGCGTCTGGCCCGTCACATAGCTGAGCTTGCTCAGGTCGAAGCCGCCGGGCGCCCCTTGCGGCCCGGTCGCCCCGGCCAGGCCCTGGATGCCCTGCGGTCCTTGCGCCCCGCTGGCCCCTTGAGCGCCGGTTGGGCCGGTGGCGCCGGCCGGGCCACGCGCACCCGCGGGAAGCTGACCCGGCCTGAAGTCCCTCCGGAGCAGCGCACCGTCCTGCACCTTCCCCGATGTGACTGCGTTCGCTTGAAGTTGTGCCTGTCCGACGCTGTTGAACGGCACCGTCACCGCGGCGTACGCGGTTCCACTCAAGACCACGAAAAGACAGATCGTCGAAACGACGTTCGCGTACGTCAAGTGCGAGAGCAGACGACCGAGCATGTTGTCCTCCTCCGGCGAGTGCGCAACCCGCCGGTGGCAGAACCCGGCCACGACGAGTATCGAGTCGGGCGGACGTGAATGCAAGCGGGGTGGCGGTGAGCCAAGCGAGCTCGCAACTCGCGACAGGAGAGCTCAGGTGCGGGCGGGATACGTGAGGCCGTGCCCGAGCGGGAACAGCGGCCGCTCGGAGTCGCAGGCCACGTCCGAAAGCTGAGCGCGGACCGCCTCCATCGACGAAGGGAGCTCGAACGGGAGCTTGCCGCTTGGTGAGAACGCGCCGAAGACGAGGTCGAGGATCGCGGCAGGGCTTGCGCCGAAGGTGGCGACGACGGCGCCGCAGGCGTCGGCGAGCCCGGTGAGGATCGCGGGGCGGTCGAGGTTCACGACGAAGATCGTCGGAACCGCCTGTGCGACTTCGAGCAGGCGGTCGCGCTCGGCGGACGGGAAGTCGAGGCTGCCCGCGTGGAAGAGCGACTCGATGAACGTGTCCTCGCGGGGCTCGTAGGGTGCGTCGCGGAAGACGATCGCCGCGTCTGCGTCGGCAGGGTGCTCCACGAGCGTGCCATAGGTGGCCGCGATTTCCTCGGGGAGCCCGTCGACGTAGATGCGCGCGCCGGCAGCGAGGGGAAGGAGGCCGTCGTTTGCGAGCAGCACCATCGCTCGGCGCTGCGCTTCGGCGCCGGCGGCTCTGAAGTCGGGACGGCCGCAGGTCTGCTCGGCCGCCTCGGGGTCGACGTACGGGTCGTCGAAGAGCCCGAGGCGGAACTTGTCGCGCAGGATCCGCCGCGCCGACTCGTCGATGCGCGCTTCCGAGATGCGGCCTTCTTCGACGAGCTGCACGAGGAGCTCGGGCAGCTGCTCGCCGCCGAGCTGGTCGCAGCCTGCGTCGACGATCCGGAGGAGCCGATCTGCCGCGTCGAGCTCTTCGACGCCCCAGGCCTTGGCCTCCCAGAGCGAACCGTCGGGCATCGGCAGGTCGCTGACAAGGCCCCAGTCGGTGCACACGACGCCGTCGAAGCCGTAGCGGCCGCGGAGCAAGCCGGTGATCACCTCGCGGTTGAAGCCGAACCCGACGGGCTCGAGCTCCGTGCCGACGGGGCGGCCGTAGTACGGCATGATCTGCGCGGTTCCCGCGCCGAAGGCCGACTCGAAGGGCCGCAGGTGGTCGTCGAAGCGGCCGCCCGGGTAGACCTGATCCTTCCCGTACGGGAAGTGCGGGTCCTCACCGTCGGCTTGCGGGCCGCCACCTGGAAAGTGCTTGGTCATGCACGCGACGCTCTGTGGGCCGAGCTCGTCGCCCTGGAAACCGCGGACGTAGGCCGCGGTCAGGCGACCGGCCAGCTCGAAGTCCTCGCCGAACGTGCCGCCGATCCGGGCCCAGCGCGGCTCGGTGGCGACGTCCGCCATGGGGTGAAGCGCGACGTGGATGCCCACGGCGCGGTACTCCTGACGTGCGATCTCGCCGAAGCCGCGCACGAGCTCCTCGTCGCGCGTCGCGGCGAAGCCGATCGGCTCGGGCCACTGGGAGAAGGAGCCGGTCGACCAGCTCACAACCGCGTTCTCGTCGAACGAGTGGCGCGGATCCGACGAGATGGTCACCGGGATCCCGAGGCGGCTCCTCTCGGCGAGGCGCTGGAGCCGGTTGTGCCATTCGGCCAGGCTGGCGCGCCTCCGGGGCCATGTAGATGTTGAAGTGGTTGAGATGACGATCGACGACGAGACGCGTCGTTCCGTCGCCGCCGAAGGGAGATGGGCCCTCGAGCAGCTCGCCTTCGGGGCCGACGCCGATCGGCGGCTGGAACATCAGCCCCGCCTTCTCCGCGAGCGTCATCTGCGCCAGGAGGTCGTCGACCCGCGCCTCGAGCGGTTGCCGGGGATCCTCGTAGGGATCGAGCACGCCGTTGCCGTTCAGGTCGCGTACACGCCGACCGTCGACCTCGAATGTCCCGGGCTCCGCTGCCACTGCGTGCGGGATCCTAGGGCTTGATCGTGAACTTCGCCGTGAGTGCCGCCGTGCGGTAGTGCACGCCGAGCTTGTAGCTCCCGGCCGCAGCCGGGTTGCCGACCTGCGCGGCGCGGGACACGAGGATCCTTGCCGTCCCCGGGGCGATCGAGTCGCACATGACGCCTGTCGGCGGCGGAATCGTGATCGAGAGCGTCCGGGCCGCGAGCTTGACGCTGCCCGGATGCTCCCCGCCGACCGTGACCGCCGAGGTTGGGATGGTCTTCGGCAGTCGCGTTGCGGCAGGGAACGCAACGGCGAGGGTGCCGGGGCGCAACCTTCCGCACTGGAGCTCGGTGTGGAGGGAGATGACGAGAGCGACCGGGCGTACGCCCGCATGGACGTTCGAGAGGCGCACGGTCGCCCAGTCCGAGCCTCGTGCTCCAAGCGGCGCAGCAATCGCGGCGGCTCCGGTCGCGAGGACTGCACCGCAGACGACGATGCCGGCGGTCCTGAGCACGGGCCCACGCTAGCACCTCCCTTTCGAGTTGTAATCCACGGCGCGGTTCGCGCACTCGCGTGCAGTCAGGTCACGCGGAGGAACGCACTGACCCCGAGGTTGCCGCCTCCGCAGCGTGCGGTCAGCTGGTAGCGGCCGGGTGCACGCGAGGCCGGAATGCGGACCTTCACTGAAAAACGACCCGCGGAGCCGACCTGTGCGAGCGCAGCCGGCACACCGGCGAACTCGTGAGTCGCGGGGAACGCGCGAGAGAGGATCGTGACGGTGTCGCCCGACGTGCAGCCGCCGGCGACGCCCGAGACGAGCACACTCCCGCCGCGGTGGATTGCCGACGGCCGCACGGCGAGCGAGACGTTCACTGTCGACGTGCGCCGGCTGACGTCGAGCCCGCTCGCGACGACGGTCGCCAACCCTGCCGCCCCGAGGTTGCGGCCCGCGGAGGCTGCCAGCACGACCCTTCGCCCGCGTCGGTCGGTGGCGCAGCGCCAGGCGGTGCCGCCGGCCGCGGTCCCGCTCCAGAACACCTTGTTGCCGTCGATCTGCAACGTCTGGTCGGGTCGCTTCCAGGTCGCACAGGCAACGTTCGCCCCGACCGGTATCGCTTGCCAGCGAAACGTCTGCGCCGTCCACCGCCACAGGCCGGCCCGGATCCGCGCACGATTCCTGAATGGCACCGTCAACCGCCCGTTCGACACGGACGCACCTGACCGATAGCGGTAGAAGAGCGGCGTGCGAGCAGGCAGGTACAGGCTGCCACCACTCTTTGCTGCGAGGCCCGCCCGCAAGGCCGGGGAGAGGTAGCTCCACGCCGGTACGAAACCGGCACCGGCGGGCCCCGCAAGGGCGGCCGCGATCGCGACGGACAGAACGACAGCTACGCGCAGGCGCATTGCGAACCTCATCGTCGCGCGAACCTACGCCACTTCTGTTTGGGCGACGTCAACGCGCCGTTCGGAGTTCCGTTTGGCGCCGTCTCAACCCGGGTCGATGTTGGGTTTCGGCCCCGGCAGGGCTGCCGTGCAGCTTGGGCAGATCGAATGCGAGAGCAGGGTCCTGGCGTCGACGGTCGAGAGCGCGCCGGGCGGCGGCACGACCCACTCCTCGCCGACCCGCGTCCGGCCGCACCAGGCGCACACTGCGATGAACCCTCCTCTGTCGGTGGTGTCCCAGATGTATGCGAGGAACTCGTTTCGATCCAACGGACCATCGACGCTAGTCCGTCAGATTCTTTTGCCTATCCCTCCTAACGTGAGCGCGCCGTCACAAAAGGGTGAGACGTCGGCTCGGCCACGGAGTGGCAGCGGGCAGCCGCGGGTTGGTCGGCCGTTAGGCTCCCACCGAAGGAGTGGGGCGAGGCTGCAGTCGCAGCCCAGACCAACGGAGGGAGTCCGGCTCGGCGAGTGAATCAGCTCGTGCGCGGCGCCGCTCGCATCGCGCGGGGCCAGATTCCCTGCTTGCCGGGCGAGAGAATCCCATTCGGGTCGAGTGCGTCCTTGATGGTCTCGTTGAAGCGCCGGTATGCGTGGTTGTTGAAGCTGTACTGGTCGGCGGCGAGATCCATGAAGTCGAGGTGCGCCCGGTACTCGCCGTATCCCTGCTTCGCCGCCTCGCGCACGAGCAGCTTGCAGGTGTCATAGGCACCGCGCGCCTGCGCCTCGTTCTGCGTGTCGAAGATGATCAGCGTCACGTGGACGAAGCTGCGTCCGTTCGTGGGGATCAGCGCGGCCATGTAGTCGAGCCCGGCCTCCTCCTCGATCATTCCGCGCAGCAGGTCGCGCAGGGCGAGGGCATCGCGGCCCACGAGCGGGGCGACGGGTGAGAAGCCGATGTGACCGCCTTGCTCGCCGCCGTACCAGCCGGTCATCTGGTTCAGGTCGAGGCTCGGGACGCCGGCCTGCACCCGCTCGATCGCGTTCTCGATGTGGGGGAACTGTTCCGGCTCGTACTTCGTGCCCCAGACCTCGGCGCCGGGGATCCGCTCGAACGCCTCCTTGACCTTCTTGAAGCGGAGATCGACCATCGCCTCGTCGCCGTGCAGGCCGAAGCGCATCATCCAGCGCCCGATCTCGAGCTCGCGGCCCATCTTGTCGATCACCGGGTCGGGGATCGGCCCGGCCCCCTCGTGCCAGAGCTCGCGCTTCGTCATCACGGAGCCGAGCAGGACCGTGTTCAGGAACTGCGGCACCATGTCGATCGTCCGGTCGAGCATGAGCCGGCGCAGCGTGTCGACCGCCGGTCCGAGATCGTCGTCGCTCCAGAGCCGCAGCCAGAGCGGCATGTAGCACTCGGGGTTCGGCATCAGCCAGATGCCCATCTTCGTGACGATGCCGAAGTTCGACTGCATGAAGAGCTGGTCGGGTGTGGGGCCGAGGCCGCGCTTGTAGAGGTTCCACGAGCGGTTCCCGGGCATCGCACCCATGCCGGTGCGCATCAGCTCGCCGTTCGGGAGGACGACCTCCATGCCGCACTGGGCGGCCATGTCGGTCCCGTACGGCAGATAGGTGATGCCGTGGTCGAGCGTGTTGCCGACGACGCTGCCCCAGCCGAGGTCGGGCACCGAGAGCATCAGCTTGTGACCGCCGGACTGGATCGCCTCGTACAGGTCGAACCAGCGAACGCCCGGTTCGACGACGGCGTAGCCGAGCTCCTCGTTCAGCTCCAGCACGCGGTTCATCCGCCGCAGGCTGAGGATCACCGAGCCGCGAACGCGTGGTGCCGGACCGCCGTAGCCGTTGTTGCGGCCGGTGCCGTGCGTCCAGAGCGGAGACCTTGTGCAGGTTGGCCAGCCGGACGATCTCCTGGATCTCCTCGACCGTGTCCGGCAGCACCACCGCCGAGGCGGTGTACTCGTCCCAGGTCTCGTAGGCGAACGGATCGCGGAACTCGCGGAGGTCGGCTTCGTCGGTGAGGACGTGCTCGGCGCCGACGGCGGCGGCGAAGCCGTCGAGCGCGGAGGCGAGGTCGCCTTCGGAGATCCCGGCTGAGACAACGCTGGTCATGGTCACCTCTCGCTCGATCGAGTTGCAGGTGTGCGGGTCGCCCGGCGGCGCCCTGCTGGCGCGAACCTACTGGCCGGCCGGGTCGGCGTCAACGCGACTCCTCACGTCATTCGGTCCCGGGGCGAGCAGGACGAGAGCCCCACACGTCCAGGGCTCTCGTCGTGTCGCTCGTGCCCTACTTGTCCGTGGCCGCGACCACCATCGGCTGGAATGTGAACAGGTTCCGGCTGCGCGGGTCGACCGTCGCCAGGACCCAGTCGGTCGAGGATGCGCCGAAGGTCTCGACCCGCGTGAAGTTGCCGAGCACACGCCCACTCGCGCGCGTGAGCGGCTTGTCGACTTTGAAGTAGTGGCTGTCGCCGTGCACGAGCACAACCTGCCCGTCGAAGGCAAGGGTGTCTGAGCGGAGTGCGTCGACGTAGTCGCCGAATGCGTCGTATGAGCGTGTGTCGGGGAGCTTCTGTTCGTTGTTGAAGTTCGGATCGCCTTGCCAGACGATCAGGACACCCTTCGCAGCGATGTGCTTCGCGTAGTCGAAGCCCTCGGTCAACCAGTGGATGTCCGCCGCCTTGCGAGCGACCTCCTCGTCCCGCTGGCGCTGGATCTCCTGATCGGAACGGGTCTCCCCGTCGACGCCGGCGTACGGGTAGTTGTCGTTCGAGCCCTGGACGTTCAGCCCGAGGTAGACCACCGGGCCGCTCGTCCAGCGCACGTTCTCCGAGTAGAGCGCGTACGGGCCGCCCTCACGGGACTCGCGGGTGAGCTGGAGCGTCGTCTGGCCGAGGCTGCGCGACGTCGAGGTGAAGAGCTGCCGTTCGTGGGCCAGGCGCTCGAGCGGATCGGAATACGGCTGTGTCCCCGGTCCGTAGCGGCCCCAGCAGTCGGTCCAGTCGTTGTCGCCCGGTACCCAGATGAGCGGGTGCTTCAGCGAGTTGAAACCTGCGATCGCGGTCGTATAGAGACTGTCGCTGCAAGGGCCGTCTCCGCCCGCCTTCAGATCCCCGTCGAACGTCGAGAACCTGACGTTCTGCGAGTTGATGTCCTGGAGCAAATACGGGTAGTCCGCCTTGCCCATCGCGTTGTACGGCATGTCGCCGAAGAGACCGATCGTGTACGACCCGTTGTGTTCGTTGCTTTTCGACGAGTTCGCCCGATTGGATCCCTGTGCGATCCCGGCGACGATCCCGAGGACTGCGATGCAGAGCGCCGCGAGTGCGAGCATGCGGCGCGCGAGTCCTGACTGGCGCATTGGTGTTTCTCCCCCTTCGGTAGCGATCTCCTGCGGTTCGCGTGAGACGATCGCGCGTGCGCGCCGACATTTGGGTTACGACCCTGAAACCAGTTCGTGCAATCGTGGTGAATCGCGGTTCGCGCTCGGCCGCGCCTCCTGCGGACCGTCTCCGGATCGACTCGAATCCGTTACCCACTCGACGCTGACGCTCTGCGTACAAGTTGGGTCGGCAACGGCGATGGGGCCGGCGCCCAATCAGGAGGGGAAACGACAGATGAGATTCTCAGGACGCTTGACGGCGGTCGCCGTCGTTGCAATCGCCGCGGTCGCGGCCACTGCCGCTCTGGCGACGACGCCCGATGGAGGCAGTCTCACGAACGTCGCGACTGCGAACCCGAAGACAGTCGGCGCTTCGGCGCCGAACATCCTCTCGCCCGAGCTGCAGGAAGTGGTCTGGGCGCAGGGCTCGATGAAGCTCGACGGCGGAACGACGGCCGTCCCGTACTACGGCTACGACGGGAACGGCCCGCTGCTTCCCGCCCTCGGCTCGAACGTCGAGGCGACGAAGACGGAGCCCGACAAGAACACGTACCTGGTCTTCAGGGGCGGCCTGAAGGGCCCGGACCCGAGCTACGACTACGGGACGCACTTCCTCTTCCAGGGCCATGAGCTCGGTAGCCCGGGCGTCATCACCCGCATCAACCTCGATGCGGACGGCGCACACCGGGTGACGCTGATGTCGACCCAGACCGACGCAGGCGTGCCTCTGCACGTGATCGACGGCTCGACCTGGGATCCGTTCGCCGAGCGCCTCCTCTACACGACCGAGAGCGGCGTCTCGGGTGGCCAGCCCACGCCATCGGTCTACCTGGCGACGCCGGACTTCCCGTCCCACGTCGACGACATCTCGAACGTGACCGGGCGTGCCGGCTTCGAGGGCATCCAGAACGACAGCAAGGGCAACCTCATCATCGACGAGGACGTCGGCGGCGCGACGGGGTCGGGTGCGAACTCGCACACGAAGCAGCCGAACAGCTTCATCTTCCGGTTCGTGCCGAAGAACGCGTCGGACCTCGAGTCGGGCGGCAAGGTTCAGGCCCTGCAGGTGCTCGTCGGCGGCAAGCCGCTGAAGTTCACGATGCCGGCGAGCTCCTCCGCGGCGGACGTTGCAGCGGCAGCCGATACCGACATCTCCGGCAGCAACTCGGCCGGTTACGTCGCGCTGCACACCTACGGGACGACGCTCGCGACGAAGTGGATCACGATCAGCACCACGACGTCGTCGACGCCGCTCCCGGGGCAGACGACAACGCCCTCGCGAAGGCGGCGGGCGCGACGCCGTTCAAGCGGCCCGAGAACGGCGTGTTCCGTCCGGGCTCGAACTTCCACGAGTACTACTTCGACGAGACCGGCGACACCGACAACCGGACCTGCGCAGGCGGCGGGCCGGCCCCGAATCCCAACCAGCCGGCCTGCACGAGCCCGAACCAGACCGGAGGCTTCGGCTCGATCTTCAAGCTCGTCCAGTCTCCGACGAGCGACAACGGGTCGATCTCCGTGCTCTACGACGGCGACCAGGTGCACTCGGCCTTCGACAACACGGCGTTCTTCTCGAAGAACAACATCGCGTTCGTCGAGGACGCGGGTGACACCCTGCACACGCAGCGGAACGCGCTCGACTCGGCCTGGATGTTCGACGTCACCCAGGACTACTCGCACGGCGCACAGCCGGTCCGGTTCATCGCGGAGGGTCGCGACGCGTCCGCCACGATCGACTCCGGGCCTCGGCGGTACGCCGGGCTTCCAGAACGAGGGCGACAACGAGATCACCGGCATGTTCGTCTCGGACGGCGACACGAGCATCCACGGGCTGCTCGGGGTGGCGACGCCCCGGCCGTTCAAGAGCGGCAAGTGGCGGGCCTTCTGGACGCAGCAGCACGGTGACAACCCGACCTACGAGCTGATCCCGTCTCCGAGGGGCTCCAGCTCGAGCGGCGGCGACTGAGCCGCAAGAGCGGCGTCACGCGGCCCAGGGCTCTCGAGCCATGGGCCGCGTGACGACCCTCGGCGCCTCGCTCAATATGCTGCGGTGTCGTGAAGCAGGCGGAGAACGGACGGACGACGATCTTCGAAGTCGCCGAGGCGGCCGGAGTCTCGATCACCACCGTCTCCCACGTGTTCTCCGGCAAGCGCCGTGTCCACGAGGAGACGCGGCAGCGCGTGATCGCGGCCGCGACGCGGCTTGCCTACAACCCGAGCTCCGCCGCGAAGGCACTCGCGACCGGACGGAGCTACGCACTCGCGTTGCAGGTCTCGTTCAGCGGCGAGGCTCTCGTCCTCAATTCCTTCTTCAGCGCACTGCTGCCGGCGGTCTCGCTCGCGGCAGTCGGGCGAGGCTACTCACTTGCCTACGTCCCGCCGCTCGAGGCGGGGAACAGCTTCATCGGCCCGCTGCTCAACGAGGGACGGGTCGACGGTGCCGTGCTCGTCGACCCGCGCGTCGACGATCCGTTCGTCCAGGCGGTCCAGGCGAGCCGGACACCGTTCGTCACGGTCGGACGGATGCCCGACGGCTCGAGCCCCTTCTGGATCGACAACGACCACGCCCGAGTCTGCAACCTCGTCTCCGAGCATCTGCGCAAGGAGGGCTACGAGCGCGCCGCGCTGCTGACCATCGAGGCCGAGGTCTCGTACATGGCCGATTACCTCGACGGTTTCGCCGCTGCCTTCGGGGACTCGGGACGCGTCGTCGTCGCCGAGGACTTCTCGAATCGCGCCGCGATCACGGCGGTCGCGCACGCACTGCAGTCGCGACGGCCGCCGGACGCGTTCTTCTGCGTGCACGACCAGCTCGCGCTCGCGGCAGCGATCGCCGTCGAGCGGGCCGGCCTGCGCGTCGGCGCGGACGTCGGCGTGATCGGGGTGGGCGACAGCCCGTTCGCGCGGGAGGCGCAGCCGCCGTTGACGTCCGTCGCGGTGTTCCCCGAGCGGTTCGCCGAGCCGACGATCACGATGCTGGATGCGCTGATCCGCGGCGAAGCACCGGAGGCTCCGGCGGTGATCCCGGTTCGGCTCGTCACCCGTCCGTCGACGCGGCGCTAGGCCTGCCGGAGATTTCGTGGTAGCTTCGCGCAAAGCCCTTTGCAACAGGAGGTCGGAGCGGTGAGCGAACAGGCAGCAGGCGTGGCTCCAGCACAGGTTTCGGGGGTCTACACGCGTCAGGCGACCGGGTTGGTCCGCGAGATCTCGATCGGCTCGAGCATCGCGCTCAACGTCTCCTTCATCTCGCTTCCCCTTGCCGTCCTGATCGCCACCCAGGCGCCCGCGGCGTTCCCCGGGGCGAGCCCGTTCTGGGTGACGGTCATCTGCGGCGGGCTGTGTCTCTTCCCGGTGCTGATGTACGGGCTCTTCATGGCGGTCATGCCGCGTTCGGGCGGCGACTATGTCTTCGTCAGCCGGACGCTGCACCCGTGGATCGGGTTCGCGGCGAACTTCAACATCACCGCCTGGTACCTGCTCGTGATCGCGTACTTCGGGTACCTGCTCGCTCCGTTCGGGTTCTCCTCGGCGTTCACGACGCTCGGGGTCGCGACGAACAGCCATCGGTTCACCCACTGGGGCGCGGTGCTCGGGACGAGCAAGAACTGGGGCTTTGCGATCGGCGCCGTGACGCTGATCCTCTGCGCCCTGCTCATGAGCCTGAGCCTGCACCGCGCGCTGCAGATCTACAAGGTGCTGTTCGGCATCTCGCTGATCGGGATCGCGCTCTCGATCATCCTGCTGCTCATCCACGGCCGGGGCGACTTCGTCTCGGCCGTCGACCGGTTCGGTGGGAACTACAACGGGATCATCGCCGACGCCCACAAGGCGGGCTACGCGGGCGGCGGGAACTTCAGCTTCCACAACACGATCCTCGCGATGCCGCTCGCCTTCGCCTCGTTCGGATACGCGATCGTCACCACGTACGCCGGCGGTGAGGTGCGTTCGGCGCGTTCCCGCGGCATCCGCGGAATGGTCTATTCGCTGCTCATCTCGGTGGTGCTCGTCGCGCTGCTGATGGCGCTCGCGAGCCGCACGTTCGGCAACGACTTCCTTGGCTCGGCCACATACCTGTCGAACAGCGGGGCGAAGGAGTATCCGTTCGGCTCGCCGTCGTTCTTCTTCTTCTACGTCTCGATGCTGACATCGTCGAAGCTGCTGATCGGGCTGATCAGTCTGTCGTTCATCGTCGCGTTCATCGTCGCGTTGCCGGCGACCTTCCTGATCGCGACGCGGAATCTCTTCGCGTGGTCGTTCGACCGGATCCTGCCCGACAAGGTCGCCGACGTGAACCCGCGTACGCATTCCCCGATCGTCGCCAACGTGATCACCTTGATCGTGACGCTGATCTACCTGGCGCTGATCGTCTGGGGCTCGTCGAAGTTCCTGGAGATCTTCTTCACCGCGGGTCTCGCCGAGCTGCTCACGTTCTTCGTCGTCGCGCTGACCGCGATCGCGTTCCCGTTCCGGCGCAAGGCGCTCTACGAGGGCTCGCCGATCCGGCGCTCGATCGCCGGGCTGCCCGTGATCGCCTGGCTCGGGATCATCTCGCTCGGCGTCTACGCGCTGTTCTTCTATCCGCTGGCGACGAACGACACGCTGGGAGCCAATTCGAGCACCGGGTGGTGGGCGACGGCGATCATCGCGGCGATCGCGATCGTCATCTATCCGATCTCGTACTTGATCAACAAGTCGAGAGGTGTCGACCTGGGACTGTCGTTCAAGCAACTGCCACCCGAGTAAGCGTTGTTCAAGCGGAGCAAAGGGAACCGCACACGGCTCTTCTTCGCGACCGACATCCACGGCTCGGAACAGTGCTTCCGGAAATGGGTCAACGCGGCGCGCGTCTACGAGGTCCAGGCGCTCATCCTCGGCGGTGACGTCACCGGCAAGATGCTCGTCCCGCTCGTCTCGAACGGCGACGGCGGCTGGCGCGGCGAGCTCTACGAGGAGCCGGTCGAGGCGCAGAACGACGAGGAGCTTGCCGCCCTGCAGAAGCGGATCCGCACGATGGGCCGGTACGACATCCTGCTCGCGCCCGACGAGAAAGCCGAGCTGGACGCCGAGCCGGCGAAGCTCGACGCGGCCTTCCACGCCGCGATGCGAGCGAGCCTCGAACGTTGGGTCGAGCTCGCAGAGGAGCGCCTTCGGGACCTCGGGATCCCGTGCTTCATGATGCTCGGCAACGACGACTTCGACGACCTGGCCGACGCGCTGCGAGGCTCGAGTGTCGTCACCTATGCCGAGGACGACGTGTACGAGCTGCCGGGGGGCCACGAGCTCGCCTCCCTGGGCTACTCGACGCCGACGCCGTGGCACACGCCGCGCGAGCTGACCGAGGACGAGCTCGGCCGGAGGCTCGACGCACTGGTCGCGCGCCTTCGCGAGCCCGAGCACGCCGTCTACAACTTCCACTGCCCGCCTCACGGCACCCATCTCGACCTGGCGCCGCTGCTCGACGGCAACCTTCGGCCGCTCGTGGACGCGAGCGGGGTCCGCATCGGGCCGGTCGGCTCCGAGTCGGTCCGGCGCGTGATCGAGGCGACCGGCCCGGCTCTCGGGCTGCACGGGCACGTCCACGAGTCGCCGGCGGGGCAAAAGCTCGGACGGACGGTGTGCATCAACCCCGGCTCCGAGTATGCCGATGGCATTCTGCGCGGCGCGATCGTCGACCTCGACCGCGACAAGGGCGTCGCGCGCTGGCAGATCGTGCAGGGTTAGGAGGAGCGATGGCCGAGATCCTGTGGGTGAACCCGGTCGGCTCCGGTGCATTCGACGAGGAGACCGTCGCGCTGATCGACGCCGTCCGGTCTCCAGCGCACACGCCGCGCGTTCGCCATCTCGACGAGGGGCCGCCGCATCTCGAGTACCACCTGTACGAGCACGCAGCGTTCGGGCCGATGCTGCAGCTGATGCGCGACGCCGAGGTTGACGGCTGCGGAGCCGGGATCATCGGCTGCTTCTACGACGGCGGGCTCCGCGAGCTGCGCGAGGCCCTGCGGATGCCGGTCGTCGGTATGGCCGAGGCCAGCCTGCATCTCGCCTGCACGCTCGGCCACCGCTTCTCGATCGTGGTCGGTCGCCGCAAATGGATTCCCAAGATGAGCGACAACGTCGTCCTCTACGGTCTCGAGCGGAGGCTCGCGTCCTTCCGCTCCGTCGAGATGGGGATCCCCGACGTGCTCGCGGAGCCGGAGCGCTTCTTCGACCGCGTGATCGAGGAGGGCCGGCGGGCCGTCGAGGACGATGGCGCCGAGGTGATCGTGCTCTCCGAGATCGCCTCGCCGGCGTTCTGGGAGCGGGCGGCCAAGGAGCTCCCCGTTCCCCTCGTCGACCCGGGGGTGGCCTGCTGGAAGTGGGCGGAGCTCGCCGCCGATCTCTACCAGCACCTCGGTCTCACTCATTCGAAGGTGTACGGCTTCGAGTCGCCGCCGCTCGAGCCGACCAGGGCGTGACCGACGCGCTGGTCACCGAGGGGATCGCGCTCGTCGAAAGCGCCGAGGAGGCCGGAGCCACCTTGCGGCTGCTCGGCGGCGTGGCCGTCGTGCTCCACTCGTCGGGGACGCTCCATCGCGAGCTCGGCGATCTCGATGCGGTCACCACCGCGAAGGACGTCGCGACGGTGACGCGCGTGCTCGAGGGGCGCGGCTACGAGCCGGAGCCCCGCTTCAACGCGCTCCACGGCGAGCGCCGGCTGATCTTCTACGGGCCGGCGGGAAAGGTCGACGTCTTCGTCGACACCTTCGAGATGTGCCACCGCATCGAGCTCAAGGACAGGTTGCGGCTGGACAGTCCGACGATCACGGCGACCGACCTGCTGCTGACGAAGCTTCAGGTGGTGGAGCTGAACGCGAAGGACACGGACGATGTCGCGGAGTTGTTTCGCCATCACGATCTGGGCGCGGGGGAGGGCGATCGGTTCGACGAGGACTACCTCGAGCGCCTCGTCGCCGACGACTGGGGGCTCTGGCGCACCGCGACCGGCACGCTCGACCGGGTCGCGGAACTGAGACCCGACGTGGCCGAGCCGGCCCTGCAGTTGCGGCGCGCGCTCGACGAGGCGCCGAAGGGCCGGAAGTTCCGTCTGCGCGCACGGGTCGGCGAGCGCGTGCGCTGGTACGAGCCCCCTGATGAGGTCGAGTGAAAGGAGCAACCCGTGAGTCAGATCACGACACCGATTGACATCGACGACTTCCTGCGAGGCGCGAACTTCATGAGCGCGTCGGGTGGGGGTGATCCCGTCGTGGAGCGTGCGCAATTGAACGCCGACCTGGAGGCGGGCCGGGAGATCGGCTGGGTGCCGCTCGACACGATCGACCCCGAGGGCACGACCTTCTCGGTGTGCTTCAGCGGCTCGATCGCCCCCGAGAGCTTCGACGATCCCGAGGAGCGGGCGCAGGCGCTCGGCGGCGGCCGGGTGAACGACCACCCGTTCGTCGAAGCCGTTCGGCTGCTCGAGGACGTGCTGGGCGTCGAATGCGCGGCGCTCGTCTCGATCGAGATCGGGGGCATCAACACCGGTGCGATCCTCAGCGCGTCGTCCCGGCTGGGGATCCCGCTCGTCGACGGCGACTACGCCGGCCGAGCGATCCCCGAGCTCCACTCGACGGCGCCGCACATGCACAACGAGCCCGTCCTCCCGTTTGCGTGCGTCGACCATTTCGGCAACGAGGTGATCATTCGCACGTCGCCGTCGAACGCATGGGCGGAGCGGATCAGCAAGCATCTCGCTCTCTCGTCGCTCGGCTTGATTGCGTGCGCCTTCGCCGCGATTCGCGCGCGGCGTGTGGGCGAGATCTACGTGCCGCGGACGATCAGCGAATGTCTGACGCTCGGCCGTGCGATTCGCGAGGCGCGCGAGCGTGGCGCCGACCCGGTCGCCGCCGCTGCCGACGCACTCGACGGGTGGGTGCTCTTCCGCGGAACGGTCGCCGGGCGCGACTGGGAGAACACGGGCTACATGGAGGGCGTGCACGAGCTCGACGGGATCGGCGAGTTCGAGGGGCACCGCCTGAAGGTGTGGTTCAGGAACGAGAACCACATGACGTGGCTCGACGGCGAGCCGTGGGTCGCGAGCCCGGACCTGATCGAGTTCTGCGATCCCGAGACGGCCGAGCCGCTCGTCAACACCTACCTCGAGCTCGGACAGGAGCTTGCGGTCGTCGGCCGCCGCAGGCGCGACCAGTTCGACTCGCCCGCCGGTCTCGCGACGCTCGGCCCGCGGCACTTCGGTTTCGACGTCGAGTTTCGGGGGATCGAATCGCTCGTATGATCGAGACCGCAACCGAGGTGCTGGGCGCGTTCGCGCAGTCCGACGTCGACGCGATCGAACGCCTCTGTGCTCCCGACGTGCTCGTCTGGGGGACCGACAAGGGGGAGTCGTGGCGGGGCAGGCAGCTGCTCGTCGACGCCTTCCGCGGCGTGTTCGATCTGGGCGTGCGCTGGCTGGGCGAGCCGGATGCGCGCGACGACTGGGTCGCGGGCGAGGTGGAGTTCGAGCTCGGCGACGGCACGCTCGTTCCGGCGCGGGTGACGATGGTGTTCCGCGACGGCTTGCTCGCGCACGCGCACTACTCGGTGGCGGCGCGCTCGTGACCGTCTTCCGGCTCGGCTGATGTTCTTCGGGATCGACCACATCGTCCTGTGCGGGAGCCAGGACGACCACGGCGACCTCGTCGCGCGGCTCGGTCCCGCCGGCTTCGTTCCCGTCCCCGGTCGGCTTCGCTTCGACGCGGACGGCGTCCACAGCGAGAGCCTTGCCTATCGCGGCGGCGGCTTCGTCGAGGTCGTCTATCCGGTGGCCGCGAGCCCGCCGGCCGCCTGGTTCTCGGACGAGGTTCCGCGGGTGATCGGCATCGGCGTCTCGTCCGACAGCTTCGAGGAGGACACCGCGGGCTGGCTCTGGACGATGGACGAGGAGCTGCAGCTCGACGACGGCACGCGGCACCGCATCCACGCGGCCGGGCCGCACGAGCACCAATCGGAGCTGTACGTGTTCGCGATGGACCGGCCGGACCGGTCTCTCGACCATCCGGGGCTCGGCGGGCAAGCGGCGCTCGAGCGCCTGACCTTCGCCGGCGGCGAGCACGCGCTGTGGCGCGACCGCCTGCGCGGCTGGCTCGGCGAGTCCGACCGCATCGGCGACGTCGAGCTGCGCTTCGAGCCGGGCCCGCACGCCGGCGCCCGAGTCAGCCTGACGTTCGCAGTCCCGGCCGCCCCCGGCAAGGTCGACCTCGCCGCCGGCGCGATCGAGCTCCGCAGCGCCTGAACCGGGGTCAGACCCCCGGACACGTCCGCGGCAGACGATGCGAGCGCATGGTTGAGCCAGATCCGCGCAGGGGCGTGCACGACGCGTAACACCTGACAGGGCCGGTCGAGACATGTCGGGGGTCAGGCCCCTACATGTCACTTGAGGACGATCGAACTGCGCCCGGACGAAGAACGGGGTCAGACCCCCGGACACGTCCGCGGCAGACGATGCGAGCGCATGGTTGAGCCAGATCCGCGCGGGGCGGTGCGCAACGCGTGACACTCGACAGGTCCCGTCGAGCCATGTCGGGGGTCAGACGCCAGACGTGTCTTGGCGGGCGAGTGCTTCAAAGGTCGAGCGACTGCGCGTTTTCGGGGTCGGCGAGGAGGTCGCCGAAGACGTCGCCGATGTCCCAGCTGCGCCAGCGCTCGGGCACGAGGCGGATCGTGACGTCGTCGGAGGCCGCGAGGACCGCGCCGAGGTCTGCGCGAGCGATCCCGGCAGGGGTGAGGTAGCGCGCGTGAATCGCCGCGTTCAGCTCCCTGGCCTCGTCGCCGCGGATCAGCTCCGCGCGGCCGGTCGCGCCGACGCCCCGCAGGCCGGCGGCCCGCTCCTCGACGAGGATCGACGCGTCGGGTCGCGCGGCGATGTTGCGAGCCTTACGGCTCTCGCCGGAGGTCGGGATCAGGAACGCGCCGCCGGCCCACAGGTACCAGATCGCGGTCTGGTAGGCGGAGCCGTCGGCGTTCGTCGTCGCGAGAACCGCGATCCTGCGGCCGTCGAGGATCGCGTCGCGATCTACCAACGGCGCTCGCGCGCGGTCGTGAGCACCTCGAAGCCGTCGGCCGTCACGAGGCCGTTGTGCTCGAACATCGCGCCGCCGATCGACCGGTGCCCGAGCAGCATCTCGACCGCGAGGTACATGCCTTCCTCGATCGGCGTCTCGTCGCCCGGCATCAGCCACGGCGACTCCCACATGAGCCCGATCCCGTGCCCCACCGCTGGGAAGCCCTCCATCTCCGGCTCGTCCACGGGGAGAGACTGCACCACCGGCGACTCGGCGAGCCACCGCTCCCCGACGCGGTAGACCTCGTCCGCGGTCAGACCGGGGCGGACCTCGGCGCACACCGTCTCGACGCATTCGATCACCGCGTCGAGGAGCGCCCGTTGCTCGGGCGTCGGATCGTCGCCGACGCAGCGCGAGCGGGCGAAGTCGAAGAAGTAGCCCCCGTACGAGCCGTAGCAGTCGACGTGGAAGAGGTCGCCCTTCTCGAACTTCCGCCTCGCGTCCGCGGACGGAAGCCGGGCGTGCGTGTACCCGTGCGACCATGGCCCCGACGAGCATGCCGCGTCGTAGAGGACGCCGCCGCCCGAGATGAGCACCTGCGCGGCAGCCGCCATCGCATCCGCCTCCGTCGCACCTTCCACGACCGCGTCGATCAAAGCCTCGAGCGTCTGGTTGCCGAGCGCACAGGCCCGCCGGATGAGCTGCTGTTCCGCCGGGCTCTTGATCAGCCGCAGCTTCTCGATCAGGGTGTCGGCCCGCACGAGCGTGGCGTCGGGCAGCTGCTCGACCAGTCCGAGATACGCGGCGGCGGTCATGTAGCTCGCGCCGACGAGGGCCAGGCGCCCGCGCTCGAGCCCGGCGGCCCTGATCGCGTCGGCCGCGGTCTCGACGACGTGGATCGACGGCTGGATCGTGTCGCCGACGACGAGATCCTTCCGCCACCACGGAACATCGACCACCACGGTGCTCGGACCGTCGACCGGCAGCACACACACGCCATGCGAGCGCGCGGAGCCGATCCCCGACTCGTCGCCCATGTACGGCTGCTGTGAATAGTGATTGGCGAGGTAGAGGACGTCGGCGCTCATGTCCATGAACGCGCCGCCGCGCGACCAGACGACCGCCCCGTCGAAGCCCTGCTCGGCAGCGGCGGCGCGTGCGCGCGCCTGCCGTTCCACGTACTCCTCGCGCGGAATCGCGGTCCACGGATCGAAGTCGGCATCCATCTCTCGGTCAGGCCTCCGTTCGGTTTGCAAAGCGCTTTGTACGCTAACGCTTTGCTTCCCCCCGAGCAAGCCCCGGCAGCACTGCAGCCGGGCCGTAGACTCGCTTCGTGACCATCGCCTGCGCTTCCTGCGCCGCGGAGCAGCCGCTCGATGCCCGCTTCTGTAGCGCCTGCGGCGCGGCGATGTACCGCCCGTGCCCCGCCTGCGGCTCCGAGCAGGCGAGCTCCGCGTTCTTCTGCTCGGCCTGCGGCACGTCGCTCGGCCAGGATGTCCGCCGGGGCGCCGGCACGGACGACCGGCAGGAGCGGCGGGTCGTCACCGTCCTCTTCGCCGACCTCGCCGGCTCGACCGCGCTCGGCCGGAAGCTCGACCCGGAGGAGGTGCGCGACCTCCAGGGCGACCTCTTCGAGCTGTTGCACTCGGAGGTCGAACGGTTCGGCGGGACGACGGAGAAGTTCGTGGGCGATGCCATCCTGGCCGTCTTCGGGATCCCGCAGACGCACGAGGACGACCCGGAGCGTGCCGTCCGCGCCGCGCTCGCGGCGCACGACCAGTTCGCGGCCTTCGCAGACCGAGTCCGAGCCGAGTACGGCGCCGAGGTCGGCCTACGGATCGGCGTGAACACGGGCGAGGTGGTCGCCGGCCGCGAGGCCGCCGCGCGCGGCGAGCTGATGGTCAGCGGGGACGCGGTGAACGTGGTCGCGCGTCTTCAGCAGACGGCCAGGCCCGGGGAGGTGCTCGTCGGCGAACGCACGCACGTGGCGACGAACCGCGCGATCACGTACGGCGCGCGCCGGGAGATCGAGGTGAAGGGCACGGGGACGGGCTTCCCGGCCTGGGCCGCGCTCGTCGCCGCGGTCGAGCCGACCATCCGCACCGCCGGCAGCCTGACCGCGCCGTTCATCGGCAGAGACGAGGAGCTGGCCGTGCTCGGCGCGGTCGCCTCGCGGGTCGATCGCGACCGCGTCGCGCAATTCGTGACGCTCTTCGGGGCGGCGGGCGTCGGAAAGTCGCGACTCCTCAACGAGCTGCTCGGTCATCTGCCGGGCGCGCGCGTTCTGAAGGGGCGATGCCTGCCCTACGGAGAAGGGATCACCTACTGGCCGCTCGCCGAGGCTGCGAAGACCGATGCGGGGATCTTCGACACCGACCGTTTCGACGCGGCGCTGGCGAAGCTCAAGCACGCTGTCGCGTCGGTCGTCGAGGACGCGCCGAGCGACGTCTTCGAGGCGATCGCGTGGACGATCGGTTTGTCGGTGCCCGGCTCGGCGATCATCACGGCCGACCCCGAGTACGTTCGCGCGGCGCTCGAGGATGCCTGGCAGCAATACGTCGGAGCACTCGGCCGCCAACAGCTCACGGTCCTCGTCGTCGAGGATGTCCACTGGGCGTCTGCGGCGCTGCTCGACGTGTTGGAGCATCTCGCGGAGTCTCTCGCCGGGACGCGAGTGCTGATCGTCTGCACGGCCCGGCCGGAGTTCCTCGACCACCGGCCGACGTGGGGCGCGGGGAAGCAGAACGCGACGACCCTTTCCCTCGCACCACTCACGGCGGAGGAGTCGACGCGGCTCGTCTCGTCACTCCTGGGCGAGGCGCAAGTGCCCGAGGACCTGCGCAGGCCGATCCTCGCGAGCGCAGAGGGCAATCCGTTCTTCGTCGAGGAGATGCTCCAGATGCTGATCGAGGAGGGTGCGCTCGAGCGGCACAACGGCGGCTGGGCCGCGACCCGTCGGCTCTCGGAGGTCCCGATCCCGGACTCCGTGCACGGCGTGATCGCCGCTCGGATCGACCTCCTCGAGGCGAACGAGCGCGATGCTCTCCGTCGCTGCTCGGTGGTCGGGCGCGTCTTCTGGCCGTCGGCGGTCGGGGTCGACGAGGAGGCCGTCGCCCCGCTGAGCAGGCGCGGGCTGATCCTGCCTCGCCCCGAATCCGTGATGTCCGGGCTCCAGGAGTTCGCGTTCAAGCACGCGCTCACGCGCGATGTCGCCTACGGCTCGCTGCCGCACGCCGAGCGCCGCGACCTGCACCGCCGGGTGGCGGAGTGGATCCAGCGCGTTGCGCCCGACCGCGACGTGGAGACCGCCGAGCTCGCCGCGTACCACTACCGCGAGGCGATTTCGTACGGAGAGGACGATCCCGAGGTCGTCCGCCGCGCGTTCGACCTCCTGCTCGCGACCGGGCAGTCGGCGCTGCATCGAGGCGCGTTCATCGCCGCACGAACCCAGTTCGAGCACGCCGCTGCCTTGTCCGCCGGTGACGACCGCTACGCGTCGGCAGTGCTGGCGCTCGCCGAGCTCGATGCGATGGAGGCGCGTTGGGGAGACGCGGTCCGGCGCCTCGACCTCATCGAGGAGCTGGTCGCGGACAGCGACGCGCGCATGCTTTCGGCCGCGCTCGCGTTGCGTTCACGTGTCTGCTGGCTCGGCGGGAGCTGGGAGGAGGCGTTCGCGGCCGCGAACGGCGCCGTCTCGTCCCTCGCCGGGCTGCCCGAGTCGGATCAGCTGGCTCGCGCGCTTGCGAGGCGCTCGCAGATCGAGATGCTGAAGAACCGGCCCGAGGCGGTCGAGCACTCGATCGAGGCGATCGCCGTGGCCGATCGGGTCGGAGACAACTTCGCCGCGGTGAACGCGCGCATCAATCTCTTCACGGCGAGGGCCGGGGCGGGCATCGGTCCGAACGTCCAAGAGGTCCTCGACATCGCCAAGGCCGCGACGGCGGCGGGAGCGCACGAAGAGGCGTTCCGGACGATCGTCAACTTCGTCTGGTCGGCGCACGGGCACCTCTCGGTCGACGAGATCGAATCCGTGGCGACCACCGCTCGCGCCGGGAAACTGCCGCCGCCCCCGAGCATTGCCGCCTATCTCGAGCTCTCGCTCGCCGGGATCCTCTTCGTCCCCGCCGGCCGATGGGCTGAGGCCCAGGCGATCATCGACGGCGTCGACGGTCCCGGTCTCAACGCGTCGAGCGCTCTCGTCTGGCGCACGACCGTCGGCGGGCTCGCCCTTCGGCGCGGCGACCTGGCGGGCGCGGAGGAGACCCTCGGCGAGCTCAGGGAGCTTGCAGTGGCGAGCGGAGAGCCGCAGCGGATCATCCCGATGGCCTGCGTCGTGCTCGCCGTGGCTCTTTGTCTTGGGCGAGCTCGGCGAGCTTCGGGCCGTCGCCCGGCAAACCCTGGATGCCATGGAGGGACAATGGCCGGCGTCCATTGCGCTCGATGGCATCGTCCGGACGCTCGCGGCCGCGGAGGAGCTCGAGCTGCTCGCGGACATCACCGAGTCGGTGAGGCGCCTGTCGGCGGGCGTCGAGGCGGGCAGCCGTGCGCTCTCGCTGATCGCCGCCGAAGGGCTCACCGCGTTGGCGGCCGACAGGGCGGACGAGGCCGTGGGTCACCTCTCGGCGGCGACCGCGCGGCAGGATGCGCTCGGGCTTGCCTACGACAGCGCGTGCCTGAAGCTCGACCTTGCGCGTGCGCTCGATCGCGCGGGCAGCCCGGCCGAGGCGGCGGAGAGACGGGAGGAGGCCACGTCCTTGCTCGCTGCGCTCGGCTGCGTCAACCCGTTCTAGGAATCGCCGCGTTCCGGGCGTATGCTCGCGCCGGGGCGGCAGCCGGGCCGCCACGGGTCTGAAAGGAGACGGGCTGTGAGGAACGTGTCTCTTACGGTCAACGGCGTCGGCCATGAGCTTCTGCTCGAACCGCGTGAGCTGCTCGTGTACGTGCTGCGCGAGCGGCTCGGGCTGACCGGGACCGTCGTGGGCTGTGACACCTCGTCGTGCGGCGCCTGCACGGTGCTGCTCAACGGCGAGTCGGTGAAGTCGTGCACGGTTCTCGGCGTCCAGGCGGACGGAGCTGCGATCACGACGATCGAAGGGCTGGCGGACAACGGCACGCTGCATCCGCTGCAGGAGTCGTTCCACGAGCACCACGCGCTTCAGTGCGGCTACTGCACGAGCGGAATGGTGCTCGCAGCCGTCGGCTTGCTGGACGAGAACCCGAGCCCGACCCCCGACGAGATCCGGCACGCGCTCGAGGGGAACCTCTGCCGCTGCACCGGCTACCAGAACATCGTCGACGCAATCGAGGCGGTGGCACGATGACCGCCCCCGCAGAGCTCGAGGTCGGGACCCTGATCGGCGCGCCCGTCGCGCGCAAGGAGGACAACAAGCTCCTGCAGGGGCAGGCGCAGTGGGTCGACAACCTCTATCAGCCGGGAACGGTGTTCCTCGGCATCGTGCGCAGCCCGTACGCCCACGCGCGGATCAAGAGCGTGAACGTGCAGCCGGCGCTCGCGCACGCGGACGTGATCGGGGCGTGGTCGGGCTCCGACATCGCAGACGAGTGGGAAGGCTCACTTCCGTGCGCGTGGCTCCCGACCGAGGACACGAAGGCGCCGGAGCACAAGCCCGTTTCGGTCGACAAGGTGCGGTACGTCGGCGACGCCGTCGCCGTGGTCGCGGCCACGAGCCGCGCCGCCGCCGAGGACGCGATGGAGCTGGTCGAGGTCGACTACGAAGAGCTGCCGGTCGTGGTGGAGGTCGAGGCAGCGCTCGCCGAGGGCGCGCCGCTCGTGCACGAAGAGCTCGGCACGAACCGCTGCTACGACTGGAAGCTCGAGGCCGGCGACGTCGACCGGCTGTTCTCGGAGGCCGCCGTGACGGTCAGCGAGCGCTATCGCCAGAACCGGCTGATCCCGAACGCGATCGAGCCTCGCGCGGTGTTCGTCACGCCGATCCCGGCAACGGGCGAATTCACGCTCTGGTCGACGACGCAGGTGCCGCACATCGCACGCGTGACGCTGAGCGGCGTCACCGGCATCCCCGAGACGAAGCTCCGCGTGATCGCGCCCGATGTCGGCGGCGGCTACGGCTCGAAGCTCGACGTCTACGCCGAGGAGGCGCTCGCGCTCGCGGTCGCGCGCCGGCTCGGGCGGCCGGTGAAGTGGACCGAGACGCGGAGCGAGGGATACGTCTCGACGATCCACGGCCGCGACCAGAACCAGGAGATCGAACTGGCGGCGACTGCCGAGGGGAAGATCACCGCGGTCCGCGACCCGGCTCGTCTGCGGGATGGGTGCGTACCTCCAGCTCGTCACGCCCGGGATCCCGCTGCTCGGCGCCTGGCTGTACGGGGGCTGCTACGACGTCGAGGGTTACAGCTTCGAGTGCACCGGTGTCTTCACGAACACGGTGCCGACCGATGCGTATCGCGGCGCGGGCCGCCCGGAGGCGACGTACGCGATCGAGCGGGCGGTCGACGCGCTCGCGCGGAAGCTCGGGAAGGACCCGGCCGAGGTTCGCCGGCTGAACTTCATCCGCGAGTTTCCGGCTCCGATCGCGTCGGGGCTGACGATCGACTCCGGCGACTACGACGCGTGCCTCGACCTGGCGCTCGAGAAGTCCGGCTACGACGACCTGCGCGGAGAGCAACGGTCGCGCCGTGCCGCCGGCGATTCGAAGCGGCTCGGCATCGGCCTCTCCACGTACGTGGAGATGTGCGGGCTCGCGCCGTCGGCGATCCTCGGTGCGATCCGCTATTCGGCCGGCGGGTGGGAGGCCGCGACGATCCGCTGCCTGCCGGCAGGGACGGTGCAGGTGCTCTCCGGAGCGACGCCGCACGGGCAGGGACACGAGACGTCGTGGTCGCAGATCGTCGGCGACCAGCTCGGCTACGAGTTCGACGAGGTCGAGGTGCTCCACGGCGACACGGCCGTCATCCCGCTCGGAATGGACACGTACGGCAGCCGCTCGCTCGCAGTGGGCGGCGTGGCGCTCTACCACGCGGCGCAGCGCATCATCGAGAAGGGGAAGAAGATCGCCGCGCACCTGATGGAGGTCGACGAGGCGCAGGTCGACTACGTCCGCGGCGTCTTCAACGGCCCGGACAGCTCCTTGACGCTGAAGGAGGTCGCGTTCGCCGCGTGGACCGCGCACAACCTGCCCGCCGGACTGGAGCCGGGCCTCGAAGCGACGTTCGTCTACGACCCGCCGAACTTCTCCTGGCCGTCGGGGGCGCACGTCGCGATCGTCGAGGTCGACACCGAAACGGGTGCGGTCGACCTCCTCCGCTACATCGCCGTCGACGACGTCGGCACCGTCATCAACCCGACCATCGTCGAGGGACAGATCCACGGCGGCCTCGCCCAGGGCGTCGCCCAGGCGCTGTACGAGGAAGCGGTCTACGACGACGACGGCAACCTGCTCACCTCGAACATGCTCACCTACCTGGTCCCGGCGGCGACCGAGCTTCCGCGCTGGGAGCTCTACCGCACCGAGACTCCGAGCCCGACGAACCCGCTCGGCGTGAAGGGCGTGGGTGAGACCGGCGCGATCGCCTCGCCTGCCGCAGTGATGAATGCCGTGATCGACGCGCTCGCCGAGGACGGCATCAGCGACATCAACATGCCCGCGACGCCCGAGCGAGTGTGGCGTGCGCTGGAGGAGGTGCGCTCATGATCCCGGCCCGGTTCGACTACGAGGTTGCCGAGTCCACCGGCCACGCGATCGCCCTCCTCGGCGACCGTGAGGACTCGAAGCTGCTCGCAGGCGGGCACTCGCTGCTCCCGCTTCTCCGCCTTCGGTTCACCCGCCCGGCGCTGCTCGTGGACGTGGGGAGGCTCGAGGAGCTCTCGTATGTCCGCGACGCAGGCGCGTCGATCGCGATCGGCGCGCTCACGCGCCATCACGACGTTGCGACGGCGCCGCTGATCCAGGAGCACAACCCGCTCGTCTCACACACCGCCGGGATGATCGGCGATCCGCAGGTGCGGCATCGCGGCACGATCGGCGGCTCGCTCGCGCACGGCGATCCGGCATCGGATCTCCCGGCGATCGTGCTTGCCCTCGACGGCGAGATCGACATCGCGGGGCCCGACGGCGTCCGCACCGTTGCTGCCGCCGACTTCTTCCTCGGCGTGTTCGAGACGGCGGTCGGGCCGCAGGAGATCGTCACCGAGGTGCGTGTGCCGAAGCTGACCGGCGACCACGGGTGGAGCTATCTCAAGTTCCGACGGCGTGCGCAGGACTGGGCGACGGTCGGCGTGGCGGCGGTCGCCCGGCGCTCGAACGGCGGTGTCTCGGAGCCCGCGATCGCACTCGTCAGCATGGGAGGGACGCCGCTGCGGGCGCGCGCTTCGGAAGAAGCGTGGGCCGCAGGCGGCGACCCCGGCGCGGCGGCCGCTGAAGGCACCGAGCCGCCGGACGACACGAACGGCAGTGCCGACTATCGCCGGCAGCTCGTGAAGGTGCTCGTACGGCGCGCCGTGGAGGAGGCGGTCAGCCGATAGTGCGGTTCGTCGTGTGACGAGCAGTCTTGCCGCGATTCCTCGTGACAATCGGCGCGAGCATCGGTTAGTATCGAGCGATGAACCGGGTTGAGGAGATTCTCGCCAACAAGGGTGGCGAGGTCCTTTCGATCGACGCGGAGGCGACGGTCTACGACGCCGCGCGGAAGATGATCGAGGCGAACGTCGGCGCGATGCTCGTCTCCACGGACGGGCGAATCAGCGGGATCGTCACCGAGCGCGACTACCTGCGCCGCGTCACGCTCGAGGGCCGGGCCGACAAGGAGACCCCGGTTCGCGAGATCATGTCCTCGCCGCTCATCGTCGTCTCGCCCGAGACGACGGTCGAGGAGTGCATGTCGCTGATGACCGAGCGGCGCATCCGCCACCTACCGGTCGCGAAGCACGGCGAGATCGTCGGTGTCGTCTCGATCGGCGACGTGGTCAAGTTCACGTCGAAGCAGCAGAGCGTTCAGATCCAGTATCTGACCGAGTACATCACCGCTCGCTGAGCCGCGACGAGCCGCGCGCGAGCTTCAGGGGCGCTTGCGCTTGCGCGACGAGGACGCGCCGCCACCGGGCCGGCCGCCGCGGGCCTGCTGCTGCATCCGCTCGGCCTGCCGGCGCATCTGGCGGTTGGCCGAGTCGGGGACGCCTCCCTGTTCCTGGGCCGCCTCCATGTAGGCGCGGCGCTCGGCAGGAGTCAGACGGCTCATCGCCTTCTGCACCGCTTGCGGGTTCGGGTTCGATGCGACGGGGTTGATCTTCTTCAGTGCGCTCGCCAGCTCCGGGTTCTGGCGCTCGATCGCCTCCGTGCTGACGTTCGTGAAGAAGCGGCGCATGAAGCCGATCCGTGAGAGGCGCTCGATCACCGGCCGCAGCAGCGCCCCGTTCCGGTACCGGCCGAGGAACACGAGCAGGCGAAGAGGACGAGGACGACGCCGAGGATGATCAGGGGGGTGAAGAGCCACCACATGCGGACACCGATCGTATCGGCTCGGCGCGGGCCAGAGCCACGAAGCTCCGCTCGGGCGAACGTCCCGTGTACCCAATTCGAGGGCTTGTGCGTTGTAAGTGTTAGACCCGCCCGACGGGCGGGTATCTGGTTGCCATGCCCACCTCCGATCCCATCTCCATCCTCGTCGAGTTCGGCGAGGAGCACGGCTGCGTCAACCTGACGGAGCTGAACGAGCTCGTCCACAGGCTCGAGCTCGAGGAAGAGGATGTGGAGGCGCTGTTCGAGCGCTTCGAAGGGCTCGGCATCGAGGTGACCGACGACTGTTCGCGCGCGATCGAGGAGGAGGTCGTCTACACGAACGCGCAGATCGCGTCCGCGACGACCGACTCGCTGCAGCTTTTTCTGAACGAGGCGGGCCGTTACCCGCTGCTCACGGCCGCACAGGAGGTCGAGCTCGCCAAGGGCATCGAACGCGGAGACAAGTCGGCGAAGGATCTGCTCGTGAACTCGAACCTGAGGCTCGTCGTGTCGATCGCGAAGCGCTACCAGGGACACGGGTTGACGCTGCTCGACCTGATCCAGGAAGGGATCATCGGGTTGATCCGCGGCGCCGAGAAGTTCGACTGGCGCAAGGGCTTCAAGTTCTCCACGTACGCGACCTGGTGGATTAGGCAGGCCGTGCAGCGGGGCGTCGCGAACAAGGCACGGACGATCCGGATCCCGGTGCACATCGTCGAGCGCGAGCAGAAGATCGCGCGCGCGGAGCGCGAGCTGATCGCACAGCTCGAGCGCACACCGACGATCGAGGAGATCTCAGAGAAGTCGAAGATCCCGATCAAGCAGGTGCACGAGGTGCGCGCGGCGGCGCGTGCGGTTGCGTCGCTCGACCGGCCTGTGGGAGACGACAACTCGCAGCCTTCGGCGATCTCTTCGCGAGCGACGAGAAGACGCCGGACGAGCAGGTCGAGCTTGCGCTCACGGAGAAGGCGCTGCACGACGCCGTCGCCGAGCTCTCCGAGCGCGAGCAGCAGATCCTGAACCTTCGCTTCGGGCTCGCAGGCACCGAGGATCCGAAGTCGCTCGAGGAGATCGGCCGCGTGCTCGGCATCACACGCGAGCGGGTGCGGCAGATCGAGGGCGAAGCCCTCCGCCGCCTCGCCGAGCGGCGCGAGATCGCTGCGCTTGAAAGTCGCCTAGCCTCCGCGCGGAGGCTTAAGAACCGACGACCTTGCAGAGCCAGCGCCGTGGGCGCGAGCGGTCGAGCTCGATGAAGAGCACGCGCTGCCACTTGCCCATCGAGAGCTCACCGTCGCCGACGGGGATCGACTCGCCGGCCGAGCCCAGGATCATCGACATGCAGTGCGCGTGGCCGTTGCCGACTTCCATGTCCTCGGGGCAGATGTTCTCGGTGCGGCGGCCCCAGTCGTCGTGCGCGTAGTACGTCTCCTCGGGGATCAGCCGCCGGAGGAGCGCGCCGAAGTCCTCGAACATGCCACGCTCGTACTCGTTGACGCGGACGCAGCAGGTCGTGTGAGGCGAGTAGACGCAGCAGATGCCGTCGACGATCCCGGACTCGCGCACGATCTCGGCGACCTCGTCCGTGATGTCGGTGACGTGCAGCCCTCCGGTGGTCTGGAAGTGGCGCTCGGCCTGAAAGACCTTCATCGGGGTCGAGTCTAACCAGGTGCCTCCGCGAGCGGCGGGCGGTACGCTCGCCCAGAGCGGGCCCGTAGCTCAGTTGGTTAGAGCAGCGAACTCATAATTCGTTGGTCCCTGGTTCGAGTCCAGGCGGGCCCACTGGACAGTCGCGGCTACCCCGCGAGTAGCTCGGCGATCTCGGGCCGGTCGCGGATCGAGTCGAGGTCGGAGTTTCGGCGGGCGAGGCCCCGCAGCCGTTCCGACCGCTCGAGCGCATGCCTGAGATGCCGCGCTGCGTCGTCTGCGCGGCCGGCCAGCGCCTCGCAGCACGCGAGGCAGAAGAAGCCTCCAGCCGCCTCGGGGTTTGCCTCGATCGCCCCGCGCGCCCGGTCGGCGGCCTCGGCGTAGTCGCCGGCCTCGTACAGCGGGTTGAACGGCGCCCAGGCCTCGAAGCCGAGGACCTCATACGCCTTGCCTGGCTTGCCGCCCACGACGACGACCGTCGTCCCGTCCTCCTCCGCGAACGCGGTCCGCCTCGCGCCGGGCTCGGCGAACACGAGCGTCCCCGCCGGCGCGTCCACCCGCTCGCCGTCGAGCTCGAAGGTCGCGCGACCCTGGAGCACGAGGTACAGCTCTTCCTGGTCGTCCTCCTCGGAGTGCTCGTTGATGATCCGGTCGCCGGTCTTGCGGCCGGTGAAGCTGCTGACGCCGAAGGACGCGATCCCGAAATGCTGCCTCACCGGCCTGTACGGTGCGCCGTCGCCGTGGATCTCGTCGATCGCATCGAACCGGGTGACGGAGTAGGCGGCCACCGCCAAGAAACATATCGACCGGTGTGGCAGGGGATGCCGACGTGCGGGAACGGTCCGATGACTTCGTGGCCGCTCGGCCGTCTGAGCTTCGACTGGGCGCAGCGGTCGAACGATCGGCCGCATCGAGACCCAGGGAAAACGCGAATCGAGGAGGATCTAGATGACTGGCCTGGCGTCCGTTCTGGGGAGTCTCCATTCAGTCGATGGCGAGGGCGTCGTGCGGATGGAGGATCGCCTCGACACCGGGATCGACGACCTCTGGGGAGCGCTCACCGATCCCGATCGACTCGCCCACTGGTACGGGGAGGTAGACGGTGAGCTTGCTCAGGGAGGCGAGTTCCGCGTCCGCATCACCCTCTCGGGAGAGCGCACAGGGCAGGTGGAGGCGTGCGAGCCTCCGCGGCGCCTGCTGTTGACGATGCGCGATCCCGATCCTCGGCCCGGCCAGCCGGAGCAGACTGCGATCGAGGTCCAGCTGACTGCCGAGGGCGCTCAGACCAGGCTGGTCTGGGAAGGGCGGGGCTTGCCCGTCGACCTGCTCCCGGCCTATGGCGCAGGGATCCAAGTTCACGTCGAGCATCTCGCCGACTACATCAGCGGTCGCGAGCTCCGTAACGTCGAGGCCCGCTGGAGCGAGCTCTTCCCGGCCTACGAAGCACTGGGCGTCAGCTAGCCCGGGCCATAGGTCCTAGGGGGTGAGCAGTTTCCAGTGCCCTTCGGTCACGACTTCGACTTCCCCATCGGTCACTTTGATGGCGGTCTGATCATCGATCGCGTATGTCGGCGCCGGTCTTCCGGCGGCCCAGATTTCCGCGTTGGCCAGGGAGTTCTGCGGGGATCGTTCGTGATCCAGGTGCGGGAACACCGAGAAATCGACCAGTCCCAGCGCTCTCTCGTCGCCGGCGGGCAGATCGCTTGCCGGCGGCTCGCGACAGAACCAGTCGTCGTAGGGCTCTCCGAAGTTGGGGGTCAGCACCATGCTCCCGGAGCTCACTCCCACGTAGACCATTTCGCGCGGTAACGACGGCAGGAGGTCGGCCAGTCCGGATTGCCGCATCCAGTGGCAGAGATACATGACATCGCCACCCCAAACGAGCAGGGCGTCAGCCTCCTGGACGATGGGGATCCAATGCTCCTCCCCGATGCTCGGCAGTGCGGTGAGCTCCAGCACTCCCAACGACTTCCAACCCAAGCCGGACAGTGGACTGCGCGTTGATCCGCTGATGAACTGGTAGGCCATCGAAGCTCCCCTGGTGCCTGCGCCGTACGCCGCGGTGGGAATGCAGAGGGCGTTGGATTCGGCAATCGGTTTCCCCAGGAGGTCGACCAACGCGGTGTGAATGCTCGTATTGCTGATCCCACTCGAAGTGAGCAGAAGCTTCATGCTGCCTCCCGGAGTCGGTGCTGCAGGCGGATCCGTACGCGGTAGAGACTGCCAGGCCACCGGAAACTCATCGGCTCCCGCAGATCCGTCTTCAGGTCCTTGCCGGCCCAAACGGGAACCCGTCCCGAGGTGCAAGAATCGCGTCCGTGCCCGAAGCGCGGTTCGAGGACTTTGGATCGGGGCTTACGCCGGTCACCGAGGGTTGGTTCGTCGTCAATGTGCGCGACGCCGAGTGGTGGCTCTCGGAGAAGAGGGGCGCGAGGTGCGCCTTCGAGAGCGAGTACGGCGACCCGCCGGTCGAGTTCGCCCAGCTCGGGATCAACGTCACCGTTCTCGAGCCGGGACAGTGGAGCCTCTACCACGCCGAGGTGAACCAGGAGGCGTTCCTCGTCCTCTCAGGAGAGTGCGCGCTGCTCGTCGAAGGTGAGGAGCGGCGCCTGCGGCCGTGGGATTTCTTCCACGCTGCCCCGTGGACCGAGCACGCCTTCGTAGGCGCCGGCGAGGGACCGTGCGTGATCCTGATGGCCGGTTCGCGCTCGGGCCCGGGCGTGCACTACCCGGCCTCGGAGCTCGCGGCCCGCTACGGCGCGAGCGTGGCCGAGGAGACCTCCGACTGGAGGCAGGCGTACGCCACGGTCGAGCGGTTCCGGCGAGAGCGCCCGCCGAACTGGGCTCGTCTGCCCTGGGCGTAACACGTTCGGCTTGACGGCGCACCGGCGTAGCATGGCGGGCATGGAGCGAATCACCGGGATCGGCGGTGTGTTTCAGCGTGCCGGACAGTCCGCGAGCCTGAGGGATTGGTATGGCGAACACCTCGGCATCGACATCTCCGACTGGGGCACCTCGACCTTCGAATGGACGCCGGGCGGTTCCACGACCTGGGCTCTCTTCGATCACGACACCGAGTACTTCGGACGGCCGGAGCAGCCGTTCATGGTGAACTTCCGCGTCGCAGATCTGGACGCGATGCTGGCCCAATTGCGTTCGGCTGGAGTCGAGGTGATCGAGGCGCCGGTGGAGTCGGAGTACGGGCGCTTCGGCTGGGCGGTCGATCCTGAAGGCACCCGGTTCGAGATCTGGGAGCCTCTCCCGGGCCACTGACAGCGCCTCCGTCCGGTCAGCCGCCTCCTTGCTCGCCGGGCTGCGGCAGGATGTCGTGGATCCCGAGGAGCCTCTCCAACGCATCACGGCGCGTCGGGCTCGCGCCGCTGGTCGCGAGGATCTCTCGCCCGCCGAGAGCGTCGTCCTGCTCGTACACCGCCTCCCAGGCGGCGTCATGCTCGTTCACGACGAGCTCGTAGCCGTTCTCGGCCGCCCGGCGGAGGGCAAGCTGCTCGAGTGCCGATTCCTCGTCCATGCGGAGAATCTAGGGAAGATCGCGGCTGCCTGTCCCGTCATGTAGCCAGGCGCCTTGAGTAGAGGCTGCAGCCGGGTGACGTCGAGAGGCCAAGACTGTGGGGGTCGGCTGCCTTTCCGTCACCCGGTATTCGTGTTGCTCCCGAACTCACACGTGCCACACACCAAAACTGCAGCCGGCGAGGCAGAGAATGAGTCTGGCTGTGACCTACACGGTCTTACTCTCGACACCGAACGGTGGGACCGTCTCGCTGACGACGGCCGACGCGCACCTGCTCGCGGAGTACCTCTGGCGGATGGCGAAGCCCCGGGGGATCCTGGGTGCGGACGGCGCTCACCTCGCTCGCAGAATCGCCGAGGCGCTGGTCGGCGACCGGTCGGTGGCGGTTGAGCCGGCCGATCTTCCCCCTCTGATCCTCGCGCTCGAACGTCTGGCGATGGCCTTGAGGCTGACCTCGGCGCTGCGGCTCCTGCAGAGCGAAGTCGAGTAGAAGCGGCGGTTGGCCTACCTGCGGGGCATGCCCGACACGGGTGCCATCGATTGGGCCGGCGACGCCTCCGCGCTGCTCCACCACTGGCTTCGCTTCCTCGTTCTCGGCCAGGGCTCGACCACCAGTTGACGATGCTCGAGGTGAGCGGCGCGCGTCGCTTTCTTGACCGCCGCGTCCTGAGTGTCGTGGTAGGTGTGCGGTGGACGTCCGTAGTCGACCGTCCACGTGCCATCTCTGAGGAACACCCTGATTGGGTCGTCCGAGAGAACAGTCATTGTTTGCGACCTTCTTTCTCTCTAGGCTTTCACCGTAGTCCTATTTCACCTTCCACGCATTAAGTCTTCGGGTCGTTCATCCCTCCACGGATCAGCGTTGAATCGGCGAGGCAACCAGCGAGCACGAGCGGTGCGAGAGACGAGAGGCTACGGTGTCGGCCTCGAGGGAAGGCTCCAGGTGAGTGAGGCCGATCCCATCAGGGTGTTTCCCCGGGAAGGGCGTTGGGTCGTCGACCTCGGAAGCTCCATGTGGGCGTACTACGAAAGCCGCAGTCAGGCGATTGCCGCCGCGGCCGAAGCCGCGCGCGACGCGCACCGCGGGCTCGTGATCGACGAGTCGGACTCGGCGGCGTCCGCGCCGCCGCTCCTGGAGGCTGTTCCGGGTGCCGCTGACGGAGGTGTCGCGCAGATGGACGAGGTGGCGTACTCCGAGTACGTCAACAGACGGCTCGCCGCTGTCTCCCGCGAGATGCTGGCGCATTTCCTCGAGGGTTTCGATCCCAACACCGCGACGGACGAAGAGCTCGCGCGCCGCACGCTCCTGACCGATCTCGCGAGAGCGGAACGTGATCGCCGCATTTCCCTCACCGAGCACGAGGAGGCGCAACTCGATCGGCTGATTGCCGGTCAGCCACCACAGTCCCAGGAGATGTACGTCGAGGTGCGGAACACGAGCCCTCGGCACGTCCTCTACATGTTGCGCGGCCTCGCCGCCCTGAAGGAGGCCGGAGCCTCCGCGCTCTCGCCTCGACCTGATCCGGTGGACGAACCGACCGCCGGCTGACGATCCGGAGGCTAGATCCGGCGCAGTTCGGCCGGTGAGAACTCGTGCGCGCTCCCAGGCTCGAAAGCCACGAGCACCGTGTCAGGGTCCCGCCTGAGCAGGCCGATCACGCTGCCCACACGGCCGTCAGGAACCATGACTCGATCGTGAAGCGCGATTCGGGGCGATGGTGGCGCAACGACGTTCTCTCGCTGCAGAGCTCTGAGGGCCATTGTCGAGACAACGCCGAAGCTCGCGGTCGAGATACGGGTTCAGGGCCGCTCGTCGCCCGCGTCGAGATCTACGGCGGTCTTGCCGGCCTCGCCGTGCTTCTCGATCACCTGGTGGCCCGGGACGGTCTCGACCACGGTCTCGATCTCGGCGACGACGTGGCCGGGCCGGACGACGAACCGCGTCGGCTCGGCACGGATGTGCTCGTACTCCTCGAGAGTCAAGGTGACGCGTTCCAGGCACGACGTGTCGGAGCACTCGCAGAAGAACTCGTACCGGTGCGGATCGAGGCCGTGGGACTCCGCCTTCTCGCTGATCCGCTCGTTCACCTCGCGGAAGAAGTCCTCGTTCCGGGCCAGGCGGACTTTGTGGGCGTCGTCCATGACGCGGCCAGCTTAGAGCGAACCGCTACTGGTCGACTTCGACGGTGACGTCGATGCCCTGAGCACGCTGCGCGGTCTCCCAGGCCCGGACGCGAAGGAACGTCGCCATCCGAAGCGCCTCCTGGTTGTACGAGCCGAGGATGCTGACGCGAATGGTGTCGTCGGTCAGGACGTCGGCGACCAGGTCGGGGCGCGACTGGATGTCCGCCAGCAACACGGGCAAGAGCGTTGATTCACTGATTCGAATTGTTGTCACGCCGCAGATTCCCTTCGTCTCACGAACTTTGAAGGCCACGCGCGCTCGGTGCCACCGCCGAACGAGCAGGTTGGCAGCCAGGCTTCGCCACGGCACTCTCACTCATTCGAGGCAGTCCAGGCTGGCCGGTTGGGGCGTAGGGTGACCGCGTGGCGGACGCCAAACGGCAGCGGATCCTCGACGCCGCGGTGCGCGTCTTCGCACGCCAGGGGTACGAGACCACGCGCGTCGGTGACATCGCCAAGGAGGCGGGTGTCGCCTACGGGCTCGTCTACCACTACTTCGGCTCGAAGGACGCCGTGCTCGAAGCGGTGTTCCACGAGCAGTGGGGCCGGCTGCTCGCCGCCGTCGCACTCGCGGAGGAGACGGGGGAGACGGCGCCGGAGCAGCTCGCGCTCGTCGTGAAGATCGTGCTGCGCGCCTGGCGGGACGACCCCGACCTCGTCCGGCTGCTCGTCCGCGAGATCACGCGCAGCCCGCACATCCAGGACGAGCTCGACGAGATCGGTCAGGCGTTCGCGAGCCTGGAGCGGATCGTCGTTCGCGGCCAGGCGGAAGGGACGTTCCGCGCCGATCTCGACCCGCAGCTGGCCGCGTGGATGCTCTACGGCGGCCTCGAGGAGGTGCTCACGGGCTGGGTGCTCGGGCAGCTCCCCGACACCGCCGAGGCGGTCTGCGCCGCCGAGCGGGAGGTGATCGCCACGCTCGTCGGCGGCCTCCGTACCGCCGCGCACTGACCTCGACACGAACAGGTGTTCGTACTAGGCTCGTCCTGTGCAACTGCGCCTCGATGCCGCGGACCGGCTGGTGGAGCTCGTCGAGGAGCGCCGCGGCCCGGTTGCCGTCGAGGAGGCCGCCCGCGCTCGTCCTGAAGCTCGGCAGCTCCGTCGCCGTCGGGCTCGCGCGCTCGCTGCTGGACGAGGCGGTGCAGGACGACGCGCGCCTGCGCTGGGCCGGCGACCTCGTCGCGCTGGCCGAGGCGCCCGGCGAGGCGCTGCTGCTCGAGCAGGCGACCTTCGTCGTCTTCGACCTCGAGACGACCGGCCTGCGGCCGGGCACGGCGCGGCCGTGCGAGATCGGCGCGGTGCGCGTGCGCGGGCTCGAGCTCGAGGAGCGCTTCCAGACGCTCGCGAACCCGGGCGCGCGACTCCAGCCGGCGGTCGCGGCGCTGACCGGCCTGCGCGACGAGGAGCTTCGGCGCGCGCCGCCGGTCGCGGCCGGCGTCCGCGCGCTTCCTCGCGTTCGCGGGCGACGCAGTGCTCGTCGCGCACAACGCGCGCTTCGACATGGCGTTCCTCGACAACGAGACGATGCGGCTGACCGGGCCGGCGTGTCGAGGCGACGGTCGTCGACACGGTCGGCCTCGCGCGACGGCTGCTCGGGCGGCAGCCGGCGAACCTCGCTGCGCTCTCGCACCGCTTCGTGACCGACGCGCGTCCGTGCCACCGCGCGCTGCCCGACGCCGAGGCGACGGCCGAGATCCTGCTGTGCCTGATCGGGATGGCGCAGGAGCGCGGCGCGCGCACGGTCGGCGACCTCGTCGAGCTCTGCAGCGACCCGGCCGCGGCGCGTGCATCGCAAGCGCAACCTTGCGTTCGGCGCGCCGCAGCGGCCGGGCGTCTACCTCTTCCGCGATGTGCACGACCAGGTGCTCTACGTCGGCCGGGCGCGCGACCTGCGCGCCCGGCTGCGCTCGTACTTCCGCTCCGACCGCCAGCGGCCGGCGGTCGAGAGCGCGCTCGGCGCGCTCGAGCGGATCGAGTGGCGCGTGACCGGGTCGGAGCTCGAGGCGGCGCTCGAGGAGCTGCGGCTGATCCGCGAGCTGCGCCCGCCGGCGAACGCCCGCTCGGCGCGGCCCGACCGCTACCTCTATCTGCGCCGCCGCGGCGACGGCGTCGTGTGCTCGTCGCAGCCCACGGAGCTCGGCCCGCTGCAGGAGCCGCCGCAACGCGCACAGCTCGCCGCGCGGGCGCTCGAGGGCGTCGAGTGGGAGACGCCCGCCGACGCGCTGCCGAAGCTGCGCGCGAAGCTGAAGCGGCTCGCGCGCGACCTGCGCTTCGAGGACGCTGCGCGCCTGCGCGACCGCATCGAGGCGCTCGAGCACGTCGTCGTGGAGCTCGAGCGGCTGCGGCGCCTGCGGGAGCTGGAGCTGTGCCTCGTCGTGCCGGCCGAGGAACGGACGGCGCCGTGCGTTCTACGTCGCGAAGGGGCGCGTGGTCGCGGTCCGGCCGTTCCACGGCCCGCACGGCCTCGAGTGGCAGGCCGGGCTCGCGGCGGTGGCCCGCGCCGAGCCGACCCTCGCGCCCGAGGCGGCCGACGAGCTGCTCCTGGTCGCGCTCGTTCCTGCGGCGGCCGCCTCCGGAGCTCGAGGTGATCCCGCTTCTACACTTCATCCGTGGAGCAGCTGCGTGAGCGCGCGCTCGGCGAAGGCTGGCGAAAGCTCGTCGTCGACGGCGTGACCGCGACGCCGGTGTCGCTGCGCCGCGGCGCGGCGGTGAAGGTCGTCGACGGCCCGCGCACGGAGACGGTGCCGCGCGACGAGTGGCCGGCGCGGCTCGACGCGCTGCTCGAGCCGGCGCGCAACGTCCACCTGCTCGCTCCGGACGGCGACGTGCACGCGCGCCGGACGAAGAAGGGGCGGTGGCTCGTCTCGCGCGGCAAGGCCGTCGTCCGAAGCAGCAGTGGCCGAAGAGCACGACCGCGAGCGCCTGCAGCGCTCTCCCCGCCGACCATCCACTCTTCAAGGCGACGAAGATCGGCCGCGACAAGGAGCGGCAGGTGCAGCACTACGTCGAGCTGCTGCGGACGCTGCCGCTCTGGGAGCGCGAGCGCATCCGCGTCGTCGACGCGGGCTGCGGCAAGGCGTACATGAGCCTCGCGCTCGTCGCGTACGGGCGCGAGGTCGGGACGCGGGTCGAGCTCGTGGGGCTCGACGCGAACCCGTGGGTGATCGAGACGGTGCAGCACATCGCGGACGGGCTCGGCTACGACGAGGCGCGCTTCGAGGCGACGACGATCGCGGCGTACGAGAGCGACGAGCCGATCGACCTGCTCGTTTCGCTGCACGCCTGCGACACGGCGACGGACGAGGCGATCGCCGCCGGCGTTCGCCTCGGTGCCGAGGCGATCGTCGTCGCGCCGTGCTGCCACCACGAGCTGGCTGCCCAGATCGCGGGCCGCGACAAGGACGCGCTGCTCCGTCACGGCCTGCTCCTCGGCCGGCAGGCCGACCTCGTCACCGACGCGCTTCGCGCTGCGGCGCTCGAGACCCTCGGCTACCGCGTCGACGTGATGGAGTTCGTCTCGTCCGAGCACACCGCCAAGAACGTCATGCTGCGTGCGCAGCGCGCGCCTTCGGCCACTCGTGCCGCGCGGGCGTCGGCCGAGTACGCGCAGCTTCGCGACGCTGGGGCGTCGACCCCGCGATCGGACGGCTGCTGGCGCTAGATGGTTGATCGGTGATTCGAGTGGTCGCGGGGATGGCCTGGATCAAGCAGGTCAGTCAGGTCGGGCGCAGGGCATAGCGGTGCCTACGTTCAAGCCCGACCTGGCTGAGATGCGCCGCATCCAGGTCACCATCCGCGGGGGCTCCAGTTCCCGATCAATCATCTAGCATGAGCCACATGCACGAAATCGGGACGATGCGCGTCAAGAGCGGCCTCGCCGAGATGCTCAAGGGCGGCGTGATCATGGACGTCGTCGAACGCCGAGCAGGCGAAGATCGCCGAAGAGGCCGGTGCCTGCGCGGTGATGGCGCTCGAGCGCGTGCCGGCCGACATCCGGCGCGACGGCGGCGTCGCCCGCATGTCCGACCCGGACATGATCAGCGACATCCAGGAGGCGGTCACGATCCCCGTGATGGCCAAGTGCCGCATCGGCCACTTCGCCGAGGCGCAGATCCTGCAGTCGCTCGAGATCGACTACATCGACGAGTCCGAGGTTCTGACACCGGCCGACCTCGAGCATCACGTCGACAAGTGGCAGTTCACGATCCCGTTCGTCTGCGGCTGCACGAACCTCGGCGAGGCGCTGCGCCGCATCGCCGAGGGCGCCGCGATGATCCGCACCAAGGGCGAGGCCGGCACCGGCGACATCGTCAACGCGGTCACGCACATGCGCTCCGTGTTCGGCGGCATCCGGCGGCTCCAGTCGCTGCGCGCCCGAAGAGCTCTACGCCGAGGCGAAGAACCTGCAGGCGCCGTACGAGCTCGTGCAGTGGGTGGCCGAGAACGGCCGGCTGCCGGTGGTGACGTTCACCGCCGGCGGCATCGCGACCCCGGCCGACGCGTCGCTCTGCATGCAGCTCGGCGCCGACGGCGTCTTCGTCGGCTCCGGGATCTTCAAGTCGGGCAATCCCGCGCAGCGCGCGCGCGCGATCGTCGAGGCGACGACGCACTACCTCGACGCGGACGTGCTCGCGCGCGTCTCGGCCGGTCTCGGCGAGGCGATGGTCGGCATCTCGACGCAGTCGCTCGATCCGAGCCAGCTGCTCGAGACCCGCGGCTGGTAGCCGACCGAACCAGGTTCAAGGCTCGCGGGCTGCCCAGCGCTCGCTCGCTGCGCGGCCTTCGGGCGTTGCGAGGAAGTGCTCGAGCGGGACGTGCAGGAGCGCAACGCGGGCCTCGGCAAGCACGAGCGCGCCGTCCGTGATCTGTCCCGTCGTGTGAATGCGCCTGCCGCGCGCGTCGTCGATCCGCGCACGGATCATCAGCTCGGTGTTGATCGGCACCGGTTTGCGGAAGCGGACGAACATCCGGGCGGTCACGGTCGGGAACGCGTACCAGGTCGCGAGCAGCCCGCACGCCTCGTCGAGTGCGCCGGACGACGAGGCCGCCGTGCGCGATCCCGGGGCCGCCCTGATGGCGCTCGTCGAACGAGAAGTAGGTCTCGTACTCCGTGAGGCCTTCGGCGGCGGGCAGCTGCAGGTGCAGGCCGTTCGGGTTGTCACCGCAGCCCCAGCACGCGGGGTCGTGGTGAGGCGGGATCTCGGTCATCCAGTCGGCCCAGATGTTCTCGAACGTGCCCAACCGTAGCTCCTGCACGTAGTAGAACTGCGCCTCGTCGCTCCGGCGCAGGTACTCGGCGCCGTGCTCCGCGAGGAAGGCGTTGTAGGCCTCGGCCGATTCCCAACGGTCGATCACGAGGTAGCGGTCGTGCTCCTCGACGTCCCGCAGGAGCTCGGTGCCGATGAAACCGCGTTCCCTGCCGAAAGAACTGCGCCCACTCGCCGTCGGGGCCGTACGCACGCTCGAAGTCCTCGGGGTCGCGCGCGTCGTAGCGGAAGACGAGGGCGATCATCGGAACCCGCCGCGCTCGTGGTGCGCCTGGAAGAAGTTCTCGCTGCCGGCGGTCGCCATCGCCGCCGACGCGCTGATCTCGAGGCACAGAGCGCGGCGGCCGCCACGATCTGCGCGAAGCGGTAGACCTTGCCGCTGCCCGCGCAGCCGATCGACGCGAGCCAGTCGCGCGCGGAGGGGAGCGTCGTGCCGCCGCCGACCGTGCCGACCTCGAGCCCGCCGAAGCGGATCGAGGCATGCAGCCCGCCCTCGACGCGCCGGCCGGTGCCGTGCGCCATCGAGCTCGTGCCGACCATCCCGAGGTCCTGGCCGGTCGCGGCGAAGATCGCCGCGATCGCCGAGGCGGGCGTGAACGCGACCGACTGCATCCCGCTCGCGACGGAGCCGTGCGTGCCGGCCCACGAGAGCGCGTCGAGGTCCTCGGCCGTCGTGCGCAGCACGCGCCGGATCTGCTCGTCGGAGAGAAACGCCTCGGCGAGCACCGTCTTGCCGTGGCCCGACTGGAAGTACTCGGCCGACGGCTTCTTGTCGCCGCCCATGTTCGCCTCGAGGATCGCGCGCTCCGGCTTCACCGGCGCCCGCTGCATCACGTAGCCCATGTTCAGCGCGTACGAGTTGCGCGTCATCATGTTCGGGCCGACGGCGTCGCCGGTCGTCCAGCGCCAGAGCACGTGGCACATCGGCCCGACGACGTGCGTCTTCACCTCGCGCAGCTTCGCGCGTCGCGAGAGCGACGGATCGTCCGACGAGGACGAGCCACGCCTGCATCGCCGGGCAGCTCGGCCTCGACCCAGCGCGCGAGCGCGATCGCCTCGGCGGCGTCGTTGCAGACGAAGCAGGAGGCCCGCGTGATGCGGTCGGCGAGCACATAGGTGCGGATCGCGCCGGCGGCGAGCGCGCCGCGCGTCATCGACGCGGTCAGCCCGCCCTCGGTGTGCGCGAGCGGGACGTGCACGGTCTCGGTCGCGCGGCCGGTCTCGACGAACGGCGCCGTCGTCGGAGAGCTCGTACGCGCCGAGCTCGATCTCGACGGGCGCAGCCGACACCGGGATGACGGCGACGCCGACGAGCGACTCCGCGGCGCCGGCGAACGGCTCGAGGTCGACCGAGGTGACGAGGCCGTCGGCGATGCCCATGACCTGGCGGCGTGCTCGATCGACGCGGGATCGTTCTTGCGGGGCCAACGCATGGCGAGAGCCTAGAGCTCGCGTCGAATGACGGCGACGCTGATGCGCGGCAAGCCGCTCGCGGAGCGGATCCGCTCCGAGGTCGCGGAGGAGGTGCAGCCCCTCGGGCGGATCGGGCTCGTGACCGTGCTCGTCGGCGACGATCCCGGCCTCCGACGTCTACATCCGCCTCAAGCACAAGGCGGCAATCGAGGCGGGCTTCGAGGCGACCGACCTGCGGCTGCCGGCCGAGACGACCGAGGAAGCACTGCTCGCGAAGCTCGACGAGCTGAACGGCTCGGACGAGGTCGACGCGATCCTCGTGCAGCTGCCGCTGCCCGACCACATCGACGAGGCGCGGATCATTCGCGCGGTCACCCCTTCGAAGGACGTCGACGGGTTCCATCCGTTGAACGCCGGCGAGCTGTACCTCGGGCGGCCGGCGATCGTCTCGGCGACGCCTCGCGGCGTGATGGCGCTGCTCGCGGAGTATCGGATCGAGCTCGACGGCGCGCGCGTCGTCGTGATCGGCCGCAGCGCGATCGTCGGCAAGCCCGTGTCGACGCTTCTGCAGCAGGCGAACGCCACCGTCACGCTCTGCCACTCGCACACGCGCGACCTCGCCCGCCACACGCTGGACGCCGACGTGCTCGTGGTCGCCGCCGGCGTCCCGACGCTCGTCACGGCGGACATGGTGAAGACCGGCGGCGCCGTCGTCGACGTCGGCATGAATCGCACCGACGCGGGGCTCGTCGGGGACGTCGACAGCGCCGCCGAGGAGGTTGCGGCCTACCTGACGCCGGTTCCGGGGGGCGTCGGCCCGATGACGATCGCCTGCCTGCTCGAGAACGCCGTCCAGTGCGCGCGTTACCAGCGGCAAGAGCTTGCATATCCAGGCTGATTCGGTGGTATGTTTTTGCGCGCTCCGCCGGTTGGCGGGGCTTGTAGTCAACTAGCAAGGAGTAGTTGGTTTTGGCTGAAGGCACAGTCAAGTGGTTCTCGAACGAGAAGGGCTACGGCTTCATCGAGCGTGGCAATGGAGAGGCGGACGTCTTCGTCCACTTCTCCGCCATCGGCGGTGAGGGCTACAAGTCGCTGACCGAGGGTCAGCGCGTCTCCTTCGAGGTCGTGCAGGGCGACAAGGGCCTGCAAGCGTCGAACGTCGTCGCGCTCTAGCTCACTTTCGGAACCAGTCGTACGAGGGGCTCCGAAAGGGGCCCTTCGTGTTGGCTCGAGGAAGGATCGATTCGATGGCGGGGATCACAGAAGACGAAGTGCTGCACGTCGCGCGGCTCGCGCGGCTCGAGCTCTCGAGCGACGAGGTCGTGCGCTTCCAGGAGCAGCTCTCGGCGATCCTCGAAGCGGTGTCGAAGGTGTCGGAGCTCGACCTCTCCGATGTGCCGCCGACCGCGCATCCGCTCGAGATCGCGAACGCGTGGGCCGAGGACGAGCCGCGGCCGTCGCTCACCCTCGACGAGGTCTTCGCCAACGCCCCCGACCGTGAGGGCGACCACTTCCGGGTGCCGCCGGCGTGAGCATCGACACGCTCCGGTTGACGGCCGAGGAGGCGCTGTACCTGCTCGAGCAGCAAGGAGGTGAGCGGGCGCGAGCTCTTCGCCGCCTACCGCGCCGCGATCGACGAGCGCGACGGCGACCTGCACGCGTACCTGAACGTGCGGGACGAGCCCGATCACGACGGCGTCCCGATCGCGATCAAGGACGTGATCTCGACGAAGGGCGTGCCGACGACGGCCGGCTCGAAGATCCTCGAGAGCTACGTCCCCGTCTTCGACGCCACGGTCGCGGCGCGCTGCGGCGCCGCCGACCTCACGCTGCTCGGGAAGACGAACACCGACGAGTTCGCGATGGGGTCGTCGACCGAGAACTCGGCGTACGGCCCGACGCACAATCCGTGGGACCTGACGCGCGTCCCGGGCGGCTCCGGTGGCGGCAGCGCAGCCGCGGTGTCGGCCGGTCTCGCGCCATGGGCGCTCGGCTCCGACACCGGCGGCTCGATCAAGCAGCCGGCGGCGCTCTGCGGGATCGTCGGCCTGCGGCCGACCTACGGCACGGTCAGCCGCTACGGCGTGGTCGCGTTCGCCTCGAGCCTCGACCAGGTCGGCCCGACGGCGAAGAACGTGCGCGACTGCGCCCTCCTGTACGGGATCATCAGCGGTCGCGACGAGAACGACCTGACGACGGTCGAGGTGCCGGCCGTGGAGCTTCCGAGCGCCGAGGACCTGAAGGGCGTGCGGATCGGCGTGCCACGCGAGCTGAACGAGGCGGAAGGGATCGAGCCGGGCGTGCGCGACGCCGTTCGGGCCGCGATCGACCTCGCCGCGGAGCTCGGCGCCGAGATCGGCGAATGCTCGCTGCCGCGGTCGGTCGACTACGGCCTGGCGTGCTACTACCTCGTCGCGCCTGCGGAGGCGTCGTCGAACCTCGCGCGCTACGACGGCGTGCGCTACGGGCTCCGCGCGCAGGGCGACGACTTCCGCGAGATGGTGATGAACACGCGCCACGACGGTCTCGGCGACGAGCCGAAGCGGCGGATCATGCTCGGCACCTACGCGCTGTCGTCCGGCTACTACGACGCGTACTACGCGAAGGCCCAGAAGGTGCGCACGATGATCAAGCGCGAGCACGACGCGGTGTTCGAGAGCTTCGATCTGATCGTCTCGCCGACGAGCCCGACGGTCGCATTCGAGCTCGGTGCGAAGACCGCCGACCCGCTTGCGATGTACCTGAACGACCTGCTCACGATCCCGTCGTGCATGGCGGGGCTGCCGGGCCTCTCGATCCCGTGCGGCCTCTCCGCGGGCCTGCCGGTCGGCCTTCAGCTGATCGGGCCGCAGTTCGGCGAGAACATGCTCTTCAAGGTCGGGCACGCGCTCGAGCGCGCGCTCGGCTTCGACGGGGTGCCGGAGCGGCTGCGCTGATGGCCTGGGAAGCCGTGATCGGCCTGGAGATCCACGTGGCCCTGAAGACGCGCTCGAAGATGTTCTGCCGCTGCGTGAACGGCTCGGGCGGCGAGCCGAACACCCAGACCTGCCCCGTCTGCCTCGCGTTCCCCGGCGCGCTGCCGGTCGCCAACCGCCGGGCGATCGAAGAGTGCATCAAGCTCGGGCTGGCGCTCGAGTGCCGGGTGGCGGAGCGCGCGGTCTTCCACCGCAAGAACTACTTCTACCCCGACCTGCCGAAGGCGTACCAGATCAGCCAGTACGACGAGCCGCTCTGCTCGGACGGCAAGCTCGCCGTGCCGACAGCGGACGGCGACGTCACGATCGGCATCGTGCGGGCGCACCTCGAGGAGGACGCGGCGAAGAACGTGCACGTCGCGGCTTCGGGCCGCATCCACGGGGCGACTGCGACGCTCGTCGACTTCAACCGCGGCGGCACGCCGCTCGTCGAGATCGTGACCACGCCCGACATCCACGACGCCGAGACCGCGAAGCGGTTCCTGCAGCTGCTGCGGCAGACCGTCGTCGAGCTCGGCCTCTCCGACGCGGAGCTCGAGAAGGGCTCCATGCGCTTCGACGTGAACGTCTCGGTGCGACCGGAGGGAAGCGACGAGCTGCGCACGCGGACGGAGCTGAAGAACATGAACTCGTTCAACTTCGCCGCGAAGGGGATCGAGCGCGAGATCGCGCGGCAGATCGAGATCTACGAGTCGGGCGGCGAGGTCCAGCAGGAGACGCTGCATTTCGTGCCCGGTGACGAGGAGTCGCCGCCGATGCGCTCCAAGGAGGAGGCGCAGGACTACCGCTACTTCCCGGAGCCGGACCTCGTGCCGGTGCATCCGCCGGCGGAGACCGTCGAGCGCCTGCGCGCCGAGATCGGCGAGCTACCCGGCGCACGCATCCGCCGGATCGCCGACACGCTCTCGTTCTACGACGCCGACGTGCTCGTCACGGGCGGGCTCGACCGCCTCTGGTCCGACGTGGTCGCCGCCGGCGCCGACGCGAAGGAGGCTGCGAACGTGCTCGCGAACCAGTTCGTCGCCGCGGGGGTGGAGCCCGGCGCCGTCGATGCCGGCGAGCTGGCGAAGCTCGTGGCCGCGCGGTCGGAGATCCCGCGCGCCGTCTTCGACGAGGCGCTCGCGAAGGTGGGGGAGGACGGCTTCAGCGCGGAGCCGTACCTCGCGCAGAAGGCGGTGTCGGACGTCTCGGAGCTCGACCCGGTGATCGACCGCGTGCTCGAGGCGAATCCGGCCCAGGTCGAGCAGTACCGCGGCGGCAAGCAGGGCCTCATCGGCTTCTTCGTCGGCGCGGTGATGAAGGAGACGGGCGGCACCGCCGACCCGCGGGTCGTGAACGAGCGCGTGCGCGCCAAGCTTGGTGCGTGACGTTCGCCTGTCAACCGTTTGCGACGGAGAGCATCCCGAGGCACATCTCGTCGGTCGTGCCCTCGCCCCACACCACGTAGCGCGGGGTGAGCTGCTTGGAGCCGATCACGGGCTGGTCGGCCTTCGAGTTGTCGAACCGGCACGTGACGCGGACCGTGTCGCCCGGGCCGACCTTGACGGGATGCACGAGGTAGTAGACGTCCTGCCAGTGGAAGACCCAGGCGGGGATGTGCAGGAGCGTCTGCTGCTTTGCCGTTCCGGGGTCGAGCACGATCGAGATGTCCTGCCCGCGGAGATGCATGTGGCCCGCGACGCCGTAGATCGTCTGGTCGGACGTGATGGCCCGGTCGCACGACGTCGTGATCGACTTCCCGTTGCCCACCTCCAACGGGTAGTCGGCGAGCGTCTTGTTGCAGATCTGCAGCAGCGCCGCCGGGACGAAGGCGGCCTCCGCGCCGTACTTGTCCACGACGTCCTGGACGGCCTTCTGCCGACTGCACTGCGGGCCCGTGACGCCGTCGGGGCAGGGAAGCTCGACCGGCGCCGCGATCAGGTGCGTCTCGAGCGGGATCAGGTGCGTCGAGGCGGGGCGCAGCCGCAGTTGAGCGCTCGAACGGTCGGGCCCCGACGCCTCGATCAGGTTGTAGTGCACCTGCATGACGACCAGGTCTCCCTTGTGCAGCAGCACGCCGGTGCCGCTCGGCAGCGCGTTCGTCGTGTGGCCCGGCACCCAGGCCGCGATCCACGGCGGCTGGCCGAGCCGGTCGGCCGCGCCGGTCGCGTTCACGTCGAGCGGCAGGTCGGGCCCACCGAAGCACGACCAGCCCTGGCCGCCGTGTGCTGCGTTCAGGTGCCTGGCGGCGACCGCCTGCGCGCCTGAAGCCTCATAGAGGATGACGTGGTGGACGATGCCCGTCCGCTGCGGCCGGATCAATGCCGCGGTCACGAAGGCGTCCTGCTTGAGCTTCGGGTCGAGCAGGAAACAGTGGTAGTCGTCGATGCCGCCTCCGGCAGCGTGCGGTGAGTACGCCTTCGGCGGCATCAGCGTCACCGTGCGGCCGGGGCCGGAGAGGCCGACCCCGACAAACGGCTTCGAGTGGCGCTCGGCCGGGCTCCCCAGCGGTGCGCCTCCGGCCGTCCAGCGTGCGAGGGTCGCGAGCTCGGTGCTCGTCAGGCGGCGGAGGTCGCGGCCGATGATCGGGGCCGAGTCGCCGCCGGGCATCCACGGCGGCATGAGGCCGGCCTTGGTCAAGCCGACGATGCCGGCAGCGTGAGCCTTGGCGTCGGCGGCAGTCGTCAGCGCGAAGGGCGCGATGCCGCCGAGGTGATGGCACGACGCGCATTTCGCGTCCAGGATCGGAGCGACGTCGCGGTAGTAGGTGGGTGCGGCGGCCGGCGCTGCCTTCGACGTCTCCGACCCGGAGCGCGCAACCAGCGCGATCACGGCTACGACGACGACGGACGCGAGGAGAACTGCCTTGCGCACGAATCCACTGTACGCGCGAAACCGTATGCTCGGATAGTGCCCGAGGCTCGGCAGAAACGCCTGCCGGCACGCTGGGTCCTCGCGGTCATCGGGGTCGCGATTCTCGCGGTCGCGGTCGACATCGGGGCCTTCGTGTTCGCGCGCGGTGGCTCGACGGCCGGCATCCACCCGGCGTCGGCGGACAGCGTGGCGGTGATCGACCCTGTCCGCGGACGGATCGTCGCGCGGGTCGCGGTGGGGCGCCAGCCGACGATGATCCGTGCCGGTTACGGCGGCGCCTGGGTGCTGAACAAGGCCGATGGGACGGTGACGCACATCGACGGCCGGTCGCACAAGATCGTCGGCACGGTCGTGGCCGACGCCAACGCGAACGCCCTGGCGGTCGGCGCCGGCGGGGTCTGGCTCGCGGGGTACCCGCGCGCTGCCGGGAGCCGCTCGCTCGAGACCGCCGCGTTCGAGCGCATCGATCCCGCGAGCGACACGATCGACAGGTCGTTCCTGACGAAGACGGGCGCGTCCGTGGTTGCCGCGGGAGGCGGGGCGCTGTGGTCGACCGGCTACCTCGGCAGACGCATCCGCGGCGCCGCGCGGTCCGACGCGCGGTCCGGGGCGATGAGCCAGGTCGACATCGGCATCTACGGCGACCTGGTGGCTGCGGACGACACGGCTGTGTACTACGTCGGGAGCGGGAGCGACCGGGTCGCGCGCGTGTCGACCAGGACGGGGCGGCTCACGGACTCGATGACGCTCGCGACCGACGCGAGCCTCGCCGCGGGCCACGTCCCGCCGAACCCGACCGACGTCGCCCTGGGCGGCGGTGCGGTGTGGATCAGCGAGACGGACGGGACGCTGCTGCGCATCGATCGGAACCTGAGCAGGATCTCGGCGTCGATCCCGGCCTGCCGCTACGCGCTCGCCGTCGCCTACGGCGAGGGTGCGGTGTGGGTCGCGTGCGGAGACAAGACCGTCGTTCGCGTCGACCCCGCGACGAACAGGCCCGCCCAGCCGATCGCGGTGGGCCGCCTGCCGAGGGGCATCGCGGCGGGCGACGGTGCGGTCTGGGTCACACTGAACTGATGCAGCCCTTCCAGTGGCGCCGGTGGTGGTCCTCGCGAGGCTTGCCCGAGTTGCGCGTGATGGCGCTCGAGCACTGGGATCCCATGAACTACTACGACGACGTCGCGCACGCAGACGCGTACGACCCGTACCTCAACCGTGCCGGACGGATGCTCCGGCGCGGCAAGGGTTCCGGCGACATCGCCGTCTACCTGGGGAAGGTGCGGACGCAGGCCTTGCGCCGCGACGAGAACGAGGAAGCCGACGAGGCGTTCGCCGACCGCGTCGTCGCGTGGTACTCGCTCGAGAAGCCCTAGGCCCGCACGCCGGCGTACAACAACAAGGCTGCGGCGGCGAAGCACGCAGCAGCGGCCGAGACCGCGGTCTGCGTGAGAGCCGAGGCCGCGGCCGCCGCGGCGACCGAGGCCACGATCAGCCCGTTCCCGAGCGGCCGGCGCCGCAGCGTTGCCACCGCGACGACGACCACCGCGAGCGCACCGAGCGAGCTGGCAGCGATGGCCACGACGCGCGCGAGCGTGTCGACGTGATCCTGGGCCCGCGGGACGGCACTCGACGAGAACTCGTCCGTGCACCGGCATGGCTGCTGCGATGCCCACCGCGACGCCGGTGTAGACGAGGCCGAGCGGCGCCGCCCAGCGGCGTCCCCAGAGCTGGAGGGAGCCGACGCCGAGCAGCGGGGCGGAGAGGAGCGCGCCGGCCAGGTAGTAGACGCGAAACGACCGCGCATCCCAGCCGTGCGCGGCGCCCCAGGCCATCGCGCCGGCCGCGGCGGCGAACGACAGCAGGCTGCCGGCCCACGCGATGCGTCCCTTCCGCAGGAGCAGGCCGGCCAGGCGCAGCGACAGCAGCGCCGCGCCGAATGAGAGCAGCACGTCCACCGGCGTAGTCTGCTCCGCGCCTGCGCTCGGCGCTCAGGCCCTCTCGCATCCAGACATGACCGGGGACGGTCCCTCGCCATGCCGCGAACAGACAGGTCCCGGGGACAGTCCCCGGGACATGGCGCCAACGGGCAGGCCGCGACGAGACACGTCCGGGGGACTGTCCCCGGGACACGTCTCGAAGGGACGGGTGCCGGTGTCCGCCTCCTCGGGCGTCGCTAGGCTCACGGCATGGAGAAGCGCTACCTGTTCACGCCCGGGCCGACGCCGGTGCCGCCCGAGGTGCTGGCGGCAGGCGCCGAGCCGATCGTCCACCACCGCGGCGCCGACTTCCGCGCGATCTACGAACGGACGCTCGGCCGGCTGCGCGACGTCTACCGCACCAGCTCGGACGTGCTGCTCTTCGCCGCCTCCGGCACGGGCGCGATGGAGTCGGCGGTCGCGAACCTCTGCGCGCCGGGCGACCGCGTCGCCGTCGTCAGCCACGGCTCCTTCGGCGAGCGCTGGATCGCGATCTGCGAGCACCACGGCCTCGATGTGCAGGCGATCCGCTACGAGTGGGGCGAGACTCCCGACCCCGCCGAGGTGGGCGCCGCGGTGCGCGAATCCGGCGTCGAGCTCGTCTTCTGCCAGCAGTCCGACACCTCGACCGGCGTCGTCTCCGACGTGCGTGCGGTCAAGGAGGAGGTCGGCGAGGCGCTTCTCGTCGTCGACGCCATCTCGTCGCTCGGCGCCGTCCCGCTCGAGACCGACGCCTGGGGAATCGACGTCGTCGTCTCCGGCTCGCAGAAGGCGCTGATGTCGCCGCCGGGGCTCGCGACGGTCTCCGTCCCCGAGCACGTGCTCGCGCGCGTCAAGCCGTCGCGCAGCTTCTACTTCGACTGGCGCGCGAACAAGAAGGCGCAGGACGCGTTCGACGCCGCGTTCACGCCGGCCGTCTCGCTGATCCGCAGCCTCGACGTCGCGCTCGGCCTGATCCTCGCCGACGGGCTCGAAGCCGCGTTCGCACGCCACATCCGCCTCGGCCGCGCCACCCGCGCGGGGATCAAGGCGATGGGCCTCGAGCTCTTCTCGCCCGACGACGACAGCTCCGCCGTCGTCACCGCGGTGCGCTGCCCGGACGGGATCGACGGCAACGAGCTCCTGCGCCATCTCCGCGACCGGCACGGCGTGACGCTCGCGCCCGGCCAGGGCGCAGCTGAAGGGGAAGATCTTCCGGATCGGCCACATCGGCTGGTTCGACGTCTTCGACATCGCAACCGCGCTCGCCGCCGTCGAGCTGTCGCTGATCGAGCTCGGCGCCGGACATCGAGCGCGGCGCGGCGGTCGTCCGTGCGTTCGAAGCGTACGAAGGGCACGTCGCGGCGTGAAGGTACTGGTCCGCGAGACGATCGCGGATGCCGGGGTCGAGCTCCTGCGCGCGAAGTTCGACGTCGACGTCGACACCGACTCGCCGCTCGACGAGATCCTCGGCGACTACGACGCGCTGATCGTCCGCTCGGCGACGAAGGTGACGGCGGACGTGATCGCCCACGGGACGCGCCTGAAGGTGATCGGCCGCGCGGGCGTGGGCGTCGACAACGTCGACGTCGACGCCGCGACCCGGCGCGGGATCGTCGTCGCGAACGCGCCCGAGTCGAACGTCGTCTCGGCCGCCGAGCACACGATCGGCCTGCTCGTCGCGCTCGCGCGCAACATCCCGCAAGCGCATGCCGCGCTCGTCGCCGGCCGGTGGGAGCGGTCGAAGTGGGGCGGCGTCGAGCTCGCCGACAAGGACGCTCGGCGTGCTCGGCTTCGGGCGCATCGGCCGCCAGGTCGCGCGCCGTGCGGTCGGCCTGCAGATGAAGGTGGTCGCCTACGACCCGTTCGTCTCGGCCGAGCGCTTCCGCGAGCTCGGCGTCGAGAGCGCCTCGTTCGACGAAGTGCTCGCGCGCGCCGACTTCCTGACGCTGCACCTGCCGCTGAACGACGACACGCGCGGCGCGATCGACACCGACGCGATCGCGAAGATGCGCGACGGCGTGCGGATCGTCAACGCCGCACGCGGCGAGCTGCTCGACGAGGACGCGCTGATCGCAGCGCTCGAATCGGGCAAGGTCGCCGGTGCGGCGATCGACGTGTTCGTGCAGGAGCCGTACAGCGGCCCGCTGCTCCAGGCGCCGAACATCGTGCTCACGCCGCATCTCGCCGCCTCGACCGACGAGGCGCAGGACCGCGCCGGCGTGATCGTCGCCGAGCAGGTCGTCGCTGCGCTCGAGGGCGGGCTCGTCACGAACGCCGTCAACATCCCGACGGTCGGCGCCGACGACCTCGAGGTGCTCGGGCCGTACATGCCGCTCGCCGCGAAGCTCGGGCCGCTTCGCGATGGAGCTCGCGGGCGGCGACGTGAGCAGGCTCGCAGGTCGAGGTCTACGGCGAGCTCGCGGAGTACGACACGCGGCTGCTCACGGTCGCCGCGCTGAACGGCGCGTTCCAGGGCCACACCGACGCAGACCGTCAACTACGTCAACGCGCCGGTGATCGCGGCCGACCGCGGCATCGAGGTCGTCGAGGAGAAGCGGCGCTCGTCGCGCGACTTCACGAACCTCGTCGCGGTGCTCGGCCGACGGCGCGCGCGTCGCCGGCACGACGATCGGCAACGAGGCCCGCCACTGGCTCGTCTCCGCGCTCGGCTTCGAGCTCGAGATCGAGCTCGCGCCGCGGATGGTGCTGCTGCGCTACGACGACGTGCCCGGCGTGATCGGCCGCGTCGGGACGCTCTTCGGCGAGGCGGGCGTGAACATCGCGAACATGGCCGTCTCGCGCAACCGCGAGGGCGGCAAGGCGCTGATGGCGCTCTCGATCGACTCGGCCGCACCGGCCGAGCTGCTCGCGCGGCTGCGCGAGGGCATGGACGACGTCTACGTGATCTAGGCTGAGCGCATGACTGCGTGGCCCGAGCCCGTCGAGCGCGTCTCGGCCGTCCTGCGGCCGGCGGCGGTCGAGGCGCGGATCGAGGAGTTCCCGGCCGGCACGCCGACGGCGCGCGATGCGGCCGCCGCGGTCGGCTGCGAGCTCGTCGCAGATCGTCAAGTCGCTGGTCTTCGTCTGCGACGGCGCCTACGTGCTCGCGCTCGTTCCCGGCGACCGCCGCGCCGACGAGTCCGCGGTCGCGGCCGCCGTCTCTGCCTCCGAGGTCCGGATCGCGCGCCCGGACGAGGTCGTCGCACGCGACCGGCTTCGAGCCGGGCGCCGTCGCGCCGTTCCCGCAGCGTGCCGTCACGCGCACGCTGATGGACAAGGTCGTTCTTCCGCCATCAGGTGGTCTGGATCGGCGCCGGCTCGCCGGCCCACATGGCGGCGCTCGCCTCCGGTCGAGCTTGCACCGCCTGTCCCGGGCGCGTCCGGTCGACCTCGGGACCGCACGGGTAGACTGCAAGGCTCACACGGCAGTCCGAACGAAGGAGAGCGGCGGTGCAGGAGACCGAGAAGATCTGGATGAACGGCGAGCTCGTCGACTGGGCCGACGCGAAGGTTCACGTCGGCGTCCACGGCCTGCACTACGGCTCCGGGCGTCTTCGAGGGCATTCGCTGCTACGACACGCCGAAGGGCCCGGCGGTCTTCCGCCTGGGCGACCACTTGCAGCGCCTGCACAACTCGGCGCGCCTCCTCTACATGCAGATCCCGTTCTCGGTCGACGAGCTGAAGTCCGCCTGCAACGAGCTGCTCGGCGCGAACGGCCTGCCCGAGTGCTACATCCGCCCGATCGCGTTCTACGGCTACGGCGAGCTCGGCGTGCACGCGCGCGGCAACCCGGTCGAGACCGTGATCATGAGCTGGCCGTGGGCGTCCTACCTCGGCGAGGACGGCCTGAAGAACGGCATCCGCGCGAAGATCTCGTCCTGGCAGCGCGTGTCGCCGAACATCGTCCCGCACGTCTCGAAGGCGACGGGCGTCTACCTCAACTCGATGCTCGCGGTGACCGAAGCGGACAACGCCGGCTACGACGAGGCGATCCTGCTGACGCCGGAAGGGACGTCGCCGACGGCTCGGGCGAGAACATCTTCGTCGTCCGCGACGGCGTCATCTACACGCCCGACCTCGCGACCGGGATCCTGCCCGGCATCACGCGCGACACGGTCACGCAGATCGCGACCGGACCTCGGCTACACGGTCGTCGAGAAGGCGATGATCCGCTCCGATCTCTACCTCGCCGACGAGGTGTTCATGTGCGGCACCGCCGCCGAGGTGACGCCGCTCCGCTCGGTCGACGACCACGAGATCGGCGTCGGCGACGTCACGCGCGCGATCCAGAAGGCGTATCTCGACACGGTGCGCGGCGCCAGCGAGCGCTGGGCGCAGTGGCTCGAGCCCGTGCCGCAGCTCGCGCACACCTAGCGCTCGCGTGAGCACCGCAACCGACCGGATCAACCTCAGCGCGCCGTGGATCGACGAGCGCGACGAGGAGCTCGTGCTCGAGGTGCTGCGCTCGGGCTGGCTGTCGCTCGGGCCGACCGGGCCCGCGCTTCGAGGCGATGCTCGCCGACGCGGTCGGCGCGCCGCACTGCGCCGCGGTCTCGTCGGGCACGGCCGGCCTGCATCTCTGCATGCGCCTCGCCGGCGTCGGCCCCGGCGACGAGGTGATCACGTCGCCCTACTCGTTCGTCGCTTCGGCGAACTGCGCGATCTACGAGGGCGCGACGCCGGTGTTCGCCGACATCGACCCGCAGCACGCTCAACCTCGATCCCGGCCGCGGTCGAGGCCGCGATCACGCCGCGCACGAAGGCGATCGTCGCCGTCGACATCTTCGGCTATCCCTGCGAGCTCGACCAGCTGCTCGCGCTCTGCGAGCGGCACGGCCTCGCGCTCGTCGAGGACTCGTGCGAGGCGCTCGGCGCGCGGTACAAGGGCACGCCGCTCGGCTCGCACGGCCATCCCGCGGTCTGGGCCTTCTACCCGAACAAGCAGATGACGACCGGCGAGGGCGGCGCAGTGACGACCGGGACTCCGGAGGAGCACGAGCTGCTCGTCTCGCTGCGCAACCAGGGCCGCCTCGAGACGTCGAGCTGGCTGCAGCACGGACGCCTCGGTTACAACTACCGCCTCGACGATCTCTCGGCGGCGCTCGGGATCGGCCAGCTCGAGAAGCTCGACCGCATCCTCGCGGCGCGCCGCGACGTCGCCGGCGTCTACGCCGAGCTGCTGCGCGACGTCGACGTCGAGATGCCGCTGGCGGACGACGACGACCACGTCCGCTCGTGGTTCGTCTACGTCGTGAAGCTGCCGGCGGGCGTCGATCGCGACGGCGTGATGGCGCGCCTCTCGGCGCAGGGGATCGCGACTGCGCCGTACCTGCCGTCGATCCACCTGCAGTCGTACATGCGCGAGCTGTACGGCTTCCGCGAGGGGATGTTCCCGGTCAGCGAGGACTGCAGCGCGCGCACGATGGCGCTGCCGTTCCACGCCCGGCTCGACCGCGGGGATCAGGAGCGCGTCGCCGATGCGCTTCGCACCGCGTCTCCTCTGAGCATGATGGTGATTCGGCGTCTCGTCGCGGACGATGCCGAGGAGCTGACCGCGCTTCGGCTGCGCAACCGCGCCGTAGCTCGAGCCCTGGGAGCTCGACGCCGACGATCCGGAGCGGTGGTTCACCGCTCGACGGCGTCCGGGCCTGGATCACCGACGGTCAACGTCCGGTTCGCGATCGTCGACGGTCCCGCGATCGCCGGGATGCTCTCCCTGACCGGCATCGACCGCGGGCCGATCCAGACTGCGATGGTCAGCTACTTCGTCGACGAGCCTCGCACCGGGCGGGGCCTCGCGACCCGCGCCGTTGCGGAGGCGCTCCAGCACGCCTTCGGCGAGCTCGGCCTGCATCGGGTCGAAGCCGGCACCGCGGTCGCGAACATCGCCTCGCAACGCGTGCTCGAGCACAACGGCTTCACGCTCGTCGGGACTCTTCGCCGGCATCTCCTGATCCGCGGGGTGTGGACCGACCACTTCTCTGGGAACGCCTCGCAGACGACTAATGGCGGTCGACCCACGGCACGACCGCCGGAGCGTCTTCTCGGCGGATGCGGGTCGACACCCGGCCGCTTCGCCATCGCGACTTTCGCAATCTCTGGATCGGCCAGGCGATCTCGACGATCGGCGGGGCGATCGGCATGGTCGCGGTGCCGTATCAGGTCTACAAGCTCACCGGACTCGACGGCGCTCGTCGGGCTGCTCGGGCTCGCCTCGCTCGTGCCGCTGCTCGTCGTCCCGCTCGTCGGCGGGGCGATCGCCGACGCGCTCGATCGGCGGTCGTGCTCCTCCGCACCGAGACTGGGATGGCTCTCATCACCGCGCTCTTCTTCGTGAACTCCCTGCTCCCGCACCCACAGGTCTGGGCTCTCTTCGTCCTGCAGGCGCTCGCGGTCGCCGTGTTCAGCCTCGGGCGGCCGGCGATGAGCTCGCTCGCCCCTCGACTCGTCCCCGACGACGAGATCGCCGCAGCCGGGGCGCTCGACAGCGTCTACAACTCGCTCGGAGCGGTCGCCGGCCCGGCCGTCGGCGGGGTGCTGATCTCGGTTGCCGGCGTCCCGTGGACGTACGGCATCGACACGGTCACCTACGTCGCGTCCTGCTCGTGGTCTGCCTGCCTGCCGAAGCTTCCGCCGCTGGGCGAGGTCGAGCGGCCGAGCCTGAGCTCGATCGGCGAGGGCTTCCGGTTCCTCAAGGGCAAGCAGGTGCTGATCGGGATCTTCCTCGTCGACTCGAATGCGATGGTCTTCGGCATGCCCAGCGCACTCTTTCCCGCGTTCGCGCTGCACCGCCTCGGCGGAAACGCGGCCACCGTCGGTTACCTGTACTGCCGCCCCCTATGCGGGCGCGTTGCTCGGCTCGCTCTTGTCCGGCTGGACGACACGCGTCCGACGTCAAGGGCTCGGCGTGACGTTCTGGGCGTGCGCGTGGGGTGCCGCGATCGCCGGCTTCGGTCTGACCACGGATCTCTGGCCCGCGCTCGTCCTGCTCGCACTTGCCGGCGGCGCAGATTTCTTCAGCGCCGTCCTGCGGAACGTGATCCTGCTCCGCTCGACGCCCGATCATCTGCGTGGTCGCCTGAGGGGAATCGAGTTCATGCAGGTTGCGAGCGCGCCGAGCCTCGGCGATCTCGAAGCCGGCGTGCTCGCGTCGCTGACCTCCCTGCGCTTCTCGATCGTCTCGGGCGGCGTGCTCTGCATCGGAGGCTGCGTCGCGACGGCCCTCGCCCTGCCGCGCATTTCTCCACTACGACAGCCCGTGAACCTCGCGCGTAGCCCACACGAGGTCGCGCCCGAGCTGATCGGCGCAGAGATCTACGTCGACGGCGTCGGCGGGATGATCGTCGAGGTCGAGGCCTACGATCACGAGGATCCTGCGTCTCACGGCTACGGCAACCGGCGGACGGAGCGCAACGCCTCGATGTTCCTGCCCGGGCGGCGTCGCGTACGTCTACCGCTCCTACGGTATCCACTGGTGCCTGAACGTCGTTTGTGGAGAGGAAGGCGTTGCAGATGCCGTGCTCCTGCGCGCGCTGCAGCCGACCGAGGGGCTCGAGGAGATGCGGGTCAGGCGTGGGGTCGCCGACCCGCGTCTCCTTTGCTCCGGGCCAGGACGGCTCTGCCAGGCGCTCGGCGTGACGCGCGAGCACGACGGGCGGTCGGTCGACGGAGCCGCCGTTCGAGCTGCGCGAGCGGCACGGGCCGGTCGAGGTCGTCACCGGGCGACGGATCGGGATCACGAAGGCCGCCGAGCGGCCGTGGCGCTACGGCCTCGCCGGCTCGCGGTTCGTCAGCCGGCCGTTTTCTGCTTGAGCGTGAGGACGATCGTCCTGCCTGGGGCCGAGGCGGTCTGCGCAGGAAGCGACTGGTGGACGACGCGGCCGTTCAGGCGCCCTTTCGTGCGCACCTTGAGGTGGAGCCGCGCGAGCTTTCGCTCTGCTCGGGCAAGCCGGAGCCCGACGACGCGTGGGACGACACCGTGGAGCGACTTCGCCAGGACGAGCGTGATCTTGTCGTAGGCCGACGCCGTGCCGCGGCGTGGGAACTGTCCGACGACATAGCCGATCCGGTCGCCGGTCCTCGCCGGCTTGTAGATGACTTCCGCCGTGAGGGGCTGCCCGTCCAGTCGCGTCCGGGCTGCCTCGATGCTCTCCCCGACCACGTTCGGGATCTCCACTTCGTTCGGCTTGCAGCCGGCGATGCGCGCCGGCCCTTCGCCGCCGTAGAAATCCATCGTGTAGGCGTTCTTGCACACGCCGTTGTCGCGCTCCAGCACGCCGTTTCGGTTGACCACTCGGACCGGCGACGCAGAGAGGTACGGCGGTGATGCGAAGTTCTCGGGCTGGGCCTTCATGTACGCGAGCGCCTTGGTCATGAACGCCTTCCAGATGAGGGCCGGGAACGTGCCGCCGGCGACCGCATGCCCGTGGAACTGGTACGTCATCGGGACCAGCTTGTCCGGGTAGCCCACCCACACGGCGGTGACGAGCTGCGGCGTGAAGCCGACGAACCACGCATCGCCGTAGTTCTCGGTCGTGCCGGTCTTGCCGGCGACCTCGCGTCCGGGCAGCGCCGCTGCGGTGCCGGTGCCGCTCTGGACGACGCCCTGGAGCAGCTGGTCGATCGTCGCCGCCTGGGTCGGGGTCAGCACCTGCCTGGGCACCGGCGCGTTCGTCTCGGTGTGCCCGCCGGACGTGATCGACTCGACCGCGCGTGGCTGGTTCTTGAAGATCGAACCGTCGATTCGCCGGCCGCCGTCTGCGAAGGCGGTGTAGGCGCGGGCCATGTCGAGCGGTGTCGCCGGCTCCGCGCCGAGGCCGATCGCGAAGTAGCCCTGAAGCGGCGTCAGGATGCCGAGCTCCTTCGCCATGTCGGCGACGCGCTGCGGACCGACGAGGGCGGTCAGCTGTGAGAACACGGAGTTGTCGGAGACGGCGATTGCCTTGGTCAGGTCGATCGGTCCGAGCGCCTCGCCCTCGTAGTTGTTGACGACCCACAGCCGCCCGCCTGCGTTGATCGCGACCTGCTTCGACGAGGTCAAGGTGCTGGACGGCGAGATGTTCTCGCGCAGGGCGGTTGCGAGCACGAAGGGCTTGAACGCCGAGCCGGGCTGACGCTCGCCCTGCGTCGCAAGGTTGAACTGGTTCTTGTGGTAGTTCGCGCCGCCGACCATCGCGAGCACCGCGCCGGGGTCGTGTTCGGTGTCGATTGCGACGAGCGCGACCGCAGGGTTGACGCCGTTCTGCGGCAGGACCCCGGCGATCGCATCGCGCGCGATCTTCTGCAGGTTCACGTCGAGGGTCGTCCTCACCTTCAGGCCGCCACCGAACGCCTTCTGCGGCCCGAGCTGATTCACGAGCTGGTCCTTGACGTAGTTCGCGAAGTAGGGCGCCGCGTTGCCCTCCGTCGAGGGCAGCCCGACCTTGCTCGGGTTGGGCATCGGGTAGACGAGCGAGTTCACGAACTGGCTCTGCGTGAGATACCCCTGCGAATAGAGCTGCCGGAGGACCAGGTTGCGGCGCGCCCGGGCGAGCTTCGGGTGGGCGACCGGGTCCCACAGGCTCGGGTCCTCGGGGATCCCGGCGAGGAGCGCCGCCTCGGCGGGCTTCATCGTCGCGGCGCTGTGTTGGAAGTAGATCTTCGCTGCCTGCTGGACGCCGTAGGCGCCGTTCCCGAAGTAGACCGTGTTCAGGTAGGCGGTGAGGATCTGGTCCTTCGTCCATTTCTGCTCGAGCTGCCAGGCGAGGGCGGCCTCGATCAGCTTGCGGCCGACCGTCTGCTGGCTCGTCAGGTAGGCGTTCTTGACGAACTGCTGGGTGATCGTCGAGCCGCCCTGCACGGTGCCGCGGTGCGAGATGTCGGCCCAGAGAGCGCGCGCCATGCCGCGGAGGTCGACGCCGCGATGCTCGTAGAAGCGCTTGTCCTCGATCGCGACGATCGCGTGCTTCAGCCACGGCGAGATCTGCTTCGACGGAACGATGATCCGCGCCTGCGAGCCGCGCAGGATCGTGAGCACCGTGTGGCCGTTCGCGGCGTAGACATAGGTGTTCGCCTGCGTCTGGTGGCGTGATGGGTCGAGTTGCGGGATCTTGGCAGCGACCGCGGTCAAAAGACCGACGGTGAACGACGCCGTGCCGACCGCGAAGAGAACCGCGAGGAGGGCCAGGAGTCTGAGCTTGCGGATGCGCCGCCGCTTGGGACGGCGTGACTTTCTCCGAAAGAGCGCCAGAACCGGGGTAGTCTAGCCCCCCGTGGGAATCGCAGAGCTGACGAGAAACGCCGTCAACGTCCTGCCGGCGGGCGGCCTGGAGGAGCAAGCTGAAGCTCGGGCGGCCGTTGCGGGTGAAGCTCGGGATCGACGTCACCGCGCCGCGACGTCACGCTCGGCAACGGCATCCCGCTCCAGCGGATGCGTGCCTTTCAGGACGCCGGCCACATCGGCGTCCTGATCGTCGGGGACTACACAACACGGATCGGCGACCCGTCCGGGCGCTCCGAGAAGCGGCCCATGATCGACCCCGCCGAGATCGACGCGAACGCCCAGCGGTACTTCGACCAGGCCTGCAAGATCATCGACCGCGAGCGGACCGAGCTGCGC
>CAVWQY010000003.1:630000-676239 GCA_963757255.1 uncultured Thermoleophilia bacterium
GTCAGGAGTGATCCTGGCGGACAAACCGGCTAATAACGGGGAAGCCCTCCTCGTATGCGACGCTTTCAAGGACGTCGTAGTACGCGAACACTCGGGTAATCCCGTGGGAAGTCAGCGTGAATCGTGTCGCGTTCTGAAAGCCGGGCAGGAGAGGTTGACCCCGTAACGACTGATCTGTCACAGATTTGTGACAGTGAAGGATCGCATCTCCATCCGGCGGTTGCCGGAAAATCTATGAGTGCGATCAGACGCCGGCCCTTGGCACAACAGTCGCGAGTTCCTCTCGGTCATACATCTCCGGGTACGTCGACGGAGAAGGCTGCTTCACCGTTTCCATTGCTCCGCGAGCCACGTTGCTCGTGGGCTGGGAGGTGAGGCCTCGGCTTCTCGGTCAGTCAGAACGGAGATCGTGCCGAGGTGCTTCATGCGATCATGAGCGTACTTCGGGTGCGGAAGCATCCGGCCCGACCGAAGCGACAAGACCCTCGAAGTGGGAGACGCGGCGACTCGAGGAGATCCTGCGGGCGCATCGTTCCGACATTTTGAGCGGTACCCGCTTCTGTCGAGTAAGCGGTACGACTTCGATCGGTTCGCGTCGATCTGTCGACCTCATGGCAGACGGCAGTGCACCTGCGTCGTGACGGTCTCGGTGAGATCGTCGAGCCTCGCTCGAGGGTAATGAGATCCGAGCGGTCGCCGGCGCTATCCAGCTGAAGCAATACTCAGCGAGCATTTCGTCAAGGTGAAAGTGGATAGTCTGCGCCTCCAGAAATGGAGGATGAATTTTGTCGGGTAAGTTCCGACCTGCACGAATGGCGTAACGAGTTGGGCGCTGTCTCTTCGAGGGATCCGGTGAAACTGTAGTCTCGGTGAAGATGCCGAGTACCCGTGGTTGGACGGAAAGACCCCGTGAACCTTTACTACAGCTAGATGTTGGAGTTCGGTGTACGTTGTCCAGGATAGGTGGGAGGCTGTGAAGCCGGCACGCCAGTGTCGGTGGAGTCAATCTTGGGATACCACCCTTCGTAGTCTGGGCTTCTAACCCGCTGCCGTGATCCGGGGCGGGAACAGCATCTGGTGGGTAGTTTGACTGGGGCGGTCGCCTCCTAAAATGTAACGGAGGCGCGCAAAGGTTCCCTCAGCACGGTTGGAAATCGTGCGTAGAGCGTAATGGCATAAGGGAGCTTGACTGCGAGAGCGACAGCTCGAGCAGGTGCGAAAGCAGGCCATAGTGATCCGGCGGTAACAAGTGGAAGTGCCGTCGCTCAACGGATAAAAGGTACTCCGGGGATAACAGGCTTATCCTTCCCAAGAGTCCACATCGACGGAAGGGTTTGGCACCTCGATGTCGGCTCGTCGCATCCTGGGGCTGGAGTAGGTCCCAAGGGTTGGGCTGTTCGCCCATTAAAGCGGTACGCGAGCTGGGTTCAGAACGTCGTGAGACAGTTCGGTCCCTATCCACCATGGGCGTTGGAGCTTTGAGAGGAGTCGTCTCTAGTACGAGAGGACCGAGACGAACGGACCTCTGGTGTATCAGTCGTTCTGCCAAGAGCGCTGCTGATTAGCCACGTCTGGATGGGATAACCGCTGAAAGCATCTAAGCGGGAAGCCCACCTCAAGATGAGGCCTCCCATCTCCTAGAGAGAGTAAGAGCCGTGGAAGACCACCACGTTGATAGGCGGGACGTGCAAGCACAGCAATGTGTTCAGCGGACCCGTACTAATTGCTCGAGGTCTTGATTTAGAACTCATCGTTCGCTAGCTATGGAGTTTTGAGGGTGCGCTGCTGTGTTCGTCCGCGCACGTCTAACAAGTTGGGCGGTCATAGCGACGGGGAAACACCTCTTCCCATTCCGAACAGAGAAGTTAAGCCCGTTAGCGCCGATGGTACTCGGGGAGCTATCCCCAGGGAGAGTGATGTCGGCTCGTCGCATCCTGGGGCTGGAGTAGGTCCCAAGGGTTGGGCTGTTCGCCCATTAAAGCGGTACGCGAGCTGGGTTCAGAACGTCGTGAGACAGTTCGGTCCCTATCCACCATGGGCGTTGGAGCTTTGAGAGGAGTCGTCTCTAGTACGAGAGGACCGAGACGAACGGACCTCTGGTGTATCAGTCGTTCTGCCAAGAGCGCTGCTGATTAGCCACGTCTGGATGGGATAACCGCTGAAAGCATCTAAGCGGGAAGCCCACCTCAAGATGAGAGCTCCCATCTCCTAGAGAGAGTAAGAGCCGTGGGAGACCACCACGTTGATAGGCGGGACGTGCAAGCACAGCAATGTGTTCAGCGGACCCGTACTAATTGCTCGAGGTCTTGATTTTGAACTCATGTTCGCTGCTATGGAGTTTTGAGGGTGCGCTGCTTTTGCGCGCACGACTCACAAGTTGGGCGGTCATAGCGACGGGGAAACACCTCTTCCCATTCCGAACAGAGAAGTTAAGCCCGTTAGCGCCGATGGTACTCGGGGAGCAATCCCCCGGGAGAGTAGGACGCCGCCCATTATCTTCAAGGTGTCTGGCACCCAAGGTGCCAGACACCTTTTGTGTTTCTACGACCCGTTGCGGAGCTCGCGCACCGGCTCGTCCGTCCACTCGATCTCGTCGAACCGGCCGCGCAGGCCGTCACCGGTCGGTGACTGGACGAGGAGCCCGGCGGCCGCCCGTCCGGCGCCGTCGAACGTGAAGTAGCGGACGAGCGACCACCACAGCCCGTCGAGGGACGCGTGGAACGCGAAGGTCTCTCCCGCCCGCGAGATCCGCAGCCACGCGTGAGGCTCCGGGACGACGAACGCGTTGGCGTCGTCGGAGACATCGCGCGTGACCACGGAGACGACCGACGGCTCACGCTGCGGGGAGTACTCGAGTGCCAGTTTCCCCCAAGCAGTCGAGGAGGCATGGACGACGAGCGCAGCAGCATCGAACGTCGCCGCGAGCGCCGCCGAGACACGCGCTTTCAGCTGAAAGTCGCCCGTCGGACGCGCGAGCAGCAGCGGTGCGCCGGCCTGGGCCTCGCTCCCGGCGGGATCGGTGAAGAGGTCGGTCCGCGCTCCGGCCGTGAAGACGATCGAGTTTCCGCCGAGTTCCACCTGCTCGACTGGCGGAACGAGCCAGGTGAGCTCAGGCAGCACGGAGCTTCTCCCGCCAGTCCGGATCCAGCTCGCGCAGCCGGCGCACCCGCTCGCCGACCGGCGGGTGCGAGTTGAAGAGCGCTGCGAGCCCCTCCTCGGCGAAGGGATTGGTCGTATAGACCGGCTCGGTGGCGGGGCTTGCCTCGAAGCCGACCAGCTCCATCGCAGCCTCGAGCCGGACGAGCGCGTCGGCGAGACCGTGTGGCGAATCGCAGATCTCCGCCGCAAACCGGTCGGCCTCGAACTCCCGCTTCTCCGACAAGAGCAAGTGCACGAACGCCGCCGCGATCGGGCCGAGGACGAACAGGAAGGCCCGCTGGAGGAATCCGCCGATGCGCGATGTCTCGACGATCACGGTGGCCACGATCACGGCGATCGTCTGGACGAGCACGTCGCGGTTTCGGAGATGAGCCAATTCGTGCGCGACGATCCCCTCGAGCTCGGCCGGGGAGGCGACCCCGAGGAGACCGACCGACAGGGCGAGCCCGGTGCCGCCGCCGGCTCCGCGGCCGCCGGAGAGCGCCCGTGGGTAGCTGTCAGCGAGCACGTAGAGCTTCGGCTTCACCACGCCGGCCCTCGCGGCCAGTCGCTCGAGCGTCGAGTGCAGAGCCGGTGCCTCACCCGGAAGCATCTCCCGGGCGCCGACCATGCCCAGCACGATCCGGTCGGCGTACCAGTAGACGCCTCCGGCGAGCAGGACGATCGATCCGAGGAAGAGCAATGCCAGCTGATAGCCGCCGAGCTGCCACCCCACGAAGCCGAAGAGCAGCGCCGTGACCGTCACGACGAGCCAGGCCTTGAGGACGTTCCGGAGGATCAGCAGGCGGCGCTGCACGGCGCCGAACGCTACGCCTCGTCGTCGGTCGAGTCCGGATCGTCCTCCGCGAGGCCGCGGGGCGGCCAGTCCGGCTCCGGTGCGTCGCAGCGGCTCGAGCAGTGGAGGGAGGCGACGTTCTGGAGCGGGATCAGGATGTGCCCGTTCAGCTCCACGTGTGCGACGTCCTCGAGGTAGCAATAGGCGGTCAGGACGCCGTCCTGATACTCGCCGCCGAAGAGCGCGATCTCGACCTGCTCGCCCTTGTACTTGTTGGTGTAATCCTCCATCGCCATGCGAGATTATCCGATGGGGGTGGTGAGGAGATCGTCGCGGAATTCGAGCTCGATCACGCCGCAGTTGGCGATCGGGTGGTGCGCGCCGTCGCTCACCTGATCTCGTAGAGCCCGCATGGTGCCGCCGTGCGTGACGATCAGGACGCGCCGGGAGGGGTTCGCGCGGGCGATACGCTCGACCGCGGCGTGGACGCGCGCCCGATGCTGCTCTCGGGTCTCACCGTCCGGCCGGTTCCCGTCGGGAAACCGCTCCTGGAGCTCGGCGCGCGTCAGGCCCGACCACGATCCGACGTCGATCTCACGCAGACCGGCGTCCGCGATCACGGGCACCCCGTGCGGCGCCGCGACGATCTCAGCCGTTTCGTGCGCACGCGAGAGGTCGCTGGAGTAGACGGCATCGAACGGCGTCGAGCGAAGCTGGTCGGCCAGCTCGCGGGCCTGCGCACGTCCGGTTTCGTTGAGCGGCGCATCGGCCCAACCTTGCCAGCGGCCTTCTCGGTTCCAGTCGGTCTCACCGTGCCGTGCGAGCAGGATCGTGGTCACGTCGCCTAACGTAGCTGCCGGCTCGGATCGGCATCTGGCTCGACCGCTAGCCTGGGCCTGGATGCCCGAAGTTGCCGGGAGAGTCAGTGACGCCTTTGCCTCGCGCACGCGCGAGCTGGAGGCGCTCGCCCTCTCACCGCTCGCGGTGCACTCGTACGAGACGCGCGGTCGCGAGCGGCCGGAGGAGGAATGCAGCGTTCGCACCCCGTTTCAGCGCGACCGCGACCGGATCCTCCACTCGAAGCCATTTCGCCGCCTGAAAGGGAAGACGCAGGTCTTCATCGACCCGGCCGGGGATCATTACCGCACGCGTATGACGCACACGCTCGAGACGAGCGGGATCGCTCGCGTCGTCGCCCGAGCACTGCAGTTGAATGAGGACCTCACAGAGGCGATCGGGCTCGGGCACGACCTCGGTCATCCGCCGTTCGGGCATGCCGGGGAGGCGGCCCTGGACTCGCTGCTCGAGGCGGGATTCCGGCACAACGAGCAGTCGGCGAAGATCGCCCGTCGGCTCAATCTGACCGCGGAGGTCGTCGACGGCATTCTCACGCACACCGGAGACTCCGATCCGGAGACGCTGGAGGGGAGGATCGTCCGCGTCGTCGATCGCGTTGCCTACATCAACCACGACATCGACGACGCGATTCGTTACGGCATCCTCGACGAGGCCGATCTGCCCCGCGGCGAGATCGAGACGCTCGGGCCGACCGGTGCGAAACGGATCGACACGCTCGTGCACGACCTGGTCGAGACCTCGGCAGCGTGCCGGCGACATCGCCCAGAGCGACGAGATCGGGAGCGCGATGATGTCGTTGCGCGCCTTCATGTTCGACCACGTCTACCTCGCACCCGTGACACGCCCGGAGCACGAGCGCGCGCACGCGACGATCCGAGCGATCTACGAGCACCTGGCCGAGCGAGGGGACGACCAGGAGGAGATCGTCGAGTTCATCGCCGGAATGACCGACCGGTTCGCCCTGTCGTACGCTGCCACCCTGTAGATGGCACGCATCAAGGACAGCTCCGTCGAGGCCGTCAAGGCCGCCGCCGATTTCGTCGACGTCGTCTCGGCGCGCACACAGTTGCGCAAGTCCGGCGGTCGCTACTCGGGGAGATGCCCGTTCCACGACGAGCGCACACCGTCGTTCTCGGTCAATGCCGTGGACAAGCTCTACTACTGCTTCGGCTGTGGCGCGAAAGGCGATCTGATCACCTTCGTGCGAGAGACGGAGGGGCTCGACTTCGCCGGAGCGATCGAGTGGCTGGGCGAGCGGTTTCGCGTGCCGATCGAATTCGAGGAGAGCTCGCCGGCGCAGGACGCGGCCCGCAAGCGACGCGAACGGCTCATCGCGCTCCTCGAACAGGCCGCGTCCTTCTATGAGCGGACGCTGTGGGACTCACAGGCGGGCGGCATGGCGCGCGATTACCTCAAAGGGCGCGGCCTGAACGAGGAGATCTGCCGTGAGTTCCGCCTCGGTCTCGCGCTCGGCGGGACCTCGCTGGCGCGGAAAGCTCTCGAGAAGGGGTTTGTCCGCGAGGAGCTGCGCGCTGCGGGACTGACACGGCAGCGGGGGGACGACTATTTCCAGCGCCGGCTCCTGTTCCCGCTTACCGACCGCCAGGGGCGCGTGCTCGGCTTCCAGGCGCGAAAACTGCACGACGACGATCCGCTCGCCGCGAAATACGTCAACACGCCCGAGTCGGAGCTCTTCCACAAAGGGGCGATCGTGTACGGGCTCGACAAGGCGCGTTCGTCGATCGCCCGCGAGGACCGTGCGTGCGTTGTCGAAGGCAACACCGACGTGATCGCGCTCCGGCAGGTGGGTTTCGAGCCGGTTGTCGCCTCGATGGGCACGGCGCTCACCGAGCAGCAGCTCAAGGAACTCGGGCGGCTGACGAAGCGGCTCTGGCTCGCGTTCGACGGCGATGCCGCGGGGGAGACGGCCACGTTGCGCGGGATGGAGCTCGCTGCAAAACAGGGCTTCGACGTGAAGGTGGTCGCGCTGCCGGCCGGGATCGACCCTGCCGACGATCCACAAGGGTTCGAGCAGCGGCTCGTCGGCGCGGAACCGTACCTGCTCTACCGCGTTCGCATCGAGCTCGAGCGCGGCGAGGACCGCGAGGTGTCGTTCCGCACGGTCAAGGCACTGCTCGACGAGGCGCCCGACTCGCCCGAACGGCACGACGCGTGGCGGTTCGCGAACGACAAGCTCGGAATGACGGTGCAGCTGCGGGCGGGCGGTTCGGCGCGCGCTTCGGCCCCGCTGTCACAGCGCGCCCTCGACGCGAGCACGAAGCTCGAGCGAAACGCGCTTGCCGGAGTGCTCGCACATCCGGACCTGAGGCCGGTCCTCGCCGAGTTGACGCCCGAGCACTTCTACGACCCCGTGCATCGCACGCTGCGCGCGCACATCGTCGACGGCGGCGAGCTCGATCCGAACGCGGTCGGGCTCTTGGCCGAGCTCGATGCTCGGGCGGTCGCGGAGGGGATCGACGAGAGCACCGGAACCGAGCTCCTGCTGCGTCTGCGCGAGCGAGAGATGCGCCGCGAGCTGCAACACTCGGATCCCTTGCGCACCAAGGAGCTCCAAGAAGCGTTGCAACGGCTGCTCGAGCGAGTCGCGGCGCTCTCTTAACACGATCCGAAGCTGGAGCGTCAGGGAACCCTCAGGGTTGCCTGCTTTGCTGTCGTGCATGATCGAGGCCCGCGACCTCACGAAGGACTACGGCGACAAGCGAGCGGTCGACGCGCTTTCATTCGACGTCCGGCCCGGCATCGTCACCGGCTTCCTCGGCCCAAACGGCTCCGGCAAGTCGACGACGATGCGGCTCATCCTCGGGCTCGATTCGCCGACGCGGGGCCAGGTCACGGTCAACGGCAGGCCATACCGCGACCATCCGGCGCCGCTGCACGAGGTCGGCGCGCTCCTCGAGGCGCGCTCGGTGCACACGGGCCGGTCGGCGCGAAACCATCTGCTCGCGCTTGCCCAGACGCACGGCATTCCCCGCAAGCGGGTCGACGAGCTGATCGATCAGGTCGGTTTGCACGAGGTCGCCCGCAAGCGTGCCGGGAAGTTCTCCCTCGGCATGGGGCAACGGCTCGGCATCGCGACCGCGCTGCTCGGAGACCCGCACACGGTGATGCTCGACGAGCCCGTGAACGGGCTCGATCCGGAGGGGATCCAGTGGATCCGAACCCTTCTGAAGGGGCTCGCGGCAGAGGGACGCACAGTCTTCGTCTCCTCCCACCTGATGAGCGAGATGGCATTGACCGCCGACCACCTGATCGTGATCGGCCGTGGACGCCTGATCGCCGACGCCAGCGTCGCCGACTTCCTGGCGGGCGCGTCCAAGCCGCTGGTCCGCGTGCGCTCGCCGCAGGGTGAGGACCTGTCGCGTGTCCTCGCCGGCCCCGGCGTCTCGATCGAGGTCGTCGAGCCCGGGTTGCTCGAGGTGACCGGCCTCACAGCCGCACAGGTCGGTGAAGCTGCCGCCGCCCACGGTCTCGTCCTGCACGAGCTCGGCGCGCACCAGGTATCGCTCGAGGAGGCGTTCATGGACCTCACCCGCGGTGAACTGGAGTTCGCAGCCTCGTGAGCGCCGTCGCAGTTCCGGCAGTTTCAGGACGCGAGCGCGTCACGCAGCTGCGCGTCATCGCCTCGGAGTGGACGAAGCTCCGAAGCGTGCGCTCCACGAGCTGGTCGCTCTTCGCAGCAACTGTGCTGACGATCGGCTTCCCGATCCTCGCCTCGGCCGTGATCTCCGCCCACTGGGGGCATCGCAGCCCGAGCGACCGCGCAAACTTCAATCCTCTCGACCCTGCGCTCGTCGGCTCTCAGATCGCACAACTCGCGATCGGCGTCCTCGGCGTGCTCGTGATCACGGCGGAGTACTCGACGGGCATGATTCGCGCGTCGTTCACAGCGGTGCCGAAGCGTCTGCCGGTGCTATGGGGCAAGACCATCGTGTTCGCCTCGATCACGTTCGCGCTCATGCTCCCGGCGGTGCTGGTGGCGTTCTTCGCCAGCCAGTCGATCCTCTCGCGGCACCACGCCAACGTTTCGTTCTCCGACCCGCATGTCGCCCGTGCGGTGATCGGGGCCGCGCTCTACCTGACTGTGATCGCGATCTTCAGCCTGGGACTCGGCGCGATCATCCGCAACACGGCTGGCGGGATCGCTGCGTTCGCGGCGATCCTGTTCGTGATCCCACCGCTCATGAATGTGCTCCCGCAGAGCTGGAACGACGCGGCGTCCCGCTATCTGCCGAGCAACGCCGGCCGTGCGATCATCGCGCTCACACCGGACTCGAACAGTCTTTCGCCGTGGGTCGGATTCGCGGTGCTCTGCGGCTACGCGGCGGCGATCCTGGGCGTGGCGGCGATCCTGCTGATGCGCCGCGACACGTAGAGCGCTCCCGGGGTTCGGCGCTAGGCCGGCATCGCCGCCGGTGCGCGGTATCTGGCGATGCTTGTCGCGACTGTCCAGGTGATGAGCGCCAGGAGGGCTGGGAAGAACGCGTAGCCGAACACGCTCCCGTTGCCCGTGTTGTTGAGGATCGTCAAGAAGGTGATCAGGAAACAGACCGCGCCAATCAGGGCCACGACGCCGGTCCAGCGGGAGAAGACCCCGCTGCGTAGCGTCAGCAGTCCGGCGGCCAGCAGGAAGGCGGCGAAGCCCATTGCGCCGACCAGGAATGGTCCGGTCGAGCTCACGGTCACCGCCCTGCTCACCACGGGATCTGCGTTCGCACCCGCGGAACTCGCAGCGGCGATCGTGATGAACGCCATAGTGGTGCCGACGATGCCGATGAGCGCACCGGCGAATGCCACGCGGGCGAGTTGTACGGAGCCGTGAACCGAGGACTCCGCCGTTTCGAACGCGCTCCGAATCGCCGCAATGAAGTAGAGGAAGATGAACGCTGCGAGCAGCATGGCAAAAGCACTGATGCGGCTCTTCGACTGGTTGTCGTGTGCCCAGTTCGTCCATGCCTGATCTGATGCGGTGTAGTGGGGATTCTTGGCGACGCTTGTCACCCATCCGATGACAAAGAACGGGGCGAACGCGACTCCGGACAAGGCCATGAGCCGCTGCCACGGCGGTGCGTGAGCGGCCGTAGCGGCGTCTGGGAAGTGCGGAGGTGGCGAGGGTTGAGTCGTCAAGTCGCACTCCGGGAAAGAATCGGGGCATCGCGCCTGAAGCCCCAGATGGTGCAGTAGACGCCGAGGAACAGTTCCCACACGAACTCTGGGATGGTCGCAATCCCTTGCAGAGAACGCAACGTGCTGCCCGGATGGTCACCGGCGAACAGCATGGCCGTCCCGGAGATGATGATCAGCGGCCCGCCGATGAGCCCGAGCCACGTCATCCGTCGGGGGACGAGGCCGGTTCGGTACATCATGTAACCGAGGATCAGGCCGTTCCCCAAGCCGACCATCCAGCCCGGTCCCAGCAGGAACGTCCAGTCCTTGATCGCCGCAAGGGTGTAGGCGACCGTTGCCTCGGATGCACCCGCAACCTGTTGCTGCAACGTGGCGATCCCGAGCATCGCAACGATGCCGACGAGGATGAACGTGCACTCGAAGATCCGGGCCGTCACGTAACCGATCGACAGCTCCTCGAACTGCCGCCTCATGATTGGAACGATCACGACCGCCGTGCCGATGTTCGCGATGATGAGCAGCAGCTCCAGCAACGCTCCGAGGTAGATCTTGTTGACGTTCCCCGAGCCCGCAACGAACGCGACTGGATGACGGAGCGCCGGCTCGTACAGCAGCAATGCCGGGATCGAGGTGACGAACGTGATGAGGTACAGCACGCCGAACCAACGCGCGCGCTTCTGGTCGAGAGACACCCTGACCCCTTTCCCCAGTGACCGCGAGCAGGCGGATTCCCGCACCGCACCCCCGGGGTAGAACTCCAACCTAGGCCCAAGAGACAGGGTTCACAACCTGGATCTCCAGCGGGTGGAGAGCGTGCTCCTACTTCGAAAAGGAGAAGTGCAGGCTCCCCGGGTTGGACTCGAACCAACAACCCTCCGGTTAACAGCCGGATGCTCTGCCAATTGAGCTACCGGGGATCGCTCAGCGGCGGGCATTGTAGCGACCGCCTTCGGGCGATCAAGGGTCGACCGTGACCGGGACCTCGACCTCGTGCTGAGGTGTCCCATCCGCTGCAGACGGCGCAAATGCGGTAACGACGACCGCGCCCGGCGAAGTGGTGAACGTCGCCTTGAAGGTGCCGCGGCCCGGCGCGCCCTCCGAGGCGGTCACCGTCTGCTTCGAGAGCACATTGCCGTTGCGTACGAGCTGCACGACGAGCGTTGCCTCGAACACGCTCGCGGTGCCGGTGACCTGGAACGTGGTGTGGACGTGAGCCCCGGGTACGGGGGACTCGACGAAGATCGGCGGCACGTAAGCGGCGAAGTCGTCGCGGGTCAGGCCCGACCGGCCCGCCACGTTCACTCGACGCACAGTGGGAAACTGCGTGAGCGTGTAGACGATGGCGGCGACCTGGTCCGGCGTCGCCTTGGCGAGCTCGACCGTCGCGGTGCCGTCCATGATCGAGACCGGGGCGGTGATCCCCAGCACGCCGAGGGCGGCTCCGGCCACAGCCGGCGTCGACGGCACCCGCGCGAGCTTCGGGTGGAGCAGTCCCTGGTCGACCTGGAACACGGTGACCGTCATCGGCCCGGCCCCGACGGAATGGGGATTCGTGGTGATCGTGACGGTGCTGACCGCCCCGTGGGAGCTCGAGCCACAGCCGGCAGCGAGCAGCGCGAGGGCTGCCAGCATGGGGATGCGGAGCTTCACCAGTTCTCGATTCTCGAATAGCTCACGAAGCCCTCCCGGCCATCCGTATCCTTTCGGGGATGAGCATCATCGCCCTCGTCCTCCTGGTGGCCGCGGTCGTGCTCCTCGCCGTCGCCGAGTGGCCCCGCATTTCGAAGCGTGCGGGGCTCCAGGCGCGCGCGCGGGCGAGAAGGCGCTCGCACCTGCGCGTGGTCGACACTCCCGACGACGACTCCGATGAGTTCGCGAGGGCTGTCGAGCGCGACCTCGCCAATTTGCCGACGTTCGATCCCCGCGCAAAACGCGACTGAGCAGCTGAGCGACGCGGACTAGCGAACGAGCACGGTCGCGCGGAGCCGGCGGGTGTTCGGCAGGATCGGCGGAACGTCTTCCATGTTCTTCGTCTCCTGGAAGTCGGCCACGCTCAGAACGAGGAGATGCCTGCCCTTGCGCGCGGGGATCCGGATCGTCCCGCGATCATAGGTCGGCTTCACCGTTCGTCCATCCACCGTTGCGACGATCGACGCGGGGTCGACCCCCGAGCCGGCGTCCGTCGCCGACACCGTAATCGCCCCCTTCGTCCGAACGAGGTGCAGCGCGGGCGGCGTTGTGTCGTTCACCCAGTAACGGAAGGAGAACGGGCCGGCGTCCGCGCTGCTACGCGTGTCGAAGACGATGTCGTAGAAGCCGACGGCGGGCAGCACGGCACCGGCGACGGGAACCCCGGTGCCGTAGCTCTGGCGATAAGGGTTGAGATCGATCGGTAGTCCGGGGTAACCGACAAGGTGATCCTCGGCCCCGTCGAACGTAACGTGCGGCTTCGCGTGCCCTGACGTCACGACGACGCCGAAGTTCGCCGGGTGGCCCGTGATGGAGACGCGATAGGCGCGCTCCGGGCCGGCGTACGGGACGTCGCCGCCCGTCGGATACCGGTAGGTCGTGATCAGCGAGGGGCCGCCTGCGGTCGTCCCGTGGTAGGTGCCGGGCTTCTTGAGCGCGATCTTCGCCTCGCCGGCCAGCTTCGGCGCAGAGACGGCGAGCCAGAATGGGATCCGCCGGACATCGGTGCCGCGGGTGAGGACGACGAATCCGGTCTCGTCACCCGGTGCCGAGCCGGCGGGGACGGTGATCGCAACGCTGAAGGAACCGGGCACGGTGACCTGCGCGGGGACGACGGGCGTTGCGCTCCCCTGCTGCACGACGGCCGTGACCGTCCAGGCGCCTGCGCCTCCGCCGGCGTCGGTGAGGGTCACGTCGCGTGTCGCCGACGCTCCGGGGGCAAGCCGGCCGAACGAAAGCCCGGTCGGCGACGCGAAGAACAGGGGCACATCCGCCTTGGCGAGGTCGATGAGACCGCCGCCCTCGCGGCTGGCCGGCACCTCGGCGCCGCTCGCGCTCTTGACGGGGTCGCCGGACTGCTCGAGCGCCGACTTGATGTCCGCCACGGTCCAGTCGGGGTGGCGCTCCTTCAGTAGGGCGGCCGCGCCGGCGACATGGGGGGTGGCCATGCTGGTGCCGCTCAGGAGGCCCCACGTGCCCTGGCTCACCGGCAGCGACGAAAGGACGTTCACTCCGGGGGCCGACACGTCGGGCTTCATCTGCAGCGACGTGGGCGTTGGGCCGGCCGACGAGAAGTCCGCGATGACGTCGTGTGAGGAGACGGCGGCGACCGTGATCGCGTCGGGGGCGTTGCCGGGCGATGAGACCGAGCCGTACCCGAAGTCGCTGAAATCGTTGCCTGCGGCCACCACGGGCACCACGCCGGCCGCGGCAGCACCCTCGATCGCCTTCACGACGATGTCCCGGGACGGTTCGACCTCTGGCTCCCCGAGAGACAGGTTGATCACGTTCATCCCGTCCGAGACGGCCGCTTCGATCGCAGCGGCGATCTCCGCGCTGTTTCCGTCGAGCCCGAAGCCGGGCGTCGGGATCGTCAGCGCCTTGTAGTTGCCGATGTACGCATTCGGTGCGACGCCCGAGATGATGTTGCCCGCCGCGACGGTGCCGTGGTCGCCGGCGGCGATGCCGGCGACGTGCGTGGCGTGGAACGAGTTCAATGGATCGAAGGGCAGCGCCGAGTACTTGGAGGTCGGTGAAGCAGGCGTGAACACGCGCTGGACGATCACCTTCGGTGTCGTGTACTTGGTCAGGCCCTTCGGAAAGCCGGGCGGGTACTGGAAGCCGTTCGGATCGAAGTAGGGGTGCGTCGCGTCCAGGCCGTCATCGATGATGCCGATCTTCATCCCATTGCCGGCGGTGTCGAAGTTCGGGCCCCAGAGCGCGTCGGCGCCGATCTGTTCCGGGCCGCCGGTGTCGCGCAGCGCGTGGTAGCGAACGTTCGGCCAGACCTCCGCGACGCCCTGGATCTGAGCCAGCTTCGCGACCTGGGAGCGGGGCAGGACGACGGCGAGCCCGTTCGCGATCAGCCGGTAGTGCCAGCGCACGTGTGCTGCCGGCAGCGTCGTCTGCACCCTCTGCGTGACGAGGCTCTGCTCCGCGTCGATGCGGGCCAGATAGTCACGGTGCGACGCAGACAGCAGTCCGCGTCCGAAGGCCGAGAGCGGGTGCCCGTTCAGCGTCACGACCACCTCGGTCATCGGGTCGGGCGGTGCGCCCTGAACGTCGCCCGACAGTGCGACGGCGGCAATCGCCGCCATCAAGGATAGGAGTGCGACCCTCTTCAGAGCGCGGGTGGGCGGGCTTGGGCCGCCACGCCCTGCGTGGCTGCGCGGCGGGGACGTTCGGGCGAAGAGGGCGGGCCGACATGGACACATGGTCTGACTCCATTGTGCCCCACGTGTTAGCCGGCTGCGCCCTGGCCCTCAGGTGAAGGGGCCGCCGAGGAGACGGCGAACGCGGACCCTGGCGTCTCTTCTGCGAGTCGCAGGTTGGGAGGGACGCAGGGAAGGCGGCGGAGAGCCCAACCTCTCCCCGGGCCTCCGCCGCCGCACCTTCGCTTCTACGGGGCCCGGGCACGGGCGGTTTGCATCGATCGCCACACCGGCGACCGTCGGACAGAGTGTGCGCGCGGCACGACCGAACGCCAGGCCAGGACGTGCAGCCTCAAAATCCTGTTCTTGCGTGGCGCTCCCCGACCGGTAGCGTGCCCCCACGAAGCGAAGGGCGGCGGCAGAACTGGGGAGAGGTCCTGCTGCCGCCGCCGCTTCACCTGCCCGTTCTTCCGGAGCCACGTCTTGCGCCGTTCGGTTACCTTGCGCTCCGATGAAGATCTCGCTCACCCCACGGACGACGGAATTCTTCGTTCTGTTCACCAGCGCCGGTGAGAACGCTCTCGAGGTGGCGCAACTGGTCGAGCGCCGATTCCGCGAGCACCCCAGTTCGACCGTGACCCAGGAGCAGGTGAAGGCCGCGGAGACGGCGGGTGACACGATCACGCGCGATCTGATCATTCTCCTCAACACGCAGTACCTCACGCCGTTCGACCGTGAGGACATCTACATGCTCGCCACGGAGATCGACGACGTCGTGGACTACCTCGAGGAGGCGTCCGACCTGCTCGGACTGTATGGGGTCGAGGCGCCGACCCGGCACGCATTCGAGCAGTGCGCGATCATCGTCAGGGCCGTCGAGCAGCTCGCGAGCGCCTGCGCGAACCTGAAGGGGATGAAGGGTGTGCAGGAGGCGCTGATCGAGCTGAAGTCGCTCGAGGACCAGGGCGACCGGATCCTGCGCGAAGCGCTCGCGTCGCTGTTCCGTAGCGACAAAATCGACCCGCTGATCGTGATCCGGTGGAAAGACATCTACGAGGCCCTCGAGCGCGCGCTCGACGCTTGCGAGACCGCGGCGAACGTGATCGCGAACATCGTCGTCAAGAACGCGTAGCCGGCTATGGAACAGGTCACGCTCGTCGCGGTCGTAGCGGTCGCGCTGTTCTTCGACTTCACGAACGGCTTCCACGACACCGCGAACTCGATCGCGACAAGCGTCTCGACGCGCGCGCTCTCGCCGCGGAAGGCGGTGGCGATGGCGGCGATCCTCAACTTCGCCGGCGCCTTCATCTCGTTCAAGGTCGCGGCCACGGTCGCGAAGGGCATCGTCAACCCCGACGCAATCACGCTGAAGATTCTCCTCGCCGGCCTTGTTGGAGCGATCACGTGGAACCTGGTCACGTGGTATCTGGGCCTCCCGTCCAGCTCGAGCCACGCGCTGATCGGCGGAGTCATGGGCTCGGCGATCGCGGCGCAGGGCTGGCATGTCGTGCAGTGGTCGGGCCTGTGGCACAACGTGCTCAAGCCTTCGCTGATCGCCCCGTTCGCCGGCCTCGCGGTCGCTTTCGTCCTGATGACGGTGATCGTGTGGCTCGTGGCAAAGCGCTCACCGGCCAGGGTCGGTCGGGGTTTCCGCTTCGGGCAGCTCTTCTCGGGTGGTTTCGTGGCGCTTGCCCATGGCACGAACGACGCCCAGAAGACGATGGGCATCATCGCCCTCGCTCTCGTTGCCTCCGGCCACCTGAACGAGGACTTCACGAGGCCGCCGACCTGGGTGATCGTTTGCGCCGCCCTGTCCATGTCGGCAGGCACGTACGCGGGCGGTTGGCGCATCATCCGCACCCTCGGGACGCGAATCGCGAAGATCGACGCCCCGCAAGGATTCGCCGCTCAGACCGCCTGCGCCTCGATCCTCTGGACGACCGCTCACTTCGGCTATCCCGTCTCGACGACCCACGTGATCTCCGGCTCGGTGATGGGGTCGGGCGCAACGCGTGGCCTGCACGCCGTTCGATGGGGCGTGGCGGGCAACATCGTCCTGGCGTGGTTCTTCACGATTCCGATGGCGGGACTCGTCGGTGCCTTGATGGAGGTCGTCACACGCCTCCCGGCCGGCGACCTGATCGTCTTCGTCCTCGCGGTGGTCATCTCGGTCGGAGCCTTCGCGGCGCGCCGCTGGGAGACCCGTCGGCTGCTGCCGGCCGAGGCACTCGAGAGCGCCCCGATCTAGGAGAGAGGGGGTACAGCCCGGCCTGTGTGACGCCGATAACGGCCGGGACAGGCACCCAACCCCTAGGAGACACCGCCGAAATGACAGTCGTCGTGTCGTACCTGATCTTCTTCGTGATCCTGCTCTGCATAACCGGCGTTCCCGGCTACGTGATCGCGGAGCGGCGGGGGTTGAGCAGGCCGTGGGTCGCGTTCATTCCGATCGTGGGCTTCTGGATCGTGTTGTGCGAGTCAGTCGGCCGCAGCGGCTGGCTCACGCTCTGGATCCTCGTGCCGTACCTGGGCGCCTTGGGCCTCGCGGTCTGGACCGCGTTCACGGTGCCTGTCCATCACGGCCGCAGCCGCTGGTGGACACTGGCATTCATCGTGCCGCTCGTGAACCTCGTCGCCTACTGGTGCTACGCGTTCTCGCTTCCTGAGCCGTCGTCGACTCCCCAATACGCGTCTGCCTGAGCGTTTCCCGATCCGGCGTGAAACGGCTATGCGGATGAGAGGACTTGAACCTCCACGCCCTTACGGGCACACGGACCTGAACCGTGCGCGTCTACCAATTCCGCCACATCCGCTGGTGGGCGGGCATTGTAACCACGCTGCCGATGTCGACCTATGCTCTCGCGTCCGATGAAGACGGCATCGCTTCTCGCCCAGGACGGTACGGTCGTGTGTGCGCGCTGTCGCCTCGCTGTCTCACCGATCCCGCGCATGAAGGGCTTGCTCGGGCGGGCATCGCTCGATCCGGACGAGGGGATGCTCTTTCGCCCCGGAGGGTCCATCCACATGTTCTTCATGCGTTTCTCGATCGACGCCGTCTTCTGCACACGCGACCTCGAGGTGATCGACGTCGTCCGGGGTCTGCGCCCGTGGCGGGTCGCCGCGCGGCGTGGTGCCAAGGTCGTGATCGAGCTCGCCGAGGGCGGCGGGGCCGGCCTTCGTCCGGGCGACCGGCTCTCGCTCGCTACGATCGACGCGTGAGCACTCAACCGTTGCGCCAGTTGCTCGAGGGCGCCTTTCCCGACGCCACCGAGCTCGACGTGATCGACCGCACCGGTGGCGGCGACCATTTCCAGGTTGTCGTCACCTCGCCGTCTCTCGCCGGGCTGTCACTCGTCGAGCAGCACAGGCGGGTCTACGAGGCGCTGTCGGGGCCGCTGGGCAACGGGACAATCCACGAACTCCGAATCAAGACGAGCGCGGCATAGCCGTAGGCTTGACGGAGGCGAAAGGAGCGTAGGGGCCGGCCTTGCCGGTGCCGGAGCAAATCATGAGCTACACCGACAAGATCAAAGAAGTCATCGACGGCTCGGACGTCGCCATCTTCATGAAGGGCACGCCTTCCTTCGTGATGTGCGGGAACTCCGATCGCGCGCTGCAGGCGCTTCGACGCGCGGGTGCTCCGGTCACTGCGGTGGACGTTCTCCCGGATCCGCAGATCCGGCAGGAACTGTCGACCATCTCCGGCTGGCCGACGATTCCACAGGTTTTCGTCAAGGGAGAACTGGTCGGCGGTGCCGACATCGTCGAAGAGCTGGAACAGTCCGGCGACCTCGAACAGACACTGCGCGACAAGCTGGGCGACGACTACGCGTCGTCACGCGACGAGACGACCGTCGCGCTGGCTTGAACCGCGGTTAGCTCCGCAGCGTCTTCAGAACGTCGTCGGCGTGCCCGTCTGGCTTCACGTTGTGCATCGCACGCTTGACGGTGCCGTCCTCCGCGATCACGAACGTCGAGCGCGTGATGCCCATGAACGTCTTGCCCGCGTATGACTTCTCGCCCCAGACGCCGTAGTCCTCGGCGACCGTGTGGTCGACGTCGGCGAGCAGCGCGAACGGGAGCTCGTACTTCTGCTTGAACTTCACATGCGACCGCTCGTCGTCGGGTGAGACGCCGAGCACGACCGCTCCCTCTCGCTCGAACTCGCCGTAGGCGTCGCGGATGCCGCACGCCTGCGTCGTGCAGCCCGGCGTGTCGTCCTTGGGATAGAAGTAGAGAACGATCTGCTTGCCGCGCAGGTCCGACAGCTTCACGGTCTCGCCGCTGTCGCTCTTGAGCTCGAAATCGGGGGCCGGCTTTCCTTCTTCCACCATCGTTCGGTCCTCTCGATAGGTTTCGGTCCCGATGCTAACGGCCCACCATGTGAATGCATTCCTGCTGATCGCCGTCTGTGTGCTGGCGTCGGCGGCGGCGTTCTGGGCGCGCTATCGCCGCGCCGGGACGGCAGTCGCTCAGTTGCTGGCGCTCGCACAAACACTGATCGTCGCGCAGGTCGCGCTTGGCCTTCTGCTCCTCTCCGATCACAGGCGGGCGGCAGACCATCTGCACTACGCCTACGGCACGTTCGCGCTGCTCGCGGTGCTCTCACCGTGGCTGTACGCGCCGAGCGAGCCTCGGGCACGGCTGTTGTGGTTCGCCGTCGCGACGCTGATCGCCGCAGCGCTCGGTGTCCGTGCTTGGATGACGGCATGAGGAACGTGAACCCGTTCCTGCGCAACCTGGCGATTCTCGCCATCATCGCGGTGGTCATCGTGCTCCTGAACTTCGAGGTCGCATTGGCCACGGTCGGGGTGCTGATCCGGCTCGCGTTCTTCATCGTGATCGGCGTTGTCGCCTACTTCTTCTGGCGGGACATCGGCCGGCGCGAGATCGACACCTGGCCGACACGCTCGAGCCGGGTGTTCTACGCGGCGATCGGTCTTGGTGTCGTCGACCTCGGCTGGTGGATGTTCGGGCACCCGTCCGGCCGGGACGCACTGATCTTCTTCGTCGTGGCGGGAGTGTGCATCTATGTCGCGGTCCGCACCTGGCGCGACCAGCGCTCGCTCATCTAGAACTTTCCGCCCAGGGTCGGCGCGCGGTTCGCCGTACACGGCGGTGGTAGCCGAACGTTCAGCGGTGGTCGTCGACGACGAGTGAGCCGACGCCGTCGAGCCGGTCGAGCGCCTCGCGGATCGGCATGTGCTGCCCGACGAAGATTGGGGTGTCGCGCTCGGTATAGGCGGATGCCTCAGAATCGCGGAGCCGCAACATGAGATGCATGAAGTCCGCCGGTTCCTCGCATTCGAACGCGGTCATGAACTCGGCATCGTCGATCCCGAAGGAGTACGTGGTGTGATTGAAGATGCCTGGGAACTCCTCGCGCCCGATGCGGATGTGCTCGTCCATCGCGCGCTGCCGCACATCTTCGGTGAGGGAGTACCACGGACGAATCTTCACGAAGGGGTAGACCACGAGGTACGGCAAGTTCTTCGGCGAGATCTTCCGCGCCTTGCGTGCCGAGGTGTACTGCGATGCTTTCGTGGTGGCGAGGTACGAGTACGGCGTCTCGAGCCAGCCGGAGAGCGGCGTTCCGTTCAGCGCAGCCCCGAGCTCGCCCAGATCCTCGTAGCGCTCGGTGATCTTCCAGAGGAAGAAATCCGCCTCCGGGCGGACGCCCGTCGTCGAGTAGGCGCGCAGATGGTCGAATCGCGGTGCGAGCTCCTCGAGCACCTCCGCGAAGCCGTCCTTCGCCGCAGCCCGCTCCTCGACGGGCAGGCGGCGCCAAGCGGGGTCGATGCGGAAGAACGTGTAGGCGACGTACTGGCCGTTCACAGCCGGAACGTTAGCGCGGCCCGGCCGGGCGGTCCCGCGTTCAGTGCTGCGGTCGCGGTGCCGAGGAGAGAATGCCGCCGGCCCTTCACGGGAGCGCCGAGGAACCGAAGCTTCTTGGCGACCCCGCCGACGGCCGTGCCTCTGAGCGTCTGCTTACCGTCCAGGCGCACGGTGTATGCACAATCGAGTGAGCAGGTGAGCGTCACCGGCTCGGTGGTCTTCGTCGGCTTGCCAGCGGCGAGCTTCAGCTTCGGGGTGAGCTGCAGGCCGGGGCACGCGGCGACGATCCCCCGCCGGACGCTGAAGGCGGCGCGGCGGACCGGCAGAAGCGACGTCTTCGGCGTGCCGTCGACGTAGTACTCGCCGGATTGCCAGGCGGAGAGATCAGGCTCGTCCTGGACGTGGAAGAGCATGAGCCCGAGCACCGTGGGCTGGCAGAAGGTCATCTGCATCGCCTGCAGGTAGTACTGGGCCTGCAGCGCCTCGCTGACCGGCTTCGTGGTGGTGGGCTCGTTTCCGATGTAGAGCAGTGCCTTGGCGGGCGGGATCTGCGTCTCGATTCCGAACTCGTCGTAGAGCAAAGGCAGCGTCGAGCCCCTCTGCGACGTGCCGTCGAACGCAGTCCCGAGCAGGCCGACGAGCCGCGGGTAGTCGGCGAGGCCGATCGATGTGCCGTTCGGATGCGGGACGTTCGGTCCCGTCGCCGAGGTCTCCGGGTACGGGTGGAACGCGAACGCATCCATGATCGGGAGCTCGCGTCCGCTCGCCCGGTAGGCGGCCCCGAGGTCGGTGATGAACGCCGTGGGCGAGTGCGTGTCGCGGCCCGTGTTCGGCTTGTCGACCCCGCGCGGCGCGAGCGCTCCGCCGTAGACCGTCGAGCGCGGGCGGACGGCCTTCAGCGCGTCGTAGGCCGTCGCCAGAAATTGCTCGTACGCGGGAGCCGCCGCATCGGTTCCGTCCGGGTTGAACTGGGGGAGCCAGAAACGGTTGAGGTTCGGCTCGTTGCCGACGATGAAGTCGTGCACGAAGGGATACCGGGTCGCCACGTCTGCCGCGAAGGATGCGAAATCGGCACGCTGTTCGTCGGTCAGCGGGGTCACGCTCGAACCGAACGGGTAGAGCGACAGCACGACCCTCAGCCCGGTGAACTGGGCGGCGTTGATCGCATTGTCGAGGACGATCTCGTCGGACGCTCCGAGCTTCGTCTGATCCTTCGTCCACGTCTGCGTGATCCGGATCGAATCGAAGCCGGCCAGCTTTGCCTTGTCCATCGACGACTTCGCGAACGCGTAGTCGGCAGTTCTTCCGACGTCCTCCGCCGCGCCGACCATCATGAACGGACCGCCCGCGTACGCCGGTGCAGCGCACGCGAAGAACGCTACGAGACCGACCAGGAGACGCCGCACGCGTGTCAGAGTAGCCGGTGGCTACGCTGGCGTTCCCGTGCCCGAAGACCGCATCGAGAGCCAGCTCAAAGGAGTTCCGGCGAAGCCGGGGGTGTACCTCTTCCGCGACGCGGACGCGACAGTCCTCTACGTCGGCAAGGCGAAATCGCTCCGTCCTCGGGTTCGGTCGTACTTCCAGCCCGGCTCGAGCGACACGCGGCAGGGCATTCGCCAGATGGCGGACCGGGTCGAGACGGTCGAGACGATCGTGACCGGGACGGAGGTCGAAGCCCTCCATCTCGAGCAGAATCTCGTCAAGCGGCATCGTCCCCCGTTCAACGTTCGGCTGCGCGATGACAAGTCGTTTCCGTATATCGCCGTCACGGTCGAGGACGACTACCCCCGGGTCATGTTCACGCGTGAGCGCCACCGGCGCGGCGTCGAGTACTTCGGGCCGTATGCGAACGCGAAGAAGGTGCGCGAGACCCTGGACGTCTTGAATCGCGTGTTTCGCTACCGGCCGTGTGAGGGACCGCAGCCCGGAAGGCACAGCGGGATCCCCTGCCTCGATTACCACATCGAGCGGTGCCATGCGCCCTGCGTCGGGTACATCTCGAAGGAGGACTATCGCGAGCTGATCGACCAGGTGATCGAGTTCCTCTCGGGCGACGACAAACCGATTCGCCGGCGGCTCGAGGAGCAGATGAAACTGGCGGCGGCGTCGGAGCGCTTCGAGGACGCAGCCAGGTATCGCAACCGGCTCAGGGCGATCGAGCGGCTGTCGGAGCGCCAGGCGGTCGAGCGGCGCGACCTGGGCTCGGTGGACGTGGTCGGCGTCGCGGTGTCGTCCGAGCGGGCGGCAGTTCAGCTCTTCCCGCTGCGCGAAGGGCGGATGGTCGATCGGTACGCCTTTCATCTCGAGAACGCAGCGGGAGAAGAGCTCGGGGAGGTGCTCGAGCAGTTCTGCCTCGAGTACTACGGGGCGGCGCCTTCGATCCCGCCGCAGATCCTCGTCCCGCGGGGCTCCGGCGACACCGATGCCCTCGAGGCGTTCCTCTCCGAACGCCGCGGCGCGCACGTCGAGGTGCGCGCGCCCGAACGCGGCGAAAAGCGGCGCCTGCAGGAGCTGGCCCAGCAGAACGCGGAGCTGGCGCTGGAATCGGAGACGTTCCAGGCGGAGACGAAGCGCGCGCGCCGGGTCGAGGCGCTCGAAGAACTGCGCGAGGTGCTCAACCTCGAGTCATTGCCGATCCGGATCGAATGCTTCGACATCTCCAACATCCAGGGCCAGGAGATCGTCGGATCGATGGTCGTGTTCGAGGACGGCGTGGCGAAGAAGGGCCACTACCGGAAGTTCGCCGTGCGCGACCTCGACGGCCAGGACGACTTCGCCGCGATGCGCGAGGTGATTGCCCGCCGCTTCGCCCGTCTGTCGGCCGACCCTGGCTCAGCGGAGTGGAACGAGTCGTTCGCCGCCACTCCGAACCTGGTCGTCATCGACGGCGGCAAGGGCCAGTTGTCGGCCGCACTGGCCGCCATGCAGGAGCTCGATCTGCCGCGCGTCGCGGTGATCTCACTGGCCAAGCGGATCGAGGAGGTGTTCGTGCCGGGCCGGCCCGGCCCGATCCTGCTCTCGCCGCAGTCGCCGGGGCTGCAGCTCCTGCAGCGCATCCGCGACGAGGCGCACCGCTTCGCGATCACCTTCCACCGCCAGCGGCGTGATGCAAGCGCGCGTGAGTCGATGTTCGATCAGCTCGAGGGCGTCGGGCCGGCGCGACGGAGGAGCCTCCTGCAGCACTTCGGCTCTGCGGAGCGGGTGGTCTCGGCCACGCGTGAGGAGCTCGAGGGTGTGCCCGGTGTGCCGGCCAAGACCGCGCGGTCGATCTATGCCCAGCTCCACCGCACCGGCGGTGCGTGAGGCAGTGACTACCCTTGCGGCCGTGCGCTGGATCGCTCTCGCAGCTCTCATCGGCGTGCTCGCTGGGTGCGGCGAGCTCCTCGAAGACCGTCGTCACGACGACGAAGGCCGCGCCGCCCCCGAAGCCCGGCCCGGGGCAGGTGCTCTACCAGAGCGGAGACTGGGCGGTGGTCGTCTCCGGCGCGAACGCTCGCGCGCTCCGGCTGAGCGGCGGCAGGTGGCGGCCGGACACGACCGGCCTCGTCAAGGTCGCGATCCTCGGCCCGCACGGCGTCGCCGCGGCCACGCCGCAGGTTGCCGCCGAGCTGTCTGCACACGCGCCGCTCGTCCAGAGCGCACTCTGGGTGGACGGCACGGAGCTGCTCGAAAAGGGCGGCGGCCTGACGCCGACCCGCGGCACGATCTACGGCGCGCCGAACGCTCCGCTCGCCAAGGGCAAGCACGTGGCGGTCGCGTACGCCCGCACCGCCGGCCACGGGACCGCGGTGGCCTGGTCGTTCCTCGTCCGCTGAACCTCAGGTTCCCGCGTTGTCGCCGGCGTCGTCCATGAACGGGTAGCGGTAGCTGGTCGGCGGCGTGAATGTCTCCTTGATCGAGCGCGGGCTGACCCAGCGGATCAGGTTCCACATCGAGCCGGCCTTGTCGTTGGTGCCGGAGGCTCTCGCACCACCGAACGGCTGCTGGCCGACGACGGCGCCGGTCGGCTTGTCGTTGACGTAGAAGTTCCCGGCCGCATAACGGAGCTTCAGCTGTGCCTCGGCCGCAGCCGCGCGGTCCTCCGAGAAGACGGCGCCCGTCAGACCGTAGGGTGCAGTCGTGTCGACGAGGTCGAGCGTGTCGTCCCAGCGGTTCTCGTCGTAGACATACGTCGTGACCACCGGGCCGAAGAGCTCTTCTCGCATCGTCCGGAAGCCGGGGTCGCGCGTCTCGATCACGGTCGGCTCGACGAAGTACCCCTTCGAGTCGTCGTAGCCTCCGCCGACGACGATGTCGGACTCGGAGTTCGCCTTCGCTTCCTCGATCGCGTCCGCCTGGGTGCGGAAGGACGAGCTGTCGATGACGGCGCCCATGAAGTTGCCGAAGTCGGAGACGTCGCCCATCGTGATCGTGGCGACCTGCTCCTGTAGGCGCTCCCGGAGCGCAGGCCAGAGGTTCGACGGCGCATAGATGCGGGACGACGCCGAGCACTTCTGACCCTGGTACTCGAAGGACCCGCGCACGATCGCCGTCGCAAGCGCGTCGACGTCTGCTGACGGGTGCGCGACGATGAAGTCCTTGCCGCCGGTCTCGCCGACGATGCGCGGATAGTTGCGAAAGTGCTCCATGTTCGATGCCACGGTGCGCCACATGCCGTTGAAGACCTTGGTCGACCCGGTGAAATGGATGCCCGCGAGCTGCGGGCTCGCGAGGGCGGCGTCACCGATCGTCGGTCCTGACCCGTAGACCAGGTTGATCACGCCGTCCGGCAGCCCGGCCTCCTGAAAGAGGCGCATCAGGTAGTACGCGGAGAGCATTGCCGTGCCGGCCGGCTTCCACACGATCGCGTTGCCCATCAGAGCCGGCGAGCTCGTCAGGTTCGCAGCGATCGCGGTGAAGTTGAACGGCGACACGGCGAAGACGAACCCCTCGAGCGGCCGGTACTCCATGCGGTTCCAGATCCCCGGCGACGAGATCGGCTGCTCCGCGTAGATCCGGGTCATGAACTCGACGTTGAAACGGAGAAAGTCGATCGATTCGCAGGCGGCGTCGATCTCCGCCTGATGCGCGGTCTTCGACTGGCCGAGCATCGTGGCCGCGTTCAGCGTGTCGCGCCACGGCCCGGCCAGCAGCTCGGCCGCGCGCAGCAGCACCGAGGCGCGCTCCTCCCACGGCCAGCGCGACCAGTCGGCCCAGGCGGCCGCAGCCGCGTCGATCGCGAGCTGTACGTGCTCCGCGCCACCCTGGTGCACGTCGGCGAGCACGTGATCCTTGTCGTGGGGCATGACGGCCTGCTTGAGGTCGCCGGTGGTGATGTCCTTCCCGCCGATCACGAGCGGGATCTCGATGCGCTCGCTCCTGATCTGCTCGACTCGGCGCTGCAGGCGCTCGCGCTCCGGACTGCCGGGCGCGTAGTCGTTGATCGGCTCGTTGCGGGGGGCGGGGGTACGGAAGATCGCGTGGGTGCTCATGGCCCTAGATTACGGGCGTGGACCCCTCGCACGTCTTGTGGATCGGCGGTGGCCAGGGGAGCGGCAAATCGTCGATCGCCAGGGCGCTCTCGCGTCGGTTCGATCTTCAGCTCTACAACGTCGACCGCCGGACGTGGGTGCACGAGGCTCGGATGCCGACGACGGAGTTCGGCGTCATCTCGATGGACGAACGCTGGGTGCACGCCTCACCCGAGCGGATGCTCGAGTGGTTCGTCAGCACATCGCGTCATCGTTTCCGCCTGGTCCTGGAGGATCTACGCGAGCTGCCCGACTCACCCTCGGTGATCGTGGAAGGGCCTCAGCTCTTTCCGACGTCGGTCGCCGCCGTGCTCTCGGACCGCGAGCACGCGCTCTTCCTCATTCCGGACGCGGGCGAACAGGAAGCCCGACTGCTTGGCCGCGGGCCGCTTCCCGGCACGTCGGACGGTCTGCTCGCCCGGGCGAATGCGACCGAGCGCGATCTGATGATCACCGCCCGCTTCGCGCGGGAGGCTCGCGAGCTGCGGCTCCCGGTCCTCGCGGTCGACCGGCCGCTCGACGAGATGATCGAACTGGCGGCCGAGCAGCTTCGGCCGGCGATCGAGCGTGGGCCGCGCGGCGCCGATCTCGCGGCGATGCGCCGCTTCGAGAACGACGTCGTCGCGACCCAGGTGCGGCTCTACCGGCAGTCGCTCGTGCCTGTGGTGCTGCCCGACGAACCACTCGAGTTCGCCTGCGAGTGCGGCGCTTCCGGCTGTGCTGACGAGATCGAGTTGACGCTGGCCGAGTACGAGGCGATCAGCGCCGCAGGAGATAGGTCGCCGTTACGACGACCCAGACCATGAAGCCGATCGACGAGGCGAACACCGTGTCGCCGGCGAACGTCCAGTTGGACGCCCCCTCGATCAATCCGACGACGAGGACGGCGACCCCGCCGGCGACCCCGGCGCGGCCGAACCACTTCGGGATCTTTCGCGCCCGCCAGGCCGCCAACGACGAGCTGACGATCAGCGCGGCCGCCGCGGCCGACGATGGGGCGGCGAACCGTGGGTCGTCGAGCAGGACGGCCGCTCCCTGGAGCACGATGAACGCCGCACCGCCCATCACGACGACGCTGCCGTAGAAGCCGTGTGGGTCGAACTGGTCGACGAGGCTGCGGAGGCTTGCGAGGAACCAGAAGTACGAGAATGCCGCTGCAGTGAAGAACGCCGAGACCGCACCTTCGTGGCCCATGCCGAGCAGCAGCGCCGGCAGGGCGAGCGCCACGTAGAGGTAGCCGAGTGCCGGCAACTGCGCCCGCGTCACGCGGCGAAGCTACAACATCGGCAATGAAGCCGACGCTGGTGCAGTACGACGCGCCCGGCTGGGGCGTGGGCGAGATCTGGCTCGACGAGGACGGACGTGTCTTCCACAGCGAGCTGCCGCGCCCACGGCGTCTGAGCCGGCTCAGAGCCGGCTCAGACGTGGCTCAGACGCTGGTCGTCCGTTTGCAGGCGTTTTTTGCGGGAGACGCGGTTTCGTTCGGCGACGTGCCGCTGCGGCTGGACGCGGACGGTTTCTACGCCGACTGCGCACGCGCGCTGCTGGCGGTCCCGCGCGGCGAGGTCGTCACCTACGGCGAGCTGGCGGCGCTCGCCGGCTACCCCGGTGCCGCCCGCGCGGCCGGGACGTTCTGCGCGCGCTGCGAGCTCGCGCCGTTCCTTCCCGTGCACCGGGTCGTGTCGGCGAACGGCGTCGGCAGCTGGGGCGAGCTCGGCGTGGCATACAAGAAGCGGCTGCTGGAGCTCGAGCACGTCACTCTCTGACGACCTCCGCGACGAGCTCGCGCAGATCGCACCGGCGCGGCGGTGCTGCTGCCTGGCCGAGCTGTCGGCGCTCTTCCACGCCTCCGGAGCGTGGCATCTGCGCGGCGGGACCGTCGGGGTCCACCTCGACCTGGTCGGCTCGGCGATCGCGAGGCGCGCCTTCGCCCTCCTGCGCGACCTCGGAGTTCGCTCGGAGATCCGCACCTACTCCCGCCGGTCCTTCGACCGCGCGACGAGGTACCAGCTGCACGTGGACGTCGACGAGCATGCGCTCGAAGTGCTGCGCGAGGCCGGCGTGCTCTCGGCGTCCGGCGCGCCCCTCGGCAAGCCGCCGAAGCGCGTCGTCGGGCGTTCATGCTGCCGCGGCGCGTATCTGCGCGGAGCCATCCTCGGGGCGGGGTCTCTGTCCGGCCCACGCAGTCCCCATCTCGAGCTGCGTGCGAGCGGGATCGAAGGTGCACGCTTCATCGCCGATGTCGCGGCAGGCGAGGACGTGCGGTTGAGCGTTGCGGAACGACGCGCGCACGCGGTTGCGTATGCGAAGGGCCACGAGGCGATTGCCGACGTTCTCGCTCTCGCCGGGGCCGGTGACACCGCGTTGCGGTTGGAGGAGCACGCCGTTCTCGCTGCGCTTCGTGAGGACGCCAACCGGCTCGCGAACGCCGACGAGGCGAACCTGGTCCGGAGCGCTCGAGCCGCGCATCAGCAGGTCGAGGCGATCAACGCCGTTGGGCTGGACGCTCTACCCGAGCATCTCGTCGAGATCGCCGAGCTCCGGCTGCGGCATCCGTCGGCCTCCCTGCGCGAGCTCGCTGCCAAGGCGCGTCCGCCGATCACGAAGGGGACCGCCCAGCGCCGTCTGCGGGAGATCACCGGTCTCGCCGCAAACTGATGTTGTCCGATTTGCAACTGCTCTAGCAAAACAAATGTCCGTGTACCCATACTCATGCCTTGGCGGGCCCGGGCTCGGCCGACCGTGGATACAGACCCCGTCCGCTGCCGGCGCTCGATTCCGGACAACCGGAGGGAGGGATCGTCCTCGGAACCTTCCCTCCGGCCCGCCAGATCGGCCGTCTGCCTTGTCACGGCACCGGCCCGCCCGACTCATATAGGTTTCTCTCTCGTGAGCCAGGCGAAGTTCGACGATCTGCGGGAGCGGCTCGCCGAGATCTCGGATCTGTCGAAGACGGGTGCGTTGCTCGGTTGGGACCAGCAGGTGATGATGCCCGCTGGGGGAGCCCGCTTACGGGCCGAGCAGCTCGCGACCGTCGGCCGGATCGCCCACCAGAAATTCACCTCTCCGGAGGTCGGCAAGCTGATCGACGGCCTGCGGGACTGGGGCGAGCAGCACGAGTACGACTCTTTCGAGGCGAGCCTCATCCGGGTCGCCGCGGGGGACTGGGCGAAGGCGAGCCAGGTGCCGTCGGAGCTGCGCGCAGAGATGTCTCGCTCCGCCGCGCTGGCGAACCCCGTCTGGGTCGACGCGCGTAAACGGAACGACTTCTCGGCATTTCTGCCGGTCCTGCGCAAGAACCTCGATCTTCGCAAGCGCTACATCGACTGCTTCGACGTCGGCGACGAGCCGTACGACATCGTCCTCGACGACTACGAACGCGGCATGAAGACGAAAGAGGTACGCGGGCTCTTCGACTACCTGAAGGAGCACCAGGCGCCGCTTGTGAAAGAGGTCGCCGCCCGGGGCGGGAACGAGCCGCACGACCACGACTTCGCGATCGAGCCCCAGAAGGTCTTCGAGCTCGAAGTCCTCCGCGCGTTCGGCTTCACCTCAGATGCCTGGCGTCTCGATCCGACCGTGCATCCGTTCGCGTCCGGAACCGGGATCACGGACATCCGGATCACCACCCGCTACTTCAGCGAGCACCTCGGCGGCCTCTTCGGAACGATGCACGAGTTCGGGCACGGGCTGTACGAGCACCAGGTCGACCCGGCGCTCGAACGCTCACCCCTCGCGCGCGGCGTCTCGCTCGGCATGCACGAGTCGCAGAGCCGGATGTGGGAGAACCTCGTCGGCCGGTCGATGCCGTTCTGGCGCCACTTCTTCCCGCGGCTGCAGCAGCTCTTCCCCGAAGAGCTCGGCGGCTACGACGACGATCGCTGGTATCGCGAGGTGAACGCGGTCGAGCCTTCGCTGATCCGCGTCGAGTCCGACGAGGCGACCTACAACCTGCACATCATCCTGCGCTTCGAGCTCGAGCAGGCCATGCTCGCCGACGAGTTTCCGCTCGAGCAGCTCCCTGAGGAGTGGAACCGGCGGATGTGGGAGTACCTCGGCATCGAGGTCCCGAACGACACGCTCGGCGTCCTGCAGGACGTTCACTGGTCGGGCGGCTCGGTTGGCTACTTCCCGACCTACGCCCTCGGGAACCTGATCTCCGCTCAGATCTGGGAGAAGGTCACGACCGACCTGCCCGATCTCTACGACGGCTTCGAACAGGGCGAGTTCGCGCCCCTGCGCGACTGGCTGCGCGAGCACCTGCACCGGTACGGCCGCAAGTTCACACCGGGCGAGACGCTCGAGCGGGTTGTGGGCACGTCGCAGATCGATCCCGAGCCGTACGTGCGCTACCTGCGCGAGAAGCTCGCGGCGATCTACGGAATCACCGCCACCTCCGCTTAGTTAGAGTCGCCGTCATGGCGAAAACACGCGTAGGGATCAATGGATTCGGCCGGATCGGCCGCAACTTCTTTCGCGCCACGCTCGAGCGTGGCGGAGATTTCGAGATCGTTGCCTTCAACGACCTGGGCGACGTTCCGACGATGGCTCACCTTTTGCGCCACGACTCGGTGCTGGGACCGTTCCAGGGTGAGGTGCAGGTCGAAGGTGGTTCTCTCGTCGTCGACGGCAAGGAACTGAAGGGCCTCGCCGAGCGGGATCCGGCAAATCTGCCGTGGGGCGACCTGGGCGTCGACGTGGTGATCGAGTCGACCGGCTTCTTCACCGACCGGGCCTCCGCACAGAAGCATCTCGATGCCGGTGCGAAGAAGGTGATCATCTCGGCCCCCGCAACCGAGCCGGACGTCACGCTCGTGCTCGGCGTCAACGACGACGCGTACGACGCCGAACGGCACTCGATCATCTCCAATGCGTCGTGCACGACGAACTGCGTCGCTCCCATGGCGAAGATCCTCGATGAGAGCTTCGGGATCGAGCGCGGCTACATGACGACCATCCACGCATACACCAACGACCAGCAGGTGCTCGACCTCCCGCACAAGGACCTACGGCGTGCCCATGCCGCCGCGATCAACCTCATCCCGACCTCGACCGGCGCAGCCCGTGCGATCGGCCTCGTGCTTCCACACCTGCAAGGGAAGGTCGACGGCATCTCCGTGCGTGCTCCGGTTGCCACCGGTTCGATCACCGACTTCGTCGTCGAACTTCGTTCGGAGGTGACCGTCGACTCCGTCAACGCCGCGTTCGCAGCTGCGGCGGCGAACGGGCCGCTCGCCCCGTACCTCGACTATTCGACTGAGCCGCTCGTCTCGACGGCGATCGTCCATTCGCCTGCCTCCTGCACGTTCGACAGCGAGCTGACGATGACGAACGGCACGTCGGCGAAGGTCTTCGGCTGGTACGACAACGAGTGGGGCTACTCGTGCCGGCTCGTCGATCTCGTAGCGAAGGTGCTGTGAGACTGCCCCGGTCGGTCGAGGCTGCCGATGTCGCTGACCAGGTCGTGCTCGTCCGGGCGGATCTCAACGTTCCGCTCGACGGCGGACGCGTCGCCGACGACACGCGGATCCGCGCCTCGCTGCCCACGCTGCGCCTCCTGCTCGATCGCGGCGCCCGCGAGGTGCGGGTGTGCTCGCATCTCGGGCGGCCGAAGACCGCCGAGGACCACGCGAGGTTCTCGCTCGAGCCCGTGCGGGCCAGGCTCACCGAGCTGCTCGGCGACGACCGGATCCAGGTGCTCGAGAACACGCGGTTCAACGCGGGGGAGACCAGGAACGACGAGGGGTTCGCGCGGGAGCTCGCTGAGGGCTGCGACCTCTATGTGAACGACGCATTCGGCTCGGCGCACCGGGCCCACTCGTCGACCGTGGGCGTGGCGCAGTTGCTGCCCGCCTATGCGGGGCTCCTGCTGCTCGACGAGCTCAAGCATCTCGGAGCGCTCCTGGGAGACGTCGAGCGCCCGTTCGTGATCGTCTCGGGGGGCGCCAAGGTCGAGGACAAGATCGCGGTGCTCGAGAATCTCGGCGGCCGAGCGGACGAAGTCCTGATCGGCGGGAAGATGGCCGAAGACGTCCGCGCAGAGAATCCCTTCTCGTTCGACGCGATCCTTCCGCAGGACGTGCTCGCAGCCTCCGCGTTCTCGGAGGATGCCGAGATCCAGGTGAGCCCGTTCGCGGCCCTGCCCGAGGGATGGCTCGGTCTCGACATCGGGCCGAAGACGCGCGAGGACTTCGCCCACCGCATCACGGCAGCCCGGACGGTGTTCTGGAACGGCCCGATGGGTGTCTTCGAATGGCCGAGCTTCGCCGCCGGGACGTTTGCGGTCGCCCAGGCGATCGCGGACTGCCGCGGCTTCACGGTCGTCGGCGGCGGCGACTCGGTGCGCGCCGTGCACGACGCCGGCGTCGCCGACCGCATCTCGTGGATCTCCACGGGAGGCGGTGCCTCGCTCGAGCTGCTCGAAGGCAAGGAGCTGCCTGGAGTGGCGGCGATCCCGGTCTGATGCTGATCGCGGGCAACTGGAAGATGTTCAAAGGGCCGCGCGAGGCGGGGGAGTTCTGCCGTGCCCTGCGCGACGCGGCGCTGCCCGAGGACGTCGACATTGTCGTTGCTCCGCCGTACGTCTCCCTCGCGGCAGCCGTGCAGGCCCTCGCCGGCACGGAGATCGGGGTCTTCGCCCAGAACTGCCACTGGGAGAGCGAAGGCGCATTCACGGGCGAGGTCTCCGCGCCGATGCTCCGGGAGCTCGGCGCCTACGGGACGCTCGTCGGCCACTCGGAACGCCGGCAGTATTTCGGCGAGACCGACGAGACCGTCGCGCGGCGCTGCAGCGCGGCGCTGGAGGGTGGGCTGAACGTGATCGCCTGCGTGGGCGAGACCCTGGCCGAGCGCGAAGCGGGTCAGACCGACGACGTCCTCCGCAGACAGGTCGGCGCCCTCGAGGCCGACGACAACCTGGTGATCGCCTACGAGCCGATCTGGGCGATCGGCACCGGTAAGACCGCCACCCCCGAGATGGCCCAGGAGGCGCACGAGACGATCAAGTCCATGCTCGACCTGCCCGTGCTCTACGGAGGCTCGGTCAAGCCGGAGAACGCGGCGGAGCTGCTCTCGCAGAGCGCGGTCGACGGCGCACTGGTCGGCGGCGCTTCGCTCGACCTCGACTCGTTCGCAGCCCTATGCCTGACCGCGTCCCGCTCGTAACGCTCGTCATCCTCGACGGCTGGGGCTGCGCGCCGGTCGGGCCGGGCAACGCCGTCGAACTGGCCGAGACGCCGGTGTTCGACCGGTTGTGGCGCGAGTTCCCGCATACGACGATCGAAGCCTCCGGCGAGGCCGCAGGCCTGCCACCCGGCCAGATGGGAAACAGCGAGGTGGGTCACCTGACGATCGGGTCGGGGCGCAGGCTCTACCAGGACTTGATGCGCGTCAACAAGTCGATCGAAGACGGGTCGTTCTTCGAGAACGCCGTGCTGCGAGCGGCGTTCGAACGCGGCAAGCGGGTCCATCTGCTCGGCCTCGTCTCCCACGGCGGCGTCCACTCGCACATCGAGCACGTCCAGGCCCTGCTTCGGTTCGCACCCGAGAAGACATGGCTTCATGCCTTCACCGACGGACGTGACGTCTCGCCGCACGCTGCGCTCTCAGATCTCGCCGAGCTGCCGCAGGACCGGATCGCAACCGTCGTCGGGCGCTACTACGCGATGGACCGCGACCAGCGCTGGGAACGCACGCAGCTGGCCTATGACGCGATCACGCAGGGCGTCGGCACCCACGCCGCCGACGTGTCGGCAGCAGTCCAGGCGAGCTACGACGCGGGGATCACGGATGAGTTCATCGAACCGATCGTGCTCGCAGGCACGCCCCGTCTCGAGGCCGGCGACACCGCGATCTTCTTCAACTTCCGCCCGGACCGCGGACGACAGCTGACCCGCATGCTCCTGGACAACGGCTTCGACGTGACGACGATGACCCGGTACTCCTCCGACCTGCCGACGCCGATCGCATTCGAGGAGCAGACCGTGCCGAACACGGTCGCCGAGGTTCTCTCTGCTCACGGCCTGAAGCAGCTCCACGTCGCCGAGACCGAGAAGTACGCCCACGTGACCTACTTCTTCAACGGCGGGCGTGAAGACGAGTGGCCGGGGGAAGCGCGCGTTCTCATCCCGAGCCCGCGTGACGTGCCGAGCTACGACTACAAGCCCGAGATGTCCGCAGCAGGAGTGGCCGACGCGGTGGTGGCACAGATCGGGAACGGATTCGCGTTCTGCGTCGTCAACTTCGCGAATCCCGACATGGTCGGGCACACCGGGGTCATTCCGGCGGTCGTCCAGGCCGTCGAAACGGCGGACCTCTGCCTCGGCCGGGTCGTCGAGCGCGTCTCCGAGCTCGGCGGGGTCTGCCTGATCACGGCCGATCACGGAAACGCCGAGAAGATGGTCGAGGACGACGGGACGAGCCCCCATACCGCCCACACCACGAACCCGGTCCCGCTGATCGTGACGGCACCCGGAGTGAGCCTGAGGAGCGGCGGCGAGATCGCCGACCTGATCCCCACGGCCCTGGAGTTTCTCGGTCTGGAGCGGCCTTCCGAGATGTCGGGCCGCTCGCTCGTAAATCGTACGTAAGGGCGGGGAAAACAGCCGCAAAGCCGGATATACTGTGGTCACTTGTCGCTACCCCAGCCTGATCTTGCGATCCTGCGGAAGGCCCAGCGCGGCGATGAGCGTGCGTTCGCCATCATCGTGAACGCGTATGAGACTCCGGTCTACAACTACGTCCTGCGCCTGACGAACGGCGACAAGTCGCTCGCCGAGGACCTGACGCAGGAAGTGTTCCTGCGCGTCTTCCAGGGCCTGCCGCGCTTCTCGCTGCGCTGCAAGTTCACGACCTGGCTCTTCCAGGTGACCAAGAACCGCGTCCTCGACGAGCTTCGTGCGAAGGAACGCCGGCCGCTCTCGCCGATCAACCTCGACGATGCGCCGCAGCTCGAGGCGGTCGACCAGCCCGCCGAGCAGGCAGAGGTGATCGACGCTCTCTGGCGGTCGATCGACGACCTGCCGGTCGACCTGAAGATGGCCCTGCTGCTGCGCGACGTGGTCGGCCTCTCCTACAACGAGATCGCCGACTCGCTCGAGGTCACCCTGGCCACCGTCAAGTGGCGGATCTTCAAGGCCCGGGAGGACGTTCAGGTGGCGCTCGCCCGCGAGGGCTTCACCTTCGGCGTCGCCACCGACGCCGGCGTCGTCACCGGTTAGCCCACCGGCGGCGTGGCTTCGCTAGATCCCGTGCGCGAGCCGGGAGGCGAGCACGGCGGGCAGCCGCCGCTCCCGGATCGCTGCCTGTGTCTCCGCGACCGGGTACGGGACGCGCCGGAACGAAGCCCGGCCGGCTGCATCGTCGATCAGGAGCCAGGCGGCCCGTGGGTCGCCGTCACGGGGCTGGCCGACCGAGCCTGGATTCAGCAGCCAGCGGCGGGCTCCCAGGTCGAGCTCGGTCTCCGCGGGCGCCAGGCCCCCCGTCAGCTCCGCGTCGTCCCAGCCGATCCCGAGCGCGACGTGACTGTGGCCGACGAGCACGAGCGGCGCGGTCGTCTCGAGGAGGCTGATCAACGCCACCTGCTCGCTGAGCACGTAGTCCCAGACCGGATCGCGCGGGCTCCCGTGGTAGAGCTCGAAGCCCTTCCGTTCGGCAGACGGCCGCAGGCCGCGCAGCCACTGTGCTTGAGGCTCGCCGAGCACTTCCGCCGTCCAACGGGCCGCGGCGCCGGCGTCGCCCGTGAAGTCGGTGCTGTCGATCGTGCCGACGACCGCAAGATCGTGGTTGCCGCACAGCGACAGGGCGGCCCGGCTGCGTACCAGGTCGACGCATTCGTTCGGGTGTGGCCCGTAACCCACGATGTCGCCCAGGCACCAGAGCTCGTCGGGTGCTTCGCGCTCCACGTCCGCCAGCACGGCTTCGAGGGCAGGAAGATTGGAGTGGATGTCTGAAATGACGCCGATGCGCATTGGAAGGGCTGCCACGCTAGCCGTCGCGGCACTCGTGTGGTGCGGGGCAGCGTGGCTGCTCTGGCGGACGAGTGTGCCGTCGCTGCACCTGTCCGGCTTCGACCAGCGCAGCTTCTTCAGCGCGCACGCGCTCGCGCGGTCGCGCAGCTACTCGAGGGGTGAGGACGTCCTGTGGCTTCTCTCGACGGCCGCAACGCTCGGCGCGCTCGTCGTGCTCGTCTGGCGGCTGCCTCGTTCGATCAGGCAGATCGGGCTCGGCCCGGTCGGCAGCGCGGTGATCGCAGGGATGGTGCTCCTCGTCACCCTCTGGTTCGTGTCGCTGCCCTTCGGCTTCGCCGACCTCTGGTGGCAGCATCACTGGGGGCTGGGGCCGTTCGACGTGGCGGCCTGGCTCGGCTCCCAGTGGTCGACGCTCGCGCCGGAGGCCGTGTCCGCGATGGCGGCGATCGTGTTGCTGGTGGGGCTGGCACATCGCTTTCGCCTGTGGTGGCTGATCGCGTGGCCGGTGATCGTCGGGATCGCACTGTTCTTCGCATTCGTGTCGGGCTGGCTCAGCGCCGCCGGGGCAACGCCCCTGGCGAGCCCGCCCCTGCGCTCGGACGTGGTGCGGCTCGAGCGGATCGAGCACGTGAGCGGCACACCTGTCCGCGTGCAGGACGTCTCGTCGTGGACGAGCCAGGCGAACGCCTTCACGGTCGGATTCGGGCCGGCCACCCACGTCGTGGTCTGGAACACGCTGCTCGACGGTCGCTTCTCGCGCGGCGAGATCGACGTCGTGGTGGCCCACGAGCTCGGACACGTGCGCAGCCGTCATGTCCTGAAGGCGATCGGCTGGACGGCGTTGCTCGTGCTGCCGACGCTGTGGCTCGTCGCGCTCGTCACCCGGCGGCGCGGTGGCGTCGGCGATCCGGCCAACCTCCCGCTGGTCATCCTGACGCTGACCGTGCTGGCGCTGCTGACGGCTCCGATCCAGAACGTCGTGTCGCGCCGCTACGAGGCGGAGGCGGACTGGCGCGCGCTGAACGCGACCCGCGACCCCGCATCGGCCCGAAAGCTCTTCGAGAGCTTCGAGAAGACGAGCCTCGAGGACCCGAGCCCGCCACTCTGGGACTACCTGTGGCTCGAGAACCACCCGACGCTCATGCAGCGCATCGCGATGACCGAGCGCTGGAGGCGCTAGGGGTGGTCGTTGGTCTCGGGCAGGTCCTGAATGCCCTTGACCGTCGCGTACTTCGAGTAGGCGTCCTGCATCGCCGCCAGCAGCTCGCGCATGAACTGCTGCGACATGTTCACGCGTGAGACGACGACGCCCGGCACATCGCCCTCCTCGACCTCGTGGTCGATGCGCGCGAAGGTGAGCGTGAATTCATAGTCCGAGAACGTGATGTTCGCGAAGTTCGCATAGACACCCGCGAGGTTCGCCGGATCCATGTGGATGTTGAGCTGCCGCTCCGGGCCGTCGTCCATCTGCCTCGACGATACTAGAGCCGCATGAGTGTTTCTCCCCGGTGGCTATCGTTGGACGTGATGTTCGAGCCACGGGAAGTCCTTGTCTAGCGCTGTCGAGCGCCTCGCAGCTCGCATCGGAGAGGAGCTGGGCGAAGGAATCGAGCTCGAGCGCCCCAAGGATCCGGCTCACGGCGATTTTGCGACGAACGTCGCGCTCCGGTCGGCCAAGACCGTCGGCCGGGCGCCGCGCGACCTCGCGCAGGAGTACGCCGATCAGATCTCGGCCCTCGACGAGGTCGCGTCCGCGGAGGTGGCGGGGCCGGGGTTCATCAACGTGCGCGTGGCCGACGCCTTCTTCCTTGCAGCGCTGGCGGAGATCGGGGAGGGGTACGGAGGTGGCTGGGCCGACCCGGTCGAGCGCATCCAGGTGGAGATGGTCTCTGCGAATCCGACCGGTCCGATCGTCGTGTCCGCGGCCCGAAACGGTGCATACGGCGACTGTGTTGCGCGTCTGCTGGCGTTCGGCGGCCACGACGTATCGCGCGAGTACTACTACAACGACGCCGGAGCGCAGATGGACCGCTTCCGCGAGTCGATCGCAGCGCTGCGGCGTGGCGAGGCGGTTGCCGAGGACGGATACCAGGGCGCGTACGTCGAGGAGCTGGCGGCGGCCGACGGCGATCCGGTGCCGAAGATGCTCGCGTCGATCGAGCACACGCTCGAGCGATTCCGCATCCACTTCGACAGCTGGGTCTTGCAGAGCGAGCTCGAAAAGCGTCTCGACGGACTGCTCCCGAAGCTCGACACCTACGAGAAGGACGGCGCGCTGTGGGCGCGCTCCTCGGCGTACGGCGACGAGCAGGACTGGGTGCTGATCCGGTCGGATGAGAGGGGTGGGGCCCCGACCTACCGCGCTGCCGACGTCGCGTATCTCGTCGACAAGCTCGACCGCGGCTACGACCGCGCGATCTACGTGCTCGGCGCCGACCATCACGCGACCGCGCGCTGGTACGCGGCGATCGCACGCATGCTCGAGCTCGATCCCGAGCGGGTCGAGGTGCTGCTCTACCAATTCGTGCACCTGACGCGAGGCGGCGCTTCAGCGAAGGCTTCGAAGCGCGCCGGCAATGTCGTCTTCCTGGACGACGTGATGGATGAGATCGGCGTCGACGCCGCCCGCTGGTATCTCGTCAACCGAGGCCCCGATCAGACGATCGAGATCGACCTGGACCTGGCCGCCGAGAAGTCACAGAAGAACCCGGTCTACTACGTGCAGTACGCGCACGCGCGCAACGCAGCGATCCTCCGCAACGCGGAGGCCGCGGAGATCGGCGGTCCGCCGCCGGGCCCGCTCGTCGCCGAGGAGAAGGAGCTGATCAAGCGCCTGACCGACTTCCCGATCACGGTGCGCGAGGCGGCCGAGCGGCGCGGGCCGCAGCTTCTGCCGGCGTACGCGATCCGCCTCGCCGACGACTTCCACCGCTTCTACCACGAGTGCCGCGTGCTCGGCGACCCGGCCCAGTCGTTCCGGCTCGGCCTCTGCCGGGCGACCCAGCAGGTGATTGCGCGCAGCCTCGACCTCGTCGGGGTCGACGCCCCCGAGCGGATGTAGCCCGCCTTCGCAATCCGATTCCGCCGCAGGCGGAACCAGATTGCGGGGTGAGACGCGCGATGGTTCGGCTATGCCGAACCAGGTTCGGGGGCGCCGGAGTAGATCCGGCGGACGATCTCCTCGATGTCGGGCTCGGCGATCTGCAGGTCGACGAGCCGTGTCGCCGCCGCAACGCGCGCCGTCAGTTCGGCGGCAGAGCCGCGAAACCGCAACCACTGGCGTGGGCCGTCGACTCGCTCGACGCGTGCGCCCTCGAGCTCGAGTGGGGCGACGGGCTCCTCGAGGTCGACGATCAGCGTGCGCTCCGCTCCATAGCGCTCCTTCAGGTCGGCGATGCGTCCGTCCCAGATCAACTTGCCGTGGTCGATCACGAGCAGCCGGTTGCAGAGCCGTTCGATGTCGCCCAGGTCGTGGGTCGTCAGCAGCACCGTGACGCCCTCGTCCCGGTTGATCTCGACGAGGAAGTCCCGGACGCGCTGCTTGGCGACGACGTCGAGCCCGATCGTCGGTTCGTCGAGGAAGAGCAGCTCCGGGCTGTGCAACATCGCCGCGGTCAGCTCGCCGCGGATGCGCTGCCCGAGCGATAGCTGGCGGACCGGCGTCTGCAGGAAGGGATCCAGGTCGAGCACCTCCCGGAACCGCGCGAGGCTCGTGCGATAGCGGTCGGCCGGGACTTTGTAGATGTGGCGCAGCAGGTCGAACGAATCCTGGAGCGGCAGGTCCCACCACAGCTGGACCCGTTGGCCGAACATGGCGCCGATCTTCCGGGCCAGCTCGATGCGGCGGCGCGAAGGATCGAGACCGGCGACCGTCACGCGGCCCGACGACGGAACCAGGATGCCGGTCAGCATCTTGATCGTCGTCGACTTCCCCGCGCCGTTCGGGCCGAGGTACCCGAGCAGTTCGCCGCGCTCGACCCGGAACGAGATCTCGTTCACGGCCTCGACGACGTGCCGCTCGCGGCGCAGACGGCCGCGCCGCACGACGAACTGCTTGCTGAGTTGCTCGACCTCGATCATCCGCCGGCGCTCCGGTAATGGCGAACCGCGAACTGCCAGGTGAGGCCGGCGACGCAGGCCGCTACGAACGCCACGAAGGGAGAGAGAAACTCGACGAACCGGGGGAGGCCGAGCGGATCAGGCTTGTCGAGCACGTAGAGCGCCGGGAAATAGCAGACGAATGCGAGCGGGACGATGTAGGCGAGGAACCGGCGCAGCCACACTCCGAGGATGTCGATGGGGTACTGCGTCATGAAGTTGCCACCGTAGGTGAACGCGTTCGAGAACTCGCCTCCGTCGGTCGTCCAGAAGGCGAGGCAGCCGCCGACCACCCAGACCGAGCTGAAGATGACGATCGCGGCCGGGACCATCACGACGAGCATCGCGATCCGTCCCATGTCCCAGTGCACGTCGAGCGAGCCGACCACCCAGGCCAGCACGATCGCGCCCTGAACAGCCTTGCCGAGGCGTCGTAGTTGGAAGTCGGAGCCGATCACCTGGAAGAGCGTGCCGCGGGGCCGCACGAGCAGGATGTCGAAGTTGCCGTCGCGGATCTTCTGCGGAAACTGGTCCAGGTGGCCGATCAGCAGATCCGTGAGCGCGAACGAGATCGACGAGAAGGCATAGAGGAACGCGACTTCGTGCACGTTCCAGGTCCCAAGTTGCGGCACGTTGTGGAAGATCACGAGCACAGCGAGGAAGTCGACGAACGAGATCAGGAAGTTGCCGGCGAGGTCGAGGGCGAACGACACCCGGTACTGGAACTGCGAGCGCACCTGAGCGCCGACGAGGCGGCGCCAGAGGAAGATCGCCTCAACCACCCTGGACCACCAGTTTCTGGCGGCCCGCGCTCAGAGCCACCCGCCCGAGGCCGAGGAAGAAGAGCGCCCAGAATGCCTGCAGCGCAAGTACTCCGAACAAGGCTGCGCCGTGATGCTTCCCGAGCCAGATGTCGATCGGCGTCTGCATGATCGCGGCGAACGGCAGCGCGTGCGCCAGCGTGCGGAGCCAGTCCGGGAAGAACGCGAGCGGCATCACCATGCCGGAGAAGAACAACGACACGGTGAGCGAGACCATCATCACGCCGCGAACGTCGACGAACCAGAACGCCGACGAGTTGTAGAGGAAGCGGAACCCGAGGCTGACAACGACGGCCAGCCCGACGCTGACCACGAACGCGAGCGCGTCCGGCACAGTCGGGTAATGGAGTTGGAAGACGAACGCTCCGATCACGAACGGGAGCACGCCGCGGAAGATGAAGTGGTACGGCGCCCGGCCGATGTCGTAGGCGAGCCAGTAGCGCTGCGGGTCGAGCGGTCGGGAGAGATCGGTGGCGATCGAGCCGTCTCGAATGCGGAGGGCGAGCTCCTGCCAGCTGAACATGTAGACGGTCATGATCAGCGCCTGGGCAAGCCAGACGTAGGTCAGCGTGTCGCGCGTGTCATACCCGCCGACGTCGCTGCGGTGCTCGTAGACGGCGAGCAGGATGTAGGCCTGGATGAAGCCGAACACCGTGTTCGTGAAGATCCCGGCTGCCGTCGCCCAGGGGTAGGCCGCGTACCGGCGCCAGCCGCGCTTTGCGATCTCCCAGTCGAGCCTCACCGCATCACTCTAGGATCCCGGGTCGATGGGCACCCCAAGGCCGGACCGCAACCTCGCGCTCGAACTCGTCCGCGTCACCGAGGCGGCGGCAATGGGCGCCGGCAGGTGGGTCGGCCGCGGCGACAAGCTGGCGGCGGACCAGGCTGCCGTCGACGCGATGCGGGCGATGCTCGACACCGTCTTCATGGACGGTGTGGTTGTGATCGGCGAGGGGGAGAAGGACGAGGCGCCGATGCTCTACAACGGCGAGGAGGTGGGGCAGGGAGAAGGGCCTCAGGTGGACGTCGCCGTCGATCCGCTCGAGGGCACCCGCCTGACGGCGCTCGGGCAGCCCAACGCGATCGCCGTGATCGCGGTCGCCGAGCGCGGGTCGATGTTCTTTCCCGGCGCGGCCGTCTACATGGAGAAGATCGCGGCGGGGGCCGACGCCGTCGAGGTGATCGACATCAACGCCACGCCGGCCGAGAACGTCCAGGCGGTCGCGAAGGCCAAGGGACGTCGCGTGACCGACGTCCGCGTCGTCGTGCTCGAGCGCGAGCGTCACGAGTCGTTGATCGGCGAGCTGCGCGAGGCGGGCGCGCGCGTGAATCTGATTCGTGACGGGGACGTCGCCCCGGCGATCGCGGCCGCCCGTCCCGAGACCGGCGTCGACCTGCTGTACGGGATCGGCGGCACCCCGGAGGGCGTCATCTCGGCGGCCGCGCTCAAGTGCGTGGGCGGGGGGATCCAGGGCAAGCTCTGGCCGCGGACGGAGGAGGAGCGCCAGGCGCTCGTCGCGGCGGGATACGACCTCGACCGGGTGCTCATGACCGATGACCTCGTCGCCAGCGACGACGTTTTCGTGGCCGCGACCGGGGTGACGACCGGCGCCCTGCTGCGCGGAGTGCGCTACGTCAACGACGGGGCAGTCACGGACTCGCTCGTGATGCGCTCCCGATCTGGGACCGTGCGGCGCATCGAGGCCCGCCACAAGCTGAGCAAGCTCCGGCACTTCACCGGTAGGGAGTACTGACCGGAGGAGGCCTACCGGGCCTACAATTCACGGCATCGATATTGCTGCAGACGGAGAGGATGACCATGGCTGTCGCCACACATGAGGGACTGGAACGCATCGAGGAGCTGCTTGGCGACGAGGCCGAGTCCTTGCTGGGCCACACCTGCCGGACGATCGACAAGGAGCACCTGCATCTGCCGGGGCCGGACTTCATCGACCGCGTGGTCGCGATCAACGACCGGTCGAACCAGGTGCTGCGCAATCTGGAGTCGATGTTCTCGCACGGCCGGCTCGGCGGCACGGGCTACCTGAGCATCCTTCCCGTCGACCAGGGGATCGAGCACAGCGCCGGCGCGAGCTTCGCGCCGAACCCGGCCTACTTCGACCCCGAGAAGATCGTGGAGCTCGCGCACGAAGGTGGCTGCAACGCGGTCGCGTCGACGATCGGCGTCCTCGGTGCGGTCTCGCGCCGCTGGGCGCACAAGATCCCGTTCATCGTCAAGCTGAACCACAACGAGCTTCTGACCTACCCGAACGAGTACGACCAGACGATGTTCGGGAGCGCGCGCCAGGCGTGGGAGATGGGCGCCGCCGCCGTCGGCGCGACCATCTACTTCGGGAGCGAACAGAGCCGGAGGCAGCTGGTCGAGGTGAGCGAGGCCTTCGAGGAAGCGCACCAGCTGGGAATGTTCACCGTCCTCTGGTGCTACCTGCGGAACTCCGCGTACAAGAAGGACGGCGTCGACTACGGCCTCGCAGCCGACCTCACCGGTCAGGCGAACCACCTCGGTGTCACGATCGATGCCGACATCATCAAGCAGAAGATGCCCGAGGTGAACAACGGCTACGGCGCGCTCTCGACCGACGGCGTGAAGTACGGACAGACGAGCCCGAAGGTGTACTCGGAGCTGACGACCGACCATCCGATCGACCTGACGCGGTACCAGGTGGCGAATTGCTACATGGGCCGTGCGCCGCTGATCAACAGCGGCGGCGCGTCGTCGGGCGAGAGCGATCTCGCGGAGGCCGTGCGCACCGCGGTGATCAACAAGCGCGCCGGGGGTGTCGGGCTGATCAGCGGCCGCAAGGCGTTCCAGCGTCCGACGGCAGACGGCATCGAGCTCCTGAACGCGATCCAGGACGTCTATCTGGCGTCCGGGGTCACGATCGCCTGAACAGCACGAGGGTACAATCGCCGCGACCCTGCGGGCGTAGCTCAGTTGGTAGAGCATCAGCTTCCCAAGCTGAGGGTCGAGGGTTCGAGCCCCTTCGCCCGCTTGGCTCTGCAGCTGGAGAAAGCCCCGTAAATCGGGGCTTTTCTCTTTAGATCACTATCCGTGTGCTGGACCTCATCCGGTCTTTGAAGTAGTATGAAGGCCAGCAGGATGGCCAGTGACCTTCAGATAGGAGGCAACAGTGGCCATCAAGACCACTGGGGGCTATCCCAATGGCTTCACGCAAGAGCACACCCGGCGTCACCTATACGCATTCGCGTAGCTGCCCTGACCACGACCGTTGCGACAAGACCTGCAACCCCGGCGATAGCTGCTGGGTCGCATTTGTGTTCGATGCGAAGTACGTCGATCCGGCGACTGGCAAACGTGGGAAGAAGATCCGTCAGAGGTTCGCGACTCACGCCGCTGCGAAGGGTTGGCGGGAGGACGCTGTCCCTCAGGTTCGCAAGCGCCAGCTCCGAGCGACAGACCGCCGCGTCACTTTGAGCGAAGAGGTTGAAAGCTGGTTCGCTGCTGCCGACCGGGGAGAGATCCGCAACAAGCGCGAACAGCCTTACAAGCCGGCCGTCCTTCGCAACTATCGGATTAGTCTCGAGAAGCGGGTACTGCCCGCCCTCGGCGATCGGAAGCTGAGCGACATTGACCTTGGGGATTTGCTCGAACTGAAAGAGAAACTTCAGGGTGCGGGAAACTCGGACTCGACAGTTCGCAACTCGTTCGTCCCCTTGCAGGCCATCTACCGGCGTGCACGCAGGAACGGAACCGTCGCCATGAATCCGACCCTCGATCTCGGACTACCAACCTCGGGACAGCGGGACAGGGCCGCGACACCGCAGGAAGCTTCTGAACTGCTGTCTGCCCTGCCTGATCCGGAGCAGGCGATCTGGGCCACAGCTTTTTACGCCGGACTTCGTCGTGGCGAGCTCCGTGCATTGAGGGTCACGAACATCGACCTCGAAGCCGGGACGATCGCCGTGGAGCATTCATGGGACGACAAGGAAGGCGAGGTTGATCCGAAGTCCAAGGCCGGTGTTCGTTTGGTCTTCATCCTCGAGGCGCTCCGCCCGTACCTGGTGCCGTTGGTGGAAGGACGGGAGGGAGGCGAGTTCGTCTTTGGTGGGCTGAGTCCATTTGAGCCGCGTGCGGTCGCTCGTAAGGCTCAGAGGCAGCTGGACAGGATCGACAAGTCCCGTGACGAGGACGAGGCTCCTGTGGCCCGCTATGGCCTCCACGAGGCCCGGCACAGCTTCAGCACCTGGATGGACCACTCCGGGGTCTCTGAGACCCGCGCAGACCGCTACATGGGTCATGCGAATCCGTCTGTGGCTGGTCGCTACCGGCATCAGCTGCCGGGGCAGATGAGCGAGGACGCTAAGCAGTTGGATGCTTGGCTCTCAGGCACGGCTTCGGGCAAGGTCGTAACGCTCGCAGCCTCGGGGTAGGCTCAGGCTCCGTCCTGGTTCGGAGATAGCCCTTCGGGCCAGGGCGGGGCATTCTCCTAGGGACCGCCTGTGAGGCCATAGGAGCGATTCTCAGCCCCTCAGGGGTCGAGTTGGGACACGAACACCTGTTCGTTTCTTGCCGTCCGGGTAATGCCCTATCTTTTGGTGTGCGCTTAAAGCAGGAGAATCCCGGACTCCCTAGGCTTGCCTTGACGGCAATGGAGGCCCCAGCGGCTCTCGGGGTATCCGATGACCATTTTAGACGTCATATAGCGCCAGAACTGCGCTGGGTACGGCGTGGGAGCAAGAAGCTTGTCGCCGTCCGGGAGCTCGAGGCATGGCTAGATCGCGAGTCGAAACACACCTTGGACGGTGTCGAGTGAGTCACAGATCTAGCAGAATGCGCCGGGGAAATTGTAAATCTTGCCAACCGTCTTTGGCTTACCTAAGCGGCGCAAATGTAAGGATATGCAGCCTTCGCTCGCTCCGGGGTGTTCTCATCGGTCAGAACAGTCCGTTTCCGGTAGCAAACAGGACTGGAGAAAACCCTGTCGTAGAGCCGAATCGCGAATTCACGTGCAAGATATTCAGCTTGTCTCTAGGACTTGCACCTTGTTCTTTATGCTAAGAAGTGCTTCGCAATCCAAGCAGGTAAGCCAAAAGCGATCTCGAGGTTGGATAGGGCTCAGACTCCGCGACGGAAACACCCTTTAAGTAGGGAGATTTAAATGGGGCAGAGATCGCGATAAGGGGGGAGAGCAATTTAAGCAGTTCGGGCAGGGCAGCAAGTGTGTATCACCCAGACAGCAAAGGAAACAGGTTTTGACTCTTCAAGAAAAAGAGACCCCGCGGATATCAGCCGCGAGGCCCTCGACAACACAGTTCCTAGCAACGACAAACTAGCAAAATCGCGTCCAGTCAGTAAGGGTCGCCGGCTCAAGCCGAGCGGACGAGGCCTCAAGGATCTCAACGAACTTCTGAACAGGCTTCAGGCTGATTCTGCCTTCCAGAGCCTCGGGGCGACGGCCAGGCTCATCGTCAGTGAGGGGATTCGAGTCTTCTTCGGTGGCGACGGGACAGGCGAGGTCATTCAGAGCAAGCAGGCAGAGCTTCTCGGCTTCGAGCTCAGAGCGGTTCAGCGGGCTTGGAAGAAGGCCGTTGACGTTGGGATTTGTTCGGCCGAGAAGCAGCATTGGGCTAACTCAGGATGGCGGGCCAATAACCGCTACACGCTTCACGAGAGGTTCCTAACGACAGTTCAGTCTGTTAGGCCCCTAACGTCAATCCAGTCCGGTAGGCCTAACGTCAATCTAGACG
>CAVWQY010000004.1:0-501646 GCA_963757255.1 uncultured Thermoleophilia bacterium
GAGATAGTCGGCCCCGGACGTCCACACGCCGTCGACCTGCACACCGGAGTTGAGGATGTCGAGCATCTGCTTCCGCCCGGCGCGAACGACCAGTTGGTGAAGGTCTGCTTGACGACCTTGATCCCCGGGTACTTCTTGAGCGCCTGCGGAAGCCCGTGTGACGGTCGGTGTCGGCCGGGACGCCGGCGATGCCGCGCATCTCGACGACATTGCCTTTACCACCCAGCTTCTTGAACAGCCACTAGGCCGAGGCGCCCGTAGGCGACCTGGTCGTTCGTGACGTTGTGCGCGCGGCGCCGTCACACGCTGATCGACGGAGACGACCTTGATCCCCGCGAGGTTCGCCTGAGCGATGACGCCGTTGAGCGGGTCGCCGCTCGACGGGTTGATGACGATCGCGTTCGCACCCGCCGAGATCAGGTTCGGATGTCTGCGATCTGCTCCGCGGGCCCGCCGTTGCGGTTCGCGATGATCACCTTGCTGACGACACCGCTGGCCGCCGCCTGCGCCTTGACCGCGCAGATCATCTCTTCGCGCCAGCCGTTGCCGACCAGGGTGTTCGAACGCCGAGCACGAACTTCGCTTGCGACTTGTCCGTGCGGGCGGACGCCGTGACGGCGACCGTCACCGCAATCGCCACGAGCATCAGGAGGGCGACGGCCCAACGGACGCTTTAGACGAAAGCCTCATGACCTCCTCCTTTGGACAAACGTGGACCCTGGGGCGTACCTGTCTGAGCAACCCTACGTGCACGATCCACCGTGCTTCCACCTCCGCTGGACCACGGAGCGAGCGGGCGTAGCGCCGCGCGTGCTCGGCGTACGCGGCGTCGAAAGCTCGGCGGAGCGCTCCTCGCCGACGACGGCCGCGCTCGTGAGCACGGGCGGCATCGCGCCGCGCTCGACGAGCAGCGCGGCCGTCTGGGCCTTGATCTCGTTGACGAGCGCGACGGCGGCGATCGTCGAGCCGGGCGCGACCGGCGTGTCGAGGCCGTCGATCGTCGACGAGCGCATCGCCGGCGGGCGTGCCGAGGTCGAGCACGATGTCGGCGTTGTCGAGCAGGCGGCCGGCCGGGTGAGTCGGGTCGCCCGCGAGCGACTGCGCCACGGACGTGACGGCGACGACCGTGAGCCCGCGGTCGCGGGCGCCCGTCGCCATCTCGATCGGGACGGCCGACAGTCCGCTCGCCGAGAAGACGATCATCACGTCGGTCGGCAGGAACTCGAAGTTCGACAGGATCGTCTCGGCGAGGCCCGGCATGCGCTCGATGAACATCGCCTGCCGCTGGCCGTTGCGCCCGACCACCTGGGTGTGAAACGTCATCGACAGCTCGACGATCGGGTTGAAGCCGGGGTACGAGCCGTAGCGCGGGAACATCTCCTCGACGGGGATGCGCGAATGGCCGGTGCCGAAGAGATGGACGAGGCCGTCGGCGCGCGATCGCGTCCGCGCACACGCCGGCGACCTGGCTCGATGGCGTCGCGCCTGCGCCTCGACGCGGTCGAGCAGCGCGCGTGCCGCCGCGATGAAACTTGTCGCTCCTGGCGAGGTGAGAGTAGAGTCGATCCCCATCAACCTGTATAGACGTTTAGACAGGTGCGACGCTACCCGCGTCGCCATCCCCGTCAAGGAAGGAGCGCAGGAAAGCGTGAACGGCCACAAGGTGACGATGCTCGGGACGGGCCTGATCGGCCTCTTCTACACCCGCACGCTGCACGGCCAGCGCAACCGCGACCGCGTCCACGTCGTCTACTCGCGCTCCCAGGAGCGCGCCGACGCGTTCGCGCGGCGAGAACGGCGTCCCGCACACCTCGACCGACCTCGAGGAGGCGATCGCCCATCCCGAGACGGACGTGGTCGTGATCGGCCTGCCGAACCACCTGCACCTCGAGGCGGTCGACGCTCTGCGCGCAGCACGGCAAGGCGGTGCTCTGCACGAAGCCGCTCGCGCCGGACGGCGAGCCGAGGCGAAGCAGATCCTCGACACCGCCGAGAGCGCCGGCATCTTCGGCGGCTACCTCGAGGATCTCGCCTATACGCCGAAGACGCTGAAGGCGGTCGCGGCGGTGCAGGCCGGCCAGATCGGCGACGTCACGTGGGCGCGCTCGCGCGAGACGCATCCGGGCCCCCACTCCGCCTGGTTCTGGGATGCCGAGCAGGCGGGCGGCGGTGCCGTCGTCGACCTCGGCTGCCACTGCATCGAGATCATCCGGAGCTACATGGGCAAGGGGAACCGCCCCGTCGAGGTGATGGCGTGGGTCGACACGCTCGTGCACCCGATCGAGGCGGAGGACAACGCCATTGCGCTGATCAGGTTCGAGTCGGGCGCGATGGGCCAGTTCGAGGTCTCGTGGACGTTTCGCGGCGGGATGGATCTCCGCGACGAGGTCGCCGGCACCGAGGGGACGATCTGGACGAACCACTTCCTGCGCACCGGCTTCGAGATGTTCTCGTCGGGCGAGGGCGGCGGCTACGTGGCGGAGAAGGCGGAGACGGCGAGCGGCTGGCTGTTCCCGGTCGGCGACGAGGTGGCCGAGCTCGGCTACGTCGACATGTTCACCGACATGTTCGACTCGATCGACGAGGGCCGTCAGCCGCAGGGAGAGCTTCTACGACGGCTACGTCGTCAACGCGGTCATGGACGCCGTGTACGCATCGGCCTCGTCACGGCAGTGGGAGCCTGTGCGGCTCGAGGACTGGCGGGGCGGAACGGCCGAGCGGATCGCCCGCACCCGTCGCGAGCACGACGGCAAGACGGTGATCAAGGAGGAGCAGATGCCCGACGGCCGCCGCAAGCTGATCCTCAAGGACGAGTCGACCGGCCGGTTCTCGGACGTCGTCGCCTAGACGCGCAGTGCGGCGACGAGCCTGCGCGCCTCGTCCGGGTCGTCGAGCGCCGAGCCGACACCGACCGCGACCGCACCGGCATCGATGAACGAGCGCGCGTTGCTCGCGTCGACGCCGCCGGTGACGAGCAGTTGGACATCGGCGAGCGGCGCCAGCACCTGCCGCACGTAGTCCGGGCCGCCGAGCGCGCCGGGGAAGAGCTTCACGAGGCCGACGCCGGCGGCCCAGGCCGCCTCCAGCTCGGTCGGTGTGAACGCGCCCGGAATCGCGGGGATGCCGAGCTCGGCAGCTCTCGCGACGACCGCTGCCGAGTAGCCCGGCCCGACGACCGCCTCGGCGCCCGCGGACACCGCCGCCTCGACCTGATCGACGTGGCGAACCGTGCCGGCGAGCACCGAGACGTCGCCGCGTGCACGCGCGCGCTCGATCGCGCCGAGGGCGTTCGGGTCGTCGAGCGTGATCTCGATCACGCCCACGCCGGCATCGGCGAGCGCCGCGACGCGTGCATCGACGTCGGGCACTCGCCGCAGGACCGCCACGAGGCGCTCGCGGCGGATGCGCTCAATCACCGACATCGGCGCCGTCCTCGCTCAGGCGCGCGCGCAGCACCTGGGGATCGAGCCGCGCAGGCTCGTCGGAGAGTGCGGCGGCGGTGCCCGCGGCCTGGCCCATCGCCATGCACGTCCCCATCGACCGAGCCGAGGCATGCGCGTCGTGGGTGGCCGAGAAGCAGCGGCCGGCGACGAGCACGTTCTCGAGCCCGCGCGGCTGCAGCGCGCGAAACGGGATGCCGTACGTCGAGCCGTCTTCGAGGTAGACCCAGCGGGTGTCATCCCCCGCGTGGTGCTCCTCGATCGGTGCGCCGCAATGGGCGATCTGATCGTCGAACTGCGTCCCGGCGAGGATCTCGTCGGCGGTCAGGACGTGCTCGCCGACGATCCTGCGGCTCTCGCGGACCCCGATCGCCGGGCTCGTCGAGAGGAGCGAGGCCCGCTCGTAGCCGGGCACGCACTCGCGCAGGAAACGAAAGTACTCGTGTGCCTGGCGCCGGCCCTCGCGCTCGGCCGACGACAGCTGATCGGCGTCGGTCGCGTCGACGTTCCGCACCCGCGTCATCAGCGCCATCATCACGCCCTCGTGCGGCGTGCGGTGCACCGAGCCCTCGATCCGCGTCAGTTCGTAGCGGCCCGAGTCGCGCGCCTCGCGCATCAGCCGCCAGAGCTCCTGCTTCGGCAGGGCTTCGGCGCGCGCGACGTCGACGTTCGCGACCCGGAACACGGTCGACAGGCTCTGCACGTTGTCGCCCGGCGCCTCGAACGGCGCGCCTGCGAGCGCGCAGACGTCGGCGTCGCCCGAGCTGTCGACGATGCGGCGAGGGCGCAGCGTGCGCACGCCGCTCTTCGTTGCCACGTCCACGGACACGACGCGGCCGTCGTCCAACTGCGCGCCGAAGACGAATGCGTGCAACAGCGTCCTGGCGCCCGACTCGAAGACGAGCTCGTCCCACACGCGCTTGAGCGACTCGGGGTCGTAGGTGATGCCGGTGCCGGCCCCGTAGGTGTTCGGGCGCTCGAAGGCCATGCCGCGTTCGGTGAGACGGCCGACGACCTCGTCGGGGATGCCCGAGACCACCTTCCGCGGCGTCGTTCCCGGTGTGTAGAAGGCGTAGAAGGTGTCGAGCACGGCCGTCGACGTGCCGCCCAGAAAGCCGAAACGATCGACGAGCAGGACCGAGGCACCGGTGCGGGCGGCTGCGATCGCGGCGGTGCTTCCGGCGGAGCCGGCACCGACGACCAGGACGTCGACGTCGTTGCTCATCTGTGCAAAAGTATGCACCAATGAGCGGGCCGCAATGAGCAGAGAGTCGATGGCCGAGGTCGCGCGGCTCTACTACGTCCGCGAGCTGACGCAGAAGCAGATCGCGCAGCGTCTCGGCGTCTCCCGGTTCAAGGTGCTGCGCCTGCTCGAGCAGGCCCGGGCAGAAGGGGTCGTGCGGTTCGAGATCGACGAGGCGGTGCCCGTCCTCGACGACCTCTCGCAGCAGCTCGAAGAGCGTTACGGGCTGACGGCAGTCGTCGTCCAGAGCGACGTCGCGCGTGCGGCTGCAGCGCTGCTCCCCCGGCTCTTGCACGACGACGACGTGCTCGGTGTGGCCTGGGGCGAGACGCTTGCAGCGATCGCCGAGCAGCTGCCGGAGCTCGACGGCGAGGTCCCGGTCGTGCAGATCTGCGGCGCGATCGACGGGCTCGTGCCCGGCACGGGCCCGACCGAGCTCGCCGCACGATTCGCTGCGAGGACCGGCGGGCGCTTCCACCCGCTCGCCGCCCCCGCCGTCGCGAACGAGCTCGCGCTACGCCGCGCCGTGCGGCCGACGACCGCGATCTTCGACGAGGTCTCGCTCGCGCTCGTCGGGATCGGCAGGCATCCCGAAGCGGCCGGGCACATGCTCGTCCACGTCTTCGACGACGACGGCCGCATCGTCTCGGCCGAGCGCTCGATCGCGCTCTCGGTGGCGCAGCTTCGCCGGACGCGCGTGGTCGCGGTCGCGGGCGGTCGCCCGAAGCAGCGCGCCGTGCTCGGAGCGCTGCGCACGAAGCTCGTCGACGTGATCGTCACCGATGCCGCCTGCGCCCGATTCGCCCTCGCATGAAGGTCGCCGTCGTCACCGGATCGGCGGGCGGGATCGGGAGTGCCACTGTCGCGATGTTCGAAGGCGCGGGCTTCATCGTGCACGGTGTCGATCGCGACGATCCCTTCCCCACCCTCGACCGCCTCGATGCGCTCGTCTGCGCGCACGGCATCAGCGGGCGCCGCCTCGGCGACGGCCCGGTCGAGACGTGCACCGAGGAAGGCTGGGACGCCGTCCTCGACGCGAACCTGAAGAGCGTCTTCCTGTACGCGAAGCACGCGATTCCGGCGCTGCGTGCGAACAGCGGCGGGGCGATCGTCACGCTCTCGTCGGCGCTCGGCCTCGTCGGTGGCGACGACGACTTCGCCACGCACGCCTACGCCGCCTCGAAGGCGGGCGTGATCGGCCTCACGCGTGCGATGGCCGTCACCTATGCGCGCGACGGCATCAGGTGCAACGTCGTGGCTCCCGGCCTCATCGAAACGCCGATGAGCGAGCGGGCGCGGAGCAACCCGTCGATCGTCGCGCGGCTGCCCGAGCTGCAGCCGCTGACGGGCGACTTCGGGTCGTCGGCGGACGTCGCCGGTGCATGCCTGTATCTCGCGACAGCACCGTTCGTCACGGGCGCGGTGCTCACGGTCGACGGCGGGTGGACGGCACGTTGAGGGCCCTCGGCCTCGACCTCGGCGGGACGAACATCAAGCTCGCGCTGCTCGACGACGGGCGCCTCGTCGACCAGCGCGAGACGCCGACGCGTTCCGAGGACGGCGGCCCCGCTGCCGTCCTGCAGCGCATCGTCGACCTCGGCCGCTCGGTCGGCCCGGTGGACTCGGTCGGCGTCGCGCTGCCCGGCCTCTTCGACGAGTCCGGCGTGGTGGTCCTGCTCCCCAACCTCTACGGGCCGTGGACGGGAACGCAGGCGCTCGAGCCGCTCGAGCAGGGATTCGGCATGCCGGTGCGGATGATCAACGACGGCCACGCCTTCGCGCTCGCCGAGTCGACGCTCGGCGCGGGGCGAGGTGCCTCGAACGTGATGTGCCTCGTCTGCGGCACGGGCATCGGCGGCGGGCTCGTCCTCGGCGGCCGCCTGCATCTCGGCCCGGAGCAGCGCGCAGGTGAGTTCGGCCACCACACGATCGACGAGCGAGGGCCGGTCTGCGAATGCGGTAACCACGGGTGCCTCGAGCTCTATGCAGGCGCTCGCGCGATCGCCGCGGCGGCGGGCGCGCCGTCGTTCGACGAGGTGGTGACGCGGGCCGCTTCGGGCGACGATGCCGCGCTCGGCGCGCTCGCGCGCGCCGGTGAGCTGATCGGGCTCGCGATCGCGAACGTCCTCATCTTCCTCGCGCCCGACCGCGTCGTCGTCGGGGGCGGCGTCGCCGAGGCCGGCGAGCTGCTGTTGGGCCCGATGCGCGCATCCGTTGCGGACCACGCTCGCGTCGCCCCGCTCGACCGGATCACGATCGCCTCCGCCGAGCTCGGCCCGCGCGCGGGCGCGATCGGCGCAGCCCTCTGGAGCTCGTCATAGTGCCGACCGCCGTCCACTTCTCGCCGCACCCCGACGACGAGGTGCTGGGCGCCCCGGGCGGCCTGTTCGCGTTGCGCGACGCCGGTTGGCGAATCGTCAACGTCGCGTGCTCCCTCGGACGTCCCGAGCAGGAGGAACGCCGGCTGCGAGAACTACGCGAAGCCTGCACGCGCGCGGGGTTCGAGCTTCGGGTCGACGGGACGGATCCGGGGCGGCTGCTCGCGGAGCTGCAACCCGGGCTCGTCGTCGCACCGAGCCCGCACGACCCACACCCCTTTCACGAGGAGGTCGCACGGGGCGCGCTCGCTGCCGTCGCGTCTGCCGGGGCCCCGACGAGGGTCTGGCTCTGGGGACTCTGGAGCGAGCCGGCGCTCCCGTCGCTGGCGCTCGAGCTGACCGACGCGCGGCTCGACGAGATCGAGCATGCGCTCGCTGCGCACGAGGGCGAGCTCGCACGCACCGATTTCCGGCGGCTGCTGCGCGCGCGAGCCGACGTGTGCGGCGTCATCGGCGCCGAGCGCATCTACGGCTTCGGAGCGCCTGCGCTCCCGTTCGGGCGCGCGGAGCTCTTGACGGAGGTGGCGCTCGAGTCGGGGCGGTGGCGGCTGTGCGAGCCGCGAACCGTCCGAGACGGCGCGATCGGCATCGACGGTGTGGCGGGCCCACGCGACCTCACCGAGTGGCTCTTCGAGCCGAGCATCACGTCGCGCTTCGGCTCGCGGCACGTCTGATGCCAGGTGTCATGGCTTCCGTAAGGTTGGTCTCGACAATGACACGGAAGGCAGGACTATGAGCACCTCTCCCACGAGCACCGTTCCGACCGTCGAGCTGAACGACGGCCACTCGATCCCACAACTCGGCTTCGGGGTCTTTCAGATCCCGCCCGCTGAAACCGAGCTGCCGGTGAGCGTCGCTCTGGCTGCCGGGTATCGGCACATCGACACCGCCGAGATGTACGGCAACGAGCAAGGGGTCGGCGACGCCGTGCGCGCCTCGGGGCTCGACCGAGCCGATGTCTTCATCACGAGCAAGCTCAACAACGGCTTTCACGAGCCCGACGTCGCACGCAAGGCGTTCGACGACACGCTCACGGCCCTCGGCTCGGACTACGTCGACCTGTTCCTCATCCACTGGCCTCTGCCGACGCTCTACGGCGGCGACTTCGTCTCGACCTGGAAGGTGCTCGAGGAGCTCCGCCAGGAAGGCCGCGCGCGCTCGATCGGCGTCTCGAACTTCCAGGTTGCGCATCTCGAGCGCCTGGCGGCAGAGACCGAGGTGGTCCCGGCCGTGAACCAGATCGAGCTTCACCCGTACTTCCACAACGCCGAGGTCGCCGCGTACGGGCAGGCGCACGGGATCGCGACCGAGGCCTGGGCGCCGATCGCGCAGGGCCAGGTCCTGGACGATCCGGCACTCGTCGAGCTCGCGGACGGGCTCGGCAGGTCACCGGCGCAGGTCGTCCTTCGCTGGCACATCCAGCGCGGGCACATCGTCTTCCCCAAGTCCGTGACGCCGGCACGGATCAAGGAGAACTTCAAGCTGTTCGACTTCGAGCTCAGCGCCGACGACATCGCGACCATCGACGCGCTCGATCGCGGCGAGGCGGGCAGAAACGGGCCGAACCCGGACGTCTTCGCCTACATCCCGGGCTAGGGATCGCCCGAGACGTATCGATCGACGAAGGCGTTGCCGAACTTGCCGGCGCTGTCGAGCTCCGTCCGCAGCCGGCGAAACGACGTGAGCTTCGGGTAGACGCTCTCGAGCACCGCCGGGGACGCCGTGAACAGCTTGCCCCAGTGCGGCCGTGCGTCGAACGGCGCGAGCGCGGCCTCGATCAGCGGCAGCACGGCGAGCACCTCCGCGCCGAGCGGTTTCCAGGTGAAGTGGAACGCGATGCTGTCCCGCTCGTAGAACGGGCTCAGCCACAGCGCGTCCTCGGCGATCGTCCGGATCTCCGAGATCAACAGGAGTGGCGAGAGAACCGGGCCGAGGCGACGCAGCTCGCGGACGACCTCGATCCCGTGCTCCCGCGCGACGACGTACTCGGACTGGAGCTCCTCGCCGCTGGCTCGGGACGAAGCCGAGCCGGAAGTGCGGCAAGCGCTCTCCCGAAGGGCCGGGAGTGCCCAGCTGCTCCGTGCGTGCTCTCCCAGCCCGCACCCGGAACCGGGTTGCGCGGACCGTCGGCCGGCGTCGCGCCGAAATACGTCGAGGCGCGTCGAGCTCGATCCGTCGTCTTCACCCAGACCTGGTCGACTCCGTGCTCCGTCCACGACGTGAACAGGCTGACGCTGTAGGCGCCGGCGAGGATCTCGTCGAGGTCGCGTCGACGGTTGGCCATGGAAGGTTCTCGAACACGTACTGGCGAAGCTGGAACGCGGGCACGACGTCGAGCGAGACGCGCGCCACGAGCCCCAGCGCGCCGAGGCTCACGACGGCGCCGTCGAAGTCGTCGTCGCCACGACGCAGCCTGCGGATCGAGCCGTCCGCGCCGACGAGCTCGAGCGCCGAGGCCGCGGCGGACGAGCGAGCCGGTTCCCGACACCCGAGCCGTGCGTCCCCGTGGCGATCGCTCCGCCGACGGAGATGTGCGGCAGTGACGCGAGGTTCGCCAGCGCGAGGCCGTGGTCGTGCAGAGCGCTGCTGAGCTCCCCGTAGCGAATGCCCGCTTCGACGGTGACCGTCGTCTCGCCGAGCTCGACGATGCGGTCGAGGTGCTCGGTCGAGAGCAGAGCGCCGGTGGAGTCGGCGACGAGGCTGAACGATGCCGCGTTCCGAGCGGCCGAACGCTGTCGGTGCCTGCGATCAGCTCCTGCGCCTCCTCGACCGAGCCCGGGAGCAGGAGGCCCTGCGCGGAGTACGTGACGTTGCCGGCCCAGTTCTGCACGCGTGGGCCGAGTTTGCCGCGTCTCGACCATCTACGGCAGGATCAGGTGCAGGTCCCCGAATTCGTGCCAGAGATAGCCGCGCTCGAGCAGCGGCCCGATAGGAGCGTTCGAGCAGCTCCGCCCCGGCCGCGGCTTCGAGCATCAGCAGATGCGACGCCTCCGGCTCGTGCCAGCCGGTCAGCAGCCCGTCGACGACGCGCAGCCCGCGTTCCGCCGTGACGACGAGGCTCGTGCAGCCCTCGCCGGCCGAGAGCGATGCCGTCCCGGCGGGCAATGGTCTCGAGCGCGCGGACAACCGTGGTGCCGACCGCGATCACCCGCCCGCCCCAGCCGTGCACGGCGCTCACGAGCCGTGCCGTCGCTTCCGGGACGCGGTAGCGCTCGGGGTACGGCCGCTCACCGAGCTCCGGTGAGGAGACTCCCGTGTGCAGCGTCACCGGCGCGACGAGCACGCCCCGCGTGACGAGCGTCGTGACCAGCTGGTTCGTGAACGGCCGGCCGGCGCTCGGCATCTCGGCGCTGCCGGGCTCGAGCGCGAAGACGGTCTGGTAGGCACCGATCGGCCAGTGTTCGGGGACGTAGCCGTACCGGATCGGCCGGCCGTACCGGCGGAGGTAGTCCTCGAGCGGTGCACCGAGCGTGAGACGCGCGACGGCGAGTCGGTCGCTGCCCGCATACGGCGCGAGCAGCTCCGCGTGGGCATCCCCGGGAAGCTCGAGCCGGGCGCCGGCCGGCGGGCGGCGGAAGGGAAAGCCCTCGGCGGTGCGCAGCTCGACCACCCACGCATCGGAGCCTGCCGGAGTCGAGAGCCGCAACTCGACGGCTCGGTCGCCAAGGCTCGCGTCGAGTGCAGCGGGCAGCGTGGCCGACGTGTTGACGACGAGCAGATCGCCCGGCGCGAGGAACTCGCGGCAGCTGGTCGAAGCGGGAATGGACGAGCGCACCGTCGTGACGGGTGGCGACCAGCAGCGCGACGTCGTCGCGCCCGCGTCCCCGCTCCTCCGGCGGCTCGTGCGCCTCGAGGCGTTCCGGAGCCTCGACAGCGCTCACGCGACGACCCGATCGAGCTCGCGGGCGCTGTACCGGCCACTCGGCAGCGAGCCTTCGATCAGCGCGAGCAGGCCCGGGACGCTCTCCTCGGGCGGCGGCCGGTCTGAGATGTCCTCGCCGGGGAACGCCTGCTGGTGCATCTCGGTCCGCATGTCGCCGGGGTCGACTGCGTAGACGCGCAGCTCCGGCTGTTCGGCAGCAAGGATCGCGCTCGCCTGCTCGAGTGCGGCCTTCGAGGAGCCGTAGCCGCCCCAGCCCGCGTAGGGCTCGACACCGGCGTCGGAAGTGATGTTGAGGATCGCCGCGCCCGGCGCGAGACTCGGCAAGACGACCTGGACGAGCGCGAGCGGCGCGACGACGTTGACCTCGTACACGCGCCTGAGCTCCTCGAGCGGATACTCCGCGAGCGTTGGCTGCGGGCTCGGGCCGAGCAGGCTGGCGTTGTTGACGAGCAGGTCGACGCGCTCGCCCGCGGCAGCGGCGAGCGCAAGCCGGTGCCAGTCGTCGGTGACGTCCCCGGCGATCGCAACGACGTCGTCCAGCTCGTCGACCGCACCGGCGAGCGCGGCGGCGTCGCGGGCGTCGACCACGAGCCGCCAGCCTCGTTGCGGCCAGCGCACGGGTGAGCGCGAGACCGAGGCCGCGCGAGGCTCCGGTGATGATTCCGATCGGCATGCCGCCACCGTAGGGCCGTCGCGGTCGGAGCCGCCAGGGGCAATTGGTCCTAGGACCGAGGCTCGACGAGACCGGCCCGCACCGCGACCACCGCGGCCTGCGTGCGGTCGGTGACGCCGAGCTTCGCGAGCACGTGACCGACGTGCGTCTTGACCGTCTTCTCGGACAGGCCGAGCTCGCGCGCGATCAGCTTGTTCGGAAAGCCGCGGCCGATCAGCTCGAGCACCTCGCGCTCGCGCGGTGTCAGCAGGTCGAGCGGCTCGACGCCGCCGGCCAGCGTGTCGACGAGTCGCGCCGCCACGACCGGATCGAGCACCACCTCGCCCGCGTACGCGGCGCGAATGGCACGCGCGAGCTCCTGAGGCGCCGCGTTCTTGAGCAGGTAGCCGGCGGCTCCCGCGCGCAGCGCAGGCAAGACCTTCTCGTCGTCGAGGAAGCTCGTCAGGACGATCACCCGCGCGCCGGGAACCCGCTCGCGCAACGCGCGCATCGCGGCGAGGCCGTCGAGCCTCGGCATCACGAGATCCATGAGCACGACGTCCGGGCGCAGCTCCTCCGCCGCGGCGATCGCCTCGTCGCCGTCGGATGCTTCGCCGACGACGTCGATTCCGTCCTGGAGATCGAGGAACGCGCGCAGCCCCTCGCGGACGACGGCATGGTCGTCGACCACGAGCACCCGGATCGACTCAGCCAAGGTCGACCTCCAGGCGGACGGTCGTGCCCGCGCCGGGGGACGAGCTGATCGCCAGCCGCCCGCCGAGCTTCTGCGCGCGCTCCTCCATCGAAGTCAAGCCGAGCCGCCGAGCACGCAACCCCGGCGCCTCGAGGTCGAAGCCGATGCCGTCGTCAGAGACCTCGAGCACCAGGACGTTTCCGTCGCGCCTCAGGCGCACCGCGACGTGGTCGGCGTCGGCGTGGCCCAGTGCGTTCTGCAGCGCCTCCTGCGCGATGCGAAGCACCTCGCCGTCGCGGGCGGGGTCGGCGGGCAAGTCGTCGTCGATCTGGACCTCGATCTCGCGCTGCTGCAGGCGGCTTCGCACTTCGACGTGCTTGCGCAGCGCGCCCGCGAGGCCGTCGCGCTCGAGATCGGGCGGCCGCAACTCGAACACGAGCGAGCGCAGCTCTTCGAGCGCCTCCTGTGCGCCGGTCTGGAGCCGGGCCACCTGCTCGCGCGCCGCCGCCGGGTCGCGCTCGAGCAGCGTCGCGGCGGCCTCCGCGTTCAGCACGAGCCCGAACAGCTTCTGACTGACGGCGTCGTGCAGATCGAGCGCGAGCCGGTTGCGTTCGGCGACCATCGCAAGCTCGCGGCTCTGCTCGTGCAGGCGGGCGTTCGCGATCGCGATCGCCGCGTGAGCCGCCAGCAGCTCGAGCACCTCGACGTCCTCGTCTCCGAAGTCCGGCGTGCCGATCTTCTCGGTCACGTAGAAGGCGCCGATCACACCCTCGGCCGCGACGATCGGCACGCCGAGGAAGGAGCGCATGTCGGGGTGGTTCTGCGGCCACCAGCCGCGAAAGCGGGGATGCTCGTGGATGTCGCGCGTCCGGTATGACTCCCGCGTCTCCAGCATCGCGCCGAGCACACCGTGCTGACGCGGCAGCGGCCCGAGCGAGGCGATCAGCTCGGCGCTCATCCCGGAGGTGAGGAAGCGACGGAACCCGCCCTCCCCGTCGGGAAGCCCCAGCGCAGCGAAGCGCGCGCCTGCCAGCTCGCGGGCGGCGTCGACGAGCCGCTGCAGCACCTCGTCGACCGAAAGCTCGGCACCAACCGCGAGCACGGCGTCGCTCACCGCCTTCAAGGCAGGGCGCAGATGGGTAGCCATCACTCCTGACGATACGTCGCGAGGGCCGACGATAATGCGCGGATGTCGTCGCGAGGTCCCGAGGCGCACCGCACGCGACTGACGCGGCTCGGGGCCTGGCTGGTCGACATCACGACGGCCAACGCCGGCGCCGCGGTCTACGGGGCGGTGATGATCGGCGTCTTGTTCGCGGCCGAGGACGCGCGCCACGAGGGCTACCCGGCGACCCTCGAGGCCGCGGTGATCGTCCTCGTGCTCTATTGGCTCACCAACCTCTACACCCACGCGCTCGGCGTCCGCCTGGAACGGCGCGAGTCGCTGCACCTGAGGCTCCTCTGGAGCAGCTGCGTCCACGAACTGCCGGTCGTCGAGGGCGCTCTCATCCCCGTCCTCGTGCTGCTGCTCACCTGGGCGACAGGTCTCACCGTGGCCAGCGGCGTGACGCTCGCGCTGTGGACCGCGGCCGCGACGATCGTGGTGCTCGAGGTGGCCGCCGGTTGGCGTTCACAGCAGACGACGCGGGGGCTCTGGCTTCAGGCCGGTCTCGGTGCTGCCATGGGGCTCGCGCTCGTCGGCGTGAAACTCGTGCTCCACTGAGCGCCGCTCATGGAGATCAGGATCAAAGAGGCTTCCCAGGAGACGCACCGGCTCCTCGCAACCTGGCGATACCCGCCGCCTTTCGACTTCTACGACGGAGACGTCGAGCCGGTGCTGAACCCGGAACGATTCTTCGAGGCCCGCGACGAGCGGGGAGACCTGATCGGCTTCTACTACTTCGAACCTAAGCCGCCCGACCTCGACTACGGGCTCGGTCTCCGTCCGGACCTCACCGGGCAGGGGCTCGGGCGGGAGTTTTTCGATGCCGGCCTCGCGTTCGCACGCGAGCGTTACCAGCCCAGACGAGTCTTTCTCCACGTTGCGTCGTTCAACGAGCGAGCCCGCCGCGTCTATGAGCGAGCCGGCTTTCGCGTTGTCTCCCAACATGTGCGCGCGTTCGAGCGGTTCGGGGAGGTCGAGTTCGTCACCATGGCGGCCCGGAATCTCGGACGAACAGCGGAACCTGGTTCGCTCTTTGAACCAGGTTCCTGAGTCTCTCGGGAGGCCTCGTGCGATTCGGAAACTCATGAACCTGGTTCACAAACCGAACCAGGTTCGGTCCGACCCGACCTCGCCGAGGTCGAGCTCGGCGAAAAGCAGCCCCTCTTCGTCGTGCAACGGGCCAGCGAGCAGCTCCCCGAACGGATCGATGATGACGCTGCCGCCTCGACAGACAACAGCCTCCGGATCATCGAAGTCAGTGGCAAGTCCCGGGGAGAGATCCTTCGCGCGTGCGACCTGATTTGCCGCCAGGACGAAGCAGCGCCCCTCGACCGCGATGTGCCGCAACGTCGAGAGGTGCACCTCGCGCGCATCCGCCGTCGGCGCACACCAGATCTCGACGCCCTGCGCGTAGAAGCTCATACGCAGAGCGGGCATCAGGTTCTCCCAACAGATCGCAGTCGCCACCCGACCGAGCTTCGTCTGCACGACTCGCAATGTCGATCCATCGCCTTGAGCCCAGATCAGACGCTCGCTCCCTTTATTCCGCCGTCGCGGCGGCGAGCATGGGGCGACGCCAGCGGTTCGCGGTCGATGATCATCACCACGACAGAGAACATCCCGGAGGCGCGGGTCGTGAAGACCTTGGGCCAGGTCTTCGGCCTCACCGTTCGTTCCCGCAGCCTGGGAGGCAACATCGCCGCGTTCTTGAAAGGCCTGGTCGGGGGCGAGATCCGCTCCTACGTCAAGTTGAACGAGGACGCCCGGCGGCAAGCGATCGACCGCATGGTGCAAAACGCCGCCGCGATGGGAGCCAACGCGGTGACCATGATGCGCTTCGACTCCACCGAGATGGGCGCGAGCAAGAGCGAGATCGTGGCCTACGGCACGGCGCGGGTGATCGAGTGGCTGCCGGCCAACCCAGGCGACCGGGAAGGCTGAGTGCACTCATGAACGTCGCCGTCTGGGTGATCGTGGCGGTCGTCGTGGCCGTCGGAGTCGTGGTTGCAGTGTTCGGTTGGGACCGTTATCGAAGCGACGAGAAAGCAACCGGCGAGTCCGCTCGACCGACGAGCGAGGTCTTCACCGATCCCGCCTCGGGCAAGTCGATGCGGGTCTGGTACGACCCCGCCACGGGCGAGCGGGAGTACCGCCCGGACTGAGGCCGCGGGTTCCTAGTTGACCGGCCAGACGATCCGGGTCTCCGGCACCGGATCGTGTTTTTCGTAGATCTCGATCGGTTCTCCCTTCTCCGAGTACCCGTCGCGCTCCAGCTGCTCGTAGAACTCCTGGAAGACGCCGGGCAGCCGTTCGTAGGGGCCGACGTAGAGGTGAACCGCCGCCCGTTGCGCGGGCCGCGTCACCAATTCGAAGTCTTCGGGCAGCTCGGACGCGCCCGGTTCGACCTCGACGCCGGGCGCGATGTTCAGCTGCCCGTCGGGAGTCATCGACGAAATGCACATGTGCAGGCCGTGAGGCACCGCGTCCGCCCAGTTCTGCACCTTCCCCATCAACTCCGGCATCACGGTCGGGACATCCGAAACGGCGACCGTCCGCTTGATCACCGCGTAGGTCCCTTCGGGGACTTGCTGGATCTCGTAGTCCATCTCACTCCTCCTTTGGCCCGAGCGGCCACACGAGACGTGTGACGTGCTCGGATGGATCGTTCACTTCGTCGGGGCTCGTCTCGTAGTGCTCGCGCGGCTCGCCACGCGGACGGATTCCATCCGTCTCCAGCGACTCCCAGAGAAGCCGCCATTCATCGCAGAGGCCGATGAAGTCGCCGACGTAGGTGTGTACGACGGCGCGACCGGCCGAGCACACGACGAGCTCGATCGGTGCGGGAGGCTCGACCGTTCCATGCACCGGCCAGCCGACCCGCAGATCGACCACGCCGTCGGGATCGGCCGGACAGATCGCCACGGGCGCCGTCCCTGGGACCCGGTCGTGTGCGAACGCCCACGTCCCCGTCTCCCCGATCAACTCCGGAATCGGCAGCTCGCCGAGGCGCGCAGGCCGGTGGATGGCCGCGAGCACCAGTTCCGGCACGTCCTGGACGCGGTAGTCCAGGCTCCGCGCGGGCACCAGCTCCTCCTCGCCTCGCAGCAGCCGGTCGAGCTCGTCGATCATGCGCCCGGTGACGACCGCGCGCCCCTCGAGCCGGGCGCGTTGGACGGCCAGCCGCTCCCGCAGAAGCGCGTCATCGCCGCGGAGCACCTCGGCGATCTCGTCGAGCGGCAACTCGAAGGCGCGGAGACGGCGAATCGCAACCGCGTCGCGCGCCTGCTCGAGCGAGTACCACCGGTAGCCGGTGAAGTCGTCGACGTACGCGGGCCGGAGCAGGCCCAGCTCGTCATAGTGGCGCAGCGCCTTCGCCGTCAGCCCCGCGAGCTGCGCGAATCGCCCGATCGAAAGGAGCTCGTTGTTCGCGACCGTCATAGGGGTAAGCATGAAGCTTCCCCCAGGGGAAGGTCAAGGGGTCAGGCCCGCGGCGCGTACTCGACGCTGCCGAATGGCCAGTCGGAGTCGAGCCACTCACTTACCGCGCGCCAGAGCGGAGTGTCCAGGTGCGCGCGGCTCTCCCGCACCCAGGAGAGCGCGCAGGCGTCGTAGTCGCTCTCGGTCACGGGATAGATGTAGACGCACCCGATCACGTCGCGGCTCACCGGATCGAGCACCGTGTAGGTGAACCCCGTCCGCTTGCGAAAGTCGTCGGCATGACGCTGGAGGTCGGCGCGGTTCTCGTCCTGCGTCATCTGTCGCGGCCAGGACCCGTCGGGGTAGCCGGGCGTCCCCGCGATGTGCTCCATCGACGACGTCCAGGCCTCGTAATCCTGCTCGTTGTGCTCTGGCCCGAGCGGCTCGAGGACGAACTCTGGGGTCCGGAGCCCGAGCGGGACAGCGAAGTCAGGCGGGACGAACTCGGCCACGCTGCCGATGGTAGACCCGGCGTGCCGAGCGCGTGGCTACGGCAACACGAACTGAACGAGCCGCTTCCGTCCGGGCCAGCCGACCGAGATGTGCAGCGACGTGCCGTCCCAGGTCACGTCGGTGAAGACGACGACCGCTGCGGCGATTGCGATCGTACGAAGGCGAGGCATGCTCAGATCCTCTCAGACGGGTACGGGCACCGGGCTCGAAGAGGCTATTCGATCGGAGACGCCTGCCAGAACGCTTCGAGCCAGCCCGTCACGGGATAGACCTGGTCGTCGTCCGTGACGAGTCCTGCTCCCGTGACGATCTGCTGCACGGGAACGTCCGTGACGCCCCCGCTCGGATCGAGCACGTCGATGTCGGGGAGCGGGTCGAAGACGTCGGTCTTCATGCCGCGACCCAGGATGAACCGGACGTACGCCGCGTACGCGAAGCCGAACCACGATGAGATCGCCAGGCCGCCCACGATCGCGATCCCGGCTTCGATGAGGTCTTCGCCGAACGCGATCTGGCTCCCCGCCCCCGGCGACAGGAGGTCGAGCTCATCGGTCGAGTACGTCTCCTCGCGACGGGAAGGTAGACGGGGAGGCTGATACTGACGGCGGCCGGCGCTCTCGCGCAGATCGACCGTCACCAGCACTGCGTCATCCTGGCCTTTCACGGGTTTCACGGCGACGACGCACGGGGTGCGCACCGTGAAGCGGTACGACACGACGAGCTCGCCACCGGACGCCGGCCGTGGCCCAGGCGGCCGGACGACGAATTCTGCATGGTGCGAGCCGCGGAAAGGCTTCGATTTGATCTTCGGATACACCTCGATCATCGTCGAGCCGACGATGTCCAAGACCTTCAACAGCTCCGACACCGCATGATCCATGAGCGGCCCGTCGTCGTCGACGCCGTCGACATAGCGGGTGTCGAGGTTGTTGGTGAACGTCTGGCCACCCAGATAGGGCCGTGACATGAACAGCACCCGCGTGCGCTGATCGCTCCCGTCGTCCGGCTGCACGACCGTCCCGGACGCGACGAGCAACGGCGGATGGATCTCGGTGCGGTAGAACCCCTCGACGTCGTGACCCTGATCGATGATCCAGCGACCGAGCACGGCGACTCGATCCCCATGGTTCACCTGGCCGCGATAGCTCGCCGGCAGGAGACCCTTGTCCCACTCGAGTCCGAGCAGTCCCTCCGGCACGGTGAGCCCGAGCTGGTCGGCAAGCGCAATGCCGTTGTGGTTCGGGTTGCCGCCTCCTTCGTCCGCAAGGGCGTTGGCAGGGCTCAGCAGGCTCTGGGAGGGCACATCGGGCGCGATCGAGAACTCCCAGTCGAACCCGAACGGGTGGGAGAACGGGACATCGGCACCGGAGTCCTCCGGTGCCACGACCCAGCCGGAGGCGCCGATGAGCGCCTCGTCATATTCCTGCGCGGGATCCTGGACCTGGGCCCACTCGAAGTCCGTATCGCCGGGATAGCTCTTCCCGCCACTCGCGGCCCACGACGTATCCGAGGAGACCGGTGGATTATCGAATCGGAGCTCCAGGATGTTCGAAGCCGCCGCGCGCGCCTGGGCATCCCGGATCTGCATCGTCGAGACCCACAGGCCGTTGTTGCTCTTCGCGTCGACCTTTGCCGCGACGATCACTCGGCCGGGTTCGAGCGGGCAGCATGCGATTTGGCGGACATCCGTATCGGCGCGATTCGTCATGTCACCGGTCTGCACGAGCATCGGGATGCCCGCCGGATCGTCCAGTAGTTGCCAGGCAATGAGCTTGAGGTTGCCGCTTTCGCGCCGCTGCGCCGTGACGATCGTTTGCCGGCCGCTCGGCGGAGACTGGACGACACAGACCGACAAGTTGGACGCCTCTCCATCCGCCTGGCCCAGATCGCCGCTGTCGGTCAGTCGGGTCACCGTGCGTTCGTCGACGGACAATTGCCACGCGATCAGGAGCGCCCGGTCCGAGCCGTCCCGCACCGTTGTCACGATCTCGCGGTTCGACCCCGTGCCACCGAGCGCGGCGATCGGCGAACTCGCTCACGTCACCCGCGTGACCGTCGGTCGCCCAGCGAGTCACGCTGCCGTCTGTGCCGATGTTCCAGCCGATGACCTGAAGGTGCCCACTGCCGTTGCGGACTGCCGTGATGACATTCGACGCATCGAGCGTGACAAGCGCAATCTCGTCGATCTCACCGGCTTGCGCGTTTTCGTGGTTGAGCCTGGACACGGTCCCGTCGGATTCGAGTCGCCAGACGATCAAGAGGAGCTTTCCGCTCGCATTGCGCACGGCCGTCACCACGAGATCCGGCGCCACCACCGTTGCCGTGACGTGATCCGCGTCTCCCGCAGCCGTACCTGTCTCGTGCAACCAGGTGATCGACGAGAGGTCGGCCGCGAGCTCCCAGCTGTCGAGGCGCAGCCGTCCAGAGCCGGATCGAATGGCAGTCACCGCCCGGCGCCCGATCAGGCCGAGAGCAACTTCCTTCGCCTCGATCTGCTTCGACGCACTGTCGGCCGTACGGCTCACCGCGAAGTCGCGGCCGGCGACGTCCCAGGCGATCAGTTCGAGATTCCCCGACCCGTTCCTGAGCGCAACGACCGCCTGGTCCGGGTTCACGGCGGCAACGCGTATCGCATTGGCGGCTCCGGCGGTGGCCTCGGCAAGCGGACGAACCAACGACGCCGAGAGATCGGAGAGGGCATACGCGACGACGCCGAGGCCCGAATCGTGTCCGACGGCCTTCGCGAATCGACCCGGCCCCAGGTACACGGGCGCGATCGCGAACACGTACTCGAAGGCGTTGTCGTCGACTTCGCCGGTGCGAATCAGTGCAAAACGACCGTCGGAATCCGAGATCAGCCGAAAGGCCGTGTCGACCAGCGAGCTCCGTTTCGGTGGAGGGCCATCCCCCGCGCTGCGGCGCCCCGAGACGAAGATGATCGGGCGACCATCGGGCGCGGTCACGCCCGCCGCAATGCCGACGGCGGCGAGCTCGCCGGCGCTCGCCTCGGCAAGTTGGGTGATCGTCTGATCCACCGTCGATACGCGCCAGATCGTGACCACGAGCTCTCGTTTGAACACGATTCTCTGCGCTTCGATCTCGGCCGTGATCCTTCGAAACGCAACGGCGAAATCGCGCGCCGGACCGGGGTCGCCGAGCGGTGCGATGCACACGGAGTCAGCGACCGTGCCCGGGGCGACCTGGGGTCCCTGCAGCACCTCGAATTGACTCGTCAGCTCCCAGGCCGCGAGCTCCAGCTCGCCGCTTCCGTTGACCTTCGCGGTGAAGACGCTCGACGCGTCCAGCGGAGCACAGGCGATCAGCGGGCCTTCGAGAACGGGAGAGGCGGGCCCGGGAGACGAGCTGTACCCGACGGATCCTCCCTGGGCCGAAGAGTTGTCGAGCCGCGAGACATGCCCCGTCGTCGCATCGACGGACCAGGGAATCAGGAGCAAGTTCCCGGCGCCGTTCCGGACAGCCGTAACGGCCAGCGTCTCACTCAGAGGGGCGATCGAGAGGTACGACGCCTTGCCGGCCTGATGGTCGGCGACCTCCAGCCGCGACAGGGTTCCGTCCGACTCGAGCGCCCACGGGATGAGGAGCAGATACCCGTTGGCGTTCTGCACGGCGGTGAGACAGCGCTGCCCCATCATCGCGAGGGCGATCTCCCCCACCTCCCGGGCTTGCGTGCCGCTGTCCTGGCCTCGGGTCAGCGTGCGATTGGCGGCATCCGGAGCCCACGGGATGAGCTCGAGCTCGTCTGATCCGTTCCGGACGGCGGTGAGCAGCTCGCCCGACCCGAAGACCCCTGCCGCGACGACGCTGACTTCCCCGGCGGCGGCACGCGCGAATTCTCGTATGACCGTCGGCATGATCGGCCCCCCTCCAATCTGCGAGCTCCGGGCCAGATCCCGGACGGAGCGCGCGAGAGTGATCGTCCTACATTCCGCGCGTCCAGGTCAACCGGAGGCGCCGACTACCGGCGTGCGTACGGCCGCAGCACCTCGAGCGGAACCGTGCAGGACGCCGTGTAGTCCGTGTTGCTGATCTGGCAGATACCGGCGTGCGCGACCATCGCGAGCAGCATCGCCGCCTTCGGCCGTGAGAGATCGAAGTCGTCGGCCACCCAGTTGAGCAGCTCGCGAAACGCAAGCCGAGCACTCCATTCGAGTGGCTTGGTGGAGACGAGCGTCGTCAGGCTGTCAACGGTCTCGATGCGCGGCCACTCCATGGAAGCGGGTCGCGGCCGCGGCTCGGCAGTCGCGGTGACGAGCGCACCCACTTCGGGAGGCGCCGCGATCTCACCGTCGCCCATGACTGCTTTGCAGTCCCCGAAGTAGAGGCCGGCGCCGTCATGCGCCACCGGCAAGACCACCGTGGCGCCCGCTCGCAACTCCCGGCAGTCGAGGTTGCCGCCGTAGCGGCCCTGAAGCATCGCGTGGAGCGATCCCTCTTCCGGCATGACCGCCAGGCACCCGATCAGAGGTCGCGTGGGGAGCGTCGTGCGGTCATCGAAGCGCAGAACGCCGTTCTCGACGGGAAAGAGCTCGACCGCCGACTCGTCGTCCCACCATTCGAGCGGATCGGGCGCGCCGTACGCTCCGTACACGACGACTCCGGGAGTCACGACCTCGACGGCGTGGATCGTCACCGCCACCGCCCCGCCCTGCTCGGCGCCTGCCACCGAGATCGGGCCGACGACGGCCCACTTCTCCGCCTCGGCCTGGGCATGGCGCTCGGGCGTGAAATCGGACGGAGCTCGGAAGTAGTTCGACCAGCCCTCCACCGACTCGACCTCGAACACCTCACCCGGTTCGACGGTGCCGATCGACGCGTGGCCCTGGCTGTAGGCGTACTTCGCGTCACTCGCGGAGAAGCGCTGCATCCGGGGTCGGATTATATTCGCGGCTCATGCAGCATTTGGGCGAGCAGGTCGCAGTCGTCACCGGCGGCGCGCGCGGCGTCGGGCTTGGGATCGCATCCGTGCTCGCCGCCGAAGGCGCTCGTGTGGTGATCGCGGACCTCGACGGAGCAGAGGCCGACGAAGCGACCGCCAAGCTCCGCGCGCGCGGCCTCGACGTGCTCGCGGCGGCGACGGACGTCACCGACCGTGCGTCCGTCGACGCACTGGCGGCTCTCGTCGTCGCGGACCATGGCCGGATCGACATTCTCGCGGCGAACGCCGGGATCTATCCAACCGCCGATCTGGCGACGATCGACGATGCGCTCTGGAACCACGTGATGGACGTCAACGTGAGTGGCGCGGTTCGCGCCGCCCAGGCTTGCCTGCCAGCGATGCGCTCGCAGCAGTACGGCCGCATCGTCCTGACGTCCTCGATCACCGGCCCGGTGACGGGGCAGGCGGGTTTCGCGCACTACGGCGCGTCGAAGGCCGCGCTGCTCGGGTTCATGCGCTCCGCCGCGGTCGAGTTGGCGACGAGCGGCGTGACCGTGAACGCCGTCCTGCCGGGGAATGTCGAGACCCCCGGGTTCGCGGACACGAGCGAGGAGCACCAGCGACGGATGCTGCTCGCGATCCCCATGGGCCGCTACGCCTCGGCCGAGGACGTCGGCTGGGCGGTGCGCTTTCTCGCTTCTCCCGAGGCCGGGTACATCACCGGCCAGACGCTGATCGTCGACGGCGGCCAGGTTCTGCCGGAAGCATGATATGAGTGCCACGGTGATGCGGACGGGGGCGGATCGGACGCTCGAGTTGCTGGGCCGCCAGGTGGGTCGGCCGCTGAGCGAGGTCGAGACACCCGCGGCCGTGCTCGACCTCGATCGCCTGGAAGCGAACCTGCAGGACTTGCAGTCGTACGTCGATTCGCACGGCATCGCGCTCTGGCCGCACACGAAGACGCACAAGTCGCCGGAGATCGGGATGCATCAGCTCGAGCTCGGCGCGCGCGGGCTCACCGTCGCAAAGACCGGCGAGGCGCAGGTGTTCCAGGAGGCCGGGGCTCCGGCGATCCTGGTCCACTACCCCACGTTCGGCGCCGACAAATGGAAGCGGCTCGCCGAGGTGGCGGCACAGGGCGTCGAGCTGACGACCGCAGTCGACAGCGTCGGGCCTGCCGCGGGTCTCGCGGGCGAGCTCGACCGACGCGGCCTACGGGCGGAGCTGCTCGTCGAGCTCGACGTCGGCCTCCACCGCACCGGGCAGACGACCGTTTCCGGCGCGCTCGAGCTTGCGCAAGAGCTCTCGCGCCTTCCCGCCGTCGAAGTCGCCGGGATCAGCTGTTACCCCGGGCACTGTCGTCCCGAGGATCCAAACCTGCGTGCGCGCCTCGACGAGGTCGACGCGCTCCTTCGCGAGACGCGGGATGCCTTCTCCGCCGCCGGCCTACGGTGCGATCGCATCTCGGGAGGATCGACGCCGACGCGGTATTTCACACACGAGACGTGCGTGAATGAGCTCCGCTCCGGCACCTACGCCCTTCTCGATCGCAACGACGGCCCGGACGATCGCTGCGCACTCTGGGTCGAGGTCACCGTCATCTCCGATGCCGTCCCGGGGCAGATCGTCGTGGACGCCGGCTCGAAGACCTTCACCTCCGACGACCATCCGGACGGCGGCCACGGCTCGATTCTCGGCTGGCCCGGTGCGAGCCTGTACCGGATCAACGAGGAGCACGGTTACGTCGACGTGTCGTCGCTGGACGAGCGCCCCGCGCTCGGCGACCACCTGCAGATCATCCCGAACCACGCGTGCGGGTGCGTCAACCTGCACGACGGCTTGCTGGCGGCGCGGAACGGCGTCGTCGATCACGTGATCGTCGTCGCCGGGCGCGGGCTCGTTCGGTAGACATGGCGAACCGCTACGGATTCGAGGACCGGGTCGCGCTCGTCACGGGTGGGGCGAGCGGAATCGGCGCAGCGGCTGCCGAACGGCTTCAGGCCGGCGGCGCCGAAGTGCACGTCTTCGATCTGGCAACCGGAGACGACGTGCGCGACTCCGGCCAACTCGATACCGCGATCGACCGGCTTCCCCGCCTCGACATCCTCGTGTGCGCGGCGGGAGTCGGCGGAGACTCGCTCCACACCGAAGACGTGTCGGACGAGGAGTGGGAGCGCGTGCACGCGATCAATCTCAACGGCGTCTTCTACGCGAATCGGGCAGCGGTGCCGAAGATGAAGGCGAACGGCTACGGCCGGATCGTCAACATCGCGTCGATCGCCGGGAAGGAAGGCAATCCGATGGCGACCGCCTACTCCTCGTCGAAGGCCGCCGTGATCGGTCTGACGAAAGCGATCGGCAAGGACGTCGCAGGGTCCGGCATCCTCGTCAACTGCATCGCGCCGGCGGTGATCGACACGCCGCTCCTCGGGCAGATCACCGAGGAGCACATCTCGTACATGACCTCGCGGATCCCGCTCGGGCGCATGGGGCGCACCGACGAGGTCGCGTCACTGATCTGCTGGCTCGCGAGCGAGGAGATGAGCTTCTCGACCGCCGCCTGCTTCGACATCTCCGGCGGCCGAGCGACGTACTAGAGGCTTGATGTGGAACTGCGTGCTTGCGGGGGCAGTGCCAGACCAAGCAGCTCGTGCGGGTCGGGCGCAGGGCATAGCGGTGCCTACGTTCAAGCCCGACCCGGGCGAGATGCGCCGCGTCTGGGCCGCCAGCCGCGAGCGCGCGTGCGTTTCACATCAAGCCTCTACGGCACGAGCGCGATGCAGTCGATTTCGACTTTGCCGATGAGGAGGCCGGCGCCGACGGTCGCGCGAGCCGGTCTGGGCTCGGGAAAGAACGTCTGGTAGACGCTGTTCATCCCGTCGAAGTCGCCGAGATCGCCCAGCCACACTCCGCATCGCACCACGTGCTCGAAACCACTGCCCGCCTGCGCGAGGATGGCGCCCAGGTTCTCGAGGGTGAGCCGTGTCTCTTCCTCGATCGTGCCCGCGCGATACTCCCCCGCGTCCAGCGGGCCTTGCCCGGCGACGAACACGAACTTGCCTTCACCGATGATCGCGGGCGAGTACGGCCCCGCGACCGCCGCGCCCTGGATCGCTTTCCGAACCATGCGTGCTCCTTTCGCGACTGACGTGATTCTAGGCATCACCGCGGCATCTGCCAGACTCGGCGAATGAGCGTCGAGACACCGCTCGACCGGCTTCGTGCAGCCCTGAGCGGGGCCGGGCGCGCGCACGCGCTGCTCTCCCACCCGGAGACGCTCGCGGCCCTCGGCTGCTTCGAGACCCCGACCGAGGACTGGCCCGTCGCGAATCCGTTCGTCACCGTCCCCGCGCTCCTCTACCTGCACGACGGCGACGCCGTCCTCGTCGTCGCCGACTTCCATGCCGCAGATGTGCGCCCGTCGCCCGCGCGAGTCGTGACCTACCGGTCCTACGATTTCCGGCGTGCGCCCGATCCCGCAGGCGAGCTCCACGCCGCGCTCTTCGCTGCACTCGACGTGGCCGGCCTGGGCGAGTGCCCGATCGGTGTCGAGGCCCGCCACCTCCCCCACGCCGTGGCGGACTGGCTTCGCGAGAGCGGCCGTGCTCCCGTCTCCTGCGACGACGTCATCGCATCCGTGGCGAAGATCACGGCCGAGTCGGAGCTCGCTGCGATCCGCCGCGCGTCACGGCTCGCGGACGTCGTGCAGCAGGCGGTCAAGGATCACGCTGCCCCCGGCCTGAGCGAGTCGGAGCTGGCAGGGCTCGCCGCAGCCGCGATGTTCCGCGAGGCCGGCCGTCGCGTGCCGGCGATCCTCACCGTGACCGCCGGTGCCGACGCGACGGCAACCGGGGGCGGCGTTGCAACAGCGCGGAGGATCGAGCCGGGCGACCTCGTGCTCACGGATACGTCGCCCTGGATCGACGGAGGGTGGTCGGACACCGCCAACGCGGTGCTCGTGGGCGAGCCCGACCGGGTGACCCGCAAGCGGTTCGACGCGGTCCGACGCGCCCTCGACGCCGGGATCGCGCTCTGCCGCCCGGGCGTGGTCGCGAAGGACGTCGACCGGCAGGTGCGCGACCTGCTCGACGAGCACGGCCCGACGTACAACCACCACACCGGTCATCGGATCGGGGCCGCCTGGTCGGAAGAACCGCGGATCACGCCGTACTGCGACGAGCGGCTCGAGGAAGGAATGGTGCTGGCGCTCGAGCCCGCCATCTACCTCCCGGGCTGGGGTGGGATCCGCCTCGAGCACGTCTTCCTCGTCGGTGCGGACGGGAACGAGATCCTGACGAAGTTCGAGCACACCCTGTGAGGCGGGCGTGAAGATCGCGACGGTCGAGGTGACCCCGGTCAGCGTTCCCTACCGCCACCGGGAGCTCAGCTCGCAGGTGGCGCGTGACGGGGTGAGCGACGTGCTCGTCAAGCTGACGACCGACGACGGGATCGTCGGCTGGGGCGAGGCCTGTTGCGGCGCGGACACGGCTTCGGTCGAGGCAGCGCTGCGGGCGATGACGCCGTTCGTGGTCGGCCGGGATCCGTGGAATCGCGAGGCGATGCGGCGCGACGCGTTCACCCACGGCCTCTGGCAGTTCCGGTCCGGGACGGGCAACTTCGCCTGGGCGGGGATCGACATGGCGCTCTGGGATATCTGCGGCAAGGCGTGCGGAGCACCCATCTGGGCGCTGCTCGGCGGCTTGCTGGAACCCGAGGTGACGTACTTCTACTACCTGGCGCGCGGGTCACGGGAGAGCATCGAGGCCCAGGTCGACGACGGGCTTGGGGGCGGCTTCGAGGTCTTCTACCTCAAGGTGGGCCTCGGCGACGCGGACGACCTCGAGCAGGTCGCGACCGCGCGCGCGTCACTCGGCCCGACGCCTCGGCTCCGGCTCGACGCGAACGGCAGCTGGACGATTCCGCAGGCGCTCCGCAACCTCCGGGCACTCCGCGAGTACGACATCGACTTCGTCGAGCAGCCCGTTCGCGATCACCCCGTCGGACAGCTTGCCGAGCTGCGCGCCCGGACCGACTCGGTGGTCTGCGCGAACGAGGGGCTCTGGTCGGAAGCGGACGCGTACGCCCGCATTCGCGCGCGAGAGGCGGACGTCTTCTGCTTCTCCCCGTACTGGGTGGGGTCGATCGGGAGCTTCCACCGGCTGGCCTGGGCTGCCGATCACGAAGGGCTCCAGGTCTGCAAGCACACGCACGGCGAGCTCGGCCTTGCCGCGGCGGCAGCCCAGCACGTCCTCCTGACTCTGCCAAACGGCGTCGAGGGACATCAGCAGACCGCGCACCTGATGGAGCACGACGTCCTCGCCGACCCGATCCCGATCGCGAGCGGACCTGCTGGGGCCCGATCGACGGCCCCGGCCTGGGCGTCGAAGTCGACGATGATGCAGTTGCAGACGCGGCGGGTCGGTACCGCAGCGAGGGCCAGTACCGGCCGTGGCAGGACTATCAGCTTGCGAAGGAGGAACGGTGAAGCCGGGCCGGTTGCAGGACAAGGTTGCGCTCGTCGTCGGAGGCGGTTCCGGAATGGGACGTGCCGGCGCGGTCGCCATGGCCGCCGACGGCGCGGCGGTCGTCGTTTCCGACATCGCGCTCGACCGGGCCGAGGCTGTCGCGGCCTCGATCGCCGAGAGCGGCGGCACGGCCGTCGCGATGCATGTCGACGTCGCCTCGGCCGAGCTCGTGCAAAAGCTCGTCGCGGAGACCGTCACTCGCTTCGGACGCCTGGACGCCGTCTACCACTGCGCGGCCGACGTCCAGTTCATCAACACGCGCGACACCCGTCTGACCGAGCTCGACGACGACGTCTGGCAGCGCATGATCGACATTCACCTGACGGGGACGTTCCTCGTCCTCAAGCACGTGGGACGGCAGATGATCGCGCAGGGCTCGGGCTCGATCATCGTCTCGAGCACGGTGGATGCGCTCGTCGGTTGTGCAGGCCTCGACTCGTACACGGCTGCCAAGGGCGGCGTCACCTCGATGGTGCGGTCGTTCGCCGCCGGGATCGGCAAGGACGGTGTGCGGGTGAACGCCATCGCGCCGAGCTTCGTCTCCACCGAGTCGCAACGCGTTTGGCTGGACGATGCGCAGGCGCTCGCCACGATCGAGAGCCTGCACATCCTCCCGGTCCCGACACCGGAGCAGATCGCGCCGTTCGTCGTCTACCTGGCGAGCGACGAGTCGGCCGCGGTGACGGGCACGGTCTTCCCGATCGACGCCGGCTACATGGCCTTCAAGGCGCAGGTCGACGTCATGGGCACGATGCAGGCCGGCTACTGAGCGGCATTCGAGACGGCATGGCTGCGATCGGGCTCGAACACGTCACGAAGACCTTCGCCGGCGACGTCGTGGCCGTCGACGACGTCAACCTGACGATCGCAGACGGCGAGTTCATGGTGCTCGTCGGCCCGTCGGGCTGCGGGAAGTCGACGCTGCTCCGGATGATCGCGGGCCTCGAGGAGATCACGGAGGGGACGATCTCGATCGGCGACCTCGACGTCACCGACCTCGAGCCCCCCGACCGCGACATCGCAATGGTCTTTCAGAACTACGCGCTGTACCCGCATATGAGCGTCCGGGAGAACCTCGGGTTCGGGCTGAGCGTCAGGAGGACGCCGAAGTCGGAGATCGTTCGGCGCGTGCAGGAGGTGGCGACGCTGCTCGGGCTCCAGGATCTCCTCGACCGGAAGCCCGCAAACCTCTCGGGCGGGCAGCGGCAGCGCGTCGCGATGGGCCGCGCGATCATCCGGGAGCCGAAGGCGTTCCTGATGGACGAGCCGCTCTCGAATCTCGACGCGAAGCTCCGGGTCGGCATGCGCGCCTCGCTCGCGCAGCTGCACGCGCGTCTCGCCGTGACGAGCGTCTACGTCACTCACGATCAGACGGAGGCGATGACGCTCGGGCACCGGGTCGCCGTGATGCGCGACGGGCGGATCGTCCAGGTCGACGTGCCCCAGCAGCTCTACCACGCGCCCAGAGATCTCTTCGTCGCAGCCTTCATCGGGTCGCCCTCGATGAACCTCGTCGACGCGAAAGTGGACGCAGACGACGTTCGATTCGGGCAGTTCCGGGTCCCGCTCGACTCGGTCCGGCGTCCCGCGCGCGGCATCGAGGACGTCGTCCTCGGCATCCGGCCCGAGTCGTTCAACGATGCTGCGCACGCCAAGCCGAATCTGCCGCACATCGACGTAACCGTCGACGTGATCGAGGAGCTGGGATCGGACACGCACGTGTTCTTCCGCGTCGCAGCACCGCGGATCACGATGGAGACGCGCGATGCATCCGCGGATGAAGCGACCCTCCTCGCCGAGGAGGACTCGCTCTTCGCGGCCCGGGTCGACCCGGCGACCTCGGCTCGTCCCGGCGCCCCGTTGCGGCTCGCCGTCGACGCGTCGAGCTTTCACTTCTTCGACATCCGCAGCGGCGAGAGCCTGCTGTCCGCTCCGTAGCGGCTCCCGCTACTTGCCGATCCCGGCGGTCAGCCCGCGCACGAAGAAACGCTGCCCCGACAGGTAGAGCAGCACGACCGGGGCGATCGACACGAGCGCGCCCGCGAGGACCAGCGGTTCGTTCGTCGCGTACCGGCCCTGGAACTGCGCGAGGCCGGCCATCAGCGTGCGCGCGCTGTCGTTCTGCAGGAAGACGAGCGCGATCAGCAGCTCGTTCCACACCCAGATCGCCTGCACGACGATGAGCGTGAATGCGGCCGCCCCCGAGATCGGCATCACGATGCGCCGCAAGACCGTGAACGGCCCCGCGCCCTCCACCGAGGCCGCCTCGATCAGCTCGGCCGGAACCGTGCGGAAGAAGTTCGTGAGGAAGAAGATGGCGAACGGCACCAGGAGGCCCGTGTAGAAGAAGATCACCGACTGGAGGTGGTTGACCCAGCCGGTGTCGACCATGAAGACGAACATCGGCACGAGCAGCGTGACGGGCGGCACCACCATCAGTGCCACGCTCGTCGAGAGAAAGATCCGGTGCCCGTGGAAGCGCCCGAACACGACGGCGTAGGCGGCGAGCAGCGCAATCAGGGTCGAGACGGCGACCGAGGAGAGCGTCACCAGGAAGCTGTTCCACATCCAGCGAGGCAGCGGCTGGTCGGCCACGATCGAGCGCAGCGCACCGAGCGACGGGTGGGTCGGGAAGCCCGTCGGGTCGAGCTGGTAGGCGGCGTTCGTCTTGAGCGCCGTCGACACGATGAACCAGAGCGGATAGAGCGACGCGAGGCAGATGATCACGAGGAACGCATGCCGCGCCAGCAACCCTACGAAGCGCCCGCGCTTGCGCGGCCTCATGTGGTCTCCACCCGCGATCGCACCCAAAGCGAGAGCCCGATCAGCACGCTCGCCATCCCGAGCAGCATGACGGCGACGCTCGCGGCGGTCCCGTCGGCGCCGTTCGAGAAGCTCCTCCAGATGTACAGCTCCATCACGCTCGAGGCATAGCCCGGTCCGCCCGAGGTGAGGATGTAGACGTAGTTGAACACCCACGAGAGCACGGTGATCACCTGGATGACCGTGAGCAGCTCGATGATCGGGCGGATCTGCGGCACGAGCACACGCAGCTGCAGCGCCCACCAGCCGGCGCCGTCGATGCGCGCCGCCTCGGCCGTCTCGGGCGGCAGGGCGAGCAGCGCGGCCGTGAACACGACCACGCCGAAGCCGAGCTGCTGCCAGATCACGAGGCCGCCGACCGAGACGATCGCCAGGTGCGAGTTGCCGAGCCAGTCCTGGGTCAGCGCCCCCAGGTGGACGTGGCGAAGCGCGGTGTTCAGCACGCCGTTCTCCTGCAGCAGGAACGAGAACGCGAGGCCGATCGCGGTCGCGGGCAGCACGTACGGGCAGAAAGACGATCGCCTGGTACTGGCGCCTGCCTCGGATGCGATCGTTCAGCACGAGCGCGATCACGAGGCCGAGCCCGAGCATCACGGGCACCGCCAGCAGCAGCTTCAGGTTGTTCAGCAGCGACTCGCGGAACGCCGGGTCGTCGATGACGCCCTTGTAGTTGTCGAGGCCGACCCAGATCGGCGCGTCGAAGTTGCCCGCGTAGAAGCTGTCGCGCACGACCTGCACGAGCGGAAAGCCGAACGCGAATGCCATCGCGCCGACCGCCGGCAACGCGTAGAGGTAGGGCCAGAGCGCCCGCCGCCGGCGCCGCCGGCGGCGGGTGCTCCTGCTCGAGCTACATCGCGATCAGCCTCCAGAGGCCCACTTCTTGTAGGCCGTGAACTCGTCCGGATGCTGGCTCTTCCACTTCGAGAGCTCGCTCTCCCAGAGCTTCACGGCGTCGGCGGGCGTTCCGGAGCCCGACGTGATCAGCTCACCCGCGGCGAGGTCGGCGTTGCCGTCGACCTGCGGCGGCACGAAGTTCTCGGGCCAGACCGAGACGGCCGACTGGTCGAGCGCGAGCTGCTTCTTCGCGATCGGGTCGGTGACCAGCGAGGCCGGGAACCGCTTGTCGGCCGGGAACACGCCGGTCGCCGCGTACCAGGACCTGAGCGCCTGCGGCGAGTGCAGGAACACGAGGAACTGCGCCGCCGCCTTGGGATGCTTCGACCACTTGGTGATGAAAGCGTCCGACGACTGCGTCGTGTCGTAGCTCGTCGCGAGCTTGCCCTTGCCCCAGACCGGAATGGCGCTGACACCCATGTTCTTCGCGCCGATCTGCTTCTCCCAGGACGCGACGTTGCCGTCGGTGCCCCACGACATGCCGACCTTCTTCTGACCGAAGAGCTCGAACCCCTGCTCGAAGCTGATCGAGGCGACGTCGGAGTTGAGGTACCCCTTCTTCTTCAGATCGGCGAGGGCCTGGTAGAAGCCCGAGAACTTCGGGTCGGCGAAGTTCGCCTTGCCGATCATCGCGTCCTTCAGCTCGTTGATCGAGTTGAGGTTCTGCTTGCCGATCAGCGAGAAGAACCACGCGCCGCCGTAGCCGTCCTTGTTGCCCATCCCGAACGGCGTGATGCCCGCTGCCTTGAGCTTCTTCGCGTCGGCCAGGAAGTCGGTCCAGGTCTTCGGGCCCTTGTTCGGGTTCAGGCCCGCCTTCTTGAAGAGCGCCTTGTTCCACACGAACGGGATGCCGAGCAGGTACTGCGGCATCGCCCAGAGCTTGCCGCCCGACATGTTCTCCGGCGTGCCGATCCAGTTCTTGGTCTCGCTGGCAGGCACGTAGTCGGAGATCGGGACCGATGAGCCGTTCCAGGCCGGCGTCAGGGTCGGCAGGGTCGCCCACTGGGTCGCGATGTCCGGCCCGCTCTTGGTCTGAGCCGCCGTGGTGAACGCCGAGGTCAGCGTGTCGGTGGACTGGATGACGACCGTGACCTTGACCTTCGGATGCGCCTTCTCGTAGATGGCGACTTCCTTCTTGAGCCAGTTGTTGGCGCCGGGTGCATCGCTCTCGGCCCAGTACCAGTAGGTGAGGTTCGCGTTGTTGGGATCGTCAGCCGCAGCGCGGGTCGTCTTCGACGCCGCCACTCCGGTGAAGAGCGCGACGCCCAGGATGAGCGCCGCCCCGAAAACCGCCAGCACATGCTTCGCCGCCATGTCGCCTCCGCTCCTCGAATCAGGGACTTCGGAGTCGAGCTTGCCCCCTGGCGATTCACCTGTCAATCGGCCGCGGGCGAGACCCGGCGGTCAAGACGGGCGGAAACGCCTCAGGCGCGGTACCAGTTCGAGGCGCGCTGGTCGAGTGGCTCCGACGTCGGCGCGTTCGGGCGCAGGACCTGCATCTCCACTCGGTACTCGCGCCCACGCTGCGGAATGCGGAAGTACTCGCTGCAGCCGCACGAGTCCTTGCCGGCGTCGAGGACATAGCTCTCGGAGGCCGAATCGACCGCGTCGATGCTTCCATCTCGCGCGGCGGGCCTCGAGGGTCAGCTTCACCGGGAACGGAACGCCTCGAGACGAATGTGCGTACCGCGCGCGGACGTCGACGACGAGAACCGGGTCGTCGAGCTCCTTCTTCCCGTAACCGAACGGTGTCCCCGGCACGTGGGCCTTCTTCGTGACGAGGAACGTCCGCAGCGACATCTTCGTGAGTGACAGATCGTCGATCTGCACGTGCGCCGTGGTCTGGCCGTGACTGAACTGCCCGGTCACACGGTCGCCGACCGTGAAGACGAGACCGAGGATCGAGGCGAGCGCGGCCGCAAGGCTTCCCGCCTGGAGCAACCGCTTCTGCGAGACGACCCGGTCACCGGGAGCGGCGACTGCTGCAGATCTGGTGGTTCCCAACGCGAACGCCTCCCTAACCGAAGACGGCGGTGATGATCGCGGGGTCACGCGAATAGCGCCGGTTCACGAAGCTGCAGGTCGTGCTCCTCGACTCCGGCGCACCTGCCTCCCCACCGGAGAGAAGTGGACCCCGCTCGCGGTCACGTAGACGGTCTTCTCCACCGCTCGGTCGAGCGAGCACGTCCGGCCGGTCGTCCCCGACGACGAGCAGGTCAGCGTCGGGTTCGAGCCCTGTCTCGGCGCACTCACCGTGCCGCTGCCCGTCACCCCGACGCTGAAGTTGGTCGAGACCGTCACGGGGTCGCACGACTGGCCGGGCGGGCAATCCCCCGGCGGGGGAATGGGCTCGAAGGTGGCCGACACGACGGTGCTGCGGCTCAGGGTCAGCACGCAACCATGATCGGCGCGCAGACCTGTGCAGTTTCCGCCCCAGGCGGTCGCCCGATAGCCGGCCCACGGCGACGCCCGGAGCACCAGCTGCTGGCCGGTGGCGTAGTCGGCGCAGGCAAATCCGCATGAGTAGCCGGGCGTCGGCGACGAGACCGTGATCGAGCCGCCCCCGAACGCAGGTAGCCACAGGCGCTGTCTCGCGAAGCGCGCTGTGACGCTGACCAGGCTGTCGTTCAGCTGGAGCGTGCAGGCCGGTTGCGCTCCGTTCTGGGCACACGCACCGCCCCACCCCTGAAAGGTCGAGGCTCCACCGTTCACGGCAGTCACGGTCAGCGTGTTGCCGCGCGCGGTCGTCACGGTGCACACCCCCGAGCTACAGCGCCAACTCCAGCCGCTCGCATCCGAGAACTGCATCGCGCCGTCGATCGACGGCGCCTCCACCCGCAACTGCACGGTGTCTGCCGTCGCCGCCTGCGAGCCCGACGACCCAAGACCGAGACAAAGCACGACACCGACGGCGATCGACGGAACGAGGAGTTTGCGCATCATCTCCAAGACGCGTGGGAGCCCGGCTCCCTTCCCGAAGCACCGCAAACCCACCCGAGTGGCCCGCCTCACGGCGGGCCACTCGCATCTTTCGTCGGCATCGGTTGCGGAGGATCTCCCTCCGCCGTCTACTCAGCCCACGGTCAGAGCCGTGTCGTCCACGACGAACGACGTCTGCAGCGAGGTGTCCTCCGTTCCCCTGAACGTCAGCGTGACGCTCTGGCCCGCGAAGCTCGCGACGTTGAACGAGCGCAGGACGTAGCCGGACGCCTTGTTCAGGTTCGAGTAGGTCGCGAGCGTGGTCGAGCCGAGCGTGACCGTCAGCTTGTCGTACGCGACGCTCGTCGTCGTCTCGGTACTGTCGATGTGCAGGTAGAACGAGAGGGTGTAGCTACTGCACCCGCTCGGGACCGTGACGGTCTGAGACAGCGTGTCGGTGTGGCTGCGGCCGTAGCCGTCGAGCCACGCGTTCCAGCTCCCGGAGTGCGCCGGCTGACTCGGCCCGTTCTGGCCGATCACGCCGGACGTTGCCGTCCACGATGCCGAGCCGGACTCGAAGCCCGGGTTGACGAGCTTCTGGCCGGCCGCGCAGCTGCTCACCGCTGTCACGGTCAGGCTGAAGGACGCGGTGTGAGATCCGGTCGCGGCGGTACCCGTGACCGTGATCGCGTACGTCCCCGCCGGAGTCGAGCTCGAGGTCGCGATCGTCAGCGTCGACGACGACCCCGACGTCACCGACGCGGGCGAGAACGACGCCGTCGCACCGGAGGGGAGCCCGCTCGCGCTGAGCGACACCGACTCGGCGGCACCTGAGGTGACGGCGGTCGAGACGGTCGAGCTCGTGCCATTTCCGGCAGTCACACTCCGCGAGGTCGGGTTGAGCGAGACCGAGAAGTCACTCGCGGTCGCGCTCCGGACGGTCAACGTGAACGTCGCCGTGTGCGTCGCCGCCGTACCGGTGGCCGTGATCGTCACCGTGTACGTCCCGGCCGGCGTCGAGCTCGAGGTTCCGATCGTCAACGTCGACGACGAGCCGGCCGTGATCGTGGCGGGCGCGAAGGACGCCGTCGCACCTGATGGAAGCCCGCTCGCACTCAGGGACACCGACTGCGCGCTGCCCGACGTGACCGCCGTCGAGACGGTCGCGGTCGTGCCCGCGCCGGGAGCAACGGTCGACGACGTCGGGCTCACGGCGACCGAGAAGTCGCTCGCTGTTGCGGCCGGCCCGAACGCGGCGATGCCGTTCGGCGTGCCGAGGCCCGTCGGCCCGTCGTAGCCGGCCCCGGCCGTGCACAGGTAGGCGGGAGAGCACGTGCCGTTCGACCCGCTCGTCACGTCGAACAGGGCTCCCGGATTGGCGTACGGGTACTGAACCGGATAGACACCGGCCGGCGGCGGAGACGCGAGGGCGTAGATGGACGCGATGATCGGCGACGACACGCTCGTGCCGCCGAACACCGTCCAGCCGCCCGATCCGAACGAGTCGTAGACGGCGACGCCGGTGGCCGGATCGGCGACTGCCGACACGTCGGCAACCGTCCGGTGCGTACAGCCGGTGTCGGTCTGGAACGCCGGCTTCGTCTCGTACTTCGAGCAGCCGCTGCCGGCGCCTTCGGTCGCCGAGGTGGACCAGGTCGTCTCCGTCCAGCCACGCGCGTTGCCGGTCGATCTCCGGAGCGCCGTGCCGCCGACAGAGGTGACGTACGGCGAGCTCGCCGGGAACTCGACGCCGTAGCCGCTGTCACCGGACGAGACGGTGATCGCAATGCCCGGATGCTGGTAGTAGGTCGCTCCGATGCTCGGATCGCCCGCGCTCTCCGGGCCGCCGTAGCTGTTCGAGACGGCGATGGCGCCCTGGGCGACCGCCTGGTTGACGGCCGTGCCGAGATTCGCATAGGTCGGGCTGTTCGCCTCGACGAGGAGGATCTTGCACAGCGGACATGTCGCCGAGACCATCTCGAGGTCGAGCATGATCTCCGAGGACCAGCCCGGGTCGGCGGTCGGCAGCGGGCTCGTCGCCCCGTTCTGATTGAGCTTGCGGAAGCAGCCGTTGGCCGTGGTGCACGCCGGCAGGCCGAACTGGCTGCGGTAGGTCGCAAGGTCGCTTTCGGCGTTCGGGTCGTCCTGGGCATCGACGATGGCGACGAGACGCCCCGAGCCGAGGTTCGTCGGCAGCTTGTACGCGCTGATGAGATCGGCCGGCCCGTAGCCGCTGACCACTGCCGCCGGATTCACTCCCGTCGGAATCGCCGCGACGACTCCCGTCGTCCGGCGCAGGGCGAAGCACGCCATCTGGCCCGGCAGGGGATCGGCGCACGCACGCTGGAAGGACGCCGCCGGCGATGCCGCCGGCGCCGTATCGGCAGACGCCCCGGCAGCGCTGCCGCCGATGGCCAGACCGCAGAGTGCAAGCAGGGTCAGGACGCGTCGCGCTTGCAACGTTCCCACGGTGCGCCGAACGAGGCGCGAAAACCACTCCGTCATGCTCGACCTTCTTTCCGTCGTCGACTGGGGCATCGGAGCGCCGCGAGTTCCTTGTCCTCACATACCTGTCCGCGGGATTTCGAGGCGAAACATCGCGCCCGCGACAGCGTCGAACGCGTCCCCCCGAGAAACCTGTCGCCCGCCAGGGAACGCCGGGCGCTCCGCGCGGCGGATTGAGCTGGCCGCCCGGTTCGGGCGTCCCGCTGCTCGCTCGCGGCTTACGATCCCGACGATGACCACGATCGGCGACAACTCTCGGTGACGAGGCGACGACGAGACTGAGGGTTACGCGAGCGCAGATCCTCGCGTTCCGACGGCGCGTCGGAGGGCTGGATCAACGACTCCCGGCGGGACGTCAGGCACTCAGGCAGGCGGCGTGGGCCGGGTTGCAGGACAGCATGCCCCGCGCCGCCCTGTTGTCGATCCACGCACGTGTGGAAGGCGCCGGGCCGTCCGCTTGGGAGGATCCCTCGCTCGTGCAGGTGTGGGGACCGCGGTACCACGTGTACGTCGTCGCCGCGCGCGACCTCGCCGTGTTCACGCTCGGCCGGCTCCCCGACAAAGGCCAGATCCGCAACAGGGCGGAGGACCTGGCCGAGCGTCTGCACGTCCTGCTCGCCGGGGATCGAATGAGATACGGCGATGCCGGGCAGGCGCTCGGAACGCACGGCAACAACCTTCGCTATGCGGCCTTGACGGGCACGCTCGCGATCAGGTGGGAGGGCGCCCGGCTGCCGACGGTGTGGACCGTTCCGCCGCCTGAGATCGAGCTGGCGGAGGCGACGCGCGAGCTGGCGCGCCGCTACCTGCACGTCTTCGGTCCGGCGCGGCGTGACGGGTTCGCCAAGTGGGCAGGCCTTGGTGCCCGGCAAGCCGCCCGGGCGTTCGACGATCTCTCAGCCGAGTTGATCCCGGTCCTGACGCCGTACGGGGATGCGTGGCTCCTGTCCCATGACGAGCCCACGATGCGCGAACCGCCGCAACCCTCGGCCGCCGCCCGATTCCTGCCGAGCGGCGATGCCTACACCCTGGGCATCACGGGCGACGATCGTGAGCTCCTCTTGCCGGATGCCGACCAACGTGGCGAGCTGTGGACGCCGCGGGTGTGGCCAGGCGCGCTCCTTGCTGCCGGCAAGGTCGTCGGCACCTGGCGCCGCGCCGGGCGAACGATCACGATCAAGCCCTGGCGGAAGCTCTCCCGCTCGGCACGCGAGGGGGTCGTCGCCGAGGCCGAATCGTTGCCGCTGCCCGAGACCGTTGGGCGAGTCGTCGTCCACTGGACCTGATGCGCACCGGCGGAAGCCGGCCGAAGCTAACGCTTGGCTGGGAGTGAACCGGCGTAGGCCGTGCCGATCTCGACCCACCTGGCGAGCTCGCGCTTCGTTCGCAGGTACTCGGTATCGACGCGCAGCCAGCCACTCATCGGTCTTCCCCGCATCACCGCGAACTCGGCGTTCGTCTTTTCGACGAGAGCTTCCGATTTTGCTGGATCCGCCCGAACCAGGATCCCGCCCTGGCCGCTCGCCGCAATCGCCATGTTGCCGCCGACGAGAAACGCGAGTCCGCCGAACATCCGCTTCTCGGTCAGTTTGCGCTCGGGCCCGATCAGCTCGCGGATTCGAGTTGCGAGATCCTCATCGAAGGCCACGCGATGATCGTAACCATCCTTTCCTTGCCGTTGCCACGTCTCCCAGGTCAGGCGGGTTTCATCCTCTCGGTACGATGCGACGTCGGGGCGCACCCGATTCAATCGAGCAGTGCTCCGGTCACGACAACTCCGCTCTGCCTTCGGGATCGGCCTGGCAACGCTGATCGGCGCCTGTGTGCTCACCGCCTGCGGCGGCTCGAGTTCCAGCTCGAGCTCCGACCCGGGCTCGGCGAGCTACGACCCCGCCACGACCACCCTCCAGAAGGCGGGGCTGGAGGCTTGCAGTGAGGCCCAGCAGGACGTTCCCCCGACGCTCTCCGCGCTGCCCGGCCTCGGGCTCACCCGTGCTTTCTACGTCGCCAAGGACTGCATGGGCGCGAAGGTCACTCCCAACGCGATGATCGTCTTCCAGTTCACGAACGTCGACGACTTCAACTCGGGCACGCAGGCGGTCAAGGCCAAGCTCCCCAAGGCATCGGTGCTTCCGCACTACCCGCTCGTGATCGCGGCGACCGGACCGGACCGGGAGGCGAATCTCGCCGCCGTGGAGAAACAGCTCCCGCCGACCACGGTCACGACCACCGCGAACTGACCTCAAGGAAGGTTTGCCTCAATCCTCGGCGGCAATCCGCTCGTCTGCGCTGGTCGTAGTGCAGTGCGTAAGGAGCATTGTCGGGGTCATGAGGGAGGTTGAAATGGCTTTGACGTACAAACGGCTGTTGGTCGTGCTCGCGGCCAGCGTGGTCGTTCTTATGGCGGCCGGGGTCGCTGCCGCCCGACCGGGTAACGGCTTTGTGGTGACGCCGCTCGTCTCGGACAACGGCGTACCTGGCACGACGCCCGATGCGAATCTCGTCAACTCGTGGGGACTTGTCTCGAGCGCCACAAGTCCTTGGTGGGTGGCTGACAACGGCAGCGGCGTCTCGACGCTCTACACCGGGGCAGGAGCGAAACTCGGTCTCACAGTCACTGTCGGTGATGCCCCGACCGGCGTGGTTTTCAACGGCAGTCCCGCGTTTGCAATCAAAGGTGGGAACGCGGGCCCGGCGCTGTTTCTCTTCGACAGCGAGGCCGGACTGATCAGCGCCTGGAACGGCTCGCTTGGGACAACCGCCGAGGTCGAAGTCGACGCGACATCCCAGGGTGCGATCTTCAAGGGTCTCGCGATCGCTCAGACAGCGAACGGGCCCAGGTTGTACGCAACCGACTTCCACAACCGCCGCGTCGACGTCTTCGATGGCAACTGGCAGCCGGTCAGGCGGCCCTTCCAGTTCTTCGACCCGACGATTCCGCGCGGTTACGGCCCATTCGGGATCCAGGCGATCGGCAGCCGAGTCTTCGTCACCTACGCGAAGACACAGCCGGGTAGCGGCGACGAAGCCCACGGGCCCGGCTTGGGGTACGTCGACGCCTTCGACGCAACCACCGGCCTGCTCGCCGGCAAGGTCGCAATCCGCGGCGCGCTGAACGCACCATGGGGACTCGCACAAGCCCCAGCAGGCTTCGGCAGCTTCGGTGGCGATCTGCTCGTCGGCAACTTCGGCGACGGTCACATCAACGCCTACAAGCCGATCGTGGACGGCCTCTTCTACATCCCGCAAGGCCCGCTCCGCGACACGGCCGGAGCGGCGATCTCGATCGACGGCCTCTGGGCACTCGAGTTCGGCAACGGGGCCGCCGCCGGCCCAACCGGCAGCCTCTTCTTCACCGCCGGGCCCAACGACGAAAGCGACGGCCTCTTCGGCGCAATCACCCCGAACTAACGGAGTTTTCCGCGTCGAAAACGAAAAGCCCCTGGGCTAGCAGGGGCTTTTCGAGTGGGCGGGTCAGCCGGTGATCGAGTCGTGCAGTTCGTACCAAGCTTCACGGCTCGGCGGGTCGAGATTGGTGTCCGAGGTCTGGGCGGCCGCGGCGACCAGAGGCTCGATGATCGGATTGAGTCGCTCGTTGATGAACCTCTCGCCGTGCTCGCGTGTCTCCCAAACGTCAAAGATGCGGAAGACGCCGGCGTCCGGGTCGAAGCCAGCCGTATGAATCAGCAGTCCTTCGGGGGCGTCTTGGAGGTTGAGCGCGGCGGCGACGGCGTCGTAGTTGGTGGTGCTCGTGTCGCCATCCTTGATCTCGAACTCCTGAACGTATGCGATTGCCACTTTCGACTCCCTTCTTTTCGCGGGACTTGAGGACCCCCCGTCGGTCACGAGCGCGGCGCAGCGACGGGCCCACGAATCAGTCGATCGCCACGGGTACGCAGTCGGTGGTGTAGATCGGGACGTCACCCGAGAGGAACTGCCAGACGATCCCGACCTGCAAAGGCGGATCGTTCGGGGGACCGGCAGGGAACGTGGCGTCGGCGTTGCCGTTACCTACGCCGTTCGTCATCAGGACCGCAGTGGGGACCGTCAGGAATGGCGTCCCGGTACAGGTCTGGCTCGCGAAGATCACAAGCTGCACCTGGTAGCTGGCGTCGCGCTGCGCTCCGTTCAGGTGATACTCCTCGCGCGCCGAGTTCACGGCTCCGTTCGTGTGGACGTCGTTGACGAATCCTGATCGCAGCGGAGCTTCGGCGACCGAGTGCACGGCCGCGTGGGAGGTATGGAAGACCTGATCGGCGAGTGCCGGTGCGACGGCTACGAGCGACACACCGGCGCCGAGTGCTGCCGCGATCAGAAGCGGCTTGCGCAACATGGCAACCTCCTGTTCGAAAGGCGGGACTCGATTCTATGCCTACCCACTCCGCAGCGACCGGTTTCGAGCCCCGGCGATCTCGGTGCGACGGCCCCGCCACGAGGCGGCTCGTGGCGCGGGGCCGTGCGCACGAGGGGAGGGCTAACTGGAGAAGTCGACCCGACGAGCCGCCGTGTCGGCGCGATGGAGCGTCCACTGACGCGTGCCAGCGGTCGTATGGACGAGGGTTCAGCTGTACGAGGGCCGGCGCGGGTTGGCGGAGCTGAGCGCGAGCGTCACTGCGCGTACCAGAGGTTCCGGTAGTTCGTTTGGTTGGGCACGTGCCAGCTGTCGCCGGGCGCGGTCGGGCTTGTGGTGTCTGCTGTGGAATCCGATGACGCCTTCGAAGTCGGGCTCGAGGACGATCGTGCGTCGCGCGCCGGCCCGCCGACGGATGCGCGCGTTGAGCTTGACCTCTGAGTCCAACGGTTCGCGGCCCGACCGCAGGTCGCTGTCGTGTACGACGACGCAGGGCACCCGCGCTCGCTTGCAGATCTCGATGAAGAGCGGCAGGTTCGCTTTGCCGCCGCACTCGACGATCGAGATCTGCTCACGGTCGGCGTCGTGGCCGAGGGCGTGGAACACGAATGGGAGCGCGATCTTCTCGGTCATCCCTTCGACCAAGATCGCCGCCCGTGACAGGAAGAGCTCGGCACGTTCGGAGTCGAATTCGCACATCGCCCGGAACTCGTCGTTGACATCGATCGCGCGAAGCCGTTCGACCGTGGTGACGCCGAGTTCGTCGCGGTTGACGAGGTTGACCTCGTCGAGCGCCGCGACGCTGAGGAGTCCCGGTGCGTGTGTGGTGAAGAAGACCTGATTGCCTCGCTCAGCGAGGTGCCGGATCAGGCGACGCAGATAGCGGTGTGCTTGCGGCACCAGGAACAGCTCCGGCTCCTCAATCGCGAAGACGACGCCCGAGACCTCGGCTGCGCAGGCCTCGAGCCCACGGATCAGTGCGAGGCGCGGCGCCGCCGCCCCCGCGAGCGCCCTTCGGATCAACGTATGCACAGCGTCTGCCAGCGGATAATCGGCAGACGCCGCGACGAGTTCGCCACCGCGTAGGGCGGTTGGGAAGTGGACGATCGGAGGGGCGCCGCTGCGGTCGTCGAGCGAGACGCAGGCGCCGTCAACAAGGGTCGCCTCGATCGCAATCGCGCGCTCGCCAACGGTTACGTCGGCGGTTGAGAGGTTGAAGCCCGGGTCGAGCAGGGCGCGCAGCGCGAAAAGCAGGTTCGACTTACCGGCACCCGGCTCGCCGATGAACGCGCACACCGGACCGGGCCGAAGCATCAGCTGGCGAGCACTCCGGAAGTTCACGACGCGAATCTCGCCGAGCAACGCCCGAGGCTCCTCTAACGTTTGACCGTCCGCTGGCAAGACTGACATCCCGAATCTATACCCGGGCCGGCCACAAGCCGCCGGGCGACAAGCGAGGCATAGCGACTTGCTCCCCGGAGGCGGAGCCCCGCACCGCTACTCGCACGATGAGAACTCTCGGCCAGGCCGTGTTCGCTGGTCGAGGCGGGCTACTCGTCGGATCTGAGACAGTCGGGCTCGAGATGCCTGTTCGAGCGCGCGATGTGTCGGCCTCTGTCGGTCTGGTGCTCGGGCCGTTGCTGCGCTACGCGGGCACCGAGAGCGCCTCGTTCTGGGTCGAGACGAGCGCCCCGTGCCAGGTCGAGATCCTCGGCAGGCAAACCCGCACCTTCGCGGTCGAAGGACACCACTATGCGCTCCTTCTCGTCGAAGACCTCGTACCGGGGACAATCACTCCGTACGACGTTCGCCTCGATGGGACGACGGTGTGGCCGCCCGACGACGGTCGGCCGGCCCCGGCCGTCCATACACGCAACGAGGAGCGGCGAACGCGACTTGTTTTCGGCTCCTGCCGGGTGGGCGATCCACAGCCGACGAACCTCGACAGCTCCTGGCCCGAGGACGTCCGAGCGCTCGGCATTGATGCGCTGTGGACGTACGCCAAGCAACTCCAACGAGGCGAAGTCGAGTGGCCCGACGCGGTCATGCTGCTCGGCGACCAGGTCTACGCCGACGAGGTGTCGCCGGGAACGGCGGAGTTCATCCGCAGCCGCCGCCCGACGAGCGAGCCTCCCGGGGAGCAGATCGCCGACTTCGAGGAATACACGCACCTGTACCGCGAGTCGTGGTCCGAACCGGACATCCAGTGGCTGCTCTCGACAGTGCCGACCCTGATGATCTTCGACGATCACGACGTCAACGACGACTGGAACATCTCATGGCAGTGGGTGGAGGAGATGCGCGCCAAACCGTGGTGGAACGACCGCATCACCGGCGCATTCATGGCCTACTGGATCTACCAGCACCTCGGCAACCTGTCGCCGCCCGAGCTCGCCCAAGACGAGACGTACGCAGCGGTGCTCCAGGAGGAGGATGCGGGGCCGCTACTCCGACGGCTCGCCCGTGCCTGGGACCGCGAGTCGGCAGCGAGCCGCTGGGCGTACTACCGCCAATTCGGGGATGTGCGCGTGCTCGTGCTGGATTCTCGAGCGGCGCGCGTTCTCTCCGACGGCCGCCGCGAGATGATCGACGAGGAGGAATGGGACTGGGTCGTCGAGCAGTCGAGCGGCGCCTACGACCACGTCGTGATCGCGAGCACGCTGCCGGTCTTCATGCCCCGCGGGATCCACCACCTTCAGGCCTGGAACGAAGCGCTGTGCGCGGGGCGCCTCGGGTCGACCGTGGCCAGGCTGAGCGAGCGGCTCCGTCGAGCCGTCGACCTCGAGCATTGGGCCGCGTTCAACAGATCGTTCGAAGGCCTCTGCGACTGGCTACGCACACTCAGCGCGGGCACCGAAGATGCGGCCCCGCCTGCCTCGGTGCTCCTGCTCGGCGGCGACATCCACAGCAACTACGTCGCCGAGGTCGACCTCGGCGTAGACGACGACTGCCGCGTTCACCAGCTGGTCTGCTCGCCCTACCGCAACCCGCTCTCCAACAAGGAGCGCCGCATCGTGCAGGCCACCGGCTCGCGCGCCGCCGGAATGCTCTTCTACCCACTCGCGCGACTCGCCGGAGTGCCCCGACCCTCCGCCGACTGGAAACGGCTGCGGCCGACCTCGTTCTCCAACTGCCTGGGGGAGCTGCTGCTCGACGAGCGCAACGCCTCCGCGACGATCTACCGCAGTCCCAACGAGGGCGAAAACCCGGAGCAGCTCGTCGTCACCCTCCGAACGCAACTCACCACCTGACGACGACGCCACGACGGTTCGGGCGGTCAGATCCAGTCTCGTAGCCGAGCAAGAGCCAACGTAGCCAGCGCGATCAGGACGATTCCGGTCAACGCGGACCAGAAGACCGGCGAGCCGGTGAAGGCGGCCGTCGAAAGGTTGACGTTCATCCCCAAGACGCCGGCGATCAGCGCGCCGGGGAGGAGCAGGATCGATGCGAGGGTGAGCACTTTCATGATCTCGTTCGTCCGGTGTTCGGTCCGGACGATCAAGACGTCGAAGGAGCTGGCGATCGCGTCCTTTACGTCGCGTGCGGAGGCGAGTGCAGCCTCGAGTCGGGCAGTCAGCTCGACGAACCGCTCGCTCGAGTCCTCCGATGACAGGGGGTCGTATTCAGAATGGCCGAGCGCGGCGAACACGTCCCGATGGGGGGAGAGCGATCGCCGAAGCAGACCAACCCGCCGGCGCGCTTCGATCAGCAACTTGATCTGGGCTTCCGGATGTCTGCTCGGCGCGCTGAGCGCCTCGACGTCGAACTCCTCGAGTGTGGCCTCGATCTCGTCGAACGCATGCAGATAGCTCCCGACCACCCACTCGAGCAACGCCGCGAGAAACGACGGGGCATCCATGCGCCCAAGCTGGCCTTCACCCGAGGCGACCTCTCGGAACTCGTCGATCACGGGGACCTCGAGCTGGTGAACGCTCACGACCCAATTCGGGCCGACAAAGCACTCGACGACAACCAGTTCGCGATCAAGATCGCGCTCCTCGTCGGAGACTGCGATTGCGGTCACAGCGAGATGACCCTCTTGTTGATCGAGAGCTGGCCGCCGCTCCGAGTCTGCGAGGTCCGACGCCTCGCCCAGGCCGAACACCTCCCGGACCTCGGATTCCTCTTGCGCGGAAGGCGCGACCAAGTCGACCCACAGCAGCTGATTCTTCGTCAGATCACGAAACGACTCCGACCACGCTTCGACCTCTGCCCCCTCGCTGCGGTCGAAGAGATAGGCCGTCAGCAACAGCGTCTGACCCGCGGCTGGGTGCGCGTCATCTGGCGGGCCTTCTCAGATGCGCCGGTAGCGCGCTTCGATGAGCGAGAAACACGAGAACGCGATCAGCCCGAGCGCGACGGCGCCGAGGAGCCAGGAGCCGTAGGCGCCGTTGTAGAGCTTCGCGAGTGCTCCGTCGAGGCCGATCGCCTCGTCCGCCTTGTAGTCGTAGCTGGCCTTGAGCAGGAAGACGGCGACGAGACCGAACACGACGGCGCGGGCGATGTGACCGACCGTCCCGAGCGCTTTGAACCACGGCAGCACCGCCGGTGGGATCTCCGCGGTCTTCGAGTCGTCGAGGAACTTCTGACGCGCGCCGCGGATGAACTGGTAGATCGCGACCCCGCCCATGACGAGTCCGGCGAGCCCGACGAGCCAGCGACCGGCCGGCCAGGCGAAGACGTCGCTGGTCGTCTTCTTCGCTCCGCCTCCTGAGGTGCCGGGTCCGGCGAGGATCTGTATCGCGATCGCGCACAGAATCGCGTAGACGATTCCGCTGCCGAGTGCGCCGAGCCGTTCGATCCCGGAGTCGGCGCCCTCGCTGCCGTGGCCGAGGGCTGCTCTGAACAACCTCCACACCGAGTAGCCGGCCAGGCCGACAGCGAGCAGGGCGAGGAGGGCATGGCCGAGGGGTTGGTGCTTGATCGTTCGGAGGGCGCCTTGCTGGTTTGTGATCTTGCCGCCGTGCCCGACTACCAGGTCGAAGGCGAGCAGTCCGATGATCCCGTAGACGAGCGCTCGCGCGACGAACCCGCAGCGCGACAGCACGGCGAAGGCAGGCGAGTGGACGAACCGTTCGCCCCAGGAGTGCGCGCTGTCGAGCGGCGAGGTGGGGTCAGTTCGTACTGTTGCCATTGCTCCACTCCTTCCTCGGTAGGCAGATCGTGAGCGCGGCGGGTTGCACCTCGACGGTGAAGGACCTGGTCTTCTTGCGGCTACCGCCGTCCATTTCGTACAGCACCTTGCGGTTGAGCTTGACCTTGATTTTCTTGCCGGTTGTCGCTTGGACGAGCGGCGAGCGCTCCGGGTGCCCGGCGGCTGTCCGCGCGAGCGTGCGCGTCCAGTCGACGAGGCCGTCGGCGTTGACGACACCGAGCTCGAGCCGGCCGTCGTCCGGGCGTGCGTCCTGGAACACCTCGACGCCGCCGAACAGGCGACCGACGTTGCCGAAGAGGATGCAACTCGCGTCCCCGCTGTACCAGGGCGCGCCGTCGACCTCGATCTTCGCCTTGAACGGCTTCGCTCGCAGGTTTTGCGATCCGGTCCAGACGTAGGCGAGGCGGCCGAGGCGGTCCTTCAGCGTTCCGTCTGCCTGCTCGATCATCGCGGCGTCGAAGCCGGCGCCGGCCATGACCGCGAAGTGCTCGCCGTCGAGCCGGCCGAGGTCGAGCCGGTGGCGCTCGCCTTCGAGGGCGATCGCCACTGCCTGCTCGATGTCCTGGGGGATACCGAGGTTCGTCGCGAGCAGGTTCGCGGTCCCCGCGGGGAGGACTGCGAGCGGCGTCTCGGAGCCGGCGAGCGTATCGGCGGCGCGCTGTACCGTGCCGTCGCCGCCCCAGACGAGGAGCAACTCGACGCCGTCCGAAAGCGCGCGCTTCACCTGCTTCGGCACGTAACGGCTCTTCGCGACCTCGATCCACAGCGGGTCGCCGACCCCCTGGCGCTCGAGCTCCCGCCGCAGTTCGGGCAGGCCACCCCCGAATGTCTTACCCGCATGGGCAACCACAGCAACCCGTGTCACCTCGCCGCCCTCCCCGAAGCTCGTGTGACGACCACGAGCGCAACGAGCGCGAGGATGCCGATGATCGCGCCGCCGGCAACGTCGGTCGGGTGGTGCATGCCGCGGTACATCCGCGAGAACGCCACGTAGACAGGGATCAACGCCGCCACGGTCCAGATCGCAGCTTTCGCGATGCGGTTCTCGACGCGCGAGGTCACGAGGAGCGCGATTCCGCCGTAGATGGCGATCGACGCCGCGGTGTGGCCCGACGGGTAGCTCGCCTCGACCGGGAGCTTCTCGAGGCGATGAACCTCAGGCCGGTGGCGGTGGACGACCAGGGTCGTCGTCCGGTACGACGCCGACTCGACCGCGAGCGCAAGCAGCAGGAAGCCCGCCAGGCGCCACGCCCGCGCGACGGCTGCGATCAGCGCAGCGATCCCAGCGATGATCGGCAGGACAACGCCGCCCGCCATAATCGAACCGACGAGCGACGCGTCGGTCAGCCCGCGCGAGCGGTGGCGTGCGAGGAACCGAACGACGCTCTCGTCGTCGGCCGCGACGCCGTGGATATGCAGGAGGACATGCATTAGGAGCAGTCCGGCGAGGATCGAAAGCGACGCGATCGCCGCAACCGCGAGCGCGATGCCACAGACATACGTCCAGACGGGATGGCCGTCGCCCGGCAGCGACGCGAGCCAGCGCCCGAGCCGCCCAGGCTCCCGATCGAGAACAGGAACCCGCAGCGCCGATCGACCACGACCCACTCGGGCGTTCGAGTTCGCAGCTGGGATGGTTTCTGCAGTCATCAGATTCGGGCGGAAACGCCGTGTTTCTCGTTTGCCCGGATTGGAAACGCCGATGCCGCCGAAAAAGTTTCGGGCAGCTCCAAACTCCATGCCTCTTCTTGCCGACCTACTCGTGGCGCTCGGCGCCGGCCTCCTCACACTTCTCGCGTGCGGCTGGTACGCGCGGTCGGGGATGCCTGCACGGCCTGCCGCGGAGGCGGCGCAGGCCGTCGGGCAGGCGGTCGAGCCCGACGGTGCAGTGGCACGCTTGTTGGCGCGGCGCTTCGATCGTGAGGTCGCCAGCGGCTTCCTGCTGACGGTCGCGCTCACCGTCACCGTCGCCGGCGGGATCGTGCTCGGGGTGCTGGCGCTCCTCGTGCGCCGCGTTGCGGTGCTCCGGCATGTCGACAACGCCGTCGCGGCCTGGGGCTTCGATCACCGGACGAGCACCTCGAGTGCCGGCCTGCGCGCGATCACCCAGCTTGGCAACATCCAGATCGTCATCGTCCTAGCGGTGCTCCTCGCGCTCGCCGATCTCTGGAGGACGCGCGGCCGCGGCCGCTGGACGTTCGTCTTCCTGATCGTCGTCCTCGGCGGAATGGAACTCGCCCAACTCGGCGTCAAGAATCTCGTCGGCCGGGTCCGCCCGGCGCTCGTCCCCGCGGCGGCGCATCTCGGGCCGTCGTTCCCGAGCGGGCACTCCGCAACCGCCGCCGCGTTCTACGCCGCGGCCGCGCTGATCCTCGGACGGTCATTGCGGCAACCGGCCCGACATGTCGTGATCGCGGCGGCGGTCGCGGTCGCTGTCGCTGTTGCGGCCAGTCGCGTGCTCCTCGACCTGCACTGGCTGTCGGACGTCGTCGGTGGTCTCGCTCTCGGTTGGGGCTGGTTCGCGCTCGCCGCCGTCGTCTTCGGCGGACGCATGCTCAACCCGACAGCTGCGACCGAGATCGCAGCGGCAGAAGTCGACCAAGAAACGCCTGTGCGTTCCTCGCCACGACGCCCAAGACACCAGCGCGGCAGTACCTCAGCCCAGCCGTAGCGCGTGACCAGTGGACGCAATTCGAGGAGTTCACGCGCTCCATGGAAGGAGTCGAAGAATCACACCCTCCGGCATACGCTCCATCCCTTGCTGACGTCGCGGGCTGGTTGTGCGGCGCTTACCGCGCGATGGTGTTGTGAACGAGCAAGATCTCCGGCTTACCAGGATCGATCCCAACCTCGGCAAGGATCGGCATCAGTCGCGGTCCGAACGCTTCAAAGTTCGCCTGCGAAGCCCAAACCTCGCTGACGCGCAACTCATCGCCCGCGAGGAACGCGCAGTGAAACTCCAAGCCCGTCGGCGGAAACTCACCGCCATCCGACTGCAGCCGGCCTATCGTTTCGTCGTACTGCTCCGTTGTCACAGCAGACGCGGGTTTGAAGCGGACAAGAATGCTCATTGTTAGCCTCCATGTTCGACGAGGCGGCCCAACTCAAGGCTGCCGAGCAGGTTTGACACTACGCTCCACCCGGAGCCGGCGCGCCCCGGCTCCAAGTAACCCCGACCCATTCGGATCAGGGTCCCGCAGCAATCGCGTCGGTCGAGGGGGAGGGCGTCAGCCGGTGAGGATGCGTACACGTCCAGGCCCAGCGAATGCCAGGTGTGGGCCTGCCCTGGACTCACGCGGGGTGGTCGGGCAGCGTGATCTCCACCCGGCCTGCATCGAGGTCGAACACCGCATGGCGGACGAGTTGTCGACAGTGACTCTCTGCGCAGCCGCCACGGAAACCCCGACGCTCGGTAAGCCGAAACGGGGAACTACCCCGTGCCGCGACCCTACATCCGCCCACAGGGCGAGTACGCATCTTGGCGCCCGGGTGCCTTTGTTCGCGAGGAGGTCGGTGCCACCCGTAGCGATTTGGCGTGACCCCTGTTACCCCACCGCGCGTTCTCGATCAACGCGCCTGCTCAGCAGCAGTTCGGCCCGCCGACCTGCTTTGGTGGACACACCGCATCGGCGTAAGAGCAGAAGACGCAGCAGTCACCTGCGAGCGGGCGCAGGAGACCCCCGCAGCCCGGGCAGTTGTAGAAGAACAGGCAGGCATCGGTCGGCATGTCTTCGCGCGTCTGTACATCGCATTCGGGGCACGTGATCGTCGCCGAGGTCACGAGGGTCGACACGACATCCAGCTTAACTTTGGACACGCAACCGTCGTTGGCCTGCGGCGTATTCTTCTCGTCGTGGCCGACCGGGCCGATCGTCTCAAGCAGGCGTTCGCCGCACTCAACGAGGGTGATCCGAGCGCGTTCCGCGAGCTGTTTGCCGTGCGTGCCCAGTGGCTCGGCATCCCCGGCACTGGATTCGACGGCGCCACGCCGACCTGACGGAACCGCCGAGAGGTGGTCGACCTTCTCAAACAGCGTCATCGGCAAGGTCGCAGCTTCGAGCCGACCGAAATCATCGAAGAGGGATCGCACGTCGCCGTTTGCATGACGGTGCGCGACCCGGCGTGGCAGGGTGAAGTGGCGCCCGACGTGTTTAAGGTGTTCACGTTCGACGGCGAACGGGCCGTGCTGTTGCAGGATTGCGCTGGGCGCGATGACGCACTTCGTTACCTGGCGGCGGGGTAGTCTCACGACGGTGAGCCGCACACTCGTTCAGCGCCTTCACAACCCGCGCAACTTGACGTGCGGTTGTGATCCCGAGTGCTGGTGCCGCCGTACTGCAATCGGTCGAGCCGTCAAGTGGTGGTTCCCCGCTCGCTGGTTCGGCATCCACCACCACAACCGCATCTTTGACGGCATGAGTGAGGAAGAGATACGAGAGTGGAAGCGCCGCCAGGCGCTTCGCTGAACGAGCTTTCCGGCCTACGCGACCGTGGCGGCTTGACCGACGAGCGGCTGATGCAGCGCTTCGATGAGGCGCTCCTGTTGTGTTGACCGACGGCGAGCAGCTGCTCGCAGGTGTGACGGTAGGAGTCGATGCTCGGGTCACGGTCGCTGAGGGCGAGCTCGAGCAGCGTGCGTTCGAGCGTCAGCGGGGTGCGCAGTTCGTGGGAGGCGTTCGCGACGAACTGACGCTGGGCATCGAAGGACGCCTCGAGTCGGGCCAGCAGTCCGTCGAAGGTGGTCCCGAGCTGCTTGAGCTCGTCGTCAGGCCCTTCGAGAGCGAGTCGGCGGTGGAGGTTGCTAGCGGAGATCTCGCGGGCGGCGTTTGTTCGAGGCCTGGGGGGCCCCGCGCTACTACTCGGGTTCGAGGGGGTGCCCCTCCCGCTGCCGTCGTGAGACCTGCGGGAGAGTCCGTGCCCGTCCGGCTGCCTCGACTGAGAGTCGGTCGCGCACGCGGTCTCGGCAACCGCCGTCGCGCGATGTCGCGTTGGGAACTCCGACGTGGCGATCCGGGCGAACGAACGCCGTTCGCGGGGTCGCCGGGATTGAGAAGCATCACGGACCGAAGTAGGCTGCCAGCGTCCGGAGAGGGACAGGGGGGTCGAACGAGCGTCGCGTGTGACCGGTCCGCCTGATTCGGCTTCGAGCAGTCCGCGACGACCGCGCACGGCATCGCGCTCGCGCCCGGTCGTCGGAGCGTCAACCGAAGGGATCCGGGAATGAAACGAAGCTTGGTATCCGTGGGGCTCGTGCTCGTCGTCGCCGTGACCGTGGCCGTCGCACTGGTGGGCGGCCGGGGAGCGACGGCACGCACCGCGGCGCTGCCGACACCGCGTCCGACCGTGAGCGACTACGTGCAGTTGACGACGTCGGAGCTGCCGCCCACGCAGGCTCAGTGCAACTCCGTCGGACGCCGCTGCTTCACGCCGCAGTCGACGCGCGCGTCGTACAACCTCAACGCGCTCTACGCCGCCGGTATCGATGGCCGCGGCGTCACGATCGCGATCGTCGACTCCTACGGGAGCGACACGATCGCGCACGACCTGCACGTCTACGACACCCAGATGGGCCTACCGGCGATGTGCGGCGAGGAGGGCGTAGTCACCTGCGCTTCGGGGATGCCGACGTTCAGCCAGCTCAGCGTCCAGGGCTCGCCGGCGACGAAGGGCCCGCCGCCGACGAGTAAGGGCAACGGGCTCGAGGACAAGGCCGCCTGGGCGCTGGAGGTCTCTCTCGATGTCGAGACGGCGCACTCGATCGCGCCCCGGGCGAACATCTTGCTCGTGACCACTCCGACGGCCGAGACGCTCGGCCAGCAGGGGTTCCCGCAGATGATGAACGCCGAGGACTACGTGGTGAAGAACCATCTGGCCCAGGTGATCTCACAGAGCTTCGCCTCGACCGAGGAGGCGTTCGGAAGCTCGAAGTCGCTCCAGAACCTGCGCACCGCGTTCGTCGACGCCTCGACGATGGGTGTCACCGTGCTCGGCTCGTCGGGTGACGGCGGCACCGCGAACGGCACCAAGCAAAGCCTCGTCGGCAAGAACCCGGGCAACGACATCGTCCCGTTCCCGACCGTCGAGTGGCCCGCGTCCGACCCGCTCGTGACCGGCGTCGGCGGCACGTACCTCTGTACGAACGCCGTCACGGGGCTCGGCGTCGACAACACGAGCCCGCCGGCGAACTGCCAGAACCAGTCCAACCGGGAGATCGCCTGGATCGACGCGGGCGGCGGCTTCAGCCACGTGTTCTCGCGGCCGGCGTTCCAGAACACGCTGCCGACGTTGAGCACCGCGATCCCGTCCGGCCAGCGCGGCGTCCCCGACGTCGCGCTGCAGGCCAGCTCGCGGACGGGCGCGCTCGTGTACCTGACGCTCCCGCCCGACGGGAACAGCGGCCTGATCTGCGGCAGCGCCCCGTGCAGCACGGGCTGGTACGACATCGGCGGCACCTCGCTCTCCTGCCCGCAGTGGGCGGGGATCGTGGCGCTCGCCGACCAGGTCAACGGCGGCGGGCTCGGGCTGATCAACCCGGCGCTCTACAAGATCGGCGCGGACCCGGTCCGCTACGCGAACGACTTCTACGACGTGACGACCGGCAACAACCAGGCCGACCCGGACATCCAGGGCTACCCAGCCACGCCCGGCTGGGACCCGGTCACCGGGCTCGGGACGCCGAACGCGGCGAACCTCGTCCCGGATCTCGTCGCGGCCGTCAACGGCAACTGACAACCCTCGCCTCGGGGTCGCCGCACGCACGTCGCGGCGGCCCCGGCGCACCCTCACCGGTGGCGTTGCGGAGTGGTCTCGGAGCCTGCCGCTTGCCGATCAGGGCGCCGTCGAGATGCCTCGTCGACGAGTCATCGCGATAGAGACGACCAGAACCGCCGACCGCGAGGATTCCAACCAGAGAGATCGATCATCGTCGCCCGACGTCGTCGAAACACAGAGTGGCGGCTCTTCCTCCGGGGCACAGGTTGCAAGACAGCGAGACGCATAGTCGACGCGTTCGCTGGCTAGCCGATAGCTCCTGTGCGCATGACCACGTTGTCGCGTTCGCGATTTGGGCGTGTCACAGCCCTCGTACGTACGTGCGCGCGCGAGGCGGCGGCCTACTCCGTGCCAGTCAGCGACGTCCAGACGACCGTGGATAAGGGCAGCACCATCACGAGCTGCAGCGTCGGCGGAACCCTGCGGCGGAGAGTGTAGACGCGGATCGGGCGGCGGCCCTGATCACCTTGCCGCGAAGACGAATTGTGACGTGTACAAGATCGGCTTCTGAGCGACTAGCCCGACACCGGTTCGATCTCGAGTGTCCCGTACACGCGTCGTCGACGAACTCGGCGGCGAGTTCAACAGGAATCACCGCCCGGACGCGGACCCGTTGATTGCCGTTGATGCGGATCTCATCCCCGGCCTGGATGCCGTCATCGGGGTACTCGGCGGTGCCGGCGTTGTCGCCGTCAGCCCACCGGAGCGCGTACCGGAATCCCACGGCTGCAACGCTGCTCAGTGTCTTGCCCTTGTGGCGAGCGGACTGGATGCGCCGCGTATCTCGCCGCGCACTCCGGGCAGATCGAATGCGACAATGTGGTGTGGGCATCAATCGCGAGCACACCCGCGTGCGGTACCCGAACCCATTCGCCGTCGAAGGTGACACGCCCGCACCAGGCGCACGTCGTGACAAGCTCGCCGGCTTCATAGGCCGCCAACATGCGCCGCGTGACCTCACTGGCTTCCCACGGGCCACCTTCTAGAGCCTCGGAAACGGCGCCTCCCCCGGCGGGGCCGCAGACTCGCCGGGGAAGCAACCGCACTGCCTTCAAAGCTACAACGAATCGCCCTGGTTTTTCGTAACGGGTTTGCCAAAGAGCGGTAACGAAGGGAGGGCGGATCGTCGGTTCAATCGGCGGTCCGCCCTCATTCGCCCTACCGCCCCTACGGGGGGAACCCAACGAGGGCGGCAACGTCCAAGCTAGTACTCCAACACCTGGAAGACCAGGCCTGACCGAGCACTACTCAGCGATGCGCGGCCGGAGTAGTGTCGAGTGTGCGGCATCAACCAGGGTGGCGTTGAGAGGCGCGACAAGGAGTTGGGGGTCGCACGCCTCTCCGCTACCCAGGTTTTCGGGTTGAGCAGCGGGGCGGAACCCGGACAACGGCGCAAAAACGAGGGAGGGCGGATCGACCTGCGGCTGGCGATCCGCCGCATCCCTCGTCTGAAACCGCCCTCAGGGATATGGGTGGGCGGCACCTTCGACGCTACAACTCCACAGCCGTGGGTCAAGCGCCCGAAGGGGGCTGGGTGGTTAGCTCGGCGCAGGTCTTCTTGAGTTTCCGCAGGCTTGCGTAACGGTCGATATCTATCTCGTCCATGAGTGAGCTCAGCGCACGGAACTCGTTGGCGTTGAGCTTCACCTGGCTGCCGGTGACGATCGCGGCGGTGAGCCGATTTGCGAGCCTCCGGGCTGCGTAGCTTGGCTCGAGCATCAGCAGCTGCTCGAGGATCACGGCGTCCCTAATCTGCAGCCCGCGACGGACTCCCTGGAAGCGGAGCTCGACGCGCGAACTCGGTTTGTCGCCGTCCAAAGGGACACCCTTGGTAAACCGCAGAAGGCTCGTTTCTCGAGACGCGCCTCTCCACCACCGGCAAAAGAGGCGCAGAAGCGCGTCGGTGTCTCCCTTCCCACCCGCCCGGATCTCACACGCCCGTGAAGCACCAAACCGGCCTACCTCGACCCGCGGCGTGCTCGGCGCCTGACGCGCCTTCGCCCGTAGGGTGGTCGAGCTGGGCGACTACTCCACCGACAGCCCTGGCCGGCGGACGTCGCCCAGCGCACCACAAGCCCAAAGGGCCGTAGCCGCACGCGATCAAGACGGCTCCGATGCGGGCTTGTCGCAGCGCGCTTAGAAACTCCGAGAGGTAGGTTGTCGGCCTCGAAGGAGGTACCCACGTGACCGAGTCCGGTCCTATCAGGGTGTTCCCGCGGGACGGCAAGTGGATCGTCGATTTCGGAAGCCATGTTTGTGCGTATTGCGCAACCCGCAGTCAGGCCGTCGCGGTTGGAAGCGACGCGGCGTTAGCCGAACAGCGCGAACTCCTGGTCGAAATCGACCACTCGCCTTTGGCGAGGTTCGTCGAGATGAACTCGTCGGCGTTCTCCGAGTACATCAACGGACGCCTCGCCGCCGTGACCAAGCAGGCGCTCGCCTATTTCCTCGAACGGTTCGACCCCGTCACCGCGACCGACGCTGACCTCGCTCGCCGGACCTTGCTGATCCAACTCGCGAGAGCCGAACACGACCACCATGTGCCTCTCACAGAACACGAGGACGCGCAGCTCGATCGACTGATCGCCGCCCAGCCGGCGGAAACCCAGGACATGTATAGAGAGGTGGGCGAGACGAACCCCCGGCACGTGCTCTACATGCTCCGCGGCCTCAAGCTCCCCACCGCGGCCGGACCCGACCCCCGTCCATTCCGTCCGTTCATAGGCCCGGGGACCCGTGGACGAAAAACCTGACACCGCGCGGGATCCGGGTCCCGCGGCAGCCGCGTCGGTCGACGGGGAGCGGCTGCTCTTGCGTTTTGGGACGTTGCCCTCCGGCCGCGTATCCTTCGGCCGGTTGAGGATGTCGCCTGCACGCGCTCGCGCTTACTGGTTCCGGGGCCTGCTTTGCCTGTCCCTGACGCTAGTGCTTATCCCCGCGTCACAGGCGGCGAGCGCTCGCCATGTGAGGTTGCCGGCGGCGGGCGAGCTCGTCAGCTCGAACGCCGCGGTGCGCTCAGCGCCGAATTCGGATGCGCGCCGCGTTCGGCTGCTGCATCAGTTCCGGCCGGACGGGCAGTTCCGGGTCGTGCTCGCGGTCGGAGCGCGGAAGGGGAGCGACGGCTTCTGGTGGTACGAGCTGAGTCTGCCGGGTCGGCCAAACGGGCAGCGAGGGTGGGTTCGCAGTGATCTCGTCGACCTTCGTCCGGTGACAAACCGAATTGTGGTGCACGTGTCGACGCGACGGCTCGAGGTGCATCGGATCGTCGGCAATGCGTTGTTGCTGAGCACGGTCGTGGCTGTCGGTCGTCCTGCTGCCCCGACGCCGTTGGGCCGCGACTTCTTCGTGCAGGGCCGCTACCTCCCCGGTGATCCGTTTTTCGGACCGTTCGTCCTGGTGACGAGCGCGTACTCGAAGCTGAGCGACTGGCCGGGAGGTGGGCTCGCCGGGATTCACGGGACCGATCAGCCCGGGCTGCTCGGACAGGCGGTGTCGCATGGTTGCGTCCGTGTCTCGAACGCGGTTGCGCTGGAGTTGGAGCGGCTCGCGCCGCTGGGGACACCGGTCGACTTGTTGCCTTGACGCTCTAGCCGGTGACCGAGTTTTTGCCGGAAGACAGGGCACCGAGGAGCGTTCTGCACTGCGACGAGGCCACGGCAAGTGACCGTCCGACGCGCTCGATCGAGACGACACCTATCTGCTGGGGCGTGACCGAGAAGCGGACGATTCCCTGCCTGTTCGTTCGCCGCCGCTCGTGGACGCCGAGCCCAGCCACCTGAACGGCCACCCCGGCGAGGGGTTGGTGAAAACGATTGCGAGCGGTCGCAAGCACCATCGAGGTGGTGCGTGCTCTCAGCGATGCTGGTTGGGCTGTGAGCGTGTCGCACGTGAAGCGTGCGACGGCACCCTTGACGCCGTTGGCGGCGGATTGCTTCTTTGGAGCCGTGATCCGGACGAGCGCGGAGGCGGTGTTGTTCAGGTAGTTCGACTCCTGCTCCTCCGAACTCACGCGGACGACGTTGAGAGCGCGGCCGATGCTCGTCGCCTGGGTGAGCACCGTGATGGTGGCAGATGCCCCGGGGGCCAGCCGGCCGAGATTGCAGCTTCCGACGTTACACGTGCCCTGCGACGGGGTCAGGGAGATCACCTTCACGCGGAAAGAGAGGTCTGAGGTCCGGACGACGTTGACGTCTGCCGCCGAGATGGTCGAGTTGTTCGTAACCCTGATCGTCCAGGTGATCTTCTTGCCCAACACCGCGCTGGTCGGTGAAGCGGACTTCACCACGCTCAGGTCGCCGAGAGGCAAAGGCGGTGCCGGTGGCGGGGGCTCGGGCAGCGGCGGCGGCGGAGTTTCAGGCGTGGGGGGCGGCGCCGTCGGTTTGCGCGTGTTCGTGAAGGTGCAGACGACGACGTCGCCGTTCCCGACGACTCCGTCAACCTTTGTGCCCGCGACAGAGACCGCGGGTGAGCCGTTGCGCGTGCAGGCCACGGTCGAGTCGTAGTTCGCAAGGTCAGTGCCGGGTCCTGCGGTCTCGCTGACTTCGCCCTCGCCAACGCCGACGGTGACCGGCCCAGTGGTCGTGCCGTTGCCGCCGACCGCGAGCAGTTGGTTGTTGACCAACAGATTGAAAAGGCCAGGGTCGTCGGCGGGCACGGTCACCTTGCGCAGCTCGAGAGTGGCCGTGCAACGTGTCGATCCGCTGTCGGCTGCGACGGTCTTCTTGCCGACCGTCCACGCGAGCGTGGCGGCGCCTTGGAACGATGTCTGGAACGCACCGACGAGATGCCCTGGCTGAAAAACGATCGGCTGGCCGCGGTTCGCCGGGGCGGGCGAGAATCCGTTCGTCTCTCCCACGGGAACGCTGACCGGGAACGCATTTGGGTTCGAGTAGCCCCAGACAGCGAGATTCGGTTGTCCTGCGCGCGAGACCACGCAGTCGAGCTCAGGGGTGATCGTGTTCACGAGCTTGTGTGTGTTCGTGATCGTGCAAATGACCGCGGCCCCCAGCTTCACGGGCACGGTCAGCGTCGCTCCACTCCCCTGGGCGGCGACTCCCGTGCTGCTCGAGCACGTGATCTGAATGTCGTAATTGGCGAGATCGGTGCCTGCCGCTGCCGACTCGCCGACCGTGCGGTCGCCGGAGTCGACCGCGATCGTGCCCGTAGTGCCGCCGTCGCCGACCGCGGCGGCGCCCCCGGCCGTTGCCCCGTCGAGTCGGAGATTGAAGCGTCCCGGGTCGGTCTTGGGGTTCAGGACCTTGATGATCGTGATCGATCCTTGACAGTGAGGGGAGCTTGTGCTCGCCGTCGCCTGCTTGCCGGTCAGCTTCCAGGTCAGATCCCCGCCGTCCGAAGTTACCTGGAACGCATCCGCGACCCGGCCTGGCCCGAAGATCGTCGGCTGCTCGCCGTCCTTGAGCAGCGGGTCGAAGACGTTGTCAGGAGGATCGGTGACCGGATCCGAATTCGGGTTGTCGTAGCCGAAATGCGCAAGGAAGCCACCGGCCGCGCCCGGTTCGATGCACTCGACGAACGGCGTCAGCGCTTCTGGTCCTCCCGCGCCGCAGCCGTTCTGCCAAGTAATCTGGCCCTCATCCGACCAGTTGTAGCCGGGGAACACCTGGGTGACCCCGGAGGCGTCGACGTAGGTGTAGGGCGGGATGATGTCGCCCCATCCCGGCGCGGGAAACACGGGTCCCGTGTGATTGAGATGCCCCCCCTTGAGATCGCCGTTGTTCGCGATCGCCGGTGCTTGGCGCACGTACGGATTCGTCTGCGAGCTCGTCGCGTGACAGATCTCCACTTTCTTCACGTTCGGCTGCGATGCGGCAGGCTGAAGAAATGTCATCGCCGTCCCGACCAGAACCACCGGGACAGCACTGATGAGCACCATGCGCCGCAGACGCCGACCGTGACGTCCAAACATCGCGTCCCGAGACTACCGGAGATAGAGGGCGCCGCTCGAGGGCCGGGAAGAAAGCTGACAGCGGAGCTGGGTCCCGCAGCTTCGCTTTTGGTCCCGGAATCGGGGTCCTGCGTCTGATTTTGTCGGTCGGCGGGGACTTGTCTGCAGACTCGAGCCTGGTCGCGGTCGCTCACAAACGGCTAAACCGCCCCTCCCGCCAGACGGAAGCCGCATGGCGAATCTCTGCCGATCCCAGAGCGGCTGTCAAGTTTGCCTGTTGTCCTTCCAGACAGCATGCGGCCGCTTGCCCCACACTTCACGTTGATGGAGGCAACCTCGCAGTTGGCCAAGTTGCAAACAGAGCGCCACCGGGGCTGGTCACGCGCGTGCCGCCTGGGCGACACCGCAGGGTTGACAGTCGTGTGTCAAGTGCGAGACGGTGGCTGCTGCTGGGGTCGTAGTCACCTGTCGAAGGAGAGCAGCAGATGAACGCGTATCACGTCGTTCTGTACGTTCACATCCTGTCGCTGCTCATCGGCATCAGCGCCGGCGTTGTCGCGACGGTCTGTCTGCTCAAGCTCCGAAGAGCGGAGACGCTGGCAGACGCTGCGCCGTGGGGCCAGCTTGCCGGCGAGGTCGAGAAGGCGTTTCCGGTGGCGATCGTCGGTCTCTATGCCACCGGCGCGTACATGACCAGCCAGCTGTGGACGTGGAACACATCGTGGATCGTCATGCCGATCGTGGGACTGGCTGTCCTCTCGCTCCAAGGGCCGCTTGTCGCAGGCAGGCGCGGACATGCGCTGAAGAAGGCGCTGATGGCGAACGGCCCGGGGCCGCTCGGCCCCGAGGCGAGGAAGATGACCCGCGACCGGGCACTCTGGATTGCTGACCTCACCAACGAAGCGCTCGTACTCGGGATCATCTGGGTGATGGTCGAGAAGTCCAACTGGGCGAGCGGCATCGCCGTGCTCGTGTTCGCCTACACGGTCGGCGTCATCGCTGCGGTCGCCCTTACCCGCACCCCGACGGTAGGACTGGAGCCCCTCACCGAGTCGAGCCCCTAAGAAACGAGCTTGACCGGCACGTCGCGGCTTGGGCGAGTCCCGCCGCAGTCGCCGCCGCTTCGGCTCCGACGCCTTGCCGCCCAGCCAGACGACATCCTGGTCAACTTCTGCTCACCTCCGGGTTGGCGTAGACCGCGTCCGACCGGCGATCCATCGCTCGTTCAAGGCGCAGCTGGCGCTCGCTGGCGCGCGAGCACGCGAGCACGCGACGAGCATCCACACCTCGCGGAGCTCATCCCGTTGCATCTCCGCGCGGTGACGGAAGCCCGAGGAGGGGCACTCGCCTCAAAGCGGAGTAGTCGTCCGGGACTCTCAGGTCCCCTGGGACGCCGCATCGCCGAAGGCAAAGCAAGCCACGACGCCGTCCGCTCCCTCAAGCGCTACCTCGCCTGCAACCTCTACCGCCAACTCCGACAACACCAGCCCCTCATGACTTGACAAGTCATCGGAACATCATTCCTCATCGTTGAAGCTGCGCGAGAGACTCGAGCCGCCGTGAGTCTCTCGCGCAGTGACCGCGAACCCGGGCAGGCCCCACCTGCCGCAGGGGCGCGCCGTCGCCGGGGGAACCCGGGGTCCGGCGCCGGACTCGCTCGCCCCAGGGTACGTACAGGCGGCGGGCCGTCTGTGACCCGATCGGGCTACAGACGGTGGCACAGGCAGCGCCTCGTACAGAGACGAGAACAGCGCTTGGTACATCCTGAACGTCAAGGCCGCGAGCGTCAGCAGAACACGGCTTAGTCCGCGGATCAGCCACACTTCGGTGATGGACACTGGCCTGAGAGTCGGCGGCGATGTCGAGCAGGCCCTGGAGGCCGTCGGCGTCCCGAGCTACGTCCTCGACACGACGGGAATCGTCCGCTGGATCAACCCGGCAGCTGAGCGGCTTCTCGGCGACATTCGCGGGCTCCACTACACCTCTGTCGTCGCGCCCGAGGACAGCAGGCGCGCCCGCGAACTGTTCACCCGCAAGGTGCTCGGAACCGCCCCGGCCACGGACGCAACCGGCGTCCTGGTCTCGAGGGACGGCACACGAGTGAGCGTAGAGCTCAGCGCGGTACCGCTCACGAGCGGCGAACTGGTGGTCGGCGTCTTCGGACTGATCGAGGACCGCCCCGACGACACGACCAGAGCGCCGCCCCCGCACCTGACTCCCCGCCAAGTCGAGGTACTTCGGCTTCTGGAGCAGGGCCGCTCGACGAAGCAGATCGCGGCCGCGCTCCACCTGAGCACCGAGACGGTCAGGAACCACATCCGCCGTCTCTTTCGCGCCCTCGGCGTCAACACGCGACTCGAGGCCGTCGCCGCCGCCCGGACCGCATCACCGCACTGATCGCCGCGCTCGCGTCGAAGACTGAGAGCACGCAGCGCGGCACGGGCCCTGAAGGCCCGAAGATGGGTCCCGACTGCGTCCGCATTCCTGCCGGGGAGGGCCGATGGGAACCCTCGCCGTGGCGTCTCGTAGCCGCGCCCGGATCGCGGTCCCGCTGCACCCGCCGGTTCCGAGGCCCCGTCGCCACGGGTGTGCCGTCGACGGTCGGGTAACTGTTTGGGCGAGAGGGAGCTCACCCAAGCTTGCGGAACTCACTCTTCGCCGCTTACGTGTATCCAGTGGCCGCCTGGCCGGTGACGCCGGTCGACGAGCACGACCTCGGCGGCCGTGTTCGCGACCAGCGTGGCCGCGAACGCCATACCGGACGCTCCTGCTCCGACAACGAGGTAATCGGTCTCGATTTCCCGCACGAATACGAAGGCTACGGCGTGACGCGGGTGCTGGCTACGTCGCTCGCGACAGCCGCCTGGGATGCGATCAAGAAGTGATACCGCTCGCGGCCGTCACGTGGAACGCACTGAATCCTGGCCGCCGTGTTGACCGGTTGGACTCCGCGGATGAGCACCCACAGGGTCGCTGCCGTAGGAGTTCCGCTCGCTGATCGTCCCGTCTTTCGCGTGGATCAGGTGCTCTGTCTTGTCGCGTTGCGCCCGCAAACGACCCGCCGCGACCGCGGCCTCGTTCGTTGCGGCATGTGCGCCGCCGAGTTCGTTGCCCTCTTCGACCTGGTTGATCCACTTTCCGTCCCTGTAAACGGTGTGGACGAAGCCTTTCGCCATCGGGTCCTCCCTCTCTTGTTGACCCAGCAGAGCTACCGCGACCAACCAACGTGTTTCATCATCCCTCTGATCGCCCTGATCTTCTACTTCAGACGAACGGCCGCCTGGAGCCGCCGGGGGGCGCTCCGTCCCGCATCCGCCGAAGGCTTAATGTGAGGCAACTGAAATCGCGGCTACGGTGGAACCAGAGGGAGAAGGGTCGCAAAAAATGACTGTTCTTTCGCACGAGCCCATCAGGGTGTTTTCCAGGGACGGCACATGGACGGTCGACTACGACCGCGACCCGACCAGCTGTCACCTCACTAAGGGCCAAGCGATCGAAAGGGCAACCCGCGCCGCTCGCCTCGAGCATCGCCAATTGGTAGTCGAAGCCTGGCCGAGAACAAGAGAGCGCAACAAGTGGTGGAGCAGCGCAGAGCCCGCCGCCGACCCGGTCACTTAGGGCTCGGATGTTCGCGCGAGCCCGACGTAGCGTCGAAGGTGCCGCCCGCCCTATCCCTGAGCGGGCGGTTTCAGACGAGGGATGTGGTGGATCGCCGGCCGCAGGTCGATCCGCCCTCCCTCGTTTTCACGCCACCGAGCCCGCAACGCCGAGCCTCAGTCGGCCACCAGGGAACTCTCGGCCTGGAGTTGGGCGGCTGTGATGAACGCAGAATTCGGAGTCGGCCTCGACGGTGCGGCCGCAAGGCTGGCGTTCCGGAGCAGTGCCCCGCAGCGAGGAAATGCGGCCACACCGAATGGTTGCTGATCTACCGGGCGCTCCGTCGAGCTCGCGTAACGTACGTGCGCGCGCGAGGAAGTGCAATCAAGCCCGCTGTCTCTACGGAAGCGAGGGCCGTCGCTCCGGTCTACGTCGCGCCGGAGGGGCGGTCGTAACGGCGGCCGCCTCCCTGGGACCTAGCCCAGGCTACTCCTGGCTGAGATAGAGCTCGAGGTCGGGCGCCGCGGAGCGCAGCTCGAGCAGCGCGCGCGATTCGATCTGGCGCACGCGCTCGCGGGTGACGCCGAGACCGGCGCCGACCTCTTCGAGGGTCTGCGGCGTCTCGCCGTCGAGGCCGAAGCGCAGTGTCAGCACCTTGCGCATGCGCGGGTTCAGGTGTGCGAGCGCACGTGCGAGCTCGCTCGAGCGTGAGCGCTGCGCGGTCATCTCGTCGGGCGCGTCGGCGTTCATGTCCTCGATCAGGTCGCCGTAGAGGCTCTCGCCGTCGCCGATCGGCGTCTCGAGCGAGACGGGGTCCTCCACGAGCTCGTTGAGCTCGCGGATCCGCGCGACGGTCATCCCCGACTCCTTCGCAACCTCTTCGGTCGTTGGGTCGCGGTTGAGTTTCTGGGTGAGGACGCGGCGCGCGCGATGAACGCGGCGCACCTGCTCGGCGACGTGCTGCGGCAGCCGGATCGTCCGGCCCTGGTCGGCGGCGCGCGTGACGGCCTGGCGGATCCACCAGGTCGCGTACGTCGAGAGCTTATAGCCCATCTTGTAGTCGAACTTCTCCACCGCCCGGATGAGCCCGAGGTTGCCTTCCTGGATCAGGTCGAGGAGCGGCACGTCCGCCTTCGTGTAGTTCCGGGTGATCGACATCACGAGACGGAGGTTCGACTCGATCAGCTTCTTCTTCGCGTCTTCGTCGCCCGCGTCCTTGCGCCGCGCCAGCTCACGCTCCTCCGAGCGCGTCAGCACCGGACCGTCTCCGATCGAGCGAACGTACAGCTTGAGCGGATCTTCTACCGGTACGGCGCTCTCGAGCGCCTCCAGCTCCTCGGCTGTGGGACCGTCGTCGTCCGGGGCGGGCACGAGTTCGAGGCGCGGCACCTGAAAGCCGGAAGATGCGAGAGTCTCGTCTGAAAGAGGCCGCGGCTCCATGAACGACTATCGGATTCCGACCGCGTGTCCGAAAGGGCTGATCATTCCCGGCCGAGGGGGTTGGACGAGTGCGGTGTTCCGCGATTGCTTCGCTCTTTTCGCGAGCTGTCCCGCATGCTCGAGCGTCTCGAAGGCATCGCTGCCGGTCTCGACCTTTGCGCCGCCGATCGAGACGGTGACCGGAAGCCGGCGCGAGCCGACCGCGAGCGGTTCGTCTGCGAACAGCCTGCGAAGGCGCTCGGCACCCGCTGCGAGCGAGGCGTCGTCGCTGACCTCGGGCGCGATCACGACGAACTCGTCGCCGCCCCAGCGGTAGGCGCTGTCGCTTGCACGAAGCCGCGAGCGCAGCCGCTCGGACAGGGCTACCAGCAGCGCGTCGCCGGTCGCGTACCCGTAACGATTGTTCACGTCCCGGAACCGGTCGGCGTCGAGGAAGAAAACAGCCGTCGGCCGGGCGCCGCGTCCCACCCGTGCCTGCTCGGAGACGAGCGCCTCTTCGAGCGCGCGCCGGTTCAACGCGCCGGTGAGCGCGTCGGTGCGAGCCCGCGCCCGCTCCCGCGCGAGCTCGGCGACCGCTCGGCCACGGGCGCGGATCGCCGCGACCGCCACGAGCGCAGCCGCCAGCCCGACGACCGCGAGAGCCAGCAGAGCAGCGACGGCGATCGGGGCGGAGGCAAGCAGCGGTAGCGCCAGCGTGAGCAAGTTGAACATCGGCAGGTACAACGACGGCGCCCGAAAAAAATAGGTGACACGGCTGGGTCAATCTTCTGCGCGCGCCCGGGCCGACCCTTCTGCTGCGGCCGGTCCGGGCTGCGCGCTAACACCGACCTCCGCATGTAGGTGCGGCGCTCACGGGTGGCCCGCCATCACGCTGGCCCAGATTTGTCGAGAAAACCTGGATGGCGGAGAGGCTCCGACCCCCACAGTCGTAAGGCGCCTCTCGACGCCACCCCGGTTTGATGCCGCGCACTCGACACTACTCCGGCCGCATACCACTGAATAGTGCTCGTTAGGCCTGGTCTTCGAGGTGTTGGAGTACTAGTTTGGAACGTGCCGCCCTCCCTGGGTTACCCCCCGCAGGGGGCGGCAGGGCAACGAGGGGTTGCGGCGGACCGTCGTCCGCTGAACGGCGATTCGCCCTCCCCCTCGTTTCGCTCGGGTGGGGCGTTTACCGGTAGCCCGGTCGAACCTGGTCTTTCGTGTCTTGGACAACGCGGAAGCGCGTACTAAGAGTCGATGGGCCGCTTACCGACCCCCCGTTGGTGAGCGGTGAGGGCAAGCGAGGGATGCTGCGGACCGTCGGCCGCAGGACGCTCCGCACTCCCTCGCTATCGCGCTCGGCAAACCCGTTTCGAAAATCGGCGGTGATCCGTTCTAACTGTATCCCCAGTGCGGCTCCTTCCTCTGGCGAGCCTGCGGCCTCGCCAGGAAGGCGCCGTTTCTAGGGCTCCCCGTTAGCAGTAAGGAAGGAGTCGTGGACGCTAGTGAGGTCACGAGGCGCATGGTCGCGGCTTACGAAGCCGGTGACATGGTCACGACGTGCGCTTGGTGCGGGCGTGTCACCTTCGACGGCGAATGGGTTCGGGTACCGCACGCGGCTCTGCTCGCGATTGATGCCCACACCACCTTGTCGCATTCGATCTGCCCGGAGTGCGCCGCGAGATACGCGCCGCATCCGGTCCGCTCGCCGCAAGGGCAAGACACTGAGTAGCGTTGCCGCCGTGGGATTCCGGTACGCGCTCCGCTGGGCCGACGGCGACGACGCCGGCACCGCCGAAGTGACTTGATCGCCGCGGGTACGAGCTCCTCGAGCGCGGCGGCGCGGGCTTCGGTTTGCTTGGGCTTGCGCGGCCGGCCACCGAGGGCGACCGGAGGCGCGGCGGGCTGCTTGGAGCTCAACCGGGATCAGGATTCCGTTCCTTGTACGCAGCGCCCGCATGCGCGCGAAACGGGCATGCGGGCGCGAATCACCTGTCCGCTAGGTCACGGGTAGCTGACGATCTGGCTGGCCACGTCCGGGTTGGCGGAGCTCACCGGGCCGCCGGTGTCGTTGATGACGTGGTCGATGGTGCCGGGACCGCTGAGGTTGATCGTGAGCAGGTCGTGCATCTGGACGCCCGGCGTGTTCGGGACCTCGAAGGCATGGGACACGTGGATGTTCGGGTTCACGTTGGTGAAGATGTAACTGCCCATGCCGTAACCCTGGAACGATTGCACCTCGTCGGCGACCTTGAAGGCCGCGTAGCCGAGCACGCCGTCGTGCTCGTAGTCGGCCTGGGTCGGCGGGTCATAGGGCAGTTCGTTCTGGAAGAAGATGACTTCGCCGCCGTTGCCGTTCCAGATGACGTTGTACTTCTGGAAGTGCTCGACGAACAGCCCTGTCGCGGTGACATGGTCGCCGTTCACCACGAGGCCGGTGTCAGCGGTGTTGACGGTCCAGCCGACCGACCCGGCGACGCCGTGGTCGGCACGCCAGATCCACAGGTCGTCAAGGATGGTGTTGTCCCTGTTGACCTCGAGGGCGACGGTCGCCTTGCCGACGTGCGGCCCGCCCACTCGGAAGAACACGTCCTGCAGTGCAGTCGGGTCGGACGCCCGATTGTGCGGCACGCCGTTGTTGCCGTTCTTCGAGCCGATGTGCACGAGCACCGGCGAGTTGACCGGTCCCGCATCGACGATGAGACCGGAGATGTCGATGCCGGTCACGTCAGCGGTGGTCAGGACCGAGTCGCCGTTGCTCGCTGTCAAGGTGGCCATCCCCAGGCCTGCTACAACCGTGTCAGCCCGCTTGACCTTGATCGGCGAGTCCACGTTGTAGACGCCGGGCGTGAGCAGCAGGTTGAGGCCCCGGGCGAGCGCGGCGTTGATCGTGCTGACCGAGTCCGACGGCGTGGCGACGAAGAACCGCGACAGCGGGATCGAGGCTCCGGCCGTGTGCCCGTTCGCCCACGTAGGCCCCACTGAGTTGGTCCGGGCTGACGGCACGAACACGTTCCACGCGCCCGAGCCGTCGACGTACAGGTAGGGCCTCTCCCTGCTCACCGGCGTCTGCGCGAGCGTCGTGTAGGCGGCGCCGTTGCCGAAGTCCTGCGCGGGCGCGGCGATATCGCCAGAGAAGACCTGGTTCCACACGTAGTTGGACCAGCCGGCGCCCAGGTCACTGTTGCGGACATAGAACTGCTGCTGCGACCCGTTGAGCGCGCCACCCTCCAGCCGCGAATCGGACACGAAGCCGCCGCTCGCGAAGTTCGGGTTCTCGCAGTACGGCATAAAAGTGGTGAAGTCCTTGACATCGACCCGGCGCATTGGAGCCGCCTGCGAAACCGCCCACATCTCGTTGCCGGTGTGGCAGCCGTCCGCAGTCGCGACGACATGGATGGTCAAGTTGGAGACGGAACGCCAGAAGATGTCCAACGCACCGCTGCCGTTCTTGCCGATGGCAGTCACACCACCGTTGATGACGACGGCCGACGGATCCTGGCCCAGGCCGTCGACCTCGGTGTAATAACCGACCGGAATGTCCAGCGGGTTGTTCTGCGACCCATAGGTACCCGGCTCGAAAAGCAGCGCATAACGGGCGGTGCCCATCTCGTTATCGACCTGCTGGGCGTAGATGGCGTTGACCGCGGCCTGGATGTCGGCCTGCGACATGCTCGGAGTGAAGACACAGACATTAGGCCCGAACGTCGCGGTGACGGCATCTGGACAAAGACTTGCCGATGGCGACGGGTCCGCGCCGGCCCCCCCGGCTGTAGCGGTCAGCGCCGTGACACCCAAGACCACCGTGCTGACAAGGAGACGAACCGCTCGCTGCATGAAGGCACCTCACTGTTCGGAGATCAAAAGGGAAAACATACGACAAGGAGCGTGCGCAAGTGAACGGTTGGTTGCGCCGGCCCGCCCGGCCCACCCGGCCAGACGGGGGCGCCCGGAAACACCGACAGCACCGTCCGCAACGCGACCGGTTTCATCTTCGACGGGCAGACCGCGTCGTCACCTGTTCTCTCGGGCGCCGGACAGCTGGGAACCCTGTCGTTTACGTGCAGCGATCTCACGTACACCACGAATACGGCGGACACGAACACGTTCGCGGACAGGGTCTTGTTCTACTCACCGCAGGTGTCAGACTCCCCGTTGGGTGGGTCCTTGTTCTACCCGCCGGAGGTGCCCGGCGATCACTTGACGGTGCCGTGGGGTGACGCGCCGCCGACCCGGGTTTACCAGATCTTCATCGAGGGTGCGACAGGTAGCCAAACCGCCGTGACGTTCACGACGATCACGGGCTGGGAAAGGGACCTCCGGCAGTACTCGGGCTGTGTGTACTACGCGTACGTGCAGACGTCCGACGTGCGCTCACAGCAGACCGTCACGCCCTGACACCACGAGACTCCGCGCCCGTCGCCGGTTCGGCAAGACATTACGTCGGCCCGGCGACGGCCGTTGGGCACTTGATCCTCTCGGGATCAACCGTTCCGAAACGCAGACGTGCGCAGAGTGCGGTCGACGTCTGCCTCGGCGACCTCGTAGCCGTGTGACTCGAGCATCGTGAAGGCAAGCCTGCGAACGGTCGCCTCGTCCTCGACGACCAGGAGCCGTTCGGTTCCGCCCGCAGGGTGTGTTTGCACGGTCGAGTTGAAGGCCGCAGTCATGCTGATGTCGTCGGCGCCTTTCATCGTGCCCCGCGGTCCCCGTTCCGGGTCGATCACGGGTTGCTGTAGATGCCGTGGCGGCGGAGCGTCGAGCCGAGGCGAGTAAGCGGCACGAGCCGTGAGAGCACGCGCGCGAGGCCGTGCGAGGCGGGTAGGACCGACTCCAGCGGCTGTTGCGCGTCATTTGTCAGTCGTTCTACGTGTTCTCGGTGGATCAGTTGGATCACTTCGGGTTGATGAGAGAGCATCGAACTCTCCTTCGGGTTAAGCCTGCCTTGAAGGTCTCGTCGTCTTCAAGACGGGGGTTTGGCTGAGTTCATCCGGCTCCTTCGGTTCGGGAACACACCATCTGTCGGCTTGATGACATACGACGAGTCGGAGACGATGATTGAGCGATGAGGTTTCGCTTGTTGGTCGGAGTCCCCGAAGCTGAGACCCAGCGGCTATTGGCCGTGGCTCGCCGCCGCCGGTTTGTCCGCGGCGAAGTCGTCTTTCACCGCGACGATCCGGCCGATTGCCTGCACCTGATTGCCAGGGGCCGCTTCGCGGTGAGAGTGATCACACCCTCGGGCGAGAACGCGACGGTAGCCGTGCGCGGCGTCGGTGACAACTTCGGCGAGACCGCCCTCCTCGCTTCGAAGCCGCGGCGCTCCGCGACGGTGAGCGCGCTCGAACCGGCAGAGACCGTCGTGCTGGACGCCGACGCCCTGGAGCAATTGCGTGCTGCGTTTCCCGGCGTCGACAGGATCCTGTTTGCATTCCTGGCCGCCGAGCTGCGGCGACAGAACGACCTGCTCCTGGAGGCGCTCTACTTGCCGGTCGACCGCAGGCTCCGTCGGCGCCTGCTCGAGCTCGCCTCTATCTACGGCGGCGAGCGCGGCGAGGCCGAGATCCCCTTGACCCAAGCTGAGCTCGCAAGCATGGCGGGTACCTCGCGGGCTACCGCAAACCAGATCCTGCGCGCGGAACAGAAGGCCGGGACGCTTCGGCTCGGCCGCGGCCACCTGGTCGTACGGGATCGAGCAGCGCTCGCTCGACGCGCCCGCTGAAACCACCCTCGGCAGGCATCGTGCTCGGTCTCGGTCGACCAGTCGAGGTTTGATTTGCGCTTACTGCGGCAGGCGCCGCTTCCGCGAAAGTAGATCGACGTCCAACGCCTGGTGTTAGCGAATGTCTGCACAGGCAACGATCTGGTCAACCCCTGGTCAACCTCGGCCTTGGCACACCTCGGTGTCGGTTGGTGCGGGAGTCGTGATTCAAGCCATCTTTTGGCGCGTGCTGGTGTGTATTGGTGCGCTCAGCCAACATGGTAAGGAGGGGCTCGACGGTTCGAGTCCGTCAGAGGGCTCTTTCAAGAAGACGAAACCGCTGCAAATCGCGGCTTTCAGCTTCCGCTTCCGCGTCGCTTCATTGCTGGTCCATTTCTGTTGCGGTCTGTGGTCGCGGGGGGATCGCGGTCGCTGCTGCCAGCTCGGTGTGGAACAGGAGCAGCAGCGCTTCGTCGTGCGAGAGCGGCATCCCGTGGGTCTCCCAGGCGTGACGCCGAACCTCTGTGGCGAGTCCGACGTCGTCGCGGGCCTGGGCGGTGAATCCGCAGTCGCAGGTGAGCGTCTTGTCCACGATTCCCTCGTAACGGAGGCTAGGAATGGGCGCCTAGAATCCGGCAAGATCATGCCTAGACCGTGGCTAGGTCATTGAGGCGCGATCTATTCTGGCGCCGCCTTCGAACGTCTGCGACGCCGTCACGACCGTGCTGTCAGCGCTGCCCTACCGTACCCAGAGTTGGTCGATCAGCAAGCCCATCCCGTCCGGGCTGAACTGGTAGTTGCCGACCCGCTTCGAGAGAAAGTTCACGTCCTTCGTCGCAATGAGCGGCACCCACAGAGCGGCGTCGGCGACCTCGCGGTCGACCCGTTGCCAGAGCGCGCGGGCTCCGGCGGGATCGCTCTGCTGCTCCGCCTCCGCCTTCCGCATCTGCCGGTCGATGCTCGGGGCACAGAACTCGCTGACGTTGTTGTTGTCGAAGCTGCCGGGGAGGAACGCTGCGCAGCTGAAGAGCCCGACCAGGAACGTCGCCGGGGACGGGTAGGACGCCGCCGCGCCGTAGAAGCCGATCTGCGCCCGGTTCCGCGAGTCGCCGACCCTACCCCAGTATGTGTCGCCGCGAACCGGTTTCACGGTCACGCGGTAGCCGAGCGAGTGCAGCACCTTCACGGCCACCCGGTTGAAGCCCGTCGCCTGGTTCCACGCCCAGACGGTGACCTTCATGCCGCGAGTTCCCGAACGTGCGACGAGCGCCCTCGCCGTCGCCAGGTCGGGCGCCGACCACTTGCCGTGCTTCGTCGAGCCGGCCGTGTACGGGCAGTACGGCCGATAGCCGGGGAAGTTCGGCGGCAGGGTCTGGCACGTCGGCTCGGCGAGGCTCGGCCCGCCCCAGGCGTTCGTCGCCGCGGCGCGGTCGACGGCGAAGTTGATCGCCTTACGGGCATCGAGCCGGTTGAACGGTGGGACGCGGGTGTTGAGGAAGAGCGCCTGGATGTTCGGCCTCGGGTCGTAGTGCATCTGGCTCGCGTACCGGAGCTCGAGCCTCGACACCTGCGATGGGGTCAGCGGCTCGGCCGGCCACAGGACATCGGCCTTGCCGTCGACGACGTCGCGAATCGCATCGTTCGCCGTGCCGGCGATGCGGAGGTCGATGCGGTCGGGGTACCCGGCCGGCTGCGCGGCCCGCGACCACTCGCGGAAGAACGGATTGCGGACGAGCCTGAGCAGCCTCCCCGGCGTGTAAGTCGCGATCATGTAGGGGCCGGTCGCGGGCAGCCCGTGCGTTCGGGCCGGCCGGTGCCGCGTGCCCGCCGGCAGCACGTACGCGAACGGGAGCGCGAGCTTGTAGAGGAAGTTCGGATCGGGCTGGACCAGGTGGAAGGTGACGGTGTGAGCAGCGTCGTCGGCGACGATCCCGCGCGAGAGGTCGCACCGGTTCGGGTGCTTGCGGCATTGCGCGCCGCCGACGATCTCGTCGTAGTCCATGTTGAACGTTCCCAGCGCGTAGTTGCGTTCGAAGGTGGAGCGGAAGTCCGTCGCCTGCACCGGCTTCCCGTTCGAGTAGCGGATGCCGGAGCGGAGCCGGAAGGTGTACGTCGTGCCGCCGTCGGTCGGCGTCGGTAGCGACGTCGCGAGGTCGGGCACGAGCTGCGCTCCGGCGAGGCCACTCACCTGGTTGAACGCCGTGAGGCCGTCGCCGGTCATCCGCAGGAACGGAAACGTGTACGTGTAGCCGGAAAGCGCGGTATCGATGGAGTCGATGGCGCTGCCCTGCTTGAGCCGCTGCGAGCGCAGCACGAGCGTCCCGCCGCGATGGTCGGCGCCCAGGTGACGGACGGCGGCGAGCACGGCGTCGCCCGACGTCGCTAGTCCCAGTGGGCGGCTTCCCACGCTCACTCGCTGCGCCACCTGGTTCCTGCTGGGATCGATCCGCACGACGTTGCCGTCGAACTGGTTGCTCACCCAGACGCCACGTGCGTCGATGGCCACCGCATCTGGCCCGTTCCCGGTGGGGACGGTTGCGGTGACGGAGTTCGTGTCGGGATCGATCCGGGAAACCGTCCCGTCCAAGCTGTTCGCCACCCACGCCGCGCCGTCGCCGAAAGCGATCCCCGTCGGGCCGTTCCCGACCTGGATCGACGAGACCTGCTTCCCGGTCGCCGGATCGATGCGAACCACCTGGCCCGCGGCACGCTGGCTCGCCCACATCGTGCCTGCGCCGAACGCGAGCTCGGTCGCGGCGACCTGGAGCGTCTCGGTCGCGCTTGCCGCTCTCGGGGTCGATCCTCGTGATCGTTCCGTCGCCGGTGTTCGCGACCCAGACCGAGCCGGCCGCGTAGACGATCCCGAGCGGCTCACCCCCGACGCCGATCTTCTGGACGACCGTGTTCGTGCCCGGGTCGATCCGCGAGACCGTGCCGTCGAGGCTGTTGACCACCCAGACCGCGCCGGCGCCGAGTCGCGATCCCGCTCGGGCCGTTGCCAACCGGAATCGTCTGCAGGACGGCGTTCGTTCCAGGGTCGATCCGCGACACCGTGTGTCCTTCGGCGTTGGTGACCCAGTACGCACCTTCGCCGACTGCGACGGCCGTGGGTGTTGCGCCGACGCCGGTGTCCGCGACCAGGCGACCCGAGCGCGCGTCGAAGACGGCCAGCGAGTCGTCGGCCGCCGAGCCGGCAAAGCGGCCTTCGCTTCCACCGTGACCGAACACCACGAGCGGAACCACCACAGCAGCAGCGATCACGCCGATGAGCGCAGAGAGAAGGACTGCGCGGCGCTTCCGCGACCGTCGCTCGACTCCCTGCTCCGCCCGGAGCGGTAGAGCCTCCGTCTGGACTCGCGAGAGCTCGGACTTGCCGGGTTCGACCGTCGGCTCGGCGACCGGCGTCGTTCGAACGGACGTCTGCGGTGCCTCCAGGAGTGCACGGTAGATCGAGTCTGTCTCCGGCGACGGATACGCGCCGAGCTCCTCCGCGAGAAGCTGCCGGCACTCGCTCGTACACGCGAAGCGCCTCGGCGCGGTTTCCCGCGACGACGTGTGCCTCCATCAGACGGCGGTATCCAGCCTCGCGAAACGGCGAGAGCGCGATCAGTTCCTCGGCCCACTTTGCCGCCTCCCGCGCGGCGCCCGAACGCAGGCACGCATCGGCAAGGACGCTCAACGCGCGCTCGCGGATGTCGGCGAGGTCGCGTCGCTCCTGCTCGACCCACGCTCCGTCTTCACCGGCCAGGAACGGCCGGCGCGCCAGTGACTCCGCCGACTCAGCCGCCGCCCGTGCCTGGTCGAGCTCGCCTGCGGCGAGCGCTTCTTCCGCGTCCTGTGCGCCGCTCGCGGCTGCGAACAGGTCGACCCATGTCCCCTCGGGCAGGTCGAGGCGGTAGCAGCCGAACGCGTTTGTGAGCGTGATCCCGTCTTCTGCGACCAGGCCGCGGAGCTTGCTCGCGATAACGGTCAACGCTTTCTCCCAGGTCGCGGGCGGCGATTCCCCCCAAATCGCCTCCGCGAGCTCGTCCCGGGGCACCGGCCTGCTCCGGGCTACGACCAGGTAGGCAAAGAGAAGCCGACCTTGACGCCCCGGGAAGCGCGCCTCGTCCAGCACGCGTCCGTTCGCCTCGGCTGCGACCCGACCCGTGAGAAACACCTTCAGCCGCAATGACTTAGCCACGGTCTAGGCGTGATCTTGCCGGATCTTAGGCGCGGATTCCTAGCCTCGGTTGCGGGCATGAACAAATCCGACAGGAAGGGGCAAGGTCATGCGAAGGAAGCTTCTACCGCTAGCCATCGCGACGGTGCTGGCGTGCGTCACCGCGGCGACGGGTCTCGCGGCGGGATCGACACAGGTCACGCACTTCTCGTTCACCACCCCCCCCCACCACCTGTGTGGCATCTTGGGAACGGCCGTCATTCACGGCACGAAGGTCTTCCGCGACACGGGCAACGGCACGTACTTCATGAGCGGCACCTGGTTCGGCGTCTTCACGGCTGCCGACAATGGAAAATCAACCACGCTCTCCTGTGCCGGGCCGGTCAGAGCAAACGTCGCCGCCCGTGATCGACGCGCAGGCGGGGACGGTCACGATCACGACTGCCGACGGGGGTCTGTTTGAGAAGTTGTCGATCACCGGTGGTCCGACCTTGAGTCGTGATGCTGGGACTGTCACCTTCGTCGATGTCTTCAAGTACACCGGGGATCCAAACAATCCGGTGGGTAGGTGACTTCATCTCCGAGACGGTGTCTGGGCTACATGGGCCACATCCCGATCTCCAGAGCGGCCGCTGCTGCGACGTCCTCGTGCCGTACCTGCAAGGCCCGTAGAGCAGCGACAGCAGGGGGCGGACCTGCAGACTGGCGGGTCCGCCCCTTCCACTTGACCGCCCGCCACGCATTGAAGTGGATCGGTGCACGCGCCACACGCGGCCCCCGCGGCTGGGGTCGACGCCAAGCACGGAGACCGTGCCCTTGGTCCTCTCGCGGAAGCCTTCGAGGATCTCGACCGTCGTCGTCTTGCCGGCTCCGTTCGGGCCGAGGAAGGCGAAGATCTCTCCGCCTGCGACGCATAGGTTGATGCCGGCGACCGCTTCCGTCGCTCCGTAGCGCATGCGGACTCCCTCGACGACGATTACGTCTTCGACCGCGGATTCCGCGAGCGTCGCGGCCGTGGGTTTCGCCACGAACCGCTCGGCTGCGTCGACGACGCTCATTCCGGCGTCCCCAGGGCGGGTTCGGGCGCTGCGCTCGAGGAGCGCTCGTACATGCGCCTGAGGGGGCCGGGCGCCCACCAGTTCCACTTGCCGAGCAGTGCCATCAGGGAAGGCACGAGCAGTCCGCGGATCACGAATGCGTCGATCAGGACTGCGAGGGCGATCCCGAGGCCGAGTTCCTTGATGAAGACGAGCTGTGAGGTCACGAACGCGCCGATCGCGACCGAGAACAGGAGGGCGGCGGCGGTCACGATCCGCCCGGTGCGCTCGAGCCCGATCGCGACAGCACGGTTGTCGGGCTCACCGCTGTCGTGCGCTTCCTTGATCCGCGAGATTAGGAAGACGCCGTAGTCGGTGGCGAGCCCGAACGCGATCGCGAAGAGCAGGATCGGCTGGGTCGCATCGAGGGCGCCTGTGCTCCGGTAGGACAGCAGGCCCTGCAGGTTGCCGTGCTGGAAGATCAGCACGAGGATTCCGAAAACGGCGCTCAGGCTCAGTGCGTTCATCAGGACTGCCTTCACTCCGAGCACGAGCGAGCCGGTCATCAGGAAGAGGACGACCAGCGTCGAGGCGATCACGAGCGCGAGGACGAGGGGGAGGTGGGTGCCGAGGCTGTGTTCGAGGTCGACGTATCCCGCCGTGTCGCCCGCGACGCCCAGGTAGAACGGCGTGCGCAGAGAGCGAACGTCATGCACGAGCTGGCGGCTGGCTGCCCCGTAGGTCGGCGTCGACGGCGCGACGTCGATCAGCGAGAGACGACGTCCAGCGCGCTGCGCAGGCGCGACCGCAGACACGTCCGGTAGTGAGCGGATGCGTGCGGCAAGGGCGGTCACCTGGCGCGAACCGGCCGGGGCGCCGAGCCACGACTTCGAGCGGCGCGGTGCGGCCGGGAGGGAACTCGCTGCGCAGCGCGCTGTCAACGCGATACGCCGTTGCACTTGCGGGCAGCTCACTGGCGTTGGCAGGCAGGAACTTGATCGATGCGAACGGCACGCCCAGCGCGATCAGCCCGACCGCGGTGAGCAGCGCGATTCTTCCTGGGCGCGCGATCACGAACCGTGAAAGCCAATACCAGAACCCGGTCTCGGCAGGTCGTGCGTCTCGGTCGGCGGCCCGCTGGAGCCAGTTGGGTGCGAGCGCGTTGACGCGTGGCCCGAGCAGCGCGAGCATCGCCGGCAAGACGACGAGCGCGAGCGCCGCGGCGACGAGCGCAACGATGGCGCCCGCCAGGCCCATCGAGAAGAGGAAGTTCTGCGGGAAGATCGTGAGCGAGGCGAGCGCGGCGGCGACCGTCAATGAGCTGAAGAGGATCGTCCGACCCGAAGTCGCGAGCGTCCGGCGCAATGCGTCGACGCCGAAGCCGCTGCGGGCTGCCTCCTCGCGGTAGCGGGAGACCGTAAACAGGCTGTAGTCGATCGCCAACCCCAGCCCGAGACCGGTGACGATGTTGAGAGCGAACACCGACAGATCGGTGAAGCTCGAGACGATCCGCAACGCGAAGAAGGTGAGGAGGATCGCCAGGACACCAAGGAAGGGCGGCAGCAGCGAGGCGACGAGCGAGCGGAAGAACAGCAGCGAGAGCAGGAAGATGATCGGGAACGCGAACAGCTCGGCGCGCGCGAGGTCGTTGCCGACCTGCGTATTGACCTGTGCGTTCGCGATCGCGCCGCCACCGAGCATGACGTCACGCTGGCCAGCGAATTCGCTCTCCAGGCGCTTGGCGTCGTCCTGGATTCTCAGGTCCGATTTCGGCTGGAAGTAGGCGACAACGTAGGTCGAGCGCCCGTCGCGCGAGATCATGGCCGGGTCGTGGTTGTCGTAGTAGCTCGAGACCGCGGCGACGTCGCGGCTCGAGCGCAGCTCCGCCTCGACCTGGCGCACGCGCCGCTCGGCCGCCGCGGTGTGCACGTCGCCGGTCCTCACGAGCGCAACGACGCCGGGGTCGATCTGGCGCCCGGTCGCGGCCTGGTAGCGATTCGTCGCCTGCACCGACTGAGTCGAAGGGTCGGTGTCGCCGTATGGGCTCAGCCGCTTCGCAACGCCCAGCCCGAAGACGCCGGCCACGGCGATGCCGAGCAGGGCGAAGAGCACCACTCGGCGCCTGTTGCGATAGACGAATGACGCGATTCCTCCGAACATGTCCTCCTCCTCCTAACTTGGATAGTCCAAGCGTACTACCACACTTGGACTATCCAAGTCAAGTCAGGTACAATGGTGGACATGGCGTCTCCGGTCGGCTACCAGACCTTCTGTCCCGTAGGGGCAGCCCTCAACGTCGTCGGCGAACGCTGGGCGCTACTCATCGTTCGCGACCTGTTCCTCGGACCGCGCCGCTACTCCGAGCTGCAGAAGGGCCTCGGCGGCATCCCAACCGACATCCTCGCCGCACGGTTGCGAACCCTCCAGAAGGAGGGAATCGTGCGACAGGTCGGGACAGGGCGCGCCCAGCACTACGAGCTGACCGAATCTGGGCAGGCCCTCGGCCCGGTGCTCAGGGAACTCGGCCGGCTGGGGAGCCGACCGGCTCCAGCTTCCCGCCGACCCGGCCGAGATTCCGACCCGCGTCCCGCTCACCTCGCTCCTCCTCGGCGGCGCGCCCTACCCGCGCCAGGCAAACGGCGCCTACGAGGTCCGCGTAGGAGACGAAACCGTCCGAGTCGCAGGTCGACGCGGGACAGATCCACGCCGCCCCAAACAGTGAGCCGGACACCACGATCGCGCTGACCCGCCCCGGACTGAGGGCACTCATCCTTGGCGCCCGCGCCCCCGAAATCGAACAAACCGGAGACCTATCGATCAAAGGCAACCGGCGACGCGCCCACGCCCTCCTCAACACCCTCACCGGACCGTCACGACTAGCCGCACTCCGCCCACAACTCGAAGCCGCCGCCGCGGACGCACCAAGGTGAGATCAGTCAACGGCTCGAGGGCAGTCGCTATCGGGTCCGCGAGCGCTCAGGTATGACCGCCGAGCGCGAGGGTTCGCTATTGGCTGACCGACGGCCCGCGAGCACGTAGGGGTTCGATCAGATCGAGAGTGACCCGACTCTCGATCACCATTCAGGCTCTAGCAGCGTCTAGCTCTCGAGCACTAGTCGCGACCAATCCGGACCGCCGCCAGGGTGTACGAAGCGTGAAATCACTCGGTTGCGGGCGTGTCGGCAGTTCTCGTCTATTCGACACCCGGAATCGACAAGCTGGGGGTGCGCGCGCATCCTCCAGCCCACGCTCGACGCCTTCTGGCAGGCAGGCGGCTACCCGAGATCACCGAACTATGACCAGCACGGCGTGTGGCAGCGCCTCGCTAGCAGCGACAAGCACCGCGTCGCACTCAGCTGCGACTCAGGAGGGAGCACCAAGGGGTGCACCGCCCGCGCCACTGAGGCAGCACCTGAGACAAACGCGACCCACGGAGCCATGCGGGCTAGCGCACGGCTACGTGGGTCACGATGGGCGGTACTGGGCTCGAACCAGTGACCCCCAGCTTGTCGAAGAGACGAGAGGTTCCCGCCAAGCATCGCCTCGTACCGCTCCGTCGCACGGCTAGATGGAATCCCGGCGTTTACGCGCCACACGATGCCTCTCACTTCGGTGTCGTACCGGCGCGTCCTGGTAGATCGGTAGTAGACGGCCCGAGTCAGGCTTCATTCGTCACCAATCAAGTTCCCGATCACAGTCGACTGGTCGTCGATATCCACGAGCATGGATGTCCGGTCTCGGACCAACATCGTTGTCGAGCCAGTCCACTCTGGACCGTCGACTCGTACCCGTTCCTCCGACGCCGATCTCGCTGGGGTACGAACCATCGCTTCTTCGACTCAGGCCGGTGCCGTCAGGGGGCTCGAGACCCGGCGAGGCAAGTGCATCGCCGCGTTCACTGCTACGTCCCTGCCCGCTCTGAGATGTAGTGTCACGGGTGACATCACGAGTGGCGCATGCGCGCCCGCCAACCTGCGTCAGCGCAAGGTGGTTCCAACGATGTGGCTCTGATTGCAGAGCAACGCTGACAGCCCTACAGGGAAGCGGTTGCCTTTCGCCCTGACGAAAGGAGAACGGCATGACGGTTGCGGTTGACCTCTTCACCAAGGAGAACTGGCAGGACGGAGAGAGGCTGCGCGAAGCCGCGGGCTACTTCGGCACCACCACGATCACCTTGATCGACGGCGTCTACCGGGTCCGCTTCGGGAGCCCCGATACGGGCGGTGCGGAGAAGGACTTCGCGGAGCTCGCGGATGCGATCGAGTGGGCGAACAACGACGCCGGCGGGATACGTCTACTTCTTGACGAGGAGGGTGAGATCGGCACGATCGAGGTCTACGATGACCCCGCCACACGGCCGGCGGACGCTTCGCTCGGGCCTTCATCGGAGATCGAGGTGTCCGCCTCAAACACCGCGAAGGGGCAGCAGCCGAAAGACCCTCGACTGAGGTAGCGGAGAAGGTCCTTCGGAACCCCCTAAACGCCCGTTACACGCCATCCCGATCCTGGTCTTCCGGCCACTAGCGACGCCACCCCGCCCTGGGCACGATCCGACGCACCACAACCTTGGGGTCACCTGTGCGCGTACTACTTGGCCGCTGGCCGTTCCGGCTGGCGCTTGGCACGACCGTGCTGTTCGTCGCCGCGACCGGCGCGGCCTACGCAAACCGATCTGTTCGGCACCAGCGTGCGCTCGGTCTTGATCCAGGCCTGCCAGAACAAGACCAACGGCCTCCTCCGGGTCGTCGCCAACAACCGCACCGGCTGTCGCGCCCACGAGGCCGCGATCAGCTGGAACGTCCAAGGGCCGAAGGGCGACACCGGAGCCGCAGGAGCCACAGGCTCACCAGGAGCAAACGGCACCAACGGAGCCCAGGGATCGCAAGGAGCGAAGGGTGACATTGGCCCACAGGGGGCAACAGGTTTGGCCGGAGCCAACGGTACGAACGGCGCCGCAGGAGCTCAAGGGCTGAAGGGCGACACGGGCTCGCAGGGAGCGAAGGGCGACACCGGTGCGACGGGCGTCGCCGGCACCAACGGAACGAACGGCACATCAGGAGCGCAAGGTCCGCAAGGCTCGCCGGGTTCTGTTGGTGCTGCGGGCGCACCGGGCCGGACTGGTGATCCAGGGCCGAAAGGTGACCCGGGAGACGTTGGGCCGTCCGGGGGCGTCGGCGCGAGAGGGCTCCCCGGCGAGAGCGTTACAAGTACGTCCCTTCCTGCCGGTGATCCGACGTGCTCGAACGGCGGATCGGCCTTCACGCTAAGCAGCGGCACGACCTTCGCGTGCAACGGCGCACCGGCGCCGGTGGCCTACGGCTACATCAAGAACGACGGCACGCTCGACCAGTCGCGTTCTTCCGAGATTGTCGCCGTGTCCGGCGGTGGTGGTAGCTACTGCTTCAAGGTCGCCTTCGACCCCAAGGTGGCCGTAATAACCCTCGGCGCCTTCGGCAACTCCCGGACGCCGGTCGCCTTGGCGGGCGTAGGGTCAAGTCCATTTAACACGTGCGACGCGGACTACAACGGATGGGCAGTAACTGCCGACGCCGGCAACACGGGGAGCATCAGCAGCTATCCATTCTCGATCGTCTTCTTCTAGACACAAGGAGTCCTCGACGGAGCCGACGCGCCTGAGCGCAAGCGCAACGGGACGAGCTCGGCCAGGTGTGGATGCTGTTCGAGCACGCGGGACTTCAGCAAAGCGGGAGACCGCCAAGGAGTCCCTGACCGTTACTCGGGCTCGAGGGGGTACCCCTCCTCGGCCTCGCCCACTGGGCGCAGGTGCAACGGGACCAGATCGGACCCCGTCTGGAAGTGCCATGCGTCTGATCGACTGCACGGGGGTGTGGGTCGGCGAACGCCGCGATGCGTCTACTCAGTGACCTGTGCGCCTGCTTCGACCACAAGCCGGTCGGCGATCTCGACGATCCAGTCGGCACTGGGAGCGGTACCCGTCGCCTGACCAAGCGCATCAGCTAGTCCGCGACGTTCGTAGCCGCCTGGGTCAACTCGCCAACGGCTGCGCAATGTGTCGTACTCGACCGTCAAAGCGGCGCCCGTTGACGTTCTCACAGTCCAGGTCGGTCGAAGCTCAGACACGCCGGACAACGTAGCGCCTCTGGGGCTTACGACGACCCCCCGCGGGTGGGAGTCCCGGTTGACTATTCCGCTTTGAGGGGGTACCCCTCCTCGGCCTCCGCCACCGCCCGCAGGCGCTGCGGGACGAGCTCGGCCAGATGCGGATGGACCTCGAGCACGCGCGCGACTAGGAGCGCACGCTCGGCGTCGAGGGCGAGGGCCGCGGCCGTCACGATCCTGCTGAGGGCTGCGTCGAGCTCGCCAGTCGCGCGAAGCTGCCGGTCGCGGTCGGGCGTAAGGACTCTCGCGGAGGCGCGGTTCTCTTCGTCATCGCCGCTTCGTTTGACACATCTGATACGAACGGAGTAGGGTCGCGTGCTCAGCGGGTTGAGTCGCGCAACATCGCCACTCTGGCAGGCAACCTCTGGCCTCTGCGACGCCTAGCCCTCTTTCCTCGCTGCGAATCGCAGCCCTGCTCCAACCGAAGCAGGGAATCGGATCCGGAGGGAGACTGTCGTGGATCTCGCGTCGTTCACCGACCAAACCGTGGTCAACCGAAAAACCGCCATCGGCGGGGGACTCGTCGCCCTAGCCGCCCTGGCGTTGCCAGGACGGGTGGGCGCACAAGCGAAAAAGCAGCCCGACGATGCTTTCGTGCTCCTCCTGAAAGGGCTCTACCAGCCTGTCACTCAGGGGCCGAACCTCGGCCTCTCAATGGTCGACCTAAACGACGGGTCGTACTCGACAACACGGATCTACCCCGTGAACGGAACCCCGGGTAACACCAACCCCACCAAGCAGATCGGCGAGTTCTACGTCCAATTCAACGGCGACCTGTGCGCCTACCACATCCCCGGAGGCTCGTTCTCGATGCGGTTCACCGATAGCAACGCGAATCTTGTTGACGACGGGCAGGGCGGGAACTTCTTGGAAGGAACCTTCGAATTGACGATCCTGGAAGGGACCGGCATCTACAAGCCCTTCGCTGGAGGCCACAACCACATGGTCGACAAGCTCCACTTCCTCGCTCCCGGCGACGGCTCCGGCGGCGCCGACGAGTACTGCTTCTGCTTCATCAGCCGCCAATGAACACCACCGTGCGCTCCTGAACAGCGCGCCAAGTCTCACCCGCCTGGGAGTCCCGCGCTACTACTCCGGCTTGAGGGGGTACCCCTGCTCGTCCTCCTCTACCGCGCGCAGGCGTGGCGGAACCAGCTCGGCCAAATCAGGGTGAACCTCGAGCACACGCGCCACCAAGGCAGCACGCTCGGCCGTGGTCATCTCAGCCACGTGCAGATGATCGACGACATCGAGGTCCAGCTCCACGGTCTCCGCCGGCTTGCCGTAGCTGAGCTCAAAGACACGGAGGGCGGCACGCCAAGCAACAGGATCACCATCACCGAGGTGGGCAGCGAGTGACTTGATCGCCGCCGTCCCGGCTGGGAGTCCCGCGCCGCTACTCGGGCCCGACGGGGTGCCCCCCGTCGACCACCGCCACCGCGCGCAGGCGCAAACCCGAACCCCCAACGGGGCTGGGCCGGACGGCGAGCGTGAGTCTAGACCGGCCTGAACGCGGGGACATTGGTCTGCGGCGCAGCCGCGCAGCACCTGCGGTTTAGGTGCCACGCGGTTAAGGAGGCGCGAGCTCGCAGCGTAGCCCCTATTGCGCGAAAGCGATAAGTCCGAAGCGAAGAGAGGGCGGATCGTCGGTTCAATCGGCGGTCCGCCCTCGTCTGCCGTACAGCCCCTAGGACGGGGGAACCCAGAGAGGGGCGGCAACGTCCACGCTAGTCCTCCAACACCTGAAAGACCAGCGGGTCTGACCGAGCACACTATTAAGTGGGACGCGGCCGGAGTAGTGTCGCGTCGCAGCAGCGTGAAGCCGGGTGGCGTTGAGAGGCGTCAGGCGAGCCTTTCCGCCACCCAGGTTTCTCGGCAGATCTGGGCCAGCGCGAGGGGGGCACCCGTGAGCGCCGCACCTATGCGCCGCGGTGGGTGTGAGCGCGACAGCGCTGACCGGGTGGCGTGATTCGGTGCGCTCGCCTCGACTTCGAGGCCGATGATTTCGTCGACCAAAGGGCGGCGCCGCAAACCCCCAATAAACGAGGTTGCCGGACTATGTTTCGTTCCCTCGCGACGGTGTTACCGATCATCAGAGGATCACCGTGACCGACTGCTTTGTCCGCGACCGCCAGCTGTACGGCAGGACTCCAGAAGACGACGTGCCAACCGTGGCGTACGGCGCGATCTCTCAGCCACGCAGCCCAGATCTCTTAGGCCGACTAAACAAGACGGTCGGGAAAACGGTGCTTCCCTGGCGAGGCCGCAGACTCGCCAGGGAAGAAACCGCACTGCCAACAAAGTTACAACGAATCACGGTGCTTCCCCAAGGGGCTTGCCGAATGCAAAAACGAGGGAGGGCGGACCGACCTGCGGCAGGCGATCCACCGCATCCCTCGCTTGAAACCGCCCATTCCAGGGCAAGGCGATGGGCGGCACCTTCGACGCTACAGCTTCATGACCGTTGCTTGAGTTTCCGCAAGCGCGCCTTAAGCCAATGTTCGTATTGACTGACCTTCCTGCGCCGCAGCTCACCGTCGCCGGCGGCCTTCACGAACCACCACATGGCGGAGGAATGACGAGGGGCCGGGCGCTGGCTGCATCCGCGCCCGTGGCGGTTGACCAGCTCGCGAATGTCCGAAAGCATGACACCGGCGCCGTCAGCGGTTAGGCTGGCGGCCTCGAGGGAAGGTTCGAGGTGAGCGACTGCGGCGCGATCAGGGTATTTCCCCGGGACGAGAAATGGCTCGTCGACTACGGAAGCTCTGCGTGCGCCTATTGCGCAACCCGCAGCGAGGCGATCAGGGCTGCGACCGAGGCCGCGCGAGACGAGGATCGAGAGGTTGAGATCCAAGCCGGACGCTCCTTCGGGTTTGTGCGTTCCCTGCCGGGAATACGGCTCAGAGGGAGGGATGCCGACGGCATCGCGCAAACCGACAGCGTCGCGCTCGCCGAGGATGTCCACCGACGACTAGCTGCCGCCTGCATGGAGGCTCTCGCCCACCTCCTCGAAGGGGTCCGACCCGGCGACCGCCACCGACGCCGAGAGTGCTCGTCGAACGCTTCTCGCCAACCTCGCGCGAGCCGAGCGTGACTGCGGCGTACCGCTCACCCAGCATGAGGAGAAACAACTCGATCGACTGATCGCCGCCCAGCTGCCAGACTCCCGCAGCACCTACACAGACACGAGAAACACGAGCCCTCGCCATCTGCTCTACATGCTGCGCGGCCTCGAGCAACACCCGGATCCGACCCCGGCTTCGGAGTCCCGGAGGGCTAGTCCGGCACGAGGGGGTGCCCCTCCTCGACCTCCCGTAGGCGCACCGGAACAAGCTCCGCCAGATGCTGATGCTCCTCAAGCACGCGGGCGACAGGGAGCGCACGCTCGGCGGATGTCATCTCGGCGACATGGAGTGGATCGACTACGTCGAGGTCGAGCTCGACCGTCTCCGGGCCTGGTGGGAGTCCCGCGTCGCTACTCAGGCCCGAGGGGGTGCCCTCCTCGTCCGCCCTGCCGAGCGCAGGCGCAGCGGTACCAGTTCGGTCAGGGAGCCTGGGAGTCCCGAGCGGCTACTCGGGCTGGGGTACCCCTCTTGATCGCCGTAGGCGCGAGTTCCTCGAGCGCCGCGGCGCGCGCTTCGTGATTCTACCCCTGGGCGTCGATCAACCGACTTTCAGAGGGGGTGGTGCATCCACACGTTCGGTTCCCAGTACCTGCCGGAGTCCTCGGCGCGGTCGATGTGCAGGAGGGCGAGCCCGCCGGGGAACCAATAGTCGCCGCTCTCGGGGAAGCTCATCTCGGTCCAGGTCTCCCACTCGTTGACGGTGCCGGTGATCCGCAGCGATTGTGGTTCCGGTTTGAGGACGGTGGCACCAAGCCGTTCATGCACGCGCATCCAAGGATCGAAGAGTAAGCCGTCGGGGCGTCGCCACTGGGCGTAGCGCTCGATGGGAACGAGCGGGTAGCGCTCCTTCCAGCTCGGGCGGACCGGCGCGATCAGCGACGCAAGATTGTGGCGGCAAGCGATCTCGCTCATTGCTCGCACGGTCATCGCGCTCACGCCTCGGCCCTGGAGGTCGCGCGGCACCATGATCACGAGGGCGCAGAGCACGTTCGCGCCAGCTTCATCGAAGCCGCGAGCGATCGCGCCTTCGATCCCTGCGGGTAAGTCCTCGATCGTGCCGCTCCAACGGACGGGGATCGAGCGCGCCCGCGCGAGGATCTCGTCATCGTCAGCGACGAGGTGGAACTGAAAGTCGGGCCGCTCGTCGGTTAGGCGCGACCAGTACTCGTTCAGCACATCGCCATGGTTGTTGTACTCGGGCAGCGTGTCGCGTGTTCGCTCCCACGCCGGCCCGAGAAGCTCGGGCCGCTCGGTGGCTGTGGCAATGTTCATCTCACCGATCATCTCCCACATCGCTTCTGGGTGCGGATGTCGCCACGCCGGGAGTCCCGGTCGACTACTCCGTCTCCAGGGGGTGCCCCTCCTCGGCCTCCGCCACCGCCCGCAGGCGCTGCGGAACCAGCTCGGCCAGATGCGGATGGTGTTCAACCACACGGGCGACCAGCAGGGCACCCCTGACGCACAAGGCGAGTTGACGCACCCCACTGGGGTCGCCGTAGGCTTATTGTGGCTGAACTCATGTCCTTTGGGCCACAGCGATCCGGAACGCTCTGAACGTGGGATCGTTCGCGAAGATCGGAACCGCGGCGGTCGCGATGTTGGCGATCGGTCTTCTCGCGGGTTACTGGCTGTGGGGTCGAGATGCTTTGAAGGAGATTGCGGCCCCTCCGACTCCAGTGTTGCCGGCTGAATACGTGTATCTGGATACGGCTCGAGCTACTACCTACCTTTCCCAGATCTCAAACGGCCTGTCGTCGGGCGAACAACGGACGCTGACGCACGCACGCGAGTTGAGCGGAAGCGCAGAAGCGGCGCTGAAGATCGGCGTGAGCCAGACCGACACGGCGGCTGTCCTCGAGACGGTCACGCCGACGAACACGAGCCAGTTCTCCCTTCTCATGAGCCGCCTCGACGCCGGGAATTACAACTCGGGAAAACCATGGCTAACAAAGCAGGACTGCTTCCCACGTTCAGGCGGTAAAGGTGCATGGAAGACGCTCAAGTCTCTTCCCGAGGGGGCCTTCATCCAACTGCACGACTGCCTCGTCAAGTACCCCGACTATGGCCTCGTCTTCCCATATTTCGCCCGGCCGCTCAGCGTCCCGCTTCGACTGACGATCGGCACTGGGGCATCCCGAGTCACACTTCTTCTCCCGCTGGCGACCTCGTCTGTGACTGATCCGAGTCTGTTCGTCGGCCACTTAATCGTTGTCGGAAAACTCATGCGCACCGTCAACTTCGGTGCGTACCGCGATCCCGTAACCGTCGCGCGGATCGAGCAGGCGCTCGTACAGCTTGGCAAGAAACGCCTCTACGCGATCCCGTTCCCAGCCGCAACCAAGACACAGAAGCCACAGAAGTATCTTTTGGGACAGATGAAGGCTGCGCTCCGGGTGCCGGCGCACGGCGCGATCATCCTGCCTATCGCGATCTACAAGTAGCCGGTAAAGGGCTCCGTAATGGCACCCTTCAGGATGATGAGCCGTGCAGCCGAGAAACCGCAAGTTCATGACGGAGTACCACGATCCTAGTTCCTTGAACTCGCGCAACCGCACGCGGGCGGGATGACCGGCGCTCGCCCCCGGGCTGACCAGGGCCTAGAGCTCGACCGCGTCAAGCAGGACGAACGCCGACGTGGACGTGGTTGTGGTGGTTACCCCCTTCGTTGGTCTTCCAGATGCACTGGATTCGCTGATTGGCATGCGTGAACGTGAAAAGCCCGCCGCCGTGGGCCTTGGCGCTCGCCCCCTCTTCCGAGTCGCCCGCGAGGAGGCACGCTGTCTCCATGATCCGGTCGCCGACTGGGCTGTCATCCGTGCCACCGTTCGCGAACATCCCGATGTCGCATGCGTGCCCGGTGAAGTGGTCAGAAACGAGGCCGCTGGCCGACATCTTGCTGTGGTTTGTCCCCGTCGTGACCGTGATCGGCTTCCCGAGCGAAGCGGCCATCCGCGCGACGTAGTCGAGCGTGATCGCCTGGATCGGCTGGCCGGGCAGGTTCGCGCCGGCCGCAATGATCACCTGGCCGTCGTGGGCCGTGTCTCCGGAATGGTCCTCGGCGGTCCCGACGACCGGCTCGTGGACCCCAAGCGCGCCCCAGGTGTCCTTCCCCACAAAGCCGTCGACCTTGAGGTTCTTCGCCTCCTGGAACTTCCGAACACCGTGCACCGCAGTCGGCCCGTACGTCGTCGACTCGACGTTGATCGTCTGCGCAATCGGCGTGAGCCCGAGTGCGAGGAGTTCGGGAACGAGCGCCTTCTTCATCCTCGGCACAGCATCGTCGGTTTGCCCTGGGCTCAGGAACGGAACAGACATTCAGGTCACCTCCATCGTAGAGCGGGCCGCGGCAGGTGCTCTCGCGGAGCCGCTGTCGGCCCTACCTTGCCCTGCGTGAGCGGGCTCGTTTCGTAGACATCCAAGCGGCCGGCCGCAGAGGGACTGTGCGCGGGCCTCGCCGCAGCACCGAGTCGTCAAGAGGCCCTTCGCGTCCACCGTTGCTCCTCATGCCCCTGGCCACGAGGCTAGGCCATCCGTCGGTGTGAATCAAGGGGACGGACGAACTCTCGGGCCGGCCCAAAACAACAACTCGCCCGCGTCGTCCTCAGCACATGGCAGACGACCCCCAACGTGACATCAGGAGCACACTGGCGCACACGAGGATCACCTCGATCGACCGGCTGAGTCGTCGCGGACATTGCACTCCTTCAGTCCTCGCGTCGGTTGTTGCCGGGCGCCTGCCCTGGGTGCGACGATCTCGACCAGGCTGATCGTAAGTCGTGAAGATCTCCTAGGAGAAGGGTCGAGCGATGTATCCCAGCGTGCGTTCGTACTTCAACGGCTTCACAAAGACCTTCGAGGGGCGCGTTCCCTGGATGTACCTCGACGTCAAGGGGCTGGTGACCATCGCCACCGGCAACCTGATCGACCCGGTCGAGGCGGCGCTGTCACTGAACTTTGTGCACAAGCGCGACCAGACCCCCGCGACGAAGGATCAGATCCGCGCCGAATGGAGCATGCTCAAGGCCAAGACCGATCTCGCCCACCTGGGGTATACGCAGTGCGAGGCGATCACCAACCTGCGGCTGACCGACCGGGCGATCGATGATCTCCTGATGCGCAAGCTCGACCAGAACGAGGCGACCCTGGCGAAGGTGTTTCCCGACTGGAATGCCTGGCCGGCCGACGCTCAACTCGCCGTTCATTCGATGGCCTGGGCAATGGGCCCCTACTTCCCGGCGAGATGGCCGCACTTCTCCGCGGCGTGCAAGGCACACGACTGGAGCACCGCGGCGGCCCAGTGCAAGATGAACGAGACCGGGAACCCCGGTCTTGTCCCACGCAACATCGCCAACGCCAAGCTGCTCCACAACGCAGCACTCGTCAAGGCAAAGGGCCTCGACAAGACGAAGGTCTACTACCCGAAGGCCGCCGCGTAGCCTCTACGAGCTTGTGCCTGCAGCGATCGCTCCGAACGTTCGCGATGCGCCTGTGCCTCACCGAGACGATCGGCGGCGTCGTGGTCGTGCCGGGAGGCGACCGCGTGCGGACGCGGCGCGCGCTTCCGGCCGGCCGTTACTGGGTGAAGGTCTCTGCCCGGCCGCTCGGCATCGACTGCCTGCCGCTGAAGCCCTGCCGTGTGGACTGGTCGAACGCGCGGCCGGTCGTCGTCCCGCACCGCTCCGGGTAGCGGGCGGGGAGCGCCCCGGAGGACGCTCCCCGCGTGGACCCGTGCGCTAGCCCGGGCAGGGGTTGTGGTCGAGGATGTTGCGGAAGTTGTTGGCTCGGAGCCGGGTCGCCGGGTTCGGGCCTGGGTAGAAGCTGAAGAGCAGCGGCCCGTACTGAGCGGTCGAGTTCCCGCCGAACGTGTTCGTCGTTCCCTTGATCCCGGTACCGCCGAACTGCCAGACGCAGTGGCCCTTCGCGCTCGGGTTCTGCGTCGAGGTCCCGGTGGAGTAGATGGGGTAGAACGCCGCGCCCGGAGGCGGGTTGACGCAGTTCTCTCCGGTGAAGCGGTTGCAGTTGCCGCCCGAGTCGGGTGCCTCGATGCGCGGCAGATCGGCCTCGAACGCGATCCGGCTGTAGTTCTGGTTCCCGTTGAAGAGCGGGCTCGTGAACGTGATCGGGGTCGGGTGGTACTTCGCGTCCTGCCCGTTGTTCTTCCCCGTCCCCGGCCAGTTGAGGCCGTACGACACCCCGTCGAAGTCGCTGTCCGACGCGATGCACCCGCCGATCTGCACGAGCAGCGAGTCGTCCGCGTTGAAGCAGCCGGTGTCGTCGTCGTCGAGCGCCGACGCGTCCTGGGTGCCCGGCGTCGTGCAGTTCCCGTTCTCGTCGGCCTGGTTGCAGTACTCGAAGTGGCCGATCTCGTCGTCGAAGGCGACGTTGTAGGTGTGCGCCGCCCACGGCACGCGCGTGTGCTCGCTCGAGGTCGAGTACATCGGGTGGTAGGCGTACGGCGCCTGATGGCAGGTCGCGCTGGTCGGCTCGTAGAGGATCTGCTGGAAGCCGTTGGCGACGCTCGCCGTCATCGAGCCTGACTGGCCGGTGGTCAGGTCGTTGATCACGACCTGGAAGCCGGCCGGAGTGTCGTGCATGTCGATGGTGACCGTGTCGCCCGAGTTCATGAACAGGTCGCTCGCCGGGTTCGGAGTCAGAGCTGAGAACGGCGGCGAGAACACGTCCAGCGGCGCCGGAGATGCGTGCGGCACGCCGCTCTTCGTGATGAAGGCGAACGAGACCGGCTCGACGCCGACGCGGTTCAGGCAGTCGTCGTTGTTGACGGTGCCCGTGTTCTGGTCCTGGCTGAGGCTGTCGATGTTGAGCGCCGCGCACCACTTGGTCGCGTCGCAGCTGACGCCGGCCGGCCAGGACGCCCAGCCCGGCGGGTAGAACTGCATCTCCATGAACGCCGTCCCGGCGTGTTTGCCGATGTAGTCGGGCGCGCTCGGGTCGGTTCCGTCCTTGATGTTCGTGTCGCTGTCGGGCGTGCACTGGTCGGTGTACTCCGGCCCCGACTGGGTGTCGCACATCGCCATCCCGACCCAGAACGCGATCTGGTTCTGGAAGTTCCAGGTCGCGCCGGTCCCGGCCTGGTTGGGCAGGAAGTGCGGGTCGCTCGGCAGGGTGACCGTGTACTTGTCCGAGTTCCCGGAGCCCGGCGTGTCCGAGTAGAACAGCACGGAGGGCTCGTCGTGGCCGGTATAGGCGCCGCCGTAGCCGATCGAGTCCGCTACCTCCGTACAGATGGCGAGGCCCTGGCTGCAGTTCCTGACCGTGTAGCCCTGGTCGCCGGCCGACCCCGTCAGCGCGACCGTGCCGAAGAGAGCCGCACCCGCGACGAGCAGAAACGCGAAACGTCTCATGGGTTCTCCTTGCGTTGCGATAACGATGTTGCAGTGCAGGTGTTGCGGTGTCGCCTGCCCCACGATTTGCCGCATGCCGTGCCGGGCACCGCGCACGTTTGAAGTCGTCCCCCTAACGTCCCCCTCTCTCGTCGGTTCGGACTGCGTCCCCTGGCTGCGGTCTATAGACCTGCTACAACCAGTCTGTCAAGGCCCGCGCCGACGGTTGGTTCCTCTGCTTTCTCGAAAAGCATTCGGAACGCAACGCTGACGCATCCAGCACGGGTCGGCTCCAGGGTCGGGGTCGACGGGTGGTCGCGGGCTTCGGAGTCCCGGAGCGCGAGTCCGGCCTGAGGGGGTGCCCCTCCTCAACCTCCGCCACCGCCCGCAGGCGTAACGGGACGAGCTCGGCCAGGTGCGGATGAACATCGAGCACGCGCGCAACCAGGAGGGCACGCTCGGCGAAGGTCATCTCGGCGACATGAAGCGGGCTTCGGAGTCCCGGAGCGCGAGTCCGGCCTGAGGGGGTGCCCCTCCTCGACCTCGCCCACGGGGCGCAGGTGCAGCGGGACCAACTCGGCCAGATGCGGATGGACCACGAGCACGCGCGCAACTAGGAGCGCACGTTCGGCGGATGTCATCTCAGCGACATGAAGCGGATCGACGACGTCGAGGTCGAGCTCGACCGTCTCCGCCGGCTTGCCGTAGCTGAGCTCGAACACGCGCAGCGCCGCCCGCCACGAGCTCGCCTCGCCGGTACCGAGGTGTGCGGCCAGACTTTTGAGTGCGAGAGGCACGAGCTTCTCGAGCGCGGCGGCGCGCGCCTCGGCCTGCGTCGGCTTGCCGCCGAGGTCGCCGCTTCGGCGGCGGGGCAAGACGGTCTACGCCCCCGGAATCGGGATCGTGCTCGAACGGACGGTCACCGGGCCAACCGGGATCGCGCAACTCGTCTCGATGAAGGGCTGATCAGCCGCCAGGTCTGCGCGGTGGTGCTTCGGCGCGAGAGCTGCTCGGCGTCCAGGCGTCATCTAAGAAGCACTGGGCCAACCCAGCTCAACGTCTCTGCGCGGCGTGGCTTCCCAGTCGCCGGAAGACAAGCCGCAGCAAAGCGCTGCCGACCAGCATCGTGAGGATGATGGCAACGATCTCGATGAAGTGTCCGAGCTGGACGTGGTCCCCGAAGACGATGTTGACTACCTCGAGGATCACGAACTTGCTCAGGAACAGGATGGAGAACACGGATATCAGCCCGAGGGCTCTCCAGACCAGCCCCTGCTTGGTACGGAAGTAGCTGGCGACGCGGTGTTCGAGACCCTTGACCGCGTCGATTGCAAGCTTCATGAGGAGCGCGGTCAGAACCGAGATCGCGAAGGAGTCGATGACGATTGTGCGGACGTACTCGACGAAGAGGTTGAGGACGACGATGTCCAGCAGAACCTCGGAGACCCAAGAGACGAATCGCGCCTGGGCCCTCGTGATCGTGATCTCGTCTGAGCCGTCAGCGCCGCTCATAAGTCATTCCTGTCGAGCCCGTTGTAGCGGAGGAGCTTATCTCCCGGACCGGGCAATTCTCGGCGCGATCTTCGAGTCAAATTCCCGCATACTGGCCCAGTCCACTGCGGCCTCGCCAAGTGAGGGCTCAAACGAGAACAATCGTGGAATCGCTGTCGAAGAAGCAATGGTTTTCCGCAGGTGCAGCCGGGGGTGCCTCGATCGCCTTTCCGAATCGTCTCCGGTGCCGGGTCGAGGACCGCGGGGTGTGCGACAACGCGTGATCCATCTCTAGCGTGATTGCGTCTGGGTGCTGTGACTTCGCTACTCCCGTAGAAGAGCAGACAACGAAGTCGATAGATCGTCCTTCCGGACGATCTCGACGGTTAGGTCGGTGATGTGCGCGAAGCTGTACTGCGCAGTGGCGGATCGGTCTTAAGGCCTGCGATAGTGTCACTCGCTGAGCGCCACGAGAGACGGGAGCGACCAGGATCATGGCCACCAAACGAGACGGCGAGGTTGGTGAGCGCACCCGAGTCGGGACGGCGGTCAAGCCGAGTGTGCTGCCGCATTTCACGCGCGCGGAGCGGGCGGCGAGGGGGAGGGCGGCTCGTGCAGAGGTGCCGCGCTCGACTCATGCGCAGATCGATTTCTCCGAGCCGCGCGACCCGGTGGCGCTGTTGGAGGAGCAGGCCGCGACACGGGTGCCGGAGTTGGTGCCGATCCGCTACGGCCGCATGCTGGTCTCCCCGTTCGCTTTCTACCGCGGCGGGGCGCTGATCATGGCCGCGGACCTGTCGCGTACGCCGTCGTCGGGTCTGCGCGTGCAGTTGTGCGGTGACGCGCACTTGTCCAACTTCGGCGTGTTCGGCTCGCCCGAGCGGAACCTCGTCTTCGACATCAACGACTTCGACGAGACGGCGCCGGGGCCGTGGGAGTGGGACGTGAAGCGGCTCGCGGCAAGCTTCGCGATCGCTGGACGCGAGATCGGGTTTTCGGCGAAGGAGCGGCGTGCGGTCGTGCTCGACACCGTTCGCAGCTACAGGAAGGCGATGGGCGACTTCGCGCAACTCCGGAACCTCGAACTGTGGTACTCGCACCTCTCGGCCGAGCAGGCCATGGCCCAGTTCACCGCCGGCGTTGACCCGAAGCGGCGGAAGAAGGCCGCTGCCTTGATCGAGAGATCGCGTACGAAGGACAGCATGCACGCGTTCGAGAAGCTGACCCGCCTCGTCGGTGGCGAGCCTCGCATCATCAGCGACCCGCCGCTGATCGTCCCGATCGACGAGCTGCTCGCGACGAAGATGGAGCGTGACGCACTCGAAGGCGAAGCGCGCACCATCATCCGTTCCTACCGGCGGACGCTGGAGACCGACCGCCGCCACTTGCTCGAGCAGTTCCGGTTGGTGGACCTGGCGCGCAAGGTCGTCGGAGTAGGCAGCGTCGGCACACGCGCCTGGATCGCACTCTTCCTCGGCGGCGACGATCAAGATCCACTGTTCCTGCAGATCAAGGAGGCGCAGCCGTCGGTGCTCGAGCGCTTCGTCGGCAAGAGCGAGTACAGCAACCGTGGCCAGCGCGTGGTCGCGGGGCAGCGCCTGATGCAGGCCACAAGCGACATCTTCCTGGGCTGGCACCACGTCAGCGCCGGCCTCGACGGCAAAGAGCGCGACTTCTTCGTCCGCCAGCTCAAAGACTGGAAGGGCTCGTTCGCCGTGGAAGCCGCAGTCCCGGCCGGCGCGGCCGCGTATGGGAGAGCGTGCGGCTGGACGCTCGCACGCGCGCACGCACGCTCAGGCGACCGGGTCGCGATCGCCGCCTACCTCGGCAGGTCCGACGTGTTCGACCAGGCGATCGCATCGTTCGCCGAGACCTACGCCGACCAGAACGAGAAGGACTACCGCGCGCTCGAGGATGCCGTCGCGTCAGGCCGTATCACGGCCGAGAGGGGCCTCTAAGCGTGGCGGCTCGAACCGACTAACGCGCCGCCTGACGCCGGACCCGAGGAGCCGACAGCCTGGGAGTCCCGTGCTAATACTCGGGCTCGAGGGGGTGCCCCTCCTCGACCTCGCCGACCGCCCGCAGGCGCTGCGGGATGAGCTCGGCCAGATGCGGATGAACCTCAGCACGCGCGCAACTAGGAGCGCACGTTCGGCGGCGGTCAACTCGGCGACACCAGCGAAGGAGTCGCGGCGCGCTAGTGAGGCTCGTGGGGGTACCCACTCCTCGGCGTTCTCCGCCGCGCGTAGGCGCAGGGGGAATGACCTCGGCCGAACGAGGGTGCTGTTCAAGGACGCGCGCGACCAGGAACGCAGGTGCCGCTGCGGTCATCTCCCACGGGTCAGTTCAAGAGGCCGATGGTTCCCCGGACGATGAGGGCGATCCCGATGATGGTTGCGCCGATGACGAGCGCGCGGCCGCCGTTGCGGTCGAGCCAGCTCTTGAACCGCTCGACGGCGGTAGGCGTCCATTCCGGCGCGAGCGCGTAGCCGATCAGTGGGAGCTCGAGGAGGGTGAGCATGATCACGGTGACTGCGATCACGGTCAGTGCGACCAGCGCCGCATTGAGGCGTTGTTTGTGGATCTCGTCGAGCGCGGCCAGGTAAGAGGCGCCGGGGAAGCTGAGCAGCAGTCCGACAACGAACGTATCGCGGGCCGAGCCCTTGCTCAGCATCCCCTGCCAGCGCGGCGTCTTCTTCGGCTTGTCGGCCGCTCTGCTCTTGCGCCGGGTGGCCATCCGGCCACTCCCGACCACGGATGCGACCAGCAACGCGAGCAGTCCGAGCGTGATGTCGATCAGCGGGCTGAGCGTGTGCTTGGTGGTACTGACCGTGCCTGACCCATTCAGCCAATACTCGATCGCTAGGCCGACGGTGATGCTCGTCGTGTATGCGCCCAGCAGGTATCCGAGCAGCAGTCGCTTCGGTCTCGGCAGGAGCAGAATGACCGTGGTCGCAGCCAGCAGCGTCGGGTTGAGCGCCGCCGTCAACGACAAGAGGAAGACTTCGCTCAGCGGGTCACCTCTCTATCGATGGCCGCCCGTTCGCGACTGCGGGTCAGAAGCGGTCAAGCCGGCGCAAGTTCTTCTCCGATCGTTGACCGACGGCGGCGACGGTCAGTGTGGCCGGCATCTCAACTACCTCCCATGCCGGCCTGAGCTTCTGCGAGCCCTGCCTTCAACTCCTTCGCGCTCGTGCCGTCGATCTGCGCGACGGATGTCTTGATCGCGTTTGTCAGCGCCTTGCCGACTGCTTCGGCGCCGCTCGAGTCGTAGACGGCGATCACGCCGCCCGAGCCGTTCGGGAGCGCGGCGTCCATCTTCTCGGCGATGCCTGTTTCGAGCCGGTGCTTCGCGAACTTCCCCAGGACTGCGCCACCGGCCGCCCCGATCGCCGTGACGGCGAGCAGCGGCGGCGCGAAGAGGCCGACGACGAGCCCGACGCCTCCTCCTAGCTTGGCGCCTTTTCGCCCGAGGTGATCGCCGGTCTCCTTCACATGAACTTCGCCGTCGGCGTCCTTCTGCACGAGGACGACACCTTCGACCGTGATCGTCTTGTCCGCGGCGAGCTTCAACACTGTGTCGAAGTCCTTCTCGGCGAGATCCTCGAACAGGTAGACAGCGATCAGGACGTCCTTGTGTTCCTCGCTCATGTTCGCTCCGTCCTAGGCGTTGATCGCGTGCGCGGCGAGCGCTTGCTGGCTGTGTTCGTGCAGTTCCTGCTCGTGCGCGTCCTCGAGGTGTGGGTTGATGTCGAAGACGACCTTCTTGACCTTGCCGGTGAACGCGAATGGCGACTTGTCGGCGTAGGCTCGGTCGACGGGCAGGCCGTTGTCGCGGCCGATGTCCATGCCGGCGTAGCCCGAGAACCGAGCCGGAACGGTGTGTTCGATGCGACCGCCGCCGACTGCCTCGTCATCGATGAATAACGTCACCTCACCGCCCGTGGCCGGCTTGGGCGCGTCGGCGGCGAACTCCATCCGCACATTGACCGCGCCGGACGGCAGAGGCGTGTCCGACTCTTGCCGGAACTCTTGAACGCCCAGGAATGAATAGGTGTGCCTCAGCTTGCCGTCCTGAACGAAGAGCACGAACCCGCCCAGGTGGTCGGCCTCGGCCACGATCACACCCTCAGCGCCGCCGGACGGAATTTCGAGCTCGGCGCTGATCGTGTAGGAGTGGTTGTAGATGTGCGGGATCATCCCCGAGGCCACGTTCTGGACGTCGCCGTAGTAGGTGAACCTCGAGTCGGCCGGGATCGGTGGGAGCATCCCGAAGAAGCTCGTAAGGCCGCCGAGCAGCGGCAGCACCTGGTACTTGTCCGCCTCCTCCCAGAAAAGCTGCTTGAGCTCTTCCACCTTCTCTGGGTGCTGGTCGGCGATGTTGCGCGACTGGGTGAAGTCGTCCGGCAGGTAGTAGAGCTCGACCGGATCGTTAGCAGGGTCCCAGACACCCGGCGCGAACCTCTTCAGAGTCTCGGGGTCAACCTTCCACGGCGTGCGAGGCATCATCCACGAGAGCCACCAGCCCTCCTTGTACATCCCGCGGTTGCCGAGAATTTCGAAGTACTGCTGCGTGTGGCGCTCGGCCGCCGTCGCATCGTTGAGCGAGTAGAGGAAGCTCGTGCCGTGCATCGGCTGTTGCTGGACACCGTCGATGTGCGTCGGCTGCGGTAGTCCGACCGCCTCGAGGATCGTCGGGCCGACGTCGATCACGTGCGTGAACTGCTCGCGGAGCCCGCCCTGCTCCTGAAACCCGTGCGGCCAGTGAACGATCATCGGGTCGCGCGTGCCGCCCAGATGCGAGGCGACTTGCTTGCCCCACTGGAACGGGCAGTCGCCCGCCCACGCCCAGGCCGCTGAATAGTGAGGCCCCATCATCTCGCCGCCCCAGGCCTCGAGACCTCCCCACTTAAGGACAAGCTGGAGTTGCTGCTCGTCGGTCAACGGGACGCCGTTCAAGGTCGCCAGCTCGTTGAAGGTGCCGGTGAGCGTGCCTTCCATGCTCGCGCCGTTGTCACCCCAGATATAGATCACCAGCGTGTTCTCGAGCTCGCCCATCTCCTCGATCGCGTCGATCACACGGCCGACATTCCAGTCGGCGTTCTCGCAGTAGCCGGCGTAGACCTCCATCTGGCGGGCGTAGAAACGCTTGTGGTTCTCGTCCAGCGAGTCCCAGGCGGGCATCGCCTCCGGACGCTCCGTCAACTCCGCGTCGGCCGGGACCACCCCGAGCTCCTTCTGGCGCGCGAAGGTCTCCTCGCGCAGCTTGTCCCAGCCCTGGTCGAACTTGCCCTTGTAGCGATCCGACCATTCGGGTCGGACCTGGTGCGGCGCGTGGCTGGCGCCGGTTGAGAAGTACGCGAACCAGGGCTTGCCGGAGCCGTGCGCGCGGACGCCGTGGATCCACTCGATCGTCTTGTCGGCCATCGCGTCGGGAAGGTAGAAGTCCTTGTCCTCCGGCACGCCGACTGCGGTGTTGTTCTCGATCACCACTGGGTCGAACTGACCCGACTCGCCGCCCAAGAAGCCCCAGAAATAGTCGAACCCGACGGCGTTCGGCCAGCGGTCGAACGGGCCAGACGGGCCTTGCATGTTGTCCGGCGTCAGGTGCCACTTGCCAAAGCACGCGGTCGAGTAGCCGTTCCCCTGCAACGTCTTCACGAACGGCATGCAGTCCTTCGGGAGATTCGCGGAATAACCCGGGAACGGCCCCGCGAACTCGCCGACCATGCCGAAGCCCACCGCATGATGATTCCGACCGGTCATCAGCGCCGCCCGAGTCGGCGAGCAGAGGGCCGTCGTGTGAAATCGGTTGTAGCTCAGTCCTCCTGACGCCAGCCTCTCCATCGTCGGCGTGCTGATCGGCCCGCCAAACCGACTCGGGTTGCCGAAGCCCGCGTCATCAGTCAGCACGAGCAGGACGTTCGGGGCGCCGTCAGGCGCGGGGATCGGTGCGATGGAGTTCCAGTCGGGTTCAGAACCGTCGAGCGTGCGCTTGACAACGCCATCGAACTTCGGACGGCGGATCGGCAACCTGCCGCGGTCGAGCATCTTGTCGCTCACGTTCCTACCTCCCGTTTCGGTTCGCGTGCCAGAGGGTGAGGGTGTCCACGAGTTCATTCGCGAACAGCGCACGCCCCTGATCGCCAAAGCGTGACTGGTTCGACCCTGCTGCAGGGAGTGCGTTACCACATCATCCGCTTCGGACGATCAGCGGCCCTGAGTCCCAAGCGGCTGACGACCTCTCAGACGGAGGGCCCCGGCCTGGGAGTCCCGCGCTACTTCTCGGGCTCGAGGGGGTGCCCCTCCTCGGCCGCCACGACCGCGCGCAGGCGCTGCGGAACGAGCTCGGCCAGATGAGGATGTTGCTCGAGCACGCGGGAGACGAGGAGCGCACGCCCGGCGGAGGTCATCTCAGCGACATGAAGTGGATCGAGGACGTCGAGGTCGAGCTCGACGGTCTCCGCCGGCTTGCCGTAGCTGAGCTCGAAGACACGGAGGGCGGCACGCCAAGCAACAGGATCACCATCACCGAGATGGGCAGCCAATGACTTGACCGCGGCAGGCACGAGCTCCTCGAGCGCGGCGGCGCGGGCCTCGGCCTGGGTGGGCTTGCGCGGACGGCCACCGAGGTTGCCACTCGCGCGGCGTGCGTCTCGGGTCAGGGTCCCGCGCTCGACATCGCGTTCAGGGGGAGGGCCCACCGACCACGTGCGCGTGCGGACGGCTCGCGGATCATCTACGTGGCAAGGCTGGGGGTCGCGAACACGGCAACACACGTTGCGACGCCGACCTCGGGCGTGAGCAATCGCGCAGGTCGGCGGTCGGGTCAGCGCTGAGTGCGACTTATGGCGTCTTGAGAGCCGTTCGCGGTTGCGATCTCGGCCGCCGGCGTCGAGCCGATCACCCGCTCGCCCGCAGGGAGTTCGTCGATGAGGCTCGCTCCGAGGATCTGCAATTGCGTCCAGGAGAGCGTCGAGATCTCACCTGCGCTGCTCGGAAACGCGACGAGCTTCATTGACTTCAGCGAGTGGAGCGGGCCTGATCAGCGTGACAACGGTGCGGACGCTTGCTCAGCCTCCTGGGTCTCTTTGAATGCAGCCCCGCGCGGGATCGTGCCCCAGCCCGGCCGTCGGCCGGTCAGGACGAGCGCGGTCGCCCAGAGACGCCAGAGCGATGTCAACGGCCGATACCAGAGGAGCTCGACCAGGCTCCAGCCGGCGACCACCATCAGGTCGCGCACCGTGTAGCGGCGGAACCCGACTTCCTCGATCAGGATCGCGCCGGCGGTCTGCAGTTGCCCGACGAGCAGCATGACGACGGACAGGGAGACGGCGTATTGCCAGTGAATCGCGTGCAAACCGACGAGCAGCACCAGAAGCAGGATCCCAATCGCTTGCAGTAACGGTCCGGCGGCTTCGAACAGGAGCGAGTAGGGAAGCGCCCAGAGCCCGGCCTCGCCGAAGCGGCGGCGGCCGATCATCCGCCAGTGGATGCGCAGGTTGTCGCAGAGTCCGACGTGCCAGCGAATCCGTTGTCCGCGCAACGGGCCGAGCGCGGTCGGGATTTCCGTCCAGGCGTTCGCGTCGGCGACGTGAACGACGCGGGTGTCCGGATGCTTCGGCCGCAGCTGATGGTGCAGGCGCATCACCATCTCCATGTCCTCGCCGAGCGTCTGCCGCGACAGCCCACCGCTGTCGCGGATCAGGTTGCGCCGGAAAACACCGAAGGCCCCGGAGATGATCACGAGCCCGTTGACCGCAGACCAGGCGATCCGGTTGCCGAAGAAGCTGCGCAGGTATTCGGCGGTCTGGCTTGTCTCGATGCCGCCGGCGGCGACGTGCGGCACAGCGACCGCGTTGTTCTGGATCAACGCTCCGTTTGCGACCCGGATGCTGCCGCCGGCCGCCACGACGTTGACCGGGTCGGCGGCGAACACTTCGACGATCCGCTTCAGCGCGTCACGTTCGAGCAGCGTGTCGGCATCGACGATCGCAACGAGCTCCAGATGGGCCACGTTCAAGCCGGCGTTGACTGCGTCCGAGCGGCCGCCGTTTTCTTTCTGGAGGACACGCAGGCGCGGTTCGCGGCGGCTGACGTAGTAGTGCAGCACAGGCTCGGTCGCGATTTTCATGCGGTCCCCGACCGGCATCTCGACGAGATCGAAGGCAGCGTCAAGCGCCGCTGTTGTCCCGTCCTCTGACCCGTCGTCGATGATCACAACCTCGAGCGGGTCGTAGTCGGCGGCCAGCAGCGCCCGTGCGCTTGCCGCGATCACCGGCGCCATGTTGTAGGCAGGAGCGAGCAGGCTGATCCCCGGCCTGTATTGGCGATCGGGTGGGGTGAACAGCTGGCCGCGTGCCACCGCGGTGTGTGCGGTTTCGTACAACGACCGGCCGATCAAGCCGAACGTGGTGCAGGCGTAGAAGACGAAGTAGAGGAAAATCGCGAACGACAGCCAGAAGAGGACTGCTTCGGCCATTTCAGACCGCCCCGACTGAGTCCATCACGAGCGCTCGTTCGATGGGCCATGTGTGACGAGCAAGTGCTCCCTGTGCGGCGGCTGCGGTTGCCGGACGGCGGGCCAGGCGGACGAGTGACTCGCCGGCCGCGACTGCAGTGTCCCGGTCAGGGTCGAGCAGCGCGTTCAGCGCGAGCTCGACGGACTGCGGGTCGTCGTAGGACGCGAGCGCGCGCGTTGCGGCTACGCGCACGATCGCCACCTCGTCACGGGAGGCCTCTTCGAGCCCTCGGGGCAGCGCGCCGGCGCCGACCCGCCCGAGCGCCTCCGCAGCTGCTACCCGCACCGCCGGTTCCCGGTCAGTGAGCAGCGGTGTCAGCTCAGCGCGCGCCTGCTCGGAATCGCAGACTGCAGCGACGCCGTAGCAGGAGGCGATTCGTACCGGCTCGAGAGCTGATCGGAGCGCGCCGGCGAACGTCGGCTCCGCAGCAGAGCCGTACGAGACGAGTGCGTCGTAGACGACGCCCGGCGGAAGGCGGCCCGGTTCCCGGAACAACTCGCCGAGCAACGGCAATGCTTGTCGGTCGCGTATCTGTCCGAGCGCCCGCACAGATGCTTCGCGGACATAGTGATTGCGGTCATCGGCAAGGCCGATCAGCAGAGGGACTGTTTCCACCGCAGCTATCCATCCGAGCGTTCTCACCGCGAGCGCCCGCCGCCACGGGATCCGGCTTCGCGTTTGGCGAACGAGCAGATCGACTGCGCCTACCTCCCGCAGCACCGCCAGAAGCGCCTGGCGTTCTTCCGCCGAGGCGAGACCGAGGCGTTCGATCAGAGCGACCGCGACGAGCGGCTGTTCCAACTCGTCGAACCCGGCCAGCTGCTCCTGCAGCCAGACCCGGTCGCGGACGCCCACAGGATCGTCGAGCTTCGAGATCACCTCGCCGAGCGTCGCCTGGAACCGCCGTTCTCGGCGGCTCCGAAAGTACTGGCGTATCCGCCGGCCGTGCACGAGCACGATCAGCAGCACGTTCAGCGCCAGCAGCACGAACGCGATCGTCAGCAGGCTGTCCCGAAACCACGGGGAGGAAGGCTCAGCGGAGAAGATCAGGGTTGCCATTGCTTCACTGACAGAACAGTGCACCACCTGCGCGGATCATCGAACTCCCGCGTACCTCCGAACATGATGTCGGACGCGGGGACCCCAACTGGTTCTTTGGGTCACATCGTGCTGCCCCTCGTGCGGCGCCGTAGCCCATTAAGCGTGGCTGGGTGGCGACACCATCGGAGATTGACGCCTTCGCTGGCGATGGTTAGGCGAGAAGCGTGTCGTCGTCGTTGCTTCACCGACGCCCAGGGAAAGGGCAGTCGCAAACCTTCGAGGTGTGTTTCGAGGTCAGCCGCAGAGCTCGGTAGCGCGGGCGCTAACGCGCTTGCGCAGTGCTTCGTCGTTTGCGGCAGCGGCCTCGGCTTCGGCGTACTCGTCTGCTGTCAGCTTCGAGCGCTGCTGTGCCTTCTTGTAGGCAGCCTGCTGCTCGGCCTGGGTCGGGTACGCCGTTGTCTGCATCAGGCAGAGCGCTTGTGCTTGCGCCTCGACGTAGGCGTCCTCGACCTGCGGGTCGAGCGAGCCCGAGTTTGAGCTGGAGCCGCAGCCCGTCATAAGCGCGGCGAGCGCTCCGATGATGAGCAGCCACCGCATTTCAGCTGACGGTCAGAGTGAGGGTTCCGGGGAGATGCTGGCCGCCGTTGCCGTAGATCAAGTCGAGGCCGACCTCGTAGCTGCCGGCGGCGAGTGTGCCGGTGTCGATCTTGAAGCTCGCGTGGTCGGTTTCGCCGACTGACAGTGTCGAGTCGGCGGCGAGCCCGCTGGAGCTGCCGTCGTTTGGGTAGATCACTGTGGCCCCGGCGGGCGGGGTCGCGGTCAGGTGGACGTCGGTCACCCCCGGCTTGTTTGCCTTGTAGCTGACATCGACGAACGTGGCGGAGCCAGCCGGAATCGGTCCGGCGGTGTGCGTCAGCTGCTCGACGGCCGGCCCGTTGAACTCGACGACGGGCAGCGTGACGTTTACCTTCTGCTTCTGCTTCTTGCCGTCAAGGTCGTACTCGACGTCCAGCTTGATCTGCTGCTCGCCGATCACGGTGTCTCCGACCTGCAACTTGAACGAAGAGTAATCGGTGTCGCCTGCGCGTAACGTCGACTCCTTGTACAGGGACGAGGAGTCGGCGGTGTTCTCCGGGTAGCTGACGCTGATCCCTTTCGGGATCGGCTGAACGACACTCAGCCGGAACGAGGTTGCGTCTTCTGAGGCGCCTGTCCAGAGCGTCGAGACCCACCCGGCCTGGCCGGGGTTCAGTGCCGGAAGCGTCGTCGTGACCTGCGTGATGTCGTCCGCCGACGGCTTCGCCGCGAACGCCGCACCACAGACGGCGAACACGACAAGAGCAGCAAGTGCGGCGAGAAGGCGGTTCACGTCGTCAGGGTCCCGGCGAGGTGGATCCTACAACTGCGGTGAGCGGACCGAGCAGCCCATCCGTGCACGACCTAGCGCCGCTACGAGAATCCGACGCAGCGTCATCCTCCCACGCCTGCTCCGGCCCCACCCGGATCGGCGATCCGCACGCACCCGGAAACGCGCGATCGACCGTCGCACGAACGGGGGTACCGATGGGCGATCCGATGCGAATACCTCTGGTGGGGGATTACCAGGTCGGCGGCGATCGCATTCGATGCGTCCGGAGCGGCCGCGGCAGGCTGCTCTGACAACTGCGGCGAAAGGAAACAACGAGATGAAAGTGGTTTTGCGGCAGCTTCCCGCGCTCTTTGCGGTCTGCCTGTTGGCGGCGCTCGCTGGCACCGGTGTCGCGTTGGCAGGGGGCACGGCTCCTCCTGCTGACGACCAGCTTGTCGATGTCAGCCATCAGCTCGGCGACATGCAGAAGAAGCTGAACGACCTGCAGGCGCACGGCCGGACGGCGCGCGGAGGCAAGCTCTCGGCGGCTGCAACCTGTGACTTCGACGAGCCGTCCCAGGTCTTCGCACCCTTCGGTGATCTCGCCGCCTACAGCCTTGTCCCGCAGGGCGACTTCTCGACCACGTCGGCGTGGACGCTGAAGAACGTGGGTGTGACAGGCGACCACGACCCGTTCACCGCCGGCAGCTCATCGCTTCTGTTCAGCAAGGGCGACTCGGAGGCGGTCACGCCGGTGATGTGCGTGAACCTCGACAACCCGACGTTGCGTGTCTTCCTTGCCGACCGGGGCGGAAACGGCAAGGCACGGCTCGAGGTGAAGGTCCTCTACGAGGACACGGACGGCCACGAGCACAACCTGACGCTCGCTCGTCTGAAAGTCGACAGCAGCTGGCAGCCCTCGGTCGTGATCCCGATTGGCGTCAACCTCCTTTCGGTCGCCTCGACAAACGGCTGGACACCGGTCGCGTTCGACTTCAAGGTGAATGGCCTCCAGAAAGACGAGACCTTCGCGCTCGACGGCGTCTACGTCGATCCCAGCTGGAGCAGGTGAGCGCGAAGCAAACCGCTTCCCTGAGCGGAGCCGGGTTCGTCCTGCCGGCTCCGCTCACACGCTTCTGAGTCGTGTCCGAGATCGTAACCAGCACGTTCGACCCCTTAAGCGAGCAGCTACTCGCCGAGGCGCGTGCGCGCGAATCCGGAACGCTCAGCCGCTCTGAACGCTTCACCTACTGGACGTCAGCTGCGGCGTTCGCGTGCGCTGCGGCTGCACTGGCCGCGTTCGGCCGGCACACACCGCTGCCGCCGCTATGGGTGATCGCGCTGCTCGTCTGCTCCTACGCGGTCGCCGCGCGGCTCGAGTTTGAGGTGGGCAGCACGCTTGCGATCGCGACCGAGTTGATTCTCGTTGAGATGCTGTTCCAGTTGCCACCCACGCAACTGCCCTTGTGGATCGTCGCCGGCAGCCTACTCAGCCAGCTGCCCGACTACGCCCGCCGACGTGTGCCGCTCGCCCGGACGGTGATCGTTGTCGGCAGCTCCTGGTATGCGTTCGGGCCGGCGCTCGTGCTGACATTTCTACCGGTCGAGATCTCGCTCGAACAACGCACCGTGCTCGTGTTCGCGGCCGCGCTTGCTGCGCAGTTCGCAACCGACGCCGGCAGCTGCGTCGTCCGGGAGTGGTTTGCCCTGCGCGTGCCGCCGCGCCAAATCCTCGCCCAGATGCCGGTTGTCTTCACGATCGATCTGGTGCTCGCACCGGTCGGGCTGCTCGCAGCCCTCGCCGCTGTCCACGACGAGCTCGCGCTGCTGCTGCCGCTGCCACTTCTTGCCGCGGTCAGCGTTTCGACGCGCGAACGCCGCCGACGGATGGATCAGGCGCTCGAGCTCTCGAGCGCCTACCGCGGCACCGCGTTCCTGCTCGGCGACGTCGTCGAAGCCGACGACGCATACACCGGAGCACACAGCCGCGACGTGCTCGAGATCGTGCTCGCGGTTTGCGATGAGATGAACGTCGACCCACGCGCCCGGCTGAACGCCGAGTTCACCGCACTCCTCCACGACGTCGGCAAGATCAACATCCCGTCGGAGATCATCAACAAGCCGGGGCCGCTCACCGCAAAAGAGCGGGCGATCATCAACCGGCACACGATCGACGGCCAGCGTCTGCTCGAACGGGTCGGCGGTCGGCTCGCCGAAGTCGGGCGGATCGTCCGCTCCTGCCACGAGCGCTGGGACGGCGCTGGCTACCCGGACGGACTCGCCGGCGCGGAGATCCCGCTCGTCGCCCGGATCGTCTGCGCCTGCGACGCGTTCAGCGCGATGACGACCGACCGGAGCTACCGTCCGGCCCGCAGCCGCGAGGAGGCGCTCGCCGAGATCGCAGCCTGCGCCGGCAGTCATTTCGACCCGGCAGTCGCCGGGGCTCTCGTCAAGGTGATCGGACGCCGGCCTGAAGCACAGGCCGTGAGCGGCGAGCTCGTCCCCCTTCCGGCATTCGCCGCCTGACGGGTGCTTGTCGGTGACGGCTCCCCAGCGGGGAACAGGCATGTCCCCGTAAGTATCGCGCGCGCGTGCGCGCGAGGCGAGCACGCAACCCTGTCTCTCCCCCCGGCGCGGAGTCCCGGTCGACTACTCCGGCTCGACGGGGTGCCCCTCCTCGGCCTCCACGACCGCGCGCAGGCGCTGCGGAACCAGCTCGGCCAGATGCGATGAACCTCGAGACCCCGCGCGATCAGGCGGGCACGCTCGGCCGAGGTCATCTCAGCGACATGAAGCGGATCGACTACGTCGAGGTCGACCTCGACGGTCTCCGCGGCCTTTCCGCAGGAGAGCTCGAACACGCGCAGGGCGGCCCGCCGAGCAACAGGTTCTCCATCACCGGGGTGTGCTGCCAGTGACTTGATCGCCGCTGGTACCACCTCCTCGAGTGCTGTGGCGTGCGCCTCTACGCGCGGCGTCGTGGGATCAGTTTCCAGATCGACAAGGCTGCGTAGAGGAGTGTGTTGAACGCGACGAAGGCGGCGAGTGCTTGGAACCAGCCCGAGTGCAGCTCGCTGGCGGGAAGCAAAATGCCAGACAGAGTCGTCAATGGGTGACCGCTCGGGCGGGGAGGCTTTCGCGGGGGACGTAGTTCCAGCCTGCTTTGCGGCCGCTAGCGATGTCGATGAGGGACTTGACGTAGATCGCTTGGATGATCAGGTCGTAGACGAGCTCGATCACCAGCGGCAGCGCGAGCAGTCGTGCTTTCCATCCTGCCGCCCAGACGGTGGCGACGCGCTCGATGAGGAAGATCGTGCCGATGCCGATCCAGAACCAGTCAAAGCGCAGGCCGTCGGCGGCGAGCAGCGTGATCAGGAGCAGCAGTAGGTATGAGTTGAGCGCCAATGTTCCATACCCGATCGCGATCTGTTGCAACCAGTAGCGCATGGTCGCGCGAGTGAGGCCGTAGGCACCGATGTTTTCGAGTGCGCCGCGTTCCCAGCGCATCCGCTGTCGCCACAGAGACCGCCAGTCGGGCATCACCTCGGTGACGACGTGACACTGCATCGGCGAGACCGTCTTCGCCCCGAGCGACTTCAACGACAGGGTCATCTCGTTGTCCTCGGTGAGCGCCAGGGTGTCGTAGACCGTGCCGGGATCGCCGGGTAGGAGCTCGCCCCGCGAGTCGGCTACCGCTTTCAAGGCGTAGGTGCGAAAAAGGGAAGCGGTGCCGGTGAGGACGAAGAGCTTGCCTTTCCGTCGTGAGATGTCGCGCTGATAGCGCGTGTATTCGTTGCGCTGCAACTGTCCGATCAGTCCGGAGCCTTCCTCTCCGTAAAAGACGCCGCCGACGGCGATAAGTTCCGGGTCGGCTTCGAGTCGTCCCATTGCGGTTTCGAGGAACTCGGATACGACGGTCGAGTCGGCGTCCATCACCATCACCACATCGTGGGTGTCCATCTCTTGGAAGAGTTCAGCGAGGGCCTGGTTGAGCGCGCCGGCTTTCTTCTCGGTGTTGGCGACGGTTGTAAAGACCTCGGCGCCGTGTTCGACTGCAATCTCGGTAGTTCGGTCGGTGCAATTATCGGCCACCACGATCACCTTCTCCGGGGGCCGTGTCTGCCCCCACAACGACGCCAACGCATCCGCGATCGTGAGCTCCTCATCGTGGGCAGGGACGAGAACCGTCAGTCGCAGCGGCGGCCGCGTCGTTTCGGGGTCAGGCAGCTCGCTCCTCGGAAGCTCCGGCTCGGCTACCAGCCGCAGCGCCGCCGGTCCCAGGGGCGTCAAGACCACGCTGCGCACCTCGCGCATGCGCGGAGACAACGGGGCCGGAATCCGCCTATCCCGAGCCAACACGCGCATCGCCGCCGCCGCATACAGGGCGGCCAGCCCCACGAAGACCGCCGCCGCGACCGCACCGGCCGCAACGAACAACCCCACAGAGGGAACCCCACTGCCGACGCCGACCGGCAGCCAGCCAACGTCGAGCTCCGGCTCCGTCCCAACTGCGACCCATACCGCCAGCGCCACCAGGACCAGCGCCAACACACCTAGAACCCCGGCGAGCAAGCTCAACCGAGCGACCCTTCGACGAAATGGGAGCATGTCGCCTGCCACTGACCCCTCGTATGCTCGGAGCCTACCGAGGCTCAGTTTCGGCGGCTCGAGGGGAAACCACATCACCTAGTACGGATGATCCCGAACCGAGCACAGCCCCTTAAGGCCGGGGCAGGAGGGGTCACCCGGTCTGGCACGCCGCGGCGCCGATAAGTTCAAGTTGGCAACCGTCCGCGTGGGGCCTGCCTGCGTCCCCTGCTGGGAGTCCCGGTCGACTACTCCGTTTCCAGGGGGTGCCCCTCCTCGACCTCCCCAACAGGGCGCAGGCGCAACGGGACGAGCTCGGCCAGATGAGGATGAACCTCGAGCACACGCGCCACCAAGGCAGCACGCTCCACTGGGGTCATCTCCGCGACATGGAGAGGATCGACGACGTCAAAGTCGAGCTCGACCGTCTCCGCCGGCTTGCCGTAGCTGAGCTCGAACACGCGGAGCGCGGCGCGCCAAGAAAGCGGATCACCTTCGCCGAGATGCGCAGCAAGGGACTTGATAGCGGCCGGCACGAGCTCCTCGAGCGCGGTCGCGCGTGCCTCGGCCTGGGTGGGCTTTCGCGGCCTGCCCCGAGGTTGCCGCTCCGGCGGCGGGCCTCGCTCAGTTCGGTAGGGCTCAGACGGGGCGAAGTTGCTGACTCCGTAACTCTCCGGCTTGGGAGTCCCGGGCGCTAGTCAGGGTCGAGGGGGTACCCCGTCGGCCTCCACGACCGCACGCAGGCGCTGCGGAACTAGCTCGGCCAGATGCGGATGAACTTCGAGCACGCGCGCAACCAGGAGCGCACGTTCGGCCGAGGTCATCTCAGCCACATGAATAGGATCGACGACATCGAGGTCGAGCTCGACGGTCTCCGCGGCCTTTCCGCAGGAGAGCTCGAACACACGCAACGCCGCCCGCCAGGAGCTCGCTTCCCCGGTGCCGAGGTGCGCGCGGCCAGACTCTTGAGCGCGAGAGGCACGAGCTTCTCGAGTGCGGCGGCCCGTGCCTCGGGCTGCGTCGGCTTGCGGGGCCGGCCACCGAGGTTGCCGCTTCGGCGGCGGGCCGCGCCGATCGGTGTGGTCTCACACCATCGAGGAATGAGCGCGTCCGTTCGTCTCGACGAATGAGGTCGAAGCGGTCCACCCACGATGAACGCGAACGACCGGAAACGCGAGGAGGGCGGCGAGGATGCCCGAAGGCAATTCGCGAACACGCGCCCAGGCGGGGTCTGCTTTTCCGTGAAGGTAAGTGGGGCGGGCATGACGCCCCGCCCCACTCAGTGATCTAGTTCAGCCGGTGCAGCCCGGGACTGCACCGGGCGGCTCGCAGTTGTCAGGGGCGTTCCCACTGACGGTCGTGTGGTTCAGCGTCACCGTTCCGGCTGAGGCGGTCGGGTCGAAGCTGATGTTCACGATGCCGCCCCCGCCGCCATCGGCGCTATTACCGGTCACCTGGCTGTTGTTGATCACCATTGTCGGCGTCGGTTGGCCCGCGAAGAAGATCGCGTTGACGACGCCGCCGCCGAAGCTGCCCTCGGTCGCAGTGTTGCCGGACACGACCGTCTTGTTGAGGGTCGCGGTCGCGTGGTTCAGCAAGCCCGCGCCTACCTCTTCGGTACCAACCGTGGTGTTGTCGACGATCTGGCTGTTGTTGCTGACGAGCGTGCCGCCGTTGGAAATCCCGCCGCCGCCGCTCTGAAAGCCGCCGGACGCGGTGTTGTCGCTGATCACGCTCTTGTTCAACGTGATCGAGCTTCCCGGCCCGCCGCCCTGCCCGTTGCCGCTGGCGATGCCGCCGCCCCCGGGAGCGACGTTGTGATCGACAGTGCTGTTGTTCAGCGTCAGCGTTGCTGCCATCGAGATGATGCCGCCGCCGCCGCTTCCTCCTGCGGAGGGGACGGTGTTCCAGCTCACCTCACTATTGTTCAGCGTTACGGTCGCGCCGAAAGCTGCTCCAACGCCCCCGCCCGCGGAAGCCGCCGAGTTCCCGGTCACCAATACGCTGTTCAGCGTCAGCGATCCCGAGAGGTCAAGGATGCCGCCGCCTGCGCCCCCGGCCATCATCCCGGCCGCCTTGCCGCCGGTGATCGTGACGCCGTTGAGGGTTAGTGCCCCACCCGAGGTGCCGTCGATCGCGATGATCCGGAAGCTGCGGTTGTTGCCTGCAATGGTCGCGCCCTTGCCGTTCACCGTGATCGGCGTCACGACGACCGGCAACCCACTGGGGCCGAAGTCGGTGTTGTCGGCCGCCACCAGCGAGTAGGTGCAACCGGATGCGAGGTTGATCGATCCGCCACCCGCGGCATTAACCGCATTCACAGCAGCGACCAAACCTGACCCGCCAGCCGCACATGACACGTTCACCGATCCAGCCGCACTTGCCGCTGTCGTCGCCGCGGCAGTCACTACCGCAGCACATACACCCAAGACGCCGAGTCGCCCCGCACGTCCGAACGCACGTTGAAACATCCGTAACCCCTTCTCCCTAAGTACCAAATGCCGCAGGTCGAGCATGTTCAGGCGGCCGCTGCGGGGAGCCCACCGCCACGCCCGAGTATCCCAACAAAGTGATCGGCCTGACAAGACCCACCCGGGTGGGAATCCCTTGCCGCTACTCCGCCTTGAGGGGGTGCCCGTCCTCGACCTCTGGGACCGTACGCAGGCGCAGTGGGACGAGCTCGGCCAGATGCGGGTGCTGCTCGAGCACGCGCGCAACTAGCAGCGCACGTTCTGCGGAGGTCATCTCAGCAACATGCAGAGGATCAACGACGTCGAGGTCGACCTCGACGGTCTCCGCCGGCTTGCCGTAGCTGAGCTCAAAGACACGGAGGGCGGCGCGCCAAGCAAACCCGGCAAGGAGTTCCAGGCAGTTGATCTTCTTCGCGGGGGAGGCCGTCGCCGCCGGGACGATCGTGCTCGTTCGCTGGCTAGGTCGGCCGTGAGGGTCAGCCCGGACGGGCTCGGGCATCAGGACGTTCGTCGAGGCGGGGGCATTGCGCTAATACCAGGATGGGCCGGTCTGCTGGTAGGGCTCTTCGAGTCCTTCCACCTCTTCATCCGTCAGCTCGAGTCCGAGCGCAGCGACTGCCTCGGGTAGGTGGTGAGGCTTGGTTGCGCCGACGATCGGCGCCGAGACGAGCGGGTGGCGCAGCACCCATGCGAGCGCGATCTGGGCCATGCTGACGCCGCGGGCTTCGGCGAGGGCCTGGACGGCGTTAATGACGGGCTCGTCATTGGGGGAGTCGAACGCCTGGACGACCTTGTCGGTGCTCGCGCGGTGGCTCTGCTCGCCTACCGGCCGGGCGAGCCGGCCTTTCCCGTTCGGTGAGTAGGGCACGAGACCCACCTGCATGTCGCCGCACATCGCCATCAACTCGGGTTCGTCGTGGCGGCGCAACAGGTTGTACTGGTTCTGCATCGACACGAACCGTGTCCAGCCGCCGAGGTCGACGGCGTGCTGCAGCTTCGCGAACTGCCAGGCATACATCGACGACGCGCCGATGTAGCGCACCTTGCCCGCCTTGATGATGTCGTGCAACGCCTCCATCGTCTCCTCTACCGGCGTGGCGTCGTCGAAGCGGTGGATCTGGTACAGGTCGATGTAGTCGGTGCCAAGTCGGGCGAGCGATGCGTCGACCTGTTCGAGGATCGCCTTGCGCGAGAGGCCTTCTCCGCCGGGCCCGTCGTGCATCCACCCCCGCACCTTCGTCGCGAGCACGATCTCCTCACGGCGGGAGTAGCGGGTGATCGCACGGCCGACGATCTCCTCGGACGTGCCGAGTTGGTAGACGTTCGCGGTGTCCCAGAAGGTCACGCCGAGCTCGACGGCCTGTTGGAAGAACGGCTGCGCCTTGTCCTCGGTGAGCGCCCACGGGTGCGCGTTCGGGGTGGTCGGATCGCCGTAGCTCATGCAGCCGAGCGCGAGCCGGCTCACCTTCAACCCGGTGTTTCCTAAGCGCGTGTACTCCACGTCACCTTCCTCGACTGCCCGTTCAACGGCCCCACCCAGCCTCCCACGAAACTGCTCCGGGCGGGATCGCCAAGCGCCGCATGGCAGTCTCAGGCTGCTGATCTCGTTCGCCGGGGAGGCCATCCCGTCTGGGAGTGCCAAGCGCCTGATCGACCCGCCGACCACTAGAAAGCTCTGTTATGTCCGGGCCTGCGAGGCCTGCGCCAGTGCGGCGTGGAGAGGCATTGCAAACCAAATGCAAACGAACGCACCTGCCCTTTACAGGGACGTCGCCACATCGCGTTACGGCGCCCATACGGCTCGTTCGATGGGCTCCGTGGGACGATGCTTTGATTCTCGAGCGATTCAGCGAGAGTCGAACGGCGCCGGCGGCCGGTGGATGATCACACGTCTGACGTGGTCGTGCTCGACGACGACGGTGATTCTCAGGCGGTCCCGCCAGGCGCGCTCTGCGAGGCGCTCGATCTCCGGTTCGCGGCTGAACAGCTCCTCCTCGCCGTGCTCGGTGCGGAGCACGAAGCCGACGAAGTCGCCGAACTCGTCGAAGAAGAGCTCGTCGATCTTGCCCGTGAAGCCGTGCTCGTGCCGTTTCTCGTGGTGTCCTCGCCCCCTCCCGGGATGATGGTGGTGCGTGTGCCCCGGACCGCCGTCGCCGGTCGGTGAAGGCTCGATCGAACCGGGATCTCCACCGAAGCTGCCCACGCGGTGACCGATGAGCCTGAGGTACGCGCGGAACACGTCGTACCAGCGACTCGTCTCGGGAATCGCCTCGGCGATCCATCGGAGCACGGACAGATCGCGCTCTTCCCGTCGGAGAAGCGTCTCCTTGCGACCGACGGGAATCGAGAGTTGGAAGGCGCCGATCACGCGTCGCCACTCGATGTCCTTCGTGCTGTGGCCTTCGGGTCGTACGGCGCTCTCCGTCCGTTCCTGAAGGCGCGGCGGGGGAGGCGGCGGCGGGGGCTGCCCGCGCGAGGCGCTGGTCACTTGCCGGACCACGACGTCGAAGGTCTCGCCGCGACGGCCACTGGTCTCGACGTCGACTGTGAGCAACCCGGCGTAGTTGATCGGGCCTCCCGGCGGAATCGGGATATACGTGATGCCGCCGGTCCTGCAGCGAATCGTGTGCTCGTCATGACGTGACAACTTGTGGATCGGGTAGAGCCGGTCGGCCATTGCCAGCACGTCCGCCGCATCGACGGCCGGGAGGTAGATGGTCGCCTCTCCTCCGGGCGGCGTGCCGTTCCAGTCGATCATCAGCTCGTCGGGGATCTCGTGCGCGGGGAGCGTCTCGGCGGTCGGCCGGATCTCGAACGTCGTGCCGGCCTGCGCCGAGTTGACGTCGCTCCAGGCGATGTTGCGCTGCGCCAGCTTGTCCCAGTTCGACGAGTCCTTGCCGACGGGGATCGGCGTGGGGTCGAAGGCGACTTCGGCAATCAAACACTGGTGGAGCGCGCGCTGGATCGCCTGTCCGATCGGGAGTGGCCGGAACAGCGGGTTGGGATCGCTGGGATGGAACGGACCGTTCTGGCTCGGTGGCACGAAGATCGGGAGGACGTTGTTCGGCGTCGTTCCGTCGGGCTTGAACGGTTGGTTGATGTCGAGCCAGCACCCGAAGACCTTGTCGACTTCGGAGCCGTCGGCGTGTGCCGTGATGTTCTGGACGTTGTACGGATCGTCCGTCTGCTGATCCATGCCGACCGACGTGGTGTCGATGCGCGGCGCGGCGAAGAAGGGGATCGTGACGTACTCCGGTCCCAGGATCCCGGCCAGCGGGATCGGCTCGCCGTGCGGATTGCTCGTCGCGCGACGGTACTGCGCTCCCGGCGGATAGTCGTACGTCGATGTTGTCGTCTGCGCCTGAAACAGCCGGAAGAACACGCGGACCTTGTTTGCGCCGATAAGACCGATGTAGTGCACCTTCGCAAGCGCGAAGTTGAAGACGGGAACGTTGTGCTCGTCGTTCGGCTGCGTGTAGAGCTTGGTGTCGTCCTCGCCGGCGGGCAGTGCATCGAACTGCGCGGGTGTTATCGCGGCGATCAATTCCTGGATGAAGCGCGGCGCGTCGCCGGGTCCGGTAATGCCGGTCACGCCGAACATCGACTGACCTTGCCGCGCGACGACGAAGCGCAGGTCGACGCTCAGCCACGAAGGGTCGCCGTGCAGCATGAACGGGTCAGGCTGTTTGATCAGCGTGAGCAGTGCGGACGCGGGAACGGGGCCCGCCGTGCAGCTGAGGGTCACGTCGGACGTCGGCGTGGAGAAATTGAAGGCGTCGTCGGCGGCGTCGAAGTCGACGTTGAAATGAAAGGTGAACCGTTGAATTTCGGTGCCGTAGTCACCGGTGTCCGATGTGTTACCGGTGCATGTGATCGGCATGGTCGTGTTCGAAAGCGACGACGTCATATTCAGCGTCGATGCCGGTCCGGTCAGGCCAAGCTCGGCCGCGGTGAACCCGTCGACGACGACACGGAACGCGTCCTGAATCGGCAGGCCGCCGCTCGAACCATGCGGTTGGAGGCGGCGTGCGTCGACTTCGTCCTGGCCGATCGGATCGCGGTTCAGGATGAACGAGACGTCCTTTTCCTCGACCTTGAAGAAGAACGGGTCGGTCGACGAGCCGATGACCGTCGTGTTGTCGGTGCCGAGCAGCGACGCGCCGTTGTTGTTGCGCTGAAACCTGACGGTGCCTCCGCCGTTGGGGAAGAAGTTGCCCGGCGTGTTGACGGCCGGGAAAACGCCGTAGAAGTGCGGGCCGACCGCGACCATCCGCATGTAGTCGCCGATGAAGCCGCTCGTCGCCGTGCGCGCCAGCAGCAGATCGTCCCAAGTGCTGCCGTCGGATGTGGTGCGGAAGTGCGTCTCCCACTGGCCGCTGACGAGCTGGAGATACGTCAGTCCGACCGTACCCTGGCTGTTGATCGCCATCGTTGCGAGCGCCGCGTTGTCGACCGTGAGGAGGTCGCCCGACCAGTCCACCCCTCGGTTCAGCGAACGGCGGACGTGCAGCCGGAATCCGCTGCCGCCGTTGTCGATCCACGAGAGGTAGACGACGTCGCTGTTGTTGGGATCGACTTGAACGTCGAAGCCGTTGTCGGGGCGCTGACCGCCGAGTGCGGTACTTTCGTCGATGGTGACGTTCGCGACCAGGCGACCGGCCTGGTTGTCGCTCGAATCGGTGAGATCGCCGAAACTGTTGTTGCCCCAGTTGTCGTCCCGGGCGACGACCATGTTCATCGTGACGTTGTTGCCCGACGAGGACTGCCAGCTTTGGTACCCCGCGTACACGGTGCCGTCGCGGTGTGGTTTCGGTCTGATGTGAAAGCCGTCGCGTTGTGCAGTCCGCGGGTTGAGCTTGATCTTCGTGAACGCCGGCGTGGCGGCGAGCGAATCGAGACACACGTCAACGGTCGCCCAGTAGCCGGAGGTCTGATCGCCGTAGCCGACGTAGGTGCAGACCTTTCCCGCGTTCGTTCCGCTCGGCACGGTCATCGCGTGCACCCACGGCTGATCGAGCTTCGTCCTGTTCTCGATGCTCGGAAACGCGCCGGTCGTCGGGTCCGCGCTACGGTCGACGTTCAGCGTGATCGGCGACGAATCGTTGCGTAGCGTCGCCATGTAGAGCTCGTTTGACGACGGCGCGAATGCGATGGTCTGATCTCGTGAACCGTTTCCCGGCACGTTGAACAGCAGGCTCCAGTTTTCGCCGCGATCGGTGCTGTAGAAGATCGGCCCGTTCGTCAGGCCGGCATCCGGAGGCGTAAAGGCCGTGATCGCCATCTGATTCGGGTTGGCCGGATTGACGGCGATGTTCGGCTCCGAGTCGTTGTTCGTCTCGTTGCTGTGGTCGTTGGGAACAGCATTGACGATGCGCGAGATTCTCATCGGGCGACGTCCCTCACTTCAATGCGCTCAGCATTCGCTTGATCCGTGCGGCCTGTGACTTCGGCTGAACGTCGGCAGCGTCGACGGCTACGAGGCTCCCTTCCGACAGCGTCCCTTCGTCGGTCGTCGTCCCCACGGGCGGGGGATGCAGGATGAAGACGCCTTGCTGTCCTGTCTTGAACCGCGGCATTCGGTCGTAGGGTGGCCACTCCGCCGTTGCGAACGAGAGGACCGGCGGCGACGGCGCGGCGCCTTTCAGAGTGGCGTTGATGTCGAGGTGCGCCGTCGCCCACAACCCGTCGTGCTGGTCGAATGTGAACCCCGGCGGGTCGATATGCGTGATCTTCGCGTCGACGACCGCCTCCGCGTCTTGCAGGCGGCTGAGCAGGTGACGTCGCGGTAGCTCGGCGACTGCTTCGGCGACCGCCTTCGCGTGTTCCGCATCGACGTGCGCAACCTCGTTGACCATGATCCCGCGACCGTGAACCGCACTGTTCGCGAAGAACACGGCGTGCTGTCCTTCCTCGAAATGCTCAGCCGAGTCGACCGCGACAGTGATCGTCTTCCCGCGCAGATCTCCTAGCACGGGATCGATCCGCAAGCTCTCGTCGAGACGCACGGTGATCAGCCGTTCGTTCGGCGGAACGATCGGCAGCGACGATGCGCCGAGCTCAAGCACCGTCCCGCTGAAGATAAAGGTGCAATCCCTCGCGAAGTCTGGGATCGATTGCATGGTCACCTACTCGTTCAGCCCATGCCGCAATCTCTGGGCGCTTACCCCTCCGACGCCGAGTTCGACCCTACTCCGCTCGGATCCGCACTGCAAGGACCTCGCGCGCGCTCGCGTCCCGGATGGGAGTCCCGGTCGACTACTCCGGTTTAAGGGGGTACCCCTCCTCGTCCGCCCCCACCGGACGCAGGTGCAGCGGGACCAACTCGGCCAGATGCGGATGAACTTCGAGCACTCGCGCGACCAGCAGCGAAGTAACCGTGGGAGTCCCGGTCGACTATTCCGCCTTGAGGGGGTACCCCTGCTCGACCTCGCCCACCGGGCGCAGGTGCAGCGGGACCAAATCGGCCAGATGCGGATGGACCTCGAGCACGCGCGCAACCAGCAGCGCACGCTCGGCAGATGTCATCTCCGCGACATGAAGAGGATCGACCACGTCGAGGTCGAGCTCGACCGTTTCCGCCGGCTTGCCGTACGAGAGCTCGAAGACAGACCGGCCGCGGTACGGCATCCTCGAGGTCGAGCCCGTCCCTCAAAGGCACGTGTATCAGCGCGACACCCAACGACACCCACGCGCATCATCCCCTCCTGCTTCGGTCGTAGACTCGTCTCCTGATGGGCGTCACCTTCGAGGTCGACGTTGCCCGCCGGCGATCTCGCTCTCGAGCGCAGCCTCGCCTACGACCTTGCCGCCCTCGCGACCAGAGGCCACCACGGAAAGGGTGACCGCCTCCGCGTTGCGCTCATGGCTGGTCACCAACGAGTTCGCGACCGAAGGCCCGGACGGCCGGCTGCGGCGGACTCAGACCACGCTCGACATCCCCGCGGTCATGGGGATGATCGGCCGTTGAGATGAAGTCGGGCGGCGCCGCCCCACGCAACCCGCCCCGACGGAAGGAGCACCCCCGTGGACTACTACACGTTCGTCGTTACGGAGTACCACATCGCGGTTACCCGCGCCGCTTTCGACACCGACGACCTATACCTCAGCCACTCGGTACACGTCGACGGGACGCTCGTCGCCAGCGACTTCGCGTACCTCGGCTCGTTCGACGAGGGCACGACGCGGCAAACCGGCAGCGTCGGCATCCCGGCCGTCGTCATCAATTGCGCAGAAGGCTGACATCCTCACGCTCGCGCGGATTGCAGGCCATGCTGATCCGAGCATGACCCTGAGGGTCTACGGCCATCTCATGAAGGGTGCCCTCGCAGAAGCAGCCGAACTGTACGACCCGTTGGCCGGCTCCCTCGTCAACGGCGACCTCCCGCTCGTGGTAGACCAGTAGTAGACCGAGCGAGATGTCTGACCCACCCATCGCCCTCCAGAGACACGAAAACCCCTGGGCTAGCAGGGGTTCCCGTGAGTGGGCGGTACTGGGCTCGAACCAGTGACCCCCAGCTTGTCGAGCTGGTGCTCTCCCAACTGAGCTAACCGCCCAAAACATGCCGAACTGCAGGCTTTTCCTCGTCGGCTACGAGCGAGTCTGCCTCCGAACGAATCGCGCTGCGTCCGGAACATTACAGCGCATCCGCGCAGAGCTTCGCTGCCCCGGGCCTAGAGCGGCCGGATGAGCGCGTGCACGCGGCCGCCCTTCGTCACCAGAAGCGCCTCGCCCTTGTGCCAGCGGGGCGCTTTGGCGAGGCCGAATTCGAGACCACCGTGCCCACAGACGAGAACCGGCTTGCCGAGGAGCGAGCGCAGCAGCGCAGCGCCTGCGGTCGCCTGTTGCTCCACGCCGAGCTCGTCGCGTTCCTGCACGCGCAAGTGTCGCGTTTTCGCGAGAGGCTCGACCGTCTGGACGCAGCGACGATACGGGCTCGAGTAGATCGCTTCGATCTCGTATCCGGCCAGGAGACCGGACAGGGCTTTCGCTTGACGAAGCCCACGCGCATCGAGCGGCCGGTCACGGTCGTCGTCGAGCCACGCCAACCGGTCGCCGGCCCACGCGTGGCGCAGAAGGACGAGTGGGGCGCTCACCGATCCGCGCCCCGCTCCGAGCCTTCACCGTCGAGGATCCTCTCGATCTCGTCCGCGAGCGAGACGGGATTGAACGGTTTCGTGAGGTAGCCCGCGGCGCCGAGCCCGAGCCCACGGCTTCGTGAGGCGTCGTCTGCACGCGCCGTGATGAAGATCATCGGCAGCTCGCGCGTTCGTGCATCGGAGGCGAGTCGCGCGGCGACCTCCCAGCCGTCGATACCCGGCATCATCACGTCCAACAGGATCACATCGGGAAGCTCGGTCTGCAGGAGCTCCAGCGCCGCCTCTCCGTCGCCTGCCTCCATGACCTCGACGCCCGACGCTTCGAGGTTGAAGCGGTACATCATCCGCAGCGAGGCGTCGTCGTCGACGAGCATCACGCGCCGTGGCCGCGGTTCGGGCGGCGGGCGCTCCGATTCCTCGAGGATCCCGGCGATGCTCATTCGGGCGCATCCTGAATGCTGTAGTCAGATCTGTCGAGAGCGACGCGTGCGCGTTTCTGTACCTTCGGTCCGTGGTCGAGACGGCGAAAGAGAAAACCGATCGCCAGCTGATCGAGCTACTCACCGAGCTGCGGGTTGCCCTGCCGGGCGCGCAGGTGCTGCTCGGCTTCCTGCTCACGGTGCCGTTCGCATCGCGGTTCGGGCGGACCTCGCAATTCGACCGGGTCGTGCTCTTCACGTGCGCAATCGTCACGGCGGCGGGAATCGTGCTCCTGATGGCGCCCTCGGTGTACCACCGGGTGCGCTGGAACACGGGAGGCAAGGAGGATGTGATCCTGGTCGGTCATCAGCTGTTCCTCGTCGGCACCGCGTGCCTCGCGTTCGGAATGGTCTGTGCCGTGTTCGTCGTCGGCGACGTTCTCTTCGGAGGAGTCGCAGCCGGAGTGGCAACCGGGTTCACCGTCGCGATCGTGATCGTCACCTGGTACGTCCTTCCGCTGACCCGCGGCCATGAGCGGCAGGTCCGCTCCGAAGAGTGACCGCCAGTGGGTTGAGCCTGGCGATCTCGAGGAACGCGGCACGCCGCTCGCCTGGTGAGACGCGCGCGAGCTCGTACCAGGTGCGCCAGTCCTGAGGATCCAGCGCGAGCGCACGGCGGAGACTCTGCCGTGCCGCCGCGCCGTCGCCGGCGGCGAGCTCCGTCTCGCCGAGCAGGAAGTTCGGCTCCGCCGACCAGGGCTGCCACCGCGACGCCGACCGTGCGAGCCGTTGTGCGGATGACCAGTTGCCGGTCTCTGCAGCCGACGCCGATGCGGCCAGCTGGACGTTTCCGGCGAGGCCGAAGGCGGTCGCTGCCGCGAGCAGGAGCGTGATCGCCAGTGGGGGGACGACAGTCCGAATCGCAGCCGCGCACGGACATGCTGTCTTCAGGACGACGACGGCGCAGACGAGCGCGGTCACCGTCACGACCGGCATCTCCCAGTCCCAGTCGACCGCGGCATGCGCGAGGAACGCAACGTACGCGCCGGCCGCCGCAACCGCGAACGGATGACGACGGCGCGCCGCGACCACCGCCGTCAGCGGAAGCGCGAGCAGCGCGACGAGCACCACGAGGCCGACCGGCCCGAGCTCCGCCAGTGTCTCGAGATAGAGATTGTGCGCATCGAGCGTCGCGCTCGGAATCGTCCGATAGCGCAGCCACGCCGTCTCGAAGCTTCCCGACCCCGACCCGAGCACGGGGTGCGCGAGGTAGTCCTGCCACGCAGCGTGCCAGTACGCGGGGCGATCGCCGAGCGTTCCCGCGACGCCCTTGGCAACGCCGAGCGCGACGGCGGCGACCAAACCGACGCCGGCGCCGCCGAGGGCGAGCAGCCCAAGCCGCCCGCCGCTTCGCACGCACCCGCCGTCGCGCAACGCCGCGTGAGCGATCGCGACGACCGCCAGGGTCAGCAGCACGATCAACCCGGCGACGATCCGGCCGTCACGAGCGACCTGGCTCGCCTCCGCGTGAGAGTTGCCGACACTCGTCCGTGAGCTCGCCCACACCCCGAGCAACGGAAGCGGCAGGACGACGGCCGCGGTCGCACCCAGGCGCCGGCGGGCCGGGTCGGCGGCGACCACGACGCCGAGCGCGAGCACGACCGACGCGACCGCGCCGCGGCTCGCCGAGAACGCAACGGTGACGATGAGCGGCACGAGCGACCCGGCTGCGAGCGCTCGAACGCGGAGCTGTGGGGCGTGGACGGCGAACGCGAGCGCGAGGATCACAGCCATCCCGGCGAGGATCCCCATTGCGTTCGCATAGCCCAGCGGCTGGAAGAGCAGGCGCCCCTCGAGCGCGTTCGGCGGCGCACCGTTCGGAAACAGGTACAGCGCGAGCGCCGCAATGCAGACGCCGACGGTCCCGGTGAGGAGACCGCCGAGGCAGGCCACTGCGGTCTCGCGCCGGACGACGAGCAGCGCGGCCCACAGGACCGCCAGATAGAGCGCACCGCGCTCGAGCTCGGGGACGGCTGCAGTCGCGAGACCGGGGCGAGTCGCTGCTGCGGCGGTCCACGCAAGCAGCCCTCCCAATGCCGCGAGCATCAACCACTCCCTTCGCCCGAGCGCGATGCGCTTCGCGCCGACCAGCGCAGCGACCGCCACCGCACAGGTGGCGAGTCCCGCAACGCCCCACACGCGCGGGTAGTAGCCACCGTCGGCGCTCGCGAGCCCGGCCACGAGGGCCGCCGCCAGCGCGAAGCTCGGCACACCGCCGGAGGCGACGTCGATCCTCGTGCGAGCCGTGGCCGGGGCCGGCACGTTCCGGCCCCGGCTGTTCCAGACGAGCATCCCGGCTATGGCCCCGTGACCGTTCCGGCCGGCGCGCAGACCGCGTAGACCGTGAAATGGAAGCCCGCGGCGACGTTGTCGACACGCGCGCTCCAGGCCGTGGTCCCCTGATCTCCGGATCCGGTGCCGTCGGACGGGAACGAGCTGTTCACGTCTTGCTTGCCTGCTGAACGAGCTTCACTCAGGACTCCGCCGCCGACGGCACGCTTGCCGTTCGGGCAGACGGCTTCTCCCCCATATTGCGTTCCGGCAGGGAATGGACCGAACTCAGCGGAGACGTACGTGAGGCTCGCGAGCGGTCCGGCCGGGCCTTGCGGCCCCGCCGGCCCGGTCGGCCCCGCCGCCCCCCGCTGCCCCGTCTGCGCCCGCCGGCCCCGCTGCCCCGTCTGCGCCCGCCGGCCCCAATGGCCCGGCCGGTCCCTGTGAGCCGGCCGGTCCGGTCGGCCCCACCGGGCCCTGCGGCCCCGCTGCTCCCGCCGGGCCCGCCGGCCCCTGCGGCCCAGCCGGCCCCTGTGGCCCGCGGGGCAACTGACCCGGCTTGAAGTCCCGCGCGAGCAGTGAGTCGTCGGCCACCTTGCTCGACACGACGGCGTTTGCCTTGAGCTGTGCGGTGCCGACGCTGTTCACCGGCAGAACGCCGGCGGCGTACGCGGTCCCGCCCAGTGCCACGAGCAACGCGACCGAGGCGATCACCGTTCCGGGCGTCGGCAGACGAAGCCTGCGACGGCCTCCCGTTCTTGCAGCCACTTGTGCCTCCTTTCGATTCCGACAGATCCCGCAAGCAAAGGAGGACGCGCTAACACCGCGCTAACCGCGCGGCTGCATTAGCGGCCGATTGGCACGTCGTTACCGCCCGGTTTCCGCCGCCTTCGACGCTCGCTCGCAGCGATGCGAGAGGAGGTGAAACCCATGACCCGGTCGATTTCCTGCCGTCGCCGTCTCTCGGCGGTGCTGGTCGTCCTTGCCGTCGCGGCCTCGATCGGCACCGGCCTCGATCGCTCGGCTTCGAAGGCGAGCGTCTCGGCACCCATGCACCTGTGCCCGCCGGCCTGCTGAGCTCGCCTGCCCCGGGAAGCCTTGCATGCGGGCTTCCCCGGGCTCGCGTCCTACGCGAACATGGGAACCAACCGGCGAACGCGCTCGGCAGACGCGACGTTTCCCTTCTGCTCGAAGACCGCGAGCGCCTCGCCCCGCTTCTGGATGGCCTCGGCCGCAGCGCCGGACAGCGCCAGCACCTCGGCGCAGGCAAGCAGCGCTTCGGCGCGCTCGTCGAGCACGTCGGTGTGCTCGAGCAGCACGAGGAGCTCGGAGGCGAGCCTGGCCGCCTCGGCGCGCTCGTCGAGACGCGCGAGCGCCTTCGCGTTGACGCGCTGGGCGACGGAGCGCGAGGTGAGATGACCGGCCGGAGCGATCGCGAGGGCGAACGCACTCGACGTACGGGCATCCTCGAAGCGCTCTTGCCGGTACTGCACCTCGCCGAGCAACGCGGTGTTGGTTGCGAGCCATTCGCCACCGCCGGCGTCGCGAAGCGTGGAACAGGAGCGGGACAGGATCGCTTCGGCGCGCTCCAGGTCGCCCGCGAGCAGCTCGACCTCGGCCGCGAGTGCCGCCCAGCTCGTCGCGATCGTCCCCGTGTCGGAGAACTCCTCGCGCCGGATCCGCGCCTCGTCGAGGTGCTCGCGCGCACTCGCAAACCGCCCGTCCATTGCCTCGACCCCCGCGAGGAAGGGCAGGATGAAGCTCTCCCACACGGGCGTCGGCGCTTGCGCGAGCAGTGCCTCGCAGCGGCCGATCGCGTCGAGGACGGGGGTCTGCCCACGGCACGCGGCGACGGCCAGGAGCATGAGCGAGGCTCCGGGCACGAAGCCGGCCCGGTTGTAGTGTCGACTGCCGACGAGCGCGGCCTCGGCCGCCTCGCCGTAGTGGTATTCGTAGACGCCCTTCACGGCGGCGGTCAGATGCCATGCCCGGCCGAGCCCGAGCTCGTCGCCGACCTCGTCGAAGACGAGCTGTGCCTCGCCGAGCAGCTCGAGCGCCGCCTGCACGGAGAGGTCGCCGCGCTCGAGCCGCGACCAGATCTGCTCGATTCTCGCCCGCGCCTCGATGTGGCGGTCACCGAGCGCGGCGGCCCTCCCCGCGACCTCGTCGAGCAGGACCTCCCCGCCCGCGGCGTCCCCCGCGAACTTGATCGACGTGGCGAGAGCCCAGTCGAGCTCGAGGCGCGACTCGTCCTCCGGGAGGAGCACGATGGCGCGGGTCAGAAGCTCGGTCCCGGCCCGGCCGTCGACCCGTTTCAGCGCGCGGATGCCCGCCTCCGCGAGGCGGTGCCCGGCCTCTTCCTCGAGGGCGCGGTCGACGGCTCCGTTGCGCGAGCGGATGAGCGCCGCCTGCTCGAGGTGGTATCCGACGAGCTCGTCGAACTCGGCCCCGCGTGCTTCGAGCGACCGCGCCACCGACACGTGCAGGTCGGCGCGAACGTCCTCCGCGATGTTCGCGTAGGCAACGTCACAGATCAGCCCGTGGTGGAACCGGAAGCCGTCCTCGCCCGGCAGCGGCGAGCGCTCGGGATGGACGAGACGGCGGCGCACGAGCGCCATCAGCGCGGCGCCGACGGCTTCCTGCTCGTCCTCCGGCGACGCGGCGTCGACGGCCGCCCGCCAGAACTCCCGACCGACGACCGACGCACGCTCGAGAACCCGGCGCTCAACGGGCGGAAGCCGGCCGAGCCGGCTCTGAAGGAGCACGTCGATCGTCGGCGGCACCGAACCGAGAGGTCCCACCGCACCGGTCTCGAGCAGCTGCTCGAGGTAGAACGGGTTCCCCTCCGCGAGCTGGACCGCGGAGGCGAGCTCGCGCGGGTCGAGCTCGCGCGGGCCGGCCAGCGAGCCGGCGAGCTCGAGGGCCTCCGCGTCGTCGAGCGGGCCGAGCGCGATCGAGCCCTCGCGCCACTCCGGTCTCGACTCGAGCAGCTCGGGCCGCGCGAGACAGAGGATGAGCAGCGGGCCCGTGCCCCAGCCCACGAGGTACTCGACGAGGTCGAGCAGCGCGGGCCCGGCCCAGTGGACGTCGTCGAAGACGATGAGGAGCGGGCGGTCGCGCGCGACCGCCTCGAGGAGAAGCCGAAACGCCCAGAACCCTTCGTGCTTCTCCGTCAGCGCCGGCTCGCGCAACCGTGCGATCACACGCGCAGCGTCGGCCTCGCCCGCGAGCGCCGTCTCGAATGGGCCGACCTGCTCGAGCAGGTCGAGCAGCGGCAGCAAGTCGGTCCCGTCGCCGTACGACGCGCAGCGCCCGGTGAGAACCTGCACGGTTGCTCCCGTGCGCGCGACGAACTCGCGCATCAGACGGGTCTTGCCGATGCCTGCCTCGCCGAGAACGACGACCTGCCGGGGAGCTCCGCTCTGGACGGTCGCTTCGAGCGCTGCCTCCAGCTGGTCGAGCTGCGGAAGCCGCCCGACGAGGGGCGCGTCGAGGTGCCGCTGAAACGGCTCGGCAGTGGGGTCGAAGCGAAGGACCCGAAAGCAATCGCCGGCTCCGTGCGGAACGACGTCGACGGCCCCCGGCACGAGACGAAGCGCGGCCGGCCCGAGCAGCACGTCCCCGGACCCGGCGCCTGAGAGCAGACGTCTCGCGGCTTCGACCGGCTCCGCGGCGCGTTCGACCGCAATACGGGCGACGACTCCTCCGGCGAGCGCCTTGCGAAGCTCGGACGCGGCGCGGAGGGCTCTCATCGCGTCGTCGTCATGGGCCTGTGGCGTGCCGAACAGGGCTACGACCTCTTCTGCGAGCAGCCGACGCACAACTCCGCCGTGACGCTCGACGATCATTGCGATCTCCGTCAGAGAAGCTGCGAGCCGCCGGCGCGCAAGCTCGTCATCGATTCGCTCGTCGACGATGAGCTCCAGGACGAGAGCGACGACGTTCCGCTCCCGCTCGTGTACCGAAGGCTCTTCGGTGGCCGTGCGAGGAGGCAGCAGCCTCGGGTCGTGGGCAAGGATCATTCGCTCGAGCGCACGCAGCTCCTCGCCCGGCTCCAGGCCGTAGCGCTCGACGAGCTCGAGCCGCGTCTCGTGGTAGACCCGCAACGCGTCGCGCTGCCGGCCGGACCGGTAGAGGGCGAGCATCTGCTGCTCGCGCAGGTGCTCGCGGGCGGGATGGGCGGCGGCGAGCGAGTCGAGCTCCGCGAGCAGGAGCTCGTGCCGTCCCAGCTCGAGCTCCGCGTCGAGGCGCGCTTCGAGTGCCAGGAGGCGGAGCTCGTCCAGTCGGGCGACCTCGATCTGGGCGACGCCCTCGAAGACCAGATCCGCGAGCGGAGGCCCGCGCCACAGGTCGAGCGCCTCGCGCAGCGCCGCAGCGCGCTCGGGCGCCTCGAGCTCGCGGGACGCGTCCAGCGCCTGCTCGAAGCGACAGGCATCGATCCGTTCGGGATCGACCCGCAGGAGGTACCCGGGCGGGTGCCGCTCGATCAACTCCCACCCGAGGAGGCCGCGGAGCCGCGAGATGCAGTTCTGGACGTAGGCCCCGACCGTCCTCGGTGGCCGCTCTCCCCAGAGCTCGTCGATCAGCCGGTCTGTCGAGACGACCTGGTTCGGGTACAGCAGCAGCACCGCGAGCACGCCCCGCTGCTTTTGACCGCCCAGCGGGACCGGCTCGCCGTCCGCAAGCACCTCGAGCGCCCCGAGGAGTCGAAAGTCCATCCCTGCGGCGAACGTACCAGCCTGGCTCTGCCGAGAAAAGCTCGGTTAGCCGTTTGTGAGCGGCGCCAGGCGAACTACCGGCGAGACGGTCCGTCGACAAAGGAGAAGACTCGTGGCGCAAACGAACCCCGTCGTGACATTCACGGTCAGCCCGCGCGACCCCTCGACCTCCGACACGGTGCAGCTCGTCGACTGCTCCCACGACCCCGGGCACGTCGGGATCGCGTGGCGAGCCTGGGACTTCGGCGACGGCGAGACCTCGGTCGGGCCGTCGGCGGTGCACCGCTACGCACGCGCCGGCGACTACGCGATCGTCCTGACGCTGGCGACCTACGACGGGCGGGTGGGCCGGGGGTCTCGAACCATCGCGATCCGGGCGGGAGCGCCGAGCGGTCAGAAGATCTCGGGGCACCAGGGTGCGAGCCCGGTGCGGAACAGCGCGTCGCCGCGCTCTGCAGCTCCGGGTGTCAGCTCCTCGGCACGCGAGGCACGAACGAGATCGCCGAAGCCGAAGCCACCGAGATAGACGGAGCCGACGCCGGTGACGTCGAGGCGGAGATCGGCCGCATCGACGGTGCGCTCGGCCATCGCGGGGGTGACGCGCCAACGACCGGCGTTCTCCGGCAGCACCTCGTCGGTCACCTCGAGCACGATCTCGCCCTCGCCGAGATAGCCCCGCGCGGCCAGCGCCGCGCCGACGTCGATCGGGCGTACCCAGAGACCGTCGTTGACGACGAACTCCATCCGCCGGGGCTCCGCGAGGAGCAGGAACAGCTCGTGATCGAGCGGCAGGAAGTTGGCCGCGAACTCGGACGTCCAGTCGAAGTCGAGCAGCCATCGCCACAACTCACGGGCTGCCTCCGGCGTGGGCGTCACGACCTCGGTGAGGTTGACGACGCCGCTCGTCGAGCCGCCGCGCCAGTCCTGCTTGACGTTGTAGATCGCGTATCCCGCGGCCTTGCCGTCGAGCTCGAGCAGCACGCGGTGCTTCGGGCCGCTCCCTTGGCGGCGTGCCGGATCGTCGTTCAGCCGCCGCAGCTCCCACCAGTCCTTGCTGCGCTTGAACATCCCTGGTCGCTGTGCTCCGCGCCTGCTCGTAGAGCGGCGGGAACGCACGCGCTGCCTCCTCGAAGTCGACGATCCGCACCGTCCCGCGCGGGGCGAACGGCTGCGCGAACTGCGCGTGCGCCCGAGGCAGCGTGAACGCGCCCATGCGCGAAGCGAGCCCGAAGCCGTAGCGGCCGTAGATCGTGCCCTCGGACGCAAACAGGTAGGCGACGAGCTCGCCCCTCGCCTTCGAGTCGTCGAGCAGCGCGCGCATCAGCGCCGTCAGCACGCCGCGCCGCCGGTGCGTGGGAAGCACGCCGACGACGCTGACTCCCGCGGCCGGCACCGACGAGCCCCCCGGGACCGACATCTCGTACGTGAACGCGCCCGCTCCGCCGACGATCGCGTCGCCCGCGAACGCCGCCTGCATGCGCTCGAGCTCGAGCCAGCGCGCGAACCGCTCGGCATTCTCGAGCTCCGTCTCCTGACCGAAGTAGTGGCCGATCACGTTCAGCGCGTCGCGGAGCTCCTCGAGCGAGGAGCACGGCCGAACCTCGATATCCATTCCTCTATCCTACTCGCTCGAGTGGCGCGTACTCCAGCATCAGCCGCCGCTCGCTGCCGTCCTCGAAGCGCACGGTCACGATCCCGCCCGGCTCGATCCGCGTGACGATGCCCGTGCCCATCGACGAATGGCGGACGGCGTCGCCCGTCGAGAGGTCGGGGATGTCGTCGCGAGGCTTCACCTCCTGCGGGACGCGGGTGCCGTAGTCCGACCAGGAGGTCGGCCGCAACCGCTCACGCTCGACGCCGGCCTCGGGCAGCTCGTCGAGGAACCGCGACGGCAGGTTCGCGTCGCTGCGGCCGTAGAGGTTGCGCCGCATCGCGTGAGTGAGCGTCAGCCGCTCCTTCGCGCGCGTCATGCCGACGTAGCAGAGGCGGCGTTCCTCCTCGAGCGAGTTCTCCTCGATCGACCGGGAGTGCGGGAAGATCCCCTCCTCGACTCCGATCATGAAGACGGCGCGGTACTCGAGCCCCTTCGCGTTGTGCAGCGTCATCAGCGTCACCTGCCCGCCGTCGCCGTCCTCGGGATCTCGCAACGCGTCCTGGTCGGAGTAGAGCGAGATCTCCTGCAGGAAGCCCGAGAGCGACGGCTCGGTCGCTGCGGCGTCGTACTCGCGCGCGACGCCCACGAGCTCCTCGAGGTTCTCGACCCGGCCGCGCGCCTCGATCGTCCGCTCCGCCTCGAGCGACTCGATGAAGCCCGTCCGGTCGAGCACCGCCTCGAGGATCGTGGCGACGCTCGCATCGGTCGCGGTCGCCATGCAGCGACTCCATCACGCTGCGGAAGCCGGCGACCGCGCGCGCGGACGCGGCGGCGAGCTCCCGCCTGCTCCGGACTGCGCATCGCCTCCCAGAGCGAGGTGCCGAGACCGTCCGCGTAGGTGACGAGGCGTGAGATCGACGTGTCGCCGATGCCGCGCCGCGGCCGGTTGGCGATCCGCATCAACGAGACCGCGTCGTTCGGGTTGTCGAGCACCTGGAGGTAGGCGATCGCGTCCTTGATCTCGGCGCGCTCGTAGAAGCGCGGGCCGCCGATCACGATGTACGCGATCCCCTGCCGCACGAGCACGTCCTCCAGCACGCGGCTCTGCGCGTTCGTTCGGTAGACGACCGCGATCTCGGACGAGTTGTAGCCGAGCTCGATCAGACCGGCGATCTCGGCGGCGACGAAGCGCGCCTCGGCGTGCTCGTCCTCCGTCTCGACGACGTGCACGGGCTCGCCTTCACCGAGCTCGGACCAGAGGTTCTTCTCCTTGCGCTCGCGGTTGTGCGAGATGACGTGGTTCGCCGCCTGCAGGATCGTGTTCGTCGAGCGGTAGTTCTGCTCGAGCGGGATCACCTTCGTGTTCGGGAAGTCGCGCTCGAACTCGAGGATGTTGCCGGATGTCGGCGCCCCTGAAGGCGTAGATCGAGTTGTGCGTGACGAGGCCGTTCGCGATGAAGTTGTGCGTGCGCTCGACGTCGAGGTCGTAGACCGGCTGCGTCGAGGCACGACCTGCTCGACTCGTCGACGAGGTCGAACTCGCCGTCGCTCGTGAACATCGACCATCCCGGGGCGCACCGCCGAAGCGGGCATGAACGGCAGCGAGTTCCGCTCCTTTCCGGCGGCGCCGTCGGCGGCCGCAAGCGCGCGCGTGAAACGAACCGAGACTTCGAGCACGCGTCTGGATGCTGCTCGACGATCTCGGCGATCTTCGAAAAGTCCGAGTTGCGCCGTCTCGAATCGCCAACCCGTTCGATCCCTTGTATGCCGGCCTGACGAGAGAGCCCGATTCCCTCCAGCGCTGCGCCGTCCTTCGTCGTCGTAGCCGAAGAGGCTGATTCGGTGCATGCGGCCGCCCGCCGCGGGGGTCGCCGCAGAGCGCGACGGTCAGCCTTCGACGAATCCGAGCGCCGCTCGTCGTCGTCGCCGAGCTGAAGTGCGGATGCCCGAAGCTCAGCCCCTGGTCTGCAGCAGCTCTCGCCCGCCACTCTCGGTATCGAGCTCCTCGAAGAGCCGATCGAGCAACGCCTGATCGCCGACGAGCCCTTCGCGTCCGTGCCGGCACGGGGCCGGGCAACGAACGGAAGCGTTGGCAGCCGATAACGGAGCGAGAGCATTATCTCGCTCATTCGGGCTTCAGCCTCGTCGGCATGCACGCCGACGACCCACGCAGCGTCGGCGTGCTCGCCGCTCAAGCCGCATCGGAAGGTCCCGCCACCGACTGCCGCTGGCCGTTCGTGTACGTCCGCGACGTGCCGATGCGGAATCCCGAACCGTTCTTCCACATCAGGTAGGTCATGTGCAGCTGCGGCGTCCTGCCCGGCCTTGAAGCCCGCAAAGTGCATGTGCTCCGGGCGTCGAGACGATTTGGCGGCCGGCCGCAGTGGTGATGCGACACACCCGTCCCGTCGTCGCGATTTGTGCGTTCGCGTGACACGGGCGGGGCCGAACACGCCGCTTCCGTAACACGACAGAACCTCGTCGTCGACGCCACGTGCTCGATCGGCTTCGTCGATCCGTCGGCCATCGTGACCAGCGTTCCCGCGACGAGACACTGGTCCGGGTCGCCGACCGCCATCAGGTTCTGGTGCTCGCCGGCGAGCAGCTTGAGCAGCACGTACTGCGCGTGGTTCGTGTCCTGGTACTCGTCGACCATCACGTAGCGGAAGCTCTTCGACCACTTCTCGCGCGCCTCGGGGAAGCGCTGCAGGACATCGACGGTGAGCATCAGCATGTCGTCGAAGTCGACGGCGTTCGACGCGAAGAGGCGCCGCTGGTAGAGCGTGTAGACGTCGGCGACGGTCTGGTCGTAGAAGCTCGCGACCCGCGAGGCGTACTCGTCCGGGCCGATCAGCTGGTTCTTCGCGTTCGAGATCTGCGAGTGGATGCCGCGCGGCACGAAGCGCTTCGGGTCGCGCTCGAGCTCCTCGAGGCACGCCTTGACGACGCGAATCTGGTCGGCCTGGTCGTAGATCGTGAAGTTCGAGCGGTAGCCGAGCCGCTCGGCCTCGCTGCGCAGCATGCGCCCGCACGCCGAGTGGAAGGTCATGATCCAGATCGCCCGCGCGATCGGGCCGAGCGCGCCGGCCACCCGATCCTTCATCTCGCCGGCAGCCTTGTTCGTGAACGTGATCGCGAGGATCTCGTTCGGCTTCACGCCACAGGCCGTGAGCAGGTGCGCGACGCGGTGGGTGAGCACCCGCGTCTTGCCCGAGCCGGCGCCCGCGATCACGAGCAGGGGGCCCTCGGTGGTGACGACGGCCTCCCGCTGGGCGGGGTTCAGGTCGGCCAGATAGGTCTCGGGCTTGGTTGCGGACACCCGGTCGATCGTAGCCGTCAGGTCAGGCGTTCCAGCTCGCTCTCCAGCCAGGCCGTGGCCGCTGCGAGCGCGTCCGAATCGGCCGATTTGAGGACGACCTCCACCTCCGGGCCGGTCTCCCGAAACGACGGGTAGGAGCCGACGCTGACGCCCGGCCAGCGCTCCGTTGCGGTGACGAGCGCCGGAACGATGGTCGACTCGCGCGTCCGGTAGAGCCGGCGCCACGACTCGATCGCCGCCTCGCCGCGAAGCTCGTCGGCGTAGAGGTCGAACATCGCCTTCATCTCGGCGGGCAGGCCGGGCAGCACCCAGACGTTCTCGATCCGAAAGCCGGGCGCGCCCCCGAGCGGGTTCTCGAGCGGCTGCGCACCCTCCGGGAGCGCCGCCCAGCGGGCGGCATACTCGGCCGCCCCACTGAACCGAGCGCGCAGGTCGTCGGCGAGCTCGGGCACGACCACCTGCGGTACCGCGAACGCGGCGGCAATCGACTCCCGCGTGAGGTCGTCCGGCGTCCCGCCCAGCCCGCCCGTGACGACGAGATGGTCGACACGCGCACGCTCGCGATTGACGAGGTCGACGATCAGGCCGGTCTCGTCGGGCACCGCTGCGCTGAGCACGACGTTCATGCCGAGCTGCTCCAGCCGTCGGGCGAGCCACGAGGCGTTCGTGTTCTCCGTGTCCCCGGAGACGAGCTCGTTCCCGATCGTCAAGATGGCGGCGGGCACATGACGAGTATGACCATCAGGGAGCTCGACCCCGAACGCGATGCGGCCGGTGTGGTTGCGGTCATGCGCGAGGTGCTGCCGACGATCGTCATCAACGTCGCGGCCTGGCAGCATCGCGAGCGAACGGTGCCCGAGCGCGCCCGCCAGCGGGGCTTCGTCGCCGAGGTCGGCGGCGAGATCGCCGGTCGCTCGATCAGCCGGTTCGAGAATCTCTTCACCGACGCCACCGACCTGGCGTTCATCGGAGTCGGCGTACGGCCCGGATGGCGGCGGCAGGGAATCGGCTCCGCGCTCTACGAGGCGGCGCTCGAGCACGCTCTGGCGATCGACGCCACCCGCCTGCTCACGAGCGTGGTCGAGAGCGACGACGGCCCGCGCTTCGCGCGGTCGCGCGGCTTCGTCGAAGAGCGCTCGCAGCAGGAGTCCGTCCTCGATCCACGGACGCGTCCGGGAAGCGCCGGCCGCGGACGTCGACCTGCGCCGCGTCGCCGACGTCGATCCACACCTCGTCCATGCGGTGGACGAGGCGGCGACGCGCGACCAGCCGTCCACCGAGGAGATCGACGCAATTCCCTACGACGAGTGGGTCGCGCACGTCCTCGAGCATCCGCTCTTCACCGCGGACGGAAGCTTCGTCGCGATGGTCGACGGGATCGCGGCCGCCGTCTCGCTGCTCTTCCACGATCCCGAGACCGGCCGGACCGCCAACATGTTCACCGGGACGATGCCCGGCTACCGCGGCCGCGGGCTCGCGCTGGCCGTGAAGCTCGGTTCGATCCACTGGGCAGCCGAACGCGGCGTCACCTCGATGGTGACGAGGAACGACGACGTGAACGCGCCGATGCTCGCGATCAACAGGCGGCTCGGCTACCGCCCGAGCGGCCGCACCTTCGACTACACCCGGAACCTGGTTCGCTCTTCAGAACCAGGTTCCTGAGCTTCGAGCTGCCGCTGCCTCCGCGAAACGCATGAACCCGGTTCAAAAAGCAAACCGGGTTCCGTCAGAAGGGGAACGGCTTCTTCGCGAGCGCCGCGAGCACCTGTGACGTGACCCACACCGGGGTCGCCGCGTACGCCGCCGAGTAGCGGTAGCTGCCGTCGGGGCGGCGCAGCTTCGCGAGGTAGGCGAACGCGGCCCGGGGCGGCGCGCGGCCGGCGGCGACGAGACCCTGGATCGCCCATGCCGTCGACTGCGCATCGGAGCCCCGTCCGTGGGTCAGCTCGAAACCGCCGTCGGCCCGCTCGAAACCGAGCAGGAACCGCACCGCGCGCGTCACCGGCGCACCGTGCACGTGCGCGACCCGCATCGCCTCGAGCGCAGCGGCAGTGTCGTTCGAGTCCGCCTGGCCGCCGAACGCCCACGAGAAGCCGCCCTGCTTCGTCTGGTGCGCGAGCACGAACTTCGTCGTCGCAGACGACGAGTGGTCGAGCGCGAGCACCGCCCACAAGGTCGAGTTGAGCGTCTCGCCGATCTGGCCGCTCGGGCGCTGCGCTGCGCGCAGGCGCTCGAGCAGCGCGGTGGGCTGCGCGCCGAGCGCCTGCTCTGCAAGCGCGACGAGCGCGACATCGGTCGTCGAGCCGAGCGACGACTCCTGTGACTGCAGGTAGGCGAGCGACCCCGGCGCATCGGCTCCCGCTGCGCGCAGCCCGAGCACCGCCCACGAGGTGAGCGACGCGTCGGCGCTCCCCGCCACTCTCGGCGAACGCGCCGCCCGACGCGTGCGACTGCACGAAGGACACCGGCGACAGCGCCAGCACGAGGCCGGTCGCGAGCGCGGCTAGGCCCACACGATCACCGTCCGCAGCCGGGTCGCGTAGCGCTCGAGCATGCGGCGTAACTCGGGCCCGGCCGCGAGCGCGATCACGACGTTCCCGACGGCGTGCGACACATCGAACCAGAGCCCGCGGCCGAGGACGGCGGCGAACGCGGCCGTCGTGTGCGGGAAGAAGCCCCACCAGAGCCACACGTCCATGCTCGCGCTGAACGCCAGCCCGAGCGCGGCGCAGACCGCGGCGAGCGCGAGCCGCCGCCTGAGCATCGGCGCGAGCAGCGCCCCGACCGCGCCGCACGCCCCCCAGCCGAGCATCTGCTGGGGCGTCCAGATTCCCTGCCCGAGGAAGAAGTTCGAGACGAACGCCGCCAGCGCCCCGACTGCGATCCCTGCCCGAAGGCCGAGTGCGGCACCGGCGGTAACGGCGATCACCGTCACCGGCTGCACGCCCGGGATGGCGGCGAAGACCACACGTCCCGCGGCCGCAGCCGGCGCCGAGCGTCGCGATCACCGCGAGCTCGCGGGTCGAGTCGGTTCCCGACTCGAACCAGGCGACACCGGCTGCGACGAGCGCGGCGGCAACGAGCAGCGTCGCAAGCGCGCCGTCGTCGACGACGAGGGCTGCGCCCATCAGCCCGATTGCGACGACCACGAGCCTACGCACGGACTGCCTCCCGCACGTCGAGCGACACGACTCGGTCGGCGACCTCGGCGGCCCACGGCAGGTCGTGGGTGACGACGAGGGTCCCGCGACGCGGTGCCTGTGCCCGCAGGAGCTGCGCGAGCTCGCTCTTGCGCTCGGGGTCGACGCCGCGCGTTGGCTCGTCCAGCACGAGCAGGTCCGGCTCCGTTGCGAGCACCGCTGCAAGCGCGAGCCGTTCGCGCTCGCCGGAAGACAGGTCGCGCGGGTGTCGCTCGCTGAACGCAGCGAGCCCGACGCTCTCGAGCGCGGTCGCCGCCCTCGCCGCGTCGGAGCCGAGCGCGACCTCGTCGCGGACACGCTCGGTGACGAGATGCCTGCCGGGATCCTGCGAGAGATACGCGGCTGGAGCATGCTCGACCTCGCCGGCGTCCGGTCGAGAGAAGCCCGGCCGCGATCTTCGCAAGCGTTGTCTTGCCCGCCCCGTTCGGGCCGGTGAGCGCGACGATCTCCCCGCGACGCACGTCGAGCGAGACGCCGTCGAGCACGACGCGATCGCCGTAGGCGAAGCGAATGCCGCGCAGGCGGCAGACCGCGTCGGCCTCGTGCGGCAGATAGAGGGGCCGGTTCGCAGCGAGCCAGGCAACAGCCTCGTCGCGTGGAGCGTCGAGCACGATGCGCCCCGCGTCGAGGAAGAGGACGCGATCGGCTCGCGCCAACGGGCGCGCCGGCCGCTGCTCGGAGACGAGCACGGCGCACGGCAGGCGCGCGACCAGCTCGAAGAACGCGTCGGCTCCCGCGGGGTCGAGCTGCGACGTCGGCTCGTCGAGCAGGAGCAGCTGCGGCCGCAGCGCGAGGGCCGAGGCGAGCGACACGCGTTGAAGCTCGCCCGCGGACAGCTCCGCGACCGCGCGCTCCGCCAGGTGCTCGGCGCCGACCTGCGCGAGCGCCTCCTCGACGCGCGGCCAGATCTCGGCCGGGTCGACCCCGGTGTTCTCGAGCCCGAACGCGACCTCGTTCGAGACCCGGCTCATCACGACCTGGTCCTCGACGTCCTGGAAGACGGACGCGACGATCCCGGCAAGCTGGGCCGGACGCGCCTCGCGCGTGTCGATCCCGCCGACGACCACACGACCGCTGAAGACGCCGCCGTGGAAGTGCGGCACCAGGCCGGCGAGGGCGCGGAGCAGCGTCGACTTGCCCGAGCCCGAAGCGCCGAGCACCAGCACGTGCTCGCCGTCCTCGAGCTGGAGCGAGATGTCGTCGAGCACGGCGGCAGCTTCCGCCTTGTACGCGAAGCGCAGCCCCTGGACGGTCGCTACAGCCACAGCGCCACCACGACGATGCCGACGGCGCCGACGAGCGCGCCGTAGTCGAGGAGGCCCCAGGGCGAGCGTGGCGCGCGGGTGCCGCCTCCGCGACCGTAACCGCGGGCCTCCATCGCCTCGGCGAGATTGAGCCCGCGCTCGAGCGACCCGGCGAGCAGCGGCGAGAGCTGCCCGACGACGCCGAGCTGGACGTTGCGGCCGCGGAGCGCGACGCGCAGGTCGCGCGCGTCGCGCTCGAGCAGCGGCACGAGCCGTGTTGCGAGCGCGACGGCGAGCGTCGAGCGCCGAGCCCAGCCGGCGGCCGCGAGCAGGCGGTCGTGGTCCAGCAGCAGCGCGTAGACGGCGAAGGCAAGGCCCACCGCCGCGAGACGGAGGCCCTGGAAGAGCGCCGTTCGCAAGCTCCTCGCGCGTCACGTCGAGCGTCCCGATCACGGGGATCGTGGGGCCGGTCCAGATCGGATGCGAGCCGATCTCCGAGACGAAGGGCGTGAGCAGGACGACGAACGCCGCGCTCGTCAGCGTTCCGACGAGATACGGCCAGCGGCGTTTCGCCGGCGCGCGCCACGCGGCCACGAGCAACACCGCGCAGATCACGGCGACCGTCAGCGTGTGCTGCGCGAGCAACGCCGCCACCACGACCGCGGCCAGGAGTGCAGCTGCCGGAGCGGCGCTCATTTCGCAACCCCGTAGTCGAAGCGGAGCGCCGACGGGTCGGTCGGCGAGCTTGCGCGCGATCGCATCGCCGAGCTCGAGGAGAACCCCGTTGCGGCGACTTCCGGATCCGGACGGCCGCCGGCGGCAGGCGGCCGCTGACCACGATGACGTTCCGGGCCGTCCCCTTCGCTGCGACCACGCCGTGCACGCGGCGCGCCAGGCGGACGGCGAGGTTCCGGGCGCATCGACCGCAACGACGCTCGTCGGCCCGGGCTTCACCGACTCGAAGCCGTGGAGAAACGGCTCGGGGAACGCTCCGGCGACGACCGGCACGGTCATCGCGCCGCCGCTCCAGCGAGCGGTAGTCCCACCATTCGACGTCGCCCGGCCGGAGCTTCACCTCGGCGGCGCCGCGGTCGCTCTCGACGCCGTTCACGAAGTAGAACCAGTCCTGCTGCCCGGAGAGGCTGCCCTTGACGCCGTCGATCGACTCGACGAACCGGCCGCCGTAGCGGGTGGTGATCGAGAGCTTGCGATCGAGTGCCTGCATCGCCGTCAGCCCCGCCGGCACCCGGCCGGTGTAGAGCACCTGCGCCCCGCGATCGCGGGTGACCCAGAGCGTCGCCGTTCCGTGCTCGCGCGCGCCGCCGCAACCGGCGACGACGAGCGCGAGCAGCAGGAAGACGGCACGTCTCACTTCACGGCGTTCGAGCGGACCGCGCCGGTCGCGGTCGCGCGTACGAGCACGCCGGGATGCGGTCCCGGGCAGACCTTCGCGCCGACGGTGGTTGCGATCGAGCGCTTCGAGCCGACGTGGAGCACGAGGCGCGGTGACCGCGGCGGCCTTGCCGGCGTCGTCGTAGGCCTGGGTGACGTAGCACCCGCCCGCGGCGCTCGTCACACCGAGCGTCGGGGGCCCGCCGCTCGCGCCGAAGTCCGCGTAGTACCAGAGCACGTGATCGTCGTCCTTCAGCGTCACCTGGTCGGCACCGACCGGCGGCTCGACGTTGTCCACCTTGAAGACCCAGCCGCTCGAGCCGGCTCCGCCATACAGGCCGACCTGGTCGACGTACGGGCCCGAAGCTCGATTGCGTGATGTGGTAGTAGAACTCACCCAGGAGCGCCGCCTGCTGCAGCGCGTCGAGCGCGTTCGTCGCGGTGACGGTCACCTCCGTCGGGGCGAACAGGGTCTTCGTCTTGCCTTCGACGCGCACGTGGACGGTCGCCGCGAGTGCCGATACGGGCAGCGCGAGCGAGAGAGCGACGATCAGGATCAGGCGCTTGGCCACGAATCCTCCTTCCGCGAGGGGATCGGTATGGAGGGCGACCGGCAGGTCTTCTGACTCGAGGCTCCCCCTCCACCGCCTTCCCGAGCTTCTGCTCAGTGGCGTTCCGGTGGAGGGCATCTCCCCTTACAGCGGCGGGACCGTCCCGGACTCACACCGGGTTCCCTCGCCGTTCGCCCTTTGTCCGCTCGAATATATCAGGCGACCTCTACGATGAACGGAGCGATGGAGCACAGCGGAAGTCACGGACCGCCAGCTCGAAGCGCTGCTCGCCCGCCTCGACCGGATCGTCGAGGAGCTCGCCCGGCTGAACGCCCGCGAGGAGCAGCGCGAGGAGCTGACGACGATCGCGCACGAGCTGCGCAACCTGAACGAGTCGCTGCAGGCGATCACCTACGCCGCCCTCGGCACCCAGGGGCCGCAGATCCGCCGCCGCCGTCCGGGCTAGAGCCTCAGCTCGGCGCGAGCCGGTAGAGCTGGCCCGAGTCAGACCGACATCGCATAGAGCTCGCCGTTCGAGTCCTCGCCGAACGCGGACAGGCCCTCCACCGTGAAGGGCTCCCGGCGGACGCTCGTCGCCTTGCCGTTCACGATGCGCAGGCTCCAGACCGTGCCGGTGCAGTAGTCGCCGTAGAAGTAACGACCGGCTGCCGCGGGGATCGCCTTGCCGCGATAGACATAGCCGCCCGAGACCGAGCAGCCGTCCGAGTGCGGATACTCGACGACCGGCGGGTGATACGTGCCCCGCGTGAGCAACTGGGTCGAGCTGTCGTAGATGTGCGTGCCCTCGAAGCGGTTCCAGCCGAAGTTGACGAGCGGCGCGGTGCCCCTCTTCAGGTAGTCGACCTCTTCCCACGCGTTCTGGCCGACGTCGCCGATGTAGAGATCGCCGGTCGCGCGGTCGAAGGAGAACCGCCACGGGTTGCGCAGGCCGTAGGCGTAGAGCTGCCACCTCGGCTTCGTCGCGTTGACGTTCAACCGCATGATCTTTGCGAACGGGCGCCCGAGGTTCTGCCCGTTGTGCCCGGGATCGCCGCCACCGCCGCCGTCGCCGTTGCCCCAGTACAGCCGGCCGTCGGGGCCGAACTGCAGCTGGCCGCCGTTGTGGTTCGGCGCGAAGTCCTTCACGAACAGGAGCTGCTTCGCCGATGACGGGATCGCGGGGGTCCCGTTCGATCGGTACTGATAGATGCGCGTGTCGCCGTTCGTGTCGGTGTAGTCGACATAGAAGCGGTGGTTCTTCGCGTACGCAGGATCGAACGCGACGGAGAGCAGCCCCTGTTCGCCGCCGCTCTTCACCTTCGAGGTGACGTCGAGGAACGGCGTCGCGCGGACGGCCCCGTTCTGAAGCACGACGATCCGGCCGGCCTGCTCGACGACGTAGAGGTTGCCCGGCTCCCCCGGCGCAGCCGTCGCAAAGACGGGGGCGGAGAACTTCGCGACGGGCGACGAGATGCAGCGCGCCGCTCCGGGCAGAAGCCCCTGCGAGCAGGAGCCCGCTGCCTGCAAGCAGCACCGCGAGGACGACGAGCAAGGCGTCTCATCCCGGCAGCCTGAAGATGTCGAGCACGCCGCTCGTCGCGTGGTCGTTCGCGTTGCCCTCGGCGACCGCGACGCGGCCGTCGGCGATGATCGGGCTCTGCCAGTGGTTCGCCCCGGTCGGGCAGCGACGCGACCTCACGCCCGCTCGTCGGCACGTAGACGTGCAGGGCACCGTTACCGGCGACGAAGAGCAGGCGGCCGGCGAGCGACCGGCGACGTCCCGCCGGTGCTGTTCGACCAGACCGGGTGCAGCCGCCCGCCCTTGAAGAGCAGCCCCTCGGTGCCCGCGCTCGTCGCGACGAAGACCCACTTGCCCTTCCAGACCGCCGGCTCCGAGAAGACATCGGTCGGGCCCGGCGCGGGCAGCGACTGCAGCTCGCCGCCCGGTGCGCGTGTTCACGCCCGGCAGCCGGTGCAGTTGCAGGAGGCGCAGGATCCCGTCCTTGCCGCCCTGCACGGCGTAGCCGCCCGGCAGCAGCGCGGGGCTCGTCGAGCCGAGGTCGACATCGCCGGTGTTCAGTTGCACCTAGTTCGCGGGCGTCCAGTGGCGGAGCAGCTTCGACGCGTCGGGCGAGAGCACGAGGACGCTGTCGCCCCAGTCCGTGCTGCCGTTCCACGGCGCGTTGCCGGTCGCCACGACGAGGTCGCCGTTCGCCGGATCGACCGCGGCGCCGTTTCGCGACCAGATCGCGGAGTCGCTCGAGGAGCACGTGCTCGGGACGATGAGCTCGTGCCGGTCGGCGCAGAGCGAGTTCCAGACGTGCGCGATCCGGCCGGTGGCTTCCGACATCGTCACGACGTGACCCTGGTACGGCGGGGCGTCGCCGATGTAGCCGCCGGTCGTCACGATCACGAGCCCGCGCGACACGTTCAGCGACGACGTGAGCTTCTCGTGCGTCGGGTCGCGGGTGACCGTCGTCGTCCACAGCACCTTGCCGTCGGCGACGCGCAGCTTGCGAATGCGCCCGTCCGACGCGGCGGCGTAGATCGCGCGTCCGGTCGGTCGAGGCGACCGGCGTCGCGGTCGTGATCTGCGCGCTACCCGGCGAGCCGCGCGTACGCGGCGGCGTGAACCGCCAGAGCAGGCGGCCCGTGCTCGCGTCGATCGCCTCGGTCTTGCCGTACGTCGTCGTGACGAAGAACATGTCGTGCGCGGCGCCGCGCACCTGCACGTCGTGCAGGTAGATCGGCGACGAGTCGACCGTGCCGTCGAGGTGCACCTGCTGGCGGACGAGCTTCGCGACGTTCGCAGCGGTGATGCCGGTCGCGGCGGGCGCTGCCGTGCGCGGGCGGTGTCGTAGCCGAAGCGCGCCCAGTCGGTTCCCGGCGGCAGCACCCGGGCGCGCCGACGCCGGCAGGGCCACGAGGAGGCACGCAGCCGCGACGCCGACGATCGCCTTCATCGCGCCGTCAGGTCCGGCGTCTTCACCCAGGGCCGCGGCGGGGTGAGCAGCGACTCGGCGTGCAGGTAGGCGAGCCCGGCGAGCGGCAGGTCGCTCCAGCGCTCGAAGCAGAAGTAGCGGCGGCGCCAGTGTGGGAAGAACTTGCGGTTGAAGCTGTGGAGCCGCTCGAGCTGGAAGAGCCGGTCGGCCTTCAGGAGCAGCCAGCGGAGTGCGCGCGACAGGCGCGATGCGTCCTCGTCGGCGTGCAGGAAGTCGGCGAAGACCGCGAAGTTGAGCGACACCTCGGTGACCGCGTTCTCGCGCGCCCACTCGACCGTCTCCGTGATCAGGTACTCCATCAGCCCGTTCGGGGTGTCGTTGCGCCGGCGCATCGACGCGAGCGAATAGCCCTCGCTCGCCGGCGACGGCACGAGCTGCAGGAAGCCGCCGACGGAGCCGTCGGGCCCGATCGCGACCGCGAGCACGGTGTCCGGGTAGAGGAACAGCGCGTCCATCGCCATCGTGAAGCCGCGCTCGGGCCAGTTGCCGCGCCACTCCTCGGAGACGGCGCGCACCTCGCACCGCAGCGCTTCGTCGGCGTCGGCGGTCGAGAGCACGCGAACCGCATACCCACACTTCTCAAGCCGGGAAACCGACTGGCGGACCTTGCGGATCGCGCGACCCTCGAGCGAGAACTCCGACGGGCGTGATCACCGCCTCGTCGCCGAGATAGATCGACTTGAAGCCGAGCGTCGACGTAGTCGGCGAGGGCCTCGGTCGAGGCGCCCGCGACCGCGACGCGCCAGGCCTTCGTGTGCGCGACGCGCACGAACTCGCGCATCAGGTCGCGGCGCTCGCCGTTCGTCGCCGATCGGGTCGCCGGCGACGAGCGCGGTGCCGCCGATCACCCGGTAGGCGAGGAACGACTTGCCGCTCGGCGAGAAGAAGTAGCTCTTGTCGCGGCGCAGCGCGAAGTAGGCAAGGCTGTCGCTGCCGTGCTCGCTGCACGAGCTCGGCGGCGCGCTCGCGATCGTCCGCCTCGGGCGGCGAGACCGGGAGCGGCCGGAACCACAGCCAGCAGGCGCGGATCGCGAGGCCGGCGACCAGGATCAGCAGCGCGATCTCGACCGCTCCGAGCAGGCGTCGTTGTCGTCCAGATACACACCAACGAGTGGTGCGCACGATCGCGCGAGCGCGAGCCCGACCTGCACGAGCGGCAGCACGGTCGTCGGATCGCCCGGCGCGACGAACTGGCGGCGCGCAGCGAACAGGGCGGCGAGCAGCACGAGGTGGACGGTCGACTCCTCGAAGTCGAGACCCTTTGCGAGGTGCGCGACCGCCGAGGCGCGACCACGACGACCGCGAGCGTCCAGGCGCGGCGCTTGCGCCGAGCGAGGCCGCGCGAGAGCCAGATCATCGCCGAGGCCGAGCGCGAGCGCGACCGTGCGCGCGGCGGACGGGACACCCGGCGGCAGCACCCCGCTGCACGAGCTGCAGCCGGTCGGCCGCTTCGGGCGTCAGCGCCGAGACGATCGAGATGATGCCGGCCGCCGTCGCGAACCAGGCGAGGAGCGTGGGCGTCGCGGGGCGGCGCACGATCAAGGTAGCGCTGGGGCTCTAGTCGCGGAGGAGGACGCGCCGGAGCTCGTCCTCCTTGCCGGGCTCGAGGATCGCGAGCACCTGGTCGCCCGCCTCGAGCTGCGTCTCGTCGTCTGCGATCTCGGCCTTGCCGTCTCGGACGACCGAGATCAGCCGAGCGCCCTCCGGCAGCTCGAGCGCGCGCACTCGCTTGCCCTCGCAGGCGGCGCCCTTGTCGACCGTCACCTCGACGATCTCGAGGTTCTCCTTGCGCAGCTCGAGCAGGTGGATCAGGCCGTGCTCGGGCACCTCGTGCTCGATCAGGGCCATGATCGCGCCCGTCGCCGAGACGGTCGGCGAGATCCCGAGCAGGTCGAAGTACGACTGGTTGCGCGGATCGTTGATGCGCGCGATCACGTTCGACGACGCCGTACTTCTCGCGCGCGAGCTGGCAGATGACGATGTTGTCCTCGTCGTCGCCGGTCGCCGCGACCAGCAGGTCGGGCGGGCGCTTGATGCCGGCGCGCTCGAGGACGAACAGCTCGGTCGCGTCGCCGCGGAGCACCTGGTGCTCGAACTCGGCCTCGAGCTTGTCGAAGCGATACGGCTGCTGCTCGATCAGCGTCACCTCGTTGCCGCGCAGCAGCGAACGGGTGAGGTTCGCGCCGACCTTGCCTCCGCCTGCGATCAGGACGTACATCAGGCAGGCGCCTGGGTCTCGGCGGCGCGCACCGCGTCGACGAGCGTCTCGATCGCCGCCGAGGTCGGGCAGACGATGCTCAGGCCGCGTGCCGCGTAGAACTGCGCCGCGCGCCGGGTCGAGCACGCGGACGATCACCGTCGGCACCTCGAACTGCTTCTGAGCGGCCTGGCCGATCACGAGATTCGTGTTGTCGCCGTCGGTCGTGACGACGACGGCGTCGGCCTCCTCGATCCCCGCCTCGCGGAGCGATGAGGTCCATGCCGTGCCCGACGAGGAAGCCGCCGGTCCAGTGCTCGCCGAGCCGCCCGAGCGCGTCCTCGTTCTCGTCGATCACGTCACGTCCCAGCCCGAGCCGTGCAGCTGGAGCGCGACCGCGGAGCCGACCCGGCCGCAGCCGACCACGATTGCTTTCACAGCGTGGCGAGGGTAGCTCGCTGGGGAGGATCGGGGCGGGATATCGCACGCCGGACTCAGGTCGAGGCGAGCTCCTCGTCGAGCACGGACTGCGGGAAGGCGACGATCAGCACCTCGCAGGGCGCCCGGCGGAGCACGTAGTCGACCGTCGGCGAGAAGAACCGCGACTGGCGCCGCCAGCGCGGCGCCGAGCCGAGGACGATCAGGTCGGCGTCCAGCTCGAGCGCCCGGTCGACGATCGCCTTGCCGATCGCCCGCGCCCGTACCGTCATCCCCTCGACCACGACGCCGTGGTCGGCGCCGAGCAGCTTCGCCTCCGCGAGCGACGCGAGGGCGCGCGCCTCCTCGTCGGCCATCGGGGCGTCGAGCGGCTGCTCGAGCGGGACCCGGATCACGTGCATCGCCACCACCTCCGCCCCATGCTCGCTCGCGAGCTTGACCGCGGTGGCGATCATCTCCTCGCCGATGATCCCGAGCTTCATCGGCACGAGGATGCGATGGAAGTCGACCGGCGTCTCGACGGGCCGCTCGTCCGGCGCCGTCACGTGCTCCATCAGCCCCTCACCGTGCGAGCGAGCGCACCGAGACGTAGACGACGAGGCCGACGGCGAGCCAGGCCGGGCCCGCGTAGCGCGCGGCCGGATGCGTCGCGAGCGCGATGATCCAGATCGCGAACGTGCCGATCGAGCCGAAGATCGCGGGCAGCGGGAATCTCGGCGCGCCCGATCCGGACGTTGAACGGCGCCCGGTACGGACGCGGCAGGTCGGGCTCGGCGATGCGCAGCTTGATCACCGCGAGCTGTGCCGCCGTGAACGCGAGCAGGACGCCGAAGGAGAAGAGGCTCGCGAGGAACGTCGACGTCGTGCTCGATGAACGAGGTCGCGATCACGATCGCCGACGACATCAGAGCGGCGGAGATGATCGCCTGCGGCGAGACGTGCGCGCGTCGGCTGAGGCGGCCGAAGCTCCGCGGCAACTGGCCGTGCTCGCCGAGCGAGTAGGCGAGCCGCGAGAACCCGGAGATCGACGTGGTGACTGCGGCGAACAGGATCAGCGCCCCGGTGACGCCGACGTAGAACGCGGAGCATGTCGCCGAGCGCGTACGGCAGCTCGTCGCCGATGCGCTGCGCGACCCCGAGCAGCGGCGCTCTGATCCAGCGGGTGCCGAGCTCGGTGTTCGGGCCCGGGAACGCCGAGATCGCGACGATCGCGATCAGCGACGTAGATCGGGACGACGGTCGCGATGCCGCCGAAGAGCGAGCGGGGCAGGTCGACGCCCGGGCGGCGCGCCTCCTCGGCGAGGTTCGCGACCGTCTCGAGGCCGGTGAACGCGAGCATCGCGAGCGGCAGCGAGAACGCGATCGCGTGCCAGGTCGGCTGCGTGGCCGAGCGACATGCCCGTGCGTGAGCGCGTGCCGGAGAGAAGACGAGGGCGAAGCCGAGCACGACGAGAAGGAGCTGCGTGAACAGGTCGAGCGCCGGGACGATGATCCCGAAGCCGTACAGCGACGGCCGCCGGACGAGGCGCACGATCGCGACGAGCGCGATCACGCCGACGCCGACGACGACGTCCCAGGGGTTTGCGGTCGAGCGCCGCGATCTGGAACGCGCCCGAGAGGTAGTGCGGCAGGAAGAGCGCCGGCAGCGCGATCACGATCAGGTAGTCGAGGAAGAGCGCCCAGCCGGTGAGGAACCCGGCGAGGTCGTTGAGCGCGCGGCGCACGAAGGTCGCGGCGCCGCCGGTCTCCGGGAGCGCGGCGGTGCCTTCCGCATAGGAGAGCGAGACGATCAGGAAGAGGAGGCCGACCCCGAGCAGGACCAGCGGCGTGAAGCCGAGCGCGTGGGCGGCGAGCACGCCGAGCGCGAAGTAGATCGACGACGCGATCTCGCCGTAGGCGACCGAGAAGAGCGCGCGCGCGTCGAGCTCGCGGCGGAGGCCCGGGAGCTTGCTCGCCACTACGAACGCCTTCGCAGCATCAAGAGCCGGCCGGCGCCAGCGGCGACGAAGAGCAGGCCCGAGCACGACGCCGACGCCGCAGCCGTGCCTGAGCGTGAAGGAGAGCATCGCGAGCCCGAGCAGGATCATCACGATCGCCATTCCCCCCACGAGATTCCTGTACATGCTCACGCCCCTCGCCGCCTGTCGCTCACGCGGCCTTCCTGCCTGCGGCGACCATCACGCGGCAGGCTGCGTGCTTCAGGACGTAGTCGACCGTGTGGCCGAAGATTGCGCGGTGCATGCCCGCGCGGGGCGCCGAGGACGATGATCTCGGAGCCGCGCCGCTCGGCCTCCTCGACGATCGCACGCCCCGCGTTGCCGCGCGCGGACGACGCGCTCGACCGCGCGAACGCCGTAGGGCTCGGCGATCGCGCGCGCCTCGTCGAGCAGCTCGTGTCGCCTCGTCGAGCTCGATCCGACAGGTCGGCGTCGAGCGGCAGCTCGAGCGGCACGACGATCACGCGCAGCAGCACGATGCGGCCCGCGCGCTCGGTCGCGAGGCGCGCGGCGACCTCGACCGCCTCGTTCGAGGCGGCTCCGGCGACGATCGGGACCAGGATCGAGCGGTACTCGAGCGCGAGCGCGGGCCCGAGCGGGACCGGCGCGCGCATGGTCGCGGCCAGCGGGAGCCGCAGCCGGCGGCGGTAGAGCACGTAGAAGATGAAGCCCGCGGCCAGCCAGGCGAGGCCCGCGTAGCGCGTCGGGCCGTCCTGGACGACGACGACGAGCCAGGCCGCGCCGGTGCCGAGGCCGCCGACGATCGCGAAGAGCGGCCAGCTGGACGCCCGCGGAACCGGATGTTCGGCCGCGCGCGCCACTCCAGCTCCTCGTCGCGTCGCCTTCACGCGCAGCCGATCACCGAGGCGTGCGCGATCGTGAACGAGAGCATCGCGCCGAACGCGTACATGCGGCCGAGAAAGTCGACCTTGCCGGAGAGCAGGAAGATCGTCGGCCCGATCGCCGCCGAAGACGATCAGCGCGAGCCACGGCGTCTTGAGCTTCGGGTGCAGGCGCCGGAAGATCTCCGGCAGCTGGCGGTGGCTCGCCATCGAGTACGTGATGCGCGACGCGCCGATCACGCCCGCGTTCGTCGCGATGAAGAGGATCGTCGCGGCGAGCATCCCGACGTAGACCTTCGCGATCGCGAGCACCACGCCGTGCAGGCCGAGGTTCTCGACGAGGCCGAGCACAGGGTCGTTCTTGAAGCCGTGGGGCGGCGGCTCGCCCGAGCTGCGTCACGTAGTGCGTCCCGTGGTGCACGACCGGCATCGCGGAGAGCGCGATCCACGGCAGCGTGAAGTAGATGGCGAACACGGCGATCGCGACCCAGGAGATCGCGCGCGGGATCGACCGCACAGGGTCGCGCGCCTCCTCGGCGAGATTCGACACGGTCTCGATCCCGGTGTAGGCGATCATCGCCACCGGGATCGCGAGCAGGAACGCGCTCCACGTCGGCGCCACCCCGAGGTGCACGTTGTGCGGCAGGACGTGCGGATGGAAGATCAGGAAGAAGCCGAGCGCCACGAGCAGGAACTGCGTCGCGAAGTCGATCACGGCGAGCAAGACGTTGAGGTTCGCCGCCTCCTTGATGCCGACGATGTTGATCCCGACAAGCAGCCACGTGAGCGAGATCCCGACGATGATGTCCCACGGGTTCGTCCGCAGCGGCGCCCAGAAGATCGAGAGGTAGTGCGGGACGAAGATCACCGAGATCGCGACGGTGATCACGTAGTTGAGCATCTGGGCCCACGCCGCCCCGAACGAGACGAGCTCGTTGAACGCGTGGCGGGCGAAGCTCGACGAGCCGCCGGCCTCCGGGTAGCGGACGGTGCCCTCCGCGTAGGTCGCGGCGGTCGCCGCGAAGATGAGGCCGCTGATGATGAAGACGATCGGCGTGAGGCCGAGCGCGATCCCGGCGACGAGGCCGAGCGCGTAGTAGATCGACGAGCCGACGTTGCCGTAGGCGGTCGCGAAGAGCGCCGGCGCGCCGAGGACGCGCTCGAGGCCGTGTGACTGCGACGCCGCCGCGGCACGACGGCGAAGCCTACGTCTAGGAACCGGAAGAGCTGGTACGGCACCGACGAGAGGATCACGTGCGGCTCGAACAGGAGGAGCCGCTTGATGTAGAGGGCGCGCTGGTTGTGCAGCAGCCGCGCCCAGCCGCGGACGACCATCTCGGGCATCACGACGTTGACGACCGTGTCGGGATCGGCCGTCAGCTCGCGGAGGTAGGCCCGGAGCGGCGTCCCGACGTCGCGGTAGGGCGCGTCGCTCAGGTCGAGCGGCAGCGTCAGCCCGGCCCGCTGCCAGTCGGCCCTGAACCGCGCTGCCGTCCTCGCCGTCGAAGGCGAACGAGACGGCCCGCGTGTCGTCGACGCCGAGCGCCTGCGCGTAGCTGATCGCCCGCAGCGCGCCCGGCATGCACGTTCGCGAGCAGCACGCGGACGACGAGCTTCTTCGGGGTGCGGCCCTCGGGGCCGCGGTGGCTCGGAAACGACCGGGACGTCCGTCACGACCACGCCCGGCTCGGAGAGCAGCCGGAGCTTGAGCCGGAACGACGTGCGGCCCGGCCGCCGAGAGCAGCGACTGGCGCTTGAACTGCTCCGGGACGACGACCGTCACGAAGTCGGACTCGCCGCGCGGCAGCCGCCACACCTCCTCGAGGCAGCGCCTGCGTCCGGCCTTCCTCGGTCTCGCAGGACCTCGAGCTGCGGCTCCGCCTGCGCGAAGTCGCACCAGCGCGGGCGGATGCCCGGGATCCGTGTGCTTTCCGGGCGCGAGCAGCGCCCGGACCGGCCCCTGGTGCGCGATCGTGCGCGCGTACCAGAGCGCCCCCTCGGTGGCGACGTCGATCGAGTCGACCCACAGCAGCACCTTGTTCGTCGACGTCGCGCCGCGTCTGCACCGCGCTCACGCCCGCGCGCAGCCGCCGGCGCGAAGCGGCGGTAGTGGCGGTTGATGCCGAGGAACGAGAGGACGAGCAGCGGGATCGCGACGATCACGAGCCAGGCGCCCTCGGCGAACTTCGTCCAGATGACGATCGACGGCGACGATGCCCGGTCGCACGTCGCGCCGACCCCGTTGACGAGCGCGCGCTAGCGCCAGCCCGGCGTCGCTGCGTCCGCAGCCAGTAGCGCACCATGCCCGTCTGCGAGAGCGTGAACGCGGTGAAGACGCCGATCACGTACAGGTGGATCAGCGAGTTGACGTTCGCGTTGTAGACCACGAGCAGCGCGGCGGCGATCACCGTGAGCACGACGATCCCGTTCGAGAAGACGAGCCGGTCGCCGAGGTTCGTGAACTGCCGCGCGAAGAAGCGGTCGCGCGCGAGCAGCGCGGCCAGCCGCGGGAAGCCCTGGTACGACGTGTTCGCGGCGAGGACGAGGATCGCGAGCGTGAAGATCTGGACGACCCAGTAGATGAACGACGTCGCGCCGCCGGCCGGGAACACGGCGCGCGCGATCTGCGAGAGCACCGAGTCGGTCGAGCTCGGCCGCGCGTGCATGTGCACCGCGAGCCACGAGACGCCGAGGAACAGGCTGATCGCGATCGCGCCGAGGACGAGCAGCGTCGCGCGCCGCGTTCTTCGACTGCGGCCGCCGGAACGCGTTCACGCCGTTCGCGATCGCCTCGACGCCGGTCAGCGCCGAGGCGCCGGAAGAGAACGCCCGCAGGACACGAAGACGCTGACCGCGCCGGCGCCGGCGGCGAGCGGGTGCGGGACGGTCGCGTGCGGGCAGCTCCGGACGCGCAGCTCGGCGAGGCCCGTGCCGATCGCTGCGTAGAGCGCGAGGATGAACGCCGTACGTCGGGATCGCGAACAGGATCCCGGCCTCGCGGACGCCGCGCAGGTTCGACCATCGCGATCAGCGCGATCGCGCGCGAGCGACAGCTCGACGCGGTACGGCGCGAGCGACCCGACCGCCGACGTGATCGCGAAGACGCCGCTCGCCACCGAGACCGCGACGGTGAGGATGTAGTCGATGAGCAGCGCCGCGGCGGCGACGAGGCGACGGGAGCTTGCCGAGGTTCTCCTTCGCGACGATGTAGGCGCCCGCCGGACTGCTCGTAGGCGCGGACCGTCTGCCGGTACGACGCGACGACGATCGCCATCAGCGCCGAGACGGCGATCGCGATCGGAAGCGTCCAGTGCAGCGCACCGAGCGACACGCCGACGAGCACGACCATCGCCGCCTCCGTCGCGTACGCGACCGACGAGATGGCGTCCGCCGAGAAGATCGGCAGCGCCAGCGAGATCGGAAGGAGCTGGTCCTCCATCTCGCCCGAGGCCATCGGGCTCCCGACGACGTAGCGCTTGAAGCGCGGCATGACGGAAGAACGTACTAGTGCGGCGTCTCGTGCGTTTGACCGGCAACCGAACCCGGTTTGCTCTTTGAACCGGGTTCATGAGTTTCCTCGGAAGGCCGCGGCCGCGCGAAACTCATGAACCAGGTTCACAACCCGAACCTGGTTCTGTAACTACGCCGCTAGCCCGGAAGCCGGCCGGAGCACGATCGTCTCCGCCGGGGCGTGCGTGAGGATCCAGGCGAGCTCCTTCGCCGTGAACCCCGGCGCGGGCGCGACGATCCGGTCGAAGCTCTCGAGCTCCCACAGGCGGCTGAGCGCGTGGGTCGGCGACCGGCCCTTCTCGATCCGGGCGTCGACCGGCACTCCGGCCCGGAGCGCGGCGAGCTCGACCGCTTCGAGCAGCGGCAGCGCGACCGCGACCTGCTCCTTCCGCGGGGAGTCCTCTGGATACTGGAGCGGCACGACGAGCAGGTAGGCCGCCACCAGCACCGCCTCCTCCGCACGCGCGATCCGAATCGCCGCAGCAAGCACGGTCGGGTCGAGCGCGCCGGAGAACGGGACGAGGATGCGTCCCTTGCCCGAGTAGGCGGCCCGTCTTCTTCCGGCCGAACGGCAAGGTCATCGACGCTCCTCCCGGTCGGCTCGGTTCGCGATCACGCGGATGTCGACGCCGGGCAGCTCGCGCACGAGCGCCGAGACCAGCGAGCCGTGCAGGATCTCGCGACGGCGGCTCTCGTCAGGCGTGCCCACGAGCACGTAGGTCGACCCGCGCTCGCCGACGACCCGCCGCACGGTCTCGACCAGGTTGTCGCCCTCCTCCTCGAGGAAGTGCGCGCCCAGCACGACGGCGAGCCGTCGCAGCGCGGCCAGCTGCACCTGTTCGTCGGGCGTCAGCTCGTGCCCGCGGCGCCGGACCCAGACCGCGTCGAGCGGTGCGCCGAGCCGCTCGGCGGAGCGCCAGGCTCGTCGCAGGATCCGTTGCGAGCGCGGCTCCGGCGTGACCATCGCGAGCACACGCTCGGCGACCGCCTGCGCGCTGAGCGGATCGAGCACCGCCGCCTGGCGCCGCGCACCGACACCCTCGGCCACCTCGCGGAGCGCGAGCTCGCGCAGCCCGGAGAGCCGGTCGGTGCGGAAGAAGTTGTCGAGCGCAACACCGACACGGTCGCGCGAGTACACCTTCCCGGCGCGCAGCCGTTCCTGGAGCGCCTGTGGCGTGAGGTCGACCAGCACGACCTCGTCGGCTTCCTCGAGCACTCTGTCGGGAAACGTCTCGCGCACGCGCACGTCGGTGAGCTCGGCGATCGCGTCGTTCAGGCTCTCGAGGTGCTGGATGTTGACCGTGGAGATCACGTCGATGCCGGCGTCGAGCACCTCGTCGATGTCCTGCCAGCGCTTCTCGTTGCGCGCCTCGGGAACATTCGTGTGGGCAAGCTCGTCGATCAGGGCCAACTCGGGCGCGCGGCGGATCACCGCGTCGACGTCCATCTCCTCGAGCTCGAGGCCGGCGTGCGTCGAGCGCAGCCGCGGAACCTGCTCGAGCCCCTCCGCGAGCGCCGAGGTCTCGGGGCGGTCGTGCGGCTCCAGGTACCCGATGACGACGTCACGCCCGTCGGCGTGCGCCGACCGGCCCTCCTGCAGCATGCGGTAGGTCTTTCCGACCCCCGCCGCCATCCCGAGCAGGATCCGGTGCCGGCCGCGCATCGGGACGGAGACTAAGCCCCGAAGACGTTGTGCACGATCAGGTCGATCAGCTTGATCCCGACGAACGGCAGGATCACGCCGCCGAGACCGTAGATCAGCAGATTGCGGCGCAGGAGCGCCGTCGCGCCGATCGCGCGGTACTTCACGCCCCTGAGCGCGAGCGGGACGAGCGCCGGGATGATCAGCGCGTTGAAGATGACGGCGCTGAGGATCGCGCTCTTCGGATCGCCCAGGTGCATGATGTTCAGCTTCTCCAGCGGTCCACGCTCGCCGGGATGCGCGGCGTAGGTGAAGGCGAACATCGCGGGGAGAATCGCGAAGTACTTCGCGACATCGTTCGCGATCGAGAACGTCGTCAGCGAGCCGCGCGTGATCAGCAGCTGCTTGCCGACCTCGACGATCTCGATCAGCTTGGTCGGGTTCGAGTCGAGGTCGACCATGTTGCCGGCCTCCTTCGCGGCGGAGGTGCCGGTGTTCATGGCGACACCGACATCGGCCTGCGCAAGTGCGGGCGCGTCGTTCGTGCCGTCACCGGTCATCGCGACCATCCGGCCGCGCCCCTGCTCCTCCTTGATCAGCGCCATCTTCGTCTCCGGCGTCGCCTCGGCGAGGAAGTCGTCGACCCCCGCCTCCTGGGCGATCACCGCGGCGGTGACCCGGTTGTCGCCGGTGATCATCACGGTGCGGATTCCCATGCGGCGTAGCTCGTCGAAGCGCTCGTTCATCCCGCCCTTGACGATGTCCTTCAGGTGGACGACGCCGAGCGCCCAGTTGTCGCGCGCGACGACGAGCGGCGTGCCGCCCTGCTCGGCCACGCCCTGCACGATCCGGTCGAGGTCGGCCGGCGCGCCGCCTCCCTGCTCCGCGATGAAGCGCTTGACGGCGTCGCCCGCGCCCTTGCGGATCATCGTGCCGTTCATGTTCACGCCGCTCATGCGCGTCGTCGCGCTGAACGGGACGAACGAATGCTCGCCGAGCACGCGCTCGCGCAGGCCGAACCGCTCCTTCGCGAGCACGACGATCGAGCGGCCCTCGGGCGTCTCGTCGGCGAGCGAGGCGAGCTGGGCGACCTCTGCGAGCTCGCGCTCCTCCACGCCGTCGACCGGAAGGAACTCGGCCGCCTGGCGGTTGCCGAGCGTGATCGTGCCGGTCTTGTCGAGGAGGAGCACGTCCACGTCGCCGGAGGCCTCGACCGCGCGACCGGACATCGCGAGCACGTTCCGCTGCACGAGCCGGTCCATCCCGGCGATGCCGATCGCGGAAAGCAGCGCGCCGATCGTGGTCGGGATCAGGGCGACGAGCAGCGCGATCAGCACCGTCTGCGACGTGGGCGTGCCCGCGTAGATCGCGAACGGCTGGAGCGTCACGACGGCGGCGACGAACGTGATCGTCAGGCCGGAGAGCAGGATGTTCAGGGCGATCTCGTTCGGGGTCTTGCGCCGCTCCGCGCCTTCGACGAGGGCGATCATGCGATCGAGGAACGACTTGCCCGGCTCCTGCGTGACCTCGATCACAAGGCGGTCGGAGAGCAGCTTCGTGCCGCCTGTGACGGCCGAGCGGTCGCCGCCCGACTCGCGAATCACCGGGGCGGACTCGCCCGTGATCGCGGACTCGTCGACGGAGCCGACGCCCTCGATGATCTCGCCGTCGGCGGGAATCACCTCGCCGGCGACGACGACCACGACGTCGCCGCGCTGCAGGTCGGCCGCCGGGACGGAACGGCCGTCACGCAGCGTGGCGTTGGTCGTCGTGCGCGTCGCACGCAAGGCGCTCGCCTGGGCCTTCCCGCGTCCCTCCGCGATCGCCTCGGCGAAATTCGCGAACAGCACCGTCAGCCACAGCCAGACCGAGATCGTGGCGACGAACCACAGGCCGCTCGTGTCGCCGCGGACCACGCTCAGGAAGAAGATCCCCGTCGTGATCACGCTGCCGACCTCGACGATGAACATCACCGGGTTCCGCACCTGCGTGCGCGGGTCGAGCTTCGGGAACGAGTCGCGGACAGCCGCGAGCACCAGTTCACGCGAGAAGATGCCACCGCGTGCGCGTGCCATCACGTGCCTCCCAATCGGTCGAGAGCGAGATTCAGCTCGAGGACGTTGACCCCCGGCTCGCCGAGGAAGCCGAGACTGCGCCCGTCGGTGTTGTCGCGAATCAGCTTCTGGACGGTTCCGAGCGGCACGTGACGAACGCTGCGATCCGCCGCGACTGCAGCGCGGCGTTCGCGGGTGAGATGTCGGGATCGATGCCCGACGCCGACGTGGTGACGGCGTCGACCGGGATGTCGCCGATCGTCAGCCCCGGGTTGTACGGGCCTTCGAGCTTCAGGATCGCTGCGGCCGCCGCCTTGACGTTCTTCGCGAGGTCCGGGTTCGTCGGCCCGAGGTTCGCGAACGTGGTGCCCCCGGCGTTGTAGGCCGGCGCGGTCGCGGACGGACGCGACTGGAAGTACTTCGGGCTCGTGAACGCCTGGGCCGCAAGCCGCGAGCCGACGACGACGCCGTTGCGCGTGATCAGGCTGCCGTTCGCCTTGCCCTTGAAGGCAACCTGCGCGAAGGCGGTCATGACGAGCGGATAGCGCGAACCCGAAGAGCAGCGGTCGCGAGGACGATGGCGATCAGGGCGCGGCCGAGGTCGCGCATCAGTGCATCAGTCCTTCGACGATCGGCCCGAGCGTGAGCGCGGGGAAGATCATCAGGCCGGCGGTCAGCGCGATCACGCCAACGAGCAGGACGACGAACGTCGGCCCGTCGGTCCGGAAGGTGCCGGCGGACGCGGGGACGATCTTCTTCTGCGCCAGCGACCCGCCAAGCGCGAGCGCCGCGATCAGCGGAACGAAGCGGCCGAGGTAGAGGGCGACCGTGCCCAGCTCCGCGGAGAAGCTCGTGGCCCCGAAGCCCGCGAACGCGCTGCCGTTGTTGTTCGACTGCGAGTCGTAGGCATAGAGCGTCTCGGTGAACCCGTGCACGCCGCTGTTGAAGATCGACGCGAGCCCGGCGTGCGTCACGATCGAGATCGCCGTGAGGGTGAGCACCATCGTCGGCACGAAGAGGGCGCCGACCGCGGCAATCTTCATCTCTCGGGCCTCGATCTTCTTGCCCAGCCACTCCGGCGTGCGCCCGACCATCAGTCCCGCGACGAACACGGCGATCAGGATGTAGAAGAACATGCCGTAGAGGCCCGACCCGACGCCGCCGAAGACGACCTCGCCGAGGAAGAGGTTCACGAGGGGCACCGCCCCGCCGGCAGGCGTCTGCGCGTCGAAGCCGCCGTTCACCGACCCGTTGGAGGCGTCGCTCGTCGCAACCGTCCAGACGGAGGTGTTCGCCTGGCCGAAGCGCACCTCCTTGTCGGCCATGTTGCCGCCGCGACTGGCCGTGCCCGAGCGCCAGGTTCACGCCCGAGTTCCGCAGGACCGCGGAGCCATGCTGCTCCGCCGGCAGGTTGATCGCGACGCCGATCGCGAAGATCGCGAACATCGAGGCGAACACCATCCACGCATGCCGGCGCGCCAGCACGATCTTCCCGAACATGAACACCTGCGCCGCCGGGATCAGGAGGATCGACAGCATCTCGAGGAAGTTCGTGAAGCCGTTCGGGTTCTCGAACGGCACTGCGGAGTTCGAGTTGTAGTACCCGCCGCCGTTCGTCCCCAGCTGCTTGATCGCGATCTGCGATGCGACGGGACCGCGGGCGATCGTCTGGTGCGCCCCTTGCAACGTCGTCGCCGTCGCGTGCGCGTGGAAGGTCTGCGGCACACCCTGCGAGATGAGCAGCACACCGAGGACGATCGAGAGGGGCAGCAGGATGTAGACGAGCGAGCGATAGAGGTCGCGCCAGAAGTTCCCGAGGCGGTCGCTCGAGCGGCGCGCAATGCCGCGCACCACTGCGATCAGCACGGCCATCCCGACCGCCGCCGAGACGAAGTTCTGTACGGCGAGGCCGGCCATCTGCGTGAGGTAGGACATCGTGTACTCGCCGCCGTAGAACTGCCAGTTGGTGTTCGTGACAAAGCTCGCGGTCGTGTTGATCGCGATGTGCGGCGCGACGCCCTTCATGTGGTCCGGGTTCAGGAAGAGGTGGCCCTGCAACCGCTGGATCGCATAGAGGACCGCCGTGAACCCGACGCTGAAGACGAGCACCGTCTTCGCGTACGCCTTCCAGTCCTGCTCCTCGCCGCTGCCCCGTCCCAGCAGGCGCAGGAAGCCGCGCTCGACCGGGTCGAGCTTCTCGCGGCCATAGGCGCGGGCCATGAACATCCCGAGCGGGTAGCCGAGCGCGACCAGGGCGACGGCGTAGAAGAGGATCTGGGCGATGCCCTGGGCGCTCATGAGCGCTCTACAGCCGTTCGCCGCGGAAGAGCGCGTAGACCAGATAGGCGAAGACGAGAGCGCCACGACGAGCCCGAAGGCGTCGGACGCCGGCATCAGACCTTCTCCATCACGTAGAGGAAGAAGAAACAGAACGCGAGGCAGACGGCGGCGATGCCGAGCGCAGCGAGGTCGTACATCAGTGGGCCTCCAGGCCCTGGAGCACGGCGCGCAGACACGGCTCGACGTCGTCGACCGGTGCGAACAGGCAGCTCCCCGGGCTCGTCAGCAGCTCGTTCACCATCAGCATTCCGCGTGCGTCAACGGACCGCCGGTCGAGCAGGCGCGCTTCGATCGCCTCCAGCAGCGCTGCGTGCCGGCGGAGCGAGGCGACGCGGAGCGGCGCGGCTCCGGGAAGCCTCGAGCCGTCGAGCTCGCCGAGCACACCGTGCAGCGAGCGCGCGCAGAGCTTCCGCTCGCGGGGCGACGTGAGCTCGTCGACGCGCCACGAATAGCTCGCCGCGAGCCCGTGGCGGATCCAGTAGTCCGCCTTCGCGCGCGCACGTCTGCGTTCCAGCCATGCGCGCGGATGAGTCATCGTCGCCATACAGCCGACGGTAGGTCGTCGCCGATCAATGCGGTCTCAAGACCGCGGCGGGCCGCCTTAAAGCTTGCTCAAGATTCGCTCGGATCGACGAGCCGGTAGCCCGCGCCGGGCTCGGTCAGCACGTAGCGCGGCTCGGACGGGTCCGGCTCGATCTTCGCGCGCAGGTGCGACACGTACACGTGCAGATAGTGCGCCTCTGCCTGGTACGAGGGGCCCCAGACCTCCTGCAGGAGCATGCGATGAGTGAGCAGCTTGCCCCGATTCTGCGCCAGCATGCGCAGCAGGTCGAACTCGTGCGGCGTCAGCTTGATGCGCTCGCCGTTCCGCGTGACGACACGCTCGGGGACGTCGATGTGCAGCTCGCCGACGTCGATCGTCGGGCCGGCCTCCGGCGCCGCTCGCCGCAGCACCGCGCGCAACCGCGCGAGCAGCTCGTCGACGCTGAAGGGCTTGGTGACGTAGTCGTCCGCGCCCGCATCGAGAGCGGCGATCTTCTCTCGCTCCTCGCCGACCGCGGAGAGCACGATCACCGGGGCGTCCGTCCAGGTGCGCAACTCGCGGCAGACATCCGTCCCGCTGCCGTCGGGCAGGACGAGGTCGAGGATCACTGCGGCGGGCGGGCGCGCGGCGGCTGCCGCGAGCGCCGCTTCCGCGGTTGCGGCGGTGTCGACGTCGAAGCCGGCACCGCGCAAGGTCGTCCCGAGCGCACGCAGGATCTGCGGCTCGTCGTCGACGACGAGGATCCGCTGGCTCACGCGGGCAGCTCCGCCGGGACTTCGACGACCGGCAGCGCGAGCGCGAACGTCGCTCCCTGTCCCGGGCGCGACTCGGCCCAGAGGCGGCCGCCGTTCGCCTCGGCGAAGCCGCGCGCGATCGCAAGGCCGAGGCCCGCGCCGGACGGGCGGTCGCCGCCGGCGCGGTAGAACGGCTCGAAGACGCGCTCGAGCTCGCCCTCGCCGACGCCAGGCCCCTGGTCGACGACCCGCACGATCGCCTCCTGCCGTGTGGCGGTGATCCGGACGTGAACACGGGCCGATGGAGGGGAGAACTTCAGTGCGTTCTCGATCAGGTTCGCAAGCACGCGCTGAATCTGGACGGGATCCACGTTCACGAGCGGGCTCTCGCCGACGACGTCGACGCGTTCGCGGCCCGGCACTCCGTGCAGGGCCTCGTGCACGAGGTCGTCCATCGCCCACACCTCCGCCTCCGGCTCGGCGCCGCCCGCTTCGAGCCGCGAGAGGTCGAGCAGGTCGCCGACGAGCCGGCCGAGGCGTTCGGCGTCCACCGCGATCGTGTCGAGCAGAATCGCGCCGGTCCTCGTCGCTGAAGACGAGCGACTCGCTGCGCAGCGCGCCGACCGCGGTCGTGATCCCGGTCAGCGGTGAGCGCAGGTCGTGCGACACGGCACGCAAGAGCGCCGTCTTGACGAGATCGCTCCGGCGGAGCGTCTCCGCCTCGAGCGCCTCCTGCACGAGGCGACTGCGGTCGAACGCCACGGCGAGCAGCGCAGCGAGGGCAGGAAGGAAACGGTGCCGCACGCCGATGTCGGGATCGGCGTCAGCCGGCACGTAGAGGGTTCCGACGCCGCGGCCGTCGACCTCGAGCGGGATGGGCGCATCGACGCCACGGCGATGCCGCGGCCCGAGCTCCACCTCTGCGCGCGAGATGCCGAGCACGCCGGCCGCCTGCGCTCCCACCCAGCCGAGCTCCGCCTCGAGCGGCTCGCCACCGAGCAGGCGCCCCGCGATCTCCGCGAGCAGCGTCGCCTCACGCTCACGCTGCTCCGCCTCGGCGGCGCGGCGACGCGACCGCGCCGCGAGCTCGCTGACGACGAGCGCCGTAACGGTATAGACAGTCAGGGCGAACCAGTTCGACGACTCTTGCAGCGTGAACGAATGGGTCGGCGGCAGGAAGAAGAAGTTGAACGCGAGCATGCTCGCGACCGCGACCGGAAGCGCCCAGCGGATCCCCCACGCCACGGCGACTGGCAGCACGGCGAACACGTAGAGCACGCCGAGGGAAAGCGGCGGCGCGAAGGACTCGAGCGCCCAGACGAGCAACGAGGTCACTGCCACCGCCGCGACCGATCCCGCAAGCTTGACGGCCATGGAGAGACCGTACCGCGGAGGCCCGGCGGACCGGGCCTCCGCGCTCATCGACGATCTACCCGTGGATCGAGACGATCAGCGGAATGATCAGGATCGCGACGAGGTTCGCGATCTTGATCATCGGGTTGATCGCCGGGCCGGCGGTGTCCTTGTACGGATCGCCGACGGTGTCGCCGGTGATCGACGCCGCGTGCGCCTCGGAGCCCTTGCCGCCGTACGCGCCGTCCTCGATCGTCTTCTTCGCGTTGTCCCAGGCGCCGCCGCCGGAGGTCATCGAGATCGCGAGGAAGAGCCCCGTGACGATCGTGCCGATCAGCAGGCCACCGAGCATCCGCGGGTTGATGATCCCGACGACGATCGGGAACCCGATCGGGATCAGCGCCGGCAGCAGCATCGCGCGGATCGCGGACGTGGTCACGATGCCGACCGCCAGGCTGTAGTCGGGGCGCTCGGTGTAATCCATGATCCCCGGGTGCTCTCGGAACTGGCGGCGCACTTCCTGCACGACCTCGCCACCGACGCGGCCGACGGCCTGCATGGCGAGCGATGCGAACAGGAAGGGCATCAGGCCGCCGATGAACAGGCCGGCGATCACCCAGGCGTCGGACAGGTCGAACGTGATGTGCGACAGCGAGCTGCCGGCCGGCGCCCGATCGGTGAGCCCCTTCGTGTACGACGCGAACAGCACGAGCGCCGCCAGTGCGGCAGATCCGATCGCATAGCCCTTCGTCACGGCCTTGGTGGTGTTGCCGACAGCGTCGAGCGGATCGGTGATCGCGCGGACGCCTTCCGGCAGGTCGGCCATCTCGGCGATGCCGCCGGCGTTGTCGGTGACCGGGCCGTAGGCGTCGAGCGCCACGATCAGGCCGGTCATCGAGAGCTGCGCCATCACGGCCACCCCGATGCCGAAGAGGCCGGCGAAATGGTGCGCGATGAGGATCCCCGCAGCGAGCACTACCACCGGAAGTGCTGTCGCCTGCATGCCGACCGCGAGCCCTTCGATGATGTTCGTCGCGTGGCCGGTCTGTGATGCCTTCGCGATCGCCTTCACCGGGTTCCAGCGTGTGCCGGTGTAGTACTCGGTGATCGCCACGAGCAGGAAGGTGACCACGAGGCCGACGAGCGCGGACACGTAGAGATCGGTGAAGTCGTACTTGCCGCCGTCGAAGGCCATGGTGATCGGGATGAACCCGATGGCGGACAGGACGGTGGCGACGAGCACGGCCTTGTAGAGCGCGTTGATGACGGCGTTGTCGCCCTTCCCGAGGCGGGCGAAGAACGTGCCGATCACGGACGACACCGCCGAGACCGCGCCGAGCGCGAGCGGGTAAAGGTAGAGCTTCGCATCGGGGTACGCGGTGCCGAGCAGCATCACCGCGACCGCCGTGACCGCGTAGGTCTCGAAGAGGTCCGCGGCCATGCCGGCGCAGTCCCCCACGTTGTCGCCGACGTTGTCGGCGATCACGGCCGGGTTGCGCGGATCGTCCTCCGGGATCCCGGCCTCGATCTTCCCCACCAGGTCGGCGCCGACGTCGGCAGCCTTGGTGAAGATGCCGCCGCCGAGTCGCGCGAAGACCGAGATCAGCGAACCGCCGAAGGCGAGCCCGACGAGATCGTCGATCGCCGCGGTGGGCGTGTGGCCCAGCCCGGCGGTGAGGAACCAGTAATAGCCCGTGACGCCGAAGAGGCCGAGCCCGACCACCAGGAGGCCGGTCACCGAGCCCGCGCGAAAGGCCACGTTGAGCGCGGGCTTCAGGCCGTGGCGAGCTGCCTCGGCGGTGCGGGCGTTCGACCGCACGGCGACGTTCATGCCGATGAAGCCGGCCGCCGACGAGAGGATCGCGCCGACGAGGAAGCCGAACGCGGTTCCCCAGCCGAGCTCGTGGTAGAGCCCGAGGGCCAGGAACGGCACGATCGCGACGATCGCGATCGCGGTGTACTGCTTCTTCAGATACGCCGCAGCGCCCTCCTGGACGGCCGCGGAGATCTCGCGCATCTTCTCGTTGCCGGCCGGCTGCTGCAGCAGCCAGTAGGTCAGATAGATCCCCCAGGCCACGGCCACGCCGGCACCGACGAGGCCGAGAAGCACAGCGTGGTGCATGAACCAGTCCATCGGCTTCGCTCCCTCACAAAGTCAAGCGCCGAAGGGCTTCGGCGCGGGCGATTATGTATCACAAGCTCCGGCCTTCGCTACGCCGAAGCCGCCTCCGCGTAGGCGAGCTGGAGGCTCGCGAGCGCCCGGGCGAGGTCGGGCTTGAGCTCGCCCTCGACGAGCGGCACGAGGGCCGCGAGCACGTCGATCGCCTTCCGGGCCTGGGGCAGGTCGCGCCGTTCGAGCTTCGCGTAGGCCAGGCTGGCGACCGTCGAGGTGGCCGAAACGACGAACTGATCCACGTCGAAGCCGGCGAGCTGCTCCTGCAGGGCCTCGACATCGATTTCGAGACTGCCGCCCTCGGCAGCGCCCTCGCCCTCAGGAGCGGTCGGCTCGTCAGCCACCGATCGGCTCTCCCGCCTGCACTTCCGTAGCGTAGATCTCCTGGAGGGTCCCGCCCTCCTCGAACCGTGCGATCTGGCGTTCCGCGGCGTTGGCGTCGGGGACGGCCAGGAACGGGGCCGCGCCGATCTCGCCGGCGACGGGCTCGACCCACTCGATCAGTTGCGCGATGCGCTCCCGCGCCGGGATCGGAATGCTCTGCTCGAGGTCGAGCAGCTCACCCGAGAGGCCCCAGCGGATCGCCCGCCAGAGATTCTCCTCCAGCAGGCGATGCGGCAGGCTCGGAGGCGTCTCTCCCTCGTCGTAGGCACGCGCACAGCGAACCGCGAGCGCGTAGCAGAGCGCAGCGAGCGACTGGGCCTCGGCGAGCTCGGGCTGGCCGTCGCAGATCCGGATCTCGATCGTCGGATAGGCGAGGTGCGGCCGCACGCTCCACCAGATCTGCGTGTGCTCGGTGACCGAGCCGGTGCGGTAGAGGAATTCGACGTACTCCTCCCAGCCCTGCCAGCTCCCGTACGGATCCGGGATGCCGCAGCGCGGGAACATGCGGGTGAAGATCTCGGTGCGCGCCGAGTGCAGGCCGGTGTTGACCGCCTCGACGAACGGCGAGCTCGCGGAGAGCGCAAGCAGCTCGGGCAGAAAGTTGCGCAGCGCATCGTGCACCGCGATCGCCCGGTCGGCGCCCGCGATCCCGACGTGCACGTGGAGGCCGAACGTGTTGTTGCGCCAGACGACGTAGCGGAGGAGCTCGTCGTTCCGCCGGTAGTGCGGGGTGTCGATGATCCGCTGGTCCTGCCAGCGGCTCCACGGATGCGCGCCCGTGCCGCCGAGCGCGAGTTGCAGCTCGCCCGTGACCGAGTGGAGCTGGCCGCGCCGCTCCTCCATCGCCGCCGCCGCAGTGCCGAAGTCCTCGCAGCGGCCGGTGCGCACTTCGACCTCGGACGCGATCAGCTCGCCGACGATGTTCGGCTGCAGGTCGGTCTGGATCGCGGCCGCGTACACATCCTCGAAGCGGCCGGTCAGCTCGAGCGTCTGCGGATCGAGAAGCGCGAACTCCTCCTCGACCGCAAGGGTGAAGTCGGTGCCGGCCTCGAACGCGTCGCGTGACGTCGCGAGGAGCTCCTGCCAGGAGACGCGCTGTTCCTCGCCCATCGGCGGCAAGCGTAACCCGCGAGGAGGCTCAGGCCGGTGCGAGCAGCCGCTGCGCGACGCTCGCCCACGACCACCGCTCGACCACGGCGCGCCGCGCGGCCACCCGGAGCGCTTCGTGATCGGCCGCCGAGAGCGCCAGGATCTCGTCGAGCTTGCGCGCGAGGTCGGCGGCGTCGCCGGTCTCGAACGAGGCCAGGTGGCGCAAGCGCTCCGGATACTCCTCTTCGAGGCCGGCCGCCACCTCGGCCAGGCCGGAGTGCCGCGCGACGAGCGGCGGCGAGCCCGCCGCGGCAGCCTCCGCGGCGACCATCCCGAAGGCCTCGGGGAAGATCGAGGGGACGACGGTGACGGCTGCGAGCGGCAGCAGGTGCGCGAGATGCCGGTGCTCGAGCGGGCCGGTGAAGAGCGTCCGCGGCGGCGCGGCGGCCTCGAAGCGCGCGCGCTCGGGCCCGAAGCCGACGACGACGAGCCTGGCGTCGACGTGGTGCATGGCCTCCAGCAGCACCTGCACGCCCTTCTGCTCGATCAGCTTCCCGAAATAGACGACGGTCGGCTCGTCGCCGGCGAGGAACTGGGCGAGCCGCTCGGGGTTCCCCTCGTCGGGCAGGCGCTCCTGGCGGTTGCCGGGGTTCGGGGGGTCGCGGCGCGCCTCTTCGATCAGCGCCGCGAGTGCCTCGCCACGGTCCTCGAACACGAACATGTCGATGTCGACGCCGGGCGGCACCTCGTGGACGCGGTCGACGTGCCCGACCACGTCCTCGAGCACCTCCCGGATGTGCTGGGAGCCGACGTAGACGGCCTCTGCGCGCTCGAGCGTCTCGCGCCCCCACGCCTCGAGCGCCGGGCGTCCGCGCATCGAGTACTCGAGCTCCGATCCGTGCGCCTTGACGCGGAACGGCACGCCGACAGCTGCGCCGACGGGCGCCCCCATCAGAACGTGGTTCGTGAAGACGACGTCGGCCGGGAGCAGCCGGCGCAGCGCCGACGCGTTCGCGTCCACATACGCCACCTGCTCGGCGGAGGTGAAGTCCTGCAGGAACTTGGGCTGCAGGCCCTCGTACCGGTCCATGACGAACGTGGGCAGCAAGCCGCCGGGCAGCTCGGGCACGACGACCTGCGCGCCGCCGAGGTCGTACTGCCCGGGCGCGCGTTCCTGGCAGACGACGACGACGTCGTGGCCCTGCCGGCTCCATTCCCGGGCGAGCGAGCGCGTGTAGACGTTCGAGCCGGTTCCGCCGAGCAGGTACCCGTGCCAGAGGAGGATCCGCACTGAACCTCTATTTACGCGAGGTGGAAGTACAGCGCGTGCAGCAGCTCGACGGCGGGGTTCGACGTGTGGACGGTCACGTCGCCGGGCACGTCGAGGAGCGCCTCGGAGTAGTTGAAGATGATGCGCACGCCGGCGTCGACGAGGTCGTTCGCCACCTTCTGCGCGGCGCCGGGCGGGACTGCGAGCACGCCGACGACGATGTTCTTGTCGCGGACGACGTCCTTCAGCCTGCGTTCGTCCTCGATGGTCGCGCCGCCGATCTCATGTCCGACGCGCGAGGGGTCGGAGTCGAACACGGCGGCGATGTTGATCCCGTGCTCCGCGAAGATCGCCGAGCTCGCGATCGCCTGGCCGAGCCGGCCCGCACCGACGAGCGCGATGTTGTGCTGGCCCTGGGTGCGGAGGATCTTCCGGATCTCGCCGAGCAGCGAGTCGATCGCGTAACCGACTCCACGCTTGCCGAACTTGCCGAAGTTCGAGAGATCGCGCCGGATCTGAGTCGCGTTGATGTTCGTGTAGTCGGCGATCTCCTGCGAGGAGATGCGCTCTTTGCCCATCTTCTTCGCCTGCGTCAAGACCTGGAGGTAGCGGGAAAGTCGTGCCGCCACGCCGACCGTGAGGCGGTCGGGAGGGCCTCCGTTCGACGGGGCTTGCAACATCACGAGGCATTGTGCCCTAAGGCTCCAGCACAACCGTCGGGTTGTCACGAACTACGAAGTTTGTGACACCTTCTTCGCCAGCGCCGCGAGGTCCACGTAGTAGACGAACGCACGCTCGCCGTCGACCTCGACCACGGGCAGCCATTCGCGATACCGCGCCTCGAGCGTCTCGTCCCCGGTGATGTCGACCTCGGTGTACGAAAAGCCGAGGTCGCGCTGCAGCTGCGAGACCTGCTCGCGTGCCCGCTCGCAGAGCGAACAGCCCTGCCCGTGGAAGAGCGTGACCGTTTTCAGGGGTAGAGGCCGCGCGTGACCGTCGCCTCGGCGACGCGGAGCACCCCGAGCCCGTAGGCGGCCATCCGCATGGACGACTTCCGGTCCTCGAACGTCGCCCACGTCTCGTCGAAGGCGCGGGTGACGATCGAGTTCAGGCGGGCGTTGACCTCGTCTTCCTTCCAGAAGTACTCCTGCAGCCCCTGGACCCACTCGAAGTACGAGACCACGACGCCGCCGGCGTTGACGAGCACGTCGGGCAGGACGAGCACGCCGTTCCCGTCGAGGATCTCGTCCGCCGCAGGCGTGACCGGGCTGTTCGCGCCTTCGACGATCAGCTTCGCCTTCACCTGGTCGGCGTTCAACTCGGTGATCACCTGCTCGAGCGCGCACGGCGCGAGCACGTCGCAGTCGAGCACCATGAGCTCGTCGTTCGAGATCGCATCGCCGCCCTTCAGCTCGGCGAGCGAGCCGCCGGCCTGTTTGTGCGCGAACGCCGCCGCCACGTCGACGCCGTTCGGGCTGTAGCGGCCGCCCGAGGAATCGGAGACCGCGACGACGGTGGCACCGAGCTCGGCGACGAACTTGGCGAAGTAGGAGCCGACCGTGCCGAAGCCCTGCACCGCCACGCGCAGGCCCTGGAGCGCGCGACCCTGTTTGCGCGCGGCGGACTCGAGGCAGAAGACCGCGCCCCGCGCGGTCGCTTCCAGCCGGCCGAGTGAGCCGCCGATCGTCAGCGGCTTGCCGGTGACGACGCCGAGCACGGAGTGGCCCTTGTTCATCGAGTACGTGTCGAAGATCCAGGCCATCACAGCGGCGTTGGTCCCGACGTCCGGCGCCGGGATGTCCTGCTCCGGGCCGATCTCGTTGATGATCTCGGACGTGAAGCGGCGCGTCATGCGCTCGAGCTCGGGGCGCGACATCGCCTTCGGGTCGCACACCACGCCGCCCTTCGCCCCGCCGAACGGGAGCCCCATCAGCGAGCACTTCCATGTCATCGACATCGCGAGCGCCTTCACCTCGTCGGCCGTGACGTCCGGGTGGTAGCGAATGCCGCCCTTCGACGGGCCGCGCGCGTTGTTGTGGATCACGCGGTAGCCCCTGAAGGCGCAGACCGTGCCGTCGTCCATCGAGGTCGGAATCGAGACCTCGACGGCCTTCTTGCAGTCCTGCAGCACGTTGATGAGCTGCTCGTCGATGCCGAACGCGTCGGCGACCTTGTGGAGCTGCTCGCGCGCGAGCTCGAACGGGTTCTCGCGGAGGTGGGACTCAGGCGCCGCGGTGGCCATCGGCCGCGAATCTACTCGATCCGGAAGCCGACCTGCGCGCGGGACGGCTGGGCGTCCTTCGGCAACGTCGGCCAGGCGGCGAGCCGGAGCTCATACCTCCCGGGAGGAAGCGGCGCGCTGGACGGGCCGCGCCCGGTGATCCCGAAGCTGTAGGAGCCCGGAAGCAGGTTGCGCAGTCGGTCGAGGACACCGGCGAACCGCCCGCTCGCGGTGTAGAGCAGGATGTCGAGCCGCGAGACGGGCTGGATCTGGATCCCGTCGTCCCGCACGAGGCTGCCGGCCTGGATGGTCAGCACCGCGGGGCTCGTGTCCGATGCCTTGAACGACGGCTCGCTCAGCGAGACCCGTGGAAGCAGGTTCGCCGAGTAGCGCCGGAAGCTGAGCGCCCAGGGAACGCGGAGGGGCTCGCTGCCGGACGGCGCTACCTGGATCACGCCGGTGACGATCCGGGCGCGCGGAGCGGATCTCGCTGTGACGGTCACGCGCACCTTCTTCGCGCGCCCCACGCGCAGCGAGAGGTGATCAGGGACGACCTTGAAGGCGAGCGCCTCGGAGTCGCCCCGCGCGAGCGCGCTGACCGAGACCCGCAGCCGGCGCGTCGAGACGTTCCGCACGACGATCGTGCGCGTTGCGTGCCAACGCCGCCCTCCCCAGATCCCGAAGCCGAGCGTCGCCGGCTGCGCTGCGACCTCGCCGACCGCGGATGCGCCGAGTCGGAACGTCCCGGCGCCCACCTCCGTCGCGGGCGCTCCGCCGGGCTGGGCGTAGCCGACAAGCAGGCTCTGGAGCGCCGGGCCGTCGAGCGCCGGCCGCATCTGCGCCAGCACGGCGGCCGCTCCTGCCACCGTCGCGGCAGCTCCGCTCGTGCCGTTGACGGCGCCGTAGAGGGGCGAGCCGTCGGTAGCGGCCCCCGGCTCGGCGGTCGCGATCGCGATTCCCGGTGCGGCGACGTCCGGCTTGATGCTGCCGTCGAACGCAAGCCCCCGTGACGAGAACCCGGCGACGCGGCCGCGGCCGCCGTTCGCGTCGGCGTGACCCCGGCCGAGCGCGATGCCCACATCGAGGCCGGCGCGGCGGGCGGCCAGAAGCTCGAGCGCGGCGGCGGTCGGCACGACCACGACCGGCGCCGACTCCTCTTCGGCCACCCGAAGCCCTCCGGGCGGCAAGGCTCCGCCGTACAGCACGACTGCCGCTGCGCCTGCCCGCGAGGCGGCGACCGCGGTCTCTTCGGGATCCTCGCCGACGGGCGCCACGACGGCGCTTCCCGCCACGAGGCTGTAGCCCTTCGCGTCGAAGAAGTCGACGCTCGACGCACCGGCGAGACCCCGAGTCGCGCGCGGAGTCGTGACGCGGAGCGAGAGGGAATGCGTGGGAGCGACCGCGCCGAGCAGCGGAACACTGCTGTCGAAGATCACATCGAGGCCACGGCGCAGCACCACCCGCGCGTGCGGAAGGCTCGCCCGAGAGTCGGTCGCTGCGACCGCGAGCGCGCCTGCCGCGCCCGCAGGGCCCGCCACCGACCCGAACGACGGCCCCGCACCGCCGTCGTTCCCGGCGGGCGCGACGACGAGCGTGTTCAGATCGAGCGCGCCCTGGACGGCCTGGGCCTCGGGCCCGTCCGTGAACGCCGCGTACGGCTCGGCGACGCCGACCAGCGCGACCCTGACCGCGTCGTGGGTGTCGCCGTCCCCGTTCGGATCGACGGCACGGTCGAGGCCGGCGATCAGCTGGTCGGAGCGCCCGTAGACGAGGTCGCGGCCGTTCGAGGCCGGCTGCCAGCCTGCGACCCGGATCGGCAGGACGGTCGCGCCCGACGCCACACCGTGCAGCCCGCCCGGCCCGCCGGCTCCGACGAGGATCCCGGCGAGCTCGGTGCCGTGGCGCTCGAGCTCCGACGGGTCGCGCGGATTCGCGCGCGCCCTCGCGTCGACGCCATGGCCGACGACGTCGATGCCGGGAAGCACGCGGCCTCGCAGGAACGGATGAGCTCCGTCCACCCCCGTGTCGAGCAGCGCGATCGTCACGCCCCTTCCGTCGTACCCGGGCAGCTCGGCCGAGGGGCGGTGACCGCTCGTCGAGTCGAAGGCTTTCGACGCGAGGAGCGTCTCTGAGACCGACGCCGGGAAGGCGGCGCGCACCGGGTACACGCCCGTCACCTCCGGGTTGCGGTCGAGCAGCGAGACCGCCCGCCCGTCGAGGGGCGCCGAGAAGCCGTCGACGACCCGGTAGAAGCTGTAGTCGGGCTTCACGGTGATCCCCTCGGCTGCGAGGCCGAGCAGGATCTCCTTCTGCGCCGCGTACGCGCTCGCCCACCAGGTGCGCTCCTGAGCCTCGGTCGCGTAGCGGGCCTTGACGAGCCGTTGGGCGACCGACGGCGTCTTCAGGAGCACGATCATCCGCTGCCCCTCCGGCACCGCGGCCCGCGGCTCGCCGACCAGCCCGAGCCAGCTGACCGCCGCGCGTGGCGAGGCCGCATCGCGACCTCTCGCCGAGACCGAGACACCGAGGGCAATCGTGAAGGCAGCGATCCCGAGCAGGATCACGAGCCGGGATCTAACCGGCCGAAGCACGCGCATCCAGCGAAAGGTAGTCGGGGTACGGGACGGGGTCGAGGTACCGGCCCGCGGAGGCGATCATCGCGGCGTTGTCGGTACAGAGAGCGAGCGGCGCGAGCGCCGCGTCGGGCAGCGCGGCCCGCAACTCCGAGTTCGCGGCGACTCCCCCGACGACGGCAAGGCGCTCGCCGCCTGCCTCTTCGAGCCGCATGACAAGAGCCCGCACGATCGCGCGCTGGTAGCTCGCGGCCAGGTCGGCGCGGCGGGCTTCGCAGCTCTTGAGGCGAGAGCTTTCGAACCGTGTAGAGCAGCGACGTCTTCAGCCCGGAGAACGAGAAGTCGAGCCCGGGCACCCGTGCGACGGGGAAGTCGTACGCCGAGGCGTCGCCGTCCTTTGCGAGCGCGTCGATCGCCTTGCCGCCCGGATAGCCGAGCCCGAGCAACCGCGCGCCCTTGTCGAACGCCTCGCCGGCCGCGTCGTCGAGCGTCGTGCCGAGCACGCAATAGCCGCCCCGGTCGCGAATGTCGAGCACCATCGTGTGACCGCCGCTCGCGAGCAGGCACGTGAACGGCGGCTCGAGGTCGAGCGGCCGGAGGTAGAGCGACGCGACGTGCCCATGAAGATGGTTGACCGCGATCAGCGGCAGCCGCCGCGCCCAAGCGAGCGCCTTCGCCGCCGACACGCCGACGAGCAGCGCCCCGATCAGTCCCGGCCGGGTCGTGACGGCAACCGCCTCGACGTCGCCGAGGCCGGCCCCGGCCGTCCGAAGCGCCTCGTCGATCACGGGCATCACGAGCTCGAGGTGCCGCCGGCTCGCCACTTCCGGAACCACCCCTCCGAACCGGGCGTGCAGCTCGTCCTGGGACGCGACCACACTGGACTTGATCTCGCCGGCCACCGTGACGAGGGCGGCGGCCGTCTCGTCGCAGCTGGTCTCGATGCCGAGGATCACCCGGCGCGGTGCTGAAGGCCGGCAACCATGCGGTTCCACAGTACCCGGCAGCGGGTGGAACCTGGTTCGCCGGTTTTGCGAACCAGGTTCATGAGTCTCTCGAGAGGTCGCGGCGACCCGAAACTCATGAACCTGGTTCAAAGAACGAACCAGGTTCCGAGCGCGGCGGACGTGCTAGAGAAGCCTGTGATGAGCGTTCACATCGTCTACGAGACGCACTCGACGAGCCTCGACAACGAACGAGGAATCGCGACCGGATGGCTCGGTGGGGAGCTCTCGGCTCAGGGACGTGAACAGGCCCGCGAGCTGGGGCAGAGACGGCGGCACGACAGCATCGACGTCGTGTTCGCCTCGGATCTCAATCGGGCCGTCGAAACAGCGCAGATCGCGTTCGCCGAGACGGGACTCCCCGTCCGGCTCGACTGGCGGCTTCGCGAATGCAACTACGGGAGCATGAACGGGATGCCGCGATCACGGCTTGACACCGAGCGCGGTCTACGACTCGATGAACCGTTCCCGGAGGGGAAAGCTGGCGACAGGCGATCACGCGAGTCCGAGGCTTCCTCGACGAGCTTCCCGAGACGCACGAGGGCCGGCGTGTCGTGGTGATCGGCCATGTCGCAACGCGCTGGGCGCTCGACTGTTTCATCGACGGGAGACGACTCGAAGACCTCGTCGACGAACCGTTCGAGTGGCGTGAAGGCTGGGAGTACACACTGGATGCGGCAGCCCACAAAGGTGTCTGACACTGCCTTGACGTGATCAGACCTGCCCGCGAGCACCGGTGTCAGACACCAGTTCGCCGGCGTCAGTCGCCCCGGCCCGAGTGGCGCGCGTCTCTCCACATGATGAGGGCGTCTTCCCGATTGTCGGTGTAGTAGCCGCGACGGGTGCCTCTCGACTCGAAGCCGAGCTTCTCGTACAGGCCGATCGCGACCGCATTCGAGACGCGAACCTCGAGGGTGTAGCCGCGACGCTCGTCGTCGCGTGTGAGGTCGAAGAGGCGCTCGAGCAGCGCCGTCGCGATCCCGCGTCCCTGGTGCTCCGGGTCGACGGCGACGTTCATCACGTGCCACGCGTCGACGTAGCGCGAGTTGACCACGTACCCGACCAGGTCCTCGCCCTCGAATGCGCCGAGGCAGATCGACGTCGGTTTCGCGAGCTCGGAGGCGAACATCGAGCGCGACCACGGCGTCGGATAGGCACGCTGCTCGATCGACTCGATCGCGCTCAGGTCGCCGAGCTCGAGCGTGCGGATCTCGATCATGACGGCGGTCACGGTGCCGCCTTCGCGTCGGGGTCGCGGACATACAGCGGCTCGACGAGGCCGGCTGCGCCGAACGGCCCGGCCCGCTCGACGAGCAGCAGCGGATCGGGCACGTGGGCGGGATCGTCGTCGGCCGGGATCGTGGCGCCGCGCCCCTCGAAGAGCTCGCGGTAGCGAATCGCCCCGTCGCCGAGCAGCGTCTGCCCGTCGACGTCGAGCTCTTCCGGCGGGAGCACGCGCGGACCGGTCGTGAACACCTCGCCGCGACGAGCGTCGAGCACCGGCAGCCCGCGGTCGTAGGCGTCGAGGGTCGAAGCGCCGGCGACGGGGATGTCGAGCGTCAGCGCCAGCGAGCGCGCCATCGCGAGCCCGATCCGGATGCTCGTGAAGCTCCCCGGCCCGCGGCCGACCACGATCCCGTCGAGCGCCCGCGGATCCGGCACGAGCGCGTCGACCGCCTCGAGCAGGTCGCCCGCACGCGCCGCCCTTCCCCGGGCACCGGGGGTGACTGCACAGACGGCCCCGAAGGTCGTCGCTGTGTCAAAGGCCAAGATCGTCGTCACTGTCGATCCTCACGCGCCGATGCGACTCGTCGACATGTTCGAGGGTAACCGCCGCACGGGCCCGCGGGAGCCAGTCGCCACCGTGCTCAGGCCATTCTACGAACGCGACGGTACCGTCGAAATACGGCTCGAGGTCGCCCCACTCCTCCGGATCGATGCCCGCGAGGCGGTAGAGGTCGAGGTGCGCGACCGGCGTCGGCGCCTCGTAGCGGTGCCCGATCGTGTACGTCGGGCTCGAAACCGGCTCGTCCACGCCGAGCGCCCGGGCCGCGCCGCGAACGAAGGTCGTCTTGCCCGCGCCGAGCTCACCAGAGACGGCGACGACGTCGCCGGCCCGAAGCTGCGACGCCAGCCGAGCGGCGAGCGCCTCGGTCTCCTCGGGCGAGGCGGTCACCTGCTCCACGCGAGAAGGCTAGAAGAGACCGAGCTGTTGCTCGGTGGCCGGTATCGGCTCGCGCACCGCCGTCACGACCGGCTCGGCCGCCGGAGGCGCGGGCACTGCGGCGCGACCGAGCAGCTCGGGGATGCGGCGGAAGTCGGCCTCGAGCACGTCGAGCATCCGCGGCGTGTAGAGCGCAGCCGCCGGGTGGAAGATCGGGTAGAGGGTGACGCTGTGACCGCCGAGCACGACCTTCTGCTCGCGACCGTGCACCTGCGTGATCCCGGCCGGCTTGCCCGAGAGCAGCTTCGTGGCGAAGTTGCCGAGCGTCGCCACGAGCTTCGGCTGGATCAGCTCGATCTGCCGCCAGAGGTGGCCCTCGCACGCCTCGATCTCTTCGGGCAGCGGGTTCCGGTTGCCGGGAGGCCGGCATTTGATCACGTTCGCTATGTAGACGTCCTCGCGCTCGATGCCGATCCCGGCGAGCAGCTTCGAGAGGAGCTTCCCCGCCGCGCCCACGAACGGGACGCCCTGCTTGTCCTCGTGGAACCCCGGCGCCTCGCCGACGAACATCAGCTCGGCGTTGGGCGACCCTGAGCCGAAGACCACCTGGGTCCGCCCTTGCGCGAGCGCGCACTTCGTGCACCCGGCGACCACGTCGCCGTAGGCGAGCAGCGAGAGCTCAGCAGCAGCCACAGGATCCACCGCAGCAGCCGCCTCCGAAGGAGGGCTGCGCGGCAGTGCCATGAGCTGCGAACGACCTGCTGAACTGCTTCGCGACCTTCGTCTTCCCGCAGTCGGGGCAGGCCGGATCGGGATCAGACATGCCGACCAGCTCCTCGAAGTGGGACTCGCAGCTCATGCAGACGTATTCGTAGATCGGCATCGTGGCAACCCTACCAAGTCGGGATTCTCGCCTACCAAGCCGGGATTCTCGCGCCAGGCCCGGACGGATCGCGTACGCTTGTGCCTGCCCGGTATCCGCACCCGGAACTGGAGCCTCATGTTCGAATCGATCACCGTCATCGGCGCGGGACGCGCCGGCTCGGCCATCGCGGCGCGATTGCGTGAGCGTGGCGTCGCCGTGAGCGACGACGGCGAGCTTCGCCTCCTCTGCGTCCCCGACCGGGCGATCGCCGAGGTCGCGCGGTCGATCGGCCCCGGGCCGTGGGTCGCGCACGTCTCCGGCGGCACGCCGCTCGCGGCGCTCGACCCGCACACGACCCGCTTCTCGGTCCACCCGCTGCAGACGCTGACGACCGCGCGCGGGCCCGAGCAGCTCGACGGTGCCTGGGCGGCGGTCACGGCCGAGACCGACGACGGCCACGCGCGCGCGCTCTGGCTCGCCGAGACGCTCGGTCTGCGGCCGTTCGCGCTCGCCGACGACAAACGCGCGCTCTACCACGCCGGCGCGGCGATCGCGTCGAACTTCCTCGTCACGCTGTACCGCGCCGCCTCACAACTGCTCGAGGATGCGGGAGCACCGCCCGAGGCGCTCGTGCCGCTGATGGAGCGCACGATCGAGAACGGGTTCGAGCTGACGGGGCCGATCGCCCGTGGCGACTGGGAGACGGTCGACCGCCACGTCGACGCGATCAGCTCGAACCGCGCCGGAGCTCGAAAGCGTCTACCGCGCACTCGCGGCGGTGACGAAGCCGTGAACATCGCGACAACGATCGCCGATCTGCACGAGGCGCTCGCGCCGTCTCACCGCACGGTCGTGGGGCTCGTCCCGACGATGGGCGCGCTGCACGACGGCCATCTCGCGCTCTTCCGGGCCGCTCGACCCGAGTGCGACGTCCTCGTCGCGAGCGTCTTCGTCAACCCGCCGCAATTCTCGGACAACGGCGACCTGAGCGCCTACCCGCGCGACCTCGACCACGACACGCAGCTCGCGGAGAGCGCAGGTGTCGACCTGTTGTTCGTCCCGAGCGTCGAGGAGATGTACCCGCCGGGCTTCGCAACGTGGGTCGAGCCTTCGGGCGTCGCAGAAGGGCTCGAAGAGGAACATCGAGCGGGGCACTTCCGCGGGGTCGCCACCGTCTGCCTGAAGCTCTTCAACATCGTCTCGCCGCAGCTCGCGTGGTTCGGCCGCAAGGACGCGCAGCAAGTCGCGGTGCTGAAGCAGCTCGTGCGCGACCTGAACGTCGACGTCGAGATCCGCGTCGTCGACACGGTGCGCGACGCCGACGGCCTCGCGGTCTCGTCCCGCAACGAACGTCTCTCGCCGGCGGAGCGCGCCCAAGCGCTCGCGATCTTCCGCGCGCTCGGCACCGGCGACCCCGGCCGGGCGCGCAGCGTCCTCGCCGAGGCCGGGATCGAGCCCGAATACGTCGCCGTCGCCGACCTCGACGGCCCCACGCTCGCAATTGCAGCCCGCGTCGGCTCGGCGCGGCTGATCGACAACGTCCTCCTGAAAGGAACACCATGAGCACCCGCCCGCGCCATCCCGCGCCCTCCACGCCGGCGCCCGGAAAGCTCTCACTGCCCGAGCTCCGAGCCATGAAGGCGCGCGGGGACAAGATCGTGATGATCACCGCCTACGACGCGCCTGCGGCTCGGATCGCCGACGACGCCGGCGTCGAGTTGATCCTCGTCGGCGACAGCGCAGCGATGGTCATGCTCGGACATGACGTCGACCGTGCCGGTGACGCTCGACGAGATGATCTTCCTGACGCGCGCGGTGACCCGCGCGGCCCGCCATCCGCTGGTCGTCGGCGACCTGCCGTTCGGCACCTACGAGGTGTCCGACGAGCAGGCCGTTACGAGCGCGATCCGGATGGTCAAGGAAGGCGGCGCGGACGTCGTGAAGCTCGAGGGCGCCGGCCGGATGATCTCGAGCGTGCAGGCGATCGCCGACTCCAACATCGGCGTCATGGCCCACATCGGCCTGACGCCGCAGTCGGCGACGAAGCTCGGCGGCTTCAAGGCGCAGGGTCGCACCGCGACCGCCGCCAAGCAGCTCTATGACGACGCGCTCGCCCTCCAGGAGGCGGGTGCGTTCGCGATCGTGCTCGAGGCGGTCCCCGCCGCCGTGGCCGCGCGCGTGTCGGATGCGCTCGAGATTCCGACGATCGGGATCGGCGCGGGCGTCGACTGCGACGGGCAGGTGCTCGTGTGGCACGACCTGCTCGGGATGTACGCGGGCCACACGCCGCGGTTCGTGAAGCAGTACGCCGAGCTTGCCTCGACGATCGGCGAAGCGATCGGGCGTTACGCCGCCGAGGTGCGCGAAGGAGCGTTCCCCGAGGAACAGCACACGTATTCGATCCCGGCCGACGAGCTCGCGAGCTTCGAAGAGGAGATCGCTGAAGCGCGCGCTCTCTAAGCCGAGCCGAGCACGAGACCCACGACGACGGGTGCGATCAGCGCGAGCCCGCACGCGGCAGCTGAGCGAGCCCAGGTCCAGCCGTGCACGGCTCGCACGCCGACCACGAGGAGGATCACCGCCCAGGCGACGAACGCCAGCTCGATTGCGGCGAACGCGTCCGCGCCGGCTCCGGTGTCGCTGCCGCCGGTGCGGAAGAGATCGGCGCCGTAGACCGCGAGCTTGACCGGCCAGACGACGAGCGAGAGCACGATCGGGACCGCCGCGAAGGCAAGCACATGGCGAGCACGCCTGTAGGAGCCTTGCGACCCGAGGGCCTTGCCGCTGCCGTACAGCAGCGCGCCGAATGCGAAGTAGCCGAAGCCGCCGTAGAGGCTGCCCGCGATGAACGTCCAGACGGCGACGAGCAGCCAGTCGTAGCCGTCGGGCGGGTCCATCAGCCGTCCGGCGGTGGCCGTCGACAGCACGCCGGCGATGCCGGCCAGCAGCACGATCGCAAGCACCGGCTCGGCGCGGTCGGCGAGCGATTCCTTCGAGTCGTCGCGCAGGGCGACGAACACCGGACGCGGCCGTTGCAGGACGAGGAAGGTGCGCAGCCACCAGTCGCGCATCAGCCGGTGGTGACGATCTGCCCGTTGTGGCAGCGGTACGCCGTCTGGCCGAGCAGGGCCGGCTGCTGTGCGACCGGAGGCTTGCGGTCGGAGCAGATCGTGTGATGCCGGTTCTTCCAGGCAGCGCCCATGCCCGCGATGAATACCACCAGGCAGGCGGCGCCGATCGCCAGCAGCACGGAGCGCTTGCTCGGGCGGCGGCTCACGCGGCGACGGCGCGGCGCCTGCCGGGCGCGCGCTCGAGCAGCGGCCGCAGGAAGGCGCCGGTGTAGGACGCATCGATCTGCGCAACGTCCTCCGGCGTGCCGACGGCGACGATCTCGCCGCCGTCCTCGCCGCCCTCGGGACCGAGGTCGACGAGCCAGTCCGCCTGCTTGATCACGTCGAGATTGTGCTCGATCACGAGCATCGTGTTGCCGCCGTCGACCAGCCGCTGCAACGTCTCGAGCAGCTTCTCGATGTCGGCGAAGTGCAGGCCGGTGGTCGGCTCGTCGAGGATGTACAGCGTCCGGCCCGTGGAGACCTTGCACAGCTCGGACGCGAGCTTCACACGCTGCGCCTCGCCCCCGGAGAGCGTGGTCGCCGGCTGGCCGAGCGTCATGTAGTCGAGCCCGACGTCGTGCAGCGTCTGCAGGCGCCGGCGCACCTTCGGGATCTTCGCGAAGAACTTCAGCGCCTCCTCGACCGACATCTCGAGCACGTCGGCGATCGTCTTGCCCTTGAACCGCACCTCGAGCGTCTCGCGGTTGTAGCGCTTGCCCTTGCAGGTCTCGCACGGGACGTAGACGTCGGGCAGGAAGTGCATCTCGATCTTGATCTGGCCGTCGCCCTTGCACGTCTCGCAGCGGCCGCCCTTGACGTTGAAGGAGAAGCGACCGGGCTTGTACCCGCGCACCTTCGAGTCCGGCGTCAGGGAGTAGAGCTCGCGGATGTGCGTGAAGAGGTCGGTGTACGTCGCCGGGTTCGAGCGCGGCGTGCGCCCGATCGGGCGCTGGTCGATCTCGATCACCTTGTCGAACACCTCGATGCCCTCGACGCTCGTGTGGGCGCCCGGGCGCACCCGCGACCGCGACAACTGGTTCGCGAGCGCCTTGTAGACGATCTCGTTCACGAGCGTCGACTTGCCCGAGCCGGAGACGCCGGTGACGGCGATGAACTTGCCCACCGGGAACTCGACGTCGATCCCCTTCAGGTTGTGCTCGGCCGCGCCGCGGATCGTGAACCAGCCGTTGTCGTCCCTCCGGCGCTCGGGCGTCGCGATGCTGCGCGTGCCGGAGAGGAACTGCCCGGTCACCGATTTCTTGTTGCGCATCACCTTCGCCGCGGTGCCTTCGGCGACGACGTGGCCGCCGTGCTCACCGGCGCCCGGCCCCATGTCGACGAGCCAGTCGGAGTTGCGCATCATCTGCTCGTCGTGCTCGACGACGACGACCGTGTTGCCGAGGTCGCGCAGACGCTCGAGCGTGCCGATCAGCTTGTTGTTGTCGCGCTGGTGCAGGCCGATCGACGGCTCGTCGAGGATGTAGAGCACGCCGACGAGCTGGCTGCCGATCTGCGTCGCGAGCCGCAGGCGCTGGGCCTCGCCGCCCGACAGCGTCGCGCTCGCGCGGTCGAGGTTGAGGTAGCCGACACCCACGTCGTGCAGGAAGGTGAGCCGCTCGCGGATCTCCTTCACGATGCGGTGCCCGATCAGCTCCTCGGTCTCGGTGAGGCCGAGCTGCGCCAGGAACGCGAGCGCCCGCGTGACCGACAGCCGCGTGAACTCGTGGATGTTCTTCTCGCCTACCGTGACCGCGAGCACCTCGGGCTTCAGGCGCGCTCCCTTGCAGACCGGGCACGCGCGGAACGACATGTACTCCTCGATCCGCTCGCGCTGCGAGCTCGAGTCGGTCTCGCGGTAGCGCCGTTCGAGCGACTTGACGATTCCCTCGAAGTCGACCATGTACGAGCGGCGGCGGCCCATCCGGTTGCGGTACTGGACGTAGACCTTGTCGCCGCCCGTCCCGTAGAGGAAGGACGCCTGCTGCTCGGCCGTCAGCTCCTGCCAGGGCAGGTCGGTGGGGATCTCGTAGCGGTCGGCGATCGCTGCGATCACCGACTCGTAGAAGCCCGAGCCGCCGACCGCCCACGGGACGAGCGCGCCGTCGTCGATCGAGAGCGACGGGTCGGGCACGAGGAGGTCGGGGTCGATCTCCTGCTGCGCGCCGAGGCCGGTGCAGCGCGGGCAGGCGCCGTGCGGCGAGTTGAACGAGAAGATGCGCGGCTGGAGCTCCGGCAGCGAGACGCCGTGCTCCGGGCACGCGAAGTTCTGGCTGAAGGTCCGGCTCTCGCCCGTGTCGACGAGATCGACGACGAGCAGCCCCTCCGCGAGCTGCAGCGGCGGTCTCGACCGACTGCGTCAGCCGCGTGCGGATGTCCTCCTTCATCACGAGGCGATCGACGACGACCTCGATCGTGTGCTTGAACTTCTTGTCGAGGATCGGCGGCTCGTCGAGGGAGTGCTGCTCGCCGTCGACCTTCACACGCGAGAAGCCCTCGTTGCGCAGCTCCTCGAAGCGGTCCTTGAACTCGCCCTTGCGGTCGCGAACGATCGGGCCGTTGATCGTGAACCGCGTGCCGTCCGGCAGCGCGAGGATCTGCTCGACGATCGAGTCGATCGACTGGCCGGAGATCGGCCGGCCGCAGACCGGGCAATGCGGCCGCCCCACCCGCGCGTACAGGAGCCGGAGGTAGTCGTAGATCTCGGTGACCGTCCCCACGGTGGAACGGGGGTTCCGCGACGTCGTCTTCTGGTCGATCGAGATCGCCGGGCTGAGGCCGTCGATCGAGTCGACGTCCGGCTTCTCCATCATCTGCAGGAACTGGCGCGCATACGCGGAGAGCGACTCGACGTAGCGACGCTGGCCCTCGGCGTAGATCGTGTCGAAGGCAAGGCTCGATTTCCCGGACCCCGAGAGGCCCGTGATGCAGATCAGGGCGTTCCGCGGCAGCCGGACGGTGATGTCCTTGAGATTGTGCTCCCGGGCGCCGTGGACGATGAGCTCGTCGGCCGCCATTCCGGGCCATTGTATCGACCGAACACGTGTTCGTACAGGGGGTCGGGGACGGTTCCCCTGATTGAAGGACGGCGGCCGCGGGCACACGCGTCGAATGCCGTCGACCGCCCGCCGTGCCGCCGTCGCGACTCTCGTCGCGGGCGGCATCATCGTCCTTGCACTCGCCCTGTGGAAGCTTCGGCTCGTCCTCGCGCTCCTCTTCTTCGCGTTGATCATCGCCGCGGCGATGCGCCCGGGGATCGAACGGCTCAAGCGCCGAGGCGTGCCACGTGGCGCCGGCCTCGCTCTCCACTACCTGGCCGTGCTCGCGGTGATCGCGGTCGGCCTCACGCTCGCCGTTCCGCGCGCCCTCGACCAGGTCAACCGTGCCCTCAGCCCGAGCGGGAAGGCGCAGATCGCGCGCCAGGCAGAGCACTCCACCGGGATCAAGCACGAGGTGCTGGCCGCGGTCCAGAAGCGGCTGACCCACCTGCCGACGAAGACGAAACTCGTGAAACCCGTCGAGCAGATCGGGGTTCGGGCGTTCGAGGTGATCATCGGGATCTTCTTCACGTTCGCCGCCGCGGCGTACTGGATCTTCGAGCGCGACAAGGCGATCGACCTCGTCTGCTCCCTGCTGCCGAGGCCGCGCCGCAAGCTGGTGCGCGACACCTGGGACCTCATCGACGCCAAGCTCGGCGCGTTCGTGCGCGGGCAGGTGCTGCTGATCCTGCTCATCGGAACGACGCTCTCGCTGCTGCTCTGGGCGGTCGGAGAGCCCTACTGGATCCTCGTCGGGATCTTCGCCGGCCTCGTCGAGGTGATTCCCGTGATCGGCCCGCTGGCCGCCGCCGGCCTGGCGATCGCCGTCGGCTTCACGGCCTCGGTCCATGTCGCGCTGCTCGCAGCAGCGTGCGTCGTCGCCGTGCGCATCTCCGAGGACTACCTCGTGATGCCCCGGATCCTCGGCGACGCGGTGGGGCTGTCGCCGCTGCTCGTGCTGACCTCCGTGACGATGATGGGGATTCTCTTCAGTGGCTGGGCGGTGCTGTTCGCTGTGCCGCTCGCCGCGGTCCTCGTGACACTCTTCGATGTGATCCTGCGCGACATCGATCCCGCCGAGGAGGAGGTCCCCACGGTGATCTTCTCCGCGCGCGAGTCGGAGGCCTAGCGGCCCTCTACGCCTTGCGCCAGCGGCCGAACACGAGGCCGCCGAGCGTGAAGCCGAGACCGAAGGTCCCCACCGCAAAGCCGCTGATCGCGATGCCCTTGCGCCACGCGGACAGGCGCTGCCAGCGGCTGAGCACCTCGCGCTCCTCGTCCGTCAAAGGCTCGCCACGGCGCTGCTTGCGCATGGCGCCGCCCGCGCGCAGCCCGAGGTACAGGTCGTCGAAGATCTCAGTCGACGGTTCGTCGGCCATCTCGGTCACTGTATAGCCTGCTTCGCCGGTGAATATGCGCATCCTGCACGTCTCGGACCTCCACTACGGCGCCCGGGACGACCCGGTTCTCGACCGTGCGCTGACCGGGCTCGTGGAGCGCGTCGCGCCGGAACTCGTGATTGCGAGCGGCGATCTGACCCATCGCGGGCAGCCTGCGCAGCACGAGCTGGCCGCGGGTTTCCTGCGCCGATTCGGGCTGCCGGTGCTCGCCGTGCCCGGCAATCACGACATCCCATACACGTTCCCGGCCCGTTTCACCGCACCCTGGCGCGAGTTCGAACGTCAGTGGCAAACGACAGAGCCGACGTACTCGAGCCCCGGCGCGCAGGTCGTCGGCCTCAACTCGGTTCGACCCTGGCGGCACCAGTCGGGGGGCGTGAGCGACGCGCAGCTCGAGCGCGCGGTCGCCGAGCTCGGGCAGGGGGCTCCGGGCGCGCTCCGGGTCGTCGCGCTTCACCACCAGCTGATCAACGCGCCGTGGCGAACGCGCAAGAAGCCGCTCGCCCGGCGGGCGCACGTCCTCGCGCGGCTCGTCAGCGCGGGGGCGGAGCTGATCGTCGGCGGCCACATCCACCAGGGGGCGATCTCGGAGCGGCACGAGTTCGAAGTGCTCGAGGCCGACGCCCGTGGGGTCGTGCTCTCGATCGCGCCCGGCCTGGGGCAGCCTCGCCCGCACCGACTCGGCGAGGCGCGCGGCTGCGTCGCCTACATCGCGGACGAACGGGCGCTGCGCGTCGAGACGTACATCTGGCACGGCGCCGACTGGGAGCTCACGGGCGAGCGAACGTTTCCCCGCAGACCCGAGGTTGGTGGTGTCTGACACCCGCCCAAGCTGCGAGACCGCACTGATACTCGAAAGGTGTCAGACACCGACCACCAATCGGTCTCAGCGCTCGTCGAGCGCGGCCTTCTTGGCGGCCAGCTCGTCGTCGTCGAGGAGGCCCGCGCGGTGGAGCTCCGTGAGCATCGCTTCGAGGCGCGCCTGCTCGAGCTTCTTCGGCACGGGCGCGAGCGCATTCGGGTCCACGCCGAGCTTCTGGAGCCGCTTCCGCTGCTGCTCGACGCCGAACCCCCGCTCCGGGAACGTCAGTGCTCCGGGCCCGAAGATCGGGCGCTTCTGCACGAACTGGCGATAGCCGGCGACGAGCACGATCGCCACGCCGAACGACAGGAACGAGACCACGTATCCGTTGCCGTTCGAGATCTCCTTGCCGACGACACCGCCGATGATCGAGCCCGTGAGGCCGATCGCGACGGTCAGCCAGATCGGCATCGGATCCGGCCCGGGAATCGCGAGACGCGCGAGCGCACCGGTGAAGAACCCGGAGAAGAGGATCGCGAGGACGAGGCCGAGGCTCAAACGGTCGCCCCGGAAGCGACGGCGACGAGGTCGCGCCGCAGCGCCTTGATCTCGTCGCGCAGCTTCGCGGCGTACTCGAAGCGCAGCTCCTCGGCGGCCTGGAACATCTCCTCCTCGAGCTCGATCACGAGCTTCTCGAGATCCTCGCGCGACAGGCCCTCGACCTTCGCGCCGCCGCGCCGGCGCCGCGACGGGACGTGTGGCTGCTCGAGCGCGAGGAACTCGGCGATGTCGGAGACGCCCTTCATGATCGAGAGCGGCGACGTCCCGTGCTCCTCGTTGTACGCGAGCTGCGTCGTCCGCCGGCGATCGGTCTCCTCGAGCGCTCCCTTGATCGCCTCGGTCATCTTGTCGGCGTACATCAGCACGCGGCCGTTGACGTGACGAGCGGCTCGGCCGATCGTCTGGATCAGCGCGGTCTTGCCTCGCAGGAAGCCCTCCTTGTCGGCGTCGAGAATCGCGACGAGTGACACCTCGGGCAGATCGAGCCCCTCGCGGAGCAGGTTGACGCCGACGAGCACGTCGTACTCGCCGAGCCGGAGCTCGCGGATGATCTGGATCCGCTCGAGCGTGTCGATCTCCGAGTGCAGATAACGCGTCTTGACGCCCGCTTCGAGCAGATAGTCGGTGAGGTCCTCCGCCATCTTCTTCGTCAGCGTCGTCACGAGCGTTCGCTCGCCCTTCTCCTCGCGGTGGCGGATCTCGTTCAGGAGGTCGTCGATCTGGTTCTTCGTCGGGCGCAGGTCGATCTCCGGGTCGACGAGGTAGGTCGGGCGAATCAGCTGCTCGCTCACCTGCGTCGAGTGGCGCAGCTCCCACGGCCCGGGGGTTGCCGAGACGAACACCATCTGCGGCACCTTCTCCAGGAACTCGTCGAAGCGCAACGGGCGGTTGTCGAGCGCGCTCGGCAGCCGGAAGCCGAAGTCCACGAGCGTCTGCTTGCGCGAGCGGTCGCCCTCGTACATGCCGCCGATCTGCGGAACGGTCTGGTGCGACTCGTCGACGAACACGACGTAGTCGGACGGGAAGTAGTCGAGCAGCGTGTGCGGGGCCGAGCCGGGCGGACGGCCGTCGAGGATGCGCGAGTAGTTCTCGATGCCGTTGCAGAAGCCGAGCTCCTGCATCATCTCCAGGTCGTACTCGCTGCGCTGCCGGATCCGGTGCGCCTCGAGCATCATCCCTTTCGACTCGAACAGCTTCACCTGCTCCTCGAGCTCGTGGCGGATCTCGACCGCGGCACGCTCGATCGTCGGCTTCGACGTGACGTACTGCGTGGCCGGGAACACGGTGATGTTCTCGAGCTTCGACAGCACCTCACCCGTCAGGGGATCGAAATGCGTGATCTGCTCGACGAGATCGCCGAAGAACGAGACGCGATACGCCGTCTCCGAGTGGGCGGGCTGGATCTCGATTACGTCGCCCTTCACGCGGAACCGCCCGCGCCCGAGGAGCGTGTCGTTGCGCGAGTACTGGATGTCCACGAGCTTCCGCAGGACGAGGTCGCGATCAGTCTCTTCGTCGACGTTCAGGAAGACGACGCGCTTCTCGTACTCCTCCGGCGAGCCGAGGCCATAGATGCACGAGACCGACGCGACGATGATGGTGTCGCGGCGCGAGAGGAGGCTCGCGGTTGCGGCATGGCGCAGCCGGTCGATGTCGTCGTTCCGCGAGCTGTCCTTCTCGATGTAGAGGTCGGCCTGCGGGACGTACGCCTCCGGCTGGTAGTAGTCGTAGTACGAGACGAAGTACTCGACGGCGTTGCCCGGGAAGAACTCCCGGAACTCGTTGCAGAGCTGCGCCGCAAGGGTCTTGTTGTGGGCGATCACGAGCGCCGGCCGCTGGATCTGCTCGATGATCCACGCCATCGTCGCGGTCTTCCCCGTGCCCGTGGCCCCGAGCAGGGTCTGGTACTGCTCGCCCGCGCGCAGCCCGTCGGCGAGCGCGGCAATCGCCCCGGGCTGGTCGCCGGTCGGGACGTACGATGCGGAAGTCTTCAGAGGCGGCACCGGAGGCCCCAGGGTATCCCGCGGTGAACGAGCGAGGCCGTCTGCGGTCGCGGCTACCCTCCGGACTTGCGTCGCCTGGGCCTCCTCGTCGTGGCGTCATTCGCCTTCGCCGCCCCGGCGCAGGCCGCGACCCTGACGGTCACGCCGAGCGACTACTCGCCGCTCCGGTCGACGTTGACCATCTCCGCGCAGCTGACCGTGCCACGCCGCGCCGGCGTGCGGCTCGTCACACCGGGCGGGCGACCGATCGGCTGGATCGTCGCGCCGGCATCGCGGTCGACCCTTGCGAGCGGCTGGAACGGCCGAATCGACGGCAAGCGGGTCCCCGACGGCACCTACGTCGTGCGGCTGGTCTACGGGTCGGCGATCCTCGCAACCGCCCCACTCCGGATCGACACCCACCCACCCCAGCTTCTCGACCTGCACGCGGACAACGGCTCCACGCCGTTCGCGGGAGACACGGCGCTCTTGACGACCGTGAGCCCGGACGACGACGGGTTCCGTGACCAGGCGAACGTCTCGTTCCGGTTGAACGAGCCGGCCACGGTGACGATGGAGGTCACGCGAACGGTCAAGGTCCCGAACGTCGCCTACACGTTGAACGGGAAGTTCGATCGCGGCGTGCACACGATGTCGTGGTCACCGGCGACGACCACGAATCCTCGGACGTTCCTGATCCGACTGACGTCCGTCGACGGCGCGGGCAACAAGATCGTCTACGGAGCGTCGAACGCATTCGTGGGCCGTGTGCCCCGGGGACCGGTCGTGCGCGTGCAGGGGATCGACGCCGGCTTCACGAAGCCGAGCTATCTGCCCGGCGACGTCGCGTACCTCCACGTGGCGACGGACGAGCCGTCGCTCACGCTGCGAGTCTTCCATTCAGGGCCCGAGCAGGTGGTCACCTACGCCGACAATCAGTTCGCCGGGATCGAGGTCGACCCGCAGCCGATCGCCCTCGACTGGAAGGCGTGGCAGAGCAAGCCGCATACGATCGGGCTCTCCGTGCCCGATCTCGTGAGCGGCCTGTACTACGTGCAGCTCTCCGGTGACGACGGTCGCGTCGGCTATGCCCCGTTCGTGATCCGCCCGGCCGTCCTCGGAGCGACGAGCCGCATTCTCGTCGTCCTTCCGACAAACACCTGGCAGGCCTACAACTTCCAGGACGTGAACGGCGACGGGTACGGCGACACGTGGTACGCCGGACCGCCGAACGGGACGGTCGACCTCGGCCGCACCTACATCGCGCGCGGGGTGCCGCCGCGCTTCTACCGCTACGACCTGCCGTTCCTGCACTGGCTCTACTGGTCAGGCAAGAGCGCCGAGTTCATCTCCGACTCGGACTTCGACGCGATCGGAGCCGGCGACGACCTCGCACAGGCCTACGACCTGATCGTCTTCGAAGGCCACGAGGAATACGTGACGTCACACGAGTACGACATCGTCGCGCGCTTCCGCGACCTCGGCGGCAACCTGATGTTCCTCTCGGCCAACAACTTCTTCTGGAAGGTCGACCAGCAGGGGCAGGTGCTGCGCAAGATCGGCGAGTGGCGCGACGCCGGCCGGGCCGAGGCAGGGCTGATCGGCGTCGAGTACCGCGCCAACGACGGCGGCCAGAAGCAGGGCGTGTTCACCGTGCAGTCGGCGACCACTGCACCCTGGCTCTGGGCCGGCACGGGCCTGATCGACGGATCGACGTTCGGCCAGGTCGTCGGCGGCTACGGGATCGAGATCGACTCGACGACGGCCGACTCGCCTCCGGGAACGCTGGTCCTTGCTCAGATCCCCGACCTGCTAGGGCCAGGGATCACCGCGCAGATGTCCTACTACGAGACGGTGGGCGGGGCAAAGGTCTTCGCCGCCGGAGCGCTCGACTTCGGCGGCTCGGCGACCTTCTGGCCGATGAAGCACATGCTCGACAACCTTTGGCTGCGGCTCTCGCAGCCTTAGGCGCGCGCCTAGTCGCCCCAGTCGAAGTCGCGCGAGCGCGACCAGAGGTTCTCGTCCGACGGCTGCTCCGAGTCGTCGGCCACCGGCGCGGCGGCTTCCTGCGTCTCCTCGGAGACCGGCAGGGGCGCCTGAGGCTCGTCGATGAAGGTGTCTTCCGTGCTTGGCCAGTCGAGCGACGTCTCCTCCGCTTCGATCCCGGGAACGCCGTCCATCGTCTCCTCGATCCGCGCCTGCTCTTCGGTCTTGAAGAGCGGGTGGTTCTCGAACGGGTCGTCCGACATGTACTTCCCGAGAGGCAGCTCGTGCTCGAGCGCCGCATTTCGGCGCTTCAACTCGAGGTGCTCCTGGATCACTTGCGCGAACGGGGACGTGTCTACAGTCATGAAATCCTCCTGCTCTGAAGCCATTCTCCCGGCCCTCAGTTTAGACCATCTTCGAAGAATCAGACTCTGCGGTGGACACGACGCGGTTCTTGCCGTCGCGCTTGGCCATGTACAGCGCCGCATCGGCGGCCTCGACGAGCTCACCGAGATCCTGTCCCGCCGGGAAGGCGGCCACCCCGAAGCTGGCGGTCACCGACACCTGTTGCCCGTCGGTCGCGAGCACCTGCTGCGACTCGATCGCCGCGCGCGCGCGTTCCGCGAGCCGAATGCCTCCTGCCTCGTCGGTGCTCGTCAGGACGAGTGCAAACTCCTCGCCGCCCCACCGCCCCGCGACGTCGCTGCCACGCACCGTCTGCCGCAGCGTGCGCGCGAAGGTCTTCAGCACCTCGTCGCCGACGGGATGTCCGTGCCGGTCGTTCACCTGCTTGAAGTCGTCGAGATCGGCGAGCACGAGGCATCCACCGTCGCCCGAGCGCGCGGTGCGCGCCAGCTCGGAGCGGAGCGTGTCTTCGATGCTGCGCCGGTTCGCAAGCCCCGTGAGGCTGTCGACGAGCGCCTGGCGCTGGACGATGCGGTGCAGCCGTGCGTTCTCGAGCGCGACGACTGCCTGAGAGGCGAGCGCCGCGGCGGTCTGGACCTGGTCGGCGTCGAAGACGGCGGCGGCGAGGACGAGCGAGCCGAAGTCGGACCCGCCCGCGCGGAGCGGAAACGCGATCGTCTCGGCTGCGCCGTCGGGATCGCCGGCCCGCGCCAGCTCGCCGTTCGGCCCGAGCACGACACCCCCCTGTGCGCCGGTCGCCTCCACGGCCGACTCGACGATCACGCGGATCAGTTGCGCAGGATCGTGGGTGGCCACGAGCGCCTCGCCGAAGCGAGCGGTTGCCTCGCGCGAGCGTGTGCGCTCCGTTTCGAGCTCGGCGAGGCGCTGTTCGAGCTGTGCCGCCATCGCATTGAAGGCGTCGGCGAGCTGAGCGAACTCGTCGGTTCCGCGCACGGTGACGCGCTCGTCGAGACGGCCGCGGGCGATCGCGTTGGCCGCGTCCGCGAAGCGGCGGAGCGTGCCGACGATCGAGCGGCCGAGCAGGTACGTCGCGAGCGCGAACAGCGCGAGCGACGCGAGCAGCGCAGCGAGGATCCTGCCCCGAGCCTGGTGAGCCGCGGCGTCGATCACGTGCTGCGGTGCGAGCACGGCGAGCTCGAGGCCCTTCGGCTCCGCGAGCTGCGCCGTCTGGAGGCCGCGGTACTCGACCTTGCCGAGACGCACGCGGGCGGGGTGCCCCGGCTGGAGCGCGATCGGCGAGCCGCGGCCCGCTCCCGCGACGACGTGCCCGGCACGCGTCGCGACGATCTTGTCGCCCGGCGCCAGGCCGCTGCCGAGGATCGCGAGGAGGCGATGGTCGAGGATCAGATGGACGGAGACGCGGCCGAGCACGCGGCCGCGGTCGAGCACGCCGACCGTGCGGACGCCGTCGACGGAAGAGGCGACGGAGCCGACGTGCATGCCGGGCGCGTCAACCGAAGCACCGGGCTCGTTCTTCAGCACCTTGGCGAGGGCGATGCGATCACGCGCGCGCAGCGCGCGTTGAACGGCCGGGTCCGTGGCGAGCCGCTCTGCGGTCAGCGCGGCTGCGTCGAGTCGCCTCGCGTACACGGCGATCGCACTCCGCAGGGCCGATTCGAGAGCCGCATCCGTTCTTCGGGTCTCGCTCCGGGTTGCGAGCGAGTCGTAGCCGTAGAATGCGACCGCGAGAGGGAGTAGCGCGAGCAGGGCGAACCAGAGCACGAGTTTCAGCTTGAAGCTGCCCATGGTCCTCAAGTCCTTGGCTGCGACTGCCGATGCACCATCTGCTGGAGCTTGTCGGCTGATTCGGGGGAACGCATGAGACATTTATGGTCGCAGACCGCAGCAGGGGGGCTGGCCGTCATCGTGATGGCCGGGCTGTTGCTCCTGCCCGGACGCGTCCTCGGCCCCGACAGCGGCGCCGGCAGGGCGCTCCACCTTCCCGGAATCGCCAACATCCCGTCGGTCCAGGCGGCTCGCGCGACGGCAGCCGGGATTCGGCACCGTCCGTCGAAGCGGTCCGAGCCGGTCCGGACGGCCGCTGCCACGCACGCCGCCGCCCACTTGGCCCAGCTTGCGAGCGTCGTCACCGCTCCGAGCCCCCAGCGCAACGGCCCCGGCAGCGACCGTGACCCACCCGGCCCCGACACCGTCGCCGCAGGCGCCCGTGCACGCGACGGCCCCCGTCGCCGCCCCGGCTCCGACGCCGAAACCCGCTCCGACGCCGGCCCCGAAACCCGCTCCGACGCCCGCACCGACCCCGGCGCCCGCACCGACCCCGGCCCCGAAACCCGCCCCGACCCCGACTCCGGCACCCACCCCGACCCCGGCTCCGACGCCCACCCCCGCACCGGCTCCGACCCCGACGCCGACGCCGGCCCCCGCCGCGACGCCGGCAACCACGCCCGCCTCCAGTCCGTCCGCCCCCGTGCCGCCCACGGTCGTTCCCCCGACGATCGTGACGCCCACCGTGCCGACGACGCCGATCGCACCGACCGCACCGATCGTGAAGACGCCGACGGCGCCGACGCCGCCTGCACCGAAGACGCCCGACTCACCGGCAGCCCCCCGGGGCCTCCTGGCCGACACGCGCACGACGGCCTCGGCCGGCCAGCCAGCCGCGAGCAGCGGCTCATCGAACTGCAACAACCACTCGGAAGACAGCCCGCGGCACGACGGCGGGTACCGCTCCTCCGGCCGCCACCACTAGCTTCGCCAGGCACAATGGCGCGCGTGGCACGCCCAAACCTCACGCGCGGCGTCGGCCCCGTCACCACCGCGCTCATGCTCTTCGACCTCTGGCGCCGGCTGCCGCCGACGCAGCGACGGTGGGTCACGAAGCAGGCGCGGACGCATGGGCCTCGGATCGCCAAGCAGGCGCTCGCCGCCCAGAAGCGCCGCCGCCCGAAGCGCTGAAGACCGCTCAGCCGGCCAGTGCGGTGCGGACGATGCGGTCCTGCTCGATGCTGTGGGCGGTCGGGTAGCCCTCGGACGGGCTCGCGCGCCACGGGCGTCCGACGTAGCGCAGGGGCACGGCTGCGGTGGCCTCCTCGAGGCGATGCCGGATCGAGCGCCACGGGCCCATGTTCTGCGGCTCCTCCTGCGCCCACACCACCTCGTCGAGCGACGGGTACGACACGATCAGCTCGCGCGCCGCGGCGATCGGGAACGGATACAGCTGCTCGATGCGAGCGACCGCGACCGCGGATGCAGCGGCTCGGGTCTCGTGGCCGAGGAGGTCGTAGTAGATCTTCCCGGCGCAGAGCACGAGCCTGCGCACGGATTCCTTGTCCGCCACCGGATCGTCGATCACCTGCTGGAAGCCGCCGTCCGTGAGCTCGGCGAGCGTCGAGGATGCCTCCTTCAGCCTCAGCAGGCCCTTCGGCGTCATCACGACGAGCGGCCGAGCGGCCGCGTCGAGCGCCTGGCGCCGGAGCAGGTGGAAATACTGAGCCGCGGTGGTGCAGTTGACGATGCGCAGGTTCTCCTGCGCGGCCTGCTGGAGGTAGCGCTCGAGGCGGGCGCTCGAGTGCTCGGGCCCGTTGCCTTCGTAGCCGTGGGGCAGCAGCAGCGTCAGCCGTGACGTCTCCCGCCATTTCGACTGGCCCGACGCGATGAACTGGTCGATCACGATCTGCGCGCCGTTCGCGAAGTCGCCGTACTGGGCCTCCCAGAGCACGAGCGCCTCCGGCGCGGCGGCGGAGTAGCCGTACTCGAAGCCGACACAGGCGAACTCCGAGAGCGGGGAGTTGAAGACCTCGAACGACGCGGTCGCCTCGTCGAGCTGCTGCATCGGCGTGAACGTCTCCGCCGTGTGGACGTCGTGGAGGACGAGGTGACGCTGCGAGAACGTTCCTCGCTGCGAGTCCTGGCCGGTGAGGCGGACGGGGATGCCGTCGACGAGCAGCGACGCGTAGGCGAGTGCCTCGGCCTGGCCCCACTCGATTCCGCCCTCCTCGAGGGCGGTCCGGCGGCGCTCCAGCTGCCGGGCGAGCTTCGGATGCACGGTGAACTCCGGCGGTGTGCGGAGAAGCTCGTCGTTCAGCTGCCTCAACTTGTCGGCAGCGACGGCGGTCAGCACGTCGCCGTCGGTCCCGCGCGGGATCGTCCCGTCGTGCTCGACCTTCGCGCCGTCGGCCCCGAACGACGCCTTCAGCCGGTCGTGCGCGGCGCGCAGCATCGCCTCGACCTCGGCGACGTACGTATTGGCCTCGTCCTGCGTGAGCACTCCTTCCGCAACGAGCTGCGACTCGTAGAGCTCGCGCACGCTGGGATGGTTCGTGATCTGCTCGACCATCAAGGGTTGTGTGTAGGCGGCCTCGTCCTGCTCGTTGTGACCGAAGCGCCGGTAGCCGACGAGGTCGATCACGACGTCCTGGCCGAAACGCCGCCGGTAGGCCATGGAGAGCCTGACCGCGGCGATCGACGCCTCGGGATCGTCGGCGTTCACGTGCACGATCGGCACGTCGAACCCCTTGGCGAGGTCGGACGAGTAGCGCGTCGAGCGGCCCTCGCTCGGATCCGTCGTGAACCCGATCTGGTTGTTCGTGATCAGGTGCAGCGTGCCCCCGGTCGAGTAGCCGCTGACGCCGTGCAAGTTGAACGTCTCCGCGACGACCCCCTGGCCCGCAAACGCGGCGTCGCCGTGCAGCAGCACGGCCAGCGCGACGGACGGGTCGTGGACGCCGTTCGGCGTCGAGCGGTCTGTCTGCTCGGCGCGCGTGCGTCCGACGACGACCGGGTCGACGGCCTCGAGGTGGCTCGGGTTCGCCACGAGCCGCACGCCGACCTTGCCGTTCGTCGTCGTGCGCGTTCCGTGCGCGGCGAGGTGGTACTTGACGTCGCCCGTGCCGCCCTCGGGATCGGCCGCGACGGCGTCGAGCGTCCGCTCGCCCTCGAACTCGCGCAGGATGTACTCGTACGGCATCCCGATCGTGTGCGCGAGGACGTTCAGCCGGCCGCGGTGCGCCATGCCCATCACGACCTCGTGCGCCCCCGACTCGGACGCGAGCTCGAGCGTCTCGTCGAGCATCGGGATCATCACGTCGAGCCCTTCGAGCGAGAACTGCTTCTGGCCGAGGAAGCGCTTGCGCAGGAAGCGCTCCATCCCGTCGACCTCGCAGAGGCGGCGGAAGAGGCTGCGCTTCTCGTCGGCGCCGAGCGCCTGGCGGTAGCGGCCCGACTCGATCGCCTGGCGCAGCCACACGCGCTGCTGGTGATCGGAGAGGTGCTCGAGCTCGTACGCGATCGTTCCGCAGTAGGTCTCGGAGAGCTTCGGGAGCACGTCGGCAAGCGTCTCGCCCGGGACGTGCACGCGCAGGAGGGACGCGGGGATCCGTGCCTGGAGCTCGGGCGTCAGCTTCGGCTCGAGCCGAAGCGGCTCGAGCGCCGGATCGCCGACCGGCTCGGAGCCGAGCGGGTCGAGCCGCGCGGCAAGATGACCGTGCGTGCGGTGGGCCTTCACGAGCGCCATCGCCGCGGCCACGCCACCGAGCAGCTGGGCGTCGAGCTCGCTCGCAGGCTGCGCCTGCGGGGCCGGCTCCACTGCGACGTGCCCGTTGTCGCCGTTCGCGTTCTGCGGCAGCGTCTCGAGCAGCCGGGCGATGCCGGGATGGGTCGCCACCAGCTCGGAGCCACCGCTCTCGAAGAGCGCACGCCACTCCGACGGCACCGCCTCGGGATTGTCGAGGTACTCGTCGAGCAGGGCGCGCGCGTAGCCGGCGTTGAGGCCGTCGACGTCGTGCGTGCTCATCTCGGTGTTGTACCAGGGTCGCCCCGGCTGAAGCCCCCGAGGCTCTAGAACAGCGGGTGGTGCGTGATCACCTGGATCGCCGCGCCGATCACGAAGCAGACGCCGATCACCGCGACCGCGAGCCCGATCAGGCGCTGCTGGTCGCGGCTCATCACCGTTGCGACGAGCGCCAGGATCAGCGCCACCGGCGCGAGCCGGAAGGGGCGGTACGCGAGCTGCAGCACACCGAGGAAGAGCGCACAGGCGGCCATCACGCCGGCGACGGCCTCGGCGGGCCGGGTCGAATCTCGGCGGGTGGACGTCACAGCTCGACTCTATCCCGGCGCACGCGGTCGGCACGGGCGGTCTCGCGCGTGCCGTGAGGGCCGCCGCGGCGCGGACGCGGCCCGGTCGGCCGGCGCCACGGGCGCCAGACCGAGTACTCGTCGGGCTCGACCCCGGGCTCGGGCTCGGCGCGAATCGCGTACCAGACCACGAAGCCCAGGTAGACGATCGGGATCTTCAGGATCAGCATCATGAAGATCAGCTCCCAGGCAGCGCGGGACATGTGCCGATTGTACGAAACTCCGGAGCGACCGGATGTCGATTCGCGGGGCGGCCCGCCGACACGACGGCGGCGGCCGTGGAGCGATGCCCCACGGCCGCGCGGTCAATGCAGGGTGAGTCTGAGGAGGACGAGCAAGAGCACGCTCGCGACGAGCCACGCGAGGACGCTGACCCATACCCACCGGGGCGGCATCTATCCGACCGGCACCGTCAGGGTGACCACGTCGCTGTTGTTGTAGAGCGGTGCGAGCGTCACGCCCCAGGTCGCGTGCGCCTCGAAGGTCGCGAAGCCGTACCCCACGCCCCCGCCTGTCTGCCACGCCGCCCCCGGCCGGCAGAACGCGAACCCGCCCGTGTCGCAGCCGTGCGCGGCGATCGAGATGCTGGTGATCGTGCCCGACTGCTTGCAGTAGCTCACGACGAGGTAGTGCCTCACCGAGGAGAAGAACGGGAGGCCGGCCGAGTGAGACTCGACTTGCTGCGTGCAGCCGGACCAGCCGCCACCGCCGCCGCCGTCACACGGAGCGCCGCAGATGCTGTTCGGGACCGGTGGGGCCGTCGCCGCGGTCGCGCCGGCCGGGACAGCGAGCACGGCGAGGATCCCGAGAATGAGTAGTGCCTTGCGCATGTGCGCCTCCTTCGTTGTCTTTGACGACAACGGTACGGAGGAAAAGCTCACATGTCTGTGCCGAGTTCGTGCCGATAGCGTGACGACGTGCCCGACGGGGCGCTAGTGCGCCGGGTGCCGCTCCCGGTAGGCGCGCACCTTCTCCCGGTTCCCGCACGACTGCATCGAGCACCACGCGCGCGAGTGGTTCTTCGCGGTGTCGAAGAACGCCCAGCGGCAGGTGCCCGCGCGGCAGGCCTTCATGCGGGACCAGGTGCCGTCGACCATCGCCGCCGACACCTCCGCGAGGATGAGCCCGACCGCACCGCGAACGCCCGGGGCTGCCGGCTCCACGTGAGCGCCGCCGTCGGCGAACCGGACGCCGAGCGCGGCGCGGCATGCAGCCGCGTCGAGCACGGCGGTCGCCGCTTCGACGTCGCCCGGCAAGCCGTTCTGGGCTCCCATCAGCTCACGGAGCGCCTCACGAACGCCGAGCGCCTCGGCCAGCTCGGTCTGGGTCGCGCGCGCGCCCGGGGCGATCAGATCGCGCTCGGCAAGCCATTCCACGAGCGCGCGCGGGGTCTCGAGCTGCTCCTCGTGGGGATCCAGGTCGAGCGAGTTGACGAAATCGATCACAAGTGTGCTATTCACCATTCACTCTTCTTTGGGGGTTACGTAACTGTTATCATCGTACCACCGGTTACTCGAGCATTAGGAGGAGGAGATGCTGCACCACCCTGAACTCATGCGCCACCTGGCCGCCGAGCGTGCGGAGACCCTGAGGCGTGCGGCACTGCCTCGCGCCCCGCGGGCCCCGCGGGCGGCCGCCGATCTGAGCCAGATCGAACTGCGGCTCTGTTGCGTGGGCGACGACGACTCCCTCGCAGAGCTCGCCACGCTCGCCGAGCGGCCGGTGCCGTCCGGACGGTCCGTGGTCGCGCTCGTGAACGGGCGGCTCGTCGCGGCGCTGCCGCTCGCCGGCGGGCAGATGCTCAGCGACCCGTTCGTGCGCACGGCGCACCTCCGGCCCCTGCTCGAGCTGCGCGCAAACCAGCTGCGCGAGCCGAGCCGGCGCCGTTGGCTCGTGCCTCGCTATGTCAGCCTGATTCGGGGATCGACCCATGCGTAGAGGGTGTCGACGACCAGGGTGAAGACGATGATGCAGAGGGTCGCGAACACGACGACCCCCTGCAGCGCGGGAAGGTCGAAGTTGCCGATCGACGTGACGGCGAGCTTCCCGAGGCCGGGCAGGCCGAAGACGGTCTCGGTGAAGAACGCCCCGCCGAGGGCGAGGGCGAGATCCATGCCGAGGATCGTCACGACCGGCAGCAGCGCATTGCGAATCACGTGCGAGCGCAGCACGCGCGCTTCGGTCGCGCCCTTCGCGCGCGCGGTGCGCACGTAGTCCTCGCCGAGCGTCTCCATCACGTAGGCGCGGATCATCCGCACATAGGTCGCCGCGAAGAGCAGGGCGAACGTCGCCCAGGGAAGCATCAGGTGGTAGGCCCACTGCACCGGCCCGCCGCAGTCCCCGGTCGGCGCGAAGAAGTTACAGTAACCGGTCATCGGCGCTAGCTGTAGCTTGAAGCCGATGAAGTAGGCGGCGAGAAGCCCGATCCACACGGGGTGCGCAGAGATGCCGATCAGGACACCGACCATCGTGAGACGGTCGAGCAGCGACCTCGGTCGCAGCGCCGACATGATCCCGATCGGGATCGCGAGCAGCAGCCAGAGGACTGCGCCGCCGAACACGAGCGACGCGGTGACGGGAGCCGCCCGGAGCACCTCCTGCGTCACGTCCTGACGCGTCGTGAACGAGCGCCCGAGCGACTGGTGTACGACGAGCCGGTCGAGGAACCGGACGTACTGCACCGGGAGCGGCTGGTCGAGCCCCAGAAAGTGCTGCGCGCGCACGATGCACTGGGGCGTCGCGCGCTGGCCGCACACCTGCCGGGCCGGATCGGCCGGGATGACGAAGAAGATCATGAACGTGACGAGGGTGACGGCGACGAAGAGCACGCCGGCCCAGAGCAAGCGACGGACGAAGTAGCGGAGCACCGTTGTGTCCTTTCGTACCGCGAGGGGGGTTTCGGACGCTGAGACGCGGCGCTACCGCAGTGGTTGATCGACGACGTCGATGCGCGTGATCGAAAAGAGGCTCGAGGCCTCGTCAGACCGCGAGCGGCTCGCGCAGGCGCTCACCTGCGCATGCCGAGCGCGCTGCATCCACGAACGCAGCGGCGTCGGGACGGGACGGCTGGAGGCGGCTCCAGACTGCCGCGATGCTCCTGGGCGCGACGAGCCCGTCGGCAAGCTCGACCACCTGTGTCTCGGCGCGCCGCTCGTCGGCTGCGATCCGCGGCACGACCGCGGCGCCGAGCCCGGCGGCGACGAGCCCCTGCACGGCGGTGCCGGTCTCCGCCTCGAGCACGAAGCGGGCGTCGATGCCCTGCAGGCGGAGGTGCTCCTCGACGTGCGTGCGCGAAGGCGCGTGCGCGATCAGCGGCAGGCGGCCGAGCTCTGCGCTCGTCACGGGGCGGCGGCGGCGGCCGAGCGGCGCCCCGGCCTGCAGGACGAGGACGAAGGCGTCGCTGCAGAGCAGCACGGCGTCGAGCGGCCCCTTCGGCAGCGGCGTCTCCGCGAGGACGAGATCGAGCTCACCCCGCACGAGCGCGGCGAGCAGCGCGCGGGACGTCGGCGTCTCGTGCAGCGTCACCGGCGCGCCGTAGACGCGCAGGAGCGACGGCACGAGCCGGGCCAGCAGATCGGGAGTCGCGCCGACGCGCAGCGCCGCCATCCCGTTGCCGTCGAGCGCCGCGAGGTCCGCCTGGGCGGCGCGCACCCGGGCGATCACCGCGTCTGCATGCGCGAGCAGGATCTCGCCGGCCGGCGTCAGCTCGAGCGGACGCGTCCCGCGTGACCGCTCGATCAAGCGCTTCCCCGTCAGGTTCTCGAGCGCGGCGATCTGATGGCTGATCGCCGACTGCACGTAGCCCAGGCGCGTCGCCGCCCGGCGGAACGAGCCTTCCCGCGCGACCGCGTCGAGCGCGGCGAGATGGCGCAACTCGATCCCGGCCCACCATTCTCCCGCCATGATCGGTGTGACGCGCGCGGCGCGCCGCAGTTGTGCGGATCGGGCTCCGTAACAACGCCTTAACATCTGACGCGGGGCCGAAAAGGCGCACGAACGAGGAGAAGCTCCCTTCCGGGAGCTTCTCGGGTCGAGCTCGGTCGCGGTGCGCGCGTCAGCTCGGCTGCGGCACGATCCGGATGTAGGGCTTGGGCGACTCCCAGCCGTCCGGGTACGCCTGCTTGGCGTCCTCGTCCGAGACGGAGCCGGCGATGATCACGTCGCCGCCCTGCTGCCACTGCGCCGGCGTCGCCACCTTGTGCTTCGCCGTCAACTGCAGTGAATCGACCACCCTCAGCACCTCGTCGAAGTTGCGCCCGGTCGTCATCGGATAGACGAGGAGGAGCTTGATCTTCTTGTCCGGCCCGATCACGAAGACGTTGCGCACCGTCTGGTTGTCGGCAGGCGTGCGCTGGGTCGGATCGCCGGTGGTATCGGCGGGAAGCATCCCGTAGAGCTTCGAGACGTTGAAGTCGACGTCGCCGATCATCGGATAGTTCGGGGCGAACCCCTGGGTCTCCTCGATGTCGGCCGCCCACTTCTCGTGGTTGGAGACCGGGTCGACCGACAGCCCGATGATCTTGACGTCCCTGCGGTCGAATTCGGGCTTGATCTTCGCGAGGTAGCCGAGCTCGGTCGTGCACACGGGCGTGAAGTCCCTGGGATGCGAGAAGAGCACGGCCCATGAGTCGCCCAGCCAGTCGTAAAAGCGGATCGGGCCTTCCGTCGTCTCCGCCTCGAAATCCGGTGCCGTGTCGCCAATCTGCAGAGCCATCTGCGTTCTCCTGTTCGTGGTCGCTTGTTGTTCGTGCCCGGACGACCGGTCGCGCCGGCCCTCGCCGTCCCATTCAGAAACGCATAAAGATGCGTAATTCTTCCAATTAGGCCCCACGGCCGCAAGGCCCGCCCGGTCAGCCGCCGATCGTCAGGCTCTCGAGGTCGCTCGGGTAGTCGGTGAGGATGTCGATGCCGTCGGGAGTGACGGCGACGGTGTCCGAGTGCCGGAAGCCGCCGACCCCGGCGTCGTAGAGGCCCGGCTCGATCGTGAAGACCATCCCGGGCTCGATCGGCGTCGGATCCCCGAGGTCGAGGAACGGCGCCTCGTGGTTGCGCAGGCCGATCGCATGGCCGGTGTGCTGGCGCCAGTAGGGCAGCAAGGCGTGCTCCTCGAAGTAGCGCATCACGGCGCCGTCGACCTCGGCGCAGGTCACGCCGGGACGGAGCGCGTCGAACGCGACCCGTTGCGCCGCGACGGTGTGGTCGAAGAGGCGGCGCATCTCTGGCGTGGGCGGCCCGATGATCATGGCGCGCTCGAGCTCCGCGTTGTAGCCCCAGATCGGCGCGCTCGTCTCGGAGACGAGCACGTCTCCCACCTGGAACTCGATGTTGTGGGCGACCGCGTGCGCCCACGAGCTGCGCAGGCCGATCTGCCCTCGGTACCCGGCCGAGACGCCGTCGGAGGAGGCCTGCTGCCCGCCGTAGTCCTCGCCGAGCGTCTGCAGCATCGCGATCGTGGCATCGTGGCCCGCGCGCAGGCTCACCTCGGCCTCGGTGGCCCCGGGGCGCGTGAGCTGCTGCAACAGGCGATGGGCGTACTCGCACCAGCGCGCGCTCTCGCGGATGAGCGCGATCTCGGTCTCGCTCTTGCGCGCCATCATGCTCTCGATGACACCCGCGAGGGGCGCGACGGCGCTCTCCGTCACCTCGCGGAGTGTCGGCCCCTGGTAGCCGAGGATGCCGGGATACCCGTCCTGGTCGGCGCCGATCGCCTCCCGGATGCCGAGCTCCGCCAGCACGCGGGCAAGGATCCGCATCGGGTGCTCGATGCCCGGGTACTCCGGGTACGACTCGATCCGGTCGAAGGCCGTCTCGGCGCGAACGCGATCCACCTCGAACTCGGGGACGAGCACGACCATCTCGCCCGCGGCGCTCTGGGCGAACACGACAGGCCGTTCGGTGGCGAGGAAGCCGAAGCTCGTGAAGTACTGGATGTAGTGCTGGTCGAACAGCACGTAACCGGTGAGCCGCTCGCGCCGCACGCGCTCGAGCAGCCGCTCGCGCCGCGCCTCCAGCTCGGCGGCCGGGGTGCCCGTGCGCGGTTGGGTGCTCTGTTCCACGACCGTGTCGATCCTAACGCCCTGCGACCGCCCGCCTCAGCGCACCAGGGCCGCCCTCCGGGCCGGGTGCACCCGTGTCGGCTGGTCGCCGACCACCGGCCGGTAGCCGGCGAAGCGGGACTCGAGCACGCCCTCGCCGCCGGTGAGCCCCGGCAGCTGCCGCTGCAGGTCTTGCGCCCGCGCCGCCGGCAGCACGGCCTCGAGCGTCGCGAGCTTCCCGGCCAGCGACGGCGCCTCGACGGAAGCGCCGAGCCGTGCAAGAGCGGCGGTCACGGAGCCCATGGCGGTCGCCGGCAGCTCGAGACCGACTCGATCGAACGGCTCGCAGACCACGGTTCCCGCGTCCTCGAGCGCCTGCCGGAGGACGAGCGGCGTGAGCTTGCGGAAATCGGCGGCCGTGCTGAGCGGCCCCCGTCGTGACGGAGGGCCGTCCGGGACGCTGTAGATGCACCTGGTCATCGTCACGACGCAGTCGTTGACGAGCCAGCCGAAGCGGCCCTCCTGCAGCGCTTCGCGCACGTAGCCGTCCATGTGCTGCGTGAAGCTGTCGAGCGTCTTGTAGATGTAGAGAGGGACCGAGCTGTGGTCGAGCGGCAGCCGAAGCTCCACCCCCGACCCGGCCGGCGCCGGCTCGACGCGGAAGCCGATCGTCGCGAGATACGGATTCGACTCCGCATGGAGGAGCTCGACCGCCTCGCCCGGGCCGATGGGCCGCTCGATGTAGATCGGCGTCGTCTCGTCGAAGGTGACGTCGAGGCCGAACTCGTCCGCCAGCGTCGCCTGGATGACTTCCTTCTGCACCTCGCCGTAGAGCGAGACCGAAAGCTCCCGGCGGGTGTCGTCCTGCCGTACGTTGATCAGCGGATCCTGCTCGGCGAGCTGCGCGAGCGCGACCCGGAGCCGTGCACCGTCGTCCGGATCGCCGGCGACGACGACCGACTCGAGCGTCGGCGGGGGAAACTGGTGCGCTTCACCCTCCGCCCCGGGCTCGCCGAACCGGTCGCCGATCTGGATCCCGCCGAGCCCCCAGAGCTTCGCGACCTCACCCGCGGACACGGACGGACGCTGAACTGCGGGCCCGTGCCGGAAGACCGCGACCGCGGTGACCTTGTCCTCGAGACCGCGGCCGAACTGCAGCCGGTCGCGGGTGCGGATCGTTCCCGAGAACATGCGGACGTACGCGATCTTCTCGCCGCTCCGTCCCCGTTCGATCTTGAAGACCGTCCCGGAGACGGGACCGTCGGGGTCGCCTGCGGCTGCCGGCAGCAACTCCGCGAGCCCGGCCAGCAGCGGCTCCACCCCGGCGCCGGTGACGGCCGAGCCGAAGAAGACGGGATGCACGAGCGCCTGCGCCGTCTGCACTGCGAGCACCTCGCGCAGAAGGCGGTACGGGACATTCGCGTCGTCCTCGACGTACGCCGCCAGGATCGCCTCGTCGCGCTCCGCGAGCAGCTCGGCGACGCGAGCCCGGAACTCCGGATCGTCCGCTCCGGAGAGCCTGAAGTCGGCAGCGCGAGTGCCGAGCTCGCGCGTCGTCCCCATCGGGACGATTGCGGTCGTGAGGCGCTCGGCGATCGCCTGCAGCACACGCTCCTCAACGGCCCCGGCGCGGTCGATCTTGTTCACGAAGATCAGCGTCGGGATGCGGAGCCGCTGCAGGGCGCGCATCAGGATGCGCGTCTGCGGCTGCACACCCTCCACGGCGGAGATCACGAGGACAGCGCCGTCGAGCACGCTCAGGACGCGTTCGACCTCTGCGATGAAATCCGGGTGCCCGGGCGTGTCGATCAGGTTGACGGTGACGTCGTCGATCGCGAACGACGCGACAGCCGATCTGATCGTGATTCCCCGCTGGCGTTCCAGCGGCAGAAAGTCGGTCTGGGTCGTGCCGGCATCGACGCTCCCGATCGCGTCGATCACACCCGCCGAATAGAGCAGGCGCTCCGTGAGAGTTGTCTTACCGGCGTCTACATGCGCCAGGATCCCCAAGTTCAACGTTTGCTGCAACACGCGTCATACCCTCCGAATAGGTCATGAAGCCCTTTTCGATTGAGATGAACGCGTGACGCATGCTCGCTCCTTGGTCGATCGGCGCAACGTGGTGCTCGCGTGATGATACGGGAAAACGATGCGAGGCCCTGGGGGCCTCGCGGTGGATCAGGTGGACCCAGTCGGGCTCGAACCGACGACCTCCGCCATGCCATGGCGGCGCTCTCCCAGCTGAGCTATGGGCCCCAGCGTGGTCTGCGGCAGTTTAGCGCCGAACTCGTAGTCGCTTGCCAGGCGTATGCCAAGCCGCTGATTGTTCCTTGGCGCCGAGATCCGCAGATGCAGTTGAAGTGCGCCGTCGATCGCCTCGTACGGGATCAGGTAGCAGCGATCGAGATCGGGACAATAGGCGGCGAGAGCGTCGAACTCGCCGTGCACATACGGTCGCCGGACGAGACCGCTCCGCGCCCGGCGGGTCGAGTACGAGCGGATGATCACCACCTCACCGTGCAAGGGCGCCCATTTGCATTGGACGCGGAGTAGTCGCTCGCCGGTGTCGAAGATCAGGTCGTACCTACCGCCCTCGATCGCCGGACGATAAACGTCGTAGCTCATCTCGAGGCCGGCTTTCATGATCGCTGCCTCGGCGATCGCGCCCTTCTGATTCGTCGTCAACACCGACAACAGCCTACCCGCGCGATCGGACGGAATGTTGCCCGTCCTGGCGACAGGTCCGGTTAGGCCGTGGCCGCTTCGACGGCCTCGTGCGGGACGTCGTCCCAGAGGTCTTCGAGGCGGTAGAACGTGCGCGCTTCCGGCGTGAAGACATGGAGGACGACGTCGGTGTAGTCGCCGATGATCCACGTCGCTTCGGCCGCGCCCTCGGTCGAGCGGGGGAGCAGCGCGTTCTCGTGCTTCAGGCGTGCGTGCACCTCGTCCCAGATGCTCTTCACCTGGCGGGGGTTGCCGCCGGTGCACACGACGAAGTAGTCCGTGTAGGCGCACACGGGCCGCATGTCGAGGATGACCACGTCGCGGGCGAGCTTGTCCTGGGCGAGCGCCGCGATCCGGCGAGCTTGTTCGATAGGGCTCAAACGACCGGGATTGTACCGGGCTTCAGGGGCCGTACAGGGTCTCGGCCTCGATCAGCGCTGCGACCGCAGGCGGCACCTCGCCTGCGACGCTCGTCCCCGCCGCCAGGCGGGCCCGCAGCTCGCGGGAGGCAACCGGGGTCGGCTCGAGGTCGAAGAAGAGGACGCGCTCGGGGTGATCCAGCTGCGCCAGCACCCCCTCGAGGCGTTCCTGGGGGAACCCGGGCCGGGTCGCGACCGCGAGGCGCGTGCGCCGGAGCACCTCCTGCGGCTTCTTCCAGGACGGGAAGTCGACGAACTGGTCGGCGCCGATCACGAAGACCGGATCAGCCCACTCGGGGTGCGCACGGAGCGTGTCGATCGTGCGCGCGTGCTCGTCCAGCAGCACCTCGTCGCCGGGGAAGGCGGCGCGGGCGAGCCGCAGGCGCGCGTCCGCCGGCGTGTCGACGTGCTTGTGGCCGGGGTCCGCCGAGACCAGCACGACGAGCCGGTCCAGACCGAGCTCTTCCTTCGCACGGCGCGCAAGCTCGACATGGCCGCGATGCGGCGGGTCGAACGAGCCGCCGTACAGGCCGACCATCAGGCGAGCTCGAACTCCTCGTCGCCGAGCTCGACCGTTGCGCCGTCCTTCGCGCCCGCCGCGCGGAGGGCACGCTCGAGATCGGCCTCGGACGGCGGCGTGCCGAGCACCTTGTAGCCGCCCTCCGTACGAAGGAGTCGCCAGCCACGCGCCTTCGGCTCGGGGCGGTAGACGAGGAAGTCGGCGAGCTCGCCCTCCCCGCGCTCCTGCGGCTCGGCCTCGGGCACGAGCGAGAACAGCCGCCGGCGAAACTCGTCGAGCCCCTCGCCCGTCGCGCACGACACGGCGAACACGGCGATCACCCGCGCGTCCTCGACGGGAAACACCGGATCGGGCGCGATGTCGATCTTGTTCAGCACGACGATCTGCGGCAGCTCGTCGATGCCCGCGCCGTACGCGGCGAGCTCGCTGTCGATCGTCCGCCACTGCTCTTCGATCGGGTGCGACGCGTCGATCACGTGCAGGAGCATGCGGGCCCGCTCGAGGTGCGCGAGGAACTCGTGACCCAGCCCGAGCCCCGAGCTCGCGCCCTCGATCAGCCCGGGCACGTCCGCGATCACCAGCTGCCTTCCATCCGGCGCTTCGACGGTGCCGAGCACGGGCTGCAGCGTCGTGAACGGATAGCTCGCCACCTTCGGGCGGGCGTTCGAGATGCGGGAGATCAACGACGACTTGCCTGCGTTCGGCAGCCCCACGAGCGCGGCGTCCGCAAGGAGCTTCAGGTGCAGCTCGATGTCGCGCTCGTCGCCCGGCGGGCCGACTTCTGCGAACCGAGGCACCTGGCGCGTCGAGGACACGAACCGCGCGTTCCCGCGACCGCCGTGCCCGCCCTTCGCGAGGACGAGGCGGGCGCCGGAGTGCGCGAGATCTGCGATCAGGCTGCCGTCGCCCGAGAACACCTGTGTGCCGACGGGGACGCGCAGTTCGACGTCGTCGCCGTCGGCTCCGTGCTTGCGCGCGCCCTTGCCGTTCTCTCCGCGCGTCGCCTTGATCCACTTACGCCGCTGGAGCGCCGAAAGATCGCGCAGCGACGGATCGGCCAGCAAGATCACATCGCCGCCGTCGCCCCCGTCGCCGCCATCCGGCCCACCCTTCGGGACGTACTTCTCGCGGCGGAAGCTGAGGCCGCCGTCGCCCCCCTTGCCCGCAGCGACGTGGAGCTTCGCCCGATCGCTGAACATCGACATGCGCGAACGGTAGCGCGGTCGTTCGACCGCGCCGCGGAAGCGCTAGGAGCCCGAGTCGACCGGCTCGATCGACACGAAGCGGCGCTCGCCGCTCGTGCGGAACGTGACCGTGCCGGGGCGGTTCGCGAAGATCGTGTGGTCGCGGCCGATCTCGGTGCCGGGGCCGGGCCGGAACTTCGTGCCGCGCTGGCGGACGATGATGTTGCCGGCGACGGCGGACTGGCCGCCGAACATCTTGACCCCGAGGTACTTCGGATTCGAGTCGCGACCGTTCTTGGAGGAGCCGAGGCCCTTCTTGTGTGCCATCTACGCGTCCTCCTCCTTCGCCTTGAGTGCAGATTCGAGCGCGGTGATCGCGCCCTTGCGCGCCGCATGCCCCTGCTCGAAGGCAAGTGCGGCCTCGAGCATCGGGCGGTTCCAGGTCTTTGCGCCTTCGGACACGCCTGCGACCGTCAGTTCCTCGTAGCCGGCCGGCATGCCCTTGACATGGTCGTCGGCCTCGGACGGGGTGTCCGCGGCAACCGCGGGAGCTGCCTCGACGGCAGGCGCGGCGGGCTCGCTCTTCTTCTTGGCCGCCTGCTTCGGGGCGCCGAGCGAGATCTCGATGCGCGACGTGGCGGCGCGGAAGCCGTTGTGCCGCTTGTAGCCGGTGCGCTTGCGGTACTTGCCGATCAGGAGCTTCGGGCCGCGCTCGTGCGCGAGCACCGTGGCGGTCACCTTCACGCCGTCGTCGCCGAGCAGGACGTCGGGGGAGAAGCTCTTCCCCTCCTCGGTCTTGAGCCGGTCCACGACGAGATACTCGCCCTCACGGACGCGGTATTGCTTGCCGCCCAAACGGATGATCGCATAGTCCATAAGCGTGGAAAATCGCGAGCTCGGGCCCGCGAATTCGCCGGAAGTGTAGCGACTCCGCCTCGGAGCCGTCCACCTGACGCGGCGCTCTAGCTCGACTCGTCCCACTCGGACATCGGCGTGTACGTCCACTCGCCGTCACCGTTCTCGGACGGCAGCTCCGGCTCCGGGCGCGACGCCCGTTCCGGCTCCTGCTCGGCCTCGAGGGACGGCTCGCGCTCGCGTTCGTCGGCAGGCGCAGGCTCGAAGTCCGGCTCGAGGCCGCTGTCGGCGCGTGCGTCCGACTCCGGGTCGAGCAGCTCCGTCGCCGCCGCCTCGCCCGCGACGAGCGGCTTCTTGCGGCGGTTCTTGCCGCCGCGCGAGCCGCGCCGCGTGCGCTTCTTCGCCGTGGTCGCAGTGCCGTCGCCATCCTCGGCCTCGCCGAGCTCGCGGCCCGGCACGTGGATCACAGGCCCCACCGGGCCGTCCTCGTCGGGACGGTCCTCGGCATCGACCTCGGCAGCGGCGACGGCCTCGACCGTCTCGACGGCCTCTTCGACGACCGGGCCCGCCTCGGTTGCGGCTTCGCCACCGTTGGCGCTCGCAGCCGCCGCGCCCGGAGCGCCGGCCGGCTTCTTGCGGTTGCGCCCGCCTCGGGTGCCGCGGCGCGTGCGCTTCTTCGCGAGGCCTCCCGGTGCGCCGGCTGCCGTCTCCGCCCCGACTGCGTCGGGATCGTCCACGGTGTCGTCGAGCTCCTCGGCTTCGTCGATGTCGGCGTCGTCGAGCTCGATCTCGTCGGGCTCGGAGTCGTCGAGCTCCGGTTCGTCGTCCTCGCTGTCGACGAGCTCGCCCTCGCCCTCGGCCTTCCGTGTCGAGGGCCGCTTCGCCCGGGTCGGCTTCTCCGCCTCCGACTCGGCCGTCAGCGGGTCGTCGCCGGGCGTGACCGGCGTGAGCAGCTCGGCCCACGCCATTCCTTCGGTGATCGCCGTGATGCGCACCTTCACCCGCTTGCCGACGAGCGTCGCGGCGTCGCCGACGACGACGTCGATGTCCTCGACCTTGCCGGCGCCTGCATGCTGGTCGTGGAGGCCGACCTCGCCGAGCTTCACCTCGAGCTCCTGGCCGACCTCGACGGGAACCTTCGGCGCGACCTTCTCCAGCGTGCCCTGGTCGAGTACGCGGAAGTGGTCGAGATGCTCGCCTTCCTTCCCGACGAGGAAGAAGACGCGCTTCGTCGTCTCCTCGAGCTCGCGCAGGCGCGAAGCGCCCGGGCCCGCGATGAGGCTTGCGACCTTCGCCGCCACCTCGACCTTGAACGCCTTCGAGCGCGACCCGGGAGTCGGCAGCATCCGCAGCCTGCGCTCGATGTCGACCGCGGCCGTGTGCTCGGAGATGACGATCCCGTCGCCGCCGCAGGTCGGGCACTTCTTCGTCATGATCTCGCGCGGCCCGTCGGTGACGTTCTGACGCGTCATCTCCACGAGGCCGAGCGGTGAGATCTCGACGACGTAGGTCTTCGTCCGGTCGCGCTCGAGCTCTGCGCCGAGCGCCTCCTCGACCGCGGCCCGGTTCTTCGGGCTCGCCATGTCGATGAAGTCGATGACGATGATCCCGCCGACGTCGCGCAGACGCAGTTGGCGGACGACTTCCTTGACAGCCTCGAGGTTGTTCTTCGTGATCGTGTCCTCGAGGCGCGCGCCCGACTTCCTCGAGCGCGAGCCGACATAGCGGCCGGTGTTCACGTCGATGACGGTGAATGCCTCGGCGTAGTCGAAGATCAGGTAGCCGCCCGACGGCAGGTCGACCCGGCGGCTGAGCGTCGACTTGATCTCCTGCTCGACGCCGAACACCTCCATCAGCGGCTCGCGCTCCTTGTAGCGCGACACCCGCTCGGCCATGTGCGGCGACGTCTTCTTCAGGTAGCCGACGATCCGCTTGTAGGTGCGGTCGTGGTCGACGAGCAGGCGCTCGAAGTCGCCGGTGAAGAGGTCGCGGACGACCCGCAGCGGCAGTTCCGCCTCCTGGTAGATCAGCGAGGGCGCGGTCGCTTCCTTCGCCTTCGCCTCGATCGAGCGCCACAGGCGCTGCAGGAAGTCGAGGTCGCGCTCGATGTCCTCGGCCGACGCTCCTTCTGCGGCGGTGCGAACGATCACGCCGCCCTTCTTGGGCGCGTGCTCCTTGAGGATCGCCTTCAGGCGGTTGCGCTCCTCGTCCTCGAGCCGGCGTGAGACGCCGAGGCCCTCGCCGTGCGGGACGTAGACCACGAAGCGGCCGGGGAGCGAGATCTCGGTCGTGAGCCGCGCGCCCTTCGTCTTCATCGGGTCCTTGACGGCCTGGACGAGGACGTTCTGGCCGCGCTGGATCAGATCCTGGATCTTCCGGGCGCCCTTGCGCCCTTCGAGCTCGGGCCCGACGATCTCGTCGACGAAGAGGAAGCCGTTCTTCTCGAGACCGATCTCGACGAAGGCCGCCTCCATGCCGGGCAGGACGTTGTCGACGACGCCGAGGTAGATGTTCCCGGCGATCGACCGCCGTTCGGGCCGCTCGAGGTAGACCTCGGCGACCTTGTCGTCCTCGAGCACGGCGACGCGCTTCTCGCCGGCGTCGACGGAAATGAGCAACTCGCGCTTCGCCTTCGGCAGCGGAGCCCGCTTCGGGGGCTGCCGGCGGCGGGACGGCTGGGACGAGCGCTCGCGGGGCTTGCGCTCGGTCGTCTTCTCCGCAGGCTTGCGCTCCGGGGTCTTCCGCTCGCGCGGGGCCGGCTCGGTACCGGCCGCGGCGGCAGCCGTCGCACCTTCGACCGGCTTCTTCTTCCGGTTGCGTCCACCGCGTGTCCCGCGGCGGCGCTTCTTCGGTGCGTTCGGATCGGTGGGGCTCGGTTGTCCGGCGGGCTCCTGCGTCTCCGCAGGTGCCTCGACGGTCAGCGGTTCAACGTGCGGTGCTTCCGCGGCAGCCGAAGACGGCGCCTTCTTTTCCGACGGCTTGCGCCGGAACCAGGGCAGTGGCAAACGATCTCTCCTGTGATGGACGCGCGCGCAGCCTCGCGGTGCCTTCGTACTGCACAAACGGGCGCGCGTCGCGGTTGGTGTGGAAAAGCCTTGGCATAGGCCTTCCGGCAGGGTATCAGCGACCGGTCAGGCGGCTCCGTCAGGCGGCTTCGACCACCGGCCGGAGCTTGGAGCGGCGGGTGCGGATCGCCCGCAGACGCTGGGTGAGCCGCGCCCAGGCCCAGGGCTCCAGTTCCCCGTAGCGTGGCGCCGACTGGCCCCTGGTCGCCTCGAGGTACTCGAACCACGCGTCGGCTTCCTCGATCAGCAAGAGCTCGAGCGCTTCCTGGTTACCGGTCAGGGGCATGCGGGCGTCACCTCCGTTTCGATCCTCGGAGCGTAGGTCCTGGACCGGACGGAGCCGGGCGCTCTCGTGCCTACGGCTCGGAAGTCTCGGCGAGCCGGCGGGCGAGGAACCGCCGCTCGGCGTCGGTGCCGACGAGCGAGAGGGCGTCGCGATAGCTCGCTGCGGCCTCGCGGCTGCGGCCGAGCCGCCGCAGGAGGTCCGCCCGGGTAGCGTGCAGGAGGTAGTAGCCCTCGAGCGCCGGCTGGAGCGCTTCGACCCGCGCGAGGCCCGCCGCGGGGCCGTCGGCCATCGCGACCGCAACCGCCAGGTTGAGCTCGACGACGGGCGACTGCAGGACGGCGGCGAGCTCTTCGTACAGCCCGACGATCGACCGCCAGTCGGTCTCGCCGGCGTCGGCGGCCGCCGCGTGGCAGCCGGCGATCGCGGCCTGGAGCTGGTAGGGGCCGACTCGCCCGTCCGACAACGCAGCGTCGAGCAGCGCCTGCGCCTCCGAGATCGCCTCGCGATCCCAGAGGGAGCGATCCTGCTGGTCGAGTGTCACGAGCTCACCGCTCCCGTCGAGCCGCGCGTGCCGCCTCGACGACTGGAAGAGCAAGAGCGCGAGCAGCCCCGCAGCCTCGGGCTCCTCGGGCATGAGCTGCACGAGTGCGCGCGCCAGCCGGATCGCGTCGTCGCACAGGTTCTGCCGGACGAGGTCCGCGCCCGCCGAGGCCGCGTAGCCCTCGTTGAAGAGCAGGTAGAGCACGGCGAGGACGCCGGCCGTGCGACTCGGCAGCAGGTCGGGTGGCGGGACGCGATACGGGATGCCCGCGTTGCGGATCTTCTGTTTCGCCCGGACGAGCCGCTTGGCCATCGTTTGCTCCGGCACGAGGAACGCCCGCGCGATCTCCGACGTCGTCAGTCCGGCGAGCGAGCGGAGGGTCAGCGCCACGCGGGCGTCGAACGCGAGCGCCGGATGGCAGCACGTGAAGATCAGGCGGAGCCTGTCGTCGGGGATCTCGTCCTCCTCGAGCGGCTCGTCGTCGGCGTCCACGGTCGGGTCGGCTCCGATCAGCTCGAGCTTCGTCGCCTCGACGGCGCCGCGGCGCAGGCGGTCGAGCGCCCGGTTGCGCGCGACCGTCGTCAGCCACGCGCCCGGGCGCTCCGGCACGCCGTCGCGGGCCCACGACCGGAGCGCCTGCTCGAACGCGTCCTGCGTGCACTCCTCCGCCACGTCCCAGTCCCCTGCCACCCGGATCAGCGTGGCGACGACACGGCCCCACTCCTCGCGGAACGCCGCGGCGACCGCCGCCTCCGCCTCGGTTCTCAGCCCTGCCAGAACGCCCGGACCTCGATGAACCCGACCTTGGCAACCGGGTGCTTGGACGCCACCTCGATCGCCTCGTCGAGATCCGCGCACTCGAGGAGATCGAAGCCGCCGATCTGCTCCTTGGTCTCGGCGAACGGCCCGTCCGCGATCAGCAACTCGTCGTTGCGGACACGCACCGTCGTCGCCTCCGTGCTCAGGCCGAGCCGGTCGCCCTGCAGGCGCACCCCGCGACCGTCCATCTCGCGCACCCAGGCCTCAGCTCCAGCTTGCATCTCCGCCTCGCCTTCCGGGCCGAGGTCCAGGGTTTCGTCTCCACCGATGAACAGCAGGTACTTCATCGTCGTCCTCCTTGCGTCGTTGCCACGGTAGACGGAGCCGCGAGGCGATCAGCCCTGCGCGAGCGTCGAGCTCACGCTGCTCCGCGGCTGATCTCGAGCGATATGCCTCGGTGAGCATGTACTCGTAGAACGGTCCCATCATCAGGACGACGAACGAGAACCGGCGAGAAGGACATCACTCCAGTCGAACCTGGTTCGCTCGTTGAACCCGGTTCAGACACCAGTGCGGGCGGCGAAGTAGGCCAGTGCCGCCTCGCCGACCGCCCGCGTGCCCGTGTAGGCGATCGAGCTCTTCACGGCCCAGCCGGCGACCGGCACGACGTCGAGCAGCTCGCGAGCGACCGCGCGCATCCCGAAGCCCGCACCGACCACGCCGAACAACTCGATCGCGAGCCGTTGGTCGAGCTGCTCACCGTGGGCGAGCGCGATCCGCAGAACGAGCCGGACCTGGTTCAGCGTCAGCAGCGGCATGTCGACACCGGGCACCCAGACCGCCGCCGCGATGAGGGCGTTGCGGTTGGAGAACGCCTTGATCAAGTGGCCGCAGACCGCCTCGCGCAGCACGGGCAGCCGTGTCGCAAGGGAGGTGCCGCTCTCGCCGAGGCTCCGCGCGATCGCCTTCGCGATCTCGTCGACGGGGAAGCCTTGCCCCGGCGGCACGTGGACGATCGCCGTCGCGAGCACGTACGGGACGCTGTCCTCGTCGGTGACCGCGACGATGGGAATGCCGGCATGTGACGCGCTGTGCAGCTGCGCTTCGTCGGCCGGGCCGATCCAGACGAGCACCGCAGCGCCCTCGATGCGGCCCTCGACCACCGCCGACTCGTCACCGCCCGCGCGCAGATCGCGCGCGAGGATCGGAACGAGCTCGCGGGCACCCGCGACCGCGAGCGGACGCGGGTCGCCGACGCCACTCCGCAGCTCACGGAGGATCGCGAGGACACCGAGTGGGCCGAGCCCCGCCACTCTCATGCGCGCCTCCGTCCACGGCCGGTGCTGCGCAGGTGGATCGCCTGCAGGATCCCGATCGCGAGGAAGTTCGTGATCATCGACGAGCCGCCCACGGAGACGAACGGCAACGGAATGCCGGTGATCGGCGCGACCCCCATCGTCATTGCGCTGTTCACGAACACCTGGAACAAGAACATAAATGCAAGGCCGCCCGCGACTATGGCGCAGTAGAGGCTCTTTGCGCCGGCGACGATCTTCAACGCGCGCCAGACGATGAGCAGATAGAGCAGCAGCAGGATCGAAGCGCCGAAGAAGCCGCGCTCCTCCGCGAGTGACGCGAACGCGAAGTCCGTCGCGTGCTCGGGCAGGTAGTTGAGGCGCGTCTGGGTGGCGCCGAGGATGCCGCGGCCGCGCAGCCCGCCGGCGCCGACGGCCGTGATCGACTGGCGCAGGTTGTACGTCGCGCCGCGCGGGTCGTTCGCCGGGTGCGTGAAGCCCGTCAGGCGCGCCGCCTGGTAGGGCTTGAGCACGTTGACGCCGCCGGCCGGCAGCACCCAGAGCACGGCGAGCGCCGCTCCCACGGCGACGGCGCCGAGGACGGCGAGATGCAGCCACCGCACGCCTGCGACGAACAGCACGGCGGCGAACGCCGCGGAGTAGACGAGCGCCGTGCCGATGTCAGGCTGCAGGAAGACGAGCACGATCGGCAGCAGCCCGTAGCCGAGCGCCGCAAGCAGACCCCGCGCGCCGGTGATCGAGCGCGAGCGCTCGGCGAGGAAGCCGGCGATCGCGAGCACGAACAGCACCTTGCCGAACTCGGACGGCTGGAAGGTGAAGAAGCCGACGTCGATCCACCGCCGCGAGCCGCGCGTCGCCGCACCCGCGACGAGCACGAACAGCATCAACCCGAGCGTGCCGAAGTAGATCGGCCGGCGCAACCGCAGGTACCGGTCGGGGTCGACGAAGAGCACCGCGACGAAGAGAATCGCGCCGACGCCCGCGTAGAGGCCCTGCCTCGTCACCGCGGAGCCGCCCGGGTCGTGACGGGTGATCCCGTCGATCGCCCAGAGGCCGTATCCCACGACGCCCGCGAGTGCGGCCAACAGCAGCCAGTCCAGGCGCCGCAGCACCGCGCCGAGCCCGACGGCCTCGGCCTCGCGGCGCGGGCGGAGCCCGCGGGCTCTCGGGTCGATTGCTTCGATGCCCATGCTCAGTCGCTCGGGTGGCTGGTGGGGGTGGCGGACTTCTTGAAGTACTGCTCGAACACCTTCAGCGCCGCCGGCGCCGCCGCTGTCCCGCCGTGGCCGCCGTTCTCGATCACGGCGCAGACGACGATCGTCGGCGCGTCGAACGGCCCGTAGCCGCACCACCACGACTGCGTCAGGTTGAGAGGCGCGGGATACCCGGGCAGGGTGACGTTCTTCTCTGCGCTGCCGGTCTTCCCGGCGATGTCGATCGGGAAGTTGCCGAACACGCCCGACGACGTGCCGAAGGACGCGTGTGTCGCCTCCTCGAGGCCCTGCTGCACGTAGCGCAGCGCAGTCGGGTCGACGCCGGTCGGCTGCGGCGGTTGCGCACCGAAGCGGCGCAGGATGCGAGCCTGGTCGCCGTTGTTGCCGGTCTGCTCGACGTCCTCCGCGAGATGCGGCGTGACGAGCTTCCCGCCGTTCGCGATCATCGCGTAGAGCCGCGCCATCTGGAGCGGCGTCACGAGCACCTGCCCCTGCCCGATCGCGAGCTGGATCGAGTAACCCGGCTTCCAGACCCGGTCGACGTACCCCTTGCAAGGCGGGCCGCCGTAGTGCGTGCAGCGCCACTCGGGCGTCGGCATCAGGCCGGCAACCTCGGGGCTCGCGTCGATTCCCGTCTTCTCGCCGAGACCGAAGCGGTTCGCCCACGCCTGGAGGGGATGGCCGCGGTCGGCGGGAAGCACGTAGAACCGCCGCCCGAGCTCGTAGAAGTAGGTGTCGCACGACTCGGCGAGGGCGGTCTCGAGATCCATTCCCGTGTTGATCAGCGGCGTCCAGTTCAGGAACTTCTGCTTGTACGCCGTGTACGTCCCGGTGCACGGGATCGACTCGAACGGAGTCATCAGGTTCTCCTGCATGGCGGCGAGCGCCGTCACCGGCTTGAAGGTCGAGCCGGGCGGATACGCGGCGTCGATCGCACGGTTGATCCCGGGGTAGTTCGCCGCGGCCGCCGCCTTCGGATCGAGCACGGGCGCGAGCTTGGACGCGACCTTGTGGCCGACGTAGATCGACGGCTGGTACGTCGGGTACGACGCCATCGCGAGCACCGCCCCGTCATTCGGGTTGAGCGCGACGATCGCGCCGCCGTCGGCATGCTCCCCCTCGATCCCGCTCACGCGCGCGAGGTGGACGCCGTAGCGAAGGGCCTGCTCGGCGACCTGCTGGAGCTTGATGTTGATCGTGAGCCTCAGCGCTTCGCCGGGGCTGAAGTTCGTCTGCAGCGTGGCGGGGCCTTTCGGCCGGCCGAGCGAGTCGACCGTCAGCTGCGCGGTGCCGTCCTTGCCGCGCAGGTACGAGTCGTAGGTCGACTCGATCCCGGCCTGGCCGATCGAGTCCGACGGGGCGTACCCCTTGCCCCTCATCGCCTTGACCTCGCCGGGCGAGATCTGGCCGACGTACCCGAGCACCTGCGCCGCGAGCGACTTCCACGGGTACTTGCGCAGGTAGCTGTGCGCCAGTCGCACGCCGGGGAAGTCGGCGTCGTGCTCTCGCAGATAGAAGATCTGGTCCTGGTGCAGGCCGTTCTGCACGACGATCGGCGTCAGCGGGTCCTGGTCGTGCTCGCGGAGCTGCGTGAGCATCGACTTCACGGTGACGCCGGTGACTCCGGCGAGGGCCCGCAGCTCCTTCCGCTGGGCGGGCCAGTTCTTCGGCAGGTCGGCCGGCCACAGCTCCACCCGCGTTCCCGGGACGTTCGTGACGATCAGGCGTCCCTGGCTGTCGAGGACCGGCCCGCGCGGCGCCTCGATCCGGATCGTGCGCACCCGGTTGTCATTCGCCTGCGCGAGATAGCGGTCGCCCGACAGGACCTCGAGCGCCCACAGCCGCAGGAAGAGGAGCGCGAACACTCCCAGCGCGAGGAACGCGAGGATCGCGACGCGGAGCGCGAGCTGCGGGGTCAGGCGGTAGGGCTCGGAGGTACGCGGGTCGCCGGGTAGGAACCTGCCCGGCGCGTTGGAGCTAGCCAAGGAGCCGCACCTCGCGCACGCGGTCACCGAGCTCGAGCGGCGGGAACATGCGGCGGACGAGCGCGTAGACGGGCAGCGTCAGCAGCAGGTTGAGCAGCAGCCCGAGCGGCAGGCCGTGCACGACGAGGCCGGCCGGCGCAGGCTGGCCGAGGAGAAACTGGAGCGCGAGCTGGCCGAAGGCGAACAGGAAGGTCACCACGGCGACGGAGAGGAACGGCGCATGGAACCGGTCGCGGGCCGTCGTCTCGCCGTACCGGCCGATCCAGAAGCCGGCGATCGTGAGGAGGAGCGCCGAGACCCCGAGCGTCCCGAGCGTCGCGATGTCGAGCAGCAGGCCGATCCCGAACCCTGCGATCGCCCCGAACACCGACCCGCGCAGGAGCGCAAGAGAAAGCAGCGCGACGAGGACGATGCTCGCAGTGCGAAACGCGCTGTACTCCGTCAGCACGGCGAGCTGCAGCAGCGCCACGACGAAGAGGAGAAGAGCGGCCTTGACGCCGTCCATCAGGCCTTGGGGACCAGGACGATCACGGACTGCAGCGAGGTGAAGTCGACGAGCGGCTCCACCTGGATGTTCTTGAACGCGTTGACGTCGTTGTTCGACGCGCTCGACACCGTCCCCACCGGGATGCCGCGCGGGAACATCGACGGCAAGGCGCCCTTGCCGAGCGTGCCGGCGGTGATCACCGTGTCGCCGATGCCGACGAAGTCGCCCTTCGAGACGAGGTCGAGCACGAGCACGTCGCTGCCGCCGCCGCCGCGCTGGATCACCCCGACGGCAGCCGGGTAGGTCAGGTCGGTCGCGGTCACCCCGCTCTGACCGTCGGTGAGGAGGGTGACGCGCGCGACGCTCGACCACACCCGGTCGACGGTGCCGACGAGCCCGCGCGTCGACGGGTCGACGACGACGTTGCCCGCCCTGAGCCCGTCCCTCGCGCCGGCGGCGATCGTCACGCTCTGGTCGATCGGGCTCTGTGGGTTCGTCAGGATCGCCGCGCCGACGCGCCTGAAGTCCGCAATCGACGGCGGGCCCTTGTAGCGGAGCTGCGCCTTGAGCTGCACGTTCTCCTGAACCGCCGACTCGTCCTGGATCACCTGCTGGCGCAGTTTCTCGACCTGCGTGCGGAGCTTCTTGTTCTCCTGTTTCGCGCTGATCAGGCCGTGCGTCCAGCCGACGGCGTCGCGGAACGGCCGCGAGACGCGATCGGCGGCGACTTCGAAGGGGCGAAGGATCCCGGCGACCGTGCCCTGGGCGCCGTCGAGCGCGCTCGAGCGGAACGAGACCGTGATCAGGACGAGCGAGAGCAGCACCAGGCCGCCCACGACGATCCGGCGCTTGAGGGCACTGGAGCGACTCGAGGGATAGCCGGAGGCGGCGGTGCGCTGGACAGACGAGCCCAGGACCGCGAGGCGGACGGTCCGGTTGCGAGGCACTGCACCAAGCCTAGCGGCGATGAGCAATCGAACCGCGGTCCGGGGCGGAAAGGCCCTTCCGCCCCGGACCGCGCGATCAGCCGTCGACGAAGCCCGTGTAGTGGCCGAGGACGGTCTCCCAGCCGCTCGAGTAGCCCGACGACTCGCCGCCGCCGCCGTCGGGGTAGGACTCCCACCCGGAGTGGACGAGCTCGACTCGCGTCCCGTCGCCGTCCGGGACGAAACGCAGGCGCAGCTCGGTGGCGGGCTTGCCGGGGCTCACGCGCCAGCGCAGCGTGAGGCCGTGGGGCGGGTCGTACTCGAGGATGTCGGCCCACTCGTGCCGCTTCCCGTCCACGAGCTCGGACACCGTGCCGCCGACGCGCCAGTCGGCCGAGCCCTCCCCGTTCCCAACCGAGTGCGTCGCCATCGGCCACCAGTCCAGCCAGCCGACGGTAAACGCCTCGAAGGCGCGTTCGACCGGAACCGAGACATGCACCGTCTTGCGGATCGTCAGATCCTCCGCGTCGACCATCATGGTCTGCCTTCCTTTCTCTCGGCCGCCTCCTTGTAGGCGTCGAGGGCCTGTGACCAGAATTGCTCGAAGTAAGCGCGCAGCTCCACGAGGCCCCGCGGTGCGAGCTCGTAGATCCGCCTCGTGCCCTCCCGCCGTTCGGCGACGAGGCCTGCCTCCTTCAAGACGCGCAGGTGCTGCGACACCGCGGGCCGGCTGACCGGCAGCCCGTCGGCGATCTCGCCGACCGACCGGGGCCCCGAGCGCAAGCGGTCGAAGACCGCCCGCCTCGTCGGGTCACCGAGCGCGTCCATGACCTGTCCGTAAGCCATGACTTACGTAAGCGTAGACTTACGCTAAGTGGCTGTCAAGCGCTGTGGCCGCTGCGCGCGGCGTCGAACTCTGCGCTGCTCAGCGGACGCCTGGGGAGCGGCCGCGCCGCCTCGGGCCTGAGCCCGTCGAAGACGATCGCGAGATAGCGCTTCCAGGCGCCGGGTGCGGCATCCTCGAGCAGCAGGCCGGACTTCGCGACCCCGGTGAGGAGCACCGGCAGATCGAGCGCGCGAACGTCGGCCCGCACGGACCCCGAGGCCTGCGCACGGGAGAGCAGCGCGTCCAGCTTCGAGACGAGCACGTCGACGAGCTCCCGGAGGCCCTCGCGGGCGAAGAGATCGGTCTCGGTCGCGTCGCACCAGCAGCGGTCACTGATCTGCATGGCCGCCGCGGTCTCCATGAAGCCACGCAGCGCAGCTTCGGGGTCGCCCTCGGCCAGCGCAGCGTCCGCCGCCTCGATCAGCTGAGTCGTGCGCTGCTCGACGACGGCGGCAAGGAGGTCGTCTTTGGTGGGAAACCGCCGAAAGATCGTGCCCACTCCCACGCCGGCACGCTCCGCGATCTCCAGGACCGGCGCGTCGATGCCTTGCTCGGCGAAGACCTCGCGCGCGGCGTCGAGCACGCGCACGAGGTTTCGCTGAGCGTCGGCACGAAGTACGGTGGTCATGCAGCGAGCTCCACGAGCGTGTCGTCGACGACGTCGTCGGCGTCGATCGACGCGACATGACGCTTGCGAATGCCGATCATGAGCACGACGAGGCCGGCGGCAAGGAACGCGGCGCCGACCGCGAACGCGACGTGGTACCCGCTCGTCAGTGCCTCGGGCCGGGCGACGCCCGACGCCTGCAGGCTCGCAGTGCGGCTCGCGGCCAGCGTCGACAGGATCGCGAGACCGAGCGCGCCACCGATCTGCTGGGAGGTGTTGAAGATCCCGGATGCGAGACCCGCGTCCTCGTGCGCGACGTTCGTCGTTGCAAGCAGTGTCAACGGCACGAATGTCAGCCCCATGCCGATCGACATGATCGACACGCCGCCGAAGACCTCGGTCCAGTAACTCCCGTGTGTCGTGATCTGGGTGAACAGCGCGAGGCCGATCGTGGCGATCGTGAGGCCCGACGCAGTCACGATGCGGATCCCGAGACGCTGGATCAGCGACTGGGCGGCGCCGGCTCCGATGACGATCCCGAACGTGAACGGGAGAAACGCGAAGCCTGCCTTGAGCGGCCCGTAGCCGAGAATCTCCTGGATGTACAGGGAGGCGAAGTAGAACATCGAGAACATCCCCGACGCCACGAGCAGCATCGAGATGTTGCTGGTCGTGAGCGATCGCATCCGGAAGATCCCGAGCCGGATCAGCGGCGACTTCGAGCGCAGCTCGATGGCGACGAACGACCCGAGCAGCGCGGCTGCGAGTGCGAACAGGCCGAGCGTGCGACTGGATGCCCAGCCGTAGTCCTGCGTCTTCACGATCGCGTAGACGAGCACCAGCAGCCCGCCGGTCACCGTGACGGCGCCGGCGACGTCGGCGGTCTCCGGCTTCTCCTCGGCACGCGAGTTCGGGATGAACCGCAGCGAGAGCAGCGCAGCCGCGATCCCGATCGGCAGGTTGACGAAGAAGACCCACCGCCACGAGAGCGTCTCGGTGAGCAGCCCGCCGAGGATCAGGCCGACCGCGCCGCCGCCGGCCGCGATCGCACTCCAGATTCCAAGCGCCTTCGTGCGCTCACGGCCCTCGGCGAAGGTCGTCATCACGATCGAGAGCGCCGCCGGTGAGACGAGTGCGGCGCCGAGGCCCTGCAACGCCCGGCCGCCGATCAGGACGCCGGACGACGTCGCGAGGCCGTTGATGAGCGACGCGACGGTGAAGACGACGATGCCGGCGATGAAGAGCCGCTGCCTTCCGAGCAGGTCGGACGCGCGGCCGCCGAGCAGCAGGAAGCCGCCGAAGACGAGGGCGTACGCATTGACGATCCACTGCAGGCTCGTGGGCGAGAAATGCAGCCCGTGCTGGATCGACGGGAGCGCGACGTTCACGATCGTGGCATCGAGGATGACCATGAACTGCGCGATGCAGACCAGGACGAGCACGAGCCAGCGGTTTGTTTCCGATCTCAAAGCGACCTCCTAAGCGGACTGAAGACTCCGGATACCGTACCGGAAACGGAGTGGTCGCTCCGGTTATTCCCGGTCGAGTGCGTGGACCCAGAGCTCGCCCCACTCGCTCGGGACGCTCTCGTGGAATCGAAAGCCCAACTTGCGCATCACGTTGCGGGACGCGAGGTTCGCTTCCGTCGTGATCGAGACGACTCGCGAGTAGCCGAGCTCGCCGAACGCCCACGCAACGACCGCTGCTCCCGCCTCGGTCGCGATCCCCTGGCCCCACCAGGGCGGATCGAGCGCCCAGCCGACCTCGGGGTCGCCGGGCCAGACACGGTGGAAGCTCGGACCGACGCGGCCGATCAGCTCGCCCGTGGGCGTCCACTGGATCGCGAGCTGGCCGAAGCCGTGGTCGTGCCAGTGGCGCTCCCAGCGGTCGAATGCCTCGTCGCTCTGTGCGCGGGTCAGGCCCCCGTGGAGGTGGCGCGTGAAGTCGGCGTCGGCGTTCCAGCGGGCGACGGTCCCACGGTCGGCCGGGGTGAAACGGCGGAGCGTGAGCCGCTCGGTCTCGATCACAGCGTCAGGACGGTCGTCGTCAAGGTCACCGTCGGGACGAAGCCGACGCGGCGGTTGATGTGGCGCATTTGCAGGTTGTCCTCGGCATTCATCGTCGAGACGCGCTCGACGCCGGGATGCTCGGTCCGGAGCAGCCGCAACGACTCGAGCTTCACCGCGACCGCGAGCCCGCGCCCTCGCGCCCAGCCGACCGTTGCCGTGTCGTCGGTCGCCGCTTCCGGCGACGAAGGAGTGACTCGCAGGTCGGTGAATGCGCCGACCTCGCCGCCGTCGTTCACCGCCACGGTGATGCGCATCACACGACCACGACGGGCGCAGGTCTCTTCCAGGTCGCGCAGCTCCTCGATCGTCATCGCCTCACTCTCCTGCCCGCCGGGAGCGGGAGCGTCGCGCATCGCGTCGCGTGCCCGCACGAGAGACGCGGCGAGCTCGTCGGGAGCCCGGCCGACCCATGAGCGGAGCCTCCATCCGTCGGGCACGACGGGAGGCGGCAGTTCGGCTGAGCGCAGATCGAGCACCGAACGCACGTCGCGCTGATCGTCGACCGCACCGACGTGCGCGGCGAACGCGGCGCCCGCCTCGGTCGAATGGTGGCCGAAGAACGACTGCACCTGCTCCGCGCGCGCCGCGTCACGCAGTGCGTCGAGCAGCGCGATGCCTACCCCTCGACGCCGGCTCTCCGGACGCACGAGCAGTTGCACGTAGACGAATGACGGCGAATGCACGAAGAGGATCGCCGAGCCGACGACCTTCCCTTCCGACTCGGCCACCCAGTGCCGGCGCACCTGTCCACCCGGTGCGTGTCGCATGTACGAGACCGCCTCCTCGACCGAGCGGCCCTGCTCTCCCGGGAACAGCTCGGGCGCGCAAGCCTGTTCGACCTCGTGGACGCCCACCAGATCCTCACGTGGCGCGTGGGCTGCGTCGAACTCGCGAACGCGCACGGGTGTTCTAGTAGCGGCGGCCGTTGCGCGAGCGGGCGCGCGCGCGGGAGCTGCGGTGAATCGCGTCGAATTCCTCGAGGCTGCGTCCGGAACCGACGGCCACGCAGGTCAGCGGCGACTCGGCGAGATGCACGGGCATGTGCGTCTCGTGACGGAGGCGCTCGTCGAGGCCCTGCAGCAACGCGCCGCCGCCGGCGAGGACGATGCCGCGGTCCATGATGTCGGCGGCGAGCTCGGGCGGCGTCTTGTCGAGCGTCGACTTGATCGCGTCGATGATCTGGTTGACGGGCTCCTCGAGCGCGTGCCGTACTTCCTCGCTCGAGAGGATGACGGTCTTCGGCAGGCCGCTGAGCATGTCGCGACCGCGCACCTCCGCCTGCACCTCTTCCTTCATCGCGTACGCGGAGCCGACCTCGAGCTTGATCTCCTCCGCGGTCTGCTGCCCGATCAGCAGCTTGTACTCGCGCTTGATGTGGTTGATGATCGCCTCGTCCATCTCGTCGCCGCCGACACGGAGTGACTGCGAGACGACGATGCCGCCGAGCGAGATCACCGCGACCTCGGTCGTACCGCCGCCGATGTCCACGATCATGTTGCCGGTCGGCTCGGCGACGGGCAGGCCGGCGCCGATCGCAGCCGCCATCGGCTCCTCGATCAGGTAGGCCTTACGCGCGCCGGCGCTCAGCGTCGCCTCCTCGACGGCGCGCTTCTCCACGCCGGTGACCCCCGAGGGCACGCAAACCACGACCCGCGGGTGTGCGAAGCGATGCTGGTGCACCTTCTGGATGAAGTGGCGAAGCATCTGCTCGGTGACGTCGAAGTCGGCGATCACGCCGTCCTTCAAGGGGCGGATCGCGCTGATCGTCCCGGGCGTGCGGCCGAGCATGCGCTTCGCCTCGAGGCCGACGGCGTGCACCTCGCCGGTGCGCTGGTCGATCGCGACCACCGACGGCTCCGAGAGCACGATTCCCCGCCCGCGGACGTACACGAGCGTGTTGGCGGTGCCGAGGTCGACGGCCATGTCGCGGCCACCGAAGCCTGTGAGGTAATTGAAGATGCCCATGTCGACCGAGCGCCCACTCTAGCCTCTTGCCGCTCGAGGCCCTGATTCTCGCTCTTGGGAGCGCGGTTCTCCACGCTGTGTGGAATCTCTTGCTCGGCCGGGCGAGGGACGTACAGGCCGCAACGGCCGCGACATTCCTCGTCTCGATGGCGATCGCGCTGCCGTTCGCGCTCGTCTGGTGGCACGCAGATCGATCCGTCTGGCCGTACGCGCTTGCGTCCACGCTCCTCGAGACGCTCTATCTCGTCGCGCTCGCGGCCGCCTACCATCGCGGTGAGATCTCGTTCGTCTACCCGCTCACGCGCGGGGTGGCGCCGGTGCTCGTGCTCGCCTTCACCGTGTTCTGGCTGGGGCACCACGCCTCCGCGGCCGAAGTGGCGGGCGTGCTCCTCGTCGCGTGCGGCGTCGTGCTCGTGCGCGGCCTCGGTGTGCGGGGTGACGCGGCCGCTCTCGTCTGGACCGCGACGATCGCGGCGACGATCGCCGCCTACACGCTGGTCGATCGCGTGGGCATCCACCGCGCGGGCGCCATCACGTACTTCGTGTTGACCCTGGTCGGCCCCTGTCTGATCTCGCCCTGGCTCGCCGGCACGCGCGCGATCCGGCGCGAGCTCGGCTGGCCCGTCGCCGCCGGGGGGCTCGCGAGCTTCGGCTCGTTCACCTTCGGCCTGCTCGCGCTTCGCCACGGCAGCGCCGCCGCGGTGCTCGCCGTCCGCTCGTCCTCGGTCGTCGATCGCAACCGCGCTTGCGAGCCGGGTCCTCGCCGAGCGAGTCTCGTGGACACGGCTGCTCGGGTCGGTGCTCGTCTTCGCAGGGATCGTGCTGCTCGCCGCCTGAAACGGCCGTGGCCGAGAAGGCAAGTTGGACATGGATGTCCCTGGCGCTTCTCCATGGACATCCATGTCCCGTCCGCGGTATCGGGACAGTGGTTCAGCCGTATCCGTACAGCCCGGGAAACCGCCGCGCCAGCAGCCCAACGAGCAGCGCCGCCGGCAGCCCCACGACGTTGAGGAAGTCGCCGTCGATGCGCTCGACCAGGCTCGCCCCGCGTCCCTGGATGGCGTAGGCGCCTGCGCGTCCCTCCCACTCGCCGGCGTCGACGTAGTGGTCGAGCTCGCGCCGGGCGAGCGGCCGGAACGTGACGAGCGTCGTCGCCGTGTGCAGCTCCTCCCACGCCGGCGTGCGGAGGCAGAGGCCCGAGACCACCTCGTGCGTGCGGCCGGCAAGGGTCTCGAGCATCGCGTGCGCCTCGCTGGCGTTCGTGGGCTTGCCGAGCAGCGCGCCGTCGAGCAGCACTTCGGTGTCGACTCCCAGCACGGCGCGCTCGCCGCCGTCGACCGACCGAGCCTTGCCGGCGGCGCGCTCGAGCGGATCGGTTCCGGGCGCCTCGTCGAAATCCGGCACGGCCACCTCGAACGGCACGCGGAGCTGCGTCAGGATCGCCCGCCGCTGAGGCGACGTCGAAGCGAGCACGAGCGGCGGCGGCGGGATGCTCACTCCGGAACGCGCTTGGTGCCCAGGCTCATCTGCTCCCTTCTGCCCAGGCTCATCTGCGCGCTTACGTGCGACCCAGATCTCCTCACACGGCCACTTGCGCGCCCATTCCGCCGTCACGTATGCGTAGTGCTCGTGCGTCTCGGCGTCGGGCGGTGCCTGGAGCTCGAGCAGCCGCTCGATCTCGAAGCCGTTCGCGCGCAGCAGGTCGATCCATTCTCCGTGCGGCAGGTGGAACTCCACGCCCCCCTCCGGCCACTCGAAGCGGCGCATGCCGAACTGGGGCACCTGGAGGGTCTCCGACGCCGGGCCCTCGTCGGGCGTGCAGAGGATGACGAGTGTCGAGTTGCGCAGGAACACGAGCTGCCCTCCGGGGCGCAGGAGGCGGGCGGCCTCGGGGATCCACCGGTAGGGGTCGACCCAGATCGAGGCCCCGTACTCCGAGAGGACGAGGTCGGCCGAAGCATCCGGCAGGCCCGTCTCGGCGGCATCGGCCTCGCACGAGCGGGAACTCGATCCCGGTCTCGGCCATCTGGCGCCGGGCCGTGTCGAGCTGCGCGGTCGTGATGTCGACACCCACCGGTCGCGCACCCCGTTTCGCGAGCCACGCCGAGAAGTACGCGGTGCCACAGCCGAGCTCGACCACGTCGAGCCCGCGCACGTCGCCGAGGACGTTCAGCTCCGATTCGTCGATCGCCCAGATGCCCCAGTGGATCGTGTCGAGCGCCCAGTTGTCCGACGCGTGCTCGTCGGTGTACTCCTCGTTCGTGCGCGTCCAGAGCTCCGCGTTCCTCGCGGCGTCGCGCGCGGGTTGGTCAGGCGAGCCCATCGGGGAACCAGATCCCGATCTCGCGCTCGGCCGACTCGACCGAGTCGGAGCCGTGGACGAGGTTGTTCGGCATCGCGAGCGCGAACGAGCCGCGCAGCGAGCCCGGGTCCGCGTCGGCCGGATTCGTCGCACCGATCGTCTTGCGGCAGGTCGCGATCGCGCCCTCTCCCTCGAGCACGAACGCAAGGGTCGGCCCCGACGTGATGAAGTCCACGAGCTCGCCGAAGAACGGCTTCTCTTTGTGCTCGGCGTAGTGCGTCTCACCGACCTCGCGGCTCGCGGTCACGAACCGGGCGGCGCGCAGCTTCAGCCCGCGGCGCTCGAAGCGCGCCAGGATCTCGCCGGCGAGGTTCCGCTCGACGGCATCCGGCTTCGCGAGGATCAGTGTGCGCTCGACGGCCATGCGGCCGCGCACGTTACCCGGAACGCTGGCGCCGCGGCGGGCGCTTGCGCTCGGTGAGGTTCACCGTGTCGTCGGCCTGGTCGATCGGCGTCTCGCAGTACGGGCAGACCTGCCACAGCGCCTCGAGCGGCCTGTGGCACGTCACGCACGAGTGCCGCAACTTCGTCGTGCAGACCGGGCAGATCAGGAAGTCCTCGTCGACCTCGGCGCGGCAGACCGGACAGTGCAGGTCGCGGCCGCCCAGGCGCCGCTCCATCGCCTTGATCTCGAGCTCGCGCTCGCGCACGTCCTCCAGGTACTCGGGAGGCCGGAAGAGCATGTAGATGAGCGGCCCGATGAACGGCACGATGCCGAGCCCGGTCGAGACCCAGACGAGCAGCGGGTCCTCGATCCGGCGCCGCGCGTCCTTGTACACCCAGTAGATCGTGGCGACCCAGAACACCAGCACGAACAGGACCACCATGTTGCGGATCACGTACCACGTGGAGGAGTGGAAGAAGTTGTGGACGCTGCCGAAGGCGGATGCGGTCACAGGAGGATTCTTCCTATCCCGTACCCCGCCGCAAACGCCAGGCCGACGAAGAGCGCCAGAATGACGAGGGCGAAGAGGAAGACACTGATTCGTTCACCAGGACGGGCCATGGTATGCCCTTTCACTCGTCGCCGGAGAGATCGGCCAGCAGGTACAGCGAGCCTGCGACGAGCAGCGCCCCGTCGGGCCCTGCCAGCTCGAGGCCGCGGAGGCGCGCGGCCACGGGATCGGCAACCGACTCGACCCGCGCGAAATACGGCTTCGCGGCCGCCGCGAGCTCGGCGGCGGGAATCGCCCGCGAGCTCGAGGACTGCGTCGCGACGAGGGTGTCGGCGCGCTGCGCGAGCGCACGCAACATCGAGTCGACGTCCTTGTCGGCGAGGATCGAGGCAACCAGGGTGAACGACCGGTCGGGCAGGCGCGGGAGCAGCCAGCCGACACCGGCGAGGTTGTGGGCGCCGTCGCGAATCTCGAGCGGCCGCTCGCTGTACCGCTCCAGACGCCCCGGGAGCTGCTCGGCGCGTTGCGGAAGCACCGCGAGCGGCCGCTCGAGCAACGCCTCCGCGGCGGCGCTCGCGAGGGCGAGCGCGCTCCGGCCAGGATGGTCGACCCGGGCCGCGCCCTGGGCGCGGGCGAGATCGCCCCACTCCGGCTCGCCCGTGACGACGATCGCGCCCGGCCGCACGACGGCGAGCTTCTCGGCTGCGATCAGCTCACGGGTCGCTCCGAGTGCGTCCGTGTGGTCGAGTGCGACGTTCGTGAGCACGACCACCGGAGCGTCGACGACGTTGGTCGCGTCGTGACGGCCACCGAGCCCGGCTTCGACGGCCGCGACCTGGACGCCGCGTGCGGCGAAATCGGCGAACGCGGCCGCGGTGACCGCCTCGAACTGGGTCGCTCCGACCGCCTCGGCATCCGGCCGGACGCGCGCGACTGCGCGCTCGAAGGCGTCGCGGTCGGTGTCGAGCCGCTCGTGCCAGCCGCTCACGTGCGGCGAGAGATATGAGGCTGTGCGCAGGCCCTCGGCGGCAAGCAGGCGCGCGATCGTGCGGGCCGTCGTCGACTTGCCGTTCGTGCCGACGACGTGGATCGACGTGAACGAGCGCTGCGGGTTGCCGAGCCGGTCGAGCAGCGCCGTGATCCGCTCGAGCCCGAAACCGTCGGCCGGCCACGGACTGAGCGACTCGAGCCAGTCGACTGCGGGAGATGCTCTACGCGTCGCCGATTGCATCGAGCTCACGGCGGTAGCGCTCGAGCTTGTCGCGCTCGGCGGTAACCACCTCTGCAGGCGCGTTCTGGACGAACCGCTCGTTCGCGAGCGCACGCTCGGCGCGCGCGATCTCCCCACGCAGCCGCTCTCGCTCGGCCGCCGCGTCGCCGTTGTCGCGCTGAGGCGCGCGGTCGGGCCTCACGACCGCGTCGAAGATGCGCTTCTCCTCACCGTCGAGCTGCGGCACGACGCCGGAGCGGCGGAACACCTGCGCGTACTCCTGCACGCGCTCGAGCGCCGACGCCTCCTGCGTGTCGCCGGCCTCGGGCCACGGCGCGACGATCAGGCGTGACGCCCGGTCGGGGAGGTGCGACCAGATCTCCTCCGTCACGTGCGGCATCACCGGGTGGAGCAGTTTCAGCAGCCGCTCGAGCGCGGCGGTCGCCGTGGTGCGTGCGTCGGCGTCGCCGTCGTAGAGCCGGCCCTTTACGGCCTCGAGATACCAGTCGCAGAAGTCGTCGAACGTCAGGTGGTACAGCTCGTCGGTCAGGTGCGCGAAGTCGAACTCGCCGATCAGCTGCTCCGCCGCGAGCTGGGCCTGCGAGAGCCGCGCGAGGATCCAGCGTTCCTCGAGTGACGACGGCTGCTCGCCGGGCCCCGCACCCTCGCAGGCAGCGATGATCAACCGGGCCGCGTTCCAGAGCTTGTTCGCGAGCTTGCGGCCCTCCTCGAGCGCCGAATCCGAGAAGCGCACGTCCTGCGTGAGCGAGTTCTTCATCAGCCCGTACCGCGTCGCATCGGTCCCGTGCTGGTTGATCAGCTCCAGCGGGTCGATGCCCGTCTTCAGCGACTTCGACATGCGCCGCCCGTCCCGCGCGAGCACCGTCGTGTGGATGACCACGTCCGTGAACGGAATGTCGCCCATCAGCTCGAGCCCGGAGAAGAGCATCCGGTTCTCCCAGAGGCGGATGATCTCGCGGGCCGTCGTCTGCAGGTTCCCGGGATAGAAGTACGCGAGATCCGGTGTCTCGTCGGGCCAGCCGAGCGTCGCGAAGGGCCACAGCGCCGACGAGAACCATGTGTCGAGGACGTCGGTCTCTCGCGTCAACTCGGTCGAGCCGCACTCGGCGCACGCCGACGGCTCGCTCTCCTCCACGGTCAGATGCCCGTCCGGGCAATACCAGACCGGGATCTGGTGGCCCCACCAGATCTGTCGCGAGATGTTCCAGTCGGGAGCGTTCTCGAGCGAGTCGATCGCGAATCGATGCTGGCTCTCGGGGTGGAACACGACCCGCCGCTCGCGCAACGCCTGCAGCGCCGGCTGCTTGATCTCGTCCATCGCGCACCACCACTGCAGTGAGATCCGCGGCTCGATGCGCGTCTTGCACCGCTCGCACACGGCGACGCTGTGCCGGTAGTGCTCGCGCTTCTCGAGCTGGCCGCGTTCCTTCACCCAGGCGATGATCCGGTCCTCCGCCTCCTTCTGGGTCAGCCCTTCCAGGCCCTCCGCGGTGACGAGCCCGTCGGGCCCGATGCAGCTCGGCTCGGGGAGGCCGTGGTCGCGGCCGATCGCGAAGTCCTTCGGATCGTGGGCCGGGGTGATCTTCAGCGCGCCCGTGCCGAACTCGCGCTCGACGCGCTCGTCTGCGATGACGGGGACGCGCCGCTCGACCCACGGCACGATCACCTCGCGCCCGACCAGGTGCTTGTAGCGCTCGTCGTCGGGGTGAACTGCGACTGCGACGTCGGCGGGGATCGTCGCCGGACGGACGGTGGCGATCGCGATGTAGCCGTCGCCGTCCGCGAGTGGGTAGCGGATCGTCGAGAGCGTGTCGTCGACGTCCTGATGCTCCACCTCGAGATCCGAGAGCGCGGTCTCGTGGTAGGGGCACCAGTTGATGATGCGGTTCGCCCGGTAGATCCAGCCGCGGCGGTAGAGATGCACGAAGAAGCGCATCACTGCGCGGATGTAGCCCTCGTCCATCGTGAACCGCGTGCGGCGGTAGTCGAGCGAGGCTCCCATCCGGCGGAACTGGAACAGGATCTTGCCGCCGTACTCGTGCAGCCACTCCCACACCCGCTCCTCGAACGCCTCGCGGCCGAGCTCCTGGCGCGACGTCCCTTCGGCGAGGAGCACGTTCTCGACGACGTTCTGCGTCGAGATCCCGGCGTGGTCGTAGCCGGGCTGGAACAGCACGTTGAAGCCCTGCATCCGCTTCATGCGGATCACGGTGTCGCCGATCGCGAGCTGAAGCGCATGGCCCGTGTGCAGCTCACCGGTCACGTTCGGCGGCGGATGCGCGTCGACATACGGGGTGCGCGACGGGTCGGGATCGGCGTTGTAGAGGCCCTCGGCCTCCCACGTCTCCTGCCAGCGCTCCTCGACGCCGTGCGGGTCGTACCGCGGCTGCAGTTCGGTGCTCATCGGAGCGCCATCCTATGCAGGGGAATGCGCACGGCCTGTGGGTCGAGTCCGAACCGAGGGATCAGGTCACGCAGCGACTATGCCGCTGAGTATGCCGAAGATGCCTCGCCCGCGCCACGAATTCCCGCGCCCGCTCGTCGTCTACCTCGCGACGGCGTAGCCCTGCATGGCGCGCGGGTTCGCCGCCGCAAGCAGCTGGTCGCCCTCGCGTTCGACCGCGCTCACGCGCCCGAGCGACCAGGCGGGCTGCACTGTCCACCTCGTGCCCACGGCGCCGCAGGTCGGCGACCACGTCGTCGCCGAACCGCGACTCGATCGCGAGCGATCGCGGGGCGAAGTCGCGCGGGTAGAACGACGAGATCAGGTGGTCGGTGTGCCAATCGGGCGCGTCGATCGCCTCCTGCAGGTTCAGCCCCGGTCGACGTGCCGCACGAGGACGTGCAGCGCCCACTGCTCCTGCTGGTCGCCGCCCGGCGTGCCGTAGGCGAGCCACGGCTCGCCGTCGCGGAGCACGAGGCCGGGCGAAAGCGTCGTCCGCGGCCGCTTCCGCGGCGCCAGCGACGACGGGAGCCCTTCCTCGAGCCAGAACATCTGCGCGCGCGTGCCGAGCGGCCAGCCGAGCGCCGGGATCGTCGGCGAGCTATGCAGCCAGCCGCCGCTCGGCGTCGCCGAGATCAGGTTGCCGAACCGGTCGGCGACGTCGAGGTGCACCGTGTCTCCGCGCGTCGGCTCGCCGGCGCCGACCGACTGCGGGTCGGCGGCGGTGACGAGCGCCGGCAGCCGCCCGATGCCCGGCCGGAGCTCTCCGTCGCGTCGTCACCGACGAGCAGGCGGCGTTCGTCCGCGTACTCGCGCGAGAGCAGCAGGTCGAGCGGGACGTCGCGCGTCGCCGTAGTTCGCGTCGCGGTCGGCGAACGCGAGCTTGGCGCACTCCGTCGTCGAGGTGGACGAGCTCGGCGTCGCCGAGCCCCGCCGACGTCGAATCCCTCGAGCAGCCGCAGCTGCTGCAGGCCGGCCGGCCCCTGCCCCCACGCGGCCGTCTTGCAGACGGTGAGCCCGCGATAGTCGACCGTCGCCGGCGGCTCCAGGGTCGCCCGCCACTCGCGCGAGGTCGTCGCCCGTGAGCAGGCCGCCGTTGCTCGCGCGAGAAGCGGTCGATCTCCTCCGCGACGAAGCCCTCGTAGTAGACGCGCCGCGCGCGCTCGATCTCTGCCTCCCGCGATCCTCCGCGCGACTCGGCGAGGAGCCGCCGCCACGTCGCGGCGAGCTGCGGGTTGCGGAACGTCGATCCCGGCCGCGGCGCGGGGAGATAGAGCTCCGCCGAGCCCGGCCACTCGCGGAGCAGAGGCTCCGATCGCTCGATCGTCAGCGTGATCCCCGGCACGACGGGGTAGCCGTGCTCGGCGTAGCCGATCGCGAACTCGAGCACGTCGACGAGCCGCCACGTCCCGAACTGCTCGAGCAGCAGCAGCCAGCCGCCGAACGAGCCGGGGACGCAGGCTGCGAGCAGGCCCGTGCCCGGCACGAGCGCGTGCCCGAGCGACGCGGTAGCGCTCGATCGTCGCCGCGGCGGGCGCGACGCCCTGGGCGCAGAGGACGAGCGGCTCGCCACGGTCGGCCGACCAGAAGACCGCGGGCAGGTCGCCGCCCGGCCCGTTCAGGTGCGGCTCGACGACCTGCAGGACGAACCCCGCCGCGCAGGCGGCGTCGAAGGCGTTGCCGCCGCGCTCGAGCACCGCCATCCCGCCGGCGGACGCCAGCCAGTGGGTCGACGCGACGGCGCCGAAGGTGCCGCGCAGCTCCGGGCGGGTCGTGAAGCTCATGCGGTCAACTCTGCCGCATCGATCGGGCTCGGCGCAGCCGCGCCGCGCTGCACGAGGTGGCAGGCGACTGAAGTGCCCGCCGCCGACGTCGATCGAGCGGAGGATCCACCTCGGTGCGAAGCGGGCGCCGACTCGTGCTCGAGCGGGCAGCGGGTGCGGAACCGGCAGCCTGACGGGGGAGCGAGCGGACTGGGAATGTCTCCCTCGAGCACGACGCGCCGTCGCTTCCGCTGCGCCTCGGGATCCGGCACGACGCGCTGCCGAGAGCAATGCCTGCGTGTACGGGATGCTTCGGGTCGCTGAAGAGCTCGCGCGTCGAGCGCCAGCTCGACGATCTTGCCGAGATACATCACCGCGACCCGGCCGCAGAGGTACTCGACCGTCGCGAGGTCGTGGGTGATGAAGAGGCACGAGAAGCCCATGTCGTGCTGGAGGTCGCGGAGGAGGTTGAGGATCGCCGCCTGCACCGAGACGTCGAGCGCCGACACGGGCTCGTCCGCGACGAGCAGCGTCGGCGAGACCGAGAGCGCGCGAGCGAGGCCGACGCGCTGCCGCTGCCCACCGGAGAGCTCGTGCGGATAGCGGAACCGCAGCTCGGCGCGCAGGCCGACGCGGTCGAAGAGGTCGACGACCTTCTGGTCGAGGTGCTTGCCGCGCGCGAGCTTCTGCACGCGCAACGGCTCGCCGACGATCTGGCCGCAGGTCATGCGCGGGTTGAGCGACGAGTACGGATCCTGGAACACCATGTGCATGTCGCTGCGCAGCGGGCGGAGCTCCCGACGCGAGAGATGCGTGATGTCGTTGCCTTCGAGCCGGATCGCCCCGTCCGTCGGCTCGAGCAGGCGCATGACGCAGTTCGCGACCGTGCTCTTGCCGCTGCCGGATTCGCCGACGAGTCCGAGCAGCTCGCCCGGCGCGATCGAGAAGCGAGACACCGTCGACAGCGTGCACGACCCCGCCTCCGCCGCGGAACTGCCCGCCGGCGTGGAAGTGCTTGACGAGGTCCACGACCTCGAGCGTCGGTGTCTCGGGGGGCTCATCGGCCGTCCACGCGCCACCGGGGTGGAAGCAGGCGACGAGGTGGTCGCGGCACGCACCTCGCGCAGCTCGGCGGACCTCGCGTGCGGCTGAGCTCGTCGGCGCTTGGGCAGCGCGGCGCGAAGGCGCAGGCGGTCGGCAGCTCGGCGAGCGACGGCACGCGGCCGGGGATCTCCTGCAACCGTCCCTGCGAGTCGGCGCCTCCGGGCCGCGGGACCGCGCCGAGCAGACCGATCGTGTACGGATGCTGCGGCGCGGCGAAGAGCTCGTGCACCGGCGCCTCCTCCGACCTTGCGGCCGGCGTACATCACGAGCACGTCGGTCGGCGATGTCGGCGACCACGCCGAGGTTGTGCGTGATCAGGACGATCGCGGTGCCGAGCCGCTCGCGAATGTCGCGCAGCAGGTCGAGGATCCCGGCCTGGATCGTCACGTCGAGCGCAGTCGTCGGCTCGTCGGCGATCAGGATCTTCGGATCGCACGCCAGGGCCATCGCGATCATCACGCGCTGGCGCATCCCGCCCGAGAGCTGGTGCGGGTACTCGTCGACCCGGCGCTCGGGCGCGGGGATGCGCACGAGGTCGAGCAGCTCGATCGTGCGTCGCCGAGCGTCCGCCCGCCCGAGGCCGAGATGCCGCTCGAGCACCTCGCCGATCTGGTTGCCGACGCGGAACGCCGGGTTCAGCGAGGTCATCGGCTCCTGGAAGACGAACGCGATCTCGCGGCCGCGGATCGCGCCGCACTGCCGCGAGCGAAGCGGTGAGCAGATCGACGCCGTCGAACTCGGCGCTGCCGGTCACATTCGCGGTCGAAGGAAGCAGGCGGAGAAGCGACATGACAGCTGACGCTCTTCCCACAGCCGGACTCGCCGACGACGCCGAGCACCTCGGCGCTCGTCGAGCGTGAACGAGAGGTTGTCGACCGCATGAACGTGACCGTCGTCGGTGTCGAAGCGCACCGACAGCTCGTCGAACGTCGAGGAGGCTCATACGCGTCGTCCGCGGGTCGAGGACGTCGCGCAAGCCCGTCGCCGAGCAGGTTGAACGACAGCGAGCAGAGGAAGATCGCGACCCCGGGATACAGCGCCAGCCGCGGCGCCTGTGAGAGATACGACTGAGCATCGGCGAGCATCACGCCCCACGAGGGCGTCGGCGGCTGGACGCCGAGTCCGAGGAACGAGAGCACGGCCTCGCCGATGATCGCTGCCGGGATCGTCACCGTCGCCTGCACGATCAGCGTCGAGAGTCATGTTCGGAAGGATGTGACGGCTGATGATCGCTACGTCGCTCGCGCCGTTGGCGATCGCCGCGCGGACGTAGTCCTCCTCGCGCAGCGCGAAGGTCTCACCCCGCGCGACCCTGATCAGGCCGGGGGCTGCGCCGATGCCGAGCGCGATGGTGGCGTTCTTGAGCGACGGGCCGAGGATCGCCGCGAGCCCCACCGCGATGATCAGGAACGGAAACGCGAGCAAGACGTCTGTCAGCCGCGCGACCACGGTGTCGACCCAGCCGCGGTAGTACCCCGCGACGAGGCCGATCGGCACCGCGATCACCATCGCGAGCATCGTCGCGAGGACACCCGCCATGATCGACGCGCGCGATCCCCAGATGATGCGCGAGAACACGTCGCGGCCGAGCTCGTCCGTCCCGAGGAGGTGACCATTCGTGAACGGAGGTGCAAGCGTGGCGTTGAAATCCGTCGCGGACGCCGAATACGGAGCGACCCACGGCGCGAAGATCGCAGCCCCGACGAACAGCAGCGCGACGACGAGCCCGGCGACTGCGAGCGGCCGCCGCAGGAAGCGCTTCCGCAGAAGCCGCCGTCGTCGTGCGCGGGGATTGATCGGAACGGTGGCGACGTCGACCGCGCTCATGCCGACCCCGAGACGCGGATGCGGGGATTGAGCAGCGAGTACGCAACGTCGACGAGCAGGTTGACGACGACGTAGCCGGCCGCGACCACGAGCACCACGCCTTGCAGCAACGCGTAGTCGCGCTGGTTGACGGCGTCGATCGTCAGCCGTCCGAATCCCGGGATGACGAAGATCTGCTCGGTGATCACCGCGCCGGAGATCAGCGCGCCGAGCTGCAGGCCGACGACCGTCGTGACCGTGATCAGGCTGTTCCGCACGGCGTGCTTGCCGATGACGGACCGTTCCGGCAGTCCCTTCGCGCGGGCGGTGCGCACGTAGTCGGTGCCGAGCGACTCGAGCATCGACGAGCGCATCTGCCGCATCAGCACCGCCGAGAGCCCGGTACCGAGCACGATCGCCGGCATCAGCATGTGCTCGAGATTCTGGATCGGACTGTGCACGAACGGCACGTATCCACCTGCGGGAAGCCAGTGCAGCGTGACGGCGAAGTAGATGATCATCACGATCCCGAGCCAGAAGTGCGGCACGGAAAGACCGACGAGCGCACCTGTGGTCGCCGCGTAGTCGGAAGCCTTGCCGTGGCGAACCGCAGCGAGGATGCCCGCGCCGACGCCGATCACCGTCCCGATCAGCACGGCGAGGAAGGCGAGCTCCAGCGTGATCGGGAGCCTCTGGGCGATCGTCCGGGCGACCGAGAGCTGACGCTGGTCGGTCCCGAGGTCGCCCCGCACGGCGAGGCTGACCCAGTGGACGTACTGCACCGGCCAGGGCCGGTCGAGCATGTACTTGTGCCTGATCGCCGCGAGCACCGCCGGGTCGCGGTTCTCGGCTCCCAGCGCGATCGCCGGGTCGCCGGGGATCGCCCGGACGCCCGCGAACACGAGCATGCTGGACAGGAGGAGAACGATCAGGGCGGCCCCGACCTTGCGCAGGAGGAAGCCGCCCATGATCGATTCGACTCGCTGTCGCTACTTCGTGAAGCCGGCGAACGCCACGCGGGGGAGGCCGTCGCCGAACAACTGGACGCCGGACACGTTCGTCGCCTCGCCGTCGTAGTTGACCGGGTGGTAGAGGTAGATGACTGGACGGTCCTTGGCGGCCTGCGCGAGCGCGGCGTGGAAGTCCACGAGACGCGCGACCGTCGAGGCGGCCTTGCGCTCGTTGCCGAGCGCCCGGTCCAGCGACGGGGTTGCTGTAGCCGCTGTCGTTCTGCGAGCCGGACGTGGCCAGGAAGTTGAAGGTGTTCCCGTCGGGGTCGACACGGCCCGACCATCCGATCGCGAACGTCTCGAACTGGCCTGCGTCCTCATGGTTCAGGGACGTTACGAACTCCGTCGGGTCGAGGACGACGTTGAACCCGATCGGCTTCTCCATCGACTGGATCACCTGGCCGAGCCGCGCGGCGACCGGATCGGTCCCGAGCATCAGGTGGACGGTCACACCCGGGGACGCCCCGGACCGCTTGAACGCCGCGGTGGCACCGGCGACGTCGGCCGTCAGCTTGCACGGGATTCCCTTGGTCGCGGGGTACCACGGCGTCCCCGGCGCGATCGGGAAGCAGTCCGGGTTGACCGTGCCCCCGAAGACGACGGTGTCGATCACCTTGCGATCGAGGGCGAGCTCGAACGCCTCGCGCAGGTCGGCGGACTTCGAGATCGGCGTCCCGGTGCTGGTGTACGGCAGCTTCCCAAGGCCCCTCGAGTTGCCGATGTTGACCGTGATGCCCTGGTAGCCGATCGACGTCGCATGGAAGAGGCGCAGCGACTTGTCGGCGGCGATCGACTTGAGATCCGTGGAGGCCAGGCCCTCGGCCACGTTGACGTCGTGCGCGCGGAGGTTCGCTGCACGCGCAGACGGATCGGTGATCACCTTCCAGACGATCGAGGCCAGGTGGACCTTTGCCTTGTCGTAGTAGTACGGCGACTTCACGAGTGTGATGTGGTCGCCCGCCGACCGGTCCTTGAACATGAACGGGCCGACGCACACGGGATTCGTCGCGAACTTGTCACCGAGTGCGTTCAGCGCCTTCGGCGACATGATCATCCCGGAACGGTCGGCCAGCTGGGCCGTGATCGGCGAGTAGCGGGCGTTGAGATGCAGGATCACCGTCGAACTGCCCTGCGTGTCGATCGACGTGACCGGTGAGAGCTCGCTCGCCCGCGCCGATCCCGGGAGCGTCTGGTCGCGAACGAGCGACTGCTTCACGGCAGCCGCGTTCAACGGCGTCCCGTCGTTGAACTTGAGGCCCGTGCGAATCTTGATCGTGACCGTCTTCTTGTCGGCGGAGAACGTCGGAAGCGACGCCGCCAGTTGCGGCACGATCTCGAGCTTGCTGTTCAGGTCGTAGAGCTTCTCGCACATGTCGGCGAAGACCATCCGGCCGACGAACGAGCGGGCAAGTGTCGGGTCGAGCGCGTCCGGATCTGACTCGAGCGCGATCGTGAGGGTGCCCCCGTTCTTCAACGCGGGAGGCGCTGCCGAACGGGCCGAAGCCGTGAGCGCGGCGAGCGCGACGGCACCCAGGATCGTCAGCGTGATCGCAACGCGGGCGTGTGCTGTGCTCATGTCGTTCCCCCTGGTCGGTGGCTGCACGACTTTGTACGCGGAAACTCGTATTCGCGGATCTTGGCGAGGAGGCTACGTTGGATCCAAGTTGCTGTCAACTGGATCCAAAACGCTGCTAGGCTCCCGGCTGTATGAGCGAGCACGCGTCCGCGGCAAGCGGCCCGGCCGCGGGAGAACGCCGCGCCGGCCTCGACGCGCGGTTGCTCGCGATCGGCGTGCTGGGCGGCGTCCTCTCCGGCCTCCTCGGGGTCGGCGGCGGGGTCGTGATGGTGCCGCTGCTCGTGCTCTGGGCCGGGTACCAGCAGCGAGACGCGCACGCGCTCTCGCTCGGCGCGATCATCCCGATCAGCCTCGCCAGTGTCCTGATCTTCGGAGCCGCGGGGAAGGTGCGCCTTGCCGACGCGGCGGCGCTCGCAGCCGGCGCGATCGTCGGGGCGCAGATCGGGGCCTCCGCGCTCGCGCGCATCCGGGAACGGCCGTTGAAGCTCATCTTCGGCCTCTTTCTCGGCGCAGTCTCGATCCTCTTGCTGGTGCGCCAGTGACGGGCGTCGTCTTGCTCGCCGCCCTCGTCGCGTTCGGGGTGTTCACCGGCGCGGGGGCGGGGCTGCTGGGCGTCGGCGGCGGGATCATGATGGTGCCGTTCCTCACCCTGGCGGCGGGCCTGCCGCAACATGCTGCCGAGGCCACGTCGCTGCTCGTCGTCCTCCCCACCGCCATCGTCGCCAGCATCGTCCTGCATCGCCGCGGCATCGGGAACCTGCCGCTCGCCCTGCGCTTCGGCGTGCTCGGGGCCACCGGCGGCGTCCTCGGCGCACTGCTCGCGCTCGCGCTGCCGGCGCACCTGCTCCGGCTCGTCTTCGCGCTCTTCCTGGGCGCGGTTGCGGTCCGACTCGTCCGCGACGCTCTCGTGCAATGACGAGCGTCGCCGACCCCAGCCTCGTCGACCGCCTGGCGGCGACGATCCACGCGCGCGTGCTCAGCGGGGAGATCCCGAGCGGCACGCGCCTGCGCCAGGAGACCCTGGCGTCCGAGTTCGGTGTCAGCCGGACACCGGTCCGCGAGGCGCTCCGCAAGCTCGAGTCGAGCGGGCTCGTGCTCGTCGAGCCGAATCGTGGCGCCGTCGTCCGCGGGCCTACCGCCCGCGATATCCGCGAGGCGTATGCGGTCCGGGCAGAGCTCGAGGGGTTCGCGGCCGAGAGTGCGGTCTCTCGCATCCTGGACAGCCAGCTCGATTCGCTCCGCCTGGCGGAGCAGCTCTTTCGCCACTCAGTCGAAGGAGTGATCCACGACCGCCGGCGCGGGGTCGACAGCGACTGGTCGACCGAGAGCGACTGGGAGCGGGCGAACGACCTCTTTCACCGCGTGATCCAGGAAGCGGCGGGCAACCGCCAGCTCCTCGCCGCGATCTCGCACCTCCACCAGAGCTTCCCGCGTCACGTCACGTGGGCCGCGCTGAGCCACAGCTCGCACCTGCTCGAGCTGAACATCGAGCAGCACCGCCGCATCCTCGAGGCGATCGAGTCGCGCGACACGGCCGGAGCGCGCCGCCAGATGGGCGACCATGTTCGCTCGGCGGGCGAGCTCGTGGCCGAGTTGCTCGACCGCAGCGCGACCTAGAGGCTACTTCGCGCGTGCGAAGTCGCCTGCGACGTGCGCGAGGATCGACTGCAGCAGCTCGAACGAGTGCATGACGTGCTCGTGCGCGAGCACCCGCGCGCCCCCGACCGAGCCGGCCGCGAGCGCCTGGCGAATGGCGCGATGCTCGGCCTGGTTGCGCTCGTACAACAGGTCGAGCTCCTCGTCGAGCGGCGCCCACACCGTGGTGCCGGCAAAGCTCCGGCGGGCCCCCTTCGCAACCGCTTCGATGTACGGCACGTCGGCGGTGCGGTAGAGCACGTCGTGGAACGCGTGGTTCGCGCTCATCCAGTTCGCCATCAGCGAGCGTCGGTCGCCGCCCGGCTCGCGCGAGCGCACCTCCTTGGTCAGCCGCGCAAATCGCTTCTCGCACTCCTCGAGCTCCCTGAGCGCCTCGGTGGTCAGCTTCTGCGCGGCGAGCTCGGTGACGAGCGCCTCGAGCTCCGCGCGCACCAGGAAGGCCTCCCGCAGCTCTTCGCGTGAGACGTCACGGACGCGCACCCCGCGATTCGGCACGAACGAGACGAGGCCGAGCGCGGCGAGACGGCGCAGAGCCTCCCGCACCGGCGTCCGCGAGACGCCGAACCGCTCCGACAGCTGCTCCTGGCGCAGCACGGCGCCCGGCTCGATCTCACCGGAGACAATCGCCTCCTCGATCAGGACGGCGATGTCGTCGGCCTTCGTGCTCTCGAGGCTCACGGAAGGTGAGCGTACGCCGTCGTCGTCAGGAAGTCCTTGAACGGCGTCGAGAGCGCGACGTCGGCGAAGATCTCCTTCGCCTCGTCGGCGGCGTCGACCTGAGCGATCTCTTCGCGCACCCGCGCCTCGTCGAACCGCCCGGCCTGCACCCACGACCACACCTGTGCGCGGGAGATCTCCGCAGTGGCTGCGTCCTCCATCAGGTTGTCGATCGCCGCGGCGCCGACCCCCTGCAGCCAGGCATCGAGGTAGCGCACGCCGACGCTGACGTTCACGCGCAGCCCTTCGTCCGTCACCTCGCCGCCGGGGATGTCGAAGTTCAGCAGGTCGTCCTCCGTGATCGAGACGTCGTCGCGCTTCCGGTCGACCTGGTTCGGGCGGTCTCCGAGCACGTCGTCGAACGCGGTGAGAGCGACGGGGACGAGGTCAGGATGCGCGACCCAGGTGCCGTCGAACCCGTTGCGCGCCTCCCGTTCCTTGTCCTCTCGCACCTTCGTCAGGGCGATCTCGTTGACGGCCGCGTCGCGCCGCGACGGGATGAACGCCGCCATCCCGCCGATCGCATGCGCCTCGCGCGCATGGCAGGTCTGCACGAGCAGCTCCGTGTACGAGTGCATGAACGGCACCGTCATCGTCACCTGCGCGCGGTCCGGCAGCACGGCGCCCATCTTCTTGATGCAGCTGAAGATGTAGTCCCAGCGTCCGGCGTTCAGCGCGCACGAGTGGTCGCGCAGCTCGAAGAGGATCGCGTCCATCTCGAACGCCGCCAGGATCGTCTCGATCAGCACCGTGCACTTGATCGAGCCGTCCGGCAGCCCGAGCTCCTCCTCCGCCAGTGCGAAGGCCTCGGCCCACAAGCGTGCCTCGAGATGCGACTCGAGCTTCGGGAGGTAGAAGTACGGCCCGGTCCCGCGCTCGAGCTGCTCGCGCGCGTTGTGGTAGACGACGAGCCCGAAGTCGAACAGCGAGCCGCTCACGGGAGACCCGTCGACCTCGTGATGCCGTTCGAGCAGATGCCAGCCGCGGGGGCGGATCACGAGCGTCGCGGTCTCGTCGTTCAGGCGATAGCTCTTCTCGCCGGTTTCGAGCTCGATCGTCCGGCGTACTGCGTCGTGCACGTTGCGCTGCCCTTCGACGACGTTCTCCCAGCTGGGTGAGTTGGCGTCCTCGAAGTCGGCCATGAAGACTCTCGCGCCCGAGTTCAGCGCGTTGATCATCATCTTGCGGTCGACGGGCCCCGTGATCTCGACGCGGCGGTCCTGCAGGTCGGCGGGCGCCGGCGCGACGGTGAAGTCGGCCGGCGCGCGCACGAACTGCGGGCGCTTCCCCCTGCGCTCGTCACGTGCAGCGAGCAGCCGCTCGCGCTCGGGATTCAGCTCGCGGTGCAGCCGATCGACGAACGCGAGCGCCTCGCGCGACAGGACTTCCTCGGCTACGCGAATTGCGCTTCCTCCGTGGAGCCCTGGAGCGCGAGCGTGGATGAGTCCTTGGACACTGCCTGCATCACCTGGTCGAAGTATCCCGCACCGACCTCGCGCTGGTGCTTGGTGGCGGTGTACCCGTCGTCCTCCAGGGCGAACTCCCGCTCCTGCAGCTCGACGTAGGCGCTCATGCCGTGGTCGCGGTAGCCGAGGGCGAGCTCGAACATCCCGGCGTTCAGCGAGTGGAAGCCGGCAAGCGTGATGAACTGGAACGCGTAGCCCCACTCGCCGAGCTGCGCCTGGAAGCCGGCGATCTCCTCGTCCGACAGGGCCTTGCGCCAGTTGAACGACGGCGAGCAGTTGTAGGCCAGCAGCTTGCGCGGATGACGCTCGTGGATCGCCCGGGCGAACTCCTGCGCCTGGCCCAAATCGGGCGTCGACGTCTCGAACCAGAGCACGTCGGCGTACGGCGCGTAGGCGAGCGACCGAGCGATCGCCGACTCGAGCCCGTCCTTGACGTGGAAGAAGCCCTCGGCGGTGCGCTCGCCCGTGACGAACGGCTGGTCGCTCTCGTCGACGTCGCTCGTCAGGAGCGTCGCGCTCAGCGCGTCCGTGCGCGCGACGAGCACGGTCGGGACGTTGAGCACGTCGGCCGCGAGCCGCGCAGCCGTGAGCGTCCGGATGAACTGCGACGTCGGCACGAGCACCTTGCCGCCGAGGTGGCCGCACTTCTTCTCCGCCGCCAGCTGGTCCTCGAAGTGAACTCCGGCGGCGCCAGCCTCGATCATCCCCCGCATCAGCTCGTAGGCATTGAGGGCGCCGCCGAAGCCTGCCTCCGCGTCGGCCACGATCGGCGCGAGCCAGTCGGTCCCGTTATGGCCCTCCGACCAGTCGATCTGGTCGGCGCGAAGCAATGCGTTGTTCAGGCGCCGCACGAACTGCGGCACCGAGTTCGCGGGATAGAGGCTCTGATCCGGGTACGTCGCCCCCGCGAGGTTCGCGTCGGCCGCGACCTGCCAGCCGGAGAGGTAGATCGCCTGCAGCCCGGCCTTCACCATCTGCACGGCCTGCCCGCCGGTCATCGCGCCGAGCGCGCTGACGTAGCCGTCGTCCTCGGTCAGGAGGCGCCAGAGCCGCTCGGCCCCGACCCGTCCGAGCGTGCACTCGGGCACGACCGAGCCGCGCAGGCGCACGACCTCCCCGGCGCTGTACGGGCGTTTGATGCCGGCCCAGCGCTCGTCCTGCGCCCACTGGGCCTCGAGCTGCTGGGTCTGCTCTTGGATCCGAGCTTGGATGTCCACGAAATCTCCTGATCGTCGAAATGGGCGGTTCTCGGATCCTAGTTGGCGCCTGGATGGCCGTCAATGCCCAAGATAGCCCCCACTTGGATCCAGAGATAGCCGAACCTGGAGCGTCGATTGGATCCGAAAAAGCTAGCTGGCCGTCCAGCCGAGGTCGAGCGGCACCGCGACCCCGGTGAACCCGCGGCCCGAAGGGCCGAGCAGGTAGGCGACGAGGTCGGCGACCTCGGACGGCTCGAGCAGGCGCTTCACCGCCTGGCGCTCGAGGATCACCTCCTCGAGGACACGCTCCTCCGGCAGGCCGTGTGCAGCCGCCTGGTCGGCGATCTGCGCCTCGACGAGCGGCGTGCGCACATAGCCCGGGCAGACGGCCGTGGCCGTGATCCCGACGCCGGCCCCCTCGAGCGCGAGCGTCTTCACGAGGCCCAGCACCCCGTGCTTCGCGGACACGTAGCCGGCCTTGAACGGCGAGGCGGTGAGTGCGTGCGCGGAGGCGACGACACAGATCCGGCCCTCCCCGGAGGCGACGAGAGCGTCCCAGGCGTACTTCGCGAGCAGGAACGGCGAGGTGAGGAGCAGGGCGAGCAGCTCGTCCCAGCGGTCCTCCGGGAAGTCGCGCACCGGGGCGACGTGCTGAAAGCCTGCGTTGGGCACGATCGCGTCGAGCCGGCCGAACCGCTGGAGCGCCGCCGCGACGACGGTGTGGTTCCCCTCACGCGTCGTCAGGTCGGCGTCCTCGACGTCGACGCCGTGCACGTCCCAGCCGTCGGTCTCGAGCCGCTCGACGATCGCCGCGCCGATCCCGCCGCGCGCGCCGGTGACGAGCGCCGCCTTCGCCAAGGTCACTGGTAGTAGCGGAAGACGACGTCGGCCACGCAGACGGGCTTCTCCCCGCCTTCGCGCTCCACGGTCGCCGTCATCGTGACCTGCCCGCCGCCCTCGATCTCCGTGACCTCCTTGACCTCGAAGGTCGCGCGCAGGCGCGAGTCCACCGGCACCGGGGCCGGGAAGCGCACGCGGTTGAGGCCGTAGTTGATCCCCATGCCGCCCTGGCGCGGAATGACCTCGTAGGACGCCATCGGAAGGAGGGAGAGCGTCAGGTAGCCGTGGGCGATCGTGGTGCCGAACGGGCCCTCTTTCGCGCGGTCCGGCTCGACGTGAATCCATTGATGGTCGCCGGTCGCAGCGGCGAAGGCGTCGATCTTCGACTGCGGGATGTCGATCCAGCTCGACGGGCCGAAGACCTCGCCGACCTTCACGCGATCGGCCCCCAGCGCACGACCGAGGCGGCCCAGGTGTAGCCGGTGCCGGCGGAGAGGAGGAGGACGGCGTCGCCGTCGCGGACGCGCCCGTCGCGCACGGCGCGGTCGAGCCCGAGCAGCGGGTCGACGCCGCTCATGTGGCCGGTGTCGTCGAGGTACGACGCGCCTGATCCTCGCCTCGATGCCGAGCTCGGACAGCAACGGCGAGGAACATCGAGCGCTTCGTGTGCAGCGGACAGACGAAGGCGAGATCCGGCGAGCGTCGAGCCCCGAGCGCTCGGCGCGCGCCGCGCGCGGCGGCGACGAAGTTCGGCAGCGACTCCTGGTCGAGGCCGCTCCTTCATCGCAGCGGGGTCGAGCGACGTCGAGGAAGCGGTAGCCATCCGGGATCGACGGAGCCGCCGCCGGGACGACCTTGACCTGCAGCGAGTAGCGACGCCGTCGGTGATCGCGTGCGCGCCGAGCACCTCGTTGCGATCGGCGTCTTCGCGACGAGCAGGCCGGCGACGGCGCCGTCACCGAAGGAGAACATGAAGCGCGAGCGCTCGTTCGTGTAGTCGAGGAGATACGACTCGCGGCAGGCGGCGACGACGAGGCACGTTCGTCAGCTCGGGCTCGGCGCGCAGCAGATCGCGCGCGACGCGCAGCGCGATCGACGTGCCGTGCGAGACGTTGTCGTACTCGATCGCGAAGGCGTTCGTCGCAGCCGATGCGGTGCGCGATGTGCGGCGCCGCCTGCCAGACGGCGTAGTCGCTTGCTACATCGAGCCGTAGTAGATGACGACGTCGATCTCCTCCGGGTCGAGCTCGGTCTCGTCGAGCAGCCGCTCGCACGGCGCGCGACGGAGAGGTCGCTGACGTGCTCGTCGGGCGCGGCGATGTGCTTGCCGCGAAGCCCGAACTTCTCGACGATCACCTGCTCCGGGATGCCCGCGCTTGCTCGCCGATCTCGGCAGCGGTCATCCACCGCTCCGGCAGGTACGAAGCGGTTGCGACGAGGCCGACTGTCCTCACGTCTCTTCGCCTCGAGGATGCAGCGGATGATGGCGCTCGAGCTCGTCGGAGACGCGCTGAGGGGATCGGCTTGCCGTCGCCCCAGAGGATCCAGCGCATGCCGATCATCTCGCCGAGCCCCATCAGCGCCTACGCCGTCGACCTCGGCGTCGAGCGTCGCCGATCTCGCCGGCGTGCGATCGCAGCCCGCAGCGCCTCGATGTAGCCCGCGCCGAAAGACGGTCGTAGTGGTAGCGGAGCATCTCGGGCGAGACGAACTCGGCCTGGCGGATGATCCGGTAGAGCGCGGGATGCTCCGAGGTGAAGCGGAAGTACGCCTCGAAGCCGAGCAGCTCGCGACTCGAGCCGCGTCGTGCCCTCGTGACGCCCTCCTTCATCGCGTGGCGCACGCGGCGGTTGAGGTCGACGCACGAGCTCGTCGAAGATCGCCTTCTTCGAGTCGAAGTAGAGATAGAAGGTGCCCGGCGCGACGCCCGCCGCCTCGGCGACCTTCACGATCGACGCATCGTGGTAGCCGAGCTCGCCGAACACGTGCTCGGCCGAGTCGAGCAGCCGGCGGCGGGTGTCGAGCCCCGCGCTTCGAGAGCGGCCGGCCGTCGACGTTCGTGACGACGTCGGTCATGCGAGTCACCTCTGCGCGAGCTCGGACTTCTGGATCTTGCCCATCGAGTTGCGCGGCAGCTCGTCGACGAACGTGGAAGGACTTCGGCACCTTGAACCGCGCGAGCTGCGCGCGGCAGTGCTCGCGCAGCTCGTCCTCGGAGGCCGGCGCCGACTCGGCGACGACGAACGCGACGCCGACCTCGCCCCAGCGCTCGTCCGGCGACGCCGACAACGGCGGCGTCAGCGACGGCCGGATGATCGTGCAGCACGGACTCGACCTCGGCCGGGTAGACGTTCTCGCCGCCGGAGACGATCATGTCCTTGAGCGCGGCCGAGGATGCGGTAGTTGCCTTCGGCGTCGCGCTCGGCGATGTCACCGGTGCAGCAGCCAGCCGTCGCGGAACGCACGCGGCGGTCGCCTCATCGTTGCGCCAGTAGCCCGGCGAAGACATTCGGCCCGCGCAACGAGCAACTCGCCTTCGCGCCGGAGAGGTCGCACGTCGACGTACGGGTACGGCTTGCCGGCGTAGCCGGCCTTCCGGCGCGCGTCCTCGGGCGGGAGGCAGAGCACGTTCGGCGCCGCCTCGGTGAGCCCGTAGCCCTGGACGATGTCGACGCCGCGCGCGGCCCAGGTGTCGAGCAGCGCCTCGGGCATCGGCGCGCCGCCGACGACGGCGAGCCGGAGCGCTCGAGAGGTCGGCGTCGGCGAAGCCGCGGCTCCTGCGCCATGAAGAGGTAGTTCGCCGGCACGCCCATCAGCGTCGTGATGCGCTTCGCGCTCGATCAGGTCGAGCGCGCGCGTCGGCGTCGAACTCGCGCTCGAGGATGACGCCGCGCGCCCTTCCACCACGCGAGAAGCGACTGGACGTTCCAGCCGCCGCAGTGGAACTGCGGCAGCACCTGGAGCACGACGTCGTCGGCCGGACGCCCGGTCGCGAGGTCGAACGAGAGGTTCGTCCAGAAGCAGTTCGCGTGCGTGAGCAGCGCGCCCTTCGGCTTGCCGGTCGTGCCCGACGTGTAGATCGAGGAGCAGCGGATCGTCGTCGACGGCGCGGCGACCTGCGCGCCGCGACGCGCACGTCGCGGGGTCGAGCGCCGGCTGCGACGCTCGCGAGCGCGAGCGCCGCTGCGCGCGAGCTCGCGGTAGCGCGTCCTCGACGAGGAAGAGCGCGGGCTCGGCGTCGTCGAGCTGGTAGGCGAGCTCGGCCGCCGCGAGCCGCCACGAGATCGGCTGCAGGATCGCGCCCGCCTTCGCGCACGCGAAGATCAGCGGCGACGTGCTCGCCGGCGTGTTGCCGGTGAGGGTCGAGACCCGGCTCGCCGTGCGCGAGGCCCGCGCGCCAGCTCGTCGGAGCGCGCGGTCGAGCTCGGCGTACGTCCACGTCCGGCCCGACCTCGTCGATCGCAACGCGCTCGGGCGTGATCCGCGCGCGGTCGCGGATGATCTGGTCGATCGTCAGCAGTCCGATTCATCGCGAGGAACTCCGTCGACGATCGCTGACGAACTGCGTCGGGCTGCTCCCAGAAGAAGAGGTGGCCGGCAGCCCGGAGAGCAGCTCGACGCGCGCGCCCGGGATGCGCTCGTGCGAGCAGGTCCGCGTTGCGCGTGGTCGACGACGTTGTCGGCGGTGCCGGTGAGGATCGAGGGTCGGAGCGGCGATCTCGCGCGAGCGACCGTCGCGTCGAAGGTCAGCGCCGGCCGCCGCCTGCGCCTGCCAGCCCGGCCGGGTCGGGCGGGTTCTCGAGGCGCGTACGGCGAAGATCTCCTCGACGAGCTCCGGCCGGCGCGACCGTGCGCCGAGCGCGTTCTCGACGAAGCGCCGCAGCGCGACCTCGGGCGCGAGCGTCGGCGCCTCGGCGAAGAGCTGCAGCGTCCGCGTCGGGCATCGGGCACCGTGCTCGGGCCGCCGGGCGTCGTGCAGCAGAGCACGAGCTTGTCGACCCGCTCCGGGCGCGGCGAGCGCGAGCTCCTGCGCGATCATCCCGCCGAGGCTCACGCCGAGCGACGTGCGCGCGCTCGACGCCGGCTTCGTCGAGCACCTGCGAGCGCGTCGCCGGCCATCTGCGCGGCGGTGTACGGCCCCGCCGGCTTGTCGGACTCGCCGATCCCGCGGTTGTCGAACGAGCAGGACGCGGAAGCCGCTCGGCGAGCAGCGCCGGCACGACGGCCCCCAGCCCCAGCGGTCGTAGCCGAGCCCGTGGATCAGGAGCAGCGGCTCGCCGTCTCCACTCGATCTCCCACGCGATGCTTCATCGCTGCACTCCTCCTGGACGTCGCGGCTTGCGGAGCGATCCGGTCGAGCGCGGACCGCCGACCTCGGCCGATGCCGCGGCCGAGCCCGCCGGGCACGAAGAAGACGACGAGGATGAAGAGCGACGCCGAGGACGAAGAGCGGCTGCTCGAGCGGCGTGCGCAGGACGCGTCGGCAGGCCATGAGACCGTGCGTGCGACGACGACGCGTCGCCGAGCCGGTGGTCGAGCCTACGTGTAGAGGATACCGCCGAGGAGGGCGCCCCAGCGCGTGCCGGTGCCGCCGATCACGACCATCAGCGAGCAGCGTGAGCGTGAAGTTCGGCGGACGTGACGTGGGCGTCGCGCCGCCGAGCAAGAGCAGGTAGACGACCCCCCGGCGGTCGCGAGGAACGACGCGAGCACGAACGACATCAGCTTGTACGATACGGGCCGCAGCCCGAGCACCTCGACGCGCAACTCGTTCTCGCGGATCGCCTGCCAGACGCGCCCGGGCGAGGAGTCGACCGCCCAGCGGACGATCGACGAAGACGACCGCGAGCGTAGCCGAGCGCGAGCCAGTAGAGGTTCTTCGTGTTGAAGATCCCGACGAGCCCCGTCGGGAAGCTTCGTGTAGTCGGCGCCGAGGCCCTCCTCGCCGCCGCGTCCAGCCGTGCGGATTCTTGAACGCGAGCGATCGCGCCGGCCTGCGCGAAGGCGAGCGTCACCATCGCGAACGCGATGCCGCCGACGCGGAGCGAGACGGCGCCGAGGACGAGCGGCGAGCACGAACGCCGACGAGCGCGGTGAAGAGCGAGCGCCGGCCAGAACCTCCAGTGCCACTTGGTGATCGCGATCGTCGGCGAGGTAGACGCCGACCGCGAAGTAGAGCGCATGCCCGAACGAGAGCAGGCCGGTGAACCCGAAGAGGAGGTCGTAGGTCAGCGCGAGCCCGCCGAAGAGGAGGCAGAGCGCGAGCAGCTGCAGCGTGCCCGGGCGAGTTGATCGAGCCGTTGAAGACGTACGGGATGTCGAGCGTCGAGCTTCGGCACGAGCGCGAGCAGCGACGAAGACGACGACCGGGACGGATCGGCACGAGCGCTTCACGCGAAGCTCCCCGACGAGCCCGCCGCGGGCGGATGAGCAGCGACGATCCCGAGCAGCAGGACGACGCTGAGGTCGCCGAGGCCCGACGAGGCGTAGTAGTTCGCGTACTGCTGCACGAGCCCGACGACGACCGCCGCGATCGCCGAGCCGCCGAGCGAGCCGAGCCCGCCGATCACGACGACGATGAACGCGAAGATCAGGAGCGAGGTGCCCTGCTGACGGGTCGACGACGCCGAAGTAGACGCTCGCAGAGCACGCCGGCGATCGCGGCCGCGACGCCGCCGATCGCGAAGACGAGCGTGAACGCCTTGCGCACGTCGATGCCGAGCGCCGTCACCATCGCGCGGTTCTCGACGCCGGCGCGGATGATCAGCCCGTAGCGGGTGTACCGCAGGAAGGCGTTCAGCGCGACGAGCACGACGACCGCCGTCGACGATCTCGACGCCAGCGGTCGTTCGGGATGTGAGGCGCCGAAGCACGGTCGTCGTCTCGCCCAGCCACGGCGGCGCCGGCAACGGCGCGCGCGTCGTTGCCCCAGATCGCCGTGACGAGCGCGACGTGGCGCGAGAGCGCGAGCCCGACGGTGACGAGCACCTGCTCGATGTGCCGCTTGTAGAGCGGCCGGATCAGGACGAGCTCGACGAGCGCCGCGAACAGCGCCGCCGGCGACGAGGCCGACGAGCGACGCCGAGCAGGAACCGCGGCAGCGATCGGCGACGCCGCCGAGCTTCGACTCGGTGAACCACGTCGCGTACGCGCCGACCGTGAGGAACGACGCCGTGCGCGAAGTTGAGCACGCCCATCAGGCCGTAGATCAGCGACAGGCCGGAGGCGATCAGGAAGTACATCGCGCCGAGCCCGAGGCCGGTGATCGTGAGCAGGACGAAGGTGCTCACGCGGTACCGACTCCGAGCAGCGCTGTGGACGCAGCTCGGCTTGTCGGCGAGCAGCTCCTTCGCCGGCCCGATGTGCACGACGCGGCCCGTGTCGAGCACGACAGCGTCGCGCGCGACCCGCTGGACGACGCCGAGGTTCTGCTCGACGAGGAGCACGGTCGTCAGCTCGGAGACGCCGCTCGAGCACGCGCGCGACCTCGGTGACGAGCAGCGGCGCAAGGCCCTTGGTCGGCTCGTCGACGAGCAGCACGCGGTTGTCGTTCAGCAGCGCCCGTGCGATCGCGACCATCTGCTGCTGCCCGCCGGAGAGCGTGCCGGCGAGCTGCGCGCCGCGCTCCTCAGCTCCGGGAAGAGCTCGTAGACGAGGTCGTAGCGCGGCTCGGCATCCCGCTCGGCAAGGCGAAGGTTCTCGTCGACGGTGAGGCCGGCGAAGACGTCGCGGTCCTCCGGCACGTAGCCGACGCCGCGGCGGACGATCTTGTGCGTCGCAGCTGCCGTGAGGTCGTCGCCCGCCGAGCTCGACCGTGCCGCGCCGGTCGACGAGCCCCAGCAGGGCGCGCAGCGTCGTCGTCTTGCCGACGCCGTTGCGCCCGAGCAGCGCGGTGACACCGCCCTCCAGGCACGTCGAACGACACGCCCTGGAGCACGTGCGACTCACCGAGGTGGACGTGCAGGTCGCTGACGGACTCGAGAGGCGACGGCATCACAGCGCCTCGCCGAGGTAGGCCTGCTGCACGGTCTCGTTGCGCATGATCGCCTCCGGCGTGTCGACGGCGAGCAGGCTGCCGTGGTGCATGACGGCGATGCGCTGCGCGAGCCCGATGACGACGTCCATGTGGTGCTCGACCATGCAGCACCGTCTTGCCCTCGTCGACGTGCACCGACCGGATCAGCTCGACGAGCTCCGGGACGTCCTCCATCGAGACCCCGGCCATCGGCTCGTCGAGCAGGATCACGCGCGAGTCGCCGGCGAGCACCATCGCGAGCTCGAGCTTGCGCTTGTCGCCGTGGGCGAGCGCACCCGGCCGGCCACCGCCGCGCGCGCCGAGCCCGACGCGGTCGAGCGCCCACGTCGCCTGCTCGACCGCGCTCACGGACGCCGCGCGCGCGCCGCCAGATCCGCATCGTCCCGCCGAGCGCCGCCTCGGCGGCGAGCCGCGACGTTCTCGAGCACGGTCAGGCAGCGGGAAGACGTTCGAGACCTGGAACGTCCGCCCGAGGCCCCCCGCGTCCGGCGGAACGGCGGCTGCCGGGTGATGTCGCGCGCCGGCGAGCTCGATCGTGCCCGGACGGTCGGCCGGCAGAGGCCCGGAGAGGAGGTTGAAGAGCGTCGTCTTGCCGGCGCCGTTCGGGCCGATGACCCCGAGCAACTCGCCCTCGGCAACCTCGAGCCCGACACCGGCGACGATGGTCGCCCCTCCGATGTCGAGCCCGAGGTTCCTCGTCGCGAGGATCGGGGTGATGCGCTCACGCGCGAGTGTGCTGCCTGCGTCTACCCGCTTGCATCGGCACGACGGGCGGCGCCGTGGCGTACGGCGGTGGCGGTGCCGAGCGACGTTGCGGCACGAGGCTGGCCGTTCTTCGAGACGAGCTTGCACCCGGAACATCGGCTGCAGCATCGCGTGGTCCTGCGGCCGGATCGCCTGGATGCCCTTCGGCGCGAGGAACTTCTAGCCCTCGAGCGCGGTGATCATCTTGTCGACGTCGCTCCGCCGCCGGTCTTCTGGAGCGCGTGGCACGATCATCTGCGCCATCGACGAAGCCGTCCGGCGTGAAGATGTCCGGCACCTGGCTGCGCTTGCGCATCTGCTGCACGAGCCAGTCGTTCACCTTGTTCTTCGGCGCGGTGTAGACGTAGTGCGACAGGAAGTGGATCTTCGTCGCCGGGTCACCGAGGGTCGCCCAGGTCGCGCGCTCGGCGAGGCCGGTGACGATCTGCGTCCCGGTCGAACACGTTCTGCTGGTCGAGCGCCTGCCACATCGCGCCGGCGGTCGTGCCGGCCCACGCGACGAAGACCAGGTCGGGGTTCGCGTTCTTCGCCTGCTGCGCGAACGGCGTGAAGTCGGTGGCGCGTCAACGGCACCGAGACCTCGGTGACGGTGTGGCCCTTGCCGCCGAGGACCGCCTTGACCGCGGCGAAGTTGCCGTGGCCGAACAGCGATGTCCTGGGCGAAGACGACGACCTTCTTGCCGGCGCCCTTGCGAGGAATGAGTTCGCCGTGTCAGCACGTCCTGGAACGTCTGCCGGCCCGCGCGGAAGGTGTACTTGTTGACGCCGGTGATCGCGTCAGAGGCCGCGGGGCCGGAGATGAAGAGGACGTTGTTCTGCGCGGCGAGCGGGGCGACCTGCAGCGCGACACCCGAGGAGTCGGTGCCCGCCGATGATCTTGTAGCCCTGGCCGATCAGGTCCTTGGCGGCGGTGACGCGCCGTCGCCGGCGTCGGTCTTGTCGTCGACGTAGGTGACGTTGATCGTCTTGCCGTTGACCTTGTTCGTGCCCGTTCGTGGCGTACTTCAGGCCGAGCTTGAAGCCTTCGATCTCCTCGGCGCCGTACGCGGCGAGCAGCGCCGGTGCGCGAGTAGATGATCCCGACGTTGTACGACGACGCAGCCGCGTGATGCGGACCGAGCTGCAACCGTCGCCGTGCCGCCGAGCAGCATGAAGAGCGCCGCCGCGAGCAGGACCTTCGTGAAGCGATGGCGCATGAACGCATCCTCCTGTGAGATGTCGCTCTGAGCACCCGAACCTGAGACCCGATTCAGGTGTTAGTTTGGGGCCAAGACGAGTCGACGTGTCAAGGCCCGACCGGATCTGCCTGATCCGGGCGCAAACGACCGCAGCGGCGACACTCCGAAGGTGCTCAGAACCTGGTTCGGCCGCGACCGCCGGTCTAGGAGGTCAGACTCCGCTACGCCGATTCTTCGGCGAGCTCTTCGCGCTCGCCGAGGCCGCCGCCTGCGCTCGTCACGAGCGTCGGCTTGAGGCCCTTCTCGATCGTCTCCTTGGTGATCACGCACTTGGAGACGTCCGTACGCGAAGGAAGTTCGAACATCACGTCGAGCAGCGCGTTCTCGATGATCGAGCGCAGCCCGCGGGCGCCGGTCTCGCGATGCAGCGCCTTGTCGGCGATCGACCAGAGCGCGTCGTCGGTGAACACGAGATCGATCGAGTCGTAGTTGAAGAAGCGCTGGTACTGCTTCACGAGCGCGTTCTTCGGCTCGGTGAGGATCTGGACGAGGTCCTCGCGCTTCAGCTGGTGCACCGCGGAGAGCACCGGCAGCCGGCCGATGAACTCCGGGATCAATCCGAAGTTGAGGAGATCCTCCGGCATGACCTCGCCGAGCAGTTCCGCGCTCTCCGCGTCGCGCTTCGCCGAGATCTGGCGACCGAAACCGATCGCGTTCTTGCCGACGCGCTTCGCGATGATCTTGTCGAGACCGGCGAACGCACCGCCGCAGATGAACAGGATGTTCGTCGTGTCGATCGAGAGGAACTCCTGGTGTGGGTGCTTGCGCCCGCCTTGCGGCGGAACCGACGCGACCGTGCCCTCGAGGATCTTCAGCAGCGCCTGCTGCACGCCCTCGCCCGACACGTCACGCGTGATCGACGGGTTGTCCGCCTTGCGCGCGATCTTGTCGACCTCGTCGATGTAGATGATCCCGGTCTCCGCCTTCTTGATGTCGAAGTCGGCCGCCTGGATCAGCTTGAGGAGAATGTTCTCGACGTCCTCGCCGACATAGCCGGCCTCGGTCAGCGCAGTCGCGTCGGCGATCGCGAACGGAACGTTGAGGATGCGCGCGAGCGTTTGCGCGAGGTGCGTCTTGCCGCAACCGGTCGGCCCGAGCAGGAGGATGTTCGACTTCTGCAGCTCGACCTCGCCGTCCTCTGCACCCATCTGCACGCGCTTGTAGTGGTTGTAGACGGCGACCGACAGCGTGCGCTTCGCCTCTTCCTGCGAGACGACGTACTCGTTCAGCGCTGCGTAGATCTCGGTCGGGCGCGGAAGGTTCTCGAGGTCGAGCGAGCTCGGTGCCGTCAGCTCTTCGTCGATGATCTCGTTGCAGAGATCGATGCATTCGTCGCAGATGTAGACACCGGGACCGGCGATGAGCTTCTTGACCTGCCGCTGCGACTTTCCGCAGAAGCTGCAGAGAAGCTGTTCGTTTCCTTCGCTCGCGCGCGCCATCCCTGTTCTCCTTTTACCCTGTATTCGCCAAGACGGCTAGTCCAGACCGTATTAAGCAGCGGCCTCGGTGCGGGTCATATCTCGATTCGTGATCACCGTGTCGATGATCCCGTAGTCCACTGCTTCAGGCGGGCTGAGGAAGAAATCCCTTTCCATATCACGCGAAATATCCTCCTGGGACTTGCCGGTGTGGAAGGCGTAGATCTCCTCCAGGCGGCGCTTGAGGCCGATCACCTCGCGGGCCTGGATCTCGATGTCGGTGCCCTGGCCCTGGAACCCGCCGGAGACCTGATGGATCAGGATCCGTGAGTTCGGCAGCGACATCCGCTTCCCTTTCGCGCCTCCCGCGAGCAGCAGGGATCCCATGCTCATCGCGATGCCGACACAGATCGTCTGGATGTCGGGCTTCACGAACTGCATCGTGTCGTAGATGGCGAGGCCGGCATAGACCGAGCCGCCCGGCGAGTTGATGTAGAGGTAGATGTCCTTGTCCGGGTCCTCGGACTCCAGATGCAGGAGCTGCGCGATGATCAGGTTCGCGATCTGATCGTCGACGGGTGTTCCGAGGAAGACGATGCGCTCGGCGAGAAGGCGCGAGTAGATGTCGAAGGCGCGCTCGCCGCGCGAGGTCTGCTCAACCACCATGGGGATCAACGGCATCTCAGTTACTCCTTACTACCTGGGGTCCAAAGCTTCGGGGTCTCGGCCGCCTGCTCCTGCTCGGGCGTCCAGATCGCGTCGCGTGCTTCGTGCAGCTCCGGCGCAATCGGCTTCACCTCGGCCGCGACGCGGTCGAGGGCTTTCTTCAGCCGAAGGTCGTCACGCACGCGATCCGCGCCGCCTTCGGCGACGAACTGCTCGATGTCCTCGTCGCTCTCGCCCGCCGTCCGCAGCTCCTCGCGGATCTCGTCATCGGTGACCTGCAGGCCGAGCTTGTCGGCGACGGCTTCGAGCACCATCTCGCGCGCGACCGACATCGCCGCTTCTGCGCGGAGCCGTCCCTCGAGCACGTCGGGCGTCTGCCCCGTCAGCTGGAGGTAGGCCTCGGCGTCGATGCCGCGCGCCTGGAGGCTGCGTGCGAGCCCTGTCAGGAGCTCGCGTGTCCGCGCCTCGACCAGCGGCCCGGCGGCGGTGAACTTGGTGGCCTTCACGAGCTCGTCGACGGCGGCGGCGCGGAAGAGCCCGTCGAGCTCGTCCTCGACCTGCGCGCGCAGCCGGTCTTCGATCTCGGTGCGGAGCTCGTCGAGCGTGTCGAACTCGGACGCCGCTTTCGCGAGGTCGTCGTCGAGAGGCGGAAGCACGCGCTCCTTCACCTCTTTGAGCGTCACCGTGGCAGTGCGCCGGGTGTTGTCTGCGACCTCGTAGGCGATCTCGCGGCTCTCTCCCGGTGAGAGGCCGCGGATGCCGTTCTCGATCTCCTCGACGAGGCGGTCGGAGCCGAGATCGACGACGTAGTCGCGCTGGGCCGAGCCGTCCTCGGCGATCAAGTCGATGACGGCGGTGTCGCCCTCCTGTGCGGGGCGGCCTTCGACCGGGACGAGCTCGCCGACCGTCTTCTGGAGCTCGTCGAGCTCCGCCTGCACCGCCTCGGCCGGAACCTCGGCCTCGTGCCTCGGCACCTCGAGCTGCGTCCAGTCGGCGGGCTCGGGCTTCGGCTGAATCTCGACCGTCGCGGAGAAATGCCAGTCCTCGGTCTCGCTCGCCGGCAGCTCGTACTCGTACTCGGGCAGCGCAACGGGATTCACCCGCGCGCGCGTGGCGGCGTTCCAGAACCAACCGCCGATGTGGCTCTCGACCGCCTCGGAGTAGAGGCGCTCCTTGCCGACCCGCTTGAGGAGGATCGGCAGCGGCACCTTTCCCTTGCGGAAACCTGGAATGCGCACGCTTTCCGCGAGGTCGTTCGCGGCGTGCTCGACGGCGTGGTGCACGTCGTGAGCCGGCACGTCGACCGTCAGCTTGACCTTGTCGTCCGAGAGCTGTTCGACGGCGGCATTCATCAGATCGGGCCATTGAACCAGACCTGTACGTTGCTGGGCTGTGGACGTCGAAGCCGCCATTCGCTCGCGGAGGACCCACAAGCAGTTCGGGCGCGAGCCCCTCGACGAGGCCACGGTGCGCGATCTGCTCGACCTGGCCCGCTTCGCGCCGAACCACAAGCTGACCCAGCCGTGGCGCTTCCGCCTGCTCGGCCCGGACACCCGCGCACGGCTGAACGGCATGGTCGGTGAGAAGGACGCGATGAAGCTCAACCGCGCCCCGACGCTCGTCCTCGCGACGGCCAGCCTCTCCGGCGACCCCCAGCACGGACGAAGAAGACCTGCATGCGACCGCCTGCGCGGTCTACGCCGTCCTGCTCGGGGCGACCGCCCGGGGCCTCGCCTCGTACTGGCGGACGCCCGAGGTTCTCGGCGAGGCACCGGTGCGCGACCTGCTCGGCCTGCCCGAGAACGAACGCATCGTCGGGTTGATCCATCTCGGCGCCGCCGTCAGCGAGCCGCCCACGAAGGAGCGGCTGCCGCTCGACGACGTCTTCCAGACCTTGGCCTGATGCGGGCGAGAGGACTCGAACCTCCAAGGGCCGAAGCCCACCGGGACCTAAACCCGGCGCGTCTGCCAGTTCCGCCACACCCGCGCGGTGGATTCACAGCCTAACGCGCTGGGTACCGGGCGCTCATGACCGAAAAACCGATCGACCCACAGGATCTGACGAGCCCCGGCACGATCGACGATCCCGCACTCGAGGAGCGTCGCGCGCGCGAGGCCGCAGAACGCGAGGCGGAAAGCCGCGCCTCCAGCGAGACGAAGTTCGACGAGCTGCGCGAAGCGGAGGAGGCCGAGCGCGCACATGCCGCCGAGGCCGTCGGCGACGTGCCCCCGCCGGTCGAGGAGTAGCGAACGTCGAGGCGGCTCCGGCGGCGCGAGGACCGCCGCCGGAGCCGCGCGAGCTAGACGCCGTGAGCGAGCGCGACGGCGCCTGCCGGGACGCGTGCCGGGCGGGCGAGAGCGACGCTTGCGTAGACGATCCAGGCGAGCCACAGCAGGTTGCTGAGCTGGCCGAGATTGTCGAGGGAAACGGCGGTGCCGATGAGCACCACGAAGGCGATCCCGATCGCGCTACGGCCAAGGGCCCGCCGACCGGCGGCCAACGCAAGCGGGCCGGCGGCGAGCAGGAAGAACGCAGCCATGAACCACGTCGTGACGAAGAGCGCCTCGTTCACGGTGACGAGCGAGCTCGCGAGCTGGACGCCGATGCCGTGGCCGGCGCGGTGCGCGATCGCTGCCATGACCGCGAGCGACCCGGCCGTGAGCGTCGCATAGCTCGTGGCCGCCGCGCGGGCGATCCCCCCGAGCAGACCGCCCCCGAGCCTTGCGCACGCCCAGACGGCGAACGCGAGGAACGCCCCGACGCTGAGCAGCTCGATGTACGAGCCGACCCACACGAGCGTTCCGGCAGGCTTGGCGAGCGCGTGCGCGATCTGAGCGGGCGTGCTCGTGATCGTGAGGCCGTGGGTCTTCCCACCGGCGAACCCGATGCCGGTGCCGAGCAGTTCGAGCACGACCGCCGCGATCCCGGATGCGGCGAAGAGACGATCATGCGTGCGTTCGTTCATCGTGACGCTCCTTCGGTTGCTGACCGGTGCGACGCTAGGCAGCAGGAGCCACGACGTCGTCGGCCCGCCGGGCGATCTTGGAGTCGGCCGAACGGCCGATCTTTCGGCGCGCAGGAATCGGCCGAGCGGCTGATGACAGGAGGCGGCCGGAGGTCTACCGTCAAGCGGTGCACATGGGGCTCTCACGCACGCGGCGTCTCCGGCTCGATCCGGTCCGGATCGACTGGATCCTCGCGGGTGTGCTCACGCTCGCGGCCGAGCTCCAGGTCTGGCTCGGCAGCATCGCAACGCACCACCGGCTCGCGGCCGCGTTGATCGCCCCCGCGATCACTGCGCCGATCGCCGTGCGCCGCCGCTACCCGACCCTGGTCGGTACCGGTGTGCCGGCGCTGGCGGCGATTCAGCTCGGTTTCCTGGGAGACCCCCAGATCATCGCGGCGTCGGTCGCGTTCTTCTGCGCGCTGTACGCGCTCGCGGTCTGGACCGCGCCCTGGCGCTTCGCACTGGGCTCGACGCTGATCGGGGTGACCTTTCTCGGCGCCGCCCTCGGGCCGAAGACCACGTTGAGGAACACGGTGCCCTTCACTGCCGTCACGATCGTCGTGATGCTGCTCGTGCGTCGGGTGGTCGGCGACCGCGAGCGGCGCGCACAGATCGCGGAGCGCGAGCGCGACGTCGCCGCGCGGGAGGCGGTCGTCGAAGAGCGCGCGCGGATCGCGCGCGAGCTGCACGACGTGATCGCGCACCACGTGTCGATGATCGTCGTGCAGGCAGGCGCGGAACGTCGCGTGCTCGGCGACTCGAACGCCTCGACGCGCGAGGTGCTCGAGACCGTCGAGCAGAGCGGCCGCGGCGCGCTCACGGAGATGAGACGCCTGCTCGGGATGCTCCGAGGCGATGCGAGCGAGCCGCTCGCCCCACAGCCTGGCCTCGACGACGTGCCGATCCTCGTCGGCCAGCTCCGCGAGGCCGGCCTCCCGGTGGAGCTGCAGATCGACGGCGAGCCACGCGAGCTCCCGGTCGGGATCGAGCTCTCCGCGTACCGGATCGTGCAGGAGGCGCTGACCAACGCGCTCAAGCACGCCGGCGACGCGCGCGCGACGGTTCACGTCGGCTACGGCTCCGACGTGCTCGACCTCGAGATCGCGGACGACGGCGCAGGCGGCCCCACGCGTGCGTCGAGCGGCGGGCACGGCCTGGTCGGGATGCGCGAGCGAGTCGCGCTCTACGGCGGCCGGCTGGACGCGAGCCACCGCGCCGGGGGAGGTTTCGTCGTGCGCGTGAAATTGCCGATCTCATGATCACGCTCCTGATCGCCGACGACCAGGAGCTCGTCCGCGTCGGCCTGCGCAAGATCCTCGAGAGCGAGCCCGACATGACAGTCGTCGGCGAGGCCGCCGACGGCGAGGACGCGGTCGCCGACGCCCGGACGCTGCAGCCCGACATCGTGCTGATGGACATCCGCATGCCGGTCCTCGACGGGATCGAGGCCACGCGGCGGATCGTCGGGGCGCGTCCGAGCGCGCGCGTGCTGATCCTGACGACCTTCGGCCTCGACACGTACGTCTACGACGCGCTCCGCGCCGGGGCGAGCGGCTTCATGCTGAAGGACGCGCCTCCTGAGGAGATCGCCGCCGCCGTCCGGATCGTCGCGAGCGGCGAGGCGCTGCTTGCCCCCGCCGTCACGCGCGCCGTGATCGAGGAGTTCGCCCGTCAGCCGCCCGCGTCGAAGGCTCCCGACCCGCCCGTCGCCGTCGCCGAGTTGACGCCCCGCGAGCGGGAAGTCCTCGGCTTGCTCGCGCGCGGCCTCTCGAACCCCGAGATCTGCGAGCGGCTCGTGATCAGTGAGGCGACCGCGAAGACCCATGTCGCCCGCATCCTGCAGAAGCTCGACCTCCGCGACCGTGTGCAGGCCGTCATCTACACCTACGAGACGGGCCTCGTCACGCCGCGCTCGGGCGGCTGACGGCGTCACTTCGCGAGCGGCCGACGGACACCCGGGCCGCTGACGAGCCGTGCGGCGCCGACGCCCAGCCCGCGATTCATCGTTCCGGGCAACGGGTCGAGGACGTAGGTGCCGCCGAGCAGCGGGACGCGCGTCTCGCCGGTGAGCTCGGTCGGGAGCTCCCCGATGAAGTACGCCGGTGCGAGGTGCAGCTCCGCAGCGATCTCGATGCCTTCGGCGCTGTCCGGCATGAACCGGTACGGGTAGGCGGGCGCCCACGCCACGTAGCTCTTGACGAGCCCGAGCCAGCGGACGCCGGGCACGGGCGAGGTGTAGTCCTCCGAGAGGGCGACCGTCCCGGGCTTCGTGACCAGCTCGGCCCCGAGCCGGTCGATCACGGCCCACCGCTGCTCGGCGATTGTCGCCGCGTCTGCAGGCGCTGCGAGGTCTCGGATCGCCGGTATGACGGTGAGCGCGACCAGCGCGACCGCGCCGAGCACCGCGACGCGTCCGGGAAGCTCACGGGCAAGCCACAAAGCCGGCGGGATCGAGAGGACGAACGCCGGCGCGAAGTAGTGCACGTGCCCGAACCGCGCCGTCGCCAGCACGAACATCGCCGCGGCGCCCCCGAACCAGAGTGTCGGGTAGATGTTGCCGCGCCTGAGCCCGACACCGGCTCCGATCCCGGCGATCGCGAGGAGGATCACGCATTGCAGCAGCGGCGTGTGCACGAGCTCGCTCCACGGCGTCGCGAACCGTTGCACCTGGTTGACGCCGCCGCCGGTGAGGCCTTCCGACATCTTCAACAGCATCTGGGGCAGGTCGTTGATCACGAGCGTGCCCGGGAGCAGGACTCCGACCGCGAAAGCGGTCGCGAGCACGGCACCGAAGGGACGGAGCGGCCCGCGTGCCAGGGGCCGCAGCGGGCTCTGGACCGCGAAGAGCGCGACGACGAGGAGGTAGCCGAAGAAAACCGACGCCAGCTCCAGGCACGCGGTGAGTTGCTCGGGGGTGACGTCGAGAGGGAAGCGGCCCCGGTCGAACGCGACGGCGTAGCCCAACCAGATCGCGCCGCCGGCAATGAGGCAATACCGATAGCGGTGCAGCCACAGGCGGGCCGAAGCGAGGAACGACGAGCGCCAGGCCACGGGCGGCGGGCACCGGAGCAGGGCGATCGCAAGCGGCACGACGAGGCCGATCGCGTGGATCTTGACCGTGAGCGTCAGCCCGAGCAGCAGCGTCGCGAGCATGTAGAGCCAGGCGTCGCGGCGCTCGGCTGCACGGACGATCAGGTAGACGACCGCGAGCGCAAGGCCGGCGAGGAGGCCGTCCGGCCGGAACTGGATCGACATCGCCTGCAGGCCGGGGGCTGACAGAAAGAGCAGCGTTCCCGCGGTGCCCCACCAGGCGTTTCCCAGCAGGCGCCACAGCGCGAAGAACGCGAAGAGCGCGCCGGCGACGTAGAAGAGGATCGCGTACCCGCGGAAGAAGATCCGCGAGTCTCCGAGGTGCCGAAGCCGCTCCGCCGCATACTCGTGCGGAGTCGTGTGAGGGTGCGTGAGCTTGTGGACGAGATAGCGGGTCTCGACGGTCACCGCCATCACGTCCTGTAGCGGCAGGCCCGGGTGATCGAAATACACGGTCGGCTCGCCCGCCATCAGCTCGATGCCGGACGCGGTGTAGGTCGCGTCGGCGTCCGCGTAGAGCCACCACGGCGACCGGACCGGCTGCGCGGCCACGACGACGATCACCGAGGCGACGGCCACCGCGAACGCGGCAGCCGTGCCGCTCGCGACGCGGACGAGCGGAGCGCTCAGCGAGGCCTGGACGGCCGGACCCGGAACTTCCAGTAGGCGAAGATCGTCATCCGGAACAGCAGCGTCCCGTGGCGAAACCGGCTGATGTTCGTCGTGCCATAGACGCGAGCCCCGTAGCGGACGGGAATGTCGACGATCCGCAGGCCCAGCCGGGCAGCGCCGTAGAGGAGATCGAAGTCGCCGAACGGGTCGAAATCGCCGAAGTACTCCCGTGCCGCGGCGATGCGGTCGTAGTTGTCGCGATGGAGCACCTTGGTGCCGCAAAGCGTGTCCTTGGCCCGCTGCCCGGTGATCCGGTTGAAGATGCTCGAGAACAGCTTGTTGCCGAGGACGTTCAGCCTCCGCATCGAGCCGGGCTCCATGTCGTACACGAGCCGTGACCCGTTCACGAGCTCGCCGGAGCCGTCGACGAGGGCGCGGTAGAACTGCGGCAGATCCTCAGGGGCGACGCTGAGGTCGCCGTCGAGGATCATCAGGACGTCGTTGTGTGCGGCTGCGAAGCCTGCGCGGACAGCGTCTCCCTTGCCGGTGCCCGGCTGGTCGATGAGGCGGATGTCGCGGTCGTCGTGCGCGGCGATCTCGCGCTCGATCGCGCCGCGGGTGTCGTCGCGGGAGCCTCCCTCGACGAAGATCAGCTCGGTGCCGAGGCCCATCTCCGGGAGCCTCGCGACGATCGCCGGAACATGGCCCTCCTCGTTCCGGCACGGACAGATGACGGAGACGGAAAGGTCGCCGAGCGCGCGCGGCCGCGGCCGCGCGATCACCCAGTACGACAGGCACAGGCTCCGGAACGGCCACAGGTTGGCGAGCCCGGCGTTCGCGAACGTCGTCAGGAGCGGGATGCGCTTCGGGAGCAGGATCCGCCACTGGACCTGCACGACCTCGAAGTCCGACAGGTAGAGGAGGTTCTCGACGTCCTGCGCGCTGACCCAGTTTCGCAGCGGCTTTCGCGGCTTCAGATGCAACCGCTCCGCGACGGCGAACGACTTGCGCCAGACGCGGCTGTACGAATGAACGACGACGCGAGAGTCGGCGTCGCAGTGCTCGCGCGCCTGATGAAACAGCGCCAGGAGGTCCGGCGAGTACGGAACGACGTCCGACAGCAGGACGTAGTCGAAGCACCTGCCCGCGTCGAACTGCTCGCCGGTCGCGACCTCGAAGCTGAGCTCCGGATGCTGCCTCCGCGCGAGCTCGACCATCCCGGGGCTGAGGTCGATGCCCACGCCCTCCGACGGCTCCACCGCGGCGAGGACGTCGCCCGCACCGCAGCCGATCTCGAGCACGCTCCGGCCGGGCGGGACGTGGAAGCGCATGATCTGCTCGACGAGGCGGTGGTAGAAGCTGTTGCGGCGCCGCCACCGCGGTTCCTCGAGGGCGAACGCGTCGAAGAAGGCCCGGAGGTCGTCCGCGATCGCGCTCTCGGCCTTCGGCGCCGCCTCGACTACTGCCACTGGACGTCTCCGCGACGTTCGAGCACGACGAGACAGCGAAAGGCAACGAGGGCCGCGAGCGGTGACAACGCTCGCTCGACCGCGAGGACGGGCCTCGCGAGCTTCGCGGGCAGGATGGGACGGCGGCGCCAGCCTCCCGACAGCGGGTAGGCGAAGAAGGCAAACCGCCGGCGCTTCACGATCTGCAGCTCGGGCCATCGCCGCTCGAAGAGGTCCGCTCGCGTGAAGAAGAGCAGCGTCGGCAGGGCCTGGTTCGAATCGAGCGGATCCGTCGAGGACCGTGGGCTCTCGGCCAGCGGATCGACGTCGAGATCGGTGAGCTCGTGGTGCCAGCGCCGGTAGACCGCATACGAGACGGTCGAGCAGTATGGCTCCACGAGCAGGACGCGCCCGCCGACGGCGAGCGTGCGGCGCGCCTCGTCCAGGAACCGCGCCGGGCGCGAGATGTGATGCAGCACGTCGACGAGGACGATGTTCGCGAGCGTGCCGTCGGCGAAGGGCAGTGCCTGCGCGTCGACGGCGGATCCCGCCCAGCGCGTCTCCTCGACGTCGGTCAGGAGAACATCGGGCAGCGCCTCGCGGAGCTTGCCGATCCCGGAGCCGAGCTCGACCGTCAGGCCGGGCACGTTCGAGCGAGACCGCGCGAGCTCCGCGAACCAGGACCGGTAGAGCGACCGAAGCAGGGCGTTCCGGTCCCACGCCGCGGCCTGGAGGTCGAGCTCCGTTTCGAGATCCACGCTCATCTGCCCTCTGACCTGCCCGCATGCCGCCCGGGGCACACGTCACCTCGGCGGAACGGCGCGGAATGGCCCCGGGTGGAGTCGGAGCGCCCTGCTAATCGCGCACTTCTCGCGGCCGAGGGGGGCGCCGAGGGGGCGCCACTCGGTCATGCGCGGGTGAGCAGCTCGGCGTACTCCAGAGATCCTCCGGTGACGCAGGTCGTGGGGCGAGAACACCGGCACACCCGCCGCCCTGCACGCCTTCGCGATCGACGTCCGTAGCGCGTCGGCACCGGAGTCGGCGAACAGGCGGGCCTCGGCGTCGCAGTCTTCGCGTGCCCCGAGCTGCATCGGCTCTTCACCGTCAGGGCGGCCGGACAGCAAGCCCGCGACGGGCAGGGCCGCTTCGCGCCTCGCGGTAGCTTTGATGGTGGCGCCCGGCAGTCGCTCCCGGTTGCGAAGTCGCCCGAGCAGGCACACGGCGAACTGCTCGGCCAGCTCGTCGGTCTTCGCCGCATCTACGGCGAAAGATGACCCGGATGCGCCACGCTCAGGCGATCTCCCGCCGATACGTTGGTTGTGTTCTCCCAGATCGTGCATTGACCGACTTGAGAGGCCCCGCGAGGGGCCTCTCGTCGTTCAGGAAATGGGGTCCTCCAGGGGCTGACCTACGTGGGCGGCCGCGAGCGCCAGCTCCTCCGCGAACTGCCGCCCGCACACCTCAACCTGAGGAGCGGCCCCAGCCGTCCGCATCAACGTCTGGCGCTCGTCTCGCGCTTAGTTGGGAACGCAGAGCGCCCACGCATGGTTGTTCGGGTCCGTCTGGAAGAAACTCGCAGTCCATGCGGTCGGATTCGTCGTCCCGCCCTGGGCGGGGTTGCCGGTGGCGTCCGAGGGGAAGGTGCTCTGGAGGTTCGATGCGTTGCCGCCTCCCTGGAGGATGATTCCGATCGCGGATCCGCCGCCGCCGACGACGTGGCTCCCGGCGGCGCAGAGCGCAACGACCGTCCTCGAGTTGCCCATGTTCTCGACAATGGTGACTGTGTTCGAACCCGTTGAGCCGGTCGCGCCTGTTGCGCCGGTAGCGCCTGTGGCTCCGGTCGCTCCGGTCGGCCCCTGCACTCCCGACGGGCCTTGGGCTCCGTTCGGTCCGGTCGCGCCCGTGTCTCCGGCCGCGCCTGTTATTCCTGCGTCGCCTGTCGGGCCTTGAGCGCCGGTCGCTCCTTGGCTACCGGTGACCCCCTGGCTTCCGGCCGGTCCCGGGAGCTCCAGTCGGACCCTGGAGTCCAGGCGGACCCTGAGCCCCCGTCGCACCCGTAACGCCTGCGACTCCGGTCGCGCCCTGGGCACCGATCGAGCCGGTCGCACCTGTCGCACCGGTCGACCCGGTTGCACCGATTGGTCCCTGAATGCCCGGTAGACCCTGAGGCCCGGCCGCACCAGCAGCCCCCTGCGGACCCGCCGGGCCAGCAGGCCCCTGCGCCCCGGCCGCACCAGCAGCCCCCTGCGGACCCGCCGGGCCAACAGGCCCCTGCGCCCCGGCCGGACCCTGAAGACCGCTCGAGCCTGATGGGCCAACCGCGCCGGTCGCGCCTGCCGCCCCGTTGGCTCCCGTCGCCCCGCTAGGGCCTGTCGCCCCGGTCAGTCCCTGCGCTCCCGCCGGGCCAGCAGCCCCCTGCGGACCCGCCGGGCCAGCAGGCCCCTGCGCCCCGGCGGGACCAGCAGGCCCTACCGGCCCCGCAGGCCCGTTAGGACTGCCGCCCGGGAAGAGACCCTGAGGCGTGACCAAGATCGAGCCCGGCTTGTCCTTGCACGACTTCAGCGCATTGAGATCGCCGACCGTCTCCTTCGAACCCTTGGTCTCGATGCAGATCACCCAAGGCGGGGCCGGGTAGGACGCCGCCCGCTGCTTCAACGTGGCCGCCTGCACGCTCACCGCCGAGGCGCAAAACAAGCCAGCCAGGACGCACACCCCGACACCGGCCCCACGAAGACGCCTCCCGTGAACGAACACTTGCCGACGGTCTACGACACCGTCGACGGTCAGGCATCACCCGGCCAGGATGAAACGCCACGGCGACGCGGCGGTCCGGGTGGCGCTTCTGTAGAAGTCACCCCGACCGTACGACGCATCGCGCCGCCGGGTGTGAGGTGATGTATTCGGCCAGGCGGTGACGGAACCTCGCCTCCCCTTTGCCTCCGGCGACGGCGACGCCCGCCTGGCTTCGCCCGCCGCCTTCGACCGTAGAGCCCGAGGAGCTGCGCGACAAGATGGCCGCAACGGCCATGCCCGGCCCGGGAGTCACGATGCGACGGTGCTCACCACCGCCGTAACGCCGCTCGCTGTCCTCGTCGGCGGCGTCCTCTCGTCCCTCGCCCAATCGCGTCTTGAGGAGCGAAAGGCTGACCGGGAGAGGTGCGTGCGCAGGTGCAACAGGACGCAGAGATGCGGGTCGCGCGACGGCTGGTGCTCGAATAACTCGACACCGTCGCGCTCCACCACGAGATCCTCATCGAATCGAGAGCGGCTGACGACGTGACGGAGGACGCTCTCCCGAGGGGGGCGCCGAGGGGGGCGATATGTGCTCTCAGGTGACCTTCCTGACAGAGCTGACCCACCGAGGAATGCGGGTTTGCCCTTCCTCCGTGGGTCTGGTGGCCCCGGGTGGAATCGAACCACCGCACGGAGCTTCGAAGGCTCCCGCTCTGTCCGCTGAGCTACGGGGCCGAGCCGAGTCAGCTTAGCGCCGGGTGCGCCGCGCCAGGATCGATCGGGCCCAGCGCCTCGAGCTCGTAGCCCCGTGGATAGCTTCGGTGCCGCTCGAGCGTGCGCAGCCGCGGCCGGCGGCGCGGCGGGCATGAGCCCCACCGCTGCCGACCGTGCGCGGACGCCGGCCTCGCACGAGGCGACGCAGTCGCAGGCGGCGGATGCGGGAAGCCGAGCGCGTCGAGCAACGGCTCGTCGAGCAGCGCGTGGACCAGCGGCCGGCCCACCGACTTCGGCAGACCGGGGAACCAGTCGAGGAACATGTCGCGGGTCGCGGCCGCGACGCGGTGCGCCGCGCGCGCGTGTAGCCGAATCGCTCGCGCTCGAACTCGACGTTGAAGCGCTCGAACTCGGCGTACGTCTCGGGGATGTCGCGGATCGCCATCCGCCTGCCGACCTCGCGCCAGAAGTAGAACGTCGCGAGCTTCTCGGTCTCGATCAGCGGACGCCAGCCGAAGCGCGCGTTCCAGCGAATCGGCTCGAAGACCATCGTCGAGAGCACGTAGAGGAAGTCCTCGTTCGCGATCTCGAAGCGCGCCGTGGATCTGGTTCATCCGGCGGATCGCGCGGCGCCCGAGGTCGCTGTCGTAGCCGAACTCGCAGAACGCGCGAGATGAGGATCTGCGTGTCGTCGTAGCGCTTCTGCGCCCGCTCGGTGAACTCGCCGGTCGAGTCGAGCAGCTCGCCGATCGAGGGGACCGCATACGTGCGGTAGAAGGCGAGCTCGAGCGAGCGTTGCGTGTCCCACGGGAACTCGAGGCTGGCGTCGATGAAGACGATCCGCTGTGCGTCCGCCTCGGGATCGAGGCGCTGCAGTTCTCGCTCCCAGCGCGAGGTCACGCGGCGTGCCATGACTTGCCTCCGTTCGTCGAGCGCCAGTTCACCGTCCTTCGCCCCTTGTCGGTGAACACGTAGGTTCGCACGGCGAGCGTCGGCCAGGTGACGGTGAGGGCTCGGGCAATCACTCGTCCCGACTCGGAGGGCAGGACGATCGTCGAGTCCGTGTCGCCCTTGAGGACGACGATGCGAGCGTTGTTGTCCCACTCGCGACCCGCCTCGGTCAGGAGCACCGCCACGCCGTCGGGGATCACGGCGGCGTCGGCGATCGCCTCCGGGACGGTCGCGACTGGCGCGGAGCGTCGCGGTGGCCACGACACCCGGCGGAGCGTGCTCCCCGTCCAGGTGTAGAGCTCGGCGCCGAGCCCGGCGAAGTCGGGCGAGAGCGACCGCGTCTCGTGCCACGTGCGTCCGGCGTCGCTCGTCCACAACTGCCGCTGGCGGCACGCGCAGCTCACGCTGCCGCTGCCGACGCTGATCACGCCTGTCGACTGCGAGAGGCGCACGACACGCTGCGCGTACGTCGAGTAGACGCGGCGCCACGTGTGCCCGCCGTCATCGGTCGCGTACACGCCGGATTCGCGGCTCTGCCAGGCGTGACGCTTGTCGCTCCAGCTCGTGTACGCGCGCAGCCGGGCCGCTGTCGGCGCGGCCCGCTCGGCGACGGCCGAGCGATCCGCAAAGCCGTGGTCGGCGCCTTCGAAGAGCCGCCCCGCGATCAGCGACGGCGGCGCGAACGAGATGCCGCCAAGGCCACGGTTGTACTGGAGACGGCCGGTCGCGGCGTCGAAGCCGCTCAGGCGCGCAGGTGTTCCCGAGAGCGCCACCCAGACCGTGCCGCCGGCGACGGTCGGCGAGCCCTGCAGCGTCGCGCTCGGGAAGCGCTCGCGCCAAGCAACGTGAGCGCCGTCGCAGCCGTTGAGCGCAACTCGCACGAGCGAGGTGAACGTGGCGACGTACAGCGACGTCGTCTTCGCGTCGTAGGCGAGCTGGGTGAGGAGGGGCTGGTTTTCCGACGTCGCCTGCAGCGCAAGGTCGGCAACCGGCCCGTTCGTGATCGCAGCCGAGCGCCACAGGTACACGTGGCCGTTCTTGTTGGCGGCTGCGACGAGCTCGCCGCAGCCGGGCAGGGTGAAGACGACCGGCGAGCCGATGAAGTCGAAGTCGCCGGCGCCCGGCACGTCGCGGGGATGGCTGGCCGCGAGCACGTGCAGGCCAGGCGAGACCTCGACGAGCTGCTCGCCGTAGCCCGCCGCTTCGTCGAAGGCAGCACCTGTGTTGGTGCCGCCCTCGAACGCGTTGCCCGTGACCACGAAGAGCGCGCCCCGCGCGGCGCTGTACGCCGGGCCGCCCCACCCCCAGATGCTGCCGCCGCCGCCGAGCCGGCTCGGGACGACCGTCCAGCTCGAGACCTGCCGGGTGGCGACCTGGACGCGAATCAGCTTCCCGATCATCGGCCGGTCGCAGTAGGAGCCGGTGCCGACGTAGACCGAGCCTCGGACGAGCGTCAGCGCTCCCCACACGAGCTCCGACGACGGGTCGTCGTAGATGCGCACGGGCCAACCCGGGCGGTCGCGGCCGGTGACGAGATCGAGCGCGTGCATCAGCCCGAACCCGTCCGCGACATAGAGGGCACGCGTCACGGGATCGACGACGGGCGTGCCCACGACGCCCCAGTCGGCAAGCTGGTCGCAGGAGTTGGGAAGCGCGCCGAGCATGCGCTGCCAGCGCACGTAGCCGTTCGGCGCGTAGGCGATCACGCGTCCGGCGTTGGTGGCGACGTAGGCCGTCTCCTGTCCGGCGTCCGGCACGTTGCGGACGACGAGCGGCTGCGCCGTCACCATGCCGTCCGTCTCACGGAACCACTTCGGACGCAGCGACCGCGGATCGACCGGCGTCGCCGCCGACCCGGTCCTCGCGGCGTCGTCGCCGAACGTGAGCCAGCCCGTGAGCGGAGGCTGCGGTCGCGCGGCAGGCCCCGCGTGCATACCTGCGGTGAGAACGACGAACACGAGAGCCCCGACCGCAGCCGCACGCACGAGGAGCCGACCTTACTCCTGCGGCCGCCAACGGTAAACCTCGTTAACGTTTTCTTCGCAAAGGACTACCCGGCGACCGCGACGGTCGAGGCGTACGGCGCTTACCCTTTGGCTCATCAAGACGCTCGCCGCATCGATGCTCGCCGCGACTCTTCTCATCGTCGCGACGGCCGCCGGCGCGGACGCGCCGGCCGCTCCGCGCGTGACGGTGATCACGGACTCGGTCGGCGGCGTCCTCTTCTGGGCGACGAAGCCGCGTGAGGACCTCGGCGCGCGGCTCGATCTCCAACTCGAGACGAAGACGTGCCGCAAGCTCGTCGACCCGGGCTGTCCTGCCTACGGCGACGAGGCGCCTGAAAGCGCGCTTGCGACGATCGAGCGACTCGGGCCCGCCCTGGGCCCAGTCGTCGCCATCGACGTCGGCTACAACGACCGCTCGGACCTCTACGCCGCCGGCCTCGACGAGGTGATGACGGCGCTCGTCGCCGCGGGCGTGCAGCACGTGGTCTGGGTGACGCTCGAGGAGACCGAGGGCGTGTGGCAGCAGATCAACGCCGTGATTCGCGCGGCGCCCGCGCGGTGGCCGCAGCTCACGGTCGCCGACTGGGCGCCGGTCGCCGCGGGCCAGCCGTGGTTCGTCGACGACGCGCACATGAACTACGCGGGTGCCGTCGCCTTTGGCGCCTTTCTGCGGCCGTTCGTCCTCGACGCCTGCGGCGCCCCCTGCGCGCCGCCGCCGCCCGCCTTCTGCGGTCTCGCGCGCACCGTCAACGGATTCGACGCAGTCGCTGCAAGCCTCGTGACCTGCGGCAGCGCGCTGGCGACGATCGTCCACATCGAGCGCGGCGACCGCGGCGCCTGGGACTGTTCACGCGCCGTCGGCGGCACGGTCGAGCTCGAGTGCCGCCAGGGCGAGCAGCAGCTTCAGGTCCTGGAGCGCTCGCCGCGCGCCGCGACGCGGCGCAACGGCATCGTCACGCTCGCCAACTGGATGTTCCGGCTGCGCGGGGCGCGACTCGAAGGCCGCAGCGGCCTCGGGCCGTGGCACCTCCTGGCCGCGAAGGCGCCGTACTGCGAGCCGGCCGTGCCGCGCGAGGTGCTCGTGGCGCTGCGCCTACGGCCGGTGACGCCGCACGGCGGCTGCTTCGTCGTGCGCTAGTGCCGCGCAACCTGAAGGGTGGCGGACGGGACTCGAACCCGCGACCACCGGGACCACAACCCGGGGCTCTACCAACTGAGCTACCGCCACCGTGCGCCGCCCATCGTATCGGCGGCCGCCGCGATTCGAGTCGTGGTCGTGGCTCTGCGTCCCGCGAATGCGCCCGGGAGGATTCGAACCCCCGACCAACGGCTTAGAAGGCCGCCGCTCTTCCCCTGAGCTACGGGCGCGTCCGGCCAGCGTATCGCGCTCCGGTGTTAGCGGCGGACGCCGAAATCGGTGGTGATGATCGTGACCGGCTGCCCGTTGAACGCGCCGGGCGCGGAGTCGACGTGCACGGCGGAGACGCCGATCTGGCGCCAGTCGCGCGGTCGAGGATGTTCGCGCGGTGCTCCGGCGAGTTCATCCAGAGCTGCAAGCGCCGAGCGGGATCGACGTTCGGCGACGACCAGAGCAGGTTCTCGCCGACCGACCAGTAGCGGAAGCCGGCCTCGGGGTACAAGTGGCCCGATCCGCTTCCAGAAGCGCGGTGCCGTCGATGCGAGGCGTGCTGGAAGTAGCCGTCGGCGCCCATCTCGCGCGAGTGCTGCGGCGGCCGACGCCGTGAGGCTGGGGCTGAGCTTCAGCGGGACGAGGCCGTGCTGAACGCGGATCGCGTTCAGCTGCTGGAGGACGCCGGACTCGAGCGAGCTCGAGCGAGGTCGTGGTCTTGTTCGTCGCCGGCGAGCGCCGTCGCCGGGGCCGGCGAGCACGCGCCGAGCGCCGCGATCAAGCGATCAGCGGCAGACGCGACGAGCGTCCGGAACGTCACAGCACAGAGCATCGGGACGCCGACCTGAAGTGGCGCATCCCTCGTTCTGGCGAGACGTATCGCGCAGAATCGGCCTGTTCGCTACCCCGGTCGGGGAGCGGCGGCACCTCAGCTCGGGTGCGCGCGCAGGCCCGCGGCGCGGCCGGTGCCGGCGGCGAGCTGGTCGCGGACGATCACCTGGAGCGCGCCGGCGACCGGGATCGCGGCGAGCGCGCCGAGGATGCCGGCGAGCTCGGCGCCGACGAGCACCGAGATCAGCACGGCGAGCGGCGAGAGCTGCACCGTCCGGCCGTAGATCACCGGCTGCAGGAAGTGGTTCTCGAGCTGCTGGTAGACGATGAAGAAGACGACGACGATGATCCCGGCCGGGACCGAGTGCAGGAACGCGACGACGCGACGATGATCCCGGCGACCGTCGCGCCGGCGAGCGGGATCAGGTCGAGGAACGCGACGAGCAGCCCGAGCGCGACCGCATACGGCACGCCCATGGGCAAGCAGCACGATCGTGATCGACGCGCCCGCGATCAGGCTGATCAGGAGGTTGCCGGTGACGTAGCCGCCGACCGTCTTGTAGATGTCGTGCGCCGACGCTTGCGCCAGCGCGGCTGCGACTCCGGGAAGCAGCGAGTAGAAGCGCTCGACCCAGGCGCGCCCCTCGAGCAGCATGAAGAACGTCAGGAAGACGATCGTCACCGTCGCGGCGATGATCGAGATGACGCTCTTCGTCACCGAGAGCGCGGCGCCCGAGAGGCCGAGCACCTTGCGTCGCGCCGCCCTTCTTCACCTGCTCGCGCACCTTCTCGACGACGTGGTACTTGCGCTCGAGGAAGCCCGAGCCGTCCGCGGCCGTGCGTCAGGTCGTGGACGTAGGTCGGCGAGCGCCTGGACGAAGCCGTTCACCTCGTCGATGAGCTTCGGCACGAACGTGCGCCGACCCCGCGATCACGATCAGCACGATCAGGTAGGCGACGCCGATCGCCGGGCCGCGGTCGAGCCGGGTGCGCCGCTGGATCCAGCCGACGAACGGGTCGAGCGCGAGCGCGAGGAAGAGCGCGATCACGACCCACGCGAGGACGTGGCGCGCGATCCAGATCACCTCGAGCGCGACCGCGACGGCGATCACGATCAGCAGCACGCGCAGGATCGTGCGCGGCCGCAGATCGACCACGCGCTCGGGGGTCACGCGTAGGAGCATCGCGAGAGAGTCGGACGTTGTTAGGTTGCGCAGCATGAGCCTGCGCGCCTCACCCGTGATCGAGCACGCGTCGCTGCCCGAGCGGCGGCACCGTCACCGATCTGGGTCGGCGTCCCCGACGATCCGTACTATCGACGACAAGAGCCGAGCTCACGACCGTCGACATCCAGCTGCACGAGGGCAACGGCGTCGTCGCGAGCCTCTCGACGGTGCTCGAGCCGGACCAGGAGAGCGAGGCGCGCGCAGCTCGCGCGCGAGGTGAAGGCTGCGATCGAGGCGGGCGAGATCGGCCTGCACGCGCACGAGCTCGAGCGCTTCGCCGACAAGCTCATCTAGACGCGCTCGCTACCGCGCTATTCGCGCGCACGCGGGCGTAGCTCAGTGGTAGAGCGCCAGGTTTCCACCCTGGATATGCGGGTCCGATTCCCGCCGCCCGCTTCCGACACGATCGAGCTAGCGCCTGCGCTGCCGTGCTGCTCGCTGCACACGCATTCGCCGTACGCGTGGCAGGCCGACGTCGACACGACGGTCGTCATCCCGGTGCTCGCGCTGCTCTATCTCTTCGCGCGTCGGCCGGTCGGCGCGCCGCGGTGGCGGGTCGCCTGCTTCGCGGGCGTCGATGGCGCTGCTCGCGGTCGCGTTCTGGACGCCGCTGCACCACCTCGGCCTGCACTACCTGCTGACCGCGCACCTGCTGCAGAACGTGATCCTCGCCGAGTGGGCGCCGCTGCTCGCCGTGCTCGGCATCTCGCGCGCCGATGGCGAGCGCGCTCGCCCGCTCGCGCGCCTGGCGCGTCGCTGACGCACCCCGCGGTCGCGCTGCCGGTGTGGCTCGTCAACTACTTCGTCTGGCACGCGCCGCCGATCTACGACGCCGCGCTCGCATCACCAGGCGTGGCTGATCCACATCGAGCACGCGTGCTACTTCGGCACCGGCGTGCTCGTCTGGTGGCCGCTCGTGCAGGACGTGCCGCGGCGGCTCGCGCTCGGGCGCGCGCGCGGCGTACGCGTTCGCGGCGTTCGTGCTCGCCTCGCCGCTCGGCCTGCTGCTCGCGCTGCTGCCGAAGCCCGATCTACCCCTTCTACGTCGCACGCGCAGCCGCGCGTCTGGGGGCTCAGCCCGCTCGCCGACCAGGAGATCGCCGGCGTGACGATGGCGAGCGAGCAGGCGATCGTGCTCTTCGTCGTCTTCGTCTACTGGTTCCGCCGGTTCCTCGCCGAGGAAGGCGCTATTTGAGGCAGCCCGTGATCGGGCCGAGGTCGTCGTCGCTCGGATGCGCGTGCCAGAGCATGACGGCGTTCCCCTGCTCGCGCAGCACGTCGTCGATGCCGACGTTCTTCGCGTGGAACGCGGCGGTAGGCGCGGTCGATGTTGTTCGCGTTCTCGAGGTCGTCGCCGAACGAGACCGTCACGAAGTTGTCGCGGAGCTCGCGCGGAACGCGCCGCCGGTCGCGGTCGACGCGACGAAGTCGACGCGGCGCCGCCGAGCGTGACGCCTGCTTGGCTCGAGGCACGCCGCGGTCTTCGACAGCGCTGTACGACTCGGTGCCGGCGCGGCCGCCGCAGCGGCGGCGAGCACGACGAGCGACGCACGATCGGCAAGAGCCGCATCACGGCGCGTCAGTGTACGGGCGGTCAGCGCGTTCACCGAGCCGCTGGCTATCGTCTTGCCGCCGTGTCCGCCGCCGACGAGAGACTCGAGCAGCTACGCGCGGCTCGCCGTCCGGGTCGGCCTGAACCTCCAGCCGGGGCAGACGCTCGGCATCAACGCGCTGATCGAGCATGCGCCGCTCGTCCGCGCGATCGCGCGCGAGGCCTACGACGCGGGCGCCCGCTACGTCGACGTCCTCTACACCGACCAGCACGTGCGCCGCGCGCACATCGAGCAGGCGCGCCGACGAGCTGCTCGGCTTCTCGCCGCCGTGGCTCGTCCAGCGGCTGAGCGAGTTCGGCGAGAAGGGCGGCGCGCTCGTGCGCGATCACCGGGAACCCCGAGCCCGAGCTCTTCGCCGACCTCGACGGCGAGCGCGTCGGCAAGGCGCGCATGCGCGAGGTCGCGGAGGCAGTCGCTCGAAGCTGACCGACGGCCTCTGCAACTGGACGATCGTCGCGTACCCGAACGAGGGCTGGGCGCGACACGGTGTTCGGCGAGCCTGACGTCGAGCGGCTCTGGGAGGCGGTCGGCACGGCCGTCCGGCTCGACGAGCCCGACCCGGTCGCCGCCTGGCGCGAGCACATCGCGCGCCTCGCAGCGCGCGCGCCGAGCGCTGAACGAGCGGCGGTTCGACCACCTGCGCTACCGCGGGCCCGGCACCGACCTGACGATCGGGCTGCACCCGACGTCGATGTGGCAGGCGGCGCTCGACGAGTCGCGCGGCATCGAGCACGTCGCGAACATGCCGACCGAAGAGGTGTTCACGACGCCGGACGCCCGGCGCATCGAAGGCACGGTCCGCGTCGACGCTGCCGCTGCAGATCCAGGGCACATCGTGCGCGGCCTCGAGGTCCGGTTCGAAGGCGGCCGCGCCGTCGAGGTGCACGCCGAGTCGGGCGAAGAGGTCATGCGCACGCACGTCGCGACCGACGACGGCGCGGCCCGCCTCGGCGAGGTGGCGCTCGTCGACGGCCACTCGCGCGTCGGGCAGACCGGGCTCGTCTTCTACGACACGCTGTTCGACGAGAACGCGTCGTCGCACATCGCGCTCGGCGCCTCGATCGTGCAGGCGGTCGCCGGGGCGCTCGGAGCTGTCGCCCGAGGAGCGCCACGAGCGCGGCGTCAACCACTCGTCGATCCACACGGACTTCATGATCGGCTCGAACGAGCTCGAGGTCGACGGCGTCACCGCCGACGGCGAAGCCGTGCCGATCCTGCGCAACGGCGACTGGCAGCTCTAGGCCGTCAGCCGCGCTTGCGCGCTGCCGCCACCGCGGGTTTCCGGCACGCCGAGGCCGGGCGGTGCAGGCGGCGGGGGTGCGGGCGGCTTTGCCATCGACATTCAGGATAGCGCCAGCTGCAGGCTCCAGAAGCCGACTTCGACGAGCACGGCGAGCGTCGCCAACCGGTACCAGCCGTAGAGGCCGTCGAGCTTCGGGTCGTTGTCTTCGTGGAACCCGTCGAGCCAGTAGGCGAGGCGCCGGTGGGTCTCGCCGATCGAGAACACGTCGGCCTCGATCTCCGTCTCGTAGAGCGTCGAGCCCTGCACGGAGAAGATCAGCTCTTTGGGCAGGAGCACCCAGGTCGCCGCAGTGATCGCGCACGCAAAGGCGATCAGCGCGGCGACACTCCACGCGTCGAGCCCGGCCCGGGTGATGGCGGCGCCGCCGAGGAACGAGGTCACGATCGAGGCGGCCGCGATCAGCGTCCCCGTGCGGGCGCGCAGCTCGTTCACGGCGGCCTCCTGCTGGCCGAGGGTACGCAGCGAGAGCTCATAGGCGAGCTTGGCGAGTGCGCTCGTGTCCGGAGCCTCGTGCCCTGCGACCGTGCTCATCGAGGGAAGCGTAGGTCGGCGAGGTGACGGCAGGCGATCAGGCCGCGAGCGCGATCAGCCAGGGGCGCATGAAGATGTCGGAGACGGCGTGCCCGCCTCCCTCGGTCGGCTCGACGAGCTCGAGCCGCTTCAGGACGGCGACCGAGTTCTGAACGGTCGAGGCCGGGCCGAGCTTGTGCGTGAGCCGGTAGCGCTCCGAGTACACCCGGCCGGGCTCCTGCGCGAGGGCAAGCAGAAGCGCGCGCTGGTTTCCCGAGAGCCTGTCCCAGACGGCGATGTAGCGGGCGCTCTCGGCGTCGATGAGGTCGGCGAGCGCGCGTTCGACCATCGCGACGTCGGCCGGCCGGCCCTCGACCCGCGCGCGTGTCCACGTGAACGAGCACAGCTCCTGCGTCTCGTACGGGCGCCGCCTGTCAGCGCCAGCACGAGGTCGACGGCCTCCTCGGTCGCCCCGACGCCGCCGACGCGAAAGCGCTCGCGCAGGAAGCCCGCAAAACCGCTCCGGAGGGATCGGGCCGAGCGGCATCGGCTTCGCCGAGCGATAGAGCGGCGCTGCCTTGTCCATGAAGAGGGGCTCCATCAGGTGCCGCTCGAGCCCAGGTAGACGTGGGCGACCTCGGGCTGCTGCTGGAAGACCGTGCGCAGCCGCCCCGGGAGCCGCTCGTCGATCGAGACGATCTCCTGGAACTCGTCGAGGACGAGCACGACCCGGTGGCCTTCAGCGGCGACGCGGCCCGGGAGCTCGAGCAGCCCGTCGATCACCGCGTCCACGTCCTCGTCGCGCTCGTAGCCGAGGAACTCGAACTGCGGCCTCCCGTCGTTGCCGACTGTCACCCGCGGCGAGATGGTGAGATGCGCGAAGAAGCGGCGAACCTTGTCGACGGCGCGCTCGACCGGAGGGACGATCCCGTCCGCGAGCGCCTGCGCGAGGTCGTCGGCGAACTGCTGCTTCGTCGGTGAGCCGAGGAGGTCGAGCGAGGCGACGAGGATCCCGTCGGCCCGCAGCTCGTCCACGGCCCGCGCGATCAGCGAGCTCTTGCCGAAACGGCGCGGCGAGATGATCACCACGTCCTGGCCGCCCGCCACGTCCAGCGTGAGCGCCTGCAGCTCCTCTTCGCGATCGGTGAAGTAGTCGCCGCGCGCGATGTTCCCGTAGCGGAACGGGGCGTCCTCCACGCTCATACCATAGCAGCAGTTACGGAGATAGCCGTTACGGTGATCGCAGTACCGATCCGATACCGGCCGGGACCAGTCGGGACGGGCGGATTCGAACCGACGGCTTCCGCCTCCCAAAGGCGGCGCTCTGACCAGGCTGAGCTACGTCCCGCTCGGCGCAGTGTAGGGAGACGCGCCCGCGGCGCGGTGAGCGAAAGGCCCTCCGCGGCGGCCGCTACTCGCGGTCGAGCATCGCGCGCAGCTCGGTGAGCTTCTCGCTGCGCAGCTCGTCGCGCTCGCCGCGCTCGACCCGTCGCGAGCAGGTCGCGCACGAGCGGCGCGAGCTCGAGCGGGTTGAACGGCTTCGTCACGTAGTCGACCCCGCCGAGGTCGATCCCGCGGGCACGGTCGCGCAGCTCGGCGCGCGCGGTCAGGAAGACGATCGGGATCGCCGTCGGTGCGCTCGTCGTCGAGCAGCTCCTCGGCGACGTGCCAGCCGTCGAGCCCCGGCATCATCACGTCGAGCAGGATCACGTCGGGGTGCTCGCGCGCGCGCAAGTCTCGAGACCGCTCGGCCCGTCGGCGGCCTCGAGCACCTCCATCCCCTCGGCCTCGAGGTTGACCCGGCAAAGCAGCCGGATCGGCGCCTCGTCGTCGATCACCAGAACGCGCATCGTCATTTCGCTCGCTCACCCCGTCCGGCAAAATCTCACCGGTTCCTCGGCGAGCGGCAGCTCGAACGCGAAACGCGAGCCCCGGCCCTCCTCCGAGTCGACCCAGATCCGCCCGCCCATCTCGCGCACCAGTCCCTGCGCGATGAACAGCCCGAGCCCCGTGCCGCGTCCATGCGCGTCGCCCGCTTTGTAGAACTTCGCAGAAGATCCGCTCGCGCTCGGCGATCGGCGATGCCGGTCCCCTCGTCGCGACCGCGAGCTCGACCCCGTCGGCGTGCCTGCGCGCCGAGACCGTGACGGTGCCGCCGTCGGCGAGTACTTGACGGCGTTCGAGACGAGCTGCTCCAGCACCTCCCGCAGCTTGTCGGGGTCGGCCTGGGCCGCGACGTCTCGCCGTCGACCTCGGCGACGAAGCGGTGCGCCGTTGCGTGCCGCCGCCGCGCCGGCGCGCGACGACCTCCGACGAGGACTGCGCGACGTCCGTCGGCTCGAGCGACAAGGTCAGGTCGCCGGTGTCGAGCCGGGCGACGTTCAGGAGCGCGTCGACGATCGTCCGTGAGCCGCTCGGACTCACGCGCGATGAACTCGAGGAACGTCCGCCGCTCCGGCTCCGTCGAACGCGACGTCGTCGCGGAGCAGCGTCTGCGCGAAGCCGTAGATCGACGTGAGCGGCGTGCGCAGCTCGACCGACACGGTCGAGACGAAGTCGGACTTCATCTGCTCGACGCCGTGCTCGGCCGAGATGTCGCGGAACGCGAAGATGCGCCCGGCGACTGCGCCGGCGGATCGCGCATCACCGCCTCCGACAAGCGAGAGCCAGACCTCGCTCGCCCGCGCGCGGGATCGAGACCAGCCGATGCGTGCCGCCGCTCTCCGACTCGAGCTCGCGCTGCAGCACCTGCGCCGGCGTGCGGCCGAGCGCCTCCGACGCGGGCACGCCGGTGATCTCCTCGGCCGCCGCGTTCCAGAGCACGACGTGCCCGTCGCGATCGACTGCGACGATGCCGTCGGCGATGTTCGCGAGGATCGCGACGCTCTGCTCGCGCTCGACGGCGACACGCTGGTAGAGCTCGGCGTTCGAGAGCGCGACCGACGCGTTCGCGGCGAGCGCGCCGAGCGCCTGGATCTCCTCCTCGCGCCACGCCGCGGCTTCGCGCGCGTACACGGAGAGCACGCCGTGCAGTGGCCCCTTCGGGCCGACGATCAACGGCACGCCGAGGAAGGCGCGATGCCCGGCCGCGAGCAGTCGTCCGCCTCCGCGAGGCTCGCGTCGACCGAGCGTCCTCGAGGGCGACCGGGGCCGCGCGACTGCACGACGTCGCCGCCGACCCAGCCCGTCGACGGCGAGCGCGCGCCGAGCGCCTGCTCGGCACTCGCCGCCGACAGCGGCGGTCACGACGAGCTCGTCGCCCTCGAGCGCGGCCAGCGTCGCGGCGTCGGCGCCGAGCAGCGCCGTCGCCTCGTCGACGACCGCGCCGAGCACCGCGACCGGGTCGAGCTCGGTCGCGAGCAGGCTGCCGGTGCGCGCGAGCTGCTGCGACAGCGAGCGCGCCGTGCGCTCGCGCCTCGAACAGCGCGCTGCGGTCGAGCGCGCCGCGCGCCGCGCCCGCGAGATGCTGCGCGAGCTCGAGGTCGTCGCGCGCGAACTCGCGCGGCTCGCGGAAGAGCACGACACGAGCCCCGCCGGCTCGCCGGCGCACCGGGATCGCGAGCAGCGACGCGAACGGCGCCGTCTCGCCACGCCTCACCGAAGCGCTCGTCGCTCGCGACGTCGGTCGCTGCAAGCATCTGGCCGCCGCGGGCGGCTTCGAGCGAACGCCGGCGGCAGCTTCGAGCGAGCGCACGCGTCCGGGAGCTCGAAGCCGCCGGCCGACCTGCGAGCCCGCGCGCCGGCGATCACGAGCACGGCCGCGCAGTCGCCGCCGAGCGCCTCGGCCGCCGCCTGCGCCGCGGCGTCGTACGTCTCCGCCAGCGACACCGGCTCGCCGAGCAGCGTCGCGATCCGGTAGAAGCCGCGCTGGACGCGCGCCTGTCGCGAGCGGTCCGCGAAGCTCTCGGCGTTGCGAAGCGCGAGCGACGCGAGCGACGCGAACGCGTCGAGCAGCTCGAGATCGGCGTGCGGTCGAAGCGCGCGCGTCGCTCTCGCGAGCCGACGCCGAGCACGCCCCACGTCTCGCCGGCCCACGCCATCGGTGCGACGATCGCGCGCGCGAACCCGCCGTACGCGGGATGCGGGACGGCTCGGCGCGAGCACGCGTAGTCGCTCGGCGACGACCGGGCGCGCCGCGCGCAGCGCCTCGCCGGCGAGCCCGCTGCGCCGGCGTGAACTCGAAGCCGACGAGCGTCCTGGGTCGAAGCCGTGCACGGCTGCGCAGCGCAGCACGCCCGCGCTCGCGGTCGAGCAGGTAGCAGTCGGCCGCGTCGGCGTCGAGCAGCTTCGTCACCTCCTCGACGAGCCGCTCGAGCACGCGTCGAGGTCGAGCTCGCTCGTCACGACCTGCGCGGCGTGCAGCAGCGCGCGCTGCTGCTCGAGCCGGCGGCGGTTCTCCTCGAGCAGGTACGCCGTCTGCAGCGACGAACCGAGCTCGTCGCGCCACCGTCTCGACCAGAAAGAGCTCGCCCGCGCCAATGAGCGTGCTCGCTCGATCACGGTAGCGATCGCGATCCGGCTCGCCGTGCGCGTCGATCGGCGAATCCCGTCTCGTCGGCGCTCGATCGCCAGCTCGATCGTCGTGCGATCGAGCCGCAGCGCTCTGCGCAGCTCGTCCGCGCGCGACCCGCGCGACGTCGTCCGGGATCGAGCTCGGCGCGTGATCCGCCGCGTGATCTGCGGCGACCGTCTGCTCGCGCTCGAGCGCATCGGCGAGCGCCGCCGACCGAGCGGAGGCGCTCGAGCGCGAGCGCCGCCTCGGCCGCGATCGTCTGCAGCAGCGCGAGCTCCTCGGCGATGAACGCGCGCTTCGTCGTCGGTCGACGCGACGACGAGCACGCCGAGCACGCGCTCCTCCGCGAGCATCGGGATCCAGGCGCCGCTCTGGCGCGCCGACCGGTCGGCGAGCCGCGGGCTGACGAGCGGCGACGCTCGCGATGTCGTAGACGGTCACGGGCGCGGCGTCGAACACCGCGCTCGCGATGCCCGACGGCTCGTTGCGCAGGTCGAGCCGCAGCTCCGGCCACCAGCCTGCGTCGCGTCCATCGAGCTCTCGGCGTAGACGCCCCTCCCCGCGAGTGCGGTCGTCGGAGACGACCGCGACGCCCGCGAACGCGACGCCGAGGAGCTCGCGACGTGGCGCACGAGCGGTCGGGCAACGGCGACGGGCGTGCGCGCCCGAGCGAGCGCCTTCGAGATCTCCGCCACGGCGTCGAGCTCGCGGTCGAGCGCCGAGACGCGCTGCTCGGCCGCCTGCGCGCGCCCGGCCCGCCGACCGCGAACGCCCGGTCGGCCCCAGCGCACGAGCAGGAGCAGCGCGGGCGAGCAGCGCGACGAGCGATCGCGCAAAGCGACAGCCAGAGGTGACCGCCGAGCGCGCGCTGCTCGTGAGCGACGAGAACGCCGAGGATCAGCGCCGCGACCGCGATGGCCGGGAAAGACGAACGCGAGCGCCCAGTCGATCGCGTGCGCGCGCCTGCGATCGCGCCAGAGCACGGACAGGAGCGCTGCCGCCACGGCCGCGTACGCAGCCGCGAGGATGAACAGCGGCACCGCGTTGAAGACGACCGCTTCCGTGACTTCAGACATCGCGTTGCGCCGCATCGTACGCGCATCGGTTCCCGGCGCACGACGCATGCATGCCGCTTGTAAAGATGGGCCGCTCGGCCTATTTCAACGACCGCCGCGCAGCGATAGCTTCCACTCACTGGGCGATGCGAATCGCGGCGCGCGTCCTTGGCGACGCCGCGGTGAGCGATCAAGGGAGCCCGCTGCGACGACCCCCCGAAGCAGCGGGCTTCCCCGTTTTCAAGCACGGCTACGATTGCCGCGATGGTTCGCAAGGTCCTCCTCGCGTCACCCCGCGGCTACTGCGCCGGTGTCGAGCGCGCCGTCGAGACGGTCGAGAGGGCGCTCGAGCTCTACGGGCCGCCCGTGTACGTGCGCAAGCAGATCGTCCACAACCTCCACGTCGTGCACGACCTCGAGGCGCGCGGCGCGGTATTCGTCGACGAGGAGACCGAGGTGCCCGAAGGCGAAACGGTCGTGTTCTCGGCGCACGGCGTCGCACCGTCGGTGCACGCGAACGCCGCGCTGAGGCAGCTGAACACGATCGACGCGACCTGCCCGCTCGTCACGAAGGTGCACGTGCAGGCCCGCCGCTACGCGGCCGACGGCTACACCGTCATGCTCATCGGGCACGAGGGCCACGAGGAGGTCGTCGGCACGATCGGCGAGGCGCCCGACTCGATCGTGCTCGTCGAGTCGGTCGCCGACGTCGACGCCCTCACGTTCCCGGAGGACCAGAAGCTCGCGTACGTGACGCAGACCACGCTGTCGGTCGACGAGACGGCCGAGATCATCACGGCGCTGCGCAATCGCTTCCCGTCGATCTACGCGCCGAAGAAGGAAGACATCTGTTACGCGACCTCCAACCGCCAGTGGGCGGTGAAGGAGATGCTCGGCGAGATCGAGTTGCTGCTCGTGATCGGCTCGCGCAACTCGTCGAACTCGAACCGGCTCGTCGAGGTCGCGCGCGCCGGCGGCATCGCGTCGCACCTGATCGACGACGAGACCGAGATCGACGAAGCGTGGCTCGAGGGCGTCGAGATCGTCGGCGTCACCTCGGGCGCCTCCGCGCCCGAGAAGCTCGTCGAGCGCGTCTGCGACTGGTTCCGCGCACGCGGCGTCACCGAGATCGAGCCGTACCGGCTCGTCGACGAGGACGTCGAGTTCCGCCTGCCGGTCGAGCTGCGCCGCGAGCTCGCGCTCGCCGACGCACAGCGCCCCGAGGGCTAAGCCTTCTCGAGCCGGAGGTCGCCGACCTCGAGCTCGACCGCGAGCGTCTCCGCGGCGATGCGATCGGCGAAGCGCGCGACGAGCTCCTCGTCGGGCAGCCAGAGCCTGATGCGGTCGGTGACTTCGAGGCCCGACGCCTTGCGCAGCACGTTCACCTCGTGGATGCGGTCGTACAGCCGACCCTCGAGCAGCAGCTCGTCGTCGAGCGCGTTGTCGAGCGCAACGGTGACGCCGTCCTCGCTCGCGACCGTCCAGCCGTCCAGGCCGATCCGCTCGACCAGGACCTCGTCCGGCTCGAGCACATGGCCGTCGACCTGGAAGCGGCCGCCTTCGAGCTCCTCGAACTCGCCGCGCGCGAGCCGCTCGCGCACGTCGCGCAGGCCCGGCGCCGAGCTTGGGGCCGAGCACCGGCAGGTTCGGCTTCACGCGGAGCTCGGAGGCGTCGACCTCGCCGAACTCGACGCCCTTCACCCGCAGCTCGTCGGCGATCTCGTCGCTGTGTCCCGCCGCACGGCCGGAGGCGCCTGCGACGACGAGCCGCCGCAACGGCTGCCGGTGCTTCAGCCCGGATGCCGAACGAGCCTGGCGCCCGAGCTCGACGACCTTGCGGACCTCGGCGATCTCGGCGAGCAGCTCGCGGTCGGGCTCGTCGACGTCGGGCCACGGCGCGAGGTGCACCGACGCGGGCCCGTCGGGCACGAGGTTCCGCCAGAGGTGCTCGGTGAGAAACGGCATCACGGGCGAGAGCACCCGCAGCGACTGCACGAGCGCGAACCAGAGCGTGCCGAAGGCGGCTGCGTCGAACGAGTAGAAGCGCCTGCGCGACCGGCGGATGTACCAGTTGGAGACGTCGTCGACGAAGGCGTCGAACGCGCGGATCACGTCGATCGTGAGCGTCGCCTCGTAGGCGGCGGTCGCTTCGACGACGAGTTGCTTCGTGCGCTCGACGAGCCAGCGGTCGAGCGGCCGCAACTCGCCGGCCGGCTCCAGCGCCGACCAGGTCGGCTCGAACCCCTCGATGTTCCCGTAGTCGATGAGGAACTTCACCGAGTGCCAGAACGTGAGCAGCTTCCGCTTGATCTCGTGCGCGGGGCCGAAGCCGAACAGGAGGTTCCGGTCGGGCGGCTGCGCGCAGTACTGCCAGCGCATCACGTCGGCGCCCATCTGGGTGAACGCGTCCTCCGCCTGGATCATGTTCCCCCACGAGCCGTGCATCTCGCGGCCCTTCTCGTCGAGCATCTTCTCGTAGCCCAGCACGCGTCGATACGGCGACGTGCCCACGAGCACGACGGACATGAAGAACTGCGAGTAGAACCAGAGCCGGATCTGCTCGCGCATCTCGGTCACCCAGTCGGCCGGGAACCACTTCTCCCAGTACGCATGGTCGGGCAGGTCGGCAGTCGTGAGGCCGCGCGCCGCCCCTGTCCCGAAGCCGTCCTCGACCGCGGTCGGGTTCTCCCAGCCGAGCGTCGAGAAGGGGACGATCCCGGCGTCGAGCCACACGTCGCCGACCTCCGGGATCCGGGTCACGGTCTCGCCGCAGGCGGCGCAGCGGATCGGCACGCGGTCGATCCACGGCCGGCGGAGCTCCTCGAGCTGCTCCATGCCCTCGACCGCGCGCTCGGCGAGCTCGGCCTTCGAGCCGATCACGTTCAGGTGCCCGCACGCGCACGGATAGAGCGGCAGTGGCAGGCCGTAGTACCGGCGGCGCGAGATGTTCCAGTCGCCCATGTTGCGCAGCCAGTCGTCCATGCGCTTGCCGAAGTAGTCGGGCACCCACTCGACCTTGTCGTTCTCCTCCAGCAGCTTCGGCCTGATCTCGTCGACGCCGATGAACCAGTCGTCGGAGAGCCGGAAGATGAGCGGCGTGTCGCAGCGCCAGCAGTGGGGATAGCGCGTGCGTGTAGAGACCGGCCGCGACCAGGAAGCCCGTTTCGCCGAGGCGGCCGATGATCTGGTCCGCGGCCTCGGTCGTCGAGAGCCCGTGCAGCCAGCCGTAGTCGTCGTAGAACCGGCCCGACTCGTCGACCGGCGTCAGCACCGGCAGGTCGTGGACCTTCGAGAGCTCGAAGTCCTCGCCGCCGCAGCCGGGAGCGATGTGGACGATGCCCGTGCCCTGGTCGATCGTGACCTCGTCCCACGGGATCACGCGGTGCTCGATCCCCGAGGCGGGCGCCAGGTCGTCGAACGGCCCGCGGTAACGCCAGCCCACGAGCTTCGAGCCCTGCAGCCGCTCTCACGAGCTCCTCGTCGGGGAACAGCTTCACGGCGACCCACTCGCCGTTCTCGCGGCGCCCGTATTCCTCGCCGGGATGCACGGCCGCCGCGACGTTCGCGGGCAGCGTCCACGGCGTCGTCGTCCAGACGACGATGGACTCGCCCTGCCGGTCGAGCAGCGGGAAGCGCACGAAGAGCGACGGGTCGGCCCGATCCTGGTAGACGCCGCCCTGGGTCAGCTCGTGCTGCGAGAGCGACGTCCCGCAGCGCGGGCACCACTCGGTGGAGCGATGGCCCATGTAGAGCCAGCCGCGCTCGTGGACGATCTTCAGGAACTTCCAGATGTACTCGATGTTCGTGTCGCTGAACGTGAAGTAGTCGTTGCCCCAGTCCATCCACTGGCCGAGCCGCTTCGATCCGCGCGTGAGCTCCTCGGACGACCAGACCACGACGTCGCGGCACTTGCGCGCGAACTCCTCGAGCCCGTACTCCTCGATCTCGCGCTTCGAGTTCAGCCCGAGCTCGCGCTCGACGCCGACCTCGATCCAGAGCCCCTGGCAGTCGAAGCCGTTCTGGTAGCGCTGATCGAAGCCGCGGAGCGCCTTGTAGCGCTGGAAGACGTCCTTCAGCGTCCGGCCCCACGCGGTGTGGACGCCGAGCGACTTGTTGGCCGTTACCGGCCCGTCGATGAACGAGGACCAGTGCGGGCCGCTGCGGTTACGGTCGCGTAGCTGCTCGAATGTCCCCTCACGCTCCCAGAGCTCGAGGATCTCCAGCTCGAGGCTGGGGTGATCGGGCTTGTCCGGCAGAGGCGTGAACATGCTTTCGATCGTAGCGAGGCGGGAAGAAACGCTCTTGCCTCGTCGTTCACCAAACTGGTACTTCAGACGAAAGGAAATACGATGGCAACAATTGCAACCAGCGACACGTTCGACACCGAGGTCATCAAGAGCGACGGGAAAGTGATCGTCGACTTCTGGGCCGAGTGGTGCGGCCCGTGCCATGCGGTCTCACCGGTGCTCGACCGGATCGCCGAAGAGCACGACGTGAAGCTCGTGAAGGTGAACATCGACGAGCAGCAGGATCTCGCGCTGCGCTACGGCGTCGCGTCGATCCCGTTCATGGTGCTGTTCGAGAACGGCGAGCCGCAGGCGTCCGCGATCGGCGCCATGCCGAAGGGCTCGCTCGAGAAGGCTTTGGGGCTCGCAGAGGGCTAGGCCCTCTGCGACTCAGCCTTCGCCGGTCGAGACCTCGTTCTCCGAGTCGAGAAACGACAGGAAGGCGAGGTGCCGGGCGAGGTAGTCCTCGATCGCCTGCACACCGCTTCCGGCCCAGTTCCCGGCCCAGTCCTCGGTGAGGTCGTCTTCGATCCGATGGAGGATGCCGCAGTCGTCCATCGGCAGATGATCCACCCCCGCGGTGGCCGACGCATGAGCCGATCGGCCTATTTCTCGTGCCGGGCGGCCCACGCCCGGAGCACCAGCTCCTGGCCGGGGAAGGCCATCTCGCCCGGCAGGTCCTGCGGCGCGAACCAGCGCAGCTCGGCGACGTCGTCGGCGGCGACCGGTTCGCCTTCGGCGCGCACGATCCAGGTGACCGAGAAGACGTAGCGGCCCGCGTAGGGCTCGACGTCGATGCGCATCAGCTCGACCGGCTCGACCTCGAGGCCGGTCTCCTCCAGGAACTCGCGCCGCAGACCGTCGGTGACGCTTTCGGTCTCGTGGAGGAAGCCGCCCGGCAGGTCCCAGTGTCCGCGCCGCGGCTCGAGGCCGCGCCGTGCGAGCAGCACGCGCCCGTCGCGCTCGAGGATGCCCTGTGCACCCGGGATCGAGTTCGCGTAGTAATGCTCTCCGCAGTCGCTGCAGACGAGGCTCTCCTCGGCCGAGGTGAGACTTCCGCCGCAGCGCGGACAGAACCGCCATTGGTCGAGCACACCCACAGCCGCGATCGTAGAGCCATTCACCGCGTCGTCCTCGTTCACTCCGCGCCTGGGCGACTCGCGCCTCTGGAAGCGGCAGGTGCGCGCGCTCGAGGAGACGTTCGAGGTCGTGACGCCCGACCTGCCCGGCTGGGGCTCGACGCCGATGCCGGCCGAGCCCTTCTCGTTCGTCGAGCCGGTCGCCGCGTTGCTGCCGGCGGCGCTCGTCGGGAACTCGTTCGGCGGCGCGGTCGCGGTCCGCACCGCGCTCGCGCACCAGGACCTGGTCGACCGGCTCGTGCTGGTGGGAGCAGGGCTCCCGACCTGGGACTGGACAGAGACGATGCGCGACTACTTCGCCGCCGAGGAGGCGGCGATCGACGCGGGCGACCTGGACGCCGCGACCGAGGTGAACCTGGAGTTCTGGGTCGCGCCCGAGCATCGCGACGAGGTGCGGCCGCAGCAGCGCCGGGCGCTCGAGCTGCAAAGCGCGCACGAGGAGCCCGAGGTGCTCTGGCCGGAGCTGGAGGCGCTGTCGTCACTCGCGGTGCCGACGCTCGTCATCGTCGGCGAGGACGACAAGCCGGACTTCCTCGCGATCGCCGAGCACCTGGCGGAGGAGATCCCGGACGCCGACCTCGCGATCGTCGCCGGCGCGGGCCATCTCGTCGGCCTCGACCAGCCGGAGGAGCTGAACGCGCTCCTCCTCGAGTTCTTGGTTGGTGTCTGACACCCGAACCTTCAGCACCGTCTCGCACTCCGGTACGACAAGGTGTCTGACACCGTTTCGCCCCACGCGCGACCTCGAAGCTCGGGGCGGGTGTCAGACACCACCACCAACACTCGCCAGGACTGCGTCGGCGAGCCGCGGCCACGCGTCGATGGCCCAGTCGCCGAACGTCAGGTCGGTGAGGCAGGCGAGCGCGAGCCCTGCCTCCGGATCGACCCAGACGAACGTGCCGGTCCGGCCGAAGTGGCCGAACGTGGCCGGCGAGTTGTGCGTTCCCGTCCAGTGCGGTGACTTGCCGTCGCGGAGCTCGAAGCCGAGCCCCCAGTCGTTCCGCTCCTGCCGGCCGAAACCCGGCAGCACGCCGACGAGCCCGGGGAACTGCACCGCCGTCGCCTCCGCGAGCGTCTCGGGCGCGATCCGCCGCGGCTCGCGCAGCTCGCGGGCGAGCGCCAGCAGATCGCCGAGCGTCCCCGTGGCGCCCCAGGCCGGCGAGCCGTCGAGCTCGATGCCGGTCGACGCCCAGGTCGCGGCGAAGTACTCCGCGAACGGCATCTCGGCGCGCTCCGCGACGAGCGCGGCCGCCACCTCGAAGCCGTAGTTCGAGTAGATCCGCCGCGTCGCCCGGGCCGTGCGATCGGCGAGCCCTCCTCGAACGGGAGCCCGGAGGCATGCGCGAGCAGGTGCCTGACGGTCGATCCCGGCGGCCCGGCGGCCTCGTCGAGGTCGACGAGGCCCTCTTCGGCCGCGACGAGCACGGCGACCGCAGTCGCGACCTTCGTCACGGATGCCCACGGGAACCGAAGCGAGCTCTCGCCGTGCGTTGCCTCGATCGCGCCGGTGACCCCGACCGCCGCGTGGGCGCACGGCCATCCGTCGATCTGGCGCAGCGCGTCCACGAACGGCGAGACTAGCGGCATGGACAAGCAGCTCATCTCATCGGGCGCGGCCTTCGAGGACCGAGTCGGCTACTCGCGCGCCGTTCGCGTCGGCGACCGCGTCTGGGTAGCCGGCACCGCGCCGATCATGCCGGGCGACGCCGACCCGCCCTCCAGCCCCGTACGAACAGGCGACGATCTGCATCGGGATCATCGCGCGGGCGCTCGCCGAAGCCGGCTCGTCGCTCGACGAGGTCGTGCGCACGCGCATCTTCGTCACCGACGCGACGTACATCGACGACGTCGGCCGGGCACACGGCGAGGCGTTCGGGACCGCCCGCCCGGCGACGACCGCGATCGTCGCGCAGCTCCTCGACCCGCGCTGGCTCGTTGAGATCGAAGCCGAAGCGGTGATACTGCCGTCGTGAAGCAGATCTTCCCGCCGTCGATCACCGGCAAGGGCGCCGCAGGCGCAGGCGGCAGCGAAGCGAGTGTGCTCGACCACAAGTTCGGCAAGAGCGACCCGTATACGCTCGGCGTCGAGGAGGAGTACATGCTCCTCGATCCCGAGACCTGGGACCTCGTGCAGCACATCGACTCGGTGCTCGCAGCCGTCGAGCACGGTGAGCACGAGGAACGCATCCATGCGGAGCTGATGCAGTCGGTGCTCGAGGTCACGACCCCGGTCTGCCGCAACGCCGGCGACGTCATGCACCAGCTCGCACAGCTGCGCGGGTACGTCGCGGAGATCGCGCGCTCCGAGGGCTGCCGATTCGGGTCGGCCGGCACGCACCCGTTCAGCCTCTTCGAGCGCCAGCGGATCACGGCCCGCGACCGCTACCGGCAGCTCGTCGACCAGCTGCAGTACATCGCGCGCCGCGAGTTGATCTTCGGCATGCACGTGCACGTCGCCGTCGACGATCCGGAGAAGGCGATCCAGGTGATGAACGGGCTGCTCGTCCACCTGCCGCAGATGCTCGCGCTGTCGTCGTCGTCGCCGTTCTGGCGCGGCGAGCCGACGGGGCTCTCGTCGAGCCGGCAGATGGTGTTCGCGGCGTTTCCCCGCTCCGGCCCGCCGCCCCGCTTCAAGGACTACGCCGACTTCGCGGGGGTCGTCGGCCAGCTCGAGCGCACCGGCTGCATCGCCGACTACACGCACATCTGGTGGGACATCCGCCCGCACCCTCGGCTCGGCACGATCGAGATGCGCGTCTGCGATGCGGTGACGCGCCTCGAGGACGTCGTCGCGATCACGGCCTTCTACCAGGCGATCGTGAAGATGTACTGCGAGCAGTACGAGGCGGGCCGCGAGATCCCGACGTGGCACCGCATGCTCACGACCGAGAACAAGTGGCTCGCCGCGCGCTACGGGCTCGAGGCGCCGATCATGGACCTCGCGACCGGCCGGCGGAACCGCGTGCCGGTCGCGCAGCTGATCCGGCGCTCGCTCCGCGACGTCGAGCCGCACGCCCGCGAGCTCGGCTCCGAGCGTGAGCTCGAAGGCGTGCGCGAGATCCTCTCGCGGGGAAACGGCGCCGACCGCCAGCTGCGCGTCTGGAACGCGAACCGCGACATCGTCGAGGTCGTGCGCGAGATCTCGATCGCGACCGAGGAGTCCGCCGTGCCCAGCTCGCCGATCGCTAGCTGAGCTTCCAGAGCCTCCCGTCCGGCGAGTACCCGAGGGCGATCGCCCTCCCCGGGCCACGCTGCACGATCTTCTGCTCGGAAAGGCCGAGGATCGCGACGGACTGCCCGTCGGCGATCGCAACATGCGTGCCGTCCGGCGCGAGCGCGGCGCTGGTGCCGCCGCCCGCCGTCCAGTTGGGCAGATCGATGCGGAACGCCGTCGTGATCCTCCGCGAGCCCACGTCGATGCCGGCGACGCGGCCGTACCCGGGACTCACGGACCACAGCGTCCGCCCGTCCGCCGAAAGCACGAGGGCGGACGACGCCGCGGCGGCGTAGTCGCCGGTGCCCGGCAGGTCGATGCAGCGTGCGGTCGCCGCCTTCAGGTCGAGCTCGTGCACCATCGAGCCGCCGTTCGAGCCGATGTAGAGCGTGAAGAGGTAGTGCCCGTCCCGTGAGGACAGCCTCGAGAACGGCTGGCCCCAGATCGTGCCCGACTCGTGCGGGTCCTTCAGCGGCTGTGCGTCGAGCCGGCCGCTGCCGACGTGGACGAGCCGAACCTGGTAGCCGCCCGTGCCGAGGTACCTGATCAGGAAGAGGTTGTCGCCGTGCAAGGCGTCGAACTGCCATTGCTTGCCGGGCAGCGTGATCGTCTTCCGGGCCGAGCGCGAGACGATCGCGACATGCGTCTCGCGGGCCGCCGCATCGAGGGCGACCGCTCGCGCGCCGTTCTGGGAGACGCCGGCGAGGCTGTACTCGACACTCGGCAGCGCGACGGCGTAGAGCCTCGCACCGCGAGTCGCGTCGTACCAGACGAGATGCTTGCCGCCCTGGTGGACGAGCTCGTCTCCGCCGGTGATCCCGGCGGGCAGCACCCAACGCGCGGCGCCGGTCTTCAGGTCGACGACGGTGACCGGTTTGTCCGCGGCGGCCCGGAAGCCGAGCAGCGTGCCGTGGGCGAGGGTGAACTGGCTCGCAGCGCAGTTGAGCGGCGAGCACGCGGCGGCCCGCGCTGCACCCGGCAGCAGCAGGGCGGCGGCGCAGACGAGGACGAGCGGCAGCTTCTTCATGGTGGCAATACGCACCAGGGACCCGATCAGGTCCCGGCTCCGTATGGACCTCATGAGCACCTTCCGTCGTAGAGTCGACGGGTGGCGGAGCGCGCCTGGATCCGGGGTGCCCAGCGCGGGTCGGTCGCCGACCTCGAGCGGCTCTTCCGCGAGCACTGGCCGCGCGCCTACCGGGCCGCGCACCTCGTCACCGGCGACGCCGCCGCCGCCGAGGACATCGCCCAGGAGGCATTCCTCGCCGCCGTCCGGAATCTCGACCGCTTCGACCGGCGGCGGCCGTTCGCCCCGTGGCTGCACCGCATCGTCGTCAACCGCGCGATCGACTGGACGCGCGCGCGCAAGCTGCGGGCCGAGGTCGAGCTCGGAGACTGGCTGCCGGGCCCACCCGCGCCCGAGCTGGACGGCGGCGTCCTCACCGGCATCGGCGAGCTCGCACCGGAGCATCGCGCCGTCGTGGTCCTGCGCTACGTCCTCGAGTACACGCCGGGTGAGATCGCAGAGCTGCTCGACCTGCCGCGCGGAACCGTCAACTCGCGCCTGCGCCGCGGCCTGGACCGGATGAAGGAGCAGGTCGAATGAACGACGCCGAAGACCGCAGCTGGGAGATCGTCCGGCGCGCGTACGAGGAGCGCATCCCGACCCGCCATGCCCGCCGTCCCACGAGGCGTCTCGTGCTCGTTCTCGTCGTCATCCTTTGCGCGATCGTGGCGGCCGTGCTCTCGCCCCCCGGGCGGGCGGTCTTCCACCGTGTGCGCGAAGCGGTGGGAATCCAGCACGCGGCACCCGCCCTCTTCTCGCTCCCCGCGCCCGGACGGCTGCTCGTCGTCTCCGCCGAGCATGGCGGCGTGTGGCTCGTGCACGACAACGGGCTCAAGCGGCTGCTTGGCTCCTACAGCGATGCCGAGTGGTCGCCGCACGGCCGCTATGTCGTCGCCACGGAGCCGAATGAGCTGGTCGCGCTCGACCTCGACCACGGCGTTCGGTGGTCGCTCGCGCGGCGCGGCGCGAGGTGGCCGCGCTGGGAAGGGACCGACGTCGACACGCGCATCGCCTACCTGACGCCGAGCGGGCTGCGGGTCGTCGCGGGAGACGGGACCGGCGACCACATGCTGGACCGTCACGCGGGCGAGGTGCCGCCGGCCTGGGATCCCGCGCGCCTCCACACGGTGGCCTACTTCGGAGGCGGCGCAATCGTGCTGCGCGAGGCCGACACCCGCCGCGTCGTCTGGCGCGCACCGATCACGGTCAAGCCGTCCGCGCTCGCGTGGTCGACCGACGGCCGCTACCTCGCCGTCGAGTCGGCGCAACGCGTGATCGTGCTCGACGCGGCGGGGCACGTCCACCGCACCGTGTCGTTGCTCGACGGCCGGCTGGCCGCCATGGCGTTTCGCCCCGGAACGCATCTGCTCGCGGTCTCCGTCCGGCTCCGGCAGCGCAGCGAAGTGCGGCTCGTCGACATCGACAACCCTGGACGCGCCCGGCTGCTCTTCGCAGGCCCCGGCGACTTCGGCGACCTCGCGTGGTCGCCTCGGGGCGGCACCCTGCTGGTCGCCTGGCCGACCGCGAACCAGTGGGTCTTCCTGCAAGGCTCGCGCGTGCGAGCGGTGGCGAACATCGAGCAGCAGTTCCCACGCAACGACCGCGTCGGCGCGATGCTCGAGCTCGCGGGCCGGTGGTGCTGTCCGTAGTACGCTCGCTCCATGCTCTCGGTCGGCGACCGCGTCCCTGACGTGACCATGTTCCTGGGCCCGAGCGAGCCCGTCACCGTGCGCGAGCTCGTGGAGGACGGGCCCAAGCTGCTCGTCTTCTATCTGTTCGACTGGTCGTCCACCTGAACGAACGAGATGGAGCTCCTGCGTGACAGGAGAACCGAGTTCGACGAAGCAGGGGTGCAGCCGGTCGGCATCTCGCGCGACTCACCGTGGACGCACATCGCGTGGACCCAGGCACTCGACCTCAACTTCGGCCTGCTCTCCGACTGGAACGGAGAAGCCGTCCACGGCTTCGGGATCGCGCACGAGTTTCGCGGCCTGAAGGACGTCGCCCAGCGCAGCGCGTTCCTGATCGATGGAGGCGGGATCGTGCGGGGCGCGTGGAGCTACGAGTCGGACGAGCTGCCGGACATGGACGAGCTCGTCTCGGCCTGCCGCGCCTTGACCGGCACTTGAGCGTGGCCCGACTCGCCGGTTTGCGCGCCTGTACATTCTCAGCGGACACTGTTCACCGCATCGGGACGGAGGGCTCATGAGTGTTAACCAACATCCGTACAAGGTCTCCGTTCACGAGACCGAGTCGAGCCCGGGCATCCCCGAGCGGGGATGGGTCGACATGGACGTACGCTGGCTGATCACCAAGGACACCGTCGGGGCCGCGAAGACGGTGTTCGGAGTCACGTATTTCCCTCCAGGTGCGAAGCACGAGCTTCATCGGCATCCGAATGCCGAAGAGGTCGAGTACCTGGTCTCGGGGTCGGGCGTCGCCTACGTCGGCGACGACGCAATCGAGCTCGGCCCGGGCGAGGCGGCGTTCGTGCCGCAGAACGAATACCACGGCTTCGAGAACAACTCGGACGCGGAAGTCGTCATGGCGTGGTACTACGCCGGCGCCGCGAGCCTGGAGGACGCCGGCTTCGTCACTCGCCGCGAGGACGAGGAGTCTGCGGGCTAGGGGGCGATCGGCGAGTCGTCGAGCGAGAGCGTGTTGCGCCGGCCGACGACGAACCACACAGCTTCGACCGTCTCGTCCCCGACCGTTGCGAAGCGGTGGGGCTGCGTGCAGTCGAACGAGATCGTGTCGCCCGGCCCGATCTCGTACGTGTCGAACCCGATCGAGACCTGAAGCCTCCCGGACAGGATGTAGCCGTATTCCGTGCCGTTGTGCCGCATCAGCGAGTCGGGCGGAGTCGACTCGCTCCCCGGCGGATACCGCAGGAAGAGGAAGTCGACGTTGTGGTCGGGCTGCGCCGTGAGCCGCTGCCAGCTGACGCCGGACTCCAGGCTGATCGACGTTCGATTTCTCTCGCGCTGGACGGGTGACTTCGGCGCGTCGGCCGGATCGGGCTCCCCACCCCGCCCCCGGGCGGAGCCGTCGCCTGCCCGAGCGGCAGCCGCTCCCGACGCTGCCGCCGCATTCTGCTTCGAGTCGAAGACGATCTCGTTGACCGGCAGCTCCAGCTCGCTGACGATCGCGAAGAGCGTGTTGATCGACGGCTCCGTCTTCCCCGTCTCGATCTGCGAGATCAAGCTGGGGGAAACACCCAGCCGCCGTGCGAGCTCGCGCAACCCGATGCTCTTGTTCTCGCGGGCGAGACGAAGACGCTGACCCAGGTCGTCGCGAATGTTCTGCCTGTCGACACTCGCGTGCTCGTCTGCAGCCACTCGGCGCCGCCGAGGCTGCTTACCTGTCAGCTTTCCGTTCTTCACGTCCACCGTGTCTTCACCCCGACCGTCGATCGCTGTTTAGCCTAAACGTACAGATGAGCGAGGCCGTTAACGCGATTCGCGTGCGCTGAGACCAGGCGTGGGCGCTATGACCGCGATGCCAGGTACGCCGCGATGCCGGTGCGCCGCTCCTCTTCGTGGTAGTAGGCGACCTCGACGAGCTCCAGGGGATATCCGTCCGGATCGCCGAAGTACACCCACCGCCAGCCGGCGAGCACACCCTCGTCGACCACATTGACGTCGCCGAAGAACTCGACGCCTCTTGCCTCGAGCTCCGCCTTCTTCGCCTCGATGTCGTCGACGACGAAGGCGACATGGGAGGCTCCGAGATTGTTCGATGCGAGGGGCATCGCGGTGTCGCTCGGCGGGCTCCTGTACTGCAGGAGCTCGACGGTCGTGTCCCCGGCCAGCAGGCTCACCTGCCGCAGGGCTGCCCCGGGAACCCCGACGCCCCGGCTCAGCTCCTCGCCCTCGAACCAGGGGCTCGGCTCGTTCGAGAACTGAAGGCCGAGAACGTCGTGGTAGAAGCGGATCGACGCATCGAGGTCCTTGACCGTGATGCCGACGTGATGCAGTCCCTTCATCGCTCCTCCGTGAGGTCGTGGGTGTCAGACAAGGACCTGGCCGCCGTCCACCATGTACATCTGCCCGGTCATGTAGTCGGACTCGGGAGAGGCCAGGTACACCAGGAACGGCGCCAGCTCTTCGGGTGAGGCGGGGCGCCCGATCAGCGTCCCCGTCGCGAAGTCGTGCATCGGGCTCGCCTCGGCGGACTGGTCGTGAATCGCCCGAAGGTCCTCGTTGAGCCCGACCCACATCGGCGTGTCGACGACGCCCGGAGCGAACGCGTTGACCGTGATGCCGTGCTCGATCAGTCCGCGCGCGGTTGCCTGGGTGATCGCGAGCGTGCCGAACTTCGCGACGCAGTAGGGGACGAACTCCCAGAAGCCCTGCCGGCTGGCGATCGACCCGGTGTTGACGATCTTGCCGCCGGAGCCCTGAGCGATCATCTGTCGCGCAGCCTCCTGCGTACAGACGATCACGCCCCACGTGTTCACGCGGACGATCTCGTCGAAGTTCGCCTCGTCGACGTCCATGAAGTCGCGGGGCCGGTTCATCCCGGCGTTGTTGAAGATCACGTTCAGGTCACCGAACGTCTCGACCGCCGTCTGGACCATCGCCCGCACCTGCTCGCGATCGGTGACGTCGACCCCGACGGACGCTGCGAAGCCGCCGTCCCCGACGATCTCGTCCGCGACGCGACGCGCCGCCGCCGCGTCGAGGTCGGCGACCACGACCTTCCCGCCCTCGGCCGCGATTGCCCGGCACGCCGCCGCACCGATCCCGCCGGCGCCACCCGTGACGATCACAACGCGGTCCTGCACACGGCCCATCTCGATCTCCTTCGTCTGCTCAGACGGCTGACGGCTCGCGCTCGAGCAAGTCGGCGCCGCGCACGTAGGTCGTGCCGCAGACGAGCAGCTCGTCCGCCGGGAACTTCGTGATGATCCTGCAGCCGTCCGCGGTGACCACGACCTCCTCTTCGATGCGCGCTGCGGACGCGCCGTCGGTGGCCGCGCAATAGGTCTCGAGCGCGAACACCATGCCCTCCTCGATCGCGATCGGCTGATCGAGCGAGTGCACCCTGGAGATCATCGGCGACTCGTAGAGCCCGACGCCCAGGCCATGCCCGAATTGCAGCCCGAAACAGGACTGCTCGTCGGGGAAGCCCAGCTCCTGCGCCGTCGGCCAGACGCTCGCGATCTCGTCCGTCGTGGCGCCCGGGCGCACGAGGTCGATTGCGTTGTCGAGCCACTCGCGGCACTGCTTGTACGCGTCGATCTGGGACGGCGTGACGCCGCCGACGTTGAACGTGCGGTAGTAACAGGTCCGGTAGCCCATGAACGAATGGATGACGTCGAAGAACGCCTGATCGCCGGGCCGCAGGAGCCGGTCGGAGAACACGTGCGGATGTGGGTTGCACCGATCGCCGGAGACCGCGTTGATCGCTTCGACCTGCTCCGAGCCGAGCTCGAACAGCATCTTCATGGCCCGCGCCACGATCTCGTGCTCGCGCACGCCCGGCCGAAGCATGCGGTAGATCTCCTCATAGACGGCATCGACGATCGCCGCCGCATGCTCGAGCAGCGCGATCTCGTCGTCCGTCTTGAGTGCGCGAGCCCGCATCATCACGGGCTGCGCGTCTGCAGTCTCGATGCCCTGGCGGTGCAGCGAGTACAGGGTCTCCATGTCCGTCAGGTCGATCCCCAGGGGCTCATCGGCGAGCTGCCGGTCCTCGAGCTCGCGGTGAATGCGTGCGGCGAGCGCATCCGGCATCCCGGTCTCGCGCGGCATCGCGCCCCGCATCGAGGTGACACCCGCCTGCCAGCTCGATTCCGGCAGCCACGGCGCGTAGAGCCGATGATGCTTCGCCGCCGAGCCGAAGTCCCAGAGCACCGGGTCACCCTCGCGCGGAAGGAGCACGCACCGCGCGCTCTTGTCACGCGCCCATTCACCGATGTGCGTGCTCGTGACGTAGCGGATGTTGTTCTGGTCGAAGAGGAGCACCGCGCCGAGGCTCGACTCCCGAAGCGACGCTCGCGCCTTCTCCAACCGCTCGCTCCTGAGCCTGGCGAAGTCGATCCGCTGCTCCCAGTCGACGGCCATCGTCGCGCCGCGCGAGGCGATGTTCATGGCTCTCGCTCCTTCCATCTCGTCAGGTCGTCAGGTGGTTCGCGTCGCGCTGGTGTTCATCCGTAGCAAACAGCGATCTTACTGTTTAGGTCGTTACTTGTAAACACGTGGCGCGGCCGTTACTATCGGCCGCCTACGTGAGGCCTCGGACACTCATGGGTTCGGACGAGTCGAAGACGACTGTCGCGCGCGGGTCGCGGCGCCTTCTCTCTCGTGGCCTCACCACCGTCACCGTGGCGACGCTGGCGCTGTTCGTGGCGAGCTACCTACTCGGGCCGTCGAGCCTGAGCAGAGGCGTTCTCCTCACGATGCTGCCCTTCGCCTCGGCGCTCGCAATTGCCGGCCTCGGCCAGACGCTCGTGGTCATGCAGGGCGGCATCGACCTGTCGGTGGCAGGCGGGCTCTCCCTCTACGTCGTGATCCTCACGAAATATCCGGCCGGCGAGAACCCGAGGCTCTTGCCGGCGATCGGCATCGCGTTTCTCGCCGCGATCGGAGCCGGCTTTCTCAACGGCTTCCTGATCGGCCGGATGCGGCTCAACCCGATCGTCGCGACGCTGGGGACGAACGCACTGCTCTACGGCGCCGTGCTCTGGTACACGGCCGGCATCCCGACCACGACCACCACCCGCCTCTCGAAGCTGGGAGGCGCACTGTGGCTCGGGATCCCGGCCCCCGTGTACGTCGCGGTCGTTGCCACGGCTCTCGTCACGGTCGTCGTCAAGCTGACCCCCGCGGGCCGGCGCTTCGAGGGCGTCGGAGCGAACGGGGCCGCGGCCCTGACCGCGGGGATCCGCGTGAAGCGCCACCGGACCGGCGCCTACGTGTGGGCGCAGATCCTCTACTGCCTCGCAGCCGTCGTGCACGCGAGCATCGTGAACCAGCCGACCGCGTTCGAGGGCGACAACTACCTCCTGCCCTCGGTGGCAGCCGTGGTGCTCGGGGGCACCTCGCTGCTGGGTGGTCGCGGCAACCTCGTCGCGACCGCGGTCGCCGCGCTCTTCCTGTCGCAACTCGATCAGTTCGTGCTCGCGCTGGGCGTGACGTACGCCACCCGCACGCTCGTTCAGTCGGCGGCGCTCGCGGTGGGCGTGGCGCTCTACACCATCGACTGGGGGCGGTTCGGCCGCCGCCTCTCGAGGCGGCGGCCGATCAGCGTCGCGCCCACCTGACAAGTCGTTTCGGCGACCACCTGGACAATCACCCACAAGAAGGAAAGGACACGTGCGATGACCAAAAGAAGATCGGGAGTGCTTCTCGCATTCGCGCTCGTCAGCGGCGTGGTCTTGCTCGCCGCGACGACATCGTCCGCGAGGACGACGGCAACCGCCAAGGCGTCTGCCGTGCCGCCGTGGTGCGGCCCGAAGAAGATCACGCTCGGCTTGACGGACGGTTTCGGCGGAAACAGCTGGCGTCTCGTGACGACCGCCTCTGCACGCAACGAGGCGAGCAAGTGCCCGAGCGTGACCTCGCTCAGCTATGCCGACGGGCAGGGCAACACGCAGAAAGCCATCTCCGACATCCAGGGCATGGTCGCGAAGGGCATCAAGGCGCTCGTGGTCTTCCCCGACGCCGGAAAGGCGATCCTCCCGGCGCTGACGAGTGCGTACAAGGCAGGCGTCGTGACGGTGCCCTACCGCGTCACCCCGGGCGGGAAGGCCGGCGTGAACTACAACGTCTTCGTCGACACTCCCTTCATCCAGGCGGGAGAGAACTGGGGCAAGTGGATCCTCCAGGTCCTGCCGAAGGGCGGCAACGTGCTCATGCTCAGCGGCCCGCAGGGCAACAGCCAGGGCATCGAGGAGAACAAGGGGCTCCACAAGATCCTCGACCCCTCGGGCAAGTACAAGTTCATCGGCGCGCAGCCGTTCGAGGTGACGAACTGGGACCCGGCGCTGTCCCAGAAGGTCCTCTCGGCCGACATCGCCAAGTACCCGAAGATCGACGTGATCGTCTCGGACTTCGGCCCGTCCCTGGTCGGCGCCCTGCCGGAGTTCAACAAGAGCGGCCGCACCATCCCCGCGCTCGCTACCTCCGACGGCAACGTGCTGGGCTGTTTCTGGAAGAAGAACGTGGCCAAGAACCCCACGTTCAAGCTCTACACGGTGTCGACCCAGAACGATCACGCGCGCCTCGCCATCGACTGGGCCGTGGCACTCGCCACCGGTGGCAAGAAGCCGGCGAGCACGCACTTCCCGTCGCTCGTGTTCGAGAACTCGGTCACCGGCAACCCGCACCAGGTCGAGTGCGACCCGAAGCTGCCGGGTGACATCTATCTGTCCGCCGAACTGCCGGCGAAGGTCCAGGCCAAGCTGGTGAAGCACTAGGACACACTCTGGTTGCGCGCGGCGGCAGCGCCCGCCGCGCGCAACCACGAGTGGCCGAGATCGCCATCGTGGTCAACGAGCCCATCGCCACCCTGCCTGACGCGGACCTCGGGGCCGCCCCGCATCCCGTGCTGTCGATGCGGGACATCACGAAGCACTACAACGCGATCGCCGCGCTCACGGACGTCTCGTTCGACGTGCTCCCCGGCGAGGTACACGCTCTGCTTGGAGAGAACGGGGCCGGCAAGTCGACGTTGATGAACGTCGCCTCGGGCGCGACGACGCAGGACGAGGGCACCATCACCTTCGAGGGCTCACCCGTCGAGAACCTCACACCGGCGGTCGCGCAAAGCCTCGGGATCGCGATCGTCCATCAGCATCCGGCGCTTCTCCCGGACCTGACGGTCGCCGAGAACATCCGCGTGGCAGTCGCACCGGAGCATCTGCGACGCCGCGATCCCGATCCGACGAAGGCGATGCGCTCGATGCTCGACGACGTGCACTTCCTCGGCCATCTCGAGGACCGCGTCTCGTCCCTCACGGTCGCCCGCCGCCATCTCCTCGAGCTCGCCAAGGCGTTCGCCGTCTCGCCGCGGCTCCTGATTCTCGACGAGCCGACGGCGCCGCTCTCACAGGATTCCGTCGAGCTGCTCTTCACGGCCGTGCGCACGCTCGCCCGAGAAGGGACGGCCGTCGTCTACATCACCCACCGGCTCGGCGAGGTTCGAGAGATCGCCGATCGCGTCACCGTTCTGCGCGACGGCACGCTCCGGGGGACCGGCGCCGTCACGGACATCTCGGATGGCGACCTCCTCGCGATGATCATCGGTCGCCGGCTCGAGACCACCTTCCCCCCGAAGCCGGCGCTCACCGCCGATGCGGCGCCGTTGCTGAAGGTCGAAGGATTGAGCGGGCAGGGCTTCGACAACGTCTCGCTCCACGCCCGCAAGGGCGAGATCGTGGGCATCGGCGGTGTGATCGGCAACGGCCAGCCGGCGCTTCTCCGCGCTCTCGCCGGGCGCGCCGCCGCGACCGGCTCGGTCACCATCGACGGCAAGGAGCTCTCGCGGAAAGCGCGGCTCAAGAGGGCTGCGTACATGCCGGCGGACCGGCTGACCGACGGCTTGATGGTCGATCTCAACGTCCGTGAGAACGCCGCGATGACCGCGCTCGACAGATTCACGACCGGCCCGTTCGTGAGCCATGAACAGGAGGTCGTCGCCGTCGAGCGCGAGCTCTCAGAGCTCGCGGTCAAGGCACCGTCGCTCGAGGCGCCCGTGTCCGCGCTCTCCGGCGGGAACCAGCAGAAGATCGTCATGACCCGCGCGATGCTTTCCGAACCGGAGATCCTCGTCGCGGACGAGCCGACGCAGGGAGTCGACGTCGGCGCCCGGGCGGAGATCTACCGCATCCTCCGCGAAGTCGCCGCACGCGGCGTCCCGGTCGTCGTCGGCTCGAGCGACACCAAGGAGCTCGAGGGCCTCTGCGACAGCGTGATCGTGATGTCACGCGGCCAGGCGGTGGCAACGCTCGACGGCGACGACGTGACCGAAGAGCGCATCGTCCACGCCGCGATCAGCGCGACGACCCACAGCGCAGAGCAGACGGCTCGTGCCCCGAGCGGCGCCTCGCGCCTCGCCCGCTTCATCGAGGGCGACTACGCGCCGGTGGTCGTCCTCGCGGCGGTGATCGTCGTTCTCGGGCTGTACGTCCTGCATCACAACAGCCGCTACCTCTCGAATTACAACATCAACACGATCATGTTCGCGTGCGCGGCGCTCGGCTTCATCTCGCTCGGACAGACATTCGCCCTGCTCCTCGGCGGCATCGACCTCTCCGTCGGCCCGCTGGCGGGCTTCCTCGTCGTCCTCGCGTCGTTCTTCGTGCTCGACGGCCGCTCGCCCGCGATGTGGGTCCTCGGGTTCGTCTTGATGTTCCTGAGCGCCCTCGCGATCGGCCTGCTCAACGGGTCGCTCATCCGTTTTGCGAAGTTCACGCCGGTCGCCGCCACACTTGTCACGTACATCGGGCTGGGCGGTCTCGCCTTCACGCTGCGCAGTGCGCCCGACGGCTACATCGCCACGTCGGTCACCAACGTGATCGCCACGAAGGTGGGGCCGGTGCCGCTCGCCTTCGTCGTGTTCGTCCTCTGCGCCCTCGGCCTCGAGCTCGGCCTCCGCAAGACGCGGTTCGGGATGCAGCTGCGGGCCGTCGGGTCGGACGAAGAGTCGGCTCGCCGCGTCGGCGTCCCCGTCAACAAGACGGCGCTCATCGGCTACGCGGGCGCGTCGCTCATGACGCTGCTCGGCGCGATCGTCCTGCTCGCACAGCTCGGTGTCGGGGACCCCGGACAGGGCACCGGCTACACCCTCTCCTCGATCACCGCCGTCGTGCTCGGCGGGACGAGCCTCCTCGGCGGGCGGGGCACCTTCATCGGCACGCTCATGGGTGCGGGGCTCATCGTCCAGGTTCTGAACGCGACCGTCTTCCTGAGCCTCAATCAACAGTGGCAGTACATCTTCCAGGGGCTGCTGATCGTCGCCGCGGCCCTCATCTACAGCCAGGTCCGTCGCAGCGGCTCTCGCGTGCCGGGTCAGCTCACGCAATGAGTGGGCGCGCGCTCGTCGTCGGGGTCACCGGCATCAGCGGGGGGAACCTCGCGCAGCGCCTGCTGGCCGACGGCTGGCAGGTCGCAGGGCTGTGCCGCAACCCACAGGATCTCGACCCGCGAATCACGCCGCTCGTTGCGGACCTCGTGGACGCGGAGGCGGTCTCCGCCGCCGTGCAGGGCTCGGCCCCGACGCACGTGTTCTTCACCACCTGGTCGCGCCAGGCCACCGAGGCCGAGAACTGCGACGTCAACGGCCGCATGCTTCAGAACCTGCTCGATGCGACCGCCGCCGAGAAGTCCGTGCGGCACGTCGCGCTCGTCACCGGGCTCAAGCACTACCTGGGGCCGTTCGAGGCGTACGCCAAGGTGCAGCCGGACACCCCGTTCTCCGAGGACCAGCCGCGCCTGCCCTTCGAGAACTTCTACTACGTCCAGGAGGACATCCTCTTCGCCGCTGCCGAGCGCGACGGGTTCACCTGGTCGGTGCACCGGCCGCACACGATGATCGGCTGGGCGCTCGGGAACGCGATGAACATGGGCGTCACGCTTGCCGTCTACGGGGCGATCTGCCGTGAGACGGAGCGCGGGTTCCACTTCCCGGGATCGAGTGAGCAGTGGGAGGCGGTCACCGACGTCACCGACGCAGGCCTCCTCGCCGAGCATCTCGTCTGGGCGGCAACGACCCCGGCCGCCGCCAACCGCCCCCTGAACATCGTCAACGGAGACGTCTTCCGCTGGCGCCGGCTCTGGCCGCGGCTGGCTGCCGCCCTCGACGTCGAGCCCGTCGGGTTCACCGGGGAGCCTGCGCCACTCGAACGCCAGATGGTGGACGCGGGCGAGATCTGGCCCGAGGTCGTACGGCGTCACGGTCTCCGCGATCTGGATGTCAACACGCTCGCTTCGTGGTGGCACACGGACGCCGACCTGGGTCGCACGATCGAGACGTTCACGGACATGGGGCACAGCAGGCGGCTCGGCTTCCTCGGTGTCCGCGACAGCGAATCCTCGTTCACCGATCTCTTCGCGCGCCTGCGAGCCGAACGGATCGTGCCGTGAAGGCGCTTCGCTTTCACGCGGCTCGTGAGCTCCGGATCGAGGACGTCGCCGAGCCGCCGCCGCCGGCGGCGGGCGAGGTCGTCGTCCGGGTCGTGACGTGCGGCATCTGCGGCACCGACCTGCACGAGTACGTCGCCGGGCCGATCGTGACCTCGGCAACGCCGCATCCGCTGACCGGGGCGCAGAACCCGCAGATCCTCGGGCACGAGTTCACCGGCGACGTCGTGGCGATCGGGCCCGGCGTCACCACCGTCGCCGAGGGCGACCGCGTCGCGATCATGCCGCTCGCGTACTGCGGCCGGTGCGCCTATTGCCGGCGCGGCCTGCAGCATCTCTGCGCGACAATGGCCTGCGTCGGGCTCTCGCATCCGTGGGGAGGCATGGCCGAGCTCGCAACGGTCGCGGAGTACCAGGTCGTCCGTCTCCCCGCGAACGTGACGTACCAGCAAGGGGCGCTGATCGAGCCGACGGCGGTCGCAGCGTACGGCGTCGAACGAGCAGGCGTCGGCCCGGGAGACCAGGTGCTGGTCACGGGCGCCGGGCCGATCGGCGCACTCGCCGCGCTGTGCGCACGCTCCGCCGGGGCCTCCACCGTCTACATCTCGGAGCCGAGCCCGGCGCGACGCGCACGAGCGGAGGCACTGGGGGTCGCGACGGTTCTCGACCCGACCTCGGTCGAGGTCCCCGAGTTGCTCCGCGAGCAGACCGACGGGCTCGGTGTCGACGTCGCGATCGAATGCTCGGGGCACCCGGACGGCTTCGCGACAGCCATCCGCTCGCTCCGGCGTCGCGGAACGCTCGCGCAGACGGGCCTGTTCGTCGGCGAGGCGTCCGTCGAGCCGATGCTCTGGTCGCTCAACGACCTCACGATCGTGGGCACGTGGTGCTACTGGGTGTACGACTTCGATCGAATCGCCGCACAGATCGCAGCGGGCGATCTGCCCGTCGAGCGCGTCGTCACGAACGGCGTCTCGCTCGACGGCGCGCCGGAGGCGTTCGCGCTGCTCGCGTCGGGCACGGCGGACGAGATCAAGGTCCTGGTCGACCAGTGAGAGGGGAACTCGGATGAAAGCGCTTCAGTTCCACGCTGCGCGCGATCTCCGCGTCGACGACGTGGCCGAACCGGGATCGCCGGGCCCGACACAGGTCACCGTCGTCCCCCGCTGGTGCGGGATCTGCGGCACCGACCTGCACGAGTACGTCGCCGGCCCGATCGTGACTTCGAGCGAGCCGCACCCGCTGACGGGTGCCGGGCTCCCGCAGATTCTCGGCCACGAGTTCTCGGCCGAGATCGTCGCGGTCGGCCGCGAGGTGACGCGCGTGCAGGTGGGCGACCGCGTCTCCGTGATGCCGCTCGTGTACTGCGGCAAGTGCGACTACTGCCGCCGTGGCCTGCAGCACCTTTGCCTGTCGATGGCCTGCACCGGACTGAGCGACAGCTGGGGCGGCATCGCCGAGCTCGCGATGCTCGAGGAGTACCAGGTCTTCCGGATCCCGGACGAGGTCACCGACGAGCAGGCGGCCGTGATCGAGCCGTGCGCGGTCGCCGCCTACGGCGTCTCGCGCGGCGGCATCAAGCCGGGCGACAGCGTGCTCGTCACCGGAGCCGGCCCGATCGGGACTCTCGCGAGCCTCTGTGCCGCCGCCGCCGGCGCGGGCGCCATCTACATCTCCGAGCTCAATGCGGCGCGACGCGAGCTCGTCGCGCGCATCGGCTCGGGGGAGGTCTTCGACCCCGCGGCGGTCGACATTCCGGGCGAGCTCCGTGAGCGAACCGACGGGCTCGGTGTCGACGTCGCCATCGAATGCTCCGGTGACAGCGAGGCTCTCGATACGTGCGTTCGCTCCGTCCGGCGCGGCGGCACGATCGTGCAGATCGGCCTGCACGTCGCGCCGGCGCAGGTCGAGCTGATGCTGTTGGCCGTCAACGACCTGACCATCGTCGGCACGTGGTGCTACGGCGTCAACGACTGGCCCCGCGTGACCGCACAGATCGCGGCGGGGCGGCTGCCCGTCGAGCGCATCGTCACCGGGCGAACGTCGATCGACGAGGTCGAAACCGCCTTCGAGCAACTCTCGTCCGGTGTCGCGAGCGACATGAAGGTGCTCGTTTCCACCGCCGCGACCCCACCGACTCGACTCTGGGAGGAACTGTGAAAGCGCTTGTCTTCGAAGCCCCGAACCAGGCGTCCGTCACGGACGTCGCCGAACCGCAGATCGGGCCCGAGGATGTCCTCATCCAGCCCCGAGCCGTCGGCATCTGCCACTCCGACTTCGAGCTCTACGAGGGCCGGTACATCATCCCGGTCTCGTACCCGATCATCCCCGGGCACGAGTGGTGCGGCGAGGTCGTCGACGTCGGGGCGGCCGTGGACGGTCTCGAGCCCGGGGACACCGTCGTCGGGGAATGTGTCGTCGGCCCCGGAGGGCGCGACCACTTCGGCTTCTCGATCGACGGTGCCGACGCGGAGCTCGTGAAGGCGCGGGGCGAGTGGCTGCACAAGCTCCCCGAGGAGCTCTCGTTCAAGCAGGGCGCGATGGTCGAGCCCTTCTCCGTCGCCTACAGCGCGACCATCGCCGCCGACGGCATCGATCCCTCGGATACCGTCGCCGTGCTCGGCGGCGGCCCAATCGGCCTCCTCTGTGTGATGGCTGCGGCCGCGAACAACGCAAGGGTCGTTCTCGTCGAGCCGCAGGAGGCGCGCCGCACCAGGGCGCTCACGCTGGGCGCGATGCAGGCGGTCGATCCGCGCGACGACTCCTTCGACGACGCCGTCGCAGAGCTCACGGGCGGCCGGGGCTTCGACGTCGTGATCGAGGCCGCGGGTGCGCCGGCGGCGATGGCCCAGGCGTTCGAGGTCGCGGGCCACGGCGCTCGTCTCGTCTTCGTGGGGATCGACGTCGGCGCGACCGTGCCGGCGCAACTCGGTCTGCTCCAGTCGAAGGCACTCCGCGTCCGCGGGATCATCGGCTCGATCGGCCTCTGGCCGAAGACGATTCGGTTCCTCGCGAGCGGCGTGATCGACCCCACGGCAATCGTCACCGCGACGTTCGGGCTGCCCGATGCCCTCGCCGCGCTCGACGCCGCTCGCGACACCGAGAACAACGTCAAGGTTCACCTGGTCATGGACTCATGAGGGCAGCCGTCTACTACGGCCCTCACGACATTCGGGTCGAGAACGTCGCCGAGCCCGGCGAGCCGGCGGAGGGGGAAGTCGTGCTCGAGGTGCGCCGCGCCGCGATCTGCGGGACGGACTCCTCGGAGTGGGCGCACGGCCCGCACCTGACGCGTCCGCCGGTGACCCTCGGCCACGAGTTCGTCGGGAGCGTCACCGCGGTCGGCACCGGAGTGGGGTCGCTGGCGGTCGGTGACCGCGTCGTCTCGGGCGCGGGGATCTCGTGCGGGCACTGCGAGTGGTGCCGCGTCGGCAGGACGAACCTCTGCGCCGAATACCACACGCTCGGGCTCGACGTGGACGGCGGCCTGGCGGAATTCGTGCTCACCCCGGCCTCGATCTGCAAGCCGGTCCCCGACGCGTGCGACGACAACGCCGCGGCGATGGCGCAGCCGCTCGCAGTCGCGCTCCACGCTCTGCGCCGGACCCACATCGCAGCGGGTCAGAGCTGCGCCGTCATCGGCATCGGCGGCATCGGCTCGTTCGTCCTCGCGGCCGCGGCGGCGAAAGGCGTGTGCCCGTTGATCGCGATCGACATCGACGAACATCGGCTCGAGAGCGCCTATCGTCTCGGCGCCGATCTCGCGATCGACGCTCGCAGCGGCGACGTCGCAGCGCTCGTTCGCCAGGCGACGGACGGTGAAGGCGCCCACGTCGTCGTCGAAGCCTCCGGCGCACCCGAGGCGCCTGCCAGCGCGATCGCGGCGGCCCGCCGTGGTGGCCGGGTTCTCATTCTCGGCCTGCAGGCAGCTCCGCGCGGCCTCGACCTCTTCGCGCTCACGACGCACGAGGTCGAGTTGACGACGGCGCTCGCGCACGTGTGTGACGTCGACCTTCCCGAGTCGCTCGAGATCATGGCGCGCACGAACGTTGCGGAAACCGTTCTCGACCGCGTCATCACGCTCGACGAGCTGGTCGAACAGGGGATCCGGCCGCTCGTCGAACGCACGGCGCGAGGGAAGATCGTCGTCGATCCGCGCTCAGGGACGACCGGATAAACGTGCAACGGGCTACGCTCGGCCAGTCTCCCCACGCGGCGGCACGAGCACCTGCTGCGCCTCGTCCCACCGCCAGGCACTGTCCGTCGTTATGTGAGTGCCTCCGATCCATCGATCGACACCGAGGAGCGCGACGCGGTCGGATTCGCCGCGGAGCACGTTGCGTCCCTCCTCGGTGAGCCGAAGCCGCAGTCCCGAGAAGACCTCTCCGTCGCCCAGCGGCGGAGGCACCGGAACGGGATCTCCCTCCTCGGTCTCGACGAGACGCGCCGCCCCGCCGCCGAGCGCCGCGAGAGCTCGATAGAACCACGCATCGCCGAGGAACGGCGCGTCCTCCAGCCGTTGCGACTCGACGAACGCCGCCGCTGGAGTGCTCGCACCGGCTGCGATCGCTTGCAACGCCCGCCGCTCGGTCCCCGAGAGCCCGTCCGTTGGCCCCGGCAGCTCCGCGAGCAGCCGCCGCAGCGCCGGGGCGGCGAGAGGCAGCTCCCGCGACCCGCTCGCGCACCACGCTGCGAGCGCCGTCGGCTCGGAGGCGCGCACGGCGTTCCACGCGCCGGCCGCCGCGTCGAGCGCCTCCGCGGTTGCCTCGCGTCGCGTCGGCCACAGCGTCTCCAGCTCGTCGGGGCTCAGCTCGCCCAGGCCACGAAACGACGGCCTCCCCGGGAAGCGCGTCGATCACGATCAACTCCGGTGGCGCGCCGGCCTCGTGCGCGAGTGCGAGCGCGTCGAGGAGCTGGAGCTGGTCGTAGAGGTCGTGCTCGAACCAGAGCACCACGTGCGAGCGGCCGCGCAACGCCTCGACGAACTGCCGGTCGCGCTGCTCGAGCGAGGAGAAGATCGCCTCGCGGCTCCCCCAACCGCAGTCCGAGAGGAACCCGGCCCGCACGTGCAGCAACTCCGGCCGCGCAACCTCGGGCACCGGCCCCTCGTGGAGCGCGTCCTGCCACGGCAGCACCGTGCCGCCAAGCGCCGTCTGCCGCAGCGAGCTCCCGGCGCTCTCCCCGTTCGTGACGTGCAGAAGCGTGGGAGGCGCACTCGACTCCCGGCCCTGCCGGGCGACCTCTCCAACGGTCATGCGCGGACCATCGAGCCGGCGATGCTGTGAGCGACCATGGCGGCATCTTCGCCCACGCCCAGCAGAAGCGACGACTTGCGCTTGCGCAAGAAGTGGACGCCGGCGAAGTAGAGCCCGGGCACGGCGCGGCTGGCACCGTCGTCGTGGATCGGGAACCCGAGCTCGTCGAACGCCTCGGGCCAGGGCAGCCACGAGGTGTAGTCGGGCCGGAACCCGGTGGCGAAGACGACCGCGCCGACGCTTCGGAGGTCGACCTCTTCCGGCGGATCGGCGTCGAACGGCGGCGGGGCGGGGAGCGTGACGGGCTCGAGAGCACGCGCGCGGACGTGCTTGTGCACGAGCTCGCCGAACAGCCGGTAGCGCTCGTCGCCCCAGGCGACGCTCGCCTGGAGATCGTCTGCGAAGCGGGCACGGTGACCGACGACGCCGAGCAGGCGTCCGGCCAGCGTCACCCCTGCCTGCTGCAGCGTGCGCAGGTGGAGATCATGGCCGCCGTCGCGGCCGGTCGCGAGGATGTTGCCCGTGAGCCGGGCGGCGGGATCGGGGAGCGAATCGACGGGTGCGTCCAGGAACCCGGTTTCGACCGCCCACCAGATGAAATCGTGGTCACCGATCCTGCGCGGGAGCCACGGCGCTCTGCCACACGCAAGCACGACGTCGCGTCCCGCCGCTCGAAGCTCTTCGGCGATCTGACAACCGGATTGCCCGCTGCCAACGATCAACACGCGGCCGGGCGGCAGCGCCTGCTCGTTGCGGTACGAGTCGGAGTCGATCTGCATCAGGTCGCTCGGGAGGCTCTCCGCGGCGCGTGGTCTGTGCGCCCGCTGATAGGCGCCCGTCGCGACGACCACCGCCGACGCCGCAAGATCGCCCGCCGAGCTGCGCAGGACGAACCGGCGCCCGCCCACCGAGTCGACCGAACCGGACCTCGACCTGCTCGCGCACGGGCGCAGCGAAGCTCTCGGCGTACTTCTCGAGATAGGAGACGATCTCGTCACGGGGCAAGTACCCGTCGGGATCGGGCCCGCTGTACGGGTTATCCGGAAGCCGGATGCTCCAGTTCGGGGTGACGAGGCAGAAGCCGTCCCAGCGGTCACGCCAGCGCTGCCCCACCCGGCTCCGCTCCAGCACGACGTGGTCGACGGCCAGCTGCGACAGCATGCAGCTGACAGCCAAACCTGCCTGCCCGCCACCGATGATCGCAACCCCGACCGACTCCATCACATCACCAGCCGACCCTAGCGCGACTCCCCGGCAGCGCCACGCACGTCACTGCTTCCGTCGAATACGTCGGGTCAGGGGTGTGGACCGTAGCCGTGCGTCTCGAGGAACTTCTCGTACGCGGCATCGCTCTCGAAGAATGCCTGCTTCTTCGTGCCGGGAATCCGCGCGTAGTAGAGATAGCCCAGCGTCGAAGGACGCGCCGCCGCCCGCAGCGACGGGAGGCCCGGGTTGTCGACCGGCGTCGGCGGCAGGCCCGTCCGCTTGCGCGTGTTGTACGGGTTTCCGCTCATCAACTCCGCCTGCGTGATCGACTGCGTCGGCGGGATGTGGAGGCCGTAGCGGAGGGTCGCGTCGATCCCGAGCGGCATCTTCAGCCGCAGGCGGTTGTAGATGACAGCAGCCACTTTCGGCCGGTCTCCGGGCAGCGCGGCTTCAGCCTCGACCATCGACGCGATCCTGAGGACGTCGTAGGCGGTCAGGCTCTTGGAGCGTGCATATGCGAGGTCGAGCTTCGACCAGGTGGCGCAGAATGCGCCGATCTGGTTCGCGACGATGTTCGAGCCGAGCGTTCGCACGTCGAACGAGTAGGTCGACGGGAAGAGGAAACCCTCAGCGCTGCGCTGGGCTCCCGTGCCGAAGCACGGGACCGTGACGTGTGCGCTCGCCCGCGCGTAGGCGGTCCCGGTGAGTGCGATCCCGGTGGGCTCGTGCGAGGCGCGCAGCTCGCGTGCCGCAATGTGCCGCACGACCGCGACCTGATCGATCATCTTCGCCCGTGTGAACCCTTCTGGAAACACGACCCTGAACTCGCGAGGCGACTCCGCGGCAGCCGCCGGCGCAGCCGCGACGCACGCGAGCGTGACGCCGACGAGGACGAGACGACCCCTGCCCATCCGCGGCAGCGTACCCTGCCGACATCCGGAGCTCGCCGCGCTCTAGAGGCCTCCCGCAAGACGGAAATACGCCTGATTCCAGCGCAGCTCGTTGGCCACGTCGCGGATTCGCGTCCGCTCGTCGATCACGATCAGCTCGACCCCCGCGATCTCCGCGAGGTCTTCGAACGCCTCCGTGCCGAGCGCGCGACACAGCACCGTGTGATGCGGGCCGCCCGCCCGCAGCCACGCCTCCGTGGCGGTGGCGAAGTCGGGCTTTGGCCGCCAGAGGGCGCGCGCGACGGGAAGCCGCGGCAGGTCCTCGGGCGGCGGGACGACCTCCACCTCGTTCAACACGAGCCGGAACCTGTCGCCGAGATCGAGCAGCCCGACGTTCACGGCCGGCCCCGGCGCTGCGGTGAAGACGAGCCGGACGGGATCAGCCTTGGCCCCGATCGAGAGCGGGTGGATCTCGCACGAGGGCCGTTCCGCAGCGATCGACGGACAGACCTCGAGCATGTGCGCCCCGAGCACTGCCGAGCTGCCGGGAGCGAGATCGTAGGTGTAGTCCTCCATGAAGGAGGTGCCGTCGTCGAGACCGCGAGCCATCACCTTCGTGATCCGGACGAGCGCAGCGGTCTTCCAGTCGCCCTCGGCGCCGAAGCCGTATCCGTCGGCCATCAGTCGCTGCACCGCCAGACCCGGCAGTTGCGGAAGCGCGCCGAGATCCTCGAACGTATCCGTGAACGCCTTGGCGCCGCGCGTGTCGAGGAAGCTCCGGATCCCCGCCTCGATCCGCGCCGCGTCGCGCAGCGACTCCCGCCGTTCCGCTCCGGCACGCAGCGACGGCACGAGCTCGTAGGCGTCCTCGTACGCAGCGACCAGACGGTCCACCTCCGCGGCGCTCACGGCGGCGCAGGCCTCGTCGAGATCGCCGACCCCGAAACCGTTCACCGCGACGCCGAGCCGGATCTGGGCCTCGACCTTGTCTCCCTCGGTCACGGCGACCTGTCGCATGTTGTCGCCGAAGCGCGCGACCACGAGCGTCTGCGCCTCGTGCCAGCCAGACGCTGCACGCGTCCACGTGGCGAGACGGTCGACGACCGCGGGATCGCGCCAGTGCCCGACGACCGTCTTCCTGCGCAGACGGAGCCGCGTCTCGATGAAGCCGAACTCACGGTCGCCGTGCGCCGACTGGTTCAGGTTCATGAAGTCCATGTCGATCTCCCCCCAGGGGAGATCCCGGTTGAACTGCGTGTGCAGGTGCAGGAGCGGCTTGCGCAGTGCCGTCAAGCCGGCAATCCACATCTTCGCGGGCGAGAATGTGTGCATCCACGCGACGACGCCGACGCACGTCGTCGTCGCGTTCGCCTCGCGCATGATCGCCAGGATCGCGTCCGGGCTTGTCGCGACGCCCTTCAGCAAGACGTGAACCGGAACGGCCTCGTCCCTGTCGAGCGAGGCGACGATCTCGCGCGCGTGCTCCTCGACGCGCCTCAGGACGTCCGTGCCGTACATCTCCTGACTCCCGGCAACGAACCAGATCTCGAACGGCTCTAGCGCTTTCATCGCCGACCCACTTCCTTTCAGGTCTGCCCCGTGCGCACCGACACGACGGCCGGGCCACCGGCTGCTCCAATCGTCTCACCGGTCTCGGCGTCGAAGACGTGGAGGCGATCGACGTCGACCGCAAGGTCCAGCCGGTCGCCGACGGCGATCCCGACGCGCGGGTCGAGACGCGCGACGCCTTCGCTCGCAGACGCGCCCGCGATGTCACCGGACGCGTGGATGCCCGGATCTGCCGTGAAGACGCCGCTGCGGTTGCGCACCATTCTCGCGTCGGTCGAGAAGTGGAGGAGCGACTCGTTGCCGAGCGACTCGACGAGCTCGGCCTGCACGGAGAGCGTCCTCTGCTGAGCAACGTCGGCGCCGTCCGCGGAGGCGACCGCCAGATGCTCGGGCCGGATCCCGACCATGAGCTTGCCTCCGGCGACAGCGGCAAGATCCGAGCGACGCCGCGCGAAGTCGGCGGGAAGCGCAAGCTGCTGCGACCCGAGCGACAGGACGAGCCGATCCGCAGGCCCCGAGACCGTCGCCTCGTACAGATTCATCGCCGGCGAGCCGATGAACGAGGCGACGAACAGGTTCGTGGGGCTCTCGTAGAGCTCCTGCGGCGCCGCCAGCTGTTGCAGAGCGCCCCCACGGAGGACCGCGACCCGGTCGCCCATCGTCATCGCCTCCGTCTGATCGTGCGTGACGTAGAGAGTCGCGACTCCAAGACGACGCTGGACACGGAGAACCTCGCTGCGCATCTGCACGCGCAGGCTCGCGTCGAGGTTCGAGAGCGGCTCGTCCATGAGGAACACTGCAGGCTCCCGCACGAGCGCCCTGCCCATGGCAACGCGCTGGCGCTGGCCGCCGGAGAGCTGGCCGGGCTTGCGCAGAACGACCTCGGTGAGCCCCAGCATCTCGGCCACCTCGTGTGCCTTCTGCTCGCGGTCGTGCTTCGGGACTCCTCCCACCCGAAGGGAGAAGGCGATGTTCTGGAGCACGTTCAGGTGCGGATACAGCGCGTAGTTCTGAAAGACCATCGCGACGTCCCGCTCCTTGGGAGAGAGGTCGTTGACCACCTTGCCGTCGAGGCGAATCGTCCCCGCCGTCGTTGCCTCGAGGCCGGCGACCATCCGGAGCGCCGTCGTCTTGCCACAGCCCGACGGACCGACCAGAACCACGAACTCGCCCTCGTCGACGAAGAGGTCGAGCGAGTGCACAGCCTCCGTGCCGTTGTCGAAGACCTTGGTCACCTGCTCGAGCGACAGAGTCGCCACAGCCGCCTCCCCGCTTCTAGTCCGTCGTCGGGAACCAGACGCGCATGCCGCCCTGGTTCCTGTTCGCCCACGCAAAGTACGGAACGGCGAGCACCTGCGTGGAAGCTGCCGAGGTCTGTGCCGGCAGCGCTCGAAGGTCGCGATACTCGCTTCGGCCCCACCCGTCGAGGTCGCGGACGACACCCGCCAACTCCACACCGGGCACGCCCCCGAGCAGCTCCACCGGACCGTGGTCGACAGGCTCGGCGGCCGGATCGATGGCGACGTCGGCGAGGTCGGCATCGGCGGGCAGGTCCTGTTCCTCGACGCAGTACACGACCGGGCCGCGCTCGAGAGCGAGACAGCCGCGAACGGCGTCGATCCGCGGATTCGCAGCGGTGAGCCTCGGCGAGACGTCGATCTCGAGCGTCACCTTGTCGCCGGCGCGCCACGTCCGGCTCAGCTCCGCATACCCGCCCGGCGCAACCGGAGAGCCCTCGAGCACCGCCGCGCGTGCCCATGCGGGAATCCTGAGCGAGAGCGTCCACTCGACGTCGCCGGTCGAGATGACTTCGACCACGATCCTGCCCGACCACGGATAGTCCGTCTTCACGGCGAGCTCGACGGAGCCAACCGCCGGACAGACAGCGCGGATCCTCGCGGCGGCGTACTGGTGCAGTTGAATGCCCGTGTCCGTCGTGGTGGCCAGGTAGTGGTGGAGGGACGCCAGCAGGCGCATCACGTTGGGCGGGCAGCACGCAACCGGGTTCCAGGCGTGGCGCCGGTCGCCGGTTCGCGACTGCAACGGGTTGACGTAGAAGAAGGACGCGCCGTCGAGTGAATGACCGGAGAGGAAGCCGTTGTAGAGCGTTCGCTCGAGCAGGTCGGCGAAGCGGCTCTCGCCCGTGACGAGCAGCATGCGCCAGTTCCACATGATGCTGGCGATCGCCGCGCAGGTCTCACAGTAGGCGCGATCGGGCGGAAGCTCGTAGGGGTCGCCGATCGACTCGTCATGGTGGCGTGAGCCGACGCCGCCGGTCAGGTAGGTCTTCGCCGCGGTCAAGTCGTCCCACTGACCGAGCATCGACTCGAGCAGCGCGTCGTCTCCCGTCTCCGAGTAGATGTCGGTGACTCCGGCCGCGAGGTAGAGCGCACGCACGGCGTGCCCGACAATCGAGCGAGCCTCGCGAACGGGTGCGGCGTCTTGGTAGTACGGCAGATCGAAGCGGCCGCCGGCGAACGTTCCAAACCCGCGGCGGGACGTGAGCGTGTCGGCCAGATCGAGGTAGCGGCGTTCGCCCGTCTGCCGGTAGAGCTCGACGAGCGCGGCCTCGATCTCGGGGTGGCCGTCCGTTCCGGTGTGGTCGGCGCTGCCGAAGACGTCGGCGATGTGATCGGCGAAGCGACGGGCGACCGTGAGGAGAGACACGTCTCCCGTCGCTCGCGCGAAGGCGACGCCGGCCTGGATCAGATGACCGGCGCAGTAGAGCTCGTGCCCCATCTCCAAGTCGGTCCACCGCCAGGCGGGGTCGACGACCTGACACCAGCTGTTCAGATACCCGTCCGGCTCCTGCGCCGCGGCGACGAGCTCGATTGTCTCGCGGGCCAGGCGCTCGAGCTCGGCTGAAGGCTGCCGGCCGAGCTCCCAGGCGATCGCCTCCAACCACTTGTAGACGTCGGAGTCGCTGAACACCATGCCGCGGCGGCTGCCGCGCGTCCGGCCCGCGGCGATGCGCAGGTTCTCGAGCGTCCCCGCGCGCTCGAGCTCCTGGAGCCCGTGGAGCAGCGTCACCTCGCGGTTCACGCGCTGCCGTTCCGCCAGGAGCCCGCCCTCGATCGCCACGCCGCGCGCGTCGAGCGGGCGGAGCCGCACGCGAGCGGAAGCTGTCGGCGCGACGCACGTGGTGATGGTCACCGGCTCGATTTCGTCCTCGTTCGTCATGGTCTCTCTCCGGAAAGCTGGGTGTGAAGCGCGTCGCAACGCGCTTCGGAACGAACCTATCCTCCTGCACGCGAACCGCCCGGTACCGCCGCCCCGGCGAATGGGACGAGCGGTACCGGGCAGGCAGCTCCTAGCCCTTCAAGATGGTCGAGATCTGGCCCTGTGCTGTCTTCAGTGCGTCGGGCACAGAGCTCGAACCGGACAAGCCGGCCTGAATGGCGGTCCACACCGCCTGGGAGATCTTCGGGTACTTCACTCCCAGGCCGAGTGTGCGCGGATGCGCAAACAGCGTTTGGTTGATGTAGACCTTCCACTCCGGGCCTGCCTGCTGCAGGTATTTCTTCGCCACCGCAGGCTTGCTCGGCAGATAGCCGAAGAGCTTCGCGAGCTTCAGCTCCATCGCAGGCGTCTGCATGCCCTTGATGTACTCGAAGGCCATCTGCTGCGCGGCGCTGCCGCCGCTCTTGCTGATCATCCAGTCCTCGCCCCCCAAGGGCACGACCACGTGCTGGCCCGCTACGCGGACTGGGACAGGAACGATCCCGAATTGCTTGCCGTAGAACATCTTGTTCTGGTTCATCGTCGGGAAGTTCCAGGGGCCGTTGACCATCATGGCCGCCTTGCCATCGATGAACTGGGTCGACGCGGCAGGAGTCTGGCTCCAGTTGAGGCAGTCCTTGGATGCCGATCCGTCGTCGATGAGCTGCTTCCACAGGCCGAGTGCCTGCACCCCCGGCGCAGACGCGACATTGGCGAACGTCGCCTTGCCGCCGTTGCTCCAGAAGAACGGCTCCCACTGCCAGGTCGTGTCTTCTCCAGCCTCACAGGTCAACGCGATCCCGTAGTGATCCGGCGTCGTCAGAGCCTTCGCAGCGGTCAGCAGCTGCGCCCATGTCGTGGGCGGGCTGACGTTCGCCGCCTTCAGCATCGCGATGTTGTAGATCAACGCGATCGAGTTCGCGCCTGCCACCGGCAGGCTGTAGTACTTGCCGTTCGCGAAGCCTTCGTTGATCACAGCCGGGAAGTACCCCGCCTTGCTGAAGCCCTTCAGACCGCTCAGGGCAACCACCTGGCCGGTCGAGATCATCGTCGACACGAACGGGTTGTCGACGGCCAGCATGTTGGGCAGATCGTGGCCAGCGGCCTGCGTCAGGAGTTTCGTGTCCAGATTGGCAAACGGCACATACTGTCTCTTCACCGTCACGCCAGGGTGAGCGGCCTCGAACTGCGCGCTGTACGCCGCCAAGGCGGCGGTCTGGCCGGGCGTGTTGAAGTAGTCCTCTTCTGTCAGCGTGATCTTGGCGGTGGAGGAACTGGTCGCCTGGGACGCACCGATCGCAGCACATGCGGCAGCCGCGAGGGCGGCGAGCACCAAGGACCGTTTTCTGGTCAGCAGCTTCACGACGATTCTCCTCTCGAGGAGTTGATAGGGAAAGCGAAGGTCAACCCGAGGCGTACGGCTCGTCTACCACCTCCTCGGTGCCACACCTGGAACAAGCAGCGGAACCATGGGCATCCCTAGCCCTTCACCGAACCCGCCGTGAGGCCGGTCGCGATGTAGCGCTGCGCCACCACCAGCATGAGCGCGGCCGGCACCATGGCGACGGCTCCCGCGGCCATCACGGCGCCCCAGTCGGTCGAGTAGTTGCCGAGGTAGCTGTAGATCCCGAGCGTGATCGGCTCGATGCCGGCGCCGTTGAGGATGGTCAAGGCAAAGATGAAGTCGCCCCAGCCGGCCAGGAACGCAAAGACCGCGACAGTGATGACGGCCGAGCGGGCGAGTGGGATCACGATGAGGCGGAACGTCTGCCACTCGGACGCACCGTCGACTCTGGCTGCATACATCAGGTCGTTGGGCAGGCTGAAGAAGAACGCTCGCAAGACGAGAATCGCAAAGGGGATGGCGTATGTGCCGTCGGCGATGATGAGCGCCGGGTACGTGTTCAGCAGGTGGATCCAGTGGAAGACGATGAACAACGAGGTCGCCAGGACGATCGAGGGAACGATCTGAGCCACGAGGAGTGAGCTGACCAAGATGACCGTCACCCGTAGGCGGTATTTCGACAGCGCATAGGCCGCCGGCACGGCAACGACGAGGGCCAGCACCACTGTCCCGAGGCCGACGATGAGGCTCGTCAGGATGTGGCCCGATTGCGACCCGGCCACCGTTGCCTGAGTGGTTCCCGATCCGCCCTGGAGGACAGTTCGGTAGTTGTCCAGGGTCGCCGCATGCGGCAGCCAGTAGAACGTGCCGCTGAACAGCGTCTCGGTCGACTCGAACGAGCCGACGATGATCGCGTAGACCGGGAACAGGATGATCACGAGGGCGACGGCGGACGCGAGCGTGCAGAGCCAGCGCAGGGCCCTCGACCTCTGGAGACGGGTCACGAGCCTGCTCCCGAGCTGCGTCGCAACGAGTCCCGACTGAGGAACAGGTACAGCGGGGCGCAGATCAGCGCCAACAGGAGCAGCACGTTGTTGAGCGCCGCGCCCTCGCCGAACGAGAACACCTGGAACGACAGGTTGTAGGACCACGTCGTGATCAGCTGGGTCGAGTTGGCGGGGCCGCCTCCGGTCAGACCGATGACGAGGTCGAACACCTTCACGGTGAACACGAACCCGAGGAGCACGGTGACCTCGATCACCGGCAGGATGATCGGGACGATGACCAGGCGAAGCCTTTGCCAAGGGCTGGCGCCGTCGATGATGGCCGCTTCCTTGACCTCGACCGGCACGTCTTGGAGCGCGCTGTAGAGCAGCAGGGTGAAGAACGGCACCCCGAGCCAGATGTTCGCGACGAGGATCGTCCACAGGGCCAGATGCGGGTCGTTCAGCCACTGGATCGGGTGGTGGACCAGTCCGACGTTCATGAGCAGCTGGTTGACGGCTCCGCCCTCGGCCTGGAACAGGAACTTGAACATGACTCCCGTCACGATCAGCGGCAGGAGCCACGGGACGATGACGAGCGAGCGCGCAAACGTTCTTCCCGGGAACCGGAGGCTGAACAGCAAGGCGAGCCCAAAGCCGATCACGAACTGGCCGATGAGGGACCCGGCAGTGAACTCGAACGTGTGGACGATCGCCGTCCGGCTCGTCGGGTCATGAAGGACGAAGCGGTAGTTGGCGAGCCCGGCGAACGGAGCGGTGAAATGAGCGATCGTCGCCGGAGACGTCTGCTCGAAGCTCAACATCACGTTGTAGACAATGGGCAGAGCGAACGCGAAGAGCAGATACGCGATCGCGGGCGCCAAGAAGAGCCAGCCCGCGAACTGCTGCCTCCTCCAACTCGACAGCCGAGGCGCCGAGTCGTCGTCGCCCGGCGACCGAACAGCCTGTTCGCTAAGCATCGCCGTGTGGGCGCGCCGGCGAGAGGTCACTCAAGCCGCCCCCCTCCCGAAGGTAGACCGGTATGCGTTCCAGCGGCGCCGCCGCTGTCACCCAGCCGTTCGTCTCGACCGGCTCGCCTGTCCAGGCGTCCAGCCAGGACGCGCCGGCGGGCAGGTAGACGGCGCGTTCCCGCGCTCCTGCTGCCGTCACCGGGGCGACGAGCACATCCGGGCCGAACATGAACTGGTCGCTCACCTCCCACGCCGCCTCCTCCTCCGGGAACTCCAGGAAGAGCGCGCGCATGGGGGGCAGGCCGGTGGCACTCGCAGTCGCCATCTGTTCCATGACGTACGGCCGGATGCGCTCGCGCAGCGCCAGCTGTTCGCGGATCAATCCGTAGGCCTCGTCGCCGAACGACCACACTTCGTTGGCGGCCCCTGTCTGGCCCGAGCCGACGAGGGGGCCGGGCTCGCGGACGCCGTGGAGCCGGAAGAGCGGGCAGAACGTGCCGAACTGGAACCAGCGCACGACCAGTTCCCGGAAGTACGGCGTCGTCGGGTCACCCTTCCTGAACCCACCGATGTCGGTCGTCCACCACGGGATTCCCGAGACGCCCATGTTCAGGCCGGCCGGGATTTGTGCGGCGAGCGCCTCGAACGTGGACTCGACGTCGCCCGACCACACGGCGGCCCCGTAGCGCTGGCTGCCCGCCCAGGCGGACCGGCAAAGGAGCAGCACGTCGTCTTCGCCGCTCGCCCGCAGCCCCTCGTAGAAGCCCCGGGCATGCTCCCGCGGATAGACCCCCTGCACCTCGGAGCCCTGGCCCAGGAAGTACCGGGCGTCCTCGGCGTTGTCGGCGAGGATCTCTGGCTCGCACGCATCGAGCCAGAACGCCCGGACGCCGTAGCCCCGATAACCGTGGGTGATCTTCTCCCAGACGTAGCGGCGCGCCGCTGGGTTGGTCGCGTCGTAGTAACGCATGAAGGCCTGGCCGTCGGTGCCCTTGTCCCAGAACGCCATGTGAAGCGGCAGGCCCGACACGTTGCGCACCAGGAGGCCGCGGCGATCCATCTCCGTGTAGTTCTCGCTGTTGGGGTTGACCGTCGGCCAGACCGAGACCACGAGCTCGACGCCGAGCTCGCGTAGCTCGTCCACCATCGCCTGGGGATCCGGCCACTCTGCCGGGTCGAACTTCCACTCGCCCTGGCGCGTCCAGTGGAAGTAGTCGCAGACGATCACCGAGAGCGGCAGGCCGCGACGCTTGTACTCGCGGGCGACCTCGAGAAGCTCGTTCTGGTCCCGGTAGCGCAGCTTGGACTGCCAGAAACCGGAGGCCCACTCCGGCAGCATCGGGGGCAATCCCGTGGCCCGCGCATAGCGGCTGACGATGTCGGCCGGCGTCTGGCCCGTGGTCACCCAGTAGTCGATTTGCCGGGCCGCGTCCGCGGTCCACTTCGTACGGTTGGCGCCGAGCTCGACGCGGCCCACCCCAGGCATGTTCCACAGGAACCCGTAGCCTCGACTCGAGAGCGCGAATGGCACCGACACCTCGGTGTTGCGCTGGACGAGGTCGATAACGGCCCCTTTTTGATCGAGGAGGCCATGCTGATGCTGGCCCAGCCCATAGAAGCGCTCCTCCGGGTACGCGTCGAACGTGACTTCACACGCGTGGAGGTCGCCTCCACCCCGGCGGTAGCGCCGCTGCGCGGGCGACGTGAAATGGGGAACGCTCTCGGCGAACAGCTCTTCGCCGTCCGCCCGGAGGAAGCGCACGAGCGGCGGAAACCCGACAAACCGCTCCTCATCGTTGTCAGCGACTTCGACGACGAGGTCCCCGTTGCGCAGTCGCGCCCGGTCGTCGCCGACCTCGACGTGGGCGTCGGTTGCTCCCGTCCCGTCCAACGCGCTGCCCGGCGTCTCGGTAATCGACGCTCCGACGGTCGAGCGCACCCGGGCGCCGCTCTCACCCCACGCGTCGACCTGAAGGACCTCGCCGCCCTCGAGCACGGTGAAGCCCGTCTCGTGGCCTACGTACGTCCCCAATTCCCTGGCGGTCCTCTCCGAACCGCTTCGACGCTCGGCGGCGTTTCGCCTCGTCTGACACCGCGTTGCGCAGCTCCGGGCATGGTTTCCGTCCGTGGACTCCTGGCTGTGCACATGAAGTTTGCGCCCCTGAGGCGCCAGCAGCTAGACTTCGTCAATCGAAGCGCTTCGCTATCGAAGCGCTTCGCGAAGCTATCAGGAAGACGTGCGCGAGTCAAGGTCAGGGCGGAGCCTGCGGTGAGAGAGCCAGGAGAGACGATGGAGACCAGGCCGGCGACGATGGCTCAGATCGCCGAGCGCGCCGGCGTCGCCTTGAGCACCGTCTCGTACGTCCTGAGCGGCAAGCGGTCCGTCTCGCAGCAGGTACGCGAGCGCGTCCTGGCGGCGATCGAGGCGCTCGACTACCGGCCGCACGGGCCTGCCCGCGCGCTCGCGAGCGGCGCCTCGCACACGATCGCCCTTTTCCTTCCGTCGCCGCAGTGGCACCTGCTGCCGGTGCAGCAGACGTTCGTCGCCGGCGCCACGCAGGCGACGAGCGCAAGCGACTATGCGCTGCTCCTCTCGACGGCCGCCACCGACCCGGACACGATCGCGCAGCTCGTCGCCCGAGGAAGGGCGGACGGCGTGATCCTGATGGAGACCCTGCTGGATGACCCCCGGGTCACGCGCCTTCAGGCCGACGGCCACCCGTTCACCCTCATCGGGCGCACCCGCGACACAACCGGGGTCAGTTACGTGGACATGGACTTCGGCGACGCGGTCGAGACGAGCCTGGCGCACCTCGCCCGGCTTGGTCACACCTGCGTCGCGCTCTTCAACTTCCCGTCCGATCTGCTCGACGCGGGCTACACGGCGGCGCTGATCGCGCGTGACGTCTTCGAGCAACGCGCCCCCGACTTCGGCATTCGCGGCATCCACATCCCCTGCTCGCACCCACCGCGCGAGGCGTTTCCGGTGGCGGCTCGGCTGCTCCGCTCGGAGCCGGAGTGCACCGCCGCGATCACGACAGGCTGGCAGTTCACGGGTCTGCTCGGCGCCCTGCGGGCGGCCGACCTCCGCGTGCCCGAGGACTTCTCGATCGTGTCGGTGATCGAGGCGCAATTCGCCGAGATGCTGACGCCTGCGCTCACCGGAGTGGAATGGCCCGCGTTCGAGGCGGGCCGGATGGCGGCCGAGATGCTCATCGAGCAGCTCACGGTGCAGAACCCGCCGTCTCGCCAGCACCTGATCGCAGCCGAGCTCGTCGTCAGGGATTCGACCGGACCGGCTCCCCGCGGACGAGGTCCCGCGAAGGCCGTCCGGGACCGCCTCGTCGGCGAGGCTCGGGCGCGCTGACACGATTCGGGGCCGCCAGGACTGAGGCCGCTGCTCGACAAGCCCGTCGAGTTCGTCCTGCCGACCCACGGCGAGCCCGCCTACCGCGCGGCTCTCGAACGCGCCCTCGCCTGACCCGCCTCCGACTACGACGCGAGCTCCCGCTCGAACCAGATGCCGCGCCGACCGGCGACGTCGGCCTCGCCGTCGGCGACGAAGCCGGCATTGGCGAGAACTCTCTGGGAAGCAACATTCTCGTGCGTGGTCCGCGCACGCAGCCTGCGCACGCCATGCTCCGATAGCGCAAGCCGGCACAACTCCCGCACGCCTGCCGTCGCAACTCCTCGCCCCGCCACTCGCTCCGCCACCGGTAGCCGACCTCGGCGGTGCCGTCGTCGATGTCGAAGAGGTTGAACCTGCCAAGCACCGAGCCGTCGTCGTCGAGCAGCACGTAGTAGGCGTCACGACGCGTCTCCCTCTCAGCAAGGAGCTCGTCGTACCGCTCGCTGAACTCGTCGAAGAATGCATCGCCTCGGTCGGAGATGAAGCCGGCGAAGTACGACCGGTTGGCCAGTTCGAACGCCAACACTGCGGACGCATGCTCGGGTCGCAGAGCCTGGAAGTGCGGCACTTGGCAACGGTAGCCGAGGCCGCAGGAAGGCATTCCAGTCGGAATGCTCTCGAGGTCCTCTACATGCCCATCGCGTGGTTCAAAGGTGCGCTAGCAGGGATTTCGCGGCGATACGCGGCTCGCGACATCACCACGACAACACCTAGACGGTGCTCCGCGACACCCGCGGAGTCATCACTGTCCATCAAAAACGCCGGCCTCCAGACCAGGCCCGCAACCGGCGAGTCGCAACGACGAATGCTGCCATCCTTGGCGGATCCCGTTCAGGCATAAGCACGCTGGGCCAGAGCGACCATGCTCGTAGACTTTCTTGGTGCCAACCGCGCGTTACGACGGCCAGACGGCGTGGTACGAGTCGTTCGCTGCAGCCGACGCTCACACAGCGATGCGGCGCTTCGCGATCGAGATGCTCGGGCGCGGGCCAGGAGTGTGCCTCGACTTCGGGTGTGGCACTGGCCACGCGATCCCGTTGTTGCGCGATGCCGGATGGACGGTGGTGGGGACCGACGTATCAGCGGACCGAGTGGAAGTTGCGAAAGAGCACGCAAGCGATGCTCAGCTCGTGCGCGCTGACGGCCACGATCTGCCCTTTGGCGACGCAGGAGTTCGAATGCCGTCATCTCTCTCTTCACTCATACGGACTTCGATGACCTCGGTACGGCGGGGTGGCTGGGAGGCGGCCCGCATGTTGAAGCCCGGCTGACACATTCTGGTGTACCTCGGTGTGCATTCCTGCTTCGGTAACCCGATGGTCGCACGCGCCGCTGGTCAGGGCCTCGACGACGCGGTCGCGACCATTCGCCCGGGTTATCCCACTCCGGGGTGGCGAACTCTGCCGTACGACCCAGAGAGCGCACAGATTCGCGCGCGCGTTGGCATCAACCACGTCCCACTTGCGATGTTGCTCAACACCATCGTCCAACACGGCCTCAAGCTCGACCGTTTCGAAGAGCCGGGCGGTGATGATCCGCCTATCTACCTGGCACTCCGCGCGGTTCGTTAGTTCGACGGTAGGGACTCCATCGGCCTTCGCAGTGAAAAGGGGACGCTCCAGCGCGTTGTTGCCGAAAGCCGGAGAGAGCACGGAAAGCCCACCGATCCGAAAACACTCGAACGCATGCTCGACGAATACGACGACTTCACGGCGATCGCAGCTCCCAACAGTTTGACGATAAACCTCGCCACGACCTCGCCGAGCGACGCCGCAGAGCGGATCATCGACCACATCACGAACCGTTAACGGCCGTCCCTCGCGGCACGCATCTGAGGATGCGCTGTCTCAACGGCAAACGGTGCAAGGACGAGTGAGGCGTAGGCGACCAGCACGTAGTGCCTCGCACGGCCGAAGCTCAAGAGACATTCCCGCACTGGCCCGGCGAGCGCCGCATGTCATCTAGGGGTGACCGCGAGGGACGATCGGGCCGAACCCGGGCGGGATAGGATCGACCTGGTGGGCTTGGCCGCGCGGATCAGTGACCAGACAGATCGCTGGCAGCTCACGATCCAAGCCCGTGATCCGGAAGGAGCCGCACGGTTCCTCGTCCGACGACTACGCCCTCGTCATCCTCCAGCCACAGCCGGTCGTCGTGAGGCGAGATGAGTGGCTCCGCATGTTGCCCGATTACGTCGTCAGCGGCTATTCGGTCGAGGAGCGAATTGTCGAGGCGGGCAGTGATCTCTGCACCGTGTTCCAGCGGGTCGATCAGACGGCCCTCGTCAAGGGTGTCGAGCGAAGCGGGATCTTCATCCTTGTCGATGTCTGGGTGCGGGAGGCCGACGCGTGGCGGGTCTGGCGCCGCCACTCGACGCCACTCTCTGCCGGCGAAGCACCGCGCGCATAGAGACAAGGGGCAGCTGGGGCGACTGTGAGACGCCCGAACACTCATATGAACTCGTGGATCGTTGTCCAGGCTGACGGTGCGACACCAGTTCGACCGCGAGCCTCGACCACGCCTGCGAAGGTCTCTCCGACCCCGCCGGGGAAGACGCTCCGGGCCCGAACGCCGTGCTGACGGAACGCCCTTGCCGGATACTCCCCTTGAGTCTGTCCGCACCCCACGATGCCGCCGGTCCCTGAAGCGATCGGCCGAGCGCGATCAGCCGCGCAACACAGCATGACGACGGACAACGGCGGCTGCAGTCACCCGCTATCCACCTTCCGTCCCGCCGCGCTCAGAATGAAAGAATACGAAGATAATGATCAGTGGTACCGATGCACGGAATCCTCTCCTGACCGCGTCGACTCAGCCGGCCGGCCCGGTCGCTGCAAGGCCGAGCCGAGCTCATGCTGCTCGGCGCGGTCGTAGTCTGGAGCCTGAACTTCTCGGTCGCGAAGTATGCTCTCGGGCGCTTCTCGCCCCTCGCGTACACCGCCCCGCGCTTACGCGCTCGCGGGCCTTGTCGTCGGAGCAGTCGCGCTTCGGCGCGAGGGAACCAGTCCGTATCCGGCGGCACGACGTGCGACTCGTTCTCCTGGCGGCCGCCGTCGGCATCTGGGTGAACCAGTTGGCCTTCATCTATGCCCTCCGATTAGCCGGGGCAGCGACGGTGTCGCTGCTCTTCGGCACCGCGCCGATCCTCGTCGCCCTGTTCGCTCACATAAGCCGGGTCGAGCGCCTCAGGACCGCGAACGTGGCTCGCGACGGCCCTCTCCTCGCTCGGGGTCGCAATCCTTGCGGTCGGGTCGGAGGCAGCCTCTCCGGCAGCCTCGGAGGCATCGTCCTCTGCCTCGTCTCATCGGCGACGTTCGCCTTCTACTGCGTCGCGCTCGTGCCGCTCACGCAGACCTATTCGCCTTACCGCCTGAGCGCCGTACTGACCCTCGCGGGCTCCGTGCCGCTGCTCGCGTCAGCGGCACTCCAGATCTAGGGTCAGGACTGGGCAGCGGTCGGGGTGGCCGGCTGGCTCGCGTTCGGCTACGCACTCCTCCCGAGCTATGTGCTTTCGAACCTCGTCTGGTTCCATGCCATCGGCCGCGTCGGTGCCCCCCGCGCGGCGTTGTACATCAACCTTGAGCCGTTCCTCGGAGCGCTGTTCGCCGTCCTCCTGCTCTCGGAACACATCGACACGCTCGAGGCCATCGGAGGCACCGTGACCGCCGCTGCCCTGATCCTGCTGCCGCGCGGCGTCCGGGTCAGCAAGGGCCGTGCGAGCCCGGAGGCAGTCGAGCCGACGCTCGTCGAACCGAGTCCCTGAACGCTCGCTTCCGACGCGCTGTCCGTCACCGCGGCCACCTCCCGACCGAGCAGGCCGCGCCGCCACGCTCGCGTCGAACCGGACATCGACCATGCGTTTGCGACGTGCGGAAGTGCAGTCTGGCGTCGTGCCTGCCTTATCAGGCCCCGACCGCGGCTTCGGATGGCACGTGCCGTCCTCGTCTGCTCGAGTCCGATCAAGCCCACCGACGGCACTCGGCTAAGTTGTCGACATTGGCGAGTCCTGTGCGTGACGGTCGTCTACGAACCGGGCGAGGACAGCTCGCGTCGCCTCGATCCCGGAGGTCAGCAGCGCGCACACCCGAGGGGCGCACGCCCGAGGAGGCGCGAGGCGAACGTGATCGAAGAGGGGCCGAGGCGATGCACTCGACGTGAACGAGCCTGAAAGAAGTGTCAGGCTCGGCGTGCTCGCCGCGCCTGGCCTGCCAGAGGAGGTTTCGACGAGGATCGCCGACGATCTGGTCGAGGACCTGCGCGAGGCGCACGGCGCTTTCGGCTGGCGGACGGAGTTCGTCGTCGACCGGCTCGCGGTCCCGCCGGCCGAGACAGCCCAGCTCGTCGAGGCGGCGCGGCGCGCGCTGCTCGAGCGGGGCTGGGACTTCGCCGTCGTCGTCACCGATCTCCCACTACGGCACGGCAGCCGCCCGGTCTCGCGTCACGTCAGCCGCACGCATGGGGTCGCCCTCGTCTCGCTGCCGGCGCTCGGCCCTCTGCACTTGAAGCGGCGGCTTCGGCGCGTGCTCCGCGAGCTGGCCGGGGAGCTTGTCGGGGCGGGGAGCTCGTTGCGTGAGATCGCCGCCGATGCCGAGGACGTTTCGAGGTTCCCTTACGTACCGACGGTGATCTTCGGGCATCTCCGCTTGCTAGCAGGAATGGTGCGCGCGAACCGGCCGTGGCGCCTGGCGGCGAAGCTCTACGGCGTCCTCGCCGCGGCCTTTGCCGCGGGCGCCTACGGCATCGTCGGGTCTGACATGTGGCGGCTCTCAGCAGCGCTCAGTTGGTGGCGGCTTCTGGCCGTATGCCTCGCCTCGCTTGCGGTGACGATCGTCGCTGTGATCGTCGCGCATGAGTTGTGGGAGCGCGCGCCCGATCCGCGTGCCCGCGCGCAGGTGCTTCTCTTCAACGTCACGACGGTCCTCACCGTCACGATCGGGATCGCGTCGCTCTACGCAGCGCTCTTTGTTCTCGTCCTCGCGGTCGCCGTACTCGTGATCTCCGCGCCGGTGCTCGCAAACGCGCTCGGCCGCGACACGTCTGCGCGCGACTACGTCACGCTCGCCTGGTTCGCGGCTTCCTTTGCCACCGTCGGCGGCGCCCTCGGTACCGTGCTCGAGTCGGACACGGCCGTCCGGGAGGCCGCCTACGCGGGGACGCGCATCACCCGAAGATAGGAAGGGAGAAGAATTCCTCACTACATCCTCGTAGTCCAGCGCGCGGCGGATGGAACAGACGGCGGTCGCAGCCCGCGCTGCCTCTCGTACGCCGAGCGACAAGGCGGGACGAGTCGGTCGGGGCCGGAGGCTGCCTTCATCTTGCAGCGTCGAAACTGCCGCTCGGTTGGTTCCCTCGTGGTGCGCAGGCGGTCGCCCCTCTAATACCACGATGGCCCGTACTGCTGGTAGGGCTCTTCGAGTTCTTGCACCTCTTGATCTGTCAGTGCAAGACCAAGCGCATCGACTGCCTCTGGCAGGTGATTCGGCTTGGTTGCGCCGACGATTGGCGCTGAGACCAGCGGGTTGCGGAGCACCCAGGCCAGCGCGATCTGCGCCATAGTCACGCCGCGCACCTCGGCGAGACTTTCCACGGCGTTGACGACTGGCTCGTCGTAGGGGGAGTCGAACGCCTTGGCGACCTCGTCCATGCAGGAACGATGGCTCTGCTCACCCGGCGGGCGGGTAAGGCGGCCCTTCGGCGTGCGGGGAGTACGGCACGAGGCCGACTCCCGTGTCGCGCACACATCGGCATCAACTCTGGCTCTTCGTGCCGGCGCAGGAGGTTGTACTGATTCTGCATCGAGACGAACGGGGTCCAACCGCCGAGGTCGGCGCCGTCTGGATCTTTGCGAACTGCCACGCGTACATCGAGGAGGCGCCGAGGTGGCGCACCTTGCCCGGCGATGATGACGTCGTGGAGAGCCTCCATCGTCTCCTCGACCGGCGTGTCCGGGTCAAAGCGGTGGATGAAGTAGAGGTCGATGTAGTCCGTCCCGAGCCGCGGAGCGACGCATCGAACTGCTCGAAGATGGCCTTGCGCGAAAGTCCGTCTCCAGTCGGCCCGTCATGCATCCAGCCCCGCACCTTGGTCGCGAGCACGATATCCTCCCGACGGGTGTAGCTATCGATCGCGCGCCCGACGAACTCTTCGGAGGTTCCCCGTTGGTAGACATTCGCGGTGTCCCAGAAGGTGACGCCCGAGCTCGACCGCCTGCCGGAAGAACGGCTGACGCCTCGTCGTCCACCAACGCCCACGAGTGGGCATTCGGCGTGGTTGGATCGCCATAGCTCATGCAACCGAGCGCGATTCGGCTCACCTTCAGGCCGGTGTTTCCTAAGCGGGTGTATTCCATCTCGCCTTCCTCGACCGGCAGCTCCGGTCTTCAGCAGTTTTTGGTCAAGCCGTCGGGTTCATGCCGCCACGACTCAGATTTTGCAGAGGCAATCACGCACGAGGAATGAGCATCCAACCGTCCCGAAGACCGCGTGAACAAAGAACTGCCGGAACGGTCGGGCGGTCCTCTACATGCCCATCGCGTGGTAGCCGCTGTCGACGTAGAGCGTCGTCCCGGTGACGTTCCGCGCGCCGTCGCCGAGCAGGTAGGCCGCGGCGGCGCCGACGTCGTCGGCATCCACATGCCGGTGCAGCGGGGAGCGCTCCTCGACGATCGACTCCATCGTCGGGAAGCCGGCGATCGAACGCGCAGCAAGCGTGCGCACCGGGCCGGCGGAGATCGCGTTGACGCGGATGTTCTTCGCGCCCAGGTCCCACGCGAGGTACTTCACGGCCGAGTCGAGGGTCGCCTTCGCGACGCCCATCACGTTGTAGTGCGGCACCGCGCGCTCGCCGCCGAGGTAGGTCATGGTGACGACCGAGCCGCCGCCCGCCGCCTCCATCAGCGGCTCCGCCGCGCGCGTCGTCGCCACGAGCGAGTAGGCGCTCACGTCGATGGCCATCCAAAAGCGGTCGCGGGGCGTATCGGTGAAACGCCCCTCCAGATCCTCCGCTGCCGCGAACGCGACCGAATGGACGAGAATGTCGAGCTTCCCGCCGAAGACCCCGCCGACCTCCCCGAAGACCCGCTCGATCGCCGAGTCGTCGCGAACGTCGAGCTCGGTGACGAGCTTCCCGCCGACCGAGTCCGCGAGGTCGCGGACGTTCTTCTCGATCCGCTCACCCTGGAACGTGAAGGCGAGCTCGGCGCCCCCGTCGGCCAGGCGCTTGGCGATCGCCCACGCGATCGACCGCTTGTTCGCGACGCCAAGAATCAATGCGCGTTTTCCCTGGAACATTCGGGGCGACTCTAACGCCCGTCCGGTACTCTGCGGATCCTTGCGTCGCCTTTTGCTGTTCTCGGGGGTTTTGACACTGCTGGCGGCGACATCAGCGTCGGCGGCGCTTCAGCCTGTCCGGCGCGACCTGCGCGAAGCCGCGCCGCCCCGGGTGCGCGCGGGTGTGATCCACATTCCGGCGGGGCACCGCCTCGGCCTCACCCGCGTGATCGTCCGTCTCGCCGAGCCGCCGCTCGCGGCCTGGAGCGGCAACCGGACGCTCGCCACCGCGACCCGGGCAACCACCTCGACCTGACGAGCTCCTCCGCGCGCGCCTACCTCGCCCGGCTCGCGCGTCTCCAGGACGCCGCGGTCGCCCAGGTGCGCGCCGCGATCCCGCAGGCCCGGTTCCAGGAGCGGTACTCGCTCCTGCTCGACGGCTTCGCGGTCGAGTTGCCCGCCCGCTCACTCCCGAAGCTGCTGCAGCTGCGCTCGGTGAACAAGGTGTATCCGAGCCTCAGCTACAGCGAGACGATGGACCGGGGGCCGTCCGTGATCCAGGCCACCAACCTCGAGGCGGCAACCGGGGACAAGGGAGAGGGGATCAAGATCGGGGTCATCGACACCGGCGTCGACCCGACGAGCCCGTTCCTGAACCCGACGGGGTTCTCGTACCCGCCGGGCTTCCCGAAGGGCGACCCGAAGCTGACGACGCCGAAGGTGATCGTCGCCAAGGTCTTCCCCGGCCCGGTGCGCGACGCGTCGAGCAACAAGGCATTCGACGCGACCGAGCCGCACGGGACGCACGTGTCCGGCATCGCCGCGGGCGACGAGAACACGAATGCGCCCGCCGGGCCCGACCATCCGGCAGTCACCGGTCTCTCGGGCGTCGCGCCGAAGGCCTGGATCGGCAATTACCGCGTCTTCACGATCCCGACGCCCCTCGGCCACGAGGCGGACACGCCGGAGATCGTCAAGGCGTTCGAGGCCGCGGTCGCGGACGGCATGAACGTGATCAACTTCTCGGGCGGCGGCCCGGAGACCGATCCGGCGAACGACGCGATGTACGAGACCGTGCACAACACCGCGCTCGCCGGCGTCGTGCCGGTGATCGCCGCGGGCAACGACCGCGAGGACTTCGGGCTCGGCACGGCAGGCTCGCCGGGAAGCGCGCCCGATGCGATCTCGGTCGCGGCCGTCTCGAACTCGCACGTCTTCGCTCCGGCCCTCAGCGTCGTGGGCGGACCGCCCTCGCTCGGCGCGATCCCGATCCAGGGCGCGGGCGGCGCGAAGCTGCCCGCCGGCTGGGCGACGCTCGACCAGACGCTCGTCGACGTCACGAGCGTGATGGGCACGGACGGCAAGCCGGTCGAGGCACACCTCTGCGGGTCGACGACCGACCCGAACACCGGGCTCGGCACGCTGCCCAAGGGCTCACTCACCGGCAAGATCGCGCTCGTCTCGCGCGGCGACTGCGCGTTCGTGACCAAGGCCGAGCGGGCTGGGCTCGCCGGCGCGATCGGGATCATCCTGGTCGACAACCGCTTCGGCGAGGCGAACCCGATCCCGATCCAGATGCCGATTCCCTCCGGCATGATCTCGGATCTCGACGGCGCGCAACTGCGCGCGTTCATGGCCGCGAACGCCGGGAAGTCGACGATCCGCGTCTCCTCGGACATCAAGGAGATCCAGACGGATCGCAGCGGCGTGATCACGAGCTTCTCGTCGGCGGGCCCGACGGACTTCGGCTACGACCTCAAGCCCGACATCTCCGCCCCGGGCCTCGACGTGCTCTCGTCGACGCCGCCGCTGACCACCGGGTCGACCTTCTCGGTCTTCGCGGGCACCTCGATGGCGACGCCGCATGTCGCCGGCGCGGCGGCGCTGCTGCTCCAGCAGCATCCGACCTGGTCGGCGTGGCAGGTGAAATCGGCGCTGATGTCGACAGCCGGCCCGGCCTGGGGCAACAGCGCCCGGACGCAGGAGGCGCCCGTGCTGCTCGAGGGCGCAGGCCTCACCGAACGCGCTGGCGGGTGACGACCCGAAGGTCTTCACCGACCCGCAATCGCTGTCGTTCGAGAAGATCGACGTCTCGACGGGCGCCCAGCGCAAGTCGATGCTCCTGACGGTTTCCGACGCGGGCGACGGCGCAGGGACGTGGACGGTCTCGATCGCGCCGCAGGCGCAGACCTCGGGCGTCACGATCGACGTTCCGGGCAACCTCTCGCTCGCGACGGGTGGCGACGCGGCGATTCCGGTCGTCGTCCGCGCCGAGGCGAACGCCGGCCTCGGCATGAACTACGGCTTCCTCATCCTCTCCGGCAACGGCGTCGAGCGGCGCGTCCCGTACGCGTTCCTGGTCGAGCGGCCCGCGCTCCGCACGCTCACGGCCACGCCGCTGCAGAAGCTGCAGACCGGGGACACCGCGGTCGGCACCAGCCACGTCACGACGTACTGCTGCCCGTCCGAGCCGTTCGGGCCGCCGCCGGACTACGTCGGCGCGCCGATGAACGAGGACGGCTCCGAGCATCTCTACTTCACGGACATCCCCAGCCGGTCGCCAACTTCGGCGTCTCGGTGCTCGCCGCGACACCGGCGGCGCGCTGATCGATCCGTTCGTCCTCGGCTCGCCCGACGAGAACGACGTGCAGGGGTACGCGGGCACGCCGACGGACGTGAATGCGCTGACGTTCGACGCGAACGTCGACATCGGCGCCGCGGGCGCGCAGTTCCCGCGCCTCGAGCGCCTCTACGTCGCCGTCGACTCTCGTGCCGATCCGTTCACGAACACGCCGCTCAAGGGCAAGTACCTCCTGAACTCGTGGGTGAACGACGTGACGCCGCCGTTCGTGCGCCTGCTGACGACCCGCGTCACCGCGGGCCGGCCGCTGATCGTCGCTCAGGCAGTCGACCTGGGCTCCGGCGTGGATCCGCTTTCGCTGGTGCTCAACTACAACAAGGCGCTCGTCGGCGCCTCGGCCTACGACCCCGCGACCGGCCTCGTCGTCTTCGGCATCCCGGCCGCGGCACCGAAGCTCAACGTCGGCAAGACGACCTCGATCGTGGAGGCTTCCGACTACCAGGAGTCGAAGAACATCAACACGGTCGGCAACGCGATCTATCCGAACACGAGCTTCGTGCAGTCGAAGATCACCGTCGTCGACGGCCCGACCGTCACGTGGATCGAGCCGCCGGCACACGGCTGTGCCCTGAAGCAGGATCGGCTGATCGTCGTCGGCGCGTCGACCGAGCGCGTGCAGCACATCGTGTTCCGTGACAACGGCAAGCGCATCGGCACCGTCAAGAGCGGGCCCGGCGGGATCTACAGCCTCGGCTGGAAGACGACGTCGCTGAAGAAGGGCGTCCACCGCTTGACGGCGACGCTCACCGATGTCGCCGGCCACCACGCAGCTGCCGGCCGGCAGCTGAAGATCTGCAATTAGCAGACGCCTCGCCTCGCGGTCGTCACGGGCGCCTCGTCCGGCATCGGCGCTGAGCTGATCCGCACGCTGCGCGCGCGCGGCTGGCTCACCGTCGGGCTCTCGCGCCGGCCGTCCGACGCCGACGAGCACGAGGAGTGCGACGTCGCCGACCGGGCGTCGGTGGAGGCCGCCGCGCAGCGCGTGCTCGCGCGGCACCCGAGCATCGACCTGCTCGTCAACAACGCCGGGGTCGGCGCACGCGGGAGCTTCCTGAATGCGCCACCCGAGCGGATCGAGCAGGTCGTCGACGTCAACTACCTCGGGTCGGTGTGGACGACGCTCGCCTTCCTGCCCGGCCTCGGGGCGGGATCGCACCTCGTCAACGTCGTGTCGGTGGCCGGCACGGTCGCAGCGGGACCGTACTCCGCCTCGAAGCACGCGCAGCTCGCGTTCTCGCGGTCGCTGGCGGTGGAGCTGGCACCCCGCGGGATCTCCGTCCACACCGTCAACCCCGGCTATGTCGAGACGGAGGGGTTCCGCCAACGGGAACGGTTCGGCCCGGTTTTCGGGCGGCTCGTGATCGAGCCGAAGCTCGTCGTCGAACGGCTGCTGGGCGCGGTCGCGAGCGACCGGCGCGAGATCTTCGTGCCGAGGTGGTATCGCCCGGCCGCCTGGGTGCAGGCCGTCTTCCCCGGTGGCGTCGCGCGCCTACGCTCCCGGCGCGGAGGCTCGGCATGAATCGCGCGAGCGACGTCGTCGATCGCGTCCGCGCACAGGTCCAGCAAAGCCTCGCATGGACCGTCGGCAAGCAGGACGACGAGCAGCTCTGGACGCAGGTGCGAGGGCAGGTCACGGACCTGCTCGTCACGGTCTGGCGCAACGGCGAGCTCGTAGGCACGAAAGCAGAGGAGGCGTTCTTCGTCCGCTGCGACCGCACGACCATGACGCAGAACGACATCGACAACGGCCGGCTGATCGTCGTCATCGGGATCGCGCCGGTGAAGCCCGCCGAGTTCGTGGTCATCAGCATCGCGCAGCTTCTGCGCCCGAGACGACCGCTCTGCCGGCTCCTCGACCGGTTGCTGGCGCGATTCGGCGTCAGCCGCGGGTGAGCACGAACCAGCCGACGACCGACTCGTACCCGACGGGCGCAAGCATCCGCGCACGTTCGCGCTCGGGGCCGCTGCAGCCCGCAAGATCGAGGTAGGCGTCCAGGTCGCGCGGCTCGTTGGTGACGTGCTCGCTGCGCAGGACGAGGTTGTTCGAATCGAAGAGGCCGCGCAGATCGGCATCGGCGAGGATGCGGGTCGTCGAGGGATCGCGTGCCTGTTCGAACTGCGTCAGCTCGACCGCTTCGAGCGGGTCGGTCGGCGCGACCTGGTCGACCACGAGGACGGTCCCGCCGGGGCGCGTGACGCGCACGAGCTCGGCGACGAGCAGCTCGGGCCGGCGCGTGTGGTGCAACGTGCGCAGCGTCCCGGTGAGATCGAACGAGAACGAGTCGAATGGCAGGTGCTCGCCGTCCGCCACGACGACCTCGACGTTCGCAGGGGCATCCGCGCGTGCTCGCTCGGCGAGCTCCTCGTCGACCTCGACCGCGACGACCTCGCGCACACGCGGGGCAAGCGCGAACGCGAGCGCGCCCGTGCCGGACCCGACGTCGAGCGCCCGCTCCTCGCCCGTGAAGGTGAGGAGGTTCCCGAGCTGCTCGGCGAGCGCGGCCGCGCTTGCCGACCGCCTGGCCGCCCTGCGCTCGGCATTGCTCTCGCTCATGAGTCGATCACCACGCGCCGCGCGCGCAAGGGTGAGGAGTTGATGCCGCAGGCGAGCTCGTAGGTGATCGTGCCGGCGACGTCGGCATGCTCTTCCAGCGGCACACCGCGTCCGACCAGGGTGACCGGCGTCCCGGGTTGCTGTTCGTGCTCGAGCTCGACGGCAAGGGCGTCCATGGAAATCGTGCCGACGACGGTACAGCGATCGCCGCCGACCCGCACCTCGGTGCCGGCCAGGTCACGGCGGAAGCCGTCGCCGTACCCGACCGGCACGATGCCGATCCAGGTGTCGCGCTCGGCGACGAAGCGGCGTCCGTACCCGGTGGACTCGCCGGCGCGCAACAGCCTCGACTGGGCGATCTCGCTCGTCCAGCCGAGCACCGGCTCGAGCCCGTCCTCGAAGGGATCGGTGCCGAACGGCGACAGCCCGTAGAGCGCGATCCCGCACCGCGCTGCGTCGAAGCGCGCTTCGGGGAGACGCAGAGCCGCGGCACTGTTCGCGACATGGCGGGTCAGGTGCGAGACCGGCGCGGTCGCCTCGCGAAACCGCTCGATCTGCTTGCGGGCGAACGCCAGGTCGCCGTCGGCGGTCGCGAGGTGCGTCATCACGCCGACGACCTCTCGCGTCGCCGACGGCAGCTCCGCGACGCCCCAGCGCCCCATGCCGGTGTCGAGCTTCACGTGGACGGCGACTCCCTCCGGGATGTCGTCGCCCGAGACAACGAGCGCGAGGCCGGCGTCACGCGCCTGGGCGACCTCCCGGTTCGACGCCGGCCCCATGACGAGGATGCGCGCTCCGGGCAGCTCGCCGCGCAGCTCGAGCGCCTCGCCGACCGTCGAGACGCAGGCAACCGAAGCGCCGGCGCCGAGCGCGGCCTCGGCGCAATCGACGGCCCCATGGCCGTACGCGTTGTCCTTCACCACTGCCCAGAGCTCCGCCCCGTCGAGCACGCCGAGCAGCGTCTTCGCGTTGCGCCGCAACGCACCGAGGTCGATCGTGATCTCGGACCGCACTACGCCTCCCTCATTGGAGCGGCGCGCGCTGCAAGCCGTGGCCGGCGAGCGCACGTCGCAGCCCGGGCAGCAGGTCGGAGGCGATCGTCCCCGGCTGCGGGTCGACGAGCTCCGCCGCAACGCCGTGCGCGACCGCGGCCGTCGCGGCGGCGAAGCGAGCCTCCATCCCCTTGGCGAGGAACGCGGCGACGATCCCCGTCAACACGTCGCCGGAGCCGGCGGTCGCGAGCGCCGGCGTGCCGTAGCTCGCGACGAGCACGCCTTCGCGCGGCGAGGCGACGAGCGTATCGGCCCCCTTCAGGAGCACGACCGAGCCGAAGAGCGCGGCCGCGCGCCGCGCCGAGTCGAGGCGATGCGCATCGATCTCGCGCGCCTCGACTCCGAGCAGACGCGAGAGCTCGCCCGAGTGCGGCGTCAACACGGTCGGGGCCGAGCGAGCGAACGGCTCGAGCTCCCACAGCGCGTCGGCGTCGAGGACGACGGGCACGTCGAGCTGCTCGAGCAGCAGCCGTACGAGCTCGACCGTCCCGTCGCTCCGTCCCAGGCCCGGCCCGATCGCGACCGCATCCGCCTTGTCGGCGGCCTCGAGGATCGCCTCGGCCGACCGCCGCAGCAGTCGCCCCGCCGAGTCCTCGGGCAAGGGGTGCTTGACCACTTCGAGCAGCGCCGTCTCGAGCACCGGGAGCGTCGACTCCGGCGCGGCCACCGCGACGTAGCCCGCGTCGGCGCGGAACGCGGCCAGCGCCGACAGCGTCGGTGCCCCGGTGAGGCCGCGTGAGCCGCCCACGATCAGCACGGACCCGGCGCTGTACTTCGTCGACTCGGTGCGCTTGCGGGGCACCTCGAGCAGCGCCGAGGCGGGTACCAGTGCATGTTCGTGCTCGCGGGGGCGCAGCCCGATCGGCGCGATCCGCACGAACCCGGCGTGCAGGCGCCCCGGGGCGATCGCGAGGCCCACCTTGGCGGCGCCGAACGTGACGGTCGCCGCAGCCTTCACTGCGGCCCCGGCGATCTCGCCGGTCGAGGCGTTCACCCCCGAGGGCACGTCGACCGCGACGATCGGACGGCCGCTCGCGTTCATCAGGTCGATCATGCGCGCAGCGTCCTCGCGGGGTGCCTCGGCAAGGCCGATGCCGAGCAGCGCGTCGACGATCACGTCCGGCTCGCCGAGGTCGCCGACGCCGTCGACGACGAGCACGTCGCGGCCGGACTCGGTCAGTCTGCGGGCGCAGACGCGGCCGTCGCCGCCGTTGTTGCCGCCGCCACAGACGACGGTGACGCGTCCGGGGAACTGGCGCAGCACGTGCTCGGCGACGGCCGACCCGGCGCGTTCCATCAGTTCCTCCATCGAGCCCTGGTGTGCCTCCTCGGCGCGGCGGGTCTCGTCGGCGGTCAGCAGCGGCTGCAGCCTCACGCGCCGGCCTCCACCACGACGGCGACGGCCGCGGCGAGCTCGCGGGAGTGCGTCATCGAGAGCTCGATCTTCCCCGCGCCAACCTTCTCGGCCCACGCGGCCGTGCGCCCGGTGAGGAAGACGCCGGGCTTCGGCCGGCCGCGAATCTCGATCTCCTTCCAGGTGAAGTAGACGCCGGATCCGAGCGCCTTGCCGACCGCTTCCTTGGCGGCGAACCGGCCCGCGTAGTGCTGGGGTGGATTCGCCTTCGACTCGCAGTAGGCGCGCTCGGCTTCGGTGAAGCAGCGTTCGCGGAAGCCGTCCCCGTGCCGTGCGAGCGCGCGGCGAATGCGCTCGATCTCGATCAGATCGATGCCGATCCGCACCCGCTAGATCCCGAGGGATTCCTCGAGCCAGTCGGGGAGCTGGGCGATCGACGAGATGATCGCGTCCGGCTGCACCCGCGAGCGCTCGACCTCGTCGGGGCGGAACTTGCCGGTGCGCACGAGCACCGTCTTCATACCGTGCTTGTGCGCGCCGACGACGTCCCCATCCAGGTCGTCGCCGACCATCCACGTCATGTCCGCCTCGGCGTCGAGGGCCTCGAGCGCGGCGGCGAAATAGGCGGCGCTCGGCTTGCCGAGCACCGTCGCCTCGGTGTCAGCGGCGTACTCGAGGCCTGCGACGAACGCGCCGGCATCGAGCCGCGGGCCGTCGGCCGTCTGCCACCAGCGGTTCTTGTGCAGGCAGTACAGGTCGGCGCCGGCGTCGAGCTCGTGGAACGCGCGGTTCAAGTTGAGGTACGAGAAGACCCGGCCGGGCTCCTCGCCCTCGTCGGCGCCGCCGATCAGGACGGCGTCCACGTTCATGCCGACGAGCTGCAGGCCGTCGAGATCCTCGAGCAGGCCGGGCATGGTGAGCGCCAGTACCCGCTTGCCCTGGAGGGCGTGCGCCGCGACGACGCCGGGGGTCTGGACCTCCCCGTCCTCGACCTCGATCTTCATCTCCCGCATCTGCTCGACCACCTGGGAACGCGAACGCGTGGTCGTGTTCGTGACGAACCGCAGCCGGTGCCCTGCCTCCCGCAGGCGGTGCATCGCGGAAGCCGCTCCAGCGATCGGCGCCCCCGAGACGTGCAGCACACCGTCCACGTCAACGAGAATCGCGGCCATGGACGCCGAGTCTATTCGGTCTGAGATCGCCTTCCGGTTCTCCCGCTCGAGCGGGCCCGGCGGGCAGCACGCCAACAAGAGCTCCACGCGGGCCGAGGCGCTCTTCGACGTCGAGCAGTCCGGGGGCCTCACCGAGGCGGAGCGGCGCCGCGTGCTCGAGAAGCTCGGCCCGGTCGTTCGCGCCGCCGCGCAGGACGAGCGCTCCCAGCTCCGCAACCGCGAGCTCGCGGCCGACCGGGTGCTGGAGCAGCTCCGCGAGGCGACGAAGATCCGCCGCAAGCGCACTGCGACGAAGCCGACGCGCGCGGCGAAGGAGCGCCGGCTCGAGGAGAAGAAGCGGCGCGGCCGGACGAAACAGCTCCGCCGCGACCTCGACGACTAGAGACGGCGTGGCGGCGAGCGACAACGACCGGGAGCGCCTGCGCGCGACGTTCTCGGAGATCCCCGAGCTGTACGACCGTGCGCGCCCGACGTATCCGCCGGCGCTCTTCGCCGACCTCGCCGCCGAGCTGCCGCCGGCCCCGCGAATCGTCGAGGTCGGGTGCGGGACGGGCCAGGCGACCGTCGCGCTCGCCGGGTGCGGCTTCCGGGTCACCTGCGTCGAGCTCGGAGGCGGCCTCGCCGAGTTCGCCCGCGGCAAGCTCGCCCGCTTCGACATGGTCGACGTGGTTCACGCCGACTTCGAGTCGTGGCGGCCTGCGCAAGCCGGCTTCGACGCCGTCGCCGCGTTCACGTCCTTCCACTGGATCGATCCGGCTCTCCGCTACCCGAAGGCGGCGTCGCTGCTCCGGCCCGGCGGGATCCTTGCCGTCGTCTCGACGGAGCACGTCGGCCCGGAGGGCGGCGATCGGTTCTTCGCAGACGTCCAGGAGGACTATCTCGCCGCGACCGACGAGACCGATCCGTCGCCTCCACCCCGTCCCGACGAGGTCGGTGACCTCCGCGACGAGATCGAGCGCAGCGGCCTCTTCGAGAGCGTCGCGACCCGCCGCTATCTGTGGGGCGTGAGCTACACGGCCGACGAGTACATCGACGTGCTCGAGACGTACTCCGGGCACCGCGACTTCGGTGAGACGCAGCGGCAGGAGCTGTACCGGCGGATTCGCGAACGGATCAGCCACAGGCCCGGACGCAGCGTGCGCAAGAGCTACCTCGCGATCCTCAACCTCGCGCGGGCTCGCTGAATCCAGCCACGCGGGTTACAGCGATCACCCGGATCGGGGAGGGCGGCGAGGCCCGAGTCTGACGATGAATGGCTATGGCGCAGGCTTATGGCGAGCAAGACTTCCGCGTGCTCGCGGAGCAATTGCCGGGAGTCGCCTACGTCGAGGGGCTCAAGGACGCGAGCGCGACGTACATCAGCCCGCGCATCGAGCAGCTCACGGGTCACCGCGCCGAGGACTGGGTCGCCGATCCCAACTTCTTCGAGCACGTCCTCCACCCCGACGACCGCGCGCGCGTGATCGCGGCATTCGCGGCAGCGCGGGCGAGGCTCGAGCCCGTGATCTGCGAGTACCGGATCGTCCGGCCGGACGGCAGCATCGTGTGGGTGAACGACGACGCCAGAATCGCCTACAACGAGGCCAACGCCGCCCTGTACATCCAGGGATACATGGCGGACATCACCGAGCGCAAGGCGACCGAGAAGAAGCTCGACGACGCACGGGTCGAGCGCGAGCAGATGCTCGAGGTCGCACGTGCGCAGAACGAGCAGTTGCGCGAGCTCGACGTGATGAAGGATGAGTTCGTCGCGCTGGTCTCGCACGAGCTGCGCACTCCGCTCACCGCGATCCAGGGGTACACCGAGCTGGTGCTCGACGGCACCCTCGGGGAGCTGAACGACGAGCAGCGCGCCATGCTCGCCGTCGTCGACCGAAACAGCATCCGGCTCTTCCGCCTCATCAACGACCTGCTCTTCGTCGCGCAGGTGAACGCAGGCGAGCTGAACGTGGCAATCGAGGACGTCGACCTCGCGGCCGTTGCCACCGAGGCCGTCTCCGATGCGCAGCCACGCGCCGCAGCCGCCGGCGTCTCGCTCGTGATCGAGTGCGACGAGACGCCTACTGTCAGGGCCGACCGCGTGCGCCTCGCCCAGGTCTTCGACAACCTGATCTCGAACGCGATCAAGTTCACGCCCCCCGGGGGGCGCGTCGGGCTCTCGATCTCGATGGTCGGCGAGGACGCGATGATCGTGGTCGCCGACTCGGGCATGGGCATGACCCCGGAGGATCAGCAGCGGCTGTTCACGCGCTTCTTCCGGACGAAAGCGGCCGCCCGGATCCAGGGAACCGGCCTCGGCCTCTCGATCACGAAGGCGATCCTCGACGCTCACCACGGCTCGATCAGCGTCGAGAGCGAGGTCGGGCACGGGACGACCTTCACGGTCACGGTCCCGACCGCGGATCACGTTCCCGAACCGCCGCAGGAGCGCCGGGCCGAGGTGCCGTCTACATCATCCGCAGCATCTTCAGGCCGCCTCCGACCTTGAAGTACCGCCGTACGAGCACCGCGGCGATCGCGAGAAAGACGATGTTGAGCACCGTCGTGTAGTTCCAGCTGATGGAGGCCTCGACGATCTTGGCATCTCTCGCCGCGCGTTCGATCCCGAGCGCCTGGAAGAGGAACTCGACGATGAGGCCGGCAGCGACCATCGTCGCGTAGAAGGTCGCAAGCAGGAAGCCGGCCATCCTCCAGCCGTAGTACTTCCGGTAGATGTGGAGGATCGGCAGGATGATGAGGTCGGCGAAGATGAACGTGAGGACGCCGCCGAAGCTGATGCCGCCGTTCCACAGCACGGCCGCGAGGGGCACGTTGCCGATCGAGCAGACGAAGCTGAGGATCGCGACGAGCGGCGCGATCAGCGGCCCCCAGAGCTTCGCCATGGTTGGATGGTCGGCCAGGAAGAGCCCCTGCCAGAACGACTGCGGGACCCAGGCCGCGAGCGCACCTGCGATCAGCAGCCCGGCAGCGATGTCGCGCCAGACCGCCGCCCAGTCCATGACGAAGTAGTCGGCGGTGGCGGTGAAGCCCTGTGGCGTGCGCAGGCGCTGCCACCAGGAGCCGGGCGCCGTCGCGGACATGTCCATTGCCGCGTGGCCCTCCATCGACCCGAGGAGGCCGCGCTCGCTCTGCTGCCGGGCCTCGTCGACGAGGCGGCGCGTCAGGAACAGCCGGAAGCAGACGACGAGCAGCACGATCATCACGGGGCCGCCGACGAACTCGCCGGCAACGAACTGCCAGCCGAGCAGCAAGGCCATCACGATCCCGAGCTCGAAGACGAGGTTGGTCGAGGCGAACTGGAAGACCATGGCCGCGGTGAAGTCGGCGCCGCGGCGAAACAGCGAGCGCGCGAGCGCGACCGAGGCGTAGGAGCAGGACGACGAAGCAGCGCCGAGCCCGCTTGCGACGACGACCGTCCTCGGCGAGTCGTCCGGCATCAGCCGGCGCATCTCGCGCTTCGAGACGACCGCCTGCACGACCGCCGACAGGGTGAAGCCGAGAATCAGCGCCCAGAGGATCTCCCACGTCATGCCGGCCGCGAACGACAGGGCGCGGACAAGCTGGTGGCCGACGTCCACCGTGAGGATCACGGCGCGCTACCTCGTCTTCGCGAAGCGCCGCACCGCCGCGAGCAGCTCCGTCGTCTTCGTCTCGGCATCCTCCGCATCGCCCGACGCGAGCGCGCCCGCAACGCAGTGCTGCACGTGCTCGTCGAGCACCCGCAGGGCGACTGCCTCGAGCGCCGTGTCGATCGCGGCGAGCTGCGTCAGGATGTCGATGCAGTAGCGCTCCTCGTCGACCATCCGCGCGACCCCGCGCACCTGGCCCTCGATCCGCGCAAGGCGCCTCTCGAGCTCGGCCTTGTGAGGGAGGTAACCGTGCGTGGCGGCGGGCGGCTTCGTCGGCACGCGAACGAATATACCCCATGGGGGTATCGGTCAGCGCAGGGTCACGAGCGTCACGCCCGTCCGCACCGAGAAGCTCGCGGCCGTTCCGCCGCGCGTGTTCGTGACGGCGAGCCCCGGACTATGGGGTGACGCCGAAGCCAGCCCGGTCGTCTGCTTCGCCCTGTTCGTCCGGCCGAGGACGAGGTTCTTGACCGTGGCGGCGCTGCCCCAACCGGTCAGCGAGAAAAACAGCGCAGCAGGGCGATCAGCAAGGCCGCAGACGGCCGGCGACGAGGGGTACGCGACATGACTTCTGCCTCCTATTCGGAACCGCAACGACATCGGAGCGAAACTGCCCGAACCTGGTCTCAGGCAGGCAGATTGCCGCTGAAGGACCGGGCTCTAGATGTTGCGGCGGGCGTGGCCCGTGCCGTCGTGCCGCGAGTCGGCGCCGAACGCCGCACCCAGCACGCAGACCGCCACGATGCCGACGAGGAAGAAGATCGCTGTCATGCCCTCAGGGTGCCCTGCAGGGACTATCAGCGCAAATCGTAGTACTATTCATTTCGATCATGAAACATGATAGTTGGCTGGGGATCGAGCTGCGCCATTTCGCAGCGCTCGAGGCCGTCGCGAGCCAGGGCTCGTTCGGACGTGCCGCCGAACAGCTCGGGTACACCCAGTCGGCAGTCAGCCAGCAGATCGCGACCCTCGAGCGGATCGTCGGCGAGAAGCTGATCGAGCGTCCCGGCGGGCCCCGTGCGGTCTCGCTCACCGAGGCGGGGCAGCTGCTGCTGCGTCACGCCGAGTCGATCGTCGCCCGGCTGCAGGCGGCCCAGGCCGATCTGCAGGCGCTGCGAGCGGGCGAGGCGGGCACGCTCCGCGTCGGCACCTTCCAGTCGGTGGGCGCCCGCTTGCTGCCCGAGATCATGCGCCGCTACCGGGCCCAGTGGCCGGCCATCGGCGTCGTGCTGGAGGAGCTCGTCGACGAGGACATCGTCGGGGCGCTCGAGCGCGGCGAGCTGGACGTCGGCTTCGTGCTGCTGCCGGTCGGTGACGCGCCGCTCGAGACGATCGCGCTCCTGCGCGACCCGTACGTCCTCGTCGTCCCGGCCGGCTCGCCGCACGCCACGGGGCCTGCGCCCACACTCCGGGAGATCGGCCGCGAGCCCCTCGTCGGCTTTCGCTCCGACCGGGCGATCGAGCCGGTCGAGGCGGCGATCCACGGCGCCGGCCTGGAGCCGCGCTTCACCCTGCGCTCGAACGACAACGGGACCGTCCAGGGCCTGGTCGCTGCGGGCGTCGCGAACGCGATCATGCCGCGGCTCACCGTCGACTTCGCAGACCCGCGCGTCGCCGTGCGCGAGCTCGGCGACGCCGTGCCGCCGCGCCACATTGCGATCGGGCGCCACATCGACCGCTACCTCTCACCCGCTGCCCGGGCGTTCATCGACACCGCACGAGCCAGCGTCACGTAGAGAGAAGATCGGAACGAGGCGGCTGCCAAGCTGCGGCACCCGACCTGCCGCCTCGTTCCGGATCGAAGGCAACGCACCGCAGACAAAGCCCCACGTCGCGAAAGCGTCCCACTTTCCATGGTCGACGGAAGGGCCGGGCCGTGCAATCCCCGGTATGGGTTAGATCGCCTGCACCGAGCTATTCGACCGTGACGGTCTTCGCCAGGTTCCGCGGCTGGTCGACGTTCAGGCCGCGCAGCCGCGCGATCCGGTATGCCAGCAGCTGGAGCGGGAGGATCGCCAGCGCCGCCTGCACGAATGCCGGAGACTTCGGCACGTAGATCACGTCGTCGGCGTGGTGCTGGATGTCCTCGTTCCCGTCGGTCGCGATCGCGATCACGTGCGCTCCGCGTGCTCTCGTCTCCTGGATGTTCGAGACGATCTTGTCGTAGACGTGGATGTGCGTCGCGACGACGACGACCGGCGTCCCTTCCTCGAGCAGCGCGATCGGGCCGTGCTTCATCTCGCCGGCGGAGTACGCCTCGGTCGGGATGTACGAGATCTCCTTCAGCTTCAGCGCGCCCTCGAGCGCCACCGGCAGGCCGATGTTGCGGCCGAGATAGAGGAAGAACGGCTCTTCGTGGAAGCGCTGCGCGATGTCCTCGATCGGATGGTCGCCGTCGAGGAACCGCTGCATCTTCTCGGGCAGGTCGTAGACCTCGTCGAGGATGAACTCGATCTCCTCCGGCGGGAGCGTGCTACGGCACTGCGCGAGCTTCAGGCCGATCAGGAAGAGCAGCGCGATCTGCGCGGTGAACGTCTTCGACGCGGCGACGCCGACCTCGAGGCCGGTGCGCGTGTATAGCACCGAGTCGACCTCGCGCGTGATCTGCGAGCCCATCATGTTCGTGATCGCGACCGTGCGCGCGCCGCGCTCGCGCGCGAGCTTCATCGCCTGGATCGTGTCGCGCGTCTCGCCGGACTGGGAGATGCCGATCACGAGCGTGCCCGGGTCGAGCACCGGGTTGCGGTAGATCCACTCGCTGGCGACGTCCGGCTCGACGGGGACGCGCGCCCACTCCTCGATCGCGTAGCGGCCGACGACGCCGGCGTGGTACGCAGGTGCCGCAGCGCCACGATCACGATGCGGCGCAGGTCGCGCAGCTCCTCCTCCGTCCATCCCGAGCCCGTCGAGCACGAGATGGCCGTGACGCACGCGGTCGCCGATCGTCTCGGCGACGCCCTCGGGCTGCTCGAAGATCTCCTTCAGCATGAACGTCTCGTAGCCCGGAGCGCTCTGCGGCCTCGTCGTCCCAGTCGACCTCGACGATGTCGACGCTCGAGCGGCTCGCCGGTGACGGCGCTCGACGAGGTCGACGCGCTTCGGGCTTGATCGAGACGATCTCGCCGTCGTCGGGGAACTGCACGCGGCGCGTCTCGGCGAGGAACGCCGCCAGGTTCGAGGCGAGGAAGTTCTCGCCCTCGCCGATGCCGACGACCATCGGCGTCTGGTGGCGCACGCCGACGAGGTGATTCGGGTGGTCGCGGTGGATCACGACGAACGTGAAGTGACCCTCGAGCCGCGCGTAGACGGTGCGCACGGCTGCAGACGAGGTCGCCGTCGTAGGCGTCCTCGAGCAGGTGCGCGATCACTTCGGCGTCGGTCTCGGAGCTGAACGTGTGCCCGGCCGCGAGCAGCTCCTCGCGCAGCTCGCGGTAGTTCTCGACGATCCCGTTCAGGACGATCGCGATCGTTGTCGTCGTCGCACGCGGTCAGCGGATGCGCGTTCTCCTCGGTGACGCCGCCGTGGGTCGCCCAGCGGGTATGGCCGAGCCCGGTCGTCGAGACGGAGCCGTTCGGGCCGGCCGCCTCCTTGAGGTTCGCGAGGTTGCCCGACCGCGCGGACGTAGTCGAGCCCGTCCTCCTCGAGCAGCGCGATCCCGGCCGAGTCATAGCCCCGGTACTCGAGGCGCTGGAGCCCTGAAGCAGCAGCGGCTTCGACGCGCGGCTCCCGACGTATCCGATGATCCCGCACATCCGGAGCCTCCCTTCACCGGTCGCGCCGCTCGTTGCCGGAGCTTTCTCCGAAAAGGTCCCTGGAAACGCAAAAGCCCGGCTGAGAAGTCCGCTTCCCGCGTCGGAACGGTCAGCCGAGCTCTCGTCGAACGAGCGAGCGCGATGCTAGCACAGGCCTCGTCGGCCACTCGCCGCATTCTCGGCCTCCGCGAGCACCCGAACGAGGGGCTCCGTGCCCGGACGGGCGCACGAGCACGCGGCCGGTTCCGTCCCATTCCGCGTTCAGCGCGCTCGACCTCCTCGAGGATCGCCGGCGTCAGCTCGCGCTCGTCGACGCGGACGTTCTCCTTCACCTGCGGCCAGCGGCTGCATCACGGCCGCGGCCTGCGCTGAGCGGCCGGCCGTCGAGCGCGCCGCGCAGAGCAGCAGGCCGGCGGCGAGGCCGTCGCCGGTGACGTGGTCGCGGAGATAGATGACGTGGCCCGATTGCTCGCCGCCGAGCACGGCGCCCTCACGCTGGAGCGCCTCGAGGACGTACCGGTCGCCGACGTCGGTCGTGATGACGCGGATTCCGCGCTCGCGCATCAGCGCGTGGAAGCCGAGGTTCGTCATCACCGTGACGGCGACCGGGTCGACCTCCAGGTCGAGCGCGAGGATCGCGATGATCTGGTCGCCGTCGACGGCGTCTCCGTGTCTCGTCGACCGCGAGCATCCGGTCGCCGTCGCCGTCGAACGCGATCCCGAGGTCGAAGCCGCCCTCGACGACCGTCCGCTGCAGCAGAGCCAGGTCGGTCGCGCCGCAGCCGACGTTGATGTTCGTGCCGTCCGGCGCGTCGCCGATCGCCTGTACCTCGGCGCCGCACTCCTCGAACGCCTGCGGCGCAATGCCCGAGTAGGCGCCGTTCGCGCAGTCGACGACGATGCGCAGCCCGCTCAGGTCGGAGGCCGAAGCGGTCGAGGATGTGCTCGAGGTACGAGTCGGGCGCGACCTCGACGTGCTCGATCGTCCCCTGGTCGACACCCGGCGGCGCGGCGAGAAGCGCCTCGATCTGCTCCTCCGACTCGTCGGAGAGCTTCCGGCCCTTGCGCGTCGAAGAACTTGACGCCGTTGTACTCGGGCGGGTTGTGCGACGCCGAGATGACGACGCCGAGGTCGAGCGCAGCGAGCGCGACGGCGGGGGTCGGCAGGACGCCGCCGAGGACGCAGTCGCCTCCGGCGGAGACGACGCCGCGCGCGAACGCCTCCTCGAGCTCGACGCCGGAGGCGCGCGTGTCGCGGCCGACGAAGACCTTCGCGGCGCCCGTCCAGAGCGCAGCGGCGCGCCCGAGGCGCTCGACGAGCTCGGGCGTCAGAAACTCGCCCACGACGCCGCGCACCCCATCGGTGCCGAAGTACCTCCTGGCCACGAGCGGCGGGTTAGCGCTTGCTGAACTGCGGCGCCTTGCGCGCCTTGTGCAGACCGGCCTTCTTGCGCTCGACCTCGCGCGCGTCGCGCGTGAGGAAGCCGGCGCGCTTGAGCGGCACGCGGAGCTCCGGATTGACCTCGACGAGCGCCCGGGCGATGCCGTGGCGAACCGCGCCGGCCTGGCCGGAGGGGCCGCCGCCGTGCACGCGGACGCGCAGGTCGTACTGGCCCTCGAGCGCCGCCGTCTTCAACGGCGCCGTGGCGAGCATCCGATGCGACCAGGCGCGGGAAGTACTCCTCGATCGTCTTGCCGTTGATCCACGTCGCGCCGTCGCCGGGCCGCAGGATCACGCGCGCGACGGAGGTCTTGCGCTTGCCGGTGCCGAGATACTGAGCAGGAGTCGACACATTCACACCTCGAGGGGGGTCGGGGCCTGCGCTTCGTGCGGATGCTCCGGCCCGGCGTAGATCTTGAGCTTGGTGAGCTGCTGCGCGGCCGAGGCGGTTGCGCGGGCAGCATCCCCTTGACGGCCTTGCGGAGCACTTCGGTGGGCTGCCGCTCGAGCTGCTCGCGCGAGCGTGCGCTCGCGCAGGCCGCCGGGGTAGCCGGAGTGCCTGTAGTACATCTTCTGGTCGAGCTTGTTGCCGGTGACGGTGATCTTCTCGGCGTTGACGACGACGACGAAGTCGCCGGTGTCGACGTGCGGGGTGAACTGCGGCTTGCCCTTGCCGCGCAGGCGGTCGGCGATCTGCGGTGGCGAGGCGTCCGAGGGTCTTGCCCTCGGCATCCACGATCAGCCAGTCGCGCTGGATCTCGCCCGGTTTGGCGTTGTACGTCTTCATACGGAGAAAGGAGCGGACCGAGGCGTCCGCCGGGCGGCGGATGGTAGCAGCAGTCAGGACCGCGTCGGACGAGCGGCCGCGGCCAGGCGGCCGCGTTCCGGCCACCCAGGCGGCCGCGGAGACCGCCAGGCCGGCGGCGGCAGCCGCGAGCGGGACCGAGCCGCCGCCGGTGTAGACGACGCCGCCGCCAGGGCGAGCAGCCGCCGCGGCTGAAGCTCGAGAGGAGGTCGGTGATGCCGATCAGGCGGCCCCGCTCGGCCGAGGCGGCCGCGAGGTCGACGAGCTCGGTCGTCGCGGCGACGTAGGCGAGGCACCAGCCGAGCCCGAGCCCGAACAGGCGAGAGGCTCATCCCGGCGATCGAGTCGAACCAGACGAGACCGGCGTTCGAGAAGCGCCATCAGGGCGAGCCCGGTCGACCATCGACCGGCGACGGCCGATGCGGTCGACGAGGTCGCCGACGACAGCACGAGGCCGTACATGCCGACGATGTGGAGGCTGATGATCGTGAAGACGCGCCGTGGCGGGTGGCCGTGCCCGACGGCGACGTAGCCGGCGAGGTTCATCACGCCGGCCATCACCGCGAAGCTCGCGACACGCCGCGACCATGGCCGTGGGAACGCCGGGGCGGCGCAGGATCTCGCGGAGCGGCGCGGGCGGCGCCGCGGTCGACGAGCTCGGTGCGGCGAAGTCGCGCGAGAGCTCCTGCGGGTCGGGGCGGACGCCGAACGAGACGGCGAGGCCGGCGAGCGTGAACGCCGCGGCGGCGAGCCACGGCACCACGAGCTCGTGCGGCGTCGAGCGCGCGGCCGCGAACATCGGCCCGAAGACGAGCGGGCCCCAGATCGCGCCGGAGACGACGCCGAAGAGCACGATCGACATGCCGCGCGCGCGGCGCTCCGGCGGGAACATCTCGGCGGCGGCGGCCCGCGAGAGGAGCACGATCGACTGCGCCGCGCCGCAGAGGCCGAGGCCGAGGAAGACGAGCGGGCCCGACGTCAGCGGCGCAGCCGGCGGCGGTGACGAGCGGCCCGATCGATGCCGAGCACGAAGCCGCCGCGGATCACGGGCATCCGCCCGACGCGGTCGGAGAGGCGGCCGGCCGGCCCGACGGCGAGGGCGCCGGCGATCAGGAACACGGCGGGCCCGAGCCCGAGGATGCCCTTCGACCCCGGTGACCGCGACGATCGTCACGGTGCCGAGCGCGACCGCGAGCTGGATCATCCCCGACTGGAAGACGAGGCCCCAGTGCGAGCAGCAGCGGCGTTGCGCCGTGACCGGGCTCATGCTGAATCAGAGCACGAAGGCCGGCGGCGAACGCGGCCGCGCCGCCGTGTGACGGATGCCGGACGCGCTCGCCGCCGAGCGCGGCGTGCGCGACGCGGCCGACGGCGATCACCCGCCGGCCGCTCGGCGAGCTCGTCGGCGAAGACGCGCCCGGCGGCGACCTCGCCGCGCGTCGGCGGCGCGGTTCGACGACGCCGTGCCGGGATGGGTCGGAACGACGTTCCAGAGGAGGACGCGTCGGCGAGGCCGAGCTCGGCGAGCACGCGGTGCACGATCGTCGCGGTCGCCTCGGCCGGTCCGTCGCCCGTCAGCTGCCGCTCCGACGTGAACGGGATCCCGGAGATGCGCGCGCCCGCGGAAGCCCGGCGCCTCGCCGACGAGCAGGAGCGGCGCCTCCGCCCGCGCCTCGAGATAGGCCGCGAGCCGGTCGCGTCGACGCGCAGCGCCCCGCCCCGTCACGGTAGAAGTTCGTCGGTCGCGCCCGATCCGGGCGGCGACGAGCCTGTCGATGAGCGATCGCATCGAGATCCACACTCTGACGGACGGCGGCCAGGAGCCGGCGGAGATCGCGCGCCGGTCGCGGCGTTCCTCGACGGCGCACGGGCGACGCTCGACGCTCGCCCAGTACGACTTCAACCTCGGTCCGGAGACCGCCGCGATCGTGGGCGACGCGATCCGCCGCGCGGCCGCGCGCGGCGTCCAGATCCGCTTCGCCTACAACGTCGACCACGCCATACCCGATCCCCGTGCCGCCGCCGCCGCGAGCCGGACGTCGCAGCTGATCGCGACGCTGCCGGTCGACGGCAAGGCGATCGCCGGCGTCCCCGACCTGATGCATCACAAGTACGTCATCCGCGACGACGAGACGCGTGTGGACGGGCTCGCTGAACTGGACCGACGACTCGTGGTCGCGCCAGGAGAACGTCGTCGCCATCGTCGAGTCGGCGCCGATCGCCAAGGCGTACGCACCTCGACTTCGAGCAGCTCTGGACGACGACGGACGTCGTGCAGAGCGGGTTTCGTCGACCCGCGCTGGGACGACGGCGTGCGCGCGCTGGTTCACGCCGGGCCACGGCGAGGATCTGTCGTCGCGCATCGCCAAGCTGATCCGCCGCGCCCGGCGCCGCGTCCGGATCTGCTCGCCGGTGATCACGACCGGGCCGGTGCTCGGGACGCTCGCGCAGGTGATCGCCGACGGCTCGGTCGACCTCGCCGGCTGCGTCGACGCGACGCAGATCCGTGAGGTCGTGCACCAGTGGCGCGCGAACGGCAACGGCTCGTGGAAGCTGCCGCTGCTGCAGCGCGGTCCTGGCCGGGCCGTTCACCGGCAAGAGCTCGACGCCGTACGGGGCGGCACGGTGCACGACTTCATGCACGCGAAGGTGACCGTCTGCGACGACACGGCGTTCGTCGGCTCGTTCAACCTGTCGCGGAGCGGCGAGAAGAACGCCGAGAACGTGCTGGAGATCGAGGACGCCGCGATCGCCGATCGGCTCGCGGCGTTCGTCGACGAGGTGCGCGCAAGGTACGGCCCGGTAACGCTGCCTCCCGTCTAGCGCGCACGCTTCAGCGAGCTCAGCTGCGCCTTCGCGTACGACTCGAGGTTCGCGAGCCGTCCGCAGAGCTGGCAGTCGAACACGCGGATCGATCCGTCGCGCGAAGCGGAGGCCAGCTCCCAGCCATGCGGGGAGAACGCGACCGCATTGATCGGGGGCTGATTCCCGCGCACGAAGAACATGAAGTCGCCGGGCAGGTCGGTGGCATGCGTCGCCCAGACGCCTGCCTTCGTCGCTCCGGCGGTCGCCACCCAGCGGCCGTCGCTGCTAAACGCCACGCCGCTGACCGAAGGAGGCGTGCCTCCGCAGGAGCTTGACGAGCCGAACCTCTTCGCGTCCCAGATGCGTGCGTCGTGATCGCGGCTCGAGCTCGCGAGCTGCGAGCCGTCGCGCGAGAACGCAAGCCCGGTGACCGCGTCGGTGTGTCCCGTGAAGCAGTGCGCGGCGCTCGCCGGTGTGCGCGTCGTAGACAGCGATCTTCGACCGGCGCCGGCCGCGACGAGGCGGCCGGTCGGGTCGAGTGCGACGGAGGTCAAGCCCGGCGGCGGGTGCAGCTCGAGCAGCCGCCGTCAGGTGTTCGCGTCCCAGAGCCGGACGAACCCGTCGGTTCCCGCGGTCGCGACGACCGCGCCGTCGTCGCGCAGCGCTGCGCCGACGAGCGCCGAGCCGTGCGGGATCGCGCGTGTCGTGCTCACCAGCACCCGCGCGCAGGTGCGCGGTCCCGTCCTTGCCCCGATCAGGAGCATGCCGTCACGCGCCCACGCGAGCGAGACGACCGGGCTCCCGAAGTGCAGCGTGCGCAGCGGACCGCCGTGGACCCGCTGGATGAGCACGTCCCCGTTCGCGTCGCCGCTCGCGAGCAGCTTGCCGGTCGGATCGAACGCGACGGACGTCGCAGCCGCGCTCGACCGGTGGATCCCGCGGAACCACGGCTCGCCGTAGGGTTCCCACAGGCGCACCGTGGAACCGCGACGGTCGCGACCGTGCGAGCGTTCGGCGCGAACAGCGCCTTGCGCATCGTGCCCTTCTGGCCGAGCAGCTCCATCTGCAACTGCGCAGGCCCGAAGGTGATCGCCCTGCCCGTGTTGTCGGCGGCGACCATGCTCTGGCCGTCAGGCGCGAAGGCAACTGAGACCACAGGCCCGGACAGCAGCCGCATGTCGAGCGAGCACGAACGTGGTCGTGCTCCACACGCGAACCGAGCCGTCGATGCTGCCGGTCGCAACTTTGTCGCCGATTGGGCTGAACGCGACCGGCGAGCACCTGTGAGGTGTGCCCGACCAGCGTGCCGAGCAGCGCCCCCGTGCGGCCGTCCCAGATCTTCGCCGTGTTGTCTCGCGAGCCGGTGACGATCCGGTTGCCATCGGGCTCGAACGCCGCAGCCATCACTTCCGCTTTGTGCGGGAGCGCCCAGAGAGCTCGCCGGTCGCGACGTCCCAGACGTGCGCGGCGGTCTCGTTCGAGACGGTCAGGAGGAGCTTGCCGTCCGAACTGAAGGAGACCGCTCGCAGCGGGCGGGCGTGCGGCAGCGTCGCCTCGAGCACGCCGCTCGCTGCATCCCAGAGCTTCGCCTTTCGCCCCCGGCGGTGGCGAGCGTGCGGCCGTCGGGGAAAAAGCCACGCCGACGACGGGACCACCGTGTGGCAACGCGCGAATCTGCGCCTTCGAGCCGACGTCACACAGGCCCACGGTCCCGTTCTTGGCGCCCACCGCGACCGTCTGGCCGCGGGGCTCCAGGCCACGGCGTTCAGCGGGCTCTAGGACGTGAAGCTCGCGAGCAGCCGCCCGTCCGAGACAGCGAAGACCGACAGCTTGCCCGGCCCATCCGCGACCGCGATCTTCGACCAGTCGGGCGAGTAGGCCGCGGCCGACGGGCCCCCCGCAGGCAGCTCCACGCGATCGTGGTCCGCGAGCAGCGCGCTGCGGAGGACGTCTTCGGCACCGGGGAGTGACGCCTCCTTCGTCGGGCGCAGCGCATCATTGACACTGCTGACCGGATCCGTCGCCAGCTCGGCCAGCGACCGTTGCAGAAGGCCAGCCGTCGTCTGCTTGTTCGCGGTCACGCCTTCGCGGTCGCGGCTCGCGCAGCTCCGTCGCCTGGCCCGCCACGATGTTCGCGGCCTTAGTTCTTGGCTGCAGTTGAGGGCGGTAGGTGTTCTGTTGCTCGAGCGTTCCGTGTTAGTCTGGGCGAGCTAGGTGTTCTGCCTCGTTGGGCTGGCCGTTCTGGTCGGCACGCGCCCGTTGCACGCCGTTCCGCCGCGGCGAACGATTCGTTGCCCGTAGAGATGCGGACGTACTCCGCCTTCTCGCGCGAGACTCGTCCGTCGGCGCGCTGCGCGCGGTGCTTCGCGGCTTCTGCGACCTTCGCGGCATGGATCGCATTCGCGCGCTGAACGCGCGCGATCGCCGTCTGGTCTGTTCGCGAGCGCGGTCTGGTGGTTCGCGTTGTTGCGCTGCGAGTACGCGTAGGCGGTCAGCACCGCCATCAGCGCGAACGCCGCGATGGAGATGCCGGCGACGATCGCGAGCCGACGCTGGCGTCGCCTCGACTCGACGCGTTCGGCCGCAAGCGCCCGTTCGGCCTCGTGCTTCGCACGCCACGCGAGCACTGCTCCTGCAAGCACGTCGTGGTAGATCTCGTAGCGGTCGCCGACGTGGCCGTTCTCGCCGGTCGGGCGCAGGATGCGCTCGCGTGCGAGTGAATGCAGCACGGGCTCGAGCTGCGCAGCGTCGACGTGCGCGAACGAGGCGAGGTCGGCGACGCCGTGCGCGATCTTCGCGCCGGAGGGCGTCACGAGATGGTCGAACATGCCCGCGGCGACGTCCTGCTCCGGCGGGGTCAGCGCGGCCATCGCGCGCTCGAGATGGTCCTCGACGATCTGTTGGGCCCCACCGAGCGCGGCGAGCGTCGAAAGACGAAGCACGTCGGAGCGCCGCTCGCGCTCGACCTCCCACAGGCGCTGCAGCACGAGCTGCAGGTAGGGCGTCTCGATCCGCGTCCGGTCCTCTTCGACCGCGGCGCCGCGCCCGACGATTCCCGAGTCGATCCGGCCTGCGGCGACCTCACCGAGGATCGCTTCCACGAGGGCCGGCTCGATCTCGATGCCGGCCGACTCGAGCTCGTTGTACCGCCCGATCGGCCCGAGGACGGCCGCCCGCGCCGACTCGCGGTCGAGCAGGTCGAGGCGCAGGTAGTTCGAGAAGAGACCGGGGATGCGAGCCTTGAAGACGTCGAGCCGCGCGAGCTCGTCGTCGCGGATGCCGAGCACGACGTTGACCCGCAGGCCGGGCCGGGTCACGAGCTCCGGGAGCAGGTCGAGCAGGCCTCCCTCGGCGTGGTAGAGGAACAGCTCCTCGAACTGGTCGAAGATCAGCAGCAGCTCGCACCCGAGGGCCGCGGTCCAGGCATCGAGGCGGTCGGCGAGGTCGCCGGGTGCGTCGCCCGGATCGCCTCCGAACGCATCTGCGAGCGCGCCGCGAGCCGCCTCTTCGATCGCAGCGACAGGGTCGCCGGACCAGGAGCTGAGATATGCGACGCGCGAGGTGCTCCGTCTCCGAGAGCGCGCGCAGCGACGCGGACCACGCCCGCGCGGAGCAGCGACGACTTGCCGACGCCGCTCGGGCCGTAGAGGACCGTCAGCCGGGACGCGAGTGCGTTGGCGGCGACGATCTCGGTCTCGCTCTCGCGTCCGAAGAAGAGGAGGGCGTCGAGCTCGCTCTCGTCGAACGCGCTCAGTCCCTTGTACGGCGAGCGAAGAGCTTCCGTGACGACCGTCATCTCGCAACTCCTTCCGTCGCGTGCGCGCGCATCAGCGACACGAACTCGTCGAGCGCGCGTGAGCTCGGCTCGACCCCGCGCCTCTTCCAGAACTCGCGCTCGATCGCCCCGGCCGAAGGCTGAACCGCCCACGACCGGTAGTCCGCCTGACCGTCCGACCAGAGGCGATGCAGGAACACCCGCAGCGTCCAGTCGAGCAGGCCGTACCCGAGGAAGAGCAGGTGACTGCGCCGCAGCCGAGCCGCCAGCGTCACCGGCAGCACGCCTCCGAGCCCTGACTCCGCGAGATAGGCGATGTAGTCGTCCTCGCTCACGACGAAGCTCTCGAGGTCGCGTGCCGGGGTGCGGTCGACCTCGCCGTGGATCTTCAGGATCACCGGTCGCTTCTCCAGCGGCACGCCGGCGTACGCGTTCGGAAGCTGGATCACCTGCGCCTCCCCCTCCGCCGTCCGGTGCAGGAACTTGCCGCGCTCACGGCCGAGCGAGATGTAGGCGACGACGTCGTAGGGCTCGCCCGCCTCGTCGAACGCTTGCTCGAGCGCGCAGTCGTACTGCGTGGTGACGATCAGCTGCTGCGGCGCGTTTGCCTCTCGCAGGAGCGGCGGCAGCTCGGCGAGCCAGCGGTGCACCGGCTGCGGTTCGTACTCGCGCGCGAAGATCGCGTGCAACTCGTCGTACAGCGGGCCGATGCCACGGGTGACGACGACATACTGCGCGACCTTCGCGAGGTCGGTGCTGTGCTCGCGCGGACAGTCGAAGGCGCGCACGAGGTGCTCAGCGAGCTGGTCGCGCGCGGAGGCGTGGCCGTTGCCGTTCAGGACCGCCCCGGTGCCGAGCACCGGGACGAGCCGGCCGGCCTGGATCGCCTGCCAGACCTCGTCCGAGTCGTCGGGCGCCGCTTCGGCCTGGGCCGGCCCGGGCTCGAGCACCCGCTCCTGGCGAAGGATCTGCGCATACAGCTGCTGGAGCGCGCGGCTCGGCTCGATCCCGAGCTCGTCGACGAGCAGCCGACGGCCTTCGTGGAAGGCCTTCAGCGCGTCCGCCTGCCGGCCGGACCGGTAGAGCGCCAGCATCAGCTGGGCCCGGAGTCGCTCGCGCAGCGGGTTCGCACGGAGGAGCGCCTCGAGCATCGGGATGACCTCGTGGTGCCGCTCGAGCTCGAGCTCCGTGTCGACCAGGTCCTCGGTCGCGGCGAGGCGTAGCTCCTCGAGCCGGCGCGCCTCGTCCTGGGCGAAGGTCTCGAGCTCCGAATCGGCCAGTGCAGGCCCGCGCCACAGGGCGAGCGCCTCGTGGAGGAGCCGGGCCCGTTCGACGGGGAGCGCCGTCCGGGCTGTCTGGGTGAGCCGCTCGAACCGGCCGAGATCGAGTTGCTCCGGCTCGAGCGCGAGGACGTAGCCCGGCGCCCGCCTGAGCAGCACCTCGGGGCCGAGGAGCTTGCGAAGGTGCGCGACAGCGTTCTGCAGCGAGGCCGCCGCCGCTTTCGGCGGCTGCTCGCCCCACATCTCGTTGATCAGCCGCTCTGCCGAGACCGTCTGGTTCGGGCGGAGCAGGAGCAGGGTCAAGAGCGATCGGGGGTTGCGCCCGCTGATCTTGATGGGCGCGCCGTCGGAGACCTCGAGTGTCCCGAGGATCCGGTAGTCGAGCATGTGGTGGTTGTAACACCACGTGAACCGCCTGCAAAGGGCGCGATTAGCGGCCTGTTAGCGAAGCGTTGGGGAGCCATTTGAGGACGGCCGGACGGTGGCCGCATGGCTACCTCCACTTCACTCAGCAAGGCCGTGCTGGTCGCGGCGGCCGCCCTCTTCGTTCTCGCGACTGCAGGCTCCGCCGACACACGCCCCGCGTGGGTCAAGGCCCTCGACGCCGACGAGCTCGAGCTGGTCGGGTTCGCCGGCCATATCCCCGACTCGACCAAGCCGAAGGTGACGGCGTTCTTCCCGAACCAGAGCTACGCGCCCGGTTCGAAGGCGCGGCTCGTCGTCACGGACCGGGCCCGCGACCTCGACGTGCAGCTGTTCCGCGCAGGAACCGGTTTTCGCCGGATCGCGGCGAGCGACGTCATGACCGGCACCCCGATCACCTCCGTCCGCAACCTGGGCGCGGTCACGGGGACGCGCACGATCTCGATCCGCCTCGGCGACTGGCCGAGCGGCCTGTACTTCGCACGGCTGTCCGCGCCGGGCGGCCGGATCGGCTACGCGACCTTCGTCCTGCGCCCGAAGCATCTGGGCGAGCACGCGGTCGCCATCGTGCTGCCGACGCAGACCTGGCAGGCGTACAACTTCCGGGACGACAACGGCGACGGTGTCCCCGACACGTGGTACGCGCACGGAAGCACCGCGCTCCTGTCCCGCGCCCTTCCTGAACCGCGGCGTGCCGCCCCACTACAAGCAGTACGACGCGCGGTTCCTCGGTTGGGCGTACCTGAACCACCACGAGGCCGACGTCATCTCCGACGCCGAGCTGAACGGCGCCGACGGCGCGCAGCTGCGCAAGGCGTATCAGCTGCTCATCTTCGAAGGTCACCACGAATACGTCACACAGCACGAGTACGACGCCGTGACGCGCTACCGCGACCTCGGCGGCAACCTGATCTTCCTGTCGGCGAACAACTTCTTCTGGAAGATCCAGATCAACGACCACGTGATGACACGCGTTGCGAAATGGCGCGACCTCGGGCGGCCCGAGGCGGCATTGATCGGCGTCCAGTACTACCGCAACGACATGGGTGAGCATCGCGGCTCGTGGGTCGTGCGGCCGGCCGCGAAGCAGCTGCCGTGGCTGATCGCCGGCACGGGCTTGCGGGCCGGGATGGACTTCTCGAGCGGCGGGATCGAGGCGGACGACGTCGTCACCGCTTCACCGCGCAACGTGCAGGTCGTCGCGTCGATCCCCGACCTGTACGGCGACGGGATCAACGCCGACATGACCTACTACCGCACCGCGAGCGGTGCCAAGGTGTTCGCGGCGGGCGCGTTCACGATCGCCGGGGCAGTCTGGCAGGGGCACGTCTTCCAGCTGATGACGAACCTGTGGAACTGGATGTCGAAGGACTAGGGCCGCGCTCTACCAGCGCTGCCAGTGGATCACGTCGGCAGCCGGACGCCGCCGCTCCTTCATCCGCGAGGAGCCCCGTTCGGCGAACGGGTCGGGCGCCGGCTTGCCGACGAGCGCGAGGCCGATCGGCACGACCTCGGCCGGCAGGCCGAGCAGCTCGTCGAAGATCCGCTTCTGGTCCGGGTGCCCGATGAACGCGCTCGCGAGCCCCTCGTCGATCGCAGCGGCGAGCACGAGCATCATCAACGCGCCGGCGTCGACGAACCAGTACGGCACGGGCCACGTCACCTCGACCCCGCCGGTGGAGCTCAGCTTGTCCGCCTCGTTGTACCGCGCGTGGTAGAGGCTCTCGTTGGCGGAGATGACGAGGTGGACGGGCGCGTCGGCGATGTAGCTCTGGCCCCCGGAGAGGTAGTGCTCGTTGCCGGCCTCGAAGGCGTCGGCGATCGCGCGACGCCTGTCCTCGTCGGTGACGACGACGATGCTCCCGCCCTGGCTGAAGCCACCCGACGGTGCGCGCCGGATGACGCCGACGATCCGCTCGATCTGCTCCTGCGGGATCGGCTCGGGCACGAAGGCGCGGTGCATACGCCGCTTCGAGAGGATGTCGCGGAACTCCACGAGATCACCGTATATCGTCGGCGGCATGAGATTCCAAGGGAAGACAGTGCTCGTGACCGGCGGCGCCAAGGGCATCGGCGCCGCGACGGCGAAGCGGTTTGCGGAGGAGGGGGCGACCGTCGTCGTCGCGGACTTCGACGAGGCGACCGCGCAGGAGACGGCGAAGGCGATCGGTGGTCACGCGGTGCGCTGCGACGTGACCAAGCGTGAGGACGTCGAAGGCGCGGTCGAAGCGGCGGTCGCGGCGGGCGGCGTCGCTCGACATTCTCGTCACGTGCGCGGGGATCATCCGCGACAACCTGCTCTTCAAGATGAGCGACGACGACTGGGACGCCGTCATCGACACGCACCTGAAGGGGACGTTCTACGCGGCGCGCGCCGCGCAGAAGCACATGGTCGAGCAGAAGAGCGGGAAGATGGTGCTGATCTCGTCGACCTCGGCGCTCGGCAACCGCGGCCAGACGAACTACTCGACCGCGAAGGCCGGCCTGCAGGGGATGACGAAGACCCTCGCGATCGAGCTGGGCCCGTTCAACGTGAACGTCAACTGCGTCGCTCCGGGGTTCATCGCGACCGCGATGACGGAGCAAACGGCCGAGCGCATGGGCGTGCCCTTCGAGGCGTTCCGCGACGCGGTCTCGAAGGAGGTCCCGCTGCGCCGCGTCGGCGAGCCCGAGGACGTCGCGGGCACGATCGCCTTCCTCTGCTCGGAGGACGCAAGCTACGTCAGCGGGCAGGTCATCTACATCCGCGGCGGCCCCTAGCTTGTGACGGCGAAAGGGACATGGCTCACGGACATGTCCCATTCGCAACGACCTCTCCACAGCTCCACGACCAGCCCCTGCAAACCCGCCCGCCACCTGTGGATGGTCCGACACGGCGGCTGCCACCAGACGGGTCTCGGTGGGGCATGTGCGGAGGGTGAGGTTTGTGACGCCTCGTTCGGCGAGGGCTACTGCAGACGGTTGCCGGCTGCGTCGTAGGCGACGTAGTCGTACTGCAGGCACGGTGAGGCCGCGAGCTCCTCGGCGAGCAGGGTGAAGACCGTCGTGTCGCGGCGCGGCTCGCCTTCGACGACAGACTCGAGGCGGCGGCGGAGCGTGCCCTCCTCGGTGAAGCCGAGCTTGCGCGGGATCCTCAGGCTGTGCTCGTTGCCGGGCTCGACCTGGATGTCGATGCGGTCGAGCCCGCAGAGCTCGACCCCGGCGCGCGTCTGCACGGCGGTCACCTCCGTTGCGATGCCCCGGCCGATCGCCCCCGCGGCGACCCAGTAGCCGATCTCGAGCGAGCCCTCGTGACTGCGCTTGTGGAAGCCGCTGCCGCCGAGCTGCTCCGACTCGTCGCGCGAGAAGACCCCGTAGACGTAGTTCTCGTCGCGATCGAACTGACCGCGGAACGTTCGGATCAGCTCGACTTTCTGCGCGAGCGTCTGCGGCTCGAACCGGGCCCACGGCATCCACGGCAGCAGGTGCTCGATGCTCGAATCGACCGCCGCCTTCAGGAGCGGCGCGTCACGCGGCTCGTAGCACCGGATCACGAGACGCTCCGTCTCGATCCGGTACGGCGGCGTCGCTCCTACTCCCACTCGATCGTCGCGGGCGGCTTCGACGTGACGTCGAGCACCACGCGGTTCACGGCGGGGATCTCGTTGATGATCCGCGAGGAGACGAGCTCGATCAGGTCGTAGGGAAGGCGCGCCCAGTCGGCCGTCATCGCGTCCTCGGACGTGACGGCGCGGATCGCGATCGGGTAGCCGTACGTCCGCGAGTCGCCCTGGACGCCGACCGTGCGAATCGCGGGCAGAACGCAGAACGACTGCCACAGCTCGCGGTACAGGCCGGCGCGGCGCACCTCGTCCTGGAGGATCGCGTCCGCCTCGCGCAGCGTCACGAGCCGCTCCTCCGTGACGTCGCCGATGATCCGGATCGCGAGGCCCGGGCCGGGGAACGGCTGCCGCCACACCATCCGCTCGGGCATGCCGAGCTCCTCGCCGACGCGGCGCACCTCGTCCTTGAAGAGCAGGCGCAGCGGCTCGACGAGCTTCATCGTCATGTCGTCGGGCAGGCCGCCGACGTTGTGGTGCGACTTGATCGTCTCCGCGACGCCGTCGGTGCCGCCCGACTCGATCACGTCGGAGTAGAGCGTCCCCTGCACGAGCCAGGGCGGATTGCCGATCGAGCGCGCTTCGTCCTCGAAGACCCGGATGAACTCCTCGCCGATGATCATCCGCTTCCGCTCGGGGTCGGCGACACCCGCGAGCTTGGCAAGGAACCGCTCCTGCGCCTGAACGTGCACGAGCGGCACGTGGAAGACGCCGTCGAACGTCTCGACGACCTGCTCGGCCTCGCCCTTGCGCAGCAGGCCGTGGTCGACGAACACGCATGTCAGCTGGTCGCCGACCGCCTTGTGCACGAGCAGCGCTGCGACGGCGGAGTCGACGCCGCCCGACAGCGCGCACAGGACGCGCTCCGTGCCGACCTGCGCGCGGATGCGCTCGACCTGCTCCTCGATCACGGCCGCGGGTGTCCACGTGGGCATCGCGCCGGCGACGTCGTAGAGGAAGTTCTTGAGTACGGCCTGGCCGTGCGGCGTGTGCACGACCTCCGGGTGGAACTGGACGCCGTAGAGGCCGCGCGCATCGTCCTCGAACGCGGCGACCGGCGTGTGCTCGGACGCCGCGAAGACCGTCGCGCCCGTGGGCGGCGCCACCACGGTGTCGCGGTGGGACATCCAGACCGTCTGGTCGTCGGGAAGCGCGGCGAACAGCCGCCCGCCCGATGCCGTCAGCTCGGTGCGGCCGAACTCCGAGACGTCGGTCCGGTCGACACGGCCACCGAGCTCGAGTGCCAGCAGCTGCGCCCCGTAACAGATGCCGAGCGTCGGGATGCCGAGCTCGAACACCGCCGGGTCGATCCGCGGCGCGCCGTCGGCGTAGACCGACGCCGGGCCGCCGGAGAGGATCAGCGCGATGGGGTTCCGGCGGCGGAGCTCCTCGACGGTGACGCGATGCGAGACGAGCTCCGAGAAGACCCGCGCCTCGCGCACGCGCCGCGCGATCAGCTGCGAGTACTGGCCGCCCAGATCGACGACCAGCACAGGACGTTCTTCTACGAGAGAGTCTGGATGGAGCTGGACGACCTCAGCCGCGGCGGTAATTCGGTGCATCCTTCGTGATCGTGATGTCGTGGGGATGCGACTCGCGCAGGCCGGCGCCGGTGATGCGGACGAAGCGGGCTTCCTTCATCGCGTCGATCGTCGGCGCGCCGCAGTAGCCCATCGCCTGGCGGAGCCCGCCGACGATCTGGTGAAGCACGCCCGCGAGCGGCCCCTTGTACGGCACGCGGCCTTCGATTCCCTCGGCGACGAGCTTCTCGACGTCCTCGACGTCGCCCTGGAAGTAGCGGTCCTTCGAGTAGCCGCGCCGCATGGCGCCGATCGAGGCCATGCCGCGATATTCCTTGTAGCGCTCGCCGCGTGCCAGGATGACGTCGCCCGGCGACTCGTCGGTGCCGGCGAGCATCGAGCCGAGCATCACGCAGTCGGCGCCGGCGGCGATCGCCTTCGCGACGTCGCCGGACGAGGTCATGCCACCGTCGGCGATCACCGGCACGCCGTGGCGCGACGCCGCCTCCGCGACGTCGAAGATCGCCGTGACCTGCGGCACGCCGACACCCGCGACGACCCGCGTCGTGCAGATGGAACCGGGGCCGATGCCGACCTTGACGCCGTCGGCGCCGGCTTCGATCAGCGCCTCGGCGGCCTCGGACGTCGCGATGTTCCCCGCGATCACCTCGAACTCACCGGGCAGGCCCGCGATGCGCGCGAACCATGTCGACCACGCCGCGCGAGTGACCATGCGCGGTGTCGACGACGAGCACGTCGGCGCCCGCGGCGATCAACGCCTGCGCGCGCTCGAACGCGTCGACACCGACGCCGACCGCGACGCCGACACGCAGCCGGCCCTGGGTGTCCTTCGTCGCCTGCGGGAACTCGACCCGCTTCTGAATGTCCTTGACGGTGATCAGGCCGGCGATCCGGCCTTCGCCGTCGACGATCGGCAGCTTCTCGATGCGGTGCTGGTGCAGCAACTGCTCTGCCTGGGTGAGCGTCGTGCCGATCGGCGCGGTGACGAGGTTGCGCGAGGTCATCAGCGCCGACACCGGCTGCGCGTGATCTTGCTCGAAGCGCAGGTCGCGGTTCGTGAGGATGCCGACGAGGGTGCCGTCACCGTCGGTGATCGGGACACCGGAGATGTGGTAGCGCTCCATCAGGTCGAGGGCGTCCGAGACGAGGGCGTCGGGCGTGAGCGTCACCGGCTCGACGATCATGCCCGCCTCCGAGCGCTTGACCTTGTCGACCTCGTTCACCTGTGCGTCGATCGAAAGGTTGCGCTGCACGATCCCGAGGCCGCCTTCGCGCGCGAGAGCGATCGCCATTCGGGCTTCGGTGACCGTATCCATCGCCGCCGAGATCACCGGCACCTCGAGCACGATCGTGCGCGTGAGGCGCGTCGCGGTCGAGACATCGTTGGGGAGGACCGACGACTCTGCGGGAACGAGGAGGACGTCGTCGAAGGTGAGGCCCTCCTTGGCGAACTTCGCCGGGACAGTCGCGGCGAGCGGTTCGAGCCCGAGATTCTCGACGTCCATCCGGGAAGGGTACCGGCGGCGCCGGATGCGTGATCCGTCTACGGCGAGACTTCGACCGGCTCGAGCCCGGAGATCTCGACGCCGGCCTGCAGGCGCCCGGCCTGCCGCGAGTCGAAGCGCCCGGCCCCGATCTCGAGCGTCGACGCGGCCCCCGCGGCGACGGCCGCGCGGAGCGAGTCTTCCTGGCGTCCGCCCGTTGTGCTGCGCGGCGAGGAACGCCGCGAGCAGCACGTCGCCGGAGCCGACCGTGGAGACCGGCTCGACCCGCGGCGCGAGCACCCGGAAGCCGCGGCGCTCGCGCTCCTCGTGCAGCAGCGCGACGCAGCCCTCGTCGGTGGTGATCAGGACGTTGCGCGCGCCCATCTCCATCATCCCCTCGAGAGCCAGCCGGAAGTCCTCTTCGTCGTGGAACTCCTGCCCCACGAGCGCCTCGGCCTCCGCCTGGTTCGGGGAAACGAGAAACGGCTCCGCCTCGATTGCCAGGCGCAGCGGCTCGCCTTCGGTGTCGAGCACGGCCGGGATGTGGCGGCGCGCCAGGTCGCGCACGGCCTCCGCGTAGAAGTCGTCCTCGACATCGCGGGGCAGCGAGCCGGCGAACACGACCAGCTCAGCGCCCTGCGTGAGGTAGCGAAGCTTCTCGAGCAAGTGCTCGAGCTCGTCCGGCCGCACCGCCGGGCCCCACTCGTTGATCTCGGTGTACGTGTTCCCGGTCGGGTCGACCACGGCGGTCGACGTGCGCGACTCGCCGTCGATGTGCACGAAGTCGTTCAGGATCGACTCGTTGGCGAGCTCCTCGACGATGCGGTTGCCGGTCGTGCCGCCGACGAGACCGGTCGCCACGACCGTGACGCCGAACGCCTTCAGCGCGCGGGCGACGTTGATGCCCTTGCCCCCGGCGAGCGTCAGCCCGGCGCTGGCGCGATGGCGCTGGCCGCGCTGGAAGTTCGGCACGGTCAGTGTCCGGTCGATCGCCGCGTTGAGTGTGACTGTGACGATCACGATGTCAGAAGAAATGCAAGAGGTTGTGGCCTGCCCTGCCTGCGTACCACCCTAGTCGCCTGACGACGCCGGGCTTGTTAATCGTGCGAGAAGCGACGAGATCCCTGTGCCCGACCAGGCGCGACCCCGACCAGATCTCGACGCGGCCGAGCACCTGGCCTTCCCGGACCGGGAGCGAGACCGCCTGCGCGGCCACCACGCGCTCCGTCAGGGGCCGGCCGACCCGCGCAACGGCGTTGAGCGGCTTGGCCGCGCGGAGCGCGAGCGGCGCCTTGCCGTACGGGAAGCTCGACGGTCGCGTACACGCGATCTCGCTGCACGAGCGGGACGACGCGGAACTCCGAGATCCCCCAGGCGAGCAGCGACTCGAGATCGGAGTTCCGCACCGAGCGGCTCGGCCCGCCGAGCAAGGTCGCGTAGATCGTGATGCCGCGGGCGCGCACCGCCGCCACCTGGCACCAGCCCGCGGCGTTCGGTGTGGCCGGTCTTGACGCCGATCGTGCGCGGAAACACGGAGAGCAGGTCGTCCCACGTGTGCAGAACGCGCCCTCCGGCAATCGTCGCAGTCTTCTCGCGGACCGTGTCGCGCACGAAGCGCGTGCGCATCACGAGGCGTGCAAGCTTCGTCGCGTCGGCGGCGCTCGAGTACTCGCCCGGCATGTCGAGCCCGTCCGGCCGGACGAAGTGCGAGTTGTGGAGGCCGAGCTCCGCCGCCTTCGCGTTCATCAGCTCCGCGAACGCGCCGTAGTCGGGCGCGACCGACAGTGCCAGTGCGTCGGCCGCGTCGTTCGCCGATTGGATGAGCGTGGCCTTCAAGAGGTCGCGCGACGGTGAGCCGCTCGTTGGAGCGCAGGTCGACCGTGGATTCGCCGACGGCCGCCGCGCGTGGATCGACCGTGACGACGTCGGTGAGCTTGTGGTGCTCGAGCGTGAGCAGCACCGTCATCAGCTTCGTGATCGACGCGATCGGCAGGCGCTCGTCGGCGTTGGAGGCGGCGAGCACCTCACCGGTGCGGGCATCCTCGACGAGGTACGCGCGAGCGTGCACGGGCGGCACCGCCGCCTGGGCCGGTGCTGCGAGCGCAGAACGCGGTCGCGATCGTTGCGAGCAGCATGCGTCTCATCGCAGACGGAGTCTCTCTCCGATGAAGAGCGATGTCGACTTCACCTTGGGATTCAGCCGCTCGATGGTCGCGACCGGGACACCGCTCTTCGTCGAGATCACGCCGAACGTGTCCCCCGCCTGCACCGTCCAGAACCGCCGCCCGGTCGGCTTGACCTTGACCGTTGTCGTCCCGGCCGTCGACGTGACCGCGATGTGCTTGCGGGGCACCGTCGGAACCGTGACCGGCGCCTGCCCGGCGTCGGTGCCCGCCTCGAGCCCCGCCCGGATCAGGAGGACCGCGATCGTCGCGGCAAGCAGGAACGCCGCCGGAGCGATGAAGCGCCGCCAGTCACGTCGCCCCGCTACCAGCCGGACGCGTTCCAGATCTCCTGCTTGAGCCGAGCGGCCTCGGCGCCTGCTGCCTCGCGGAAGTCCGTGCCGGTCTCGCGAAACGCGTAGTCGACCGAGCGCGACGCGGTGACGAGCGCGCTCGCGGGCCCGCTCTGGAATGCGCGCGTGAGGTCGGAGATCACGCCGCCCTGCGCTCCGACACCGGGAAGCAGCAGCACGGTCTGCGGCATCAGCCGCCGCGCCTCCGCGACCGCGCGCGGGTGCGTGGCGCCGACGACGGCGCCGACCGACGAGAGCCCCACCTCGCCGACGTTGTCCTCACCCCACTCGGCGACGAGGCCGCGCGACGTGGTGCCACATCGGGCGGCCGTCGCTGAGCGTGACGTCCTGGAGGTCGCCGCCGGCGTTCGACGTCCGCACGATCACGAAGATCCCGGCGCCGCCACGGCGCACCGCGCCGAGGAACGGCTCGATCGAGTCGCGCCCGAGCCACGGATTGACCGTGAGGGCGTCGGCACGCGGCGATTCTCCTCCGAGATAGGCGTCGGAGTACGCGCGCGCAGTCGAGCCGATGTCGCCTCGCTTGCCGTCGGCGATCACGAGCAGCCCGGCACGGCGCGCATAGATGCAGGCCTGGTCGAATGCCGCCATCCCGGCCGGCCCGAGCGCCTCGAAAAAGGCGAGCTGCGGCTTGACCGCCACGGCATGCGGCGCCGACCGCGTCGATCAGCCCGCAGCAGAACCGCGCGACGTCGCCGCGAAGCTCGACGGGCATCAGGTCGACCTGCGGGTCGAGGCCGACGACGAGCTGCGACCGCTTGCGTGCAACCTCGGCGGCCAGCCGGTCGGCGAAGGTCAAGGTGGCGACGCCCATCGGCCTGAAAGGTAACCGGAACGGCGGAGGGCGGCTTGCGCCGCCCTCCGTGGAAAAACCCGTCGTACGGCGACTAGGCCTGCGGCTTGAGCGCTGCCTTCAGCTGGCTGCCGGCCGAGAACTTCGGCACGATCGTGGCGGCAATCTGCACGCGCTCGCCGGTCCGCGGGTTGACTCCCTGCCTCGCGGCGCGCGGCGACGGCGAGAACTTGCCAAAGCCCGTGAAGTTCACGTTGTCGCCGGCCTTCAGCGTCTCCGTCACGGACTCCATGAACGCGTCGATCGCTTTCCCGGCGTCCCTTGCGGAAAGTCCGCTTTTCGTGGCGACCTTCTGGATGAAGTCCTGCTTCGTCAACGAAATCCTCCTACGTGTGGGAACTGGGGATTCAGACCTTGCGGGAACCCTAACAACGTGGTCGGATACCGCTCAACCATGCGGATTTGCGGGTGTTTTGAGGAGCTCGGAGGCCGTGAAGAGCGGCCGGAGCCTCACCGCATGGCGCGCGAGCTCGTCGACGCCGCCCTCCTCGCGATCGACCACGCAGACCGCATTTGCGACCCGGAGGCCCACCGCGCGCAGCGCCTCGACCGCCTCGATCGCGGCGCCGCCGGAGGTGACGACGTCCTCGACGAGGCACACGCACTCGCCGGTCTCGAAGACCCCCTCGAGCCGGTTTGCGGTGCCGTAGTCCTTCGCCTCCTTGCGCACGATCAGGAACGGCAGCCCGCTTTCGAGCGACGCGGCAGCGGCGAGCGCAACGGCGCCGAGCTCCGGCCCGGCAAGCCGAACGGCCTCCGGCTCGTGCTCGGCAACGGCCGCAGCGATCGCCGCGCCGAGCGGGCGGAGCAGCTCGGGGCGGGTCTCGAAGCGGTACTTGTCGAGGTAGTACTTCGAGCGCCGCCCGGAGCGCAGGACGAAGTCGCCCTCGAGGTAGGCAGCCTCGCGCAGGCCGCGAGCGAGCTCGTCGCGCGTCATGCGCCGGCGAGCAGCTCGTGCGCGATCGGGAGGAGGCGCTCGGCCTCGGGCGAGCCCTCGGCGAAGCGAGTGCATCGAGCCGTCCTCGCCGTAGAGATCGACGCGCTCGCGCTTGCGGGCGGCGCGGCGGCGCACGAGCACCGAGCCCGCGAGCGACCCGGCGGCGAGCAGGAACCCGGTCACGACCTTACGCCGCGGCATCGTCGTCCTTCGTTGCTTCGCCTTCGCCGGCGCCTTGCGCTTCGGCGCCGCCTTCTTCGGCTCCTCGATCGAGCGCAGGCAGGTCTTCAGGTCGTAGAACACGAGGCCGACCGTCGGCTCGGGCGTCGTCGTGGCCGCGATCGTGCGCTCGCCGTCGCGGACGACGAAGACGCTGCCCGCGAGCGTCGCGGCCTCGAGCTGCTGCACTCCGGGGCGCAGCTCCTCGGCCGCCTCGAGCGAGGCGGTGCGCCCCTCCGGCGAGGCGCTCGGCCGCGGCCGGGTCGCCCAGATTCGAGCCGATCACGGCGCCGTCGGCGGCGACGGCGACCACGTCGCGCACCTGCGGGGAGATCTCGGTCAGGTCGGCAATCGCGGCGGCAGCGTCCATCAGGCCGAGCATACTGGCGCCCGTGAACCGAGTCGTGACCAAGTTCTTCGCGGACCGGGGAACCCACCTGGCAGCGATGATCGCCTACTTCGCGCTCCTCTCGTTCGTCCCGCTCCTCTTCCTCGCGCTGGCGCTGCTCGGCCTCGTCCATCAGGCCGACGAGAACTCGTTCTTCGTGCGGGAGCTGACGAAGACGTTCCCGCGCACGTCGGTCGACTCGATCCTCCGCGCGGTGCGCGCGATCCAGTCGAACGCGACGGCGCTCGGGATCGTCGGCGGTGCGTTCCTGCTCTGGTCGTCGCTCTCGTTCTTCAGCGTGCTCGAGAGCGCGTTCAACATCGTCTACGGGCGCCCGAACCGGGGGTTCCTGCACGGCAAGGCGCTCGCGACGATGATGATGGTCGGCTCGCTCGTCACGCTGTTCGTCTCGCTCGTGATCGGCTCGGTCGGGCAGGAGATCCTGAAGCGGTACGCCGGCTTCCAGGGCAACGCGACGACGGCGCGCGCGATCGCGATCACGGTCTCGACGCTCGGCTTCTTCCTGTTCCTCTCGTCGGCCTATTACGTGCTCACGAACGTCGACCTGTCGCTGCCCGAGGTGCTGCCGGGCGCGGCGGCTGCGGCGATCACGCTCGAGGCGAGCTTCCAGGTGCTGCCGATCTACGTCGACATCTCGAAGCACAACCCGGTGCTGCAGACGCTCTCCGGCCCGGCGGTGCTGCTCGTGTGGCTGTACGTGATGGCGAACGTGATCGTGCTCGGCGCCGAAGTCAACTGGTGGCTCGGCCACCGAGCGCTCCCGACCGACACAACGGGCGCCCCGGCGACCGCGTAGGCGTCGTCCGAGAACGACGCGCACCGGCGGGCCATGTCCGGCGGCAGCCACCCGCACGAGCGTGCAACGGATCATCCACAGGACGCGCCTCCAGCCCTTGCTGCGTCAGCTGTTTCCCGCCCAGGCGTCAGGTGGCAGCCTCGCGCACGAAACCGTCACGGAGGTGTGGCGAGAGTGTGCCGGCTCGGTGGTCAGCGCATCGCGTCGCGGAGCGCTCGCGCCGCGAGGGCGCGGTGGGAGTGCTCCGCCTTCCACGCGTCGCCGAGCTCGGCGACCGTGCGGGTCTGGCCGTGTGGGACGAAGACCGGGTCGAACCCGAAGCCCTCGGCGCCCGCAGGCGCCGTCGCGATCGAGCCGCGCGAGCACGCCGGTGCCGCGGCGCTCCTCCCGGTCGGGCGAGAGCGCGACGAGCTCGCACACGTAGTGCGCGCGCCGGTCGTCGACGCCGTCGAGCGCGGCGAGGATCTTCTCGACGTGCCGCCCCTCTGCCCAGCGCGCGGTCTGCACCCCCGGCCCTTCACCGAGCGCCGCCACCTCGATCCCCGAGTCGTCCGCCAGCATCCAGCGGTCGGCCGCGCCCGTGAGCCGCCCGTAGAGCGCCTTGATCCGCGCGTTGTCGACGTAGGTCGGGCCGTCCTCCGCGGGGAAGTCCCCACCCGGCAGCTGATCGAGCTCCCAGCCGGGGAAGAGCGGATCGAGCTCCTCCAGCTTGTGCGGGTTCGCTGAGCAGACCGTCAGCTTCCTAGTCGCGAGGGGCAGCGATCGCCTCCTCCTGGAACCGCTGCAGGTCCTCGATTCCCGCGGCGGCGAGGTCGAGCAGCTCGTCGAGCCGCGGCCGGTCGAAGGGAACCTTCTCTGCGGTCGCCTGCACCTCCACGAAGAGGCCGTCTCCCGTCATGACGACGTTCAGGTCGACGTCCGCGTTCGAGTCCTCGGAATAGTCGAGGTCGAGCAGCGACGCGCCGTCGACGACGCCGACCGAGACGGCGGCGACCGAGCCGCTGAGCGCCTTCGACAGCCCGAAGCGGTCGAGCGCGCGGTGCGCAGCGACATAGGCACCGGTGATCGCGGCGCAGCGCGTGCCGCCGTCGGCCTGGAGCACATCGCAGTCGAGGTACACCGTCCGCTCTCCGAGCGCCTGGAAGTCGACGACGCCGCGCAACGCACGGCCGATCAGCCGCTGGATCTCGACGGTGCGCCCGCCCTGCTTGCCGCGCGCCGCCTCGCGGTCGGTGCGCTCACCGGTCGACGCCGGCAGCAGCGAGTACTCGGCCGTCATCCAGCCGCGCCCCGACCGGTGCAGCCAGCGCGGGACGCCCTCCTGCACCGACGCCGTGCAGAGCACCCGCGTCTTGCCCTGCGACCACAGGACGACGCCGTGCGGCTGCTCCAGGAAGTTCGCGTCCGCGTCCACCGGTCTGCAGCTCGTTGGGCCTGCGCCCGTCGTTCCGTTTCATGCGACAGCCTCCAATTCGGCGACATGGACCTGCTCGACGTCGCCGAGCGGCAATTGCAAGAACCGCTCGCCCAGCGAGCGGAAGAGCACCGGATCGCCGGTGGTCAGGAACCGATACGTCCCCTCGCGCAACGGCCCGTTGTCGAAGCCCTTGCGCGCGAGCGTCTCCGCCACCTCGCGCGCCGTTTCGTCCGCGGAGAACACGAGCGTCACGTCGCGGCCGAAGGCACGCTGGAAGACGGCGCGGATCAGCGGGTAGTGCGTGCAGCCGAGAATCACCGTGTCGCAGCCCGCCTCCTTGAGCGGAGCTGCATACTCGCGCACCGCAGCGACGATCTCGTCGCTGAAGGTGTCCCCCGCCTCGATCAGCGGCACGAGCTTCGGGCAGGCGAGGCCCGTGAAGCGAACGCCGGCATCGAGCGTGCGCACGAGCGACTCGTACCGCCCGCTCGCCACCGTCAACTCCGTGGCGAGAAGCCCGATCCGGCGGTTGCGCGTCGCCTGGACGGCGGCGTGCGCCTCGGGGACGATCACGCTCACGACCGGTACCGCGAGCTGCTCCTGCAGGTCGGGAAGCGCGACCGAGGTCGCCGTGTTGCACGCGACGACGACCATCTTCACGCCGAGGCGCTCGAGATAGACGCCGATCTCGTGCGCGAAGCGCCGCACCTCGTCGCGGCTCCGCGGGCCGTACGGCAGGCGCGCGTGATCGCCGAGGTAGATGAAGTCCTCGTTCGGCATCGTGACCAGGCACTCGTGCAAAACCGTGAGGCCGCCGACACCCGAGTCGAAGACGCCGATCGGGCGTGTATCGGGCATGCGGCGATTGTAGGAGCCGGGCTACCCTGCCGCGGTGAGACGAGCTCTGATCGTTGTTGCAGCAGCACTTTTGTGGGCGGCGCCAGCGGAGGCAGCCAAGCAGACGGGCACGCGCACGATGGCCGACGGCACCGTGATCGCCTACGACCTCTACCTGCCGGACGGCGCGATGCCGGCCGGCGGCTGGCCCGGCGTCGTCGTCCTGCACGGCCTCGGCGGCTCGAAGGACGACATGGCCCCGGTCGCCCAGGTATTCGCCTCGCACGGCTACGCAGCCCTCGCCTACTCCGACCGCGGCAGCGGGACCTCGACGGGCAACCTCGAGCTCGCCGGCCCGAACGAGACCTCGGACGAACGGGCGCTCGAGTCGTTCTTCGCCGGCCTGCCGCAGGTGAGCGACACCGCGATCGGTGCGTGGGGCATCTCCTACGGCGGCGGCCAGGTCTGGAACGGCCTCGCCGCCGGCATCCCGTACAAGGCTGCGGAGGTGCTCGAGACCTGGACCGACCTCTACGGCGCGCTCTGGCCCCAGGACGATCGCGCGCTCGGGGATCGTGGCCGGCTTCGCAAACGCCGTCGCTGTGCGCTCGCCACTGATCACGCAGTACGAGCGGGATGCGATCCAGTCGCTCGACCCGCCCGCGATCAAGACACTCACCGCACCGCGCTCGGCGCTGATCGCAGCTCCCGTCGATCAAGACGCCCGTCTACATGTTCCAGGGCCGGGTCGACTATGCGTTCGACGTCACGCAGGCCGAGAACGGCTACACGCGCATCAAGGGGCCGAAGCACCTCTACATCGGCCAGTTCGGGCACCCGCCCTCGACCTTCCCGGGCCCCGACATCAACTACGTGTACACGCAGGGCCTCGCGTGGTTCGACCACTACCTGAAGGGCATGCCGAACGGGATCGACACGTCGAAGCCCGTGACGATCGCTGCCGCCACGGGCACCAAGCGCGCGTCGTACGCCGGGATCCCGCCGACCAAGAACGTCGGCGTCGGCTTCCGCGGCACGTCGCTGCTGCGCACGGGCCCGCGCTTCCAGGGGAGCCTCGAGACCTTCGGGACCTCGATCCTGAAGGTGCAGGTGCGCAAGGTCACCAACTATCCGCGGCTCGTCGCGGTCGTGCTGGCAGGGAACCGCGTGATCACCCACGGCGCGATCAAGCCGAAGGTCGGGCTGCAGACGATCCGCCTCGCGAACTACGTGCAGTACCTGCCGAAGGGCACCCGGCTGACGGTCCGCTTCGGGGCCGACGGCGGCCCTGACCTCGCCTACCTGGGCTTCGGCGACACGGGCTCGATCTCGCTCGGCCCGGCGTTCCTGACGCTGCAGACACTGACGAAGCCGGTCAGCGGATGAAGCGCGGGCTCCTGCTCGTGGTGGCCGCGTGCTGCCTGGTTCCGGCTGCGCATGCCGCATACGTCGACGACACGCCCGGGGTCACGTCGACCACGGTCACGATCGGCGGCACGGTGCCGATCACGGGCCCGGCGGCGCTCTTCGGCTCGGTCGGCACCGGCGCCGATGCGTACTTCAAGTACGTCAACGCCAACGGCGGCGTCAACGGCCGCAAGATCAAGTACATCTACCTCGACGACGCGTACGACCCGGCGAAGACGGTCGAGTTGACGCGGCAGCTCGTCGAGCAGGACCACGTCTTCGCGATCTTCAACACCGTCGGCACCGCCAACAACCTCGCGATCCGCGACTACCTGAACGCGGCGAAGATCCCGCAGCTCTTCGTCGGCACCGGCGCTGCGAAGATCGGCGACGACTTCAAGAAGGACCCGTGGACGATGGGCTATCTGCCGAGCTTCCGCGCGGAGGGCGCCATCTACGGACGCGCGATCGCCGCGACGAAGAAGCCGAAGATCGCGCGTGCTCTACGAGAACTCGGACTTCGGCAAGGACATGACCGCCGGCCTCCAGCGGGGGCTCGGCGCGAAGGCGACGTCGATCGTCGCGCAGCAGTCGTACGAGCCGACCGACACCTCGATCGACTCGCAGATGGCGACGCTGCATGCGTCGGGCGCGAACGTGCTCGTGCTGAACGTGACGCCGCAGTACGCGATCCTCGCCTACCTGGCCGCCCACAAGTTCGGCTGGCACCCGAAGATCTATCTCAGCTCGGTGTGCATCTCGCCGACGGTGATGGATATCGTCAGGGCGAACGCGCCCGCGCAGGCGAACAAGTCGGAGTCGATCGCATTCGTGAAGGACCCGACCGACAAGGTCTGGAAGAAAGACCCGGTGATGCGGTCCTACCGCGCGATCCTGCAAGCGCTATGCGCCGGGCGCGAATCCCGCGGACGTCTACAACTTCTATGGCATGGCCGCAGCCTTCACGATGGTCGACGCGCTCGTGCACGCCGGCCACGACCCGACACGCGCGTCGTTGCTCGCCGCCGCCACCCACCTGAACGAGGTCAACCCGTTCATGCGGCCCGGGATCAACATCGTCACGAGCCCGACCGACTACTACCCGATCTCCAAGGCGCAGCTCGTCCGTTACGCCGGCAAGCGGTGGGTGGCGGCCGCGCCGCTCACGTCCATGCGCGGCTGAGGACAAGCGGGCGAGAAGTAAAGGTCTTTGTCCGCCGCGTTTGCACTGGCCCGCGAACGGTCAGGTACGAGGCGACCCCCCGGTCCATCGACTGACCAACTTTCGTCGATACTCACTCAGGAAGGGACACCAATGAGAAGGACTCATCGCTTGGCGTTGACGGCCGTCGCGGCCCTCTCCGCGCTCGCCTTCGCGGGCTCGGCATTCGCGTCGTTCGCACCGAAGCTGATCGTCGCGAGCTCCGGCACGGGCGGGACCGTACGGCTCGGCGTCGTCGTCAACAATGCGGACGATGCGACGGCCAAGGTCTCGATCTACGTGCCTGCGGGCTACCAGATCGCGACCCCGCCGGCCGGCAAGATCGGCACCGTGACGGCAACGGCGTCCGCAGCCGACCTCGCCGGCGCAGTGCTGCCGCTGACGGGCGAGCTCGACGCGATTGCGCCGACGCCCACGACGGCGGGCCTGGCGGCCCAGTGCGGCGTCACTCCGTCGCAGACCTGGAACCTGCATCTCTCCGCCGCCGGGCAGCCGCTCGACATCCCGCTGTTCGTCGTCGCCGGCGCGGCTCCCGAGGCTGCCGCCGGCTACCCGTCGAAGCTCGTCGTCTGCCTGACACCGCGGCGACGTCCCGGTCGGCACGCCGAACCGGGCTCCGTTCGGGGCGAAGCTCCTGTCCGCCTCGTTCGACGTGTCTGCGATCACGCAGCCCGCCGCCACCGGTGACTACCGTTGGACGTCGACCTGGACGCCCTACAACCCCGGCAAGGGCACGCCGAATGCCGCAGGCACGGTCGAGACGCAGGCGATCCAGCATCTGCCGACCGAGCTCTCCCAGACCGTCTCGAAGGCGAAGCTGACCACGTTCGTGACCAAGCGGATTCACGGGAAGAAGCACCGCGTGAAGATCGTTCGTACGCGAGTGAAGTTCTCCGCGTCGGTCACCGCCAACGGTGCACCGCCCACGGGCGTGACGATCTCGACGACCGCAGCCGGCAAGCGGGTCGGCGGCGCGACGGGCTCGTTCATCCTCGCCGCGGGCAAGTCGGCGACGGTCGTTGCAACCGCGCTCGTGAACCACGCTGCGTCGGTTCCGACCGGCCAGACCGTGGCCGCTGCCGACCTGTTCTACGCCGATCTCGGCGCAACGGCCTGCACGCCGACGACGATTCTCGGCGGGCTCCCGTGCGTCGACGCGACCGTCGGCGGCGCAACGATCAAGGCGTCGAAGACCGTCGTCGCCTACCGGCGCTAACGCACCACGCTCACCCCAGTGGTTCGAGGAGAGGCCCCCGAGGGGGCCTCTCTTCGTATGCTGGGGCGGTGGCCGCGCCCGTCCGCATCGGCACGTGCTCGTGGGCCGACGACGCGCTCTCCAAGCACTGGTACCCGCCCGGCCTGCCCGCGAAGGAGCGGCTCGCGTACTACGCGGAGCGGTTCTCGACCGTCGAGGTCGACTCGACCTACTATCGCGTCCCGACCGAGCAGATGGTGCGTGGCTGGGCCGAGCGCACGCCCGAAGGGTTCGTGATGCACGTGAAGGCATTCGGGCTGATGACGCGCCATCCCGTCAAGCTCGAGCAGGTGCCTCCCGAGCTCCGCGAAGGGCTGCCAGTCGACGCCCGCGGCCGGGTCGACCGGCCGCCGCGCGAGTTGCGCGCAGGCGTCTTCCGCGAGTTCCTGGGCGCACTCGAGCCGCTGCGCGACGCTGCCAAGCTGGGTGGGATCCTCTTCCAGATGCCGCCGTACGTCGTGTGGAAGCCGTCGTCGCTCGACTATCTCGAGTGGGCGAACGACCAGCTCGGCGGCGACGTGATGCTGTTCGAGCCGCGGCACCGGTCGTGGTTCGCGGAGGAGATTCGCGCGGAGCTCCTCCGCTGGCTCGAGGAGCGAAAGATCGCCTGGGTGGTCGTCGACGCGCCAAAGGTCGACGCGGGCAACGTCCCGGCCACGCTCGTCGCGGTCACCTCGCCGATCGCGTACGTCCGCTTCCACGGCCGCAACGCCGGAACGTGGAACGTGCGCGGCGGGTCGGCGGCGCAGCGGTTCGACTACCTGTATGGCCAAGAGGAGCTGCGCGAGTGGGCCGGCCCGCTGCGTGAGCTCGCGAACGCCGCGGAGGAGTCGTACGCCTTCTTCAACAACAACAACCAGACGAACGGCGTCGCTCAGGCGCCCGCCGGGGCGCAGCTGCTGCGCAAGCTGCTCGAAGAGGAGAAGATCCCGACCGCCTGATGCGCGTCCTCGCGATCACACACGGGCCGACCGTTCGCCCCGAGCTCTTCGGCGACGTCGTCGTGGAGGAGGGCCACGAGCTCGTCGAGTGGGACATCCGCCTTCAGGGCCCTCCGCCGGACGGCGCCGACGCGGTGATGGTGTTCGGCGGCGACCAGAACGTCGGCGAGGAGCTCGAGCATCCGTGGCTCCGCGAGGAGTACACGGCGCTCGCGCGCTGGGTCGAGGAGCGGAGACCGCTGCTCGGCGTCTGCCTCGGCGCCCAGACGCTCGCGCATGCGCTCGGCGCGGCGGTGGAGCCGGTCGACGAGGTGCTGGCCGGCTTCTACGACACCGAGCTCACGGACGCAGGCGCGGACGATCCCGTGCTCGGCGTCATGCCCCGCACGTTCGAAGCGCTGAATGCCAACGGCTACCGCTTCGCCGTGCCCGCGAGCGGGGTCGCGCTCGCGCACGGCCCGACGCCGCAGGCCTTCCGCGTCGACGATTCCGCCTGGGGCATGCAGTTCCACCCGGAGGTGCGCCGCAACCAGGTGCTTCAGTGGTTCGCGGAGACGCCCAACCTGCCGCGGACGCTCGACGAGCTCGCGGCCGAGTTGGACGAGAAGCTCGCCGCGTGGGAGGAGCACGGACGCCGTCTCTGCCGCGCGTTCCTGGCGGTCGCGGCTCGGTAGGCTGGCGCCGGATGAGATCGAATCGCTCCATCCCGTCGCCGACCGTCATCCCGGTGCTCACCTATCCGGACGTGCGCGAGGCGGTCGCCTGGCTCGGCTCGGCGTTCGGGTTCGTCGAGCGCGTGCAGATCGGCGAGGACCATCGTTCGCAGCTCCAGGTCGGCGACGGGGCGGTGATCGTCGCCGACGTGGGCAGCGAGCGCCGGCCCCCGCGAGAGGGCGAGGTGACGCACTCGGTGGTCGTACGTGTAGAGGATGCGAACGCCCACTGCGAGCATGCGAGAGCCAACGGCGCACGGATCCTGATGGAGCCGGTCGACTTCGAATACGGAGAGCGTCAATACACGGCCGAAGACCTCGCGGGCCATCGCTGGACGTTCTCCGAGACGCTCGACGACGTCGCCCCCGAAGACTGGGGCGGCATCCTCGTCACACCTGGCTAGCGGCCTACGCCCGCGGAGGCGGATCGCTCGTCGGGCCCCAGTCGTCGTCGTCCTTGCCGCCGAAGAACTGGCCGCCCAGCGAGCCGCCCGCGTCCGGCGGCTCGTTCCGCCGGTAGCGCGCGCCGAGACCCGACGAGCGAGGCGACGAAGATGACGATGAAGAGCACGATGATGATCCAGAACCAGATCGGGAGAGCATCCTCCTTCACGCGAGAGGAGTGCAAACGGCTGCGCTCGGTGTGGCTAGCTCTCCGTGGAGAGCTCGTCGTGGCGCGACCATTCGTGCCAGGAGCCGACGTAGTTGCGCGCCTCGTAGCCGAGCCCGCGCAGCAACTGGGTCGCGATCTCGGAGCGCGAGCCGCTGTGGCAGTAGGCGACGATCTCGTCACCCGGACCGATCCCGAGTGCGGCCTCGATCTCGGCGGGCGAAAGCTGCATCAGGCGGGAGACGTCGACGTTGCGGGCGCCGGGAATGTGGCCCTGCCGTGGGTCGCACGGGTTGCCGGCGCTGCCGTCGAACTCCGCGCGCGTCCTCACGTCGACCACGGGAACCTCGCCGAGCCGGGAGGCAAGCTCCTCGATCGCGATCTCGCTCACAGGCCCTTCACCACCTCGATCTCCGCCGCGATCGACGGTCGCTGCGCCAGGTCGTCGAGCCAGCTCGCGACCCGGTCGCGGCAACTCGACACCGAGCATGTGGCGCGCGCGGATCACCCAGGGCGCATACGCGATGTCCGTGTAGAGGCTTTGCCCGAGCACCAGCGCATCGAGCTTCTCGGCGAGCGCATTCGGATCGCCGCGGCGGAAGGCGTAGTAGTCGTCGCCGAGCTCGTCGTCGAAGCGGTGGACGACGAGCCGGGCCTGCGCACGTTCCGCAGGGCCGGCCGGCAAGAGCGCCGGGTCCGGATACCGGTCCTCGAGGTATTCCATGATCACCAGCGACTCCGGGAGCACGAAGCCGTCGTCGAACACGGGCACGCGGCCGGTCGGGTTCAGCTCGTAGATCCACGCGGGCCGATCGCTCAGGTCGATCGCGACGGTCTCGGGAACGAGGCCCTTCTCCGCGAGCGCGATCCGTGCGCGCGCGCAATAGGGGCACCTGAGTGCGTCATACAACTTCACGGCTCGAGCCCCATCAGCCGCGCGATCTGCTGGTAGAGGTCGGGTGCGGGCGGCAGCTCCGTGGGCGAGGCCGCCGTGCGCGCGACCCGGCGAACGTCGTCGCGTTCCGCGCCCGTCAGGCGCGACACGAGTGTCGGATTCGCGGCGAACGCGAGCTCGTCACCCTTCGGCAGCACCCCGTAGTAGGTCGGGACCGAGAGGTACTCGTCGACCATACGGCCCCGTTCGAAGAGCCGGAAGCGCACGACTGCACCCTCGAGCGCGAGCGCGACCGTGACCGCGCCCAGACGCTCGGAGAGCTCGCGGGCGAAGCGCCCGTGCGCTTCCCGGTCCCGGTCGAGCACGGGATCGGCGATGCGGATCCAGCTGTCGTGGCTCGTCACGGTCGGCGCTTCGAGCCGCGGCAGGAAATGCGCGACCGCACGCTCCACGGAGACGCCGTCGTCGGACTGCACGTGCGTCGTGGCGAGCGACTCGCCGCCCTCGACCTCGGCGAGCCGCGCGTCCAGCGCATCGAGAGGCTGCGCCATGGTGGCCCAGACGTCCTTGAAGCCGAGGTGCTTCCAGACGTCGTGCGCGGTCTCGTTCGCGATCAGCACCTCGAGCGACACCATCGTCGATCCGTGCTCGCGTGCCGCCTCGCTGCACGAGCGGAGGAGCGCCTTCGTGACGCCCTCACGCCGCGCGCGCGGACGCACGTAGACGACCTGGATGTGCGACCACCCACCGGGCTCGGGCCCGTCGAGCCGCGCGTACCCGATCGGCCCCCGGTCATCCTCGGCGACGAACACGGCACCGGTCGCGAAGTCGTCGAGCACGTCCTTCCACTCCTGCTCCCAGGTCTCCGGGACGACGCCGTCCGGCTCGGGCACCTCCGCCTGAAACTCCTCCCAGAGCTCGCGGAGGAGCGCCTGGTCGGCCTCGGCTGCACTCCGGATGTTCACGACGGCGCCGTCATGAAGCCGACGAGGAGGTAGTGCGCGGCGAGGTTCTGGAACGGGGCGAGTCGCTGTCCGAGCTCGGTCACGCCGACACCGTAAAGAACGTCGGCCGCCTTGCGCAGGACGAGGTCGCCAGCGGGCCACGCGTGTGGCCGCGCGAGATGACGCGCGAGGAACCACTCGGCGGTCCACGGCCCGAGCCCGCGCACTGCGGTGATCCGCTCTCGAACCTCGTCGTCGTCGAGCTCGGCGAGTGCGTCGAGATCGAAGTCGCTGCGTGCCAGACCGATCACGTACTCGGCCTTCCGCCGTGAGAACCCGCAGGCAAGGAGCTCGTCCTCCGCGGCGAGCGCGATCCGGTCGCGGGTCGGGAATGCCCAGGCTTCGCCGATCGGCACGCCGAACCGCTCGACCAGCCGGTTGCGCATCGCCAGCGCGGAGAAGAGCGAGACCTGCTGCGCGGTGATCGACGTGACGAGCGCCTCGAACGGCTCCGTCGAGAGCGGCGGCCGGAAGCCACGGAGGCGGTCGACGATCGGCGCGAGCACCGGGTCGCCCGCCGCCCACGCGTAGAACGGCGGCAGGTCGAAGGGCGCTCCGAGGAGCCAGGCGATGACGGGCTCGGTCTCGTCGTCGAGCGGCTCGACGTCGACGCCACCCGGCCGCTCGACGATGCGCACCTCCCGGCCGCCGACGGCCCGATAGAGCGTCGAGTCGACGAGGCGGTTCGCGAGGTCGGTGCCGAAGGCCCGGAAACGGCCGACCGAGAGCTCGAAGTCGTACGGCTCAGGAAAGCGCAGCAGCGACATCGAAGAACGTCTCGTACGACTCGTAGGGGACACCTTCCTCGTCGAGGTAGCTCGCGAGGCCGGTGCGCGCGAACACGCGGTCGGCGGCGAGCGACGCGCAGCGGTCGGACCAGCCGTCCCCGACGAAGACGAGCGGCCGGCCCTCGGGCAGCGACCGGCGCTTGCACTTGTCGCCGCAGACGGGGCACACGCCCTCGTCACGAAACGTCACGCGCCAGCCGTCGGGGCTGGGCTCGGCGCCGTTGGAGCGAAGCTCCAGGTCGCCGAGACCCTCGCGCTCGAGTACCGGGCGGATCAGCTGGGGCAGGCCGCTCGAGACGATCACCGGACGGTAGAGCTCCACCAGTTCGTGGAGGCCTGGACGCAGCTCGACGTTCGCGAGCGCCCAGGCAGCAGCTTCTTCCGGCGTCACCTTCAGCGTCCCGACCTCGGCGGCGAGGGCCTCGCCGTAGCTCCCGAAGCGCTGTTGGAAGCTGCCCTCGTAGACGCTCGGGTCGCCGAGCGCGTGGATCGCGGCCACGAGCGAGTCGCGGACGGTGCACGTCCCGTCCCAGTCGAGGACGAGCTGCACTAAAAGTGGGACGTGACGCCGGCGGGATCGTCGTCGGGCGTGCGGCCGTCGCCCGGCGCGGGGTCTTCCGCCCACGAGTACATGTACTTGCCGTCGTCGAGACCGCGCGAGAGCTCCGTGAGCCTCAACGGATGGAACGTGTCGCACATCACTGCCAGCTCGTGTGTCTCCGTCATCCCGAGCGACTTCTCCGCCAGGCCTGGTTGCGGCCCGTGCGGCAGCCCCGACGGGTGGAGGGTCACCGAGCCGAGCTCGATGCCCTTGCGCGACGAGAAGTTGCCGTCGACGTAATAGAGCATCTCCTCGCTCTGCAGGTTCGAGTGGTGGTACGGGATCGGGATCGCCTCGGGGTCGAAGTCGAGCTTGCGCGGGCAGAAGGAGCAGATGACGAAGTTCGGGCCGGCGAACGTCTGGTGCGACGGCGGCGGCATGTGGATGCGCCCGGTGATCGGCTCGAAGTCGTGGATCGAGAACGTCCACGGGTAGACGTACCCGTCCCACCCGATCACGTCGAAGGGGTGGTAGTCGATCACGTAGGTCTGGTAGCCGTCACGCACGCGCACCTTCAGCGTGTGGTTGCCGCGGTCGCGATGCGTTCGCAACTCGGTCGGTGGATGGATGTCGCGGTGGTAGTACGGCGCGTGCTCCATCAGCTGGCCGTGCTCGTTGCGGTAGCGCTTCGGGATCGTGATCAGCCCCGGCGTCTCGAAGGTGAGATAGCGCTGCTCGCCTTCGGGCGCGAAGCGATACGTCGTCCCACGCGGCACGACGAGGTAGTCGCCGGGCTTGTACGGCAGGTCGCCGAACGTCGTCTCGAGGGTCCCCGAGCCCTCGTGCACGAAGATCACCTCGTCGCCCTCGCCGTTCCGGAAGAAGTAGTCCATCTCCTCCGTCGGGCGGCAGATCGAGATCTCGACGTCGTTGTTCCACATCAGGAGCTGCCTCCCGCCGACCGCGTCGCCGCCCGGCTGCACGTCCCACGTCTTCAGATGCCGGTGCGCGTGCGCGTCGGGCACCCATTCCGTGCGCACGATCGGCTCGAACGCGCCGAGCTCGATCACGCGGCAAGGCGACTGCAGGTGGTAGAGGATCGACTCGAGCCCGGAGAAGCCCTCGAACCCCATCACCTCTTCGGTGAGGAGGGTGCCGTTGTCGCGGGCCACGATGTGACGTTTTCTCGGCAGCTCGCCGAGACGCTGGTAGAACGGCATGCATGGAGGATAACGCCGGTCGCATCGCGGCCGAGGTGGCCGCATGGGAAGGCGTGTCGCAGCACCCGCATCGCTTCGGCGGCGTCGAGCTCCGGCTCGGCAAGCGTGAGCTCGGGCATCTTCATCGCGGCGGCTGGGCCGACCTGCCGTTCCCGGGGCGAATCCGCGAGATGCTCGTCGAGACCGGCCGCGCGGCGCCGCACCGCTTCGGCGTCACGGGCTGGGTGTCGCGGGACCTCGACGATCCGGACGAGGTGATCGAGCTCTTCAGGCTCTCGTACGAGCGGGCCCAGGTCGCCCGGGCCGTGCGCGCATCACGCGAGCAGCTCGGCGAAGCGGGCGGCGCCGACGTTGCCGCCCGAGATCACGATCCCGACCCGGCTGCCTGAGACGAGCCCCTGCTGCAACGCGGCGATCCCGACTGCGCCGCTCGGCTCGACCACGAGCTTCAGCCGCTCGAACGCAAACCGCATCGCCTCGACGATCTGCGCGTCGGTGACCGTGACGACCTCGTCGACGAGGCGCGAAGCGACCTCCCACGTCAACTCACCCGGCGCGTGCGTCTGGAGCCCGTCCGCAATCGTGTGCGGGACGTCGATCTCGACCGGCTTCCCGGCGGCGAACGACAGCTGCCAGTCGTTGCCGGCCTCGGGCTCGACACCGACCACGCGCTCGACACCGAGCTCCTTGGCGATCGTCGCGCAGCCCGCGATCAGCCCGCCGCCGCCGAGCGGGACGACGAGGACGTCGAGCGGGCCGGCGTCCTCGATCAGCTCGAGCGCAGCCGTCCCCTGGCCGGCCATGATCAACGGGTCGTCGTAGGGCCGGACGAGCTCGAGGCCCCGCTCGGCCGCGAGCGCTTCGGCCAGCGCCTCGCGGTTGTCGCGATAGCGGTCGAAGCTCACCACCTCCGCGCCGTAGCCGCGCGTCGCGGCGAGCTTCGACTCGGGCGCGTCCTCGGGCATCAGGATCGTCGCGTGCGACCCGAGGAGCCGCGCGGCCAGTGCGACCGCCTGCGCGTGGTTGCCCGACGAATAGGCGAGCACGGGCGCGCCCCGTTGGAGCGAGGCGATCTTGTTGTAGGCACCGCGGAACTTGAACGCTCCGACGCGCTGCAGGCACTCGGGCTTCAGGAACACGCCGTCGCCGAGCGTTCGCGACGTGACGACCGGCGTGCGGTGAGCGACGCCTTCGAGCACGCGCGCGGCGGCGCGGATGTCGTCGGGCCCGATCATCGGACCCTGTTCTGCAGCACGCCGATGCCCTCGATCTCCAGCTCGACGACGTCGCCACGCTGCAGCCAGCGGTTGTCTCCGTGCTCCAGGATGCAGCCGGAGCCGACCGTCCCCGACCCGAGCAGGTCGCCCGGACGCAGGACGGTGTTGCGGGCCGCGTGGTCGACGATGCGCGCCCACGAGTGGTAGAGGTCGCGCAGGTTGCCGCGTGAGCGCTCCTCGCCGTTCACGCGCGCGATCATCTCGCCTTCGCTGCCGTCGAACTCGTCGACGGTGACGAGGATCGGGCCGAGCGAGGTGGCGAAGTCCTTGCCTTTCGCGGGACCGAGCCCGACCCGCATCTCGGCGCGCTGGAGGTCGCGCGCGGACCAGTCGTTCAGGACGGTGAAACCGGCGATCTCGCCCCCGGCCCCGATCATGGCCGCGCATTCCAGCTCGTAGTCGAGCTCCTCCGTCCCCTCCGGGTACGGCACGTCGTCGCCGGGCCCGTAGATCGCCGCCGGATTGGAGAAATAGAAGACGGGGATCTCATACCACTCCTTCGGGACAGCGGAGCCGCGGGCGGCGCGGGCCGTCGCGACGTGCTGCTCGAACGCCATGAAGTCGCGCACGGCCGGCGGATGGAGCACAGGTGGGCGCAGGTCGACGTCGGCGAGCGCGAACTCAGCGTGCTCGCGCGCCGAGCCTCCGCCCGTGAAGAACGCCTGCAAGGTCTGCGCGGCGAGCTGGATCACCGTGTCGCCCTCGATGCGCCCCGGCCACCCGCGCTCGAGCCCGAGCTCTCTGGGCGTGAACATGCAGAGCTTCACGGCCCGACCTTAGTGACGAGGGGCCTGCACGCGGCGCGCGCTCCGCTCACGGCTCCGTATGCACGATCACGTCCGCGATCTCGGGGCGCTGCTTGCGGATCCGCTCCTCGACCTCGCTCGCCCGGGCGTGCGCGGTCGCGAGCGTCGTACCGCCCTCGAGCCCGAGGGTCAGGAACGCGACGAGGCCGCGGGTCGTCCGCAGGAACCGCAGCTCGCGCGGGTCGCCGCCGGTCGCCTCGCGGACGATCTTCGTGACGGCCTCGGCGCCGTCCGTCTCGACCTCGCGCGCTTCGCTCGTCTCTGCGAGCGGCTCGAGGTGCGTCTGGACGCCGGCGATCTCCGGCACCGCGGCGGTGATCGCCGCCTCGAGCTGCTCGGCGATGTCGTGCGCCTCGTCGAGCGAGAGGTCACCGGGAAGCTTCAGGTGCAGCGACAGCTCCGTCCTTCCGTCGACGTCGACGAGCGCGAGGTTGTGGACCTCGCGGACGCGCGGGACACCAACGGCGGCGGCGTGCGCCCGCTCGCGCAGGCCCGCGTCCCCGACCGGCTCGACGTGGACGACGATGTCCGCGCCCGGCAGAGCGCCTTCGACCGCCGCTTCGACCGCGTCGGCGGCGGCGTGACCCTGGCCGACCGCCGCGCCCGGCGGGACGCCGATCACCACGTCGGCGAACTGGCGGCCGCCCGCCTGCCGCATGCGCAGGCGGCGCACGTCGATCGCAGGCTCGAGTGCGTTGATGGCCGCGAGCGCGGCAGCCTCGGCCTGCACCGGTGCCTTGTCCATCAGCACCTCGACGTTCGCCTTCATCAGCCGAGCTGCCGCGATCAGCACGATCACCCCCACGAAGAGCGCGGCGATCGGGTCGCCCTTCGGCTGCCCCTGGCTGGCGACGATCAGGCCGATCAGCACCGCGAACGAGCCGGCGAGGTCGCTGGCGAAGTGGAGAGCGTTCGAGGCAAGCGCGGCGCTCGAGTACCGCCGCGCGGTCCGCCAGGAGACGATGGCCCGGCTCGCGTCGATCGCGATCACGATCGCAAGAACGGCGAACGAGTACCACGCCGTGCGCACATGACTCTGCGTGGCGCCGGTCAACTGCTGGATCGCGCGGAACGAGATGAAGACCGACACGAGCGCCAGGAAGCTCGCTTCGGCGAGGGCGGAGAGGTGCTCGGCCTTGCCGTGGCCGAACTGATGCGCGATGTCGGCCGGCCGGGCTGCGACGCGAAGCGCGAAGTAGGTGAGCAGCGCGGCGACGAGGTCGGTGCCCGAGTGCGCCGCTTCGGAGACGAGCCCGAGGCTGTGGGTCGACAGGCCGACGCTGAGCTTGAGCACGACGAGCGCCGCGGCGGCGCCGACCGAGACGAGCGCGGAACGACGCTGCGGGCTCACGCGGCGAAGGCTAGGCGACGAATCGGCTTCCCGCGTTCCTGCGACCCGGTTCCGGCACCGCGCAGAACGGGGTCAGACCCGCGGACACGTCCGCGGCAGACAAGCGAACGGCACGGTTGAGCGAGATCCGCGCGAAGGGGTGCGAATTGCGTGACACCCGACACGTCCGCTCACGACATGTCCGGGGTCAGACCCCTACATGTCCCGAAGCGACAGCTCGGCCGGGCTGCTCAGAGGTTGCCGCGGAGGGCCTGTTCGCGCTCGATCGCTTCGAAGAGCGCCTTGAAGTTCCCGTCGCCGAAGCCGCGTGCGCCGTGCCGTTCGATCACCTCGAAGAACAGCGTCGGGCGGTCCTGCACCGTCTTCGTGAAGATCTGCAGCAGGTAGCCGTCGTCGTCGCGGTCGGCGAGGATGCGCAGCCGCTTCAGGTCGTCCCAGCTCTCGTCGATCTCGCCCACGCGCTCGGGTGTGTCCTCGTAGTAGGTGTCGGGCGTCGTCAGGAAGATCACGCCCCGCCGCTGGAGCCCCTCCACTGCCTTGACGATGTTCGACGACTGCATCGCGATGTGCTGGGCGCCCGGGCCGTGGTTGAACTCGAGGTACTCGTCGATCTGGCTCTTGCGCTTGCCCTCGGCCGGCTCGTTGATCGGGAACTTGATCTTTCCCTGGCCGTCGGTCATCACCTTGCTCATCAGCGCCGAGTACTCGGTCGAGATGTCGTCGTCGCTGAAGTGCATCATCTCGGTCATCCCGAACACGCGCTCGTAGTACTCGACCCACTCGTTCATGTGACCGAGGTCGACGTTGCCGACGACGTGATCGATCGCGAGCAGGCCGACGCCTTCGCCGGCGCCGTTCGTCGACTCCTGTGCGACATACCCAGGGAGGTACGCGCCCTCGTAGTCCGTTCGCTGGACGAACGTGTGCACGACGCCGCCGTACGTCGCGATCGTCGACAGCTCGACCCGGCCGAACTCGTCCTCGACGGCCGTCGGCTCGAGCACGCCGCGCGCGCCGCGCTGGACCGCCTGCTCGTAGGCCACAGCGGCATCCGGGACCCGCAGGGCGATGTCCCGCACCCCGTCGCCGTGCTCGTTGGCGTAGTCGCCGATCTCGTGACCGGGATGAAGCGCGCTCGTGACGACGAGACGGATCTCGTTCTGCTCCAGCACGTAGCTCGCACGATCGCGAACGCCAGTCTCAGGGCCGGCGTATGCGGTTCGCCGGAAGCCGAATGCATGCTCGTAGTAGTAAGCCGCCTGCTTCGCGTTTCCGACCCACAGCTCGATGTGATCCCAGCCATCGAGCGGCATGAAGTCGTCGCTCATGGCCCGGAGTCTACTGCCGCTGTCGCGGGCGTCTCCGCGAGCGACCGTCAGTCGCCGGGTGGCTCGGGCGGGGGTCGCCGGGAGCGCTCGAGCAGCACCGCGCCGAGGATCGCGACGCCCCCGACGACCTCCCACGCCGACAGGTGCTCGCCGAGCAGGATGAGCGCGAAGGGAACGCCGAAGACGGGCTGGAGGTTCGAGAAGAGGGACGCCCTTGACGGCCCCACGCGGTCGATCGCCGTGAACCAGAGGATGTTCGTCAAGAAGAGCGGGCCGATCACCGCGAAGGCGATCGAGAGCCACATCACCCAACCGAAGTGGAAGCTCTGATTCGCCGTCTGCCGGGCGCCGGTGAGCGCGAGCGGGATCCAGCCGAAGAAGAGGACGAGCGAGCTGATGCGAAACGGCGAGTAGCGCCGCATCAGCGGCGTGATCAGCACGGAGTACATCGCCCACGTCACAGCGGTCGTCAGAGCGAGGCCGTCGCCGACGAGCCTCCCCGAGAAGCCGCCCGAACCGGTAGCGACGAACGCGACGCCGACCAGCGAGACGACCGTCGCGAGCCAGAACCCACGGCCCATCCGCTCGAGCCCGAAGACGCCCGCGAGGATGCCGATGAAGATCGGCGTCGCGCCGAGGAAGAGGGTGACGGTCGCCGCCGAGGTCTTGTCGACCGAGTAGACGAAGCAGATCTGGTTGAAGAAGATGACCCCGGCCGCGAGCAGCACGAGCCTCAGGTCGCGCAGCTCGATCCTGAAGCTGCGCTCGCGCGCGTACGTGAACCCCCAGAAGAGCACCGTGGCCGCGAAGTACCGGGTGGTCGCGTAGGCGAGCGGCTGGAACCCGTGCGTGACGACGTACCGCGTCACGGTCGCGTTCATCGCCCAGAGGAGCACCGTGCCGAAGAGCATCAAGTCGACAGCGCTCACTCGCCTCACTCCCCGACCTTAGAGTTACGCTTCCGCCCGTGAAGAGCCAGCCGACCCGCGACGATGTCGACGCCCTGACCGGGCCGGCGACACCCCACTTCGCCTACCAGATCCGCGCGCGGCTCCGTGAGCTCGTCGCCGAACTGCCGCCTGACGACGACGTGCGCCGCTACGGCGAAGCGCAGATGGAGCGAATGGACCGGCTCGGCCATGCGTCGTCGAAGGCCGACGAAGGGCCGCGCGAGTCGCCCGCTCGCCTCGGCTGGGACGAGCTGCCGTCGTCGGCCTCGGCAGACGCCCCGCTCCCGGGCAGCTCCTGAAACCGGCGTGAACGTCTTCGTCACGGGCGGCTCGCGGGGCATCGGCCGTGCCATCGCTCTGCGCCTCGCCCGGGACGGCGCGAAGCGCGTCGCGATCGGCTACTTCCGCAGCGACCGCGCCGCCGAAGAGACCGCCGAGGACCTGCGCGCGCTGGGGGCCGAGCCCACGCTCGTGCGCGGCAACGTCACGTCGGAGAAGGTGCTCGAAGCGGTTGCCGCGCTCGGCCCGCTCGACGTCCTCGTGCACAACGCGGCGAGCGGAGTGAGCGTCGCGGCCCTCGAGGCGACGGCCAAGCACTGGGACTGGACGATGAACACGAACGCACGCGCGCTGCTGCAGCTCGCGCAGGTCGCCGCGCCGCAGATGCCGGAAGGCTCGTCGATCGTCGCGATCTCGTCGCTCGGCGCCCAGCGGGTGCTCGACAACTACACGCTCGTCGGCACGTCGAAGGCCGCACTCGAGGCACTCGTCCGATACCTCGCAGTCGAGCTCGCTCCGAGCGGCATTCGCGTCAACGCCGTCTCCGGAGGGGTCGTCGAGACGGCCGCGCTCGACAGTTTCCCGAACCGCGAGGCGATGCTCGCTGCGGGAGGCGCGAACCCGGTCGGCCGGCTCGTCTCCGCCGACGACATCGCAGGCGCGGTGGCGTTCCTCTGCTCGCCCGACGCCTCGATGATCCGAGGGCAGACGCTGGTGGTCGACGGCGGGTTCTCGCTGGTCGTCCCGGCTCCCGGCGACTAACGCCTGACAACCGCTCGCACGATGTCGGCAGCGACGTACCCCGCGAGCTTCGGGTTCTCCTGGAGGCGCCGCAGCGAGTACTCGTACCAGCGCTGCCCGTACGGGACGTAGACCCGAAGGCCATGGCCGGCCGCGACGAGCTCGTCCGCCCGGTCGGGCCGCACCCCGAGCAGCATCTGGAACTCGTAGCGGTCGCGCGCGACGCCCGCGTCGTCGAGGATCCGGAGCGCCTCGCCGATCAGGTGCTCGTCGTGGGTCGCAATGCCGACGTACGCCCCCTGGGCGACGAGCCGCTCGAGACAGCGTACGAAGCTCGCGCGGACCTCCTCGTCATCGCGATACGCGAGCTCGGGCGGCTCGACGTAGATCCCCTTGCAGAGCCGCACGTTGTCGAGCCCGTCGAGGTCGTCGATCGTCCGACGAAGGCACGCCTGCAGCACGACGCCGACGTTCGCATGGCCGCCCGCCCGCACGTCCCGGTACAGCTGAAGCGTGCGGTCGGTCGTCGACGAGTCCTCCATGTCGATCCGCACGAACGTGTCACGGGCGTTCGCGTCCAACACGACGGATTCGAGGCTGTCGCGACACAGCTCGGGATCGATGTCCAGCCCGAGCCCGGTCAGTTTCACCGAGACGTTCGCGTCGAGCCCGCCTTCGTCGATGCGTGCCAGAACATCGAGGTACTGCCCCGCGATCGCCCTGGCCTCGTCCGGGCTCGTGCTCTCCTCGCCGAGCACATCGACGGTCGCGCGCTTCCCCTTGGCGTTCAGCCGCTCGACCACCCGGATCGCATCGTCGATCGACGGCCCGGCGATGTAGCGGGACGAAAGCCGCTGGACGACGAGCCTGGGAACGACCGGAAGCAGCCGGACGATCGCGCGATCGAGAAGGGCCACGGGCGGCGCGATCGTAGTGCAATCCGATTCGAGGCACGCGTCGTAAAGCCTGGCGTGACGCTCAATCGCCCAACCATCGCAGCGGCCGCGGTCGTGGTCGCCTTGCTCGGTGCCGCGCTCGCCGGGGTCGTTGCGAGCGCGAGCGCCAAGAAAACGACGATCACCGTCAAGGAGACCGAGTACCGCCTGAAGCTCTCCACCACGAAGGGCACCGTCGGGCCCGTCGACTTCATCGTCAAGAACGCCGGCAAGATCACGCACGCCTTCGCGATCTCCGGCCCGGGAGTAAAGACGAAGAAGACGAAGGCGATCAAGCCCGGACGCTCTGCGACCCTGGTCGTCACCCTGAAGTCGGGGACGTACGCCGTTTGGTGCCCGATACCCGGGCATGCGGCGCTGGGTATGAAGGCCACGGTCACGGTTCCCGGCTCAGCCGCTTCGGGGGGCGGGGGTAGCACACCACCGCCCGCTACGACAACCGATAGCGGCGGGGGCGCCGCCTGGGGCTAGACCTCACCCTTCGCAGCACCCCTCGAGCGACGGCGGGATCTCCGATCCCGCCGTCGCTTTTCGTTGGAACCTCGTTAGGATCGGTCGTGCCGCCGGCCCCAACCGCGGACAACCAAGGGAGGGGCGCGCGTGGTGTTCCAGTACCAACCGAGATGCGTGGACAGCGAAGGGGCGGAGCCCGGCTGGGAGCCGCAGGCGGGCGACGAGACGATCCCCGTCGAATGGGGCTCCGAGCTCGGTCACGGGACGGCCGAGGTCGAGCCTGAGGACCTGGGGCCGACCGTCGGCTGAGCGGCCGCGCGAGGGCGGCCGGGGAATCCCTCGAACGAGGACTTCAGCGCCGCGGGCCGAAACCGATAGGAACATCGGAAGAGGTCAGGGTTTCTCTCGGATCCCCCCGAGCTGCATGCGGGGATCAGAGTCTCTCTTGGGCCTCGGTGGTCGGAACTTCTCTTGGCCCGCTGAACGGGCAGAGTCTTTCCCTTGACCGCCAACCCTTTTCGAAAGAGCCGCCGCAAGGCGGCTCTTTCGCGCTCTGGCGCGCTTCGAGCCGCCAGAATCGAGACGACGTGACCACGCCGAGGAACGCCGGGATCACGTTGGCTGCTCGCGGATCGCCGACGGGATCTCCGATTCCACCCGCGCTCTTCGTCGGGCTGGCAGTCGCGTCGATCGGAGGGCCGCTCGCCCTGGCCGCGATCTATGTGCCGGGCGCCGCCGACATGCGCTCGGCGGGTCTCTTCACCCTGCTCGGCTCGGCGCTCTACGCGCTGCCGCTCGGTGTCTGGCTTCGGTACAGCGAGGAGATCGCCTCCGCCGGAGGGCTCGCAGCCTTCGTCGAGGCCGGCGTCGGGCGACGTGCAGCACTCGCCCAGGCGGCGATCTGGATGGTCAGCTACTTCCTGTACCTGCCCTACACGGTCACGGACATCGTCTACGGGATGCTGGCGGACATCTTTCCGGGGATCGCGCCGTGGCGCTGGCTGATCGAGCTGCTGCTGCCGATCGCGATCGTCGGCCTCGTGCTGCTCGGAACGATGCCGGTGCTGCGCGTGCTGCTCGTCTCGGCCGTGGTGCAGCTCGCGCTCATGCTCGTGCTCGGGTTCGTGATGCTGCGGGAGGTCGGCGTTCCCCGCTCCTCGTTCAGCCACGTCGGGAGCACGCGTGACCTCTTCCGGGGCAGCGCGAACATCGCGCTGCTCTTCGTGTGCGGAAGCTTGCCGCTCTTCCTGGGCGCAGAGGTGGTCGGTGCCGGGCGGACGGTGCGCCGCAGCCTGTCCGTCGCCGGAGCGGTGACCGCCGCCTACCTCGTGTTCGCGGTGTTTCCACTCGCCGCCGTCGAGCCGGCGCTCGTGCACGACGACTTCCCGGGCGTCGCGATCGCGAACGCCTACTCCGGGCGCACCCTCGCGATCATCATCGGAGTCGGCGCGACGGCGAGCGTCGCCGGGGTGATCGTCGCCGAGTACCTGGCCCTCTCACGGCTGCTGTTCGCGATCACCGGGGTCCCGGTGCGAAAGCTGCTCGTCTGGATCGGCGTGCCGTTCATCGCCGCAGATGCGGTCTCGGTGATCGACCCCGAGAAGTTCGACGACAGCGTGCTGCGGGTGTCGCTGGTCGCGCTGTATCTGTCCCAGCTGATCGTCTTCGCCGTGTTTCCGGTGTATCGGCGACGGCGTGGAAGGCTGACCCGGGTCGACATCGTCCTCGCCGTGGGTGCGTTCGCGCTGATGGCCTGGGGCCTCTACCGCGCGGCCACGGGGCCGCTCGCGAGCTAGAGGCTTGATGTGGAATTGCGTGCTTGCGGGGATGGCCCCGACCAAGCAGGTCGTTCGGGTCGGGCGTAGGGCATAGCGGTGTCTACGTTCAAGCCCGACCCGGGCGAGATGCGCAGCGTCGGGGCCACCAGCCGCGAGTGCGCGTGCATTTCACATCAAGCCTCTGGGTCTAGGTCTCGCGCATGAACCCCTGGCGGGCCGCGCTCACGAGCGCCACCGCCTCGGGGAAGAGCACGCGCATGGCGTCGCGCATCGCGATCGTCTGCACGTCGATCGGGCCCTCGAGCTCGATCTGGGAGAGCGCCGCGGAGGTCAGCTCCACGGCGGTGTTCAGGGTCAGCGTCGCAAACTGCTCGCGCTGCGCCTCGTGCACCGTCTCCGCCTGCTGCTCTGCGAACTCGCGCAGGCCGCGCAGGAGGTCCTCCGGGTCACCACCGAACGGGAATCCGCCGCCTTCCATCGGCTCAGAATAGCGACTCGCCCCTCCGTCTAGGCGAAGTCGAGCTTGTAGCCCCGCTCGACATCGCGCACGAACTCGTCGACCGCTCCCATCCCGGCCCGCAGCGCCTCGGTGAACGGGGAGCTGACGTTGCCGAGCGCCGTCTCGAGCTCGAGCGTCGCCGCTCCCACGGCGTCGAGGTAGTCAGGCGACGCCACCCGCGGCGCGGCGCCGATGATCCGCTCGAGCGCGAGCGCCGCCGCCTCGGCCTCCTCGATCCCCGGCGGCTGCTCGACCATGCGCACCTGCGCGAGCTGCGAGCGCAGCTCCTCGAGGTCTCCGCCGCCGGCGAGGTCGGCGGCCAGCTCGCAGATCGCGACGATCGAGGCGGTGTCACGCACATCCTCGAGCGCGACCACCGGGGCGGCCTCGTCGTCGAGGACGAGCCATTGCCGCGATTCGTCGTCTCCGAGTGCGACGAGGTAGCGCCGCCGGTTGCGCCCCGGCTCCGCCGCGAGCACCCCCGCGACCTCGCCGTAGGCCGAGCCGGCGGCGGCAATGCGCCCGAGGTCCTCTGCCAGGGTCATAGAGTCAAGGGTATGGATGCGCAGGAGCTCTTTGCGCCCATCGGGCCGACGTACGACCGGTGGGGCTCGATTCTCTCGTTCGGCCAGGACCCGCGGTGGCGGCGCTTTCTCGTCGAGTGCACGGACGCCGGGCCCTTCGACACCGTCCTCGACGTCGCCACCGGCACCGCAGCAGTCGCGCTCGAGCTCGTGCGGCAGAAGGACTGCTACGTCGTCGGCATCGATCAGAGCCCGGGGATGCTCGAGGCGGGCCGCCGGCGGGTCACGCTTGCCGCCGCGACGCGCAAGGTGCGCCTCGAGGAGGGCGACGCGCGGGCACTGCCGTTCGAAGACGGCCTCTTCGATGCGCTCACCTTCACCTACCTCCTCCGCTACGTCGAGGACCCGCAGGCGACGCTGCGCGAGCTCGCCCGGGTCGTCAAGCCGGGAGGCACGATCGCCGGGCTCGAGTTCGGAGTCCCGCGCGGCGTCTGGCGACCGCTCTGGGAGGCGTGGGTGCGCGTCGGTCTCCCGGGCGCGGGGCGGCTGATCGGCGGCGGCTGGCACGAGGTGGGCGCCTTCCTCGGCCCGTCGATCACGCAGCACTACGAGCAGTGGCCCCTGCCGCGCCTGCTCCAGGCCTGGCGCGACGCGGGGATCGGCGAGGTGCGGGCACGACGCCTCAGCCTCGGCGGCGGCATCGTCACCTGGGGCCGCAGGTCGGCGTGACCGACGAGACGGTTCGGCCGGCCTGGTACGCGCTCCGCGCCGGCGGGTGGCGCGACTGGGTGACGCTCCTGCATCCGCCGTACACGCTCTGGAACCTCTCGTACGTCGCGGTGGGCGCCGCCCTCGCGCCCCGCTTCCACTTCGACCGGCTGCTCTGGGCCCTCGCGGCGTTCTTCCTCGCGATGGGCGTTGCCGCGCACGCGCTCGACGAGTTGAACGGCCGGCCGCTGCGCACCGCCATTCCTTCGCCTGCGCTCGCCGTCGCGGCCTTCGTCGCGCTCGGCGGCGCGATCGGGATCGGCCTCGCCGCCGCGAACGCCTGGGGGTGGTGGCTGCTCGTCTTCGTCGCCGCGGGGGCAGTGCTGGTGCCGGCCTACAACCTCGAGCTCTTCGGCGGCGTCCTCCACAACGACTGGGGATTCGCGCTCGCCTGGGGCGCGTTTCCGGCGCTCACAGGCTGGTTCGTCGAGGCCCAGTCGATCCGGTTCGAGGCGGTGGCAATCGCGGCCTACGCCGCGGCGCTCAGCCTGGCGCAGCGCACGCTCTCGACGCCCGTCCGCCGCGCGCGGCGCTCCCAGGGGACGCTCGAGGGCACCGAGACGATCGAGCGCACGTTGCGGTGGTTGACCTGCGCAGCGACCGCCATCGCCGTCGGCATGGTTGCCGCGCGCCTACGATGAACGGATGACCGCAGCCGTCATCGCCGCTGTCGCGGCAGCCCTCGTTTCCCTGCTCGCACTCGCCGGCTCGGTGCTCGCCCTGCGCAAAGTGCGGGCCGAGCAGCAGATGCTGGAGCGCGAGATCGAGCGGGGCAAGAGCGAGTTCGACGCAGTCGTGGCGCGCGAGATCGAACAGCAGACGGCGGATCTGGAGCGGACACTGGCACAGCTGCGCGCGGACTCGGTCTCGCAGCTCGCCGAGGAGGAGCGCCGGATCGCCGACGAGCGCCGGCGCGACGTCACCGAGCGCGAGCGCGACGCGACGCTCCGGCTCGGCAACCGGCTGATCGAGGTCCAGGCAGCGGTCGAGCAACGGCTCACAGACTGGGCCGGCGACGTCGAGAAGCTTCAGGGCGGCCTCGCCGACGAGCTGAAGCGCATCGAGGCGCACCAGCGGCAGCTGATGGCCGGGATCACCGCCAAGGTCGGGCAGGACGCCGAAGGGATCCAGACGCAGGTCGAGGAGCAGCGACAGACGCTCGCGCGCCTGCGGGAGGAGCTCGCCGAGACCGTCAGCGCCTTGATGCAGCAGTCGAACCACGAGCTCGAACAGCACTCGGCCGAGCGACGGCAGGCGCTGCAGGAGGTGGCAGACCGGCTGCGCAAGCGCGAGCGCGACCTCCAGGAGCTCGTCGAGCGCGAGGGCAACGAGGCGGCCCAGCGAGTCCAGCTCGCGCTCGGCGACGTGGAGCGGCGGCAGGTCGAGCAGCTGCAGCGGACGATCTCTCGCGAGACGACGCGCTACGCCGAGGCGGCCTCGGCCCAGTTCGACACAGCGATCCGCACGTCGCGCGAAGAGGCGGCGCGCCGGCTGGGCCGCGAGCTCGAGCTCGCGGTCGAGCGTTTTGCCCGCGAGGCCGAGGGCGTGCTGACGGAGCGGGTGAACCAGGTGAGCGACGCCGCCGCCCGGCGGGTCGAGGAGCGGCTCGCACGCCTGCGCGCGGGCCTCGAGCGCCAGCGCGACGACGCGCTTACTTCCCTCGGTGACCGGGCACATCAGGTCGAGGCGGGGCTACGTGAGAGACTCCACGAGATCTCGGCGGATGCGGAGTCCGAACGGGCCGTCCTCGATGCACGGCTGCACGAACTGGCCCGACGGATCGAGGAGCTCACCGCCAAAACGTAAAGAAAGGTGTCACCCCTCCCAACTTTCAGAGGGAGGGTTCGTCTATGACAGAGCGAACAGGCGCACACGATGCAGCAGACGATCGAACAACCCCACTCAGAGCGCGAAAAGGTCGAGTCCTGGCGCTTGCACGTGCTGATCGAGGCCGGCTATCCGCTCGCGCTCGCCGAGAAGCTCGCGCATTCCGAGGCCGATCTGCACCGCTCCGTCGAGTTGATCCGCGCCGGCTGCACGTTCGAGACGGCCGCCGAGATCCTCCTGTAAGGGGTGTCTGACACCGTGGCTAACGGCCACGGTTCGCCCCGCTAGCATCGAGGGCGTGAAGGTCGAGGCGACGGAGGTCGAGGGGCGGAAGGTCTACTCCGTCCGCGCCTTCAACGGCGGGATCGCGACGTACCTCGCCAAGCTGCCCACGCTCTGGATCGAGGGCGAGATCACGGAGCTTCGCCGCCAGGACCGCTGGGCGTCGGTCTTCTTCACGCTCAAGGATCCCGAGGACGGCGCCTGCCTCTCGGTGCAGATGCCGCGCGGCCAGTTCGACGGGCTCCGGCTCGGGCTCGCCGACGGCGAACGCGTGCACGTCTTCGGACGGCCGGAGCTCTACGAGCAGCGCGGTGAGCTTCGGCTGAAGGCGTTGACGATCGAACGCTACGGCGTCGGCGCCCACCTGGCAGCCCTCGAGCGGCTGAAGCGCACGCTCGCCGGCGAGGGCCTCTTCGACGACGCGCGCAAGCGCCCTCTCCCGCGCTACCCGCGCCTGATCGGGCTCGTCACGGGCAACGACGCAGCCGCGAAGCGGGACGTGCTCACGCACATCGTCCAGCGCTTCCCGCCCGCGAACGTCCTCGTCGCGGAGACCTACGTGCAGGGCCCGCGCGCCGCGGCTGCGATCTGCACCGCGATCGGCGATCTTTGCCGCCGTGGCGCCGACGTGATCGTGCTCGCGCGCGGCGGCGGCAGCTTCGAGGACCTGCTGCCCTTCTCCGACGAACGCGTCGTGCGCGCGGTCGCCGGCTGCGCGGTTCCGGTCGTCTCGGCCGTCGGGCACGAACAGGACACCCCGCTCTGCGACCTCGCCGCGGATGTCCGCGCCTCGACGCCCACCGCCGCCGCGCGGATCGTCGTCCCCGACCTCGCCGAGCTGCGCGAGCACCTCGAGCGGACGCGCGTGAAGCTGCATGGCGGGGCCCGCCGGACCGCCGAGCGCCACGCTCAACGGCTCGCGGCCGCGCGCGACCGGCTGAGCCGCGCGCCGCTGCTTGCGCTCGAGCGCAAGCGCGCCCGCATCGACACCCTCCATGCACGCCTCGGCGGGCTCTCCCCGGTGGCCACACTCGACCGGGGCTACGCGATCGTCCGCCTCGGGAACGAGGTCGTGCGGTCGCGCGCGCAGGTCGGCAGCGGCGACTCGCTCTCCGTGCGCGTCGCCGACGGGACATTCGGGGTGACCGCGGAGTGAGCGAGCCCGCCCCCACGTTCGAGGAGGCGCAGCGAGAACTGGAGTCGATCGTCGAGCGCCTGGAGCGCGGAGATGCGGGAATCGACGAGCTGACGAAGCTGTGGGAGCGCGGCGAGGAGCTCTACCTGATCTGCGCCGCCAAGCTCGAGGGAGTGCGCGGGAAGATCGAGGAGCTTGCCCGGTCGAGCGACACGCCGGCCGAACCACGTTAGGATCGCCGCATGGCCGCTTCGATCGAACTCCTCAAGCGCGTCCCGCTCTTTCAGGGCCTGGACCGCAAGCAACTCGAAATGCTCTCGCGCACGTTCACCGAGCGCACCTTCAAGGCAGGCACTCCGATGACGAGCGAAGGCGCCGGTGGTGCCGGCTTCTTCGTGATCGAGGACGGTGAGGCCGTCGTCTCGGTCGGCGGAGAGGAACGGCGCACGCTCGGCTCGGGCGACTACTTCGGCGAGGTCGCGCTGATCGACGAAGGCTCGCGCACCGCAACCATCGAGGCGAAGACGGACGTGAAGGCCTACGGGCTCACGCCGTGGCAGTTCCGGCCGCTCGTCGAGGAGAACGCCTCGATCGCGTGGCCGCTGCTCGTCTCCATGGCGCACCGCATCCGCGAGATCGAAGCCCGCTAACGCACGAGCGACCGGGCGAGCTCCTCGCCCAGTCGCACCAGATCCGAGTCGGCGGCCGCCACGCTCCCCGAGAGTGCGTGGGCGTCGAGCCCGTCTGCAACGACGCCGCCGAAGAGCTCGCAACGCACGCCGAGCAGCTCGCAGTGCCGGCGAACGGTGGCCGGTGCCTTGCCCTCCAGCGTCGTCGCGTCGACCGTGCCCTCGCCGGTGACGACGAGCGCAGCGCCGCGGGCGCGCTCGTCGAAGCGGATCAGCTCGAGCACGAGCTCCGCGCCCGATTCGAGCTCGGCGCCGAGCGCAGCGAGTGCCGCTCCGAGGCCGCCGCCCGCTCCGGCGCCCGCGAGGTCGCGGTACGGGACGAGCTCCTCGAGCGACGCGAGCCGGCGCTCCAGCTCTTCGACCGCGGCCGCGTCGGCTCCCTTCTGCGGTCCGAACGCCCGCGCGGCCCCACGCTCGCCGAGCAGGGGGTTGCGCACGTCGCAGGCCACCCGGATCGGAATGCCGGCGTCCACCAGACGCTGCCCGGCAACCGCCCGCATGCCGACGCCGCCGTCCACGGTTGCCGTCCCGCCCAGGCAGACGAGGAGAGACGCCGGCTTCTCCTCCAGGACCGCGAGCAGCAGCTCTCCGAGGCCCCGCGTCGACGCGCGGCGCGGGTCGCGCTCGTCGACGCGCAGGTAGGGCAACCCGATCGCGGACGCCGACTCGACCACCGCCGTGCCGTCGCCGAGCACGAGCCAGCGCGCGGTGACCGGCCGCCCGAGCGGGTCAGCGACGACGGCCTTCCGCCAGTCGCCGCCGAGCGCCGCCTGGAGCACGAGCCCGGTGCCCTCGCCTCCGTCGGCGACAGGTGCCTCGTCGACCTCGACGCCCGCGACGCGGCGCATGCCCGAGGCGAGCAGCGTCGCTGCCCGGTCGGGGGCAAGCACGCCCTTGAGGCTGGCCGGAGCGGCGATCGCAAGCACGCGCGCGACGCTACCGGTTCGATTTCGTCGTACCATCCGAAGGGCGATGCAGACGGTGCTGGCAGGGATCGTCGCACTGACGCTGGGAGCGATCGGGCCGGCACCTGCCTACCCGCCGAACACGAAGGCCGCGCCGTTCTTCGAGGCGCTCGTCCCTCTCGAAGTGGTGTCCAACGGCTGCGGCCCGGGCCGCGCGGCGAGCGCTCGACCCCGGCCGGCGGACATCGCCGCCTACGGCAGCTTCAAGGTCGACTTCCGCCTCGCCTGCGACCTGCAGGACGCCGCCTATCGGGGCGCCGCCGTCGCCGACCCGGTCAACGGCGGCTATGTCGATGCATTCGACTGGACGCGCGCGCAGGTCGACGCGAAGTTCGCCGCAGACGAGCAGACGCTCTGCCGGCGGGATATCTCGGGCGACGGCTCGGACGCCCAGCGCGCGCTCGACGCCTGCGTCCGTGACGTCCCACGCCTCGCCGCCGCGCAGGGCGCCGGCATGCGCTGGTTCGTCGTGCGCCCACACGTCAGCGGCAAGTGGCGGTCGCGGAAGCACGGAGTGTGGACGCTGACCCAGCACTCGCGCCATGTGACGGCGTCGTGGCCCGGCGGCGACTTCGACGGCACGATCCTCGTCGGCCGCGGCCCTCCGATCATCAACGGGCTCGGCCCGACCTTCCGCATGGTCTTCACCGTGGAGTCCGCGCAGCGGATGGACGTCGTCAGCGGCGGGGAGCTGCTGGCACTTCGACGCGCCTGATCCGCTCGGCTTCGCGCTCGGCCGTATCGGCAGGCCCGCGGTCGGACTCTTCCTGCTCGAACTCCTTCAGCGTCGCGTACGAGAGGCCTTCGCGCGTGAGGAAGATCAGGCCGACGCCGACGCCGACCGACGCCTCGATCGCCTGCAGCCCGATCCCGAAGGCGACGCCGCGCGGGTAGGCGACGCCGTAGTTCACGAGCGGGAGCGCGACTGCGATCTGCACGAGCCCGAAGTTGCCGGGCCAGAGCGGGAAGATCGTCGCGACGTTGATCAGCACCAGAACCAGGCCGGCCGCGGCGAGATGCTCGTAGATGTGGAAGGCACGCATGGTCGCCCACACCGCGAAGAGCTGGCACGTCCAGCCGGCGAACTGGAACAAGCCGGCTTGAGCGGCGGCAGCCGGCGACCGCATGACCGCAAGTCCTTCGCGTCCCTGTGCGATCAGTCGCCGGACCGGCCCGAGCGCGTCGATGTCGCGGTGCTGGCGACGCGCGAGCGCCACCCCGGTGACGAACATCACGACGCCGATCGCGAGGACGAGTGCGATCGACGTCAGCGCCCACCCGGGCAGCTTCGCCGTGAACAGCACCCACACGACGAGGACCGTCGCCGGGAAGAGGTCGAACATCCGGTGAGCGAAGACGGAGCCGACGAGCGTTGCGGTCGTTCCCTTGCGCCCGGTGAGATGGCGACGGAGCACGGCGACACGTGCGAGCTCGCCGACCCGGCCGGGGAGCACGGCATTGGCGAAGAGGCCGACCGAGAACGCCGAGAAGACCAGTGGAAAGCGCGGAAACGGCGGCGCGATCGATTGCTTGATCGTGGTGTCCCACGACAACGCGCGCGTGACCACCGAGAGCAGGTTCAGCCCGATCGCGGCGACAACCCACTTCCAGCTGACGACGGTGAAGGCGTCCCTCACGAGCGACCAGTCGGGACCGCGCCAGTAGACCAGCGAGGCGGCGACCGCAAGTAGCGGCACCAGGATGAGCAGTCGCCAGCGCTTGTCGTGAAAATTCACGCGACTACCTCGAGGTAGACCTCCTCGATCCTACGGGCGATGTCGTCCCACGCGTAGTTGGCGACCGCGTGAGCGCGCGCCGCGCGGCCCATCTCGACGCGGCGCGGTTCGTCGGAGAGCATCTCGATCACCGCGTCGGCGAGCGCGTCCGGGTTGCTCGGCGACACGAGCCGCGCAGCCTCCGGGATGGCGACTGCCGCGTAGCCGGGAATGTCCGAGGCAACCGAGGGCGTCGCGCAGGCGAACGCCTCGGCGATCACGAGCCCGAAGCTCTCGCCGCCGAGCGCGGGCGTCACCGACAGCTTCGCGCGCTCGAGCTCGTGCGTGCGCACCTCGTTCGGGACGATCCCGAGCACGTCGATCCCTGCCTCGTCGACTCGCAACCGCGCGTTCAGGAGCCGGTACTGGAGCGGATCGGTGCCGATCACCCGCAGCCGCACGCCGGTTGCCCTGTGGATGCGCGGCCAGGCCTGCAGAAGCGTCGGCAACCCTTTGCGCTGGTCGTGGCGGCCGATGAAGACGATCGTATGGTCGCGATCGGCTGGGTCGGCGTTCGGCGGGATCGCGACCCCGTTCGGGATCACGCGATAGTCGCCCGGAAGGAAGCGCGCCGCGGTCTGCTCGGCCATCGGCGAGACGGCGATCCGGGCGTCGATGCGATCCATCAGGAAGCCCCAGAAGTGAAGCGCGGGCCCCATCCACGCGAGGTCGCCGTGGGCGTGCCAGGTTCCGACGATCGGGCACTTCGCATACGAGAGCGCCGCCACGCACAGCGCCGGTGTCATCGGCTCGTGCACGTGCACGACATCGAACTGCTCCTCGGCAAGCACGCGTTTCACGCGGCCGATCGAGCGTGGCGACAGCACGATGTTCGGCAGCGAGCCGTTGGCAGGCACGACGACCGAACGGCCGACGGGGATGATCCCATCGGGAAGATTGCCGTGCCGGCCCGTACGAGGGTGGAGCATCCGCGTCAGGTTCCCGGGCGGGTCGTGGCCCATGATGATCTGCACGTCGTGGCCGCGGCGCTGCAGCGCTGCGCTCTGGTGCTCGGCGTGCTCGACCACCCCTCCCCAGTACGACCAGGAGAACGGCACGACGATGCCGATCTTCACGCGGCGACCGCCGCGAACGCGCGGGCGAGCCGCTCGGCGGCGATCTCGACGCTCTCGTCGCTGACGGCCAGCGAGAGCCGCACCCAGCCGGCGCCGCTCGGCCCGAAGCCCTCGCCGGGTGCGACCGCGACGCGCTCCTCGGTGAGCAGGCGTTCGGGAGTCAGCCCTTCCGGCAGGCGGACCCACATGTAGAACGTGCCCTCGCAGACCGTCGGCTCGGGGAGCACGGATGCGATCAGGTCGCGTCGTCGTTCGTACGCGGCGACCCGGTCGGCGACAGAGTCCTGCGGCCCTTCGAGCGCGGCCACGGTCGCAGCCTGGAGCGGTCCGAACATCCCGGTTCGCAGATGGTCGTTGAAGAGGTTGATCCGTTCGACGATCTCGGCGTTGCCGACGACGAAGCCGATCCGCCAGCCCGCCATGCCGTACGTCTTCGACATCGAGAAGACCTCGACGCCCACATCCTTCGCCCCCGCGGTCGCGAGGAAGCTCTCGGGTGCGCGGCCGTCGAAGACCAGGTCGATGTACGCAGCGTCGTGCACGACCGCGCCGCCTGTCTTCCCGGCCCACCGCACCGCCGCGTCGAACACACCCGGCGGCGCGCAGACGGCGCACGGGTTGGAGGGAAAGTTGAGGTACAGCGCCGCCGCGTCCGGCGCGGCGTCCAGGTCGGGCGACCAGCCCTCGTCGGGACGCAGCGAGACGGTTGCCATCGTCGCGCCGGCCAATGCGGGGCCCGAGGGGTAGTCGGGGTAGTACGGATCCGGGACGAGCAGTGTCTCGCCCTCGTCGCAGAGCGCGAGGGCGAGCTCGCCGAGCACCGATTTCGCGCTGGGAACGAGGGCGACCTCCAGCTCCGGGTCGACCGTGACGCCGTACAGATCGCGATACCGCGCCGCGATCGCCTCCTTCGTGCGCGCCAAGCCACGGATCGGTCCATAGCCGTGCACCGACGGGTCGAGCGCCGCCTCACGCAACGCCTCGACGACGTGCGGCGGGGGGCCGACTTCGGGGTTGCCGCGCCCGAGGTCGACGAGCGGCGGGCCGGCCTCCGCGGCGGCTGCAGCGATTCGCCCGAGCAGGGCCACGAAGTACTGCTCGGGCAGGCGTTCGAGGCGTTTTGGGCGCGGGCGCACGGGCCGACTCTAATTGCCGATTAGGCTGCGACCGTGAATCTGGTCGAATCGCTCGCCGCCGGCATCGGGCCCCGCCCCGCAGGGAGCGATGCAGCCTCTCAGGCGGCCGACACGGTCGCCGAGGCGTTCCGCGAACTCGGCCTGCGCCGCGGTTCCAGGAGTTCGAGCTCGTCGGCTACGAGGCCGACGAGCCGGAGCTGGAGGTCGAGGGCGAGCGGTGGGCCGCCGGGCCCTGCATGTACGCGCACCCGTTCGAGGGCGAAGGCACCGTCAAGCGGATCGGCGAGTCGCCTGCACCGGTCGGCGACGGCAGGCTGCCGAACTTCGCCGTCGTCGCCGCCGACGGCCGCGAGGTGGCGCGCCTGCTGACGAGCCCGTTCAGCACGGGCGCGATTCCGTTCATGTCGTCGCATGTGCAGATCACGACGCCGCCGACGGCGTTCGTCTCGATCAGGGATTCGGAGCGCCTCGAGGACGGCATGCGCGTCCGCCTGAAGGTCGGCGGACGGTTCGTCCCCGGACGCCGCGAGCGAAACGTGATCGCCGACATCCCGGGCGCGAGCAGCGAGCGCGTGCTCGTGACCGCGCACTACGACTCGGTGTGGCACGGGCCGGGCGCGATCGACAACGCCACCGGCGTCGAAGGCGTCCGGCGAATCGGTGAGGCGCTCGCAGGCCGCACCTTGGAGCGCGGCGTGACGCTCGTCGCCTTCGCGGCCGAGGAGATCAAGCTGACCGGTTCGCGCTACTTCGTCGACGAGGCGAAGCTGCGCGGCGAGCTCGACGCGATCGTGGGCGTCGTCAATCTCGACTGCATCGCGCGAGGCGAGAAGCTCCAGCTCCTTGCCTCGCCCGACGCGCTGCTCGGCCGCGCGCTCGAGGCGGCCCGCAACCTCGGGCTGCTCGACCGCTACGAGCTTCAGACGGGCCCGGCGACCGGCGGCGTCGACTCGCACTGGTTCGCCGAGTCGAAGGTGCCGGCGGTCACGATCCTCCACTTCCCCTACGACGAATACCACCTGCCGGCCGAATCGCCCGAGCTCTGCGATCCGGAGCTGATGGACGACGCCGTGACGCTCGCACAGGTGCTCGTCGAGTCGCAGCTCGCACACCCCGTGCCGCGGTAGCAGGCGTCCCCGAAACGGCCGCAATCCGTAGACTCGAGTGATGGTCGACAAGGGTCTTGCCGAGCTGCACACGCACCTCGGCGGCTCGGTCGCCACGGACATCATGTGGAGCCTTGCGCACGAACAGGGCATCGCCCTGCCGACGCGCGACTTCTGGGAGTTCGACCGGATGGTGACGGTGTCCGATCCGCGCGGCGTGCCGGACCTCGACTCCCTCGACCGCATCTATCACCTGACCGAGCTGATCCAGTCGTCGCCGCTCGCAGTGGAGCGGAGCGTGCACACGGCGATCGGGGGCGCGTACCGCTCGCAGGGGATCACGACGCTCGAGGTGCGGTTCAACCCGATGAAGCGCAACCGCGGCGGCGAGCGTGATCTCGACCACATCATCCTCGCGGCGATCCGCGGCCTCGATCGTGCGTCGCTCGAGTACCCGCAGGTACGCGCAGGGCTGATCCTGATGATGGACCGCACGTTCACGGCGGAGCAGAACATCGTGATCGTGGAGAAGGCGATCAGGTACATGCCGCGCGGCGTGGTCGGTGTCGACATCGCAGGCCCGCGGCCGGGCGGCACGCGCTACGACTACACGCAGATTCGCGAGCACGTGGAGCTCGCGCGCGAGGCCGGCCTCGGTGTGACGATCCACGTCGGCGAGGAGGGCGGTGCCTACGGCGTCGAGGAGCTCTCAGAGGTGATCGAGTCGTTGCGGCCGGACCGCATCGGTCACGGCATCCTCGCCGCGCACGAACCGGACTTGATGGCCGCACTGCGCGACGCGGAGATCACGCTCGAGATCTGCCCGACGTCCAATCTGCTGACGAAGGCGCTCGCCGACGAGGAGGCCGTGCGCGACGACGTTTCGCGCGTTCGTCGAGCACAGCGTCCCGTTCACGATCGCGACGGACGGCCCCGAGATGATGCGGACGCACCTGCGGGACGAGCTCGAGCTGCTGGAGCGCATCGGCGCCCTCGACGCAGACGAGCTTCGGGCGGCGAATGAGCGAGGCCACGAGGCGTCGTTCATCGGCCGGCACGCGCACGCGCCGGCGTAAAGCGCGAGATACACCCTTCGACCGATGGAGGCCGGGCGGCAGCCGCCCTAGTCTCGCGCCAATGCAGGCAGTTCAAAACTCCTCCGGAATCACCTTGCGACAGCGACAAGTCGTCGAGTTGATCGCACAAGGGCTGTCGAACGACGAGGTCGGGGTCGCGCTGGGCATCTCCCCCAGGACGGCGAAGGCCCATTGCGACGTGCTGCGCCGGAAGCTCGGCGTGGCCCGGCGGCGCCAGATTCCCGTCGCTTTTCGCTTGCTCACGGGTGAAGACCCGCTGGCAAGCAGGCTGGCGTCGGCGCAAGCCGACGCTGGGGGCTGACGGCGAAAAGGCGTCCGCGGCGATTCCCTCGGCCGCGGGCGCCCAGCCCCCCTATCCAAGCGTCACGCAGTGACATACCGTCAAGGCAGGGTGCGGCGACCTCAGGGGAGAGGGCATGCAGGCTAAGGGGAGCACGGGGCAGTCGGCAGCCACCCGCCGCGAGCGGCGGATCATCGAACGCCCTCGGCTCACGAAGCTGCTCGATGAGTCCGAGGCGAAGACGATCCTCCTCCTCGCACCGGCGGGGTACGGCAAGACGACGCTGGCACGGCAGTGGGCCAACACGCTTCGCGGAGCCATTCGACTCACAGGAACGCCCGCTCATCGGGATGTTGTGGCGTTCTCCGAGGACGTTGCTCTAGGTATCGAGGGATTAGGAGGAACAGCCGCTCGCTTCATCCGTGAATACTCGCGGGCTCAAAGCAGCCCGCAGCGTTCGGCGCGGAAAAGTGGCGCTGGCATTGGTCGACAAACTGGATGACTCCCCAACACAGTGGCTCGTCATCGACGACTACCAGGAACTGGCAGGTTCCCCTGAGGTGCAGGGGATGGTCGAGCTTATTGCTGAGCGATCGAAATGTCGGCTCCTCATAGGTTCGCGGATCCGGCCGTCATGGACCACCACCCGGCGCGTCGCCTACAACGAGGTGAGCGAGATCGGCGCGGACGAGCTCGCGATGACCACCGCCGAGGCGCTGGAACTCTTCGCGGACAGCGCAGGCTCGCTGAACAAGGTTGCGCTTCAGGCAAGGGGTTGGCCCGCGCTACTGGCGCTCGCAGCAGGCAATGATTCGGTCTCACCTCCTCCAGGCGCCGTACCGGCGGCAATTCACCGCTACCTCGCCGAAGAACTCTTTCAATCGGCGCCAGCGCAGCTGCAAGCCGCCCTGTTGACGCTTGCACTCCTTCCAGAACTGTCGCCGGAAGCGGTGGCGAGCCGGTTTGGAAGCGAATTCTGCGGACGTAATACGGCAGGCTCGAGATCTGGGCTTCGTGTCCGGCGACGGCGTCATAGATCTCCATCCGCTGCTTCGAGAGTTTCTGCTCGCCAAGCTCGGCGACGATCCGAGCTGTGACGAAAGAGTCCGGACCGCCGTAGCCGAGTGCATCGAGGCCGCGAGTTGGGATCGAGCTTTCGAACTGGTCCTCAGATTCGGGGAGCTCAACCTCGCCGAGACAACGCTCGAACAGGCGTTTAAGCCGCTTGCGCGGAGCGGTCGGCTCGGAACACTCTCAGAGTTCGCATCCACAATTCGGCAGGGTCCCTCGTTCGCGCCGCCGGTTGTCGACGTCGTCGATGCCGAGGTAGCGTTCCGCGAGGGTCATCTTGACCTTGCAGCCGGGCTCGCGAGTCGTGTCCGTGGTCGTCTCGCTACCACGCACCCCCTCAGATCGCGCGCCGACGCGATCTTGGCTCAAAGCAAGTTCCTGACTGCCGCCTACCCTGAGGCTGAAGAAGCGTTCGAGCAGGCGTTGTCGAATGCGACTGACGAGCATGACGAAACTGAAGCGCTGCTTGGCCGTGCTCTTGCTCGTCTCATCGGAGAGCGGCCGGAAGGGACCGGGGCCGTTGACGCCCTTGCGGCACGGCGCCACCGAAGCCCAACGCACCTGGTTCGCTACGCCACCGTCGAGCTGGTAAGACGTCACTTCGAGGAAGGTTTGCGAGAGCCGCTCGATGTCGCTGAGGCGCGGCATGCGCTGCCTGGGGTCGACGACCCTCGCGCTCGGACATCATTCACCTATCGAGTCGCCCATGCACTCGCTCAACGCTCCGAATACATCGAGGCGCTGGAGTGGCTTGAGCCGTTCTTTGAGGATGCACGCTTGTTCCACCTCGACTTCGCCCTTCCATACGCGAACTGGACAGCTGCTCTCGCAAAACTCGGACTCCGGCGATTCGGAGAGGCGGAGCGACTCATCCAGATGGTCGAGGACTCAGCCGAACGGACTGGAGATATCGGCAACGCCCTGAACGCTTCGACACTCCGAGCCCGGCTTCTCCTGCAGATGGGTCAACCTGCCGACGCGCTTCAGCTCGTCCAGCGCGACATCGATTGGCCGGTCATTCCCTCGTGGATTGGCGAGTACGTGGCAACCCGGGCACTCGCGCTCGCCTGCCTCGACCGTCCTGAGGAGGCAATCGAGACGGCCGCAGAAGCTGCGTCGATCTCGAATGTAGCCGAGGTTCGCGGACTCACGGCAACGGCCCGCTCGGTGGCAGGTATTGATTCGCAATCCTCGAGAGGACTGGAAGCGATCGAGGTCGCTGTAGCCCTCGGCGTGTGGGACCCGGTCGTGTGCGGGATTCGATCGTCGATGAAGCTGGCGGATGAACTGACCTCTCGCGACGACACTCGCCCACTTATCGAGGCCCTATATCGCCGGTCGAACGACCTGGCGTTGGCGCGTCGGGCTGGATTCAGAACAAGGGCCACAAGATCGCCCGCACAAATCCTGTCGCCGAGGGAGCTCGAGGTTCTTGGGTTGATCTCGCGCGGGCTTCGCAATCGAGAGATCTCGGGTGCGCTCTTCATCGCGCCGTCGACGACGAAGGTTCACGTACGAAACATCCTCGAGAAGTTGGGGGTTCGCACCAGGGCCGAGGCGGTAGCTCGAGCCGAGATGTTTGGATGGTCCGACCTAGGCGGTTAAAGCGGTCGCGCGAACCGTGCCGGCTTCCGAAGCACGAACCGCGGAATCCCTCTGGAATCGCGATCCACGCGCGAGGCGATAGTCCTCGGAAGCTCCAGCAAGAATTGCCTCGAATGCGGCAACCACCGCCGTGTCGAACTGTGTCTCGACGGCCTGTGCAAGCCGAAGGCGGGCGACTCTACTCGGCATTGCGTCGCGATAGGGTCGATCGGACGTCATCGCGTTGTACGCATCAGCGACGGCGATGATGCGAGACAACAACGGGATCTCGGTAGCCCACAGACCATCCGGGTAGCCCTGGCCGTCGACACGTTCGTGATGATGGCGTACGACTGCAGCGATCTCGGCGTAGGTATCAACGTTCGCCAGGATGCGCTCGCCGATCTCTGAATGACGCTGCATGTCTCGTCGTTCGTCCAGCGTCAATGCCCCGGGTTTCTCGAGGAGACCAGCAGGCAGTCCGATCTTGCCAATGTCATGTACGAGCCCGCAAAGATTGGCGAGGCTGGCTTGTTCGTCGCTCAGCGCCATACGCTCGGCTATGTCGCGCGCGTAGATAGCAACCGCGGCGGAATGTCCAGCTGTGTATTTGTCACGAGCATCGAGCGTCGCGATCAAGCCGTTGGCGAAGGAGAGGTTGGCGGCCTGAAGCTGTCCGTTCGCGCTCTGAAGGTCAACCGCCAAGCGTCGCTGATCCTGATACATCAGGAACCAGCGTTGCGCGGCAAGAGCCGGCACAAAGAAGAGTGGAAGCGTCCAAGGGGACAGATGCCGATAAGAGAGCGCCAGGACGGCGACCGCGGAGCTGTATAGCGGGACAGACGCCACGACAACGGGAAAAGAGTCGCGAACTGCCTCAATCCATCGGCCGTGACCGCGCAGCTTGAAGGTCAGCGACGCGAACCCCGCGTCAGCCACCTCGGCAACCGCCCGCTCCGACCGTCGGCGGCAACGACGGTTTCACCCACGCTCGCACCCATGAAGTAGGCAACCCCAGCAACTGCTGCCGCAGCGAGTGCGCCGGTCAACGCGCGACTCGAGACGTATGTCAGCCGTCCAACCCACGGGAACGACAAGCCGAGCGGCGGACGCACCGAACACAACCATCGCAGCTAGCGGACCGAACAGAACTGCAGCGAAAATCGCCGGGAGCAAGGAGATCGAAACATCGAGGTTTCCCCGAAGACGGATCCGGCCGCGCTCGCCGTACGCAGCGACGATCGCCAGTCCGACAACGGCCACCGGATTGCCCAGACCGTGATCGAAGGTGATCAATCCTCCCGCGACGATCGATGCACTGACGAAGACGAGGAGTACGTAGGCCAACACAGCCCGCGTCAAATCAGCGAATTCTCCGTAAATCTCGCGAAGTACTTGCATATCCCCCAAAAGGGCTATAGCCTCTCCTTGCCGTCAGTCCCACTTACAAATCGGGGGAATTGAAAATGAGCAAGTTCATGCGTTTCGTCCGCACCGCCAAGGTCGCGGGCGGGTTTTCTTCCTGGTAAGACCGCAGGTCCGCGCATCTAACTGGGGTTTTCCAACCGTGGCCTCACCCTTGTGAGTGATTGTCCACAAATCGTGGAAAACCTTCCAGAAGCTCTGGAAAACTTGATCGGGCCGCCTTCGGGCGGCCCGTTCTCTTTGCCGACCAGCGTTAACCGATCAGGCTGCGGCGGAAGCCGACTGCAACCGCGTGCGCTCTGCTTCGTGCCTGGAGCTTCGCGAGCAGGTGCCGAACGTGGCTTTTCACCGTTTCTTCCGAGAGGAAGAGGCGGACGCCGATCTCGCGGTTGACGAGCCCGTCGGAGATCAGCTGCAGGACCTCGATCTCGCGCGCCGTCGGTTCCTGCTCCAGCTCCTGCATCGGAGCCTGGAACGGCATCACCTCGCTGGTCGCGTCACGGCGAGCGGCGACCGCTTCGAAGCGGGTCGAGTGCTCGCGGTACCGGGTCAGGATGGCATTGCGCTGTGCAGCGTCCACGGCCAAGCTATCGACCGCCTGGAAACGCAACTTTAGGACGAATCCACCCCTTTCGAGGGAGTCCCGCGGCTCAACTCGCCGGCCGGGAGCGTGATCAGAGCCGCACGAGCTTCCGCCGGCGCGCCCGAAGGTACTCCGGCTCGGGCTCCTCGACGACGCCGATCCCGTCCTCGCGCCCGGTCGAGTGCAGGATCCGTCCGTCCCCGAGCCAGAAGGCAATGTGGTCGGCCGGGCCGCCAGGCTCGCCGTAGGTGACGAGGTCGCCGGGACGCAGCTCCGACACCTCGACGCCCGCCTCCTCCTGCTGGCCGGAGTCGCGCGGCACGAGCTTCCCGAGCCGTCGGTAGCTCATGTGCACGAGCCCCGAGCAGTCGATCCCGTGTTCGGTCATGCCGCCCCACAGGTAACGCGTGCCGAGGTAGGAGCGCGCCACGTCGACGGGAGCCCCACCCGAAGCGGCCGGCAACTCGCCCTCCCCCTCCTCGAGCGCGTCCACGTGCACCCAGCCGGGATAGTCGTAGGCGGTGAGCGACGCGCGCCCAGCCGTTGCGGCGCTCCTCGACCCGCAGCGGCTCACCGCGAAGCGCCTGGGTCACCTGCTCGGCGTCGTCGCTCGGCTCCGCGCGCAACGGAGCGACCGCGACCGCGCATCTCACCCCGCGTGCCTCGCGATCTTCGCCTCCAGCATCGGCTTCACCCTCGGCCAGTCGTCGTCCACGATCGCGTACCACGCCGAATCGCGGATCGAGTCAGGCAGCACCATGTGCTTCCGGAAGATCCCCTCGAAGCTCGCCCCCACGCCGAGCAGCGCCCCGCGCACCCGCAGGTTCCGTGCATCCGTCTTGAACTCCACGCGCATCGCGCCCCACCGGTCGAAGGCGTTCGAGAGCAGCAGGTACTTCGTCTCGATGTTCGCGCCCGTTCCCCACTGGGCGCGCTCGAGCCACGTCCAGCCGATCTCCGTCCTCCGATGGAACGGCTCGACGTTCAGATAGCGCGACGAGCCGACCGGGCGGCCGTCGACATGGACGACGAACGGCACCTCGGTCTCAGTTCCGAGGGCAAGGTCGAACCAGCGGTCGAAGCCGAGCGAGTACATGTTCGTGAAGCGGTGGATCTCGGGATCGCGCTCAGCCGCCTCGCGCAGTCCCTCGCGATGGCGCTCCTCGATCGGCTCGGCCCGGACGATCCGGCCCTCGAGTGGGCCCTCAGGGCGGATTTCGGTCAAACAGGCGCCTCGGGGCGATGCACGATTATCAGTATCACCACACAAGACCCTACGCGCGGTATTACGCTCTTACGGATCGTATGACGAGCCAGCCAGACCTCCAGGTGTCCCCCGGCGGCGCCATTGCGCTCCAACAGGCCGAGATCGCCCGCAAGTCTCCCTCTCGCCTCTTCTGGGACCGGTTCAAGCAGGACAAGGCAGCGCTCGCGGGCGGGGTCGTGATCATCCTGCTCATCCTCATCGCGATCTTCGGCGGCCCGATCGCCGAGCAAGTCACCGGCCATCCCCAGAACACGACCTACACCCAGATGACGGACGAGTTCGGCGTGCCGAAGGGACCGAATTCGGAATTCTGGTTCGGCGCCGACGCCGCCGGCCGTGACCTCTTCGTCCGCACGATGTACGGCGCACGGACGTCGCTCTTCGTCGGCATCGTCGCCTCGGGCTTCGCCGTGCTGATCGGGCTGATCGTCGGCTTGACCGCCGGGTTCTTCGGCGGCTTCACGGACACGATCCTCTCGCGCGCATCCGACGTGCTGCTCGCGGTGCCCCAGATCCTGATCGCGGTCGGAATCGTGGCGGCCTGCTCGACGAGCAAGGACGGCTGCAGCGTTTTCGGGGTCTTCCATCTCCAACCAGGGATCGAGGTCGTGATCGCGGTGATCACGATCTTCTCGTGGTCCTACATCGCGCGCATCGTGCGCGGCTACACGCTGTCGCTGCGCGAGAAGGAGTTCGTGGAATCAGCCCGTGCGGCCGGCGCCACGAACTTCCGCATCCTGCGGTCCGAGATCCTCCCGAACCTGCTCGGCCCGCTCATCGTGTACACGACGCTGCTGATCCCCACGAACATCCTCTTCGAAGCCGCGCTGTCGTACCTCGGCCTCGGAGTGCCCGCCGATCAGGCATCGTGGGGGTCGATCCTCAGCGACGCCTCCCAACTGTACGACGTCGCCTGGTGGCTCATGCTCTTCCCCGGCGCGTTCCTGATCATCACAACCCTCGCGTTCAACCTGCTCGGAGACGGCCTACGGGACGCCTTCGACGTGAGGTCCGAGCGATGAGTGCTCGTCCCACAACCTCCCGCACCCGAGGAACCGGGTTGGAAAGGAGAACGAAGCTCAACATGAGCAGACTGATTCGCTATGCACTACCGCTTGCAGCGATTGCGGCGTTCGCGCTGCTCGCAGCAGGCTGCGGCTCCAAGAAGTCGGCCTCCAGCACCACGACCACCACGGCGAGCTCCTCCGGCGGCACAAGCGCAGTCGGCACGGGCACGTTCAACAACGGCGCCTCCAAGCCCGGCGGCATCTACCGCGTCGGCTGGGAGCAGTCGTTCGGGTTCACGAACAACTTCGACCCGACGGGTGAGTACCTCGGCAACGCCTGGGGCCTCTACTCGAACCTGATGCTCCGCCCGCTCGTCGGCTACTGGCATCTGCCCGGCGCCGCCGGCAACAAGCTGATCGGCGACCTCGCCGAACAGGTGCCCACGCCCACGGACAAGGGGCTCACCTACACCTACAAGCTGCGGAGCGGCGTCAAGTTCGGGCCGCCGGTCAACCGTGCGGTCACCTCGAAGGACGTGGCCTGGGCGATGAACCGGCTCGCGAACCCCAAGGACGGCGGTCAGTACTCGTTCTACTACACCGTCATCAAGGGCTGGGACGCTGTCGCCAGCGGCAAGGCGAAGACCGTCTCCGGGATCACGACGCCGAACGACTCGACGATCGTCTTCCATCTCACGAAGGCCGCAGGTGACTTCAACCTCCGCATGTCGATGCCGGCGACGGCACCGATCCCATCCGAGGTCGGCAGCTGCTTCGAGGGGAAGCCGGGCGACTACGGCCGCGATGTCGTGTCGAGCGGCCCGTACATGCTCAAGGGCGCAAACGCCGTGAAGCTCCCCTGCTCGGCGCTCAAGCCGATGAGCGGCTACGACGGAGCCAACGGCAACCACATCATCCTGGTCCGCAATCCGAACTACGACCAGGCAACGGACAAGTACCGCAAGAACTACCCGGACCAGTTCCAGTTCGTGGTGGACTCGAACGCGGACGACATCTTCGCGAAGGTGCAGGCCGGCCAGCTCGAGGACGAGGTGTCGAGCCCGGCTCCGAAGACGATCCGCGCGTACGCAACGAGTCCGAGTCTCAGGCCGATGATGATCGCGAACGTCGGCGACCGCACGAACTACCTGTCGATGAACCTGACGCAGCCACCGTTCGACGACGTCCACATCCGCAAGGCGATGAACTGGATCACGGACAAGGCGGCGCTGCAGAAGGCGTGGGGCGGCCCGATCCCGGGCTCGATCGCCACGCACATCGTCCCGCCGGTGCTCTACAACAACGGCCTCGCCGAGTACGACCCGTACCAGACGCCGAACAGCGCCGGCGACCTGACACGGGCAGAGGCGGAGGTCAGGCTGTCCAAGTACGACCCGCACAAGACCGGCAAGTGCAGCATCGCGTCGGCGTGCAAGGGCGTGCTCACGATCGCCGACACTCGTAGCGTCGACACGCGGATGGTGCCGATCCTCGAGGCGGACGCCGCGAAGATCGGTATCACGCTCACGGTGCGCTCCATCAACGGTGCGTACACGACGATCCAAACGCCGTCGAAGAACATTCCGCTCGCCGAACGCCCCAGCTGGGGCAAGGACTACGCGGATCCGTACACGTTCTTCGCCGAGCTGTTCGACTCCGGCGCGATCATCAAGTCGGGGAACACCAACTACTCGCTCGTCGGCGTGACGCCGGCGATCGCGAAATCGGTAGGAGCGACAGGGAACCTCACGAACGTGCCGTCGGTCGACCCGGACATCGCTGCGTGCAGCGCCAAGCTCGGGCAGGACCGCATCGCGTGCTGGGAGAACCTGGACAAGAAGTTGATGACGCAGGTCGTTCCGTGGGTGCCGTATCTCTGGCCGAACAACGTGTTCATCGTCGGCCCGACGGTCACGCACTGGAACTACGACCAGTTCACCGACGGACCGGCGTACTCGTCGGTCTCCGTCAAGCAGTAACACCGCGAAAAACGGAGGGGGCGGGCGCTGCCCGCCCCCTCCCCGGTACCGAGGAGACCACGGATGGCGCTTTACATCGCACGGAGGCTCGTTTGGACAGTCGTCGTCGTCGCATGTGTGCTCGCAATCACGTTCGCGGTCTTCTATCTCCTACCGGCCGGGGATCCGGCGCTGCGCTTCGCGGGCAAGAACCCGACCACCGCCCAACTGGCGCTGATCCACCAGCGGCTCGGGCTCGACAAGCCGTGGTACGAGCAGTTCGGCAAGTTCACGAAGAATTTCTTCCTGGGGGACCAGTACGGCTGGCCGGGCCTCGGCTACACGTACGCCGGCCAGACATCCGTCAAGGCGCTGATCATCGCCCGCGCGCCACGCACGCTCTTTCTGATCATCGGCGCCTCGATCCTCTGGCTCTTCCTCGGCGTCACCGTCGGGGTGATCTCGGCGGTGAAGCGCCGAACGCCCGTCGACCGGTTCGCCATGGGGTTCGCGCTCTTCGGGATCTCGACACCGGTCTTCTGGCTCGGCCTGATGGCCCTCTTCATCTTCTGGCGGCAGCTCGGCTGGACAGGGGGTAGCGGGTACGTCTCGCCCGTGGACAGCCTTTCGGGCTTCTTCTCGCACATGATCCTGCCCTGGACCGTCCTCGCCCTTCTCTACGCCGCGTTCTACGCACGCATGACCCGGAACAACCTGCTCGAGACCCTCGGCGAGGACTACATCCGAACCGCGCGGGCGAAAGGGCTGTCGGAGCGCACGGTGATCTTCAAGCACGGGCTGCGCGCGAGCTTGACCCCGATCGTGACGATGTTCGGCCTCGACATCGCACTCCTCGTCGGCGGCGCGATCATCACGGAGTCGGTGTTCAACCTGCAGGGGCTCGGCTACCTCGCGATCAACAACGCGCTCCAGCAAGACCTGCCGGTCGTGCTCGGGGTGGTGCTGCTCGCATCGGTCGCCGTCGCGATCGCGAACCTGGTCGTCGACGTTCTCTACGCGTTCATCGACCCGAGGGTGCGCTACGCGTGAGCGCCGGCGACGACCGGCGCCTGCTCGACGTCCGCGACCTCACGGTCCGCTTCCCGACTGCCGACGGCGTCGTGCAGGCGGTGAGCAACGTCTCGTTCTCGCTCAACCGCGGCGAGACGCTCGGGATCGTCGGCGAATCCGGATCCGGCAAGAGCGTCTCGAACCTCGCGATCATGGGCCTGCTCAACCGGGAGCGCACCGACATCTCGGGCGAGGTCGACTTCCTCGGCCGCAACCTGCTCGAGCTCCCGCCGGGCCAGCTCCGGCAGATCCGTGGCAAGGACATCGCCATGGTCTTCCAGGACCCGTTCGCCTGCCTGCACCCGATGTACCGCGTCGGCGCGCAGATCCAGGAAGCCGTGCTCGCGCACGCCGACGTCGGCAAGCAAGCCGCCTGGGGCCGCGCGGTCGAGCTCCTCGGCCGCGTCGGGATCCCGAACGCGAAGGAACGCGCACGCGACTACCCGCACCAGTACTCGGGCGGCATGCGCCAGCGGGCGATGATCGCGATGGCGCTCGTGCACAACCCGTCGATCCTGATCTGTGACGAGCCCACGACCGCGCTCGATGTGACGGTGCAGGCGCAGATCATCGAGCTGATCGAGGACGTAAAGCGCGAGTTCGACATCGGCGTCATCCTCGTCACGCACGACCTGGGTGTCGTCGCCGAGATCGCAAACTCCGTGATCGTCATGTACGCGGGGCGGATCATGGAGTACGGGCCGGCCCGGCAGATCTTCGACCAGCCCCAGCACCCGTACGCGTGGGGCCTGCTCGACTCGATGCCGACCGTCGAGCGGCGGCTCAGCGCACTCGTGCCGATCGAGGGCTCGCCGCCCTCGCTGCTCGCCCCTCCGCAGGGCTGCCCGTTCCACCCCCGCTGCCCCCACAGCTTCGCCCCGTGCCCGATCGACCGGCCGGCGCTGAAGGCGCCGGTGCCGGAGGCGCATCTCGATGCCTGCCATCTGGCCTGGGACGACAAGGTGCGCTTCGGCAGCGAGCGGTCGGTCACCCGGCTTGGTGACGCCGCATGAGTTCGACTGAGAACCTGGTCGAGCTGGAGAACCTGACGAAGCGGTTCCAGGTGAAGCAGGGTGTGTTCGCGCGCGGCAAGGTCGAGGTGCACGCCGTCGAGGACGTCACGCTCAACGTGCGCAGCGGCGAGACGCTCGGCATCGTCGGCGAGTCCGGGCTGTGGCAAGTCGACGACCGCGCGGCTGATCCTGCGGCTCCTCGACCCGACGAGCGGCACGATCCGCTTCGAGGGCGAAGACATCTCGAAGGTGTCACAGCGCAAGCTGCGGCCGCTGCGCCGCGAGATGCAGATGATCTTCCAGGACCCGTACTCGTCGCTCAACCCGCGCAAGACCGTCGGGCAGATCGTCGGACAGCCGTTCGCGATCCACAAGCAGAAGAACGCGAAGACGCGCGTGCAGGAACTGCTCGAGACGGTCGGCCTGAGCCCCGAGCACTACAACCGCTACCCGCACGAGTTCTCGGGCGGCCAGCGGCAGCGCATCGGCGTCGCCCGCGCGCTCGCACTCTCGCCCAAGTTGATCGTCTGCGACGAGCCGGTGTCGGCGCTCGACGTCTCGATCCAGGCCCAGGTGCTGAACCTGCTGCGCAACCTGCAGAGAGACTTCAACCTCACCTACGTCTTCATCTCGCACGACCTGTCGGTGATCCGGCAGATCGCCGACCGCATCGCCGTGATGTACCTCGGCCGCATCGTCGAGCTCGGCGACAGCGAGTCGATCTACGAGCATCCGAAGCATCCGTACACGGCGGCGCTGCTCTCGGCCGTGCCGCGCGCGACGACCGGTCACCGTGACCGGATCGTGCTGACCGGCGACGTCCCGTCGCCCATCTCACCCCCGCCGGCATGCGTGTTCCACCCGCGGTGCCCGCGCTACCACGAGGGCCACTGCAACGTCGAGACGCCCCTGCTCCGCGAGCTTGCGCCCGGGCAAGAGGCTGCCTGCCACTACCCGCTCGAGAAGTGGCCGATGACCGACGACGAGATCCGCCAGGCCGAGGGCGCGACCCGCGACGACAAGCCAAATCTCGAGGGCGCCGCGCAGGAAGCCGTCTGAGCCGAGGTGCGGCAACCTGGCTCGGCCGCAGCCGAGCCAGGTGTACCGAAACCGGAGAGCTCGTCGCTCAGGCGGCGAGGCCGGCGAGCTCGCGAAGCGCCGCGAGGCGCGAGAGCGCCTGGCCCTCGAGCTGCCGGACGCGCTCGCGCGTCAGGTCGAGCTCGTGGCCGATCGCCTCGAGCGTCCAGGGCTCGCCCTCGAAGCCGAACCGCAGCTCCAGGATGCGCCGTTCGCGCTCGGGCAGTGCGTCGAGTGCCTTGCGGATGTTCTGGCGGCGGAGCGACTCTTCGGCCTCCTCGAACGGGTCCGCGGCCTCGCGGTCGGCGAAGAGATCGCCGAGCTCGCCCTCGTCGTCGGCGCCGACCGTCTGGTTCAGCGAGACCGACGCGGAGGCGGCCGAGAGCGCCTCTTCCACGTGCTGGAGGGGAAGGCCGGTGGCCTCGGCGAGCTCTTCCTTCGTCGCTTCGCGGCCGAGCTCGACCTCGAGCCGCCGCGCCGCGCGCGACAGCTTCTGCTGGCGCTCGACGACGTGCACCGGGACGCGGATCGTGCGCGCGTGGTTCGCGACGGCGCGCTGCACCGACTGGCGGATCCACCAGGTCGCATACGTCGAGAACTTGTAGCCGCGGCGCCAGTCGAACTTCTCGACCGCGCGGTTCAACCCGAGCGTGCCCTCCTGGATCAGGTCGAGGAACGGAACGCCCAGACCGCGATACCCCTTGGCGATCGAGACCACCAGGCGCAGGTTCGATTCGATCATGCGGCGCTTCGCAAGGCCATCGCCGCGCTCGATCGCCTTCGCGAGGACGACTTCCTCGTGCGCGGTCAGGAGCTTGTGCTTGCCGACATCGGCGAGGAAGAGCTGCAGGCTGTCGCCCGCGCCCGAAGGAGCAGAGGCCTCGTAGATCACGGGCTCCGGCTTGTGCTTCGTGTTCTTCTCCTCGGTGACGGGCTCGCGGACCTCGAGTCCGATGCGCTCGAGCTCCTTCACGACGTCGGTGATCTCGCCCTCGGGCAGGTCGTTCTCGACGGCGAAGGCCTCGAGCTCGGCCGGTTCGATCCAGCCGCGCTCCTCGCCCGCCTCGATGAGCGTGCGGGCGCTTTCGGTTTCGAGCAATTCAGTCAGCTGAGTCTGAGTCAAGTGGCTCTCGATGTCCTTTCGATTCTTCGGACGCTTCGGCAACCCTGCCGTGGCAGGGTAGCGCCCATTCAAACGCGCGCGACGGCCATGCGATTCCGGCGGCGGCCCCCTTGATTATGGACGGTCCGGCCCGGAAAATGTTGACTTAAGTGTTGCAAATCGGTTACGAGCGTTTCTTCTTTGTCCGCTTCTTGGGCGGCCCGGCCTCCCGCCGGAGCTGAAGGAGCTCCGCGCCGCGGGCCGGCGTGATCTCGTCGACCGAATCCCCGGCCCGGAGGCTCGCGTTCGACTCGCCGTCCGTGACGTACGGGCCGAAGCGGCCCTCCTTCACGACCATCGGCTTGCCGCTGACGGGATCGTCGCCGAGCTCCTTCAGCGGCGGCGCGGCGGCACGGCGACCGCGGGGCTTGGGCAGGGCGAGCAGGGCGAGCGCGTCCTCGAGCGTGACCGTGAAGAGCTGCTCCTCGGTCTCGAGCGAGCGCGACTCCTTGCCCTTCTTCACATAGGGGCCGTAGCGGCCGTTGGCGGCGATCACCTCCTCGCCGTCGGACTCGCCGAGCGTCCGCGGCAGCGTCAGCAGGCGGACCGCATCCTCGAGCGTGACCGTCTCGGGCGACATCGACTTCAGGAGCGACGCCGTGCGCGGCTTCTCGTCGCCCTCGAGCAGCTCCGTCACGTAGGGGCCGTAGCGCCCGGCTCGCACCGCGATCGTGTGCCCGGTCTCGGGATGGGCTCCGAGCTCCTGCTCCTGGCCCGCCTGCGCGAGGATCTCCTCGGCCCGCTCCGGCGTCAGCTCGTCGGGGGCGATCCCTTCGGGGAGTGTCTGCCGGTCCTCGCCGCGCTCGAGGTAGGGGCCGTACTTGCCGACGCGCACGACGATGTCGGTGCGCGGCAGCGGGATCGTGTTGATCTCGCGCGGGTCGATGTCGCCGAGCTGCTTCTCGACGAGATCCTTCAGCCCGTTGTCGCCGTTGTCGCCGAAGTAGAAGCGCTGCAGCCACGTCGTGCGGGCCTCGTCGCCCGAGGCGATCTCGTCGAGGTCGTCCTCCATGCGCGCGGTGAACTCGTAGTCGACGAGCTGGCCGAAGTGGCGCTCCAGCAGGTTGACGACGGCGAACGCGAGAAACTCCGGAACGAGCGCCTGGCCCTGCCTGCGCACGTAGCCGCGGTCCAGGATCGTGCCCATGATCGCGGCATAGGTCGACGGCCGGCCGATGCCGCGCTCCTCGAGCGCCTTCACGAGGCTCGCCTCCGTGTAGCGGGCGGGCGGCGTGGTCGAGTGGCCCTCCGGCTCGAGCGCGGTCGCCGTCAGCTCGTCGCCCTCGTGCAGCGCCGGTAGCACCCGCTCCTCCGCGTCGCCGGTCGGCTCGTCGCGTCCCTCCTCGTAGGCGAGCAGGAAGCCGCGGAACGTGATCACCGTGCCGGCGGTCGCGAACTCCGCGCGGCGCCCATCGGAGCTCGTCGCTTCGATACGCACCGAGACGGTCTGCCCGCGCGCGTCGGCCATCTGCGAGGCGACCGTGCGCTTCCAGATCAAGTCGTAGAGCTTGAACTCGTCGCCGGAGAGCTCGCGCTTCACCTCGTCGGGCGTGCGGAAGCGGTCACCGGCCGGACGGATCGCCTCGTGCGCCTCCTGGGCGTTCTTCACGCGGCGCTCGTACCGGCGAGGCGCCTCCGGCACCGCGTCGGCGCCGTAGAGCTCGCGCGCCTGTGAGCGAGCCGCTGTGAGCGCCGACTCCGACAAGGTCGTCGAGTCGGTGCGCATGTAGGTGATGTAGCCGTTCTCGTAGAGCCGCTGAGCCGTGCGCATCGTCTGCTGCGACGAGAGGCGAAGCTTCCGGCTTGCCTCCTGCTGGAGCGTGGAGGTCATGAACGGCGCAGCCGGGCGCCGCGTGTACGGCTTCTCCTCGACCGAGGTGACCGCGAAGTCGGCGCCCTCGAGCGCGGCTGCGAGGCCGCGGGCGTCGTCCTCGGCGAGCTGCACGGTGTCGGCGGTCTTGCAGCTCGCCCTCGCGGCTGAAGTCCCTGCCCTGCGCGACCCGCCGGCCGTCGACCGCGGCGAGCCGCGCGGTGAACTCGCCCGGAGCGAAGGTGGCGACGACGTCCCAGTAGTCGGCGGCGATGAACAGCATCCGCTCGCGCTCGCGGTCGACCACGAGGCGCGTCGCAACCGACTGGACGCGGCCCGCGGAAAGGCCCTGCATGATCTTGCGCCACAACACCGGCGAGACCTCGTAGCCGTAGAGGCGGTCGAGGATCCGGCGCGTCTCCTGCGCGTCGACGAGCGACTGGTCGATGTCGCGCGTCTCGGTGAGCGCGTGCTCGATCGCCTGCTTCGTGATCTCGTGGAAGACCATGCGCCTGACCGGGACCTTCGGGTCGAGCACCTGCGTCAGGTGCCAGGCGATCGCCTCGCCTTCGCGATCTTCATCCGTCGCGAGCAGGAGCTCGTCGGCGTCCTTCAGCTTCGCCTTCAGATCGGAGACGACCTTCTTCTTGCGCGCGTCGACGACGTAGAGCGGTGCGAAGTCGTGCGCCGTGTCGACGCCCAGGCGAGCCCAGGCCTCTTCCTTGTACTTGGCGGGGATCTCCGAGGCGTTGTTCGGCAGGTCGCGGATGTGGCCGATCGAGGACTCGACCATGTAGTCCTTGCCCAGATAACCCGCGATGGTCTTCGCCTTGGCGGGCGATTCGACGATGACGAGCTTGCGCTTGGCGACAGCCATTTCGGGCGCCACCATAGCGCTGTGGCCCCGATACGCGATACTCGCCGCCGGTGACCCGTCCGCCCCGGCCCACGTTCCTCTACTCCGCGATCGCCGTCGTTTCCTGGCCGGTCCTGCACTTTGCGTACCGGTACAGGGCCGATGGGGCCGAGAATCTGCCCCGCGAATCGGGCTACGTCCTCGCGGCCGGGCACCAGTCGAACTTCGACCCCTGGGCGATCGGGCTCGCCCTCTGGCCGCGCAGATTCCTGCGTTTCATGGCCAAGTCCGAGCTTTTCTGGTTCCCGCTCGGAGCGATCATCACGGCCTGCGGCGCCTTCAAGGTGCGCCGCGGGCAGGCCGACCAGGACGCGATCGCGACCGCCGTCGCCCTCGCGCGCGACGGGCACGTGATCGCAATGTTCCCGGAGGGCACCCGGCGCAAGAAGGGCCTCCGGAAGACGCGCGAGGCCGGGGCGCACACGGGCGCAGCCCGCATCGCGCTCGAGGCGGGCGTGCCGCTCGTTCCGGCCGGGATCAAGGGGATGGGCGACCTGCGCCGGCTCGCGCCGATTCGCGTCCGCTACGGCGCCCCGATCGCCCTCGACGACCTCGAGTCCCTCGAGGAGCCGGAGGCGGCACGCGTCGCGACCGAGCGGCTGATGGCCTCGATCCACGAGCTCGAAGAGTCGCTGTGAACGCCGGACTGCTGCTCGCGATCGACGGCGACTCCCTCGCCCACCGTGCCTACCACGGCGTGCCGAAGCACATCCGGAGTGCAGCCGGGCGGCCGGCGAATGCCCTCACGGGCTTCGCGAACTTCCTGCTCGCACTCTGGGACTCGGAGCAGCCCCGAGGCCGTGGTCGTCGGGTGGGACACGCTGGAGACACCCACCTACCGCCACGAGGCGCTGCCGATGTACCAGTCCGGCCGCGAGTTCGAGGACGCGTTGCTCGAGCAGCTCGGCGTGCTGCCGGGGCTCGTGGAGTCGTTCGGTTTCCTCGTCGGGAAAGAGCACGGCTACGAGGCCGACGACTTCCTCGCTGCGGCGGCCTCCGCGTGGCCCGGGCCGGTGCGGGTCGCGACCTCCGACCGCGATGCCTTCCAGCTCGTCTCCGACCGCGTGTCGATCTTGCAGCCCGTGAAGGGCGTCTCCGAGCTCGCCCGCATCGGCCCGGCCGAGGTGCGCGAGCGCTACGGCGTCGAGCCCGAGCAGGTGCCGGACTTCATCGCGCTTCGCGGCGACTCCTCCGACAAGATCCCGGGCGCACCGGGGATCGGCCCCAAGAAGGCAGCCGAGGTGCTGAAACAGCACGGCTCGCTCGCGCAGGCTCTCGCCGACGGGCGCTTCCCGCAGATCGCCGACGATCTGCTGCTCTACCAGAGCATCGCGACGATGGACGCCAAGGCTCCGCTGCCGCCGCTCGCGGCCACGCCGCCCGACTGGCTGCGCGCGGCCGAGCACGCCCGAGAGCTCGGGCTGAACGCACTCGCCACCAAGCTCACCGCCCGCGCCTGAGGATCGAGCTCATCGACGTCGTCAGCCACGAAGCGCTTCGCGCGGCTCCATCCGACCGGCGGGCATCCGGAGTCGCAGCGGCGCATCGACGTCCTGCACGAACGCTTCTCGTTCGTGGAATGCGGGTCGGCCACCGAGGAGGACGTCCTGCGCTGCCACACGCCGCGGCTCCTCGAGGAGGTGCGCACGACGCGCGGCTCGATCGACGCGGACACGATCTGCACCGAGACGACCTTCGAGGCGGCGCTGCTCGCGGCCGGCGCGGCGATCGACGCCGTGCGACTCGGTGGGCTCGCCCTCGCGCGGCCGCCGGGCCACCACGCCGAGCATGACCGGGCGATGGGCTTCTGCCTCTTCGACTCGATCGCGATCGCCGCGCGCTGGGCGCAGGCCGAGCTCGGCGTCGAGCGCGTCGCGATCGTCGACTGGGACGTGCACCACGGCAACGGGACGCAGGACATCGTGCGCGACGACCCCTCGATCTTCTTCGTCTCGTTCCACCAGTGGCCGCTGTATCCCGGAACGCGGCGGCCCGCACGAGCAGGGCGACACGCTCCTCAACCTGCCGCTTCCGCCGGGCTCGGACGACGCCGTGTACCTCGACGCCTGGTCGGCGGTCGAACGTGCGGTGGGCCCGTTCGCGCCGGACCTCGTCCTCGTGTCGGCGGGCTTCGACGCGCACATCGACGATCCACTCGCGGACATGGGAGTAACAGCCGACGGCTTCCGCGAGCTCGCCCGCCGGAGCGCGGCGCTTGCCCCACGCGCCGCCGCGGTGCTCGAAGGCGGTTACAACCTGCGCACGCTGCCCGACCTCGTCGAAGCGGCCGTCGAAGGTTTCGAGTCCCAGACCTAGACGCGCAACGGCCGGCTCATGAGCCGGCCGGTTGCCGCAGAAGGAAGGAAGAACGTGTCACCGCTTGACGCCTTCCAATTCTCGGCGCCGGCACCCGGCAACTGGACACTTCGCGCAGGGGAGCCGGCATCCCCCGCGGTGAGGGATCCCTCTAGCCGCGCGCGAGCTTCTCGAGCGCCTCGCGGCGCGAGGAGACGCCGAGCTTGCCGAGCAGGCTCTTCACGTGCGAGCGGACGGTGTGCTCCGAGATGAAGAGCCGGACCGCGATCTCGTCGGTGCCGAGATGGCGGTCGAGCAGCAGCAGCACCTCGAGCTCGCGGGCCGAGAGCGCGCCGGCGACGGAGTCGGGAACGGTGGTGCGAGCGCCACCGTCACGCACCTGGTCGAGGAGCCGCCTGGCGACAGCGCCCGACAGCGCCGCCTCGCCCTGAGCGACGCCGCGCAGGAATGCGACGATCCGCTCCGGCGGCTCGCTCTTCAGCAGGTAGCCGGCTGCGCCGGCGCGGATGGCGCCGAGAAGGTTCGACTCCTCCTCGGAGGCGGTGAGCACGACGATCTCGGCTTCGGGAGCCGCCTCGCGCAGCTTCGGCAGCGCCGTCAGGCCGTCCATGTCCGGCATCGAGAGGTCGAGGAGGACGAGGTCGGGCAGGAGCTCACGCGCCTGGTCGATCGCCGCCTTGCCGCTTCCCGCCTGGCCGACGACGTCGAACCCGTTGTGGGCAAGCAGGCCCGCGAGCGCGTCCCGGGTCAGCGGGTGGTCGTCGACGATCAGGATGCGTTCCGTCATGCGATGGCGGGATTCTGCCGATAGATCCGGAGATGCACCACGATCGCTTCGAGGGCTTCCTGTGGGGGCTGGTGCTGCTCTTCGGCCTGCTCGGGGCCACGCTTGCGCTTTTCCTGGCGTACCCGGAGCTGCGGCATCCCTATTCGCTGCCGGAGCTGAAGCTCGTGCTGGCGACGATCTTCATGCTCGCCGGCGGCCTGGTGGCGCTGCTCAGCGCCACGCGCTTCGGGGTCGAGGGACACCGCTACGACCTCTTCCTCGCGACGGGCTTCTTCGTCACAGCGGCGTCGTGGCTCGCGTTCGCGATCATCCCGGCGATTGCGAAAGCCGAGTCGCGGCGCACGGAGCTCTGGGCGGCGCTGATCGGCCCGATCCTCGGCTGGGCACTGATCGCGGCCGCGCCGTTCGTCCACGGTCGCATCCAGCACCGCCGCGCGGTGCTCGGGAACGCCCTCGTCGCTGCGATCGGCGGACTGATCATCCTCTGGGGGATGTCCCGTTCGCTCGGCCTCACACTTCCGAACCTCGACCCGGCTCGCGACTCGTCGGTACCGCTGTCACTCAGCGGCGTGCTGGCCGCGCAGGGCTTGCTCAATCTGCTCGCGGTCGTCGGGTTCACGAACCGCTATCGCCTGAAGGGCGAGGACCTCGACCGCTGGCTCGCGCTCGGCGCGACGCTGATGCTGTTCTCGTCGCTGCATTTCCTCTTCACGCCGCTCGTCCGCGTCGGCGACGTGTCGCAGGGCGACTATCTGCGTTTGCTCGCCAACGGGGTCCTGCTCGTCGGCGTGTGGCGGGCGATCCGCGGCTCCGAATTCGGGCGCGCCGTCGCCGAGGAGCGCGCCCGCGTGGCGCGCGAGATCCATGACGGCCTCGCGCAGTATCTGTTCGCGATCTCGACCCACGCCTCGATGCTCGAGAACGGCGCGGACCTCGCGAAGACGCTGCCCGCCCTGAAGGAGGCGGCACTCGCCGCGCAGCAGGAGGCGCGCTACGCGATCCTCGCGCTGTCGTCCGCGTCGGGCCGGGCATCGTTCGACGCCGCGCTTCGCCGTTACGTCGACTTCCTGACGGCCGACGGCAGCCTCGAGGTCGAGCTCGAGATCGACCCGGCGATCACGCTGGGCCCCGACGAGCAGATCGAGCTCTTCCGGATCGTTCAGGAAGGGCTGGCGAACTCCCGAAAGCATTCCGAGGCACGACACGCGTGGGTGCAGATCGGCGAACGCTCCGGCGAGCGCTTCGTGGCGCTCCGCGACGACGGCGAGGGCTTCGACGCAACCGAGGACAGCGCAGGCCAGGGCTTGCGCAACATGCGCGAGCGCGCGGCCTCGATCGGCGGCGCGCTGACCCTCAGCTCGGCGCCGGGCGCAGGCACCGCGCTCGAAGTGCTGCTTCGCGCGTAGCCGGCGGCGACCTAGAGGCTTGATGTGAAATGCACGCGCACTCGCGGCTGGTGGCTCAGACACGGCGCATCTCGCCCGGGTCGGGCTTGAACGTAGACACCGCTATGCCCTACGCCCGACCCGAACGACCTGCTTGGTCTGAGCCATCCCCGCAAGCACGCAATTCCACATCAAGCCTCCAGTCGCACGTGGGTGCCGGGCCTCCCACCTGGTCCCGGCACCCTCGGTGCGGCGTCCCTCAGCCGGCGAAGGAGTGGAAGGCTCCAAGCGGGTTCGGGAGCTTGGGCGTGAACGGCTTGAAGGCGTACGCCCTGTTCGTGTCGAAGCCCGCCTTGGCGGCCGCGGTCTTGTCGGCGAACGGCGTGAGCGCGGCAACGGCCTGGTTGATGTTCGTCCACTTGAGGGTGCGCTCGTAGCCATTGTTGTTCGGCGGATCGACGCTCTCTGCCTTCCCGAGCACGCCGGTCACGTTCTCGATCGGCCCGCCGTCGCTCTTCGCGACGCTCGGCGCAAGCACCCGGGCAAGCGTGCGGTGGTCGCTCTCGATGCCCATGATGCGAGCCGCGGTCACGCGCAGGTCGGCGGTGCTGAAGTTCCGCACGCCGACGAGGTAGGCCGCAATGAAGGCGTCCTCCAGGGTGACGAGCACGTTCAGGGTGGTCTGCGCGTCGTCGAACATCCCCTTCGGGTAGTAGAAGGTCGTGAACGGCGACGGCTTCTTGGTCGCGCCCTGCTCGAGCAGGTAGTGGGACATCTCCTCCTCGCGGGCGGAACGGAGGTACCCCTGGTCGTCGGATTCCAGGTGCTTGAAGAACGGCGCGCTGTCGATGATGTTCGTGTACGTCGTCACGGCCAGCGCTTCGGCGATCTCGGCTGCGCCGAGAATCGCGACGTCTCCCGCAGTCAGCGCGGCGGTCGTGCCGCTGAGCGCCGCCAGCGAACTCGCAGGGAAGCCTGCGACCGCCGTCAACCCGGCGCCCGCGACCAACCCGGTGCGCAGGAACGAGGCGCGGCTCGTCTTCCTGACCGGCTGCTCGAGCTCTTCCATCGGTGCTCCACCTCCTCGGCGCCCTTCGGGACGCCCCGTAAAGACATTGTCCGCCGGCATTCGCAGGAGCCGCCCAAGCGGTTCGCCGTGTTCAGAAGGGGGACGACACGGGACCGGCGTGCCCATACGCTGAGCTCATGCGGCGCTCGTACGAGCCGCTGCGGATCCTTTTTTGCTTGTCCTTTGGAAATGCGCCTGCGGCGCAGGAGGGAACGTGACGGTGCAGAACAACCCTGCTCCGCACTGCGCACCCACGCGCACTGCGGCTCAGATCGGAGGACGGCCCAAGAGGCAGTTCCTGCCGTGGGCGGTCGCGCTCGCGAGCATCGTCGTCCTGGCGCTCGCAGCGCCACTGGCGTCGGCTGGCACTGCTGCGACCTCGGCGGTCGCCGGAGCACTCGACCGGAGCGTCCCGACTGTCCCGCAAAGCCTGCTCGACGCCGCAACGGCCCACCCCAACACGACGTTCCGCGTCGTCGTCCAGGGCGGACGAGGCACGCGCTCGGCCGCCGTCGGCGACGCAGTGACGACGGTGAAGACCGCACTCCCCGCGGGCGCCACGAACCTGCGCCGGAAGTTCAGCTCCATCGACGGCGTGTCGGCAACGCTCACCGGCAAGCAGATCCTCAGGCTTTCGACGTGGCGCGGGATCAGCGCGATCACGCCGGATACGAGCCTGAGCTCGACCGACTACGAAAACGGCGAGATGTGGCAGCAGACTTCGACCCTCGAGCAGCTCGCCGAGCCCTCCGCCGGCCCGCTCCCGCAGGCACCGGGGGTCGCGATCATCGACAGCGGCATCGACGCGACGAAGACCGCCGACTTCGGCTCCCGCATCGTGGCAAGCGTCAACCTCTCATCGGCCGACCCCGGCGCCACGGGTGACCAGCAAGGGCACGGCACGATGGTCGCAGGGATCGCCGCCGGCGCATCTCCGCTCCATCCCGGCGCCGCGCCGAACGCACCGCTCGTCGACGTCCGCACCGCGGATGCAAACGGCCACTCGTTCTCGAGCGACGTCATCGCAGGGATCGACTGGATCCTCGCGCACCGGGCCCAGTACGACATTCGCGTCGTCAACCTGTCGATGGCCGGAAACACCCAGACGAGCTTCCAGTCCGATCCGCTCGACAAGGCGGTCGAGAAGCTCTGGTTCAGCGGGATCGTCGTCGTCGCTGCCGCCGGCAACAACGGCACCGGCACCGGTGAGGTCGACATGTCCTCCGCCCCCGGGAACGACCCGTTCGTGATCACCGTGGGAGCGACCGACCAGACGCAGACCTCGGCGACCGGCGACGACACCGTCGCCCCGTGGTCCTCATACGGCCACACGGCGGACGGCTTCGCCAAGCCGGAGCTCGCCGCCCCCGGGCGCTATCTCGTCATGCCTGTGTCCGAGTCGTCCACCATCGCGGCGGCGCTGCCCGACCGCATCGTTGCTCCCGGCTACATGTGGATGTCGGGCACCTCCTTCGCGGCGCCGGTCGTCTCCGGCGCGGCCGCACAGCTCCTCGCCCGTCACCCGAATTGGACGCCCGACCAGGTCAAGGGCGCGCTGATGTTGACGGCCAACCCGCTCCGCCAGGCACCGGCGCCGTCGCCGTACACCCTCGGAACCGCCGCCTACGCACTGCTTGCCGGCTCGACCATCACGAGCACCGGGCCTACGCGGGTGAGCGGCATGCTCGGCCTGAGCCCGGGCACCGCGGTCACCGGCTTCGCGCCGGGACTCAACAAGGGCATGACGCAGGAGTTGGCCAACCCCGCTGCAGTCCAGGCGAAAGCCGATCTCGTCACCGCGTACGTCGCGGCCGCCGCGGCGGCGCCGGCGACTCCGGTCGTGGCCAGCACGCTCGGAGGGCTGACGCTGACCCCCGGTGTCTACAGCGGCGGCGCGCTCGACCTCACCGGCACGGTGACCCTCGACGCGCAGGGCAACCCGAATGCCGTCTTCGTCTTCCAGGCCGCGTCGACGCTGATCACCGCGTCGGCAAGCCAGGTGAAGCTCGTGAACGGCGCCTCGCCGTGCAACGTCTACTGGCAGGTCGGCAGCTCGGCCACGCTCGGGACGACGACCAGCTTCGCCGGGACGATCCTGGCGCTCACCTCGATCACGCTGAACACCGGCGCGACGGTCGAGGGCAGGATGCTCGCCCGCAACGGAGCCGTGACGCTCGACAGCAACACGATCAACGCTCCCGACTGCGCAGGCGCGCCGAGCACGTCACTCGCGGCCGGCGTCGGCCAGATCGACGCCTCGGCCGCCGCGGCGCTCGTCAATCCGCCGAATCCGAACGAGAATCTTGACACCTTCGTCGCCGTCGACCCGGCGACCGGCCAGCCGGCGTTCAACAGCCCGGCCTGGGTGAACGTCGTCTCGACGACGGCCAACTGGACGACGGCCAACTGGACGACCGCGAACTGGACGACTGCGAACTGGACGACCGCGAACTGGACGACCGCCAACTGGACGACCGCCAACTGGACGACCGCCAACTGGACCACGGCGAACTGGACGACCGCGAGCTGGGCCCCCTAGATGGCCCCGCGGCTGCGGCGGGTACCTCGATCGAGGGATCCCGCCGCCGCCACGCGTCACCCGATGGACCCTTGTGGATGACCGGATGAGGCGCCGCAAGGACGGAAGCAGCGAGTCGGTACCGGCGAAACGCCAGGGCGAGTCGCTGCCTGTCGCGGCACAGGTGTATGTGGCGTTCGTCGCTCTCGCGGCGACGGCGGCCTCGCTGGCGACGCTGACGGGGATGGAGTTCGAGGCGCACGACTTCGTCGTCTTCGCGCTGCTCTCCGTGGGCGCCGCGCTCGGATCGCTCCTGGTCGTCTCGACCGAGCGCAACCACGGCTTCAACACCGCGCTCGTGTTCATCGCGGCCGCGGTCGTCCTGCTGCCGCCGCCGCTGATCGCACTGATGGGGCTCGCGCAGTACCTGCCCGACCTCGTCCGGCGCCGCTACCCGTGGTACAGCCAGCTCTTCAACCTCGCGAACTGGACGCTGAACGCGCTCGCGGCCTGGGGCGCGCTGCACCTCATCACCGAGGCGGCCCCGGGTCGGGCCGGCCAGGCGGTGGGGGCTGCCGCCGCATGCGTCGTCCTCGTCGGCTCCAACCACCTGTTGCTCGTGGGGGCACTGCGCCTCGGACGCGCACGTTCGGTGAGCGAGACCGGGCTCTTCTCGTGGAAGAGCCTCTCGACCGACCTCCTGCTCGCCTCCCTCGGGGTCACGATCGCCGGCGTCTGGGAGTGGAATCCCTACCTGCTGCCCTTGACGATCGCACCGTTCGTCCTGATCAGCCGCTCGTTCTCCCTCCTCGAGTTGCTGCAACAGAGCGAGCGGCGGTTCCGCGCGATCTACGAGTCGACGGCGATGGGAATCGGCCTGATCGACACGACCGGGCACGTCGTCGAGTCGAACCGCGCGTTCAGCGAGCTGCTCGGGCTCCCCGGCGAGGAGCTCGCGGGAAAGTCGCTGTCGGCGTTCACCGTCGACGGCGAGAACTCGGTCGAGGACGGGCTGTTCGCCGAGCTCGTCGCCGGCGAACGTGACAGCTACGCGCTCGAACAACGCTACCGCCGGGCCGGCGGCGACGTGGTCTGGGGCCATCTGACGGCGTCGGTCGTACGTGACGCGGACGGCAACCCGGAGTTCACCGTCGGGATGATTCACGACGTCAGCGATCGCAAGGAGCTCGAGGGGCGCCTGTCACAGGCACAGAAGCTCGACGCCATCGGTCGCCTGGCCGGCGGTGTCGCACACGACTTCAACAACCTGCTGACCGTGATCACGGTGCACAGCGGCTTCATGCTCGGCAGCCTCGACGAGCGCGAGGTCGGGCTCCGCGCGGACGTCGAGGCGATCGAGCACGCTGCACAGCGCGCGGCAGCGCTGACCCAGCAGCTCCTGGCGTTCGGGCGCAAACAGGTACTGCAGCCGCGCCTCGTCGACCTGAACACGATCGTCATCGACACGAACAAGATGCTGCGCCGCGTGATCGGCGAGCACATCGAGGTCGTGACCGCGCTCGGCTCCAAGCTCGGGGACGTACAGGCGGACCCCGGCCAGGTCGAGCAGGTGCTCGTCAACCTCGCTTTGAACGCCCGCGACGCAATGCCCGGAGGCGGGACGCTGACGATCAGGACCGCGAACGCCGATCCTGCACAGCTGCCGAAGGATGCGGGGGAAGGGCCGTTCGTCATCCTCTCCGTCGCGGACTCCGGGTCCGGAATGGATGCGGAGACGCGTGCAAGGCTCTTCGAGCCCTTCTTCACGACCAAGAAGGACACCGGCACGGGACTGGGGCTCGCGAGCGTCTACGGGATCGTCGCGCAGAGCGGCGGCTTCATCGAGGTCACGAGTGCGCCCGACGAAGGCACGACGATGGTCGTCTATCTCCCGCGAGTCGTGGGCGAGCAAGCCGAAGATGACCTCCCGGTCGCGCTGCCGTCGCGCTCTCACGGCGGCGAGACCATCCTGCTCGTCGAGGACGAGGACGGCGTCCGCGCGGCGGCGCGCCGAATCCTGGCGGCCCAGGGATACATCGTGCTCGAGGCGTTCGACGGAGCCGAGGCGCTGACGCTGGCCGCGGGCCACGGCGGTCAGATCGACCTACTGCTCACCGACGTCGTGATGCCGCGGAAGACCGGGCCCGAGGTTGCGGCCGAGCTCCTCGTCCGCCGGCCCGAGCTGAAGGTCCTGTACGTCTCCGGCTACGCGGACCAGGCGATCGTGCCGCTCGGCGTCGCCGGCACCGAAGCGGCCTTCGTCCAGAAGCCGTTCACGCATGACGGCCTGGCGGCAGCTGTGCGAGAGCTGCTCGACCGTGAGCCCGTACCCCTTGGGAGGGCAGTTGGCGCGCATCCTCATCGTTGACGACGAGCCGGGCGTGCGCGAGGCGCTCCGCAGGCTCGTGGCGAACGAGGGCCATGTGACGACCGTCGCCGGCGACACGACCGAGGCGCGCGCCGAGCTGGCCGCCGGCTCGTTCGAGCTCATCCTCTGCGACGTCAACCTGCCGGGTGAGTCCGGCATGGAGTTCGTCCGCGACGTGGCCGAGGGTCACACCGACATCGCAGTCGTGATGGTCAGCGGGGCCGACGACCCGGAGCTCGCCGAGACCGCGCTGGCACTCGGAGCGTACGGCTACATCGTGAAGCCGTTCCGCGACAGCGAGGTGAACATCGGGATCGCGAACGCGTTGCGCCGCCGTCGCCTCGAGATCGAGAACAAGGCACACCACGAGGGGCTCGAGCAGCTCGTCGCCGAGAGGACCGCCGAGCTCGGGCGGTCGCGTGAGGAGACGATCCATCGACTGGCGCGCGCGGCCGAGCTGCGCGACCACGAGACCGGGCAGCACATCGAGCGGGTCAGCCGTTGCTCCGAGTTGATCGCGCGACGGCTGGGGCTTCCTCACGACCGTTGCGAGCTGCTTCGGATCGCGAGCCCTCTGCACGACATCGGCAAGATTGCGATTCCGGACTACATCCTGCGCAAGCCCGGCCCGTTGAGCCCCGAGGAGCGCCGTACCGTGCAGACGCATACGTCGCTCGGACACCAGATGCTCGACGGCTCGCGGGAGCCGTTGCTCCAGGTTGGAGCCGAGATCGCATGGACGCACCACGAGCGGTTCGACGGCGGTGGCTATCCGCGCCGTCTCGCCGGCGAGGAGATCCCGCTCGCGGGGAGGATCGTCGCGGTCGCCGACGTGTTCGACGCGCTGATCAGCGACCGCGTCTATCGCTCTGCGCTGCCGGTCGACGAAGTAGTGGAGGCGATGCAGGCCGAGCGGGGCGCTCAGTTCGACCCGGTCGCCCTCGAGGCGCTGCTGGACGCGATCCCCGAGGCGCTCGAGATTCGCGACCGCTTCCGCGACGAGCGCAACCAGCTGCGGCTCGTCGCCCCCTCGTAGCGGGACGGACCTTCGCGCCCGGGCTTGCGCAGCGAGGTGTGCCGCAGGTATCATGCAACCGGTTGCAATGAGCAGTGTCCGCGTCCATACGATGGCCGACATCGCCCGCTTGGCGGGCGTCTCGAAGTCGACCGTCTCGCGCGCGCTGAACGACAGCCCGTTGATCGGCGCCGAGACGAAGGAGCGCATCCGCGAGCTCGCGCGGCAGCACCGCTTCCAGATGAACGACCCCGCGCGCCGCCTCAGCCTCAGGCAGAGCCACGTCGTCGCGCTCGTGACCTACGAGTACAAGTCGGACAGCTGGATGCGGGACGCCTTCATGCTCGAGATGATGAGCGGGATCTCCGCCGGCCTGCATGCAGACGGTTACGACCTCCTCCTGATCCAGGTCTCGCGAAACGACCTCGAGTGGGTCGACCGGTATCTCGAGTCAGGCCGCGTGGACGGCTTCATCCTCATGGCCGCAAGCTGCACGCAACGGCTCATCGAGGTGCTCGCCGAACGGAAGGCTCCGCTCGTGATCTGGGGCCTGCCGCCGAGGAAGCACGACTTCAGCACGGTCAGCGGCGACAGCTTCTCCGGCGGCAAGCTCGCGACCGAGCACTTGCTGGCCTCGGGACGGAGCCGGATCGGCTTCATCGGCGGCACCGCCAAGGAGACCGAGGTCCAGGATCGCTACCGGGGATACGAGGCCGCCCTGCAGGCCGCGGGCCAGGAGGTCGACCCGGCGCTCGTCGCCTACGGCGACTACTCACCGGCATCGGGCGCGGCGAAGATGCGAGCCCTCATGGAAGCGGCACCCGACCTCGACGGCGTCTTCGTGAACAGCGACCTGATGGCGATCGCCGCGATGGACGAGATCCGCGCGCAGGGCCGCCGGGTTCCCGACGACATCGGGGTCGTGGGCTACGACGACGTGTCGGACGCCGCCCACAGCAACCCGCCGCTGACCACGATTCGCCAGAACGCGCCGCTCGCCGGCCGGCTGCTCGCGGAGAACCTCGTCCAGCACCTCCGAACGGGCGCGGTGACGAACGCCTCGATCCCGGCGGAGCTCGTCGTCCGGAAATCCAGTTGAGCCCGTTCCATGTACCCGTTGAGCCCGTTTTTTGTATCCACTTGTGCAACCGGTTGCATAAATCCGACAGCTGAGGAGTCGCAAACATGTTCCATCCACCCAGATCCTTGCTCATGCTCCACGACGAGCCCGTCACGCGGCACGTCTACGACAACCCGCCGGTGATCAGCTCGTCACCGCGCTTCGGACGGCTGCGGAGGTTCGCCGCCGACCTGAAACCTCGACGCCCGGCGGCAGGCCTTCCCACGCCCGTGCCGGACCTCGGTGCGACCGCGCTGCCGCAGCCGGATCGCGCACGTCGCGAAGCGATCTGACCGGCCGGGGCTCTACCGAGACGACAACGCACCGGGGGCCTCTGTCGAGGCCCCCGGTGCTGCGTGCCTGGGTCAGGGATTGCTGCGGTCAGTCCTGGATCAGGACGTTGTTGCCGGGGCCTCCGTCGAGCACGTCGAGGCCGGGCCCGCCGTTCAGAACGTCGTCACCGTCGCCTCCGAGCAGCGTGTCGTTCCCGCTGCCGCCGATCAGGACGTCGTCTCCTGCGCCGCCGTCGATCGTCAGCGCGATCGCGTCGGCCGCGAGCCCTGTGGCGACGACCGCGTCGTCACCGCCGAGCGCGTTGATCGTCAGCCTGTCGTTGGCAGGCTCGGCGCCCGTCAGGCTCACCGTGGCGGCGAGGCCGGTGACGACGGCGGCACCGTTGCTCCCGGCGGCCGAGATCGCGTCGTCGCCGTTCGTGCCGTCGACGATCACGTTGTCGGCCGAGCCGTCACCGGTGCCGGTGCCGGCAGGGCTTCCCAGATCGACGTTCACCTTCGCCACGTCGGTCCCGGTCAGGTCGCCGACGGTCACCACGTCCGCGCCGCCGAGCGTGTTCACGTCGACCTGCTCGACTCCGCCCGTGTCCATCGTGATGTTGGCGACGTCACGGAAGAACCGGAGCCGGTGGCCGTTCGCCGACAGATCGATGTTCTCGTTCACGTTCGCGCCGTTGAAGAGCATCGTGTCGGTGCCGTCCTGGCCCTCGACGGTGTCGCTGCCATCGCCCGGGTTCCAGACGAACGTGTCGTCACCCGCGCCGAGGAAGGCGGTGTCGTTGCCGCGGCCGCCGTTGACGAGATCGGCCCCACTGGACCCGACCTGCAGGTCGGCGTCGTCACCGCCGTTGCTCACGAACTTCACCGACGCCGCATCGAGACCCGAGGCATCGATGGTGTCCGCGCCTGCAAGTCCGTTGACGGTCAACGTGTCGTTTGCGGGCTCCGCGTTCGTGACGTTCACCGTCGCGGCGAGGCCCGTCACGCTCGCGGCACCGTGACTGCCGCTGACCGCGATCCGGTCGGGCCCGGCGGTGCCGTTTACGGTCACCTGGTCTGACTGGCCGTCGCCGACGCTGCCGCCAAGCGTCGCCCCGAGGTCGACGTTGAGCTTGGTGACGTCCGTTCCGGTCAGGTCGTTGACGGTGAGCACGTCGGAACCGCCGAGTGCGTTGAGGTCGACCTGCTCGACCCCGGCCGTGTCCATCGTGATGTTGCCGACGTTGCGGAAGAACCGCAGCCGGTTCCCGTTCGCCGACGCGTCGAATGACTCGCCCGCGTTCGAGCCGTTGAAGACCATCGTGTCGGTGCCGGACTGGCCCTCGACGACATCGCTGCCGTCGCCCGGATCCCACACGAACGAGTCGTCACCCGACCCGAGGAACGCGACGTCGGCGCCCTGATTGCCGTCGATCGTGTCGTTCCCGTCACCGCCGTTCACGTGATCGCTGCCCTGACCGTCGGCGATCGTGTCGTTGCCGTCGCCGCCGTCGAGCACGAGGCCGATCACACCGGCTGCGAGTGTCGCGGCCGAGATCGAGTCGTTGCCGCCGAGGCCGTTCACATCGAGCTCGTCGTTGGCCGGCTCCTGGCCGTGAATCGCGACGTTGGCCTGCAGGCCCGAGACGTCGACACCCGTGGCATCGCCGGTGACGTTGATCGTGTCGCCGTTGTTGGAGCCGTTGACGACCACATGGTCGGCCTGGCCGTCGCCGACATTGCTGCCCGGAGTTGCACCGAGGTCGACGTTCACGCCGGTGACGTCCGTGCCGGTCAGGTCGTTGACGGTGACGACATCGGCCCCGCCGAATGCGTTCACGTCGACCTGCTCAACCCCGTTCGTGTCCATCGTGATGCTCGCGACGTCGCGGAACAGCCGAAACCGCTTGCCGTTCGCGGACAGGTCGATCTTCTCGTTCACGTTTGCGCCGTTGAAGACCATCTTGTCGGCACCGGCCTGACCGTCGACAACGTCGCTGCCGTCGCCGGGATCCCAGGTGAACGTGTCATCGCCCGCGCCGAGTGACGCGTCGTCGTTCCCCCGATTCCCGTCGACCGAGTCGTTGCCGGGGCCGCCGCGCAGAGTCTCCGATCCGGAGCCTCCGATCAGCGTGTCGTTTCCAGGACCGCCGCGCAGCGTCGAGGCCCCAGAGCCTCCGGTGAGCGTGTCGTCACCGGCCCCGCCGCGCAGGGTCTCGGCTGCCGAGCCGGCGGTCAGGGTGTCGTTGCCTTCGTCACCGACGAGCGTCGTCGGGATGGTGTCGGCGAAGACCCCGTTGCTCTCGTCGATCAACACGTGGTCGTCGCCGGCTCCGGCATCGACTTCGATCGTCTTGAGATTCTTCGTGGCAAAGCTGAAGTCGGCAAGGCCGTTGTTGTCGAAATCGACCTGCAGCGTGCCCGGATCGCCGGCCTTCAGGCGAAGCGCGATCGTGTCGCTCGCCCTGGTTCCCTGAATCGTGAGCGCGCCGCGCTTCAGGTCCGGCTGCGGGTACTTGGCCTGAGCAGCCGGGGACGCGGCGGCCTGGCCGGAGGCGATCCCGGCCGCGACGGCGGCGACAGCGACTGCCGTTGCCGCCAGCCGTACCGGCCGCACGACGCGAGCCTCCGTGACTCGAATGGGCTTTCTCATGGGTGGGTCTCTCTCCTCTCGAATGAGCCGCAAGGCGGCTCGGGATGTGGTCGTCCCGCATGGTCGAGTCGGTGGGGGCGCACTCGCACCGTGGCGACCCCCCTGTCTTTCGCGGCGTGCTCCCGGGGCTCTCAAAAGACAGGGGTCGGGCCACGGTGCGAGTGGGTAGTGCCGCGGCGCACGATGGCTGCAGAACGCAAACCACCCGAAGGAGGTGACCTCATGTTTCCCATTCGACCGCTCGATGGAAGTTGGCAGCTCGGAGGAGAACGCCACCGGACGGAGCCCCGGCATGCTCGGCTGAAGACGATCGCCGCGCGGCGCCGCCAGGAGATCGATCTCCAGCGGCCGCCGGTGCACGAGTGACGGCGCGCCTGGGCGGTACTACCGGTCGATTGCGACCGGGGTGCCGAGCGGAAGGATCCGGGCGAGTCGCGTGATCAGCGAGTTCGACAACCCGGATACAGCCATGGCTCACATCGGTGCCGAGCAGATCGGGCTCGTTCGTGCCGTGGATCCCGATCTGACCGGCGCCGCCACCGAAGCTGTAGAGCACGTTGGAGTGAGCAGAGAGACCGAAGGCGTAGGGGCCGTACGGCCCACGCGGGTCGGGCTGCTTCAGCAGCTCGACGATGTAGTAGAGGCCCGTCGGCGTCGGCAGGACCGACCGCCCCACGCCCGCACGCTGGTCGATGATCGGCCTGCCGTCTTTCCAGACGGTGATCCGATGGCGGCTGAGCGACACCGTGAGCCGGTAAGGGTCGAGCGCGAGCGTGACGGAGCGTGTGCGAACCCAGCCGAGGCTGCCGTTGGGGCGAATCGGCAGGCGCGACCTGCGCCCAGCCCGGAATGCGCCGCCGAACGAGGAACACGAGCGGCGCCCCGGACGCGATCGGATTCGCGAAGACGTGAAGCGGTCGCTTCGCCTTCGGTGTGGCGAAGACGTCGACGCTCGACCCCCTCGCCTGCGCCACGATGCTCGACCGCGCCGTCGCCGCCGGAGCCGCGGACGGAAGAAAGGTCAAGCTCGAGCACAGAACGAGAACTGCGAGCGTCGGGTGGCGGAGCGCTCGACCTCCACCACCCAACGAGCGTCTCGACGACGCCGTCGCCGGTGAGCTCACCCGGTGAACTGCGCGGACTTGACGACAGCCTTGGCCGGCTTCGCCTTGGCGATGACCTTCTTGACCTTCGGCTTGACCTTCTTCGCCTTCGGGGCGGTGGTCTTCGTGAAGGTCGCGCCGAGGACGCCACTCGTCGGACGCGCGACGACCTTGCTCGAGACCGGCCCGACAGCGACACCCGTCCGGCGTGACCCCCGTCGCGGTCGCCGTGTTCACGAATGGGCTCGGGTCGGTCGCGACGATCCTGTGCGAGCACGTGTAGGCGACCGACGCACCCGGAGCCAACGTGGTTGAGCCTTCAGCGTGCAGCGTCCGCGGATCGCAGCGGGGGTCGGAGAGAGTCACCGTCAACTCGACGCCACCCGTGTTCGTGACGAGCATGCGGTAGTCGAGCGTCTGCCCGACCTTCACGTTGACCGGGCCGCTCCGATACGAGCCGCTGGTGCCGACGCGCTCGGTCTTCACGATCGCGAGCGCCGGCGGGGGAACGACAACCGGCGGTGCCGGCGGTGCCGGAGGCGTCGGTGGTAGTGGAGGCGTCGGCGGTGCCGGAGGCGTCGGCGGTGCCGGAGGCGTCGGTGGTGCCGGAGGCGTCGGCGGGCGGCGGAGGCGGAGGCGGACGGCGGAGGCGGCGGCGGCGGAGGAGGCGGCGGCGGAGGCGTGCAGTTCGTCGGCCCCGTCGCAGCGGCGTAACCCGGACCGCTCGGCTTCACATTGTCGCCCCAGTTGGCGAGCTCCTGAACCTTGACCCGAACCGACGAGCTCGCGCCGGCAGAGAACGTCGCCGGAGAACGAGAAAGAGTTCCCGCGGTTGAACTGGCCCTGTCCGACCTGCGTCCAGGTCACCCCGTTGTCGACCGAGCTGTAGACACGTACATCCGTGTTCGTGCGGCTCGCGGTCGATGGGCCGGCCCAGGCGGTGGCGACGTACGACGCCGTCCCGTCACAGGCCAACGACACCGTGACGAGCGAGTTGTGCGCTGACGCCAGCGGCACGAACCACACCGAGAACACCACACCGACAACACCGACGAACGCGAGCAGATATCGCCGACCGAAAGATCGGCGGAAGGCATGCACCATGACCCCAGTCCCTTCGTTCGTACTCGCGTGGCCCCAGCACGCGCGCAAAGCCGCAGAAGTCTCCCTACCAGCGCGCGAGAACCGCAGAGCGTGCTGGCTGAGAACAGAGACCGAAACCAAAGAAGGTTTCTAACGCATAGTACCCTTACTGCGAACCCAGAAACCCGGTTTCAAGCCACAACTAGCCCTTCGGCTAGGTCGGTGCCATGGGAGCGCGTCAGTGCGACACGAGAACCTCGAGGAGCACGAGCACGAGGCCCAGCGTGACGTTGACCGCGACCGCGACGAGCGCGCCCCTGCCGCCCAGGCGCTCGACGCGGGCGTAGCGCAGACCTTGCACTGCCAGCGTCGCGACGCCGACACCGAACGCCAGCCATTCTGCGGTCCGGCCGTCAAGCAGGCCCGCCGCGCCGAGCACGAGGGCCGCCGTCGGCCCGATCGCGGCCAACACGACGGCGAGCTCTCGCCGCGCCACGGCGCCAAGCTCTGCGCGCGTCAGCCGCCGGCCTGCCTCGAGGCTCTCCGCAAGTCCGTGCGCATAGACGTGCGCCAGCCAGAGAACGACGGCCGTGGTGACGACGATGGCAACGAGCTGCCAGAGATCGTGCTCGAACGCCCTTCCTCCGGCGGCGATGACGGCGAGGACGACGATCGTGCCGTAGACCGTTCCCGCGATCGTCGTCCGGGACCCGAAGACAAATCGCATGATCACGCCGACCTGGCTCACGGCGGCATCATCGGGCAGCGATGACCGACCTGCAAATTGCAAAAGAGAAAGCCCTGTCTCCAGGGCTTTCTCACAAGGGCCTCGCGTCGTCGTGCGGCGCGGGGATGCAAAGCCACCGGCACCGGCCCCGCCGTCGACCTCAGCTGGCCGCCAGCCCTGCCGCGGTGGGCGTCGAGACCTCGACCGCGCCGATCGCCGCCAGGCGCCCGTCGGAGGCCACACGCCAGCCTCGAGCGTCGGATGTCTGGGAGGAATACCGCGCGCAACTCGCGGCCCATGCGGACGCGATCGCACCGCCGCATCGGGCAATCGTTGAAGGACGGGTGCGGGTTGCTGTCGACGCGTCAGGGCGTCGGCTTGGCTTCTCGGTGGTGTTGCCGGTCGAGGGCGCTAGATGCGAGCTCGATGACCTGTTCGTCGAGCCTGATTGGATGCGCCGGGGAGTCGGCCGGGTCCTCGTCGACGACCTCGCCGCGCGGGCGAAGGCAGCGGGTGCGTCCTACATCGACGTTGTCGCGAATCCGAACGCCCTCGGGTTCTACGCGCGGTTGGGCTTCCAGATCACGGGTCAGACCTCGACGCGCTTCGGGAGCGCCCCGCGGATGACGCTCGACTTGCAGCCGCGCGACGCAGGAATCCACGAAGGCGATGCCTAGGGTCTTAGCCGCCAGATGTCGGTGCCCTTCCAGCTGGGGATCCACGCGTCGCCTCGGATCTCGGTGACGACGAACGGGCCTGTGCCGACCTTGACCGTTTGAGCGACGGTGTTCGTAGCCGGATCGACGATCGCGACGGCGTTCGAACGGATGAGCGGAACCCAAACACGGCCGCCGACGACCGCCGGGTCACCGATGGCTGTCGATGCGAGCTTGATCGTCGCTACGACCGTGTTCGTCGCCGGATCGATCCGCACGAGCGTGCTGGTCGTCGTGATCCAGATCGCGTCGTCCGAGGCCGCGGTCCAGCCGGCACTCTCAACCGGGATCCGGGCGATGACCTTGTTCGCGACCGGGTCGATTCGCAGCACGCCCGTGTCACCGGTTGCCCAGATCGAGCCGAACGCAGCGACGACTCCGATCGCCGAGCCGAGCGGGAAGCGCTTCACGACCTTGTTCACCTTCGGATCGATCCGGTCGAGCTCTCCGCCGGTGTTCGACGTCGCCCAGGCGGCGCCGTACGCGAATGTCGAGTCGTACGGCGTCGCGCCGACCTTCACGGCGGCAGTGCGCTTGCCGGTCTTCAGCGAGACGCGGCTGACCGTGCTCGAGCTCGTGTCTTCGACCCAGAGCGAGCCCGCGCCGAACCCGAGCCCGCACGAGCCGTCGCCGATGCCGATCCTCTTCACGACCTTGTTCGTCTTCGGGTCGATCTTCAAGAGATACGGCGACGAGTACTCACTGACCCAGACGAAGCCTCCTCCTCCGGCGGCGGCGCAGGGCGACGACGCAGGGGCAACTCGGATCTTTGCGAGGACGGTGGGCGCCTGTGCGGCGCCCGAGGCGGCGGAAGCATAGACGGCTGCCGCGGCGAGAGCGATCAAGGACATGCGCACGCCGCTGACGTTAATCCGGCGTCGGAGTAAGTGCTACGGATCCGTATTAACCGTCGGTTAACGCCGCCGGCCCGGGAGGCGGGCGCGTACAAGCCACCCGCCTCCCAAGGGGATGCGTCAGGTGACCGCGATGCCCGAGGGTGTCGCGCCTGACGGGCCCGAAGTCGGCGAGAAGGGCAACTCGGTGAGCGTGCCGCCGCTGACCGAGAAGCCGCTGATTGCGTCAGCTCCAGAGTCGACGACCCAGAGCGTCGATCCGTCCGGCGAGAGACGTGCATCTTCCGGGACGCGGCCCGACGGGTCATTCATGGTGATGCTCCCGAGCAGCGTCAGCGTTCCGTTGCGCGCGATGGAGTAGCTCGAGATTGTCGAGACGGCGGTGTTGACGGCGAAGAGGTAGCGGCCGTTGTGGCTGATCTCGACCCAGCAGGGCGCGGTCTGGAGATCGGGGTAGGGAGAGCTGCCGATCGACGTCAACGTGCCGCCCAACCCGTCGAAGAAGGCTGAGACGCTGCCGTTGCCCGCGCCGTCGTGAGCGTTCGAGACGAAGAGCTGGAATGGGTTGGTCGGGCTGAACTCACTCCCGAATGGGCCTAGACCCTGCGCCGCAAACGGTGAGCCAAAGGCGCCGTGCAACCGCCCGTCCCAAGCGACGATGAAGCTATCGATCAACGAGGTTCCGACACGTGTGCCGACCAGTCTTCTGCCGTCCCCGCTGAAGAGGACATCGCCGGGCTGCGAGCCCGCCGGCAGCCCCACGGTCGATCCTGGGATCGGGAATAGGTGACCCTCGAAGCCGAGCCTGAAACCCGTGTAGTTCGGGCTTGTCGGGTCGGCATTCGCGACATAGACGAGATCGTTGGACACGGCGATGCTCACCGGGTTTGCACCGTTCGATGAGACCGGCCCGCCATCCGCGATGCGGAGTGACCCGTCGGGGTTGATCCGAAGCACCGAGATCTGGTTGCTGCCGGCATCGACGACGAGCAGGAACCGCCCGTTCCGAGTCAGCTGCAGCGATCCCTGAGAAGCGGTCGCGTGCCCCGTGCCCGCACCCCCTACCGCAAAGGGCGACCCCGAGATCGCAGTCAGCGTGCCATCGGCGTGGCGGTCGTACCCCGCGACGGTGTTCACACCCGCCGTGTTGTCGTTGATGTAGACGTGCCCGACAACGCGCGACGATGCCGAGGCCGCGCCGGCCAGGATCACCGACACCGCCGCGACGAGCACGACTGCGACGGCGAAACGAAATCTCCTCATCCCTTGACCTCCTCGAGTACCGGCGAGACGGATGCCTCGCAGACCGTTGAGGCTGTCAGGACGCCCTTGCGAAACGCTTGCACGCCCATGAACGTTTTCTTAAACAGGAAGACAGGCATGGTCGGACTTCGCGACTCACGGGTCACCGCCGCCGCAACGAGCGGCGGGCTATGCCGCCGTTGGCAGGCTGAACGAGACGCGCGCGCCCCCCTGAGGGCGATTTTCGGCCCAGATCCGGCCGCCGTGCGCCTCGATCAGTCCGTGGGCGATTGCGAGGCCGAGGCCGGTGCCGGGGCCTGTCCGGGCTCGGTCCGCGCGCCAGAAGCGGTCGAACATCCGTGCCGGCGTGCCGGGGTCGAAGCCAGTGCCGCTGTCCTCCACGTGGACACACACCTCGAGCGGGAGCTCCTCGACACGAACTGCGACGGATCCGTCGGCGGGAGTGTGGCGTAGGGCGTTCGCGATCAGGTTGGCAAGCACACGCTCGATCTTCTCGGGCGCTACGACGACAGTCGTGCCCGAACTGACATCGGCGGCAAGCTTGACGCGACGGGTGGCGGCCTCCGGCCCCAGCATTCGCAGAGTCGAGGACACGATCTCCGCGACGTCTGTCTGGTGAAGCTCGAGGGTCAGCACGCCCGCGTCGATCTGTGCCAGCTCGAACAGGTCGTCGACCAGCGTCGACAACGCGGTGGCCTGCTCACGCAGAATCGGAAGGTACTCGGACGGCTCGATGAGCCCGTCTTCCGCCGCCTCGACGAGCGCACGGAGCGACGCGAGCGGCGTCCGGAGGTCGTGACTCGCCCACGATACGAGCTCGCGGCGAGCATCGAAGAGCTGCTCCACGGATGCCGCCATCGTGTTGAACGCAGTTGCGAGGCTGCGCAGCTCGCCGCTCCCGGCCGCCGGCGCCCTGGCGGAGAGGTCACCAGCGGCGATCGAGCCGGCCGCCGCGCTGAGCGCGCGCAGCGGCTGTGCAATCGACCGTGCTAGCAGTAACCCCGCGACGATCGCGGCGGTGGCCGAGCTGGCAGCGACCGCAAGGATCTTCACGTCGGCCCCCATGTGAAACATCACCCAGCCAGACAGCAACACGGCCGCCAGCGGTACACACACCGACAGGAATGCGAGACCGGCAAGCTGAAGATCGATTCGCGGCGCGCGCCGTAGGAACCGTGAGACGGCCAGGCTGACCACCAGGCTCGCACACGAGACTGCGAGCGCCAGCCAGATCATGGGTCGAACCGGTAGCCGACGCCCCAGACGGTCTGCAGGTGTCGCGGATGCGTCGGGTCGACTTCGATCTTCTCTCGGAGGCGCCGTATGTGGACCGTGACGGTCCCCGTGTCGAATGCGGCCCGGTAGCCCCAGACGCGGTCCATCAGTACTTCCCGCGAGAAGACAAGGCTGGGATGCGACGCGAGAAACCAGAGCAGGTCGAACTCCTTGAGGGTCAAGGTAAGCGTTCGTCCGCTTCGGCTGGCCCGTCGGCCGCCGCCGTCGAGCACCAGCCCGCCCACCTCGATCGTCCCCCGTCCCGGCTCGGGAGTGGCGCTCGTGCGGCGCAAGACAGTACGCACTCGTACCGCCAGCTCGCGCGGCGAGAACGGCTTCGTCACATAGTCGTCGGCACCGAGCTCCAGCCCGACGATGCGATCCGACTCATCCGTCCGAGCCGTCAGGAGGATCACGGGCAACTCCGAACGACCCCGGATCCACCGGCACAGCTCCAGCCCATCAGTGCCCGGCAGCATCACGTCCAGCACGACGAGGCTTGGCTCCAGCCTCCGGATCAACTCACGGGCGTCGTCGCCGTTCTCGGCTTCGAGCGTCGCGAATCCATCGCGGCGCAGATAGCGAACGACGACATCGCGAACGACAGGCTCGTCGTCGACGACGAGGATCGTGGCCATGCTCTTATTCTGGCTTCCACTCGGGGTGATGGTGCGCCGCCACTCCTCGCTCGCGTTCCATGGTCAACGCACGGCTCTGGAACGCATCGAATCGCCTGCCGGATTGTCCGACTATCGCGCTCGCGAGTTGTGTCAGCCAGTCGCTGGGCTTACCAATCTCTTAAATCGCTCCAAGCAACGCCGGCGTAGTCGAGGCTTGCTGAACGCTCTGACTTGTTTCTGTCGCCGGGCACGGCATATCGAGACGCAACTCGAGTCACGGATCCACTCAACCGTCGGTTAGCGCCTCGGCAAACGCCGCACCAAGGAGATGTAACGCAACCCGGATCGCCTGCTCATCATCAAGCCGCTCGTCGAGCATCGCGTTGATTCGCTGGAGCGCACCCCAGCCGCGGCGCCACTCACGGTCACCGATCACGCTCAGCTGGAACAGGAACGACCGGCCGTCATCGGGGTTGGCCATCCGCCGCACAAGGCGACGGCCCTCGAGGCGCCGAACGACGTCCGACGCGGTCGTGAGCGGCATCCCGAGCTCGCTCGCGACCTCGGTCAGACGCACGGGCCCCCGGACACCGATCAGGCTCAACAGCGCGTAGCCATTCGACTCGACGCCGTCGGCGGCCAGCTCGCGCTCGACCAGCTGCGCCATCCGCTGATGGGCGGCCACGAGTTGAAGAAGAAGCGAGAGGCGCCGCTCGGGCGGCAGGTCAGGCGGCGTGGCGGAGCTCGTCGGCGGGTGGGGCGAACGGGAGCTGGACGGTGGCGTCGGCATGGGTGTCCGAGCCGACGTTATCGTCGAACGGACGGCGTAGATTTCAGCGTATGGTGCCGTCGCTCGAAGGATTGGCTCCGTTCCAGATCGCCTTCATTGTCCGCGACCTCGAACGCGCTGCCCACGAGTTCAACGCCCGGCTGGCGGCTGGCCCCTGGCGCGGTTGGGTCTTCGGGCCTCAGGGACAGGGTCGCGAGTACCGCGGCCTTCCTGCCAACTGGAGCCTTCGCCTGGCGCTGAACACCCGCAGCCCACAATACGAGCTGATCGAGCCGCTGGAAGGGCCGAGCATCCACGCCGACTGGCTCGAAGAACGCGGCGAAGGCTTCCACCACGTCGGCTACCTCGTGAAATCGCTGGAGCGGACCAGCGCGGAGATGGAGGCCGCCGGTCATCCACCAATTGCTCGCATCCACTCGTTCGGCGCCGCCGGCGATGGCGCGGCCGCCTACTACGACACAGCGAACGCGCTTGGTTTTCTCGTCGAAGCAGTCGAGCCGCCGTCTCAGATGCCGCCGACAGACTTCACCCTGTAGGCAGGCCAAGGAGCGCATTTGCGAGCAGACCGACGAAGAGAGCGATGGAGACGTAGGCGCGCCTGACCCGTACCCTGACGAATCGCTAGCGAACAGACCTCATAGAAAAAGCCCCGTTGCCAGGGCTTTTTCCTTAGCAGGCCTGTAAGCCGGATTCTGTCGTGGATGACCATCCCTCTTGGCAGCTACCCGGGCCCTCGGTGGGCAACCTGATGACGGGCCCTGTTCGCCTTGCACCGGACGGGGTTTGGCAAGCCGCCGCGTCGCCGCGACGCTGGTGGGCTCTTACCCCACCATTTCACCCTTACCGCCGGCACCTCCGGAGATGCGCCGGTGGCGGTTTCCTTTCTGTTCCACTTTCCGTCGGCTTTCGCCGCCTGGCCTTGCGCCAGCGTCCTGCCCTGTGGTGTCCGGACTTTCCTCGAGCGGCTGCCGAAGCAGCCGACCGCGGTCACCCGGCCTGCCCCTGGATTGTACCGCCGCATCGACGCGTTTCCGCCCGAGGGGCGCCGGTCACCCCGCGTACGCGTCGGCGGGCAGCGCTCCTTCGAGCGCGCCCTCGTCCGCAAGCTGGCTGCAGCACTCGGGGCAGAAGACGCTGCCGCCGCGCGCGTGCATGACGAACTCGCCGCACGCCAGGCATTCCAGCGAGGCGCCGCGCAGCAGCGAGGTCAGCTCCTGGTCGAGCGTGCGGGCGAAGGCGGTGACGCTGCTCACCTGCTCAAAGCTCCCGGAAGACCCCCACGACCCGGCCGAGGATCCGGACGTGCTTGGCGTAGATCGGCTCCAGGGCGGAGTTCTCCGGCTGGAGCCGCACGCGGCCGTCCTCACGGTAGAACGTCTTGACGGTCGCCTCGTCCGCTGCCTCGTCGTCTCCCGCGAGCGCGACGACGATCTCGCCGTTGCGCGCATCGTCCGCCGTCTGCACGATCACGAGATCGCCGTCGAGGATCCCTGCCTCGATCATCGACTCGCCCTTGACGCGCAGGAGGAAGTCGCCCTTCGCCGAGCTCGGCATTGCGATGTACTCCTCGATGTTCTCCTCCGCAAGCATGGGGCCGCCGGCTGCAATCTCGCCGACAAGCGGCAGCCTGCTGAAGTCGTGCTGCTCCGCCGACTGCGTTGCGGGCTCGACCTCTCGCCGCTCGCGGCCGATCAGCTCGAGCGCGCGAGGCTTCGTCGGGTCGCGGCGCAGCAGGCCGGCGCGCTCCAGATTCGCCAGGTGCGCGTGCACGGTCGAGGGAGAAGCAAGGCCGACGTGCTCGCCGATCTCGCGAACGGTCGGCGGGTAGCCGTGTGCGTCGACGTACTCGACGAGGTAGTTCCAGATCTCCTGTTGACGGGCCGTGAGCACTCGAGCCTCCGAGGTTGCTGATTGTGGTCGAACGTGTGTTCGCACTCAGAGTAGAGATTCCTCCGGACGCTGTCAAAGAAAACCGGAGGCGGAGGCGCTCCCGGCGTCTAGCGAAGTCCCGCCCGCCGCCCGGCGACGGCCGCGTCGGGACGGCGCCACCAGCCGATGCTCGCCTGCCAGCCGCCGAGCCGCGTTCGCGACTCGGGGACGTAGGTGTGGTCGAGTGCCCGCCGGACGAGCTCGGCCATCGGCAGGCCGGTCGCCGCCGACTCTGCACGGAGGAACTCGTACTGGCGATCCGCCACGTGGAGATGGAGCTCCCTGGACATGCTCCATGGATATCCATGTCCAGGTGACGCATGGGAAACGTCTTCGCAACAAGAGACGAAAAAAGCCGCCCCAGGGGAGCGGCTTCTCCGATGCGCTGGAGAGGACTTGAACCTCCACGGCCTTGCGGCCACTAGGCCCTCAACCTAGCGCGTCTACCAATTCCGCCACCAGCGCCTGAGAGCGCGGGGATTGTAGCCGCAGGTCAGCGGATGGGTGTGAGCTCGCGCTCGAGAGTCGCGCGCTCGGGCTCCAGCCACGGCGGCAGTGACAGGCCCTGTCCGAGTGACTCCTCCGGCTCGTCGACGAGGAAGCCGGGGCCGTCGGTTGCGATCTCGACGAGGATCCCGTCGGGCATGCGGAAGTAGATCGACCTGAAGTACTTGCGGTCGAGCACCTCGGTCGGGCGAAGCCCGACCTCGAGCAGCCGCTCGAACCACGCCGTCTCGTCTGCATCGTCCGCCGCGCGCCAGGCCATGTGGTGCGTCGTGCCGGCGCCGATCAGCGCCACCTCCTCGGTCGGCTCGGCGAACTGGAGGGGCGCGTCACCCGAGAACAGCCCCGCGTACAGGTCCGGGTTGCCGATGGCGATCACATCGCGCACGCGCGGGGTCTCCCCCGGGTACAGACGAAGCTGCAGCCCGTCCGGATCCTCCCCCTCGCTCTCCACGGACACGGACGGAGTCTCGAGCCCGATCGACTCCAGGGTCCCGCGCCCCAGCCGCCCCGGGTCGGCGCGCGGCCACTCGAAGAAGGTCATCAACGTTCCCGGGCTCCCGACCGCGTCACCGAAGTACAGGTGATAGCTGTGCGGGTCGTCGAAGTTGACGGTCTTCTTGACGAGCGAGAAGCCGAGCCGGTCGCGATAGAACTCGAGCGTCCGTTGCGCGTCGGAGCAGACACACGTGACGTGGTGAAGGCCCGTCAACTGCATGGGCCAAGTCTACGGAGCGGCTACTGGAGCAAGCGGAAGAGCAGGATCGTGTTCAAGAAGAAGAACACCGCGACGACGACGGTCAGGCGCGTGAGGTTCTTCTCGACGATGTGCGTCCCACCCTGCGACTGCGGGGTGAATCCCATGCCGCCGAGGCCGGCGTCGCGTCCCGAGTGCATCAGGATCAGGCCGACGAGAGCTGATGCGAGCAGGACGTGGATGACGGAGAAGAAGGCCAGCATGGCGCCGGAAGTGTAGCGAGCAGCATGCGGAGACCCGGAGCGCCTAAGGTAGTCGCGACGTGGATGAGCGAGCGGCACGCGAGAAGATCCACGACCTGCTGATCACCGGCGATAACCGGCTCAAGCAGGGAGTTTCCGCCGAGAAGATCCGGCAGAACTACGAGGAAGCGCTCGAGGTCGCGCGCGAGCACGGGCTCGAGGAGAGCGTGCGCCCGCTCGTCGAGATCAGGCTCGCCGACCTCGAACGGCTCGCTCCAGGATCTCCTCGACCCGCTCCGCCTGACGCCTGACGTCATGCTCCGCTGCGGCCCGGAGGGCCGCCTCGTTCGGAGACGGCAACCCGGCCGCGGTCTCGAGGCCACGGGCGATCTCGCCGACGTCCAGCGGGTCGACGAGGACGCCCGCATCGACCGGGACGAACTCGGGCGGCCCGCCGATGCGCGTCGCGACCACGGGCTTCCCGCAGGCGAGCGCCTCGAGCACGGCCTGGCCGAACGGCTCGATCAGCGCAGGGCCACAGACGACGTCGGCGGCGCTCAGCCACGCAGGCACGGCGTCATGCGGGACCCGACCGATCACGCGTATGCGATCGCGGCCCTCCAGCGCCGAGCGCAGCGGGCCGTCCCCGACGAACGTCAGCGAGCCGCGGCCCAGCAGCTCGAACGCCTCGGCCAGCCGCACGACGTTCTTCCGCGGCGTGAGCGACCCGACGTGGACGAACGCCGGGGACTCGAGCTTCGCGGCGGGGGCGACGCCGGTGAAGCGCTCCAGGTCGACCCCCGAGTCGACGACCTCGGTCTTCCCGCGCGCCTCCGGCAAGCGCTCCTCGAGCTCACGCCGCAGGTACTCCGAGACGGCGATCACGGTCGACGCGCGCGCGACGACTCGCCGGGTCAGGTGAGCGACGCCCGGGACGGAGCCGATGTTGCGCACGTCGCGCCCGTGCGCCGTGACGACGAGCGGCGCATCGACCTTCGACGCGAAGACGCCCGCAGGGACCAGGAAGTGCGCCCACACCACATCCGGCTGAGCGGCTGCGCGCACGCGCCTGCGGAGCTCGACATAGCGGCGCTTCCCACCGGCCCGCCGGTCGAGCACGGCGAGCTCGATCTCGTGCCCGCGCTCACGGAGGGCGCGTTCGAGTTGCGCGACGAACGAACCGAGATCCGGGTCGTCGGGACCGGGGTACATCTGCGAGACGAGCAGGATCTTCATCGGCGGCTCGCGCGCGCGACTACCGCCCCGAGCGCGGGCGATCGTGCTCGCCCCATTCGCTGCGAAGCACGCCGCAGATCTCGCCCACCGTGCAACGCGCCCGCAGCGCCTCGCGCATCGGCACGAGCAGGTTCTCCGTGCCGACCGCGGCGTCCCGGACGCGTGCGAGTGCCGCGTCGGCCTCGGCGGCGTTCCGCTCGGCACGAACCCTTGCTGTCCGTTCGAGCTGGCGCCGCTCGGCAGCCGGGTCGATCTGCTGCAGCTCGATCGGCTGCTCGGACTCGGCCACGTAGGTGTTGACGCCGACGATCGGACGCGCGCCCTGCTCGACCTGCTGCTGCCACCGGAACGCCGCCTCCTCGATCTCGCCCTGGACATATCCCTGCTCGACCGCCGCGACCGCGCCGCCGAGCTCGTCGATGTGCTCGATCAGCTGCCATGCGCGCGACTCGAGCTCGTCGGTGAGCGACTCGATGTAGAACGACCCGCCGAGGGGATCCGCGGTCGCGGTCGTGCCCGCCTCGTTCGCGAGGATCTGCTGCGTGCGCAGCGCGATCGTCGCCGCGCGCTCGGACGGGAGCGCGAGCGCTTCGTCGTAGGAGTTCGTGTGCAGCGACTGCGCGCCGCCGCAGATCGCCGACAGCGCCTGGATCGCAACCCGAACGATGTTGTTCTCCGGCTGCTGCGCCGTGAGCGTGGAGCCACCGGTCTGGGCGTGAAAGCGCAATGCGACCGCCCTCGGGTTCGTCGCGCCGAAACGCTCGCGCATGATCCGCGCCCAGAGCCGGCGCGCCGCGCGGAACTTCGCGACCTCCTGGAAGAAATCGTTGTGCGCGTTGAAGAAGAACGAGAGCCGCGTACCGAACTCGTCGGGCGACAGTCCCGCCTCGACGGCCGCCGCGCAGTACGCGATGCCGTTGGCGAGCGTGAACGCGAGCTCCTGCACCGCCGTCGAGCCGGCCTCTCGAATGTGATAGCCGGAGATCGAGATCGTGTTCCACGACGGAATGCGCTCCGCGCAGTACGCGAAGAGGTCGGTCGTGAGCCGCATCGACGGGCGCGGCGGGAAGATGTAGTTCCCGCGTGCGATGTACTCCTTGAGGATGTCGTTCTGCACCGTGCCGCGGAGCGCGGTGCCGGGCACGCCCTGCTCTTCGGCAACGAGCTCGTAGAGCAGCAACAGGAGCGACGCCGGCGCGTTGATCGTCATCGACGTCGACATCTCACCGAGCGGAAGGCCGCCGAGCAGGATCTCCATGTCTGCGAGCGAGTCGATCGCCACGCCCGTTCGGCCAACCTCGCCGAGCGCCCGCGGGTCGTCGGAGTCGTACCCGAGTTGCGTCGGCAGATCGAAGGCGATCGAGAGGCCGGTCTGCCCGCGCTCTCGCAGATAGCGGTAACGGGCGTTCGACTCCTCCGCCGAAGCGAACCCGGCGTACTGACGCATCGTCCACGGGCGCCCGCGGTACATGTCGGGGTAGGGGCCGCGCGTGTACGGGAACTCGCCCGGAAGCTCGAGCTCCGTCGTCGCATCCTCGGCGGTGTAGACCGGCTTGACCTCGATCCCGGACTCCGTCTCGCGCTGGTCTGCGGCCGCCACGCCCGAAGTATGCTCGCGAAGTGCGCGCCTTGGTTCTCGCGAACGCGGTTCTCGCGCTCGTGCTGCTCGGCGTTGCCGTGCCGCTCGCCAACGGAACGCGGGCGGCCGGATGCCCGCACGCCGCCTCGCTCGGAAGCGTTCGCTTCCCCCGGGCGGGCCGGATGCACGTCGTCTCGCTGGCGACCTGCGCCGATCGGGTCGCGGGACGCGCCGTGCCTGACGGCCAGGCGCCGCTCCGCAGCCCCGACGGCCGGTTCCTCGCGACGGTTCGCGCAACAGGCTCCGGGCGAAGCGCGAAGCAGACGATCTGGGTCACCGACGCACGGACGCACCGCAGCCATGCGGTCGCCTCCGAGACCGAGTCCTATACGCACATCGGCCCGGGCGACACCCCGGGCCCGATCGAGCTCCTCCGGTGGTCGTCGGACGACCGGTGGCTCTTCTTCACCGTCGATCCGGGCGCCTCGGGCTCGATCGCGGCCGACGGGCTCGTCCTGCGGGCCGTCTCGGCCGCCGGCGGCGCCGTCGCCAAGCTCGGAACGGCACTGGTGTACCCGGACTACCTGGCCTGGTGCGGCGGCAGGCTCGTGTTCACCGCGGGCCGCGACCGCGTCGCAACCCATGCGAAACGGCTCCTCGTCGCCCAGCCGCCCCTCTGGAAGCCGCGTCCTCTGTGGAACGACCGCAGCCGGTCGTTCGGGTCACTCGCCTGTGCTCCCGACCAGCGCTCGGTCGCCGTGCAGTCGCAACGCTCGAGCGTCAACCCTCGCTTCTTTTCGACGCGCTGGCGGCTGTGGCGGGTCGCACTCGACGGAACGCACACGCTGCTCGACACACCGCCGGCCGATTCGGCGGACGAGTCCCCGCAATGGTCGCGGGATGGACACTCGCTGCTCTTCGTTCGTGAGCGCAACGGCTACGGTCAGCTCATGCTCTGGCAAGCCGGACACGTCATCGGACCGTTCGCCAAGCTCGGCTACAGCCTCGGCTACTACGGGCACCACGCCTGGCCCGTGCAGTGGAGCGCTGCCGCGTGACGGTGCGGGTGCGGTTGTTCGCCGGGTTGCGCGAACGCGCCGGCTGGTCGGAGCGAGACGTCGAAGCAGCCACCGTCGCCGATGTCTGGGACACGCTCGAGCTCGGCGACGAGCCCGCCGGGCTGCTCTACGCGGTCAACAAGGCGTACGCCGAGCGCGATCGCGCGCTTGCCGACGGCGACGAGGTCGCTCTGATCCCGCCCGTCTCCGGCGGCGCGTTCGTGCTGAGCGACGAACCGCTCTCGCTCGACCGCGTCGTCGACGAGGTACGCGACGATCGCGCCGGCGCGATCGCGACCTTCACGGGCACGACGCGCATCGAGTCACGAGGCCGCGCGGTCGAGCACCTCGACTACGAGGCCTACGAGGGGATGGCCGAGGCCGTGATGGCCGAGATCGCCGAGGGCCTGCGCGGGCGCTACGAGCTGTGCGCGATCGCGATCCACCATCGGATCGGCCGCGTCGGAATCGGCGACACGTCGGTCGTGATCGCCGTCTCGGCGCCGCATCGCGGCGACGCGCTCGCAGCGTGCAAGGAAGCGATCGACGACCTGAAGGAGCGCGTGCCGCTCTGGAAGAAAGAGACCTACGACGGCGGCGAGGAATGGATCGGCCGCGGATCCTGACCACGGTCGACGAGCGGAAAGCGCCTACAGTGCGGCCGTGGAGCCGATCCCCGAACGCGACTACGACCCGATCCAGCCTCGTGGGACGGACTGGCAGGCCGGCTCCGCAAGCTCTTCGGGCCGCTGCTCGCCGGCGGCGTCGCACTCGCGAAGTGGTCGTTCGTGCTGGTGAAGTTCTCGACGATCTTCATCGCGGTCGCCGCCTACGCGCTGATCTGGGGCTGGAAGATTCGGGATCGGCGTCGTCCTCCTGATCCTCGTGCACGAGCCCGGCCACTACATCGAGGCGAAGCGCGAGGGGCTCCACCCGAAGCTGCCGGTCTTCATCCCGTTCCTCGGCGCGTACGTGAAGTACACGCAGGGCCATCCGTGGCAGACAGTGCGCGTCGCGATCGCCGGGCCCATCCTCGGCGGCGCAGCCGCGTTCGTCTGTTATCTGGTCGGGAAGTCGCAGCACTCCCAGGTGCTGCTCGCGCTCGCCTACTTCGGCTTCTTCCTGAACCTCTTCAACATGATCCCGTTCGGGTTCTTCGACGGCGGGGCGGTGTGGCGCTCGGCGCGCTGGCTGCGGCTGGGCGGAGGACGCGGCAAGGCGATCGCCGCCTATGCGCTGTACTTCGCGACGGCCGCGATGTTGATCCTCGGCATGATCGCGTCGCACGTCCCGCAGAACCGACTGTGACCGACGACCGGAAGCTCCTCGACCACCCGAGCGCGGACATCGAGGCGTCGGTCGCGAAGATCGCCGCGGAGTTCCGCGCAGGCTTCGAGAAGGTCGCACAGATCGAGCGGCCGGCGGTCGCGCTCTTCGGCTCCGCGCGCGTGGCTCCGGGCAGCAAGCCCTACGAGGAGGCGCGCGCCGTCGGCCGGAGGTTCGGCGAGGCGGGCTGGGCGGTCGTGACGGGCGGCGGCGGAGGCGTGATGGAGGGGGCGAACCGGGGCGCCCAGGAAGGCGGCGGCCTGTCGGTCGGCTTCAACATCACGCTGCCGCACGAGCAGGGCTCGAATCCGTATCTCGACATCGACTACACGTTCGACCACTTCTACGCGCGCAAGGTCTGCTTCGTCCGCCCGTCGGAAGGATTCGTGATCTTCCCCGGCGGGTTCGGAACGCTCGACGAGCTCTGCGAGTCGCTGGTCCTGATCCAGACGGGCAAGATCCGTCACTTCCCCGTCGTGCTCTTCGACACCGGCTACTGGGGCGGGCTGATCGACTGGATCGAGAACGAGCTGCTCGCCGACGGGATGATCTCGGCCGCCGACCTCGAGCTGCTGCACCTCACCGACGACGCCGACGAGGCCGTGCACCTCGTCCTCGACGGCTACCGGCAGCGCTGCCTCGACGCATAGATTTCTAGATCGTCGACGGGAGCACGATGTACGGGCCGGGCGGGGTCTTGCCGGGGCCGTACACGGTGGTCGGGCTGTCCGGGATGTAGTGCGACTTGAAGACGTCGCTCCGGAGCTTCTTCCCGGCCTTGTCGTAGACCGTGCGATCGACCGACACGTCGAAGCCGAGCTCGCCCGTGCCGGCGACGACCTTCACCGAGCGGGGCGGCGCGCTCGGGTCGACGGCGTAGTTCATCGACGGCTTCGTCCACTTCGTCTGCGGGCTCGTGTGCGCCACGACACGCCTCCCTTCCGAGGTCCCGTAGAACGTGAAGGTAAGTGTCGCGTCGGTGTACGACGTCTTGATCAGGAGCCCGTGCTTCAGGTCGTTCTGGAACCGGAAGTCGGGCCCGCCCCACGCGACGGTCGCGTCGCGCCCGATCGGATAGTGCGAGAGGTAGAGGTTGTGGTTCGTGCGGTCGAGGATCGGCAGCCCGAGCTCGAACGCGTCGTTGAAGAGCGTCGTCGCGGTCTGGCAGACGCCGCCGCCGATCGACGGCAGCACGAGCGAGCCGATGATCTCCTGTCCCTCCAGGAAGCCACGCTCGGAGGTGCGCGGCCCGACGACGTCGTTGAACGAGAACATGGCGCCCGGCTGGATCACCGTGCCGTCGATGAAGTCGGCCATCAGATGCACGTTGTGGATGCGGTTCGAGGACGAGACACCCATCTCCGTCGTGAACGAGACGAGCTTGCGGCGGATGCCGAGCGCATGCGCCTTTGCCGTCGTCAGCTCCGCCTCCCGGCCGCCGAGCTCGATCTGGGCGACGTGCTCGCCGGTGCGCGGCGGCCGTGACGGCGGCCGCAAGCTGCTTCGGGTCGACATCGCGCCCGGGCCGCGACGGGATGATGCGGACGCGACCGCCGTCGACCGAGAACTGCGCGTTGTGCGCGCGGACGATCCAATGCCCGAGGCGCGGACGCACGACGCGCGCGAGCGCGTCCGGGTCGAACGAGATCGCGAACCGATGGCCGTGCACGCGGATCTGGAGCGTGCGCGCGAGCTGCGCCGGCTGGAGTGCGCCGCGCCGTGCGCCGTGGTAGTCGATCGCGACCGGCCGCGCGAGCAGCAGCCGGACCGTCGAGGCCGCACTCCGCGCGGCCGGGTCGGCGATCGCAGGCGCGATGCGTGTCAACGGCGCATCGACGACCGACGAGCCCTGCGCGAGCAGGCGGAGCAGCGCCCGACGGTTGAGCCGGAGCCCAACGCTCGCCGGCGTGGTCACGACGTCGGTCCCGTGCAAGGCGAGCGTCGCCGAGACCGGCTCCCGCTCCGACTTCGCGAGTGCGTCCAGCACGTTGGCCGATTCGCCGGCGGGAGAGACGACCGGCGCGACATCCACGCGGTTCCCGACGAGGAGCGAGACCGGCGTGCCCGCGGCGAGCGCGCGCGTCGCGGTCGCCTGGACGTCGATCGCGACGAGCCAGCCGCGCGGGACGTGGTAGGCGTGGCCGCCCGCGCGGATCGTGACCGCGCGCGCCGACCAGGACCGCAGCTGCGACTCGATCTGCGCGCGGCTCTTCCCGCCGACGTCGGCGCCGAGCACGTGGACGCCGGGCTTTGCCGCACCGTGGAACTGCACCGCACGGACTGCGGTGACCGACGCGGCGGCGAACACCACGACGAAAACGAGCACCAGGGGGACGCGCTTCACCCGGACAGTGAAGCAACGGCTGCGGCGGGACCGCGGACAGGCCGCCGGATCCTGAGTATCGTGGCAGCCATGGAGCTGCGGGATCTGCCGTCGGTGGACGAGCTCGCACGCGCGACGAACGACCCGCTCGCGGTCGACGCGGCGCGTGCCGTGCTGGCGCGGGCGCGTGAGGAGATCCGTGCCGGGGCGGAGCCGGGCGACCTGGCCACGCGGCTACTCGCCGAGCTCGACGCGGCCCGTCGCCCGACCTTGCGCCGCGTCCTGAACGCGACCGGGGTGATCGTCCACACGAACCTCGGCCGCGCGCCGCTCCCGGCTGCGGCGCTCGACCATGCCGTCGAGGCCGGCCGCGGCTATTCGAACCTCGAGTACGACCTCGCGGAAGGCGCACGCGGCTCCCGCCAGGATCACGTCGCCGCGATCCTGCGGCGGCTGACCGGCGCCGAAGCCGCGATCGTCGTGAACAACAACGCCGCGGCGATGCTGCTCGCGCTCGCGGCACTCGCCGAGGGACGCGAGGTGCTCGTCTCGCGCGGCGAGCTGATCGAGATCGGCGACGGCTTCCGCATCCCGGACGTGCTCACGCGCTCGGGCGCGCGGCTGGTCGAGGTCGGCACGACGAACCGCACGCGCGCCGCGGACTACGAGCACGCCGTCAACGAGCAGACCGCGCTCGTCCTGCGCGTGCACCAGTCGAACTTCCGCGTCGTCGGGTTCGCCGAGCAGCCCGCGCTGAAGGCGCTCGCCGCCGTCGCGCGCCGTCACGAGCTGCCGCTGCTCGACGACCTCGGCTCCGGCGCGCTCGTCGACCTCGCCGACGAGCCGACTGCGCCGCAGTCGCTCGACGCCGGCGCCGACCTCGTGTGCTTCAGCGGCGACAAGCTGCTCGGCGGCCCGCAGGCCGGCATCGTCGTCGGCCGCGCCGATCTCGTCGACCGGCTGCGTCGCCATCCGCTGCACCGCGCGCTGCGCATCGACAAGCTCGGCCTCGCGGCGCTCGAAGGGACGCTGCTCCTCTATCTCGAGCCCGAGCGTGCGCTGCGCGAGGTACCGGTGCTGCGCATGCTGCACGAGGATGTCGAGCGCCGTGCGCGCGCGCGCGAGCGGCTCGCCGCCGCCGTCGGCGGCGAGGTCGAAGAGACCGTCGGTCGCGTCGGCGGCGGCGCGCTGCCGCTCACCGAGCTGCCGTCGTTCGCCTGCGCGGTCGAGGAGACGCTCGCGGCGCCGCTGCGCGGGCACGAGCCGCCGGTCGTCGGGATCGTGCGCGACGGCCGCCTGCTGCTCGACTGCCGCACGCTCGACGACGCGGAGGCCGACGAAGTCGCCGCCGCGGTTCGCGCATGCCGCTGACGGTCGGCACAGCCGGCCACATCGACCACGGCAAGACGTGGCTCGTGCGCGCGCTCACCGGCAAGGACACCGACCGGCTGCCCGAGGAACAGGCGCGCGGGATCTCGATCGATCTCGGCTACGCGCCGCTCGAGCTGCCCGACGGCCGGCGGCTCTCGCTTGTCGACGTGCCCGGGCACGAGCGGTTCGTGCGCACGATGATCGCCGGCGCAACCGGCATCGACCTCTTCCTGCTCGTGATCGACGCGCAGGAAGGCGCGCGGCCGCAGACGCACGAGCACCTCGCCGTGCTGCGCCTGCTCGGCGTCGAGCACGGCGTCGTCGCGGTCACGAAGTCGGACGCGGTCGATGAGGAGACGCTCGAGCTCGCGGTCGAGGAGGCGCACGAGCTCGTCCCGAACGCCGAGGTCGTCGCCGTGTCGGCGAAGACCGGCGCCGGCCTCGACGAGCTGCGCGCCGCGCTCGCGCGCGTGCCGGTGACCGAGCGCGATCGAGCGAGCGCGCCACGCGGCTCTACGTCGACCGCGTGTTCACGCTGCACGGCATCGGCACGATCGCGACCGGCACGCTCTGGTCGGGAACGATCGCCGCCGGCGACAAGCTGCGCGTCGAGCCGGGCGGCCGAGGTGTGCGTGTGCGCTCGCGTGCAGGTGCACGACGCGCCCGTCGAGCGCGCCGAGGCGGGCCAGCGCGTCGCCGTCAACCTCCCGACGGTCGAGCGGCGCGAGCTCGCGCGCGGCGACGTGCTCGTCGAGCCCGGCCACTATCCCGCTCTCGTACCGCCTCGACATCGCGCTCGAAGAGCTCGCCGACATTCCCGCGGCCGTCACCGTCCACGTCGGTACGAATGCAGTGCCCGCGCGTGTCGCGCGCGACGGCCGCTACGCGCAGCTGCGCCTCGCGCGAGCCGGTGGTCGCAGCGCGCGGCGACCGCGTCGTGCTGCGCACCGAGACGACGGTCGGCGGCGGGACCGTGCTCGATCCCTCGCCGCCGCGGCGGCTCGACGCGCGAGCGGCTCGCGGTCGCTCGAGCGCGGCGACCCGGTCGAGATCGTCGCGCATGCTCGTGCACGCGCCGGTCACGGGCCGCGAGCTGCAGGCGCGCGGGCTCCTCTCGCCGCCCGAGCTCGCGCTCGGTCTCGCCTCCGTCCGCTCGGCCGGCGAGCACGTCTTCTCCGAGTCGTGGCTCGACGAGCTGCGCGCAGGCGCCCGCCGCGCCTCGCGGAGCGCGCCGCGACGCAGCCGCTCGACCCCGGAGTGCCACTTGCCGAGCTGCTGCCCGACGAGCCGTGGGCGCCCGCCATCCTCAACCTGCTCGAGCTCGAGCGGCGAGGCGGCGAAGGCGTATCTCCCGGGCACGGCGCGCCGCGCTCGGCGAGCGGGCGGAGGCGGCCGCCGAGCTCGAGGCTCGGCTCGCGCAGGAGGAGATCGTGAAGGTCGACGACAAGCGCGCTCGCCGCGTTCCTCGAAGAGGCGGGCAGGCTGCGCCGCGTCGGCGACGGGTATCGCGGTGTCGACCGCGCTCTACGACCGCGGCCGCGAGCTGCTCGCATCGCTCGACCCGATCACGCTGCCCGGGTTCCGCGACGCGCTCGGCGTCGGCCGCCGCACCGCGCAGCTGCTGCTCGAGCGCTACGACGCGGACGGGGTCACGCTACGGCTCGGCGACCGGCGCGTGCTGCGTCGCGCGCGCGGGAGCTAACGTCGACAGTTCGCGCAGAGACCGCTGATCTCGACGCTGTGCTGCTCGGCGACGAACCCGTGCTGAGCGGCGACGCTGTCGACCCACGAGCCGAGGCTGCACTCCTCGATCTCGATCACGCGGTGGCAGCTCACACAGAGCAGGTGATGGTGATGGGCGTCGGTGCAGAGCCGGTAGCACTGCTCGGCGCCGTGGTGCGAGAGCGAGTCGATGATCCCCTCGTCCCGCAGCCGGGCGAGCGTGCGGTAGACGGTGGCGAGGCCGATCGTCGAGCCGCCCTGCTCACGCAGGCGCGACCAGAGCTCCTGCGCCGTCGCGTCGTCGCGCTCCTTGGCGAGCTCGGCCAGCACCTCGACCCGCTGGCGGGTCGGCCGCAGGCCCTTGGCCCGGAGGAGGGCGGCGGGGTCGGTTTGCAGCGCTTGCGGCACGACGGTAGCCTACCCGTTCATGAGTATGAGAACCATTCTCATCTTACTTGCAGCTGCGGCCCTGACGGGCTGCGGGAGCCGGGAACCGCGGAGCGGGGCGTTGCAGGTCGTCGCCTCCACCAACGTCTACGGCGACATCGCGCGGCAGATCGGCGGCCCCCACGTCCAGGTGACCTCGATCCTCTCCGACCCGAATGCCGACCCTCATCTCTTCGAGCCCGGGACGCGAAACGGCCTCGCGGTCTCGCACGCGGGCGTCCTGATTCAAAACGGCGTCGGCTACGACACGTTCATGGAGAAGCTCGCGAACGCGTCTCCGTCGAGCAGCCGCGTGGCCGTGACGATCGCCGACGAGCTCGGCGTGCACGGCACGTCCGCCAATCCGCACCTCTGGTACGACGTGCCGCGCCTCGGCGCGATTGCCGCAGCCGTCGCCGGGGGCCTCGAGCGCGCCGACCCGAAGCACGCAGCGGCGTATCGCGCGGGGCAGCGCCGATTCGACGCGAGCCTTCAGCCGCTCCGTGGCGCGGTCGCAGAGATCCGAGCGCAGTTCGCCGGCGACCCGGTCGCCTACACCGAGCCGGTGCCCGGCTATCTCCTCGACGCGGCAGGTCTGCGCAACGTCGCACCGAGCGACTTCACGCGCGCGATCGAGGATGGCACCGAGCCGTCCCCGTCCGCGGTCGCCGAGATGACGAAGCTGATCTCATCGCGGCGGGTCAAGGTGCTCCTCTACAACAACCAGGCGGTGTCTCCGATCACCACTCGCGTGCGCAGCGCGGCGAGCTCTGCCGGAGTGCCGGTCGTCGGAGTCTCCGAGACGCTGCCGGACAACCTCACCTTCCAGGCCTGGCAGCTCCGCCAGGTCGACGCGCTTCACGCGGCTCTCGTCCATTGAGCGTCGTCGACGTCTCCGGCCTGACGCTGCGCTTCGGTGCGCGGGTGCTCTTCGAGGATCTGAGCTTCCAGCTCGACACGGAGGACTTCGTCGCGGTGCTCGGCCCGAACGGGGTCGGCAAGACATCGCTCATCCGCATCCTGCTCGGCCTCGAGAAGCCGACCGCGGGCACGGTGCGAATCGACGGAGACGATCCCGCTCGCAGCCGGTCGTGCGTGGGCTATGTCCCCCAGCAGCATGCATTCGACCGCGATCTCGCGCTCCGCGGCCGCGACCTCGTTCGGCTCGGGCTCGACGGCCACCGTTGGGGGGTGGGCGCGGCGGATTCACAGCGCATCGACGAAGTGCTCGCCGACGTCGGGGCGGCCGACTTCGCCGACTCGCCGGTCGGGCTCCTCTCCGGCGGCGAGCAGCAACGGCTCCGGGTCGCGCAGGCGCTCGTCTGCGGGCCTCGCCTGCTCCTCGTCGACGAGCCCCTCCTCTCGCTCGACCTCGCCTACCAGCGCGTCGTCGTCGAACTGCTCGACACACACCGTCGGCGCGCCGGGACGCCCGTCGTGTTCGTGACACATGACGTCAATCCGGTTCTGCCGTACGTCGACCGCGTGCTCTATCTCGCCGGCGGCGCGTGGGCGATCGGCTCCGTCGACGAGGTGATGACCTCCGCCACGTTGTCGAGCCTCTACGGCACGGAAGTCGACGTGCTGCGCGTGCGCGACCGACTCGTCGTCGTCGGCACGCCCGACGAGCACCACCACCATCACTGATGTTCACGCAGCTTCTCCACGAGCACTTCGTCCACAACGCGCTCGTCGCCGGCGCGGTCGTCGCCATCATCTGCGGAGCAGTCGGAACATTTGTCGTCGCACGCGGCCTGAGCTTCGCGGTGCACGCGATCTCCGAGCTCGGCTTCACCGGCGCCGCCGCAGCGCTGGTGATCGGCATCGACCCGGTGATCGGGATGATGAGCGGCTCGCTGCTCGTGGGTGCCATCCTCGGCGTGCTCTCGCTGCGCGGCAGCGAGCGCGACAGCGCGATCGGGGCGTTCCTGGCGTTCGGCCTCGGGCTCGGCGTCCTGTTCCTGTCGCTCTACCAGGGATACGCGACCGAGGCGACGAACCTCCTCTTCGGCAGCATCGTCGGCGTCGACGACACGCAGCTGCTCGTGCTCGTCGTCGTCGCAGCGATCGTCGGTGCGGGGCTGATCGCGATCTACCGCCCGCTGCTCTTCTCGAGCGTCGACCCCGAGGTCGCGGAGGCACGAGGCGTCCCGGTGCGGCTCCTGTCGGTGGCGTTCTTCGTCCTGCTTGCGCTCACGACTGCGGAGGCGATCCAGGTGGTCGGCGTCCTGCTGGTGCTCACGCTCGTGATCACGCCCGCTGCGGCGGCCCAGCGGCTGACCGCCCGGCCGGGTGCGGCACTCTTCCTCGGCATCGCAATCGCGCTCGTGGCGACAGAGGGCGGGATCCTGCTCTCGCTCGCCCAGCCGTGGCCGACGAGCTTCTTCATCAGCTCCATCTCCTTCGGCCTGTACCTCGCGGCCCGGCTCAGGCCGCACGCGCGACGCGACGCGCCGCGGGCGCTCCTGCGCAAGGCTGACCGTCACGTAACCTTGTGAACGTGCGTCCGCGTCCGAGCAGCCTTCTGCTGATGCCGGCGGCGGCGATGGTCGTCCATCAGGCGCGCTTCACGCTGGCTTACGGATCGCGCGCGAACGCGGAGCTCGCGGCGCAGGGTCACTCGTATCTGCATTCGGTGGTGCCTTGGACGATCCTCGCGCTCGGCATCGGCGCATCGAACTTCCTGCGACGCGCGGCACACGCCGCGCGCACCGGCGACTCCGGCGGCCTCACGCGTCTTTCCGCCGCCCGGTTGTGGTCGATCGCGACGTCGAGTCTCTTCGGCATCTACGTGGTGCAGGAGATGCTCGAGGGGCTCACATTTGCCGGCCATCCGGGCGGAGTCTCGGGCGTGCTCGGGCACGGGGGATGGTGGGCGATCCCGGCGTCGGCCGTCGTCGCGCTCGGGGTCGTCGCGCTGCTGCGGCTCGGCCGCGCAGTCCTGCGCCGTGCGGCCGGCCTCGCACCCGGTGCGACGCGGACCCGCATCGCCGGCCTGCGCGAACCCTTCTCGGTCGCGCTCGTCGCGCCCTCCCCACTCGCGCTCGCAGCGGCGGGACGCGCACCTCCTCTCGCGCGCGGTTGACGTCGAGCGGGATGCGGCAGCTGCCGCGCCCGCGTCCGCGAATCGAGGAGTGAATGAGAACGCGCATCACAGTGCTGCTGATTGCCGGCTTCGTCCTCGCGGCTCCCGCGAGCGCGTCGGCGCATGCCCGCTCGGCGACGGTCGCGCTCGACTACCGCCTCCGGCTCGACCGCGCGACCCGGTCGATCCCCGGCGTCTCGATCAAGATCCTCGACGGCGACCGCTCCCTGCGCCTGGCCTCGAAGCACGCCACGGTGGTCGTGCACGGTGACCTCGGTGAGCCGATGCTCCGGATCGGCCCGGGCGGCGCCTGGGTCGATCGCGCGTCGGTCACGGCCGTCGCCGAACGGCTGACCACCGAGTCGCGCGGCTGGGCACGGGTCGCCTCGGGACCGAGCTACACGTGGCATGAGCACCGGCTTGCACCGCCTCCCTACGGCGCGCAGACGGGTGCGGTCGCGCGGTTCGCGATCCCCGCAACCGTGGACGGGCGTGCGGTGACGATCGGCGGGACGTTCATGCGGTACCGTCGACCTGCCATCTTGCCTTGGCTCCTCGCAGCGGGCGCGTTCGCAGGCGTCGTCGCCGTGGCGGTGCGGCTTCACCGCCGCGTCACGACCGGCCTCGGAACGCTTGCGGGGGTCGCCGCACTCGCGTCGCTGATCGCGTTCTCGGCGGCCGACGCGCCCAACGGTCGCATCGCGTGGCTCCAGATCGCACTCGGCATCGGCCTTGCGGTCGTGATCTGCGGGGCGCTCGTCCGCGCACGACCGCCGCGGCGCGCGCAGCTCGCGGGCCTGCTCGGCGGCGTCGCGGCGGTGCTCAGCCTCGGATCGCTCGGCGCGTTCCGGCACGGAGTCGTGATCTCGCTTCTCTCCGGGACCGCCAGCCGGGCGCTGCTCGCAGTCGCGCTCGTCGGCGGAACGGCCGCGGCCGTGACGAGCTTCGTCGGCGAGGAGCGAATGTGATCGACGCGCCTCCGCCGGTGCACCCGTGGCCGATCGGCGTCGGCCCGCGCTACCAGCCCGTCGCCGCGAACCGCGCGGTGCTCGACGGGGAGCCGGTCGGCAGGCTGCGATGCGCGAACGGCCGGCGGTTCGCGGTTCATCTCGAGCTCTTCGCGCATCGGCGGGTGATCGTCGTGCCACCCGGCATCGGCGTCGCGCACAGCGGGTGCAGCTACCCGCTGCGCACGAAGGCTCCGACCGGCGTCGTCGAGGTTCTTCGGTCGGGCACGTTCACGCTCGGCGACCTGTTCCGCGTCTGGGGCAGGCGGATCGGGCCAGGGCGTCTCCTCTCGTTCCCCGGCCGTGTCTCGCTGTTCGTCGGCGGGAAGCCCGTCGCCGGTGATCCGAGGCGGGTCGTCCTGCGACGGCATGCGCAGATCGTGCTCGAGGTCGGGGGCTACGTCGCTCCTCATCCCGCTTACCTGTTCCCGAAGGGAAGCCCATGAGACGCATGCTCCTCGGTCTCGCCGCGCTGGTGCTGCTCGCCGGCTGCGGCGGCTCGTCGACGACGAGCCCGCCGACCGTGGCTGCCGCCCGCACGTACGCGCTCGTCGACTTCAAGCCGACAGGTCGCGTCGTGGCGGGCAAACCGACGAGAGTGTCGTTCGTGATCCGGCAGCCCGACGGCACGCCGCTCACGAACTTCAAGCGGGGACCGGGCCCGCACACCGGCGTCCATCTGATCTTCGTGCGGAAGGACCTGGCGGCGATCGTCCACCGGCACCCACCGCTCGCCAACAACGGAGACGGCACGATTCGCGACACGATCACGTTCGCCAAGCCGGGGCCGTACCGGCTCGTCGTCGACGTCTACCCGAACACGACCGGGCCGCAGCGCAACTTCCAGCTCTTCGGCTCGCTGCGCGTAGCCGGGGCATACAAGCCGCAGCCGCTGCCGGCGTTCAAGCCGACGACCGTCGTCGACGGCTATCGGTTCACATTGAAGGGGCGGCCGTCGCTGCATGCGATTCAGGCAGCGCTGTTGACGGTCGACGTCGTGGACCCGCAGGGAAAGCCCGTGCGCTTCACACCGTGGTTCGGCGCACTCGCGCATGCGATCTTCTTCCGTCGCGGGTCGCTCGATTACTTCCACACCCACGTTTGCGCCCCTGGCGCTGCAGGCTGCACGAGCACGATCGGTTCGACGACGGTCACCGGTAGCTCGTCGACCCCGGGCAAGCTCGAGGTCGGCGTGCTCGTACCCGTGCCCGGGACGTGGAGGCTGTTCCTCCAGAGCCAGGTGGCGGGTCACGTCCTCACTGCGCCCTTCACACTCGTGGTGAGACCCTGAAGACGAGCCTCGGCAGGTTGGCTCTCGCCGCGACGCTCGCGTGCCTCGTCGCCGCACCGTCCGCGCGCGCGGACGGCGATCCCGCAAGCGACTACCTCCTCGGCCTGACGGCCTTCGCGCCGCCGGACGCCGGCATACCGAGCGCCGACGGCAAGCAGCTGATCGCGACGATCGCGGCCGCGAAGGCCGCCGGCTTTCAAACCCGCGTCGCGCTGATCGGCACACGGTACGACATGGGCTCGGTCGCGCTGCTCTACAAGCACCCCCAGCAGTACGCGCACTTCCTCGGGCAGGAGCTCGCGTTCGTCTACAAGGGAAGGCTGCTCGTTGCGATGCCCAACGGCTACGGCGTCTCGCGCAACGGCAAGCCCTGGCCGGCGGGACAGGCGGTCGTCGACCAGCTACCGCCGCCGGGCCCGAGCGGCCATGCGCTCGCCACCGGGGCAACCGCAGCGGTGGTCAAGCTCGCCGCAGCGTCGGGCGTCACGGTTTCGGCACCCAAACCCAAGGCGCCGCCCAGCAAGAACACCGACCGTCTCTTCATCGGCATCGCGGGGCTCGTCATCCTGGTCGGTACCGGTGCAGCGGTCGGCCTCCGGCGGCGGCGCGCATGACCCGCCGCGTCGCGTTGCTGGTGCTCGTCGCGCTCCTCTGCGCTGCCTGCGGGTCGAAGATGACGACGCAGACGGTGGTGCACCCGCCGTCGTCGGGCTCGAGCGGCTTCGTTCTGAAGCCGCCGGTCCAGGCGCCGGCATTCTCCCTCCGCGACCAGAACGGCCACCTCGTCGGCCCGCGGTCGATGCGCGGGCACCCGTTCGTCGTCGCGTTTCTCTACACGCACTGCCCCGACGTGTGCCCGGTAATCGCGGGCAACCTCGGCGTCGCTCTCCGAAAGCTTCCCGGCCTCCGCGTGCTCGCGGTGAGCGTCGATCCGAAGAACGACACCCCGGCTGCCGTGCGCACATTTCTGCGCGCGCACCACCTGCCGCCGCGCTTCCACTACCTCACCGGGACGCGGACGCAACTCGCTCCGGTCTGGGCGCGGTACCACGTCGCTGCGATCGCCGGTCCGCGTCCGATCGTAAGCCACACCGCGTTCGAGGTTCTGGTCGACGCGCAGGGCCGCGAGCGGATCCTCTACGACGCTCAGATCACGCCGGCCGACGTCCAGCACGGGGTGAGCACGGTGGAGTGAGTCAGCGTGCGGGCGCCGGGACGATCGCGGCAGAGACGCGGTCGGCGAGCTCGCCGAGCGCTCCCGGAGAGTCGATGCTTCCGATCCGCAACTCCGGCCCGGCGAACCGCCGGAGGTGGAGCACGCCTCGCGCAACCGCGACGCCCGCGATCTCGGCGAACGTGATGCGCTTGACCGGCACGCTCCGGGCCGAAGCAGTCAACTCGACCGCATCCGCACGCACCTCGATCCGTCCGGCCCGCCGAGGGCCGTCTCCCACGTTCCAGGTCATCGCGTAGCTCGCGGGCTCCATGCAGCTGACTCTTGCGCGAGCTCGCACGGGCCGCATCAGGGGAAATCCGTATCGTTGGCGCCATGTCAGGGCACGCGTTCGGCGTCGACGAGGCGAAGCGACGGCTCCAGGAGTCGGGCGGCGGCTATGAGATCGTCCACGAGAGCCCGGGGCTCGAGGTCGGCGTCTACGTTCTGGTCGCGCCGGAGCCCGACCGCCAGCAGCCTCACGCGGACGACGAGGTGTACGTCGTGCTCGAAGGACGCGGGCAACTGGACGTCGGCGGAGAGCCGCTTCAGCTCGAAGTCGGTCAGGCCGCGTTCGTCCCTGCAGGCGTGGATCACCGCTTCAGTGCTTACGAACAGCTCGCGGTGCTCGTCATCTTCGCGCGCCGCTAGTGCCGTTCGCGTTGCGGAAAATCCGCAACGCAGTTCGGCGCTCACCCTGATGGCGCGAGTCGGCGCCTCCGCCATGGTGCTTGCAACAAGAGCCGACCACCAGGGCCGGCCGCGAGAAGGAGCGAACCATGCGCAAGGCATTGGAAATCGGAGGACTGGTCGCAGCGGCCGTCCTGATCGCGTTCGGCGCAGTGTCGATCGCCATGAGTGTGCACGGACACTCGACCGTGCAGAACAGCCTCAAGCTCGAGCAGATCACCGGCTCGCCGGACATGACGCCGGCCGCGATCAAGGCAGAGGGCGCGAAGGCTGGCCTTACGAACATCTCGTACCCGACGTGCGACGTTGCCGGGAAGCTCATCACCACGGGCACCGAAGCCCGCTGCTTCGCGAGCTACATGCGGATCCACACGCTCGAGGCGTCGGGTGGCCTCACGTACGCGCAGATGCCGCGTTACGCGACAGCCGACGGCAAGGGAACGAATGACGCGACGGCCGCACTGCAGTCGAACGGCGCGCCGGTCAGCAACGCGGCCCGCGACCTCTGGGTAACGGAGACCGCACTGACCACCGCGCTCAACACGAGCTACCTCGCCGAGCAGATCTCGCTCTTCGGGATCGTCGTCGGGATCGCGCTTCTGCTGAGCGGATTCGGGTTCGGCATCCTCGCCCTCGGCGGCGCACTGCGCAGCCGCGAGCCGCAGGTGAAGACGGAGCCGGCCAAGCTCGGCAGCCCCGTCGCGGCACGCTGACGCGAACCACCGAGCACTACTGCAGAAGGGCCGCCTCCGGCGGCCCTTCTCGCGTTCCGGGCTCGAGGCTAACCCGGCGCGCGTTGCGTATCGCTCAACGCGTCGGGCGTGTAGAACCGCTCGTAGAAGTCGAGGTCGAGGCGACCTGCCTGGTAGGCGAGCGTGGTGCGGAACGGGCCGCTCACAGCCGGGAAGCGCCCGTAGCGCTCGTACACGTAGCTGCAGTAGGCGATCGTTGCCTCGATCGCCTCGTCCGAGTACCTGGGGATGCCGGCGCGCACGGCGGCCGGGTCTCTCCACGCGCCTGTCGAGTCTGCGGCACGGAAGGTCCCATGCTCGCCGTACTTCGCCTCGACGAACGCAAGCACGGACGCACGCATATCCGGGTAGTACGGCGGGCAGAAGGGCCGGATCAGCACGTCGCCGCCGCGCTCGACGGCGAGAGGGGTCGGGATCGGCAGATCGCGGCCCAGCAAGCGGGTGCCGAGCCGCAGCAGCAGGTTCATGCCCATCACTCGCGTGGTCGGAACGTCGACCATGCGGAAGCCCAGTTCCTGCTCCCAGATCCAGGGATGTGCTGCGAAGTGCGCGAAGCCGCCGAGGCCGAGTGCCTGCGTCATCAGCCCGAGGTTCTGGACGATTCCGCCCTGCTCGATCGCTGCGAACTCGAGCACGAGCGTCTCGAGCATGCCGACGGTCATCACCCGGCCGAGGTGCGGGTCGTCCACCAGGTGCCCGCCCTTCGACCGGGCGAAGCGCCCGATCCCGGCCGGCTGGAACCAGTTCCGCTCGTCGAGAAGGAAGAACGAGAAATCCTCGCCGAGCAGGATGAGGACGATGTTGATGTAGAAGGCGCTGAGCTCGGCGATCGGCAAGAAGTACGTGGTTCCGGGTTGGTTCGCCGACCACTTGTTGAGGGGGAGCGTGTACCGCACGTCGCTCGGGATGCGGACGCGTTCGTCGCCGATCCGGATACGCCCCTCCTCGTACAGCTCGGTCAGTTTTCGCGCGCGCGCGAGCTCGACCAAGCGCGGGGACCTGCTCCCGGGGATAGTCCTGCGGCCGGCGCAGCATCCACGCGCCGTCATCGTCGATCACGAACACCGTGGCTGTGTGCGAGGCGTCACCGCTCGCCGCCGTGCGCCCGACGAGGTTCATCATGATCCGGCCGCCGCCGGTCTCGGGCGCCGGGCCGTTGTCGTAGGGCAACTCGCCCAGCGCGTGACCGGTGATACCGCAGGCGGCGAACGCGAGCGCAGCCTGTTCGTCGAGGGTCAGCGGCGCGGGCGGCTGCGCGCTCTCATAGGTGAGCGGGCCGCCCTCGAGGTCCATCCCGGGCGCGAAGCGGCGCGACCGGCGGCCGAGCAACGCGTCGAAGAACGGATAGCCCGGGAGTCGCTCGATCGCCGCAGAGACCGCGGTTGGGCGCCGAGTCGCCATCGGCCGATTGTCTCACCCGTGGCTACGCGTCGTCGAGCAGGCCGTGCGCGAGCGCGTGCCGAACGAGCTCCGCGCGCGTCGTGAGCCCGAGCTTGCGCATGATGTGCGCGCGGTGCGTCTCTGCGGTCCGGACGGAGATGAAGAGCTGCTTCGCGATCTCCTGGTTCGTGTGGCCGAGCGCGAGGAGCCGCATCACCTCCCGCTCCCGCTCCGACAGCGGGTCGGACGCCTCGGCCGCGCGGGCCTCGGCGTCCGCGGCGACCATCCGCGCGCCCAGCGCGGGATGCACGTAACTCCCGCCGCTCGCGATCTCGCGCACGGCCGAGACGACCTCGGAGTCCGCCGCTTCCTTCAGCACGTAGCCGCTGGCCCCCCGCGCGAATGCCTCGCGCACGTAGAGCGGGTCGTCCTGCATCGAGAGGACCAGTACCTTTGCGTTGGGCGCCTCTTCCTTCAGCCGCGGCAGGACGTCGATGCCGCTCTCCCCCGGCATGACGACGTCGAGCAGGATCACGTCGGGCTTGGTCGAGCGGGTCTCGAAGATCGCGTCGCGCGCGTTCCCGGCCTCGCCGACGACTTCGAGGTCGTCGTGCGCCGAGAGCAGCAACCGAAGCCCCGAGCGGACGACCGCGTGGTCGTCGACGATCAGGATGCGCGTCACGCCGGTACCTCGACCGCGATCGTGGTTCCTTGGCCCTCCGTCGACTCGATCAGCAGCCGCCCGCCGACGAGCGCCGCGCGCTCGCGCATCCCGACGAGCCCGAGCCCGTCCGCGCGTGCGGAGTCCGGGGCGAAGCCCTGGCCGTCGTCTTCGATCACCGCGGAGACGAGGTCGCCTCTGCGCACGAGCACGATGCTGACCGTTCGCGCCTGGGCGTGCTTCACGATGTTCGTCAGCGCCTCCTGGATCAGCCGGTAGAGCGCGGTCTCGGCCTCGGCGTTCACGCGATGATCGCCGAGCTGCGACTGCAACTGCACGTCGATCCCGGTCTGCGTCGAGAACGTCTCGACGAGACGTTCGAGTGCCGCCACGAGGCCGAAGTCGTCCAGCGCCTTCGGCCGCAACTCGACGGCGAGCGTTCGCACGTCCTGCAGCGTCGCTACGACGAGCGCCCGCAGGTTCGCCGCTGCGGCAGTCAGGGCTCCTTCGTCCTTCGCCTCCTCCACCGACCTGAGGCCGAGCAGGATCGAGGTCAACGCCTGCCCCGTCTCGTCGTGCAGCTCGCGCGCGAGTCTCCGCCGCTCGAGCTCCTGCCCTGCGACGACACGGCGGAGCGAATCCCGCGCGACTCGCTCCGAGAGATCGACGGCAACCGCCGCACGCTGCGCGAACTGCTCGGCCAGCCGCTGGTCGTCTGCGCTGAACCGCGGCTCGTCGCCGAGCTTGTCGTGCGCAACGAGCACCCCGATCGCCCGGTCGCGAACGACGAGCGGCACATAGAGACCGGTCCGGGCATCGAAGCGAAGTGCAGACGCCTGGTCGACCTCGGGGTCCTCGCGCAGTCCGTCGATGCGCTCGCTGCGGCCGCGGTCGAGCACGCGGCCGGCCTTCGACTCGCTGCGTGGGAAGATCCAGCCTCGCAAGTCGTCGTCCGCGCCGGCAGCGGCGTCCACCCGCAGCCCATCCGCTTCGTCGGGCAGCGCGATCAGGACGATCCGCGCCGAGATGAGGTCGCGAAGGCTCACTGCGACGAGGTCGAGCAGCCGCTCGAGCTCGAGCTCGCCCACGAGCGCCGAGCCGACGGCGTTCAGCGACTCGAGCTGACGCGACCAGCGCGTCGCGGACTCGTACAGGCGCGCGTTCTCGACCGACACGGCCGCCTGGCTCGCGAGCAGTCTGACGAGCTCTTCGTCGTCGGCCGTGAACCCGCCGGCCTTCTCGGTCAGATAGAGGTTGCCGTACGCAACGCCGCGCAGCATGATCGGAACGCCCAGGAACGTCGTCATCGGTGGATGGTGCGGCGGGAAGCCGACCGAGCGCGGATCGCTGCCGAGATCGTCGAGGCGGAGCGATCGGGCGTCGTGAATCAGCACGCCGAGGATCCCCTTGCCCGTGGGGAGCGTGCCGATCGCGGCCTGCTCCTCGGGCCCGATGCCGGTCGTCACGAACCGCTCGAGCTTCTCGCCCGAGGGGTCGATCACACCGAGCGCCGCGTAGGGCGCGCCGGTGATCGTCGCCGCCGCCTCGACGATCCGCTGCAGCACCGCGTCGAGCGACAGCTCCGAGCTGACCGCGATCCCCGCCTCGATGAGCGCGCGGAGCCGGTTCGAGAGTTCGGGCACGCAGGGAGTATCCGTGCGGATGATCGATCCTGCGCCCTTCGCCGCGTCGGCGCGCGGCAACGTAGGATCGAAGACCCGATGCGAGGAGGCACGGATTCATGAAGATCGAGACATCGGACCGGGCGAAGGAGTTCATCGTCGAGCACGGCGGTGACGTTTACGTCTGGTCCGACGACGCCGGCTTCGACCACACTTCGACCAAGCGCCCGAGGGGCGACATCGAGTTTGCCTCGACCGATGCCGACGGCTTCACGTTCCACCAGGATGCCACGATCGACGAGCCCGAGTTCTGGAAGCTCGAGTTCCATCACCTGCCGCGTGCGCACGTCACCGCGACGTGGGACGGCGGCGATATCACCGCGCCCGGCGTCTACGGCCGCATTCTGTAGTCCTTGCTTCCGCGCCGTCAGCGCGCACGCGTCCTGATCTCGATGGTGTTCGCCCTGCCGCTGCCGACTGCGCCGATTCCCACGGCGCCGGGCCCGCTCGCGGCGATCGTGCACCGCATGGAGCAGACCCTCGACGCGGCGATCGACCGGTGGGACAAGTCGGCGCCGCCGCCGCGTGACGTCACCCTCCTGGCGCTGTACGAGCAGCGCGTCGTCCGCAGGCTCGCGAGCGATCCACGTCTCGCGCGCAGCGTCCGCAAGAGCCTCCCCGCGCTCGCGGGCGATGCCGCGGCGGGCGCCGAGCTCTCGCGGCTCACCGCGACGGGCCCGCCCCCGCGAACGAGCCCGCGGCTCGGGCCGGCCGCTCCGGCGAGCCGCCTCCTCGAGTGGTATCGGGAAGCACAGCGACGATTCGGCATCCGCTGGCAGCTCCTCGCCGCGGTCAACTTCGTCGAGTCGGCGTTCGGCAAGGTTCGGAATGCGAGCGGTGCCGGCGCCAGAGGCCCCATGCAGTTCGAGCCCGCCACGTGGCGCGCCTATGGGCTCGGCGGAGACATCGACGACCCCCATGATGCGATCCTCGGCGCCGCCAATTACCTCGCTGCCAACGACGGCGTCCACCGCGAGCGCAACGCCCTCACTCACTACAACCATTCGCCGCTCTACGTCGACGCCGTCCTGCGGTACGCGAACCGGATGGCGCACGATCGCCGCGCGTTCTTCGACTACTACAGCTGGCAGGTGTACTTCCGCACGCCGTCCGGCTACCGGCGGGTCACCGGCCCTCGCTGACGAGCCCGTGCGAGGATCCGAACGTGCAAGACGCGTCGTTCCAGATCCGTCCCGCACGCGAAGACGACCGCCTCGGGCTCGCAGCGCTGTTTGCGGCGGTCGCAGAGGAGCGCGACGGGATCGCCTCGGAGCCTCCCGTCGACGTCGAGGCGCGCGCCGCGAGCTGGACGCTCGACGGCACGCTCGTCGCGGTTGACGGCGCGGAGATCATCGGCTTGCTGCATGTCGTGCAGAGCCGGCACGGGTTCGGTGAGGTCGGGATGGCGGTCGGGCACGAGTGGCGCGGTCGCGGCGTCGGGTCGGCGCTGCTCATCGCGGCGATCGAGTGGTCGCGCGAGCGCGGGCTGCACAAGCTGAGCCTCAGCGTCTTCACGCACAACACTGCGGCGATCGGGCTCTACCGGAAGCTCGGCTTCGTCGAGGAGGGGCGCCGCGTCAAGCAGTACCGCCGCCAGAACGGCGAGCTCTGGGACAGCCTCGAGATGGGCCTGCTGCTCTGAGCCGAGTTCAGCAGGGACCGACGGCGGGCGAGCCGCCGGGGCCGAGCTCGTGCACGAGTGTCCCGTTCGCGTTCATCTCGAGGCAGTAGGTCGTCGCCGTTGCCTGCGCCAGAGTGACGCCGGAACCGAGTGGGAGCTGCGCGCCGACATAGGTGCCCGCCTCGCCGTAGTCCGCCGCGAGAGCCTCGGTGACCTGCGAGAAGGCGACGGACGCCGCAGTGGCGACCGCCTGCGACTCGTCCTGCTTCACCGCGACCGACGTCGGGCCCTGGCTCCGGTTCTGCATCACCATCAGCCCGCCGACAATGGCGAGCGAGATGAGCGCGAGCACGAGTCCGACTCCTCTGGTCACCCTTCCGGTATCGGCACGGACGGACGGATTGTTTAGAGCGACTTGAAGAAATAGGTGGTGTCGCAGAACCGCCCATCGGGGTACAGCGCGAAGTCGGGGACGACGCCGACCTGCGTCCAGCCGAGCCGCGTGTACAGCCGCTCCGCGTCGCCGCCGGTGACGGCGTCGAGCACGAGCAGCGTCTTCCCTTCTGCACGAGCTTCCGTATCGGCCCGCGCCATCAGCTGTTCCGCGACGCCGCGCTTGCGCGCCGAGCGGTGGACGAGGAGCTTCGTGATCTCGCCGCGGTGCGGTTGGTTCGGGGGGAGCGCGAGGACGACTTGGACGGTGCCGACCAGACGGTCACCGGCGAACGCTGCAAGGAGCAGCCGGTTGCCCTTCTCGACTTCGGCGGCCATGCCTTCGACGACCGTGCGCGCCTCCGCGTGCGGGAAGGGCGCCATGAAGCCGACGGACGCACCGCCCGCAACGCAGTCGGCGAGGACGTCGGCGAGCGCATCGAGCTGCGCCGGCAACTCCGCTGGACCAAGACGGCGGATCTCGATCTGGTCGGGGGCAGCCATTCGGTGCATCTCTCTCAAGCCATGTCCAGGTCGACCCTGTGCCGTCCCGAAAGGCCGACAACAGGGGTCAGACCCCAGACACGTCCCTCACGGACAAGGCGAACCGCAGAGCAGAGCCGTTTCTTCGCTCGTTGTACGCGCAGCACCGACGTTCGACGCGGCCGGACGGGACATGTCGGGGGTCAGACCCCTACATGTCCCGTCCGGCCGTGTGACTCAGCAGCCGAGCTGGCCCTCGACCGAGCTCGCCGCTGCGACGATCGCCTGGGCTTGCGCGACCGTCAGGCCCGAGTGCGCCTTGCCCGCCTCGTCGGTCACCTTCCGGACGAAGCCACCGAGCTCGCCGCACACGTCCCTCCCGAGCTCGAGCTTCAACTCGATCGCGTTCAACCGGCTCGTGAGGCTGATCGTCGTGCCCACATCGAGGCCCATGCCCTTGATCTGCGACGCGAGCAGGGGCAGCGCGAGACCGAATGCGTAGAACTTCGTGTTCCCGCTCCCTTCCGCGTTCGACTTCGAGTAGCCCGAGCCCCAGTAGACGGATCCGTCGACGACCGCCGGGGCGGCGTTGACCGCGCTACCGGCGGCGAAGCCCCAGCGGATCGCGCCCGTCCGCGCATCGAGCGCGTACATCTCGTTGCCCGTCTTCGCCATCGAAGAGGCGTAGACGAGACCGTTCGCCGACGTCACGGGCCCGAGGTCCCACACGCCGACGTGCTGAACCCGGGCACGTTCTCGGTTTGCGGATCGGCCGTCTGCCAGAGGATCTTCCCGGTCGCCGGATCGAGCGCGGCCCACGAGCCGCCGGTGGCGGTCGTGTTCGAGATCACGCCGTTCTCCGTCAACTGGTACGGGATGTGATGCTGGTTCGTGATGCGAGGCGTAGATGCGGTCGCCGTCGAACGCCGTGCCCCACTCCAACCCGCCCTGGTCGCCGCCGGGGCCGACGAGCGTGTTCCAGATGAACTGCCCGGTCTTCGCGTCGAGCACGTACGTAGACGCCGCTCTTGCCGCCGAACCCGACGACGTCACGCCGTCGACCGATGCTTCGGAATGACGTTCGACGCCCGGATGCCGCCGAGATCCCATTTCTCGTCGCGTCGGACTTCGGCCGGCGCGCACCAGGTGCACCGCGGCCGGCTGCGCTGCCGCACGCCCGCTCCCACGGCGATCGTGGCCGATCGACGCGGTACGACCACCGCGGCGCGCCCGTCTTCAGGTCGAACGCGACGATGGATTCGAGGTAGGACCCCGGCTGCTCGCACGATTCGCTGAAGCCGTCCGGTGCAGCCGCGTGGCACGCGGTCACGCTCGCCGGCTTCCGGTAGGGCTGTCCGAATGTGCCGTAGACGAGCCCGGCCGAGACGTCGACCGCGGGCGGCGAGAACATCGTGGCGCCCGCATAGCCGCCCGGAAGCGCCGCCGTTGTCGGGAAGCGAGTAGGTCCGCCAGAGGATCGCGCCGGTCAGCGCGTCGAGGGCGACGATCGCGCCACGGAAGGTGGCAGTGGCGGGTGCCGAGGCACCGGTCGCCGACACGCCGGTGATGATGGTGTCGCCGACGAGGACCGGCGACCCGGTCATGACCGCCGTGCGGGTCGGGGTGCACCTGCGTCTTCCAGAGCAGCGCGCCGGTCGTTGCGTCGATACCGAGCATGTTCGGAGCCTTCGAGCGTCCGCCGACGACGAGCGTGTTGCCGTCGAGCGACGGGCTCGTGCGCGCGTAGGTCGCCGGCGATGCCCGGTGTAGTCCGCCACCTGGTGCGACCAGATCGTCGCGCCGGTGCTCGCGTCGAGCTTCCAGAGCGTGCCGCCGAAGTCGCCGAAGTACACGGCTCCGTCGGCGACCGCCGGCGTCCCCGAGACGTCGCCCGTCGTGGTCGCCACCCATTTCGGCGCGAGCGTCGCCACAGTCGACGGCCCGATGTGATGCTCGAACGGCTGGTTGCGGGAGTTCGCGGGGTCGCGGCCGATCATCGACCAGGCCTGTCCGCCATCGCCGGCGAAGGTCGCCGAGACGACGGCAAGCGACGCACCGATCACTGGGACGAGCACGAGCGCGCGCAACCGAGAAGAGGGAACGCCGGGGAACCGGCGTGAGTCCTTTCCGAACATCGATTCTCCTTCCCTCAGAGCCCTCCGCCGCAGAGCTCGACGCGGGAGCGTGGGCGAAGGGCCGATCCGAATCAACACTCTCACCCGCAGCAAACGTGTCAAGCGCAGTGCGCACTTTTCATTTGACACGGTGCTGGGTTGTTGGTAGAAGCAATGGCTTCATCTGCCGAGCTATTTCGGCCACCGTTTGAAAGGAGGTCAGATGCCCAACACGACAGCGAACACGATGATCGGCTTCTGGCTTCCGGCCGCGGCTTAGCAAGCGCCGCGCGCAGGGCTCGTTGAAGCCCTTCATCTGAGACACACGCTGCCGTCACGGTCGACGTGCGCGCGCGGCCCGATGCCGCGCCCGCGCGATCGATCCGGACGATCGCCCCATCGAGCATCGACGCCCCGTTCAGGGCTTCGAAAACACGATCCCTCGCGGAAGGAGGAGGCACGTCTTGACACCCAACGCACGGAAGCGAACGCGCACCGCACATGCCGACAAGGAGAAGGGAGGGAACCATGCTTTCGCACCAACCTGAAGTGAGCCGCTTGCTCCAGCGTGAGCACGTCCAGCGGCTGGCCGCCGATGTCCGTGATCCGCTGCCGTCTGTCCGGCTGCGCTCGTCGTATCCGGCACGGCTGCTGTCACGGCTGGCCGTCGCGGCTCACGCCGCGCTCGACGTCCGGCACCGGCGGTTGCCCAGCCGGTCATGAGCGAGCTCGAACGCGCTGCGAACCCCCGGGGCTGACCGGAAGCACGTAGACCGGCAGCTCCGGGCGACGCGGCTAGTTGTTTCTCTCTTCAAAGTGCGCTAAGACCTGCTTCTGCGGTTCCTCAATCGCTGGGAGAAAAGGTAATGCGGCTTGCCTTGCCCGAGGTCGGAGAGCATCCGGATTCGTCGGCGGACGACCCGACGTCGCGGCGCGCCCTGCTGGGGGCCGGCACCGCGGCCGCACTCGGCGCGCTCGTCGGCGCGCCGCTCGTCGGCAGGCTGCTCCGGCTCGGCAATGCAATCGCTTCGCCGTCGAAGGCGCAGGACGTCAAGATCTTGCAACTCGTGCTCCAGGTCGAGCACACGCAGGTCGCGTTCTACGAGCAGGCCCTGCGCGATGCGGGCCTCACGGGCGAGCTCCGAGACTTCGCGCAGACCGCGCTCGGTCACGAGCGTCAGCATCTGGCCGCGATCGAGAAGGCGCTCGGCTCGAGCGCCGGGCCCACGCCGACGTTCACGTTCGGGCCGAGGACGAAGAGCGCCGACGCGTTCATCGACGCGACCATCGAGCTCGAGGACCTCGCCGTCGCGGGCTACAACGGGCAAGCGACGAACCTGACGAAGAGCACGCTCGCCGCAGCGGCGGAGATCGTGTCCGTCGAGGCGCGCCATGCGGCGTGGATTCGCGCGCTCGCCGGGAAGGTCGCTGCCCCCGACGCAGTCGACAAGCCGATCACCGCGCAGCAAGTCGCACAAGGGCTGCACGAAATCGGGATGAGGGCGTGACGATGGACGACCCGGCTCACTTCGGCGAGTTCCTGACCGTGGTCGACCGTGACGGTGCGCTCGCCGAGACACGAGCGGGAGCCCAGGCGACCCTGTCGCGCCGCGGCTTGCTCGGCCTGACGCTCGCCGGCGTCGGAACGGCTGTCCTCGGTCGCGCGACCGGCGCCGCTGCGGCGGGCGCACTGTCGGCCTCGGACGTCAGCATCCTGAACTACGCGCTCGTCCTCGAGTACCTGCAGGCGGCCTTCTACACGGAGGCGGAACGAAACGGCGCGCTGACCGGGAAGACTGCGCGCGCAGCGACCGTCGTCGGCGCCACGGAGCGGGCGCACGTCACGGCGTTCCGCGAGCTTCTCGGCTCGCAAGCCGTGAAGCGGCCGACGTTCGACTTCCAGGGGACGACCGAGCAGCAGCTCGCGTTCCTGAAGACGGCAGTTGCATTCGAAGACCTCGCGGTCGCCGCGTACAAGGGACAGGCACCGAAGCTGAAGTCGAACGCGGTCCTCGCGGCCGCTGTCGGCATCCACTCGGTCGAGGCGCGCCACGCAGCCTGGATGCGCCAGCTCCACGGCATCACCCCCGCCGTGAACGCCTTCGACCTGCCGGCCTCGCGCGCGGACGTCACCCGGATCGTCGCGTCGACGAAGTTCATCGTCTCCAAACCGCAGATGAAAGGAAGCGACAAGCCGAAGTTCACCGGTTGACGTGACACGCCGAACTCGCCTGGCCGCGGCGCTCGTCGCCGCACTGCTCCTTGGCCTGTTCTGGACGGGCCTTGGCGGCAGCCATCGCGAGATCGAGGTCGCGGAGCCATCCGCGCTCGCATCGCTTCCGGCCTCGCCGCAACCGGCGCTACGGATCCGCGCGCCGGAGCGGCTTTCATCGGGACGCTTTCTGTCGCGCTGGACCGTCGTTCGCACGCCGACCACCGCGCATGCGCGACCGAGCGCGAGCGCGCCCGTCGTCGCCCGGCTTGCGACCAGGGCGCCGGAGGGGACTCCGAACCTCCTGACCGTGCTGCAAGCACGAACGGGAGCCGACGGCCGCGTGTGGGTCGAGGCCCGCTTGCCGGTCTTGCCGAACGGCACCGTCGGCTGGGTCAGCCGAAGCTCGCTCGGGCCTTACCAGACGGTGACGACTCATCTCATCGTCGACCGCGCCCAGCTGCGGGCGACGCTGTACCGAAACGGGAAGCGCGTCTTCCAGGCGCGGGTCGGCGTCGGCGCGCCGGCGTCGCCGACGCCGGCAGGCGAGTTCACCGTGCGCAGCGAGCTGACCCGATACGCGAGCTCGTTCTACGGCCCGGTCGCGTTCGGAACGACGGCGCGGTCCGCGGTGCTCACCGACTGGCCGGACGGCGGGTTCATCGGCATCCATGGCACCAACGAGCCCCAGCTCCTCCCCGGGCGCGTCTCCCACGGCTGTATTCGGCTCGACAACCGAGACATAATTCGACTCACGGCGTTGATGCCGGTCGGCACGCCTGTGACGATCCAATGACTCGAACGCTTTCCGTCCGTCACGTGCTCGCGATCTGCGTTCTCGCCGCGGCAAGCGCCGCCGGTGGGGCGCGCGGGCCGACGGCCGCAGCAGCCGTCCAGCCGAAGAAGGTGAGCCCGCCGACCGAGCTGTGGAACTCCTATCCGCTCGGGAAACCGCTCCACGCGGCGAAGCGGCCGGTGCGCGTCGCGCCGGTGTCGACCCGCGCGCGAACGGGGACCGCGCCGCGCAACCGGGCAGCGAGCGGCGAGACCTTGACGAACGAGAAGCGGCTCCCGAAGGGTCTGCTCGCGAGCGTCTTCGCAGCCATGCTGCTCGGCGCGACGGCGATCCTGCTCGTGCGGCGGTCGGTACCGCTCCGCGCGGGCGGCAGGAGGCGAGGACGCACGCCTCCGCAGGAAGCGGCGCCTCCAGCAGCGGACGATCTGCTCGACGCGCTCCGGCCCGAACCGAAGCTCGAGTACCGCCGGTACGCGCCGGTCCCGGTCGAGCGCCCGCCGGCACAGCCGGTCGACGATGACCGCGCGATGCCATTCCTCTCGGTGGCGAGCCCGCCGGCGAAGCCCGAGCGCTCGGACGCGCCAACCCTCATGCGCTCCGAGCTCAAGCTGTGGCGCGGCTTCGTCGAGTGCCGGCTGTACGCCGCAGTCGAGGGATCCAGCGACGCGTGGGCGGTCTCGCGGCCGTTCCGCCTGCGGGGCGGGGAGCCGGGCGCCGCGGCCCAGCAGGCGCTCTCTGCGCTGCTCGCGGAGCTCGAGCACTCGGGCTGGGACGTCGTGAGCTCGGGACTGGCGTGGTACGAGCGGCGCCTGGAGCGCTCCGTGCACATGCCGGACGGCGAGAGTGCCGCCTAGCCGAGGTCGGGCAGTCCGGCAACGACGATCCCGGAGCGCCAACCGGGAGCGCGTCCGCCTGCCGGCGGACGAATCGACTCGGCCGGCAGGCCGCCCCGAGCGAGCAGCCACGAGGTAATCGAGTTGGAGTTCCACATCTCGCCGGCGTGCACTTCGTCTCGTCCCCAGACGAGCATCGGGACCGACTGGACGAGGTCGAGAACGCGCTGCGCGAGCACGGCGTCGTCCGTCAGGCGTTGCGGGCTCTCCACCGCTTCCGCGACGTCCGGGATCACTCCGCCCTGCCACCGGCGGACCTCGTAGCGAAACAGCCTGCACCGCACTGCCCAGCGCGCACCGACTGGCCCCTCGGACACGACACCGCGCTCTTCGCCTCCTCTGCGTTCGCTCGGCGTCATCTCGACGACAAACCGGCCGTCGGCGACCTGCACGACGAGGGCGGAGTGGTAGAGGGAACGGCGCGGGCGCCGACTGCGCCCCGCGGCGATGGCTTCGAAGATGCGGCCGTTCAGCCGGATCGAGTGCCCGCCCGCTCCGAGCGGGAGCCAGTAGAGGTCGACGCTGGAGGGGGCCGACACCTAGCCGAGCTCGCAGTCCAGCAGCGCGCGTTTCTCGGCGGCGAGCCGTTCCAGGAGTGCTGCGGCATGCTCGGGCCCGGGTAGTCGCGCGATCTCATCCCTGATCTGTTCGGCGTTGCGACGGTACGTCGGGTCGGCCAGCACCGCCCGTACGGCGCTGCCGATCGCGCCGGGCGTTCGTTGGTCGTGCTCGACCAGCTCGGCAACCCCGAGCGCAACGCAGCGTTCGGCGTTCAGCGGCTGGTCGGCGTCGATCGGGATCGTGACCAACGGCAGTCCATGGGTGAGTGCCTCGGCGACCGTGCTGAAACCTGCGTGGGTGATCACGAGATCGGAGTGCGGGAACAGCAGGCTCTGTGGGATGTAACGCTCGATGTGGACGTTGTCCGGCTGCGGACCGAACCGCGCGGGGTCTTGATCTCGGCCGATGGTCAGGATCAGGTTGACGGGCTCGTCGCGCAGGCCGCCGAGGATCGCATCGAACAGCTCCGGGAAGCGACTGTTGAACACCGTGCCGAGCGTCGCCGAGACGGTGGGGCGGTCGGGAAGGTCGGCGAGCCAGGCCGGCGCTCCCTCCCCGCCTGATTGGCTGAACGGGACGGGCCGCAGCAGGTGCGACGTCGGGGCAAGCGGCAGTGCCGGGTCATTGAAACGCGGCGGCTCGAAGGCGAGATGGAGGTACCGGAACAACATCGCGGTGTCTGGGTCGGGCGGGAGCCCGTAGACCGCCCGTAATCGCGACATCTCCTCGCCGACGAGATGACGTCGAGAGTACGTCGAGAGCATGGTGTTGCTGCGCACGGACGCATGCGGGATCCCGACGGCTTCTGCAGCCACGCAGCCGCCGAACTCACCGACTTCCCGAACGATCAGGTCGGGCCGCCAGTCCTCCGCGATCGCGAGCAGATCGGGGACCATTCGCTCGGCGTAGAGACCCGCGAAGAGCTTCCGAATCCGGAAGAGCGTCCGAGACGGCCCGGTGACAGGAAGGGCTTTGAGCTCGAGCTGGAGCGCGTCATAGCGTTCGTCGGATCCATCTCCTTCGAGATCGAAGCCCGCCGCGAACGCGTCGAACCCACTGCCCTCGACATTCGGATGGAACGAAGAAGCGGTCGCGAAGCACACGGCATGTCCGCCCGCCTGCAGCGCTCGCGCCGGGGGTACAAGCGGATGGAAGTGACCGGAGCCCGCGAGCGTCGTGAACAGAAACCGCATCCACCGTTCCTAGCAGCCGGGGCTCGTCACGCCTAGGACGAGCCGGCATTCGGCCCGCGGCTCGACCCCCGCTCGTCACCCGGCGAGCAGCTCCTTCACGGCAGCCTGGTCGCGGATCGCGTCGAGGTCGGAATCCTCCTTCGCGTAGTCCCGAAATCGCTCCGACAGCTCGATCGACGTGCGGAGATGAACGACGGCGTCGGTGGTGTCGCCGGTGAGGCACTCCAAGCAGGCCAGGTTGTAGTACAGCAAGCCGTACTGAGGATTCGCCGCGACGGTCTCCCGCAGGCGCTCGAGGACGACGGCGTACTCGCCGGCTTCGTACAGCTTTCTCAGTGGGTACCACAGCTCCCACCCGACGGGGCTGTACGCCTCGCCGACGGTTGCGCCGACCGAGACGATCGTTGTCCCTGCCTCCTCCGCGAACGCCGTCCGCTTGACGTCCGGCGGCACGAAGACGAACGTGCCCTCCGGCGCTTCCTGCCGCTCGCCGTCGAGCTCGAAGACGGCGCGTCCCCGGGTCACGATGTAGAGCTCTTCATTCGAGCCCGGGCCTTCCTCGTGCTCGTTGATGATGCGGTCGCCGGCGCTTTTCGCGACCCAGGCATTGACGCCGAAGCTCGTGATTCCCAGGTGGTGCCGCACGGGCCGCATGGGGCTCTCACCAGCGGGGCTCAACTCGGGAATGTCATCGACGTTCGCTACCGAGTAACCAGTCACTGTGACTCCCTCAGGTTGTTTTGCTCGCCTCCCGGCCAGACGGTCGGCAGGCCGGCCCAGCCTACGCATGTCGCTCGGCAGGAGCATGCGCACCGTTGTACGGTCGGACGTTTCGGGGTCCGACGAAGGAGGGTTGAGATGTACGCGCTGATCGGGAGGGTCGAGATCAAGCGGGACCGGGCGGACGAGGCGCTGACGATGCTCAACGAGCATGGCGTCGCGATGCTGCAGGGCATGGCCGGCTCAGAGGGCGGCTATTGGGCGCGAACCCTCGAGGGTGACCTCATTCAGCATTCCTTCTGGCTCTTCGAGACGGTGGAAACAGCGCGGGCGGCCGAGGCGACGTTCAACGGGCTGCGCGAGATGCCCGATGCGCCGGCGACGTTCGTGAGCGTCGATGTCTGCGAGGTCATCGGCCACGCGTAGCCATTCGCGTCCACGCGCTGCTCGGGCAATTGCTCGCCCGCGCTGCGAGGCTCGACCCTAGGATCAGTGGCCTGGAGTGGCATGGGCCCGGTGGCCCAACCGGTCTTCAAAACCGGTGAGGTGTGGCAACCCCACGCTGGCTCGGTTCGACTCCGGGGCCGCTCCGCTCCTGTCTCGCCCGCCAGGTCGATGTAGCTTGGTTTCAGGAATGACCGTCTGGAACTCGTGTCGTGCAGCCGCCTTCTCCACGACCGAATAGCTCTGGCTCGTCCTGATGACAAGCTCGTTGGAGCCCAGATGGCGAGCACTCAAGGCGAACCAGTCCGCGCGCGCACGGATCCTGTCGTAGTCGTCGACGCTCATTCGGAAGCTGTCAAAGCACTCGACGCGGTCGCATTCACACTCGAACCTCATCGACCCGTCCGCTGCCGGTGACTCGAGTTTGCGGCGATAGTCGTTCATGAGCCGATGAACAGAGGCAACGATCGCGTCACCGGCTTCGGCGGCATTCATGTACACGGCGCTCCCCATGCGGTTTAGAGAGAGAACACTTCACAGCGACACACCATCGGAGCGCGTCGGCACGGGCGGCCCTTCAGCCCGGTTTCGTTGACTTGAGTTTCGACCAGCCAGCCCACTCAGACCACCCCCGAATGGGGGCCTTTTGCAAGACGTATGCCGCCGCCCTCGGCTTAGGCGTGTACCAGTGTGGGTAGACAAGACGGCGGTGCTGTCTGTCGACTGGCTCGTGCTTCTGCTCGGGGCGAAGATCGCCGCCGCTTCGAGCGCGGCGCTCGATCCTTTCCAGATTCAGATGGCGATGTTTCTGCTCACGCAGGAAGGCGCTATCCCGCCACGCGAACGCTACGACTTCCAGACGCACGAGCATGGGTCGTATTCACCGAGCCTTCGCAGCGACTTGAACCGGCTCGTCGAGGAGGGGTTCGTGCAGGCACGTCACGTACCTGGTCACTCGTCAAGGCGTTACGAGCTCACGGCCACAGGACTCGAGATTGCGCACGGCGCGCGCAGGTACATCACCGACGAAGCTGCCGGCGCCATCGTCTCTGTCAAGCGTCGCGCCTGGCTCGCGTCGTTCAACGCGCTACCAGACGGACGCGCGGCGCACGAAGAGCCGACCTCCGCCGCCACCCACTAGGACTCTTCCTCGGTGCTGGTCGAAGATGACCCAGATACGTCAAGCGGTTTTCTGCAGCGCGCCGCCACACTGGCGGGCAGCGGACGCGCCTGCGTGCGCGCCGTGCGACCGGTGATGCCCAGGGCATTCGCTCGATCTATCCACGAGTACGAGCGGGCCGAGGAATCGGCCGTGAAAAGGGGTCTAGTGCGTCGTCTTGCTCTCGGTTTGGTGCTCGTCACGGTCCTGGCGGTGCCTGCCTCGGCGGCCGCGAAGGTCCGGCTGATCTCGGTGACTTCACCGGTTCGGCATGGCACGAACGCAACGCTGAGCGTTTCACTGACGCAACCGGGAACGTGTTCGATCACCGTGTACAACCAGACCGGAGCGTCCGGTGCGCAAGGCCTGTACCCCAAGCGTGGATCGCAGATCTCCTGGACGTGGAAGGTTGACTCGGGGACGAAGACCGGGTGGTGGCCGATCGTGCTCTCCTGCGGTAGCGCGGGAACGCTCCAGGCCTCGTTCGTGGTCAGCTAGCCCCTCTCAGGGCCCGCCGGAGAACGTCAACAGCGAGCTAGTCCGGAGATTGCCCGATCGACACGAGGTCCGTGTCCCTCGCCCAGGGCGATGGGCTGTTTGCCGGGTCGAGAAGCGTGAGATTCGACTTCGCGACAGTCGCAGCGAGCGCCTGGACAACTGCCGGATCGAATTGCGTTCCCGCGCAGCGATCGAGCTCGGCGAGAGCCTTGTCCGAAGGCCGGGCGGGGCGGTAGGGCCGGTCAGTCGTCATCGCGCTGAAGGCGTCGCAACAGCACACGATCCGAGCGACGAGAGGGATCTCCTCGCCGCGCAGGCCGTCCGGGTAGCCTCCGCCGTCGAACCGCTCGTGGCAGCCGCGGACGACCTGGCCCACCTCCCCGAGCACGCCGCCGACCTTCTCGAGTGCGCGTTGGCCCTCGATGGTGTGTGTCTGGATGAGCGCTCGTTCCTCGTAGCTGAGCGGGCCTCGCTTGTTGATGATCTCGTTCGGGATCGCGATCTTGCCAACGTCGTGGAGAAGCGCCGTGAACTCGGCCAGGCGCCGTTCGCGTGGCTCGAGGCCAAGCTCGTCGGCCACTGCGAGCACAAGGCCGACCACGTCACGGCTGTGACTGCCGGTGTATGAGTCGTCCGACTCGACGACGTCACCGAGCATGAGCGCCGTCCCGCGGTAGGCGTTGCTGAGCTCGAGCGCGTTGCTGAGCTCGAGGGCGCTCTCGAGCCGCCGGTGCCGCTCCCGCGCAACGATCATCAGCAAGCCCACGATCACCAGGACGAAGATGGCGACACTCATGCAGGGCGTATCGGCCCGACCGGCCGCAAACTAAACCCTCGTGGGGTTCTACCGCTCTCCGAGAACAGTGGGTGTGGTAGCCCCACGCCGGCTCGGTTCGACTCCTGGGCCGCTCCGTAGCACCGGAGGCGACGCGAGCCCCGTGCGGTCGGCCCGGAACGGTCGTCCACGACGCCGGTTCGGCTCAGCGTTCGAAACCTCGTGACGAGCGCAGCGCGTTCCCAGCGTCAACGTCGTGCAGCCGTCGAAATCACAGACGCGAAGGATCGCCATCAGTGCCCCGGTTTCTTCGTGCGCAACTCCGTCATCGTTCCGCTCCTCGTCTCGGTTGCCGAACTCGACCGAGGGCCGTTCGCCTGCCGCCGGAGGAAGACTCCGCACCCGTCGACACCTGAATCAACGGCGCAAACCCGGTTTCGGTTACGGGGACACGTATCGCGCCTCGCTGCTTCAGGTGATCGAGGCGAAGCGCAAGGGCAAGAAGGCCCACGCCGCGGCCGACCGGGAAGAGGATGAAGGCGCTGCGGTCGGCCTGAGCCGGGGCGTAACCGAATCGGCCTTTGCGCCGTTGTCTGCGCAGAACGAGTTCGACCAAGAGGAGAGCCACGGTGAAAAAGCCGGGGGCGCTGCGGCCCCACACCTCGTACCTCCTTGCCTTCCTTGCGCTGGCGGGGAGCGGTGCGCTCGCGGGCGCCGCGCTGGCGGATGGCCTGCCGCCCGTCCTGCCGACATCCGTGGGCCCGACGACGCCGGCTCCACCGGCCGTGTCCGTGACGACACCGGTCGCCACCGCGACGTTGTCGCTTCCGACGGTGACCACGCCTGCTGTCACGACACCCACCGCGACGACGCCAACCGTCACTGCGCCCACTGCCACTGTCCCGTCCGTGACCACGCCCGTGGTCACGACGCCTGCCGCCACGACGCCGGCTCTGGCCACGCCCGCCGTCACGACGCCCCCGTCTGCTTCGCCAGCGCACGTAGTGCACGGTGCCGTGCACGCCGTCACCACCGCCGCGACTCCGATCGTCCAGGCTGCCGCGACGCGGAAGGCTCCTGTGCCATTGCCCACGGTGACGACATCGGCCGTCACGCTTCCGTCGAGAGCGGACGCCCGGACCGTGATCGCCGCCGTCGGCGGAACGACGGGGTCGACGCTTCCTTTCAGCGCGAGCGTCGCCGCGTTGGTCCCGCAGCCGCAACCCGACCGTCTCAGCGCTTCGCCGCTCAAAGCAACTGCGCTGATCGCCAATCTCCCGATCGCAAATCCCCTGATCGCCAATGCGATCGAAGGAGCGCCGCCTGTCACCGCCGTCTCCGTGCTTCGCTCCCCGCTCGTCGCGCCGCTTGTTGCCGGCGTCGCGCGCAGCCGCGACGGATCGACGCCATCGCGTCAGCTTCCAGCGAACCGGACGTCCGGTGCCGCCGGTTGGTCGGGCGCCGCACGGGACCCGGTCACGGTCGCCGGAGGGTTGGCTCTGCTCGTTGCGTTACTGGGACTCGGCGCGGCGGGCGCAGCACGATCGTCGACCGGCTTCGTCGCGGCATGCGCAGAGCTCGGTCGTTTTCCCTTCCCGCGCTTCCGCGTTCTTCCGTGCGACCGCTTCGCCGGCGGACGTGCCAGTGCCGCCGACGCCGCGAGCGTCGTCGCGGGCGGCACGGCCGCGAGCGCTGACGTGGCGGCGGCCGGCCGACGGGTCGTCGTGGCCCGTATGGCTCAGGTCCTCGGCGCACAGGCGCACAGCGCCGTCGCACCGGCAATGCGTGCCTGGGAGCTCCTGAAGACCATTGTCCTCACCATCCTCGTCGCCGCCAACGGGCTGTTGCTCGCGATCCGGTGGCAGCTCGGCCGCTGGCAGAGCCGGTGAGCGAACGCAAGATCACAAGGAGGCACTCCATGAACGGCCGTGCTTTGCTCGCCATCGCCGTCAGTCTCGTCGTCACGCTCACGTGGATGCACACCGCCGGCGCCGTCGGATCGACCAAGGACCCACTCGTCCTCCACGTCGGGGACACCGTGCGCATCGCCGGGACGAAGATCGGCTGCGCGGTCGCCCGAAGGTCGAGCGCGACGGTGGTCGAGTGCGTCTCAGAAGCGCGCGCGGCCGGGACGTATGCCACGCTCGCAGGCGACAAGAACGTGCTCGTCGTCCGCTTCGAGAAGCCGACCGTGGCTCGCACCGTCTTCCAAGCACGCCAGCACGACCCACACACCAGAACCTGTCGGTGAGCAGGCGCGACGATGCCCGATCGCGACGTGACTCCGGTGCTCGAGACCTGTGAGATCGTCTGGTGGAAGGGCTACACGCGAGGCCGGTTCCAGGCCTACGGGGAATCCCCGGCGCGGTCGCGCTGGCTCATCGGGGAGTCGCCGGCATTCCGGTGGCGCTCGTCGTCGCCGCCAAGCGCAACCGACGATGCGGTCGCCGCGCACGCGCTGTTGGTGCGCCGCCTGCAGGAGGATGGCTGGGAAACGGCCGGGCAGAGCGAGGACGCCTGGTTCGGCGTGGTGATGTCACGTGAGTCGTACGAGCTCACGCAAACCGCTCAAGAGGAAGTCGAACCGCAGTTCGAGCCACACACTGACCGAGAACGGGAGTCCGCGCTGCTCCTGCAACTGCACACGGAGCTCGTGGATGCGCGCACCGAGACGGAGCGCGAGCGCAACCGGCGGCTCGCAGCGGAGGCGGCGCCGTTGCGTCTCGTCCCGCCCGAGCCGCGCGACGATCGAGCAGCGTCCCGGTCTCGGCTCTGGCTCGTTGGCTACGCGGTCGTTGTCGCCCTCGCCGCTGCGATCTTCCTGATCGGGTTCCACTCCGTCTATGCCGCGGTCGTCGCGGCGCTCACGACCTCCGCGATCGCCCTGGCGGTCGACAGCTGGCTGGTCGTGTTCCGGCTCGCTGCGCCACCGCGCAACGAAGGACGAGTGCAAACCTGACGCGCGAGGGGGAGCGGTCCGTCTGACACCCGCGCCGGCCACGCCCTCTGGTTGCTGACGAGCCAACGCCTCAGGCAGAATGGCGGAAGTGCGTCGGGCACTGACCTGGTTGCTGGCGTTGCCGCTGATCGTCGTCGGGTCGCAGGTAGCGCATGGGCTTGCCTACTGGTGGGCGTATCCGTTTGCGGACGTCCGGCTCGCGATCCTCGAGCACACGGGGCACGGCTACCTCGCATACCTGCCCATCCTGATCGCGTTCCTGGGTGGGCTCGAACTTCTCGTCCTGCTCGTGATGGTGGTGGACCGGTGCCGCGGCAACGTCGGTCGCGACCTGCCGCCGTGGGTCTTCCTCTGGCTGCCCGTCGTGGGCTTCGTCCTGCAAGAGCACCTCGAGCGTCTGCTCGCCTCGGGCGTGTTTCCGTGGTGGGCCGTCGAGCAGCCGACGTTCTGGCGTGGACTCGTGTTGCAGGTGCCGCTCGGCGTGGCCGCGTACGTGATCGCGCGTTTCCTGCGGAGAGCCGTCGAAGCCGTGGCGGACATCGTCGTCCGTCGGCGCGAAACACGCGCCGGGCCGGCACCCGGCGAGCGCGGGTTTCGCCGGCCCGCCGGCGTCGCGCTCCTGCGCGCCACGCCGCTGGCAGCCGGGGCCGCCGGGCGGGCTCCTCCTTCACTTCCTCGCTAGGTGACCGTCCCGCCGGGGCGGTGTCAGGTGGCGCTGTGAGCGTTCGGCGCCGCGCCCTGCACGCGTAGAGGAGAACACCCAATGAGCAATCCGAAGTCCTGGGCGACCCGCCCGGGTTGCCGCGGCGCCTCGGCGCGACTCGCCGGAGCGGCCGTCGTGGTCGCTGCCGCGGCGCTCGTGTCCGCGTCGTCAGCCCTTGCGCATGCACGCGTGAGCCCGGCGGTCTCGCTCGCGAAGGAGCTGCAGCTCTACAGCCTCGCCGTTCCCGACAGAGAAGGAGAACCTGACGACGAAGCAGATCGTGCTGACGGTCCCGAATGGATTCGGGATCGACTCGTTCGTCGCGGCGCCGGGCTGGACAGCGGAAGGTGCAGCAGAACGGGACCGGAGAGGACGCGGTCGTTCAGAAGGTGACGTGGACCGGCGGCAGCACCCCAACCGGCGAGGACTCTCTCTTCCAGTTCCTCGCGCAGCCGTCCTCGAGCGGGACGTACACCTTCCAGGTCGAGCAGACGTACTCGGATGGATCGATCGTCGACTGGACGGGACCGGAGTCGTCGGACTCGCCCGCGCCCGTGATCGAAGCGAAGAGCTCGCTCGGCGGCGGAGGGACGAACACGCTCACGATCGTGGCGTTGGTGCTCGGGGCGCTCGCGTTGCTGGTCGCGGTCGGTGGCTTGCTTGCCGGCGGCGGTAAGAGGCAGCTCGCGTGAGCGGGCGGGGGCGGGTTGCGATTGGCCTGGCGGCCACCGCGGCTGCTCTGGCCGTCGTCGGTGCTGCGTCTGCGCATGCGTATCTCGTCAGGACGGCGCCTTCGGCCAGCGGCATCCTGAGCGGCCCGCCCCCCGATGTCTCGCTCACCTTCGACGAGGCAGTCGAGCCTCGCTTCGCGATCGTCTCCGTGACCGATGCCGCCGGACGCCAGCAGGCGACGGAACATCCGGCTCGCTCGCCCTCGAATCCCGACACACTCGTCGTGCCGCTTCGGCCGCATCTGCCGGAAGGCTGGTACCTCGTCTACTGGCGGGCGATCTCCGTCGACGGACATCCCGTGCAGGGCGCGTTCACGTTCGCGATCGGCCCGAACGAAGGGCCGGCCTCCGCAGTTCGTCGTCCCGAAGATCTCGGGGTCGGCGACGACGCCTCGCCTCGTGATCGCCCGCTGGCTGATGTTCCTGACGGTGATGACCGCGATCGGTCTCTTCGTGCTGCGGATCGCCATCGCCCGGCCGCTCGCTCGCCGCGTGGACGGATCCAGTCTTCGAGCCGTCTCGATCGCGTTCGTGATCGTCTCGGCTCTCGGGCTGGTTGCGATTCCGGTCTATCTCGACCTCGCAACCGCGATCGATTCGCTCCACTCCGTCTTCGCGCTCGGAGCGCTCGTACCGCTCTACCGGGTGACTGCGTTCGGACGTGCCTATGTGGATCTCGAGATCTGCTTCGCCCTGTTTTGCGTCGCCGCGCTGGATCGCGCTGTGGGTCGATCGCCCGAAGAACCCGCGACGCTCGATCGCGGAGCTCGGAGCAGGCACAGGTGCGCTCATCGCGGCCGCGGCTGCGCTCGTGATTCCCGGTGTTGCGGGCCATGCGGCCCAGACTGCGCCACGCGGGCTGTCGCTTCTGCTCGACTGGCTGCACCTCGTCTCGGGGTCGGTGTGGATCGGCGGGCTGATCGGGCTGCTCGTCGTCTGGCAGAGCCTCCCGCGGAGCAGCCGGGTCGCAGGGCTCGCCGTTTGCGTTCCGCGCTTCTCCAACGTCGCCTTTGTCTCGGTCTTCGTCCTGCTCGGCTCCGGGATCGGGGCGACCATCATCCACATGCCGACGCTGGCCTCGCTCTGGCAGACGTCCTACGGCCAGGCGATCCTCGTGAAGTCGGGTCTGCTCGCAGGTGCGATGGTCCTCGGCGCGGTCAATCTGCTCCACACGAAGCCGCGCCTCGCGACTGCCGGCGGCGGCGGAGCCGAGACCGGCACGACGGCGGCGCGGCTGCTGCGCGCGACGGTCAGCACGGAGACGCTCCTCGTCACGGCTGCGATCGTCGCAGCGGCGATCCTCTCGAGTCTCGCCCCGCCATCGAGTGCACTCGCGCAAGCGGGCTCGGCGCTCGCGAAAGTCGGGCCTGGACGAGTCGCGGCGACCTTGCACAAGAACGGCTACGACCTTCAGGCGGTCGTGACCCCCAACCGGGCTGTCGCGACGAACTCGTTCGAGCTCAGGTTGACCAAGAACGGAGCACCGGTTCGCGGCGCCAACGTCACACTCGGCGTCGCCATGCTCGACATGCAGATGCAGAACCAGCTCTTCCGACTGACCGAGACCCGACCGGGTGTCTACTCACTTCCCGCACCCGCCCTGGTGATGGTCGGCCACTGGGGCCTTTCGTTCAACATCACACCAAGAGGCGGCCAGCCGTTCACCGCGCTCATCATCGACCACGCAACCGGATGAATCAGCTGACTGATCTCGCCATACGGATTCGGCTCCTGGCGTCGCTGGTGGCACTCGCGGCGGGAGCGGTGGCCGCAGTCATTGCGATCACGCTCCTCGCCGGCGTGCTGAGCTGACTGCTGCGCTGTGAAGCGAAAGTGCGGGTAGTTCGCGCTCTCTGCGCAAACGTCCACTGACCGGTTCGCGGCGGCCGACGCGATTGACCGCTTCGCGAGGCTGCATTACCGTTAACGCCGAGGTCACCAAGCGAGAGGTCCGGTTGGGGGAGTCGATGCACGTCGCTGCGGCGCGTATCGCGATGGGCGCGCCCATGCGCTTTGCCGACCTGACACTCGATCCACGCACGCGGGTCGTGAGCCGGGGGGCGCGACAGATCGAGTTGACGCCGATCGAGTTCGCGTTGCTCGAGCTCCTGCTCGAGAACGCCGAGAGCGTGCTCCCGCGTTCGCTGATCTTCGAGCGCGTGTGGGGCTTCGATCTCGGTGCGACGTCGAACTCGCTCAACGTGTACGTCGGCTACCTGCGCCGCAAGACCGAAGCAGGCGGCGAGCCGCGACTGATTCACACGGTGCGCGGTGTCGGCTACGTGCTGCGCGCGTGATTCTTACGGAATTCTTCTCGCCCTCTTAGCTCACCCCATTGACCGCGTTCCCGCACCGGCGGATGCTCGATCGCGATCGCTACACGCAACGAGGGGGAACCAGGATGCTCAGAATCGCCGTTGCGGCAGCTGTCTCTGCGCTCACGTTCGCGGCCGTGTCCTCGGAGGCAGCTACGCCGACACCGTCATCGCAACCGTCGAGAACACTCGACGGGAGCGGCAACAATCTCAAGAACCCCACCTGGGGAATGGCCGGCACCGCCTACTCGCGCGTCGCCGCGCCGAACTACGGCGACGGCGTCGGCTCGATGGTCGCCGGTCCCAATCCGCGCTACATCTCCAACCGCGTCTTCAACGACATCGGTCAGAACGTGTTCTCCGAGAACGAGATCACGCAATGGGGATGGGCATGGGGCCAGTTCATCGATCACGACATCGGACTCCGTGACGAGACGCCGGCCGAGAGCGCGCCGATCGCATACGACCAGAAAGACCCGCTCGAGCAGTTCTCGAACGAGACCGGGCAGCTCGACTTCTCCCGCACGCCGGGGGTCGGGTCGCCACGGCAGCAGATCAACACGCTCAGCAGTTTCATCGACGCGTCGCAGGTCTACGGCGTCACCACGTCCCGGGGCGACTGGCTGCGCCAGGGCGCCCGTCTGTTCCTCCCGGGCAACTACCTGCCCCGCGCCGATGCGCGCGACGACGTGGCCTCCGCACCGCCGATGGACCTGATGGGCCCGCTGACGGGGTCCCCCGCGAATGCAATCGTCGCCGGTGACGTACGTGCGAACGAGAACATCGCGCTGACGGCGATCCAGACGCTGTTCGCGCGGGAGCACAACCGGATCGTCGACCAGCTCCCGGACAGCCTGTCGAAGGACGCGAAGTTCCAACTCGCCCGCCGCGTGGTCGGGGCCGAGATCGCAGTACGTCACGTACAACGAGTTCCTGCCGGACCTCGGCGTTCGGCTTCCGGCGTACAGCCACTACGACTCGACCGTCAATCCGACGCTCGCCAACGAGTTCGCGACCGTGGGCTTCCGCGCGCACAGCATGGTGCACGGCGAGTTCGAACCGGTGCTTCCGGCGGGGACGTTCTCGAGGGCCGATCTCCGCTTCTATGCCAACGCGGGGATCACGGTCGAGAACAACAGCGACGGGTCGGTGACGCTCGTCATCCCGCTCGCAGTCGGGTTCGGCAACCCTGCTCTCCTCAAGAAGGTCGGCGAAGGGCCGATCCTCGGCAGCCTCGACGAACGGGAGTACTCGAACGACGAGCAGATCGACAACTCGCTGCGCAGCGTGCTCTTCCAGATCCCAAAGCCGGGAGTCCCGGATCCGACGGTGTGCGGCGAGCCGGTCGTGAACCCCGACTGCTTCACGGACGTGTCCGACCTCGGGGCCGACGACATCCAGCGCGGCCGTGACCACGGCATGCCGTACTACAACCAGCTGCGCAAGGCGTATGGGTTGGCACCCGCGCAGTCGTTCACGGACATCACCGGCGAGTCGACCGATCGCTTCCCCAACGACCCGCTGATCGACCGGCGCGACCCGATCGACGATCCGAACATCCTCGACTTCGTCTCCTTGCGGGACGACAAGGGACAGCCGGTGCCGCTCGGGGATCCGGACAACGCCGTCAGCGGAACGCGGCGCACGACGCTGGCCGCGCGGCTGAAGGCGATCTACGGCAACGTCAACAAGGTCGACGCGTTCGTCGGCATGGTGTCCGAGCCGCACGTTCGCGGAACGGAGTTCGGCGCGCTGCAACTCGCGATCTGGAAGAAGCAGTTCCAGGCGCTTCGCGACGGTGACCGGTTCTTCTACGCGAACGACCCGGTGCTGCAGCAGATCAACGCCGCATACGGGATCACCTACAAGCACACGCTGTCGGAGCTGATCGCGCTGAACTCCGACTTCAGCCCACCCGCCGACGTGTTCCACGCAGCCGGCTGACGCGCCTCACTTCGCAGCTCACGGGGGACGTGCTTCCCCCGTGAGCTGCGAGGACTATGACGGCTGCGGCCTGTGGCGCTCGACGATCGAGGCGAGCGGGAGCCCTTCCGGGAGCGTGCCGAAGGCGCCGAAGCGCTCACGCGCGCGGAACGCCTCGGCGACGGCCGGGTCGCCGTGACGGTCGAGCAGCGTCGCTTGGAGCGCGATGGCCATCGTCTCGACCACGCGCCGCGCGGAGCCCTCCTCGGCCTCGGCGAGTGCGCGCTCGACCGCCGGCCGGTCCCGCACCTCGAGCTCGGCGACGAAAACCTCCGCGGACTCGGGCTGCCGGCGCATCGCGCGGAGCACGTCGAGGCATTGCACGTTGGAGCTGCCTTCCCAGATCGCGTTCAGCGGGCTCTCGCGAAACAACCGGGGCAGGCCGCTCTCCTCGACGAAGCCGTTGCCGCCGAGACACTCGAGCGCCTCGCCGACCGCGGCGGGCGCGCGCTTGCACACCCAGTACTTGAGCACCGCCGTCGCGACCCGGCGCAGCTCGTCGCCCTCGTCGAACGCTCGCGCGAGGCGCAGCGCCCCGACGGTCGCGGCTTCCGACTCGACGCACAGGTCGGCGAGCACGTTCTGCATCAGCGGCTGGTCGACGAGCAGCTTCCCGAACGCGACCCGGTGCGCGCAGTGGTGGGTCGCCTGCGCGACGGCCTCGCGGATGAGCGCCGCGGAGCCGAGCACGCAATCGAGCCGCGTGTGCACGACCATCTCGATGATCGTCGCGACCCCGCGTCCCTCCTCGCCCACGAGCCTTCCCCACGAGCCCTCGAGCAGGATCTCGCTCGAGGCGTTCGACCGGTTGCCGAGCTTGTCCTTCAGCCGCTCGATGAAGATCCCGTTGTGCGTGCCGTCGGGCAGCCGGCGCGGCACGAGGTAGCAGGAGAGGCCGGCCGGCGCCTGCGCGAGCATCAGGAACGCGTCGCTCATCGGCGCCGAGCAGAACCACTTGTGCCCATGCAGTGTCGCCTCGCCGTCGCCGGACGGGCGCGCCTCGGTCTCGTTCGCGCGGACGTCGGAGCCGCCCTGACGCTCGGTCATCGCCATCCCGCAAAGCGCGCCGTGCTGGTACGAGAGCGAGGTGAGCAGCGGCTCCCACTCGGCTGCGAGCGCGGGCTCGACGCGGAGCGCGGGCACGGCCGCATGCGTCATCGAGAGCGGGCAGCCGACGCCGGCCTCGACCTGCCCGAGTGCCATGAACGCCGCCGCGCGAGCGACGTGCGCGCCCGGGCGCGGGTCGCGCCAGGAGCTCGCGTGCAGGCCGTGGCGCACACCGAGTGCGAGGAGCGAGTGCCATGCGGGATGGAACTCGACCTCGTCGATGCGACCGCCGAAACGATCGTGCGTGCGCAGCTGCGGCGGGTGCTCGTTCGCGAGCCGGCCCCACTCGAGCGGCGCGCCGCCCAGCTCCGCCCCGAGCTCGAGCATGCGCTCCTCGGCCCAACCCGCGCCCTCGCGACGGACGCCCTCGACGAGCGGCCGGTTCTCCGCAACGAGGTTGTAGTCGCGCAGCGGCGGCGGCTGGTTCTTCATCCGGACTTCCACCTAGTGCTGCGTGGCGCAGAACTTGTCGCCGCCGGTCACGCGGTCGAAGAGCTTCAGTCGCTCGCGCTCCCAGTCGACCTTCGTCTTGTTCGTCGGGTCCCACTCGCCGGGGTCCGGCGTCTCCGCGACGACGTCGGGAGTCACGCCGGGACCGACGACGCTGATCCGGTAGCGGTTGCCCTTCCCGGCCGGACGCGCCGGCTGCCCTGGCAGCGAGACGTCGTGCGTCGGCCAGAAGGAGTAACAGAAGGCGCCCGTCGGTTTGCGGAAGACGACCGATGTCTCCCGCCGCCACCCCATTCCGTACTTCGAGTCGTGCGTGTCGATATAGAGGCTGCGCCCGTAGGAGTCGGTCGGCGCGCCGTCGGAGGTCGTGTGAAAGCCGTGCACGGGAGCACCCGCATAGGTCAGGCGACCGAAGATCCCGTGCGCGTCTCCGTGAAACGCCCAGTCCGCATAGAGCTCGACCTGAGCGAGCTCTCCGGTCCAGTGGGAGAGACGCATCTCCCAGCTCCGCTGCCAGTTCGTCCACGGCTTCCAGCCCCGATGCGGCAGGTCGCGCTGCCAGCGCTGAATGGCCCAGTACGACCCGTCGGGTGCCGTGCAGCCGGCGACGAAGTACGCGAGCTCCGGGCCGTCGTACGGGCGGCACTGGTCGACAAAGCTCACCCACGCGGCGCGATGCAGCGTCGCGAGCCCACCGGAGTAGTCATGCTTGAAGCGAACCTGCGGCCTGCGCGACTCGGGGACGAGGGCGTTGATCGCCCCCCACACGAGCACGTGGCGAGTCTCTCCCCTGGCGCGGTAGGTGACGAGCGCCGTTCCGCCGTGGACCGCCAGCGTTACGTGCGTCGCGTTCAGGTCGAGCAGGTCGGACGCGGGCGCGGGACGCGCGACGAGTAGCATCGCGGCTGTGAGCGCAAGAGCGATCGCCGCCGCCCTGACGCCGTTCCGCGACGAAGGCGCCACGCTCGACGAGGATGCGATCGTTCCGTACCTCACGTTCCTCAGTGACGGCGGCATCGAAGGGGTCCTGCTCCTCGGGACAACGGGCGAGGGGATCCTCCTCTCAGTGTACGAGCGCAAGCTGGCGCTCACAATCGCCCTCACGGGCCCGGTGCCGGTGCTCGCGCACTGCGGTGCCCAGACGACCGCCGACACCGTCGAGCTCGCGGCGCACGCCGCGGAGGCCGGCGCGGAGGCGGTCGCGGTGATCGCCCCTCCCTACTTCCGTCTCGACGAGCACGAGCTGCTGGCGCACTTCGTCGCGGCGGCGCGCGCATGTGCGCCGCTGCCGTTCTACGCCTACGAGCTCGAGCGGGCGTCGGGCTACGCGATCCCGCCGGTCGTGGTCGAGCGGTTGCGCGACGCCGTCGACAACCTCGCCGGTATGAAGGTCAGCGACGCGCCGTTCTCGAAGGTGCAGCCGTACATGCTGGAAGGGCTCGACGTCTTCATCGGGGCGGAGTCGTTGATCTCCGAAGGGCTCGCGGCCGGCGCGGTGGGCGCCGTCTCGGGGCTCGCGGCGGCGTTCCCCGAGGTGGTGGTCGAGGCCGTCCGGACAGGCGACTCCGCGAAGGCGGGCGCGCTGCGGCAGGTGATCGAGCGCTACCCGCGCCACGCCGCATCGAAGGCGGTAGCAGTCGCGCGCGGCGTGCCGATGCGCGAGGACGTGCGCGCGCCGCTCCGCGGCCTCACGGACGCCGAGCGCGTCGAGCTGCTCGCCGCAGTTCTCTAGGGCTCGGGCTCGCCGAGCTCGTCGATCGCCTGACGGGCGCGAGCCTGCGCGTTGCCGAGTCGCCCGCGCGGCCGCCGGAGGAGTACTACGTCGTGCTCGCCCAGGGCGTGCAACGGATCGGCCAGGTTGCCGCCGACCTCATCCGGTTCACCGACGCACAGAACGACCACGACATCGCCACCGTCGCGCCTGACATCATCGGGGGCGTGCCGATCCTCGACACGTTGCGCGTCTCAGCGTTTCCGGAGCGTGGGGGTGTGTCCGATGACGCTATCGTGTGCGCACAGTGGCGGCTCGGTCCGACAGGTACCAATACCGCTGTGTTGGTGGGCAATTCGCTTCCAGTCAATGGCATCAGCCTGATGACGCTGGCACAGGCCGACGGTGACGGCCCCAGCGTCGACACCGTCTCCATCCCACTGGGTCGCAGTGCATACGTTCGATCGATCGGGATCGCAGAAGACGGCGCGAGCACCGGCGCTCTCTACTTCATCAATGATTCAGGCGCCGTGTTCGGACTTCGCGACGAGGACACTGCAAAGCACCTCGGTCTCACCGGCACGCCTGTGCCTGCGCCATGGCCGGTGCTCGCGCGGCTGCCGCGCGGACCGGAGCTGAGCAAGGACGCCGCGTCAATCGCGCGCGACAGCGTCCCGGGACCGTCGTAGCCGCGCCGCCGACGCCGTCATGGCGACAGTCGCCACGGACACCGCGAGACAGACCGCGGCTCCGCCGACGGCGAACTGGTGGGCCCGACGGTCAGTGGGCGGCGCGTCCGGGTACGACACGGGTCGCGACTGCGTGCCCTCGAGGGCCGGTGCCGTCGCATCACCGCTAACCGCGGCCAGCGCGTCGACAACCCCATGCCCCACAACCGGATCCCACCCGGCAGCCGGGCGGTGCGCCGTCTCCTCGATGCGCCGCATGACCTGCCGCGCAGTCAACTCAGGCGATCGCGACCGCACCAACGCGACGATGCCGCTCACCACCGGCGCTGCATAACTCGTACCTGAGATGGGTAACGGGTCGCCGGATGTAGGCAGGCTGCTCACTAGGCCCTCACCGTCGGGATCCAACGACACGATGCCTTCGCCCGGCGCTGCGACGTCCACCCACGGCCCGGCCAGACTGAACGAGGACGGCGCTCCCTTCGAATCGACCGACCCCACCGTCAACACGTAGTCGTCGTACCAGGCCGGACTGACCACGACGCTCACACGGTCCCAATCCGGTTGGCCGGGCCGGGCCGGATCGGTCGCGGGATTCTGTTCGGGGCATTGACCGGGACCGCCGACGTTTCCTGCGGCGGCGACCACAACGACGTTCTTGACGTCCACGGCGTAGGCCAGTGCGGCGCCGAGCGGACGGTCATCCAAGCCACTGTCGGTGGGCAGGCATGCGACCGAGGACACGTTGATTACCGTGGCGCCCATGTCCGCAGCGGTGCGGACGGCGCTCGCAAGCGTGTCCACATCGCCGAAGCCGGATCCGGACGGATCGTCCGTCGCCCGGAACTTGTTGCTGGATTGGCGAATGCTGACGATGGTGGCGTCGGGTGCGATACCGCTGAACGTCGATCCGTCGGAATCCGGCTCTGCACCAATGATCCCCGCGACCAAGGTGCCGTGACCGTCGCAATCGTCGGTGCCGTCGGCGGTGTACACGTAGTCGCCGCCGGGAACGAGATGGGGGAGCAGTCGATGGCGCGCCACGCCGGTATCGATGACGGCGACAGTCTGCCCGGCTCCGCGCGTGAACTTCCAGGCTTGCTGCAGGGCGAGACCCTTCAGCTGGCCTGCATCAGCTGTGTCGGCGCTAGTGGGAGGTGCTGCGACGCAACGCTCCTGCTGCTTCGTGGGTCGCGGCGGCGCCGGCGGGCCCGGTTTGGGCAACATCGAATCGTCGACCGCCGGCGGCGTCACCGCCGAGGCGTGCGGCGCTGTGCAGAACGGGAAGGTGGCGAGAAGGCCAGCGACGCAGAGCCTTACGATCCGGCCAGTGCGAGTCATCATGGCAGGCTCAGACCGCGGACCAGCTCGTACAGGCCACCGACCCAGCACGCCAGCGGCACTACTGCCGCGAGCGCGAGATACTCCAACACTTCGACTGCGCGGCGTGCAAGGGGGTTGATTGTCGCACCAGATGCCCCACTCAGGATGCTCAGACCGACGGCGGTAGCGAATAGGCAGACCCAATTCGCCTGTCCTGGTGCCGAAACCACGACGAGTCCAACACCGGCCGCAATGGCTGCCATGCCGCCCACGACGAGGGCGCTGCGGCGGCGAATGCCGATGTGCGTGCGGGTGCGCAGCATCATCACCAGACCGACCACGGCCGCGAAGACCGCAGCGTTCGGCCAGAAGCGGCCATCGTGGACACAACCCGATGCGACGAGCGCTGCACCGAGCGCCGCGGCACCCGCCGACCCGATGACGAGTCCGGTCAAGGAGTCGTGAGCGGTGGCCGCCCGCGGCGTTTCTTGGGCGGGATCATCTTCTGCGCGATGATCCGGAGTCGGCATGGCGGGCGCCAAACCAGCCACCGCGATGGACAACCTCGCCGCCACACCAAGAGTGCCTAGGGACAATACCGAGAGCGCCGCCCCCGTCGTGGAGACGGGCAACGTCCAGGCGACACCGCAGGCCGAAGCCGCACTCGTCAACGCGGTGAACGTGGCAAGCGCCGTCAAGCAGATTGCGCCGCAGCGGGTGGCTCGAAGCAGCAGGACCGACGTCGAGCATGCGACCGCGGCTGCGAGCAGCGAGTTGGCTGTCGACGGGCCGTCGGGCACAGCGAGGAAGCCGGCGACGGCGGCGAACACGACGGCGACGATGCTCAGCGTGACGCACAGAATCGGGTCAGGGTGGGCGCGTCCAATCGCGACCGCTCCGATCGCCGCCGCGGCCGCAATGACGCCGCCGGTGATGACATGGCCAGTCGCCTGCGTGACGACACCGGACCACGCCAACGCCGTCGCGCCGAGCACAGCCGCAGACAGGCATGCCGCAGTCGCCGTGACCCGCGTTGGAGTGCGGCCGGTGTCAGCGGTGTCGATCACCGCGTGCCATGGATCGTCTTGGATCCATACGGGCGCGGGGGTGGCCGTGGTCGTGAGCAACAGCAGTTCGCCGTCGCGAATAGCGTTGTCGTGCAGGCTCGTCGCCTCGTCGAGCCGCTGCCGGCCCACGCGCGATAGATGCCATTGTCGACCCTCGTCTGCGGCTACCGTGCCTCGGTGAACGAGGTCGACGATCGAGGGCAGTAGCAGACCGACTGGAGCTTCCCTCGGAAGTGCGAGATCGACGGTGTGTGGCCCGTGCGCTACTGATAGCCGGCACAACGGATCAGGCATCGCATCACCCCCCGTTTGACGCCTGCGCATTCACCGTAGCTCGGTCTCCGCGCTTGGTTACGCGGCAATTTCGCGGCCTGTGAATGGAACCAATCGGGCAACCGCAACGTCCTTCAGACGATGGACTTCTGCCGCGAACCGCGACTTCCCGCACCACCGGTGGCGGAAGGTGATATCACACTGGATGCGCCGCCTGAGTCCCGAAAGCCTTGCCCGCCAATCTGCTTGCCCGTCTGCTGCCGTTGGCCATGCTCGTCGCTGCCGGCGGCATGATGGTGCTGTACTTCACTTCGGGCGTCGCGTCGACGACTCGTGGTCCCATGTTCATGTTCTTTCCCGTCATGATGTTGGCGTCCGTGCTTGGCTCGCTCGCATATGGAACCCGGGGTGCCAACCACACCGCCCAATTGAACGAGGATCGGCGCGACTACCTCGGCTACCTCGACGCGTTGGATCAGACCATTGCCAAGACTGCCGTCGACCAGCATCGCTTTCTCCACTGGATTCACCCCGATCCTGATTCGCTGTGGAGGCTGCCGGGTAGCCGGCGCATGTGGGAGCGCGGAATCGACGATCCTGACTTCTGCCATATCCGAGTCGGCACCGGTGAGCAGCCGCTCTGCACCGCACTCATAGCGCCCGAGCTCGGCCCGGTCGATGGGCTGGATCCGGTGACTTCGTCAGCGTTGCAGCGGCTGATCCGACGCAGATCGCGGGTCGCCGACGTGCCGGTAGTGGTGCCACTGCGGAAAATTTCGGCGCTCACTGTCGACGGAGATCCAATCGCCGCGCGGGCGCTGCTGCGCGCCATCGTCTGTCAGCTGGCGGTCTCGCACAGCCCCGAAGATGTCTGGATCGCCGCCGTGGTGGATCCCCCGTCGGAAGCCGAATGGGACTGGCTGAAATGGCTTCCCCACCATCAGCATCCGCGTCTGGTGGATGCGCTCGGGCCGTGCAGGATGACGTACCGCAGCCTCGCTGAGGCGACCACCGCTTGCAGGCCGCCTGACAACGGGGGCTCACCGCATGTGGTGATCATCGTCGATGACGGACCGACACGCGTGGTCGAACAGCCCTTCACCGCCGGTTCGTGCCTGCAGCTGCGCCTGGACGGCGACCGCTTGACGGTGTCCCGCGATACCGGAGATGAGCTGCGCGCGCATCCAGACGGGTTGACATTGACTCAGGCCTCGGTGTGCGCCCGGCGGCTGGCCCCTTACCGACCCGTGTCGAACGACGCAGCCAAACACACGTCGACGATGATCGACTGGCTTGAGCTGATGGGCCTCAACGATCCCGAAAGCATCGACCCTGCGCGGCAATGGGGTGCACGGCAGGGCCGGCAGTGTCTGCGAGTGCCCATCGGTGTGTCCGAACACGGCGACACCGTGGAACTCGACATCAAGGAGGCCGCGCGAAACGGCATGGGACCGCATGGCCTATGCGTGGGCGCTACCGGTTCTGGAAAGTCAGAATTCTTGCGCACGTTGATCCTCGGCATGATTGCGGCCCATCCTCCGGACATCCTCAACCTGGTGCTGGTCGACTTCAAGGGCGGTGCGACGTTTCTGGGCCTGGACCGGGTACGTCACGTGTCGGCGATCATCACCAACTTGGCCGACGAGGCGCCCCTCGTCGCGCGGATGCAGGATGCGCTTGCCGGTGAGATGAACCGTCGGCAGGAACTGCTCAGGGCCGCAGGCCACTTCGCGAACGTGGCCGATTATGAACACGCTCGGTCCCAAGGCCTCACTATGCCGCCGCTGCCCGCGTTGTTCATCGTGGTGGACGAGTTCTCCGAATTGCTCAGTCAGCATCCCGAGTTCGCCGAACTGTTTGTTGCGATCGGACGACTGGGACGCTCGCTGGGCATGCATCTGTTGCTGGCCAGCCAACGGCTCGATGAGGGACGGCTGCGCGGGTTGGAGACCCATCTGTCCTACCGGATATGCCTGAAGACCTTCTCCGCCAGTGAATCCCGCGCAGTGCTCGGGGTGCCGGACGCGTACCACTTACCCAGTTCGCCCGGGGCCGCGTATTTGAAGACCGCGTCCGGAGAGTTGGTGCGATTCCAAACCGCCTTTGTGTCCGCTCCGCATGAGAGGCCGAGGATGGTGCAGCGTCCGAATGCACTGGGCACGCCGCGGGTGTTCGCCGCGGCGGCCGCCGGCCGGGTGACCGAGCGCCCAGAACGTCACCCGACGAGACCGGTGCGTCGACGCCGACCCTGATGGACACCGTGCTGAATCGGCTGGCCGGTCACGGCACGCCCGCGCATCGGGTATGGCTGCCGCCGTTGAAGGAGTCGCCGACACTCGACGTTCTCATTCCCGACGGTGTGGTGGATCGTCCGCTGTCGGTGCCGATCGGCTTGGTCGACTGTCCGTACGATCAGCGCCGCGACGTGCTGATAGTCGACTTGGCTGGAGCGGCAGGAAATGTCGCGATCGTAGGCGCGCCGCAATCGGGCAAGTCGACGGCGCTGCGCACGTTGGTGATGGCCGTCGCGGCCACTCACGACCCGTCGGCCGCCCAGTTCTACTGCCTGGACTTCGGCGGCGGTGCGTTGTCGTCATTGCGTCACGTACCGCATGTGGGATCGGTGGCAGGGCGGTCCGATGCCGACCTGTGCCGACGCACCGTCGCGGAAATGGAATCGGTCATGCGAGCGCGGGAAGCCCGCTTCCGCCGCCTAGGTATCGACTCGATGACCGACTACCGCCGATTACATGCCGACGGTGTTGCGGCGGCCGCGGACGATCCGTTCGGCGATGTGTTCCTGGTCATCGATGGTTGGGCCACCCTGCGCCAAGACTTCGAGGCGCTCGAGCCACGCGTCATCGCCATTGCTGCCCAAGGCCTTTCATACGGTGTGCACGTCGTTGTGACTGCCTCCCGCTGGGCGGAGATACGGCCGGCACTGAAGGACCAGATCGGCACCCGCATCGAACTACGGCTAGGCGACCCCGCCGACTCCGAGATGGACCGCAGGCGTGCCCGCCAGCTGTCCCACATCCCGCCGGGACGGGGTATCACGCGCGACGGGAAAGAGATGGTGATCGCGCTGCCACGGTTGGGTGGGGAGCCGACGACCGCCCGATGGGCTGGGCGACGTGCACCTTCGATCGAGCTCCTCCCACTGCAAGTCCGTCACGGCACCGTGGCCATGGTAGACCGCGCCCACACCGCGACGCAGGTCGTCGTCGGGCTTGGCGATCGCGAAATACAGCCAGTTGTCCTGGATTTCGCTGAACAACCACACCTTGTCGTGCTGGGTGAAGCCGAGTGCGGCAAGACGTCGGCCTTGCGTCTGCTGTGTCGAGAGATCGTCCGGACCAACACCGCCGAGTCGGTGCAGATCGAGATCGTCGACTTTCGCCGGACGCTGCTCGGTGTTGTCGAGTCCGCTCACCTCGGTGGCTATGCGATATCGGCCTCCGCGTTGACAGCCCGTGTGCCCGTTCTTCTCAAGCAGTTGCAGGAGCGGATGCCCGGTGAGAATGTAACGCAGCAACAGCTGCGCAGTCGCTCGTGGTGGTCTGGTCCCGAGATATATTTCGTCGTCGACGACTACGACCTGGTCGCCAGCGCCACTGGCCACCCGTTGACACCGCTGGTCGACTACCTGCCGCACGCCAAAGACCTTGGATTGCATGTCATCGTGGCCCGCCGCTCGGGTGGGGCCGCACGGGCGATGTTCGATCCGGTTCTGGCGCGGCTGCGCGACTTGGGCTGTATGGGTTTGATGATGAGCGCCAGCCCAGACGAAGGGATTTTGTTGGGTTCTGTCCGGCCGTCGGCACAACCGCGGGGCGCGGAACCCTCATCACGCGCCGACATCCCGATCAGCTGGTCCAGGTGGCCTGGACCGATCCGCCATGACGGGATTGTCGTCGAAGTAGGCCCGGCAACAGTCCGAGGCCCCAACCATGCGGACGCGGAATGGGTTTCGGCCGGCATCGACGGCATTGACGACGAGCTGACCTTGATCGACGACCGTCCTGTCGAAGTCGCGGACGTCTGGCGAAGGATCATGCACGACGTCGTCGGCGGTTCTGCCAAAACGATCGTGGTCGTTGGTCCGACGTGGTGGTCATCGTCGCGCGTGGAGCGTGTGCGCGATGCTGCGAGCACGCTGGCGAACGACGTTGTGGTGGTGCGACGGGCGCAGGTGCTTCGCGACGGACAATCTGATCGGCCGTTGACGGTAGTGGAGATCGCGCCGGAGCTCATCGTCGTGTCGTCGCCTGGAGGCGACATCCAGGTGACGGCGTGTGGGGATACGCAAGCGGTTTTGGCGAAGATTCCGATGTCGATGGCGGTTGTGGTCGACAGCCCAGAGGGCGTCGAGGGAGCATGCCCACTCGCAGCGGTGATCGCTGAGCGCTTGCGGGCCAACGGCGTTGCCGTCACGATCGCAGATCAAGATTGGGTGCGACGCAGCGCGGAGGCGCTTCCGCCGCAAGAAGAGGCCCGCTGCCCTGAGGCTCGTCCGTCGACCAATCGCAGCGGACGCGCAACGGTCGTATTGGCCAGCACGCTGGTATCGGCTGCCGTGCTCTGCGGAGGATTCGCAGCGCAACACGACGTTCATCCGTCTGCTGCGAACACGCCGACGACGTTGTTGGTCGAGGGACGTGTCGGTGTCATGGTGCCGGCGCAATGGGTGGTCGAGCGCGTTACGTCAGGACCTGGATCGGCACGGGTGCAGGTCGTTTCGCGGGATGACGCGGACATCGCGGTGCACGTCACGCAGTCGTCGCTGGCACCGCATCAGTCGCATGAACAGGTGGCAGAGTCACTGCGTAGCGCGCTGAGCCACGAACCTGACGACGTGTTCGTGGGGTTCAACCCTTCCGACCGGCGAGCCGACCAACCCGTGGTGACGTATCGCGAGATCCGCGCGGACCATCACATCGCGTGGGTGGTGCTCATCGATGAATCGATTCGGATCGCCATCGGGTGCCAGACCGCACCAGGACACGAAGAGGCGGTGCGCGAGGTGTGCGATCAAGCGATTCGGTCCGCGCACGCCGTGTTCTGAATGACTTCGCCGCCGAGGGAACCGAAACCGACAGGCCGCGTCCAACTTCATATCGCGCACGAATACCACGGAAGGATCCTGATGACGACACCCGGGGGCGGACCGCTCACCACCGACTTCGAGCTCATGTCGGCCGTCGCCGGCAAGACGGATGGTCGCAATGAGGAGATCCGTGCGATGCTGCAGTCCTTCATCGGCCGGATGGGCAGTGTGCCGCCGTCGGTGTGGGGTGGTGTCGCTGCGGCGCGTTTCCGAGATGTCGTTGAGCGGTGGAATGCGGAGTCGATGAAGCTCTACGCCGCTCTGGAGCGGATAGCGGAGACCATCCGCTACAACGAGCGAACCTGCGTGAGGCCGGCGAAAGCCATTCCCATCAAATCGGTTCCGTCGCCACCAACCTGTAAGGAGCTGGGTCATGGATCACGTGTTTCTTACAACTTCGATGAAATTGAATACACGGTGCGGCAGGACATCCACACGACATCCGCGCGGTTAAACGCGGCGCTTGACGATCTGCGGGCGCAGATCGCGCCACTCCAACAGGTCTGGACTCGGGAGGCGGCGGAGGCCTACCGCGTGGAGCAGACGCGTTGGGAGCAGGCGGTTACGGCGCTCAACGAGATCTTGTTCAGTCTGGGCGATGCAGTTCGTGACGGCTCCGACGATGTCGCGGCCACCGATCGCAGCGCCGCGAACGCCTGGGGCGCGTAGCCCCCACAAGCCCTGTGCGGTGCCGCTTGGAGGGGAGCAAGCGAATCGGCTCAGGACAGTTTGCACCACCGTGGTTGCGGAGAGTCGGCCACGGTGGTGCAAACCCCGTGGCTATGCCGTCTGCGCGCGGCCAACGGGACCGGACAGTCCTCGTTGTCGCCGCCACCGGCCAGCAACTACATCCACACGGCGACGCCGCGGTGGCCAGAGCATGTGCCGGATCGATGCTCACTAAAAGACCATGAGCCGGTCGCGGCATTGTGCAGTCGCTCGGGGGTTTCCCTAAGTTTGCGTTCGCCGAGATCGGCGCCAGGGTTGTGGCCGGGCAGAAATGACAGCCGTCATGCAGAACTCGGCGCGCGGAGGGCCAAAGTCCCTGCTGCACACCGGCGAATTGGGCTATTGTGGCGGCCACGCGCGTCAACCTGCACAAATAGGGCTGCGTGCGAGGAGCGTGACCGCCGGTGGAAATCTCGAAGACCTCGGGTGGCCGGGCATCGGCCCGGCTGTCGCCGTCGACGCTGCGCGCCGTGCATGAGCTCTTCGTCGCCGGACAGATCGACGCGTCGTATCTGGACTCCACGCCAGTGCGTCGTGTCGTGGCCGAGAGCTGGCGGCGCAGTCTGGCGACTGGCGTCGACCCCGACCTCGGTGGCGCGCGGGCCGCCGTGGCGGTTGCCGTGGATCGCATGCGCGAATCTCATCCCCTGGCACCCGCCCTTCCCGTCATCCGCCGCCTGCTGGTTGACGACGCTACGGACGCCGGCGTCGTCGTAGCCGTGACCGGGGCAGACGGCACGCTGCTATGGGTCGAGGGCGATCGCAAAGCGTGCCGCAAGGCCGAACGGATGAACTTCGTGCCCGGCGCCGACTGGAGTGAGCGCGGCGCCGGCACCAATGCGCCGGGCACCGCGCTCGCCCTAGATGCCGAATTGCAGATCCGCGGGACCGAGCACTTCTCCCGGATCGTCCAGCCGTGGAGCTGCACCGCGGTGCCGGTGCACGACCCTGCGACCGGGGCGCTCATTCGCCGCCATCGATCTCACCGGCGGAACCCAGGTCGCGTCGCCGCAGACTCTGGCCCTGGTCCGCGCGACCGCCGTCGCCGTCGAGAACCACCTCGCCTTGTTGCGGCTCAGCCAGCCGGCCGTCGCCGAGCCGACGA